>NZ_CM134196.1:47500-2447500 GCF_054111205.1 Wenyingzhuangia sp. IMCC45467
AGATTTACAAAAATCTAATACAAAATATAGATCTTTAGATAAATCAGTTTTAATGGGAATTTATGTAGGGAGACTGGCTTTTAAATCATCTGGATGGAATAGTAGTTCAAACTTTGGAATTAATATTGGTTCTTCTAGAGGAGCAACTGAATTATTTGAGGGTTTTTATGATGATTTTTCTAAAAATAATTTAGGAAAAACACACCCTTTAACTTCTCCAACCACAACTTTAGGAAATTTATCTACATGGATTGCCGATGATTTACAATCTAAAGGACCAACTATTTCTCATTCAATAACCTGTTCTACAGGTTTACATGCGGTTTTAAATGGTGTTGCTTGGATTAATTCTGGCATGTCTGATAAATTTATGGTGGGTGCTACTGAGGCTCCTAATACTCCATTTACGATTGCTCAGATGCAAGCTATTAAAATTTATGCTGAAAGTATTTCAGACTCCTATCCTTGTAAAGCTTTAGATTTGAAAAAAGTACGAAATACCATGTGTTTAGGAGAAGGTGCAGCTGTTTTTTGCTTAGAAAAGGGACTAAAAAATAATGCATTGGCTTTTATTGAATCTGTAGGGTATGGGACAGAGAAACTAACACATAATGTCTCGGTTACTGATGAAGCAGAGTGTTTTCAAAATTCAATGAAAATGGCTTTAAAGAACTTAGAAGGGAATATTGATGTTGTTGTTATGCACGCTCCTGGAACTATTAAAGGAGACCTATCAGAAATAAAAGCAATAGAAAAAGTTTTTGGAAAAAAACAACCTGCTATTACTTCTAATAAATGGAAAATAGGACATACATTAGGTGCTTCAGGTTCTTTAAGCATGGAATTAGCAATGTTAATGTTAAAGAATCAAAAGTTTATAGGAATTCCTTATTTGCTTGATTTAAAAGAACCTACTAAAATAGAACGTATTATGGTGAATGCAGTTGGCTTTGGAGGAAATGCAGTAAGTATTGTTTTAAAGAGAAATACAAAATAAAGAAGCATTTTTTAGTACTTTTACCGAATCAATTAAATGAAACTTATGAGTGAAGTAAGACACAATTGGACAAAGGAAGAAATTTTAGAGATATACAATAAACCACTAATGGAGCTTTTATACGAAGCAGCAACCCTTCATAGGTTACATCATGATCCTAATGAAGTTCAGGTATCTACTTTGTTATCTATTAAAACTGGTGGATGTTCTGAGGATTGTGGATATTGTCCACAAGCAGCACGTTACCATACTGATATTGAAGGAAATGATTTAATGCCTGTACAACAAGTAAAAGCTCAAGCGCTAAGAGCTAAGGCATCAGGGTCTTCTAGAGTGTGTATGGGAGCATCTTGGAGAAATGTAAAGGATGGACCTGAATTTGATGAAGTGTTAGAAATGGTAAGAACCATTAATAAACTAGATATGGAGGTATGTTGTACTTTGGGAATGGTTACTGAAAACCAAGCTCAAAGATTGGCAGAAGCAGGTTTGTATGCATATAATCATAATTTAGATTCTTCTGAAGAATATTATAAAGAAGTAATTTCTACAAGAGGTTTTCAAGATAGATTAGATACTATTGACAATGTTAGAAAAACTAATGTAACCGTTTGTTCTGGAGGAATTATTGGAATGGGAGAGTCTATAGAAGATAGAGCAGGAATGTTAGTTGCCTTATCAACATTAAATCCACAGCCAGAATCTACACCAATTAACGCATTAGTTGCTGTTGAAGGTACTCCTTTAGAAGATCAAAAACCAGTAGAAATTTGGGATATGATTAGAATGGTAGCTACTACAAGAATTGTATTGCCAGAAACACAAGTGAGGTTATCGGCAGGTAGAACTCAAATGAGTCAAGAAGGACAAGCATTTTGTTTCTTTGCAGGAGCCAATTCTATTTTTGCAGGAGATAAGTTGTTAACGACACCTAATCCTGATGTAAATGAAGATATGAAATTGTTTGAAAAGTTAGGATTGAATCCTATGAAGCCTTTTACAAAAAAGGTACAGCCAAAATCAGTTTCGGCAGAAGATTCTAAATATCAAGCATTAGGTGAAAACCCTAAGTGGACAAGACCTGAACATAAAATTGATAGAAACGAAGAAGCTAAGCAAAAAGCTAAAGAAATTAGAGCAGCTGAAAAAGCATAGTTTGTTTTTTTATAAGTATAAAAAAAACTCGTAGAGATATAAATTCTACGAGTTTTTTATGTTAAAAGGTATTGTTGAGCAAGTTTTGTGAAATTTGTAATTTCATTTTCTTTCCATTTATTACTTTTGTTTAAGAGTTGTTGCATAATTGTAGCTACCGTTTCTGTAGCTTCTATACTTGCTTTGGCATCTAAGAATAATAAACGAATTCTTCTGGCTAAAATATCTTCAATAGTTTTGGCATCTTCTTTTTGTACAGCCCAAACTATTTGAACTTTTAAATAAGGATGATTAGGATGGATTTTTTCTTTTAGTTCAGAATTAGAATTGTACAACTTTTTCATAAGTTTTTCATCTGTTCCGTATATAGACAACGGGCTCTCTTCTGTTTTTTTCTTTCGATGTCCATGTATGTTTAAAAATTCAGTTTCAGATTTTATAAAAGGAATTACTGCTACCATAGTAGCTTTGTCTACCACATCTTCAGCCATTTTTCTATAGGTTGTCCATTTTCCTCCAGCTATACTAATTAACCCATTTTTACTAACTTCAATAACATGTTCTCTAGAAATTTCTGAAGTATCATTTGCATTTCCACTCTTTACCAAAGGACGTAAACCTACAAAAACACTTTTTACATCTTTTTTAGTAGGGTTTTTAGTTAAATATTTGGCAGCATGTGTTAATAAAAAATCAATTTCTTGATTTTGTGGTAAGGGTTCTGATGAATATTCTGTTACTGGAGTGTCGGTAGTCCCTATTAGAATTTTATCATGCCAAGGAACGGCAAATAAAACACGGCCATCATCGGTATGTGGAATCATAATAGCAGTATCACCAGGAAGAAATTCTTTTTCTAAAACAATATGGATTCCTTGACTACTAGTCATAATTTTATGAGTTGTTTTGATATCTTTTTGTCTGATGGTATCAGAAAAAACACCTGTAGCATTTATGACGGATTTTGCAGTAATTGTGTATTTCTCAAAAGTAAAAATGTCTTGAATAATAGCACCATCAATTAAACCTGCTAAGTTTTTTGTAAACTCTAAAAATTGAGTGTAATTTAAAACTGTTGCCCCTTGTTCTTTGGCTGTTTGCATCATGTTAATGAGCAAACGAGTATCATCAAATTGTCCATCATGATAAATGACTCCTCCACGTAAACCATCTTGGGTAACTGTAGGAATATATGCAACAGTTTCTTCTTTAGAGATCAATTCAGAATCACCAAAACCTTCTTTACCAGCCAACCAATCATATAACTTTAAGCCAATGCCATAAAAAGGACTTTCCCACCAGTCGTACGTAGGAACAACAAACTTTAAATCGTGTACAATATGTGGTGCATTTCTTTTTAAAATAGCACGTTCTTTTAACGCTTCTAAGACCAAAGAAAAATTTCCTTGTTGTAAATACCTTACACCTCCATGCACCAACTTGGTACTTTTACTAGAAGTTCCTTTTCCATAATCATCCTTTTCTACTAATAAAGTTTTGTAACCTCTAGAAGCAGCATCAATAGCAGTTCCAATTCCAGTTGCACCACCTCCAATAATTAAAATATCCCAATGAGTATTTTCAAGTTTTTGTTTCATAAATATATGGTTATGATGGTTAACTTAAATGTAATACTTTTTAAGTTGATAACTATTTTGTTTGTATGATAAATGAACGATTATTTACGTGATATATTTTGTATTTTTAAACCTTCCCAAAACACAATAGATGTACTTAATTTTTGATACAGAAACAACAGGTTTACCTAAGAGTTATAAGGCTCCAATGACTGATACTGAAAATTGGCCTAGGTGTATACAAATAGCTTGGCAATTGCACGATGATATGGGATGTGTAATTGAGCATGATAATTTTATGGTACAACCAGATGGGTTTAACATTCCATTTGATTCAGAAAAAATACATGGTATTTCTACTGATTTGGCTTTAGAACAAGGGATTTCTTTATATGAAGGATTAGAGAAGTTTAACAAAGCTTTGTTAAAAACAAAATTCTTGGTAGGTCAAAATGTTACATTTGATGTAAATATTATGGGAGCTGAGTTTATTAGAGCTGGAATAACTCCCAATTTTAAAGTATTTGAGTTTGATAGTTTTGATTTAGAGTCCTACAACTTTAATACAAAAATCCCTAAAAATAGACCTCTTGCTATTGATGATTTATTAGAAGAGGATAAAAACACGCTTGGAATTTTAGATACTTGTACAGAAGTTACGGCAAGTATGTGTCAAATTCCAGGAGGTAGGGGAGGAAAATTTAAATTACCAACTTTAACGGAACTCCATCATTATTTATTTGGAGTTGGTTTTGGAGAAGCTCACAATGCAACTGCCGATGTAGAAGCAACAACACGTTGTTTCTTTGAGTTGATTAGAATAGGTAGTTTTACTCAAGAACAGTTAGATGTAGATCCTTCTTATTTTACAGAATTTAAAACCATTAACCCTAAACCTTTTGAGGTTATTGGATTAAAACACTTAAACTTAAAAAAGGAAAGTGATAAAATTCGTAAACGCCAATCAGAACAGGCAGGAGCTAAAGGAAAGGGGATAAATGTAAAAGAAAGTTTAGCTAAATTAGAAGAAGTTTCGTTTGCACATTTACACAATCATACTCAATACTCTATTTTACAATCCACCATAGAGATAGGAGCTTTGGTTAATAATGCAGGAAAACACAAAATGTCTGCTGTTGCTATGACAGACACTGGTAATATGATGGCAGCTTTTCATTTTACCAATGCAGTAGCAGGATATAACAGTGGAATTAAAGCTAAAAAAGCAGAAGCAGAAGAAAAAGGAGAGGAATTTGATGAAAAAGAACTTGTTCCTATAGTAGGGTGTGAGTTTTTTGTGTGTGAAAATCATTTAGATAAAACCAAAAAAGACAACGGTTATCAAGTAGTTATGCTTGCTAAAAACCGTAAAGGATATCAAAATTTAGCAAAAATGTCCTCAACAGCTTTTGTTGATGGGTTTTACTATGTTCCTAGAATTGATAGAAAAGTTGTAGAGCAATATAAAGAAGATGTAATTGTTTTAACAGGAAATTTATATGGAGAAGTTCCAAGTAAAATTTTAAATGTAGGAGAAAAACAAGCTGAGGAAGCTTTGTTATGGTGGAAAGAACAATTTGGAAGCGATTTGTATATAGAGTTAATGCGACATGGTCAGGAAGATGAAAATGTGGTAAACAAAGTCTTGTTAGAGTTTTCTAAAAAGCACGATATAAAAGTTGTAGCTACCAATAATACTTTTTACATAGATCAAGAAGATGCAAATGCACATGATATTTTATTATGTGTAAAAGATGGAGAAAAACAAGCAACGCCTATTGGTAGAGGAAGAGGCTATAGATACGGATTACCCAATGATCAGTATTATTTTAAGTCTCCAGATGAAATGAAAGAACTGTTTGCTGATGTTCCTGAAGCAATTAGTAACATTCAAGAATTAGTTAATAAAATTACTCCTTTTACATTGGCAAGTGATGTATTGTTACCTGCTTTTAATATTCCCGATGAATTTAAAGATTCTAAAGATTTAGAAGATGGAGGAAAAAGAGGAGAAAATAATTTTTTAGGACATTTAGTCTATGAAGGAGCAAAAAAGAGATATGGTGAAATTACTCCCGAAATAAAAGAACGTTTAGATCTTGAATTAGATGTAATTGCCAAAACTGGATATCCTGGATATTTTTTAATTGTAGAAGATTTTATACGTGCAGCTAGAGAAATGGGAGTTTCGGTAGGTCCAGGACGTGGATCGGCAGCAGGATCCGTGGCAGCATATTGTTTGTGGATTACTAATATAGATCCTATTCAGTACGATTTACTTTTTGAGAGATTCTTAAATCCAGAACGTATTTCCATGCCCGATATTGATATCGATTTTGATGATGAAGGACGTGGACGTGTTATTGATTATGTAATAGATAAATATGGAGCCAATCAAGTAGCACAAATTATTACTTATGGTACCATGGCTGCAAAATCATCTATTAGAGATACTGCTAGAGTATTAGATTTACCTTTGTTTGAAGCCGATAGAATTGCCAAGTTAATTCCTGGTATGAAGCTTAAAAAAATATTTGGATTAGATGATAAAGAGCTAGCAGCCAAGTTACGATCCGAAGAAATGGAAATGGTCAATGAACTTAAGCGTATATCAGAAGGAGAGGGCTTAGAGGCTGAAACTATTAACAAAGCTCGCGTGTTAGAAGGATCGGTACGTAATACAGGAATTCATGCTTGTGGAGTAATTATTACTCCTGATGACATTACCAAGTTTGTTCCTGTATCTGTAGCTAAGGATTCGGACATGTATGTAACTCAGTTTGACAACTCCGTGGTAGAAAGTGCAGGGTTGTTAAAAATGGATTTCTTGGGGTTAAAAACACTAACCCTTATTAAACATACTTGTGAAATTGTAAAAGCTAGGCACGGGGTAGAGTTAGATCCAGAGTCTTTTCCAATTGATGATGAAGAAACATATAAGTTATTCCAAAGAGGAGAAACCGTAGGGATTTTTCAATATGAATCTCCTGGAATGCAAAAATATATGCGTGAATTAAAACCGACAGTTTTTGCGGATTTAATTGCTATGAATGCCCTATATAGACCAGGACCATTAGAATATATTCCAAGTTTTATCAACAGAAAACATGGAGTAGAAGAAATTTTATATGATTTACCTGCCGAAGAATATAAAAATAGATTAGCAGAAACCTACGGAATTACTGTTTATCAAGAGCAGGTAATGTTGTTGTCTCAAGATTTGGCTGGCTTTACTAAAGGTCAGGCCGATACCTTGCGTAAGGCCATGGGGAAAAAGCAAATTGCTGTACTGGCTAAAATGAAACCTTTGTTTATTGAACAGGCTGCTGCAAAAGGACATGATGCTAAGGCCTTAGAAAAAATATGGAAAGACTGGGAAGCATTTGCATCTTATGCTTTTAACAAATCTCACTCTACCTGTTATGCTTGGATTGCTTATCAAACGGCTTATTTAAAAGCACATTATCCTGCTGAATATATGGCGGCTGTGTTGTCAAATAACATGAATGATATTAAACAGGTTACCTTTTTTATGGAAGAGTGTAAGCGAATGGGATTAACTGTTTTAGGACCCGATGTTAATGAATCTTATGCTAAGTTTTCTGTAAATGATGAAGGGGCTGTGCGTTTTGGAATGGCTGCTATAAAAGGAGTGGGAGGAATTGCTGTTGATGGAATTATAAATGAAAGAAAAGAGAATGGACCTTTTGCTTCTATTTTTGATGTTGCCAAACGTGTTGATTTAAGAACTTGTAATAAAAAGGCTTTTGAAGGTTTGGCTTTGGCAGGTGGTTTTGATTCTTTTGGAGAAGTACATAGAGCACAGTTTTTTGCTACAGATGAAAAAGGAATGACTTTTTTAGAAAAAGCAATGAAGTTTGGACATGCTTATCAAGAAAGTATTAATTCTGCTCAGGTATCTTTATTTGGAGAGGCTTCAGATGTACAGTTACCAGAGCCTCAAGTACCACCTTGTGAAACTTGGGGAACAATGGAGTTGTTATCAAAGGAAAAAGAAGTGGTAGGAATTTATATTTCAGCACATCCTTTAGATGATTATAGAAATGAAATGAAGTTTACCAACTGTGGAGTAAGCATGTTTAAAGATGATTTAAAAAATCATGTTGGTAAGAATTTTTCTTTTGCCGGAATATTAACTAGTGCTGAGCATAGAATAGCTAAAAACGGAAATGGATGGGGGTCTTTTATTATTGAAGATTATACAGATTCTCACGAGTTTAGATTGTTTGGTGAAGATTATATGCGTTTTCAGCATTTGTTGGTTCCAAATTCATTTTTGTATTTAACAGGGACTATTCAAAGAGGATGGATGCAAAAAGACGGTAGTGTTGGTGAGCCTAGAATTAAGTTTTCGGACTTTTCTTTATTATCAGATGTGTTAGATAAAAAATGTAAAAAAATTACTTTTAAACTAAGGTTACATGAGATTAGAGAAGAAAGAATTGAGCAATTAGTAATGTTATTATCTGGATTTACAGGAGAGGGAGCAAAACAAACTGTTAGTTTTAATTTGATTTCTGATAAAGACAAAATAGATATTGAAATGCCATCAAGAACTTATAAATTAAACATGAATGCAGATTTGTTTAATTATTTAGACAAAGAAGGTTATGAATATAAGTTAAACTAGTATGTAGTTAAAAAGAAAAAAGCGTTTACAAATTATTGTAAACGCTTTTTTTATAAGATATATTAAAAAGAAATTTTTTTATTTTTTATGAAGTTGTTTTAGAAATTTTTTCAGGAATACCTGATCTAATACATAAAGGTTTATTAATTGTTTTTATCCATGCATATAAGGTATAGCATTGAGAACAAGTATATAAGTTCATAAAGAACAAAAGTCTAGATCCACTTTTTCTTCTTCTTCTGAATCTTAAGGTAGAATTACAACAAGGACAGTGCTTTTTCTTCATAATTCAATAGTTTAGTTGGTACAAATTTATAATAAATAAATATTATACGCATTGATATTTGTTAATAATAAATATGTGTTTATAACATGTGTTTTTCTATAACTTCTGCAACCCCATCATTATTGTTTGAAGAAACAATTAAATTTGCACAGTTTTTTAATTCAGGAGTTACGTTATCAACCCAAACACCTAAACCAGCAAACTCAACCATAGTCAAATCATTTTCGGCATTTCCCACTGCAATGGTTTCTTCTTGTTTTATTCCTAGTTTATCAATTAATCTTTTTAAAGTAGCAGCTTTGTCTATACCCTGTGGCATTACTTCTAAAAAGAAAGGTTTAGATAAAGAAATACTTAAGTCAGCACGATTAAGTTTAAGTTTTTCTTCAACCTTTTTTAAATATGTAGGGTTTTCAAGTAGTAAACATTTAACACAGTTTTTGTTAATGAAATTCTTAATATCATTAACAATTACAAAAGGCATCCCTGTAATTGTTTTCTCAACGTCTATATATTCAGATTCCTGAGTTCCTATAATTTTACCATCAAAATAAGTAATAAAAGCTGTTTTGTTCATTACGCTAAAATCATACAAATTATGAATGTCTTTAACGTTTAGTGTTTGTTCAAAAATACATGTTTCGTCTTTCATGCTTATAAGTTGACCACCGTTAAAGGAAATAATAAAAGAATTGTATTTGTCTAACTCTAGTTCTTTAGCATAATTAACCATTGCAGGTGTAGGCCTTCCAGAGGCAAGTACAACATATTTTCCTGCTTCTTGTGCTGCTTTAATAGCTTTTTTATTTCTTTCAGAAATGGTATGATCATCTTTTAGTAAAGTATCATCCATATCTAATACAATCATTTTATAATCTATCATTAATATCCTTTTTAAAAGTAGTTACAAAGGTACTTAGATTTTAGGTATAGTTAGTTTTAAGAGATGAGATAAGTAAAAAAAATGCGATAAAGAAAAAAAACATTAGAATGATTTTCTAATGACTAAGTACAATTTAATAACAAAACGGATAACTTTCTATTTAAAAGATAAATAAGGAAATATATTCTTACTTGTTTTGGTAATGAGTGAGTAAATATTTATTATTTTTGCATTTCATTTTCAACCTCAAAAACACCTAGAATATGAAACGCGATCAAATTATTTTTGATTTAATTCAAGACGAAAAAGAAAGACAATTAAAAGGAATTGAATTAATTGCTTCTGAAAACTTCGTAAGTGAACAAGTTATGGAAGCTCAAGGTTCTGTTTTAACAAATAAATATGCTGAAGGGTATCCTGGAAAAAGATACTACGGAGGATGTGAAGTTGTTGATATTGTTGAACAACTAGCTATTGATAGAGCAAAAGAATTATACGGTGCAGAGTATGTAAACGTACAACCACACTCTGGATCACAAGCAAACGCAGCCGTTTATTTTTCTGTATTAGAACCAGGAGATAAAATTTTAGGGTTTGATTTGTCTCACGGAGGTCACTTAACACATGGTTCTCCTGTAAACTTTTCAGGTAAAATTTACAAGGCAGTACACTATGGTGTAGACAAAGAAACTGAGGTTTTAAACTATGATAATATTTTAGAAATAGCAAAAGCAGAAAAACCTAAAATTATTGTAGCTGGTGCTTCATCATATTCTAGAGATATAGATTTTGCAAAGTTTAGAGAAATTGCAGATGCTGTTGATGCTTATTTATTGGCTGATATTTCTCACCCATCAGGAATGATTGCAAAGGGAATTTTAAACGACCCAATGCCACACTGTCACTTTGTAACGACTACTACTCACAAGACTTTAAGAGGTCCTAGAGGAGGGATGATTATGATGGGAAAAGACTTTGAAAACAAAGATGGAATTAAGTTAAAGAATGGTAATTTAAAAATGATGTCTGCCATTATCAATGGAGCAGTATTCCCAGGAATGCAAGGAGGACCATTAGAACACGTAATTGCAGCAAAAGCTATTGCTTTAGGTGAAGCTTTAACAGATGAGTATTTACACTACCAAGTTCAAGTTAAAAAGAATGCAGCAAGATTAGCAGCTGAGTTAGTAGCTAAAGATTATAAAATTATTTCTGGAGGAACAGACAACCACTGTATGTTAATCGATTTAAGAAATAAAGATTTATCTGGTAAAGATGCAGAACAAGCATTGGTAAAAGCAGATATTACAGTAAACAAAAACATGGTTCCTTATGACACTCGTTCACCATTTGTAACTTCGGGTATTCGTTTAGGAGCATCTGCAGTAACTACTCGTGGTTTAAAAGAAGATGATATGGCTGTAGTAGCTAACTTTATTGATGAAGTAATTAATAACTTTGAAAATGAAGAAATATTAGAAACTATTGCTGGTAAAGTAAATGAGTTTATGCAAGATAGACCATTATTTCAATGGTAATATTTTTATAAAATAAAACATAAAAAGCCGCTAATTAAAGCGGCTTTTTTTTATTTGGGAGGTAATGTTTCTATTTTTTTCTGGTGATATAATTTACCAGTGTCTTTGGTATAATCACAATCTTGAAAAATTCCACAAGAGGTATTTGCTCTTACTAAAGACTTGTGGTTTTGTAGTTTAGATAAGGCTTGTATGTTTTCATTTAAATATTTCATAATTACTTTTTTATAATAGGTCAACTTTTTTGGTGCAAACTTACAGTAAAAAAGAAATTATAAGATGATTTTTTTGTTATTAAAATGATAAGCTACGTGGACCTTGACCAGATTCTTTTACTAAAAAAATATTATAATCAGATGAGCTTTTAAAAATTCCATCTGATAAGGAACGATTAACCAAGGATTTATTGCTCACTGTTTTGGTTATAGACTCAATGTGTTTGTTTAAATATTTCATAATATAAAATGTTTAGATAATAATTAATTTACTTTGTTAACAGGCTTTGTTGCTTTCAAGGTAATTTTTTACAACAGGACTATTATAATCGCAATTTTGAAATATACCACAAGATGTTGAACGATTTACCAAAGATTTTTCGTTAGCTCTTTTACCAATTTCTTCAATGTTTTTGTTTAAGTATTTCATCATTTAAATATTTTTAATGAGTACATGTATTTTTTTACTATTGTTGTTTTATATTTTACTATGCTCAATAGAGTTTTTTACTACGGGGCTATTATAATCACAATTTTGAAATATACCACATGAGGTTGAACGATTAACCAATGATTTTTCATTAGCTCTTTTACCAATTTCTTCGATGTTTTTGTTTAAATACTTCATGATTTTTTGTGTTTATTATTAGTAATATTTCATATAGTAAAATTAGAAAACACAGACAGTAAACTAACTGCGTTATAACAGTTTAACTTCATCTTTTTATCAATGAGGTTGATGAATAACAACATGTTTTATAGCAGTTTAACTACAGTTATAGACTTATTTAATACATTTGACACAGATATTATTTATATGTTAAAAGAATTACAATTACACTACGGGCATCTTTTTGAAAAAGAGTTGTTAGAAGAAATAGAAAATGTAGCGACATTAAAAAAAGTCCCTGCAGGTACTAAGTTAATGGATATTGGGCAGTACATTATTTCTATGCCTTTATTAATAAAAGGGGCTATTAAAATATTAAGGGAAGATGATGATGGGGATGAGTTACTCTTGTACTTTTTAGAAAAAGGGGATACTTGTGCTATGACAATGACTTGTTGTGTAGGAAATCATAAAAGTGAAATTAGAGCTATTACAGAGTTAGATACTGTTTTGGTTATGATACCTGTAGAAAAAATGGAAGAATGGACAGGAAAGTATAAAACTTGGAGACAGTTTGTTTTTGATAGTTATCATAATAGATTAATGGAATTATTAGAAACCATAGATAATATCGCTTTTAAAAAAATGGATGAAAGATTGCTAAAATATTTAAAAGATAAAGTTGCTGTTACAGGAAGTTCTATAATAAAAAGTACTCATCAAGAAATTGCATATGAATTACATACTTCTAGAGTTGTAATTTCTAGATTGCTTAAAAAGTTAGAGAAAAATAAAGTTTTAATGCTTCATAGAAACTCTTTAGAATTGTTATAAAACAAAAAAGCTTCTCTTTTAAAGAGAAGCTTTTTTGTTTGTGTTGTTTAGAATTATTTGTTTTCTAATTCATCAATATGCCTGTCATGGAATCCTAATAAATAAAGTACACCGTCAAGCCCTAAACTAGAAATAGAACTTTCTGCACTTTCTTTTACTTTCGGTTTTGCATGGAAAGCAATTCCTAAACCAGCCAAACTTAACATTGGTAAGTCATTAGCACCATCACCAACAGCAATAGTTTGGTTGATGTCTATTCCTTCTTTTTGTGCAATTTCTTTTAATAATTCTGCTTTCTTTTTACCATCTACAATTTCTCCTAAATATCCACCTGTTAAGGCACCATCTTTAATTTCTAATTGGTTGGCAAAAACATAATCAATACCCAATTCTTTCTGTAAGTATTCACCAAAATAGGTAAATCCTCCAGATAAAATAGCAGTTTTAAACCCGTAATATTTTAAAGCTTTAAACAATCTGTGAGCTCCTTTAGTAATAGGTAAGTTAACAGCTACATCTTGTAATACATCTTCGCTTAATCCTTTTAACAAAGACATACGCTTTTTAAAACTTTCGTTAAAGTCAATTTCTCCACGCATAGCAGATTCTGTAATGGCAGAAACTTCTTCTCCAACACCTGCTAACTCAGCTAATTTGTCAATTACCTCAGCTTGAATTAAGGTAGAATCCATATCAAAACAAACCAAACGTCTGTTTCTACGATAAATGTTGTCTTCTTGGAAAGCGATATCTACATCTAAATCTCTAGAAATTTGCATGAATTTAGAAGTCAATTGTGCTTTGTTAATGATTTCTCCTCTTACAGACAATTGTACACAAGAACGTGGATAGTCTACAGGTTTTACTAAAGATGTTCTTCCTGTTAAACGTTTAATGGCATCAATGTTTAAACCTAAGTCAGACATTTCTTGAGTTACAGCAGCTACTTGTTTTGCAGCCAAATATTCTCCTAAAATAGTTACGATATAACGTTGTTTTCCTTGTGCTGCTACCCAACTTTCGTAGTCTTCAAGTGTTATAGGAATAAACTTAACGCTAATTCCTAATTCGTATCCTTTAAATAAAAGATCTTTCAAAACAGGAGCAGCATCGTGTCCTGCTTTTACTTCAAATAAAATACCTAAAGATAAAGTGTCGTGTATATCAGCTTGTCCTATATCTAATATAACAGCATCATACGTAGCTAAAACAGTGGTTAATCCTGCAGTAACTCCCGGCTTATCTTGTCCAGAAACTTTTAATAAAATAATCTCTTTTTCTGTCTTTGCCATTGTTCAATGTGAATTTATTTTCAAGGCGTAAAAATCGTTAAACTATTGTTCATATAAAAGTATAATAGCTTGTTTTTTTACATGTACCTATTGTACTGTAACTTTTGTTACTGCCTAGTTATTATAATGCCCATATTTTTGTTTGAAATTAAATACAAATGAATTTTAAAATTCCAATTTTAGAGTGGTTACCTAAGTACAATAAAACTTTTTTTAATGGTGATGTTTTTGCAGGAATTACAGTTGGAGTTTTGTTAATTCCACAAGGAATGGCCTATGCCATGATTGCTGGTTTACCTCCTGTTTTTGGGTTGTATGCAGCTTTGGTACCTCAAATTATTTATGCTGTAATGGGAACATCAAAACAATTAGCTGTTGGGCCAGTTGCCATGGATTCTTTATTGGTGGCTAGTAGTTTATCTGCTTTGTCTATAACTAGTTTAGACGATTATATTTCTATGGCTGTTTTTTTAGCATTGTTTACAGGAGTTATTCAATTGTTAATGGGATTCTTAAAAATGGGATTTTTGGTAAATTTTTTATCAAAGCCAGTGATTAGCGGATTTACTTCTGCTGTAGCCATTGTTATAGGTGGGAGTCAAATAAAAAACATAACAGGAGCATCTGGTACTAGCGATATTATTACAACGCTAAAAGAGGTACATTTAATAACACTAGTTATAGGAGTTTCTGCCATTGTGATTATTTTTTTAGTAAAAAAATACCTGCCTAAAGTTCCATCAGCTTTATTGGTAGTGTTTTTGGGAGTTGTAATTACGTATGTTTTTAATTTACATGAATTTGGAGTAGAAATAGTAAAAGAAATTCCCAAAGGACTTCCTGTGTTCCATTGGCCAAGTTTTAGTAAGTCACCAATATTAACATTAACTCCTATGGCATTAACTTTAGCTTTGGTTGGTTATATAGAGGCTAGTTCAATAGCTAAATCTTTAGATGAAAAAAATGAAGAAGATCAAGTAGATGCTAATCAAGAATTAAAGGCTATGGGTTTGTCTAATATTGCAGGATCTTTTTTTCAATCGTTCCCAGTTACCGGAGGTTTTGCTAGAACGGCTGTAAATTATCAGGCTGGAGCAAAAACAGGAATGGCTTCCTTAATTTCGGCATTGGTAGTTGGACTAACCTTATTGTTTTTTACTCCATTATTTTATTATTTGCCTATGGCTGTATTGGGAGCAATGATATTGGTATCTGTTTTTAATTTGATAGATTTAGAATATCCTAAAGAGTTATATAAATATCAAAAAGATGAATTTTACCTATTGCTAATCACTTTTGCTTTTACTTTATTTTTAGGGATTATTCAAGGAGTTTTAGTAGGAATTATTGTGTCGTTGCTGTTAATTATTTACAAAAGTTCTCAACCACATATAGCTGTTTTGGCAAGGGTAGGGAATAGTAATTATTTTAAAAATATAGCAAGATTTCCATCAATAAAGGAAAGAGAAGATTTGTTAATTATTCGGTTTGATGCACAATTGTATTTTGGAAATAAGGATTATTTTAAAAAGAGATTATATCAATTAATAAATAAAAAAAAGAATACAATAAAGGCAGTTATCATCAATGCAGAAGCTATTACTTATATAGATAGTACAGCAACAACTATGCTAATTCGTTTTATAAAAGAATTAAAACAGCAACAAATAAAAATAATGATAACAGGAGCCATAGGACCTACTAGAGACATATTGTTTAAAAATGGAATTATAGCTGTTTTAGGTAAAGACAACTTGTTTGTAAGAACTTATGAGGCTGTAGATTGTTTTGATGGTATTGTTTGTAAAGATGATTTGCAGAATCAAATATGTCAGCAAATTATAAAATAACATGTAACATAAGTTACTGTAGTAAAAAGACCAACTACTTAATTTTATAACATAAATACAAAAACAGAAAGATGAAAATAGAACAAATTTATACAGGATGTTTGGCACAAGGTGCTTATTATATAGAAAGTAATGGAGAAGTAGCAATTATAGATCCGTTAAGAGAAGTACAGCCTTATATTGATATGGCATCTAAAAATAACGCTATAATTAAATATGTTTTTGAAACACATTTTCATGCAGATTTTGTGAGTGGCCATGTTACTTTATCAAAAAAAACAGGGGCTCCTATTGTTTATGGCCCTAATGCTAATCCTACTTTTGATGCCATTATAGCCAAAGATTATCAAGAATTTAAGTTAGGAAAAGTTACAATTATGGCTTTACACACTCCAGGGCACACTATGGAATCTACCACTTATTTGTTAAAGGATGAACATGGAAAAAACCATGCTTTGTTTACAGGAGATACTTTGTTTTTGGGAGATGTAGGTAGACCCGATTTGGCACAAAAAGCTGCGAGTATGACCCAAGAAGAATTGGCAGGAACTTTATACACTAGTTTAAGAACTAAAATAATGCCTTTAGAAAATGAGTTGATTATTTATCCTGGTCATGGAGCAGGTTCGGCATGTGGAAAAAATTTGAGTAAAGAAACAACAGGAACTCTTGGTGAGCAAAAAGAAACAAATTATGCTTTAAGGGCAGATATGACTCAAGATGAATTTGTAAAAGAAGTTACCAATGGTTTAACTGCTCCTCCTCAATATTTTCCATTAAATGTAAAGATGAATAAAGAGGGGTATGAAGATATTGCAGATGTAATTGAGCAAGGATCACATGAGTTGTTACCTGAAGAATTAGAGTTACTGGCTAATGAAACTGGAGCTTTGGTATTAGATGTAAGAACCCAAAAAGAATTTGCAAAAGGTCACATTCCTAAATCTATTTTTATAGGAGTTGATGGAAGTTTTGCTCCGTGGGTAGGTGCTTTAATTGGTGATGTAAAACAACCTATTGTATTGGTAATTCCAGAAGGAAGAGAAGAGGAAACCATAACACGTTTATCTAGAGTTGGTTTTGATAATACTTTAGGATATTTAAAAGGAGGATTTGAGACATGGAAAAACTCAGGGAAAGAGTATGATACAGTAAACCAAATATTACCCAACCATATTAAAGATACTTTTACGGAAAAAACAGCTATTTTTGATGTTAGAAAACCATCAGAATATTTATCAGAAAGATTACCACAAGCTATAAACACTCCTTTGGATGATATAAATAACTATTTAAAAGATTTTCCAAACAAAGGGATGTTTTATATTCACTGTGCAGGAGGGTATAGAAGTATGATTGCAGCTTCTATTTTAAAAAGTAGAGGAATTCATAACTTTATTGATGTTTCGGGAGGTTTTTCTGCAATTAAAAAAAGTGGAGTAAAAACAACGGATTATGTTTGTCCGTCTACAATTAAATCATAAACTATGCGCATGTCTTATATAATTATATCAGTAATGGTTTTTGGACTTTTAGTAGTCTTTAAAACATTTGGACAACAAAAAGAAAATCAACTAAAGTATGATGATTTTAAAAAAGAGATCAATAAAAAAGGAACACAGTTGGTAGATGTAAGAACTGCTGCAGAATATAAACAAGGAGCTATTAACAAAGCAAAAAACATAAATGTTTTATCTGCTGATTTTTTAGAGAAAACCAAACAACTAGATAAAAATAAACCTGTGTATTTGTATTGCAGGTCTGGAAAAAGAAGTCAGAAGGCTTTAAAAATTTTACAGAAACATGGTTTTAAAGAAGTTTATGATTTAGAAGGTGGTTATTTAAATTGGCAATCTAACGGGAATTAAATAAAAAAAACAGACATCTTAATAATGTCTGTTTTTTTATTTACGAAAGTAAATTATTTAAATATCAATTATTGTTCTTTATTTCTTATTATCTTGAACCTTTTTAGGAAATAAAATACCAATGAAATCACTGTATTGTTTTATCGTATTATTGTTTTTAACAAATTTTATTGGAGCTCAAGAGTTACCTCCAATTCGTAAATATACGTCTAAAGATTATCATGCTGAAAATCAGAATTGGGCAATATCACAAGCAGAGAATAAATACGTTTACATAGCTAACAATAAAGGGTTGTTAGAGTATAATGGTGCTTGTTGGAATTTATATCCATCACCAAATCAGACAATCGTTAGGGCTGTTAAAGTCATCAATAATTATATATACATAGGTTTTTACAATGGTTTTGGTTTTTGGAAAAAAAATAATTTTGGGGTTCTAGAGTATAATTCCTTATCTAATGATGTTAATTTTTTAGAAGATGAACAAATTTGGCATATAGAAACTTTAGATGATTATGTGTTGTTTCAATCTTTGCAAAGAATTTATATATATCATTTAAAAACTAAGACCCATAAAATCATTCAGGTAGATTCTCAAATAACATCAATGTTTAAAGTGGATGATGTTATTTATTATCAGGAACATGAAAAGGGAATTTATAAGCTAGAAAAGGGAACTACATCCTTGGTATCAAAAAACAACTTGTTTTTAAAACATGATGTTGTGTCCATTCATAACTATAAGCATCAATTGGTTTTTGTTACAGCAAATAAAGGTATTTATAGTTTAGAAAATGGAGTTTTAAAAGAGTGGAATGTAGTATTAAATAAACTGATAAAAGATTATAGGCTCTATAGTAGCATACAATTAACTAATGGAAATTTGGCATTGGGAACTATTTCTAATGGAGTATTGGTTTATGATGAACAATTAGGTGTTAAATTTTTAATTAATAAAGAGAAAGGATTAAGTGATAATACTGTTTTAAGTCTTTTTGAAGATATAGACAATAATGTTTGGCTGGGCTTAGATGATGGAATAAATATTCTTAATTTAAATTCTCCTTTTAAAGTTTTTAAAGATACAAGTGGTGTTTTAGGAACCGTTTATACTTCTATAATTCACAATGGATTTTTGTATTTAGGAACCAATCAAGGTTTGTTTTGTAGAAAGAAAAATTCTCAAAATGATTTTGAGTTGGTAAAGAATACCGAGGGTCAGGTTTGGGAACTTAAAAATATTAATGGAGATTTATTGTGTGGTCATAATAATGGTACATTTATTATTAATAATAACAAAGCAGTATTGATAGGGAATATAATGGGAACATGGAAAATAACGCCATTATCTAATACTACTTTTATTCAGGGAAATTATACTGGTTTGTCTGTTTTTGAAAAAAAACAAGGAATATGGAAGTTTAAAAATAAGTTGAAAGGATTTGATGTTTCTAGTAGATATTTTGAAATTTTAGATAAGAATACATTGTTTGTAAATCATGAATATAAAGGTATTTATAAACTAACAATTAACGATAGTCTTACAAAAATAACTCAGGTTGATAAAATGACTTCTGTAGCCAAAGGACTTCATTCATCTTTATTAACTTATAAAGGTGATGTTTTATATTCTTATCAAAACGGAATTTATAAATATAACAAAGAAAAAGATTTATTTGTAAAAGATACAGTTTTATCAAGTTATATCTCATCAGAAAATTATACTACAGGAGTATTGATTAATATGCCTTTAGTAGATAAATTATGGGGTTTTTCTAAAAAAGAAATATGTTATATAGAACAAGGGACTTTAAGTACTCAACCTATTATTCATCGTATTTCTATGCCTTTATCATTAAGAAAAGGTGCTTCTGGATATGAAAACATATGTAAACTAACCAAGGATACTTATTTATTAGGAACTTCTTATGGTTATATTGTTGTAAATATAAATGATTTAAACGCACATCAAACCCATAAGATAACAATTAATCAAATTCAAAATTCTACGTTAAATAGCAATTCTGTTTCTGTTGATATGACAAAAAATATAGTTTTTAAAAACAATCAAAACTATTTTAAGTTTATGTGCAGTGTCCCTGTTTTTAATGAGTTTTCAGAAATTGTTTATCAATATCAGTTACAAGGGTTAAGTAATACTTGGAGTGATTGGAAATCTAACGGAACGGTGGTTTTTGAAAACTTACCTTATGGTAAATATTCATTTAAAATAAAATCAAAAGTAAATGGAAAGCTTAGTTCAAACATTGCTTTTTATGATTTTACAATAGCCAAACCTTGGTACTTAACCACTATTATGTTATTGCTGTATGGGGTAGTTATTGTTTTGTTTTCTGTTTTTATGCACATTATTTATAAAAAACATTATGCCAAACAAAGAGAAAGATTATTGTTAAAAAAACAAAAGGAGTTTGAGTTACAAAAATTAGAAAACGAGCAAGAATTAACTTTGTTAAAAAATCAAAAACTAGAAGCTGATGTAGCATTAAAAAACAAAGAGTTGGCAAGCTCTACTATGAATATTATTAAGAAAAACGAATTGCTAAATAGCATAAAAAAGGAGTTGTTAAAAGGAGAACCTAAAAACATTAATACTGTTTTAAAAATTATTGATAAAAGTTTAAAAAACACAGATGATTGGAAACTTTTTGAAGAAGCATTTAATAATGCTGATAAGGATTTTATAAAAAAAATAAAAACATTGCATCCATCATTAACTTCAAACGACTTAAGACTATGTGCTTATTTAAGATTGAATTTGTCTTCTAAAGAAATAGCCCCTTTGTTAAATATTTCAGCCAAAAGTGTAGAGGTAAAAAGATATAGATTAAGAAAAAAAATGAACTTAACAAACGATGAAAATTTAGTAGATCATATTTTAAGTGTTTAGATTTAAAATTATTAAACTACTTAACAAACCTGTTTACTTTTAATAGTATTCAGGTTTTTTTATGTCTTTAATTATATAAATCATAGTTTTTTAAAATATATAAAAACACTACAAATAATAATATTACCTATACAGTACCACTACAATCATATATTTTATAATAACTAAAATATGTTTAGTCGGCTGTAAAACAAAGGGTTTCGTTTGGTTTTAGGTGTTGTATGTTTTTTGTAGGGTGTTATTTTTATAAACAGAAACAGCTATAGGTTATTTTTGTAATAGCATCAATCCAAATTAATAAATTAATTAAAAAGCCTACCCTGCTTTATTATTAAAACAGTCAATTTTCTACATATAATAAAGGATAAGTTATATGTAGAAAATGACTATAAAATTTAGAATATGAAAAAAAGAATCAAACAAATTAGTACAGTCATCATTTTGCTAATCACATTTTCTTGTCAACAAAAAGAATCTTTAACATATAAAAGCAAAGAACTTTCTGTAGATAAAAGAGTAGAGGACTTATTGTCTAAAATGACCTTAGAAGAAAAAATTGGACAAATGAATCAGTACAATGGTTTTTGGAACGTTACAGGACCTACACCTAAAAAAGGAAACGCAGCTAAAAAGTATGAAGATTTACGTAAAGGTTATGTGGGATCTATGTTAAATGTAAGGGGAGTAGATGAGGTTAGAGCAGTACAAAAAATTGCAGTTGAAGAAACTAGATTAGGAATCCCTTTAATTATAGGGTTTGATGTTATTCATGGTTACGAAACCATGAGTCCAATTCCCTTGGCTGAGGCGGCAAGTTGGGATTTAGAAGCTATTAAAAAATCTGCAGAAATGGCGGCTTTAGAGGCATCAGCAGTTGGAATTAACTGGACATTTGCTCCTATGGTAGATGTTTCTAGAGATGCTCGTTGGGGTCGTGTGATGGAAGGTGCGGGAGAAGATACTTATTTAGGAAGTAAAATTGCTTATGCAAGAGTTAAGGGGTTTCAAGGAGATGATTTGTCTAAAGAAAATACCATTGTAGCTTGTGCCAAACATTTTGCAGGATATGGTTTTGCAGAAGCAGGTAGAGATTATAATACGGTTGATGTAGGAACTTCTACTTTATACAATACTATTTTTCCTCCATTTCAAGCAAGTATAGATGCTGGAGTAAAAACTTTTATGAATTCTTTTAATGATTTGAATGGAATTCCAGCAACAGGAAATGCGTTTTTACAAAGAGAGATATTAAAAAAAGATTGGAGTTTTGATGGATTTGTAGTGTCAGATTGGGGATCTATTGCAGAAATGATTGCTCATAGATATGCTAAAAATTTAAAGCAAGCAGCAGAAATTGCTATTAATGCGGGATCTGATATGGATATGGAATCTAATGCTTATGTTGATGAGTTGGCTAATTTAGTTAAAGAGGGTAAAGTAAAAGAATCTTTGATAGATGATGCAGCCAAACGAATTTTAAAAGTAAAGTTTGAATTAGGTTTGTTTGATAATCCGTATAAGTATTGTGATAAAGAAAGAGAAAAAGAAGTTATAGGAAGTAAAGTTGTAATGGATGCTTCTTTAGATATGGCTAAAAAATCAATTGTGCTGCTAAAGAACCAAAACCAATTATTACCCTTAAAAAAACAAGGTCAAAAAATAGCTGTTATAGGAGCTTTGGCTAATGATAAAACAAGTCCTTTAGGAAGTTGGAGAATTGCAGCAAAAGACAGTACAGCAGTATCTGTTCTAGAAGGTTTGTCTGCTTATAAAGAGAATACAATTATATACTCAAAAGGAACAGATGTTGCTTTGGGAAAAGTAGATTTTGGAACTGAAGTTAAACTTAATACTACAGATAGAAGTGGTTTTAACGAAGCCAAAAAGGTAGCTAAGAATGCAGATGTTGTGATTATGGTTTTAGGAGAACATGGTTTTATGAGTGGAGAAGGACGTAGTAGAACAGAACTTGGTTTGCCTGGTTTACAGCAAGAGTTGTTAGAAGAAATTTATAAAGTAAACCCTAACATTGTTTTGGTTTTAAATAATGGTAGGCCTTTAACATTAGGTTGGGCAGATGCTCATATTCCATCAATTTTAGAATGTTGGCAATTAGGAACACAAAGTGGAAATGCTATTGCTCAAGTATTATATGGTGATTACAACCCTAGTGGAAAATTGCCTATGAGTTTTCCTAGAAACGTAGGGCAGGTACCTTTGTATTACAATTACAAAAGTACAGGTAGACCAACCTTGCCAGCAAAAGATATTGTGTTTTGGTCTCATTATCAAGATCAAAAAAATGATGCTTTGTATCCTTTTGGTCATGGATTGAGTTATACTCAGTTTAAATATCAAAACTTAAAAATAACGCCTATAGATAACAATTATAAACTAACGGTAGAAGTAACAAATACAGGGAAGCTATCTGGGAAAGAAGTAGTGCAATTATATGTTAAAGATGAGTTTGCAAGTATAACAAGACCAGTAAAAGAATTAAAAGGGTTTGAGTTGGTTTTTTTGCAACCAAAAGAATCCAAAACTATAGAGTTTAATTTATCAGAAAAAGAATTAGGGTTTTATAACAACAATGGAGTGTTTATAGTGGAACCAGGGATGTTTAAAGTTTTTGTTGGAGGGAGTTCTAAAACAGCTTTAGATATAAATTTTGAATTAGAATAATATATATCTTTCTCTTAATTTTAAAAATCAGCTTTGACTTTAAATTCAATAGTTTCTTTAGATATTGGATGCGTTAAAGAAATATGTTCTGCATGTAAATACAATCTGTTATTTTTAGTCCCATACAAATCATCACCTATTATAGGGGTATTTAATCCTTTAGGATGTGAGGCATGAACTCTTAATTGATGGGTTCTTCCTGTAATTGGATAAAAATAAATACGAGTCTTATTGTTTTTTCTATCTAAAACTTTCCAAAGGGTTTTGGCTGGTTTTCCATGTTGGGAACAAACTAATTGTCTTGGTCTGTCATCAATATCTAAACGTAAAGGCAATTCAATGGTTCCTTTTTCCTCTTTTACAATTCCGTCTAACAAGGCAACATAACGTTTTTTTACTTGTCTTTTAATAAATTGGCTTTGTAATTTTTCATGGGTATTTTTGTCTAAGGCAATTAGCATAATTCCAGAAGTAGACATATCTAACCTATGAACAATAAGAGGACCAGTAGCATTGGGGTATTTTTGTTTGATACGTAAATAAACAGAATCGTTAATAGTTTTTCCTGGGACTGATAAAAATTCAGCAGGTTTATTTACAACCACCATATAATCGTCTTCAAAAATATATTCTAACTCTTTTCCAACAGCAGGATTGTCTAAAAGCGGATTTATATCTAAATCTATTCCGTTTAACATATGTCCTAAAATAGGTTTACATTTTCCTTGACAAGCAGGGTAGTAGTGTCCGTGTTTTCTAATTTCTGAATTCGGGGCTTTTCCCCACCAAAATTCAGCCATACAAATAGGAGTTAAGTTGTTTTCAAAAGCGTATTGTAATAGTTTTGGAGCTGCACATTCTCCTGCAGCAGCAGGTGGTGTTTGTAAAGGTGTTTCTTTAAATATTGGTAACAATCCTTTGGCAATTTTATCTTTGTTTAAAAACTGATATTGTTTAAAAAGATACTGCTGTAAGTGATTAGATTGTTCTTTTCTTATGTTTTTTAATTGTTTAATCTTGGTTTCAAAAACATTCAATTCTGCTTTTTTTTGTTGAATTTCTTGATCCCAAAAAAAAGTTAAATATCTCTTTTTTAGCTTGTAAGAAATGCTTTGATTGTCTAAAACTTTTAGTTTTTCTTGTAGCTCATCACCATTAAACTCTAGTTCAAGTTGCTTTCTTTTTTCTTTACGTTCTTTTTTAGCTATAATCATTTTTACACGTAAAGTCTCTTTCTCTTTCTCTGCAGTTTCTAGTACTTTTTTTAAGTTTTTTATAGTATTTAAAAAGTCATCAGCCTGTTCTAACTCCTCTATTTCTTTGGTTAAAATATTTAATTTTTCTTCTTCAATTTTATAATACCCATCTGTAGGGAGCATATCAAAAACTGGAGGAACAAAATAATGGTGAGAATTACTATCATTTAATTTACCAGAAACAGCAGCTAAAAATCCTATTTTGTCTTGTTGGTTTTTAACAACTAAAACGCCAAACATTTTCCCTGTTTCTGTAAAATTATCAATAAAATCAGTTTGGGTATTTAAATATGTCTGTAGTTGTTCTGCAGCTATTTTACTTAGTTTATGAGGTTCGTAATAAAAAGGATAAGTAAACTTTTTAGGAAGTAAAATATTAGAAATAGGTTGCTTAAAAAAATGAAAATGTTTTGGTAAAGACATTGTGAAATCAAAATTTATAGGCAAATATACAATTAGATTATTAAGAATTTTTTATCTAAACTTAGGTTTGTTCTTTTTAAATTTTATAAAACCATATAGTAATTGTTGACTAAATTTATTAGGCATTTTTTCATCACCTTCGTAGCCAAGTTTTAAATATTTATCAACTTCTGGAATGTAATTAGTTCTAAAAATATAATCCCAAAGACTTAAGCTAATTCCATAATTTACCCCATATTTTTTATGTTCTGGTAAATTATAAGCGTGATGATATAAGTGCATTACAGGATTGTTTAAAATATATTTTAAAGGTCCCCATGTAATGTTTAGGTTAGAGTGGTTTATATGCCCAATAATAATAGCAACAAAGTGAACAATGTAAGCTTGTTCAGGTTCAAAACCACCAAGTAACATAATAGCCAATGTTTTTAGAGGTTTGTATAGTATATTTTCCATCCAATGATAACGTAAATGAGCAGCAAAGCCCATTTCTTTTACACTATGGTGTACTTGATGAAATTTCCAAAAAGCAGGAATTCTATGTAATAATATATGGGTAATCCATTGAAAAAAATCGCTCAAAACAAAAAACATGATTAATTGTTGAGTAGGATTAAAGGATTTGATATCTATAATTGTAAGACTTTTTATAGAAATTCCGTATTCGTTAAACTTATTTCCAATAATAGTATACACTCCATTGATCACCAAAGCAAAGATGAAAAAGTTAAAAAACATATAGAAAAAATCTAAATCAAAATCTTTTCTAAAAATACTTTGGCGTTTTCTCCAAGGAACAAAAACCTCTAACAGCCATATAACAAAGGAAATAACAACCAAACCCCAAAAATAATTTAGGTACCATTCTGTTTTAAAAGTAATCATGTTCATGATCCAATACACGGTTCCGTAAAAGCTGTTTAAAAAAGTTTCCATGAAGTTAAAATAGAAATATATAGTTTGGCTGTAACAATTGTTACTGATGCTTGTTTAGTTGTTTGTTAATTTTACACCGAATTTAAGTATAATATTGGAAATAAGTTAACTATGATAAACTTTATTTTAGAGCCATGGCCGTGGTATGTGTCGGGAGTGTTAATTGCTTTGGTTATGTTTTTATTGTTGATGATGGGAGACCGATTTGGAATGTCATCTAACCTAAGAACTTTGTGTACTATTTGTGGTGCAGGTAAAAAAACAGCTTTTTTTAGCTTTGATTGGAGGTCTCAAAAATGGAATTTGTTGGTGATGATTGGAGCTGTTATTGGTGGTTTTATTGGAGCTCATTTATTAAGTAACACTACTGGTGTAAATATTAGTAAGGAAACCATAACAAGTTTACAACAGTATGGAATTAATAGTTCAGAAACATCTTACTTACCAATTGAAATTTTTAATACTTATAGCATTAAATATATTGTGCTGCTAGCAATTGGTGGTTTTTTGGTTGGTTTTGGTGCGCGTTATGCGGGAGGTTGTACTTCAGGTCATGCTATATCTGGGTTAAGTAACCTACAATTTCCGTCTTTAATTGCCGTTGTTGGTTTCTTTGTGGGAGGTCTGTTTATGATTCACGTTTTATTTCCTTTAATTTTTTAGTTAAATAAGTATGAAAAATATAGCATATATAAGTATTGGAGTTTTGTTTGGTATAACCATGTTTAAATCTGAAGCAGCTTCGTGGTTTAGAATTTATGAAATGTTTAATTTTCAGGCATTTCATATGTACGGAATTATTGGAGTAGCTGTAATATTAGGGGTAATTATAACAGCTTTTATTAAAAGAAATAAGATAAAAACTTTTTACGGTGTACCTATTGTTTTTGATGATAAAGAGAGAGGTTTTAAAAGATATATGTTTGGAGGAATTATTTTTGGATTGGGTTGGGCTTTAGCAGGAGCTTGTCCAGGCCCTATGTTTACCTTGCTTGGTGCAGGTTTTTTTAGCTTGTTAATTGTAGTTGCTTTTGCAATACTAGGGACTTATGTTTACGGAGTTCTTAAAGACAAACTACCACATTGATAAAATGAAAATAGGTTGCATTTAAAAAGTAAATGCAACCTATTTTGTTTTAATCTTTATCTAGCTTAATATTAAAGCTAGGGGCTTTGTAATTTTTATCTAGATAATCTTTTGGAATGGTTGTCATGTTTCCGTCTCTTGTTGCACGGTAATGAGGTGATAAAATTTCTATTCCGTTTTCATTACATACATCTTGTATATTTTGATGTAAATCTGAATAAATCACTGCTTGTTTGGCTACTGTTTTAGTATAGGCATTTAGTTCATAAGATACATAGTAATCATCTAAACTAGTTTGTAGTACAAATGGTTTTGGAGTGTTAGACAATTCGTTAGTTCTAATAGCCGCTTCAATTAAAGTTTCATGAACCAACTTCCAAGGAACATCATAACCTAAAGTTACAGTAGTGTGTAATATTAGTCCGTTTTCATCGGCAATACTAGAGTAATTAATAATATTACTAGCTAAAATAGTAGCGTTTGGTACAGTTATAATTTCATTTTTAACTGTTTTTAATCTTGTAATTAACAGTGTTTTTTCAACCACATCTCCTTTTAAATCGTTTAGTTTAATTCTATCTCCAATTTTAAAAGATCTCATATAAGTTATTACCAAACCAGCAATCATATTTGAAATAGCAGTTGAAGATCCTAAAGAAAACAATACCCCTACAAATACAGAAACACCTTTAAAAACATCGGAACCAGAGCCTGGTAAGTATGGAAATATTAAAATAATAGTAAAAGCGTAAAGTAAAACTCTTGCAATACCATAAGTAGGCATAGCCCAATCTGGATGGAAACCGTTAATTTTTAGCTTTTCATGTTTGATTTCATTAAAAATATATTTTACAAATTTTGAGAAATATCTCATCACAAAATAAATAACAACAATGCTAAATAAATTGGGTAAAAATGAAATAATACTGTTTATAACATTGGTAAGTGGATTCCATATTAACCCAAACAATGTGTCAGCCCAGTCTCTAGTAAAAGGAAAAATACTAAAGATAATAGGGAGTGTGATGTAGAGTAATAATATATAAACAATAATTTTTAAAGTGGTAAATATATAAGATACCAAGACCAAAGATTGTTCTGTAGAAACTAATACATAATCATTGTATTTAATATCTTTTAACCAGCTTTCTTGATTTTTTTTAATTATATAATCAAGCTTTCTAAACAAACGGGTGACAAATTTAATGATTAGCCAAGTGATTAAAATTGCTCCTAGTGTTAAAGCAATACGGATTAATAGTTTTTGTAAACTATTTTCTTCTTTAGCGTTGGTAATTGCTGATTGAATTTGATTTTTAAACCTCTCAGCAGTATCTTTTATAGTGTGATTATACCATATGGCATCGGCTTCAGAAATACTCATAATGATGATTTCTTTGTACACAATATCATAACTATTTTCGTACTTAGATATTTTAATTTCTTCAACATTTAAGAAATCATCATTGTACAAAGCTTCTATTTTTTTTGAAATATTATTTGCTCTTTCTTTAGGTGTAGAAGATCCTATTTTTGTATATATTGAAAATAAAGTATCGTTTAAAACACCAATAACAGGAAATCCTTTAGCTGTTTTTCTAAGTTCATCAATCCTAGCTTTTTTTTCTGAAATTCTATCTAGTTCACTTTGTTCAATTTGTTTCAACTGATTTAATAATTCTTCTTTTTTTAAATTATCAGTTGTTTTTAAGGATTTTAAAGTGTTTTCTAATTCAACTTTTTTAATAGAATCTTTAATTCGCTGTTGTTGAATTTCATAAATTTTTTCATTAAAACTATTTAATAACGCAATGTTAATAGAATCATTATTCTTGGCAATACTATCATGTGATTGTTGAATACTATCAGTAGTTATTTTGTCTTGAGAGTATGTAAATGAACTAGAAAAGTATAGTAGTAATGTAAAATAAAATAGTTGTTTCATGTTTAGTTTTCAAATGTTAGTTATAACAATATACATTTTTTAAGATAAATATTTTTCTAAAAGCACCTCAATAAATAAGTCGCTGTAAAAGAATGTATAATTCTTTTTTCATCACATTGCTTTAATATATCAAGGCAAAAAATCAAGTTTTTACTTTAATCGAATGTATGTTAAAAATAAATACGATGTTAAAATATTTTAAACTTGACTATTAAATTTTTTGTCTTTTTTTGAGTAAGTAAAGTACCGATAATAACAAGGCAACAACTGCAATGCTAATAACCTCTTGTAGGGTAAGACTAAAAAGTAATACAATAATGATTATAGAAGATAAAATAGGAATAATAACACCTCCTGGTAGTTTAAATTCACTAGAGGTATATGCTTTGTTTTTTCTTAATTTAATTACAGATAATGAAACTCCTAAATAGACAAGAAGTATTGTGGCACTTGCAATAATTGCTAATTCTTCAAACCCCCCAAGGGTACTAAAAATAAAAGCAATTACACTATAAGTTATAATTGAAATATAGGGAGTGTTAAATTTAGGATGTATTTTAGCAAGTTTGTTTATAGGGAGTGTTTTGTCCTTAGCAGCTTTGTATAAAACTCTTGGAATACCTAAAGATTCACTACTTAAATAACCAAACATAGATACACCAGCACCAATTGTTAATATTGTAAACCCTATAGGACCAAAAATATTATTGGCAACCTGACTTAAAGGGTTTTCGCTAAAACTAGAAAGTGTATTACCTAAAACACCTTGTGCAACGGTTTGTATTAAAATATAAAGAATTAAAACTCCAGTAATACTAATAAAAATAGCTTTTGGAATATTCTTTTTAGGATTGATAATTTCCCCACTGATAGACAATGCTGATTCTGCTCCTTGAAAAGCAAAAAATAACAACAATGATATTTTTCCTATTTGAGAAAAACTTGGAGTTGTTTCAATTACTAAATTTTGTATACTTATTTCTTTCCAAGAAAAGAATACCAACAACAAGAGAGGAATTAATTTTATTATGGTAATAATTTTAATTAACCTAATACTCTCTTTAATTCCTATAACATTTAAATATCCTAAACCATTAAAAACAATAAAAGAAAATAATATTTTAACTGTTTTTGAATTAAAAAAAGGGAAAATAGAACTTAGTAAATCACATATGGCATTGGTTACTGCAGCATCAGCTGAAATGGCAGATATTACAAAAAGAATAGCGGTTAAAAATCCAAAATATGGTCCAAAAGAAGATTGAATATAAGCGTAAACACCTCCAGAATCTGTTACTTTACTACCTACTTCTGCAAAGCAAAGCATTACTAAAGTAATTAAAATACCACAAAATAAATAAGCATAAATACTAGCTGCTCCTAAACCTACTGCAACAATTGCAGGTAAAGCAAAAATACCAGCTCCAACAATGGTGTTAATTATATTAGCACTTAATCCTAAAACACCAACTTTTCTTTTTAAGTCTTGCATTGTTTTTTACAAAATTGAATTACTAAACTAATACATTACATGGTTAATAGATGAGTATAATAACAGATTTACTCTTGTTATTATACAGTTATTTTAATTGTTGTTTTATCCATTCTAAAATACGATAACGGGTAGTGGTAGAAACCCAATGTTCATTTATTGGAGTAATTAGTTTTTCTTTTTTACTTTGTATGGCATTATAAACAATATAACTTGTAGTTGGTGGACATACATTATCGTTAAATCCCCATGTCATAAACACAGGTACATCAATTAATTTTGCAAAATTTACCACATCATAATAAGAAAGGGTATTTATTTTTTCTGGAGTATTCATGCCATCAAACTTGGTAAATAAATGAGGATAGCCTCCAGCTCTGTTAGCCTTATAACCAGCCATGTCACTTAAAGCAGGATGATTGGCTGCACAAGCAGTTATTCTTTTATCTAACCCTGTGGTGATTAGTGCCAAAGCACCACCTTGGCTACCTCCTTGAGCAATGACGTTTTTTCCATCCCATTCTTTTAACGAGGTTAAATAATCAATTGCTCTAACACAAGACAGGTATACCTTTTTCATGTAGTAATTGTCCTTGTTATCTAGCCCATTAACCAGATAACTGTTGTTTTTAGAACCAAAAGCTTTGCTAATTTCTTTATAAGTTTTCTGATCTAAATCGGGTCTTATTCCGTGAATTTCCATGTCAAATCTAATGTATCCGTTTTCTGCATAAAAAATGTGCTTTAATGGATCCATAGGTTTTATTCCAGCTCCAGGAGGAGAGAATACAACAGGAAATTTTCCTTCTTTTTTAGGAATGGTTAAATATCCGTATACAAAATTTCCTTTTTCAAAAGTTTGGAGTTTTATAAGATAACAATCAACCAAATCATTTGAGTATTTTGGAATAAATGTTTTTGAAATTTCTACGGGACATTCATATGCTTTTTGTTTGTTTTTTTGCCAGAAATCAACAAAATCATTAGGGAACATGGTATAGGGACGTAATTTTTCTGGAGAAAATCCAACTTTAATATGATGTTTGTATTCTTGACCGTTTAATTTTAATTTCAGTTGGCAATCTTTAAACCCAGGAGTAGACATAGTACCAATGGGCAATGTTGCTTTTCCGTTTTTTAAAGTAATGATTCCTGATTTATTACTAGGCATTAGTTCTGAACCGTAGCTATATGCTATTTTAAGATTATTTTGTAAAATACCATATTCATATACAGATATATCAATAGTAGCTTGTTCATTTATGCTATAAAGCCAATTGGAATGATTAGGTGTTGTTACCCACAAAACATCACTTCGATAAGATCCATTTTGTGCTTGACTAGTAAGTGTAATGATGAAATAGCATAGAAATAAAAAAAATCTTTTCATTTGATAAACAGCTTTTATAAAATTTAAAAGTTCAATATAATGAAAAACTCTTAACAAATTTATGTTAAGAGTTTTTCATGACTTTATATATAATTATGTGGTTTAATAGAAAATTACGGTTAAAAACATTAATTTATTTTAAGTTTTCCGTTTTTAAACAACTCATATGCAGTTTGGTAATTGGCAATAGTTTCTTCTGTTAAATGTGCATTGTCTTCTTTTAATATTAAGGTATTTTCATTAGGGTTCCAAGTGTAGGTATTGCTCCCTTTTGTTTCATTAATAATAACAATATCATTCCCTTTTCGGTATCCTAATTTTCTATGATTGGCAATAAAAGCTCTTTCATCATTGGAATTCATTTTAGAAATGTCTTTTCCAAATATTTTAGATTGATAAGACCAGTTTAACCATCCAAATAAAGTAGGTAGTAAGTCAATTTGAGAACAAAGTTTGTTTACTTTTTGAGCTTTTACAGTAGGAAGGTTGTAAATTAATGCAGGAATATGATAACTAGAAACATCTAATTCTGTTCTACCGGCACTGTATGCACAATGATCTGACATAATTACAAACACAGTGTTTTTAAACCAAGGTTGTTTTTTAGCATCAGAAAAAAAGCGTTTCATAGCCCAATCGGCATAACGTAATGCAGATACTCTATTTCCAGATTTATCATTAATATATCCCTCAGGAAAAGAATAAGGTCTGTGGTTTGTGTTGGTCATAATAAAGTTAAAGAAAGGTTTATTTTCTTTAACTTGTTTGTTTATGTGTTTGATGGCTTTGTTATAAATGTCTCCATCGCAAACTCCCCAAGCGTTTTCAAAAGTAATTTCGTTTTCGGTAAAAATGGTTCTTTGGGTGGGGAACTCATTTTTGTTAGTACTTTCTTTAGGGTGGTCTACAATATCAAATCCGTTGTTACCAAAATAACCATTCATATTATCAAAATGTCCATCACCTCCATAAAAGAAAGTTCTAGTATATCCTTTTTCTTTTAATATTTCACCAATAGTAAACAAGTTGTTGTTATTAGGCCTTTTTACAATGCTACGGCCTGGTGTAGGAGGAATGGCAAGGGTAATGGCCTCCATTCCACGAATAGTTCTGGTTCCAGTAGCTTGTAAATTGGTGTAAAAAACACTTTTTTGAGCAAGACTATCTAAAAAAGGAGTTAATAGTTCTTGATTTCCAAAGTATTCCATAAAGTTAGCATTCATGCTTTCTAAACAAATAAAAACAATATTGGGTTTTTGTTCTTTACCGTTGTTTTTAACGCTTCTTAGAATGTTATTAGGGGTTAATAATTTTCCGTTTTTTTCTAAGAGTAATTGTTGAACAATATTTAATGATTTTTGTTTAGGTTGAGTGATGTAAAATTCATCATAATCTAATTCATTTGAATTATAAGCGGCAAAAAAAGAATAGACACCAGATTTTGCTAATTCGTTTTCATATCTATTGTTAAAAATTTCTGCTTGATTGTTTTGTACATATAAATGAAAAACTCCTGCTACCAATACCCAAAAACCATATGGAATTATTTTTCTTACATAAGAATCGTTATTGTAAAAAGTTTCTACAAAAACTTCATTCTTTTTGGCAATGTAAAAAGCTCCAATAGTTACCAGTATAATAATACCAATTAATAAAGGAAGAGGATAAGATTGGTTGATGTTTTCTATGACCTCATAAGTATATAGTAAATAATCTACAGCAATAAAATTATATCTTCTGGCAAATTCCTCCCAAAAAGTAAATTCTCCTAAAAAGGCAAAAACAAAAAGAAAAACCAATAAGAAATAGGTAAAGTAAACAAGAGATTTGTCTAACCAATTTCCGTAAAATTTTTTAGGATATAAAAACCAATACAAACCATATATTGCCAAAATATAGGCAAGAGTTCCAAAATCGTAAAAGAGCCCAATACCTAGTACTTTTAAAAGATTAAATAAAGAAAACTCAATATGATTAATAGACCATATATAAAGACTAGCCCTAACAAGAAAAGAAACAATTAAAAATAAAGAACTAAAACTTTTTAATAACTTAAAACGTTTAGGAAATAATAGCGTTGAAATATTAAGCATGTAGGTTTTTTCTAAAGATATAAAAATTAATGAGCATCTAACCAATTGTCTCCCATGTCTGTATCAACTACTAAGGGAACGCTTAATTTATAAGCGTTTTCCATTTCAGAAATAATCAATGGTTTTAAAGTGTTGACTTCTTCTTTATGCATATCAAAAACCAATTCATCATGAACTTGTAAAAGCATTTTGGTTTTGTAATTGCCTTTTTCTAGTAAATTTTGAATTTTAATCATGGCAATTTTAATAATATCTGCAGCTGTTCCTTGTATAGGAGCGTTTACAGCATTTCTTTCATCGGCAGAACGAACAATGGCATTGGCAGAGTTAATGTTTTTTAAATATCTACGTCTGTCTAATAATGTTTTAACATATCCATTTTCTTTGGCAAAATCTACCTGACTAGCCATGTATTTTTTTAATGTAGGGTAAGTTTCGTAATAAGTATCAATTAATTCTTTAGATTCTTTTCTGCTTAAATTGGTTTGTTGGCTCAATCCAAAAGCAGACACTCCATAAATAATTCCAAAGTTTACAGTTTTTGCTTGGCTACGTTGCTCACGAGTTACTTGGTCTAAAGAAACTCCAAAAACATTGGCAGCGGTAGAACGGTGAATATCATCTCCGTTTTGAAAAGCCGCTAGCATTTCAGGATCTTGACTTAACTCAGCAATTAATCTTAATTCTATTTGAGAGTAATCGGCAGCAAATAAAGTGTAGTCGTTATTCTTTTTAACAAATGCTTTACGTATTTGCTTTCCTCTTTCTGTTCTTATAGGAATGTTTTGTAGGTTAGGATTGTTAGAACTTAATCTACCTGTAGCAGCAGTTGCTTGGCTATAGGTAGTGTGAACTCTGTTGGTAACTGGGTTTACTTCGTTTGGCAAAGCATCTACATAGGTATTCTTTAATTTTACCAATCCACGATATTCTAAAATTTTAGCTGCAATTTTATGATCTGTGGCTAGTTTACTTAAAATATCTTCACCTGTTGCGTATTGACCTGTTTTTGTTTTTTTAGGTTTGTCAACCAATTTTAAGTTTTCAAATAAAACAATTCCTAATTGTTTTGGAGAGGCGATGTTAAATTCTTCCCCAGCCAAAGTATAGATTTCTTTTTCTAAAAGTGCAATATCTGTGGTTAGTACATCAGACAATTCTTTTAAATAAGGAACATCTAGGTTAATTCCAGATAATTCCATTTTAGCCAATACTTTTAATAATGGCAATTCAATCTCATCATATAATTTCTCTAGGCTGTTTTCTCCTAATTCTTTTCTGAACTGCGTTTCTAACTGAAAACAAACATCAGATTGTTCACAGGAATAAGGAGTTGTAATGTTTAAAGAAACATCAGCTAATTTTATTTTATTTCTTCCTTTTCCAATAACATTGTCTTGATGCGTTACCTCGTAATTTAAATAAGTTTCAGACAATACATCTAATTGATGTCTCATGTCTGGATGTAATAAATAATGAGCCAAACTGATGTCAAATATTTTTCCTTGTAAAGTAATGTTATAGTTTGCTAAAAACTTGAGATTGCTTTTTACATCGTAAGCTATTTTTTCAATACTGTCGTTTTCAAAAAAAGCTTTTAGTTCTGTTAAAATTTCATCTGTATTTTCTGTAACGGGAATGTAATATCCTGTATTGGCTTGGTAAGAAAAACTAAAACCAATAATTGTATCAATAAAATTCTCCCTTTCGGTAACAATTTCAAAAGCTACTTTAGGTTGATTGATCAGTTTGTTGATAAATAATTTTCTTGCAACTTCGGTATTGATGTATTGATAAATAGGTTTATTACTACTAATGGTATTAAAACCAAAAGACGAAGTAGTGTTTGTTTGTTCTGGATTAGCAAATAAATCTAACTGGGGTTCATTTTCTTTGTTTGCAGTATTTGCAACTTCTGTAAGTGTTTCTGCCTGTGGTGTTTCTAATGCAAAAATTTTATTTACTGTATCAGCAATACGTCTAAATTCTAATTCTTGAAAAATCTTTGTTGTCTCTTCAATATTAGGAGAACACATGGTAAAGTTTTCTTCATGATATTCTACGGGGCAATCTAAAATAATAGTTGCCAGTTCTTTAGATAGTAATCCAAGTTCTTTGTTGGCTTCTATTTTTTCTTTCATTTTTCCTTTTAGCTCATGCGTATTGGCTAAAAGATTTTCCATAGAACCGTATTGTTTGATGAATTTTTTGGCAGTTTTATCACCCACACCAGGTAAACCAGGAATATTGTCTACAGCATCTCCCATCATTCCTAAATAATCTATGACTTGTAAAGGATTATCAACCTCAAACTTTTCTTTTACTTTTTCTATATCCCATATTTCAATTCCATTCCCCATTCTAGCGGGTCTATACATGAATATATTTTCAGAAACCAATTGCGCATAATCTTTATCGGGGGTAACCATATAAACCTGACAACCTTCTTTTTCAGCTTGTTTAGATAGGGTTCCAATTAAATCATCAGCTTCATAACCTTCTACCTCAATAATAGGAATATTCATAGCTTTTAAGATTTCATGAATATATGGAACTGCAATTTTTATGGCTTCGGGTGTTTCTTGCCTGTTAGCTTTATAAGCTTCAAAAGCTTCTGTTCTGGTTATAGACCCACCTTTGTCAAAAGCTACAGCTAAAAGTTCTGGTTTTTCTCTTTTAATAACATCTAACAAAGAGTTTGTAAATCCTAGAATTGCAGAGGTATCCATTCCTTTAGAATTGATTCTAGGGTTTTTTATTAAGGCATAATATCCTCTAAAAATCAACGCAAATGCATCTAATAAAAATAATCTTTTTTGTGTAGCCATAAATCAAAAATTAAGAATGGTAAATGTAAATTAAAAGTTATAAAGGTGAAAAGTTATAAGTTATAAAGTTTGTTTAAGCGTTAATTCATGATAAAGTTAAAAATGGGGTTTAATTAAATGAAATGATGGAGTGTAGTATAAAAAAGAGTAAAAATAATTGGGTTTTTTTGTATAATTCAAAAAAAAGTTATAATACAATGTTTTTTGTATATTTGTATAAACATTAGTAATGCTTTTATACTAATTATTAAACGTTTATATATGACTAAGTTTGGTGATTTAATCAATGTTGAAATTCCTGTTTTAATAGATTTTTACGCTCAATGGAGTGATGAAGAAGAAGAAACAACTGGAGTTGTTTTAAGAGATGTAGTTGCTGCTTTGGGTGATAAGGCCAAGGTAATTAAGATTGATATTCAAAAAAATGAAATTTTAGCAAATGCTCTAAAGGTAAAAGGAAACCCTACTTTTGTAATTTATAAAAATGGAGTTATGAAATGGAGGCAATCTGGTGAGCAAGATGCCAATACCTTAATTAGTTTGGTTCAACAATATGTTTAAGGAATAGCCTTAAAAACATAGCCCATATTTGTTAGTTCTTTCAAGATTGTAGGAAGTGCTTTTTTAAGTCTAGGAAACGCTTTTTCGCTATCGTGAAATACTACAATACTACCTTTTTCTACTTTTGATAATACGTTTTTAATGCAATTTTTGGCAGATAAACTTTTATCAAAATCTGCACTTAATACATCCCACATAATAATTTTGTAACCTAAATCTAGTAGTTTTTTAGATTGTGATAGGCTTATTTTACCATATGGAGGTCTAAATAGCTTTTGGTTTTGTGTAGGGATTAGTTCTTCAGTTAGTAAAGCGTTGTTAATGTAGTTTTTAGTGTTTGTTTTCCAACCTTTTAAGTGGTTAAATGTATGGTTTCCTACTCGATGTTTTTGACAAATAATTTGTTGAAAGATATCGGGGTGTTTTTTAATATTATCTCCAATACAAAAAAAGGTTGCTTTTGCATTGTACAAATCTAATTGTTTTAAAACCCAAGGAGTAATTTCAGGAATAGGTCCGTCATCAAAAGTTAAGTAAATTTCCTTTTTGTGAGTGTTAAAACTCCAAGTCCATTTGTTAAAAATGGACTTGAAAATTTTAGCAGTTTTTATAGGGTAAAACCTCACAATATTATTGATAAATGTTTTCGAATAACTTAATGTGTTGCATAAATTCCTCTTCTACTTTCTTTTTATAATCTTCGTCTTTATCATATTTGTTAACGTCAGCAGCAATGGTTTGGTACATTTTGAACTGCGTTTCTACTTCAGAAAATAAATAAGTTAAATCATTTGGACTAAATTGGCTGTAATAGGTTAAATGCTCTTGGAAAGCTTTTATCAATACATCAGCAGCTTTTCTAGCTTTTTCTGATTTGTTAATAATGTAGTATTGTTCTGGAAAACCTAAACAAACTCCATATTGTTGATATTCTTCAATAGGCATTTTGTTGTAACTTAAGTCTAGCATTTCTTCAGCTTTTTCAAGTTCACCTTTGTTAATTAAAGCCTCTACCAGTCTAGAGATGGTGTTTCTGTATGAGATAGAATTTTTTCTAGATTCTACATCTAAATAAAAATCTTTTCCATGGTTTCCAAAATTCCATTCTTTAACTTTTTCGTATAAATCATCACTATCAATTCTCCCCATTCCTAAAATTCCATATTCATTTTTAGTTTTAATAGGAACTAATTTATAAGCCATACCAGATAGTTGTAAATAATCTTTCAAATAAATATATTCCTCATCAGCATTGGCTCCTCCTGTAAAGTAAATAGGATGTTTCCAGTTGTTGTTGGCAAGAATATCTAACATTAAAATTCTGTTTTTAGACAATCCACGTTCGTCTATGTCTAAATCCATAGAATCTACAATTTTATCAGCATCTTTTTGTTTTACAGTTCCGTTAGCCAAAACAGTTTTTTTATCAACTGTTAAACGTAATTTATTTGTTGGATAGAATTTTTCAAATTTACCATCACTTACTTCAATATAAGTTCGTTTGTCCGATGAGCTAATCCACATCATAAAATCATCAATATTCCAACGATCTTTTACTTGCCCCATGTGGTAAGCAACGTCTAAACTACCATGTCTGTATTGCTTATGTGTTAATTGTGATGGAATAGGATCAGATTCGTAAGCTTTACGTTTCATTTGATCGATATACCAATCTGTAGCCAGTAAACTAGAGTTGATGATTTTAATATCAGTTCTGTATTTTTCTACTTCTTGTAAATACCAAAGAGGGAAGGTGTCATTATCTCCAATGGTAAATAAGATAGCATTTTCATCACATGAATCTAAATAAGCTTTGGCGTTAAAGTAAGCAGTGTATCTGTTAGATCTATCATGATCGTCCCAGTTTTGAGAAGCCATTAAAAGAGGGGAAACCAATAAACATACACAGGTAACTCCTATGGCTACTGCTTTTGTGGCTTTATATTCATTAATTTTTTCAATAATAGCATAAACACCAAAACCTACCCACATGGCAAATATGTAAAAAGAACCTACTATAGCATAATCTCTTTCTCTAGGTTCAAAAGGTTTAGGATTGGTGTAAAAAATAATAGCAAAACCAGTAAAGGCAAAAAACAATAATAGATTGTAAAAGTTTCGTTTATCTCTAGCATATTGAAACATCAAACCAATGATTCCAAGAATAAAAGGAATTCCAAAATAAATGTTTCTTCCTTTGTTGTTAATCACATCACTAGGTAAATTTGTTTGTGGTCCTACAAATAGTTTGTCAATAAAATTAATTCCAGTAATCCAATTACCATTTAAAGGATCCATGTTTCCTTGAATATCGTTTTGTTTTCCTACAAAATTCCAAAACAAGTATCTAAAATACATATAACCAAACTGATATTCAGCCATGTATTTTAAATTTTGAGCCATGGTTGGTTTGGCTTGACTACTTTTAGGGATGCCCGCAATCATTTTATAATTTTGTTCTAAGCTAGGAACAACCATTCGGGGAATAAACCCTTTGTGTAAATCGCTAGTTTTTTGCTGAGCATTTTTATAATCATTTACAATAATATACTTTCCACTTTTTTCATCTTTTTCGTACTTAGGTTTTACATCTTCCATAATTACTTCACTGTTAGCATCTCTAGCCGGTTCACGATTGTATTTTTCAGAATAAAAAGTGTCGTAAAAAATATTAGCATCACCGTACTGTTCACGATTGTAATAAGCCAAAAGTTCTCTAGCAGATGAAGGATTGTTTTCATTAATAATAGTATTGGCATTGGCTCTAATAGGTAGCATTAACCAACAAGAAAAACCAATCATAACAAACATAATAGATAGCAAAGCTGTGTTTCCCAAATACATATTGTTTTTGCGAGTATATTTTAGTCCAAAATAAAAACCAATAATAATAACAATACCAGCAATAATTGTTCCTGTATTAAAAGGTAGGCCTAGGTTGTTGATAAAAAACAATTCTGAAGCACTAAAAAATAATAAGGTATAAGGGAATAAAAATTTAAAGATGAAAATAAGAGTTCCAATAGCAATTGCATTGGCTAAAATAAAAGTTTTAACAGTGTATTTTTCATAATAATGGTTCAAGTATAAAAAGACCAATGATGGAATTACCAATAAAGATAATATGTGTACTCCAAAAGAAAGCCCTATAATTAAAGAAATTAAAATCAACCATCTGTTGTTTCTAGGTTGCCCAAAAGATTTTTCCCATTTTAAACCTAACCAAAAAAGCAAGGCCATTAAAAATGATGACATTGCGTAAACTTCAGCTTCTACAGCACTAAACCAAAAACTATCAGAAAAAGTATAGGTTAAACTTCCAACAGCAGCACTACCTATTATAGCAATGATTTTGTTGTTGTTTAACAGGTTGTTTTTAATAGCAATCCTTCTAATAAGGTTTGTTAAAGACCAAAACATAAAAAGAATGGTAAAGGCACTTGCTAAGCCAGACATAAAGTTTACAGTGTAAGCAACATTACTAGCTGAAAAACTAAACATAGCAAAAAAAGCACCAAGCATTTGAAATAAAGGAGCTCCTGGCGGATGACCAACTTCTAATTTTACAGCGGTTGATATATATTCTCCACAATCCCAAAAACTAACTGTTGGTTCTAAGGTAAGCGTGTAAGTAATTAAAGCTATAGCAAATACAACCCATCCTGTGATGATGTTCCATTTTTGATAAATGTTTTCTTCCATATTATTGTTTCAGAAACTAAAATTTTAGTCACAAATTTAAATAAATATAAATGCTGAAGTACTTTTAAGCAAAAAATGTTCCAATGGTAGCGCTTGAGTAAAAAATAATAAAACATTAAAATGTTGATTTTCAATCAGAAGGTTGTCAAGAGTAAAAAAAAGTGATTTTTTTTTGAAAAAAGTTTTGCAGAATTGTAGATGTGCTGTATATTTGCAACCGCAAACGCACTGTCCCATGGTGTAATGGTAACACAGCGGTTTTTGGTACCGTCGTTCAAGGTTCGAGTCCTTGTGGGACAACAAAAAAGTCTTAATCCTTTTGGTTTAAGACTTTTTTATTTAAAACGTATTTTATCTATACTTTGTTTGTTGAATATGATATGTAGTCTTTAAGATTAAAATATTGTGAATCAATAAAAAACTCGTATATTTGCGTTGAAAAAATAATTGAAATTGATAAGTGGGGCTAATTAGCCCCACTTTTTATAGATATATATGGACAAAAACAAAGTTGAAACATACATTAACGAAGCCTTACAAGAAAATGCCGAGTTGTTTTTGGTAGACTTGTCTATAGGGGTAGATAATAAAATATCAATCATTATAGATGGAGATAAAGGAGTACCTTTAAGTGAGTGTATTCGTGTAAGTAGAGCTGTAGAAGCAAACTTAGATAGAGAAGAAGAAGATTTTAGTATTGATGTTGCAACACCAGATATTGCAAAACCAATTGTGTTGCAAAGACAGTATATTAAAAATATAGGTAGGATATTAAATGTAACTACCGAAAACGAAAAGTTTGAGGGAACTCTTGAATCGGTTACAAACGAAAATATTGTTTTAACTTGGAAAACAAGAGAGCCTAAAGAAATAGGAAAAGGAAAGGTAACTGTAGAGAAATCAGTGACTTTAGCTTACAGTGAGATAAAGGAAACAAAAGTAAAAATATTATTTAGTTAAAATATTTAAATGGAGAATATAGATTTAATCAATTCATTTTCAGAATTTAAAGATGATAAGAACATTGACCGTGTAATGTTAATGTCTATTTTAGAAGAAGTTTTTAGAGCAGCTTTAAAAAGAAAGTATGGTTCTGATGACAATTTTGATATTATCGTAAACCCAGATAAAGGGGATTTAGAAATTTGGAGAAACCGAATTGTAGTTGAAGATGAAATGTCTGAAGATGACAATGAGGAAATTGAATTGTCTGAAGCTAGAAAAATCGAACCAGATTTTGAGGTTGGAGAAGAAGTTTCTGAAGAAATTAAATTACATCAGTTAGGTCGTAGAGCAATTTTAGCCTTACGTCAAAACTTAATTTCTAAGTTATATGAACATGACAGTACTATTTTGTACAAAAAGTTTAAAGAATTAGAAGGAGATTTATATTCTGCAGAAGTTCATCATATAAAACACAATGCTGTTATTTTATTAGATGATGAAGGAAACGAAATAGTATTACCAAAAAGTGAGCAAATTCGTTCAGACTTTTTTAGAAAAGGAGATTCTGTAAGAGGAATTATTAAAACAGTAGAGTTAAGAGGTAATAAACCTGTAATTATATTGTCTAGAACAGCACCAGAATTCTTAACAAAATTATTTGAACAAGAAATACCAGAGGTTTTTGACGGTTTAATTACTATAGAAGGAGTTGCACGTATTCCAGGAGAAAAAGCAAAAATAGCTGTAGATTCTTATGATGATAGAATTGATCCTGTTGGAGCTTGTGTAGGTATTAAAGGATCTAGAATTCACGGAATTGTTCGTGAGTTAGGAAACGAAAATATTGATGTAATCAATTATACAAAAAATGTACAATTATACATTTCTAGAGCATTAAGTCCTGCTAAAGTTGTAAAAATAGATATCTTTGAGGCAGAAGGAGAAAAGAAAGCAAAAGCTGAGGTTTATTTAAAACCAGAAGAAGTATCTAAGGCTATTGGTAGAAATGGTGTAAATATTAGATTGGCAACACAATTAACAGGTTACGAAATTGACGTGTTAAGAGAAGGAGCAGAAGATGATGAAGATGTAGAATTGACAGAGTTTTCTGACGAAATAGAAGCATGGATTATTGACGAGTTCAAAAGCATTGGTTTAGACACCGCTAAAAGTGTAATAGACAAAGATGTGGCTGAATTAGTGAGCAGAACCGATTTGGAAGAAGAAACAATCATTGAGGTTCAACGTATATTAAAAGAGGAATTTGATAGATAAGGTAGTCAGTAGCCTTTAATCAAAACATCTTCTTAAACAAAAAAATAGTAAAAAGTATATATGTCTGTAAGCAAAACATTAAGGCTTAACAAAGTTTTACGAGAATTAAACATATCGTTAGATAGGGCGGTAGAGCATCTTTCATCCAAAGGGATAGAAATAGAGGCTCGTCCTACAACAAAAATTTCTAATCAAGAGTATCAAATCTTATTAGACGGTTTTCAAACGGATGCCCAAAAGAAAGCCGATTCTAAAGAAGTAGGAGAAGAAAAGAGAAAGGAAAAAGAAGAATTACGTTTAGCTCAAGAAGAGAAAAAACGTAAAGAAGAAGAGGAGAAAAACAGAATTCTAAAAGCTAAAGCTGAAAAGTTAGAGTTGAAAACTGTAGGGAAAATAGATTTAGAGTCTAAACCAGCTCCTGTACAAAAAGAAGAGCCAAAAGTAGAGGAGGCTCCTAAGCAAGAAACTGTTAAGATTGAAGAAAAGCCAAAAGAACCAGAGGTAATTAAGGCTAGTGCTCCTAAATTGGGAGGTCTTAAAATAGTGAAATCTGCTCCAGAAGTAATTAAAGAAACTCCTAAGGTAGAATCAAAACCTACTCCTGTAAAGCCAGAAGTAAAGAAAGAAGAGCCTAAAGCAGAAACTCCAAAGGTAGAAGTGTTTAAAAAAGACAGTCCAGCTTCTGTAAAACCTGAGGTAAAAGAAAAAGCACCAGAGGTAAAAGCAGAAGCACCAACAACTACAGGAACTAATAATCCTGAAGAAGGAGGAGAGCCAGAAGCTATTAAAACACAATACCAAAAACTTACAGGGCCAAGACTTACTGGTACTAAAATTGACTTAAAACAATTTGAAAGACCTAAAAAGAAAAAGCCAGATCCAAAGGCAGCTAACACTGCTAATGATGCTAAGAAAAAGCGTAAGAGAATTGTAAAACCAGGTACTCCAAATACAGCAAACAACCGCCCAGGTGGAGGACCAGGACAAAACAGACAAGCAGGAGGACCAGGGCAAAGAAATAATGCTGGTGGACCTAATAGAAGACCTGGAGGACCAGGACAAAGAGGTAGATTTTCTGCACCTGTTACTAAAGAGGAGCCTACTGATGAAGAAGTACAAAAACAAGTAAGAGAAACTCTTGAAAGATTACAAGGGAAATCTAAGAAAAATAAAGGTGCTAAATATCGTAGAGAAAAACGTGATTTACACCGTCAGCAGACTGAAGATGCTCAAGCACAAGAAGCTGCAGATAGCAAAATACTTAAAGTTACAGAGTTTGTAACAGTAAGTGAAGTAGCAACTATGATGGATGTTCAGGTTACTGAAATTATTTCTGCATGTATGATGTTAGGAATGATGGTAACAATGAACCAACGTTTAGATGCAGAAACAATTAAAATTGTAGCTGAAGAATTTAATTATGAAGTTGAATTTGTTGGTGCAGAGGTTGAAGAAGCAGTAACAGAAGAGGTAGATAGTGAAGAAGATTTAGAAGAGAGAGCTCCTATTATTACAATTATGGGACATGTAGATCACGGTAAAACTTCATTATTAGATTACATTCGTGAAGCAAATGTAATTGCAGGAGAATCTGGAGGAATAACTCAACATATTGGAGCTTATTCTGTTAAAATTAAAACAGGACAAAAAATAGCCTTTTTAGATACACCAGGTCACGAAGCCTTTACAGCTATGCGTGCACGTGGAGCTCAGGTTACGGATTTAGTAATTATTGTAATTGCTGCCGATGATGATGTAATGCCACAAACAAAAGAAGCAATTAGCCATGCACAAGCAGCAGGTGTACCTATTGTTTTTGCCTTGAACAAGATTGATAAACCAACAGCTAATCCAGATAATGTTAAGCAACAATTAGCTAGCATGGATATGTTGGTAGAAGATTGGGGAGGTAAATATCAATGTCAAGAGATATCTGCAAAATCTGGACAAGGAGTTGAAGAGCTTTTAGAAAAGGTAGTATTAGAAGCTGAAATTTTAGAATTAAAAGCCAATCCTAACAAGCCAGCTGTTGGTTCAGTTGTAGAAGCTCAGCTAGATAAAGGTAGAGGATACGTTTCTACTATTATGGTACAAGGAGGTTCTTTAAGAATTGGAGATTATATTTTAGCAGGTAAACATTCTGGTAAAGTAAGAGCAATGTTTGATGAACGTGGTAAAAACGTTGAAGTAGCACCACCATCAACCCCCGTTTCTATATTAGGATTAGATGGAGCTCCTCAAGCTGGTGACAAGTTCAATGTTTTTGAAGATGAAAGAGAAGCTAAACAAATAGCCTCTAAACGTTCTCAATTACAACGTGAACAATCTGTAAGAACTCAAAAAACTCTTACGTTAGATGAAATTGGTCGTCGTATTGCATTAGGAGACTTTAAAGAATTAAACATTATTTTAAAAGGAGATGTAGATGGATCTGTAGAAGCCTTAACAGATTCTTTCCAAAAATTATCTACTGAAGAAATTCAGGTAAATATTTTACATAAAGGTGTTGGAGCCATTACAGAGTCTGATGTATTATTAGCTTCTGCTTCTGATGCTATTATTGTTGGGTTTAATGTAAGACCTGCCGGAAATGCAAGACAAGTAGCAGATGTTGAAGAAGTAGACATTAGAACATACTCTATTATTTACGATGCTATTAATGACTTAAAAGATGCTATGGAAGGTATGTTATCTCCAGACACTAAAGAAGAGTTATTAGGTAACGTAGAAATTAGAGAGGTTTATAAAATATCTAAAGTTGGTAATATTGCTGGTTGTATGGTTATACAAGGTAAGATTACTAGAAATTCTAAGGTTAGAATAATTAGAGATAGCATTGTAATCCACGATGGTGAGTTAACAGCATTGAAACGATTTAAAGATGATGTTAAAGAAGTAACCAAAGGATATGATTGTGGTGTTCAAATTAAAAACTACAATGATATTGCTGTAGGAGATGTAATTGAATCTTACGAAATAGTAGAAGTTAAAAAGAAATTAAAGTAATTTTTCACTATCATAAATTAAAGCCCATCTATAATTAGATGGGCTTTTTTTGTTGATTAATAATGTTTTGGATATAAATAAAATCAAGTTTATGATGTTGTTTATTTTTTTAATACTATGTTTGTACTTTATTAAATTATATTATTACAAAGTGAAAAAAGGTACAGTAAAGTTCTTTAATGAATCAAAAGGATTTGGATTTATTATTGACGATGAAACAAAACAAGATTATTTCGTGCACATCTCAGGATTAATTGACGAAGTTAGAGAAGGAGATGCAGTTGAATTTGACTTAAAAGAAGGTAGAAAAGGATTAAACGCAGTTGACGTTAAAGCTTTATAATATTTACTCTTTTTAAAGAAATCAAGAACCCGCTTAAACCATATAAGTGGGTTTTTTTGTGCCTATGTTTTTGGAAATAAATCAAATAAAAAAAGAGCATCTTAATTAGATGCTCTTTTTATTTATAAGGTAAATTATTTATCCAATAATAGAAGATAATTTTTCTCTTTCTTCTTCTGCCAATGCAGCATCAACTAATATACGTCCAGAATATTCATCTATTGTAATTTTTTTACGACTAGCAATTTCTATTTGAACTTGCGGAGGAATAGTAAAATAAGATCCTCCAGCAGCACCTCTTTCAATAGCTACAACTGCCAATCCATTATTTACATTGCTTCTAATTCTTTTATAAGCAACTAATAAATGATTGTCAATTTTTTCAGCCATTTGCTCTGAAAGTTTGTTTAATTCATTTTGTTCGTTTGCCGTTTCGCTTAAAATAGCATCTAACTCAGATTTTTTGTGATCTAAGTGAGATTGTTGAGCGTTTAATTTTTCAGTAGTCTTAGCTATAACTTCTTTTTTGTGTTCAATTTTAGCATAAGCTTCTTTAATTCTCTTTTCAGCTAATTCAATTTCTAATTCTTGAAATTCAGCCTCTTTTGTTAAAGAATCAAACTCTCTGTTGTTACGAACTGTTTTTTGTTGCTCAGTGTATTTTTTAACCAATTCTTTAGATTCCTCAATACTTTGTTTTCTGTTTGAAATTTCAGTTTCAAAACTAGCAACATCTTGGTTTAATTTTTCTATACGAGTTGATAACCCAGCAATTTCACTGTCTAAATCTTCAATCTCTAGTGGTAACTCTCCTTGAACACTTGTGATTTCATCAATTCTAGAGTCGATTAATTGTAAATTGTATAAAGCTCTTAACTTGTCTTCTACAGATACTTCTTGTTTAGTTGCCATAATAACTATGCGTAATATATTGGGTTTGTACTTTTATTCGATAAAATGATTGCAAAATTACGAAATTTTTCTTTAAGATAATCAACTAATAAGTTTTTTGTAAACTGTTCACTTTCGTAATGTCCTATATCGGTAATTAACAACTTTCCTTCGGCCTTATAAAATTCATGATACTTAAAGTCAGCTGTAATATAGGCATCAGCACCTTTGGCTATTGCAGCATTAATACCAAAACTACCAGATCCACCAAGTACAGCTACTTTTTTAATTTTTTTAGGAATAGGACCAGAGTGTCTAATACATTCTGTATTCATTTTAAGTTTTACATAACGTAAAAAATCGTTAATTTCCATTGAATCTGTTAATTCTCCAATCATTCCAATTCCAATATGTTGATTGCTGTTCTCTATAGAAGTAATTTCATATGCTACTTCTTCATAAGGATGATTTTTTAACAAAGTTTTAATGACTTTACTTTCTAAGTGTTTTGGAAAAGTAATTCCTATTTGGGTTTCTTTTTCTTTAGAAGTAATTCCTTTGGTTCCTATTACAGGGGTTGCATTCTCATTACCTTTAAAAGTACCTATTCCATTAATATTAAAACTACATTCACTATAATTTCCTATGGCACCAGCCCCAACTTCAAAAAGTGATTCTCTAAGAGTTTCTGCATTGTTTACAGGAACATAAGTCAATAATTTTTTAATAGTTCCTTTTTGTGGTATTAAAACTTCTTTGTTTTTTAGTTGTAAGACTTCACACATTTTAGCACTTACTCCTTTAAAAGAATTATCTAAAGCAGTATGTGTAGCATATATGGCAATATCATGTTTAATGGCTTTCATAACCACACGTTCTACGTAATTATTTCCATTAAACTTTTTTAATCCTCCAAAAATAATAGGATGAAAGCTTATAATTAAATTGCATTTTTTTTCAATGGCTTCATCAACAGTTTGTTCTAAAGTGTCTAAAGTAACCAGCACTCCTGTAGCTTCAGTGTTATAATTTCCTACCAGTAAGCCTACATTGTCAAAATCTTCGGCATAAGCCAAAGGAGCAATTTTTTCTATATAATTTGTAATTTCTTTAATCTTCATAATCAAAAATACAGATTTTGTTCTATTTGTTGTTTCTAGATGTTAATTGTTTTAGTTTTGAAATTGTTATTTAACCATCATTCAACAATGAATTTCATTACGATATTAAGAATTTTACTTTTACCATTTTCTATTTTGTATGGAATTATTGTGTCTGTTAGAAATTTATTTTACGATTTAGGAATTTTAAAATCTACTAGTTTTACACTTCCATTAATAACAGTTGGAAATTTAAGTGTTGGAGGTACAGGTAAAACACCACAGATAGAATATTTAATTCGGTTGTTACAAAAAGAATATAAGATAACAGTGTTGAGTAGGGGCTACAAAAGAAAATCGGAAGGTTTTGTATTGGCTGATAAAAATACAACGGTTGAAGAATTAGGAGATGAACCTTTTCAGTTTTATCAAAAATTTTCTAAAATAAATGTAGCAGTCAATGGAGATAGGGTAAAAGGTGTACAACAAACACTAAAGTTAAAACCTAAGACTAATTTAATTTTGTTAGATGATGCCTATCAGCATAGAAGTATAAAAGCAGGGTATCAAATATTGCTAACAGCTTATACTGATTTGTTTTACAAAGATTTTATGATGCCAACGGGTAATTTACGTGAACTATGGTGGGGAAAGCATAGAGCCGATGTAATTATTGTAACAAAATGTCCATCAAACCTAACCCTAGAAGAACAAGAGAAAATAACCAAGAGAATAAACCCTTTAAGTCATCAATATGTTTTTTTTACCAAGATTAGTTATGCAGAAAAATTAAAAGGTAGTAATGAACTTTTATTAACTACTTTAAAAGAAGAAAAAGTAGTGTTGGTTACTGGAATTGCTAAACCAGCCCCTATGGTAAACTATTTAAAAAATATAGGAATTGATTTTGAACATTTAAAGTTTCCAGATCATCATCATTTTACAGATGATGAAATTAATTTAATTAAGGAGAAAGCCAAAATAGCTAAAATTTTAACTACGGAAAAAGATTATGTACGATTGGAAAAAGAAATAAAAGAATTGTATTATTTGCCTATAGAAACAGTTTTCTTAAACAACCAAATAATGTTTGATGAACAGGTAATACAATTTGTAAATAAAAAAGCACCATAAAATATTTTATGGTGCTTTTTTATTTGAAAAAGTAATATTTAGTAGTTAAAAGTACCAAATTCACTATTGATTTCTAAACTTTTTTGTCCTTCAGTTTTAGCAGCTTCTACTCGACCAACAACTTTAGCATCTACATTAAAAGATTTTGAAATTGCAACAATATCTTCTGCTATTTCTGCTGGAACATAAATTTCCATTCGGTGTCCCATATTAAATACTTGGTACATTTCTTTCCAATCTGTACCAGAATTTTCTTGTATCAATTTAAATAAAGGAGGTACCTCAAACATATTGTCTTTTACAATGTGTAGGTTTTCTACAAAGTGTAAAATTTTTGTTTGTGCTCCTCCAGAACAATGTACCATTCCGTGAATTTCTTCAGGAGTATATTTAGCTAAAATAGCTTTAATAATAGGAGCATAAGTTCTTGTTGGAGATAAAACCAATTTACCAGCATCTATAGGAGAGTTTTCTACAGTATCGGTTAATTTTGTGTTTCCAGAATAGACTAATTCTTCAGGAACAGCAGCATCAAAAGATTCAGGATATTTTTCGGCTAAATATTTATGGAAAACATCGTGTCTAGCAGAAGTTAATCCGTTAGATCCCATTCCTCCATTGTAACCTTTTTCATAGGTTGCTTGTCCAAAAGACTCTAAACCTACAATAACATCCCCAGGTTTAATGTTGGCATTGTTAACAACATTACTACGTTTCATTCTTGCAGTAACGGTAGAATCTACAATAATAGTTCTTACCAAATCACCAACATCGGCAGTTTCTCCACCTGTTGAATGAATGGTTACACCAAATTCCTTTAATTCAGCTAATAATTCTTCAGTTCCGTTAATAATTTCAGAAATTACTTCACCTGGAATTAAGTTTTTATTACGTCCTATAGTAGATGATAGCATAATATTATCTGTAGCACCTACACATAATAAATCATCAATATTCATAATTAAAGCATCTTGAGCAATTCCTTTCCATACAGAAGCATCTCCTGTTTCTTTCCAATACATATAAGCCAAAGAAGATTTTGTTCCAGCTCCATCAGCATGCATAATCAAACAGTAATCATCATCATTTGTTAAGTAGTCGGGAACAATTTTACAGAATGCTTTTGGGAATAATCCTTTATCAACATTTTTGATAGCGTTGTGTACATCTTCTTTAGAAGCTGATACTCCACGTTGGCTATATCTTTTACTTACTTCAGAACTCATATTATTGTTTGTTGTTTATAATAGTTTGCAAATTTAGTTATTTGATTTTTATCAACCGTCATAAAACGCAATAAGGTTTAAAACTGTTAAAAATCAGTTTTTTTTATGTGTTAAAGTAGTGATGGTGTTTAGGTATTGTTAAATTTACATATGATTTTTTATGAATGCGTAAAAAAATCAAATACTACGTAAAAATACGTAGTGTTTGGATTGGCTGTTCGAATAATTATTTTATATTTGCTTTCGTTAAGATAAAAAGAAACTTTTATTAAATATAATATTTTATTATGGCTAAAATTAAATTAGAGTACATCTGGTTAGATGGATACTATCCAACTCAAAACTTAAGAAGTAAAACTAAAGTTGAAGAGCACGAAAACTTTCAAGGAACTTTAGAAGAATTAGGAGATTGGTCTTTTGATGGTTCATCTACATTACAAGCAGAAGGTGGTTCTTCTGACTGTATTTTAAAGCCAGTAGCAATTTATCCAGATCCTGCAAGAATTAACGGATGGTTAGTAATGACTGAAGTTTACAACGCTGATGGAACTCCACACGAGTCTAACGGACGTGCTACTATTGATGATGATAATGATGATTTCTGGTTTGGATTTGAGCAAGAATACTTTATCATGGATACTGAAACTGAATTACCATTAGGATTCCCAAGAGGAGGATACCCTAAGCCACAAGGTATGTACTACTGTTCAGTTGGAGGTAGAAACACTCATGGACGTGATTTAGTTGAAGAGCATGCAGATTTGTGTATTGAAGCTGGATTAAACTTTGAGGGAATTAACCAAGAGGTTGCTTCAGGTCAATGGGAATTCCAATTATTTGCTAAAGGAGCTAAAAAAGCTGGTGATGAAATTTGGGTTGCTAGATATTTATTAGACCGTTTAACTGAAGGTCGTGGAATGTACATTGAGTACCACCCAAAACCATTAGGAAAAGATATGGACTGGAATGGTTCTGGAATGCACGCTAACTTCTCTAACTCTGTGTTAAGAGAGTGTGGTTCTAAAGAAAAGTATGCTGAAATTTGTGAGGCTTTCCGTCCTTATGTAAAAGAGCATATTGAAGTTTATGGAGAATTTAACGACCAACGTTTAACTGGTAAGCATGAAACTGCTGCTATTACAGATTTCTCTTGGGGAGTTTCTGATAGAGGAGCTTCTATCCGTATTCCAATTATCGCTGTAGAAAAAGGATACAAAGGATGGTTAGAAGACCGTCGTCCTGCTTCAAACGGAGATCCATACAAAATTGCTGCTCGTATTATTAAAACAGTTAAAACTGTTGCTTAATTATAGCATTACAATATTTTTTTAAAGCCCTGCATTTTGCAGGGCTTTTTTTATGTTTAATAATTACCAGAATTGTTAATTCCAGTGGGTAGAGTTATAGCGTTAATATTGTTATTAAAAATTCCTCCGTTGTTTGCATTAAAGTCTGATGCAACTACAGGGGTTCCTATTTTAATTCTTCCGTTAGGAAGTTCATTATTGGCTATTCTAATTGAATATTCAGAAAATGTAGTATCGCTTGTGTTTCTCCAATATCCAATTCCATGATAGATATCATCGTCTGAACTTGCAACATTAATTGTGTTATCTTCAATAATTACATTATTTAAAAAAGGATTTGCAGGGCTGTTACTGTAAACATATAGCAGAATTCCTGAGGTGTTCATGGTGTTGTTTGTAATGTTTAGGTTTTGTCCGTTACGAGCTTTTATTGCCCCACCAGAAGAGTTTGCAGGCCATCCAGAAATAGTATTGTTAGAAATGGTTAAAACATTAAAACTATGTGCATAAATACCGTGATCGGTTTCGTTTAGGTTTACCCAAGAACTATTTCTGTTGATAATATTTCCGTCAATAAGAGTATTGTTACTATTATCGTTAATGGCACAAACAAAATATCCTGTTGTTCCACCATCTCCAAAAGTATTATTTAATATTTTGGTATTCTCACAGTTAGAGGTATATATTCCTCTTCCGCTTTTACCACTTCTACGTTTAAAAACATTTCCTATAGTTAGTATATCTGTACAATTTACAAAGTTTAAATAAGCATCTGCAGTATAGGTTTTATCAGTTCCTGTTTTTCTTATACCGTAATCAAATATGCAATATCTAAATTTTGTGTTGTTAGCATTCTGTATATTAAAACGTATGTTTCGGAATTGTATACCATAAAAATCAACATCATTATTATTCCAGGTCCAGTATTGTTGTAACATTTCAGAAGGAGATGAGGTTTGAGCATCAAAAATAGGTGTGGTAGCGTTTTTTTTATGAACGCTAATACCATTTTTAAAATTTAATTTACCGGTTATATAATAAGTTCCTTCTTCAATTTTTACAACATCACCACTAACCATAGAGTCTAATACTGTGTTTATTTGTGCAAAAGACATTCCTGCTGTAATATTATAAGTATTTCCTGTAGTGGCCAATGCAGTAGTTGGAATAGAACTATTGTTATGAGTTTCTTTATCTAATACTATCTCTGATTCTAAAGAGGTTGAGGCACAAGACCAAATACAAAATAAGATTGAGAGTGTAAAAAAGTAAATAAAATTTGATTTTTTCATGATAATTAGTTTTTAATTAATTATCACAATTTATCTGATTTACTTGATGTTAAAGGTGTTTATAATGATCAAAATTAAAGGGGATATTGTTCTTTTTAGGGGTTTATTAAACTTAAACCAGATAGTTCTGGGTTTAATGCATGTATTTTTTATTAACTGTTAGCATTGCTATTACACAGAAGACGAAAAGTTGGCTTCTGTTTTTTGAGGTGTCAAAATTACTAAAATATTAAAAAAAGATAATGGATTTAGACTTCTAATCCATAGATGAATCTTGTACTATAACCAGTAAAATTATTAAAAAAACAAGAATTCTATAAAACTGTTTTAAAACATATAATTGCGATTTTAACTCCATGCTTTTGAAGTCTGAATCCATGTAAATAGCTTTTATCAAAACTAATTTTACTTCAACCAAATAACCGTGTTATCATAGTATTATGAAATAATTAATGTTTGGTATTATTTAATTATTAACTAAATAAATTAAAAATGGAAAAACTTAAACTATTATTAATGGCCTTTGTATTGTGTTTGTCATCAACATTATGGTCGCAAAACAAAGTAACTGGAGTAGTGTCTGATACTTATGACATGCCAATTCCGGGAGCCAATGTTATTATCAAGGGAACATCAAAAGGAACGATAACAGATTTTGATGGAAATTATGAGTTAAATATAGCTAAGGGTGATGTTTTAGAAATGTCTTATATAGGATACAAAACAAAAGAAATTACCTACAATGGGGAACCTATATTAAACGTAAGGTTAGAAGAAACAAATACTCAGTTAGATGAAGTAATTATTGTTGGTTATGGTACAGTTAAACGTAAAGATGTTACAGGGTCTGTTGCCTCAATGAATTCTGAAGCCTTAGAAAAAACCAATAAAGTAGATGCAGTATCGGCATTACAAGGACAAGCACCTGGGGTTGTTATTCAAAGAACAGATAACAAACCAGGATCAGGAGGTTTTAATATTAGAATTCGTGGAGCAAGTACTATTAATTCAAATGACAGTAATGGATTTAATCCAGGCCAAAACCCGTTGTTTATTGTTGATGGAATTTTTGTTGAGGATATTTCTTTTTTAAATCCTGCTGATATTGAAAGAATGGATGTTTTAAAAGATGCATCAGCAACAGCAATCTATGGTTCTAGAGGTAGTAATGGGGTGGTTTTAATAGAAACCAAAAAAGGAAAAACAGGAAAACTTAAGATAAATTATAGCAATTATGTTGGAATAAAACAAGCATATCATTTGCCTCCAATGTTTAATTCAAAGCAATATGTACAATTTGTAAAAGATGCAGCAGTTGGAAATGAATTTTCTAAAACAAATGGAGATCTTACTTATAGAAGTGATGATGTTGTTTTATCTGATTATTTTGATACACAAGAACTACAAAATATAGCTGATGGGGTAGATACAGATTGGATAGATCTTATTCTTAATAATGGATTTCAAACCAATCATACTATTAATTTAACAGGAGGTACAGAACAAACTAATTATGCATTAGGACTGGCTTATACCTCAGACGAAGGAACCGTAAAAGGAGAAGAATATGAAAGGTATAATATAAGAGGTACTATAAGCAGTGATCTTACAAAATGGTTAAACATTAGCAGTAATAGTTATGTTACTGTAGCTACACAAAATGCAGGAAGTTCTGAAGCTTTAAGAAGTGCTTATAGATTAAAACCAATAGGAAGTCCTTATAATGAAGATGGAACATTAAGATTTTTTCCAATAGCTAAAGAAACACAAATATCTAACCCTTTATTTGAGGCAGATAATATTACTAAAGAAACAAAGTATTTACAATATTTAGGAAACTTTGCTTTAAAACTTACACCAATTCAAGGGTTAACTGTTACCTCTAAATTTTCCCCAAACATTAAATATTCTAGATATGGAGAATACCGTGCGTTGTATTCAAAAGCTGTAAATGCAAATCCAGCAAACAGGAGAGCTCAAGTAGACAATAGCAATTATTTTTCATATGCATGGGATAATATTTTTAATTACAAACTAGAAAAAGGTATTCATGCTTTAGATATCACAGCAGTTTTTTCAAGGTTTATGGAACAAACAGAAATGTTCTCTACTCAAGTAAGAAACTTTACCACAGATGATTATTTGTTTTATAATCAAGGAGCAGGTTTAAATATAAATAATGTATCAAGTTCTTTTTCTAAGCAAACATTAGAATCTTATACAGGAAGAGTTAATTATAGTTTAATGGATAAATATTTATTAACGCTTACGGGTAGGTATGATGGAGCTTCAATTTTATCAGATAAAAACAAATGGGCATTTTTTCCATCTGTAGCCTTGGCTTGGAAAATGGAAGAAGAAGAATTCATGAAATCTCAAGACATTTTAACAAGCTCTAAACTTAGATTAAGCTACGGGCAAACAGGAAATAATGGTCAAGGAGGTGGTTTACAACCTTTAGCATCACAGTCTTTATTAGGGTCTAGTGCAACAAACATAAATGATTCTGCTCTGTCAACAGCATATATTACAGGTTTAGCAAATGAAAATTTAACTTGGGAAAGAACAACAGAGTTAAACGTTGGTTTTGATTTTGGATTTTTAAACAACAGAATTAACGGTTCTATAGATGTTTACAATAGAAAAAACACAGATATTATTTTTTACTTACCTCTACAATTAGTAACAGGATACGAAGGTACATATAAAAATATAGGAGAATCTTCAAACAAGGGGGTAGAAATAGGTTTAAATACTACCAATATTAATAGCGGAGGTTTTAAATGGACTACAAACTTAAATTTTGCCTCTAATAAAAACACTTTAGATAAGTTATATGATGGAGTAAACCAAATCACATTTAATGTGAGTGGAACCAACCTTATTCATAAAGTAGGAGAATCTATAGGATCTATTTATGATTATGAGTTTGATGGAATTTGGCAACTTGATGAAGAAGCAGAAGCAGCATCATACGGGCAACGTCCTGGACAAGTAAAGGTAAAAGACCTTAATAATGATGGACAAATTACTCCAGATGATAGAAAAGTAATAGGACAAGTAACTCCTAAGTGGACAGGAGGAATTACCAATACCTTTGATTATAAGGATTTTGATTTTTCTTTTATGGTAAATATCAGTCAAGGAAATAAAATCATGAGTAATTTTCATAACACCATGTATGCTTATGATGAGGAACCGTCTCAGGCTTTTAATGGGTATAATGTAGATTATTGGACACCAACAAATCCAACTAACACTTGGTATCAACCAGGAAATGGTGGAGCCTATCAATCAGCTATAAAATACAAGGATATATCTTTTGTAAAAATAGGATACATGACTTTAGGGTATTCAATTCCTTCAAAATTGTTAGAAAAGTTTAAAATAGGAAGTTTAAGATTTTATACCACAGTACAAAACCCTTTCATTTTTACCGATTATGATGGTTGGGATCCCGAGAATGCTGGAAGAAACCAATGGGGGGCAGCATTTATGTCTCGTACCTATATGGCAGGACTTAATTTAAACTTTTAATCATTAATTAAAATTTAAAAAAATGAAATATTTTAATAAAACAATATTCGCAATTCTTCTTGCAACAGGTGCTTTAAGTTCAAGTTGTGAGAGTTATTTAGAAGAAGAAAACCATACAGCAGTATCTTTAGAATCTGCAAATAAAAGTTCAGAAATTTTTGATCAATTATTAGGATCTGTATATGAGAGAGCTAGAGAAACTACTACTTATTACCAACCCGAAATGTTGTATACATTAGAGGACTTAGGTACAGACATTGTTACTAGAAATTCAATTCTTTCAGGAACAAGTGCTGTAAATGATTATGTTAATTTTAATTCAACAGTTGCAGATGTTGAAGTGTATTGGGGAAATCAATACGAAGTAATAGCAGCAGCCAATTTAACCATTGATAATGCTGAAAATGTTGAAGGACTTAATGAAACAACAAAAACAATAGGTATTGGAGCAGCTAAATTCTTTAGAGCCTTATGTTATTTTAATCTGGTTGAAAATTTTGGAGGAGTACCATTGGTTGTAAATCAAGTAACTCCAGCCGATGCAGAAAAAAAATATACTAGAGACTCAGAAGAAGATGTATATGCACAGATATTATTAGATTTAGAAGAATCATTAAATGCAGTAGAAGAAACACCTGCAGATTATGGAATTATATCAAAAGATGCTGTAAGACATTTAACATCAAAAGTTTTGTTAACCAGAGCGTATAAGTCTTTTGCTGCTCCAACCGATTTTACCGATGCAGCAGACTTGGCAGAGATAGTAATTGCAAATCACGATTTGGTACCCACATTTGATGAACTTACAGCAATTAGTAACCAACGTAATTCAGAAGTCATTTTTTCATATTTGTTTGGCGGTGATGTTATTAGTAGAGGTTGGGGGAATTCAAGACATCAAATGTATAAGTTTGATTACTTTAATTATCCAGGAATGACTAGAGGTAACAAAGGTCTTAATTCTGCATTAACTCCATTTTTTTACTCTTTATTTTCTGAAGAGGATGAAAGAGCAGAAGCCACGTATAGAAGAGCTATATATGCTGAGGTAGATTATGTAAAAAATATAAATGGAACAGATGTAACTGTTACAGCAGGAGATACAGCTATTTATTTTCCTAAAACAGCATGGTCTCAAGCCGCTATAGATGCTGCCAGATATAAAGTAATTAATCCAGGAACCTATTTTCAAAATGATGGTGTAACCTCTGTACATTATCCTATGTTTAAAAAGTTTGATGATCCAACTACTCCATTTGCATATACCGATCAAGAATCAGCAGGACAAAGAGATATGGTAATGATGAGAAGTGGGGAGGCATATTTAATAGCTGCCGAAGCATATTTAGGAGCATCTGATCCTGTAACAGCTGCAGCACGTTTAACCACAATACGATCTAGAGCAGGTTTAATAACTCCAGTACTTTCAACAGAGGTAACCCTCGATTTTATTTTAGATGAAAGAGCAAGAGAATTGGTAGGTGAGGTAAATAGATGGATGGATTTAAAAAGAACAGGTAAATTGATAGAAAGAACATTGGAACATAACCCTCATGCAAAGTTTAACAATGCTTTAAATGAAAAGAATTTGTTAAGACCAATCCCTCAAGTAGAAATAGATAATTCTGGCGGAAATATCAATCAAAATCCAATATAAAGAAATGTTTAATTTGAGTTTTATCTAGTTTAAGTTTTGTTAAGTAAGCAGACTTTTATTTTTAAAGTCTGCTTTTTAAACTTAAATGAATATCAACGTATTTAAACTCATCTTATGCAGCACATAAAATCATTAAAGAAATTAGTTTAGTTCATATTTTTTTTATTCTCCTCATTCATTTTTAATAGCCCAATTAATGTCTGGGGAGATTTTAATTTATATGGAATTTGTTTTATGATTTCTAAAAGTACTCATGCTTAGTTTTATTAAAAATTAGGTTAATTATTAAGAGAAAAACATGAATAAAAGATTTAAAAAAATTGTTTGGTTAATTTATATGACTCTAATATTAGTAGGTTGTCATCATAAAACAGTCAAAGAAAAAAATCCCTCCGAATCATTAATCAGTCGAGTTCTACCAGAATATTCAGATTATTTTGAGGTAGAGGTTGATAATTTATTAGGGAATGATTGGTTTGAAATTGTATCTAAAGGAGATAAAATATTGTTGCGTGGAAACAATGGCGTTTCTGTAGCCTCAGCTTTGTATTATTATTTAAAAGAATATGCCCATTGTCAAATCACATGGAATGGAACGAATTTAAATTTGCCAGGTACTTTACCAAAAGTACCTACCCTAATTCATAAAAAGACCCCATATGAATATCGTTATTATTTAAATTACTGCACGTTTAATTACACTATGAGTTGGTGGGATTGGGAGCGATGGGAAAAAGAGATTGATTGGATGGCTTTGCATGGAATCAACATGCCTTTGGCTATAACGGGCGAAGAATCTATCTGGGATGAGGTTTATAAATCCTATGGATTTACAGATGAAGATTTGAGTAGTTTTTACAGTGGACCTGCATATTTTTCATGGTTATGGATGGGGAATTTAGACGGTTGGGAAGGCCCTTTAACCCAGCATTGGAAAGACAGCCATAGAGAATTACAAAAAAAGATTTTACAAAGAGAGCGTGAGCTAGGAATGAAAACGGTTTTACCGGCTTTTACCGGTCATGTACCCGCTTCTTTTAAAAAGTTTTTTCCAGAGGCTAAGTTGAAACAAACCAACTGGGGAAATGATTTTGAAGATACCTATATATTAGATGCCAATGACCCTTTGTTTGCTGAAATCGGTAAGAAGTTTTTAGAAACTCAAGAACGTATTTATGGAACCGACCATTTATATTCAGCCGATACGTTTAATGAAAACACACCACCTTCAGACGATCCTACTTATTTAAGCAATTTAAGTAGCAAAGTTTATGAAGGAATGAAATCAGCGGATGCAGCAGCTGTTTGGGTGATGCAAGGATGGTTGTTTTATAGCCATAGAGAATTTTGGAAAGCTCCCCAAATTAAAGGATTGTTAGCCCCAGTACCCGATGATAAGATGATTATTCTAGACTTGGCAAGTGAAATAGAACCTATTTGGAAGAGGACAGAATCTTTTTACGGAAAACAATGGATTTGGAACATGTTACACAGTTTTGGTGGCAATATCAGTATGTTTGGAAGAATAGAAACCGTAGCAAATGAACCAGCCATAGCCTTAAAAGATCCAAATTCAGGAAAGTTAAAAGGAATAGGCTTGACCATGGAATCAATAGAACAAAACCCTGTTTTATACGAATTGATGACCGACAATACCTGGCGAGATACCCCTATTGATTTAAAACAATGGTTAAAGAAATATACCACCAACAGATACGGACAAGAAAACGAACAATTGATCAAAGCATGGGATGTTTTGGTAAAGACTGTTTACAACGGACAAACCATTCGTGATGGAGCAGAAAGTATTATTGTAGCCCGACCTACATTTGAAGGATATAGAAGATGGGCAAGAACCAAGTTAAATTATGCCCCAGCAGATTTATTACCCACATGGGATTTGTTTGTAAAGGCGATTCCACATCATCAACATTCAGATGGATTTGAATATGATTTGGTAGATGTTACCCGTCAAATACTAGCTAATTATGCTTTGCCCTTACAACAACAAATAACAGTTGCTTATCAAGAAAATAACAAAGAGTTATTTGATAAGTATAGTACCGAGTTCATCACTTTGATAGATGATATGGACAAACTATTAGCTACTAGAAAAGACTTTTTACTAGGACCATGGATAGCTGATGCCAGAGCATGGGGAGAGACAGAAGCAGAAAAAGCCTTGTATGAACAAAATGCTAAAGACTTGATTACGCTTTGGGGAGGAGCAGACAATAGACTACATGAATATAGCAACCGACAATGGAGTGGCTTGTTTAATGATTTTTACAAACCAAGATGGGAGCAATTCTTTGCAACAGTTAAACAAGATTGGAAACAATTTGATCAAGAAGCGTTTGATGAACAGATCAAGCAATGGGAATGGAATTGGGTAACGTCAAGAAAAGATTTTCCAATAGAAGCTGCTGGAAGTGCAAGTGAAGTAGTAAAAGAGCTACACACGAAGTATAGAGATATAATTGTTCCAATCACAGAAAAGATGAGTCCAATTAACTACAACTACTAACTATGAAAGAAGCGATACTAAAAAAAACAAATCGGTTTTTGTCTTTAGATGTTTTTAGAGGATTGACGATTTGTTTGATGATTGTGGTGAATACCCCAGGAACAGGAGCAGAGTTGTATCCCTATTTGGTACATGCCCATTGGTTTGGATTTACTTTGGCCGATTTGGTATTTCCATCGTTTTTATTTGCAATGGGAAATGCGATGAGTTTTTCGATGACCAAATTAAAAGATGCTCCCTCAGAAGTATTTTGGAAAAAAGTATTAAAACGAACGGTGATGATCTTTTTGCTAGGATACTTAATGTATTGGTTTCCTTTTTTTAGAGAAGGATCAGAAGGTTTAGAATTAAAACCTATTTCGGAAACACGAATTATGGGCGTTTTACAACGTATTGCCTTGTGTTATTTTGTTAGTTCTTTACTTTTTTACTATTTAAAAGAAAAAACAGTTTTAATCATCAGTGCTATTGTATTGATAGCATATTGGGAGATTTTGTATTTGTTTGGAACTACGGGATCAGAATTAGAAATGGCTAGCAATGCAATTACCCGCTTAGATTTAACCATTTTAGGAGAAGGACATATTTACAAAAGAGATAGCATTCCGTTTGATCCAGAAGGGATATTAAGTACGCTACCTTCAGTGGTGAATGTGATAGGAGGATATTTGGCTGGAAAGTTTATTCAACAAAAGGGGAAGAGTTTTGAAGGAATATCAAAATTATTAATTGCAGGATTTTTATTATCAGCTTTGGCATTGTGGTGGGATTTGATTTTCCCGATGAGTAAAAAGTTATGGACCAGTCCATTTGTATTATATACGGTAGGAATAGATTTATCGGTAATGGCAATATTGATTTACTTTATAGAGCTAAAAAACACAAGAAAAGGAACAGAATTTTTTAATGTTTTTGGAAAGAACCCAATGTTTATTTATTTGTTTTCAGAATTGTTTTATATCACTTTACGAATGATTCCAACAAGTTCAGGCTTAGATGTTTTTGAGTGGGTGAGTGAGAAGGTTTTTCAAAGAATTTTTCCAGGAAGTTTTGGATCGTTTGTAACAGCCATTGTTTTTATGTTGGTTTGCTGGTCTATAGGTTGGTATTTAGATAAAAAACGTATTTATATTAAAATATAAAGTATTGAAACAAGAGAGTTTTATAGGTTTATTATAAAATAAGCTGTGTATAATCATTTTATAAGCCATGAAATAGACAGATTAAAAAATGATGCTTTGGTGTAAATTAGTAGTTGGTTAATTTGAAATGAAATGTTTTTATGATTAAAAAAACAATCTTTATCTTTTTCTTAATTTCTAGTTTTATGTTATGTGCTCAAAGTTTAAAATTTGAGCATTATAATAGTAAAGATGGGTTGTCTCACAATTCCGTTAGGCATATTATACAAGACAAGCATGGTTTTTTATGGTTAGGAACTTTTTCAGGATTGAACCGTTTTGACGGCTATGAGTTTAAATCGTATTTAAGTACCTCTAGTGAAAAAAATAAGATTAATAACGATGATATAACCGTTTTAGAGTATGATGAATCTAATAATAACTTATGGATTGGTACCAGGAATGGACTTTCTTTGTTAGATTTAAATATTCAAAAATTCACTACTTTTTTACCAGAAAAAGATAAATCTAATAGTCTTTTTGATGAAGAGATTAGAGCTATATATATAGACAATTTTAAGAGAGTTTGGGTAGGAACCAAAAAGGAAGGTGTTTTTATTTTTTACCCAAAAGAGAATAAGTTTTTAAAAGTTGATATTCCTGATTATTATTACGTAAAAGAAATTTTAGAAGATAAAAATGGAAATATATGGATTGGTAGTTATGAAACTGGAGGAGTGGCAAAAATAACTTTAGATAAAAAGGGAAATATTTTAAATGTTCTAAAGTATACATTGTCTATACCTAATTCAACTAAAAAAAATCCTTATATCAATTTTATATATCAAGATTTTAAATCAGATATTTTTGTAGGTACAAGAGAAGGACTTTATAAGTTAGATAATAACTTAAATGCATTTAAACTAATTGAAATTGAAAATAAAGCTTTAAAAGAAAAAATAGGAAATTATTTTTTATCTGTAGCGAGAAGTCCAAATGGAAAATATTGGATAGGTACCCTTTCTGGACTTCTTGTATGTAATCAATTTGAGGATTTAACACAAGGTAACTTTCAATGGCATTACTCGGTTTTAACAGAAAGTACATCTTTGGCAGACAACCTAATTTCTGCACTTTATTTTGATCCTTCAGGAGTTTTATGGATTGGAACTGAAGACGGTTTAGATAAGTATGATCCTTATGAAAATCAAATCCATTTAAATAAAGATGTATCTCTTTACACAGAAAATCAAATCCCTAAGAATAGAGGGTTTGCTCAAACGTTTAATAACCATCTTGTTTTAGCCACACTTCACCACGGGCTTTTTATAAAAAAAGAACACAGTTTTAAGCCTTTAGTTGATTTTAAGGAAGACATTTCCAGCATATATACTCTTGATGGAAAAATATTTTTATGTGGTTTATGGAATGGAAAGTTATTGGTGTATGATTATGTACATAATACCTCAAAAATTTTAAATATAGGTTTTGTTAATTCTGCTATTTCTTCTTTTTTAGAATATAATGAAGATACATTATTGATTGGTTCTTTTGGAGAAGGAATTGTATTTTTAGACAAAGAAACTTTATCTATAAAGCTATCTAATCAAAAAATATTTTCTAATTACGAAATAAACGAGATTAAAAAGTCGGGAGAATATATTTGGATTGCTGCCGAAGAAGGTATAATTAAATACAACTTAACAAATAAATCAACTAATATATACAGGTATAATATCAATCATGTAAATGGTCTCCCTCAAGATAATTTAAGTGATGTTTTAATTGATTTTGATAATAATGTTTGGGCGGCTACACGTGCTGGTTTAGCAAAATACATAGTTAAAAAAGATAAATTTGAGCTTGTTTTAGAGCCTAATGAATTAAATGGTAAGTGGATTACAGATATGTCTTTAGGTAAAGATGGTTCTTTATGGTTAAATATTAATAATAATACTTTAGCAAAGTACAATGCCAATAATAAAACGGTAAATATTTATCATGTAAAAACAGGAACTAGGTTAGATGTTTTTAGCTCTACAGGTTTTTATAATTTTAATAATTCCAAAATATTTATAGGCGGTAAATATGGTGTTGTTTCTTTTTCACCTAATACTATTATGGGGAATAAGTATGCTCCAAACCCTATGATTACAGAGTTTAAAGTACAGAATAAAGAAGTACTACCTGGTGTAAAAATTAATGGTCAAACTCCGTTTACAAAAGATATTAATTTTAATAAAAAGGTTGTTTTAGATTATAATAATAGAAATTTTTCAATTCAATTTTCAACTCCCTCGTACACTAATGAAAGATTGAATAAATTTCAATATAAGTTAGAAGGTTTTGATGAGGATTGGATAGAAACCAACAGTAGCTCAAGAACCGTTCAATACACCAATTTGTTTTCAAAAGATTATGTGTTTAAAATAAGATCTAGCAATAGTGATGGGGTGTGGAGTAATATTTCATCTTATGATATTAAAATACTTCCATCATTTTGGTTAACCTATAAAGGTTTGTTTTTAATAGCGTTACTCTTATTTATTTTAGGTTTCTTTTTAAGAAGGCAAATAAAGTTAAAACAAGAACTATTATACGAGAAAGTAAAAAGAGAGAGAGAAGAAAAATTAAATAACGAAAAATTACGTTTTTTTACTAATATTTCACACGAGTTAAGAACACCACTAACATTAATATTAGGTCCTGTTAAACAATTATTAGAGTACGATGATAAAAATAATTATGCAAAAAGTAGGGCTACATTAATCAATTTAAACGCAAATAGACTGTTGAGATTGGTCAATCAAATTTTAGAGTTTAGAAAAGCAGAAACAGGTCAGTTAAAATTAAAAGTATCAAAAATAAAACTTAGCAAAGTCACCAAAAAAATATTTGATTCGTTTTTAATATATGCCGAATCTAAAAACATATACTTTAATTTAAATATTGAAGATGAGGAGGTAGAGTGTTGGATGGATGTAGACAAATATGATAAAATTTTATTCAACCTTCTTTCCAATGCAATGAAGTTTACAAACAACAAAGGGCATGTAGAGTTGTTTATTGGTTTTAAAGGAACACAAAATAAAAAGTTAATTATTGAGGTAAGTGATGATGGTATTGGAATACCCAAAGAAAGTTTAGATAAAATATTTTCAAGATTTTATCAAGCTAAAAACAGTAAAGACAATACCACGGGAACAGGAATAGGTTTGTCTTTTGTAAAAGCTTTGGTTGATATTCACAAAGGAAGCATTAGTGTAAAAAGTACTCCTGAGCTAGGAAGTATTTTTACTGTAGAAATACCAGTATCAAGAAAAGCTTATTTAGATTCAGAAATATTAGATTCTGTAGATGAAATAGAAAAATCAACCTCTACAGCACCAATTCATCAAATAGAAGAACATGTACATAATTCAGAAACTAAACACACACACAATAATACCGATATAAAGCATAAAATAGTAGTTATTGATGACAACACGGAGCTTAGAAAATATGTAGTTGAATATCTATCGGGGTTTTATAAAGTTTACGAAGCTGAAAATGGTAAAAAAGGATTAGAATTATGTAAAAAAATAAAACCTGTATTGTGTATTGCAGATGTAATGATGCCTGTAATGGATGGTTTTCAGTTTGTGGAAGAACTAAAAGCTGATGAGAGTATTAGTAACACAGCTGTTATTTTATTAACAGCATTAGCCGAAAACGAAAATAGGATTAGAGGGTATAAAATTGGAGTAGATGGTTATTTGGTAAAACCATTTGATCCATCAGTACTTAAATCACGAATAGATAACATTATTAAAATTCATTTTGATTTAAAAAAGAAGTTCTCAGGAGATACAGAAAGTGATGTGATTACTTTGGCTCATTCTCAAATAGATGTAGATTTAATCTCCTCTATAAAAAATCTTGTAGAGGAAAACATGGGGAACTCGGAACTTACTTTAGGTTTTTTATGTGATGAATTGGCTATGAGTTCTTCTAAATTATATAGAAAGATAACACAACTTACAGATTTATCACCAAGTGAATTTATAAGAACAATCAGGTTAAAAAAATCTGCAGAATTATTAAAAACAAAAAAGTATAATGTATCAGAGGTTGCTAATATGGTTGGTTTTAACGATCCGTTATATTTTAGTAGGTGTTTTAAAAAGCAATTTGGAATTGCCCCAAGCATGTTAATAAAATAGATTTGTTATTTTAATTAAGATAAAAGTATGTAGATCAATACTGTTAAAAACACCAGTATTGAACCAGCTATATTTACTTTAGACCAAGATTTTTCTTCCGTTCCTTTATTCATTTCAGGATGCTCTTCTGTTAAAGGAAATAATTTAGAAACCAAAAACATAATAATAAAGTTTAGCACAAACTCAATTCCCCATAAATGCACAAAATGAATATCTAACTGAAGAACAAAGGTGGTAAGGATATAAAATACAAATCCAAAAAACAAACCAGCTTTGGCTCCTTTGGTGTTAATTTGCTTAAAAAAGATACCTGTAATAATAATAGAAGATATAGGAATAAAAAACACTCCGTTTAATTGTTGTAATAATTGATACAAACCTTCTGGAGCATAAGCAACCATAGGAGCTACAGCAATGGCAATAATAGCCAGTACAACAGAAGATATTTTTCCGTATTTCACCAAATTACTATCCGATACGTTTTTATTGATGTTTTTCTTATAAATATCTAAACAGAAAATGGTGCTTGCAGAATTTAAAACACTGTTAAAAGTACTTAGTACAGCTCCTAAAATAACAGCAGCAAAAAATCCATATAAATAAGTAGGCAATACTTTTTTTACCAAAAGAGGATAAATTAAATCTGGAGTATCATAGTACTTGTCTTGAAAATAATAATAAGAAATTAATCCAGGAAGTACAATAATAATAGGAACAAACAATTTTAAAACTCCTGTATAAATTAATCCTTTTTGAGCTTCTACTAAATTTTTAGCTCCAAAAGCTCTTTGTACAATGGCTTGGTTCATTCCCCAAAAATAAAGTTGGTTAATCATTAGTCCAGTAAATAGAACAGAAAAAGGAAGAACTGAATCGGGTTTACCAATAATGTCAAACTTATCAGGAGCAAAATTATAAACGGTGGTTAATCCACTAAAAAAATCTCCATCTCCAATTTGAAACAATGCAATGGTAGGAATTAACAATCCTCCTAACATCAACCCTACACCATTTAAAGAATCAGAATAAGCTACAGCTTTTAATCCACCAAAAATGGCATATAAAGAACCAATAATTCCGATAACTAAAACAGTATAGATTAAGGATTCTTCTTTACTAATGTTGAACATTACAGAAAAATCGAAAACACTTTCAATATTAATAGCTCCGGAGTATAAAACAATTGGTAAAAGAGTAATAACAAATGATGACATTAATAAAAAAGCTACAATGGATCTAATAGCACCATCAAATCTTTTTTCTAAAAATTCGGGAATGGTGGTCAGTCCCATTTTAATAAATTTTGGAATAAAGAATATGGCAGCAATTACTAAAGCAATGGCTGAAGTTACTTCCCAAGCAATAACAATAATTCCGTTTTTATAAGAACTACCATTCATACCAATTAAATGTTCTGTAGAAATATTGGTTAAAATCATAGATCCAGCAATAATAGGACCTGTTAAACTTTTACCAGCTAAAAAATAGCCTTTAGAGGTGGTGAATTTATCTTTTCTAAGTTTATAAGTTGTATAAAAAATAACAAATAAGGTAAATCCAAAAAAGCCTAAGTATGTAAATAGCATGGTAAAAGTTTTTAATTAAAAGGGGAGGTGATTAAAATTTTAAGGTATTGGGTAAATACTTAGCAACTAATTCTTCGTAATAAGGTTTTAAAGCTTTTGCATCTGGTTTTACAGGTGCTTTGGTGTACAAATCATATGGATTGAACTTTTTAACCCATTCAAACATTTCAATATCCTTTTCATTCATTAAATGTTTGTAATCTTCTTCTCTGTGTTGTGAATAGAAAGAATGATAACGAATCATATACAATGCAGGTTCTGGTAAGTAATCTTTTAGTATTTGATACAAATACTCATCATGTCCCCAACTCATTTTTACGTTTTCTAAACCACAATTAGGAGAGTAAATACCGTATTTAGTATTGTATCTTTCGTCTTTACTATCAGGGTTTTCTGCAAAGAATTCAGGGTATACAATTTTATCAGAAAACTTACATCCTACAGGAAAAGTGTCACCAACTACCGCCCATTGAGGTTCACCAAATAAACATAATACCTTGCCCATGTCGTGTAAAAAACCTGTTAATACAAACCAATCAGGATGTCCGTCGGCTCTAATAGCTTCAGAAGTTTGTAATAAATGTTGTAGTTGGTCTAAATCAATATCCGGATCACTATCATCTACCAAAGTGTTTAAAAAGTCAACAGCTTCCCATAAAGACATTTCTTTTTTATCAAACTTTAAAAACTCTTCCTCTTTTTTACATACAAAATCATAGGTCTGATTGATGTGATTGATTCTGTAAAACTCTTTTACTGTTTCTACTCTTTCAGAATCTACATAATTTCTAAACTCCTCTTTTTCTTTTTCTGGTGTTTCAGGATCAGGGTAACGTTCTATTAAATTTTCTTCCCAATCATCAATATTATCCATGGGATTATCTATGTTTTTATTGCTTGTGTTTGCCATTTGTATTAAAATTTAAAGGTTAAAATTAAGGTAGTGCCCAAAAAGGAATTATATCTTTATAAAGGACTACTTTACTAAATAATATTACTGTTGTTTATATAGTAAAAAACTGAAAACCAAATTAGTAATGTTGTTTGTTTTCTATATGGATATTTTATGCAAAAGCATGGATGAATTATTTTTTTAATAAGAATATGATAATTAAAAAGGCAATATGTTTTTGTTTTGCTAATTAATTATTCAGCTTGTTATGTTTTTTTCTTTTTTACATGTTTTTGAATAATATGTCCATTTGCGCAAAAGAGATATCTTCTAATTTTATCAAATGCTTACGGTAATAATCTATTTGTTAATTATAGTATAGCGTAAGTGTAAAACAATTATTAACTAAACAAAATAAAATGGAGAAACTTAAACTTTTAATGATAGCCGTAGTGCTATGTTTTTCATCAACTTTGTGGGCACAAAGTAAAGTATCTGGAGTTGTTACAGATGCTAATAACATTCCAGTTGCTGGAGCAAATGTTATTGTTAAGGGAACATCAAACGGAACAATTGCCGATTTTGACGGGAACTTTGAAATTATAGCAACTAATGGAGATGTGATTGCTGTTTCTTATATAGGATACACTACAAATGAAGTAACCTACAATGGACAACCAAAACTAATTGTAAAACTAGAGCAAAGTAATACTGAGCTAGATGAAGTTGTAATTGTAGGATACGGTACTGTTAAGAAAAAAGATTTAACAGGTTCGGTAGCTTCTATGGATTCTGAAGAACTAGCAAAAACAAATAAAGTAGATGCTGTTTCTGCTTTACAAGGTCAAGCTCCCGGGGTTGTTGTACAACGTACAGATAACAAACCAGGTGGTGGAGGATTTAATATCCGTATTCGTGGAGCAAGTACAATTAATAATAATGAAACTGCTGCTAATGGAGGATTTACTCCTGGTCAAAACCCATTGTTTATTGTAGATGGAATTTTTGTAGATGATATCTCTTTCTTAAATCCAGCTGATATTAACAGAATGGATATTTTAAAAGATGCATCTGCAACAGCTATTTATGGGTCTAGAGGTAGTAATGGGGTAGTACTTATTGAAACCAAAAGAGGTAAAAAAGGAAAATTAAAAATAGACTACAGCAATTATGTTGGGTTTAAACAAGCGTACAATTTACCGTCTGTTCAAGATGGTCCAGGTTATGTAGAATATTTAAAAGATGTTGCAGTAGGGAACCAGTATAGTTCTGGGAATTTAGCTTTTACAAGAAATGATGTGGTTTTGTCTAATTATTTAGATGCGGAAGAATTACAAAATGTAGCTGATGGTGTAAGTACTGACTGGGTAGATTTAGTTTTACAAAATGGTTTTCAAACCAATCATACTATTAATATGAGTGGTGGTACTGATAAAACAACTTACTCTGTTGGTATGGCATACACTAAAGATGAAGGGACTATTGGAGGAGAAGAGTTTAATCGTTATAATGTGAGAGCCAGTTTAAAAAGTGATTTAACTGATTGGTTAAATATTAGTGTAAGTAATTATGTAACTAACGCTATACAAGATACAGGAAGTTGGGAGGCTTTTAGGAGTGCATATAGGTTAAAACCAATAGGACGTCCATATAATGACGATGGTTCTTTACGCTTTTTTCCAATAAGTAAAGAAACACAAATTACCAATCCACTATTTGAAGAAGACAATATTACAAAAGAGACAAAATATTTACAATATATTGGAGATATTGCTTTAAAAGTAACACCAATTGAAGGGTTGAGTATTACTTCTAAGTTTTCTCCAAATATTAAATATTCAAGATATGGGGAATATAGAGGATTGTATTCTAAGAGTGTTAGTGCTAATGTTGCCAATAGAAGAGCTCAAGTAAACAATGGAAATTATTTTTCATACTCATGGGATAATATATTAAATTATCAATATGAAAGTGGAATTCATGCAATTAACTTTACAGGAGTGTTTTCAAGATTTTTACAGCGTTCTGAAAACTATTATACACAGGTTAGAAACTTTACTACAGATGAGTTTTCTTTTTACAATTTAGGAGCAGGACTTGATATTAGAGATGTTTCAAGTGATTTTTCTAAAACTACTTTAGAATCTTATACAGCGAGATTAAATTATAATTTAATGGACAAATACTTATTTACCTTAACAGGTAGATATGATGGAGCCTCAATTTTAGCAGAAGGAAATAAGTGGGCATTTTTCCCGTCAGCTGCTTTTGCTTGGAAAATTTCTGAAGAAGATTTTATGAAGTCACAAGAAGTTTTAACTAATGCAAAATTAAGATTAAGTTATGGTCAAACAGGTAACAATGGTCAAGGAGGAGGATTATCACCTTTAGGATCTCAATCTTTATTGGGGAGCAGTGCTACCAATATAGGAGATACAGCAGCTTCATCACTTTATGTAACTTCCTTAGCTAATAAAAATCTTAAATGGGAAAGAACTAGTGAAATAAACATAGGATTTGATTTTGGTTTTTTAAATAATAGAATCAATGGGTCTATAGATGTTTACAATAGAAAAAATACAGATATTATTTTTAGAACAGGTCTATCACCTCTAACAGGTTTTGATAATATTTTAGAAAATATAGGAGAATCTACCAACAGAGGTGTTGAAATAGGTTTAAACACTACTAATATTAATTCAGGAGATTTTAAATGGACGACCAACTTTAATTTTGCAGCTAATAAAAACACACTTGATAAGTTATATGGTGGTTTAGAAGAAATTAAATTTAATGTAGCAGGAACAGGTCTTATTCATAAAGTAGGGGAAACTATAGGAGCAGTTTACGATTATGAATATGATGGTATTTGGCAACTTGATGAAGAAACAGAAGCAGCCGTTTATAACCAAACTCCAGGACAGGTAAGAGTAAAAGATTTAAATAATGATGGGGTGATTGATGCTGATAATGATAGAAAAGTAATTGGACAAGTGTCTCCAAAATGGACAGGAGGTATTACCAATACTTTAAACTATAAAGATTTTGATTTTACATTTTTTGTAAACATTAGTCAAGGAAACAAAATGATGAGTAATTTCCACAGCAATTTATCATTCCCTTGGGATGGAGATCCTTCAAGATTGTTTAATGCTTATGATGTTGATTATTGGACACCTACAAATCCAACCAACGAATGGTATCAACCAGGTAACGGAGGAATTTATCAAGGAGCTATCAAATATAAAGATGTTTCTTTTGTTAAAGTAGGGTATATGACTCTTGGTTACACAGTACCTTCTACCATTCTAGATAAGCTTAAAATAAGCAACTTAAGAATTTATGCTACGGTTCAAAACCCATTTGTATTTACAGATTATGATGGTTGGGATCCTGAAAATGCAGGGAGAAATTCATGGGGGGCAGCGTTTATGTCACGTACCTTCATGACAGGGCTTAACTTAAGCTTTTAACTTATTGTTGAATTAAATCTTAGAAAAAATGAAAAAAAATAAATATAAAATATTAGCCTTGTTTTTAGCACTTGGGGTGTTAAGTACAAGTTGTGAAGAATACTTAGAAGAGGAAAATAATTCTTTTTTAAGTTTAGAAAATGCAGATGCAGATACTTTTAGCCAATTGGTAAATAGAACTTATGAAAGAGCAAGAGAAACCACTACGGTTTATACATCAGATCTGTACTATGCTTTAGAAGATTTAGGAACAGATATAGTTACTAGAGGAACTCCTGTAACAGGTGTAGATGAGATAAATGACTATGTAAACCTTACCTCGTTAAATTGGGCTGTTGGAGTGTATTGGAGCAATAAATACAGTATTATTACAGCTGCAAATGTGGTGATAAGTAATGCCGATGGAATAGATGATTTAACAGATGAAGCAAGAACAAAAGGAGTAGCACAAGCTAAGTTTTTTAGAGCCATGGCTTATTTTGATTTGGTTGAAAATTATGGAGGAGTTCCTTTGGTTTTAAACCAAATAACCACAGCTGAAAGAGATTTTGTAAGAGCAAGTGAAGAAGATGTGTATTTACAAATTGTACAAGATTTAGAAGATGCCTTGGCAGGTGTTGATGAAGCTCCAACTACATACGGTAGAGTATCAAAAGATGCGGTAAGACATTTATTGTCAAAAGTATTGTTAACAAGAGGGTACAAATCGTTTGCAGCAACTAATGATTTTACTGATGCAGCTGCTTATGCTGAAACAGTAATTGCAAATCATGATTTAGTAAGTTCTTTTGCAGATTTAGTGAGTATAGACAATCAACGTAATTCAGAAGTAGTGTTTTCTTATTTATTTGGAGGTAATTCTGTAAGTAGAGGATGGGGAAATTCAAGACATATGATGTATAAATTCAGGTTTTTTGATTACCCAGGCTTGTCTAGAACAGTAAAAGGTTTAGGACCTATGCCAACACCTTTTTATTATTCACTTTTTGAAGACGATGATGAAAGAGCAGAAGCTACTTTTGCTAGAGTACTTTATGCAACAGAAGATTATACAGCTACTGTTGGTGGAGCTACGGTAAATGTAATGGCTGGCGATACTGCAATGTATTTTCCTAAAACTGCATGGTCTCAATCAGCTATAGATGCTGTTCGTTACAAAGTAATAAACCCAGGAACTTATTTTACAAACGACGGTGTAACAACGGTTCATTATCCACAATTTAAAAAGTTTGATGATCCAACAGTTCCTTTTACTCAACCAGATCAATCTTCTCAAGGAGAAAGAGACATGGTAATGATGAGAAGTGGAGAAGCTTATTTAATTGCTGCCGAAGCTTATTTAGGAGCATCTAACACTATTGATGCAGCTGCTAGATTAACTACCCTAAGAGGACGAGCAGGTATTGTTACTCCAGTACTTCCAGCAGAGGTAACTATCGATTTTATTCTTGATGAAAGAGCAAGAGAATTAACAGGTGAAGTAAACAGATGGATGGATTTAAAAAGAACAGGGAAGTTAATAGAACGTACATTATTACATAACCCACATGCGGCACTTAATAATGCACTTAATACTAAGAATTTGTTAAGACCTATTCCTCAAAATGACATTGATAACACCAATGGTCTTGAACAAAATCCACAATAAATTAAGAAAATAAAGACTTTAATAGTTTTTAAGTATTTAGAGTTAGTTTAGATATAGGCAGGTGAGCAATTGCCTGCTTATTTCTTTAAAATTTAATAGTTGTTTTAAAACATCTATTGGTACAATATCAGCACGTCATGAGGTTAAAATCAATAAAAAACATAAAACTACATTTTATTCAAAGTGTAGTGCTTATCATGGTATCCATTATGTCGGTATCGTGTAATCAAACAAAAAAAATAAATACAGTTGATGAGAATTTTGTAAAAAAAGTATATCCTTTATTAGATACAGAAAACTCACGTTGGTTTTATTTCTCATCGGCAAGCCGTCCTTTTGGAATGGTAAATCTTAGCCCCGATACTGAAATTAATGGTGCTTGGGGAAGTGGATATAGATATAATACCGATACTGTTAAAGGATTTAGCCATATACATGCGTGGCAAATATCTGGATTGTCTATAATGCCTGTTGTTGTTCCTAACCAAAATAAAACAGCCATTTATTCAGATTTTTACTCAAGTTTTAGTCATAAAAAAGAAATAATTACACCAGGATATCATTCAATTATATTAGACAGATATCAGATAAAAACTGAATTAACAAGCACAAAACGAGTAGGATTTCATCAATATTCGTTTCCAAAAAATAAAGAGGTAGGTATCCTTTTTAACTTAAATACCATTTTAGGACCTTCTAAAAATATTAACGGAGAGTTAAAACAAGTAGGAGAGCAAGAGTTGGTAGGTTCATTAATAGCTACACCTACACACAGACGACCAAATCCGTTAACTATATATTTTAATATAAAACTAAATGTACCTATAACCAATCTAAAAAAAGATACTATTACAGGTAATTATTTGTTAAGCATTCAACAAAATCAAGAAAAAGTATTGTTAAAAGCAGGTATCTCATACACTTCGGTGGAAAATGCAAAACTAAACATAGAACAAGAGTTATCTCATTGGGATTTTAGCCAAGTGGTTAAAAATTCTAAAAAGGAATGGAACTCCATGTTGGGGAGAATTAAAGTTGACGGAGGAACAGATAAACAACAACGTAGATTTTATACAGACTTATGGCATGCTTTACAAGGAAGACGTGTTATTAGTGATGTTAATGGAGCTTATCCAGATAATACTGGAGAGCAGTTTAAAATTGGTCAAATACCATTAAATAAAGAAGGTAAACCTAAATTTAATCATTATAACTCCGATTCTTTTTGGGGAGCTCAATGGACAATTAATACACTTTGGGGGTTGGTATATCCAGAAATAATGGATGAATTTTCTCAATCTTTAATGCAGTATTATAAAGATGGTGGTTTAATTCCAAGAGGTCCATCAGGAGGAAATTATACCAATGTAATGACAGGGGCTTCTTCAACACCATTTATAGTAAGTGCTATTCAAAAAAATATTGTCAAACATCATTTAAATGAATATTATACAGCTCTAAAGAAAAATCATACTCTTAACGGAATTATGGCAAAAGCTGGTTACGAACACGATACTTTTTTAGGAGGAGGTTTAAAATATTATTTAAAACAAGGGTATGTGCCCAACCCATTACCTTTACCAGAAGGATTTTATGGAACGCATTTAGATGGAACTAGTCAAACTCTGGAATATGCCTATCAAGATTGGACGTTGGCTCAATTGGCTAAAAAATTAAACAAACAAGATGATTATAATGATTTTATAGAACGATCGGAACATTATAAAAATGTATTTAATCAAGAAAAAGGCTGGATGGCTCCTAAAAAAGAAGATGGTACTTGGCATCAAGATTTTGATCCATACCAATACGAGCACGGTTTTGTAGAATCTAATGCAGCTCAATCTACTTGGTTTGTTCCACACGACCTTAAAGGTTTGGCTAACTTAATGGGTGGAAATAAAAAAGCCATAGAGAAATTAAATAATCAGTTTATAGAAGCTGAAAAATTAGGGTTTACTTCAGGCGATTCTCATGCAGCAGAATTACATCCGGAGTATAGTAGAATTCCTATCAATTACGGGAACCAACCTTCTATTCAAACAGCTTTTATTTTTCAGCAATTGGGTAGACCTGATTTGACTGCCTATTGGTCAAGAAAAATAGTACAAAAAGTATTTTCAGGTTTAAGTCATGCTAGTGGTTATAATGGTGATGAAGATCAAGGATTAATGGGAAGTTTAGCTGTTTTAATGAAAATAGGACTGTTTCAAATGAATGGTGGTACAGAAGAAAATCCCGAATATCAAATAGGAAGTCCCATTTTTGATAAAATTACTATTGAGTTAAATAATAACTATTACAAAGGAAAAACATTTGAGATAAATACGATAAACAACAATGCCGAAAATGTTTATGTAAAGAGTATTCAGTTAAACAATAGATCTGTAAAGGCTCATAAAATTCATCATCAAGATATTGTTAATGGAGGGGTTTTAGAATTGCAGATGTCAAAATAAATAAAACATAAATCACATGAAATTCATACTTCATATAATCATTTTAATTTTATGGGTTCCTTCTTTTTTTGCTCAAAATAACGCTATAAATATAGAGAGTTTAGGAGCAGTAGGAGATGGAGTTACTTTAAATACTAAAGTTATTCAAAAGGCCATAGACAAAGCTTTTTTACAAAAAGGAGGAATCGTAATTTTTCCTAAAGGTAATTTTTTGTCAGGGAGTATAGAGTTAAAAAGTAATGTAACCTTGCTTTTTAAAAAAGGAGCTACTTTATTAGGGAGTACCAATCCCAATGATTATTACAAAATGAATTTTGAGGGGAGACCTAGTACTCCCAAAAAGGATGATAATTCTCAAATGGCATTAATTTTAGCTCATAAAGCAGAAAATATTAACATTTTAGGGAAAGGTAAAATTGATGGTCAAGGATTAAAGTTGGCGTTAAATATTGACAGTTTACACCATGCAGGAATTAATATAGATCCTAATTACAATTACAGAAGGCACAGACCTAATGAAACCATGAGACCTAAATTATTCAGGTTTTCGCAATGTAAAAATATAGTGGTTAAAGATGTTCATGTAGGAGAGTCTGCTTGTTGGGGGCTTTCTTTTGAGTTGTGTAAAAATTTAAATATTGATGGGATAACTGTTGTAAATCGCTCATATTGGAATAATGATGGAATGGATATTACAGATTGTGAAAATGTAAATGTATCTAATTGCAATATCAATGCAGCCGATGATGGTATTTGTTTAAAGTCTTATTATCCAGGCTATGCAAATCAAAATATTAATATTTACAATTGTACCATTCGTTCTAGTGCAAGTGCAATAAAATTTGGATCGGCATCTTACGGGGGATTTAAAAATGTAACCATAAAAAAAATAAAAGTATTTGATACTTTTCGATCTGCTTTGGCTTTTGAGTCTGTAGATGGTGCCACCATAGAAAATATTCAGGTAGATGATGTGGTTGCTAAAAATACAGGGAATGCTATTTTTATACGTTTAGGACATAGAGATGGAAAACAAGCTGGAACGGTAAAAAATATTCACATAAAAAATGTACAAGTACAAGTTCCTTTGTCTCGTCCAGATATTCACTACAGGTTAAGAGGACCAGAGGTTAACTTTTTTCACAATCCTTTTCCTGCTTCTATTGTTGGAATCCCTAATGGTAAAATAGAGAATATAGTTTTAGAAAACATAGAAATTTTATATCCAGGAAATGCTTTTAAAGGAATGGCATATGTTCCTTTAAGTCGTTTAGAATCGGTACCTGAAGAAATAAAAGGATATCCAGAGTTTTCTATGTTTGGGGAGTTACCTGCATGGGCATTTTACATAAGACATGCTAAAAACATAACATTTAAAAACATTACTCTGCGTTTGGCAGCGAATGATTTTAGACCTGCTTTTGTGGTTGATGATGTTCAAAACATAGAATTACATCAAATAAATGTCCCAAAACTTTCTCATCCTCAATATGTACTTAAAAACACAACGGGTGCTCAATTAGGTATTGATGAGCAACAAATTATAAAAATGGAATAAAATTTTAAGCTATGAGAGTTAATAAAATATTATTAAAAATATTGATGTTGTTTACTGTTTTTGCTTTTGCAAATAAAAAAGAAATAGTAATAACCGATTTAGGAGCTAAGGGAGATGGGGTTACTAAAAACACAGAAATTATTCAAAAAGCGATTAATGAGGCTTCTAAAAGTGGTAACGGAAAAGTAATTGTACCCAAAGGTGTTTTTTTAACCGGAGTATTACATTTAAAATCTAATGTTGAGCTACACTTGACTAAAAACGCTGTGTTATTAGGTAGTGCTAACCGTATAGATTATGGTGCTCAAAAAGCCTCTCCTTTAATGGTTGCTAAAGGACAATATCATATTTCTATTACAGGTACAGGAATTATTGATGGTAATGGACATGAGTTGATTAAAGATATTTATAAAATGTTACACGCCGGTACATTAGAAGATCATGAATGGCAGCATTATAATCCATGGCATCAAATGAGACCTGCAGAAAAAAATCGTCCTATGATGTTGTATGTTTATGATTGTGATGATATTACTATAAAAGACATCACCTTTAAAAATGGACTGTGTTGGATTCAGGATTACAGAAATAGCTCCAATATTGTTATTGATAATATTAAAGTAAAGAGCACTACATTTTTAAACAATGATGGAATTGATTTAACCGATTGTAAAAATGCTAGAATAACCAATTGTTTTGTAGATGCTGCTGATGATGGTATTTGTTTAAAATCTAGTACACCAAATATGATGTGTGAAAACATATACATCGAAAATTGTAAAGTTCGTTCTAGTGCAAGTGCTATTAAATTGGGAACAGCATCATGGGGAGGGTTTAAAAATGTTACCATAGAAAACATAGAAGTTTATGATACTTTTCGTTCTGCCATCGCTATAGAATCTGTAGATGGTGGACATATAGAAAACATCAATGTTTCTAACATCAATGCCGTAAATACAGGGAATGCTATTTTTATAAGATTGGGGCACAGAAGTGGACAGTCTATTGGTTCAGTAAAAAACATCCATATTAAAAATATAAAAGTTCAAGTGCCTTTAGGAAGACCAGATACTGGATACGAAATGAGTGGTCCAGAGGTTAGGGAGGCTCATAATACTTTTCCGTCTTCTATAGTTGGAGTTCCAAATTACAATATTGAAAATGTAGTGATAGAAAATGTAGAAATTTCTTATCCTGGACTTTCTAAAAAAGAAATAGCCTATGTTCCCTTAACTCATTTAGCAAATGTACCCGAAAGAATTCAAGATTATCCTGAGTTTTCAATGTTTGGAGAATTACCTGCTTTTGGTTTTTATGTTCGTCACGTAAAAGGAATTACGTTTAAAAATGTAAAAGTAATGTTAGAAAATAAAGACTTTAGACCTGCTTTTGTGTTTGATGAAGTAAAGGAGTTAGAGTTGAATAACATTAAAACACCTAAACAAGAAAAAGGGCAAATTATTCTAACAAATTCAACGGTAAAAGATACAAACAAAGAAACCACGCTTTTAATAGAGCATCTTTAAATAATCAATCATGACTAAAAAACAAATTCAATTAATTCTGTACCTATTTTCCCCTTTATTATTATTGGGGCAAAATAATGTTTGGGAAGATCCACAAATCAATCAAATTAACAGGTTACCTTCACATGCTACTTTTTATTCTTATGAGACTAAAGAATTAGCAAAAGAAAACATAAGGGAATCTTCTACAAACTACAAAAGCTTAAATGGTAATTGGAAATTTTCATGGGTGTCTAAACCAAGTCAATCGTTAAATAAATTTCAAGAAATTAATTTTGATGTTTCTAGTTGGGATGAGATTGATATACCCTCTAATTGGGAAATGCGTGGATATGGAAAAGCTATATATACCAATACTACTTACCCTTTTTATAGCAATGATCCTTACATAAATAAAAATGACAACCCTGTAGGGCATTATGTAAAGAATTTTACAATTGACGAGTCTTGGAAAAAGAAAGATGTTATTTTACATTTTGGAGGAGTTTCTTCTGCATTTTATGTTTGGATTAATGGTGTATTTGTTGGTTATAGTGAAGACACTAGACTACCATCTGAATTTGATATTACTGCACACTTAAAAGAGGGAGATAATAAAATAGCTGTAAAAGTTTACAGATGGTCTGATGGAAGTTATTTAGAAGATCAAGATACTTGGAGGTTGAGTGGAATAGAAAGAGAGGTTTACTTGCAAGCTGTTCCTAAAGTACGAATGGCGGATGTTGCTATTAGGACAAAATTAGACAAAGAATATAAAGATGCTACTCTACAAATTAGACCAAAATTCACCATAAATATTGAAAATAAATTTATAGAAAAAGTAGGTCATTTTAGTAAAACTCCTTTAAGAACTATTGTTGATAATTGGACATTAACAGCTGAACTGTTAGATGCTGAAGGATATTCAACAGAAAAAGCAAAAACTTTAAAATTATCAACTTTCTTGGGAGAATCTCATCCAGCAAGAGATCAGGTTTATTTTGGTATCATGGAAATGGATATCAAAAATCCAAAGAAATGGTCTGCTGATGAACCTTATTTATATACAGTTTTGTTTTCTATTAAAGATGAAAAAGGAAATTTAATAGAAGCTACGAGTCAAAAAGTTGGTTTTAGAGATTTAAAAATTGATAAGGAAGGAAGGTTTTTAGTGAATGGAAATGCTGTTAAATTAATTGGAGTCAACCGTCATGATCATAACATGAAGAATGGAAAAACTGTATCTAGGGTAGATATGGAAGCGGATGTTCAGCTAATAAAGAAATTCAATTTTAATGCGGTTAGAACTTCTCATTATCCAAACGATCCTTATTTCTACGATTTATGTGATCAATATGGATTGTATGTAATGGACGAAGCCAATTTAGAAACGCATGGAGTAGGAGGAAAACTGTCACAAGATCCATTATGGTCTCAAGCTTTTTTAGAGCGCGGGATTAGAATGGTAGAAAGAGATAAAAATCACCCAAGTATTATTATTTGGTCTTTAGGAAATGAATCTGGAATGGGACCTAATCATGCAGCCATGTCGGGGTGGATTAAAGAGTATGATCCAACTAGGTACATTCATTACGAAGGAGCGCAAGGAGTGTCTATAGATCCAAGATATAAAAAGAATTTTTGGCCATCAGACAGAGGAAATCCAACAGATCCAAGTTGGGTAGATATGTTGAGTAGAATGTATCCACAACCTCAAGAACTAGATGATTTAATTTACGATACTAGATTTGATAAACGTCCTGTATTGATGTGTGAATACGCACATGCTATGGGGAATTCTTTAGGGAATTACCAAGAATATTGGGATGTTATTTACAAACATGACAGAGCTTTAGGAGGATTTATTTGGGATTTTATAGATCAAGGATTGTTACAAACAGCCGATAATGGAAAAAAATATTTTGCTTATGGAGGAGATTTTGGAGATGTTCCAAATGATGGAAGTTTTTGTTTAAACGGAATTGTAGCATCAGATAGAACTCCAAAACCAGAAATTTACGAAGCTAAAAAAGTAAATCAACCAGTCGTTATTTCTGTAGTAGATCTTAGAAAAGGAACATTTACAATTAGAAATCGTCATCATGTTTCAGATTTATCAAAATACAATATTGTTTGGGAGCTTACAGAAAATGGAAAGGTAATTCAAAAAGGAAGTGTAGCAAATATCAATGCCCAACCTAGTAAAAACCAGACTTTTAATATTTCCTATAAAGAAATAAACCCCAAAGTAGGGAGTGAGTATTTTATCAATATTAAAGGTTTGTTAAAAGAAGATACTTTATGGGAAAAGAAAGATTATGTGGTTTTTGAAGAGCAATTTGATTTGAATTTAACATCTAATCAAGAAATTTCTTTAATCAATAGTAATACAGGTTTAACGGTAGAAGAAACCAATAATATTATTCTTGTAAAGAACAAAAATGTAACCTTAAAGGTTGATAAAGCTACTGGATATATCAGTTCCTATAAAACTCAAGCATTAGATTTTATTAAAAATCCTTTGAGTTTAAGTTTTTGGAGACCCGAAACAGAAAATGACAAAGCTTATCGTGGATATATGAAAAAGACAGATGAATTAGATTGGAAAAATGCAGGAGCTCGTTTTAAACCAGAATCAATTACGGTAAATGATCGTGATAAAACAAAAATTGAGATACAAGTTGTTGGACAGATAGCAAACCCAAGCACAAAAGTAGCATTGAATTATACCGTTTTAGGAAATGGATATGTAAAAGTATCTTATGAAGTTGATATAGCTAAAAATACGCCAGATGTCCCAAAAATAGGGATGGAGTTTGATATTGCTAATGCCTATGAAAACATAACTTATTTTGGAAAAGGACCACAAGCCAATTATCAAGATAAAAATACAGGTGCTTTTGTAGGATTATATTCTGCCAATGCCAAAACCATGAGTTATGATTATGCTGTTCCTCAAGAATATGGAAATCACATGGATACCAGATGGTTTGGATTGTTAAATAATAAAGGAAAAGGACTTGTAATTCAAGGAGAAAATCCAATCAATTTTAGTGTGTCTCCATATAGTACAAACAATATAGAGGAAGCTACACATACTTATGAATTAAAACAAAGAGAGGTTTTAACAGTGGATGTAGACTTGGTTCAAATGGGAGTTGGAGGAGACAATACTTGGTCTTTTAAAGCAGAACCACACAAAGAATATAAAATAAAATCAGGAAGTTACCAGTACACTTTTTATATGCTTCCTGTAAGTAGTTTTTCAAAAATTAGAAATTTCAACAATATTAAATTTTAGAAAAAATGAAAAAAATAATAATCATAATACTGTTGGTACTCGGTGAATTATGTTTTGCTCAACAAAAGGAGAAACTGCAAAAAGGAAAGTTTAAACCAACATGGAAATCTTTGGAACAATATCAGGTACCTGAATGGTTTCGAGATGCTAAATTTGGAATTTGGGCACATTGGGGGCCTCAGTGTGAACCAGAAGCTGGGGATTGGTATGGTCGTAATATGTACACAGAAGGTCATACGCAATATAAATCTCATATTGATAATTATGGTCATCCGTCAGAGTTTGGTTTTAAAGATGTAATCCATGAGTGGAAAGCTGAAAACTGGAATCCCGAAAAATTAGTGGCTTTATATAAGCGTGCTGGAGCAAAGTATTTTTTTGCCATGGGTAATCATCATGATAATTTAGATTTATGGAATAGTAAATATCAAGAATGGAACTCTGTAGATGTTGGGCCACATAAAAATATATTAGAAGGTTGGGCTAAAGCATCTAGGAATAATGGATTGCCATTTGGAGTTAGTATACATTCTGCTCATGCTTGGTTATGGTATGAAACTTCACAAGGGGCAGATAAAAAAGGAAGTTATGCAGGTGTACCTTATGATAGTAGATTAACTAAAAAAGAAGGTAAAGGAAAATGGTGGAATGGTTTAGACCCTCAAAAATTATATGTTCAAAATCACTTGTTAAGTAAAGGAAGTGAAAAAGATGGGGTTACAGGAGATCAATGGGGATGGCAAAATGGAGCTTCTATACCATCGGAAGAATATTGTCTTAATTTTTATAATAGAACAGTAGATATGATCAATAAATTTTCACCAGACTTAATTTATTTTGATGACACAGCATTACCATTGTGGCCTATTAGTAATGTTGGATTAGATGTTGCTGCACATTATTATAATACAAATATGTCTTTAAATAACGGAAAATTAGAAGGAGTCATTTTTGGAAAAATCCTAACTGAAGATCAAAAAAAAGCATTGGTTTGGGATGTAGAGCGTGGAGCACCAGATAACATACAACAAACTCCATGGCAATCTTGTACGTGTATAGGAAATTGGCACTACAAAAGAGAAATATATCAAAACAACAAGTATAAGACAGCGAAACAAGTAATACAGATTTTAGCAGATATAGTGAGTAAAAACGGTAATTTATTGTTAAACATACCCATAAGAGGAGATGGGACTATTGATGAAAAAGAACTAGAAATTGTAAAAGATATTACAGCATGGATGGATGTTAATAAGGAGTGTATTTACGAAACTAGACCATGGCATATTTATGGAGAAGGTCCAAGTGTTGATAAAACCAATCCATTAAATGCTCAAGGATTTAATGAAGGGAAAAGAGAGGCTTATTCGCAAAAAGATATTCGATTTACAAAAAAAGGAAATGATGTTCTTTATGCTATTATTATGGAAGGGGCAGAAAACAACAATGATATTTTGATAAAATCATTATCAATAAACAGTCCGTACAACAAAAATAAATATAAGCATGTAGAATTATTGGGAGGTAAATTGTCTTCTTATGAATTTAATGATGAGTATTTAAAAGTTACTTTATCAGGAGAGAATCATATAAAAGCCCCATTGGTGCTTAAAATTTATTAATCATCAAAAAAAAATATAAAGAATATGAAAAAATATAAAATATTTATATGTCTTTTTTTTTCAGTTTTTTTACAAACTAAAAGTCATGCACAATATCATCAATTTGTAGATCCTTTAATTGGTTCAGAAGGATTAGGAAATGTGTTTATAGGGCCTTCTTGTCCTTATGGAATGATAAAACCTGGACCTGATAATGATTTAAATGCTAATAGTGGATATTCGGCAGATATTGATAAGCCTATTTATGGATTTAGTCAAACCCATGTAAGTGGAACAGGTGGAGGTGCTAAATACGGAAATGTATCTGTAATGCCTTTTTCAGGAGGTTTTGAATCTATAAAACAGGAATCTTTAAGAGAAAATGAAAAAGTAGCTTTAGGGTATTATAGTACTTTATTAAGTAAGCACAATATTCAAACAGAAATCACTACTTCTAACAGAGCAGCTTTCTATCGCTTTCAATTTGATAATTATGACAAAAATGCCATCAAAATAGATTTAGGTAGATATTTAGACGAGTCTATTATTCCTGATGGACGTGAATCACAACAATTTGTTGGTTCTCAGGTAGAAGTAATTTCTGATACTGAAGTAAGAGGTTATACTAAAGTTAGAGGAGGATGGAACAATGGTGGAGCTTATACCGTTTATTTTACAGCTATTTTTGATCAACCTTTTACTGAGTTTTCTACTTGGAAAGATCAGCAGTTTTATCCAAATCAAAAAACACAAGTTGATGAAGGTAAAAAGACTGGAGCCATGTTGTTTTTTAATGCTTTAAAAGACAAAAAGGTGAATATGAAAATTGGAATTTCTTTCATCAGTAGCTTAAAAGCAAAACAAAATATTGATGTTGAAATTCCTCACTGGAATTTTGAGAAAGAACTGGCAGAAACTCAACAAAAATGGGAAGATTTACTACAAAGAGCAGAAGTAGATAAGGAGGCTTCAGTAGAAAAGAAAACCATGTTTTATACAGGTTTATATCATACCATGTTAATGCCTGTAGATAGAACAGGAGAGAATCCATTATGGGAAAATAACACTCCTTATTATGATGATTTTTATGCTATTTGGGATACGTATCGTTCTTCAAGTCCATTAATCACACTTTTAAACCCTTCCCGTGAAGTAGATATTGTGAATGCTATGTTGCAGATTTATAAAAGAGATGGATATTTACCTGATGCGCGTAGTGGAAATGCAAACGGTAGAACTCAAGGTGGTTCTAATGCAGAGGTTGTAATTGCCGATGCTTTTGTAAAAGGTTTGGAAGGAATTAATTACAAATTAGGATTAGAAGCCATGATGAAAGATGCCATGTTCCCTCCAGGTGGAAATGAAGAAAAAGAAGGTAGAGGAGGACTGGTAGATTATAATCGTTTAGGGTATGTGTCTACAGATTATGTTCGTTCGGGAAACAGAACCATAGAATATGCTTATAATGATTATTGTTTGGCAATTGTAGCCAAGGGAATTAAACGTAAAGGAGAATATTGGAGGTTTATCAAGCAATCAGACAATTGGCAAAACCTATGGAGAGATATTGAAAACAATGGTTCTAGAGGTTTTATTATGCCCAAAGATGCTAATGGTAAATGGGTAGATAGTATACAATGTGCTGCTACCAATGGTAAAATTAATTATGTGCCTTACACACCATTAGCTCAAGATTGGCCTAATTGTGTTTGTTGGTGGTGTGGTTTTTTCTATGAAGCAAGTTCTTGGGAATACTCACTGTCAGTACCTCACGATGTTGCTATGTTGATAAAAAAATCAGGAGGAAATGCTGCCTTTGAACAAAGATTAAATACTTTTTTTAGAGAAGAATTTTATAATGTGGCTAATGAACCTTCATTTTTAACCCCAAACTTATATCATTGGATTGGAAGACCAGACTTAAGTACTGATAGAATTCACACCATTATTGATGAAAATTACGATGCTAGTAGAGATGGAATTCCTGGGAATGATGATTCTGGAGCGATGTCTTCTTGGTTGTCTTTTCATATGATGGGATTGTATCCTAATGCAGGACAATCTTATTATTTAATTAATACCCCATATTTTAAAGAGACGGTAATTCACCAAGAAAACGGAAAAGAATTTACTATTAAAGCCAAAAATTTATCAGCAAAAAATAAATACATCCAATCTGCAAAACTAAATGGGAAAGATTTTGAAAATGCATTTATAGAGCATCAAGATATCGTAAAAGGAGGAATTCTAGAATTTGTAATGGGAGCAAAACCCTCTAAGACTTGGGGTACGAAACAAGTACCACCATCAAAATCTGATAAAAAATAAAAGGACTAACTATGAAAAACATAACACAAAAATTATTTTGGATTCCTTTATTTATATTGATGATCTCCTGTGAAAATAAGGATAAAGTTGTCAAAGAAAAAAATCCCTCCGAATCATTAATCAGTCGAGTTGTACCAGAATATTCAGATTATTTTGAGGTAGAGATTGATAATTTATTGGAGGATGATTGGTTTGAAATTGTATCTAAGGGAGATAAAATATTGTTGCGTGGAAACAATGGCGTTTCTGTAGCCTCAGCTTTGTATTATTATTTAAAAGAATATGCCCATTGTCAAATCACATGGAATGGAACCAATTTAAATTTGCCAGGTACTTTACCAAAAGTACCTACCCTAATTCATAAAAAGACCCCATATGAATATCGTTATTATTTAAATTACTGCACGTTTAATTACACCATGAGTTGGTGGGATTGGGAGCGATGGGAAAAAGAGATTGATTGGATGGCTTTGCATGGAATCAACATGCCTTTGGCTATAACGGGCGAAGAATCTATCTGGGATGAGGTTTATAAATCCTATGGATTTACAGATGAAGATTTGAGTAGTTTTTACAGTGGACCTGCATATTTTTCATGGTTATGGATGGGGAATTTAGACGGTTGGGGAGGCCCTTTAACCCAGCATTGGAAAGACAGCCATAGAGAATTACAAAAAAAGATTTTACAAAGAGAGCGTGAGCTAGGAATGAAAACGGTTTTACCGGCTTTTACTGGTCATGTACCCGCTTCTTTTAAAAAGTTTTTTCCAGAGGCCAATTTAAAAAGAACCAACTGGGGGAATGATTTTGAAGATACCTATATATTAGATGCCAATGACCCTTTGTTTGCTGAAATCGGTAAGAAGTTTTTAGAAACTCAAGAACGTATTTATGGAACCGACCATTTATATTCAGCCGATACGTTTAATGAAAACACACCACCTTCAGACGATCCTACTTATTTAAGCAATTTAAGTAGCAAAGTTTATGAAGGAATGAAATCAGCGGATGCAGCAGCTGTTTGGGTGATGCAAGGATGGTTGTTTTATAGCCATAGAGAATTTTGGAAAGCTCCCCAAATTAAAGGATTGTTAGCCCCAGTACCCGATGATAAGATGATTATTCTAGACTTGGCAAGTGAAATAGAACCTATTTGGAAGAGGACAGAATCTTTTTACGGAAAACAATGGATTTGGAACATGTTACACAGTTTTGGTGGCAATATCAGTATGTTTGGAAGAATAGAAACCGTAGCAAATGAACCAGCGAAAGCCTTAAAAGATCCAAATTCAGGAAAGTTAAAAGGAATAGGCTTGACCATGGAATCAATAGAACAAAACCCTGTTTTATACGAATTGATGACCGACAATACCTGGCGAGATACCCCTATTGATTTAAAACAATGGTTAAAGAAATATACCACCAACAGATACGGACAAGAAAACGAACAATTGATCAAAGCATGGGATGTTTTGGTAAAGACTGTTTACAACGGACAAACCATTCGTGATGGAGCAGAAAGTATTATTGTAGCCCGACCTACATTTGAAGGATATAGAAGATGGGCAAGAACCAAGTTAAATTATGCCCCAGCAGATTTATTACCCACATGGGATTTGTTTGTAAAGGCGATTCCACATCATCAACATTCAGATGGATTTGAATATGATTTGGTAGATGTTACCCGTCAAATACTAGCTAATTATGCTTTGCCCTTACAACAACAAATAACAGTTGCTTATCAAGAAAATAACAAAGAGTTATTTGATAAGTATAGTACCGAGTTCATCACTTTGATAGATGATATGGACAAACTATTAGCTACTAGAAAAGACTTTTTACTAGGACCATGGATAGCTGATGCCAGAGCATGGGGAGAGACAGAAGCAGAAAAAGCCTTGTATGAACAAAATGCTAAAGACTTGATTACGCTTTGGGGAGGAGCAGACAATAGACTACATGAATATAGCAACCGACAATGGAGTGGCTTGTTTAATGATTTTTACAAACCAAGATGGGAGCAATTCTTTGCAACAGTTAAACAAGATTGGAAACAATTTGATCAAGAAGCGTTTGATGAACAGATCAAACAATGGGAATGGAACTGGGTAACTTCTAGAAAAAGTTTTCCTATAGAAGCTACAGGAAGTGCAAGTGAAGTAGTAAAAGAGCTACACACGAAGTATAGAGACATCATCATTCCAATCACAGAAAAGATGAGTCCAATTAACTACAACTACTAACTATGAAAGAAGCGATACTAAAAAAAACAAATCGGTTTTTGTCTTTAGATGTTTTTAGAGGATTGACGATTTGTTTGATGATTGTGGTGAATACCCCAGGAACAGGAGCAGAGTTGTATCCCTATTTGGTACATGCCCATTGGTTTGGATTTACTTTGGCCGATTTGGTTTTTCCATCGTTTTTATTTGCAATGGGAAATGCGATGAGTTTTTCGATGACCAAATTAAAAGATGCTCCCTCAGAAGTATTTTGGAAAAAAGTATTAAAACGAACGGTGATGATCTTTTTGTTAGGATACTTAATGTATTGGTTTCCTTTTTTTAGACAAGGATCAGAAGGTTTAGAATTAAAACCTATTTCGGAAACACGAATTATGGGCGTTTTACAACGTATTGCCTTGTGTTATTTTGTTAGTTCTTTACTTTTTTACTATTTAAAAGAAAAAACAGTTTTAATCATCAGTGCTATTGTATTGATAGCATATTGGGAGATTTTGTATTTGTTTGGAACTACGGGATCAGAATTAGAAATGGCTAGCAATGCAATTACCCGCTTAGATTTAACCATTTTAGGAGAAGGACATATTTACAAAAGAGATAGCATTCCGTTTGATCCAGAAGGGATATTAAGTACGCTACCTTCAGTGGTGAATGTGATAGGAGGATATTTGGCTGGAAAGTTTATTCAACAAAAGGGGAAGAGTTTTGAAGGAATATCAAAATTATTAATTGCAGGATTTTTATTATCAGCTTTGGCATTGTGGTGGGATTTGATTTTCCCGATGAGTAAAAAGTTATGGACCAGTCCATTTGTATTATATACGGTAGGAATAGATTTATCGGTAATGGCAATATTGATTTACTTTATAGAGCTGAAAAACACAAGAAAAGGAACAGAATTTTTTAATGTTTTTGGAAAGAACCCAATGTTTATTTATTTGTTTTCAGAATTGTTTTACATCACTTTACGAATGATTCCAACAAGTTCAGGCTTAGATGTTTTTAAGTGGGTGAGTGAGAATATTTTTCAAAGAATTTTTCCAGGAAGTTTTGGATCGTTTGTAACAGCTATTGTTTTTATGCTTGTTTGCTGGTCTATAGGTTGGTGTTTAGATAAAAAACGTATTTATATTAAAATATAGGTTTTATGAATTTTATAAAACAAAAAACAACAACGTTTGCTTTTTTTGTAATGACTCTTTTTTCAGCATTGTTTTTGATGGTTTCTTGTCACAAAACAAAACCAATTAGATTAAACGAAATTCAAGTGATAGGAAGTCATAATTCATATAAAATACCCATAGAACAACCTTTGTGGGAATATTTATATCAAATAGATTCAGCAAGAGCATTGTCTTTACAATATGGACATATTTCTATTTTAGAACAATTGGATTTAGGTCTTAGAAATTTAGAGTTAGATGTTTTACATGATCCTAGTGGAGGGAAATTTATACATCCTAAAGGTTTAGAAATAGTGAAATCATTAGGGAAGAAACCTTTACCTTATGATGACGAAAAAGAGTTACATCAGGCAGGTTTAAAAATGTTTCATATACAAGATATAGATTTTAGAAGTCATCATTTATTATTTAAAGAAGGTTTAAAAACTATTAAAAAGTGGTCTGATGAACACCCTAATCATACTCCCATTTTTATTTTAATCAATGCAAAAGATAGCCATCAAAAAAACTTAAGCAAGTTGTTGCCGTTTACAAAAGCTGCATTGGATAGTATTGATCTTGAGATTCGTTCGGTTTTTAAGGACTCTCAGTTAATTACTCCAGATTTGGTTAGAGGAAACTATAAAACATTAGAAGAAGCTATTTTAACTGATGGTTGGCCAGATTTGAATACTGTAAAAGGAAGGTTTCTTTTTGTGTTAGATGAAAAAGAAGAAAAAAATAATAGATACATAAAAGGACATCCTAGCTTAAAAAATAGAGTCATGTTTGTTAACAGTAAAGAGGGGAATCCTGAAGCTGCTTTTAGAGTAATAAATAACCCAATTAAAGAAATTAAGTATATTAAAGAACTGGTTTCAAGAGGGTATATGGTAAGAACTAGAGCAGATGATGGAACAAATGAGTCTAGAACCAATGATTATTGTAAATTTGAAATGGCAAAAAAATCGGGAGCACAAGTTATTTCTACCGATTATTATGTGCAAACAACTTTATACAAATCCACGTATAAAGTAAATTTTAAAAACAGTAAATACGAAAGAATAAAAAAGTAAAATATGTTAAAAAGTAGATGGTTTACAATTATTTTTATAATGATTGTCTTTTTTAATAATTTAAATGCACAAACTTCATTTACAATTGTTTCGAAGAAAGAAAATGTAGGTGTTTTTTACGATAAAAGTGATGCAAAGGTGGTAGAAATTGCTGCTAAAATGTTAGTTGATGACATTCGTAAAACAACAACAAAATATATAGAAATTAATGGTGATGTTCATAAGTATTCCATCATTGCAGGAACGGTTGGAGAGAGTAGTTTAATTGATCGGTTGATTGATGATGAAAAAATTGAAGTTTCTGATATAGAAGGAAAATGGGAAACTTACAAAATTGAACTGATAGAAAAACCTTTAAGCGGAATTGACAAAGCATTGGTTATTGTTGGTTCTGACAGAAGAGCCACCGCTTATGGATTGTTAGAGATATCTAGAAAAATAGGTGTTTCTCCTTGGGAATGGTGGGCAGATGTTACTCCAGAAATTAAAGAAACTTTGTCAATTACTGTAGAAGCTAAAACCATAAGTTCTCCATCTGTAAAATACAGAGGGGTGTTTTTAAATGATGAAGATTGGGGGTTGCAACGCTGGTCCGCTTTAAATTACGAACCAGAAACAGGAGATATTGGGCCTAAAACATATGCTAAAGTTTTTGAGTTATTATTGCGTTTACGTGCCAATACCATTTGGCCAGCCATGCACAAGTCTACCAAAGCATTTTATCATTATCCTGAAAATAAAGAAGTAGCAAATAATTACGCAATAGTAGTTGGGAGTTCTCATGCCGAACCTATGTTAAGTAATATTAATGCAGAGTGGGATCATAAAACTATGGGAGAATATCGTTATGACACCAATTCAAAATCTATTAAAAAGTTTTTTAAAAGGAGAGCTAAAGAAATAGCTAAATACGATGGTATTTATACTGTTGGAATGAGAGGAGAACATGATTCACCTATGATTGTAGGTGAAGATGATACGGAATCACAGGTAGCATTGTTAGAAGAGGTAATTACAGATCAAAGAGAAATTTTAGAAAAGTATTCAAAAGATGATCAAATAGCACCTCAAGTTTTTGTGCCCTATAAAGAAGTATTACATTATTATCAAAGTGGTTTAGAGTTACCAGAGGATGTTACTTTAATGTGGACAGATGATAATTACGGATATATTCGTCAGTTAAGTAATAATTTTGAACAAAAAAGAAGTGGAGGAGCAGGGGTTTATTATCATACCTCTTATTGGGGTAGACCACATGATTATCTGTGGTTAAACTCTACCAATCCTACTTTAATGTGGGAAGAAATGTCTAAAGCATATGAGTTCCAGTCAAGAGATTTGTGGATTTTAAACTGTGGAGACATCAAACCACATGAGTACAATATGGAATTGTTTTTAGATATGGCTTGGGATATGTCTAAATTTAAAAATAGTAAAGATGTTAAACAGCATAGAAACAATTGGGCTACAAGAGAATTTGGTAAAGAAAACGCTGAAGAAATTACAAATGTATTGTTAAAATATGATGAATTGGCTTTTAAGAGAAGACCAGAGTTTATGGCTTGGAGCCAAGTAGAGCCAGTAACCAAAGCCAAACCTACAGAATTGACACAATTTCATTATGGAGATGAAGTAAATGAAAGAATTCAAGCATATCAAAACTTAATCAATGCAGTAGATAGTATTCAAAAAAATATTTCTTTTTATAGAACAGATGCTTTTTATCAATTAGTTTATTATCCTGTAGTAGCTGCAGCGAGTATCAACCATAAATGGTTATATGCTTATAAAAATAAATTTGTAGCCTCTCAAGGTAGAGCTAGTTCCTTTTTTTACGGAGAAAAATCGTTACAAGCTTATAATAGAATTGTTTTAGAAACAAAGTATTATAATAGTTTAAATGAGGGAAAATGGAACCACATTATGAACATGTCTCCAAGGTATTTACCAGTTTTTGAAAGACCTTCTATTTCTGTAGCATATCCTAACAACAATAACGAACTAGGTTTGGCTTTAGAGGGTTACGAAATGGAAATGAATAATAAGACTGTAAATTCATTTGCAGATGTTTTACCTGTTTTTAATGCTTATAATAAGAATAGTTATTATGTTGATGTTTTTTTAAAAGGAGAAGGAAATTTAAAATGGGAAGCAAAACCCAAAAATGATTGGGTTAAAATATCAAAAACATCAGGAGAATTAAATGGAAACAAGCAAGAAGAACGTTTATGGGTTACTATTGATTGGAATAAAGTACCTAAGGGAGAAGATAAAAAAGAAGCTCCATTAGGGCATGATTATCAGTTAATACCTCCAAGTTTTAAAGTGAATTCAGCTATTGAATTTGTTTCAGGAGATAGTAGTTATACAGTTGGTGTTTCTGTTTTTAATCCAAAATTAAAAGAACTAGAAGGTTATAAAGGTTTTGTAGAAGATAAAGGGTTTGTTTCTATAAATGCCGAAAATTATACAAGAAAAAAAGAGGGAGCAGAAGCTAAGTGGCAAACATTTGAGGGACTTGGTTATACTAATAATGTAATAACAGCTTTGCCAAGAACAGCAAAGTCACAAAAATGGATTTCAGATATTATAAACAATAGTCCTGTTTTAGAATATGATTTTTATGCCTTTAATTTTGGAGAGGTTGATGTAAATATACAAGCCATTCCAACTCATGCTTTTTATGAAGGAAGAGGAGTAAGATGTGCTGTAGCTATTGATGAAGGTAAACCTGTAATAGTAGATTTTGAAACTTTAGGAAGAAGCGAAGCTTGGAAACAAAATGTTTTAAAAAACGCAACAGTTAAAACAGCAAAACAAATTGTAAACAAAGCAGGTAAGCATACTTTAAAAATTTGGATGGTAGATCCAGGAGTTATGATAGATCAAGTTTTAATAGATTTAGGAGGATGGAAACACTCTTATGCTTTTCCTAAAGAGACTAAGCTGTAATGAAGTATTTTAAATATTACATAATAAAAAGTATAGGTTTTGTAGCATTAGCAGTTTTATTATTCTCGTGTAAGCCAACATCAAAAACAAAAGAAACAACACCATTGAAGGTTGCTTTTTTGTCGGATGTTCATTTGTTGGATATTTATGGAGAATTTTCAGATAATGCTTATCGAGGAGTTTTAAATCCAGCTACCCAAAAATATACTTTGGCCAGAACCATGCAATCTCAATTAGAATCCACAAGGTTGTTCAACGAGAATTATTTTGCCTTTAAAGCAGCCTTAAATGATGTGGTTAAAAGAGGTGTAAAATATGTGGCATTACCAGGAGATTTTAGCGATGATGGTCAATTGGTAAATATTAGAGGATTGAAAAATATTTTACAAGATTACTCGCAAAAACACAATATCAGTTTTATTTTAACCACAGGAAATCATGATCCTGTAAGGCCATTTTATCAAGATGCAGGAAAGAAAGATTTTTTAGGAAAAGGAGGGAAACCTCAAGCCATATTTAGCAAAGAAGGACTTTATACATCAAAAACAAAAAAAGATTTACCAACCATTATAACCAAAGATATTGCAAGATTAGGATATCAAGGGATATTAAAGGAATTAAAAGATTTTGGATTTTACCCTAAGCAAACCACCACTTATTGGGAAAGTCCTTTTACACCTTATAATTATCAAAATTATACTTATAAAAAAGCTTTAAAATACTCAGACATACAGTTTAGAACATATAAAATTCAACCCACAAATGCCGAAGTACCCGATTTAAGTTATTTAACAGAGGTAGGTGATGATTTGTGGTTTTTAGCTATTGATGCCAATGTTTACGTTCCTAAAGGAGAAGAAACCTCTTACAATCCTGCTAGTTTTGAGGGAGCCAGTACTGGCTACAATAATGTGCTTACACATAAAGAACATTTGTTAACTTGGATAAAATCGGTAACAGAAAGAGCAGAAAAGCTAGGTAAAAAATTAATTGTATTTAGTCATTTTCCAACTATTGATTTTAATGACGATGCCACGGAAGATATGAAGCTTTTGTTTGGTAATAATAAAATGCAAATGCAAAGAGTTCCTAATGAAACAGTAGCCAAAGCATTGGCAAATGCTGGGGTAAAAGTTCATTTTGGCGGGCATATGCATATTAATGATACAGGACTTAGAAAATTTAAAAATGGAAACGGATTGGTTAACATTCAAATACCATCATTAGCGGCTTACATTCCTGGTTATAAGTTGTTAACCATTAAAAATAAAGATGTTTTTGAAATAGAAACAGTTGTTTTAGATGATGTTGCAGGTTTTAAAACCTTATTTCCGTTATATGAACAAGAACTTGATTATTTGGTGAAAAACAATCAACCTAGTATATGGAATTCAGCTATTTTAAAAACAGATTCTTATAAAGAATTTACAGCGTGGCATTTAAAAGAATTGGTGCGATTAAGATTTTTAAAGAACGATTGGCCACAAGCATTTAAAGATATATTAATAAATGCTACGGGTCAGGATTTGATTGAGATAGCTAAAGAAAACAAGGCTGATTTCATCTCTTTTAACAAAGCATTAAATAAGCAGAAAATACCTATAGAGGTGTATAAAGAATGGTCTGGTTTAGACATGATTCACGATTTTTATAAGTTTAAAAGTGCAGATAGATTGGCTGTTATAGATGTTGGTCAAAAGAGATTACAACAATATAATTTGTTGTGTAACTTGTTTAAAAGTTCTAATCATAAAGAACTAAAGTTATGGGGGAATATTTTTTTTAAATTTTGCAACGGTCAACCCGCAAATCATTTTAAAATAGATATACAATCAAGTACTATTACACCTATAAATCCTTTATATTAGTATTCTTTTTTATGTTAACTTTAGGTAAACAATTGTTGTTTTATGGTAAGATTTTCTGTTTTTTTTATTTTTCTTGTTGGACTTTTTTCTGTTACAGCACAGCAAATTAAGTTTGAACATTATAATGATAAAGACGGACTTTCTCATAATTCAGTAAGACATTTAGTTCAAGACAATCAAGGTTTTTTGTGGTTAGGAACTTTTTCAGGTTTAAACAGATTTGATGGCTATCAATTTAAATCGTATTTAAGTTCTTCTTTTGAAGAAAACAATATTTATAACGATGATATTACAGGCTTAGAGTTTGACGAATCTACTAATAGTTTATGGATTGGAACCAGAAAAGGATTAACGTTATTTAAAACAGATACAAGAAAATTTAAAACTTATTTAACTGAAAAAAACAATCCTAATAGCTTGCCCGATGAAGAAATCCGTTCTGTTTATGTAGATAGATTTAAGAGAGTTTGGGTAGGAACAAGAACTTCTGGGGCATATTTGTTTTATCCTAAAGAAGAAAGATTTGAGAAAATTAATTTGCCAAATTTTGAGTATGTTAAAGAAATTTTTGAAGATAAAAAAGGCAATATTTGGATAGGAAGTTTTGGAGGAGCATCGGTTGCAAAAATATCATTAAATAAAGCCGGAGATTTTTCAGAAATAAAAACTTATACATTATCAGTTCCTAATTCAAACAAAACAAATCCTTATTTAAATTTTATTTTTGAAGATTTTAAATCTGATATTTTTGTAGGAACTAGAGAAGGATTATATAAATTAAATAAACACACTAATTCTTTTGATAATTTATATATAGAAGACAAAACTATAAGGGAAAAACTAGGACCTTATTTTTTATCAATAGCACTAGCTCCTAATGGTAAATATTGGGTTGGTACCTTGGGAGGAATTTTAGTTTGTGATTATTTAGAAGATATTCCTAAAGGAAATTATCAATGGCATTATTCGGTTTTGTCAGACGATGCTTCGTTGGTTGATAATTTAATTTCATCATTATATTTTGATCCTTCGGGTGTTTTATGGATTGGTACAGAAGATGGTTTGGATAAATATGATCCTTATGAAAATCAATTTTATTTAAACAAAGATATTTCTCTCTATATAGACAATCAAGCTCCAAGAATTAGAGGTTTTGCAAAAACATATGATGGAAATACAATTGTAGCTACATGGCATAATGGTCTCTTTTTAAATAAAGAAGAAAAAATAACTCCTCTTTATGACAATAAAAACAACATAGCAAGTATTTACTCAACAGATGGTAAAACGTTTTATTGTGGTTTGTGGAATGGTAAAATTTTAATTTATGATTATTTAAAAAATAAGTCAAAAACAATAGATGTAGGATTTGTAAACGTACCTGTGTTTTCATTTTTAAAATATGATAATAACACTTTGTTTATAGCTTCTTTTGGACAAGGAACTATTTTACTAGACTTACATACCTTAAAACCAGATCCAAACTTTGTTAAAATACTTCCTAATTATGAAGTAAATAAAATAAGAAAAAATGGTAGTGATTTGTGGTTTGCTACAGAAACGGGTTTGGTAAAATATAATGTAGTTGATAAAAAAATAAAACATTATGAATATCATCCAAACAATAAATATGGACTTCCGCATGATAATGTAAGTGATGTTTTAATAGATAAAGACAAAAATATTTGGGCTGCTACAAGAAAAGCTCTGTCTGTATATAATTATAAAAAAGATAGTTTTGAGCTGGTGCTAGAACCAAAATCTTTAAGAGGTAAATGGATTACAGATTTAACTACAGATGGTTTAGGTAGTATATGGTTAAATATGAATAATAATAGTATTGCTCAATTTGAACCAAAAACCAAGCAGGCTAAAATATATCATATTATGAGTGGTAATAGACTAGATATTTTTAGTTCTAGTGGATTTTACAACGATAATAATTCAAAAATTTTTATAGCAGGTAAAGAAGGAGTAATTAGTTTTTCTCTGTATGATTTAAAAGAAAATAAATACTCACCCAAACCTTTTATAACAGAGTTTAAAGTAGAAAACAGAGAAATTTTACCAGGAACTAGTGTAAATGGTCAGGTTTTGTTTACAAAAGACATCAACATTAGTAAAAACGTTGTTTTAGATTATAAAAACAGAAACTTTTCTGTGCAATTCTCTTCACCCTCATTTAGTAATGAAAGACAAAATAAGTTTCAGTATAAGTTAGAAGGATTTGATAAAGATTGGATAGAAGTTACAAGCGATTCAAGAACCGTTCAATATACAAATTTGTTCTCTAAAGATTATGTTTTTAAACTAAGAGCAAGCAATAGTGATGGAATTTGGAGTGAGGTATCATCTTATAAAATAAAAGTTTTACCAACCTTTTGGTTAACATATAAAGGAATTTCATTAATTCTTTTTGTATTAATATTACTCGTCTATTTTTCTAGAAAACAAATTAAATTAAGACTACAATTAAAACAAGAGCTGTTGTTAGAAAAGGTAAAACGTGAAAGAGATGAAAAATTAAACAATGAAAAATTAAGGTTTTTCACCAATATTTCACATGAGCTTAGAACTCCTTTAACCTTAATATTAGGTCCTGTAAAACAATTGTTAGAGCAAGAAAATGCTAATAGTTACGAAAAAAGCAGAGTAAATTTAATTTATCAAAATGCCAATAGATTGTTAAGGTTGGTCAATCAAATATTAGATTTTAGAAGAGCAGAAACAGGAGCCTTAAAATTAAAAGTTTCCAAGGTTGATGTGATGATTAGTACTCAAAATATTTTTACATCATTTATAGAATTATCACACACAAAGAATATAAATTTTAATTTAAACTCAGAAAATGAACATTTAGAATGTTGGATAGACATGGATAAATACAATAAAATTTTATACAATTTATTGTCAAACGCCATGAAGTTTACCGAAAATTATGGGAATGTAGATTTATATGTTGGTTTTAAAACAGACGATTTAAAAACTTTGAAAATTGAAGTAAGTGATGATGGAATTGGAATTCCAATAGAAAGTCAAGAAAAAATATTTTCAAGATTTTATCAAGCACAAAACAGTAAATCAAGCACTACCGGAACAGGTATAGGATTGTCATTGGTAAAAGCTTTGGTAGAAATACATAGAGGTCAAATAAGTGTACAAAGTACTCCAAATAAAGGAAGTGTATTTACAGTTGAAATACCAGTAAACAAAGAAGAATATAATAATGATGAAATTTTTGATTTTGCTCCCAATAATGAGCCAGAAACTCTAATTCCAATAAAACAAATAGAAGCTTCACTACAAAATATAAACACAAAAAAGGCTAAAAGTAATACCGATGTAAAACAAAAAATATTGGTGATAGATGATAATGCTGAATTGAGAAAATACGTAGCAGAATATCTTTCTGACTTCTATAAAGTATACCAAGCAGAAAATGGTAAAGAAGGTTTAGAAATGTGTAAAAAAGAAAAACCTGTATTGTGTGTGGTAGATGTTATGATGCCAATAATGGATGGGTTTGAATTTGTAGAAGTGTTAAAAGCAGATGAAAATTTAAGCAATACAGCCATTATATTATTAACTGCTTTGGCCGAAAACGAAAATAGAATTAAAGGTTATAAAATTGGTGTTGATGGATATTTGGTAAAACCTTTTGATCCTACGCTTTTAAAAACACGAATTGATAATATTATAAAAATTCATTTAGATCTAAAGAAAAAATTTTCTGGAGAAGCAGAGAGTGATGTCATTTCTTTAGCCCATTCTCAAATTGATATTGAATTAATTTCTGATATTAAAAAAATTATAGAAGAAAATATAAGTAACCCAGAGCTAACATCAAGTTTTTTATGTGATGAGTTGGCTATGAGTTCTTCTAAATTATACAGAAAGATTACACAATTAACAGATTTGTCTCCCAATGAATTTATAAGAACAGTTAGGTTAAAAAAATCTGCACAATTGTTAAAAACTAAAAATTATAACGTTTCAGAAGTTTCTAGTATTGTTGGGTTTAACGATCCATTATATTTTAGTAGGTGTTTTAAAAAACAGTTTGGATACTCTCCTAGTACTTTATTAAAATAAATAATAATGATTGATATTGAGTAGGTTACTTGTTTGTTTGTCCATAATTTTGGTTAAAATGTCTTGATACTTATTAAATAATAAGTGAATATTTGAAGTTACAAAAATCAAGAATTAGTAACTATATGGAAAACTTATCTACTAAGGTGCCAGTTGTACCCAAAAAAATGTTAATTCCCTTTGTTTTAGTGACTTCATTGTTTGCTCTGTGGGGCTTTGCCAATGCTGTTACAGATCCAATGGTACAAGCTTTTAAAAAGGTGTTAGAATTGTCTAACTCTCAAGCAGCTTGGGTTCAAATGGCTTTTTATGGAGGGTATTTCTGTATGGCTTTGCCAGCAGCTATGTTTATGAGAAAATATTCTTATAAAGTAGGAATTTTAATAGGATTGGCTTTATACGCATCAGGAGCATTATTGTTTTACCCTGCAGCCATTACAGAACAATTCTGGTTTTTTTGTTTGGGCTTATATATTTTAACTTTCGGATTGGCTTTTTTAGAAACAGCAGCAAACCCTTATGCTTTAGCCATGGGAGCAAAAGAAACCGCTACTCAACGTTTAAATTTGGCACAAGCCTTTAATCCTTTAGGCTTAATAGCAGGTTTGTTTGTAGCTCAGCAATTTGTGTTAAAAAATTTACAAAGTGATGATGTTGATGATTTTAGTGCTTTAGATGAAGCATCTAAATTATTAATTAAAACTTCAGATTTATTAGTAATTAGAAATCCATATGTAATACTAGGTTTGGTACTTATAGGTGTTTTTATTTTGTTTGTTATTAGTAAAATGCCTCAATCTAAAGAAGAAGGAGTGATGCCTAAAATAGGTGATACTTTTAAAAATTTATCAAAAAATAAAAAATATGTTTTAGGAGTGTTGGCACAAATTTCTCATATGGGATGTTTAATTATGTGTTGGACATACATTTACCAGTATTCAGAAGCTATAGAAATAGATAGTGTAACAGCTGGTTATTATCAAATGGCTGCCTTTGTACTTTTTACCATTGGTAGAGCGGTAGGAACATATTTATTAAGGTTTATTAGTTCGGGTAAATTATTAATGATTTTTGCTGTTTTAGGAATAATATTTACATCAATTGCTATTCTAATTCAAGGAAAGATAGGTCTGTATAGCTTGGTAGCAGTCTCTTTTTGGATGTCTCTAATGTTTCCTACCATATATGGAATTGCTTTAGGAGGCTTAACAGAAGAGCAATCAAAAGTAGGTTCTGCCGGATTAATTATGGCAATTGTTGGTGGAGCTTTAATGCCAAAATTACAAGGAATTATTATTGATTTAGGAGGTAATGGAGTTTCAGACCTTAATATATTAGGGGTTTCAGAAGTGAATATTTCTTTTGTACTGCCATTATTTTGCTTTGCTTATATAGCATGGTATGGTTTAGTAGTTAGTAAAAAACATGAAAATTAAAAATTAAGAAGATTAAAAAGGTATATAAAACAAAAAACCACAACAATTAAGTTGTGGTTTTAAATGTGGTGCCTCCAGGAATCGAACCAGGGACACAAGGATTTTCAGTCCTTTGCTCTACCAACTGAGCTAAGGCACCATGCTTAACTTAGCGGTTGCAAATTTATACTTTTTTATAGATAAATTGTAGGTTTTTAGATAAAAAATAACAGAAAATTTAAAATAATTTATATGTTTTTCATTATGAGTATATTAAGTTTTTATTGGTCTATAAATATGTTTACAAATTAGATTTATTTTGGGTATCACGTAAGTTAAAGTTATTTTTACGAACTTATATAGAAATTTATAAATATGCGTATTGGTATAGTGTGTTATCCTACTTTTGGAGGTAGTGGAGTAGTAGCAACTGAGTTAGGGATGGCTTTGGCTCAAAAAGGTTACGAAGTACATTTTATTACTTATCATCCTCCTGTTAGATTAGATCTAATTTCTAGTGGAATTCATTTTCATCAAGTACAAATAGAAGAGTATTCTTTATTTCACTATCAGCCTTATGAGTTAGCTCTGTCTAGTAAAATGGTTCAAGTTGCCGAAAAGCATAACTTAGAATTGTTACATGTACATTATGCAATACCACATGCATATGCAGCTTATATGGCAAAAAAAATGTTGCATGAAAAGGGAATTGATATCCGAGTAGTAACTACTTTACATGGAACTGATATTACATTGGTAGGGAGTCATCCTAATTACAAAACAGCAGTAGAGTTTAGCATCAATCATTCAGATGTTGTTACTACAGTATCTAAAAGTTTAAGAGATGACACTTATCGTTTGTTTGATATTAATAGAGAGATAGAAGTTGTTTATAATTTTATTGAACTTGAAAAATATGAAAACCATCCTTTAAAAGGTTCGGAATGTCAAAGAGGAAGTATAGCAACAGAAGAGGAATATATATTAACCCATATAAGTAATTACAGACCTGTTAAAAGAGCTAAAGATGTAGTTAAAATATTTGCTAAGGTTTTAGAAAAAAAGCCAGCAAAATTAATTTTAGTAGGAGAAGGGCCTGATATGATTGAGGTAAAAAGATTGGCTCGTGAGTTAGGTGTTTTTGATAAGATTGTCTTTTTAGGAAATAGTACAGAGGTTGATAAAATTTTATGTTATACAGATGTATTTTTATTACCCTCAAAGTCTGAAAGTTTTGGATTGGCAGCATTAGAAGCCATGGCGGCAAGAACGCCGGTAATTTCTACTAATACAGGTGGTTTACCCGAGGTAAATGTTCATGGAGTTACAGGTTTTTTAAGTGATGTTAAAGATGTTGATGATATGGCTAAAAATGCTTTGAAACTAATTAAAAATAAAGAGGTTTTAGAAGGTTATAAGGAAAATGCTTTAGAAAGAGCCAAAGAGTTTAGTATAGATAATGTCTTACCTAAATACGAGGCCATATATAAAAGTTTGGTGTTAACAGTTTAAAAATGATGATACTTTACTTCATAAAAAACGTCTTTATAAAATTTATAAAGACGTTTTTTTTATTTTAGTTTACCAATCATTTAGATCTTTTTCATTTGATCCTTCATCATTTTAATTTGATCAGTTAACATACCGTGTTTGTCTAATTTTCTAGCTTCGTTAAGTAATGTAGTCGCTTCTCTTTTTCTACGTTTACTCATAGCAATTCCAGCCAAATTTAATTTAGCCATGGCAATATCATGACTCATACGTAATCCAATTCCCAAAGCTTTTTTAAACAACTTTTCTGCTTGAGTCATGTTTTTTTGAGCCAATAAAATAGCTTGTAAATAATAAAAATAAGCTTGTTGAGAAGTAATTAATGCCATTTCTGGTTTTTTAATTTTATCTAACCACTTAGCTGTTCCTTCCATGTTTTGCTTTCTCATTTGTAAAAAAGCCAATAATAAAATTTCATTTTTGAAATATAAGAAGACAAAGATACCAGCTAACAATAGTAATAAAATACCATTACCTATATTTTCATCAATAAACTGTAATACAGCCAACACAGTAACTCCTACTGCTAAAACTAATTTTAAATACTTGTGAAACATATGAATTGTTTGGTTTTATAAGATTTGCGAATTTACATTAATATTTGTGGATATTAGAATGCAATTTATTTTTTATAGTATTTTTTAAATTTTAAGTAAGCTAAAATTCCAAGTACTGCAACAATGGCAATTGAATAATATACAAAACTTGGAGTGACTACTTGGTCTCCACTTGCATAAGAATGTAATCCTGATAAGTAAAAATTTACTCCAAAATAGGTCATCATAATACTTGCAAAAGCATAAACAGATATAATGTTAAAGGTAAATTTACTTCTTAGTCCAGGTACCAAACGCATGTGCAATACAAAAGCATAAACCATAATACTAATTAAAGCCCAAGTTTCTTTAGGATCCCATCCCCAATATCGTCCCCAACTTTCGTTAGCCCACATACCTCCTAAAAAGTTTCCTATAGATAGCATAACCAAACCAACAGTCATGCTCATTTCGTTTATAATGGTTAATTCATCTATCTTAACTTTTAAAGATTTTTTGTTTTTACTAGTGGTTAATATCATTAGAATTAAAGCAACTAAACCTAAAATCATACTTAAAGTAAAAGGTCCATAACTTGCAACAATAATTGCAACGTGAATCATTAACCAATAAGAATTTAGTACAGGTTGTAGGTTCGCAATTTGAGGATCCATCCAGTTCCAATGTGCAATCATTAAAATCATGGCAGCAACAAAAGCAGTTGCAGCAATGGTTAATGATGATTTTCTTCCAAAAATTAAACCGAATAGCATGGTTGCCCACCCTACGTAAATAATAGACTCATAAGCATCAGACCAAGGAGCGTGTCCGCTAATAAACCAACGTACTCCTAATCCTGCTGTTTGTAGTATAAATAAGAAAATAACAATTCCTATTGCTCCTTTGATTAATGCTCTTACTATTTTTCCATCTTTAAATATTTGGAAAATTATTAACAAAAATAATATGGTACTAATATAGGTGTAGTATGAGAATAGTTTTTTAAAAATATCATACTTGTTGTAAGTAATTTCATAATCTATTTTCTTTTGACTAGGGTAAACTTCGGCACCATATTTTTTCTGAAAGTTTTTAATTCCTTCTAAAATTTCATTTGCATCAGCATAGTCTCCAGATTGTTTTGCTTCCCATAAAACTTGTTTGTAAGCAGGTAAAATTTGTTTTACAAAAACAGAATCGGTTCCTTTAAATCCGGCAGTCTCTAATTCTAATTGCGAAACCCATTTGTTGTTATCATCATTAATTTTAGGATAAATACGTAAAATACTTCCGCTTATAGCTGTGTATAACAATCCTACACGTTTGTCTATGTTAATGACATCTTTTTCAAAAGCACTTTTAATTTGATTTTTTTCTGCAGTATTTACATAAGAAACCAATTTGTAATTTCCGTTAGGGTCTATAAAACTTGATAAAGAAGCATATTTTGTATCTAAATCAACTCCTAAAATCTTTCTGATTTTTTCATCATTTCTCTCTAAATAAACCACAGGAGCATCAAACCAAAGTCTTGGGTTTTCTACAATAGATAAAAATACTTGGTTGGCATCTAAACCTTCATATGTTTCACTTTTACTCACTTTTCTTAATAATTCGCTAGCAAAAGTATTGATAGGTTTCATACGACCTCCAGCATCTTGAATTACAATTTTACTAAACTCAAGTGCGTGTTCTTGTTTTACAGCATTTTTTACAATAGCAATTTTAGCCGCTTGTGGAGATATAGCCTCCATTTGATGATTATGTTCTTCTTCTGAAGTTTCTTCAGAGGTATGATTATGTCCTTCATGATTTTCTTCATGCACAGTTTCGGTAGCATGGTTATGTCCCTCGTGATTGCGATCTTCTTCTGTGTGTTGAGCAAAACAAAAAGTAGAAGTTAATCCTAAAACTAAAGCAATCACAGTAGTTTTGCTTTTTAATTTTCTAAGTTTTTTACCTAGTTGACCAAAACGAGAGTTTTTCATAAATAAAATCATCATCAATCCAGTGTATAACATAGAATAACCAATATAAGTAATGGTAGTTCCAATAGCATCGTGGTTTACAGACAATCTGGTTTCTTCTTTGGGTCCAGAGATATCATAACTAGATTGAAAAAATTTATAACCTCTATAATCTAAAATATGATTCATGAAAATTCTAAAATCAAAAGTATTGTTTTGTTCTTCATCAATTAGGGTTACCTCACTTGCATAAGAAGCAGCAGATTCTGAACCAGGATATTTTTCTAATTGAAAATCATTTAGTTTAATAAAAAAAGGAAGTTTTAAAATTCTAGATCCATAAGACAAATTAAAGTTTAATCCAGCCAAAGTAAAAGTAACAGGTTTGTTAGAAGTGTATTTTCCCCCTTTTACTTGAATTAAAGTCATTTTATCTTTAGAGGTCACTTTAAAAGTTAACAAGGCTTCAGGGAAAGCCTCTTTATCATCAGAAGAAATGACTTTCATTTCTCCAGTAATTGGTTTTTCAGGTACCACAAAACTTAATCCTGCAATTTGGTGTAAACTTAAGTAGTTAAATTTTTCAGAGCTGTTTGCTGTAATTGTTCCTTGAAATTGATCTGCCATTCTCATAAAAGAACCATCAGATTTAGATTCTAAATACAAGGTTCCATCTTTTTCTGTAAAGTTTACAGAAGCGTTTTCGGCATTTTCATACCCCACTAAAATTCCGTGAATATTTTCTAACTCTCCCTTTTTAATATAATGATCGTGTCTTGATCCAGAGCTAGATTCTACAAAATGAATAAAAGTTTCTCCTTTTTCAGTTTTTGTAAATTCTGTTTTGGCATTTGGAATGTAATCTGTTAGTTCAAATTTAAAGTTTTGACCTCTAAAATCTGTTTCAAAATGGTAAGAAGCTTTTCCTTTGGCAGAAAGTAAAATAGGACTGTGTACATATTTTTCTTCTTTAAAGTTATGAACGTTAATGTTTAAATATGTTGTTTCAGAAAAAAACTCATTGGTTTTTTCGCCTTCTAAAATAGGCATTACTCCTTCATAACTAACATATCTGGTAACGGCTGCACCAATAATTATAAACAAAAAAGCAACGTGGAATAATAAAATCCCCCATTTTTCTTTTTTAAATAATTTGTATTTAAAAATGTTTCCAAAAAAGTTGATAACAAAAAGTAACATAATTGCCTCAAACCACCACGTGTTATATACCAAAGCTTTTGAGGTTTCAGTACCATAATCATTTTCAATAAAAGTAGCGACTCCCATGGAAACTCCAAACACAACAAATAGAATGGCCATTAAGCGAGTACTGTATAAAATATTCCAAATTTTTTTCATGGGTAACATTAAAATTTTGAGGTGCTAAATTACGTAATAAAACCACAAAAACCTGTCAATATTAGTGCCAATATGCTTTGTTTTTGTTTTTTTTAAATGGATAAAATTATTGAGGGTTGTATTAGCTTTAATTGGAGATTATTTATATTATTGTTACTGTCTAAACATATATTAATTCATGAAAAAATATCAGGTAGCAGTTGTAGGTTCTGGACCTTCAGGAGCATCAGCAGCATTTCACTTAGCAAAGGCAGGTATTAAAACAGTTATTTTAGAAAAAGAAGTATTACCAAGATATAAAGTTTGTGGTGGTGGTTTTGTATATAGAGGTAGAAAAAATATGCCTTTTGATGTGTCTGAAGTTGTAGATATTGAGTTTAATAAAATTGATATCTATATGGGAAAAGATTTGCACTTTGTTACAGAAAGAGAAGAGCCTATTGTATCATTAGTAATGAGAGATTCTTTTGATCTGTTAATTGTTAATAAAGCAAAAGAATTAGGGGTTGATTTGATTGAAGATTGTAAAGTGAAATCACTTCAAAAAGTTGATGGCTCTGTAAATATTGAAACTAGCCAAGGAATTATAAATGCACAATTTGTTATTGCTGCCGATGGAGTTTACAGTCAAGTAGCTAAAATGGCTGGTTGGGAAAAGGATACTCGTAATTTAATTCCAGCTTTAGAATACGAAATAGAAGTAAATGATGTAGATTTTGAAAGATTGTCTAAGGAAATTCGTTTTGATATTGATGCTATTCCAGCTGGTTATGGATGGTGTTTTCCTAAAAAGAAACATTTATCTATAGGTGTTGGGGCTATCTTAAAAGATGATCAAAAAATTAAAGAATATTGTGCAGAATATATTAAGTTTTTAGGAATAGAGGAAATATTAAATATAGAAAAACATGGATATCAAATTCCTGTAACTCCTCGTTTAGATGGATTCGTAAAAAACAATGTGTTTTTAATTGGTGATGCTGCTGGGTTTGCAGATCCATTAACAGCCGAAGGAATATCAAACGCCATATTAAGTGGTAAATTAGCTGCTGAAGCGATAGCAGAAGCAAACGGAGATGAAGAAAAAGCAGCTAAAACATATACCGATATTATTGAAAATACGTTAATGCCAGAATTGCTTACTTCTATGAAATTGGCTAAAGTATTTTATGGTAGTAAAATGGTAAGAAAATTTTTATTAAAGAAATATGGACAGAGGTTTAGTGATGCCATGACAGATATTTTTATGGGAGAAAAAAACTACCCTAAAGATGTGAATGAAAAAATTAAAGAAAAGTTAAAAGGATTGGTTTTCTAACAATTCACTAAAAAAGCTAGTATTAACATATACTAGCTTTTTTTAATTATTAAACTTTATAAGTTATATATTACTGCTTTGTTATTCTCAAATTTTAAAAGAGAAATTGCTTTATAATAACTGTTTTAAACTAGAGTACAGTATTAATAAACTATCTTTGAAGGAGTTGTGTTTACTAATACAAATACCTATAGGGTTTAAAATTAAAATATGCGCTTAAAAACAAGTTGTTACTTAAAGTTTGATATTGCAGAACCCACTCCATTTATTCTTATGTTAAGACCTCGTAGTGGTGCACATCAATGGGTAGAAAAAGAAGAGTATAAAATAATTCCAAATGTTCCTGTTTTTGAGTTCACAGACAGTTACGGGAATTTATGCCAGCGTTTAATAGCAGATCCTGGTTTTTTTTCTATAGAAACTTCCTCTCAAGTAATGACTTCAAATTTCATAGATCAAGGTTTTGGTGAACCATTTATAGAAATTCAAAATTTACCTGATGCTGTGTTAAGTTATTTATTACCTAGTAGATATTGCGAATCTGATTGTTTTAATGATTTGGCTATGAGTATTGGTGAAGGACAATATTTAGGTTACAATCAAGTATCAGCAATTACAAATTGGTTACGTACAAATATAGATTATGTTCCAGGTAGTAACAGTGAACCCTTGTCTGCTTTACAGGTTAAAAACAAAGGATTTGGCGTTTGTAAAGATTTGGCTCATTTGGGAATAGCGTTATGCAGAAGTTTAAGTATTCCTGCGCGTATTGTGGTTGGGTATTTACATGGCTTATACCCTATGGATATGCATGCCTGGTTTGAGGCATATATAGGGAATAGGTGGTATACTTTTGATGCTACACAAACAGGATACCCAGGAGGTTATGTGGTGTTAGGTTTTGGTAGAGATGCTGCTGATGTAGCCGTTTTTAATCAATTTGGGGCTTCCGTTTATCCCATAGAGCAAAACATAAAAGTTGAACATCTTTTTTAGATTGATTATCTTTCTACTCAAAAAATATATTGATGTCATTACAAAGAGATAAAATAAAATGGGGAATCATTGGTTTGGGGAATATAGCTCAAAAATTTGCTAAAGATTTGGCAACCATTTCTGAGGCAGAATTGTATGCTGTAGCTTCAAGAAGTCAAGAAAAATCAGAGAAATTTGCTAAAGATTTTAATGCTACCATGGCTTATGATTCATATCAAGCATTGGCAAAAGATAAAAATGTAGATGCCGTTTATATTGCAACACCTCATAGTTTTCATAAAGAACATTCTATTTTGTGTCTAAAGCATAAAAAAGCAGTATTATGTGAAAAGCCTTTTGCTATGAATTTAGATGAAGTGCAAGAAATGATTAGCGCTTCCAAAGAACAAAACGTGTTGCTAATGGAAGCTTTGTGGACTTATTTTTTACCACATTATCAATATGTTTTAGAATTAATAAAAAAACAAAAGTTAGGTAAAGTACTTTCTTTAGAAGCTGATTTTGGCTTTCATAGGCCATTTAACAATGAAAACAGATTGTTTAAAAAAGAAGTAGGAGGAGGGAGTTTATTAGATATTGGAATTTATCCAATTTTTGTGGCTTTAACAACTTTAGGAATACCAGAAGATATAGAAGCGAAAGCTACTTTTTTTGACAATGGAGCCGATGCAAGTTGTGATATGATTTTTCATTATCAAAAAGCCAAAGCTTATTTAAAAAGTTCTATTCAAGAACAAACTGCTACCGAAGCTATTTTTACTTGTGAACAAGGAATAATTAAAATAAATACAGAGTTTCATATTCCTACTTCTGTAACTGTTATAAAAAATGGAGAAGAAGAAACCGTAGATTTTGGTGTAAAAACCATAGGATATAATTATGAAGCAGAACATTTTAATCAGCTAATTAGGGAAGGAAGAAAAGAAAGTAATATCATGACTTTTGATTTTTCTAAAAAACTGATTCAAACTTTAGATACAGTTAGAAAAAAAATAGGCTTGGAGTATTAAGCCTATTTTTTTCTAAAATATAGATTGTTTACATAGAAGTTGGTCCTAGATAAGATGGTTTTAATCCGCCAGTGTCTATTACTATTTTTTGAAGGATCATTCCAGGGTCTACTGCATATATTTTTAATGTATGTTTACCTGCTTTGTCAACATAAATAGTTGTTTCATTAATAGCACTATTACGAATAATGTTATTTGCCCAGTTTTTTGAATATTCTTTTACGTAATTGCTGTGTTCAATATAATTTAGATCATCTACTTGAACACCATAACGAGTTCCGTGGTCTTTATCTTTAGCAAATAAAGGAAGCATATAGGTTTTTATAGTAATATTTCCTGCTTTAGATGTGTAAAAATCATAAGCTACATATGATTTGTTTCCAGAATTAAATTTGGCATTTCCTAGTTGAAGTGAAGAATTGCTATATCCAAGTCCGCTAATTGTTTGGAATTTAATATCTCCATTTTCTTTTTTTCTGTGATATGCAGTTGGAATAATACTAATAACTCCTTTATCTTCAGTATAAAAATTACCTGTATTTAATTCCTTTTTTTGAGGTATAGCAATGACCTTAATTTCTGTTATGCGATTATTGTTGTGGATATTTATTTTTCCTTCTGCTAATTTACTAGTTGGTACTTTGTCCCAATCAATAGATACTTCAATTCTTTGCTGAACTTTAGTATTTCCTTTATTGATATTAAGTTTTATCCATTTTTCAGATGGAATGGCACTCCATTTAAAAGGGGTAGTCCCTGAGTTATAAAGTTCAAAAAAGTAAGATTTATTATTTACCCGATTAAATTCGGGTAGCTTTAAAGAGGTTTTATCATTTGTAGATATTCCTTCTACAAAAACATTCATACTAGAATTTTTAGGTAATTCTATTTTTGATGTAGGTGATAACTGTGGTGTAGGTAAAAAACCAGGAGCCGTCATCATTCCGTCCCATTTACCATTAAGTAAGTTGTTGTATTTTTTAGTAATAGAAGCAATACTATCATGATACAATATAACATCATTTGCTAAACTATTTGTAGCTGCCCTTTTTTGTTTAGCATACCATCTGTTCTTCTGTCCAATTAACATTTCGTGGTTGTAAAGGGAAGCTCCTTTAACAGGATAATAAATCAATTCGTAAAAAGAAGCTTTAAATTTTTCAGGTAGTTTGTTTAATATAGTTTTTGCTCTGTTAGCAATATCATTATAATCTTTTAGTCTATTTTCGGCTTCATTATAATTTATAAAAGAGAACTCAGTATCCTTTACTTTTTCATGAGCAAAAAGACTATTCCAACGAAAATCCCAAGTCATGTATTCTGGTTTACGAGTAAAACCATGATAATAATATCTATCTAAAATATATTCAATATCATTTTTGTATTCCTCCCCAAAAATGGAAGAAAGTTGATTTACTTGATATTTATTAATGTTTTCAAAGTTAAATTGATCAAAATCCCATGCCATGTCAAGAAAAAGCTGCATTCCCATTTCACCTGGTTTGATGTCTCCTACATTTAATAACCAGTATTTATTGGCACCTAAAGAGTATGCTTTATGCATTTCGGCATACATTAATGCTGGTGGCGTGGTGTTTAACCAAAGATAATCATTAGGCCATCCTAAGTAAGAAATATGATAATAAACTCCTGTTCCTCCTTTTCTGTTTTGTTCATCAGGGGTTCCTAATTTTTTAAGATACCCGTAATTGTCATCTGGCCAAACAATAGTAATGTCTTCTGGAACTTCTAGGCCTTTTTCATAAATACCCAACACTTCTTTATATGGAACAAAAATCTGTGGAACTTCTGTAATAGGTTTTTTGATGTACTTTGATAAAATATTTCTTTGATCTTTAATTGCTTCATCTAGCGTTTTTAGCTTTTGTTCATCAGAACCACCAGCCATTCCTTCATCGTGCATTCCTCTTAAAGCAATAGTGTAAATATTATCATTATTACTAGCTTGTTGTATTCTAGTATCTAAAGCTTTAATAATTTCATTTTTATTGGTTACATAATTCCAATCTCCCTGTTTTTGTTTGTCCCATTCGCTAGCATTGTTATATAAAAGAGGTTCACAATGACTAGTCGTTATCATAATTCCATAATCCTCGGCCATTTCCATATTGCCAGGTATGGTATAAAAAGCTTTGGTACATTCGTGCATGGCTGGAGCCACCATATTTCCTTTTAAACGAAGGAGTAGTTCAAAAATTTTCTCATAAGTTTTAGGACCAATATCTTTAATATTAGTATCTATTTTTTTTGATGCCCAAGGCTGTAATCCCCAATCTTCATCATTTAAGAAAATACCTCTATATTTTACAGTAGGTGCTTTAGAGGTATAATTTATATGGTTTATAAAAATGTGTTTTTGTTTTTTTACAGGGACATCAGCCCACCAGTACCATGGTGAAACTCCCATTGATTTAGAAAGTGTAAAAACTCCATATGCCGTTCCTCTTTTATCACTTCCGGCAATAACAAGAGCTTGTTTTACATTTGGAAATGGATTTTTTATAGTTTGAATGGTAAATTGTTCCCATTTATTTTTAATGAGGTTAACATCTAATTTTTTTTGATTGATTAAATCATCTATTAATGTATTCTTACCAATGGTTCCAATAATAATAAGATTTTCGTTAAATGAGTTATTTAAGGTTGATATTTTAGGTGTTTTTCCTGTAATAGTATAAATATCTGAAGATAATAAGCTCACTGTTTTGTGAATTACTTTATCATCTTTACTATCAAAATATATAGTTGTAGCCTGTTTAGAGTTAACTATAGGGAAATTATGGGGGCTTTTATTATTACTAATGTATAGTTGAGCATAAAATAAGTGTGGAATCAGAATTATTCCCAGTAAAATATTTTTCATTATATATTAAGTGTTAAAATCACAATTAATACGCAATATATAATTTTTACTTAAAGTTAAAAGAGTCAAACAGTACATAGTTTTCTTTGTTGGGTAAATGTTCTCCCATAAACGATAAATTTTCTAAACTGTTATGTACAGTAAATTTATGTTTGGTTTTAATATCTGTTTGTAGTGTTTTTACCAAAACATTGTTGATAAACCATTTTATAAAATATCTATTGTTGTTTTCGCTCAACTCTATTTTAAAATAATGCCATTGTTCGGTAGTTACCTTAAAAACATTAGAAGTATGAGGATGATGTTGTGATGTACAATGTACAACAGCTTCGTTAGTATTTGCAGCTATTTCTTTTCTATCCTTAATATTTCCCGAACCTATTTCAAAATCTATTTCATAGGGAGTTTTCCCAGAATGATAAATAAATGCACCAATACTACACTGGTCATTAAGGTTAAATTTAGGAACGTATATTTTCCATTCATATGTACCTATACCAAAATCTTTTCGCTTGGTTTTTACTTTTACTCGGTCTTTGCTATTGGCTCTTGTAGTAATTTTTAGAACATCATTTTTTAATTCATATGATTTTGGATGTCCAAAAGAATTGTCTTTCCAGTTGGTGCTAAATGTTTGTTTGTTGCTAAAATTTTCTGAAAAAGGAATGTTATTCACAGCTACTTTTTTTATGAATAAATGTTGAGTACAACTACCAGTAAAAATAATTGTTATGATTATAAAAAATTTAAAACAGTTATTCATGTAAGTAATAAGTAGTTAATTAATAACTAAATATAGACAGTTTTTTTTTACTTTGTACATAAAGTAAAAAACTCCAACCTTAAAGAGTAAGATTGGAGTTTTTTATGTTTAAAAAGAGAGACTAGCTCTTTTTCATATCAATTAAAATAGAAAAAGTTTTATTAATGTCTGTTTCTTTAACCACAATGGTAATTTCATGTGTGGTAGATATAATTTCTTGTACAGGAATATCTGCCCAAGCCAATTGTTTTAAAATAAAATAATAGATACCAGATTGTTGGGAGTTTGATTTTGGTAACTTAATAGTAATAGAGGCTAACTCATCTGCAGACGATAAAAGTAATTCTGATTTAAAAATATCAGATACCTTATTATGTAACTTTCTACTTGTAATAATATTGGTTTCAAAAATACCTTGAGAAATGGTAAAGAAATAATCTTTATCCTCTCCAAATTCTTTAATCAAATCAGAAATACATTTCAGTAATGTAGGAGTGTTTTTAAACGTAAAATTTCCCAAATCAGAACGTACAATAAAGTCTCCTAAAGTTAAGGTGATTTTTTTTATGTTTTTTCGAATTTTTAAAATACTAGAAGGTGATAACCTGTTGATAGCCATCATAATGGCTCCAGATTTCACTTCTTTATTTAAGTCCTTTTCAACATCTGGCTGAATGACTCTGGCCAAAGAAGAAACATTAATTAATTTGTCGTTTAAAGCCTCTTCTAAAAAAGGTGTTTTTCTAATAATCCCCTCAACAGATTCCTGTATGGTTTTCATACCTGTTCAAATTTTAACAATTAGTATCAAGATGTAAAGATATTATTATTTTTTTGTACAAATAACACTTTTGTGAAACCTTTGCGCTTTTATTACCCTTGGTAATATATATTAGAGACTAGAAACACTAATTAAGAGACTAATTTAAGACAAGTATGAAAGTATTAAAATTTGGAGGTACCTCGGTAGGAAGTCCAAAAAGCATAAAAGAAGTTGCTAACATTGTAAGAAATGTTGAAGGGCAAAAAACAGTAGTTTTGTCAGCAATGTCTGGTACTACCAATGCTTTGCACGAAGTTGCAGATCATATTATTAATTATAGAGAAGAACAAGCCAACGATTTAATTAATGAGTTAATTGAAAAATACGTTGATGTAGTTAAAGAATTATTGTCTGAAAAAGAGAATCAAGATGAAGCCATAGCTTTGGTTTCTGATAGATTTGAATTTATAAGAGAACATATTGGAATTGAAATTCCATCAAAACAAATAGAAAAAAACATTGTAGCTCAAGGTGAAGTATTATCAACAAACTTGTTCAATTTTCATTTAAAAGAATTGGGAGCAAGTGCTTTATTGGTTTCTGCTTTTGATTTTATGGCTATTGATGAGGCTAACGAACCTGTAATAGAAAAAATTACAAAAGAATATAGTAAAATTATTGCTGCAAATAAAGACACAGAAATTTTTGTAACACAAGGATATATTTGTTTAAGTGATACAGGAAAAATAGACAACTTAAAAAGAGGTGGATCTGACTATTCTGCATCTTTAATTGGGGCGGCTATTTTAGCTGATGAAATTCAAATTTGGACAGATATTGATGGAATGCACAACAATGATCCTCGTTTTGTAGAAAATACTTTTTCTTTAAAAGAGATTTCTTTTGATGAGGCTGCCGAGTTGGCTTATTTTGGAGCAAAAATTTTGCATCCACAATCTGTAATTCCTGCACGCAAAGCCAATGTACCTGTATTGTTAAAAAATACTTTTGAGCCAAATTCTCCAGGAACTATTATTAAGAACTGTGAAGTACCAGAAGGAGGAGTAAGAGCTATTGCTGCTAAAGACGGTATTACAGCTATTAAAATTAAGTCTTACAGAATGTTAATGGCTTATGGTTTCTTAAAAGGAGTTTTTGAGGTATTTGAAAAATACAAAACTTCTATAGATATGATTACCACTTCAGAGGTAGCAGTATCGGTAACTATTGATGATACTACCTATTTAGATGAAATTGTAGCTGAGTTAAAAGAAATTGGAGCTGTTGAGGTAGATACTGATTTAACAATTGTTTGTTTGGCTGGTGATTTTTCATCAAAAAGAACTGGAGCAGGAACGCCAATTTTAACAAGTTTAACAAATATTCCTATCCGTATGATTTCTTATGGAGGGTCTAACTACAATGTATCTTTGGTCATTAATACCGAAAACAAAAAAGAAGCATTAGTAGCTTTAAACAAAGGTGTATTTTAGTAGATAATTATTCATCTTTTGATGAGGTAAAATAGAAAAAAAGTTTATTTTTGCACTTATAACTCACGAATTAAAGATTTAAGATAAAATGGATATTTCACAATACTTAGGATTTTTAGCATTCTTATTTGTATTTACAGCTGGATTTTGGTTGTTAATTTTCTTATTAACTTTTGTAGTACCTTACTGGATTACAGGAACTATTATTGAAAACTTTCAATTAAAAGCAGCAGCTAAAAAGCAGAAATAGTAAAATATTTCATTTAAAATATATCAAGCCTAGTAGAAATTCTACTAGGCTTTTTTATGGTCCCTCATTTGCCTTTTGTATCTTTATTTTATAAGATAATTAACATGAACTCTCAGTTTAAGAAAACCATATTAATTAGCACAGGAGCTAAAAGATTCAGAGAAAAAGAAGTCATACAAACGCTTTGGAGTGGTTATGGTAAAATTGTTCGATATCAACTTATAGAGAGTCCCATAAAACAAGTAGTGGTAAAGTGGGTTCAGTTGCCTAAAGTAAAAGAACATCCAAGAGGGTGGAATACCAATTTATCTCATCATAGAAAAGTTAAATCATATCAAGTAGAAACTACATTTTATAGGGACTATGCTAGTAAATGTAATCAAAAGTGTAAAATACCAGAATTATTTGCTTTTGATACTTATAATGATGAGGTTTTAATTGTTTTAGAAGATTTGGATATTGTTGGATACCCTTCTAGAATTCATCAAGTTTCTTGGAATCATATCAATGCTTGTGTACAATGGTTGGCAAATTTTCATGCTACTTTTTTACAACAAGAGCCTAAAGGATTGTGGAATGTAGGAACTTACTGGCATTTAAATACTCGTCCAGAAGAATTAGAAGTGTTGCAAGATAAAGAATTAAAAAATATGGCTTTTAAAATTGATGAACAATTAAACAATGCTACATTTAAGACTTTTGTACACGGAGATGCTAAATTGGCTAATTTTTGTTTTTCTGAAGATGGATTGAAAGTTGCAGCAGTAGATTTTCAATATGTTGGTGGAGGATGTGGGATGAAAGATTTGGCTTATTTTATAGGAAGCTGTTTGTCTGAAGAAGAGTGTAAAGAATATGAATCAGAAATTTTAGATATTTATTTCAATACTCTTAAACATGCGATTATTGATAAAAACATAAATGTAGAATATCAAGAAGTAGAAAAAGAATGGAGAGCTTTGTTTCCAGTTGCGTGGACAGATTTTCATAGATTTTTAAAAGGATGGAGTCCCGGTCATTGGAAAATAAACAGTTATAGTGAACAAGTTGCACAACAAGTAATAAAAGCATTAAGATAAATGAAATTAAGCATTAAGGATTTAGAAGAGCTAAGAGAAATTGCTAAAAAAGCAGCGCTAGAAGCTGGTAAACATGTAATTGCTTGTTTTGGTACCGATTTTAAAATAGGTAGTAAAGGCAAGGGTGGGAGTTTAGCAGCTGATGTTGTTACAGAGGTTGATATAAAATCACAAGAAATTATTTTTGCTAGTTTACAAGACAGCATAAAAAAGTACGATTTAGGATGGTTGGGTGAAGAAACGGAGGATGATAAGAGTAGATTGGTAAAAGATTATTTTTGGACAGTAGATCCCATAGACGGTACGTTGCCATTCACCAAAAAAACACCTGGGTTTGCAGTAGCTATTGGTTTGGTTGCTAAAAATGGAGAAGCTGTGGTAGGGGTAGCTTATGATCCTTATCACAACCATTTATATGATGCCGTAAAAGGAGGAAAAGTTTACAAAGATGGAGTTAAGTTCATCATTCAATACAACAAAAACAAAGGACTTACTTTTTACAGTGATTTAAGTTTTGTTTCTAGTGGAGCTCATCCTTATTTGGTAAAATCTTTAGAGAAACAGTCTTTAGAAAAATATAAAAAACCACTTGAAGTAATTACTCATCAAGGAGCAGTAATGAATGTAATAGGAGTGTTAGAAAATGCACCGGCAGTATATATCAAACCTCATAGAGATAAACAAGGAGGGGGCTGTGCTTGGGATTTTGCAGCAAGTTCTTGTATAGCTTCGGTATTAGGGTGTGTGCCTACAGATTATTTTGGAAATAAAATTAATTTAAATAAAGAAGAAAACACTTATATGAATAATGAGGGAATAAAGTTTGAAATTTGGTAAAAGAATTTACTCCAATATTTCAAATTCAATATTAACATCAACTTCTGGCCATTCAGAACGACCGTCTAAGGTTACATTTATAATTTTATCTATAACATCAAACCCACTAGTTACTTGTCCAAAAACAGTATGTTCATAGTTTAAATGTGAACAATCTATACTGGTTTGCATAATGAAAAACTCAAAAGGGTTTGAAAGTTTTCCAGGATTTTCTACCCAGCTTCTGGTTGCAGACAAAGCTCCTTTTTTGTGAATAATGTCTTTTCTAAATTCTGGCGGAATTCTATAGTTATTTAGTTGACTTCTATATTCTTGTACAACTTCTTTGTCTGACCAACCACCTTGAATAATAAAGTTTTTTACAATTCTATGAAAACAGGTTTTGTTATAATAACCATTTTTAATTAAGTAAATAAAACTAGCTCTGTGCAAAGGAGTTTCTTTAAATAGGGTAATGTGCATATTCCCTAATCTTGTTTTTAAAAGCAGTTTGGTTTCAGGGTTTTTTTTACCATAATCAAGAAAAAAGCTACGAACGTTTTTTTCGTTTATTACATCTTGTACTAACAGTTTTTTAGGTACTGGTTTTGGTACAACCACCTTTTTTTTAACCACTTCTTTTTTGGGAGGAGTAGGAGTTTTAATAACTCCTGTAGGTTTTCTGTTAGTTGAGTTTTCTATACAAGACGTTAACATTATTAATGAAAACAATGTTATAAGTAATGTTGTATGTTTTATAAATTTATTCAATAATACCTGCATATAAACTTTTTACAATTCCATCCGAAAGACCAATTTTAGGAACGTATATTTTTTTAGCTTCGGACCATTTCATGGCAGAAACATATATTTTGGTAGCGGGTATAATTACATCGGCTCTATCTTGATTTAGGTTTAATTCAGAAATACGTTCTTCGTATGTCATTGCTTTTAAATACTTGTAATTGGCTTTCATGTAAATAAAAGAAAGTGGAGAACCGTCTGATCTACCAGACATTTTATAAATTTTGTTAATGTTACCACCAGAACCAATTAAACTAATGTTTTTAAGTCCTTTGGTGTTGTATTTTACCCATTCTTTCATTTCATCCCAAATACCTGCCAAAGCATCTTTTTGATTTAGCATACGTACAGTACCTACTTTAAAAGATCTTGAGTTTACAACTTCTCCTTTTTTATAAATAGTCATTTCTGTACTACCTCCTCCTACATCTACATATAGGTAAGATTTACTATTGTCTAGCAATTCTCCTAAATCTGTAGTGGCAATAATTTGAGCTTCAATTTCACCATCAATAATATCTATTTTAACACCAGATTTTTTTAAAATTCTATCAATTACAAAATCACCATTGCTAGCATCTCTCATAGCAGATGTTGCACAAGCCTTATACTTTTCAACACCGTGTACACTCATTAATAATTGAAAAGCATTCATGGCATCGGTTAATCTCAAAATGTTTTTTTCTGATATTTTTCCTTCACCAAAAGTATCTGCCCCTAAACGTATAGGAACACGAACCAAAGCAGATTTTTTAAATTTTACTTTGTCGTTTTCTTCATTTTCAATAATGTCAGCAATTAACAATCTTACTGCGTTAGAACCAATATCTATGGCTGCATATTTTTTTATACGAATCAAAATAATATCTTTTAAATTAGTATTTAGTCTTTGTGGTTTTTAGGAAATTCTTTTAATACTGTTTTTCCAGATTTTATGTTTTTCCAGTGTTCGGTATCAAACTGAATTCCAATAACCCCACAAGTAGGTACATGTGAAATTGGTTTGTTACCAAAGGTGTTTACAAAAGTATTAATTCCATGGTCGTGACTAAAAACAATGGCAGAATCATACGCATCGTCTAGGGCACGAATGGTTTTTACCAAATAACCATCACTAAAGCTATACAAAGATTTGCTAATTTTCAAATTTGCCATAGGAAATCCCATGACATTACAAAAAATAACTCCTGTGTGTAATGCTCTGTTGGCACAGCTAGATATAAAAGCATCGGGCTTTTTAATCTTGTCTTTTAGTACGTTAGCTAATAAATAAGCATCTTTAATTCCTCGTTTTTTTAGGGGTCTGTCTATATCTTGAATTCCTTCATACTCCCATGAAGATTTAGCGTGTCTTACAATGTAAATAGTTTTCATGTTAATTGTTTTTATGGAGCTAGTCTTTCAATCTTCCAATCAAAATTTTCTAATAAGGTGTATCTAATTCTATCGTGCATTCTGTTAGGTCTTCCTTGCCAAAACTCAATAGAGATGGGTTTTATAATGTATCCTCCCCAATGTTTTGGTCTAGGAATTTCTTTTTCTTTAAACTTTTCTGTAAATGTTTCTAATTGATGGTTTAAAACTTCTTTAGAGGTTACCACCTCACTTTGATTAGATGCCCATGCTCCTAATTTACTACCCTCAGGGCGACTTTCAAAATAACCATCGGATAAATTTTCTGGTATTTTTTCAGCTTTTCCTTTTATAATAACTTGTCTTTCTTGTTGCTCCCAAAAAAAAGAGGCACAAACATTAGGGTTTTGGGCAATGGCTTTCCCTTTTTCGCTATTATAGTTGGTGTAAAAAATAAATCCTTCCCAGGTAAAACGTTTTAAAAGTACAATTCTACTTTTAGGAAATCCATCTAAACCAATAGAGGCAATATTCATAGCATTGGTTTCTGATCCGTTTTTGGCATCTTCAGCCTCGTAAAACCATTGTTGAAAAAGATCAATAGGAGCTTTGGGAACGTTTGTTTTTAACAATTCTCCTTTTTGATATACTTTACGATAGTTACTTAAATCGCTATTCATTTTTTTGTTTGATAATATAAAGTCCTAAATATGTGATAGTTCCGTTAAGAACTAATAATTCGTATCCAAATTGAAACCCGTTAAATAGTACTGTACTATATTCATTGATAAAATAACTAAAAAATATGGCAAGAATGGTAATAAATAATACCCATTTGTCATGAATTTTATGTTTGGTAAAAATACCAAAGGAAAACAATCCTAAAAGAGGTCCATAGGTATAAGTAGCTACTTTTAAAAGGTTACTGATAACGTTATCACTTAAAATATATTTAAACGAAATAATAGTGATAACTAAAACCAAGGACATATAGATATGTGTTTTCTTTCGTATTTTTTCTTGTTGCTCAATAGGTTTGTTTTCTATTTTTAAAAAATCAATACAAAAAGAAGTGGTTAAAGAAGTTAAAGCACTATCTGCACTAGAATAAGCAGCAGCAATTAATCCTAATAAAAATAGAATGGAAGCTCCAAGTCCTAAGCCTCCATTTAAAGCAATTTCAGGAAAGAGTAAATCTGTTTTAGCTTTACCGTCTTGTACAGGAATTTCAATTCCCTGCTTTTGTGCATAGGTAAATAACAAAGCACCTAACAGTAAAAATAAAAAGTTAATAACTATTAAAGATGGTGCAAAAGATAACATGTTCCATTGGGCTTCTTTGGTGTTTTTACAGGCTAAGTTTTTTTGCATCATGTCTTGGTCTAGTCCTGTCATGGTAATAGCAATAAATGCCCCTCCTAAAACAGATTTTAACCAATATTTGGTATCGTTAACATCTTCAGTAAAAAATATTTTTCCGTATTGTTTGTAATCAGTAGAGGTAATAAAATCAAACAAATTGGTGTCTAATTTTTGTAATAAAATATAACCTACCACTATTAATGCCATCAGCATAAATAAAGTTTGTAAGGTGTCTGTCCAAATAATGGTTTTAATTCCGCCTTTAAATGTATAAATCCAAATTAATAATACAGAAAGAATCACCGTAAATTCAAAAGGAATGTGCCATGCATCAAAAATAAAATATTGTAGTACTAATGCCACTAAATACAATCTAAAAGAGGCTCCTAAAACTCTAGAAACTAAAAATGAAGCTGCTCCAACCTTGTGGCTATTGTTTCCAAAACGTTGTTCTAAGTATCCGTAAATGGAGGTGATGTTGTATTTGTAGTAGAGCGGTAGTAAAATATAAGCAATGGCCATGTATCCTAAAAAATAACCAAAAACAACTTGCATATAACTAAACTGACTGGTGGCTACCCAACCAGGTACAGAAATAAAGGTTACTCCAGATAAAGAAGCTCCAATCATACCAAATGCAACAATGTACCATGGAGCTTTTTGGTTGGCTTTAAAAAAGGTTTCATTGTTGTTTTCCTTACCAGTTAGTACAGAAATGGTGTATAAAACAAGAAAGTAAGCACCGACTAAAAGAGCAATATAAAGAGGAGTCATTTATTTAATTTAAGGTAGTACCAAATTAAATATTTTTTTTATTCTGTAACGCTATATGTGTACATTTGTGTACTTATGGATTTTTCATCAAAACTTTTAGAAAACGCAGTGAATGAAGTTTCTCAATTGCCAGGAATTGGTAAAAGAACTGCATTACGTTTGGTATTACATTTATTAAGACAGCCCAAAGAACAAACACATTATTTAACAAAAGCTTTAAATATGTTGGTCGATGATATAAAATTATGCAAAAGCTGTCATAATATTTCTGATGTTGAGCTTTGTGATATATGTGCTAGTCCTAAAAGAGATGAAACCATTGTTTGTGTGGTAGAAGATGTTAGAGATGTAATGGCTATTGAAAATACAGCTCAATTTCAAGGATTGTATCATGTATTAGGAGGTAAAATTTCTCCTATGGAAGGCATTGGCCCAAGCCATTTAAAAATTGACAGTTTGTTAGAAAAAGTACAATCAGGAGTTATAAAAGAATTGGTGTTTGCTTTGAGTTCTACCATGGAAGGAGATACGACTAACTTTTATATTTACAAGCAAATTAAAAATTATGATGTAAAAATTTCAGCCATTGCACGTGGTATTTCTGTGGGAGATGAGTTAGAATATGCTGATGAAGTTACCCTTGGGAGAAGTATTGTTAATAGAATTCCGTTTGAAACTTCTTTAAGACAATCTTAAATATTTAAGTTTTGTCTCTTCTGATTCAGTGTATGGAATGTATCTTATGATGTAATTTACACTATCTGTGCTATATAAAAAAACGACCAAGCTAGGAGTTATGTTGTTTAGGGAATTATGGTATTCAAATACATTCCCTACATTTACGTCGTTAAACACATTTGAAAATCTATATCTTTCATTAAGGTGTGTGTTTGTTAAAGTAGAGTAATAAGAGTTTTTAACAGTTACACTAACGCTTTTAATAATGCTTTTTTCATTAAACGAATATGTAATAGAAGGAGATGCTTCTGAGTAATTATTGTATGTTATAGCTGTTTCAGTTTCTTCATCAGGAGTTCCTAGTAAGGAAATAACTTCTGTTTTAGATAGTGTAAAGTCCAGTAAAGGTTCTGGATATAAAGCACTTTTAGGAGCTACGGTAATATTTACAGATTGTGTGTTTTCATTATTACTAATTACAATGTTTGTTTTACCAACATATTCTGCTTGTAACAATCCGCTTGTTGATACTGTTGCATGAAAATCATTTTCAGATTGATAAGTTAATGGTAAATCAGAAATGGCTTTTAGCTGAAATTTTTCTCCTTTGTAAAGCGTTTTTTTAGTTGTTTCTAGCGTAATATCTGTATGAATATATTCTTCTTCTGTAGAACAACTCATAACAGTCATTAATAACAAAAACAGAACTGTTTTTTGTGTCTGATTAATATGAAAAACGATATTAGTCCTCATCACTATCAGAATTCCAAAATTCTCTTTGTTTGTTTAATGCTCTTTCTTGCGCAGCGTATTCTTCAACAGAAATTACTTTTAAAAATGAGGGGTGTTGCTCAATAGCAAATTCAATCTTTTTTAAGATATCATTAGCATCTTCGTTTTCATAATCAATTTCCAATGGTGGTTTGATGACCATAGATTGTAGAATTCCTCTTTTTTTAATCATCAATCCTTTTTTGTCAAAAGAACGTCTAAACCCATCAATTACAATAGGAATTACAATAGGTTGATAGGTTTTAATTAAATGCGCTGTTCCTCTTCTAACAGGGTTAAAAGGTTTGGTTGTTCCTTGGGGAAAAGTAATAACCCAACCATCATCTAAAGCTTTTTTTATGTTAGAAATATCAGACATTTTAACTTGTCTGTTTACCTCTTTTCCTGCAGCTCTCCATGTTCTTTCAATAGAAATTGAACCTGCATAGGCAAATATTTTTGGTAATAAACCTTTTTTCATAGTTTCTAAAGCAGCTATGTAATATAGGTTTAATTTAGGTTTTAATAAATAAGTCCATCTTTTTAAACTGTTGTCTCTACCGTTTAATGTAGCAAAAAAAACATGGTACATGGCAGCAACATCAGCAAAATATGTTTGGTGATTAGAAATAAATAGGACTTTATTGGTGGGAAGATCTTTTAAAATTTCAGAACCTTCTATGTTTAATTTGTTAAAACCGTTATATCTACGGTAAGAAACGATACCAAAAATACTAATGATTATTTTTTTTAGAAAAAGGTAGTGCCCAAAGGGGTTCTTTTTAAATAGGCTCATTGTATCTATATATGTTGTTTAATATTAATCGGGTAACAAATTTACAATATTTTGTTCCTTATCATAGGTTTTTTAAAACTTCTTTCACTTCGCTTAAAATCATAGCAGTAGCTCCCCAAACACAATGTTTGTTAAACATAAAACAGGGAACTTCTATGTTGTTAGCATAAGATGTAGCGGTTTTAAAGGTAGTTAAATTATTATTATTTAAAAGTTCTTCTATGGTAATGTGTATAATTTCATCTACTTCATAGTTCTTTGTAAAAACAGGAGTATAAGGAATGGTAGCCAAATAAGAATTTACTTTAAAATTACTAGGAGGTATGTATATAGAACTGAGTTGCTTGTGTATTTTTAAATCTGTTTGTGCCAGTCCAACTTCCTCATAAGTTTCTCTAATGGCTGTGTTTTTTAAATCTACATCTTCAGGATTTTTTTTACCTCCAGGAAAACTTATCTGATTACTATGTGTACCTTTATATTGTGCTCTTTTGGTTAAAAGTAAGGTTGTTTTTTGTTCTTTGTTGGGATATAATAAAACCAAAACACCTGCTTTTTTTGCATTGTCTGGAATATTGTATTTTGTAAAAAGAGGTCTCTGTATTGGAGATAAAGTTTTATGAGCATCAATTCCCGGTAATGTCATTTTTACCAACAGGTCTATATGATTACATAAATAATTAAATTCCATTTTTAAATGATAATATTATGAAATCTAAATATATAAAATTATTGGTGAGTATTGTTTTAGATATTGTAGGTATGCTTCCTTTTTTTGTTCCAGGAGTTGGAGAAGTTGTTGATGTTATTTGGGCTCCTTTATCAGCTTATTTAATGATGAAAATATATCAGAACAAAGTATCTAAATATACAGCCGTAATTGGTTTTATTGAAGAAGCACTTCCTTTTACCGATGTGTTCCCTACTTTTACCATTACATGGTTGTTAAGCTTGTGGTTAGATAAAAAAGATTAAGCTTTTTTCAACTTCATTCTAACCATCATTTTTGTTTGCATGTTTTTAAAAAAAGAATATTGGCCAACTAGCCAACCTACACATGGTAAGGTAAATTGATAGACTACAAAAACAGGAACAATATAAAGGAAATAAAAAACAATAGTATTTAAATTATCTTTTGTTACTCCAGCATAAGCGAGCATTGGCTTTACAATAAAAGCTGCAAAAGAACCATTAATACTAAATGCAACTAAAATTGCTACAACACTCCAATTAGATGTAAGTCCCCAACGTTCTTTTAGTTTATCCATGTCTTTAATTTAAATACAAAAATACTTTATAAAAAAGAATATGCAATAAAATAAGAGAGAGGATTTATATAAACTTGTTTTTAAGTTTAGGAGATGGAATCATACATTGGTCTTTTTTACCATACCATTTATACCTGTTTTTGGCAATAAAATCATAAACAAAATCCCTTATTGGTTTTGGAATAACATAAAAAATATATAACAGGGGGTAGAGTCCTTTTAAATGTTTGGCAACAGTTAATGCAGCGCTAGATTTTGTATATATTTTTTTAGAAGTAATTAAAATAATAGCATCTATATTACGAAAGTCTTTAGGCTGATTTTTTAAAAATGCAATTACATCAGCATTTTGTAGAGGAGCAAATTTAAAAATATTCTTAGTATCATTCTTTATTATTAATTGCACAGAATTATTACAAAGATTACAAACACCATCAAACAAAAGAACTGGATTTTTCTTTATAATATCTTCCAAAGATTTCAAACCATTACTCATTTTGATTGTTTAAATTTGTGCCCAGTTTTTAATAACAAATATACTTATTTTATAACCCCATGAAAATTACAAAAATATTATTGTTGGTAGTTATATTAACATCGACAGTTCAGGCCCAAGAAACGGAATTTAAAAACAAAGGTAAGTTTTATGCTTATTGGGGATGGAATCGCTCAGCATATTCACAATCAGACATACACTTTAAAGGTAATGATTACGATTTTACTTTAACCGATGTAGTAGCTACAGATAGACAAACTCCTTTTTCTGTTGATAAATATCTTAACCCAACCAATATATCTATTCCACAGACCAATTATGGAATTGGATATTTTTTTAACGAACATTACAGTGTGTTTGTAGGTGTAGATCATATGAAATATGTAACAGTACAAGATCAATACGTTACTATTGATGGTACTATTGGTTCAAGTTATCCAAACTATCAAGGAACATATAATGGTGATGGAATTAAACAAACCGATGATTTTTTAAAGTTTGAACATACCGATGGATTGAACTATATTCATGTATCTATTAACAGATTTGATGATATTAGTAGTAGTTTTGGGATTCACTCAGAAAATTTTGTAATTAATTTAACAGAGGGAATTGGAGCTGGAATCCTGTTGCCAAAAACAAATGTTACCTTGTTAGGTAAAGAAAGACATGATGATTTCCATGTGTCAGGATATGGAATTTCTGCACAAATGGGATTTAATTTTGTGATTTATAAATACTTTTTTATTCAAACAGATGTTAGAGGAGGGTATATTAATATGCAAGATATAAGAACTACTCATAGCAAATCTGATTCAGCTTCTCAAGATTTTAAATATATACAAGCTGCATTAATGGTAGGAGGTAGATTTAAGTTGTTTTAATACATAACTAGTGTAAAAGAATAAAAGGCTTTACTCAATAAGAGTAAAGCCTTTTATTTTATGTATTTGTGAGAACCATCACAACTAGGCATTTTTTTAGAGAGTCCACAAGTACAATCATGGAACCCTTTACCCTCTAATATTTTAGGAATATATTTTTCTATTCTACTAGTTTTTGTTTTAGATTGTTTTGCTCCTGAGAAAAAAAGCAAATAACCTTTTTGTCTCCCAGGAGTTAATGCTTTAAAAGCTTTTTTTAATTCGGCATTATGTTTAAATTGTTCTTCTAGTTCTTTAGGAACATCATAATCTTCTACCTGTTTTAATTTTACCTTTAATCCAGCTTTTTCAATCTCAATGGCTTCAAAAATATAGCTTTTTAAGGTGTTCTTTAGTTTGATGATTTCATCAATATTCGTAAAATGAATAAAACGACTAGATTGTGAGTTTTCTCCTGGTTTTACAAGAAGATTATCCGTGTCTTTTAACAAAGATCCTTTAAAAAAATTAATGCTACAGTAGTCTTTAAAACCACTTAAAATAATTACATTTTTTTTATTGTAGGTATAACAAGGTTGTTTCCATTTATACTCTTCTGTGAGCATACACTCGTTTAATATATGTCTTAATACGGTTAGTTCTTCTTGCCACTGAGTAAGTTTGTCTATATGTTCATCAACTTTAGAATTCACAATTTTATTTTTAAAATAATAAGGAATAGATTAAAAATAACAAAACCCTTTGCAAAAGCAAAGGGTTTTGTTATTTAAGTAAATAATTGTTTAAGCTTTTACCAGCTCAACATCAAAAATTAAAGTAGCGTTTGGAGGAATAACTCCACCAGCACCAGCTGATCCATATCCTAAGTGAGATGGAATTACCAAACGAGCTTTGTCTCCAACTTCTAACAATTGAATTCCTTCATCCCATCCAGAAATTACTTGTCCAACTCCAATAGCAAATTCTAACGGCTCTTTTCTTTTGTATGAAGAATCAAATACAGTTCCGTCTGATAATTGACCTTTATAGTGTACAGAAACCATTTTTCCCTTAGCAGCTTTTTTTCCAGAACCACTAGCTTGAATAATTTTATATCTTAGTCCGCTATCAGTTTTGTCATAACCAGCAGCTAATTTCTCTAACTCCATTTCAGCAGCTTCTTTTTCTGCTTTAATTTTAGCTTCTCTAGCACCTTCAAATTTTCTAAAAGCCTCTATTGCATTGAATTTTTCTGCAGCTTCTCCAACTCTTACAATTTCTAAAGATTCAATTAAGTCTCCTTGTTCAACAGCATCAACTACATCTTGTCCTTCAGTTACTTTTCCAAACACAGTGTGTTTTCCGTCTAACCATGGAGTGGCAGTATGTGTAATAAAAAATTGAGAACCGTTGGTTCCAGGTCCCGCATTAGCCATAGATAATACTCCAGGTGCATCGTGTTTTAAATCTGCTACAATTTCGTCATCAAATTTATAACCTGGGTTTCCAGATCCACTTCCTTGAGGGCATCCTCCTTGAATCATAAAATCTGCAATTACACGGTGAAATTTTAAACCATCATAATATGGTTTTCCTTGTGGTTTTGCGTTGTTTTCCATGTTTCCTTCTGCTAAGGCAACAAAGTTACCTACAGTTCCAGGCGTTTTTTCAAATTCTAAGTTTACCAAAATAGCACCTTTTGAGGTGTTAAATTTTGCGTACAATCCGTTGTTCATCTTTTATTTATTTAAAATATGGATGTAAGTGTAGAAAAATCTATACTTAACCCTAAGTTTATATTGTTAGAATTGAGACTGGTTGTAGGGGAGATTACTTTTCCTCCTGAAATTAAAACAGATAAATAATGATTAATTCTAATATAAGAACCAACTTTTACTTTTGTTATAATTCCTTCACCAGTGTCAATTCCTGCTCCACCACCTGCTCCAATAAAAGCTTCGGCAAACAGTTGTAATTTTTCTTTTGCAAATATAGGAGAATAGAATCCTAATCCAACCATTCCATCAGCATAACCTCCCGCTCCTATTTTATTTCTACTATTATCTTTTAGGTAAGTAGCTTCATAAGCAAAAGCTGTTTGTCCTGCTAGGTAAAAGTAAGGAGTAAGATTGTAATTTAGTTGTAAGGCTAGTAGGTGTAAATCTATAGGACCTCTGTTTTCTCTTTCAAACCTTTGTAATTTAAAATAGGTTTGATGTTGTGCACTCACTCTAATTCCTTGTGTTTTTACTTTTTTTGCTTTTTCATTTTGAGTGAATTTAGAGTAAGTACCACCAGTTTTACTAATATATCTTAATCCCGTTCCTAAAGCATAGGCTTCAAAATCACCATCTAAAGCACGAACATAACCTGCATGTGTACTTAGTGTAAAATGATTAGAGATTTTAAAGTCTAATCCAAAAGTAGGATAAATAGTAGCTCCTCCTTCAGCTTGAATTCTACCACCAGAAGCTCCTAAAGCCAATTTGGTAAAAACATCTATATATTTAGTTTGTATAGGTTCGTATCCAAAACCTCCAAAGATATCCATAAAACCAGCTTCTAAACCTTTGTAAATAGCATCGGTATGAATAAAAACAAAACTATTTTCGGAGAGGTATTTTTGATATTCAAAGCCTATTAAATATAGCGTGTTTGTTAAAAGTTCTGAATTTTGTTCAATATCTTTTTTGGTGCCTCCAAAAGGAAAAAATTGATCAAACTTAACCATAAAACCTCCTTTGGTAAATGGTTTGTTCCAAGGAGAATTTTTATCAACTTTATAAGTTTGATGACTTTTTTGGTACTTAGCTACATTTATTGCTGTTGGAATTTCTACATACACCGAAAGAGCATTGCTTTTAATTCTTCCTGTGTAAAAATTAAAATGACTGTATTGCAGTCCGATATTCAGTTTAGGAAAATGATAAGCCAATCCTATATTAGGATTTATATAAGCTCCTTTGTTGATGAGTGAACGATAACCACCACCACCTCCAAAATCTAGATTGGCATCTAAGTAAATATCAGAAAATAATTTTTGATTGTAACCCAATTCAAATCCTAACGTAAACAAACCACCTTGATCTCCAAATAAAGCTGCATGGGTATTGATTCCTCCATAAAATTGTTTAGAAAGTGGAATTAAATAATGAACTCCACCTAAGTCCATATCAGTACCATTAGCATTAGCAATATTTTTAGACATGCTAACAGGAATGTAATTTAGTCTTAATTTTTTTTGTAAACTGTATTTTTTAAGTGAAGATAAAGAGTTGTTTTCTTGGGCAATTCCTTGAAAATATAAGCATAGAAAACACCAAAAAAACAACTTTTTACTCATGGTATTTTATTTAAATTCACTAGTAAAGTGAAGTTTTACAGATGGGTATTTATCCTGAGTCATTTGAATGGTAAAAGCAGAATCTGCTAAGAATACCAATTGACCTTGCTTGTCCTTGGCTAAATAACGCTGTTTTACACGTTTAAATTCTTCAAATTCAGCTTTGTTATTGGTAGGCTCTACCCAACAAACTTTATGCATAGGTAAATTTTCATAAGTACATTTGGCACCATATTCATGTTCTAAACGATATTGAATTACTTCGTACTGTAAAGCTCCAACTGTACCAATTACTTTACGTCCGTTAAGTTCTAGAGTAAATAACTGAGCAACCCCTTCATCCATTAACTGATCTAATCCTTTGTACAATTGTTTAGATTTTAATGGGTCGGCATTGTTTACATAACGGAAATGTTCAGGAGAAAAACTAGGAATTCCTTTAAAGTTAATAATTTCCCCTTCGGTTAAAGTATCTCCAATTTTAAAGTTTCCAGTATCGTGCAAACCAACAATATCCCCAGGGTAAGATTCGTCTACAATTTCTTTTTTCTCTGCAAAAAAAGCATTGGGACTAGAGAACTTCATTTTTTTACCATTACGTACATGTAAGTAGGGTACATTACGTTTAAAAGTTCCTGATACAATTTTAACAAAAGCCAATCTATCTCTATGTTTAGGATCCATGTTTGCATGGATTTTAAAGACAAACCCTGTTAAGGTTTCTTCTTTAGAATCTACCAATCTTTCTTCAGCTTTTTTAGGTTGCGGAGTAGGAGCAATTTCTATAAAACAATCTAATAATTCTTTTACTCCAAAATTATTTAAAGCAGAACCAAAAAATACAGGTTGTAAATCTCCATTTAAATAGGCATTTTGATCAAAAGGAGGATATACACCTTCTACCATTTCTAATTCTTCACGTAATTTTTCGGCAGGTGTATTACCAATCATTTCGTCCAATTCAGGTACGTTAATGTCTGTAAATTCAACACCAGTACTTACTTTTTGTTTTTTATCTCCAGCAAAAAGGTTTATTTTTTTAGCCCAAATATTATAGATTCCTTGAAAATCGTACCCCATTCCAATAGGGAAAGAAAGTGGAGTAGTGGTTAGTCCTAATTTTTGTTCCACCTCATCTAACAAATCAAAAGCATCTTTACCTTCACGGTCTAATTTGTTGATGAAAACAATCATAGGAATTTTACGCATTCTACAAACCTCTACCAATTTTTCGGTTTGAGGCTCTACACCTTTGGCAACATCAATCACCACAATTACACTATCAACAGCCGTTAAAGTTCTAAAAGTATCTTCGGCGAAATCTTTATGTCCAGGAGTATCTAAAATGTTAATTTTACGGTCTTTATAGTTAAATGCCAATACAGAAGTAGCCACAGAAATTCCACGTTGACGTTCAATTTCCATAAAATCGGAAGTAGCTCCTTTTTTAACTTTGTTATTTTTTACTGCTCCAGCTTCACTAATAGCTCCACCAAATAACAATAACTTTTCTGTTAAAGTTGTTTTACCCGCATCGGGGTGAGAGATAATACCAAAAGTTCTTCTACGTTTAATTTCGTCTGTAAATGCCATTCTATTGTTTTAAAAAACCGATAATTTCGGATGGCAAAGATACATTTTCAAATAGCATTGTGCAACGCAGTTTTTTTCAAATATGAATCTTGTTTAAAATACTTTGTAAGGCTTCATTGTTGTTGAAATACACTGCCAAAACTCCTGCAACAGCATAGAACAAATGTCCTTCCCAAGAAGTGTTTTTTTTGTTAGAAGGAAAAACTCCAAAAATCAATCCTCCATAAACAAGGATTGTAATGATGGAAACCAAAAGAGGAATGGGTTGAAAACTTACAAATCCTTTGGTGATGATAAAAGCGGTGAATCCATAAATTAAACCACTAGCTCCAATATGATTGGCATTTCTGCCAAAGAGCCAAACTAAAAATCCTCCCAAAAGAATGATGAAGACCAAAACGATTATAAATTTTTCTGTGTAAAAATAATTTAAGGTAAAAAGTAATACTGTTAAAGGGACTGTGTTAGAAAAAAGATGTTTCCAGTTGCTGTGTAAAAAAGGTGCCAATAAAATACCAAACAATCCTTTGGCTTTTCTAGGAATGATACCCAATTTTAGTACAGGAATTAAAAAACCAAGTATAGAAACTCCATAAATAATAAGGATTAGATGTAAGATATCCTGGAGAGGCATTTTTAAAGAGATAAAGTAAGTGAAAACATCAAAAAAACTCATTTTAAAGAATTTCGTTAAAATGAGTTTTTTTGATATGTAAAATATTATGTTTTAGTTTTTTATATAATTTCCTTCTTTGTCTTTAAAATTACCTGTTAAAATAACAATAAAATCTATCAAAGTCCATATGCCTAAACCTCCAAAAGTTACTATTTGTAAAATTCCTGTACCTACCTTTCCTACATAAAATCTGTGTACCCCTAATCCTCCTAAAAAGAAGCATAATAACGCTGTTGCTACAAAATCTTTGTCACTCTTTACTTTTTCCATTTTTTTATTTTAATTATAACTTTAAAAATAGTTAAAAAATAATTAGCGAAAATGATTGAATTATTAAGCAGAACAATTTTATTTTTACGTGAGTTAAAAAATAAATTATGAGTCTACCCATTCAACAAAAAATAGAAAATTTAAGAGACATATTGCACAGACATAATTATGAATATTATGTGTTAGACAATGCAACCATTTCAGATTTTGAATTTGACCAATTGTTGAAAGAATTACAATCTTTAGAAACGGCTCATCCTGAGTTTTTTGATGCTAATTCTCCCACACAAAAAGTGGGTGGAACCATTACCAAAAACTTTGAAACAGTTGTTCATAAAAACAGAATGTATTCTCTAGATAATTCTTACAGTCAAGAAGATTTGTTAGATTGGGAGAAGCGTATTTCTAAAATTATTGAAGGAGAAATCACTTATACTTGCGAACTTAAATACGATGGTGCTTCTATTAATCTTACATACGAAAACGGAGAACTACAAAAAGCAGTTACTCGTGGAGATGGTGTGCAAGGAGATGATGTAACAGCCAATGTAAAAACCATAAAATCTTTGCCATTAAAATTACAAGGAGATTTTGTGGATAATTTTGAAATAAGGGGAGAAATTATTTTGCCCTTAGAAGGGTTTAATCAAATGAATTTGGTTAAGGAAGAAGCGGGAGAAGAAATTTATAAAAACCCAAGAAATACGGCAAGTGGAAGTTTAAAACTGCAAGACAGTGCAGAGGTGTCTAAACGCCCGTTAGATTGTTTGTTATATCAAGTTTTAACTTATAAAAACGAATTTGAAAGTCATGCTGAGGCTTTAGAAAAAGCAAGAGCTGTAGGGTTTAAAGTTCCAGAAACGATTAAAGTAGCCAAATCTATTGATGAAGTAGTCGCTTTTGTGAACCATTGGGATCAGGAACGTTTTAATTTGCCTTATGAAACAGATGGTATAGTTATTAAAGTAAATAATATCCGTCAACAAGAAGAGTTAGGGTATACGGCAAAAGCTCCACGTTGGGCCATTGCTTATAAATTTAAGGCAGAGCAGGTTTCTACCAAATTAAATGAAATAACTTATCAAGTTGGGAGAACAGGAGCTATTACTCCAGTAGCCAATTTAGAGCCAGTGCAGTTGGCAGGGACTACCGTTAAAAGAGCTTCGTTACACAATGCAGATCAAATTGCTTTGCATGATATTAGAGTAGGAGACGAGGTCTATGTAGAAAAAGGAGGAGAAATTATTCCAAAAATTGTAGGGGTAGATTTAACACAAAGATTAGAGGAGTCTTTGCCTACTATTTATGCAACTCATTGTCCAGAATGTAATACACCTTTGGTAAGAAAAGAAGGAGATGCCAAACATTATTGTCCAAATGAGTTTGGTTGTGCTCCACAAGTAGCTGGTAGAATTATTCATTTTATTAGTAGAAAAGCCATGAATATTGATGGTTTAGGAGCAGAAACGGTAGATTTACTTTGTAAAGAAAAGTTGATTGAAAATTATGCTGATTTATACGATTTAAAAGTGGAGCAAATTATTCCTTTAGAACGTATGGCAGAAAAATCAGCCAATAATATGATTAAAGGGATTGAAGCCTCTAAACAAATGCCTTTTGAAAAAGTATTGTTTGCTCTAGGAATTCGTTTTGTAGGTGAAACTGTTGCTAAAAAGTTAGCCAAAGCTTTTAAAAATATAGATGATTTATTTACAGCAGATTTAGAAACTTTGATTGCTGTTGATGAAATTGGTGATAGAATTGCTGAAAGTATTGTTAGTTTTAGAACAGAGCCTTTAAATCAGGTATTAATAGCAAGGCTAAAAGATTATGGACTACAGTTTTCTTTGTCGGAAGAAGATTTACAAAATCAAACAGATACCTTAGCGGGTAAAACATTTGTCGTTTCAGGAGTGTTTCATAAAGTATCTAGAAACGAATTAAAAAAGTTGATTGAAGATAATAGTGGAAAAGTAAGCAGTTCTATATCTAAAAAAACAAATTATATTGTGGCAGGTGATAATATGGGACCGGCTAAATTACAAAAGGCTACAGATTTAGGGATTTCTATTATTTCTGAAGATGATTTTTTAGCCATGATCTAAAAAAATAATGAACATGCTAAAAAGAGTTTAACGTCTTTAGATGTTAAACTCTTTTTTATTAGGGGTATGTTAAAGAAAAAAGTATTCAATTATAAGTAATTTGTATACAATTGCCTAAATGCTTCTGTTTTAATTTTGATGTATTACATTTAAGTATGATTTTAAGTTAATTTACATTAACAGAACAATAGATGATTAAAAAAATATTAAAAAAAATAATGATTACAGCTTTTGCAATTATAGGAGTGTTTATAATAGCTTACATACTATTTATTAATTTTACACCAAGTTTAGGAGGTGATTTTTCTAAAGAACAAGAAAAAGTTTATCAATCATCAAAACAATTTAATGATGGAAAATTTCATAATATAAATCCTGTTCCTAAAAAATTAAGTTTTTCAGAAAACGTAAAACTGATTTATACTTTTTTCACGACCAAGGTACCCAATAGTCGTCCAAAAGTAGATTTAAAAGTAAGTAAATTGTCTCCTGATGATGTTAAAAACTACAAAGGAGAAGCAAGATTGGTTTGGTTTGGGCATTCTGCTTTTTTATTACAAATGGAAGGGAAAAATATTTTATTAGATCCTATGTTTGGAAAAGTAGCAGCTCCACATCCATTATTAGGAGGAAAGAGGTTTAATACCGAATTTCCTATAAAAATAGAAGAGTTACCAGAGATTGATGCTGTTGTTTTTTCTCACGATCATTACGATCACTTAGATTATGAATCTGTCTTAAAAATAAAAGACAAAACTCGTCAGTTTTTTGTACCTCTTGGAGTGGGTACACATTTATTATCATGGGGTGTTCCTAAAACTAAAATAAAAGAAATGGATTGGTGGGACGAAACCAATTTTGAAGGATTAACATTAGTTTGCACACCTGCACAACATTTTTCTGGTAGAAAATTTAGTAACGGACAAAGTACTTTGTGGAGTTCTTGGGTAATACAATCAAAGCAAGAAAATCTGTATTTTAGTGGAGATAGCGGATATGCTCATCACTTTACAGAAATAGGGAACAAATATGGACCTTTTGATTTGGCTTTAATGGAATGTGGACAATACAATAAAATGTGGTCAGATATTCACATGATGCCCGAAGAAACAGCACAAGCAGGAATAGATATAAAAGCAAAAAAAATAATGCCTATACATTGGGCAGGGTTTAAGTTGGCTTTACATGCATGGACAGATCCTATAGAACGTGTAGAATTAAAAGCAAAGGAATTAAACTTAAAAGTGATGACTCCAAAAATAGGAGAGGAGTTGTTTGTAAAAGATTCGGTTATAAATTACACCCATTGGTGGGAAAAGTTATAAGAGTATGAAAGAGATCTTCAACATAGAAAGTATTGCAGAATTACATACGTTTTTTGGAGTTGGAAAACCCAAACATCCATTGATTTCTGTATTACGTATTGCTAATAAACTTGATGAAATAGCTCTTGAAAGATATAGATACTCGTTAGGACTATATCAAATTAGTTTAAAAGATAGTTGCCCGTTTACCATTTCTAAATATGGAAGAAATTCTTATGATTATAAAGAAGGTTCTATGGTGTTTATGGCTCCTAATCAAGTGGTAGAGTTTGAAAAACAAAGTGTAAACAAAGAGGATACTGGTTGGAGTATTTTGTTTCATCCAGATTTGATTCGTAAATCAGAATTGGGAAATAAAATAGATCAATATTCATTTTTTTCTTATGCATCAAACGAATCTCTGCATTTGTCTGATGATGAAAGAAATATTGTATCGGACATTCAAAAAAAAATAGAAAGAGAGTTTAATAATAACATAGATGCTCACAGCCATACCATTATTATTTCTAATTTAGAGTTATTGCTTAATTATTGTGTGCGTTTTTATGATAGACAATTTTATACTCGTACTAATTTAAATAAAGATATTGCTAGTCAATTTGAACAGTTGTTAAAAGACTATTATCAAAATGAGAAACAAACAACTTTAGGTATTCCTACTGTGCAATATTGTGGGGAATCTATGAATATGTCACCTAAATATTTAAGTGATTTATTAAGAAAAGAAACAGGAAAAAGCACACAAGATCACATCCATCAATACATTATAAAAAGAGCAAAATACAAGCTGCTAAACTCTAAAGAAAGTGCAAGCCAAATAGCCTATGCTTTAGGGTTTGAGTATCCTCAATATTTTAGCAAAATATTTAAGAAGAAAACAAATTTGAGTCCTAATGAGTTTAGACAGCACTTAAATTAGGATTATTTTAAAAATCTTTGAATGTCTTTGTTTGCTCCGTATATAACAAGAATATCATCTTTGTATAAAATATCATGAGGATCTGCTAAACCTCTAACAGTGGTCACGTTTCTACTTTTACCAATAGCAGTATCAACCTCTCTATGAGAAATAGTTGTTAGCACTAATAAATTATAAATCTCTTTGATTTTAATGTCTAAAATACTTTTTCCGCTATATTTTTCGGGCATGTTTACTTGTACTATACTGTAATCACTACTTAATTCAAAAGAATTTACCATTCCTTTTAAACATAGCTTTTTAGCCCAACGTTCTGCAGACTCTTCTTCTGGTAGCACAATTTCATCTACCCCAATAGCTTGTAATACTCTTTTGTGAATTCTATTGGTGGCTTTACTAATTAAGCGTTTTACTTTTAAACTTTTAAACAAAGCAGTTGCCATTACGTTTCCTCCTTGATTGTCACCAATAGCTACTACAACAACATCAGTATCTTTTAAAGGCAAACCAGATACTGTGAATTCATCCGTAGCATCCATACAAATTGTATGCGTAATTTTTTCTTTATAAGCATCTACTTTAGACATATCTGTGTCAATACCAATAACTTCATTTCCTTGTTCAGTTAATTTTTCAGCTAACGATGAACCAAAGTTTCCAAGTCCTATAATTATATATTTCATAAGATGTTAATTTATGGTGATTTCTTCCGTTGGATAACGGTAGTTTTTATGCTTTACTTTTTTAAATATTGCAATTAGTATAGACAACATACTAACCCTACCAATAAACATAATAATGATAAGTGTTAATTTACTGTATGTGCTTAAACCAGCAGTAATACCCAAACTTAATCCTACAGTGCTATATGCTGAAAAGCATTCAAAAGCTACGCTTAACATGTCTATTTGTGGATCAAATTCTGAAATAGAAAAAATTCCAAAACCAATTACAATTAACGATAAAGAAATAACAGCAAAAGCTCTACGTATAGAAACTTCGGCAATTTCTCTTCTGTATATTTCTATTCTTGATTTTCCTCTGGCCAAACTTAAAAAGTTTAAGGTTGCGATGGCAAAAGTATTGGTTTTAATACCTCCTCCTGTAGAAGCAGGTGAAGCACCAATCCACATGAGTAAAATAATTAACATTACAGAAGAACTTTGTAAAGCCCCCATGTCTATGGTGTTAAAACCAGATGTTCTTGGGGTGGTAGCAGCAAATAGAGATGCGATAAATTTACCAACTAGTCCTTTTTGGTTTGTTAAAATGTAGTTGTATTCGTTTATAAAAAAAAGAATTGTTCCAACTACAGTTAGCGAAATTGTGGTGATTAAAGCAATTCTACTATTAAGATTTAAGACCCAAGGTTTGTAGCTAATATGTCTTTTTCTAAACAATCTGCTTAGTACAAAATATTTAGAGTATTTAACTAAGTTGGCTACAATAGGAAATCCTAATCCTCCTAACATAAAAATTGTAATAATGATAAACTGTAAGGTGTAATTGTATCTAAAACCTGTTTCATACAAACTATTTGGTAGCGTAGAAAAACCAGCATTACAAAAAGCAGAAACAGCATGAAAAACAGAAAAGAAAATTTTTTCAATAAGTGAATTGAACAGTGTTTTGTCTATACTTGTGTAAATTAAAATAGCCCCAACAGATTCAATAATAAAAGTGATAAATAGAATTCTTTTTAAAGTGGTAAACACTTCTCCTAATTTTTGAGAATTGGTCATGTCTCCTAAAACCAACTGATTTTCATAGGTAGCCCCATCTTTAAAAAAATAACTAAAATAACTAGCAAAAGTTAAAATTCCCAAACCACCAATTTGTATTAAAATTAGTAGAATGGTTTGTCCAAATTCCGTAAAAAAACTACCAGTATCTACCACAATTAATCCAGTTACACAAACGGCACTTGTAGAGGTAAATAAAGCATCTAAAAAAGAAATACTAGTGTATGTTGCGTTGGGTAACATTAATAAAAAAGCTCCAATAACAATAAGTAGAAAAAAGCTTAGTATAAAAAGTTGAGCAGGATTTAAAAATTTTCTTTTATAAGTAACTTTACGTTCAGCAAACTCTCTAATAAAAGTTAATATAACAGCAAGTTTCATCCATATATCTTCATAAAATAAAGAAAGTTGCTTGTGAGATTGTTCTGAAAAAAAGTGAAAATATATAATAGACAGAATAACCAGAACACTAATAATATCAAACAGAATAACATTTTTTATTAGGGTTTTGGTTCGTTTTATATATCTTAAAACAGTAGCGATTAAACCTGTAATTAAAATGATAAAATAAATTTCGTTTACAGAAACCTGAGTATCCTTAGACTGTGTGTATCCAAAATCTACAATTAACATTACAATTCCTAAAAGACTTAATAAAAAAGCAATTCTATAGAAAAGATGGTGGTTAAATGTGTTGATTAGTTTTTCTTTCAAAATAAATAATTAATGAAAGTGTAAAAGTACTAATATTTTACAAAGAAGGTTTGTCTAATTGATGAGAAATAGCAATCACTTTATTTGCTTAATTAATTCTATGTTTTGTGAGTGATTGGCTCCATAAGACATGGTTAAAGTTCCTTTAACTCCATCGTTAGCAGTAATGGCAAATAATTCTGATTGGTCTGATGGATTGGTCATTCCTTCAAATCTATATCTTTCATTAATGGTTAAATCACTTGGGCTATATTCTTTTTTAGCATACAATGCTTTTATACTTTCATTTTTAGCCACAAAATTATCTGTAAATCCTTTTTTTGATAAATCGTTTGTGGCTTCCGATAAGGTTTCATAATCTCTTGTTTTCATAAACTTAATTTTTTAATGATTTTTTCTACATTAAATTTACTAAAAAACAAGTGCTTATAAAAGTTGATTGTTATCAAGTTAGTCCTTAAAATACTTGGCTTTAAACCTGTTTAATCTAGGAATAGATACATTTTGTATGTAAGAATTTTCAGGATGATTTTTTTCATAATTCTGATGGTAATCTTCTGCTGGATAAAAATGATCTATTTCTTTAATTTCGGTAACTGCTTTTCCGTTAAAAAGGTTATTCACATAATTAAATTTTGCTGTGGCTATTTTTTGCTCCATTTCATTGCTATAAAAAATGATAGATCGGTAGTTTTTTCCAAAATCAGGATTTTGTCCATAAGTAGTTGGATTTTGTGATAAGTAAAATACGTTTACCAATTCTGAAAAATCAATTTTGTTAGGGTTGTAATACACTGCTACGGTTTCTGCATGTCCTGTTTTCTTAATGGTTTTATAAGTTGGGTTTTTTACAGGACTTCCTGCATAACCAGATATGGCTTCGTAAACACCAGGAACACTTTCATAAATAGCCTCTACACACCAAAAGCATCCGCTAGCAAAATAAGCAACTTTTAAATTTTTATCCGTAGGTAAGGTTGTATGCTGTGCAAATATATTAGAGCTAAAAATTAAAGCGATAAGTAGAGTTCTCATAAATTAAAATAATGTTTTACAACACTTTGGTCGCTAGTAAAAGTAATGGATTACAACCTTATGTTAATTAATGTATAAAAAATAGTGATGTTTAATTATTTGTTATAGAAAAAAACAATACTACAATAAAAACATTAGATAGAAATTGACTTGTTTAATAGAACATTGCCCGTAAATTTGCCATAGAAATAAAAACAAATCATTTAAATAAAATAATTATTATGGCAACAGCAGTTGGAAAAAAATTCCCAAACTTAGCAGTAGATGCAATGAATGAATTAGGAGATACTTTTAAAGTAAATGTTTTAGAAGAAGCTCAAAAAAACAACAAAAAAGTATTGTTGTTCTGGTATCCAAAAGATTTTACTTTTGTTTGTCCTACAGAATTACACGCTTTTCAGGCAGCTTTAGGTGAGTTCGAAAAAAGAAATACTGTTGTAATCGGTGCCTCTTGTGATACTCCAGAAGTACACTTTGCTTGGTTAAGTACAGCTAAAGATAACGGAGGAATTGAAGGTGTAACATATCCTTTATTAGCAGATTCTAACCGTAACTTATCTGAAGTTTTAGGTATTTTAGATATTGCTGGAGAAACTTTTAACGAAGAAACTGGAACTTACGTAAAAGAAGGAGATAACGTAACTTACCGTGCTACTTACTTAATTGATGAGGAAGGAACTGTATTCCACGAAGGAATTAACCACATGCCAGTTGGACGTAACGTAAACGAATTCTTAAGATTGATTGATGCTTATGCTCACGTACAATCTCATGGAGAAGTTTGTCCTGCAAACTGGGAAGAAGGTAAAGAAGCAATGGGAGCTGATGCAAAATCTACAGCTGCTTATTTAGCTAAAAACTAATTATAAGAAGTTTAAAGTACAGGGTTTAGAGTGTTTTAATAAAGCTTTATAATCTTTTTACTTTTAAACTGTAAAAACCAAAAAACCGGGTGTTTAAAGTTGATGAAATCAATCATCCGGTTTTTTAGTATCTAATATTCAAAAAAACAAAAATTAAAATTCTATTGATTATGAAAGAATTAACTACAGATACACTTCAAGAAGAAGTAAGTAATAACGAATTGGTTTTTGTACAATATTCTGCAGGATGGTGTGGAAATTGTAGAATTATGAAACCAAAATTCAAAAAGTTTTCTACAGAGGTAACCAATGCAGAGTTTGTAATTGTAGATGCTGAAAAGTATCCAGAATCTAGAAAATTAGCAGATGTAAGTAACTTGCCAACTTTTGCCGCTTTTAAAAATGGAGAATTGGTAAAGCAAACACAAACAAATAAAGCAGACGTATTAAAATCTTTTATCGATGAAGTTACCAGTAATTAAGCATATGACTCAGTTTGTGGCTGAGAATGATATAGATTATATACACGAAACTATTGAAACTTTAGAAGCGCTAACAGAAGTAAGTTCTTTAAAAGATGAAGAGTTAGATGTATTAGGAGAAATTATTTCTAACCTATACGGAGCTGTTGAGGTAGATAAAGAAATTAAAAATGGAGTTCCTCAAAAAGAAGCGTTGAATAATTTTATGAAACGTGTGTTAGGATCTATAGATCAGTAATTGTTTATCTGTTGATACCCTTATTTGTTGAGTTGATATTGGAAAAACAAACAGAACAATTAAACGGTTACACAATTAAAAAAATCAACAAAAAAATAAGGTGTTCGAGCGAAGTCGAGAACAAAATTGTATCAATAAATCTACACAACAAATAAACAAAAAGTTTGAAAAAAGCCTATTTTAATTGGAGTTCTGGAAAAGACTCATCTTTAGCTTTGTATAAAACATTGAATCAATCTGATTACCAGATTGATTTTTTGTTGACTAATATTAACAGAGATGTTAACCGAGTTTCTATGCATGGATTGCGAGAAGAGTTGTTAGAAACTCAAGCGGCATCTATTGGAATTCCTTTGCGTAAAATTGAATTTTCTGGAAACGTAACCATGAAAGAATACGATGAGGTTATGCAAAATGCTATGCAAACTATTGTAGATGAAAATTACAAACATTGTTTTTTTGGTGATATTTTTCTAGAAGATTTAAAAGACTATAGAGATACAAAATTAGCTCAGGTAGGAATTGCTGGAGTATATCCATTATGGAAACAAAACACCAAAACTTTGTTAAAAGAATTTTTGTCTTTAGGTTTTAAAGCCATTACCGTTTGTGTAAATGCTCAATATTTAGACAAAAGTTTTGTAGGTAGAATTATTGATGAACAATTCATTAAAGATTTACCAGAGAATGTTGATATCTGTGGTGAAAATGGAGAGTTTCATACCTTTGTTTTTGATGGCCCTATTTTTAAAACCCCCATTGCATTTACCAAAGGAGAAATAGTTCATAAAACATATCAACCTGCCAATAATGATGACGATAATTGTTATCAAAATAACAAAGAAGTAAATTGGGATACTGGTTTTTGGTATTGTGATTTAATTCCCAATTAGAAAGCCATCTTTTATTACATTTACAAAATCAGAATTAACATAAATAAGTTTGTAAATGCTCAGTATTTTATCCGTAGAAAAAAAAGACTTAAATAGAATTGTTTCCATTTTTAATAGAGAAATAGGGAGATTTGTCCTTTTTGTTTTTGTTTTGTTTTTTGATAGTATTTACTTTTCAGAAAATGTAACCACTTCACAGTTACCCATTAATATTTTAATGCTTGGAGGGTTTTTAAAAATGTATTTCAGGTCAACTCCAAGAGTTAAAGAGTCTATGATATATGCTGTAATTATAGGTTTTTTTGGAGAACATTTGTTTTCTAGAGGGTTAGAGATGTATACTTATAGGTTAGAAAACGTTCCTTTATATGTGCCTTTGGGACATGCTGCCTTGTATGGTAGAATTTTAATGTTTAGTAAAGCAGGAGTGGTAAAAAAACATCACACTAGTGTAGAGCAAGTTTTTACCATTGTTATAGCATTGTTAGCCACAACATACCTTTTGTTTTTTAACGATGTATTTGGTTTTGTAATGACCATTTGTGTTTTTTTAATTCTTTGGAAAAAGCCAAAACACAGGTTGTTTTTTTATGCCATGTATATTTTAGTGGCGATATTAGAAATAGGAGGAACAGCTTTTGGTTGTTGGAAATGGCCAAAAACAGCTTTTGGAGTCTTTAGCTTTTTACCAAGTAACAATCCTCCAAGCGGAATTAGCCTTTTTTATTTTTTATTAGATATAAGTTGTTTTTATGTATATATTCTTAGAAATAAATTAGCGTGGAAACGATTAAAAAATATTAGAAGTTAATGTAAATTAATTATTGTGAATTCGTAATTCAATAGTATTTTTACGACACATACTACCTCTTGTAACAATTACTTATGACTAGCATACAAATACCTTATAAAGACACTGGATTTTTTTCTAAAATCATGTTAGATTATTTAGAAGGAAAAGAAAGTTTAAAACCTTTTTATCATCGTTTTCCTAGTATAAATAACTTTGAAGCACAAATAGAAGAAAAATCTAAGTCTTTTTCTTTAGAGAGTAGAAAAATATTGGTAGCAGCTTTAGAACATCAATATAAAGAAATTGATATAAGTAATTTGACCCAACAAAATATAAATAATTTAGTACTGTCTAATACGTTTACTATTACTACGGGACATCAGTTAAACTTGTTTTCTGGACCATTATATTTTTTGTACAAAATAGTTTCAGTCATTAATTTATGTAAAGAGTTAAAGGAAAAGTATCCAAAACAGAATTTTGTTCCTATTTATTGGATGGCATCCGAGGACCATGATTTTGAAGAAATTCAATATTTTAACTTTAAAAACCAAAAAATAAGTTGGGAAACACAAGCAAGTGGAGCAGTAGGTAGATTAAATACTAATGGATTGGATGAGGTTTTTAAAGAATTCTCTAGTCTGTTAAATTCTGGAATTCACGCCAATGAGTTAAGAGAACTTTTTAAGAAAGCTTATTTAGAACATAACAATTTAACAGATGCTTCACGTTATTTAGTCAATGCTTTGTTTGGGGAGTATGGTTTGGTGGTGGTTGATGGTGATGATAAAAACTTAAAATCATTATTTAAACCTTATGTTTTACAAGAATTAAAAGAGCAAATTAGTTATAAAAATGTAACTAATACAAGTGGGAAATTAGCAGAACAGTCATATCCAAATCAAGTTCATCCTAGAGAGGTTAACTTATTTTATATTGGAGATGGCTTTAGAGAAAGAATTATAAAAAAAGAGGAGGTTTTTACAGTAAATAATACTTCATTAACGTTTTCATCGGCAGAAGAAATTTTTGATAAAATAGATAATACTACTGATGTTATTTCGGGAAATGCTTTGTTAAGACCTTTGTATCAAGAAGTAATTTTACCTAATTTATGCTACGTAGGAGGGGGAGGAGAGCTTGCTTATTGGATGCAGTTAAAATCTACTTTTAAAGCTTTTAATGTTCCTTTTCCAATGTTATTAATGCGTAATTCTGCTTTGTTGGTTACTCAAAAACAACAAAAAAAAGCAGCGAAGTTAAATGTATCTATAGCTGAACTTTTTTTATCACAAAACAAATTAATAGCAAAAAAAGTAAACCAAAAATCAACCATAAATTTTAATTTCGAGTTAAAACGTAAACAATTAGCTCAAAATTTTAAAGAATTAGAAACGCTAGCCTTACAAACCGATGCTTCTTTTATTGGAGCTGTAAAAGCACAAGAAAAAAAGCAATTAAAAGGCTTAGATAAGTTAGAAAAACGTTTATTAAAAGCAGAAAAGAAAAAAATGTACGACATGGTTACTCGTATAGAACTGTTACAAAATGAATTGTTTCCAAATCAATCTTTAGAAGAAAGACAACGTAATTTTGCTGATTATTATGAATCTTATGGAAAAGAGCTTATTACTATTTTATTAAAAGAATTAAAACCTTTAAATCAAAAATTTACAGTTGTTAATTTATAGAATATTACAATTATTTTATTCTGTAATTACTTAATATTTCATCCATTTCTAACTTAAACTTAGTTCCCTTTAGTAAGTCTTTAAGTTGATGTAATTCGTTATGACTTAGTTTCATTCTTATTTCAGTTTCTTCGGCCTGGTAAACCACCATTTTATTTTTTAAATCCTTAGGACAAGTACACTCTTTATGATAATCTATTATTTGCTCCATAGATTTTATAAAAGTAGCTAGTTCGTTGTGATTTATCATAAAACTTACACTTCTTATTTCTAGTACCACTATAGATAGTTGTTGTTCATTAATCAGTTCATAGGTTATTCCTAGTATATTTTCATAAATGGTATTAATAGTACGCATGTTTTTAATTTTTTTCAAATATAAAAATTATTTTTATTTAGAATTGATAAAAATAAAAAAACATTAATGAAGAAACCAGAAACTTTTTATTGTTAATTCTATTAATAACACTCTAGATTACATAACTACAATTTCTATTTAGAGTAATGATTTGTGTAAAATTTATACGCTTTTAACTTTCATTTTACACGGTTTTACACAATTTATTTTTGGCATAAAAAACCGAATTAATTATTAATATACTGAAAACGTGTGGTTTATTGTTGGTTGGAGTTCTTTGTTGGTTTGCTGGCACATTTCTTTCTTTATTCTAGTTGTAAATAATTAATAACAAATTCAAAAAATAATTATCATGAAAAAAATCATTTTATCAATCGCAATTTTAGCAAGTGGTGTATCAACGTATGCAATGACAAATAATGTAGCATCAGCTACTGTTGTAAGTGCAGTCTTAAATGAAGGGTTTACAGAAGTAGCTGTAGATAAGTTGCCAGAAGCAGTTACTAATGCCGTAAAAAAGGATTATCCAAACGCAACAATTGACAAGGCTTATGTAAATGACAAAGCACAATATAAGTTAGAAATTTCTGCTGATGATGCTGCAAGTACAGTTTATATAGACAAAGATGGAAACTGGTTAGAGGTTAAGTAATCTTGAATAAGTAAAGCAAATCAAAAGTAAATATTAAAAACAAAAATAATTATTATGAAAAAAGTCATTTTATCAATCGCAATTTTGGCAAGTGGAATGTCAACGTATGCAATAACAACTAATGTAGCACCTATTACCGCTATTAATATTGTTATGAACCAAGGGTTTACAGAAATTGCAGTTGACAAATTACCAGAAGTAATTACCAATGCTGTAAAAAAAGATTTTGAGGGAGCTACCATAGACAAAGCTTATGTAAACGCTAGTGAGCAATATAAATTAGAACTTTCTATAGAGGGGGCTAAAAGTACAGTTTATGCTGATAAAGAAGGAAATTGGGTAGAAGCTAAGTAGTACTTATAATTAACAGAGAATTAAAAACAATAATTAAATAATAAAAATTAAAGATCATGAAAAAAATCATTTTATCAATCGCAATTTTAGCAAGTGGAATATCAACATACGCAATGTATAACAATGTAGCACCAGCTACGGTTGTAAGTGTTGTAGTAAATGAAGAGTTTACAGAAATTGCAGTAGACAAATTACCAGAAGCTATTACCAATGCTGTAAAAAAGGACTTTGCAGGAGCAACTTTAGACAAGGCTTATGTAAACACAAAAGGACAATATAAATTAGAACTTTCTGCAGATGGTGCTACTAGTACAGTTTATGCCGACAAAGAAGGAAACTGGTTAGAAGCAAGTGCTATTCAATAATTATTAACAAACATTTTAGTACATATTAAAAATCAAAAAAATAAAATATTATGAAAAAAGTCATTTTATCAATCGCAATATTAGCAAGTGGAGTATCAACATATGCAATGTCTAACTTTGTAACACCAGCTACGGTTATAAGTGTTGTATTGAATGAAGAGTTTACAGAAGTAACTCTAGACAAATTGCCAGAAACCGTTACCAATGCTGTTAAAAAAGATTTTGCCATGGCAACTATAAAAAAAGCCTATGTAAACAAAAGTGATCAGTACAAGTTAGAACTTTCTGTTGATGGTGCTATGAGTACTGTTTATATTGATAAAGAAGGAAAATGGTTAGAGGAAAGTGCTGTTAAATAACATGCATATATACATTATAGTTTAAAACTTATAATTCAAGAAAAGGACGTTTTTAATTAAAACGTCCTTTTTGATTTAATTAGTCGCTATATATTAATATTTTTGTAATAAGAACCCCACATATGAAACAGATACTATTAATAGAAGATGATGTTACTTTTTCTAAAATGCTAAAGAATTTTATGGAACGACATCAATATGTAGTTGATGTAAGTTACACCATTCAAAACGCAACTAGCCAGTTAAAAAATAACAAATACGATTTGGTGTTTACAGACTTACGGCTTCCCGATGGTGATGGTATTAGTCTATTAACACAAATGAAAGAGAATAACAATCCTACTCCCGTAGTGTTAATGACTAGTTATGCAGAAGTGTCTACAGCTGTAAAAGCTATGAAACAAGGTGCTTTTGATTATATATCAAAACCATTTAACCCTAATGAGGTTTTAGAGGTAATAAGCAATGCATTAGAGGTTAATGATACCGAAATTACAACAGTAAAAACTCCTAAAACAAAAAAGGAAACTACTAATACCGATTTTGTAAAAGGGATCAGTGCAGCCTCTAAATCATTATCAGAATATATTCAGTTAGTAGCCCCTACTAATATGTCTGTTTTAATTACTGGAGAGAGTGGAACTGGTAAAGAAGTTGTGGCAAAAAACATTCATTTACAAAGCTTAAGAAGTGATCAACCTTTTGTAGCGGTAGATTGTGGAGCTATTCCTAAAGAAATAGCTTCAAGCGAATTTTTTGGACATAAAAAAGGATCTTTTACAGGGGCTATTAATGATAAAATAGGTCATTTTGAATCTGCCAATGGAGGTACTCTTTTTTTAGATGAAGTAGGAAATTTATCCTATGAAAATCAGATTCAGTTATTAAGAGCATTACAAGAAAGAAAGGTAAAACCTATAGGGAGTAGTCAAGAAATTAATGTTGATATTAGGTTGGTAACAGCTACTAATGAAGATTTGTTAGAGGCTGTTGAAAAGGGAGATTTTAGAGAAGATTTATATCATAGATTAAATGAGTTTTCTATAAAAGTTCCTAATTTAAAAGACAGAAACGATGATTTAATTTTATATGCCGATTTCTTTTTAAACAAAGCCAATCAACAATTAAACAAATCTGTAATAGGTTTTTCTAAAGAGGTATTAACTATTTTTCAGAATTATAATTGGCCAGGTAATTTAAGAGAATTATCTAATGTTATAAAAAGAGCCACTTTGTTAACTCCTTCAGATGTAATTGAAAAAATAGCTTTGCCTAGCGAATTGTTTCAACAAGAAAAGAACAAAGACCTATTGAAAAAATTTTCTACCAAAGAAAATGAAAAAGAATTGATTATAAGTGCTTTACAAGAGTCTGATAATAACAAAACACAAGCTGCCAAATTATTAAATGTTACAAGGAAAACATTGTATAATAAAATGAAACAATATGATATTAATTTATAAATGATTCCCTAAATACCTATTGTTACATAATCATTAATATTTTAATAAAAATCTGTTGGAAAAATGTTTGTGGTTAAATTAGGAGGAGAAAGCTTATTTAATGAATTCTTCTATTAGATGAAGTCTACTTGGGTGAACAAAAAAACAATTCCTAATACCATTATCTTCATTTCTTATTATAGTGGATACTTTTTTAAGACCTGTTTCGCTGTGATTATAAAAATCATAACCATATTTGTTGAAGATTGATTCAAGTTCCGATTCAATAGTGTTAAATAGGGTTTCACAGATGAATATAGGTTTAATTTTTTCAAGAACATAATCTGAGTGTTTTAGAATAAAATGTTCAGTTCCTTCCGTATCCATTTTTACCAAATCAATACACTTTTGCTCAGTATTTAAAACATACTCATCAAATGTCATTGTTTTTACTTCGGTAGGAACAAAATTTCGTCCTGAAGTTTTACTTCCTGCATTACTTTCTCCAGCTAAATTATGTTTAAGATAAGTATACTTCTTATTTTTAATTTCAAAAAATGTGATGTTGCCAGTTTTTTCCGATAAAGCAATATCTTCAACTATTATATTTTTAAAATTATTTATACGAATGTTTTCTTTTAAATAATGTAATGGACCATTAGCTGGTTCAAATGCTACAACTTTAATTTTTGGATTTTCCATTTCTGCAAGTAAAGAGTAGTAACCAATGTTTGAACCTATATCGTAAAATGTATCTAGTTTTTTTATCAGTTTTATAAAGATACTTGTGTATTCAAAATTTTGATACCCTTTCCAAAATAGCAAGTGAGTTAAATAACTAGTTTGGTTGGTTCTAATTTTTAGTTTCTTACTTTTTTTATTTTTTATAGTTAAGATTCCTGATGGTGGAATTTTAATGTTATCAGGAAGAAATACAGAAAATATTTTATTAATGTTTCTTAGTGCTTTATTAATTGCTGAATGGTATATTAACTTATAAATTATTTGCTTCATTTTTGGTGTTATTTTTAATAGTTTGTAATAATAAAAAAGTTTTTCTCTTATTTAATAGAGAGAACAGTATAATATTGTTCTGTTTAATTGGATAGCAAAATATTTATATACCTAATTTTATTGATGGAGATTTTTAAATAGGATCTGAATAATGCACTTTTATTTAGGTTTTAGAATTTTTTTTATCTCTTTCATACTGTTATGTCATTCTTAATATGCTCAAGAATATGATAACAAATAATCAAGTCATATTTGTTATCAGGTTTATCTATTGATTCTATATTTAACTTTTTTGTAGCATTAAATTATCCAACATAATCAGTTGTAATATATTTTACATTATCAGACAAGATTTTACAACTTGTTAAATATAGTAAAAGCATTTAAGTTAAAACTAAAGATATGTTGAGTTTAGCCGTTGTTAGCAATTGCCTTTTTTACCTTCTATATAATGAAAATCAGTTCTTAATTAAGAGATAATTTTTTCTAAAGCTCTTACAACATGTCTTTGGTTAAAAATAATATCATTTTTATTATACTTATAGTTTTTAGAGAAAATTCTGAAATTAATTTTCCGAAAGTTATATCTTTTTTTCAATTTTTATATGTTGCTTTTAACTTGCTTCTATTGGTAAAATACAAGTTGTGTAGCGATTTTATGTACATACGTTTTGGTCTCTAAAAGGTTTTAAGAATATGAAAAATCCATAGATGAAGAACGAACTCATCTATGGATTATATAAAATGTTAGGCCTAGTAGTGTTTTAACGTATTGCTTCATCAACCGATTTACTGTCTACAAATTGCTCAAAACTGATAATTTTGCCATCGTTTAGTTTCCAAATATGAGCAACTCTTGCTTTAAAACACTTGTTTGTTTTTTTATATGTGCCCGAATATGTGCCATAGGCAACTACTTTGTCTTCATCGGTAATATAATCTTCGGGTAAAAATTTATAATCAATCCACTCGCTACCCAAGCGCTTAAAAACATTTTCAGTAACACTTTCTAAACCAATATAAGTTCCTGCATACGGAAAACCTTTGGCTTCTGTCCAACTAATATTTTTAGCCACATATTTGGCTAAGTTTATACCGTTTTCTTCTGAATTTTCACCTTCATAGGTGCTTTTTATTATTTCTAAATTAGTCATTACTTCTTGTTTAAAAGAACAACTTGACACTATTAAAGTAATGTCAAGTTGATGATTGTTAAAGGTTTTACCATTTCATTTCTCCTGTGTTTACTTTTGCACCTAACATTAAGGCTGTTTCAAAAGTTAAATTTGGATATTTTGATTTTATGGTTGCTATTAAAGTTTCAGAAGTTTTGTTGTTTTTTAAAGCTTCTTCATAAAACTGAATATAATTCTTTGTGTGATTTACAGCATCAATAGTGAAATCTGAATTGGTATTTGCGTGGGCAGGTATCACAATTTCAGGTTTTAAATCACTGATCGTATTTAAGATTGAGATCCAGTTGTTACGTATATCTGTTGTTTGTGCATCTGCCATCCACGCATTAAATGTTGTGCCAAAAACATTAATACCACCCAAAGCTGTTTTAATTGATGGAATCCATACAAAAGTTCTTTTAGGGAAATCATTTAACCCAATAATTTCCAACTTTTCGCCTTCTAATTCAATAGAATTTTCTTTTAGAATTTGAGGTAAAATAGTATTAGACGTAATTTTATTACCTAATTTTTCTCCCCAAACATCTAATTTCTTTTGAGATGTTGTTTTAATATGTTCTACAGTTGCAGGCGATGCGTAAGCTGTAATCTCTGGGAAATATTTTTTAAATACTTCTAATCCGAAATAAAAATCAGGATCTCCATGAGAAATATAAATAGTGGTTAATTTTTTTCCTGAATTTTTGATTTCTTGTGCTACCTTTTCGGCATCTGCTAGAGTAAACTGAGCATCTATCAATACGGCATCGGTTTTCCCTGATACGATTACAGAGGCTACACCAAAACTGTTTTCTGATGCGTTGTAAACTTGCAATTTAAATTTGTTTGTTTCTATTGTTTTAGAAACTTGTGCTTGTGCATTCATTTTGGATAAAATTAAAATTGTTAAAAATACTGTTGAAATAATAGATTTCATTTTTTGTCTTGTTTTATGATGTTACAAAGATGCGATGGATAGTCATCACAAAACATTGAACAAGTTCAATAAATGAAAATCTAACTATTATTTTGTAGCTATTTTTCGTCTAATTTTACTTAAAAATTCATGACTTATGCCTAAGTAAGCTGCAATTTGTAGGTTGGTTAATCGTTGAAAGAGTTTAGGATATTTTTCAATAAACTCTATATAACGTTGATCGGCTGTTTTACTCAAATTATCTATCATTCTTCGTTGTAATGCGATATGTGTTTTTTGAGTCATGATTCTAAACAGTTTTTCTATTTTTGGAATGTTACTATAAGCAAATTCCTTATCTTTTTTTGAAATCAATAATACTTCACTATCTTCTAATGCTTGAATATAAAGTTGGGATGGTTTTTCATTGGTAAAACTATCTATATCGGTAATCCACCAATTTTCTTGAGCAAAATAGAGTACTTTCTCAAATCCATTATTATCTATATGATATACTCTGAAAAGCCCTTTAGTAACAAAGCCCTCAAACTTGCAAATTTGACCTTCTCGCAGTAAAAAGTGTTTTTTTTTAACTTTTTTTTGGTAGAATAAGTAACAAAAACTTTCTAGCTCTTTATTTGATAATGTAATATGATTTAAAATATTTTGTGTTAGTAACTCTGTCATGTTTTAATTTGGATTTAATGTTGTAGCTCAACAGATGTTATTTTATGTAATAGTGTATTATCCTGATAATAGGTTGCCCTTTTTTTAGGTTGATTATCTTCTTATCTAAATAGTAAGTTCAGGTAAATTTACATTATTTCTACGATATGATTTGTATTTGATGTTTGGATTTAGATGTACTTCAGCCGGCTTTCTTAAATCAAGACTAAAATGCGTTCTAAGATTATTATAAATATAAACAGCTTGTTTTGTCATTTTCTGAGCAATAGCTGTGTTTTTGATTGTTAATTTTAGTCCGTATTCGTATTTCAAAGTTTGATTAATTCTCTCAGCTAGGGCATTTTCATAAGGGTCGTATTGTTCTGTCATACTCATTGTCATTCCATTATTTTCAGCAAATTCGGTGTATTTGGGGTTGCAATATTGAAACCCTCTATCTGAATGATGAATAAGTTTTTTATTAGGGTATTTCCTGTTTTTAATAGCCATAGCGAGCGCTTGGGTACAAAGGGATGTTCTCATATGGTTTGCAAGGTTATAACCTATAATTTGCTTAGAATAGGCATCTGTTACGAATGCTAAATAATTATGTCCATGTTGGGTTTTAATATAGGTTATATCCGTCACCCAAAGCTGTTCAGGTCTTGTAGGTACTTGTTTTTTTACGATGTTTTTATACTTTCTAAACTGATGATTTGAGTTTGTTGTAGTATGGTAGTTTTTAATCCTAGGCACCAGCAAGTTATATTGTCTTAAAAAACGATAAAACTTGTCTCTTCCGATGTATATATTTTGTCCAATCATCTGCTCTTTAAGTTCTTTATGAAGTTTTATACCACCAGATCTTTGTCCAACATTTTTACGATATTTTTGGACCATTATGATTCTTTTTTTATCGTTTATTTCTTTGTTTTCGAGTGTTTTGATTCTTTTGTAGAAGGCTTGTTTACTGACCCCGAAGCATTGATAGATCCATTTTCTTTTAAAAGGTTTATCTTCTTTATTTCTATCTCTTTTGCTAATGTTTCGGGCAATGACTTTTTTGACATATCGACACCTGTAATGATTTCCATATCTGCAATGATATCCTGTTGAAAGTCTTTTACAAACTCCAATTCTTCAATACGTTGCTTTAATTTTTTTATTTCGTTTAGTTTACTCATACCTGTATTTTGTTGATGCAAAGTACTGTATTTATTTAACCAATAAGAAATGGTAGATCTAGAAATGTTATATTTCTTAGCAGCAAAGTTTACAGATATTTGACCATTTTGAATTTGGTCAATGACAAATAATTTGTGTTGAAAAGTAACTTTTTCGTAGTTTTTTTTTCGACAGGGTGTTTTTTTGTTTGTGTCCATAGTTTAACTAAAGTGTTTAATTTTTAGTCAACCTATTTCAGGAAATTACAATTTTTAAATATAGTACAACGGTTTTGGCTAGGCTTTGTGCGGGGTTGAAAATCGACAAGATTTTCAGACACGTACTAAGCCGAAGCTTTTTGTTTGGTTTTGTTTCTTTTGGTTTCACAAAGCCAAATCAACAAGATTTGGCGACCTAGTAAATATACACAAAACTTTGGAGTAAGCATAAAACCCGCATGAAGTTTAGCCGGTGTTAGTTTTTCGTTTTTTTACATACAACCTGTTATCGATGATACTAAACATTCCCAAACTTTAATGTTTTTATCAGTCGTATAATATCTCATTATTTCATCTGTTGAGGAATATCTACTATAAGTAGATTTTGTCCTTTCAACAATAACTATTTCTTCAATATTTTTTTCATTTATTAATAATTCAAAATCTCCTGATTCGATAGCTTTTGGAACATAACCGTCAATAATAAGCAAAGTATATTTATCAGCCTTAGGAATTTTTTCCATTTTTCTAAATTTATCAAGTGACTTTTCTTGTTGGGCTAAATCTTCTTCTCGCCATTCTTTGTTAAAAGAATCATTTTCTAATTCAAGCTTACTATTTTTAATAAACTCACTCCAATTCTTGATAATTACATTTTTATTAATGAAGAGTTTACCGTTTTCTATATTGAATTCAATTCTATTTTGTTTATCAATACCTTTCGATTTTATTTTATTTATTGTGTCAACTTTTATTTCATGATTTTTCAATTGTGAAAAGATATTATAAGTTGAAAATAGAATAAGTATGATTAATAATTTTTTCATGTATCAATTTTTTTTCGAAATGAAAACTAACGGTTTTAGCTAGGAAACGTAGCGAGTAAACTAGCCGATTAATTTTCAGACTAAAACTACACAAAATAAATAGAAAACCAACTTTAGTCACTCACAAAAAAAGCTATGTTTTTTAGCTGTTGTTAGTTTATGCAACTATTTCACATTTAAAAGTTCATTAGGAGAAAATAAGTTTCCCAATTATCCGCAACGATTTTCATCTTGAGTTGCTACGATAATTTCAACGTTTTGCTTGTAGATATTTATCGGTTAAAGACAAATTATCAACGAAGTGATTTTAGCGTACATTTCAGCACGTAACTCTATAAAATTCTTCATTTTCTACAAGTATTTTTCAAATAATTAGAGAAGAAAATATTGTTTAATTTTTACGTACACTTTAACACGTAACACAAGTTTTCAAATCATTATCGGCTAGAGAAAAATTATCAATTACTGGATTTTCCCAAATTCATTTTTTAAGCAAACAAAGGTTTTTTTCAGCAGAGAAAGATAAGTTTCGTTTTGATTTTTTTTGAGACAGCACTGGTTTCAAACTTATGATTACCGTTCGATTTAAATAACTGCGTAAATTTCGACCAGAAATTTTCGTGGTTGTTTAAACTAACGGTTTTGGCTAGGCTTTGTGCGGGATTGAAAATCGGCCAGATTTTCGAACACGTACTAAGCCGAAGCTTTTTGTTTGGTTTTGTTTCTTTGGTTTTCACAAAGCCAAATCAACAAGATTTGGCGACTTAGTAAATATACACAAAACTTTGAAGTAAGCACAAAACCCGCATGAAGTTTAGCCGGTGTTGGCAACTGGCTTTTTTTTGGATGTAATTTCTATTTATTGAATATTGATTTCAATTTTTGCAATAATGAATTAGAACTACTATTTGTTACTTCAGTTATTTTATTGTCAGTCCAATATTGTTCCATTAATGGAATTCTTTCGATAACTTTTCGAGCCAATGATTCGTATGTTTGTGCAGATTTCGGGTTTCCATATCGGAACCAACTATCAGTACCATTTTTTTCTGTCAGAGAGTTTGGATAAATGCGTTGTCTTTCATTTAAATCGTGAGCAGTCAACTTATTGATTGAAATAATTTTCCCAAAATCAGTTTTAAATTCTGATTCATTCCAATTAGCGAGTTCAATTATAAATCCGCCACCATTTCGGTCAAACTGAAAAGTCAACAAATTTATTTTTCCATTTTCAATTTTTCGGAAATGAGTAAAACTACCTTTAAAATTTCTATTCCGTAATTCTGGAATAAAAATTTCTTTCAGTGATTTTATCATTTTCTCTCTTTCGGTGCTCATTTTTTAGCTATTTGCCAACGGTTTTGGCTAGGCTTTGTGCGGGAAGAAAATCGGCCAGATTTTCGAACACGCACCTAAGCCGAAGCTTTTTGTTTGGTTTTGTTTCTTTGATTTCACAAAGCCAAATCAACAAGATTTGGCGACTTAGTAAATATACACAAAACTTTGAATTTAGCACTAAACCCGCATGAAGTTTAGCCGGTGTTGCCATTAGTTATTTCAGCCGAATACTCGATTTTATTCGCTCATTTTTAATGTCAAATTTAACAACTTTAGTTTTATGTATTGGACTATCAAATCCGCTGATAATATCATTCTTAAAAGTTCTCAAATCCAAGACTTTGAATTTTGTTCTGAATTTAGTTAGAGTCAATTTTTCTAAATCAAATACTCCAATACGCTGTACTGTTCTCATAAAAGACCTTTCCCAAATCGGAATTGCTAATTTTAATCCGTTTTGATTCCATATTGGTTGTCCTCCGCAAAATTTATCAATTAAAATTTCATCATTTCCATTTATTCGGATTTGGCAGGTTCCAGTCAAAGGTCCGCCCATTGCAATTTCATTCTCATTTGAATATTCAACAGTTGCGTTATTTTCGTTTTTCAATCCGTTTGATAATTTATTTGGAAAATCCCATGGGTTTGGATATTTCAAACTTTGAATGGTATTTCCCAAAATCTGACCTATTGATAATTCGTCAAATTGTAATGCTTGTAGAATAGTTCTTGCTAAATGTTTGTCATTTTTTTTTGCTTTATCAAATTCGTCTAATAAACCGCTTTCATAAAGTCTTTCATTTCCAGTCATTCCTTTTAAATTGACAACGCTATTTGCCTTTTCGTAAATCTGTTCGCGAGTGATTTTCATAATTAATGGCAACGGTTTTGGCTAGGCTTTGTGCGGGGTTGAAAATCGACAAGATTTTCGAACACGTACTAAGCCGAAGCTTTTTGTTTGGTTTTGTTTCTTTGTTTTCACAAAGCCAAATCAACAAGATTTGGCGACCTAGTAAATATACACAAAACTTTGAGAAAGCACAGAACCCACATGAAGTTTAGCCGGTGTTGCCATGCGTATTTTTATGTTTTAATTTCTCCTTAGATAATTTATAACTTAATATTTCTTAAAATAAAATTGAATGTTTATTACTCAATCATTTTATTTTTTTCAATATTAAATTCACTTTCTGATATAGAGACTATTTTTTCAATATTTCCTTCTTTCGTTAGATATATTTTTCCAAAATTAGGAAGGTTTGATGTCGTAGAATTATAATTTTCTTTTATTAAAGGAGTTGCTTCAACAACAAATTTCTGTTGTCCATAAATATATGGAATCCACCAAAATTTAGAATGAATGACTACGTCTAATAAAGCAATGCATCCAGGAGTATTTTCAATAATTTTATCAATTGCATTTTCTATTTTAGTTTGTTTAGTGGGGATGAAAACAATAACATGTGTCTTATCCTCATTACTAATTCTTTTTTCAGATTTTCTAAGATTATTAAGTTCGTTTAATTCAATGTTTTTAGTAGATATCAATGTAAAATCATGAAGTCTTTGACTACAACTAACTAGAAATAATGAAAGAGAGATAATTAATAGTTTTTTTTTCATTTAACTTTTTTTTATTTTTTATGCTTGGCAACGGGTTTGGCTAGGATTAGTGCGGGAAGAAAATCTGCGGATTTTCGAATACGGACTAAGCCGAAGCTTTTTGTTTGGATTTGTATTTTTAGTTAAACTAAGCCAAATCAACAAGATTTGGCGACATAGTAAATATACACAAAACTTTGAGAAAGCACAGAACCCGCATTAAGTTTAGCCGGTGTTAGGCAATGTTATTCCTATGGTATTAATGCCCAAAGACTTAATTCTTTATTATCCAAATTTAATACTAACATTGAAAAATCCATATTTTTTAAATCTCTAACTTTAAGTTTATAAAATCCAGTGTTTATATTTCTTAAATCAGCATTTGGCATATTAAATCCAAATCGAGGGTCAGGATTAAGGAATTCATCTTCTATTAGATTCTCAACTGTTAGTTTTTTGTATTCAAGTTTTAAGCATTCTTCTTTAATTTTCTTTATATCAGAATCGGATAGCTTCAATTTAACTTCTATTTTACCTTCTCCCGTGAATGAATAGTCTTCTTTAAAATTAATTACTTTAGTCGATTTAGGAATACTTAGTCCACTATAAATTCTAACAACCTTTATTGGAGTTCTAGGTGGTAAATAATCTTTTAGTAATATTCCACCAATTAATATGATTCCTAATACTATGCTAATTAACTTGATTTTTTTCATAACGTTATCCTATCTGTTTAAGTTTTAATTCTAGGTTTTCCCACATTTTCAAAACTTTTTTTTTTGTAGATTGTGAATCACTAATTAAATTTTTCCCTTTATTTGAAAGTGAATATTTTTTTCCAGTTTTTATAATAAGTCCTTTTTGAATTAGCCATTTTATTGAAGATTGCAATTCTTGATGTGTCGGTATTGCGTGATTTATTCCATCTGCAATCTGTTTAATTCCTTTAATATCAATTGGGGATTTTTGTGAACCAATTCCGATTGATAATAAAATCCAAGATTTAGCATTCATGTACAGATTTTGTCTTATCCTGATATAGGTTGCCCTTTTTTTAGGTTGATTATCTTCTTATCTAAATAGTAAGTTCAGGTAAATTTACATTATTTCTACGATATGATTTGTATTTGATGTTTGGATTTAGATGTACTTCAGCCGGCTTTCTTAAATCAAGACTAAAATGCGTTCTAAGATTATTATAAATATAAACAGCTTGTTTTGTCATTTTCTGAGCAATAGCTGTGTTTTTGATTGTTAATTTTAGTCCGTATTCGTATTTCAAAGTTTGATTAATTCTCTCAGCTAGGGCATTTTCATAAGGGTCGTATTGTTCTGTCATACTCATTGTCATTCCATTATTTTCAGCAAATTCGGTGTATTTGGGGTTGCAATATTGAAACCCTCTATCTGAATGATGAATAAGTTTTTTATTAGGGTATTTCCTGTTTTTAATAGCCATAGCGAGCGCTTGGGTACAAAGGGATGTTCTCATATGGTTTGCAAGGTTATAACCCATAATTTGCTTAGAATAGGCATCTGTTACCAATGCTAAATAATTATGTCCATGTTGGGTTTTAATATAGGTTATATCCGTCACCCAAAGCTGTTCAGGTCTTGTAGGTACTTGTTTTTTTACGATGTTTTTATACTTTCTAAACTGATGATTTGAGTTTGTTGTAGTATGGTAGTTTTTAATCCTAGGCACCAGCAAGTTATATTGTCTTAAAAAACGATAAAACTTGTCTCTTCCGATGTATATATTTTGTCCAATCATCTGCTCTTTAAGTTCTTTATGAAGTTTTATACCACCAGATCTTTGTCCAACATTTTTACGATATTTTTGGACCATTATGATTCTTTTTTTATCGTTTATTTCTTTGTTTTCGAGTGTTTTGATTCTTTTGTAGAAGGCTTGTTTACTGACCCCGAAGCATTGATAGATCCATTTTCTTTTAAAAGGTTTATCTTCTTTATTTCTATCTCTTTTGCTAATGTTTCGGGCAATGACTTTTTTGACATATCGACACCTGTAATGATTTCCATATCTGCAATGATATCCTGTTGAAAGTCTTTTACAAACTCCAATTCTTCAATACGTTGCTTTAATTTTTTTATTTCGTTTAGTTTACTCATACCTGTATTTTGTTGATGCAAAGTACTGTATTTATTTAACCAATAAGAAATGGTAGATCTAGAAATGTTATATTTCTTAGCAGCAAAGTTTACAGATATTTGACCATTTTGAATTTGGTCAATGACAAATAATTTGTGTTGAAAAGTAACTTTTTCGTAGTTTTTTTTTCGACAGGGTGTTTTTTTGTTTGTGTCCATAGTTTAACTAAAGTGTTTAATTTTTAGTCAACCTATTTCAGGAAATTACAATTTTTAAATATAGTACAACGGTTTTGGCTAGGCTTTGTGCGGGGTTGAAAATCGACAAGATTTTCGAACACGGACTAAGCCGAAGCTTTTTGTTTGGTTTTGTTTCTTTGGTTTCACAAAGCCAAATCAACAAGATTTGGCGACTTAGTAAATATACACACAACTTTGAAGTAAGCACAAAACCCGCATGAAGTTTAGCCGGTGTTGGGTAACGTTTTTATACTTTCAATTTATTAGGATTCTTTCGATTACTAAAAAAAGATAATATTTGAACAGTTTTATTATTGTTATTTTCTCTGTAATAGATAGTATTCAATTTATGTACTACAGCTTTTCTAACTTCTAAATGTTTAGACTGAGGAAATAAAGAAGGATTTTCAGCTATTAGTTTAACTGTAGTTTCAATTTTCTGAGAAAGTTTTTTAGATTCTCTTTCAGTCCATTTTAATTCTAAATATTCAAAAACTTCCTTTAATTCATTTAAAGCGTTATCTGTCCATTCAACCTTATAACCACTTTTCATATATCTTTCTAGCTTCAGAGTGAGAGTTTAGATTTCCATTGTCAGCATCTATAATACCTTTTTCAATAGATTTTTTTTCAGATTCAGAAATTTCATTCCACCAATCTGCTGTCTCAGATTTTCTAAGCTCTAATATTTTCTCAATCAGTGATTTGTCGTTAAGAGTTGTTAACCACTGTATTAATTCTATTTTAGTATTTTGAATATTCATTTCCATATTTCAAAAGTAATAAAATTCTAATTGAATATAGTTTTTCGGTGCTACTTTTTAATGTTACCCAACGGTTTTGGCTAGGCTTTGTGCGGGAAGAAAATCGACCAGATTTTCGAACACGTACTAAGCCGAAGCTTTTTGTTTGGATTTGTTTCTTTTGGTTTAAACTAAGCCAAATCAACAAGATTTGGCGACCTAGTAAATATACACAAAACTTTGAAGTATGCACAAAACCCGCATGAAGTTTAGCCGGTGTTGTGTGCTGGCTTTTTCTTTCGAATTAAATTTATAAGTATAATGATGATATTTAATAATATTAAAAATGGAACATAATAGAAAATTCCGATTACAGAATACCATAAGGTTGCTGTTGATATAAATTCAAACCATTTAGTGTTAGAAAAGTTTTCAAATAAAACTTCTCCAAAGGTTAAAAAAGTTAAGTAAAATATGATACCTAATCCAATTTGTAATAATAAAGAAATATTAAATAAGAAATGGATTTTTGATATTTTAAAATTAAGTTTTCGATGAAACTTATATAGAGTTAAAATTATAGGGATTACAAATAGGAGTGTAGTTATTATAACCACAATTCCATATTCAAATTCATTAATTTTATTCATTATTTGTAGATTTTCAGGAATTAAAAGTTAAGAATTATTATTACTAATTTTCATACTCATAGTCACTTTCAATTTTAGCTATTCTTGTTTTATAAGATTTATACCATTTCGATTTTCCTAATTTTTGGGCAATTTGATGTTCATAATCATCTTTCCAGTTCTTTATAGAAATTAAATCTTTCCAATAAGAAACAGTAATTCCTAATTCATTTCTAGCACTTTCAATACCTAAGAAGCCTGTTTGTTTATTTGCTAATTCAATCATTTTGTTAGACATGATTAAATATTCTTCATTATCAATTTCAGTTTTAATTGAACTAAAAATTACTGCATAATATGGAGGTTTTGGAGTTTCAGCTATCATTTTTTTTTGCTTGCACACAACGGGTTTGGCTAGGATTAGTGCGGGGAGAAAATCTGCGGATTTTCGATTATGCACTAAGCCGAAGCTTTTTGTTTGGTTTTGTATCTTTTGGTTAAACTAAGCCAAATCAACAAGATTTGGCGACTTAGTAAATATACACAAAACATTGAAGTTGAAAACAATGCCCGCATTAATTTTAGCCGGTGTTATAAACTGGCTTTTATTTCATTAATTCTATTTGCAAATCCTATAGGTGTTACTATTGGTTTAATCTTTATTTTTGAATTCTCAATTTTAGTTATTTGATAAATCACTTCTTTTGATCCGATTCTCTCAGGAGTTAAATTCATAATAATAAAATAATTTTCCTCTATTTGTCCTATATACCAGTATCCATGGAATTCATTATTTGTCAAAAATTTACTTTTGAGAATTCTCTTATTTGTTATTTCTTTTTTTGAATATTCATCCGTATAAAAATCTTCTGTAAATGTTAGTTTTAAAGTATCTTTTACAGAATAAAACTTTTGTTCAGTTAATTTATTTCTGATTTTGTTCTTAGATAGATTTAATTTAGTGTTTAGTTTTAATGGAATGAATATTTTAGTAGTATTAAGTTCTCTAATATTTATTTCAAGCGAATCTTTTTCAAGTAGTAAATAATCAAGTTTTACAGTATCTGAATTATTATAAAACATTATTAAATTTGAATTAATTGAGAAATTCTTAACTGAATCGGATAAATTGTAAAATTCAAGTTTGTCAAAGTTTAAAATTAAACTTGAAGTAGATGGTGAGTATCCATTTTCAGGAGTTAATGCTTTGCTTTTATAACTTATCCATAGACCTTTTGGTTTATTTGTTTTGCAAGCAATGATTACTAATAATATTGATAGTGTAATTATTTTTTTCATGCTTGTTTATAACGGTTTTGGCTAGGCTTTGTGCGGGGAGAAAATCGACAAGATTTTCGAACACGGACTAAGCCGAAGCTTTTTGTTTGGTTTTGTTTCTTTGTTTTTCACAAAGCCAAATCAACAAGATTTGGCGACCTAGTAAATATACACAAAACTTTGAGAAAGCAAAGAACTCCGCATGAAGTTTAGCCGGTGTTGTACAACGGTTTTTTATGCAGATCCGTTTATTCTTAAATCATAATATTGTTTTGTCTTCAAATTAATTTTTATGCTATAGTAACAATTTCCACCATCCAAAACTTCAACTATTTCAGTTTTCCAATTATCTGCTCCAAAATTATCACAAAAGAAATTTATCCAAACCTTTTTTTCTCCTTTTTCATTTATTATTGGTACGTATTGTCTTTTATATCCATCTAGTTTTAATTCATAACCTGTTTCAGTCTGCTGGTATTTTGGAAATTTTTTATTGTGTTCAATCAATCTAATTTTTTGCTGATTATTATTATCCACAATTACTGTTTTTAAAACCTTTTCAATTTCAATTAATTCCGATTGAGTAAGTTCAGTGGGTTTCACATTTTTAAAAATATAATACCAATCAGTCTTAAAAGAAAGTATTACAAAATCAGATTCAGTTAAATTAAATTCGGTTTGAATATTTTCAGTTTGTTTAATCTTAGTTGTCTTTTTTTTCGTTTCACTACAAGACGAAATTGAAATTAAAACTAGAAATATTAATACTTTCATGATTTTATCTTAACTGTTGTACAACGGTTTTGGCTAGGCTTTGTGCGGGATTGAAAATCGGCCAGATTTTCGATTACGTACTAAGCCGAAGCTTTTTGTTTGGTTTTGTTTCTTTTGGTTTCACAAAGCCAAATCAACAAGATTTGGCGACTTAGTAAATATACACAAAACTTTGAAGTTTGCACAAAACCCGCATGAAGTTTAGCCGGTGTTGTGCGTAGGCTTTTTTTTCATTATGTTTTTAATTCGATTTGGATATTTATGATTTACATAAACTCCGATTCCGAAGATACCAATTAAAAGTAAAAATGGAAATAGAAATTTTAATTCAGATTTAACATCATCCATATCATACAAAACTTTATTTTCTCCTGTTGTAATTTGAAAAACTTCAGGCTCAATATTCGATTGTTGACTTTTCTTAATCCAAACATTTACTTTTCCTGATTTCTTTAGTTCTTTTTCAATGAATTCGTATTTTTCATTATTACGACTTTGTCCAATATTTTTTGCAAGTTTATAGTTTCTTTGGTCATTTTCAATTTTCAAAAATAATTCAGATTTAATGCTTTTATGACCTTTTGAACTTACTTGCGTATAAAAAGCTTTTACATTCTCAATATTTCCACTTGTTTTAATTAAGGATTTTTCAGATGTGAATAAAGTTGGTGCAAAAAAGTAAAAAGCACAACCTATACAAGCAATTCCAAACCAAAGTAATCTTCCTGCATAATAATTTTTTTCCCAACTTCTTTGTCTTTCCTTTTCAATTTTTTTCCAAGTAATTTTCTTTTCTTCTTTTTTATCTATTCTTTTTTTGGTTATAGATTTTATTTCAATTGGTTTTCCACTTCGTTCATTTAAAATATAATTTGAAGCTTCAATTGCATTTTCAGTATATTTCTCTTTATTCTCTAAAATGTATTTTAGCTCTATATCAGTTTTATTTCTAAATTTTTTTATGAAATGATTATCGTTCATTTTCTAATTTCAGGAGAGTTTTTTTAGCTTACGCACAACGGTTTTGGCTAGGCTTTGTGCGGGATTGAAAATCGACAAGATTTTCGAACACGTACTAAGCCGAAGCTTTTTGTTTGGTTTTGTTTCTTTGTTTTCACAAAGCCAAATCAACAAGATTTGGCGACTTAGTAAATATACACAAAACTTTGAAGTTAGCACAAAACCCGCATGAAGTTTAGCCGGTGTTGTAGTACGTTTTTTTTATAAACGAGATTATTTTATAAATGAGATATACTATTATAATAATATTTACAATATTCCAAAATTGAAAACTTAAGTAAATAATTTTTTCTTGAAATGTCATACTACTTAAACTCCAGTACTCTCCTTTACTTTCTTGATAAGAATCATCATATATCATGAGTAATAGTCCAAAAGTGACATAAATTGTTAAGTCTAATATAATTAGAGTAATAAATATGATGATTTTCTTCAAAGAGAGTTTTTTTTAAATTTGTAAATAGAATTTAGTTTTTGTCTCAATGATTGTTTTTAATTGATTTTCTGAAATAACTTTCAATATTTTCAATTCTAGTTTTAATAATTAACTGATTTATCCAGTAGTTTATTATCATAAAAATTATAGGTATGATTATTCTTGTTTTTATTTCAGCATTATTTGCCCAAAAAAAAAATATATGTACTTATTCCAATAAGAAAAGATTTAAATATTACAGAATCTAAATTAATTTTCCATTCATTTCGGTAAAATTCACCACTAATTGTCGGTTTAAATCTTGGATAATATCGAGGAGTATATGTTTTAATTAAATCTTTAAATCTTATTTTTTCGTTATTAGTAACCTTCAAGTTATTATTCTCTAAAACTTGAATAAACTGATCTCTATTTAATTCAGTTACTTGAATATTTGATTTAATTTTCATCTAATGTACTACAACGGTTTTGGCTAGGCTTTGTGCGGGAAGAAAATCGCCAAGATTTTCGAACACGTACTAAGCCGAAGCTTTTTGTTTGGATTTGTTTCTTTGATTTCACAAAGCCAAATCAACAAGATTTGGCGACTTAGTAAATATACACAAAACTTTGAAGTAAGCACAAAACCCGCATGAAGTTTAGCCGGTGTTAGCACCTATTTATTACTTTTTTGATTTATCCAAATATTATAGTCTTCTTCATTTTCCCAAAACCATTTTTCATATTTTAACCATCCATCAGATTTTGGTATATTTTCGAGAGGTACAAAATATGCTTCTACTAAATTCACTCTATTTTTATAATATTTTTCATGATTTAAAGAGTCTAATTTAGTCATTTTTTTGATTGGATATCTATATATCTCTTTAATTCTATTTTTATCAATTATTTTAAACCAATTTCTTGAAGAGTACCATACTTTAGTCATCCCTCCAATCATGTGTACATTAATATGTTGAACTTTAATAGTATCACCTTTAAGTTCATAATATCCCCAATGAGTATCTTCATAAAAGGAATAATTCCTGAGTCCAGAGTTTCTTTCGTTTATGATTTTTTTAAAATATGATGGAATTACTTTTCCTATTTCTTTTACCGTGTCACAACAATTGTGAAAACCAGATACAAACATACCGTCGGGAAAAAACATCAAATTAGTATAACTTCCAAAAATGTCGCCAGAGTTTAAGGTATCATTTATAGTATAGTAGCCATTAATATTAAGTTTTTCATAAAGTTTCGAATCATTACGATCACTATATCTATATGTAAACCCTTTTTGTTTTAGGTATTCAGAAGTTTCATTATATATTGTTTTACAAGAAAAAAGTAAAACAACAATAATAGAACAGTATAGAATTTTTTTCACAATATTGTCTTATCCTGATATAGGTTGCCCTTTTTTTAGGTTGATTATCTTCTTATCTAAATAGTAAGTTCAGGTAAATTTACATTATTTCTACGATATGATTTGTATTTGATGTTTGGATTTAGATGTACTTCAGCCGGCTTTCTTAAATCAAGACTAAAATGCGTTCTAAGATTATTATAAATATAAACAGCTTGTTTTGTCATTTTCTGAGCAATAGCTGTGTTTTTGATTGTTAATTTTAGTCCGTATTCGTATTTCAAAGTTTGATTAATTCTCTCAGCTAGGGCATTTTCATAAGGGTCGTATTGTTCTGTCATACTCATTGTCATTCCATTATTTTCAGCAAATTCGGTGTATTTGGGGTTGCAATATTGAAACCCTCTATCTGAATGATGAATAAGTTTTTTATTAGGGTATTTCCTGTTTTTAATAGCCATAGCGAGCGCTTGGGTACAAAGGGATGTTCTCATATGGTTTGCAAGGTTATAACCTATAATTTGCTTAGAATAGGCATCTGTTACGAATGCTAAATAATTATGTCCATGTTGGGTTTTAATATAGGTTATATCCGTCACCCAAAGCTGTTCAGGTCTTGTAGGTACTTGTTTTTTTACGATGTTTTTATACTTTCTAAACTGATGATTTGAGTTTGTTGTAGTATGGTAGTTTTTAATCCTAGGCACCAGCAAGTTATATTGTCTTAAAAAACGATAAAACTTGTCTCTTCCGATGTATATATTTTGTCCAATCATCTGCTCTTTAAGTTCTTTATGAAGTTTTATACCACCAGATCTTTGTCCAACATTTTTACGATATTTTTGGACCATTATGATTCTTTTTTTATCGTTTATTTCTTTGTTTTCGAGTGTTTTGATTCTTTTGTAGAAGGCTTGTTTACTGACCCCGAAGCATTGATAGATCCATTTTCTTTTAAAAGGTTTATCTTCTTTATTTCTATCTCTTTTGCTAATGTTTCGGGCAATGACTTTTTTGACATATCGACACCTGTAATGATTTCCATATCTGCAATGATATCCTGTTGAAAGTCTTTTACAAACTCCAATTCTTCAATACGTTGCTTTAATTTTTTTATTTCGTTTAGTTTACTCATACCTGTATTTTGTTGATGCAAAGTACTGTATTTATTTAACCAATAAGAAATGGTAGATCTAGAAATGTTATATTTCTTAGCAGCAAAGTTTACAGATATTTGACCATTTTGAATTTGGTCAATGACAAATAATTTGTGTTGAAAAGTAACTTTTTCGTAGTTTTTTTTTCGACAGGGTGTTTTTTTGTTTGTGTCCATAGTTTAACTAAAGTGTTTAATTTTTAGTCAACCTATTTCAGGAAATTACATTCATTTTATTGTGGGCAACGGTTTTGGCTAGGCTTTGTGCGGGATTGAAAATCGACCAGATTTTCGATTACGGACTAAGCCGAAACTTTTTGTTTGGTTTTGTTTCTTTGATTTCACGAAGCCAAATCAACAAGATTTGGCGACCTAGTAAATATACACAAAACTTTGAAGTTAGAACTAAACCCGCATGAAGTTTAGCCGGTGTTACCCAATGATTTTAATTAGTATATAGTATTTCCAATTATTAGAAATAAAATCAAGTATCCGAACGCTATAAGGAATATTTTTTGTTTGTATTTCAAATAGAACCCTTCTTTTTTTAAAGTTTTAAGAGACTTTAAAGGAGATAAATAAGGTTTTAGAAAAAAGATAGTACCTAATACTATTACATAAAACATTTCAATTACAGAATAACTTTCAGTTTTATTTAATTCATTTTTAATTTTATCTTTAAATTGTTTTTTGTTGAATCGGTTACTCCAAATCAAATCTATTTTGGATAATCTACTTTCCGTTATTTTTCTTTTTAGTAATTCTTTTTTTGTGTTTTCAACTATTTCATTCGAATATTCAATTGTAGGAAATAAAACTATAATAATTAATTCCTCAGTATCCAAAGACTCAATCTGAATATTTTGTTTCATATTTTTATAAGATATTGAAACAACTAATTTAATAAATAAAAACCAAATAGAATGCTTCACTGGAGTATTCAAAACTAACAATTAATTACACATGAGATTTCGACTTATTGTTATTTTATGATAAGGAAATTAATATCCATGTGAAAATTAAGAGACATTATTAAATAACTACCTAAAGGATCCAGTTTCGTGATTCAGGTTATTATAATTTAAATAATTTTCTTCACTTAATAAAAGAAAGCTAAAGTTCATATTTCAAAATCTTTCAATTTTTGGGTAACGGTTTTGGCTAGGCTTTGTGCGGGAAGAAAATCGACAAGATTTTCGAAAACGGACTAAGCCGAAGCTTTTTGTTTGGTTTTGTTTCTTTTGATTTCACAAAAAATCAACAAGATTTGGCGACTTAGTAAATATACACAAAACTTTGAAGTTAGCACAAAACCCGCATGAAGTTTAGCCGGTGTTGTACACTGTTTTTGTCAAGCCATTAATATCATTCGGATATTCCAAAAATGAATATAATTTGAATTAAATGATTTTAGTTCAAATGTTGTAATTCCTTTCTGACTTAAAAAATAATCAAATTCAACTTGAGTTTTAAAAAATAAAAGTTCTTCTTTTTTAAAGTTCCATACAAAAAATGGCAATGGTCTATCAACAGGACTGGTAACAGCTTCTCCAAAAACCATGTTGTCTGTTATAATGAATTTATCAATATATAAAGATCCTCGTTTATATTGTTTTGGAGTTATAGAAGCCTGTACTCCATTAGATTGTTCTACTAATTTATTGTTTCCAATTGGTATATATGCTTCATCTCCATATCCTTTATTCCCCCAATAAGTAAAGGAAAATAATATGAGAGCAACTGAAATAAGAATTCGAACATTCTTAAAATCTTCTTTTTTTTCAATTTTTGGAAGTAATGAAATTAATTTTACATTTTTAAATTTTTCGATTAATATAGAGTAAATCTTCACATACAAATATGAAATTAAATAGACTTTAATTATTGTAATTCCAAAGTCAAATAGTGCTTCCATTTTTTAATAGTGTACAACGGTTTTGGCTAGGCTTTGTGCGGGATTGAAAATCTGAGGATTTTCGAACACGGACTAAGCCGAAGCTTTTTGTTTGGTTTTGTTTCTTTTGATTTCACAAAGCCAAATCAACAAGATTTGGCGACTTAGTAAATATACATAAAACTTTGAAGTAAGCACAAACCCCGCATGAAGTTTAGCCGGTGTTGGCAATAGTAATTTATTATTAAGATTCAGTTATGTTTATATAATTCTGTTCGCTTAATAATCCAAGATTATAATAGGATTTAAAAACTTTAGAAAATTTTTGAATTTTATCTGTTTTTGTTTGAAGAAAATAACAAGTTACGACAGTTTCATTTTCAAGATATAACTTAATATAATTTTTAACTCCGTTAGATTTTTTAGGTTTCAGAGTAGGAGTAGTGATATTAACAGGATATCCTTTCACATACCAATTTTCAATAATTATTTCTTTAATTTCTAGAATATTAAAAGAACTATTTCCAATGTGAATTCTGTCTTTCTCAAAAATTAAATGTCCTTCTAATTTTCCCTCTAATCTTTCGTGTCTAAATAATAATGATATTATTAATATTACAAAATAAATAAAAGTTATTAGTGTGAAAATAACTCCAAGAGACTCAAAGATTGCATTTTCAATATTATTCAAATTATAAATATAGTAACTCGTTGCTGATAGTGTTATTAATATAATCAAAACAATATTTTCATTACTGATAGGAAAAGTTTTTTGTTTAATGAAAATTTGCAAGTATTGATTAGTTTCTTTATTGGTAAGTGTCTGTGTTTTATTTTCTTTATGCAGTGTGTTTAAAGATGACTCTTTAATTACTTTTTTGTGGCTTTCGTTAATGTTAACTTTTCTTTCTGTTAATAATTCTTTCGCAGCACTAACAGCCTTAAAATCATACTTTTTTTCTTCAAGTATAATGTGTTTTAATTCGGAATTAGATTTTGTTTTAAATTTTTCAATGAATCTATTTCTGCTCATTTTTTTATTATTGCCAACGGTTTTGGCTAGGCTTTGTGCGGGATTGAAAATCGATAAGATTTTCGAACACGCAACTAAGCCGAAGCTTTTTGTTTGGATTTGTTTCTTTGATTTCACGAAGCCAAATCAACAAGATTTGGCGACTTAGTAAATATACACAAAACTTTGAAGTAAGCACAGAACCCGCATGAAGTTTAGCCGGTGTTGGCAGTAGTCTTTTTTTGAATCAAGTAGTTTTTAAGATTCAAAATGTAAGGAAATATAATAAAACAAATCCAAATCAATGTTTCTGAATCGATGATATTATATAAATAATTTAAACTATAAATAATTGATAGAAATAAGATAGCCAATAAAGAATCTGATTTGTTTACTTGAATTTCAGAAAATCTTTCAATATGCTTTCTATTAAGTTTTTTTACTTTTTCGGAATAATTATTATATCCATTATCTTTGTTAGGAATATATCCCAAAAACATTTCTGCGTTTTTATAAATATACACTAGAGAAACTCCAAGTATAAAATACATTAAATAATTAATAAGGACAGCTTCAAAGCTTAGATCTAAATAGTTTTCATTTTTTACAGTTTTTATCATTGTCTGAATAGAAAATATTAACATGATAAAAGAACTCCAAACACTAAGGATGAGTTTATTATTTTGACTGAATTTTTTATATGAAAAAGCATGAAAAATTGAAAACAAAAAGAATGGTACAATTAGAGTTATGAGTACATAATGATTAAAAATATTTTCCTTGTATATGTTAATTATCCAATAAATAAATGAGATTGATTGTAGTAATATTATTCCTTCGGTTATTTTCGGAATGATTCTGTCTTTATGGTATATTACAGACCCAGCAACTAATAGGAATATAAAAGCATATGACCATTCATGAATATTATCACTAAAAGAAAAGTTTTCATGATTTTCAGTTTCAATAAAAGCCATTAAACTAATAACTAGAGCAGCAAATATTTTCAAAGTTGTGTGTTTCCAATTATTTGAAATTTTTAAGTTTTCATATGTAACTCCAATAGTAATAGGAATTATCATGTTAAATATACTTAACTCATTATGATTAAAAGCTTTGATTGTGATGTATCCTAACATCCAAACTGCAAAGATTCCGAAGAACCATAGGAAAAAATTGATTAATGTTTTGTCTTCGTTATCGCTCATTTTTTTATTACTGCCAACGGTTTTGGCTAGGCTTTGTGCGGGAAGAAAATCGACAAGATTTTCGAACACGAACTAAGCCGAAGCTTTTTGTTTGGTTTTGTTTCTTTTGGTTTCACAAAGCCAAATCAACAAGATTTGGCGACTTAGTAAATATACACAAAACTTTGAAGTTTAAAACCAAGCCCGCATGAAGTTTAGCCGGTGTTAGGCATAGTTTTTTATTTTAATTCTTCAATTTTAATTTTTAACCAAGTTTTAAAACTGTTATTAAATTTTTGAAACGATTCATTAGTTAAAGATTCTATATATTCTATTTTGTTATTAGAATAGCATAATTTTTTAAACGTATTTAATCCATGATTTTCAATAAAATATTTGACCCAAACACCTGATAATTCATAGTTCAAAGATGAATTAGATCCGTAAAATGATTCTTTTCGTTCAAATAATTCTTGAAAATCAAATTTAGTCCAATTGTTATAAATATTATGGATTCTCTTTTTATAAAGATTGTGGTTTTCGTTATTGGTAAATACTTCAACTACACCTTCAAGTAATAGAGGAGGAAGATTTTCAGCAGGAATATTTGAATTAAAAATATGGTGACTTATCTCATGATTAATTAATCCTTGATTTACTCCAATACAGTGAATTTCTCCAAGTACATTCATTCCGTTACTATTACCACCACATGATAAACTCCACATTCCAATCATATTACTCATTTCATTTAAGTCATGATGAATAATTGCATTTACTTTTCTTTTTGGAATTGATATTTCAAAAAAAGTAACATATTTATTAATATAATCTCTTAAATTGTTATTTATTTTCACGAAGTCAATACTAGTTATATTGTCTTTTGAAATATAAAAGTTAGCAGAACTTTCGTTGTATAATATGTAATTTTTGATTCTTAAATCTCTAACATTCGATGAATTTACCTTATTAAAATCATTATCAATAAAATTACCAAAATATGAGAGTTGATTCTTTTGTAAAGTGAAAAAGTCCATTCCAAGTTGTCCAAAATCAAAGATGGTTTTTAATGCAGAATAATTGTTTGCTATAATTACTACCCTTTTATAATCATTAAACCACAGGGCATCTTGTTTGTCAAAAAAAATTATGTCATTGAAAATAAATCCTTTTTTTCTTTTTTTTATAGGCAAATTAAATTTATCCCATTTCTTAAAATCAGAAGTGTTTCCAACAATTAATAAGCTTTTTTTTAAGTCATTTTCATTGAGTTCATTCTCATTTTTAATGATGTATTTATTATTCATAAATGCATATAAATCTTGTAATAAATATTCAACTGAATTAGATTGTTTTTGAGGTTTAACTACAATAATTGTATCTCTGGTAAATTCAATCCACTTCTTATTACTACAGTCATATTTCGGCAATGAATTAAAATCTATTTCTTGTGAGTAAAAATTTATTGAAAAAAATAAAGAAATAAACAGTATAATATTTTTTTTCATAATTATGCCTAACGGTTTTGGCTAGGCTTTGTGCGGGATTGAAAATCGACAAGATTTTCGATTACGGACTAAGCCGAAGCTTTTTGTTTGGTTTTGTTTCTTTGATTTCACAAAGCCAAATCAACAAGATTTGGCGACTTAGTAAATATACACAAAACTTTGAAGTTGGAACAAAACCCGCATGAAGTTTAGCCAGTGTTACCTTTTCGTTTTTTTATTTGTGAGAATATTTTATCTAAGAGGAAATTTTTCATTTAAAATATATTCAATGTTTTCAGTATTAATTATTTCGTCACTTGAATTAAGGCATTGTATTGTAATAAAAATATTTTTTTTCTTAAATATCCAAAGAAATCCCATAATACCATTTTCACCTTTAAAATTTACCGAATAACCGATTTCTCCAATTTGAGTTAATTCAGATTTAGAAAATTCAATATTATCAGTTTTTGATTTTATTCCGAGAATCCAAGCTTTAATTCCTGCGTTTATTACAAATTTGGAATAATTTAAATTGTCATAAATATTGTTGATATCTGTTGTAGTTTCAATGTATATTTTTTTGTCTCTGTCTGATATTATTTCAGAATTATATTTTACGGAACTTGTAGTTATTTCATTAGTTATCCAATTACTTGATTTTTCCAACAAAGCCTTTTCTTTAATTATTTTTTTTAAGTTTTCAGCTTTAATGATATCAACTGTGTTTAGAGCAAATCGTTTATTTTTTTCCGTAAGATTTGATATTTCAGTTTTGTTATTAATTAAATAATAAATAGTGATAAAGCTGATTAAAGTTATTATAAATATTAAAATGTATTTTAGCCATTTCATAGTTAATTTTCGAATTTTTTAATGAAAGGTAACGGTTTGTGTAAGAAAAGTTGCGATTAAAAAATAGTCAACCTTTCGAGCTAGCAACAAATATAATAAAGAAAAGCGGAACATTTTGAAATAACTAGACTAGCAATTTTTTTTACACGTTGTTACCTTTTGCCGTTTTTTCATTCGTAAACTTTCATTTCTCTGTTGAATTTAGTGTTTTTCCTATAATTCAAACACGTAGCGACTGTTTTTCAAACAAATGATTTTTTCAAGATTCTGTATTAAATTCGAATTTTTAGTGATTTTCGGTTTTAAATTAAGCATTGCTACGCTAAATTCAAACAAGTTTTTACTGATTCGAAAGTTTAGTGAGTTTTTCAGCTTTTAGAATTTTTCGACATTTCAGCTTAACGCAATTCTGTTTATAAAATTCAGTTACTTTAAATTATTATCGGTTACAGTAATGTTTCGGGAAAAATGAATTTTTCAAAATTCCGCTCAGTTACGTGGTTACAAACTTTTAAGAATAGCTTCTATTTCTTTAACAGGGAAAATTTCGACCGGAATTTTGCGCGGTTAAAGGTAACGGTTTTATATATGATTTGTTGCGTTTTTCAAGCACTGAATTTAGTAAATAAAACCGAATAGAAAATCCGAGAGGATTTTCGTAAGTAGGCTAGAAGCCAGCAATAAATTATATATGTTGTTGTGGCTAGTTTTTGTTTTTACACTTTTCCACTAAACTATCTGTTATTCTTTCTAATCTTCTAGAACTCTTAAAATCATTCCATTTTTCCAAACTATCTTTTGAACTTATTAAAAACTCTCTGTATGAGTAATTAATTCCGCCATTTGGATTTGGATTATATTTTGTTCCACCACCACTTAACCAAATTCCTTCAACACTTTCGTCAGGTTTATTTTCTGAATCGTCAAAGTACATATAATTCGCACGAGTTGGTATTTCTGTCTTTTTTCCTTTTTTGTCAATTTTAAAATATCGATTATTTATATATCCGCTTTTTAAATTTCCTTTATAGAGTAAAATTCCGTTTTCTGGAATTCGCAATTGTTCTCGGTTATCAATAATTTCAATTTCTTCTCCACAAGGCATTTCAGATATTACAATTGCTTTTCCTTTAAAGTTTTCAGGGAATATTAAATCAAGTTTTTGAGCTGTAGCTGTTCCAATTGTTCCCATTAAATAGAAAAACAAAGTCATAAATGGATACCAAAGAATTATTGGCGTTAAAATCCAAATTAATTTTGTTTTAATAGGTTTTTGAGAAAGTAATAATATTATAATTCCGATTACAAAAAGAGGTATTCCAAAAATCAGCCAATAAGGATTTAATGAAATTAGAAAAGACAAAATAATAATTACAATTCCAATTTTTCCTTTCATATTCAGGGTTCATTAAATTAGCCACAACGGTTTTGGCTAGGATTAGTGCGGGAAGAAAATCTGCGGATTTTCGAGCAAGCACTAAGCCAGAGCTTTTTGTTTGGATTTGTATTATTTAGTTAAACTAAGCCAAATCAACAAGATTTGGCGACTTAGTAAATATACACAAAACATTGAAGTTTAAACCAAAGCCCGCATTAATTTTAGCCGTTGTTGGGCACAGTTTTTAATATATATTTTTCGAATTGTTTAAAATTTCAATCATTGATAATTCAAAGTTATCAGCTACTTTGTCATTTAAATCGCAAAGATTATTTTCATAATTAATATAAATTCCATTTGCCTTTCTGCAGAATCCAATTTGATGGCTATTAATTAAATAATCACAAAAAGGGATAAAGTCATTATTTTCAGATAAGTCATATTCTATTTTTATTCGTTCAAGAGGAAATATAGAAAACATATGTAGAATCTTTAAACCCATTTATCTTTAAGTAAAACTGTTTAAACTTTTTAGGAAATTCAAATTCCAGATGCTTTTCTAAGAGTTCTATTTCAAGTAATTCTGCACCTTTATTTAATTTTACTTTTGAATTTTTCCAAACTTCTATTAGCTCATTAATTTCCATTATATTAATTCAATTGATCTCAGTTTTCTTTAATTGTGCCCAACGGTTTTGGCTAGGCTTTGTGCGGGATTGAAAATCGACAAGATTTTCGAACACGTACTAAGCCGAAGCTTTTTGTTTGGTTTTGTTTCTTTTGGTTTGAACTAAGCCAAATCAACAAGATTTGGCGACTTAGTAAATATACACAAAACTTTGAAGTTAATACAAAACCCGCATGAAGTTTAGCCGGTGTTGGCATTTCGTTTTTTCAACTTAATATTTTTTTCAATAGAAATAAAAAACATTAACCATATAGATGCTTTTAATTAATTTCAATACTTAAAACTTCATTACAAGATTTATCATTGCAAATTTCAATATTGCTAATTTTTAAACTATTAATTTCAATTCCGCTACAGCATTCACTTTCTATAAAGGTTGATGAAATTTCCATATTAAGTTGTTGGTCATTTATAAATAATGTTAGAGGGCTGTCATCATATAAAAATAGTGTAACTTGATTAGTTTCAGTATTTAAATTGAAATCTACTGCTTTATTATTTTGTGTTATGGATATTTCAGTATTAGCTTCAGTTTCAAATATATTTTGATCGTTTTTCAAAAAAGTTAGCTTTACAATATCTCCTGCAAAACAATTCACAAGAGAACAGTTTATATCATTGTCTTTATTGTTACAATTGATGAAAAATCCTAATGATATAACTAATACTAAATTTATTATTCTCTGTTTCATAATAGATAATTTTAACTAAGATGGAAAAATTAAGAATTGGTTGCGTTAAGTTATTGAATAGAGCATTTGTTTTTTAAATGAATGCCAACGGTTTTGGCTAGGAAACGTAGCGAGTTGACTAGCAATTAATTTTCAGACTAAAACTACACAAAATAAATAAAACACGGACATTGAGAAAGCAGAAACTTAGCTATGTTTTTTAGCTGTTGTTAACTTATGCAATTTTTCAAACTGAAAAATTCACTAAGATAGAAGAAGTTTCCAAAATATCCGCAACAACATCAAAGTTGCATTACTACGATAATTTCAACGTTTTGCTTGGTAGATATTTATCGATTAAAGACAAATTATCAACGAAGCGATTTTAGCGTACATTTCAGCACTTAACTTAGTGAAACAACTTTTCGTTTCATTAGATATTTTTCAAATAAAGAGCAAAGAAATATTTATATGATTTTCACGTACACTTCAACATGCAATACCAGTTTACAAATCATTATCGGCTAGAGAAAAATTGTCAATTACTGGATTTTCTCCAATTCATTTTTACGTAAAAAAAGTTTTTTTCAGCTCAAAAAGATAAGTTTCGTTTTGATTTTTTTTGAGTGAGCACTGGTTTCAAACTTATGAATACCGTTCAATTTAAACATCCGCGTAAATTTCGACAGAAATTTCAAGGATTGTTTAAGTTAACGGTTTTGGCTAGGCTTTGTGCGGGCTTGAAAATCGACAAGATTTTCGAACACGTACTAAGCCGAAGCTTTTTGTTTGGATTTGTTTCTTTGGTTTTCACAAAGCCAAATCAACAAGATTTGGCGACTTAGTAAATATACACAAAACTTTGAATTTAGAAATAAACCCGCATGAAGTTTAGCCGGTGTTATATAGCGTTTTTAATCCAGTTGATAGCCAAATTTACTGAGTTTTTAGATTCACATTTAATATCAGGTATAATTTCCTTAATTATTTTTTTTTTCTCATCACACATAAATGCAACAGATATACAAAGTTGTGCTCCACTTACAAATTCAAACATTTGCACATCTGTTGTTAATCCAAGTGTATTTGTTCCAAAGATCATAGTATTTTTTTGAAATTTGAATGACTGTGCTGTAGCCTCACCCGCACTTCCTGTTTTTTCATTCACTAATATTGCAATCGGTTTACCTGAATTTGTCAAATTATCATAAAATAAAGTATCTGTTAAGTGAAGTTTATTGACCTTATATTCACCATAATAGAAAGCATCATTTATTAATTTATGTTCAAAATACTCTTTTTTATTATTTACAGAGTATCCAATGGTTTCGTTCTCATATAAAGGTGCAAGTCCTAAAGACATCATACCCATTTTTCCTCCGACATTATTTCTTAAATCAAGAATCCATCCAGATAGATTTGGATAGCTATCAACCTTTTTTAGCGTTTCTCTAATTTTAAACGAGTAAGCTGAACTCAAGCTATCGTTTGAGAAAAAACCTGTTATTTTTAAATATCCAATATTATTATCTAAAATTTTATAATTAACTTCTGGAACGCTTAGTGAATCATTAATTAATGGATTCAAAGTTTTATTTGGTGGCAAAAAGAAACTGTGTTTATCGTTTGTTTGATTTAAAACATATTTTACTCCATTATAAACATCAAAATTATTTCGAAATTCCGGAATTGAGTCGAGAATATTTTTTTCAATTTTATCCCAATTTAATTTATCTGTTTTGATATGTTTTTCTTTAATAATGTTAAAAGACTGATAAAAAGACCGCTTAAAAATATTTGACTTTTCATTTTTACAAGAAATGAATGATAATAATGTGATAAATATGATTATGATTTTCTTCATGTTCAGATCTTATTTTTGAAATGCTATATAACGGTTTTAGCTAGGAAACGTAGCGTTAAACTAGCCGATTAGTTTTCAGACTAAAACTACACAAAATAAACAGAAAACCAATTTTAGGTAAGCACAAAAAAGCTATGTTTTTTAGTTGTTGTTGGGTGCTTTACCTTTTTATATCTTTCAATTTATTTATTAAGGCATTCATATTAGTATAATTAAATAAAGGATTAGAACTAGTGTTTTTTTCTTCAATTGATTTAGAAGCAAATTCATTTGCATTTGAGTAATTACCAACAGTGTTTAAATGATTATAAATTCCAAAAGGTTTTAAAAAATTTCCAGTTTTATCGTAATTATGAATATGTTGTTTTAAAGCAGTGGATACTTGGTTATAATTTAAATAGACTTTTGATGAATAATTTTTTAAAAAATGTTGTAAAAACCAAAATTCAATACAAGGCATAGATTCTATAAATTCAATTTTTCTGTTTGATTTAATTTTTGTTTTTTCTAAATAGTACCCTCGTTTTTCTGTTTCGTTTGTTATAATTCTATCCATATCTAAAACACAAAAAATAAGATCATATCCTTCATCACGTTTTCGACGAGCTGTTCTAATTAATGTTTTATAATCTGAATGTTTTGGTAATTCAGGTTCTAGTTTAAATTTAAATCGTTCATGTTGCTTCATATTAGAAAAATAATACCACTCAGTAAGACCTTCTCCTACAATTGCAACTTTAAATTTAGTTTTCCTATTAGAAATTTTTCTAGCCATTTTTTGATAAGATTATTTCTCCTAATTCAGGTTTTGCACCAAGTTTTCCGATTTTATAAGCATTGTATGGAGATAGATTTTTATGTAATTTAAAATCTAATAAAGAATATAATTCGGAAGCACCAAACTCATTTTTATCAACAAACCAAACTGTATCTCTTCTCAAAAAATCTTCGTTTAACAAGTTAATATCATGAGTAGAAAATAATAATTGAGAATTTTTTGAATTCATTAAAAAGGTTTTAATGAAGTGTGCTACTAAATCGTAATGTAATGAATTTTCTATTTCATCTATGCATAAAAATGTGTTTGAAGACAATAATTTATTTAAAACCCCTCCTAATCCGTAGTACCTTACTGTTCCACTAGATTCAAGATTTTTAGGTAAGTTTTTCTTCATTAATGCAGTAGTATGCTCAAACGTGATTTCTTTTGCTTTTAATATTTTCTTTTGAAGAATTTCTTCTTTCATTTCATCAGGAATATTCATACTTGAAATTTTTGTTTCAAGTTTTTCATCAATTTCAATTTCCTCTTCATCTATATCAATAGATGAAATGTTAAAATCAGCTTGTTGAAGTACTTCTAAGACAAAATCCTTACAAGTATTATCTTTTTCAATATTACTACTAGTCCAACCAAACAAATCAGTTGATGGTTTTATAAGCTGCATGAAATCATCATTAAACCAATTGAATACTTCATCAAATATTGATTTTTCAATATTTACCTTAGAAAAAGCAGAAAAAACGGAACTATTTTTTAAAGTCAATCCCTGAAGTAATTTTTTATCAGATGCCTTTAAATTGATAGTTCCTCCAAACTTTACAATGGATTGTTGTTTTTTAGAATCAAACTGTCTTTCAAAAAACACAGCGGGTTGAGTTCCAGGGTAATATATTAAGTTTTCTACAAGTACTTTATCATTGTCTAAAATGACAGAATAAACATACTTAATTTTATTTAGATAAAAAGATAATTCAAATTCGCTAGGTTCTTCAATATAGGAATTGTCAAATTGAAAAGATAAAGCATCAGTTTCTTTAGTTTTGTCTTTTTTTTGAATAAGAACAAATCTTCTTAAAAATTCAAGTGCTTTTAATAGATTGGTTTTTCCTGAAGCATTAGCACCATAAACCAAACCTAGTTTTAAAATTTTAACTCCTTCTTTTACTTCTACACAATACTGTGATTCGTATTCTTTGTCAGTAGAGGGTTCAAAACTAAGAACTTGCTCTTCTCTGAATGAAAGATAATTTTTAACTTTGAATTCTAAAATCATTTCTATAATTGTTTTTGGTAAATATATTACAAAAATTACAAATAGAAGTTGATTATTCTTTTTTTTGGTATTGCACCCAACGGTTTTGGCTAGGCTTTGTGCGGGAAGGAAATCGACAAGATTTTCGAACACGTACTAAGCCGAAGCTTTTTGTTTGGTTTTGTTTCTTTGGTTTCACAAAGCCAAATAAACAAGATTTGGCGACTTAGTAAATATACACAAAACTTTGAAGTAAGCACAAAACCCGCATGAAGTTTAGCCGGTGTTGGGCACAGTTATTTCCATTCGTAAAGTTCATCTAATGTTAGACCTTCTTTGTTTTCAGTGATTAAACCTTTATTTTCAGCTTTACTAATAATGAAATTAGAAAGATTTTCTCCTGTTTCTTGGTCAATTCCTGCTCTTCCCATAAATACAGCTAAAACAGAAGGTTGCTTTCTAAAACTATATCTGTCAAGAATGAAATCGGTCAAATCTGACTTAATGAAATTTTCAGTTCCGTTTTCTCTTTGGAAATCAACAAGTATTTTATTTTGTGTCCTTTCTGTTTTTAGTCCTTTTGATAAATTTTTTTCTCTTCTTTCTTTTCTAGAAATTAAAACCCAAAAGAAGATTGTGTACATTAAAAGTACAAACCAAACTATAGTTGATACTGTATTTTCAAAATCTATATACTTACTTAATATTGGATGATCAGCTACAGTCTGAGGAAATAGCCATAAGAAAGATAATATTCCAGTAATAACAGATAAAGATATTTTCGGCATTAAAAGAGCTTCTTTTCTTTCTTTGTAGAAGTTGTCTAGACCTTCAGAAAGTTGTTTTTCAGCCGTATCATTACTTGATTTTGTAGTTAAGTCTTTTACAATTTTTATTAAATCAGTTACTTGTTCGGTTGTAACCAAATCAGTTGTGGTTGTTTTGGTCAAAAAATCAAGTCCACTTTTAAGTTTTTCAAAATATTCACTATCAAAATTTTCTTGACCAACTTTATCAGGGTGTGATTCTGCTAGTTTTTTCTTCAGTTTTTTCTTTAATTTATCTTTTTCAAATCCTTCTAAACTAAACTCTGTCTTTATTTCCTCTATCGAATTAAATTTCATTTGTTCGTTTTAATTGTGCCCAACGGTTTTGGCTAGGCTTTGTGCGGGGTTGAAAATCGACAAGATTTTCGAACACGCAACTAAGCCGAAGCTTTTTGTTTGGATTTGTTTCTTTGGTTTTCACAAAGCCAAATCAACAAGATTTGGCGACTTACTAAATATACACAAAACTTTAAAGTATGCACAAAACCCGCATGAAGTTTAGCCGGTGTTGGCTGTAGTTTTATTTCACTTTTCCCATTATTCCTTCATTGGTGTTTTTGTCAATAAATCCTTTTTCTAATCCAGACCTGCTATCTAAATTCTGATGCTCAATTATATTATTTCCAAATGAGAATTTGTTTCGTATTTTTTTTAAGTCAAACACTTTGTCAAAATAAATCCATTCAGCAGTATTTTTAGACCAAGCTTTTCCGTAAAATGTAATTCGCGTGTTTTCCTTAATTAATTTTTTCGCTAAACTTCTCAATTCAGTCGAACGAATTGAATTCGAATAGTCGGAGAAATAGTTTTCAAATTCAATTAATTTTTCTCCGATTTTAAATTCAAAATTTAGACTATCAACAATAGTTCTACTTAAAAATCCATTTAATTCGGAAACAGATTGATATGAATCTAAATTATTTTTTAATATTTCTAAAATTTCATTATTTGGATTGCGTTTAATTTCAGAATTCAATTCTGATAATAATTTGGCTTTTTCGGTTTTAAAGTCTGTCATATTTTATTACAGCCAACGGTTTTGGCTAGGATTAGTGAGGGGAGAAAATCTGCGGATTTTCGAATACGGACTAAGCCAAAGCTTTTTGTTTGGTTTTGTAATTTTTAGTTAGACAAAGCCAAATCAACAAGATTTGGCAACTTAGTAAATATACACAAAACATTGAAGTTAAAACTAAAGCCCGCATTAATTTTAGCCGTTGTTGGCAACTGGCTTTTTATTCATTCATTTCAACTATTATTTTGTCTCCATAATTCAGTTCTTCAAAAAAACTCAATTGTCTCTCAAAGATATATCCGTTTTGAATGAATTCCATAATTTGATTTTCTGTCTCAATCTTTAATTTCATTTCGTCGATTGAATATTCAGCGATTACTATTCTAAAATATCTTGCAATTAATTTAGAAACTCCCAATTTTAACATAATCCACATTGGAGATAAAGTTATAGGTTCAACGCTTTCTTTTCCACGTATTAGTTTTATGTATTTAATTTCGGATTCTTTTATTGTCAATGTACTAGCTTTATTAGACAAGTAAGACCTTAAAAGAATTCCACCAGAATATTTTTCAAAACTACATTTAGAATTTTCTTTTATAAATACAGTTGAATTATTTTTTGCTTTAAAAGATTTCAGAAAAAAAGAAGAACTTCCAATTGCTTTTGGTTTCTTCCAATCGATTTTTGTCGGTTTTCCAATATTTTTCTCGATTGTTCTAGAGTTCATTCTTTCTCTGTGAGTTCGTATAAGCTTGTTGCCAACGGTTTTGGCTAGGCTTTGTGCGGGATTGAAAATCGGCAAGATTTTCGAACACGGACTAAGCCGAAGCTTTTTGTTTGGATTTGTTTCTTTGGTTTTACAAAGCCAAATCAACAAGATTTGGCGACCTAGTAAATATACACAAAACTTTGAGAAAGCAAAGAACCCGCATGAAGTTTAGCCGGTGTTGGCTGTAGTTTTTTATTTCAGATTTTCAAGTAATTTGTATTTTTCATTAACAAGATTTGATCTTTTCTTTCCGACAGGTTCATTTTTTAATTCTGTCTCAATTTTAATGAATTTATTAGCAAAATCGTAAAATGTTTCAGTTGTTGTAAAGTTTTTCAACCATTTAGTAAAATCATTGAGTTCTTCTTGATTTTTCGAATATTTTAAATTTTCTACTAAACTTGAGTATTCCCAATTAGAACTTTCGGACTTATCAAAGTGTAGTAATTCATTTCCTAAAAACATGTCAATTAAATAAGTATTAGAATAAAATGTTTCTAAAGCTTTTTTCTCAGCAAGTTTAATTTTTTTCTTTTTGAAAAGGGTAATTGTCCATTCAAAGAGAAATATTGGAAATCCAGAATCTTCAGGGAAGTTTTTGTCAAACCAATTAAAATATCTTAGAGCTCCAGAATAATCGTTTAATTTTAAATATAATTCTGGTGGTAAATATCTAAGTCCTCTACCGTCATGATAAAATCCTCCCCAATGTTTTTTATCTGCAGCAAGTTCATGTTTAATTTTTTTGATTTTATTTTGAATTCTTTCGACTTGTTTTGGAGTCATTTTTCGGTCGTTTTTAATTACAGCCAACGGTTTTAGCAAGGAAACGTAGCGAGTAAACTAGCAATTAATTTTCAGACTAAAACTACACAAAATAAACAGAAAACCAACTTTGATTAAGCACAAAAAAGCTATGTTTTTTAGCTGTTGTTAGTTTATGCAACTATTTCATATTTAAAAGTTCATTAGGAGAAAATAAGTTTCCCAATTATCCGCAACGATTTTCATCTTGAGTTGCTACGATAATTTCAACGTTTTGCTTGTAGATATTTATCGGTTAAAGACAAATTATCAACGAAGTGATTTTAGCGTACATTTCAGCACGTAACTCTATAAAATTCTTCATTTTCTACAAGTATTTTTCAAATAATTAGAGAAGAAAATATTGTTTAATTTTTACGTACACTTTAACACGTAACACAAGTTTTCAAATCATTATCGGCTAGAGAAAAATTATCAATTACTGGATTTTCCCAAATTCATTTTTTAAGCAAACAAAGGTTTTTTTCAGCTGAGAAAGATAAGTTTCGTTTTGATTTTTTTTGAGTCAGCACTGGTTTCAAACTTATGATTACCGTTCGATTTAAATAACTGCGTAAATTTCGACCAGAAATTTTCGTGGTTGTTTAAACTAACGTGTTTGGCTAGGCTTTGTGCGGGCTTGAAAATCGACAAGATTTTCGAACACGCAACTAAGCCGAAGCTTTTTGTTTGGATTTGTTTCTTTTGGTTTCACAAAGCCAAATCAACAAGATTTGGCGACCCAGTAAATATACACAAAACTTTGAAGTTGGCACAAAACCCGCATGAAGTTTAGCCGGTGTTGTAACATGTTTTTTATTAATATATTTACTTAAATATTTAAAATGAAAGAAAAGAAGAAAATCCAATATGAAAATTGGTCAGAACATTTAAAAGTAACAAAAGAAAGGACTCTTTATTCATCAAGAAGAATGGATCTTTTGACTATTTCTTTATCAAGTGCTGGAATATATATAATTCTTGAACTTTTAAAAGAAGTCAAGAAGGGAACGTTTTCAGTTGAAAATGAATTAGTATTTAAATTATCAGGAATTTTTTTTCTTGTTTCAATTATACTAAATGTAATTTCTCAACAAACAGCATATTATGCCAATAAATATGAAGAAGAATATATCCACATAAAAATTGAAGAGATTAAAGGCGAAAAAATAGATAAATGTGAATTAAAACGTATAGATGAAAAAGTTTCGATTTTTGATAAATCAACAGGTATTTTAAATTTTTTATCTATTCTTGGAATGTTTGTCGGTTTAATTTCATTAGCTGTTTCTAGTTGTCTTTTTTAGGTCGAGTACTTGTTCTTGAACCTCTGGTTGATTCTGCACCTTCTCTACTTAAGTTTGTCGACTTAGGAATATATTGTCCAGTATTCGATTGTTTATTTGTTTTTGGTAATGGATTATTTTTTTTAGCCATAGTTCATTTTGTTTCAAACAAAGATATATGATTCCAATGAATGATAATGTTTTAAAAGACAACAAGTTATTAACAGGTTTTTTCAATTATTTTCATAAATATGTTACAACGGTTTTAGCTAGGAAACGTAGCGAGTTGACTAGCAATTAATTTTCAGACTAAAACTACACAAAATAAATAAAACACAGACATTGAGAAAGCAGAAACTTAGCTATGTTTTTTAGCTGTTGTTAACTTATGCAATTTTTCAAACTGAAAAATTCACTAGAAGAGAAGAAGTTTCCAAAATACCCGCAACGACTTCAAAATCGCATTGCTACGATAGTTTCAACGTTTTGTATGTAAATATTCATCGATTAAAGACAAATTATCAACGAAGTGATTTTAGCGTACATTTCAGCACGTAACTTAGTGAAACAAATTTTCGTTTCATTAGATATTTTTTCAAATAAATAGCAAAGAAATATTTATATGATTTTCACGTACACTTCAACACGCAATACCAGTTTACAAATCATTATCGGCTTGAGAAAAATTATCAATTACTGAAGTTTTTCCAATTCATTTTTTACGCAAACAAAAGGCTTTTTTCAGCTCAAAAAGATAAGTTTCGTTTTGAATTTTTTTGAGTCAGCACTGTTTTCAAACTAAAGAATACCGTTCAATTTAAACATCCGCGTAAATTTCGACAGAAATTTCAAGGATTGTTTAAGTTAACGGTTTTGGCTAGGCTTTGTGCGGGATTGAAAATCGACAAGATTTTCGAACACGTACTAAGCCGAAGCTTTTTGTTTGGATTTGTTTCTTTGGTTTTCACAAAGCCAAATCAACAAGATTTGGCGACTTAGTAAATATACACAAAACTTTGAAGTTTGAACAAAACCCGCATGAAGTTTAGCCGGTGTTGGCAATAGTATTTATTGGTATTCTGTAGGTTTTAATGTTTCAATTTTGGGTAATTCAATAAAATCAGTTTCTCCATCTATTGAATAAAACTCTAATTCTTTAGGCATTTCATTAGTTCCGAAAATCATAATTCCGATTAGTTTTTCGTTTTTACTTTTCCCAACATAATCGATCATTAATTCACCTCTTTGAATTTCAGAATCAAATGATTTTCCAAACATTATTGTTGGACAATTTTCGCAACCACATCTCGCAATAACTTTCAGGTTTGGAATTATACTTCTCCATTCTGATTTTTCTTTTTCAAATAGATAAGTTAGAAATTCAATTTCATGTTTAGTTAATTCTCTTTTATCGGGAATACTATATTTCATTATGTGACAATTTTTTCGATTGACTTTGTGTCTACTTTAAGTGCTTTTAAAATGATTTTTGCTAATTCCTTATCATCTTTTTTGACTTTATCAAATGTGTCAATTAAACCTGAAACATAAAGTCTTTCATTAACTGTCATTGCTTCAATGCCAATTATTCCATTTGCTTTTTCATATATTTTTTCGAGTGTCATTTTATATTATTGCCAACGGTTTTGGCTAGGATTAGTGCGGGGAGAAAATCTGCGGATTTTCGATTATGCACTAAGCCGAAGCTTTTTGTTTGGATTTGTACTTTTTAGTTAAACTAAGCCAAATCAACAAGATTTGGCAACTTAGTAAATATACACAAAACATTGAAGTTTAAAATAATGCCCGCATTAATTTTAGCCGTTGTTGCCTAAAGTTTTTTAGTTTTATATTTAGTTAGAAATACAATTAATAGTATCGAAATGATTACTGACAATATTAAACTTAAGAATTGTTTATCGATAATATAGCCCTTTATATCTGTTGAAATTAGATATAGGAAAGAAGTAAGTAATAACGATATAGCTATAAGCGATATTTCATTTTGGTTATAAAATTTAGAAGCTAATAATAATGATATAAAAGGAGTTATTAATGCTAAAATGATGAAATAAACTCTATCTATAATAGTCCATTTTGCTTTGTTAAATTGTGTTTCTATACGCTTAGTATGATTTATTTCAGCTTTGAGTTCAGAAGCTATTTTTCTTTGGTTTTCGGCAGGATTTTTTAAACCTTCTTTTAATTTAAATTTTTCAATATCTGCTCCTTTACTATAAGAAAATTTTTCATTAAGATATTGGTTGGATATATTTAATTTGATAGAATCTATTTTAGAATATTGTAAGTCAATTTTATCAGAAATAGTATCTAATTTTTTTCGAATAAAATTTATATTTTGTAAGTAATATAAATTATTATAGGAGTCCTTTCGATTAATTCTTTCTTCTTGCAATGAAATGGATTTTCCCATCTTAATATTAAGGCTTCTTGTGAACCCTTCTTTATACATTTCTGGAAGAATTATATCACATAACAAAAAAGATATTATTCCACAAGATATTGAGATTAATATGCAATGTTTTAGAATTTTATTTTTGAGTGTTTTTATTTTATTTGAAAAGCTAATAGTTAAGGCAATTGATAATGATAATATTAATATAAACCTTGATGTATAAGATGTCATTAATACAGATACTATTAATGAATCTAGTTTGTATTCTGGCATATATACAATATCATATGCTTTGATACTCATAATTGTATAAAAAATACTTAATGTGATTAAAAAATATTTTATACTTCTTATATAGAAATCTTTCATTTTAAATTTTTGGCAACGGTTTTGGCTAGGCTTTGTGCGGGATTGAAAATCGGCCAGATTTTCGATTACGGACTAAGCCGAAGCTTTTTGTTTGGTTTTGTTTCTTTTGATTTCACAAAGCCAAATCAACAAGATTTGGCGACTTAGTAAATATACACAAAACTTTGAAGTTAGCACCAAACCCGCATGAAGTTTAGCCGGTGTTAGCTAATGTTTTTTATATGATCATTGATAAAAGTAATATAGCTTTTAAATGTATCGAAATAAAAAATACGCTAGTTAGTAAAGCTATTTTAACCATTTGATAGTCGTTCTTCTCTAATAGAGAATTATCATTTTTAAGTAGCTTAACTACTAAAACAAATAATCCAATAAATACAAATAATGATATGTTGATAAATATATAGTGAGAAATAATAAAAGTCAAAAATAGTATACTTATCCATTTTACTTTTTTATTATAGGTTTCAATATTTAATTTATTGATATCTATGAGCCAATAAATTGATAATATAAGAATTATAAGCCATTTTGTACTTCCTAAGAACATTTGTCCTTCCCAGTGTAGGAATGAAAATAGAGTATCAATCAATGAAATAAAAATATAAGTTAATAGTAAAAATTTCTTTTTTCTATCTGTAATTTTAAATGTATAAGAAGTCAATAGAATTAAAAATAATCCAAAAGGGATTAATGAAATGAATGGAAATAAGTTAAAATCAAAGAGAGTACTCATACCTATTAATAATCCTGTGACAGCTATTGTAATTAAGATTATTTTCTCGTATAATTTCATGTTTTTTATTATTTAAGTATCTGTTTTTAAGTTTTTACAATAAAATATTTTCTTAGAAATAAAATTTCTCCATAAATATTAGCTAACGGTTTTGGCTAGGCTTTGTGCGGGAAGAAAATCGGCTAGATTTTCGAACACGGACTAAGCCGAAGCTTTTTGTTTGGATTTGTTTCTTTGGTTTCACAAAGCCAAATCAACAAGATTTGGCGACCTAGTAAATATACACAAAACTTTGAAGTAAGCACAAAACCCGCATGAAGTTTAGCCGGTGTTGCCTTTAGTACTTTTCTAGTTTTTATTAAGATGATTGTTTTTAATAGTTTTAATGTTATTCTCAAATTCATTCGATTTTTCCGAATTTATTTTAGAGAATATTGTTTCTCGATTCTTAGAAGCGATATTAAGAAAAAGGAATAAGATTAATAATAAAAAAGAAACAATAACAATTCCACCGTTTAAATCTTTCTTAAATCCCATTTTTAAATATTTTTCACCTTTTAAAAAAAACAAATAATTAATTAACCCGATAATAAACATTATCAAAACAATGTAGATTTTCGAAATATTATATTTTGGAATGTAATTAAGGTATTCTAAATATGTAATTATTGAAATTAAAATAATATACAAAATAAAAGTACTTTCTACTATGACATGTTGTTTGGGAGAGATATTAAAAGAATTTTTCTTTTTTTCAATACCCTCAAAATATTTATAAATTCGAAATAATAAATAATAATATGCTTTCATTAACTTTTATTTCCACTTCCAATTTAGTTCGTTTTTGTATTCAACTCCTAAATCTGTTAATTTTTTTTTAAACTCAACTATACTTTCAATTGAGTGTTTAGGCACAATTAAAGATAATTCAGTTGTCAGTTTTATAAAGAAATGTTTTTTTGTTTCAATGAACTCTTTTAATTCAGCACTATTTATTTTACTTTCAGATGTAAAATCTTTCGTATATATAAAGTCTTCCTTAAATTTAATTTCTACAGATTTATTAATTCTATTCTTATAATTTTCCTCAATGTGCTTTTGAAAATGTTTTTTATATCTCCATTTTGAATATGTTGGGTAAATAACAAACCATAATATTCCGATTCCAGCAAATTTAATTCCAATTCCATTATCGTCATTTACATTTGCCAAATAAAGCCCAAAAAAAAGATAAATCACAGGAACAATTATTCGAGATTTAAATCGTTTTTTTTTGTGAGATGGAGATTTTGAAGAATTATAAAGTTGATATTCTAAAAAATCAGAATTTGTAAGTTGAAAGTTTATGTTCATTTCAGTATTAAAGGCAACGGTTTTGGCTAGGATTAGTGCGGGGAGAAAATCTGCGGATTTTCGAACGTGGACTAAGCCGAAGCTTTTTGTTTGGTTTTGTATTTTTAGTTAAACTAAGCCAAATCAACAAGATTTGGCGACATAGTAAATATACACAAAACATTGAAGTATAAACCAAAGCGCGCATTAATTTTAGCCGGTGTTGTAATACGTATTATTGTTTTCTAAAATAATTTTCACAATCACTATCTCGATATTTACCAGCTTTCAATCTATTATTTTCAAAAGTTAGAGTTTCGTCACTAAAGTGAATAAACTCAAATCCATTTGTTTCTTTCAATTGAATTTCGAATGAATTATTTATACTATCTAAGACTAAGTCTATAGTATTAAATTTTTTTGTTGAGGGATGATGATCCCAAATCTTAATCACTCCCAATTCAGTTCTTTTTTTAAATCTTAAGTTTCCAAAATTGTCAGTAAATTGTATGTCAACAATTTCACCATTTATAAAATACTGAATAGGTATTTTATAATATGGATTTTTGTTTTTATCTACTATTTTAAAAAACAGAGAGTCATTGTTTTTTCTGTAACTTTTATGAATTTTATTTTGGTATTTTCTAATTTGTATTGAATCTGTTAGGCTATTTAATATTATTTTATTTCCTTTTAGTTTAAAAGTACCTTTGGTTTCAGACCAAAAGAAGAACATACCTTTTGTATGACAATAAAATTTGAAAGTTCTATCTTCAAAAAGTTCTAGTTCTATTGAATTAAGAATACATGCATATTTATATTTTCCGTAAATAGAATCTTTTACAATTTTATCTTGACTGTAAATTTTTAAGACTAATAGTAGTAGTCCAATTAATATGAATTTTATTTTTTCACTATGTATTACAACGGTTTTGGCTAGGCTTTGTGCGGGGTTGAAAATCGACAAGATTTTCAGACACGTACTAAGCCGAAGCTTTTTGTTTGGATTTGTTTCTTTGATTTCACAAAGCCAAATCAACAAGATTTGGCGACTTAGTAAATATACACAAAACTTTGAGAAAGCACAGAACCCGCATGAAGTTTAGCCGGTGTTGTATTTAGTTTTTTCAGTAAAATATATCTTTAAATTTCGTTAAAAAATTGGATAGATAATTTAGTTCATCTACTTCAGGATAAAATTTTATATAAGAATAAGGGTTGTGGAGAATTAGCTCATTTAAATTTTCTTCATTTTTTATTTTTATAATGTAAGTTTTACCGTCAGTGATTCCAATTACTTCCTCTTCGATTATTTCATATTTTCCATTTATTTTCTCAACACTTTTTTTATTAAGTTTATACTCATATTCTGATAAATCAGGAATTTCTAAAATATTTGTTGTTAAAAGATTTAACCATTCAAAATCGAAATTTTTATTAGGTTTTATATTCTTTTTTGTAAATCTTTCAGGTTTATAAGATTTCTTTATAATTGAATCATTTAAAAAGTCATTTTCATTTATATAAGTTAAGCTTTCTAATTCTGGATGTACAAAGTATTCTTCAATTTTCCATTGATTTAGTTCGTTTTGGTATATTCTGTAAAACATACAATTTTCAGAAAAACTTTCAAAGATATAAACTCTTAATTCTTTACTAAAATGTTTAAAGTTTTCGATTTTTAAAATACTATCTATTTCTTTTATTTCTTGAGAAAAAGCATTCAAAAACCCAATAAAAAAATAAATGATGAATAATATTTTTAATTTTTTCATAAATTAAATACAACGGTTTTAGCAAGGAAACGTAGCGAGTAAACTAGCAATTAATTTTCAGACTAAAACTACACAAAATAAACAGAAAACCAACTTTGATTAAGCACAAAAAAGCTATGTTTTTTAGCTGTTGTTAGTTTATGCAACTATTTCATATTTAAAAGTTCATTAGGAGAAAATAAGTTTCCCAATTATCCGCAACGATTTTCATCTTGAGTTGCTACGATAATTTCAACGTTTTGCTTGTAGATATTTATCGGTTAAAGACAAATTATCAACGAAGTGATTTTAGCGTACATTTCAGCACGTAACTCTATAAAATTCTTCATTTTCTACAAGTATTTTTCAAATAATTAGAGAAGAAAATATTGTTTAATTTTTACGTACACTTTAACACGTAACACAAGTTTTCAAATCATTATCGGCTAGAGAAAAATTATCAATTACTGGATTTTCCCAAATTCATTTTTTAAGCAAACAAAGGTTTTTTTCAGCTGAGAAAGATAAGTTTCGTTTTGATTTTTTTTGAGTCAGCACTGGTTTCAAACTTATGATTACCGTTCGATTTAAATAACTGCGTAAATTTCGACCAGAAATTTTCGTGGTTGTTTAAACTAACGGTTTTGGCTAGGCTTTGTGCGGGGTTGAAAATCGGCTAGATTTTCGAACACGGACTAAGCCGAAGCTTTTTGTTTGGATTTGTTTTTTTGATTTCACAAAGCCAAATCAACAAGATTTGGCGACTTAGTAAATGTACACAAAACTTTAAAGTAAGCACAGAACCCGCATGAAGTTTAGCCGGTGTTGTACTTAGTTTTATTCATATTTCCATTTCCTAGAATAATCATAACTAACTTTAATTGCTTGTTTTCCGACATGATTCTTAAACTCATTTTTTAAAAGATTAAAGTCACTTCTCGATTTTTGAAGGTCAGATTTAGAGTAACTTTTCATTAGAGATAATGCATATGGGTTAATTTCTAAATAAACTGTATTACACAAATGATAATTAGAACAAATTAATATATAGATTAGACTTAAACACATTTCTAAATCATTTTCACATGCTTTCCAATATGGAAGAGCTTGATTGGAATAAATAGTACTATGATTAAAATAACAAAGAATTTTCCACAGTTCATTAAGGGACTCATTGTTGGGTGTTTTTAGATATTTTAGTACAGTTTTATATAAATTAAAATCATTTCCCCTTAACCACTTTTCTGCGTTTTTTTCATTTTCAGTTACTCCAAAAAATTTTGAGATTAGCAATAATTCATATGTTTGTCTCATTATTGTTCTAGCTGATCCAAAATCTCCTTCTAATGTTAGTTTAATCATTACAAACAAAGATTGAAAATTTCTAGATAATGCGGCAGTTATTACTTTTTGTGCTTGTTTTTTTTCTCCATAAAATTTATCGAAAGTCCAACGGAATTTATTTATTAGAAATGCATGACTGTCATATAAATCAATAATTAAATTAATTTGTGTTTCATATAGATAATTAATCTCAGCTGTATTAATTGTATTAATTTTTGAAAAGTTATCATATTTAGGGGAGTTCAATAAATTGCTAATGAGTATTTCTTTATCTTTTTCAATATTCATTATTTTCAATTTTTTTCGATAATTAAGTACAACGGTTTTGGCTAGGCTTTGTGCGGGCTTGAAAATCGACAAGATTTTCGAACACGGACTAAGCCGAAGCTTTTTGTTTGGATTTGTTTCTTTTGATTTCACAAAGCCAAATCAACAAGATTTGGCGACTTAGTAAATATACACAAAACTTTGAAGTTAGCACAAAACCCGCATGAAGTTTAGCCGGTGTTCTCTTTTGCCTTTTTATTTCATGTTATTTAAATAAGTAGATATTTATACTTTATTATAAATGACTAAATTTATTCCATTTCTGATTTTTGTAGAGTTGATTTTCAAGTTTTGAAATTAGAATGATTACTTTTTAATTTTAGAAGTAAAAAAGTATCTAATACTTGAGATTTGAAATCAGTTATACTTTCTTTCATTTTTTTCAAATGATAATAAGAAGTATAATGACCAAAAACAATCATATTCAAGAACTTAATAAATTTCGTTTTTCTGGTTACTTCATATTTCAAAGTAACTTTTTCAATAGTTGTTTTTATATCGAGAGAAAGATTTGAATTATTGACCAATGATTTAAATCTTTTTAATTCACTTTGCATTTTTAATAGTTCTTCTTCATTAACTATTTTATCAGAAAGATATTTATCACATTCAGAGTTCAAAAAGTTAAAATATTCATAACATTTTTCAATATTCATTTTGGGAATTTTTTGAAGGTTGAAGAGAACGTGTTTGGCTAGGCTTTGTGCGGGCTTGAAAATCGGCCAGATTTTCGAACACGGACTAAGCCGAAGCTTTTTGTTTGGATTTGTTTCTTTGGTTTTCACAAAGCCAAATCAACAAGATTTGGCGACTTAGTAAATATACACAAAACTTTGAAGTAAGCACAAAACCCGCATGAAGTTTAGCCGGTGTTGGGGTAAGTTTTTTCATATTAACTTTCAACAGGTGGAGGTGGAGGTGGTGGAGGTAATATATATTTATCAAAACGATAAAGGGAGATCATCATACTAGAGAGATTCCTTAATTCTTCCTTTGTTTCATTATTTAATGTAGAGTATTTTTTATTCAAGTATTTTTCAGATATATATTCTTCATATTGAATTATTCCTTTACTTATTTCAAATAGTAATTTTCTTAATTTATTAATATCTTTAGGAGTGTATATTATCTCGAAATACTTAAAAGGTATTTCAATATTTTTAATTTTGAATTTAGCTAGTTTACTTGTGGATTCAGTTTTTTTGTCAATAAGAAATTCATATATTTTTTTGTCAATATTATTTATTTCAACATTTTGGTATTCGAAATATAATTTTTCGTTTGGTAAAAATTCAATATTACATTTATTTACTCCTCTTTGACAAGGAAAAATTATTGTCGTATGTATTTCCTGATATTTATTTAAAGAATTTACTACATATTTACTTTTTGGGTAATCTAAAATATATTTTGTGTAATCATTCAATTTTGTGGAGTTCTGAATTTTTTTCCACTCAGATTTTTCTTCATTTATGCATGAAGTTAGGATAAGAATAATTAATGTAAGTATTTTTTTCATAATTTACCCCAACGGGTTTGTGTATGGCTCGTTGCGGGAAATTTGGTAAAATTTTCCGCTGTAAAACTAAGATAGCAAATTGCAATGAATTCCGATTTAGGAATTCAGCCGTAATGAGCTATACACGTTGTTAGCCACTGGCTTTTTTTCTTAATCTGTAATCATTTTGCATAGATTTTCCAGCATCAGTATCCCAAAAGTTATTTTCATTTTTAATAATCTCTTCAGCTATTTTTTTCTGTTGAGCTTTGCTTACTTCAGGACCATTGTCTATTTCTTTTATTCTACTAAAAATAAAGCCTCCAAAATAATTGTCTTTCACAACTTGAGGTAGAGTAAGAACGCTAGGATTGAATTGAACTTTAATATTCTCCCCTTCAGTTGGTTTACCTTTTAAAATACTCCAAAACATAAATCTTAAAAATTTGACATAAACACCAACAGTTGAGTAATCATCATTAATAATTATTGTAGCATCTATATATCTAGACATATATAAATCCGCATTTTGAGTATTTGTAGTATGTGAAGTAATTCTATCAGTTAACATCACATTTAGGTCATTATAGTTTCTAGGATATTTTGATTCTGCTAGAAATTCTCGCCATTCATCCGCAACTTCGTATAAGAAATTCAACTTTTCTGGGTCCGACAAAGGATTATCCAAATGGTCAAGAATTACTCGCCACAAAACAGAAATAATGAAATATGCGAAATTTTCATCGTAATCAAACTTTTGTTGATTTTCAGTTAAATATGGAAAGAAAATATTATTAGTAAACCATCTTTCTCGCTTACTAAATTCTTGTTCGGCTCTTTCTCCTAATAAGTATTTTTTAATTCCGTCTTGTATTCTTTTATTGGGATTTTCATAGCCACGAAGAAATCTACCACCAGTTTTCTTCATATAGTCAAATGCAAATTTTGGAACAATATGACTTTTTCTCAGTTCAGTCTCTATTCCATATAGTCTACATTTTCCTATCATAATTGGGTTCTGAGCTTGTGGCTAACGTGTTTGGCTAGGCTTTGTGCGGGAAGAAAATCGACAAGATTTTCGAACACGGACTAAGCCGAAGCTTTTTGTTTGGATTTGTTTCTTTGGTTTTCACAAAGCCAAATCAACAAGATTTGGCGACTTAGTAAATATACACAAAACTTTGAAGTAAGCACAAAACCCGCATGAAGTTTAGCCGGTGTTAGCTCTTGTTTTTTTTCTAGATTTTTATTTTTGTAATAATTCTTTTTCAATCTCAACTATTGATTCGTTTGGTAAATACAAAATTTGTAGCCCTGCCGACCAAACTTGTAAATTCAAAATTCCATAATCCGTATTGAAAAGGAATGGCCCATTCGCATCAACGTATGGCTCAACTAAATCATAAAGATCAAAAGGCATTGGTGAAATATCTTTGTTAATATATTTTTTAGATTCAATTACACGATGTTTTTGTCCCGATATATAAATTGATTTTTCGTGTTTAACAAATAGAGTAGAACCATAATTAGTGATTGTATCCATTGGTGCAATAAGATTATAAGTTATGGTTGAGTCACGTTCAATTTTACTCTGAACTAGATTTACCTTTCTTTTCACCACATATTTTTCCCAATTTAAGGTGTCAAGTCCATAAGAGTATAGAACTCGATTTTGTTTTAAGGTAGAAATTATACTTTTTTTATTTTTATAGTTTTGATTATCTGTGTTCTTGTCGACCACTGAAATTTCTAAAATACTTATTCCAACAAAAAATATAATTCCGAATGATATAAAAATTAATAATATGTAGATTCTTTTTTTCAAAATGAGAGCTAACGGTTTTAGCTAGGAAACGTAGCGAGTTAGCTAGCCGATTACTTTTCAGACTAAAACTACACAAAATAAATAGAAAACCAACTTTAGTCACTCACAAAAAAGCTATGTTTTTTAGCTGTTGTTAACTTATGCAATTTTTCAAACTGAAAAATTCACTAGGATAGAAGAAGTTTCCAAAATACCCGTAACGACTTCAAAGTTGCATTGCTACGATAATTTCAACGTTTTGCATGTAAATATTCATCGATTAAAGACAAATTATCAACGAAGTGATTTTAGCGTACATTTCAGCACTTAACTTAGTGAAACAACTTTTCGTTTCATTAGATATTTTTCAAATAAAGAGCAAAGAAATATTTATATGATTTTCACGTACACTTCAACACGCAATACCAGTTTACAAATCATTATCGGCTAGAGAAAATTATCAATTACTGAAGTTTTTCCAATTCATTTTTTACGCAGACAAAGGTTTTTTTCAGCAGAGAAAGATAAGTTTCGTTTTGATTTTTTTTGAGTGAGCACTGGTTTCAAACTTATGAATACCGTTCAATTTAAACATCCGCGTAAATTTCGACAGAAATTTCAAGGATTGTTTAAGTTAACGGTTTTGGCTAGGCTTTGTGCGGGCTTGAAAATCGACAAGATTTTCGGACACGTACTAAGCCGAAGCTTTTTGTTTGGTTTTGTTTCTTTTGGTTTAAACAAAGCCAAATCAATAAGATTTGGCGACTTAGTAAATATAGACAAAACATTGGAGTTAAAAACTAAACCAGCATGAAGTTTAGCCGGTGTTGCCTAACGTTTTTATTCGATATTATTTAATTCGGATATAAATTTTTCACTCATTTTTTCTATTCGATATACTAAATTCATTCTGTTTTTCAAAGATTCAATTTTTTCTTTATCATTTTTGAAAAACTCAATCTTTCTTTCATATTTTTTTATTTCATCTTCATTGATTTTTTTTAGTCGTTCAAGAAATTTTGATTGTAAATGAGTTTCTTTCGTATTTTTGTCATATTGTTTATAGAAAGAGTTTAGAAGATTTTGGTAATTCATAATCCAATCTTCTCTGTTTAATTCAGTAATATTCTCAATATAGTTTTCCACTTTGAATTCTCCGATTTGGTTTTGTTCGCTCCAGAAATCTAAATAATTATCTTTAGTTTTCTCAACATCGATATATTTATTCAGGAATTTATTGAGTTCATTTTTCAAACGCTTCTTATCTTCAATTCCGTTTAGTTGTAATTCAAATTTATTGAAATCATTTGGTTCTAATTTCCTCGGAATGGTACCTGTGTTAGTAAGTTTTAAATTCAATCCATTTGAGTTTTTCTCGTCAATTATTTCGAGAAGAATGAAGTTTAAATTTGTATTTACAATTTTCATTTCTAATGTTTGGCAACGGTTTTGTATAAAAATCAGTTTGGGGAGAAAACGTCGAAGACTTTTCGAACCGAGCGATTTTTATAGTTTAAAAGTACAGAACATTGGGAAAGAAACCAAACCCAAATTGTTTTTATGCGTTGTTAACTTTTGCAATTTTATAAGTTTCATTTTATTTTGAACTTTCATTGAAACTTAGCGTAGTTACTAAAAAATTCAGCGTTGCTACTGTTTCATTAAGCGGAAAGAGTAATTTCAGCAAAACTATAGTTTTATTAAATTTTTCATTTTTAGTTTTAAAAGACTTTCAAAGCATAACTTTTTACTTAACTACTGTTTCATTAAACGCAAGAGTTATTTCAGCGTTGCTACTTTAAAATTCAGCGTAACCACGATTTAGAATAAGAAATCTTTCAGTAAGTTAAAATTTCTCAACAAGTAAGAAGCGATTAGATCTTAAGTTTATAAATTTTCAGCAAGCAAAAAGTTTAGTAAAAAAGTAGGAGAGACGTGGTTTCAATTTTCTAAGAATCTTTATAATTTCTGAAACTGCTAAAAATTCGACCGAATTTTACTATTGTTAAAGTTAACGGTTTTGGCTAGGCTTTGTGCGGGAAGAAAATCGAAAAGATTTTCGGACACGTACTAAGCCGAAGCTTTTTGTTTGGTTTTGTTTCTTTGATTTCACAAAGCCAAATCAACAAGATTTGGCGACTTAGCAAATATACACAAAACTTTGAAGTTAGCACAAAACCCGCATGAAGTTTAGCCGGTGTTGCCTAACGTTTTACTCTATTTCAAATTTAATATTTACTGTACTTTCTATTTTTATTTTTTTAAATTCAATTTCAATGTTTTCAGATTCATTTGATTTAAAAATAGAATTATATCCTCTAATACTTACACCAGCTACTCTTCCTTGAAGAGCCGTTGAAAGATCTGAATTAATGTCTGAAATATAAATAGCATTTCCTAAATTTTGATTTAAAGGTTCAAGCATTGCTTTCGCTTGTTTAATAGCTTTATTAATCGCTTTCTGTTTTAATTTAATTTTTAGATTTTCAATATTAGATAATTCAGTTTTACTTAAATCAACATTTGATATTCCTATTTGTTCTAGTTCTTTGATAACTTTTCCAGCTGTAGAAGCATCATAAACTATTAAGTTAAACGTTTTATTTTTTAATATATCTGTGTCTTTTAAAAAGTATTTTTTGAAATTACTTCCTATATCTATTAGTGTAAGTTGTTTTTTTAAATCAATTCCGATTAGAGTTAAATGCTCATTCATTTTATTCTCGAGTTCTTCAATTGAGATTTTCCCTTTTGTATTTTCTTCTTTCAGGGAAATTGAAATATGTATTAAGTCAGGAACTACTAATGTATCAACTACAGCTTGTGTTTCTAAATATGATTTATCAATGAAATTCTTTTCTTGTGAATAATTTTTTGTGAAGAATATTAGACTTAATATTAAAATTATATTTTTCATAGAATTTAATGTTTGGCAACGGTTTTGGCTAGGCTTTGTGCGGGAAGAAAATCGACAAGATTTTCGAACATGGACTAAGCCTAAGCTTTTTGTTTGGTTTTGTTTCTTTTGATTTCACAAAGCCAAATCAACAAGATTTGGCGACTTAGTAAATATACACAAAACTTTGAAGTAAGCACAAAACCCGCATGAAGTTTAGCCGGTGTTGTGTGTAGTTTTTATGAGCGATTCCAATATTCATTTATAATCAAAGAATATAATTTATTTAATTATTTCAAATTGACTTCTGCTTATTTTGTGAACTAATTCATTTTTAAATTCGATTAGATTTCCTTTTTCGTCTCTGAATTCTGCAAAAAATAAATCTTTAGAAATAACTTCAACTAATTCTCCAGACATACTTTTTGTTAGTTTTAAATTTATGTTATCAGTTAATTTAATTTTTCGATAAAGATATTTTCTCTCAAGTTTTTTTTCTTCTTGATTTGAATCTTTTGGAAAGGGGATTCCAAATATTGTTTTTCTTAAAAAATAATATCCTTTTTTGAGAAGATTCCAAAGCCCATAAAGAATTCCTTCCAATATAATTTCTATTAATACATCCACGTTTTAATTTTTAGATTTTATTACTTCTGAAATATTTAACAAGCTTTCCTTTAAGTCGCTTGCCATAATTTGATAAGAAATTACATCTGTATCTAGTAAGTCTTCTTTCGGAAAAATTGTTTCTTTAATATTTCCATTTAAAAGCAAATAGATATTATGAGTAAAATAATTTCGTTCTCTTAAAATTTGTTTTAGTGCTTCTAGTAAATTTTCATCTAGTAGTTCGTTTCTTTCTCCTATTTGAATTAGTTTACCTAAAGTACTTTTGGTGAGTGATTTATTGGAGATGTTTTTTCGGAGATAGAAAAGAATCAATTCAGTTTCAGGTTTACATGATGCTAAAGTTATTTTTCCTAACTCAGAAGTAAATTCACTTGATTCAAATAACAATTTATAAAATTCAATTCCTTCTGTTTTTTCTCCTTTAAACATTTTTCTGGGTAATTACACACAACGGTTTTGGCTAGGCTTTGTGCGGGATTGAAAATCGACAAGATTTTCGATTACGTACTAAGCCGAAGCTTTTTGTTTGGATTTGTATTTTTTAGTTAAACTAAGCCAAATCAACAAGATTTGGCGACCTAGTAAATATACACAAAACTTTGAAGTAAGCACAAAACCCGCATGAAGTTTAGCCGGTGTTGTAGGTATGTTTATTTATAATTTTGTCTAAACTCGTTCAATTCGGTTATGTATTCGTTTTTGTATTTAGATTTGTTTAAAGCTTCAATTAAATCATTATAATCTATTGATTTTTCTTTTATTATTTCATCTAGTTTTGAGTTACTTATTTTTTTTGTAAGTTTTATCATGTAACCAAATGCTAATCTTGTTCTTTTTGCATTTTTGTATGTTTCAACTTCAGATAAATATTTCAAACAGTTTAAACCAGATTTAATTCCTGAAATAATATTGTTTTCATTGTACAATCTAACCATATCTAAAAAAGACACAGATGTCTTAAATTCATTTCTAAATCCTTTGATTTCTAATTTTAATACCTCTAAATATTCTTTGTATTTTTTTTCATTTGTTCTCGGTATGATATATCCCACTACAAAAATTGCTATTGCAACTATCACCGAAAAATTCCAGTCTGAATAGGAAGTAGTGTTTTATAATATTCGTTTGAGTTTTGGAGAAGTTCAATTTCATGTTTCAATTTTAGATTTTCAAGTTTTTGTTCTTTATCTTGATTTTCTAAGTATTTAATACATTCTGATTGTTTTTCAACTTTCTGATTTAATGAATTAAATTCATTTTTAATATTAAAACTCTTTTGTGAATAACAATTAAAAGAAACTATCGTTATTCCAATTATTAATATTATTTTTTTCATATTTGTCTTATCCTGATATAGGTTGCCCTTTTTTTAGGTTGATTATCTTCTTATCTAAATAGTAAGTTCAGGTAAATTTACATTATTTCTACGATATGATTTGTATTTGATGTTTGGATTTAGATGTACTTCAGCCGGCTTTCTTAAATCAAGACTAAAATGCGTTCTAAGATTATTATAAATATAAACAGCTTGTTTTGTCATTTTCTGAGCAATAGCTGTGTTTTTGATTGTTAATTTTAGTCCGTATTCGTATTTCAAAGTTTGATTAATTCTCTCAGCTAGGGCATTTTCATAAGGGTCGTATTGTTCTGTCATACTCATTGTCATTCCATTATTTTCAGCAAATTCGGTGTATTTGGGGTTGCAATATTGAAACCCTCTATCTGAATGATGAATAAGTTTTTTATTAGGGTATTTCCTGTTTTTAATAGCCATAGCGAGCGCTTGGGTACAAAGGGATGTTCTCATATGGTTTGCAAGGTTATAACCCATAATTTGCTTAGAATAGGCATCTGTTACCAATGCTAAATAATTATGTCCATGTTGGGTTTTAATATAGGTTATATCCGTCACCCAAAGCTGTTCAGGTCTTGTAGGTACTTGTTTTTTTACGATGTTTTTATACTTTCTAAACTGATGATTTGAGTTTGTTGTAGTATGGTAGTTTTTAATCCTAGGCACCAGCAAGTTATATTGTCTTAAAAAACGATAAAACTTGTCTCTTCCGATGTATATATTTTGTCCAATCATCTGCTCTTTAAGTTCTTTATGAAGTTTTATACCACCAGATCTTTGTCCAACATTTTTACGATATTTTTGGACCATTATGATTCTTTTTTTATCGTTTATTTCTTTGTTTTCGAGTGTTTTGATTCTTTTGTAGAAGGCTTGTTTACTGACCCCGAAGCATTGATAGATCCATTTTCTTTTAAAAGGTTTATCTTCTTTATTTCTATCTCTTTTGCTAATGTTTCGGGCAATGACTTTTTTGACATATCGACACCTGTAATGATTTCCATATCTGCAATGATATCCTGTTGAAAGTCTTTTACAAACTCCAATTCTTCAATACGTTGCTTTAATTTTTTTATTTCGTTTAGTTTACTCATACCTGTATTTTGTTGATGCAAAGTACTGTATTTATTTAACCAATAAGAAATGGTAGATCTAGAAATGTTATATTTCTTAGCAGCAAAGTTTACAGATATTTGACCATTTTGAATTTGGTCAATGACAAATAATTTGTGTTGAAAAGTAACTTTTTCGTAGTTTTTTTTTCGACAGGGTGTTTTTTTGTTTGTGTCCATAGTTTAACTAAAGTGTTTAATTTTTAGTCAACCTATTTCAGGAAATTACAATTTGGTAAATTACCTACAACGGTTTTGGCTAGGATTAGTGCGGGGAGAAAATCTGCGGATTTTCGATTATGCACTAAGCCGAAGCTTTTTGTTTGGTTTTGTACTTTTTAGTTAAACTAAGCCAAATCAACAAGATTTGGCGACTTAGTAAATATACACAAAACTTTGAAGTAAGCACAAAACCCGCATGAAGTTTAGCCGGTGTTGTAGTACGTTTTTCAATCTGTTTAGTTAAGTAATACCAATAGAGTAATTAAAGCAATAAAAACTCCGATTACCCCTAAAATAATTAAAAAAGGGCTTTTATTGCTTTTTTTCGAGTACTGGAAGTCGTTTCCGATTAATATTTTCCAGATAAATACAGCTAAAATGACTGCACCAATAACATTCATAACAAACAAATAACTGAAGAAGTTTAAATTCAAATATTTAATTATCCAGAAAGAAAGTTTGTTGTAGAAAATACCATACAAGATGACTAAAAATTGTCCTGGAGTGTTTTCGACTTTTTTAAGATTTTTAAACATTAAAATACTTCCAACCAACGGAGTAAATAAAATAGAGAATATAATTATAGCTCGCTTTGAATATAATTCTGGAAGGTTTTTTAAATTTTCAATTACTTCCTCATTTTCGGTTTTGATAGAGGTACTTTCAAAATCAATGTTGTTTGTTTTTATAGAGTTCTCATTTATTTCTCGTTTTTCCAGCAGTTCCTTTGCAGCATCTATAGCCTTACTATTATATTTTTCTTTTTCAAGAATAATCTCTCTCAATTCAGAGTTAGATTTGTTGCTAAATTTATCTAAGAATTTATTTTCTTTCATTTTTTTCGTTAATGTACTACAACGGTTTTGGCTAGGCTTTGTGCGGGCTTGAAAATCGATAAGATTTTCGATTACGGACTAAGCCGAAGCTTTTTGTTTGGTTTTGTTTCTTTTGGTTTTCACAAAGCCAAATCAACAAGATTTGGCGACTTAGTAAATATACACAAAACTTTGAAGTAAGCACAAAACCCGCATGAAGTTTAGCCGGTGTTGGGTAATGGCTTTGAACTCAATATTAATTGATAGTTTTAAAAAAAACAATTCGATGTTGTATTTTTTTATCTTTTAATTTTTTTTCAATTATCTCATATTCAATTTTTTGATTCTGATATTCTTTATAATCTATTATATCGTCTTTTATTTTCATATCAAGATGAATATTTGTCAATAACAACGAATCTTTTCTTTTCATCTTTTTTATCTCATATGTGTTTTGACTTCTGTAAGATCTATTTTGTAAATAAATTTTAATGAATGACAATTTATTATTGAATTTCGAGTAATCTATAGAATCTATGTACTTTATATATTCTACAGGTATAATATTGTTATATATTTTTTCATTAAAACTTTCATATTCCTCTTGGGTTGGAACTAAACTAATGATGTTTAAATTTAGATTATTCAGAAATTCAAAACCTTTTTTATCTGTTAAATTTTCAAATTTTGTCTGAGCTTGAAAACTAATACTCAATGAAAATATTAAGATTAGTAACATAATTTTCTTTTTCATTTTTCATTTTTTTTTGCTGTTACCCAACGTGTTTGGCTAGGCTTTGTGCGGGCTTGAAAATCGACCAGATTTTCGAACACGTACTAAGCCGAAGCTTTTTGTTTGGATTTGTTTCTTTGGTTTTAACTAAGCCAAATCAACAAGATTTGGCGACTTAGTAAATATACACAAAACTTTGAAGTAAGCACAAAACCCGCATGAAGTTTAGCCGGTGTTACCTAACGTTTTTATTTATGATATATAATTTTCCATTTTAAAAAAATATATTTTAGTTAATTCAGTTTGTTTTAGTACTTTTTTTCAAAATATTACTTAATATTTTTTACCTTTTCTAAGGTAATTATAATTCCATTTTTTTCAACAAACTCTATTTTCTCACTTGTAAATTCACTCGCATTTTGAATTGTCATATTTTTATATAAATATTTAGGCACTTGTTCTGTCTTGATTCTTAAAGAGTCAGATGTTAGTTTTATTATTTCGTATGAAAACCCAAAATCATATTCAAATATCACAAGTTCATTTCCTTCAATCCAAAATGTTTGATTTTCATTACAATTCTGTCTATATTTTTCATTTTCGTAAACATTTAAAACTCCATATTCATCAAATTCGAAAATAGAATTTAAGTTCAGTTTTTCACAAAAAGAAATATGTTCGAATGGTAGGAAATTTGATTTAATGACTTTCCATTTACCAATCAATTTTTCATATTTTTCAGTTTTTGGTAATTTTTCAGTTTTTTTAGAGTTGTTACAACTCAATAAGCTAAAAATTAGAATAATAACTTGTATGTATAATGTCGTTTTTTTCAAATGTTAGGTAACGGTTTTGGCTAGGCTTTGTGCGGGGGTGAAAATCGACGAGATTTTCGAACACGTACTAAGCCGAAGCTTTTTGTTTGGATTTGTTTCTTTTAATTTCACAAAGCCAAATCAACAAGATTTGGCGACTTAGTAAATATACACAAAACTTTGAAGTTGGCACAAAACCCGCATGAAGTTTAGCCGGTGTTACCTACAGTTTTTTATTCCGATTAATTGCGAAAACCAAAGTCGAGTTTGGTAAAAGTTTTATTGTTTTTCTAATTTTGCTATCATAACGATTCATTAATTCTATTTCTTTCGTAATTCTTATAATTAGATATTCAGCATTTTTTTCAGATTTATAAGAGTATTCAAGTCCGTTAATGACTAAATCACAAGCTCCATCGATTAATGATAAATTATAATATTCTCCATTAAATTCAATTCCAATCGAGTTTGCGTAAGCGTAAGTTTCGTATTTTATTTCCGTTTTTCCGCTTGTTGTTTTTCCAGTATATTTTTTATAACTCACATCATAAACTTCGTCTTCATCTTTTTCTATTTCCAATTTTGCGTAACTGCCTTGAAAATCTAATAAAGATTCCTTGTTTTCAGAATCTCTCACAATTAAAACTCCGTTTATCGTTCCGCTAAAATTTCCCGATTCTAAATTTTGAAAAACAGAGTCAAATCCGTTTCCATCTGTGTATCTTGAATCATCTTGTCCAAATAAGAAAAATGACATAAAAGTCAGAAGAATTATAAATGAAATTCGAATGTTTTTCATAATTGTAGGTAACGGTTTTGGCTAGGCTTTGTGCGGGGTTGAAAATCGGCCAGATTTTCGAACACGTACTAAGCCGAAGCTTTTTGTTTGAATTTGTTTTTTTGATTTCACAAAGCCAAATCAACAAGATTTGGCGACTTAGTAAATATACACAAAACTTTGAGAAAGCACAGAACCCGCATGAAGTTTAGCCGTTGTTGTGGGTAGTTGATTATGGATGATAAAAGTCTATAAACTTATTTAATGGTTCAAACCAAATATATAATCCGCCTCCACTTTCATCATATGGTAACAATAACAAATTGTCATTGAAATTATTTAGATATTCTTCATATTCATTTTTTTCAATAGTTAATCCTTCTCTTCGTATAGAACTTAAACCAATATTTATTTGATATTCTTTTAAAGGTAAATTAAACATTTCCATACTTCTAGCGATAGTATACTTTGTGGCCATATATCCTTTTATAAAATAGTTTTCATAATTATCAAGAATTTCATGATCTCCAATTCTCAAGTATGGATTTTTATGAGTTTCAAACCAAATTTTTTTGTTCTCTTTTGAGAATGAATATTCTAAAATAAATTCATTAAATTTTTTTTCTATTACTGTTGTGTGAATAGTATCCTTACCCAATAAATTGTCATAATTATCTATAGTTGAATTAATGATTTCGATATTTTTATAAGTAAATTTTTTAATGAATTCAAAAATCTCAACAACTGTCTCTTTGTCATTATTTGTAAATTCAGGATATTTATTTTCAAATAGTTTTATTGTTTCTGCAGCTAAAATTTCTTTTTCAGATAATTGATTTATATTAAAATTGTCTTTGGATTCATACCATTCCATTGCACTAAAATATTTGTTTAAATCTTCTGATTTAAATTTCATACCATGTCTTGCAAAGATTTCATTTCTGTAAATTCTCATTTCGGATAGAATTTTATCTTTCGACTGAGAAAATCCAGTGATTTTAGACATTATAATTATAATAAAAAGAATATATTTTTTCAATTTTATAATTTTTTCAGCAATTGCCCACAACGGTCACGTATAACCGTCAGTTACGGGTTTAAAGTTAATGATTTTCGGTTTAGCACTGACCTTAGCAATTCCGAGTGGATTCGGACGTAGTCGAATCCGCCGTAATTGCGGTTATACATTGTTACCCAACGTTTTTTATTCGGTTTCTGTATTTTCATTTGAGTTGGATTCTGTTCCAAAATGTGTTCCATTCGTGTCTTATTCCGCCAAGTTCCCAATTCACGTCATATTTTTTTGACTTGTCACTTACATAAGGTGGAATACCAACTTTACAATGTAGCATTGGTTCGTTATTTTTAATTTTCTCATAATGGTCAGATTCAAGTGCTGATTTCGGATAATACCGAATATCAACAATAGTTTTGTTTTTCCGACTTTTAAAAACTTCCAGATTGATGTCGTATAGGTTTTCGTAAATCGATTTTAATTCAGTTGTTGCTTTTTTCAGAGTTACAGGTTTCTTTTTCCGATTCGCTTTTTTCCTTTCAAGTCTCTGGATTTTAAAATTTCGAGAGTCATTTTTGATTTCCGAAATTATGTAGCTCGTATTTTCCGAAATGTTATTCCAACAAGAGTTTCTCGCCATTTCTAATAGAGTAGAAGTAGCCTCTTTTAAATTCAGTTCAAGATTATTTTTCGTGACGTTCTTCAAAATGTTGGGTAACGGTTTTGGCTAGGCTTTGTGCGGGGTTGAAAATCGACAAGATTTTCGAACACGTACTAAGCCGAAGCTTTTTGTTTGGTTTTGTTTTTTGTGGTTACACAAAGCCAAATCAACAAGATTTGGCGACTTAGTAAATATACACAAAACTTTGAAGTTAGCACAAAACCCGCATGAAGTTTAGCCGGTGTTGTACTTAGGTTTTTTTAGTGTTTGATAATGATTCAATTACTTTTTTAGCGTGATGAGCAACAAGAAAATATTTATGATTTATATAACTTTCAATAATTTTATTGATTCGATTGCTTTTAAATTGAATTAAATCATAGAAAATTACACCTTCAACTTCATAATTAAAATTAAATTTCAAGAACTCATTATATATAAGTTCTTCCATTTCATTATCTCCATTTTTTATCTTGAAAATAAACATTGCCCATTTTACTTTTTCAGTAAAATATTTAGCTTCTTTTACTCGTTGTTTAAGGTTTGTCAATGATTTGGTAGATTTAATTTTCACAAGTGTTTCTCCAACTAAAAAAGAAGTGTTTTTTTCAAGCATTTCAATTAGTTTTTCTTCAACTTTTTCATATTCATGAGGAGATAGTTCAGATAATAATTTATCATTATTAAACCATTCGTCTTCACGTGATCCAGAATCAAATTTTGGAATTATTTGAGATATCAGTTTTTCAATTTTTCTCATTTATAACTTAAGTACAACGGTTTTGGCTAGGCTTTGTGCGGGGTTGAAAATCGACAAGATTTTCGAACACGTACTAAGCCGAAGCTTTTTGTTTGGTTTTGTTTCTTTTGGTTTCACAAAGCCAAATCAACAAGATTTGGCGACTTAGTAAATATACACAAAACTTTGGAGTAGAACAGAAGCCCGCATGAAGTTTAGCCGGTGTTAGGAAACGTTTTTTATTTAAGTCAATTCAAAGAACAGATTGATTTTGGTTAATAATTCATTTTTCGGTTTGTTTAAATTCAGCACGTTATAAAACGGATTGTTTATTGATTTGTCAATTAGTTTTCCATTCCGAATTTTCATTAAGTGTGGAAATCGATTATAATTTTTCAGTTTGTAAAGTGCCTCCGAAATAAATTCCACATTATATTCCGATTCTACTTTTTTTCCATCCAAATACACGATTTCAATTCCGTTATTCAAATTAGGCAGAATATCTTCCTCAATATATTGTTTTGAGTTCTTTCTGTTGTTGTAACAGAAGAAATTTTTCCCGTTATTTTCATTTAGAAATTCAGCATATTTTTTCTCAAACTTTTTTCGGTTAAAATGTTCAATCGGAATGAAAATTATCATCAGCGGAATCGCTAGAATAAATAAAGGAATTCCGATTATAAATATTAGCAATATGCCTCTTAATTTTCTCAATGTTCAAATGTTGCCTAACGGTTTTGGCTAGGCTTTGTGCGGGAAGAAAATCGGCCAGATTTTCGAACACGTACTAAGCCGAAGCTTTTTGTTTGGTTTTGTTTCTTTTGGTTTCACAAAGCCAAATCAACAAGATTTGGCGACTTAGTAAATATACACAAAACTTTGAGAAAGCACAGAACCCGCATGAAGTTTAGCCGGTGTTACCCAACGTTTTATTCAGTTTTTATATTTACAAATTATCTATAAAGGATTTATTATGTTCCTTTTTTAAATATTTTTTAACTAATTTATTATAGCATTCCTTTTCAGATTCAGTTTCACAATTCATTCCGAATGTTTCAATGTTATACTCATTTTTTAATATCTTTTCTAATTCAGGGTTAAAGCTAGTTAAACATTGAAAATATTTAATTTTTTTATTTTTTAAATCAGTTGCAAATCTTTTTTCCATCTTTTCACAAGTGTCTAATTCTCCATATTCCGCATAAATTTTCCCAATTCTAACACTTTCAAAAATTTGAATAGAAAGAGATATATTTAAAATCAAGCATATTGTAAATCCAGAAATTGCTAATGTGATTAGTAAATTTCGCAATTTTTTACTCAAAAAGAATATTCCAATTGATAAAACTCCAATTCCAAAAAACAATTTAGAATATTTCAATTCTGGTGGCTCTAAACTATTTTCAGCTAATGCAAAATTTTTATTATATAATAAAAATATAAACCCTAAAATTCCTAAAGCTAGAATTATATATTTCGTTCTTTTGTTCATTTTTTGTTAATGTTGGGTAACGGTTTTGGCTAGCCAACGAAGCGTTATACAAGCCAATAGTTTATCAGACTAAAACTACACAAAATAAACAGAAAACCACCTTAGAGAAAGTAAAAAAATAGCTTTGTTAGTTAGCCATTGTTAGCTTGTGCAACTTTTTCAAATAGAAAAGTTCACTAGGAGGGAAGAAGTTTCCAAAATATGCGCAACGACTTTCAAATCGCGTTGCTATGATTCATTCAACGTTTTGCTTGAAAATATGTATCGATTGTGAAGAAATTTATCAACGAAGATTTTTTTGTGCGTACAATTCAACACGTAACTTTAGTACACAATTTTTCGTTTTAAATGGATTTATCAAAGAATTAAATTACACGAATAGTTCATCAAGAAATACAAGTTTATCTATTTTCAGCAAGTAAAATTTATCAATGATTTAGATGTTTTTCAAATAGAGATTTACGGAAAGTAGCGACACAATTAAAACACAATATTTCTCAGCTAAAAAGGAGTTGCTTTTCGATAGAAAAAATGGTTTTTAAATTTTTTGAGTCAGACTTGGTTTCAGAAAAAATTAAGAAAAAGTATCAGCATTATAACAACTGCGGAAATTCGACCAGAATTTGTGCGTTGTTAAAGCTAACGGTTTTGACTAGGATTAGTGCGGGGAGAAAATCTGCGGATTTTCGAGCATGCACTAAGCCAAAACTTTTTGTTTGGTTTTGTATTTTTTATTTAAACTAAGCCAAATCAACAAGATTTGGCGACTTAGTAAATATACACAAAACTTTAAAGTTTAAAATAAAGCACGCATTAATTTTAGCCGGTGTTGTGTACTGGTTTTATTTGTTAATTATGGAATTCCAATAATCTCCCATTTGTCCTCTGTCATGATATTCAAATGTTTCGGGTAAATTAAATTTTTCAAGATTATATTTTTTGTAGTCAAAAGTCTCGATATAATTGTCAAATAGAAAATCCCACTCAAAATAATAATTTAGCATCCATAGTAGTTCAGTGTCAGCGGATTTATTTTTCAAAACTTTTTCAATGTTCATAAGAGTTTTGTGTATACTCTCATTATCTAATTCTCTTATTCCTGAAAGGAAGTCAGGTTCAGATATAGAAAACCATTGAATAAAAATAGCTCGTTTTAAGGCTTCTAAACTTTCAACTGATAGATTTGTGTATCTTGTATGTATTTCTGAATAAGATTCAAATATTTCATATTGAGATAACCCTAAACTAGACTTAGTTCTTTCTTTTTTAGACAACTCGATAATTGCTTCATATAATTGGTTCTCAGTTTTGCTGAGCTCAAGTAATTTTTCTTCAATATCTTTTTTCACAATCATTTTTCAAACTTGTACACAACGGTTTTGGCTAGGCTTTGTGCGGGATTGAAAATCGACCAGATTTTCGAACACGGACTAAGCCGAAGCTTTTTGTTTGGATTTGTTTCTTTGATTTTACAAAGCCAAATCAACAAGATTTGGCGACCTAGTAAATATACACAAAATTTTGAAGTTAGCACAGAACCCGCATGAAGTTTAGCCGGTGTTAGCCTACGTTTTTTTAAAATACAAATTCAATTTTTCCTGTGTTCAAATCAAAACCTTTAATTATAATTATTTCATTTTTTTCCATGTATTCTTTTTTTATTCTTAGAAAATTATTGATGATATAATATTTGAAATTTTCATTATCATTAATTTTGATGTATGACATAATTTGATTTAAAATAATTACAGATATGAATATTGGTAAAATATTTATGTCATAATTTTCTCTAAAATTCTGAAATGATTTTGTAAGATTTCTTCCATTATCATAGAAAACACATATATTTAATATTACTTGAAAATCTAATAATTCTTTAACTACTAGCTCATTGTTTATACAATTAGGATTTTCATATATCAGGTTTTTAACTAACTGTAGTTGATTGATTGCTTTAGAAATTGCACTATTAAATTTAGTCTGTTTAGGACTTATTGTGTATTTTGATTCTATTACAACAACAGCTTTTTTATAAGTAATTAAAAAATCTGTCAATTCTTCACCATTCTTTTTGAATAAAGATGGAAATAATTCAATATTCGGTTCAAAAAAATTAGATAAAAAAGTTCTGATTGAAAACTCTTGATTATATCCATGAGAACCATTTTCAATATATTCATTGAAGTTATAATATGGTTTATCATTTATTAAGTTATTGTCCCAAGTATCATTTTTTATTAAGTCGAGATATGTAATTTTTTCTTCATTACTAAAGTCTTTATTGGATAGATTTATTTCAAATTCCTCGTTATTATTATTAATCCAATTTTTAAAATGATCTAGATAGTTTTCCTTTTCAATTAAAGTATTTACTATTTGATAATTAGCATCATTTAGTATGATTAGTCTGAATTTTATAGATTTAATTAATTCAATAACCACACTTTCAAAGTTTTTAAACTCATTATCTAATTTGCTAAAATTATTGCCTACAAAATATTGAGGGTTAATTTTATTATCAATAATGTATAGAGTAACTAATGAATCTTTCTTATTCAGGTATAAGTTTATTGGGCATCCTTTTATTATTGATGTTACAAGACCTGCAGTTCCTTTCAAAGACAAAACAATTTCTTTTTCGGAATCATAATTAATATAAAAACCTTGAGGTAAGTTTTCTAATCTCTCAAGTGTTTTCTCATCATAGTTATAAAGGTTCATGATTTTTTTTGAATGTAGGCTAACGGTTTTGGCTAGGCTTTGTGCGGGGTTGAAAATCGGCCAGATTTTCGAACACGTACTAAGCCGAAGCTTTTTGTTTGGATTTGTTTCTTTGGTTTCACAAAGCCAAATCAACAAGATTTGGCGACTTAGTAAATATACACAAAACTTTGAAGTTTGCACAAACCCCGCATGAAGTTTAGTCGGTGTTGGCAACTGTTATTTTTCTTTCAGAGTTTTCATATATTCTTTAATTTCTTCGTTTTTCATAAATTTCGAAAACATTGAATTCAAAGTATTTGAATCTTGAACTGGATTATAATCTAATTCCAAAAGAGTTTGTAAACCAATTTGGAAATTAAAACTTGAAGCTTCTCCATAGTAACCTTTTACGTTCTTTTTATATTCGGTCATTGCTTTTTTAAGATTTTTAGAATAGATTCCTAAATATTCTTTAAAATCTCCTATTGTTATATTTTCAATAGATTTTTTCGTTTTCAAGGTTTCAACATATTCTTTTGTATATAAATTATAGCCTAACAATTCTCGATTGTCATTTTGATTGATTTTCGTTAATGTTTTAATTGAAGAAATAGAGTCAATTCCGTTCCAAATATATTTCACATAATTTTTATCTTTTGATGGAATAAGAGTCATTAAAGTATAATATTTTGTAGAATCTTTAGGGCTTTTTCCGACTAACAATATTCTATCTTTTAAATAAATTTTTTCGGAAATTTTAACCCCCATTTTCCTATTGTTTTTTCTTTTAAAATTGGAAAATATTTTTCGATTTATTAAACTGTCTTTTGTTATTGTAAACTCAGCAAATCCACTTTTATTTATTAAATACCATTTTCCTTCAATATTTTGTCCAGTTTGAGATGAACAATTCATATAGAAAATTGAAATTGTTATTAATAAGATTTTTTTCATATTTCAGATTTAGAGTTAATAGTTGCCAACGGTTTTGGCTAGGCTTTGTGCGGGATTGAAAATCGGCCAGATTTTCGAGCACGGACTAAGCCGAAGCTTTTTGTTTGGTTTTGTTTCTTTGGTTTCACAAAGCCAAATCAACAAGATTTGGCAACTTAGTAAATATACACAAAACTTTGAAGCTGGCACAAAACCCGCATGAAGTTTAGCCGGTGTTGTAAAATGTTATTAAAGTTAAGGTTTAATCATTTTTTATCATGAAAGACATTACTTTTCAGTAATAAACTGATTTAATTGTATTAATGAATTTATCAATGACGATTTAATCGCATCTACAATTTCACGAGGTCCATTAATATTCTCAATTTTAGTTTTCTCTTTAAAAGAGATATTACGTTTCTTACCATTTTTTAAAAAACTAAATTCATATTCATATTTGAAGTAACAACTTTGAGATTCAGTTAACATATATTGTTTTAGCCTAAATTTTTTAATATTCAAGTTAACCTCAATATTTTCGTTTTTTGATGGTAATATTTTATTAAAATAATTTTGAAATTCAGTATTCACGTCATCTTGAAATAATAGCCAAACAAATTTCACTTCATTATTCCAATCTTTGTAAGAACCCAGGATATTTAGTGCTTTTTTTTCAGATGATGTTTCGCTTATATTAATATTTAAAGGAATAACAGTATCTTTTTCTTCCACCAATTTTATATATTCTTTACGGACATGAGCAAGTTTTGGATTAATCTTTGAAATCGAAGATATTTGAGAAAAAGAAATTACTGGGATTGATAAAAAAATGATAAATAGTATTTTCTTGATTGAATTCATGTCGATTTAATTTTATTATTTTTCTTAATGTTTTACAACGGTTTTGGCTAGGATTAGTGCGGGGAGAAAATCTGCGGATTTTCGAACATGTACTAAGCCGAAGCTTTTTGTTTGGTTTTGTATTTTTTAGTTAAACTAAGCCAAATCAACAAGATTTGGTGACAAAGTAAATATACACAAAACATTGAAGTTTAAACCAAAGCCCGCATTAATTTTAGCCGGTGTTGTAAGTAGTTTTTACTTTTTTATATAATATTGATTATTATATTTCAGAACCTTTTCATTATTTAATTCTTTAACATCTAGCATAATTATTTGTGTAAGTTTTTGGTTCAATATAAATGTTAGTTTTACGTCTGAATTAAAAGTTATATTAAAGTTTTCAGAACCTACTTTTGTTTTGTCGTAAATAGACCATTTTCCATTTACAGTTTTATATTCTGATGATTCAATAACTTCTATTTCAGCAGTCATGTCTTCATTAAGTAATATTTTATTAATAATAATCTTATCTGGTGTTTTTTCAGATTCATGTAAAAACCATTTTCCAAATAACTCAGTTTTTGTATAAGTTGTTTCCTTAAAATCAAATTTCTTTTCAAAATTACAAGAAGTTAAAAGCATAGTAGTTACACAGCTTATAAATAAAATTATTTTTTTCATATTCAATTTTTAGATTTTTTTAAATTACCTTATCAATATTCTACTGTTTATTTTATTGGAATTAAAGTGATAACTAATTTTTCAATTTAATTACTTACAACGGTTTTGGCTAGGCTTTGTGCGGGATTGAAAATCGACAAGATTTTCGAACACGGACTAAGCCGAAGCTTTTTGTTTGGATTTGTTTCTTTGGTTTCACAAAGCCAAATCAACAAGATTTGGCGACCCAGTAAATATACACAAAACTTTGAAGTTGGCACAAAACCCGCATGAAGTTTAGCCGGTGTTACCTACAGTTTTTTATTCCGATTAATTGCGAAAACCAAAGTTGAGTTTGGTAAAAGTTTTATTGTTTTTCTAATTTTGCTATCATAACGATTCATTAATTCTATTTCTTTTGTAATTCTTATAATTAGATATTCAGCATTTTTTTCAGATTTATAAGAGTATTCAAGTCCGTTAATGATTAAATCACAAGCTCCATCGATTAATGATAAATTATAATATTCTCCATTAAATTCAATTCCAATCGAGTTTGCGTAAGCGTAAGTTTCGTATTTTATTTCCGTTTTTCCGCTTGTTGTTTTTCCAGTATATTTTTTATAACTCACATCATAAACTTCGTCTTCATCTTTTTCTATTTCCAATTTTGCGTAACTGCCTTGAAAATCTAATAAAGATTCCTTGTTTTCAGAATCTCTCACAATTAAAATTCCGTTTATCGTTCCGCTAAAATTTCCCGATTCTAAATTTTGAAAAACAGAGTCAAATCCGTTTCCATCTGTGTATCTTGAATCATCTTGTCCAAATAAGGAAAATGACATAAAAGTCAGAAGAATTATAAATGAAATTCGAATGTTTTGTCTTATCCTGATATAGGTTGCCCTTTTTTTAGGTTGATTATCTTCTTATCTAAATAGTAAGTTCAGGTAAATTTACATTATTTCTACGATATGATTTGTATTTGATGTTTGGATTTAGATGTACTTCAGCCGGCTTTCTTAAATCAAGACTAAAATGCGTTCTAAGATTATTATAAATATAAACAGCTTGTTTTGTCATTTTCTGAGCAATAGCTGTGTTTTTGATTGTTAATTTTAGTCCGTATTCGTATTTCAAAGTTTGATTAATTCTCTCAGCTAGGGCATTTTCATAAGGGTCGTATTGTTCTGTCATACTCATTGTCATTCCATTATTTTCAGCAAATTCGGTGTATTTGGGGTTGCAATATTGAAACCCTCTATCTGAATGATGAATAAGTTTTTTATTAGGGTATTTCCTGTTTTTAATAGCCATAGCGAGCGCTTGGGTACAAAGGGATGTTCTCATATGGTTTGCAAGGTTATAACCCATAATTTGCTTAGAATAGGCATCTGTTACCAATGCTAAATAATTATGTCCATGTTGGGTTTTAATATAGGTTATATCCGTCACCCAAAGCTGTTCAGGTCTTGTAGGTACTTGTTTTTTTACGATGTTTTTATACTTTCTAAACTGATGATTTGAGTTTGTTGTAGTATGGTAGTTTTTAATCCTAGGCACCAGCAAGTTATATTGTCTTAAAAAACGATAAAACTTGTCTCTTCCGATGTATATATTTTGTCCAATCATCTGCTCTTTAAGTTCTTTATGAAGTTTTATACCACCAGATCTTTGTCCAACATTTTTACGATATTTTTGGACCATTATGATTCTTTTTTTATCGTTTATTTCTTTGTTTTCGAGTGTTTTGATTCTTTTGTAGAAGGCTTGTTTACTGACCCCGAAGCATTGATAGATCCATTTTCTTTTAAAAGGTTTATCTTCTTTATTTCTATCTCTTTTGCTAATGTTTCGGGCAATGACTTTTTTGACATATCGACACCTGTAATGATTTCCATATCTGCAATGATATCCTGTTGAAAGTCTTTTACAAACTCCAATTCTTCAATACGTTGCTTTAATTTTTTTATTTCGTTTAGTTTACTCATACCTGTATTTTGTTGATGCAAAGTACTGTATTTATTTAACCAATAAGAAATGGTAGATCTAGAAATGTTATATTTCTTAGCAGCAAAGTTTACAGATATTTGACCATTTTGAATTTGGTCAATGACAAATAATTTGTGTTGAAAAGTAACTTTTTCGTAGTTTTTTTTTCGACAGGGTGTTTTTTTGTTTGTGTCCATAGTTTAACTAAAGTGTTTAATTTTTAGTCAACCTATTTCAGGAAATTACATTTTTCATAATTGTAGGTAACGGTTTTGGCTAGGCTTTGTGCGGGAAGAAAATCGACAAGATTTTCGAACACGCAACTAAGCCGAAGCTTTTTGTTTGGTTTTGTTGATTTGGTTTTCACAAAGCCAAATCAACAAGATTTGGCGACTTAGTAAATATACACAAAACTTTAAAGTAAGCACAAAACCCGCATGAAGTTTAGCCGGTGTTGTAATTAGTTATTTACATACTTAAAATAAATTAATTGTGAAAATTATATTTTAGTTGCTTCTTGAATAATTTCTAGTATTTTTTTTTCTAAAAATTCAACTGTTAAATTTTTATCATAGTCCCTTTTCCATTGTTCAATCCAGATTGTTTCTCTAGCAATTGTTATTGCTTTAGCATTCTTTATAAGTTCGTTAAAAAAACTATAATCGTTAACTTCTATTGATGATTTGTAATGGAAAAAATCTAAATCAATATCTAATATGTAGTTTTTTTTCCAAACTTCAGGCATTATACAAAACTCAAATCTTTTAAATTCGTCCTCAAGTATTTTAGATTCAATTGATATTTCTGTATGACAACAAAGATTATGATTGATAATTATTTTACTTGTATCACTATAATTTTCATAATCAGATATGTTGATAATATCATCTCTTTTTGGATTTGTTGAGTCAACAGTAAATAATAATGCTTTGTTAATGAATTCACACTTTATTGCAGCATCAATATGTTCATCATTGATTAAGTCATGAATTAATTCATTTTCACCATTTTTTAATCTTTCAATTAATTGTTGATTTGAATTTAGTTTTTCATGATAAGATTTATGTTGAAAAGCAGGGTGAGTGTCAGTATGATGGTCAAATGAAATTAAATAAGGCTTTACAGATCGATATTTTTCCCATAAAAAAAGTACTTCATTATGTTTTTCACAAATGAAAATTTCCTTTCCATTTATATTTAATGTTTTCATTTTCGAGATAATTAATTACAACGGTTTTGGCTAGGCTTTGTGCGGGGTTGAAAATCGACAAGATTTTCGAACACGTACTAAGCCGAAGCTTTTTGTTTGGATTTGTTTCTTTGGTTTCACAAAGCCAAATCAACAAGATTTGGCGACTTAGTAAATATACACAAAACTTTGAAGTTAGCACAGAACCCGCATTAAGTTTAGCCGGTGTTGTGTAACGTTTTATTTATTGATTTGTACTTTTCGAACTTCAATTAATTGTTCTCCTCCAAATAAAATGACAAAAAAGAATAATATATAATTAACATCTTTCGATTGAAAATTAATAGTTTCATTTTCGTTTAAATTAAAATACGTGTAAATATATTTATAGATAATAAATATCAAAGCTACTATTGATAAAACTTTCAAATAATAAAGAGTTTTTCGATGTTTTGAAATCAGTACAATAAAGGCCATTATATTTATTATTCCCCATATAGCATAATTTATATGTTCCTCATATTTCAATAACCATAAACAAGCTAAAGAGACAATACAAGTGTAAAATATAGCAAATCTATACATCCATTTATATTTGAAAAAAGCTTTTTCTTTATATATTGGTTCTACTTTTTCAATACTTTCAATATTTTTTTCTTTAGTTGTATTGTTTTCATTTATAGAATAATTTTCTAATAATACTTTAGCTGCTTCAATTGCTTCTTTGTCAAATAAAGATGGATTTTCAATTTTATATTCTAATTCAGATTTTGTTTTGAACTTGAATTTTTCAATGTATTTATTCTTTTTCAAGGACTTTTTTTTATGTTACACAACGGGTTTGGCTAGGATTAGTGCGGGAAGAAAATCTGCGGATTTTCAAACACGGACTAAGCCGAAGCTTTTTTTTTGGATTTGTATTTTGTTTAAACTAAGCCAAATCAACAAGATTTGGCGATTTAGTAAATATACACAAAACATTGAAGTTGAAAACAATGCCCGCATTAATTTTAGCCGTTGTTAGCTAAAGTTTTTTTATATAATCACGCATTATTATCTCAGCTTCTTTTTCAGCATTTTCTTTCCAAATTTTATTTAAAATATATTTTTGAGGATTAGTATTTTTTGGAACCTCTTCATAATATCTCATTTTTTTATATTGGTCTGAATTCAAAATATCTTTTTTCAAAACATTCATATAAAATGTAGGTGAACTAAGTTTATCTGCTACTTGAATCATATCTATATTAAATATTTCTATGAATAAAATATAACTAGATAGATTATAATTTTCATTATTGATGTATTGGAGAAGTAGCTTAGGTTTTTTTTTAATTATTCGAGTAATTTCTTTTAACCATAAACTGTCCGTTTCAATAATATTTAAACTTCTATGACTAACTGGGGGTAAAGGTAATATTAGTCCTGTTTGAGGTTTTCTTTTGTGTATTTTTTTTGTATATAATTCAATATGATTTAATGCATATAGGTTGTCAAAATCTTTTATTAATTCATTTAGGTATTCTGAACTTTTTTTTAAACTATCTGTTTCTTTGTGAAAAATTGAAATTTTAAGCTCAGCATTTTCATTAAACTTTTTTAATTCGTTGTAGGAGTAAGATTGTAATGGTATTATTAGTGATAAAAAACTAATAACTCTAAAAGTAACTATGGCTTCTTTTCGGTTTTTCATAAAATTTTAGCTAACGGTTTTGGCTAGGATTAGTGCGGGGAGAAAATCTGCGGATTTTCGAGAGAGTACTAAGCCGAAGCTTTTTGTTTGGTTTTGTATTATTTAGATAAACTAAGCCAAATCAACAAGATTTGGCGACTTAGTAAATATACATAAAACTTTGAAGTAGGATAGAAACCCGCATTAATTTTAGCCGTTGTTGGCAACTGGCTTTTTATTCGATATGATACCATTGATATTCTTTTCCATTCCAAAATATAATTCCTCCACCGTGAGATTCTTCAACGCTCATATAAATTCCGTTTCCAATAAGTTTGAAGTTCTTGCTTTCGTCTTGTCCAATTATATCTCCTGTTTCTTGGTCAACTAAAGTTGGAGAAACTATTTCTCCTTTTGGTAGCATTTCAAAAACTTCAATCCAATCTAAGTTTGTCATTTCAAATACTTCTTTTCCAGCTCCAAAAACGTAACTTTCGCTTTTTTCAGAATTGTGAAGTATCAATACCCCTATTTTCTGATTTAACTTATTTTTTACGATGGAGGCGAAGTCAGTTTTGTTATCTCCGTTAAAGTCTCCTTTCAGATTTTTGTCGATAATTAATTCTAAAGAATCAGGTACTTTTGAAAAGTCAACTTTTTCAATCGGTTCAACCTTTAATTCAGTTTTTCTTTCCGCCTTTTCTTTATAGGGAGAAAGGAATAAAATCAGAACTAAAATTGTTAATGTTAATTTCATTTTTCAGCTTGTTGCCAACGGTTTTGGCTTGGCTTTGTGCGGGCTTGAAAATCGACAAGATTTTCGGACACGTACTAAGCCGAAGCTTTTTGTTTGGTTTTGTTGATTTGGTTTTACAAAGCCAAATCAACAAGATTTGGCAACTTAGTAAATATACACAAAACTTTGAGAAAGCACAAAAACTAGCATGAAGTTTAGCCGGTGTTAGCCACAGTAATTATTTGTAATACATTTTCTTAATTAAAGTTCTAGTCAATTGAACCACTTCTTGCGTTACTCTCGGATCAAATTTTAATGTTTCAATTTTATCATATAATTCGACTTGTTTTGTTTTTGTATTAAGAACCATCATTCTCAAGTTTGAATTTGATGTTATTTTTTCTCCAGGAGTTATAACAACCATTCCCGACAATGCACTAGTTGTCCTATAGTGTGGTTCAAATTTAGGATTATATCGAGCGTTATAAACGAATAAAATAGCATATTCGTTATTTGTCATAATTTCTTTATTTTCAAATATTTTAGAAAGTGATATTAAATTATTATTATCGGAGTTATCTAATTTGTTCAATATTTCATCTAAGTTTTCTAAATTAGAATACTGTTGTTTTTTGGATTCAACTTTTTCATATTTATTACTCAATAGTTTATTTGAAATAGAGTCTATTAAAAAGCTATTTTGAATAGATAAATCTTGATTAATTGAAGTCCTATATTTTTCTTTTTCAATAACACTTACTATAGGTGTCAGGATAGTAATCTCATTAATTTTTTTCTTTTCTTTTTTAAAGTTTCCAAAATACTTAACGGAACTACAACTACTCAAAATAATAGTCAACATTAAAAAGTTTAGAATTTTCATTTAATTTTTTTTTATTGTGGCTAACGGTTTTAGCTAGGAAACGTAGCGTTTAAACTAGCCGATTATTTTTCAGATTAAAACTACACAAAATAAACAAAAAACCAACTTTGATTAAGCACAAAAAAAGCTATGTTTTTTAGCTGTTGTTAGCTTATGCAACATTTCACATAAAAATGATGAAAAGGGTAGGAGAGTTTCCAAACTTTACGCAACGACTTTAAAATCGCATTGCTACGATAATTTTTCACGTTCTGCTTTTCAAAGAATTGAGAATGTTAGTTTTGAGAATTTGTAGGGAATTGAGTACGTAACTTTAAGCCACCATTTATCGTTTATTAAAAACTTTCATTAAGAATTATAAATGTTAGTTTTATTAAAGTTCAGCGTACAGTTCAGCACGTAATTTATGGACACCATTTTCTTTTTAATTAATAAATTTTCAAAGAATTATTGATTTCGTTTTCCTTTTACGCAACAGTAAATAATTCAATTATTTCTCAGTTTAAAAAGTTTGTTTTTCACTTAAAACATTAATTAATTTTTGTTCCAGAAAAGTTTCATTCTTTAATTTTTTGAGTCAAGATTGGTTTCAAACAATTAAGAAAAAGTTTCATTTTAACAACAGCGAAAAATTCAGCCATGAATTTCAGCGTTGTTAAAGCTAACGGTTTTGGCTAGGCTTTGTGCGGGATTGAAAATCGGCTAGATTTTCGAACACGTACTAAGCCGAAGCTTTTTGTTTGGATTTGTTGATTTGGTTTCACAAAGCCAAATCAACAAGATTTGGCGACTTAGTAAATATACACAAAACTTTGAAGTTAGCACAAAACCCGCATGAAGTTTAGCCGGTGTTAGCTACTGGGCATTATTTTAGTTTAGAGTTGAGTCTTTTTTTCCAGCTATCAAAACACTCGCTTCCTTTTGAAATTGAGTGATTTATTATATTAAAATCTAAATTAGTTTCAAAACCATTTATTTTAATTTGTTTTCTGTATTCTTTCCTACCAATTTCTTTTATTGTATTAATATTAATTTCAGATTGTTCTATTATCATTTCATTAGACTCTATTTTATTGAAGCTCCAAAGATATGTTGCATGAGAATCAAGAAGTTCCCAACAAATATGTTTTTTTTCTTTACCAGAGATAAAAAATATAAATCCAAAAAGAGGGTTTAGTGTAAATCTAATTTTTACAATTGAATTATGTTTTTTACTAGCCAGATATATTAGTTGTTTTTTATTTCGGGGAGATTTTAACTCTAGAATTAGATTAATTATATCTTCATCTGTTTGTCCAAATATATTGCCTGAATTATCAACTTTTGATAAAATTTCATCTGAGTTAAATGTGTGTTTCTCATTTTTAATATTATCAGTTAAATCAATTGTATTTAAAATTCTTTGTTTTTTAACAGAATCAATGATTTCATTATTAATACTTTCAATTTCTATAGAGTTACTTTGTATATTTAATATTTCGTCTTTATTAAATTCAATTTTAGTAGATATTTTAAATTTACCATTCTCAAAATATTTCGAGAAATAACTTTTAATATAATCGTATTCAGGGAGTATATTATCATTATATACTTTAATTTCTAATGAATCTGGTATGGTTTCTAACTTTTTTGTTAAAGATATATAACCTAAATGAAACGTTGAGTTTTCAAAGTATTCAGAGAATTCAAACTCGAGTATTTTATTTTTTCCATCTGTCTGAATTGAAGATGTTTTAATCATATCAGATTCTTCTAAATTATCACTTTCGTAATAACCAAACTCAGAATATTGAATTTCAGGTTCTTTAAAAGCTTCAGGAACTACTAATGGTAAGTTGTCGTAGCTACTTAATTTTTTTATTAATTTCTCCCATTCTAATTCTTTGAATATTAATTTTTTTATGTCTTTTTTTAATTCTTGATTATTAAATTCATGTACATCATTAGGATTGTAATCAACAATTACAATGTCTAAAGATTTTAAGTGTCTATTGTAATTTGAGATTTCAACTTTAAAATATAAATCTAAATGGTATTTAAAAGTTAAGCTGTTTTTAGGGAAATTTGTTTGAGATAATTCAATTAAATCATCCTTTGTTACATAAATTTTATTATTTGAAATTTTTATAAATCGTTCTTTCATTATAATTTTTTCAAGCCTTGTAGCTAACGGTTTTAGCTAGGAAACGTAGCGTTTAAACTAGCCGATTAGTTTTCAGATTAAAACTACACAAAATAAACAAAAAACCAACTTTGATTAAGCACAAAAAAGCTATGTTTTTTAGCTGTTGTTAACTTATGCAATTTTTCAAACTGAAAATTCACTAGGAAAGAAGAAGTTTCCAAAATATCCGCAACAACTTCAAAGTTACATTGCTACGATAATTTCAACGTTTTGCTTGGTAGATATTTATCGATTAAAGACAAATCATCAACGAAGCGATTTTAGCGTACATTTCAGCACGTAACTTAGTGAAACAACTTTTCGTTTCATTAGATATTTTTCAAATAAATAGCAAAGAAATATTTATATGATTTTCACGTACACTTCAACACGCAATACCAGTTTACAAATCATTATCGGCTAGAGAAAAATTATCAATTACTGAAGTTTTTCCAATTCATTTTTTACGCAGACAAAAGGCTTTTTTCAGCTCAAAAAGATAAGTTTCGTTTTGATTTTTTTTGAGTCAGCACTGGTTTCAAACTAAAGAATACCGTTCAATTTAAACATCCGCGTAAATTTCGACAGAAATTTCAAGGATTGTTTAAGTTAACGGTTTTGGCTAGGCTTTGTGCGGGAAGAAAATCAGCGGATTTTCGAACACGGACTAAGCCGAAGCTTTTTGTTTGGTTTTGTTTCTTTGTTTTCACAAAGCCAAATCAACAAGATTTGGCGACTTAGTAAATATACACAAAACTTTGAAGTAAGCACAAAACCCGCATGAAGTTTAGCCGGTGTTGCCCACTGTATTTTATTTCATTAAATTTAATTTCAATTCATAATAAAAATCAATTGCAATTATTAATCTCATTATATTAGAATTAAATTCTTCTTCTTTAAATTCATTTGTTAAAGCAATTGCTAATATTGCTGGATTAATATCAGGAACTTCTTTGATGGCTTTTAATAATTCTTTTAAGTTTTGATTTTCACAGTTTTCTATTAAGCAGTTAAGATATTTACCATCTCTCTTTATTTGAAAATGTTCTTCCTCAGGTTTACTTTCATTATTGTCATTAGATATAACAACTATTTCTGTGTTAATTTCTCTTTTATTTATTTCCCATATTTTGTTGAATAATTCAGACTTTTTTAAATTATTCATGTATTCTGTTGTTTTCTTATTTTCGAATACTTCTAGAGGTATTTGCATTGTTTGAATGTCCTCAAGAAATTCTTTATAGGATATTCCTATATTTTCATTCGTGTAAATTTTCAATATTTCATTTTCAAAAATTTCACAACCATTATTTAATAATTTTATCTCATTTTGAGTAAAACACTTTTCTAATAAATTTGCGTAATTAATCTTTTCTTGACATTGAGATTTAAAACTAAAAAAGATAGTTAAAATGATTAATGATAGCAATTTTTTCATATTGTGGGCAACGGTTTTGGCTAGGCTTTGTGCGGGATTGAAAATCGGCCAGATTTTCGAACACGCAACTAAGCCGAAGCTTTTTGTTTGGTTTTGTTTCTTTTGTTTCACAAAGCCAAATCAACAAGATTTGGCGACCCAGTAAATATACACAAAACTTTGAAGTTAGCACTAAACCCCGCATGAAGTTTAGCCGGTGTTGTACATAGTTTTTGGTTATCTCAAAACGATATCAAGGTTTTAATTTCTACAATTTCAGTTTGTCTTTGAACTTTTAATTACTAAAAACAACATTCATTTTCTTCTTTTTGAAAATTGTATATCGTATTTACAAGGTGGTTTTATTTCTGTGTTTTCTATTCTTAATTTTTTCCAAAAAGGATAAATCAAAGTAAGAGAAGTCGAAAAATGTTCAATTTTATTTGTCTCAATTTTTATTCCTACTGAACTTTTAACATTAGTATTCCCTCTATATTTAGAAGTTATTATTATCGGTTTTGAAAGAATTTTTTTGACAGTTGGTTCTAATTCTTTTAAGTTTTCAAAGGTTGAAGAAAATTCTCGTCTTAATTCGTCATAACCAATTCGAACAATAGATTCCTTTAATTGAAACCAAATCTCAGAATTTTTAACTCCAATTAGAGTGTTGTTATCATACAAATCAAAATCAATCTTGTTTTCAGTAAGAGTAATTATAATCTCTTCAAATAGTATTGATTCTTCGGATTTCATTTCAATTATGTACAACGGTTTTGGCTAGGCTTTGTGCGGGGTTGAAAATCGACAAGATTTTCGATTACGTACTAAGCCGAAGCTTTTTGTTTGGATTTGTTTCTTTGATTTCACAAAGCCAAATCAACAAGATTTGGCGACCTAGTAAATATACACAAAACTTTGAAGTTAACACAAAACCCGCATGAAGTTTAGCCGGTGTTAACTAAAGCATTTCTTCAGAATGAATAAATGATTAGAAAGGTATTTTGTTTAAAATAAGACTTTCAAAGAAAACAAAGTTATTTATCTACAGCTACAATAATTTCAAACACGTTGCTCTGATTAATATTTATCAAAATATATAAAAGTTATTTAGTTATATATATTTCTCAAAAAGTGATAATTTCTCGCAATTACGATAACATAAAGTATGACATCATTTATCAGATTAAGAAAATTTATCAAATAATTATTATGGCGTAGTTACGATAATTCAAACACACAGAGATTAGAATTCAGCGTTTTTAAGAAGTTTTCAAACAAAATCAATGTTCTTTAAACGACTAAATAAAAAAACGGCGAAGCCAACCTTAAAATTCACTTAAACGACATTTGCATAGCTACGATAAATTCAATATTTATTTTACTAAGAAATTATCAAAAAACAGGAGAGAGGAAGTTGTTTTCAGTTTCAAGAATTAATTTCAAAAGAGAATTTTTCAAACTCAAAATGTAGCTACGATTTTTGTTTTAGTTAACGGTTTTGGCTAGGCTTTGTGCGGGAAGAAAATCGACAAGATTTTCGAACACGTACTAAGCCGAAGCTTTTTGTTTGGATTTGTTGATTTGGTTTCACAAAGCCAAATCAACAAGATTTGGCGACTTAGTAAATATACACAAAACTTTGAAGTTGGCACAAAACCCGCATGAAGTTTAGCCGGTGTTAGGCAATGTGTTTTAGTACAAAAATACCTCCTCAATAATTTTCCATTTATTAGATTCTTTTTCAATAAATAAAAGTTTCGTAAGAGTTTCTTTACCGTTAGCAATTTCAGAACATAAAAAGTATCCCATACTCATTTCGTTATTAAAATATATTTTTGATAAATTTAATACACCAGCCAAATAAAATTCTTTTTCGTTTCTGAATTTATCGTTTTCAGATTTAGTCCATCCCAATTCATTTTTATTTAAAATTTTAAATGGATTTACATTTTCGATATAGTTAAAATCAATATTAGACTCTACTGTATTATTAGCTATATTTTGTCGGATTACCTCTAAGTATTTTTTGTTTTTTAAATCAATATATCCTTTAATATGATTATATAAATTTTCATTATTAATTATACTTAATTCATTGTTGAGCCCTACTACCACATTGAATGATTTTGGGTTAATAATAGAGTTATAGAAATAATATTCTCTTAAATAGTTTGAATATTCTCTCAGATATTTATAGTACTCTAATAATTCTTTTTTTGATTCTTGAATATTATTTTCGTCTAAAATAAGGGGTGGTGCGATAGGCTGAATATCAATAACTCTTAATTGCATTTTTATCGCCATTTCAATAAAAATTTCATTTATAATTTTTTCTTCTAAATGTTTATTTTTTTCACAAGAAGAATTAAAAAATATAAAAGCTAAAACTGTAATTAATAGTATTTTTCTTTTAATCATATATTGCCTAACGGTTTTGGCTAGGCTTTGTGCGGGATTGAAAATCGACAAGATTTTCGATTACGTACTAAGCCGAAGCTTTTTGTTTGGATTTGTTTCTTTGGTTTTCACAAAGCCAAATCAACAAGATTTGGCGACTTAGTAAATATACACAAAACTTTGAAGTTAGCACAAAACCCGCATGAAGTTTAGCCGGTGTTAGGTAACGTTTTTATCAAATGATGTTTTGAAGTAAAATCTTTAGTTATTAATAAATTTTTTTCAATAATTTTAATTTCTTTCTGGAGCTACGATAATTAAAGAATTTCTATGTTTTTCAGTTATTTAAATTTCTCAAAAAAATCAAATAATTTACAGCTACGATAATTTCCTACACGTTACTCTTGTAAATCAATTTTCAAATATTAGAAAAGTTATTTGATTTCTAGAAAATTATCAAGAAGAGTTAATCTTTCATAATTACGATGACATAAGTTTTGACACCGTATATCGGATTAAGAAAATTTATCAATTAATATTCTATTCACAGCTACGATTTTCAAACACGCAAAGATTAGATTTCAGCGTTTCTAATAAGTTTCTCATTTTACTTGTCTTCTTAAACGACTAAATAAAAAAACGGCGATAGCCAACCTAAAAATTGCTTTAAATGACTTTTCATTGTTACTAAATTGATTTTTATTCATGGAAAAGTTTCAAAATAGGAGAGGAGCGAATTTATCAGCTTTGATAAATGTTTGTTTGGAGAATGCGGCTACGAGTTTATGTTACCTAACGGTTTTGGCTAGGCTTTGTGCGGGAAGAAAATCGGCCAGATTTTCGAACACGCAACTAAGCCGAAGCTTTTTGTTTGGTTTTGTATTTTTTAATTTCACAAAGCCAAATCAACAAGATTTGGCGACCTAGTAAATATACACAAAACTTTGAAGTAAGCACAAAACCCGCATGAAGTTTAGCCGGTGTTACCTACAGTTTTTTATTCCGATTAATTGCGAAAACCAAAGTCGAGTTCGGTAAAAGTTTTATTGTTTTTCTAATTTTGCTATCATAACGATTCATTAATTCTATTTCTTTCGTAATTCTTATAATTAGATATTCAGCATTTTTTTCAGATTTATAAGAGTATTCAAGTCCGTTAATGACTAAATCACAAGCTCCATCGATTAATGATAAATTATAATATTCTCCATTAAATTCAATTCCAATCGAGTTTGCGTAAGCGTATGTTTCGTATTTTATTTCTGTTTTTCCGCTTGTTGTTTTTCCAGTATATTTTTTATAACTCACATCATAAACTTCGTCTTCATCTTTTTCTATTTCCAATTTTGCGTAACTGCCTTGAAAATCTAATAAAGATTCCTTGTTTTCAGAATCTCTCACAATTAAAACTCCGTTTATCGTTCCGCTAAAATTTCCCGATTCTAAATTTTGAAAAACAGAGTCAAATCCGTTTCCATCTATGTATCTTGAATCATCTTGTCCAAATAAGGAAAATGACATAAAAGTCAGAAGAATTATAAATGAAATTCGAATGTTTTTCATAATTGTAGGTAACGGTCTAGTATAACCGTCAGTTACGGGTTTTAAGTTACTGTTTTTCGATTAATCACTGACGCTTGCAATTCCGAGTGGATTCGGACGTAGTCGAATCCGCCGTAATTGCGGTTATACATTGTTGTACGCAGTATTTTATTCAATGAATTTTGGTTTTATTCGATTCATATACTCAATTGTTGATTTAATTACTTTTTCAAGTTCGATGTCCAATAATTTTCCAATGCTTTTAAAGTACATTCCCATTTCGTTTTCAGAATGTGTCTTTAAGTGAATTACTTCTCTTCTTAAATCGTACAATTCCGTAATTTGTCCAATAATTTTCGAGTTACTTTCCGAAAAATTAGGTTGTTCTAAAAGCTGATTAATTAAAACGGTCAATTTTTCTTTAAATGTAACTTGAGGACTCTCAATTTTTTTCTTGTTCAGCTTTTTTGTCTTTCCATATTTAGTCTGCTCATAAATGAAATTGTTCGGAATAACTTGATTTAAAAAAGCTTCTAATGAAGTAACTAATAATATAACAGACATTATTTTGAATTTAATCAAGTCGTTAAAATTCTTGTTAGTATTATCAATTCCGATATTCAACATGTGAATTCCATTAGCCTCATTATCCAATTGACAATCGTGTTTTAGCAATTCCAAGGTTTTTATAGAATAGTTGTAATTTTCAATTCCGCTATTTAAAAGAATATGTACAGGATTTGGAAGTGGTGCAATAAATATTTTGTCCAAATACTTTACTGTTCTGCTCGTGAAAGTTATTTTTTCACCATCATCTTTTTGTACAATAACAACTAATTCCTCCTTTAAAACTGACCTATTTTCTAAATTTTTATGTTCAGCGGGCTTTCCATCCGAGTAGGTTACATTCGGTGCATATTCTAAAAAATAAAGAGGACTGTTTTTAATTTTGTTCACTGTGTTTGGTCAATATTGCGTACAACGGTTTTGGCTAGGCTTTGTGCGGGGTTGAAAATCGACAAGATTTTCGATTACGTACTAAGCCGAAGCTTTTTGTTTGGATTTGTTTCTTTGGTTTCACAAAGCCAAATCAACAAGATTTGGCGACTTAGTAAATATACATAAAACTTTGAAGTTTGCACAAAACCCGCATGAAGTTTAGCCGGTGTTGGGTAAAGTTTATTTTATCAAAATTGATTTTAAAATTTCGTTTTCACATTCAGAAGTTAATTTTTGATTTATCATTTTTTCCTTAACACTTCCTTTGTCATTTACACTTCTAATAATAGTTGTTAATTTAATTATTTCGAGAGTGTCTAAATTAAATAGTATTTTACATTTATTTGGTTTACCATAATCCGATATTAATAAACTTATGTATGGAGGCAAAATTCCAGAATTATGATACCAAGAAGCAGTGAATCGATAAGTAGGTTTTTCATATTTAGCAAAATATTTCTTTACACATTCAGGGATTTTTATGGAATTTTTGCCAATAGAAAGAGTATAACTATTACTTTCAAATTGTGCAGGAGAATATTGTTTTGGAAGTCCTGTTAATTTTCCATTTTCACCAATTTTTATTTCGGTGTCTTTATGTGCATAAGAATTAAATGAATATGTGATGCACAAAAATATTAACAATAATTTTTTCATAGTCAAAATTTTATTTAATAGTTGTTTTTAAGAATTTTTATTGAAATATTGAGTAAATAAAACCAATAATTATTATTATTATTAGAATTCCTATTCTAAAATATTTTTGTTGTTTAGCTTTTCTTGGATATCCGTCTTTTTTCAATTCCCAAGAGAATAAAATTATAATTAAAGTATGCCCAAAATCAAAAATAAAGTCAGCTAATGTAAATCCTTCATTTGCTTTTTCAGATTGTATATTTTGTTTAAATTCTTTAGATAAATTTTTAATGTTCTGTATTTCTTTGGAGTCGATTTTTCTATGCGCTAATTCATTTTTAGCTAAAAGGACAGCTTCTGGATTCCAGTCATTTTCAAATGCTAAAATCTCAAGTAATTCTTCAGTATTTCTGTCTTTTATAGGAGGAATAAAATCGTCCATTTTTATTTTTTTCTAAAATTTTACCCAACGGTTTTGGCTAGGCTTTGTGCGGGATTGAAAATCGACAAGATTTTCGAACACGTACTAAGCCGAAGTTTTTTGTTTGGATTTGTTTCTTTTGATTTCACAAAGCCAAATCAACAAGATTTGGCGACTTAGTAAATATACAGAAAACTTTGAAGTAAGCACAAAACCCGCATGAAGTTTAGCCGGTGTTGTGTAACGTTTTAAATTTCATTCAGTAAATAATGAAATTTAAATATGATAAATTTTCTTAACTATCCTAAAATTTACATTATCAATACTAAAGTCCAATAATTTACACGCTTTTTTTTATCCATTTACCAAATTTAATTCCGACTAAAATTGCTGGAATAATTCCAATTAACGTTATCCAAAAGAATGGTTTAAAAATGTAATCTTCAAATGAATTCCAAAAAGTATCGTAAGGCTCCATTCCTTCCTGTACAAATCCAGTCCAACCAACGAGAATTGCTGTTAATATTAATGTCAAGATTCCATATTTTATTCCGACTTTTTCATGATTTTTTTTCTCTATTAGGATTTCATATCCAGCATTTTTTCCAAACCAGTAAGCAAGTCCATAAAAAACTCCAATTCCAATGATGATATTTATTAAATAATTCCATTTAACTAACCATAAAATATTTCCGCCAGCAAGTAATGTCATAAAAAGAAATGAAATTATTATACCTATTGAAGCTGATTGAAATGCTTTTTTGATTCCAATTTTTTTTGCTATTTCAGGAGTCATTTTTCTTCTTTTTAATGTTACACAACGGTTTTGGCTAGCAAATGAAGCGTTTAACCAGCCGATTAATTATCAGACTTAAAACTACACAAAATAAAAATAAAACGGACTTAGAAAAAGCAAGAAACAAGCTTTTTTTGTTAGCCGGTGTTAGCCTATGCAGTTTTTCAGTTTTCAGCTAGGAAAATGTTTCATTGAAAAAATGCATAATCTTTATTTTTTCAGCGTTGCTACTTTTTCAAATCGCGTTGTTACGATAAATTCAACGTTTTGTTTTCTATATTTTTCGTGTTAAATGAAATTTATCAATGAAACATTTATTTGCGTACATTTCAGTACGTAGCTTTCAACATTATTTTTCATTTAATAGATTTTTATCAAAGAATTAAGAATGATAAATTATTCACTTTTTCACGCACAATTCAGCATGTTATTTTTTTAGGAGTTGAGAAAACTTAATAATTTTCAGCAACGAAAAAGTACATTTTTAACAATAAAAAATCTTAAATAAAGTCAACAAATTATCGGTTTAAAGAAAAGTTTCAGACTTAAATTTTTTGCGTTAAGATAGGTTTCAAAATATTAAAAGAAAAGATAAAGATTCATTAAGCTGCGGAAGTTTCAACCGAAACTTCCTGTTTAGGCTAACGGTTTTGGCTAGGCTTTGTGCGGGAAGAAAATCGCCAAGATTTTCGAACACGGACTAAGCCGAAGCTTTTTGTTTGGATTTGTTTCTTTGGTTTTCACAAAGCCAAATCAACAAGATTTGGCGACCCAGTAAATATACACAAAACTTTGAAGTAAGCACAAAACCCGCATGAAGTTTAGCCGGTGTTGGCTAACGTGTTTTCAATCGGTTTAATATTACTTTCAACTCATTTTCTTTTTCTGGAAATTTTTCAATTATTTGATTGACTAGTTTCTCAGAATTTTCACAATTATTTTTATTAGTTATACAGTTAGATACAACAGCAAAGGCAAGTCTATGATATGCAACATATTTTTCAGGTAATAGCTCAATAGCACTTTCGTATTTTATAATAGCTTTTTCCCATTCATTTTTAGTTGAAAAACGATCACCAGTATTTATATGCATATAATAAACACTATTATTTTCTTTTTCATTGTTAGGAATTGCTTTTCGTTGTTTGTGAAAACTGTTTATTTGGAAAAATAATAAAGTTGAGACACTCAAAAATATTACAGAAAATATTATAATATTTCGGATATTTTTTCTCCTATTTTTGATGATTTTATCTCTTAATATCCTAAGCTCACTTTCAGATATTTCTTTTGTTTCATATCTGTTTTTTTCAAATGAATCTTTATTTTTTTTCAAGCTTTTGAAAGTATCATTATTTGAAAACATACTTTTCTTTCGTAATAAATTTTTATTATTACGAAGTATATTTCTCATAGATGACATACTTCCTTCTCCTCCCATTTTCAGTTGTTATGTTTTTATCAAAAAAGTTAATTTATAAGTGCATTTAATATTCCAACGACTATAGCTAAAAGTATTATAATTCCTGAAAAATTTCTTAAGTTATTAGATTTCTTCTTAAACTTTTTGTTTTCTCCTTCAATGTTCCATTTCATTTTAAACATAGATTTAAACATTAATTCATACGATGATGCAGAAAGAGGGTTTAAAATTGGAAATAATGGATATTTATCATCTTCTGCAGAGTAATAAATCCAAAGATTCATTAAAAATGCTATTGTAAAAGAGAATATTGATAATGTAATACAGGTAAAAATTATTCCAAAATAAATATCATTCATAATTGTTCTTTAGATGTGTAATACTATGTTTGCCAACGGTTTTAACTAGGAAACGAAGCGTTAGACTAGCCGATTAATTTTCAAACTTAAAACTACACAAAATAAAAAGAAAACCAACTTTATGAAAGCACAAAAAAGCTTTGTTTTTTAGCTGTTGTTAGCCTATGCAGTTTTTCAGTTTTCAGCCACGAAAATGTTTTTATTGAAAAAATGCATTATCCTTATTTTTTTCAGCGTTGCTACTTTTCAAATCGCGTTGTTACGATAAAATTCAACGTTTTGTTTGTTAATATTTTTCGGCATAAAAAAAGTATCAATGAAACATTTTTTGCGTACAGTTCAGCACGCAATTTTTAACACAATTTTTATTTTGATAGATTTTTTTTCAAAGAATTAAGAATGAAAATTTATTCACTTTTTCACACACAATTCAGCACGTTATTTTTTAGGAGTTGAGAAAACTCAATAATTTTCAGCAACTAAAAAGTAGATTTTGAACAAATAAATTTCCTTAAAATAAAGTCAATAAATTATCGGTTTATAGAAAAGTTTCAGACTTAAATTTTTTGCGTTAAGATTGGTTTCAAAATGTTTCAAGAAAAGTTAAGAATTAATTTATCTGCGGAAATTTCGACCGAAATTTCCTGTTTAGGCTAACGGTTTTGGCTAGGCTTTGTGCGGGATTGAAAATCGACAAGATTTTCGATTACGGACTAAGCCGAAGCTTTTTGTTTGGATTTGTTTCTTTTGGTTTCACAAAGCCAAATCAACAAGATTTGGCGACTTAGTAAATATACACAAAACTTTGAAGTAAGCACAGAACCCGCATGAAGTTTAGCCGGTGTTGGCATAAGTTTATTTATGCATGTTTTCATTTATAACATAATGAATAAATAATTCTTCATTATTTGAACCATTATTTATCCATGGAGGGAGAAATTCTACAGCTTCATTAATTTTACTCTTTAAAATGTCTAAATGTTTTTCAGAAAAATTGATTCTTTTGATTTTAGAAGTCGGATTTGTCACTGATAAGAATGTTAACTCTACATGTTCATTAGGTAAGTCTTCATTTAATTTTTCACATTTATAATTTATCTCATTATTAGCTCCAATATTAATTATAACATGATATTTTTCATAGATATATGTGTCCCAAAATATTTCAGGAACTTCAACTAATTCAATGAATAAATAATTAGCAAAAGAGTAACCTCCAAGAGGTTCAGACTTTGTAGAATATGTTTTATTTGGTGATTTTAGAATATACCATTCTTCTGTATTGTCATTTTGTATAATATCTCCGTCTTTATGATAAGGAGTTTCTTTGTTTAATAAATATTCTTGTTTTGTAAAGTCGTATTGGACTACAGCTTTTTTTCCTTTTTTATTATTTATAGTCCAAATTCCAACAGGTATATTTTTTTCATATTTTCCCTGTACTAAAACTTTTCCTTTTCTTGTAAAATAAGTCCAAGAGTTTACCTTACCTCCGTTTTTAAACTCTCCTATTAATTTTGGTTTTCCTTTTACGTTGAATAATTCAACTTTACCATTCAGAACTCCATTTGTATAGTTAATTTTTCTTATTAATTTTCCTTTTCTACTGTAGGTTTTCCATTCTCCTTCTTTGACATCATTGATTAGTGTACCTTTCTCAATAATTTTATTATTGCATTTAAGCTCATAGTTATTATTTTCTAGCTTTTCTACACAATTACAATGTGAGAATTTATTTGTTTGACTATAAAGTAAAGTCGTGGTAAGAAGTAAAATGATTTTTAGAATTTTTTTCATGTCATTTTTTATTTATGCCAACGGTTTTGGCTAGGCTTTGTGCGGGATTGAAAATCGACAAGATTTTCGAACACAGACTAAGCCGAAGCTTTTTGTTTGGTTTTGTTTCTTTGGTTTTTACAAAGCCAAATCAACAAGATTTGGCGACCTAGTAAATATACACAAAACTTTGAAGTAAGCACAAAACCCGCATGAAGTTTAGCCGGTGTTGGCTGTAGTTTTATATTTTAAATTTCGGTTTACTTTCAATTCTTTTAATAATATTTTTTACTTCATCATTTGAATTATACCAAGCTATACTGAAACAGATTACTAAAATAAATGATGTTAATGTAAATAATCCATTGAAAAATAAATTCCAGGAAGAATTGTCCCATTCAATTCTCATTCCTTCAGAGATTGTGTTTGAAAGTAGAGGAATAAATAGTGCTACAGATGCAATAGTTAATTCTTTCCAAATATTATTACTCCCTCTTTTTATTGTTTCAAATTCGTGTTCGTTAAGAGAATAGTAAGTTGAATTTCCGTCAAAGTGTATTTCTGAAGTAGCTTTTGCTTTATTTATTTCAGAAACAGGTAATGCTTTTGAGTTGTTATCTGTTTGACCAGATAAATCACTGTTTATATTTTTTGGGTCATTAGATTTCGTTTCCATCAGCATCTACTTTTTTACCTAATAACCAAGTGTATTCAAGGATATAACCTTGCTCATTATTTATTGGAAATACTCTATAATTTAAGAAAATGCTTCGACCTTCTAACCAACCTACTCTCATAGGTGTTATATTTCCCGTTCCTAACGTGTTATTAAAATTAATAAACTTTATTCCAACACCAATCCTTTCAATTTGAAATGGTTCAATTCGAGTTTCTGTATTTTCAGAATCTTTTAGAAATTCAAATTCAGCAATAAATTGGTGTTGACTTCCTAAGGCTATTTCTAATTTTTCGCCAGAAGTATTGACTAGAGAACCTTTTTCATAAACGTCTAGTTCTCCAACTTTTATTTTTATCATATTTGTTTTTTTAATTACAGCCAACGGTTTTGGCTAGGCTTTGTGCGGGGTTGAAAATCGACCAGATTTTCGAACACGCACTAAGCCGAAGCTTTTTGTTTGGTTTTGTTTCTTTTGATTTCACAAAGCCAAATCAACAAGATTTGGCGACTTAGTAAATATACACAAAACTTTGAAGTTGGCACAAAACCCGCATGAAGTTTAGCCGGTGTGTACTTAGTGCTTATCCTTTTAATTTTGAGATAGCACTTAATATCTTTTCAAATGCAGGAATAGATAAACCCTCTGGTTCTTTTGTATCTAAAAAATCATTTTCTTTAGTATTACCAAAATATTTTTCAACTAACTTTTCTTTTATAATCTGTTTTTTATCATCTGAAAGACCTTTTATGAAAGGATTTATTGAAGCTAATTCTAATTCAGCATTTCTATTAATTGTTTCTAATTTCCTATGTTTTGATGATTCACGTGCAGCATAAGTTGCAGGATAAGAAAGTGCAGCTGCAGCAACTAACCTGATTAAAGATTTTGTCCAATCAAATCCTAATGAACTTAAATCAATAATTGTCCACACTAAAAGCCCTGAAAAGATGCTCATAAAAACGATAGCAAAACCTCTCCAAAAATTGGCACTTTCTTTATGACTATTGGCTATATTTTGATAATTTCCAGTAACTCCAACATTACCAATTAAATTAACGAGCGTTTTAGCTTCCGCTAGTTTGGTATTAAGTTGTTCTACAATCTTTGTTGTATCTGTATCAATACTTTCTTTTAATTCGTCAATTTCTTCTCGAAAAGTTTCTTTGACTTTCTCTATTTCTGAACGATAAGTTTTCTTATCATTTTCAAAGCTTTGATTGTGTTCTGATTTTATATTATTGAAATTGGTTTGAAATGTAGAATTCAAATTTTGTATTTCACTTTCTTTTCCTTCAATTAACTTAAGTAATCTTTGAATTTCAGTTTCTTTAGTCGATAAGTTTATTTTAAATTTTTCAATTTCAGTTTTTAGTTCGTTTTTGTCTTTCTCTAAGGAATTATATTTGCTTTTGGCAGTTTTTTCAAAGTCTGCAATTTTACGCGAGAAATTAAAGTCAGCTTTGGCTACTGGAATCGGAAAATTTTTAATTCGATTAATTGCTGCATTAAAATTGTTAGTTGCATTATTCAAATGTCCTGCATTATTATTTCCAACAAAACTATTTACTTGGGTTATTCCTGCATTTAGTTCATTGCTTAGTGCATCTAATTCCGTTTGTAGTACTAAATCTGGAATTGTCAACTTAACTCTTTGATTGATATAAGAGAAAACTGTTTGAAAAAAAGAAAGTTTTTCAAGGTCTATTTTAGATTTAACATCTTCATTTTCTAAAATTTCTTCTAAGGATTTTAACCTGTCAAATATGTTGTGATTTTCAAAAGTTTCTGATGTCATTTTATTGGTTTTTGTTGTTTTTTTGCATTAAGTACAACGGTTTTGGCTAGGCTTTGTGCGGGATTGAAAATCGACAAGATTTTCGAACACGGACTAAGCCGAAGCTTTTTGTTTGGATTTGTTTCTTTGGTTTCACAAAGCCAAATCAACAAGATTTGGCGACCCAGTAAATATACACAAAACTTTGAAGTTGGCACAAAACCCGCATGAAGTTTAGCCGGTGTTACCTACAGTTTTTTATTCCGATTAATTGCGAAAACCAAAGTTGAGTTTGGTAAAAGTTTTATTGTTTTTCTAATTTTGCTATCATAACGATTCATTAATTCTATTTCTTTTGTAATTCTTATAATTAGATATTCAGCATTTTTTTCAGATTTATAAGAGTATTCAAGTCCGTTAATGATTAAATCACAAGCTCCATCGATTAATGATAAATTATAATATTCTCCATTAAATTCAATTCCAATCGAGTTTGCGTAAGCGTAAGTTTCGTATTTTATTTCCGTTTTTCCGCTTGTTGTTTTTCCAGTATATTTTTTATAACTCACATCATAAACTTCGTCTTCATCTTTTTCTATTTCCAATTTTGCGTAACTGCCTTGAAAATCTAATAAAGATTCCTTGTTTTCAGAATCTCTCACAATTAAAATTCCGTTTATCGTTCCGCTAAAATTTCCCGATTCTAAATTTTGAAAAACAGAGTCAAATCCGTTTCCATCTGTGTATCTTGAATCATCTTGTCCAAATAAGGAAAATGACATAAAAGTCAGAAGAATTATAAATGAAATTCGAATGTTTTTCATAATTGTAGGTAACGGTTTTGGCTAGCCAACGAAGCGTTATACAAGCCAATAGTTTATCAGACTAAAACTACACAAAATAAACAGAAAACCACCTTAGAGAAAGTAAAAAAATAGCTTTGTTAGTTAGCCATTGTTAGCTTGTGCAACTTTTTCAAATAGAAAAGTTCACTAGGAGGGAAGAAGTTTCCAAAATATGCGCAACGACTTTCAAATCGTGTTGCTACGATTCATTCAACGTTTTGCTTGAAAATATGTATCGATTGTGAAGAAATTTATCAACGAAGATTTTTTTGTGCGTACAATTCAACACGTAACTTTAGTACACAATTTTTCGTTTTAAATGGATTTATCAAAGAATTAAATTACACGAATAGTTCATCAAGAAATACAAGTTTATCTATTTTCAGCAAGTAAAATTTATCAATGATTTAGATGTTTTTCAAATAGAGATTTACGGAAAGTAGCGACACAATTAAAACACAATATTTCTCAGCTAAAAAGGAGTTGCTTTTCGATAGAAAAAATGGTTTTTAAATTTTTTGAGTCAGACTTGGTTTCAGAAAAAATTAAGTAAAAGTATCAGCATTATAACAACTGCGGAAATTCGACCAGAATTTGTGCGTTGTTAAAGCTAACGTGTTTGTATATGGTTTGTTGCGTGGTTAAGCAACTAAGTTAACAAATAAAAACCGAATAGAAAATCCGCGAGGATTTTCGTAAATAGGCTAGAACCAAGCAATAAATTATATACAGTGTTGTAAACAGTTTTTATTCGTTTATTTTTGAAATTCCGATTTCCTTAAATCCGTCTTTCATTGGTTTTAATAAACTATCTTTTCGATTAATCAAATATTCAGTCGTAAAAACCTTATGAGTTAATTCGCTCAAATCACTTCTTTTTAGAGTAAGTCGATTGTCAACTATTTCATAATTTCCTTGATAAGTACAGCTATAATCAGCACGATGATATGAAGCTCCGAAAGAACCATTCTTAAAAAGAACTAATGATCCGCTGTTTGGTGTTCCTTCCATTTCCACAAAAGCTACTAACGATTCTTCAGTCCAGAATTTTTTGTCAGTCATATCCACTAAAAAATACCACATTACTCCAAAGAATAGGGTAATTATTAAAGGAATAAAATCAAATTTCTCTTTCTTTTTTTTAATTCGAATTAGATTCCGAATTGCTAAAACGAATACTATTAAAATTAAAAGTCCGATTATAAAAAGAGAGCTCAAAAAATTGCCAAGACCTGAACAATAATCGTCAACTGGAAGAAATTGGAAAATCAAATAGATTCCAATTAAACTTATAATTCCGTATTTGATTGTGCGTTTTCTCAAATTGTTTACAACGGTTTTGGCTAGGCTTTGTGCGGGATTGAAAATCGGCCAGATTTTCGAGTACGGACTAAGCCGAAGCTTTTTGTTTGGATTTGTTTCTTTTGGTTTGAACTAAGCCAAATCAACAAGATTTGGCGACTTAGTAAATATACACAAAACTTTGAAGTAAGCACAAAACCCGCATGAAGTTTAGCCGGTGTTAGGTAACGTTATTTAATTTTAAATTTCTTTCTTCCAGTTTGAATTGTTTCTTCTATGCTTGTAGGTTTAAAATTCTTACAACGTTTTAATAATATTTCATTAATTTTTTCTTCGGCTTTAAGAAATTGTTTTTGTTCATAATCAGTTAATTCAACCTTAGTACTTGTTTTTAAATAATGGTCACTCCATAATTTCACATCTACATAATCAATTCTATATTCAGTTATATAATTAACTAGTTTAATCAATGTTATAATTGATAAAATAGTTAGTATGATTAATAGAGGAACAATAATTTTTACATTATAGTGATATTTACTATCAAGGTTAAAGATAACTGTCGATAATTGAACTATTGATCCAAAAATTATCAAAAAGAATCCAGCAATTTCATTGTATTTTTGAAATATCATAGATTTAAAATGTTCGTCGTTTCCAAACATTAATTGTGTTCTTGCTACAAGATCAGTGTCTTTTTCTGAAAAAAAACCACGTGCACCTAATAAAGCACCAACTATTATAATTAAAATTCCTAAAGAGTTTAATATTTCAGATATTGTCATTTTTGTAGTTATGTTACCTAACGGTTTTGGATAGGCTTTGTGCGGGATTGAAAATCGGCCAGATTTTCGAACACGGACTAAGCCGAAGCTTTTTGTTTGGTTTTGTTTCTTTGTTTATCACAAAGCCAAATCAACAAGATTTGGCGACTTAAGTAAATATACACAAAACTTTGAAGTAAGCACAAAACCCGCATGAAGTTTAGCCGGTGTTAGCTAATGTTTTTTATTTGTATCAATTAAAGAAATTTCTAAAGATTGATATTATCTTAATAATATAACAAAATCTATTATAAATTAATTACTCAGAGTAATAATAATACTATTCTAAATCTGTATCAGATATTTCATAAGTAAAGACATAGTGGTGTTTCGAAGTCTTTTTTATTATCCAGTATTTATCAACATTATAAATGTTTTTACCTAGAGTATTCTCTTGAAAAATTTTCAATAATTCATTTGATGAACTTTTGATAGATATAGAATCATAGTTAGATAAATAAAGTAAAGGAGCACCTCCAATATCACAACTTGATTCAACAAAATTAATTTCACTTTGTTTATTTATTTCTATTGTTTTTCTTGAAGATGAACTTTCTACTAGTATAAGAGTTAAGTCTAAATTAGTTGAGTTTTTGATTTTGTACTCAGCACAAACTTCAGGATCACAACTATAAAATACGAATGTAATTAATAGTAAATAAATTATTTTTTTCATAGTATTAATTTAAGAATTATCAAATGAGATTTACCTAATAAAGTTATCTAATTAGGTTATTCATCATTGATATATTTTCTTGTTTACTTAAAACTAAAATATATTAAATTTAGTTTTCTAACATTAGTTTAATGTTAATTTTTTAGTATAATATACTGTAGGTGTGTTGTTTATGGTTTGTTCTGAAATATTAGCTAACGGGTTTGTATATGAAAAGTAGCGTATTTTACATACTAATTTTTCGGATTATAACAGACCATTAATTTATTTATTTATTTTCTTTCGTACAAGCAATTAAATAGCTATTTTTTATATACGTTGTTGTACACTGGCTTTTCTTCATTCAGTTTGCCTGTCAGCGTTCGCAAAGACATACTTTTTTGTAATTTTTGGCCTTCGTTTTGGCTGGTGTGAATTGCAAATGTGTATGGCTTTTAGCGTTGGCATTATCCTATCTTTTTATGATTCGTTTTCAATGAAATTTAAAAGTTTAGCAATGTTTAAATCATTAGGTTTAGAATTTATTAAATTACTTGTAAATCTTACATTTGAAACTTCTTTAGGAATATTAATAGTTTCAATTTTTGGAATATCCTCTGAATTATAAAACTGTAAAGACTCTTTAGCTAATTCGTAATCGAATTTGATTTCATTGACCCTTTCCACATCAACTCCTAATGTTGAATAAGTCAAAAGGTGCAATTTCTCTTTTTGCTTTGGAAAAGCATCTAATTTGCCGCTAATTTTTTTTAGCAATTCAAATACACTTAATCCTGCTATACTCGTGTTTAAAAGAATTGATGCAATGATGATTTTAGTATTACCTACAGGGTTTAATTGAGCTATGCTAAAATGATGAGTTCTTGATTCAGTTACTGAACTTTTAACTTCTATCCTTAATTTATTAAAGCTAAAATCAAATTTCTCTTCGGGAATGCTGTGCCAACCCAAAATGATTTTTTCAGGAGTACTAGACTGCTCTATTAAAAATAATTCACTCCAAAGCCCTTGTATGGATTTTTTTGGAGGTTCTTTTATTGCCTTAAATAATTCGATGAATTTATCTACAGTCTGTCTTATTTTCTTATTGGATGGACTTTGACCAAGTGATTTTATCAATACTTGGCAAGTTTTCAAGAAAATATCTTTTACATCATCATTTTGACCAACATAGGAAACAACAGAAAAGTTATTGTGGTTTATTTTTTTATCAGTTTCAATTTCGCATTTTACATTATGTGTTACCTTGATGTTAAATAGATTCTGATTTGCAACAAAAAAGTCTTGTTTTTTTTCTGAAATTAATATCAAAAGACTTGGGTTATCATTGAAATCCTTAGCTATTCTATGGTTCTCATATCCTATAATGGCTTTTGCTGAAAAGCTATTGGAACTTGGCTTTTTAGGTAAAGGCAGTTCATCATATATTTCCTTTAAATCAAGCATTATCTTTAGAAATTAATGATTGAGAAAGTCGAGCAGGAATCCACACGGCTATTGAAATTATGTTTTCATAATCAGTATCACGGAAATCAAGATTATGAATTTGAACCGTTACAAAATCATCAGATTTTATTTTTTCGTCTCCAGGATATATGACTTCACCTGTTCTTGGGTTTTTACCTTGAAATAATTGCTGTATTTCATCTTTTTTCAAACGCCTTGTTCTTGAATCACCTTTGGCTATCAGATAAACAAAACTGTCTTCGGGAGGAAACTCGTCAGTATATAAATCAATTACAGATTTTAGATTTGTATAAGTAGTAGAATCATTCTGTCTTGTAAACTTCAATTCATTTAACAAATCAGTGAACAAGTCTTTTAAAGGTAGTTTTGCAACAAGATGTTTTTGTTCTTCGGTTCTATCTGTGTGTCCTTCATCTTCTACAAATAATTCCTTGTATTTTTCATTAAACGAATTAACTGTGGATCTATTGCTTTCGATTATTAGATCACTATCATGCGGAGCTCTAATTCTAACCCATTTATTGCCAAATGTGGTTCTTGTTAAATCTTCGGATAGTACATTCTTTCTTGTTAGTTTGAACATTTCATCAAGGACAAATCTTCTTTCCAATTCGTTTAGGTGTTGTCCCGAAAGTTTATGTTCTAATAGTTTCTTTCGTATATCTTCTTCATGATTAACATATTCGCTAAACAAGTGTATGTTTTCTGCATCAAGATATACTCGGCAATGCCCTAGATAATCTTTTTTGTATCCAAAAAAACGGGCTCTTTGTTGTAAAGTATCAGCGTTTGCAACTCCTTTATTTCTTGGCATATAAGTTATTGTTAAGCCTTCAACAGTAAAACCTCTGTCCATAGCCTGACCACCGACAAGAATGAAAGAATAATTACTGCTCCAATCTACTGAACTACCAGCTTTTGAGTTAAGTTGTTCGACAGCTGTACTGCTAATATTATGCCCCAATGTTTCTAAAAGTTCTTCAAAAGGCTGAACTTCAGTAGCGTTTGCTTTTAGGTCTTTGTATGCCTCTTGGAACTCTGAAATAATTTGTTTTTTGCTTTCGTCATTATAAGGTCTTTCTAATAAGATTTTACCCCAAAGGTTTTTTATGTGAGTAACCCATTCATAATAAATTCCGTGGTCATCTACTAAACGAGATGGATGCACCATCATTGAGCGATTTTTAGGATTTCCTTTTCTATCTCCAAATAAATGTCCTGATGTAACACTTAAAAAGAATGTTCGCATTGCTTCTTTCAAAGTTTCAGGTGCTTCATCAAAGATGTTATCGTCACTATATATTTCGGAATAAGGAATTTGTCTGATTATAAAATGGTTTTCCAAACAAAATGCACGTCCACCTGTATACTTACCTCCAGGAGTTAATAGTTGGATAAAATTGGGAGAAAGGTTATCAAAAATATTTATGAATAACGGAGCTTGTGGAGTGGCGGTATATTGAATAAAGGTATGATGTGGTAAGATGTTTTTTAAATCTCTTATTCTACCATAAATTGTACTCATTTCCTGTTCAGTATGGATGCCAGTTTCTTTTGCTCTTTTAGCATTGGAACTGGCTTTGGTGTTCATACTTGCTTGGTCTCCCTCATCATCAATTATCAAGGTCGGAACGTGAGATAAATCAAGTTTTTTGAGTACTGCTAGTAAGTTTTTTAAATGACTCGTATTTTTCATAACTGTAATCAGCAATGTTTTTTTGAAGTCATCAGGAGTATTGGCTTTTTTCCAAGTTTGAAGTTCTCTTTGGATAGTGTTTTTGTCTTGGGGATTTTTATTTGGGTCTTTTGGATTGTTTAGCATTACCCATTTTCTATGAAATCCTTGATTAACTCCTAAATCGTTATGAAGTCTGTTAAAGGACTGGTTAACCAAATTGGTTGAGATTCCTGCAAGTACAATCACAATTTGATAGTTGTTGTCTCTTGCTAATGCTGTTAGAGTTGTAAAAGACAGTGTTTTTCCACTTTGAACGTAACCAAAAACAAGACCAGTATCATCATTGGTTGTTTCTTCGGGATCACCACACAACTTCATAATGTGGTAAGTTTCTTCTTTTACTTTTTCTTTAGCATCTATGTCATAACCAAATACCTTATTCAATAGTTTTTCAGTTTCTTCACCATATTGAGGTGTCCAATTATCGTTACTTGGTGTGTCGGACATAATATTTATATTTTCAGTTTCAGGCATATTTTACAGTTTAGATAAAGAACCAAGTAAAAGTTCGTTCACATTGTTTCTTAATTCTGATATTGGAGCTCCAGATTTTTTTACAATTATTTCTGATAAACCTAATGCTACAACAATTCGTAAAAGAGGTTCAATCACCTTGTAGTCATCTCCTGCAAACTCAACCATAAAAGGATGAATTAAGGATAATCTAACTCCAATATTCTTGTAATTCGGTGTCTTTTCAGGAATTAAATGGTCTCCAACTTGAATGAGTTCATCAATGCTTTCATCATACGATAATTCGATATGTACCATATAGTCAATATTGGAAATATTCAATGGAAACTTTTTGTGATAGGATTTAGAAACCTCCTTAAGACTTGGTTCTTCAACTCTATCGGGTATAGGTTTTGTAATAACACTTTGAACATCTTGTGAGATATTATCTTTAATTTTATCGGTTGTGTTGTCAACCACCTTTTTGGATACTTCTTTGTATTTTTTTGCACTCTCTCGAACTCGATATCTATCAGCTTGCTTTAGAATTGGTATTGAGTTTTCACCTTCCAATTCATCTTTAAGAATTTCTAAAAACGCTTCCATATTGTCATCCCATTGAAAACCATCTTTTGTATGACTTACGTTAAAACCTTCAAGGTGGAGTTCTCCAAAAAGTCTTTTGTACCTATGACTACCTAAAGAGCCAGAAAGAGCAGGAGGTCTAAAGCCTTCATCATTATCCGCGCTTCCTTCAATTACTCTTCCTCTTCTAAATAGCGCAAAACCACTATCTCTGACAGACATTGTTTCCATAACTGCAACAAACCCCTTCGCTCTTAATCTGCCTCCATTATGGTCGTCTCCAAAATCGAAATCAACTTCTTGTTTCCAATTAACATTTTCTCCAGTGGGAGTTTCAAAATATGGAGTGTTTAAAATTTTGGGTGTTTTGTAGCTTAATTTTTCACCATTTATGTATAAATCTAAAATGTCTTTTCTGAAAAAATCTCTGTAAATACTCGCCAAATGTCTTTTGACTTTTCCTAATCCTCTGCGTATAGGCATTTTTTCTTCTATATCAAATAAAGTAATTAAAGTATAGTGAGAGTTTGGATTTGTTTGTTTAATTTCAATTTGTAGTTCTTGAATTTTATCTTCTACAATTTTAGAAATATCAAAAGATACTTTACGTTCTACATTTTCACCAAGAGCAGTTGTTTTTGCTTGCCATCTATTAGAAAACCAGCAAGCTGCAGATTTCATACCCATTCCAAATTCAGACAAACGAGTATTGTCAGGTGGTAATTCTGCTGTCCTAAAAGCTCTTTGATAATCATGAGAATGAATCCCAGCTGCGTTATCCTTAATAGTTATTTTTTTATTATTTGTGTCAAATTCAATATCAACTCTTAATTTGAAATTTTCTCCTTCAACTTTTCTTAACTCATCTTCATTTTTTAAGTAGCTATCTATTGCATTGTCAACAAATTCAGCCAAAGCATAATAAGGCTTATAGTTTAGGTGTTTTAATACTGAAAGAATTGTAACACCAGGACGAATGTTTACATTATTCAATTCTTTCATAATCTAGTTCATTTGGTTTGTTTGACTTTATATTCAGTCCGTTTATTACTTCTGAATTACCATTAAGTTTATTGGCCAGAGGCTCTTGTTTAATAAGTTTTTCTGCAATTAACCTAACAATAGTTCCGTTTACGGCATTTCCCAATGCAGAGAAACAAGTGCCAATATTCTCTGGTAATTCTATTCCATTTAAAGATTGGATGCGAGCTCCTTCTAAAGGAGTGATATACCTCTTTTCCCAACTAATAATTGGGATTTGTGTGCTAACCGTTACTAATGAAGGGAAAAAGTCTGTTTTTTTAATTCTTACTCCAGAACCCCTAAATTGAATTATATATTTATATAAGTCTCGTTCACCTCCTTGTACGTTCCATTCAAGTTTTTGCCAACTTGAAATCTTTAGATTTTCAATTTTCTTTATTGTAGGTTTTAGAATGTCTTTATATTTTTCATAAAATGCTCTGTTCTGTCGTATGTAATTTTTTTTCCAAGATGGAAATTCTCTCTGTTCAGTTCGAGCATAACTTGGTAAGTTTGCAAATTTATCTTGTCGAGACAAACCTTTCAAGTCTATTCCAAAAATTCCTTTTGTATTTGCAAGAGCTTTAGTTGAAGAAGCAAATGGAGTTTTTTCCTCAAATGGATATGTAGCTCCAAATTCCATACTCCATATTGGAAAGCTTGGAAGTTTGTGTTCTTTTGGAATTTTAGAAATGAACTCTTGCCAAATATCAATTACTTCAACTTTTTCATTTTCTAATTTCCTAGCATTGATAGGGTTTTTATCTAGATACTCAAAAATGCTAGTTGTATTATTCGTGGTTTTTAACCATTCAAAATGGTCCAAACCATCACTAGAGCCAACGATGAAAAGCCTTTCTCTATGTTGAGGGATTCCAAAATTATGCGGTGAATATATTTTCTTGTCAATTTTGTAATCTAGTCTATTCTCGAGTTGTTCCTTAATATAGAACCAAGTATTTTCGTTATCGTGACTTATAAGGTTTCTAACATTTTCAAGTATAAAATACTTTGGTTTGTGAAACTCTAAAATATCTACAATTTTATCAAAAAGAGAACCATTTCTTTTGTCTAATAGTCCATCTTGTTTTCCAGCTTTTGAGAAAGGTTGGCAAGGGAATCCTGCACATAAAATATCAAAATCGGGAATATCTGAAACCTCAATTTTAGTAATATCTCTATTTACTTCAATTTCAAAATTTTTCTCATATAGTTCCGCTAGGTTTATTCTTTTTTCACTTGCAAATACACATTCGTGTCCGAGTTTTTCGAGGGCAATATGAAATCCACCAATTCCTGCGAATAAATCAATAAATCTCATTTATGTTTTTAATTTCTATCATTAATATTTTTTTTCTCTTGCTCAATTAACAAAAATAGGAACTTCAACTTTAAATCTATTATAGTATTCCTTATTTCGTTACGAGTTTTGGCAAAAAACAGTTCTTTTGGTTTTTCAGTGTTGGATTTTGTATCGGAAAAACCAAATGTGCTGTTTGAACGTTGGTTTCAGAGCTTGTGTACAACGGTTTCGTATAACCGTCAGTTACGGGTTAAATTAGCGATTATTTTCGGATTAAGCACAAGCCATAGCAATTCCGAGTGGATTCGGACGTAGTCGAATCCGGCGTAATTGCGGTTATACATTGTTGTGCATAGTTATTTTTTCCATATGCCAAATTCATTTCTTATCAAACTCAAAAGTTCATTGAAATAAATCAGTTCGTCTACGTCTGGATAATATTTTAAATAACTTTCAGGATTTCCATAATCAAGTTCGTTTGATGTATTTTCCGTTCTTATTTGAACTCGATAACCAATTCCATCCATTATTTGCTTAGATTTCCACATTAATTGATATTCTCCGTCAACTAATTCAACATTTCCACGCTCTCTCATTTTATATTTTATTTCAGACATATTCGGCAAGAATTCTACATTGGTTCTTAAAATACTATTCCAAACGAATTCCATATCGTTTTCCGATTTCAGGGTTCGTTTTTCAGTTCTTAGTTCCGCTTGTCTTTGAACCTTTGCGTAATGCTGATAAAATTCCGCTGTCCATTTTTTAGATTCGTCTTTGAACATTCTAAAAAGTGATGAATAATTGGTTATTCCACCACCTGCGTAAATTCGGATTTCAGAGTCCAAATTCAAGGAATCAGATAGTTTTAAATCAGAATTAATTCCGCTTGTATTTTGTGCAGAAATTCCAATCGAAAATAGAAATATTAGTAAAATCTGGATGTTTTTCATAATTATGCACAACGGTTTTAGCTAGGAAACGTAGCGAGTTGACTAGCAATTAATTTTCAGACTAAAACTACACAAAATAAATAGAAAACCAACTTTAGTCATTCACAAAAAAGCTATGTTTTTTAGCTGTTGTTAACTTATGCAATTTTTCAAACTGAAAAATTCACTAGGATAGAAGAAGTTTCCAAAATACCCGCAACGACTTCAAAATCGCATTGCTATGATAGTTTCAACGTTTTGCTTGTAAATATTCATCGATTAAAGACAAATTATCAACGAAGCGATTTTAGCGTACATTTCAGCACTTAACTTAGTGAAACAACTTTTCGTTTCATTAGATATTTTTCAAATAAAGAGCAAAGAAATATTTATATGATTTTCACGTACACTTCAACACGTAATACAAGTTTACAAATCATTATCGGCTAGAGAAAAATTATCAATTACTGAAGTTTTTCCAATTCATTTTTTACGCAGACAAAAGGCTTTTTTCAGCTCAAAAAGATAAGTTTCGTTTTGATTTTTTTTGAGTGAGCACTGGTTTCAAACTTATGAATACCGTTCAATTTAAACATCCGCGTAAATTTCGACAGAAATTTCAAGGATTGTTTAAGTTAACGGTTTTAGCAAGGAAACGTAGCGAGTAAACTAGCAATTAATTTTCAGACTAAAACTACACAAAATAAACAGAAAACCAACTTTGATTAAGCACAAAAAAGCTATGTTTTTTAGCTGTTGTTAGTTTATGCAACTATTTCATATTTAAAAGTTCATTAGGAGAAAATAAGTTTCCCAATTATCCGCAACGATTTTCATCTTGAGTTGCTACGATAATTTCAACGTTTTGCTTGTAGATATTTATCGGTTAAAGACAAATTATCAACGAAGTGATTTTAGCGTACATTTCAGCACGTAACTCTATAAAATTCTTCATTTTCTACAAGTATTTTTCAAATAATTAGAGAAGAAAATATTGTTTAATTTTTACGTACACTTTAACACGTAACACAAGTTTTCAAATCATTATCGGCTAGAGAAAAATTATCAATTACTGGATTTTCCCAAATTCATTTTTTAAGCAAACAAAGGTTTTTTTCAGCTGAGAAAGATAAGTTTCGTTTTGATTTTTTTTGAGTCAGCACTGGTTTCAAACTTATGATTACCGTTCGATTTAAATAACTGCGTAAATTTCGACCAGAAATTTTCGTGGTTGTTTAAACTAACGTGTTTGGCTAGGCTTTGTGCGGGATTGAAAATCTGCGGATTTTCGAACACGGACTAAGCCGAAGCTTTTTGTTTGGATTTGTTTCTTTGGTTTTCACAAAGCCAAATCAACAAGATTTGGCGACTTAGTAAATATACACAAAACTTAGAGAAAGCACTAAAACCCGCATGAAGTTTAGCCGGTGTTAGGCATTGTTTTTATTTAATTTATATATCAATTTCGATAGCTTAATTCCAAGTCCAACTAAAATAAATAAAATCCCCAAAGTTTCATCAATATTACCAAGTATATTTATTCCGCTAATTTCTTTTTCTATTTTATTTCTTTCGTCAATTAGCTCATTGATTTTCTCTAATTCTATTTCAATTTCATCAATATCATTGTACTGATTTAACATATTATCCGTTACTGATGGGATTTTAGGGATTGCTTTAAATTCATAAATATCTACTTTCTCCAATATTTTTTTTACTTCCCTAATCCAATCACAAGTTTTTTGTCGTATTTCATTCCGATTATTCCATTCTTCGTCAGATAAATATTTTGACTTTGTATATGGTAAACAATAATAATTTGTGTTCAAATGTCCTTTTAAAAATCTAAAATCGGCATTTATCCAATTTTCTTTTTTTTCCAATTCAAATTTTTTCTTTGAATCCTGATTTTTTGAGATAATTGCTAAAGTCCCAATAATTGCTATTATCAGTAGGAATAACTCATTCCATAAAAAAAACTTACTTGAAGGTGTTTTTAAGTATTTATAAATTCCTAACGATACTAAAACAGTCACAATGATTAGTGTAAAAGCGTAGTATGGATTAGTAATAAATTCTACCATATTTTTGAGTTATATTCTTAAATAATGCCTAACGGTTTTAGCTAGGAAACGTAGCGAGTAAACTAGCCGATTAATTTTCAGACTAAAACTACACAAAATAAACAGAAAACCAACTTTAGTCACTCACAAAAAAGCTATGTTTTTTAGCTGTTGTTAGTTTATGCAACTATTTCATATTTAAAAGTACATTAGGAGAAAATAAGTTTCCCAATTATCCGCAACGATTTTCATCTTGAGTTGCTACGATAATTTCAACGTTTTGCTTGTAGATATTTATCGGTTAAAGACAAATTATCAACGAAGTGATTTTAGCGTACATTTCAGCACGTAACTCTATAAAATTCTTCATTTTCTAGAGGGATTTTCAAATAAACAACAAAGAAATCTTTATATGATTTTCACGTACACATCAACACGAAACACAAGTTTTCAAATCATTATCGGTTAGGGAAAAATTATCAATTACTGGATTTTCCCCAATTCAATTTTTACGCAAACCAAGTTTTTTTTCAGCTGATAAAGATCAGTTTCGTTTTGATTTTTTTTGAGTCAGCACTGGTTTCAAACTTATGATTACCGTTCGATTTAAATAACTGCGTAAATTTCGACCAGAAATTTTCGTGGTTGTTTAAACTAACGGTTTTGGCTAGGCTTTGTGCGGGATTGAAAATCGGCCAGATTTTCGATTACGGACTAAGCCGAAGCTTTTTGTTTGGTTTTGTTTCTTTTGATTTTACAAAGCCAAATCAACAAGATTTGGCGACCTAGTAAATATACACAAAACTTTGAAGTTAGAACTAAACCCGCATGAAGTTTAGCCGGTGTTGTGTGTAGCTTTATTAAGTTTAAATTTTATTTTTTCAACTACTTCTGAAGCTTTGTTTAAATCACAATTTTTCAAATTGTATCTTTTAGGAACTTTTTCATAGAAAAAAAATATTTCATTGTCTTCTTTTATAGGTCCTCGAAATATTTTAGAACTGAGCGATAAAAGGAAATCAAGTATAGTCAAATACCAAATAATTTTTTCTTTCTTTAGTGTAATTTCATTAAGGCTTTCGAATAAGTAGATTTCATTCTTTTCTTTGTCAGTAATTATTTCAAAATGATTTTCAGCTAAAACTATTTCAAATAAAGGATTCTCACGCAATGTGAAAAGTTTCGAGTTATGACTAAAGTTATATTTCAATTTAGTGTTATTAATTTAATTTTTTAGAAAATATTTTTTACAAGTTATGTCTTGTTATTTATACATTTTTTTCAGATTATAGATTCGTGAACTTTGTAATTAATCTTAACATTTTTCTTAGTTACACACAACGGTTTTAGCTAGGAAACGTAGCGTTTAAACTAGCCGATTAGTTTTCAGATTAAAACTACACAAAATAAGTAGAAAACCAACTTTAGTCACTCACAAAAAAGCTATGTTTTTTAGCTGTTGTTAACTTATGCAATTTTTCAAACTGAAAAATTCACTAGGATAGAAGAAGTTTCCAAAATACCCGTAACGACTTCAAAATCGAATTGCTACGATAATTTCAACGTTTTGCTTGTAGATATTCATCGATTAAAGACAAATCATCAACGAAGCGATTTTAGTGTACATTTCAGCACGTAACTTAGTGAAACAACTTTTCGTTTCATTAGATATTTTTCAAATAAAGAGCAAAGAAATATTTATATGATTTTCACGTACACTTCAACACGCAACACAAGTTTACAAATCATTATCGGCTAGAGAAAAATTATCAATTACTGAAGTTTTTCCAATTCATTTTTTACGCAGACAAAAGGCTTTTTTCAGCTCAAAAAGGTAAGCTTCGTTTTGATTTTTTTTGAGTCAGCATTGGTTTCAAACTTATGATTACCGTTCAATTTAAACATCCGCGTAAATTTCGACAGAAATTTTAAGGATTGTTTAAGTTAACGGTTTTGGCTAGGCTTTGTGCGGGCTTGAAAATCGGCCAGATTTTCGAACACGTACTAAGCCGAAGCTTTTTGTTTGGTTTTGTTGATTTGGTTTTACAAAGCCAAATCAACAAGATTTGGCGACTTAGTAAATATACACAAAACTTTGAAGTAAACACAAAACCCGCATGAAGTTTAGCCGGTGTTGTGTGTAGTTTTTTATTTGGATTTTAATATTTCAAAAACAGATTCAGCTATATTCATGTCACATCCTTTCAAAAATATTCGCACTGGAATATCGTCATGAAAAAAACGTATTTCATTTTTATTTTTGTCTAGTATTCCAAAACCTCCTCCACTTAAAAGACTTAATGGAATAAGTAAAAATGAACTTATCCAATTAATTTTCTCTTTTCTTAGCGATAGCTTTTCAATAAGGTTAAAATAATATGTTTTACTTTGTTCAGGATTTAAGCTATCAACGACTTTAAATTCGTTTTTCTTTATAAATATTTCAAAAGGTGGATTTTTCCTCAAAGAATAATGTTTTTCCATTTTATGTAATTGTATTGTTAAATCTTATTATTTTCATACTCAGTATATTCCTCAGGAAATTTCAATTTACCGTTGATTTTTTCCTGATATGAAATTATATCTTTTCCAAGATTTCTAACTCTCCATTTTTGTCAATTTCTTTAATTTTCCATATTTGAAAATTAAGTAAAATAATGGGGTGATTCCACATAAAATTATTGTTAAAACTAAAAATATTTTTACGATATTTTTTGATTTTCGGAATTACACACAACGGTTTTAGCTAGGAAACGTAGCGAGTTAGCTAGCCGATTAATTTTCAGACTAAAACTACACAAAATAAACAGAAAACCAACTTTAGTCGCTCAAAAAAAAGCTATGTTTTTTAGCTGTTGTTAGTTTATGCAACTATTTCATATTTAAAAGTTCATTAGGATAAAATAAGTTTCCCAATTATCCGCAACGATTTTCATCTTGAGTTGCTACGATAATTTCAACGTTTTGCTTGTAGATATTCATCGATTAAAGACAAATTATCAACGAAGTGATTTTAGCGTACATTTCAGCACGTAACTCTATAAAATTCTTCATTTTCTAGAGGGATTTTTCAAATAAGCAACAAAGAAATATTTATATGATTTTCACGTACACTTCAACACGCAGCACAAGTTTTCAAATGATTATCGGCTAGAGAAAAATTATCAATTACTGGATTTTCCCGAATTCATTTTTTACGCAAACAAAGTTTTTTTCAGCTCAGAAAGGTAAGCTTCATTTTGATTTTTTTTGAGTCAGCACTGGTTTCAAACTTATGATTACCGTTCGATTTAAATAACTGCGTAAATTTCGACCAGAAATTTTCGTGGTTGTTTAAACTAACGGTTTTGGCTAGGCTTTGTGCGGGAAGAAAATCGGCCAGATTTTCGAACACGTACTAAGCCGAAGCTTTTTGTTTGGATTTGTTTCTTTTGGTTTTAACTAAGCCAAATCAACAAGATTTGGCGACTTAGTAAATATACACAAAACTTTGAAGTTAGCACAAAACCCGTATGAAGTTTAGCCGGTGTTGGCTAACGTTTTTTCTAATAAGTATTCGAAATAGAGTTTACTTAATGTTTACTAGCTATTTTAATATCGTTTAATAATTCGTTCAATTCACTTTCTTTTTCAGGAAATAATAGTTTAGCTCTTTCATAACGTCTCATAGCTTCCTTACAATTTTCGATATTATCTTTGGAGTCACATATCTGTATTAAAGTCCATATCAATTTAAAATGAGCTTTGTAGCCTTCAGGGTAACTTTTAATAGCGGATTCATAATTTTGGATTGCTATTTTCCATTTTTTACTTTTAGCGTACATTTCACCAATTTTTAAACTAAAATAATATTCGTTTTGTAATTTAATTTGAGTTTTATTAGGTTTCACATTTTCATGGTTACTAAAGAAATTTATATAGATGAAAAATGAAATACATAATATTGCAAGAGAAGAAAATAAGTATATACTTTTTATTGTTTTTTCTTTTTCAATAATTCGTTTTTCACGTATAATTTTTAGTTCTTCTTCTGAAGTTTCTTTTATTTCAAATTTTGATTTTTTTTTGATTTTTTCATTCAAGTACTTTGATTTTTCTTTAAACGAATTTTTATTTTTCAATAAACTTCTATTGTTTTTCGAACTATTGTTCATGAATTGCATAAATCCACCGCCTCCACTCATAATTTCAAAGTTTTATTTTTCATGTTTGCCAACGGTTTTGGCTAGGCTTTGTGCGGGCTTGAAAATCGACCAGATTTTCGAACACGGACTAAGCCGAAGCTTTTTGTTTGGATTTGTTTCTTTGGTTTCACAAAGCCAAATCAACAAGATTTGGCGACTTAGTAAATATACACAAAACTTTGAGAAAGTACAGAACCCGCATGAAGTTTAGCCGGTGTTGTGCTTTCGTTATTTTCTTATTTTCCTAAGAATTTCTGGTATCTCGTCATAATCTGTATACCAAATAATAGAAACTCCTAATTCCCTCATTATTTCTTCATTTAGGTTATGATGTCTGTCTAAAAATTTTTTTGCACCATCGATATTATCAATTACTTGCTCTTCTTTTTCTATAGTAAATTCATCAACAGTTAACCTTTTCATAAATGCAAAATGTCTAGTTTTATCAGTATTTCGAGAAGCAATATCTAAAAGTCTTCTTAAATTAGGGTCAGTCATTGAAAGTCCTACCATTAGACAGTGATTATCTCTAAGGTTTGATAACTGTACTAAATTTGACCAATGATATGAATCAGAATAAATTAAATGGTAACCTTCTTCAGAAAACACCAAAGTACTTTTATCTAATCCTTCATATAAATCTGTATTTTCCGGCAAAAAACCGTGAACGTGATAAACAGGAAGTTCGTCAGGGTCATTAAAATCATTATCTGAATAAATACTGTGATGTTGAATCGATTGAGTTTCAAGTTGTCGTTCTATTAAATCATCAAAATTGTAAGTTACGACAGCTTTTACCTTAGCACCTGTTCTTAAAGGCATACACATTTCTGCTATTGAACGGATTAATTTTGAATCAATTCTTTTTGAAGTGTTTCTAAGTTTATATAGATTCTGCGTAATTGTTTTTGTAAATTGTTCAGATTCTACTCGACTATTATCTAAGCCTTTTCTCAAATATCTAGCAGCCATTAATGCTGAAGGTTCATCAATTTTATTTAGTCTTTCAACTATTTGATTAATGTCAGAATCGTTAATCTTAGATTCGTTATCAAATTCATTGGTTAAATAGGTTACAAAAAGTGAATTAAGTAATGTATTCCAATCAGGCATTCCTGCACTACTTGAAACACCAGCTCCTAAAAAAAATGAGAATTGTCCTTTTTTATAAAGTAGTCGAAGTATGTTGATTTTTTCTTCTCTTTCTTTTCTCCAATCTTTTTCACTTTGAACTACAGCAGATTCTATTCTCAATGAAAATAAATTATTTGCAATTTCGTTTGCTTCTTTTCTGTTTTTAGAAACTATTTTATTAATTTCCTCTGGACCCCAAATAATAATTTTAAAAGGGTATTTTTCACTTTCAGATATATGAGAAATTCTTTCTTTAGTTCTTACCCTAAGATGTTGTGGTGTTATGATTAGGATGTTTTCAGTAATTTCTGATTCTGATATTCTATTTTGTAGATGGATAAATTGCTCTAGTAACCTATTTATTGGATATCTATCAAGATTGAATTTGATTTCAATTTGAGTAGTTCCCTTAACATCTTCTATTCCTTCAGGTGCATAGGCATCAAAACCAATTCTTCTTGAGTGTTGGAAAAAAGGTTTATTATTCTTTTCAAGATGAACTTTTAATAAGTTCAAAACAAAGGTTTCAAAAGTGTAATAACCACTTTTACTATTGTCTAAATCAATTTTTTTTAAAATATCGTCTATTAGCATAGTTTGGTTTTAATGAAGCACAACGGTTTTGGCTAGGCTTTGTGCGGGATTGAAAATCGACAAGATTTTCGAACACGTACTAAGCCGAAGCTTTTTGTTTGGATTTGTTTCTTTTGGTTTCACAAAGCCAAATCAACAAGATTTGGCAACTTAGTAAATATACACAAAACTTTGAGAAAGCACAGAACCCGCATGAAGTTTAGCCGGTGTTGTGCTTTAGTGCTTTCTATATTATAGATCTTAAATCTAAAATTGAATTATTATATCCAGCATCAATACCTCCACCAATATTATTTATATGGTCTTTAGCAGAAATATCATGAAAATTTTTCTTTTCGATTGATGCTCCTTTATCTATTAAAAGTTCAATAATTCTTTTAAGTTTATCTTCTCCTCGGTAATTCATTACTGCTCTAATCAAGGGAGTATTTCCGTATTTATCTTGGATTTCAATTTCAGCATTAAGTTTTATAAGAATTTCAATAGATTTTATATCCATTCTCAAAACTGAATAATGTAGAGCAGAATATTGGTCAGCTCGTTTGTTCGTTTTGTGATTAATATCAACTCCACAATTAATCAAAAATTCAAATAATTTTGATTTCTCAATTTTAGGGTCAATTTCGTTTTTGATAAGATACTCAAGAATATTTTCTCCATCATATGAATCTGTAATTGTAAAATCTATTCCTTTATTTTTCTCTTTCAATAATTTATCCAAATTACTTCTCTGAATAATTTCGGTTAATTTTTCAAGAGTTATTTTGTCGTTTTTATGTTTTTTTAGAAGGGAGAATTTCATTTTTCAGGCATTAAGCACAACGGTTTTGGCTAGGCTTTGTGCGGGCTTGAAAATCGACAAGATTTTCGAACACGGACTAAGCCGAAGCTTTTTGTTTGGATTTGCTTCTTTGATTTCACAAAGCCAAATCAACAAGATTTGGCGACTTAGTAAATATACACAAAACTTTGAAGTTTGCACAAAACCCGCATTAAGTTTAGCCGGTGTTGGGTGTTCGTTTATTCAATTAATTTAAAATTTTCAGGATTACTTTTAGATATTTTTAGAATTACAAAATCACCTATTTCTTTAACTTTAACACTCTTAAACATTGTAAGATTTCCTATTCTTGATTTATTAGAAAATTCTTTCCCATTGTATTTATATGTATAATGGACGATTTCATAATAATAACCTCTTCCCCAATGATGCCAGGAAATATTATTGACTTTCCCATAGACTCTAGTTGTTTCTTCTCCCCAAAATTTAAAATTGTCAGATAGAAAGAACTTTCCAATGAAAAAAACAAACACAAAACTTCCTAAAATAATTATGTTTCGAATTATATTTTTGCGCTTTTCTTTTTTTTCATTTTCATTATATTTTAATTTCCATTTCTCAAACTTTTCAGCATTTTTAATTTTGTTTTTATTAGTTAATTTTTCAAAAAAGCTTAGAGTTTCAGTTCTATAATTTTCAGACACAAATTTATTTATATGAAATTTTGAATCAAGAATTGAGTTTACTTTTAAGCTGTCAAATTTTTTAAAAGAGGAGTCATTAAAATAATTTAAACGTAATTCCGAATAGTTTTTTTCAAGTATTAATCCTTCATATTTATTCTCATCGATGGTTTTATAAATGACAAAATTAATTTGATTATTAGTTTTATAATCATTAATAATTTCATGGATTTCTTCTGAAGAAAACACTCTGAAATTTTCGTCTTTAAACTCGTATAAAATTCTAACTATTATTATCATTTTTTTAATGACACCCAACGGTTTTGGCTAGGCTTTGTGCGGGCTTGAAAATCGGCCAGATTTTCGGACACGTACTAAGCCGAAGCTTTTTGTTTGGTTTTGTTTCTTTGGTTTCACAAAGCCAAATCAACAAGATTTGGCGACTTAGTAAATATACACAAAACTTTGAGAAAGTACAGAACCCGCATTAAGTTTAGCCGGTGTTAGCTAAAGTTTTTCATTGTTTTATAATGTTCGACTTCAGGGAAAGGTTCGTAATAATGATGTAAAAGTTCCTTCCACTTTAAATATTCTTTAGATTCTCTAAATCCTACTGTATGATTTTCAAGTTTTTCCCATTCGACTAACAATATATATTGATTTTCTTTTTCGATACATTTTCGGATAGAATGAGTTATATATCCTTCAATCGAACTAATATATTTTTCAGCAAGTTCAAAATCCTTTTCAAACGATTTATTTAAACCCATTTTCACATTTAGTATTGCAACTTCTAAAATCATAATTTTTTTTTTGAAAATAGTATTTATTTCGTATACAGGAATTTAATAACATTATAAGATTTTGTGTCAATTTCAATTACTCCATCTTTTCCACTTAAATTTCCAAGTATTATATTATTGATAACATTATCCTTCTTTTTTTTATTAATTATTTTAAATTCTTTTTCAAAACCTTTTTTATGAAATAGCTTAATATAAGCTATACCGTTTTCAATTTTAGATGTTTTTTTATAAGTGTAATATTCTTTAATATCTTCCTTTTTCTCACTTAAAAATTTTTCAATTGCAGGCAAGCTTTTTATTAAAGTTTTATTTAATTGTTTTTCATTTTTAAGTGAAACAATATTTGGTTTTGATTCAATAAAATTTATGATTTCTTTTTCGGTTTGAGAAAATACTATAGCTGTTTTTAAAACTAGAAGTATCAGAGCAATTTTTTTCATGGCATTTTTTATTTTAGCTAACGGTTTTGGCTAGGCTTTGTGCGGGAAGAAAATCGCCAAGATTTTCGAACACGGACTAAGCCGAAGCTTTTTGTTTGGATTTGTTTTTTGTGGTTACACAAAGCCAAATCAACAAGATTTGGCGACTTAGTAAATATACACAAAACTTTGGAGTAGGACAGAAGCCCGCATGAAGTTTAGCCGGTGTTAGGCACTGGGTTTATTTTCCCTCCATTCTTGATGTAATTTATCTATATATGAAAAATGGATGTTATGTTCTGAATCAGCTCCTTTTATGTCTTGTAATTCAAATTTCAATTTTGTTTTTTGTTTTGTCTTGAAATCTATATCATCTAATATGATTAATTCTTCGTATTGATAAGATAACCATTTAAATTTTTCAAAAACTTTTGCTTGCTGAAAACTAGAATCAAGTCCCTGGATTATAATTTTTCTTACTGTGTCAAGTTTTTTTGTTAGTTCCTCGCTTGATATTTCTGTCCAACTTTGAATTACTTGATAATAAATCAATTGATGAACACCTACACAACCATCATTAAACCTTTGTAGATATTGATGGTATGGGTAACGGTCTTTTTTAGCCTCGAGAGGGTAATTTAGCTTTTTAATTAATTTATCGGATAATATTATTCTTGGATATATTGCTGAGTTACTTTCTAATAAGTATGCATCAATTAAACCTTGACCGAATACAGTTCCTGATTCATTATGAACTAAATCTCCTATTGTTATACCTCCTCTAAATAATATTCCATTCTCGAGTAAGTTACTTCCTATATAGGCAAGGTTAACAATAAGCGTTGAAAGCATTTCATTAACATTATTATCTACTCTCACAGAAACAACAATACTATCAGAGAATGATGTACTATTAATTTTTCCTATTATATCAAAGTTCTCTATTCCTTTTTTCTGAGCATCTTCTTCAATTTCAATAAGTTTTAATCCCCAACTTTCTAATTTCTCCCATTCTTTTAAATAATTGAGAATAGAATAAAGTGTACGTTTTTTTTCGGGAGTGTTGTTTTTGATTACTTTCCATAAGTGACTAATTATTGATGAATTTTTAGTCAACCTATTTCAGGATTTTACAATTTTAGTGCCTTGTGCCTAACGGTTTTGGCTAGGCTTTGTGCGGGATTGAAAATCGGTTAGATTTTCGAACACGTACTAAGCCGAAGCTTTTTGTTTGGTTTTGTTTCTTTTGATTTCACAAAGCCAAATCAACAAGATTTGGCGACTTAGTAAATATACACAAAACTTTGAAGTAGGACAGAAGCCCGCATGAAGTTTAGCCGGTGTTGTAGTGCGTTTTTTATTCTCTCCATTCTGGTGTCATAATTCTTAAAGCCTCCTTAATTCCTAAACAGTCATAAATTGGATAACTTTCTCTTAAGTCAGTTAAATTAAAATATGCTTTAAGTTTATATTCGTTATCAAATTTTATATAAGTTCCATATCTTAATCCGTCTGTTACTATAAGTCTTTTACAATTTGTTTTTCCTCGTGCATAACCTTGTGCTTGACTTTTAGCAGACAAACAAGAATTTCCCTTTTTTTTGGCTTCTACAACAACTGATAAATTATTATCTTTTCTTGGAAGTTGGTCGAAAAGTGCCAAATCAACCTTATGCCATTCAATTGCCATTTTTTGAGGTGTCCAACCTAAAGCTCTTAATATTGGAACAACTAAATAAGAAACTGTTTCAAACTCTGAAGGTGTTTCCTTTCCAACATACCATTTTGCAATTCTTCTTAATTCGTCAAATTCTTTAGTTAAATTTTCAATTGAATTACTTGAAATTCCTTGTTCAAATAGGTATTCGGCAATTTCATTTTGGTCAATTGAGCGACCTACTTTTGGTAATTCAATAAGTGGTCTTTTATAATTTTCTTTGGGTATATCAAGTTCTGTTAACCATTCTTTAATAGTTTCAGATGTCATTTCTTGAGTAGTATCTCCTTGCTTAAGAGCATATGTATCAAAAAATTTAGGGTTTTCAATTCCATTCCATAACCATTTTACACGTCTAACGTGTTGTAAATCCCAGCCATCAACATCTCCAAAGCAATCAAGCCATTCATATTCTCCAATTATTTGACCAACTCCAAGTACTGTTTTTGTTCCTAAACGAAGAACAACAATGTCACCTTCTTTCATTTGTTCAGCGAATCTCCATAAATCAGTTCTTTTTTTTGATTTCCATCCGTGACTTTTTAAAACATTATCGCATTCAGGATACTTTCCCGCGTATCCAGGACCATTAAGAATGACATCCCATCTCAAACATATTTTTGAATAGTTTCTATCGGTATCGCCACAGGCTTGTTGCCATATTTTCGTATTATCTATGTTCATTTTTTAAATGCACTACAACGGTTTTGGCTAGGCTTTGTGCGGGATTGAAAATCGACAAGATTTTCAGACACGGACTAAGCCGAAGCTTTTTGTTTGGATTTGTTTCTTTGGTTTCACAAAGCCAAATCAACAAGATTTGGCGACTTAGTAAATATACACAAAACTTTGAAGTAAGCACAAACTCCGCATGAAGTTTAGCCGGTGTTAGCTTTAGTTTTTTTAATCTACAAAAGTTTCTTTCATTACAGATTTAAATTCTTTGATTTCAGGTTTCGACATTTTTCCTAAACGTTTCACGATTCTAGTTTTGTCTACAGTTCTTATTTGGTCAACAACAATCCACCCAATTTTATCATTATGTTTGATTTCAATTCGTGTTGGATAATTTCTCGAACTCGTGGTCATTGGAGCAACAATAATTGTTCTCAAATACTTATTCATTTCGTTTGGTGAAATAATTACACAAGGACGAGTTTTATTGATTTCACTACCAACTGTCGGATTAAGGTTGATCAGGACAATATCATATTGTTTTAATTCCATTCTTCAAAGGTTTCGTCTTCAAAGACATCATTAAACAATAATTTATCATCTCCATTTTCCGCCATTTGCTTAAAAGATTCTTCCCATCCTTTTCTTGGAGTTGATAAAGGTTGAATAATGATTTTTCCTTTTTCAAGAATTAAATCTACTTTATCTTTGATATTATATTTTTCAAGAATAGTTTTGCTGAAACGTATTCCTTTTGAATTTCCTATTTGTATTACTGAAACTTCCATAACTTTAATATTTTTGTTATTACAAAGTTATTACTAATTTTTCAATTACACAATTAAAGCTAACGGTTTTGGCTATGGTTTGTTGCGTGAAAATCCGCGAGGGTTTTCCGCCGAGAACCAAAGATAATAAAAATTCGAGGATTTTCCGTAGGAAAATCAGTAGCAATAAATTATAGTCATTGTTGCCTTTAGTAGTGGCGCATAAGAGTGAGTAGGTTCAGTTTGCGTGTCAAAAGTTTTATTAGAAATAGGGATTTTTATTCGTCGAAGTTTTGTCATTTTTAAAAGTCAAAAATTCGCAAAAATAGTTTTTAGAATTTTCGATAAAATAGTCAGAGTTTGATTGAGAATCCGCATGAAGGTTTTGAAAATTTTGAAATCAGTTTTTTTCGCTGAGAAATGGTCAAAATTCAATTAGTCAATTTTATCAAAAGTCAGATTTTATCAGATTAGGAGTAAGGTCAGCCGCTATTGAAGGCAACGGTTTTGGCTAGGATTAGTGCGGGAAGAAAATCGACAAGATTTTCGATTACGGACTAAGCCGAAGCTTTTTGTTTGGTTTTGTTTCTTTGTTTTTCACAAAGCCAAATCAACAAGATTTGGCGACTTAGTAAATATACACAAAACTTTGAAGTTAAAACAAAACCCGCATGAAGTTTAGCCGGTGTTAGGTGTATGTTTTTTGTTTGTGATTAAATAATTTCCATTTTAGTTTAAACTCTAATCCTTTTTCACTTTGTAAAGTTTTTTTTATTATTGATTTTCTATGTCCTGCTCCTAATAAAAATACAGCTTGATTATACTGATTCTCTTTACTATAGTTGTAAATATTTTGGATCATTCCATTTTCTCGGTTTTTTATAACTTCGTTAAATTTTTTGTAAGTATCGAGTAACTTTCTGTTGTATGTTTCAGATTCTATAATTTCTTTTTCTAAAGAACTTTTTCTCTCAAAAAATTCTAAACATTTATTACTATTCAAAAAATTAAAACCTTCTCGTGATATACTGCTTTTATATTCGTTTTTTAATTGATTATAATTTTCATTTTTATTAAATGTCTTAAACATATAAATTTCCTCTTTAGATGAGTGTGGACTAGAGTAGATGTCTACTGGAAAGTGTTTTGTGTTATAGTTTTGTATATATTTCTTGACACATTTTAGTTCAAGAGGAGCATCTGAAGGTAGTTTGGGAAAATTACCATTGTAAACAATATTAAATAAATCAATGTGCATTTCTTCAAAAATCAATTCGGGATTTATAGATTCTATAATCTTATATAATTCATCTGAATTACATTTACCCTTTTCCGAATGATTAGTTGAAATAATGGTTATATTATACATTTTACTTTCACTTTTTATGCGGATTTTCAAAATTACACCTAACGGTTTTAGCTAGGAAACGTAGCGAGTAAACTAGCCGATTAATTTTCAGACTAAAACTACACAAAATAAGTAGAAAATCAACTTTAGTCACTCACAAAAAAGCTATGTTTTTTAGCTGTTGTTAGTTTATGCAACTATTTCACATTTAAAAGTTCATTAGGAGAAAATAAGTTTCCCAATTATCCGCAACGACTTCAAAATCGCATTGCTACGATAATTTCAACGTTTTGCTTGTAAATATTCATCGGATAAAGACAAATTATCAACGAAGCGATTTTAGCGTACAGTTCAGCACGTAATTCTATAAAACTCTTCATTTTCTACAAGTGTTTTTCAAATAATTAGAAAAGAAAATATTGTTTAATTTTTACGTACACTTCAACGCGAAACACAAGTTTTCAAATCATTATCGGTTAGGGAAAAATTATCAATTACTGGATTTTCCCTAATTCATTTTTTACGCAAACAAAGTTTTTTTTCAGCTGATAAAGATCAGTTTCGTTTTGATTTTTTTTGAGTCAGCACTGGTTTCAAACTTATGATTACCGTTCGATTTAAATAACTGCGTAAATTTCGACCAGAAATTTTCGTGGTTGTTTAAACTAACGGTTTTGGCTAGGCTTTGTGCGGGAAGAAAATCGACAAGATTTTCGATTACGGACTAAGCCGAAGCTTTTTGTTTGGATTTGTTTCTTTGATTTCACAAAGCCAAATCAACAAGATTTGGCGACCTAGTAAATATACACAAAACTTTGAGAAAGCACAGAACCCGCATGAAGTTTAGCCGGTGTTGTACTATGTTTTTATTGTTTATTAAAGTTTAAAGAATTTAATGCTGGTGATATATCAAAAAATAAACCATCTAAATTATTTTCATTTTCTTTAATTTCTAAATAGTCAAAATGCTCAATTAAACTTTGTCTTCCTCCAAATTCATAACCAAAGACATACAGCATTTCGTATTCATGAGATGTATTTATAACATAAATGGCATTCTCTTTTTCAATACCAACTCCACTACTATAAATAGCATCTATAATAATATTATACATTCGAATTAGTTTTTCAGACTCATCTTTGTTATTTAGTTCATTATTCGCATATACAAGGTAATTTAGAGCTGAAAAATCAAAAGGAAATTCTTTAATAGCTTTTTGACCATATTCAATTATTTTTTCTAAATCATTTTTAGTAATATTTTTTTTCTTATAAATATCTCTTGCTTTTGAGATGTTTTCTGAGCGAGTATATGGGGAGTAATTTTTATTAAAAATATATCCATAGTAGAGATGTCGCTTATGCTCTAATGTCATTGTAGAGTCTGATTGATAATATTTCTCAAGGAGTTTGGGATAATATAAATCAGAGTTTATATTTTCAATTTCACTTTTAATTAGTTTGTAGTTAGGTTTTTCAAAATCTAATTCTTGAGCAAAAATTGAAAATGAAATTATAAATGTAGTTAGGAAGAATACTTTTTTCATGTAATTTTTAAATATAGTACAACGGTTTTAGCAAGGAAACGTAGCGAGTAAACTAGCAATTAATTTTCAGACTAAAACTACACAAAATAAACAGAAAACCAACTTTGATTAAGCACAAAAAAGCTATGTTTTTTAGCTGTTGTTAGTTTATGCAACTATTTCATATTTAAAAGTTCATTAGGAGAAAATAAGTTTCCCAATTATCCGCAACGATTTTCATCTTGAGTTGCTACGATAATTTCAACGTTTTGCTTGTAGATATTTATCGGTTAAAGACAAATTATCAACGAAGTGATTTTAGCGTACATTTCAGCACGTAATTCTATAAAGTTCTTCATTTTCTACAAGTATTTTTCAAATAATTAGAGAAGAAAATATTGTTTAATTTTTACGTACACTTTAACACATAACACAAGTTTTCAAATCATTATCGGCTAGAGAAAAATTATCAATTACTGGATTTTCCCAAATTCATTTTTTAAGCAAACAAAGGTTTTTTTCAGCTGAGAAAGATAAGTTTCGTTTTGATTTTTTTTGAGTCAGCACTGGTTTCAAACTTATGATTACCGTTCGATTTAAATAACTGCGTAAATTTCGACCAGAAATTTTCGTGGTTGTTTAAACTAACGGTTTTGGCTAGGCTTTGTGCGGGAAGAAAATCGCCAAGATTTTCGATTACGGACTAAGCCGAAGCTTTTTGTTTGGATTTGTTTCTTTTAATTTTACAAAGCCAAATCAACAAGATTTGGCGACTTAGTAAATATACACAAAACTTTGAAGTTTGCACAAAACCCGCATGAAGTTTAGCCGGTGTTGGGTTAAGTTTTTTTCGACTAATCTATTGTTTTCGGTAACGGAGGTGGAGGAGGAATCATAAAGTTGTCAGGTTGTAACTCTTTAATACGAAGTTTGAATTTAAGTTGTTTTTTTAATTCAAATAATTCATTTTCATTTAATTCATTAATGGTCTTGTTGAATATTCTTTCAGAGTATTTATGATAGACTTTTAGATATCCTTTTTTGATGTTTATAATTGACTTAATTAAGCTGTCTTTCGGACAAAGAAGAGAGTATTCTAATTCCACTCCACTATTTTTAAAAAAATCAGGGTCTTCATTTTCATAATATACAATTGCTTTTTCAATTATATTTATGTCTTTTGGATAACCACCTTCATAGATAACATTACCATTTTTATTAATAAAATACCTAAAGGGGAATCTAAAACAACTAATACTGAATGATTCTTTATTGGGACAATTTTTATTTACACTCACTTCTAATCTTTCATACTCACTTATTAATAGTTCAAATTTTTCGGTACTATTGCAAATGTTGTAATTGAGTTTTTTTTTCAAGAAGATCATAAACACCTTGTTTAAAATCGTCAATTTTCAAAGAGGGAATTGCTTTCTCTTCTGTTTTAAATAAGAGTTTGATATTATCTTGCTTGCTTTCATTACAGCTTAATAAACCTAAAATAAATATTAAAACTATCTTTTTCATTTTCAGAATTTAACCCAACGGTTTTGGCTAGGCTTTGTGCGGGATTGAAAATCGGCCAGATTTTCGATTACGTACTAAGCCGAAGCTTTTTGTTTGGATTTTTTTTTGGTTATCACAAAGCCAAATCAACAAGATTTGGCGACTTAGTAAGTATACATAAAACTTTGGAGTTAGCACAAAACCCGCATGAAGTTTAGCCGGTGTTGGCTAATGTTTTTTATTATAATATTCATTCAAATAAATACAATAAAGTAGAATGTTTCGTTCTGTATCATTTTTGTAATTTATTTTTTCAATTAGTGATTCAATGATTTCGTTATTAAACCCACCATTTATCATAACATTATCTAGATTTGAAGATAATTCAGCACCGTGAAAGTTCATTTTTTTACTCAACGGAACTCTAAAACATAAATCCCAAGGATACCTAATCGTAGCTCCTGGAGTTTCAACTAAACATTTCATAAAAGGAACAATTTCCTCAGCTATTTTTTGAACTCCTTTTTTATTAATTATTCGATAATTACTTTTCGTACTTTCTTTAAGTTTATATTTTGTAAGTATTGTCCTTTCAACTTTTTTCAAAGAATCAAATAAATCAAAACTTGACGTTAAGTGTATTATTCGACCTTTATATTCAAATGAGTTAGCTTGATTAAAAGACTCTATTATATTTTCATTAACACATAATTCTATTTCAGTATTAGTAGTTTTGGACAAACTACAACTCGATAAAATTCCTATTATTAATAATAAAATAATTACTGTTTTTTTCATGCTGAAATATTTGCCAACGGTTTTAGCTAGGAAACGAAGCGTTAAACTAGCCGATTAATTTTCAGATTTAAAACTACACAAAATAAAAAGAAAACCAACTTTATGAAAACACAAAATTAGCTTTGTTTTTTAGCTGTTGTTAGCCTATGCAGTTTTTCAGACACAAAAATGTTTTATTGAAAAAATGCATTATCCTTATTTTTTTCAGCGTTACTGCTTTTCAAATCGCGTTGTTACGATAAAATTCAACGCTTTGCTTGTAAATATTTATCAGTTAAAGAAAAGTATCAACGAAACAATTTTTGCGTACAGTTCAGCACGCAACTTTTAACACTATTTTTATTTTTATAGATTTTCTTTCAAAGAATTATGAAGATAAATTATTCATTTTTTACACATAATTCAGCACGTTACTTTATTTACGCACAGAGAAAAGTCAATAATTTTCAGCCACAAAAAAGTACATTTTTTCACAAATAATTTTCTTTAAGAAAGTCAATAAATTATCGGTTTACAGAAAAGTTTTCAACTTGTTTTTTTTGCGTGAGAATTGGTTTTAAAATGTTTAAAGAAAAGTTAAGAATTAATTTATCTGCGGAAATTTCGACCGAAATTTCCTGTTTAGGCTAACGGTTTTGGCTAGGCTTTGTGCGGGATTGAAAATCGGCCAGATTTTCGAACACGTACTAAGCCGAAGCTTTTTGTTTGGATTTGTTTCTTTTGTTTTCACAAAGCCAAATCAACAAGATTTGGCGACCTAGTAAATATACACAAAACTTTGGAGTAGAACAGAAGCCCGCATGAAGTTTAGCCGGTGTTGTGTGCAGTTTTTTTTCGTTTAGCAATTTCTTTCGTCTCATTAATAACCATTTCTTGGTCTGTTTTCAAATAAGCAAAATCTCTGCTTAATCCTTTAAATTCAAATTCTATTTTTCCGTTTTTACTGAAAAAATTTTTCTTTTTAATTCGGAAATTCAAAATATCATCTAAATTATATTCTTCAATTCCTTTTTTCAAAAGTGGGTTTGAGTATTCAATTTTAACTTTATTGTTTTCAGTTTTTATATAATCAACATACAAAGGTTTTGACCAAAATTGATTAATAACATTTCCAATAATCCAACCAATAACAAATCCTATGCTTATTTTATATTCGGGAAAAATGTATTCAGGTAATAATAATAGAGGAATTACTATAAGAAAAGAGAATGTTTTATATAAAATTGTTGAATTTCTATTCATTATTTTTTCTAAAATTGGACACAACGGTTTTGGCTAGGCTTTGTGCGGGCTTGAAAATCGCCAAGATTTTCGAACACGGACTAAGCCGAAGCTTTTTGTTTGGTTTTGTTTCTTTGTTTTCACAAAGCCAAATCAACAAGATTTGGCGACCTAGTAAATATACACAAAACTTTGAAGTAAGCACAAAACCCGCATGAAGTTTAGCCGGTGTTGTAGTGCGTTTTTTATTTCATTTTCCCTATCCAAACATCTCCTTTTGGATAAAAATAAATTTTCTCATTATCAACTACAGCTACATAAAATTCTTTTTGAATGACTCTTTTATAAAGTTTTTGATCTTTGTAATATTGTTCTTTATGCTGATATTCTTCTTTAGGAAAATTTATTTCCCATTCATGAATTGAGTCCATATCAGTTTTTCTGTTCCAAGTAAAATGTTGTAGTTCAGTTGATAGATTTTCAGATAAGTTTAAGTTAAATTCGTTTTTTTTCTTAGAGTTTAAAAAAGCTTCATTTTCATAATAAGGTATTTTTTCTTCTATTGCACAAACAACTTCTGATTTTAACATTCTTGGATTATATAACCAAATTGCTAAATAATAATCTTTATTTAGTTTATCAAGTTCATGTTTCCATTCAAAATATGTTTTCAGTAGAGTTTCAATAACTAACTTTCTTAGCTCTCCTTTAATATTAAATTCAGCACCATACCATTCTTCGATTTCATAATTGTAATATTTTTCATTATTTAAAAAATCTATATTTAATTTAGATTCAAAGTTATTATTAGACTTATTTATTTCTCTAATAATCTTCTTTGAAAGAATGGTATTCTTCTTCATTTTAATTTTTTTTCAAATGCACTACAACGGTTTTGGCTAGGCTTTGTGCGGGATTGAAAATCGACCAGATTTTCGATTACGGACTAAGCCGAAGCTTTTTGTTTGGATTTGTTTCTTTGATTTTAACTAAGCCAAATCAACAAGATTTGGCGACCTAGTAAATATACACAAAACTTTGAAGTAAGCACAAAACCCGTATGAAGTTTAGCCGGTGTTGTACGTTCGTTATTTGTTTTTATAAACTTCACTCCAAACCAAGTCTAAAATTTTATATATTTTATTTAGTTGAATTTCAATTTCATTATTGTTTTTCAACATTAAATCTCTGTATTTAAATACAATTTTATCTGTTTCTCTTTTTAAAGTATATTTTTCATTTGAAATAGTAGAATCTTTACTTACAATATTTAATAATTCAATTTTTTTTAAATCTTCAGTGTTAAATCTTTTTTGATGAGTAATTTCGTTTCTAATTTCTCTAAAAGTATCTATAAATGAATTTAATAGATTTAACTCGAAAAATAATTCAGGAGATTTTAATTTAATTTTTTCAGCACATTTCCCTTCTGTTCCATTTTTATTTATTAGAAAATTATAAGGTTTACAATCTCTAGGTTTTAAATTTGTTTCAAGTAATATATTTAAAAAAATCAGTAATCGATCCATAATACCTGTGGTTCTAAACAAATAATTTTCAATATGATATATAATATGTTCAAATCGATAGATTCCATTTTTTTTTAGCTTTTCAGTTTGTCTAAAACTCGAAAGAAAATAGGGTGTTTGATATAATTGTTCTAAAACAATATCGATTTCTGCAACAGCTAAAAATGATTCAATTAAAAAATTATCTTTGTTTGTAGGTTTATATTTATCATCATTTTTAATTATAAATTCAGAAGATAAATTTCCTAGCTTTTTTTTAAATGTAATTTCTTTCAATTTTTAATTTTAATGACGTACAACGGTTTTAGCTAGGAAACGTAGCGAGTTGACTAGCAATTAATTTTCAGACTAAAACTACACAAAATAAATAAAACACGGACATTGAGAAAGCAGAAACTTAGCTATGTTTTTTAGCTGTTGTTAACTTATGCAATTTTTCAAACTGAAAAATTCACTAGGATAGAAGAAGTTTCCAAAATATCCGCAACAACATCAAAGTTGCATTGCTACGATAATTTCAACGTTTTGCTTGGTAGATATTTATCGATTAAAGACAAATTATCAACGAAGCGATTTTAGCGTACATTTCAGCACTTAACTTAGTGAAACAACTTTTCGTTTCATTAGATATTTTTCAAATAAAGAGCAAAGAAATATTTATATGATTTTCACGTACACTTCAATACGTAATACCAGTTTACAAATCATTATCGGCTAGAGAAAAATTATCAATTACTGAAATTTTTTCCAATTCATTTTTTACGCAGACAAAAGGCTTTTTTCAGCTCAAAAAGATAAGCTTCGTTTTGATTTTTTTTGAGTCAGCACCGGTTTCAAACTAAAGAATACCGTTCAATTTAAACATCCGCGTAAATTTCGACAGAAATTTCAAGGATTGTTTAAGTTAACGGTTTTGGCTAGGCTTTGTGCGGGCTTGAAAATCGACAAGATTTTCGAACACGGACTAAGCCGAAGCTTTTTGTTTGGATTTGTTTCTTTGTTTTTCACAAAGCCAAATCAACAAGATTTGGCGACTTATTAAATATACACAAAACTTTGAAGTTAGCACAGAACCCGCATGAAGTTTAGCCGGTGTTGGCTTACGTACTTTATTTATTTGCATTCTCGTACAAAAAATCCAAAGCCCATTGTGGTCTTTCATTAGCAAATTTTTGCATTTCCTTTTGAGACATTCCTTTTCGAACACCTAAATCAAATTCGGTTAAATTCTTTTTTGCTATATCAGATAAGGCCATCGGGAAATACATTCCATTTCCAATATCTGATTTTCTAACAAGTATATATTTACCCATAAGTCCTGATACAATTGGGTTATCCATTGGCATTGAAATTGTCGTTCGTCTCATAATAAAAAACTCCCTTAAAACACTCTGTTCTGAAGGGTCTAATCTTTTAATGTCTTCTATAATTTCTTTTGTTACTTTTGATTTGAAACTAAATCACTCTGCACTAGAAGTACAGAGGTTTGTTTCACTGGGGACTTAAGTCCCCCCCTTTTCTTTTACTCAACTATAAAATTAGTATTGTCTGAATTTGACTTACGATGATGCTCTAAATACTCATTAACCATTTTATCGGTTATATTTCCTGTACTCCAAGCCCCATAACCTGTTGCCCAAAAATGTTTACCCCAGTACATCTTCCTTAATTTTGGAAATTCTTGCTGAAGTTTTCGAGAACTTCGACCTTTCATCTGTTTTACCAAAAAACTTACACTTTGTTTGGGACTATATTCTACATGCATATGAACATGGTCTGAGCTAACAACTCCTTTCAAAATCTCTACTCCTTCTGCTTCACATATCTGAATCAGTAATTCTCGACAACGTAATTGAACATCTCCTTTCAAAACACTATATCTATACTTAGTTGACCATACGATGTGACAACTAAGACGGCTTACTGTATGAGATCCTTTCCTATGATATTCTGTCATATCATAAAGATATCATTTTTTATACCACTAAAGTGCTGCAATGAAATTGCAGGGTTTTAACCCAAATCTGAAACCAATAAAACTATTAATTTTTCTTATGAAATAATATATAATAGAAAGAGCAATAAAAGAAATACATACTATAAATGTTATTCCGAAAAATTTCCCGTAATCCTTTTCAAATTCAACTAATTTTAATTGAGTTAAAAAATCATCGGAACCGAACAATAAAATTCCACTTACTATTGCAAAAAGAATAAATATTTTAATTGGAATTTTACTAAAATCAATTAAGTCGCTGAATGAAAAATTCATATTAAATTGGATAAACTATAGTCGTTGATACCTTTTCTTTTAGATTTTTGGAATTGTCAATATCTTCTAAATCTACAAAAATCTCAATTTCATATTTAGTCATATTTTCCGTGTCTATTATATTTTGTTTTTCAGTCCAAGATTTTGTTACTCTATAAACTCTATCATCGTTATTTATCTTACATTTTTGTCCTAATTCCATTTTTTTTATTTTTCCGGTATGTATGCCAACGGTTTTAGCTAGGAAACGAAGCGTTAAACTAGCCGATTAATTTTCAGACTTAAAACTACACAAAATAAAAAGAAAACCAACTTAGAGAAAGCATAAATTAGCTTTGTTTTTTAGCTGTTGTTAGCCTATGCAGTTTTTCAGCCATGAAAATGTTTTATTGAAAAAATGCATTATCCTTATTTTTTTCAGCGTTACTGCTTTTCAAATCGCGTTGTTACAATAAAATTCAACGTTTTGCTTGTAAATATTTATCGGTTAAAGAAAAGTATCAATGAAACAATTTTTTGCGTAAAGTTCAGCACGCAATTTTTAACACCATTTTTATTCTTATATATTTTTTCTCAAAGAATTATGATGATAAATTATTCGTTTTTTACGCATAATTCAGCACGTTACTTTTTTACTCACAGAGAAAAGTCAATAATTCTCAGCCACAAAAAAATACATTTTTTTACAAATAATTTTCTTTAAAAAAAGTCAATAAATTATCGGTTTACATAAAATTTTCAGACTTTAATTTTTTGCGTTAAGATTGATTTCAAAATGTTTCAAGAAAAGTTAAGAATTAATTTTTCTGCGGAAATTTCGACCGAAATTTCCTGTTTAGGCTAACGTGTTTGTGTTAAGAAAAGTTGCGTGGTTTAGGGACTAAGTTAATAAATAAAACACGAACCAAGAAAATCCGAGAGGATTTTCGTAAGTAGGCTTTTACTAGCAATTTTTTTTACACGGTGTTAGGTGCAGTTTTTATTCTTTCATTTTCTCAACTATAATTCCTTTCTTGTTAATATTATTAAATTTATATTTTTCACCTTGTATTTTTAAAATAAATGAATTCCAAGAATTCCATTTAACAAATTCCACACCCGAAAATTCTCCTTTCAAGTGAAAATTCGAGTAAAGGTCATCTTCATTTACTAATCTTTTCCAAATTATTTTCGTTCCACCTCCATTTTCACTTTCAATTCCTTTTTCAATATAAATTCCATTATATATTTCAGATGTTGTGATAATTAATCTATAAAATTCTCCAACAGGAAACTCCTCTTTTTTTTGATTTTCAGCAATAAATAAATTTCCTTTACTTATTGAAGTAATCCATTTATAAATATCTTTTTCACTCGTGTCAGAAGTTTTGATTTCAGATTGTGAGTGAATATAAAAAGAATTAATAATCGTAAAAAGTATTATAATGGTTTTCTTCATTTGTCTTATCCTGATATAGGTTGCCCTTTTTTTAGGTTGATTATCTTCTTATCTAAATAGTAAGTTCAGGTAAATTTACATTATTTCTACGATATGATTTGTATTTGATGTTTGGATTTAGATGTACTTCAGCCGGCTTTCTTAAATCAAGACTAAAATGCGTTCTAAGATTATTATAAATATAAACAGCTTGTTTTGTCATTTTCTGAGCAATAGCTGTGTTTTTGATTGTTAATTTTAGTCCGTATTCGTATTTCAAAGTTTGATTAATTCTCTCAGCTAGGGCATTTTCATAAGGGTCGTATTGTTCTGTCATACTCATTGTCATTCCATTATTTTCAGCAAATTCGGTGTATTTGGGGTTGCAATATTGAAACCCTCTATCTGAATGATGAATAAGTTTTTTATTAGGGTATTTCCTGTTTTTAATAGCCATAGCGAGCGCTTGGGTACAAAGGGATGTTCTCATATGGTTTGCAAGGTTATAACCCATAATTTGCTTAGAATAGGCATCTGTTACCAATGCTAAATAATTATGTCCATGTTGGGTTTTAATATAGGTTATATCCGTCACCCAAAGCTGTTCAGGTCTTGTAGGTACTTGTTTTTTTACGATGTTTTTATACTTTCTAAACTGATGATTTGAGTTTGTTGTAGTATGGTAGTTTTTAATCCTAGGCACCAGCAAGTTATATTGTCTTAAAAAACGATAAAACTTGTCTCTTCCGATGTATATATTTTGTCCAATCATCTGCTCTTTAAGTTCTTTATGAAGTTTTATACCACCAGATCTTTGTCCAACATTTTTACGATATTTTTGGACCATTATGATTCTTTTTTTATCGTTTATTTCTTTGTTTTCGAGTGTTTTGATTCTTTTGTAGAAGGCTTGTTTACTGACCCCGAAGCATTGATAGATCCATTTTCTTTTAAAAGGTTTATCTTCTTTATTTCTATCTCTTTTGCTAATGTTTCGGGCAATGACTTTTTTGACATATCGACACCTGTAATGATTTCCATATCTGCAATGATATCCTGTTGAAAGTCTTTTACAAACTCCAATTCTTCAATACGTTGCTTTAATTTTTTTATTTCGTTTAGTTTACTCATACCTGTATTTTGTTGATGCAAAGTACTGTATTTATTTAACCAATAAGAAATGGTAGATCTAGAAATGTTATATTTCTTAGCAGCAAAGTTTACAGATATTTGACCATTTTGAATTTGGTCAATGACAAATAATTTGTGTTGAAAAGTAACTTTTTCGTAGTTTTTTTTTCGACAGGGTGTTTTTTTGTTTGTGTCCATAGTTTAACTAAAGTGTTTAATTTTTAGTCAACCTATTTCAGGAAATTACAATTTCTTTAATTGCACCTAACGGTTTTGGCTAGGCTTTGTGCGGGGTTGAAAATCGACAAGATTTTCGAACACGTACTAAGCCGAAGCTTTTTGTTTGGTTTTGTTTCTTTGTTTTCACAAAGCCAAATCAACAAGATTTGGCGACTTAGTAAATATACACAAAACTTTGAAGTAAGCACTAAACCCGCATGAAGTTTAGCCGGTGTTAGCAAATGTATTTATAACCAACTATCACTTACTTTCGAATAACAAATTTCAAAATTGAGTTTATATTCATGTTTCAGTAATTCTATTAATTTTCGAAACTCAGGTTTTGAGTTAGGTGATATATGTACTTTTTTAATTAGAGTATTTAAATCTACTTCAACTAATTTACTTTCAGGAACTTCCCCTTCTTGGGTAATTGTAATGCATCTTATTTCATTCTCAAATTGATAAAAGTCTAATTTTGTTACAAACGGATAAAACATATTTGAAGTTGAAAAGTGATAATTTTCCTCGTTAATATAATTTACTTCACCAATATATATTATTCTAGATGTTTTGTTAAATGATTTTTGTAGAGAATTTAAGTCTGTTTCTATAGCAACTCCAGTCTTATCTTTTGCATACATTTTCCACATTGCAAAAGATTCTCTTTCGGCATAACTCCAAGATGATATTAAATGGTTTTTTCGTAAGTTTTTTTCTAGATAATTATTTAGATTTTCATTTACTTTAACACCTTTTTCTTTATCATCTTCTATCATTCTTTCCAAAATAAAGTGAGGTATTCTACCTTCGTTATTATCTCCTAAATTATCGGAGTTTGAGAAAAATACAGATTTAGTTTCTAAAAGATTTAATAGTTTCCAAAAATCCATATATCTCCATATAGGTTTGTTAAAAGAATTTTTTGTTTGAAAGACGTAATGTTCGTTATACATGTGTGATTAAATATATTTTTGCTAACGGTTTTGGCTAGGCTTTGTGCGGGAAGAAAATCGACAAGATTTTCGAACACGTACTAAGCCGAAGCTTTTTGTTTGGTTTTGTTTCTTTTAATTTCACAAAGCCAAATCAACAAGATTTGGCGACTTAGTAAATATACACAAAACTTTGAAGTAAGCACAAAACCCGCATGAAGTTTAGCCGGTGTTAGCTAAAGTATTTTTCAAACTGATTTTTTTAATTGAAAATGTCATGTTAAAAACATAAAGTCTTAAAGAAAAATATCATTTCACACAGCTACAAAAAATTAGAATAGTTAAAGTTCTTAATTGTGATAATTTTTCAAAAGAGATATGATTTCACGTAATTACGATAATTTCCTACACGTTTCTACTGTTTTCAATTATCAAGAAAAGAAGAACTTTTTATGTTTAGTTAATGTTTCAAAAACTTAATAATTTCACGCAACTACGATAATTTCTTAGGCGTTTCTACTGTTTTTATTTATCAAGAAAATATAATTTTTTTAAGTTTAAATAATTTCTCAAAAACTTGATATTTTTCGCAGTTACTGTTTTTTAAACACAAGTTTTTTGTCATGACTTTTAAAATATTTTCGCTGATAAGAATGTTAATTTTTGACAGAAATATTTTTTAAGCATTTATGTAGAACGAAAAAGTCAGTAATTTTCAGCTAATTAAATGCTCTTATTTTATGATAAATTTCAAAATAGGAGAGAAGTTAAAAAGTTTCAAATTATATTGATAATTCTACGGAAAACGCCGCTACGATTTTATTTTAGCTAACGGTTTTGGCTAGGCTTTGTGCGGGCTTGAAAATCGGCAAGATTTTCGAACACGCAACTAAGCCGAAGCTTTTTGTTTGGATTTGTTTCTTTGATTTCACAAAGCCAAATCAACAAGATTTGGCGACTTAGTAAATATACACAAAACTTTGAAGTAAGCACAAAACCCGCATGAAGTTTAGCCGTTGTTAGCTGCTGCCAATTTCGTGTTTTAAATATATTTCAAATATTTAAACATTTAATTCAGGTAATTCTTTTTTGATCCTTTCTTAAATCATTCATGAAAAATACTTAGTTTGTAGATATTATTCATTCTTTAAAATATTTATTCTTAGTTGTAACTTATTCAACCATGATATTAGTAAAAATTCAAGGTTTAAATTTTAAAATCAAGTATTTTGTCCTTTCGTTTACAATAACAGCTTTTTCTTGTTCTTTAATCATTAAATTATCAAGTCCATTACCTAGTCTAGTGTCAGAATTATTTATATTTTCAAATTTTTGATTTCTAATTTTCAACCATTTTAACTGCTCGTTTTTTAATTTGTCTTTTTCAGCAGAGTTCATTTTTTCACGAACTTGCTTATAAACAATATTTAATAAGCTATCAGATTTTTTATAAAATGAAAGGGAACATTCATACATGAATTTTCCTTTATCTAAACATTTCTGATTTTCAGTTTCTAGCTTTTTCAAACTTTCATTAAAATCTTGTGAAGAAACATTTAATGAAATTATAAAAGCGAAAATGGAAATTATTTTTTTCATTTATTTTTTTTAAACGGTTGCAGCTAACGGGTTTGGCTAGGATTAGTGCGGGGAGAAAATCTGCGGATTTTCGAACACGGACTAAGCCGAAGCTTTTTGTTTGGTTTTGTATTTTTTAGTTAAACTAAGCCAAATCAACAAGATTTGGCGACTTAGTAAATATACACAAAACATTGAAGTTTAAACCAAAGCCCGCATTAATTTTAGCCGTTGTTAGCTAAAGTTTGGAATAACTATTTAATTGATTATTGAACTTCTATATCAAAAGTCAATAAATTTGTGTTTTAGTATAAGATTGAATATTCTTCAACCAAAATATCATTTAATTTATTTGTATTATATATTGTAGTAAACTTGTCTTCTGTTATTGTTATTTCGAATAAACTGGGAATATCTAAACCACTAAAAATTCCATCTTCAGCATAAAGAATTCTAATATAAATTTTTCTATCATCCGATAACTCAATAATAAAACAACCTATATCATTACCGTCATTAATGTATTTGTTAATGACTTTATCCCAATTTTCAGATTTTCCTGTGCTAATTTCAAAGTATCCTACATTTTCTTTTCTAGATGAAATATCTATATACTCTGTTTTTCGTATTTGAATTGTATTATTTTCAATTATTTGACCAAAATGAATTTTGGTGTCATTATATTCATTATTAGTATAATTTTTAAAAATAAATTCTCTTGGGGCTACATCTTCTTCAAATAATTCACAACTAATAGTGATAAATGATAGAATAATTATTAGAAATAAATTCTTTTTCATTTTTATAATTTTAGCTAACGGGTTTGGATAGGATTAGTGCGGGGAGAAAATCTGCGGATTTTCGAACTTGCACTAAGCCAAAGCTTTTTGTTTGGTTTTGTATTTTTAGTTAAACTAAGCCAAATCAACAAGATTTGGCGACTAAGTAAATATACGCAAAACATTGAAGTTTAAAATAAAGCCCGCATTAATTTTAGCCGGTGTTGTACTACGTTTTATTTTTCCATCTCTTTGATATCTTTGTTTCTTTTAATTTATAAATTTCAAAGTTATATTTCAGACTAAAATTATTTCGATTTATATCGGAAAATCCTTTATTCAATAATGGAATATTGTATCCATAAGTTATAGAAAAGGCTCCAAATCCTATTCCAATTTCTGGTCTAAATCTCAATGAACTTTCTTTTGAATTATTATAATAAATTAAACTACTCCCAAATGCAAAACCGCCAGTAATCATAAAACCTACTTTTGGTCCGTATATCCACTCCTGTCCTCGTTCTTTATTAAACTCGGATCCAATATATAAATATCCACTTGCAGGATGAGGAGGTCGGCAATTAAATGTATATAAAGAAAGTCCCAATTCAGGTAGTCCATTTTTATGAAGGTTATATCCCATTAACATTGAAATACTAGTTTTTCGAATAGTTATACTATCCAAACTATTAATTGTCTTAAGAAAATCCATTTTAGAAATTCCATCACATAGTTGTGAAAAAGTACTAACAGATATAAATAACAAAAGAATAATCAAATTTTTCTTCATAATGTAGTACAACGGTTTTGGCTAGGCTTTGTGCGGGATTGAAAATCGGACAGATTTTCGATTACGTACTAAGCCGAAGCTTTTTGTTTGGTTTTGTTTCTTTTGGTTTAAACTAAGCCAAATCAACAAGATTTGGCGACTTAGTAAATATACACAAAACTTTGAAGTAAGCACAAAACCCGCATGAAGTTTAGCCGGTGTTGCCTAACGTTTTTATTTTCAGAAAATTTGTTATGTTCTTATCATTCCATGTAGATACATAATTAGTATTAATAAAATATTAATTACAAAAATAACTAGATTCATTTTTTTTCTTTTCTTAACAATTGCGTAGACATATAAAAACAATAAGCTTAAAAAAATAATGCCCCAAAAAAGACATATTTTAGAATACAAAGAAGGTGTTTCATAATAATATGGTACAGGACCTTCTCCGCCAAATGGATACTTTTCAATTCTCTTTAAAACACCAACAGTATACCACTCAAAAAGATTAAAAAAAGCAACGAAACTAGAAAATATTATCAATAAGAATTTTATAATTAAATTCACTATTTTGGTTTTCGTGTATTTATAATTTTCAATAACCCGTTGTTTTCTCACAATATCAATAAGTTCTTTATTTGTATAATTTTCAAGAAGTTTTATTAAAATTTTCCATAATTTAGAGATGATATTTCTTCTAAATATTCATATTCAACTTTACATTCTTCTGTTAAATAATCATCAATAATATCTGTTAATTCCCACGTATCAATATCGAGTACAAGTTGATTATCAATTTCATGTAATTTTAGATGTGGTTTATTTAATTTCAAGTTTTAATTTTAATGTTTGGCAACGGTTTTGGCTAGGCTTTGTGCGGGATTGAAAATCGACAAGATTTTCGAACACGGACTAAGCCGAAGCTTTTTGTTTGGTTTTGTTTCTTTGGTTTTCACAAAGCCAAATCAACAAGATTTGGCGACTTAGTAAATATACACAAAACTTTGAGAAAGCACAGAACCCGCATGAAGTTTAGCCGGTGTTAGCTAATGTTTTTTTAATTAGTTTCAAATTGAATCCATTCAGACCAATTTTCAGATTCATTTCCGTTATTGTCAATTATATTAAACCTTATTTTATATAAAAAATTTAAATTAAAATAGAAATTTCCACCACACATATTTCTTCCAATGGATAAATCCTTTCCTTTTCTTTTAATAATACAGTAAGTAGTTTTTGTATTAGTACTTATTTCAACTAATTCAGTTTTTAATATTTCTGAGTTATTTTTTGAATCTGCAAATGTAAAACTTACATTTTGTGAAGGTCCACATCCGTAACTTTGTGAGCTGAAACTTAAAAATTTTGGATCTAATTTTATTCTTTCGGTTGGAAGGTTTGAATTTGTAATTATCCATTTAATAGACTCATATTTTTGAGATTTAGAATTATATTTCAAAAAGAGTTCTTTTTCATGTTTATTTAAATTGTCAATTATTAATTCATATTCAATACCTATATTTAATTCATGTTCTGGTATCAAAATCGCTTGTCTAGTTAATGATTGTCCAGAAAATATATCTTTAATAATTAGATTAATAATTTCGTTATCAGATTTTAAGTATACAGGGAATTTTTTGTTTAAAAGGGATATAATTCCTTGTTGGGTAAAAGTGCTTCCTTCTATTATAATTAGCGAATTCTGAGGTAATTTTCAGAGTATGGATATATACTAAAATGAGGTTCTTTACATTTCGAAAAAGCATTTATTGATAGAGATATTATTATAAAAAAGATTATTTGAAATTTATTTTTCATAAATATTAGCTAACGGTTTTGGCTAGGCTTTGTGCGGGCTTGAAAATCGACAAGATTTTCGAGAACGGACTAAGCCGAAGCTTTTTGTTTGGATTTGTTTCTTTGGTTTCACAAAGCCAAATCAACAAGATTTGGCGACTTAGTAAATATACACAAAACTTTGAAGTAAGCACAGAACCCGCATGAAGTTTAGCCGGTGTTATGCAATGTTTTTATCTTAAGGGTACTTTCGATACTGTAACTTTTGTTTTGTTTAAATCGCAAAATTTCAGAAAACTTTTTAATTCTTTTTTATTTTGAAAACATTTCGGACCTAATACAATTTCTGGGATTAGAACGTCACTCCAAAGTTTTGATAAATTCAGAGAGTAGTAACTTCTAATACCATCTTTAAATGTATTATATTTCTTTCTAGATTTTAACACATTTAATTCGTCAGCTAATTCAATTGTGTTTTCACTAAGTTTTTTAAATAAATTTTTACTTTTTTTAGGAGCATTTTTTATCATAGACTTCATGAATTTTGATGATACTTCTGCTTCTCCTTCTTTTAAAAAAATTCGATATTCTTTTTCGCTTTCAAACCCATGGTGTTTATATTGAGGTTTTATTTCTTGTAATGTTGAATAATAAATTAATGAATATAAATATTCAACTTTACTGAAATCTTTATGTGTTTCACTTAATCTATTTAATTTACTTATTATTGAAGATTTAGCAGATTTTATTTGTTCAGGATATTTGTAAATTATTGGAATACTTTGCAACCAATCAAAACCTAATCTGGTATCCATTTCCGTATAAAATTCTAAGAAATTAATATTGAAACCTATACATACACCTTGTGAATTATTAGCATATCTTTCCCAATGGGTTAAGCTGTCCTTGTCTTCAACTAGCGATAAACCATAATATTTAAATCTAGGTCTAAATTTAATGTAATTTTTATCTTTAGGAGCAGATAAAATTTTATTATAAACATCATCATGTTCAGGGTATTCGTCTCTAAGTTCTTGAACAGCTTCTTTAATAATTTTTTCACCCAATACTAACTCAGTAGAGTCATTTGAAGATTCAAGAAATGTTAACCAAAAGGATTTGTTATTTAATATACCATACATTGATTCAATGCTACAATAATGGTATACAATTTTTTCTTTACCTTGTAATTTCGTCGGTTCCATATTGTTGTTTTCAGGCATTCTCCTTTAATAAAATTTCTGTTTTTGAACTATTTTGCATAACGTGTTTGGCTAGGCTTTGTGCGGGGTTGAAAATCGGCCAGATTTTCGAACACGGACTAAGCCGAAGCTTTTTGTTTGGATTTGTTTCTTTGATTTCACAAAGCCAAATCAACAAGATTTGGCGACTTAGTAAATATACACAAAACTTTGAAGTAAGCACAAAACCCGCATGAAGTTTAGCCGGTGTTACCTAACGTTTTTATTTGTTTTCAGCTATTAAGCTTTCAACTTCATTTTTAAGTTTCGGAATATGATTTATAATAATTGACCAAATATTTTCATCTGAGATATTATCGTATGCATGTATAACTTGATTTCTCAAACCAATTATAGCTTTTGCATTAGAGATGAATTTTTCAAAATCTGGATCTCGTTTTAAAATTCGATTAACAGCTTCTCCGATAATTTCTAAATCTCTTTCTACAGCTCTCTTAAGCATTGTGTTTTTTCGATACTCAAAAAAGTCTTTTTCAGTATTTTCAAAATAAGATTCAATTTCTTCTAAAGCAAAATGGATATCATATAACCATTTAAGTATTCTCTCATCCATAAATTAATTCTTTATTCTTATTTATTGAATTAATTAAAACAGGATTTTTAAGAGTTTGCTCTTCTACTAAATCAATATTTCGTTTAAATATTTTTCCTAGTTTTTCTTTAAAAGAAATGTAATTGTCAAAATATAGACTTAAGTCAGATATGTTAAATTTTACAAGAAAATCAATATCACTATTTTCTGAAAATGTTTCATTTGTGGCAGAACCAAATAGATACAACTTTTCAACCTTATGTTTTTTGCATAAAGTTTTAACTCGTTTTATATTTTTATCTATCATTAACATATTTCAAAGATAATTAAAATTAAGTGATGATAACTTATCAACGAGATTTTTTAATGTTAGGTAACGGTTTTGGCTAGGCTTTGTGCGGGCTTGAAAATCGACAAGATTTTCGAACACGTACTAAGCCGAAGCTTTTTGTTTGGATTTGTTTCTTTGGTTTCACAAAGCCAAATCAACAAGATTTGGCGACTTAGTAAATATACACAAAACTTTGAAGTAAGCACAAAACCCCGCATGAAGTTTAGCCGGTGTTGTGCGACGTTTTTCCATAATAAAATTATTCATCAATGTCATTAAATAGTTCAAAATTTACATTCGACCCAATAGCAGAAATTTCATTTAGTCTATCTTGTGATGGTTTGTTTTCTTCATATAAATATATCATTTCATCTTTTACACTTGTGTCTTTGTGGATATTTAAAATACTTTGTATATAATGATTTGTATGGAAGTTTTCAAACTCAAGAGGATTGATAGAATTTATGAATTTTTTAAAATTATTATTGGGAATATTTTTAAGTAAGTGTAAAAGTACTTCTCTTTGCATTAGTTTCTCATTCTTAAATTCAAATTCTTGTTCTATAAAAATTTTATAAGCTTTAGAATTGTATCTTATTTCGTGTGTAAATATTTTTAATCGTGATGTTTCCTCTCTAATTAATTCATAAAAAGTAAGAGATATTTTTTTAATTATTTTTCCTAAAAATCTTTTAATATTATCGGTGTTTTCAAGTAATTGTATTGGATATTCAGTTAATTCTAATTTTAATTCATTTTGAAGAAATTGAACTAACATTTCTTTTTCTTGTGGTGGTTTAAATACTGAAGAAATATTAAATCTTTCGTATCTCGTAGATTTGTAAAACTCAGTTAATAATTGAAGAAACTTTGTGTGTATCTTTCCTAAACTTAATTTTCTTTGTTTTTTAATACGATTTAATAAAGTTAAATGATTGTGAGTAATTAAAGAATCTTTAAAATCTTTTTGCGATTTTATGCTGTCGTGTTCAATAAGAATTATTAATATTTTTTCTAATCTTTCAATTCCAACTGAAATATTATATAAAAATTCAAAACATTCTTCTTCATACCTAAAGTATTCAATATTATCTAAGTTAAAAATTCCGTTATAGATAAAGGTGCCAGAGTTTTGTAGTTCTGTTCCTAATCTAAAATTTTTCCAAAAGAAATCTTTTTCATTAAGCATATTAAATTCAGGATTTTTTTGTGAAATGACGCACAACGGTTTTAGCTAGGAAACGTAGCGAGTAAACTAGCAATTAATTTTCAGACTAAAACTACACAAAATAAACAGAAAACCAACTTTGATTAAGCACAAAAAAGCTATGTTTTTTAGCTGTTGTTAGTTTATGCAACTATTTCATATTTAAAAGTTCATTAGGAGAAAATAAGTTTCCCAATTATCCGCAACGATTTTCATCTTGAGTTGCTACGATAATTTCAACGTTTTGCTTGTAGATATTTATCGGTTAAAGACAAATTATCAACGAAGTGATTTTAGCGTACATTTCAGCACGTAACTCTATAAAATTCTTCATTTTCTACAAGTATTTTTCAAATAATTAGAGAAGAAAATATTGTTTAATTTTTACGTACACTTTAACACGTAACATAAGTTTTCAAATCATTATCGGCTAGAGAAAAATTATCAATTACTGGATTTTCCCAAATTCATTTTTTACGCAAACAAAGGTTTTTTTCAGCTGAGAAAGATAAGTTTCGTTTTGATTTTTTTTGAGTCAGCACTGGTTTCAAACTTATGATTACCGTTCGATTTAAATAACTGCGTAAATTTCGACCAGAAATTTTCGTGGTTGTTTAAACTAACGGTTTTGGCTAGGCTTTGTGCGGGCTTGAAAATCGACAAGATTTTCGAGTACGGACTAAGCCGAAGCTTTTTGTTTGGTTTTGTTTCTTTGGTTTCACAAAGCCAAATCAACAAGATTTGGCGACTTAGTAAATATACACAAAACTTTGAAGTTAGAACTAAACCCGCATGAAGTTTAGCCGTTGTTGGCTGTAGTTTTTATAGTATACAATTTTTAAGTTCAGTTAAATAATTTTGTTTCTTATTCTTTAAATCGATGTAAACAGAAAGAGGTTTTTGAACCCTAAAATCAGTTTGTTTAATTTTCAAGGATTTTTCATTTTTATAAAGCCAACCTAATGATGAAATAGCTAAAGGAAGAATAGATATTTCGTTTATTATTAAAGGAACTCCTACACTTGTTGTTGTAGTTGCCCAATGTCTTCTAGAAATATTTGCTTGCTCATTAATAAGATTCCATTCAGATTCAGCTTTACGTACTTCTTCCAGAAAATTTCCTTGTAAGAATTTTATTTTATTTTCATCGAGTTCATTTATATTAATTTTAGAAAGCTCAGCATATATGTTTTTTAGCTCTTTACGAACTCCAAATAATCTACCTTCTTCTCTCATTTTTAATGCAAAAGCTGTATCTACATTGTTTAAAAATTTTAAGGGTATATTTGAATATAAATGATTCGTTTTTGACCAAAAGTCATTAATTCCGATTTCTTTCATTTGAAACCAAGTAGCTTTTGAAGGAGTATATATATTACCTCCTGTTATTTTCGAAATATATTGCATAGATTCAATAGATCCTCCGCCTTTGGTTGGATTAATCATTCCGTTTTGATTAAAATTACTTTTATCTAATTTCTCCCATAAAGGATTGATTTTATTAATATTTTCAAGAATTCTAATTGAAAATTCTTCTGCTTCAAATTCTGTGAAAATAGGACTCTCTAGCGAAAGTAGGTTTTCAACTATTTGATTTTTGTTTTTATTTTTTAAATGTACTGCAAAATTTTGTGCAAGTTTATCTAGTGAAAATTCATGTGATAACCTTTCAAACTCTTCATGATTAGAGTTTAACATTCTTTTTTTTACTTGAGAATCTATGTCATTTCTTAAGTTAATGTCGTATTCACACGGATTTATAATTAGTTTTACAATACCTGATTTTACCCATTTTTGTATTACTATGTAAAAATACAGAGCATTTAAAAAATCGGGTAACCATTTTTTAGAATTCCTTCTAGGGTCTAACTCTTGACTTGTAACAGCAGGATTTTGTAGTGGATGGAAAACTAAAATTTTATCTGTGTATAAAGAAAATCTAACAATTTCATCGATTATATTATTTGCTTCTAATGTAGAACAATGAATACTTGAAAATGATTCTTTTGTTTTTTCTAATTCTTTAGTATAGTCAAAATTACGTGGAAATAATTTAGCAAATAAGCGATATGTTCTTTTTACTTTTTCCTTTGTGATATTTTTTGAAATATCATCCCAATTTCTATATTTATTTATTTTAAATGTTTCATTCAGAAAGTCATACAATTTTTCATTCTGTGTATCAAAGTAGTCCATTATATGATTTTGTCTTATCCTGATATAGGTTGCCCTTTTTTTAGGTTGATTATCTTCTTATCTAAATAGTAAGTTCAGGTAAATTTACATTATTTCTACGATATGATTTGTATTTGATGTTTGGATTTAGATGTACTTCAGCCGGCTTTCTTAAATCAAGACTAAAATGCGTTCTAAGATTATTATAAATATAAACAGCTTGTTTTGTCATTTTCTGAGCAATAGCTGTGTTTTTGATTGTTAATTTTAGTCCGTATTCGTATTTCAAAGTTTGATTAATTCTCTCAGCTAGGGCATTTTCATAAGGGTCGTATTGTTCTGTCATACTCATTGTCATTCCATTATTTTCAGCAAATTCGGTGTATTTGGGGTTGCAATATTGAAACCCTCTATCTGAATGATGAATAAGTTTTTTATTAGGGTATTTCCTGTTTTTAATAGCCATAGCGAGCGCTTGGGTACAAAGGGATGTTCTCATATGGTTTGCAAGGTTATAACCCATAATTTGCTTAGAATAGGCATCTGTTACCAATGCTAAATAATTATGTCCATGTTGGGTTTTAATATAGGTTATATCCGTCACCCAAAGCTGTTCAGGTCTTGTAGGTACTTGTTTTTTTACGATGTTTTTATACTTTCTAAACTGATGATTTGAGTTTGTTGTAGTATGGTAGTTTTTAATCCTAGGCACCAGCAAGTTATATTGTCTTAAAAAACGATAAAACTTGTCTCTTCCGATGTATATATTTTGTCCAATCATCTGCTCTTTAAGTTCTTTATGAAGTTTTATACCACCAGATCTTTGTCCAACATTTTTACGATATTTTTGGACCATTATGATTCTTTTTTTATCGTTTATTTCTTTGTTTTCGAGTGTTTTGATTCTTTTGTAGAAGGCTTGTTTACTGACCCCGAAGCATTGATAGATCCATTTTCTTTTAAAAGGTTTATCTTCTTTATTTCTATCTCTTTTGCTAATGTTTCGGGCAATGACTTTTTTGACATATCGACACCTGTAATGATTTCCATATCTGCAATGATATCCTGTTGAAAGTCTTTTACAAACTCCAATTCTTCAATACGTTGCTTTAATTTTTTTATTTCGTTTAGTTTACTCATACCTGTATTTTGTTGATGCAAAGTACTGTATTTATTTAACCAATAAGAAATGGTAGATCTAGAAATGTTATATTTCTTAGCAGCAAAGTTTACAGATATTTGACCATTTTGAATTTGGTCAATGACAAATAATTTGTGTTGAAAAGTAACTTTTTCGTAGTTTTTTTTTCGACAGGGTGTTTTTTTGTTTGTGTCCATAGTTTAACTAAAGTGTTTAATTTTTAGTCAACCTATTTCAGGAAATTACATTTTTTTTAATTACAGCCAACGGTTTTGGCTAGGCTTTGTGCGGGATTGAAAATCGGACAGATTTTCGAACACGGACTAAGCCGAAGCTTTTTGTTTGGTTTTGTTTCTTTGATTTCACAAAGCCAAATCAACAAGATTTGGCGACTTAGTAAATATACACAAAACTTTGAAGTTAGCACAAAACCCGCATGAAGTTTAGCCGGTGTTGTGTGCTGTCTTTATTTTTTAATTTCATTATTTTCATTCATTTCAACTTTCTCTATTTTTGTGTCATTTTTATTATACCATTCATTAATTTTTGGTGAAGCCCAAATTCCTAATAAAAAAATTAAAATTCCAGCAATTAAATTTATAAAGAAAGAAATAATTCTTTCTGCTATTTTTCCTTTTCCAACAGTTTTTTCTAGTTGATTAATTAGCGGTTGTATTTTTTCTTCTTCAATATCTGCAAGTTTAGAATATTCTTCATATTTTTCTTTGAGATCTTTTACTTTTTCGGTTCTTTCAATTAAATCATTTTCCAAATCACTAATCAATTCAGAAGTATCTTTTAAAGAAATATACGCTTTTTCAATTTTTTCATTTATTGATTTTTTCCCTTGTTTCAAGTCAACAAAAATGTCATAAATTTCAGGTCCAGGAATTATAGGAATTGCTCTCAAAATCATTCGAGTAATATTTCTTTCAGTTTTTTTTGGTATTCCTAATTTCATTTATATTTCTTCAGATTTTCATTTTCAGATTGCACACAACGGTTTTAGCTAGGCTTTGTGCGGGATTGAAAATCGACAAGATTTTCGAACACGGACTAAGCCGAAGCTTTTTGTTTGGATTTGTTTTTTGTGGTTAAACAAAGCCAAATCAACAAGATTTGGCGACCTAGTAAATATACACAAAACTTTGAAGTAAGCACAAAACCCGCATGAAGTTTAGCCGGTGTTGGCATTACGTGTTTTTTTATTAAGTTTTGATGTATATTCATTGAGTTTTATTCGTGAATATTCAAAGTTTAAAAAGTATTTGTCAATTAATATTGGAGGTTGAGATAATTTATATTCTATAGTTTTTGAAGATAAAGATTCATATTGGAATTTTACTAAATCACTAGTAATGCTGAAATATTCAAGTAAATCATCAATTGAAATTTTTGTGTTTTTCCATAAAGAAAATTCTTCTTTTTCTGTTCTTATAACTCCTGTTTTGATATAGTTTGCAACTTCACTGATATATCTAATAGGGTATTTAAAAGAATTACCATTAAAAAGTCTATTACTTGTAATTATTACAGGTATAAGAGTTTTGATTTCTTTTAAATCAATGGAATGTTTCCTTTCTAACAAATTAATTAATTTGTTATTATTAAATAATTCGACAACATTATCTAATTGTTTTTCTGCTTTTTTAATATAATCATAAGTTGTTCTTAAATCATATATATTAGTTGGGTGAAGTGATTGCTTACATTCAAAAATAAATAATACATTGTCATAAATAACAAAAAGATCAATATCACTATTGGGTATTTTTGTTTCGGAATAACATGAAATATTTGAGCTTTCAAATGTTTCATGTAATTTTTGAACTAGTAAATCTATTTGACCATCTGAAGCTAGTTGTTGATTATTTCTTTTGTATTCTGAAGCATATAAATTACGATATGTATTTGAATGTGCAAAAATTGAAAGAGGTATCATAAAGTGATTATTGATATACAAAAACGGATGATATTGCATGTCATAAATTGTTTCTACGCCTTGTTCCCAATATAAAATATCTATAAAAGACTCAATATTTTTATTAGATGTCAATTTTTCTAATAACGAAAAAATAGCCTCTTCTTTAAAAATAGGAATTATGGAATTAAGTAGTGCTGGAGTACACGCCTCTTTTTCCAATTTATAAATTTGTTTTGGAAATAAAGATGATAAAAAATAGAAAACTCTTTTAATTTTTATATACTCTAAGATAGTTAAATCGTCCTTTATTTTAGTTGATTTCAGAAAATCAAGTGTTAACATTTGTTCTTTAAAAGCTTTAGAAAGCTGGATTATTTCTTCTTGAAATAATTCGTTTCTTTTAAATATTTTTTCATTTAAATAATGGATTAGCGGTTCCGGAATTTCTAATCGATATCTATTATTAGTACTATTATTTATTTTTTTTAGAACGGCAAGTTTTTTGTCATTAATAATTTCACTAATTATGCTATATAATGATGTGAGTTCAATATTCTCTATATCATTTTTAATCTGGATAGTATCATTTATTCCCTGAATCTGATACTTAATATAACCAAAATCAATAGATTTTGCAAAGTCTATGGAAGGAGGGGATAATTTGATTTTTTCGTTGTGAAAAGTGCATTTATAGTTAAAATGTTCAATTAATATTTCAAATTCTTTAAAGTCTATTATATTACAAGTGAAGATAATTATCTTATCAATTTCTTGAGTTATAATATATTTATCGGATATGAATAACTTTTCTTCAGATTTTATTTCGTATGTATCGGTTATTATATGAATTAAATATGAGACTGCAGATATAATTTCTTCTTTAGATCTATTAGAAATTAATAATGGATTAGCCTTTGTTTCTGGAATATGATTTGAAAGAAATAGGTATTCGGAATATGCTAATAATGTTTTTATTATAGATTCTTTTTTATAATTTTTTCTGAATTTTTTTATCAATTTATGTAGAACTAAATGTAAATTTCTATATGTATAAGTTAAATTACATAAGTTTATAACGGATTCAATATAAATCTTTTCAGTTTCTTTTAAAAAATTAAGTTCTTTATTAATTTTTAATAATTTAACATTTAAAGCACTAATTATGTTTTTTCTTCCAATATAGTTTGAATAACGAAAAATACCTTTTCTTTTTATTGTAATAAATGTATTTTTATAATCATACACGATAGCTATTAATAAATAGTTTAATGAAGCAATAAATTTATTGTTATTAACAAAGTATACAGTTTGTTTTTGAATTTCTTTTTTTTCTTTGCTAGATGGAGGAATTATATTATTTGACTTAATATTAAATATTAAATCATCAATGTTTATTGTTTCAAGTATTTTCTTTTCAAGTTTCAATTTATGATTTTTTAAGACATGTATGCCAACGGTTTTGGCTAGGATTAGTGCGGGGAGAAAATCAGCGGATTTTCGAGCATGCACTAAGCCGAAGCTTTTTGTTTGGTTTTGTACTTTTTAGTTAAACTAAGCAAAATCAACAAGATTTGGCGACTTAGTAAATATACACAAAACATTGAAGTTAAAACTCAAGCCCGCATTAATTTTAGCCGGTGTTGCCATTAGTTTTTTAATTCAAACTTTCTTAATGTTTCTAGTTCAATTAAACTATTCTTTGTCAATAAATATTTCGCTTTAATTTTCTTTTTGTCAGGATTAAAGAAAACAAAGATAGTATCTCCGTTCTTTTCATATTCTCCATATTTTTTTTCTTTAATTACATTGTAGCGTTCAAAGATTTTCATAATAAAATAACCTTCAATTAATTCAATTTCAGAATAGTTTTTGTGATTAGATGAAGAGAATTTTCGGAAATATTCTTTTCCATTTTTATTGAAATATTTTGTTGTTTCGTTTAAAAGAGGGTTTGATTTCGCATATTTAATTTCAAGTTTTTTTCCTCGAAACATTGTTTTAGTTTTTTTACAAACAGCTCTGTCAACAACATATTTATTTTTTGTTTTAAAAATATATTGATAATTCCACGCAGTTACTGGATATTTAAAATTCAAGGCGTAGTCTTCTTTAAAATCTATAATAACACTTTCGGTTTTTACAGTTCTTTTTAGAAAAAATGGATAATAGTATACACTACTAAATATTAATAGAATAATTGTTAAAAATAATATAGGATATTTATATTCAAGAATTTTTTTCAATTTTTCGAAATTAATGGCAACGGTTTTGGCTAGGCTTTGTGCGGGATTGAAAATCGCCAAGATTTTCGGACACGTACTAAGCCGAAGCTTTTTGTTTGGTTTTGTTTCTTTGGTTTTAACTAAGCCAAATCAACAAGATTTGGCGACTTAGTAAATATACACAAAACTTTGAAGTAAGCATAAAACCCGCATGAAGTTTAGCCAGTGTTAGCTGTTTTTTTTAATCAGTTACTTCATGTTTCAATTCTATAAAATATTGATAAATTTCATTAGAACCATTTATTTTTTTTGAACGCACTTCATTAATAATTCCTCTAGTAAATATTTTACCTTTTGATTTAAAATACACTTTCAATAGTACAGTTAGATTCGAAAATTTTTCATTATTTAATCCTTTTTCATTTGTGTTTTTAATAGTATCATAATCAATATCAGAGTATCCGGTATAATTACAATCTAATTGACTTATTTTTTTAGGAATAAGTAGATAAACATAACTAGAGTCTCTAAAATAGGGATGTATTGAAAATTGAACAATATTTGAATCTTTGATAGAAATTGTATCTTTTTTATTTAGTATTTCAACTCCAAAAGATTCTCCGATAAGATTATTTCTGGTATTGTATATCCATTGAGCATTTAAATGTTCATTTCCTTCAATTTTAATGAATTCAAGTTTAGTTGTGAAATTTTCATTTTTTTTAGTTTCAATATATGTTTCTGCATTACAATTTTTTTCATACTTTTTTTGGTTACATGAGAATAATAAAGTCAATATGATTAAAATATATATTTTCATAATTATTATTAAATTCTATTCTCTTTTCTGTGCTGCATTCAAAATTACAGCTAACGTTTTTGTATAAGATTAGTGTGGGAGGTAGACAAACTTAGTTTTGTCAGCCGAGCCACTGAGCTTATACTTATTTTATGTTTTTATCTTGTCGACCTAAAAATAGATAAATAAGTTTAAGCGGACTTTATAAATAAACTATAACTTTGGAAAAACCATAAAAACCCACATTAATTTTATACGGTGTTGCAAACTGTATTTATTTTATTTCATTCAATACAAAGGGCACATGAATTTCAAAATCTATATCTTTAGAATTTACCCAAGGTCCTAGAACCATTAAAGTTTCGAAAATTCTCTCCTGCATTTTTGAATGTAATAATTCAGTATGTGATATTCTTTTTAAGTTTTTCGGATAATTTGTATTTGCTATATATGGAAAGCTCGGTTTACTCGAGTTATAATTTATGTTATTCTCTAAAGTTATTGACTTAATTGAGAAAATACCATCATGTAAATTCACATTTACATTATAGTCATATTTTGTATAAGTGTTCATTAAAGTTACAGGAACATTAATTAAATCTATAAATAATTGGTTAGCTTTTTTATATCCTTCTAAAGGTTGATAATTTGTCTTTACGTCTCTTTCAGGATAATAAATTATAATATATTCACCAGTCTCATCATCTTGAGGTAAGTAGCTTTTTTTTGTTTTTATTTCTTTATTAATGAGAAATTCATTTTTATCAAAATCATATTCTCTATCGATTTTTTTCTTTTTATAATTTCTCCAGATTCCAATTGGTTTTCCGCTGTCAAAAGAACCTTCTTTAATAACCTTTCCTTTATCTGAATAATATTTCCATTCTCCAATTTGCAAATTATTTGAGAAGTTAGCGGATAACTTGGATTCACCTTTGAAATAGAATAATTTGTAAGATCCATCTAGTTTTCCATTTGTATAGTTTATATCACTTACTACAATTCCTTTTTCAGTTTTAATTATCCAATTTCCATCTTTTTCATTATTACTATATTTTCCTTTTTCTATAGTTTTTCCGTTGCAAATTAATTCGTAATCACCATTTTTTATACTTGAATCTGAATCTAAATAATTAATTTTCTCAATACAATCACAGTGTTCATATTTTACTGTTTTTTGAGCTATTGTTTTTAAACTTAACAAAATAGTTAAACTTAATAAGAATTTCTTTTTCATTTTTTTAATATTGTTTGCAACGTGTTTGGCTAGGCTTTGTGCGGGAAGAAAATCGATAAGATTTTCGAACACGGACTAAGCCGAAGCTTTTTGTTTGGATTTGTTTCTTTTGGTTTCACAAAGCCAAATCAACAAGATTTGGCGACCTAGTAAATATACACAAAACTTTGAAGTTAGCACAAAACCCGCATGAAGTTTAGCCGGTGTTGTACTGCGTTTTTATAACTTCATTTCGTTAATAATTTCTTTCGTTTGCTCCATATCTGTAATCATAAATTCAAGCATTTCAGAACGTTTTAACTTTGTCTTTTTAGTATATAAGTCTTTTCTAATTTGCAACAATAATTCGCTGAGTAATGCAATCAATCTGTTTCCATAATCAGAAGTGTATTCTCCATTCTCATCTTTATAAATGTCTGAATGAAAAAAGGTTTGCATTATTTTATTAAATATCTGTATCGCTTTATCAGACCCGAATGTTGTCAAATCAAATACAGCCTTCTTATATTCCAATGTTGTAAGCTTATTTATTTCTCTTTGTTTAACTTTTTCTGATAAGGTAAAAGTCATTGTTGCAATAAAGGGTTCTAATAATATCTTATAAGTTTCTATCTTAAACTCTCTTGACTTAGCCTCTGAATTAAGGACGTCTTCTTTTTTAGATTTAATAATCCATGAAATAATTCCGCCTACTGTTAACAGAATTGGTGATAAGATAGCTATAATTAAGGTTTGATTCATTTCGTTTTTTTGTCCATAATTTTTTTACTAACTAATGTCAATCTAATAGCAAAAGCAATAATTAAGAATAGAATACCAAAAGTATATTTATAGCCTTCCCAAAATGTGTCATTCACTATTTTTCTTAATTCATCTCTTTTTTTAGTTAATTCATTTATTCGATTGAAATAAACTAAAACATATTCGTAATCTGACGAAGTCTGATAATTTGTAATGTTTAGAACTGGTAAATCTGGCAATGAATTATAGTCGTTTGCAATGGATTTCGATGTAATTTGATGAATTCTCTTCATCCAGCTACAAACTGAGTCTTGTTCAGCTTGTCTTATTTCAAATTCATTTTGAGGTAAAACTCCACTATTATTATATTTTAAACAATGATTTGGAATTTCAGAATAAATGTTTAAGTCAGACAAATTAAACTTCACATAATTACTGTATAGCTCTAATTCATTTGTACTTCTGTTTTTTCTATTTTCCGCTACTAAAAACAATAATCCAAATACTCCAACGAAAATCCAACTAAACTCTAATCGAATCCAAGTTATTTCTTTCAATTTGAATACTCTCAAAAAAAGAATATAAAATAGGCCCCATAAAAGAATAACTCCTATAAATGCAATAAGTGGATTGTTAATTAATTCTTGGATGGCTTTAAACATATATTTTTTTAAATTTTCCGATTTTTTTCTTAAATGCAGTACAACGGTTTTGGCTAGGCTTTGTGCGGGCTTGAAAATCGACAAAATTTTCGAACACGGACTAAGCCGAAGCTTTTTGTTTGGTTTTGTTTCTTTGATTTCACAAAGCCAAATCAACAAAATTTGGCGACTTAGTAAATATACACAAAACTTTGAAGTAAGCACAAAACCCGCATGAAGTTTAGCCGGTGTTGTACTTAGGCTTTTAGTCATTCCTCATTTTTATAAATCTAATTTCATTCGAGTCGTAAAGATGAAATATAATTTTTTCGTTTCCATTTCCTCCAAATTGTGAGGCATGTTCAATTAAATTTCCATTCTCGTCATAAAATTCAAATAGTCCATCAATTCCTCCTGTTTTCCAAGTTCCGCTTTTTGCAATTCCAACATTTTCTTTTCCATTAAATTTATAAGTTCCGTCCTCAAATAAATTCAATTCAGAGTTAGTTTTTTCTTTCCCTTTTTCAATAGTTTGAATTTCATAAGTTCCAGAAAATTCCTCCATTTCACTTTTATTAAAAGATGGAACAGCGATTAAATACCAAAATTCAATTAAACAAAAACACATTATTGGAACTGTTCCAACTCCGAATGCAATTTTTTTTATTTTTTGAGATTTCTTAAATATTCCAAATAACAATACAATCAGAGAGATTAGCAAAAATATTCCACCAATAAAAATTAAAAAAATGAATAGTAAACTTTCCAACATAATATTTTTTCAGCTTGAGTACAACGGTTTTGGCTAGGCTTTGTGCGGGATTGAAAATCGGCCAGATTTTCGAACACGTACTAAGCCGAAGCTTTTTGTTTGGATTTGTTTCTTTTGGTTTTAACTAAGCCAAATCAACAAGATTTGGTGACTTAGTAAATATACACAAAACTTTGAAGTTAGCACCAAACCCGCATGAAGTTTAGCCGGTGTTGGGTGTAGTTTTTTCAATTATTCAAAAGACTCAAAGGTTACAGTTTTATTTTCGTCATTAAATTCAATATACAAAATACTGTATTTCTTTTTTAAAGTATAGGATGATGAATGTATTTTCGTTCCGTAATTATTATTGAATTTTGTTTTTAGAGCATTGTATTCAAATAAAGTTTCAAATTCAAGAGTAAAAGTTCTAGCAGAATCATTAAAACCAGGGGAATCTTTTTTCGAAATTATTTTAACTGTTGTTGGTAATGAAATATTCGTACTTTTTTCAAAGTCTGAAATTAATTCAGAGTCAGGTGGGTAAATTGTTATTAAAGAAATATAAATAGGGAAAATTAATGATATTCCTATAATATAAAGTAGAATTTTCCAGTTGCTTTTTTGGGAATACCTTTTGTTAAATCCATATTCTTTCATTAAAAATGTAATTAAGAATACAAATGGAAATATGATTAAAAAAGTAAATATTAAAATTAGTGTTCCCATTTCAGTTTTTAATTACACCCAACGGTTTTAGCAAGGAAACGTAGCGAGTAAACTAGCCGATTAATTTTCAGACTAAAACTACACAAAATAAACAGAAAACCAACTTTAGTCACTCACAAAAAAGCTATGTTTTTTAGCTGTTGTTAGTTTATGCAACTATTTCATATTTAAAAGTACATTAGGAGAAAATAAGTTTCCCAATTATCCGCAACGATTTTCATCTTGAGTTGCTACGATAATTTCAACGTTTTGCTTGTAGATATTTATCGGTTAAAGACAAATTATCAACGAAGTGATTTTAGCGTACATTTCAGCACGTAACTCTATAAAATTCTTCATTTTCTAGAGGGATTTTCAAATAAACAACAAAGAAATCTTTATATGATTTTCACGTACACATCAACACGAAACACAAGTTTTCAAATCATTATCGGTTAGGGAAAAATTATCAATTACTGGATTTTCCCCAATTCAATTTTTACGCAAACCAAGTTTTTTTTCAGCTGATAAAGATCAGTTTCGTTTTGATTTTTTTTGAGTCAGCACTGGTTTCAAACTTATGATTACCGTTCGATTTAAATAACTGCGTAAATTTCGACCAGAAATTTTCGTGGTTGTTTAAACTAACGGTTTTGGCTAGGCTTTGTGCGGGAAGAAAATCGGAAAGATTTTCGAACACGTACTAAGCCGAAGCTTTTTGTTTGGTTTTGTTTCTTTGATTTCACAAAGCCAAATCAACAAGATTTGGCGACTTAGTAAATATACACAAAACTTTGAAGTAAGCACAAAACCCGCATGAAGTTTAGCCGGTGTTGTGCGTTGTTTTATTCCAATATTCCTTCTGTATGTTCTGTAAACGTTGAGTAATTTCTATGACCTTTACTTATTCTGGTTTTTCCCATAATAGTTTTGTCAATTCTGCTTTTTAAATAATCACACAAATTTTCGAAATGATTTACGTGAATGTAATTTATTCCAGATGCTTTATATTTATTCATAATATGCTTATTGAAACTTCCCCAATTAAATTTTTCGTTTTTTCTTGATAATTCTATTTGTTTCCAATCTCCATAACGTCTAATTAAATAAGTTGCATAATTTTTTTTTAACAAGTCCTTTCCAAGTGCATTTTCGGGAAATTCATTTTTTTTCGTTTTTGGTTTTTTGAATAATTTCGGAAAATATTTCTTTAAAATGAGTTCACTTTCTTCTGCGTATTTGGAAATTGTATCCCAACCCCAATAATAAATATCAAAATCACTCTTTTCGCTTAATTCAGAAACGTATTCTTGTATTTTTGAATCATCTCTAAAAGTAGATGTAAAAATTAAACGCTCAAATTCAAAATTCAAGTTTTCTATTTTTGTTAAATCCGAGTCAATATCTGCGATTAATTCCTTTCTCAATAAATCATCTTTTCGTCTTAAACTTTTCAGTTTACATTGGATTACATTCTTGGTTTTTAAAGAAAAAATATCAATCCCTTTTTGATTCTGACCTTTCGTTCCGAAAAGCTGAAATTCAGAATTTCTATATGATTCGGTATTTTCAATTTCATTAAATAAATCACAGATAAATTCTTCAAATTCACTTTCGTTTTTTAAAGCTGGTAATTGATATTTTGCCATTAATTTCTACTTATTTACGGATTTTTCTCAAATAACGCACAACGGTTTTGGCTAGGCTTTGTGCGGGAAGAAAATCGACAAGATTTTCGAACACGCAACTAAGCCGAAGCTTTTTGTTTGGATTTGTTTCTTTTGATTTTACGAAGCCAAATCAACAAGATTTGGCGACTTAGTAAATATACACAAAACTTTGAAGTAAACACAAAACCCGCATGAAGTTTAGCCGGTGTTGTAGTTAGTTTTTTATCACATTTAACCCAATATCAAATGAGGTAGTTCCTTTAGTATTAATAGCCATATTTTCGATTTTATATCCATTTCCTGAAGGTATTACAGGAATACTAATATCCACAAAATCATTTCCAATTTTATATTTAGATTTTAATAACCAAGCTAAAACACCAAATTCATTTTCTTCATAAGACATTAGGTATGCAGGGGTACTTTTAGTAATGTTACTATAAGTGAATTCAGTATTTAAACCAATAGGGATAAACTTTCCATTTAAATATATTTTCAAACCATCTTCAATGTATTTTTTTATTAATGTCTTTTTTTTATTTTGAATATTTATATTTTCTTTAACAGCCTCATAAGCAATATCATAATAACTTATATTTCCTGAGGTTTTACAATAAAAAATTTTGTCGTTGATTTTAAATTTTTGATTGGTTACAAAATCGTTCAATTCTTTTTGAATGCTTGAATTATCAGGAGTATATAATTTAATAAAACTAGATTTTATAATTTTAAAATCTCGTGAAGTAAAAGAATATTTAAAAAAATTCAATGGTATTTTCTCAACATCAGTATCTGAAAGATTAATTAGACTAATTTTATTTCCTGATAATAATGCTTTTTCTTTAGTGCTTTCAGGGAATTTTTGTCTAGAAACACATATTAAATGTTGAGCTCCTATATCATCTAATTTTTGTTCCCATCCCCTTAAATCATTCGGTTTTACTTTAGTTTTTCTATCTTGTACTTCAATTATTGTGGTTGTAATTCTAGGTTTTTTTCCTTTTTTTATTACAATGTCACATTGTGTAGTAAATCCTTTTATAGAGTTAAGGATTGGCATTTGAACATCGGTTTCAATAGTAGCATCTTTGTCAAGAGATTTTTCTATTATAGCAACAAGTTGTTCAAAATATTTCCCATCATTTTTCATCATAATTAACTACAACGGTTTTAGCTAGGAAACGTAGCGAGTAAACTAGCCGATTAATTTTCAGACTAAAACTACACAAAATAAATAGAAAACCAACTTTAGTCACTCACAAAAAAGCTATGTTTTTTAGCTGTTGTTAGTTTATGCAACTATTTCACATTTAAAAGTTCATTAGGAGAAAATAAGTTTCCCAATTATCCGCAACGACTTCAAAATCGCATTGCTACGATAATTTCAACGTTTTGCTTGTAAATATTCATCGGATAAAGACAAATTATCAACGAAGCGATTTTAGCGTACATTTCAGCACGTAATTCTATAAAATTCTTCATTTTCTACAAGTGTTTTTCAAATAATTAGAAAAGAAAATATTGTTTAATTTTTACGTACACTTCAACACGAAACACAAGTTTTCAAATCATTATCGGTTAGGGAAAAATTATCAATTACTGGATTTTCCCTAATTCATTTTTTACGCAAACAAAGTTTTTTTTTCAGCTGATAAAGATCAGTTTCGTTTTGATTTTTTTTGAGTCAGCATTGGTTTCAAACTTATGATTACCGTTCGATTTAAATGACTGCGTAAATTTCGACCAGAAATTTTCGTGGTTGTTTAAACTAACGGTTTTGGCTAGGCTTTGTGCGGGAAGAAAATCGACAAGATTTTCGATTACGTACTAAGCCGAAGCTTTTTGTTTGGTTTTGTTTCTTTTGATTTCACAAAGCCAAATCAACAAGATTTGGCGACCCAGTAAATATACATAAAACTTTGGAGTAGGACAGAAGCCCGCATTAAGTTTAGCCGTTGTTAACTTTGAGTTGATTATTTTATAATATTTTTCAAAGAATAGAGATTTTTACACAGCTACTTTTTTTGCTTTTCGATGATTTTAATTTTTGTTTTAGATGAAAAAATATTTAGTTTTTTCAAGTTTTAAAATTTCCTTATTCTTTAATTTTTTCAATGATTTTAGTTTTCAATGATAATTTTTTTAGTTTCATAAATTCTCAAACTTTAATATTTCATTATCAGCCTTTTTAAAGCTTATTTAATGATAGTAATATTCTTTAATTAAACGGAAAGTTGAGCAGTGCTACTTTAAAAGAATAAAAAACGAATAATTATCGATTATGAAAACATTAATATGAAATGAAATTTACAGAAAGCTACTGAGCTTCCAAGCTATGAAAGTTTAAAGTCAGTTTCTAAAGAAATTTATCAAAGAATAAAAATGATTCTTATTGCTACTGAACCAGCTGATTCATAAACTTTTTCAAAGAATTTTTATACCATTAAAGTTAACGGTTTTAGCTAGGAAACGTAGCGAGTTGACTAGCAATTAATTTTCAGACTAAAACTACACAAAATAAATAAAACACAGACATTGAGAAAGCAGAAACTTAGCTATGTTTTTTAGCTGTTGTTAACTTATGCAATTTTTCAAACTGAAAAATTCACTAGAAGAGAAGAAGTTTCCAAAATACCCGCAACGACTTCAAAATCGCATTGCTACGATAGTTTCAACGTTTTGTATGTAAATATTCATCGATTAAAGACAAATTATCAACGAAGTGATTTTAGCGTACATTTCAGCACGTAACTTAGTGAAACAAATTTTCGTTTCATTAGATATTTTTTCAAATAAATAGCAAAGAAATATTTATATGATTTTCACGTACACTTCAACACGCAATACCAGTTTACAAATCATTATCGGCTTGAGAAAAATTATCAATTACTGAAGTTTTTCCAATTCATTTTTTACGCAAACAAAAGGCTTTTTTCAGCTCAAAAAGATAAGTTTCGTTTTGAATTTTTTTGAGTCAGCACTGTTTTCAAACTAAAGAATACCGTTCAATTTAAACATCCGCGTAAATTTCGACAGAAATTTCAAGGATTGTTTAAGTTAACGGTTTTGGCTAGGCTTTGTGCGGGATTGAAAATCGACAAGATTTTCGAACACGTACTAAGCCGAAGCTTTTTGTTTGGATTTGTTTCTTTGGTTTTCACAAAGCCAAATCAACAAGATTTGGCGACTTAGTAAATATACACAAAACTTTGAAGTTTGAACAAAACCCGCATGAAGTTTAGCCGGTGTTGGCAATAGTATTTATTGGTATTCTGTAGGTTTTAATGTTTCAATTTTGGGTAATTCAATAAAATCAGTTTCTCCATCTATTGAATAAAACTCTAATTCTTTAGGCATTTCATTAGTTCCGAAAATCATAATTCCGATTAGTTTTTCGTTTTTACTTTTCCCAACATAATCGATCATTAATTCACCTCTTTGAATTTCAGAATCAAATGATTTTCCAAACATTATTGTTGGACAATTTTCGCAACCACATCTCGCAATAACTTTCAGGTTTGGAATTATACTTCTCCATTCTGATTTTTCTTTTTCAAATAGATAAGTTAGAAATTCAATTTCATGTTTAGTTAATTCTCTTTTATCGGGAATACTATATTTCATTATGTGACAATTTTTTCGATTGACTTTGTGTCTACTTTAAGTGCTTTTAAAATGATTTTTGCTAATTCCTTATCATCTTTTTTGACTTTATCAAATGTGTCAATTAAACCTGAAACATAAAGTCTTTCATTAACTGTCATTGCTTCAATGCCAATTATTCCATTTGCTTTTTCATATATTTTTTCGAGTGTCATTTTATATTATTGCCAACGGTTTTGGCTAGGCTTTGTGCGGGGTTGAAAATCGGCCAGATTTTCGAACACGTACTAAGCCGAAGCTTTTTGTTTGGATTTGTTTCTTTGATTTCACAAAGCCAAATCAACAAGATTTGGCGACTTAGTAAATATACACAAAACTTTGAAGTTTACACAAAACCCGCATGAAGTTTAGCCGGTGTTGCCTAATGCCTTTTCAATCCATTATTGTTTTCCTATTATCGGATTAAGTTTTTCCCTCATTTGACTTTCAATATATGGAAGGATTTGATCATAATTTTCAACTTTGATTTTGATAGTACTTATTCTGAATTTTTCATTTTTTAAGAAGTCCTTATCAAATAATTTTAAAGCATAAGTTCTTTTTTCGTTTTTCATAAAAAGATGCTCATTGACTCTCTTTCCAATTGTTTTCGATTTTCCAATGTAAAAAGGTATCCAATTACCATTTTGCTTAATATTTTGAATACTTTTTTTTCGAATTTGTGGTCTATTGAAAAATGTTTTGTCTTGCCATTTACAAGTGAAATTTTCTACCCAATTTTCGAATGTTATTTTTTCTTTATCAAAAAATATTTCAATTAAATAGATACCAGGATAATTTAATTTTTCAGCTACATACTCTTCTTTACTTTCAGAAAGCAGGAATTCAAAGTCAATATTTTTAAATTTTAAATCTTTAATTTCATTCTTTAAAAGGGAAATTTGTTTTGAAATTTCGTTATCAATTTCTCTTATTTGCATTAGACTAAATTCAGGTTTTAGGCAACGGTTTTGGCTAGGCTTTGTGCGGGAAGAAAATCGGCAAGATTTTCGAACACGGACTAAGCCGAAGCTTTTTGTTTGGATTTGTTTCTTTGGTTTTCACAAAGCCAAATCAACAAGATTTGGCGACTTAGTAAATATACACAAAACTTTGAAGTTAAAACTAAACCCGCATGAAGTTTAGCCGGTGTTACCCTACGTTTTTCTTCCATTTTTTCATTAATCCACAAAAATTCTCTTCAAATAAATTTATTAAGAAAAATTGTCTTTCATTTAAATTATTATTTGAATATTCAGCAGCCATTCCAAAATATTCTTCACAATTTTTAATTCTAATTTTATAAAATTTTTCAGAAGTAACCCAAGTTTCACATTGGAACATTAATAAGTTTGTCAGCTTTCTAAAAAACCTCTTTTCATTTTCTTTCATTATTGTATTAACATAACTTTTCACTTCTTTTTCATGGACTTTTTGATACCCCATAATAACTGTTGTTTTTCCTTTGTATGGAAATACATTTATAAAAATATCACTAACATCTTCTTTATCTTTTCCATGTTGTTTTATATAATTCTGAAGTTCTATCGAGGTTTCATAATTATAAAAGGATGATAGACATAAATCAATGTGGCTAACTTCTCTTGTTAAGAATACAAAACTTTGAGTTTTATTATTAATATCATTCCATATAACATTTTCAACTTTTTCAATATCGGATAATCCGAGTTTTTCTTGTTCATTTTGCCCAGTGAGAAAAACAGTATTGAATAAATCAGAATGTTCCATGATTAAAAATTCTCTCATTCGGATGTTGACTAATTTCCTAAATTTCTCATTGTATATTGTTCTCAAAGTGAAAAGAATTAAATTAGAATATTTAGTAAAGTCAATTTTATCAGTTTCTATGTTTTTGAATAAGTTAGTATCATGTGGATTACAAAAACATTTAAATGAATATGCTTTATTTATTCCAACTTTGTTAAAATAATGAATTTCACTTTTAAATGGATCAATTCCCATTTCCATTACGTGTCTATCTTTTTCTAATGTTGATAAAATTCCATTTTTCTGAAGTATGTGTGAGTTTATAGATTTTTCATTACATTCAGGATGAAAACAAGTGTTTATTTCATTAATCGCTTTTAATTTACATTTTTGAAATGCCGCTGCAATTTTCTTTTCTTCGGTTTTTTTCATAAATGTAGGGTAACGGTTTTGGCTAGGCTTTGTGCGGGAAGAAAATCGACAAGATTTTCGAACACGGACTAAGCCGAAGCTTTTTGTTTGGTTTTGTTTTTTTTGGTTTCACAAAGCCAAATCAACAAGATTTGGCGACTTAGTAAATATACACAAAACTTTGAAGTTAGTACAAAACCCGCATGAAGTTTAGCCGGTGTTGTGTAATGCAGTTTTTCAAACTTAAAAAAATGCTTCAACTAATAAAAATCCTATTTTTTAATAACTACGATAAATTCAAGTACAGACTTTTTCAGATAATAAAATGTTTCAATTAAGCAAAATATTACTTTTTTTGCAACTACGATAAATTCAAACACGCACTTAATTTTCCACAGTTTTTAGTGAAAATATTTACGTTTTCCGCTCAATTCAGCATTGCTACTTTTTTCTCAGGTTTCACTTTTTTCAGCATTCAAGTTTCTCACGTTTATGCTTGAAATTCAACATTGTTACTTTTTATTCAGCGTTCCTACTTTTCAATTTCGCGTTGTTACTTTCTTTCAAATAGGAGTGAAGTAAATTTTTCAAATTTAGATAAATTTCTCAATAAAATAAGCTTTCAAAACTTCGAACCCGTTGCTACTGTTCTGTGTTACACAACGGGTTTGGCTAGGATTAGTGCGGGGAGAAAATCTGCGGATTTTCGAACATGCACTAAGCCGAAGCTTTTTGTTTGGATTTGTATTATTTAGTTAATCTAAGCCAAATCAACAAGATTTGGCGACATAGTAAATATACACAAAACATTAAAGTTTAAACCATAGCCCGCATTAATTTTAGCCGGTGTTACCACACGTTTTTATTTTCAATTTCGTAATCATAAGGGTTTTCAGAATCCATATCTCCATTATGATAAATTAAAAATTCAGCTCGTTTTTCATCAAACTCAATAGTTTCTATTTTATAAATTCCTCGCAAACATTGGTTACTGTCATAAATCAGTTCTTTGTCAAATATCAAAAACTTTGGCGTTGTCAATCTTATTATTTCTCCACACGCTAAAAATCCTTCACGACTTATAACTATATTAAGGTTTTTGGTCACTTTGTAGCGAGCTAAATTTTCGTTAAAAACTTGAAAATAGGCACTCAATAAAATCAATGGGATTAAAGCCACAATAGTAACTATTTTTCGAGTTGTGTTTTTCGTAATTGCAAAATATAAAAGGCTTGTCAGAATAAAAATCAGTCCAATTATTAAGTTTGAGTAAATTCCTTTGAGTTTTAGTCCGCTAAATGACAATATTATCAGAATTACAAACGTAACCGTTACATAAATCAATATTCGTTTGATTAGTTTTTCCGTTTTAGGAAATCTTTTTTTTGTCAGCTCTGGAATTAAGTTGAATCCAATAATTATAAATACTATAAACGCTGTCATTTTTCAAATGTGTGGTAACGGTTTTGGCTAGGCTTTGTGCGGGGTTGAAAATCGACAAGATTTTCAGACACGTACTAAGCCGAAGCTTTTTGTTTGGTTTTGTTTCTTTTGGTTTCACAAAGCCAAATCAACAAGATTTGGCGACTTAGTAAATATACACAAAACTTTGGAGTAAGCATAAAACCCGCATGAAGTTTAGCCGGTGTTGTGTAATGCAGTTTTTCAGACTTAAAAAAATGCTTCAACTAATAAAAATCCTATTTTTTAACAACTACAATAAACTCAAGTACAGACTTTTTCAGATAATAAAATGTTTCAACTAAGCAAAATATAACCTTTTTTGCAACTACGATAAATTCAAACACGCACTTAATTTTCTACAGTTTTTAGTGAAAATTATTCACGTTTTCCGCTCAATTCAGCATTGCTACTTTTTTCTCAGGTTTCACTTTTTTCAGCATTCAAGTTTCTCACGTTTATGCTTGAAATTCAACATTGTTACTTTTTATTCAGCGTTCCTACTTTTCAATTTCGCGTTGTTACTTTCTTTCAAATAGGAGTGAAGTAAATTTTTCAAATTTAGATAAATTTCTCAATAAAATAAGCTTTCAAAACTTCGAACCCGTTGCTACTGTTCTGTGTTACACAACGGTTTTAGCTAGGAAACGAAGCGTTAAACTAGCCGATTAATTTTCATACTTAAAACTACAGAAAATAAAAAGAAAACCAACTTAGTGAAAGCATAAAAAAGCTATGTTTTTTAGCTGTTGTTAGCCTATGCAGTTTTTCAGCCATTAAAATGTTTATTGAAAAAATGCATTATCCTTATTATTTTCAGCGTTACTGCTTTTCAAATCGCGTTGTTACGATAAAATTCAACGTTTTGCTTGTAAATATTTATCGGTTAAAGAAAAGTATCAATGAAACAATTTAGCGTACAGTTCAGCACGTAACTTTTAACACCATTTTTATTTTTATATATTTTCTCTCAAAGAATTATGAATAATAATTTATTCACTTTTTTCATGCACAATTCGGCACGTTGCTTTTTTTACTCACAGAGAAAAGTCAATAATTCTCAGCCACAAAAAAGTACATTTTTTAACAAATAATTTTCTTTAAGAAAGTCAATAAATTATCGGTTTACAGAAAAGTTTTCAACTTGTTTTTTTTGCGTGAGAATTGGTTTCAAAATGTTTAAAGAAAAGTTAAGAATTAATTTATCTGCGGAAATTTCGACCGAAATTTCCTGTTTAGGCTAACGGTTTTAGCAAGGAAACGTAGCGAGTAAACTAGCAATTAATTTTCAGACTAAAACTACACAAAATAAACAGAAAACCAACTTTGATTAAGCACAAAAAAGCTATGTTTTTTAGCTGTTGTTAGTTTATGCAACTATTTCATATTTAAAAGTTCATTAGGAGAAAATAAGTTTCCCAATTATCCGCAACGATTTTCATCTTGAGTTGCTACGATAATTTCAACGTTTTGCTTGTAGATATTTATCGGTTAAAGACAAATTATCAACGAAGTGATTTTAGCGTACATTTCAGCACGTAATTCTATAAAGTTCTTCATTTTCTACAAGTATTTTTCAAATAATTAGAGAAGAAAATATTGTTTAATTTTTACGTACACTTTAACACGTAACACAAGTTTTCAAATCATTATCGGCTAGAGAAAAATTATCAATTACTGGATTTTCCCAAATTCATTTTTTAAGTAAACAAAGGTTTTTTTCAGCTGAGAAAGATAAGTTTCGTTTTGATTTTTTTTGAGTCAGCACTGGTTTCAAACTTATGATTACCGTTCGATTTAAATAACTGCGTAAATTTCGACCAGAAATTTTCGTGGTTGTTTAAACTAACGGTTTTGGCTAGGCTTTGTGCGGGAAGAAAATCGGCAAGATTTTCGAACCTGTACTAAGCCGAAGCTTTTTGTTTGGATTTGTTTCTTTTGGTTTCACAAAGCCAAATCAACAAGATTTGGCGACCTAGTAAATATACACAAAACTTTGAAGTAAGCACAGAACCCGCATGAAGTTTAGCCGGTGTTGGCTAATGGCTTTTGTCGTTTCTTTTAATTTTTAATGGATATTGTCGAGTGTCAAAAACGTCGTTTATATCAATTCTATTTTCAGATTTATTAAAATGATATATTATTTTATAGCTTTTGTAAATTATATATCTAAAGTTTTCTTTTCGATGAATTAATAACTCTTCTCGTTGACCTATTTCATAATTGTTTTCAAGAATTTTAGGCTCATTCAAAATACCATTTACTAGTTTCTTAGCTACTCTTATACCAGCTTTTTCTTTGTAGTGTTTGAAAATTTCTTCAAGTTCAGTTTCAGCAAACTCAGTCCAATAAATTTTTAAGCCCATTTTTCAATTTTAGCTTTCAATTGACTTGTTTCAATTACTCTTCCGTTTTTAGAATCTTCCATAGATTTATTAATTCTTTCATTGAATTGTTCTATAGACATAGGTTTGATGTTTTCGGAAATATTAGATGCTTTTTCTTTTCTTAATATTTTTTCAAGTTTAGAGATAGCTTCTTCACTCTGAATTTTCAGAAACTCTTGAATAAATTCTATTTTTCGTGATTGTAAGTCCATATTAAACATCTTTTCATCAAAGGTAAGAAATTCTCACCTTAAAGAAATATTTTCAATGTAGTTTTTGCTTTTAGCCAACGGTTTTAGCTAGGAAACGTAGCGAGTTGACTAGCAATTAATTTTCAGACTAAAACTACACAAAATAAATAGAAAACCAACTTTAGTCATTCACAAAAAAGCTATGTTTTTTAGCTGTTGTTAACTTATGCAATTTTTCAAACTGAAAAATTCACTAGGATAGAAGAAGTTTCCAAAATACCCGCAACGACTTCAAAATCGCATTGCTATGATAGTTTCAACGTTTTGCTTGTAAATATTCATCGATTAAAGACAAATTATCAACGAAGCGATTTTAGCGTACATTTCAGCACTTAACTTAGTGAAACAACTTTTCGTTTCATTAGATATTTTTCAAATAAAGAGCAAAGAAATATTTATATGATTTTCACGTACACTTCAACACGTAATACAAGTTTACAAATCATTATCGGCTAGAGAAAAATTATCAATTACTGAAGTTTTTCCAATTCATTTTTTACGCAGACAAAAGGCTTTTTTCAGCAGAGAAAGATAAGTTTCGTTTTGATTTTTTTTGAGTGAGCACTGGTTTCAAACTTATGAATACCGTTCAATTTAAACATCCGCGTAAATTTCGACAGAAATTTCAAGGATTGTTTAAGTTAACGGTTTTGGCTAGGCTTTGTGCGGGCTTGAAAATCGACCAGATTTTCGAACACGCAACTAAGCCGAAGCTTTTTGTTTGGTTTTGTTTCTTTGGTTTTCACGAAGCCAAATCAACAAGATTTGGCGATTTAGTAAATATACACAAAACTTTGAAGTAAGCACAAAACCCGCATGAAGTTTAGCCGGTGTTGTACTTTGGCTGATTAGTTTAATGAAATAGGATGAAAGTTATATTCGTCAGTCATTTTATTTTCATATAATTTACTAATTTCATTTTCTATTATTTTAATATCTTCAATTGTCAACGCAACAGATGTTGTATAAAGGTGTTCAGGTAAATCGGTTTTATCATTTAATTTTTCAAAAATTATATTTCCATATTCAACATTATCAAATGTTCTCGACCATTCAAATGCAGTTGCAAGTCTATTATGATTAAGAGTTTTAAGATTTGATTTGAAAATTCCATATTCTCTATTGTAACTTATGGATTTCGTGTTTATTATTAAATTCTCTTTTCCAAAGTAAATATCTTACAGGAAATGCAAAGACGATTATTCCGAATATTAATAAAGGAAAAATGAATTCAGATGTATTTTCTTCAGGGATTGTGAATGGTATATAGAAAAGTATTCCAACAAGTAAAGAGACGAAAAGTGCAAGAATAATTTTTCCGACTTTACTTGAATTCACAGTTAAGTGAACATATACGTTTAATTCGTCATTATATATTTCAAAATTATTCTTCATTAAAGCTTGAGTACAACGGTTTTGGCTAGGCTTTGTGCGGGAAGAAAATCGCCTAGATTTTCGAACACGCAACTAAGCCGAAGCTTTTTGTTTGGATTTGTTTCTTTTGGTTTTCACAAAGCCAAATCAACAAGATTTGGCGACTTAGTAAATGTACACAAAACTTTGAAGTTTGCATAAAACCCGCATGAAGTTTAGCCAGTGTTGCCTAACGTTTTTTATTTAATAATCTTGAATTAATACTTCAGTAGGTATATGAAGAGTCAAGCTTAATTTTCGAATCATTTCAAGAGTTAATTTTCTTTTCTTATTTAATATTTCACTTACTCTGCTTTTAAACCCCATAACTTCTGCCAAGTCTTTTTGTTTCATACCCATTTGTTCCATTCTAAATTTTATGGCTTCAATAGGATCTGGCATCCCAATAGGATAAACTTCATTTTCATATTTGTCAATTAACATTGATAATATTTCTAATTCGTCTCCTTCTTTAGAATCTTTTTTAGCATCAAAAATTAACTCAAGTCTTTCAAGAGCTTTTTGATAATCTTTTTCGTTTCTGATAGGTGATATATCCATAATTAAATTTCGTTAGCGTTAATTTTATCGTATTCAGCATGAGTTCCTATAAATCTTATCCATGAAATTTGATATTCAAAATTAAATTTCACAATCAGCCTATAGTTATTTCCTTTAATATTGAATACAATTCTGTTGTCTTTCAATATACTAGCACTTGGATATTCAGATTTTAAATCATTAATATTAATCCATTTTGCTTTTTCAGTTTCACGAAACCAGGCTTTTAATTGTTCTTCTGAATCTGCATGTTTAGTCCAAAAGTCTCGTAAAATTTTCTTAGAAATTACTCTCACTATAATCTTATTTTCTGCAAATATAAGAAAAAAGTTACCGTATTGGGATTTTTTTCAGATAATGTTTGACAACGGTTTTAGCTAGGAAACGTAGCGAGTTAGCTAGCCGATTACTTTTCAGACTAAAACTACACAAAATAAATAGAAAACCAACTTTGGGCAAACACAAATTTAGCTATGTTTTTTAGCTGTTGTTAACTTATGCGACTTTTCAAACCGAAAAGCTAAATAGGAGAGAAGAAGTTTCCAAAAATCCACGTAACAACTTTAAAATTGCGTTTCTACGATAAATTCAACGTTCTGTTTGTCAATTTTTATCGATTAAAGACAAATTATCAACGAAGTGTTTTTAGCGTACAGTTCAGAACGTAATTTTATGACACCATTTTTCGTTTTATAGAATTTTTTTCAAATAGTTAAAAAAAGTAAATATTGGATTATTTTCACATATAATTCAGTACGCAATACGTATTCTTAAATCATTATCAACTAGAGAAAAATTATCAAGGAGTGGATTATTTCAATTACTTTTTACACGAAGAAAATGTATTTTTTTTCAGCTAAAAGAAATGTTTCGTTTTAAAATTCCCGAGTCAGAATTGGTTTTAAATACTTAAAATACCGTTCAATTTAAATAACTGCGTAAATTTCGACCGAAATTTTTGTAGTTGTTTAAGTTAACGGTTTTGGCTAGGCTTTGTGCGGGCTTGAAAATCGACAAGATTTTCGAGAACGTACTAAGCCGAAGCTTTTTGTTTGGTTTTGTTTCTTTGTTTTCACAAAGCCAAATCAACAAGATTTGGCGACTTAGTAAATATACACAAAACTTTGAAGTAAGCACAAAACCCGCATGAAGTTTAGCCGGTGTTGGGCAATGCTTTTTATCGGATGTTTTTTAATTCAGATTTCATTAAGTTTCTATAATAAAAATACATTAAAAAATATAAAGGCATTCCTAAGAAAAAATAAATAAACGGTTCAATATTATTTCGTTCTTTTTGTATCGATTTATAAAATTTTTCTTGTGAAATAAATGATTTTATTAAGAATACAAAGTACAGAATTAAACATAAGAGTATTAGTACACTTGTGAATGGAATTATAGAATTAAAAATATTCAAAAAAAGGATAGCTAGATATGTAATAAATGTAATTTTCGAAAACTTTAAAAACTCATTATAAAGACTTTCAGAATCATTATATTTCAAGTTATTTAAATTTCCTTGAAGTGATAACATTTCTTTTGTAATTCCTCTTTTTTGAAGTATTTCAATGGTTTCATTTCGTAAGTTTTCTGAATATCCATATTGAATATAGTTTTTAACGATATCAATTAATTTTTCGTCACTAAATTTTTCAAGTTTTTCTTTCATTATATTTTTTTAGCTGCTGAAATTTTAAGTTTTGCCCAACGTGTTTGGCTAGGCTTTGTGCGGGAAGAAAATCGACCAGATTTTCGAACACGTACTAAGCCGAAGCTTTTTGTTTGGATTTGTTTCTTTGGTTTCACAAAGCCAAATCAACAAGATTTGGCGACCCAGTAAATATACACAAAACTTTGAAGTAAGCACAAAACCCGCATGAAGTTTAGCCGGTGTTGGCTAATGTTTTTCATTTTCTAATTTATAGATTTCTCCATTATTATTTACATTATATTTCCACCAATAGTTAGTATAATTTACAGGTTTATCTAAGTGAATTAATGATCTTTTAGGATTCTTTTTTAAAAACTGAACTACATATAATTTCTTTTTATTTATAGGTAAAAGTTTTTTTGAAAACTCTCCAAAAATAGAGTGTTTATACTCAATAGGTTTATTGTCGTTCCAATAAGTAAAATAGATTTCTCCTTTTTCAACTTTAGTTATTTTTCCCAATACATAACCACAATCTTCAGAATCTAAAAAAAAAGGAAGTTTTCGAATACGAATATTTTTATAATTATTCTATTCACATTCAATCATTAACCTTTCTCCAATAGTATGATAACCAGATATTTTAGTTTTATATATTGTATCGTTAATAGTATATTTTATTACCGAATGTAGTAATCCTTTTCCTCCTCCAATTTCTTTATCAACAACAAGAGCATCAACTTCAATAATCTTTTTATTGTTCCAACTTTCATAATCTTTGTATTGGTATGTTTTATATAATACAACTATAAATGAAACAACTACAAAAAGACTAATCGTAAAAATTAAAATTTCTTTTTTTAAATTTCTATGATTGTTTTTCATTAATTTTCGAAATATAATTTAATTAAAAATATATATAAAGTTTTCATTTTCAAATATTTGCCAACGGTTTTGGCTAGGCTTTGTGCGGGAAGAAAATCGCCAAGATTTTCGAACACGTACTAAGCCGAAGCTTTTTGTTTGGATTTGTTTCTTTTGGTTTCACAAAGCCAAATCAACAAGATTTGGCGACTTAGTAAATATACACAAAACTTTGAAGTTTGCACAAAACCCGCATGAAGTTTAGCCGGTGTTGGGCACAGTGTTTTTTATTTTAATCTAATATTCTTTCATAGATCAATTCGTTCTGCTTCTTAGATATTGAAATTCTGTCCCAAGTCGGTGAATATCCTTGCTTATTTGGTTTATAGTACTCATAAACGTAATTCCATTTGTCTTGATAAGTCACTACAAATTCCTTTTCTGTTTCTGAATATCTTGGCTTATCAGACCTAATGTCAAACATTTCGTCTACGCTGTCTCGATAATTGTCTGATTTTATAATCCAATTAATCAATCTTCTTTTGTCATTTTCCGAGATTTTCAATTCAAAGCGGTGGTAGAAGTCTCCAATACCAGTCATTTCATTAGATTCAATTTCAAAGTCGTCATTTAGTGTTATACAGTGTTCATTCAAACTTTCTGTTACGTCAGATTTGAAAAACAGATAGTCTTCAAGTAAAAAAGACAAAACGGGTGTCGCAAAAATCAGAGCTATAAAAAAGGCAAGTCCAATTCCTAGTTTTCTTTTACCATACTTTCTTGGAATCCAGTAACCAAGAAATATCAGTCCACCAACAATTAATAGTGTGAGTAGAATTACCAATAACCAAAATCCTATGAAAGAGTACATTTGTTAATTTTTCTATCGTTTTATCACATTGTGCCCAACGGTTTTGGCTAGGCTTTGTGCGGGAAGAAAATCGGCCAGATTTTCGAACACGCAACTAAGCCGAAGCTTTTTGTTTGGATTTGTTTCTTTGATTTCACGAAGCCAAATCAACAAGATTTGGCGACTTAGTAAATATACACAAAACTTTGAGAAAGCACAGAACCCGCATGAAGTTTAGCCGGTGTTGTACTTTGGCTGATTAGTTTAATGAAATAGGATGAAAGTTATATTCGTCAGTCATTTTATTTTCATATAATTTACTAATTTCATTTTCTATTATTTTAATATCTTCAATTGTCAACGCAACAGATGTTGTATAAAGGTGTTCAGGTAAATCTGTTTTATCATTTAATTTTTCAAAAATTATATTTCCATATTCAACATTATCAAATGTTCTCGACCATTCAAATGCAGTTGCAAGTCTATTATGATTAAGAGTTTTAAGATTTGATTTGAAAATTCCATATTCTCTATTGTAACTTATGGATTTCGTGTTTATTATTAAATTCTCTTTTCCAAATAGATTCCAAAGTAAATATCTTACAGGAAATGCAAAGACGATTATTCCGAATATTAATAAAGGAAAAATGAATTCAGATATATTTTCTTCAGGGATTGTGAATGGTATATAGAAAAGTATTCCAACAAGTAAAGAGACAAAAAATGTAAGAATAATTTTTCCGACTTTACTTGAATTCACAGTTAAGTGAACATATACGTTTAATTCGTCATTATATATTTCAAAATTATTCTTCATTAAAGCTTGAGTACAACGGTTTTGGCTAGGCTTTGTGCGGGATTGAAAATCGGCCAGATTTTCGAACACGTACTAAGCCGAAGCTTTTTGTTTGGATTTGTTTCTTTTGGTTTTAACTAAGCCAAATCAACAAGATTTGGTGACTTAGTAAATATACACAAAACTTTGAAGTTAGCACCAAACCCGCATGAAGTTTAGCCGGTGTTGGGTGTAGTTTTTTCAATTATTCAAAAGACTCAAAGGTTACAGTTTTATTTTCGTCATTAAATTCAATATACAAAATACTGTATTTCTTTTTTAAAGTATAGGATGATGAATGTATTTTCGTTCCGTAATTATTATTGAATTTTGTTTTTAGAGCATTGTATTCAAATAAAGTTTCAAATTCAAGAGTAAAAGTTCTAGCAGAATCATTAAAACCAGGGGAATCTTTTTTCGAAATTATTTTAACTGTTGTTGGTAATGAAATATTCGTACTTTTTTCAAAGTCTGAAATTAATTCAGAGTCAGGTGGGTAAATTGTTATTAAAGAAATATAAATAGGGAAAATTAATGATATTCCTATAATATAAAGTAGAATTTTCCAGTTGCTTTTTTGGGAATACCTTTTGTTAAATCCATATTCTTTCATTAAAAATGTAATTAAGAATACAAATGGAAATATGATTAAAAAAGTAAATATTAAAATTAGTGTTCCCATTTCAGTTTTTAATTACACCCAACGGTTTTGGCTAGGCTTTGTGCGGGCTTGAAAATCGACAAGATTTTCGAACACGGACTAAGCCGAAGCTTTTTGTTTGGATTTGTTTCTTTGTTTTTAACTAAGCCAAATCAACAAGATTTGGCGACTTAGTAAATATACACAAAACTTTGAAGTAAGCACAAAACCCGCATTAAGTTTAGCCGGTGTTGGTAATAGTTTTTATTAGAAGAATGATATTTCAAATTCAGAGTTTACTTTTTTTCCATAAATATACCCAGGAACCCAATCTCCAAGAGAATTTAGTTTTTTTAGTATTTCACTTCTTGTCAAATTAATATATTTCAGTTCTTCATTTGAATATTTAATTTCGATTATTTCTCCTTTAAAATCTATTATTAGTTCTGGAACTTTGTTTAAAATGTTTTTAGAAATAGTTTTTAAATAATTTCTAATTATAGAGTCATCTCCTATAAATTTTGGAGGACTTTGAAGTAGTTCATTTTTGTATATTTTATAAGGATCAATATATTTTGATTTGTTGTTTTCGTTAGTAAATAATTTTTCAGCTTTTTTTCTTTCATTAAGTAAAAAGTTATTACCAAATTTTTCATTTAGAATTTTTTCAGACTCATTAACATAACAAATAATAGGGTCATCAATATTGCAACCAGCATTTTTTGTTATAATATTATACTTAGAAAATAAATATCGTTTAATAAAATACTCTTGTTCCCTGTCTTGATAATAGACCATTCCTATTTCATTATGAACATAAATATTTTGTTTAGATTCATGTTTTGCTATTTCAATCCATTCATTGCAAGTAGGTGGAGGTAGAGGATTATCTCCTTGTAATTCAACTTGTGAGTATGTTTTATTTAAGAAGAAAAGAAGAAGAAATAATATTTTTTTCATTTTCTGGGGAATTATTACCAACGGTTTTGGCTAGGCTTTGTGCGGGAAGAAAATCGACAAGATTTTCGAACACGCAACTAAGCCGAAGCTTTTTGTTTGGTTTTGTTTCTTTGATTTCACAAAGCCAAATCAACAAGATTTGGCGACTTAGTAAATATACACAAAACTTTGAAGTTAGAACTAAACCCGCATTAAGTTTAGCCGGTGTTGCCCACTTTACTTTTTTACAAAAACTCTTTTTTCAAACCCATTAGTTTCAATAATTAGTTTGTTTTCAATAATTTGCCCTTTATAAAATCTTTCGAAACTACTAACTCCAATTGTCCATTTTGGGTTTTGATTAGGTTTCAAGTATGGAGTTATTGCTTTCTCAAAGAATTCGTTATTATTCACTTTCAAAGAGAAGCTAAATTGGTTTCCTGCAATTTTAAAGTCATAAATTTCTTTCATAAAGAAACCTGGAAAATATCCTTCTCTAGCTTGGTCAAAATCATCAGTCGTTCCAAAGTAAATTATCCTATTTTTCTCAAATTGTATATAATGATTTTCGACTAGAGCTTCAGTATTGTTCTCGTACTCATATTCATAAACTCCTTCAAGTTGATTTTCAATTGATTTTATTTCAACAATTAGAACAGAGTCTTTTTGTAATATTTCAAATGTATTATTCTCAGCATCTAATTTTACCCCTTTAGCAAAGGAATTCATATCAATTACAAAGAATCCGAAAATAAGGATTAAACAGCTAATTATAATTTGAATTAAATATTTCACGGCAGTATTTTCGTATTGTGGGCAACGGTTTTGGCTAGGCTTTGTGCGGGAAGAAAATCGGCCAGATTTTCGAACACGGACTAAGCCGAAACTTTTTGTTTGGATTTGTTTCTTTGGTTTTCACAAAGCCAAATCAACAAGATTTGGCGACTTAGTAAATATAAACAAAACTTTGAAGTTAGAACTAAACCCGCATGAAGTTTAGCCGGTGTTGTAGTGCGTTTTTATTTAGTCAATTGTTTTAGTTTATTCAATATTTTCTCAAGCACAAAACAGATTAAAAGATAATAAATTTTCAGATTATGATTCCAATTATGTATTTCATTTTACTTATTTTTCAGGTTAATTTTTAAATTAACAATAAATATACTATCGAAAATACTTACTAACCTTGGTACATCATTATCCTTAATCTTGAATCCCCCAGTTTTGTTAATTTTATCAAATGCTCCTATTAACTTAATCTTTGAAATTTCGTTCTTACCATTTTCATTATAAAAACTGATATTATAATCATAATTCATTTGTGGTCCTTTTATTTTAAAATCAACATGGTAGACAAATCCATTTTGAGCATTTCCAACAACATCAGTAAACTTGTATTCAAATTTTTCAGGATTATCAAGTGTTTTAATTATAGCTGTTCTTATATTGGATAAATCAGACTGAAATTTATATTCCTTAATAGGCGGATAAACAGCGCTAAATTGAGAAACGAAATAAATACAACTTCCTAATACTATCAAGAGAATAATCCAAACTAAAATTATAAGATGCTTTATTTTCATTATTATCAAATATTTATTGTCTTTTTAAATAAATCATTAATTATTTTCAATTCATTCTTAATCTTTGTAGATGTCTTCATTTTTTAATGCACTACAACGGTTTTGGCTAGGCTTTGTGCGGGGTTGAAAATCGGCCAGATTTTCGAACACGTACTAAGCCGAAGCTTTTTGTTTGGTTTTGTTTCTTTGGTTTTCACAAAGCCAAATCAACAAGATTTGGCGACTTAGTAAATATACACAAAACTTTGAAGTTGACACAAAACCCGCATGAAGTTTAGCCGGTGTTAACTTTGAGTTGATTATTTTATAATATTTTTCAAAGAATAGAGATTTTTACACAGCTACTTTTTTTGCTTTTCGATGATTTTAATTTTTGTTTTAGATGAAAAAATATTTAGTTTTTTCAAGTTTTAAAATTTCCTTATTCTTTAATTTTTTCAATGATTTTAGTTTTCAATGATAATTTTTTAGTTTCATAAATTCTCAAACTTTAATATTTCATTATCAGCCTTTTTAAAGCTTATTTAATGATAGTAATATTCTTTAATTAAACGGAAAGTTGAGCAGTGCTACTTTAAAAGAATAAAAAACGAATAATTATCGATTATGAAAACATTAATATGAAATGAAATTTACAGAAAGTTACTGAGCTTCCAAGCTATGAAAGTTTAAAGTCAGTTTCTAAAGAAATTTATCAAAGAATAAAAATGATTCTTATTGCTACTGAACCAGCTGATTCATAAACTTTTTCAAAGAATTTTTATACCATTAAAGTTAACGGTTTTGGCTAGGCTTTGTGCGGGAAGAAAATCGACAAGATTTTCGAACACGTACTAAGCCGAAGCTTTTTGTTTGGATTTGTTTCTTTTGGTTTCACAAAGCCAAATCAACAAGATTTGGCGACTTAGTAAATATACACAAAACTTTGAAGTTTGCACAAAACCCGCATGAAGTTTAGCCGGTGTTGGGCACAGTGTTTTTTATTTTAATCTAATATTCTTTCATAGATCAATTCGTTCTGCTTCTTAGATATTGAAATTCTGTCCCAAGTCGGTGAATATCCTTGCTTATTTGGTTTATAGTACTCATAAACGTAATTCCATTTGTCTTGATAAGTCACTACAAATTCCTTTTCTGTTTCTGAATATCTTGGCTTATCAGACCTAATGTCAAACATTTCGTCTACGCTGTCTCGATAATTGTCTGATTTTATAATCCAATTAATCAATCTTCTTTTGTCATTTTCCGAGATTTTCAATTCAAAGCGGTGGTAGAAGTCTCCAATACCAGTCATTTCATTAGATTCAATTTCAAAGTCGTCATTTAGTGTTATACAGTGTTCATTCAAACTTTCTGTTACGTCAGATTTGAAAAACAGATAGTCTTCAAGTAAAAAAGACAAAACGGGTGTCGCAAAAATCAGAGCTATAAAAAAGGCAAGTCCAATTCCTAGTTTTCTTTTACCATACTTTCTTGGAATCCAGTAACCAAGAAATATCAGTCCACCAACAATTAATAGTGTGAGTAGAATTACCAATAACCAAAATCCTATGAAAGAGTACATTTGTTAATTTTTCTATCGTTTTATCACATTGTGCCCAACGGTTTTAGCTAGGAAACGTAGCGAGTTAGCTAGCAATTAATTTTCAGACTAAAACTACACAAAATAAATAGAAAACCAATTTTAGTCATTCACAAAAAAGCTATGTTTTTTAGCTGTTGTTAACTTATGCAATTTTTCAAACTGAAAAATTCACTAGGATAGAAGAAGTTTCCAAAATACCCGCAACGACTTCAAAATCGCATTGCTACGATAATTTCAACGTTTTGCTTGGTAGATATTTATCGATTAAAGACAAATCATCAACGAAGCGATTTTAGCGTACATTTCAGCACGTAACTTAGTGAAACAACTTTTCGTTTCATTAGATATTTTTCAAATAAAGAGCAAAGAAATATTTATATGATTTTCACGTACACTTCAACACGCAATACAAGTTTACAAATCATTATCGGCTAGAGAAAAATTATCAATTACTAGATTTTTCTAATTCATTTTTTACGCAGACAAAAGGCTTTTTTCAGCAGAGAAAGATAAGTTTCGTTTTGATTTTTTTTGAGTCAGCACTGGTTTCAAACTTATGAATACCGTTCAATTTAAACATCCGCGTAAATTTCGACAGAAATTTCAAGGATTGTTTAAGTTAACGGTTTTGGCTAGGATTAGTGCGGGGAGAAAATCTGCGGATTTTCGAACACGGACTAAGCCGAAGCTTTTTGTTTGGATTTGTATTATGTTTAAACTAAGCCAAATCAACAAGATTTGGCGACTTAGTAAATATACACAAAACATTGAAGTTTAAAATAAAGCCCGCATTAATTTTAGCCGTTGTTGTAACTAGTTTTTAAATTTTACTTAATTCAAATAATGTAATTTCAGGTCTAACATTAAATCTAACTTGCCATAAATGTCCTAAAGCTCTATTTATGTAAAGAGTTCTGTTGTTCGATAATTTTATTTTTCCAGCAGAATATTTTTTGTTTTTCACAGGTAGCATTGGAGGATTTAAAAAAGGTGGTTTAACTTGTCCTCCGTGAGTGTGTCCAGATAATATCCAACTGTTATAATCTTTCCATATGTCTAGATCACATACATCAGGATTGTGGCAAAGTACAATATTTGCTTCATTACTTTTCATATCTGACATTGCTTTTTCGGGATTGAAATTTGTACCCCAATAATCATCTATTCCAATAATGTTAAGACCTTGAATATTTTTTTTTTCATTTCTCAAAATTTCAATATTAGATGAATTTAATATTTCAATTATTGAGTTTGCTACATTATTTTCTGCCCAATTTTCACCATAATCATGATTTCCTAATATACCAACAGTAGCTAATTTTCCATTAACACTATTTTTCATGACAGTTGTTAACTGCTCAAATTGCTTATGATTTTCGTAACTAACAAAATCTCCAGTATAAACTACAATGTCTGGATTCAATTTCTGGGCTTTTTCAAAAGATTCGATGATATATTTCCAATCAAATCTATTACCAACATGAATGTCACTAATTTGCATTAAAGTTTTACCAACTAAATTTTCAGGAAGATTTTTAATAGGCATTTTAACTTTCACAAATTCAAGCCAAAAAGGTTCAATTTTCCACGAATAAATTCCAGAAAGAAGTCCAATTCCAATCGCACTAAAAATTCCTTTTTTTATAAATTTTCTTCTTTTCAAAACTTTTCAAATAAATTAGTTACAACGGTTTTGGCTAGGCTTTGTGCGGGATTGAAAATCGCCAAGATTTTCGAACACGTACTAAGCCGAAGCTTTTTGTTTGGATTTGTTTCTTTGGTTTTCACAAAGCCAAATCAACAAGATTTGGCGACCTAGTAAATATACACAAAACTTTGAAGTTAGCACAAAACCCGCATGAAGTTTAGCCGGTGTTAGCAACTGTAATTTTATTGTATAATTTTTATCGAAATTTGAAATGTTCTATTTTGAAATTTTATGTCTTTTTCAATTTCGTTGTGATTTTCATCAATAGTCGTTATTGGACCTTTGATAACTGAAGTTAATCCATGAACATATCTTCCATTTATACTTATAAACTCATTGATAGGAAATTCCAAACCAACTGCTATTCCCAGATCAATTTCATTATCCCAAAACTGTGAAATATCAATTGCTTTAGTTTCATATTTAGCTTTAGCTGATAACAAATATCCCAATTCAGCACCTGTTTGTAATTCAATTTTTTTATAAACTTTATACCCTATTAAAATGGGCAAGTTAATATAGTCAAAATGAATTTTTCCTTCACTAGATGGATTGGCATTTTTATCTGCTTTAGTTTTAAATCCTTTTCTAGAGAATAATAATTCGGTGTTTAAAGAAAATTTTTCGTTTAATTCAATTTTAGAAAATACTCCTCCATGAAAACTTAATAGATTTTGGTTTTTTTCAATAGACTCACCTACTGTTACATTATTTGTGTAGTTAAGTCCAGCTTTAACCCCTAATTTATTTTGTCCAATTGACTTTAATGTAATTCCCATTAATATTATAATTAACGGAAGTCTTAGAATTTTCATTTTTAGTTTTTTATTGTTGCTAACGGTTTTGGCTAGGCTTTGTGCGGGCTTGAAAATCGGCCAGATTTTCGAACACGGACTAAGCCGAAGCTTTTTGTTTGGATTTGTTTCTTTGGTTTCACAAAGCCAAATCAACAAGATTTGGCGACTTAGTAAATATACACAAAACTTTGAAGTTTGCACAAAACCCGCATGAAGTTTAGCCGGTGTTAGGTGTATTTTTTTATTTTAATCATAGCTTGGATTATCTTTAATTTTTTGTAAAATCTGATTTCCTAAAGGAGTTAATTGAATACTAATATTTTCACCATTTTCATTTTTGGATTCTTCAATAAGTCTATTTTCAATTAATTTGTTTTTTAAACCTATATCAAATGTTAGATTAGTTAGTGGTGACTCTTTTTGTGTTTCAGCTATTTTTTTTAAGGCAGATTTAAGTTCTAAACTTAACATATTGTATATTGAAGGGGCATAAATAGAGGCATCTTTTCGATATCTATTTTTATCTATAGTTTCAAGAGAAAGTTTGTGTTTGTAGTGGTTCACTTCATCTTTATAAGCTTTCATAATATCATCTTTTTCAATAGATATTTGATTAATTTCATTATTTAATAATTCTATACTACCACGACTATCTGATAATTCTTTGCTTAAGTTTTTAATTATTCTTTCTTGTTCTGAAAGTTTCTTTTTTAAATCATTTTTTTCTTTAATATTTTCCTTTTCAGTGTTTAAAATAGTTTCCCTGTGAAAAAGTTTAATAGCGATTCCATCAGAAAGACTTGCTATATAGTCGGATATAATTGATGAAATTTTAATTAGTCCTCTCATTAGAGGAAGTAATAATGTGTAAATTAGAGCAATGCAAAAAGGTCCCCAAAAACTCCAAGTAGTATGTTCATAGTTTCTTGCTTCTATAGTGTCAATCTTTGTTAGGATATCTACTTTCAAGAATATAAATGTGGATATTGGTTTCCAATTTATAGCTATATATGAAAAGATAAAAGAGATTACGAAAGGATTCTTGATCCTCTCGGTAATAGGAGACAGGTTTTCTTTTATAATTTCAGTAGTTTTATCTATTATTTTTTCTGTCATTTTTTTATAATTACACCTAACGGTTTTGGCTAGGCTTTGTGCGGGGTTGAAAATCGACAAGATTTTCGAACACGGACTAAGCCGAAGCTTTTTGTTTGGTTTTGTTTCTTTGGTTTCACAAAGCCAAATCAACAAGATTTGGCGACTTAGTAAATATACACACAACTTTGAAGTAAGCACAAAACCCGCATGAAGTTTAGCCGGTGTTGGGTAACGTTTTTATACTTTCAATTTATTAGGATTCTTTCGATTACTAAAAAAAGATAATATTTGAACAGTTTTATTATTGTTATTTTCTCTGTAATAGATAGTATTCAATTTATGTACTACAGCTTTTCTAACTTCTAAATGTTTAGACTGAGGAAATAAAGAAGGATTTTCAGCTATTAGTTTAACTGTAGTTTCAATTTTCTGAGAAAGTTTTTTAGATTCTCTTTCAGTCCATTTTAATTCTAAATATTCAAAAACTTCCTTTAATTCATTTAAAGCGTTATCTGTCCATTCAACCTTATAACCACTTTTCATATATCTTTCTAGCTTCAGAGTGAGAGTTTAGATTTCCATTGTCAGCATCTATAATACCTTTTTCAATAGATTTTTTTTCAGATTCAGAAATTTCATTCCACCAATCTGCTGTCTCAGATTTTCTAAGCTCTAATATTTTCTCAATCAGTGATTTGTCGTTAAGAGTTGTTAACCACTGTATTAATTCTATTTTAGTATTTTGAATATTCATTTCCATATTTCAAAAGTAATAAAATTCTAATTGAATATAGTTTTTCGGTGCTACTTTTTAATGTTACCCAACGTGTTTGGCTAGGCTTTGTGCGGGAAGAAAATCGATAAGATTTTCGAACACGGACTAAGCCGAAGCTTTTTGTTTGGATTTGTTTCTTTTGGTTTCACAAAGCCAAATCAACAAGATTTGGCGACCTAGTAAATATACACAAAACTTTGAAGTTAGCACAAAACCCGCATGAAGTTTAGCCGGTGTTGTACTGCGTTTTTATAACTTCATTTCGTTAATAATTTCTTTCGTTTGCTCCATATCTGTAATCATAAATTCAAGCATTTCAGAACGTTTTAACTTTGTCTTTTTAGTATATAAGTCTTTTCTAATTTGCAACAATAATTCGCTGAGTAATGCAATCAATCTGTTTCCATAATCAGAAGTGTATTCTCCATTCTCATCTTTATAAATGTCTGAATGAAAAAAGGTTTGCATTATTTTATTAAATATCTGTATCGCTTTATCAGACCCGAATGTTGTCAAATCAAATACAGCCTTCTTATATTCCAATGTTGTAAGCTTATTTATTTCTCTTTGTTTAACTTTTTCTGATAAGGTAAAAGTCATTGTTGCAATAAAGGGTTCTAATAATATCTTATAAGTTTCTATCTTAAACTCTCTTGACTTAGCCTCTGAATTAAGGACGTCTTCTTTTTTAGATTTAATAATCCATGAAATAATTCCGCCTACTGTTAACAGAATTGGTGATAAGATAGCTATAATTAAGGTTTGATTCATTTCGTTTTTTTGTCCATAATTTTTTTACTAACTAATGTCAATCTAATAGCAAAAGCAATAATTAAGAATAGAATACCAAAAGTATATTTATAGCCTTCCCAAAATGTGTCATTCACTATTTTTCTTAATTCATCTCTTTTTTTAGTTAATTCATTTATTCGATTGAAATAAACTAAAACATATTCGTAATCTGACGAAGTCTGATAATTTGTAATGTTTAGAACTGGTAAATCTGGCAATGAATTATAGTCGTTTGCAATGGATTTCGATGTAATTTGATGAATTCTCTTCATCCAGCTACAAACTGAGTCTTGTTCAGCTTGTCTTATTTCAAATTCATTTTGAGGTAAAACTCCACTATTATTATATTTTAAACAATGATTTGGAATTTCAGAATAAATGTTTAAGTCAGACAAATTAAACTTCACATAATTACTGTATAGCTCTAATTCATTTGTACTTCTGTTTTTTCTATTTTCCGCTACTAAAAACAATAATCCAAATACTCCAACGAAAATCCAACTAAACTCTAATCGAATCCAAGTTATTTCTTTCAATTTGAATACTCTCAAAAAAAGAATATAAAATAGGCCCCATAAAAGAATAACTCCTATAAATGCAATAAGTGGATTGTTAATTAATTCTTGGATGGCTTTAAACATATATTTTTTTAAATTTTCCGATTTTTTTCTTAAATGCAGTACAACGGTTTTGGCTAGGCTTTGTGCGGGAAGAAAATCGGCCAGATTTTCGAACACGTACTAAGCCGAAGCTTTTTGTTTGGTTTTGTTTCTTTTGGTTTCACAAAGCCAAATCAACAAGATTTGGCGACTTAGTAAATATACACAAAACTTTGAGAAAGCACAGAACCCGCATGAAGTTTAGCCGGTGTTACCCAACGTTTTATTCAGTTTTTATATTTACAAATTATCTATAAAGGATTTATTATGTTCCTTTTTTAAATATTTTTTAACTAATTTATTATAGCATTCCTTTTCAGATTCAGTTTCACAATTCATTCCGAATGTTTCAATGTTATACTCATTTTTTAATATCTTTTCTAATTCAGGGTTAAAGCTAGTTAAACATTGAAAATATTTAATTTTTTTATTTTTTAAATCAGTTGCAAATCTTTTTTCCATCTTTTCACAAGTGTCTAATTCTCCATATTCCGCATAAATTTTCCCAATTCTAACACTTTCAAAAATTTGAATAGAAAGAGATATATTTAAAATCAAGCATATTGTAAATCCAGAAATTGCTAATGTGATTAGTAAATTTCGCAATTTTTTACTCAAAAAGAATATTCCAATTGATAAAACTCCAATTCCAAAAAACAATTTAGAATATTTCAATTCTGGTGGCTCTAAACTATTTTCAGCTAATGCAAAATTTTTATTATATAATAAAAATATAAACCCTAAAATTCCTAAAGCTAGAATTATATATTTCGTTCTTTTGTTCATTTTTTGTTAATGTTGGGTAACGGTTTTGGCTAGGCTTTGTGCGGGAAGAAAATCGACCAGATTTTCGAACACGCAACTAAGCCGAAGCTTTTTGTTTGGTTTTGTTTCTTTTGGTTTCACAAAGCCAAATCAACAAGATTTGGCGACTTAGTAAATATACACAAAACTTTGAAGTAAGCACAAAACCCGCATGAAGTTTAGCCGGTGTTGGCTGCTGGCTTTTAATCTCCCTTAAAAAATATTTCATTTATAGAATTTTCATATTTCCACCATCCAGTTAGTCCAAAAGATGTTTTAATTAAAAAATATTCATTATCATTTAATAATATTTCTATTTCTGAATCTTTCGGAAGATTAGCGATTATATTTGTCTGATTTTTTTCAGCATAAATTTTCATTAAACCTTTTGTTTTAGTTTTGATTCCAACATAGTAAAAAGGTTGTTTGATTTCAGTTAATTTTTCATTTTTAAATTGATATTTTTTTCTTTGATTAAAGTAGTTGTTTGTGTGACCTTCAGCATATAAATATCCATTTCCTGGTATATATAATATTAATCCATTGATTGAGCCGATATATTTAATAGAATCACCTGTTTTTTTAACTATTGAAAAATTAGGATCAGCACTCAATCCATAATCAAAGAGTATATATAATTCTTCATTATTAGATTTATCAATTTTAGTTATTACAAATTCATGTAATAAAGTGTCATCTGTATATTCTTCATAAAAGATACTTGTTGAGTCTACTTTTTTATTGATTATTGAAGTGTTTTTTGAATCAAAATAAATAGTTGGAGTTTCAAAACCTTCATATTTATAATTTAATTCAATTTTAGACAAATAACTAAATGATTGAGGTCTTAATTTTTGTTGAGAATAGATTGTGAAAAAACTTAAAGTAAGAATTATATTTATTGTTATTTTCTTTTTCATATTCTCATTTTTTGCTTGCAGCCAACGGTTTTGGCTAGGCTTTGTGCGGGAAGAAAATCGCCAAGATTTTCGAACACGTACTAAGCCGAAGCTTTTTGTTTGGTTTTGTTTCTTTTTGATTTCACAAAGCCAAATCAACAAGATTTGGCGACTTAGTAAATATACACAAAACTTTGAAGTTGGCATAAAACCCGCATGAAGTTTAGCCGGTGTTGCCTGTTGCTTTTATCTTATTTTATGAATATTTTCAATTTCATTTTCTTAATAAATCAGGGATTGTAGATTTTTTAGACTCCAGTATTATCTCCGTAAATTTCAATCATTTTCTCAAGCTGTAAAATTGTTGATTTAATATATGATTGGTCACTTATTATTTCAAATTCAAGTAAATTATTTTCATGATGTTTTTCAATAAATTTCCCTTTTAAAGTAGCTTTTCCGAATTTGTCAAATGTTAAAACCGAAACTAAATTATTCTCATACGAGCTTAATTGAGCTTCCCCTTTTAAATTTTCATAACATTTCTTCAGTTTTTCATAAAAGAAATATAAATCTCCTGTTGAAATCCAAACTAGTCCTTTAACATTGTAACTTGATGCTTTAATTTCGATTGAACTTTTTGTGTCGTATCCACCAAATGGACAAGTTGTTTCAGGGAAATCAAAAATCTTTTGAGTATTGATTTTTAAGTAATTTCCATTTTCTCCATATATTAAAATTTCTATCATTATTTTATTTTTCAAGAATTTTTCGAAGTTACAGGCAACGGTTTTAGCTAGGAAACGTAGCGAGTGAACTAGCCGATTAATTTTCAGACTAAAACTACACAAAATAAATAGAAAACCAACTTTAGTCACTCACAAAAAAGCTATGTTTTTTAGCTGTTGTTAGTTTATGCAACTATTTCACATTTAAAAGTTCATTAGGAGAAAATAAGTTTCCCAATTATCCGCAACGACTTCAAAATCGCATTGCTACGATAATTTCAACGTTTTGCTTGTAACTATTCATCGGATAAAGACAAATTATCAACGAAGCGATTTTAGCGTACAGTTCAGCACGTAATTCTATAAAATTCTTCATTTTCTACAAGTGTTTTTCAAATAATTAGAAAAGAAAATATTGTTTAATTTTTACGTACACTTCAACACGAAACACAAGTTTTCAAATCATTATCGGTTAGGGAAAAATTATCAATTACTGGATTTTCCCTAATTCATTTTTTACGCAAACAAAGTTTTTTTTCAGCTGATAAAGATCAGTTTCGTTTTGATTTTTTTTGAGTCAGCATTGGTTTCAAACTTATGATTACCGTTCGATTTAAATGACTGCGTAAATTTCGACCAGAAATTTTCGTGGTTGTTTAAACTAACGGTTTTGGCTAGGCTTTGTGCGGGCTTGAAAATCGGCCAGATTTTCGAACACGTACTAAGCCGAAGCTTTTTGTTTGGATTTGTTTCTTAGGTTTCACAAAGCCAAATCAACAAGATTTGGCGACTTAGTAAATATACACAAAACTTTGAAGTAAGCACAAAACCCCGCATGAAGTTTAGCCGGTGTTACCTAAAGTATTTTTCAAACTGTTTTTATAGATTAAAAAGTCAATTAAAAAAAAGTCAAGTTATAATGCTTTAACTGATGATAAATTTCTCAAAAACATAATAATTAAACGCAACTACGATAATTTCCTACACGTTTCTACTGTTTTTATTTATCGAGAAAAGAAGAACTTTTTGTGTTTAAATAATTTCTCAAAGACTAATGATTTTACACAACTACGATAATTTTTTACACATTTCTACTGTTCTTCATTTGTCAAGAAAACATGAACTTTTTAAGTTTAAATAATATTTCAAAAAACTTATTATTTCACACAGTTACGATTTTTCAAACACTACTTTTTTGTCATGACATTTAAAAACTTTTCAAGAATAGAAATGTTATTTATAGATAGAAATGTTTTTTTTCGTTTTTACACGCAACGAAAAAAATCAATATTTTTCAGCGAAGAAAATGATAATTTTTCATGAAAATTTTTCAAAATAGGAGAGGGGTAAAAAGTTTCAAATTATATTAATAATTCTACAGAAAACGCCGCTACGATTTTATTTTAGGTAACGGTTTTGGCTAGGCTTTGTGCGGGAAGAAAATCGGCAAGATTTTCGAACACGTACTAAGCCGAAGCTTTTTGTTTGGATTTGTTTCTTTGATTTCACAAAGCCAAATCAACAAGATTTGGCGACTTAGTAAATATACACAAAACTTTGAAGTTAGCACAGAACCCGCATTAAGTTTAGCCGGTGTTGTGTAACGTTTTATTTATTGATTTGTACTTTTCGAACTTCAATTAATTGTTCTCCTCCAAATAAAATGACAAAAAAGAATAATATATAATTAACATCTTTCGATTGAAAATTAATAGTTTCATTTTCGTTTAAATTAAAATACGTGTAAATATATTTATAGATAATAAATATCAAAGCTACTATTGATAAAACTTTCAAATAATAAAGAGTTTTTCGATGTTTTGAAATCAGTACAATAAAGGCCATTATATTTATTATTCCCCATATAGCATAATTTATATGTTCCTCATATTTCAATAACCATAAACAAGCTAAAGAGACAATACAAGTGTAAAATATAGCAAATCTATACATCCATTTATATTTGAAAAAAGCTTTTTCTTTATATATTGGTTCTACTTTTTCAATACTTTCAATATTTTTTTCTTTAGTTGTATTGTTTTCATTTATAGAATAATTTTCTAATAATACTTTAGCTGCTTCAATTGCTTCTTTGTCAAATAAAGATGGATTTTCAATTTTATATTCTAATTCAGATTTTGTTTTGAACTTGAATTTTTCAATGTATTTATTCTTTTTCAAGGACTTTTTTTTATGTTACACAACGGTTTTGGCTAGGCTTTGTGCGGGAAGAAAATCGACAAGATTTTCGAACACGTACTAAGCCGAAGCTTTTTGTTTGGATTTGTTTCTTTTGGTTTAAACTAAGCCAAATCAACAAGATTTGGCGACTTAGTAAATATACACAAAACTTCGAAGTAAGCACAAAACCCGCATGAAGTTTAGCCGGTGTTACCTGCTGGCTTTATTTACATTTTTCATTAATTCGTTCCAATGCATAGTCGGCACCGAGTTCGTGAGCTTTTTTCCAATTTTCACAAGCATTAGCCTTATTTCCTATATTAAATTCAGAATTTCCCTTATTGAAATATGCCATTTGTTTATTTTTAATGTCAATATTTTTTAGATTAATTACTTTATCATAATCCTCTATTGCTCCAATATAATCTCCATTTTCATCTTTAACACTTCCACGATTTGTTAAAGCACTAATAAAATCAGGTGCAATTTCTATAGCCTTATCATAGTCTTTTAGTGAGGATTTCCATGTATAAAGCTCATTTTTCACTATAGCTCTTGAATAATATGAATTCGGATCTTTCGGATTAATTTTAATACAAATAGTCCAATTAATTATTGCTCCACTTAAATCTCCTGAATTATAACATTCAATACCTTTATTGAAATAATAATCTTCTTCTTTTTTATCGAAACTAGGAAGTTTTTGATTTTCAGGGTCAAATGGTGCTCCGTAACCGTCTAGTTTTGAATCAAATTCATAACCTCGTTTGTACATATCCAATCCCCAATAAAGTAAATTGTCTTCAGTTATAGGTATCTCATTTGTTTCTCCATTCAGCTCCCAAATTCCTCTTTTAATTTTCTCAATGGATTTGAATTCATAAGGATAATGCTCATTAAGAAATTCTTTAAGTTTTTCAAGTTTTTCTTTCGAATTAGAAACAAAGTGAAAGTCAAATTTTGCTAGGGAAAAATCACTTACTCCACTTTTCTGCATGTTATTGAATACATCTTGAGCTGAAACCATTTCTTTTCCGAAGTTTTCAGTGAATTGTTCCCAAGTAATAAACTTGTCTACATTTTTATTTTGTCCCCAACCAGTTAGAAATTTCAACATTAAGATTATTATTAATAGGTTTTTCATTTCGTTGTTTGCAGCTTGCAGGTAACGGTTTGCATATGGCTTGTGGCGGTTTCGAAGCACTTTCCTGTCCACCGAAACCAAAGCTGGCTACGGAGCGAAAGCCTTGCTGTCAGCCGTTCGCCCGCCATAAGCTATATGCGTTGTTGTGGTGTCGTATTTTTTATTCATTAAACTCTTTAGGATATTCAACCATTCCATTTACTCCATTCAGTCCATTTTCAATCAATTCCATTACCATACAATTCTCTTTCGGAACGTCAAACGGCAATTCTATTCCATACTTATCAGCTTGTTTATAACCGAATCTTGGATAGTAATTTTCGTGTCCAAGTAGAACGATTGATTTATGTCCTAATTCTTTAGCTCTTTTTTGAGATTCAACTATCAATTTTCCGCCTATTCCTTTCCCTTGAAATCCGGGTAAAACAGACACAGGTGCCAAAGCCAATGAGTCAAATTCGTTCGATTTGTTTTTAATCTTAAGTTTTGTCAACAGAATATGTCCAACAATTTTGTTTTCGATTTCGGCTACCATAGAAAGTTCGGGAACAAAAGCATTTGACTTTCTCAATCGTTCAACTAAAAACTGTTCCTTGTGGTCACTCATTTGTTCATTTTCAAATGCCTTTTCTATAAGGTTAAAGACTGTTTTAAAGTCTTCTGGGTTTTCTTTTCTTATCGTTAATTTCATTTACTTTTTCAGTTTCTTCTGCGTTCCTGTTATATGCACCACAACGGTTTTGGCTAGGCTTTGTGCGGGATTGAAAATCGACAAGATTTTCGATTACGGACTAAGCCGAAGCTTTTTGTTTGGATTTGTTTCTTTGGTTTCACAAAGCCAAATCAACAAGATTTGGCGACTTAGTAAATATACACAAAACTTTGGAGTAGGACAGAAGCCCGCATGAAGTTTAGCCGGTGTTGCCCACTTTACTTTTTTACAAAAACTCTTTTTTCAACCCCATTAGTTTCAATAATTAGTTTGTTTTCAATAATTTGCCCTTTATAAAATCTTTCGAAACTACTAACTCCAATTGTCCATTTTGGGTTTTGATTAGGTTTCAAGTATGGAGTTATTGCTTTCTCAAAGAATTCGTTATTATTCACTTTCAAAGAGAAGCTAAATTGGTTTCCTGCAATTTTAAAGTCATAAATTTCTTTCATAAAGAAACCTGGAAAATATCCTTCTCTAGCTTGGTCAAAATCATCAGTCGTTCCAAAGTAAATTATCCTATTTTTCTCAAATTGTATATAATGATTTTCGACTAGAGCTTCAGTATTGTTCTCGTACTCATATTCATAAACTCCTTCAAGTTGATTTTCAATTGATTTTATTTCAACAATTAGAACAGAGTCTTTTTGTAATATTTCAAATGTATTATTCTCAGCATCTAATTTTACCCCTTTAGCAAAGGAATTCATATCAATTACAAAGAATCCAAAAATAAGGATTAAACAGCTAATTATAATTTGAATTAAATATTTCACGGCAGTATTTTCGTATTGTGGGCAACGGTTTTGGCTAGGCTTTGTGCGGGATTGAAAATCTGCGAGATTTTCGAACACGGACTAAGCCGAAGCTTTTTGTTTGGATTTGTTTCTTTGGTTTCACAAAGCCAAATCAACAAGATTTGGCGACTTAGTAAATATACACAAAACTTTGAAGTAAGCACAAAACCCGCATGAAGTTTAGCCGGTGTTCTATGCAGTTTTTTCATTTTTAAACATTTCATTAATTTCTTTTCGATTATAGTCTAAAATCCAAGAATTTAAATTTTCATAAATATGCTTTAGTTCTTTTATTGATTTCGACCATATGTCACAACCTCTATCGTCATAAATATTAAACCCTGTATTGTTTTTCGGACAAAAGAAATATACTTTTTGAGTTATAAAATTTTCACCACCCATTTCTAAAGACGCAATACCTCTTATTATTTCCTTAACTTCATTTAAGGGTAGAATAATTTTCCCAATAGATAAATCACATTCTAATTTATCTTCAAAAATCCTCTCAACCTTTTTTCCATTAGAATCTTCCTCGTAATAAGTCTGTTCGAATGGTCCTTTGATTCTTTTTAGGTCGTAATTTTTCAAGAGTTTATGTAAATAATTTTCTTTCACTTTTTCCTCTTCGATTTTTATCCAACTATCTTCCCATTCTTCCACAACAATTATTATTTCATTCTCTCCGATTAGCTGGTTGTATATTTCGATTCCTCTTTCAGTAGCTTGCTCTATTCTTTTTGAACTATCACTATTTCCTTCACCACCCAATTCGAACCTCATAGAGAAATCACCAAAAATTGAGTCAATTCCAGTATTGGGGAGTAACCTTTTTAATTCTTCTCGTATTGTTTGCTTCATTGTAAAGTCGTGATTTTTTTTAATTGCATAGAACGGTTTTGGCTAGGCTTTGTGCGGGAAGAAAATCGACAAGATTTTCGAAAACGGACTAAGCCGAAGCTTTTTGTTTGGTTTTGTTTCTTTTGATTTCACAAAAAATCAACAAGATTTGGCGACTTAGTAAATATACACAAAACTTTGAAGTTAGCACAAAACCCGCATGAAGTTTAGCCGGTGTTGTACACTGTTTTTGTCAAGCCATTAATATCATTCGGATATTCCAAAAATGAATATAATTTGAATTAAATGATTTTAGTTCAAATGTTGTAATTCCTTTCTGACTTAAAAAATAATCAAATTCAACTTGAGTTTTAAAAAATAAAAGTTCTTCTTTTTTAAAGTTCCATACAAAAAATGGCAATGGTCTATCAACAGGACTGGTAACAGCTTCTCCAAAAACCATGTTGTCTGTTATAATGAATTTATCAATATATAAAGATCCTCGTTTATATTGTTTTGGAGTTATAGAAGCCTGTACTCCATTAGATTGTTCTACTAATTTATTGTTTCCAATTGGTATATATGCTTCATCTCCATATCCTTTATTCCCCCAATAAGTAAAGGAAAATAATATGAGAGCAACTGAAATAAGAATTCGAACATTCTTAAAATCTTCTTTTTTTTCAATTTTTGGAAGTAATGAAATTAATTTTACATTTTTAAATTTTTCGATTAATATAGAGTAAATCTTCACATACAAATATGAAATTAAATAGACTTTAATTATTGTAATTCCAAAGTCAAATAGTGCTTCCATTTTTTAATAGTGTACAACGGTTTTGGCTAGGCTTTGTGCGGGGTTGAAAATCGACAAGATTTTCGAACACGTACTAAGCCGAAGCTTTTTGTTTGGTTTTGTTTTTTGTGGTTACACAAAGCCAAATCAACAAGATTTGGCGACTTAGTAAATATACACAAAACTTTGAAGTTAGCACAAAACCCGCATGAAGTTTAGCCGGTGTTGTACTTAGGTTTTTTTAGTGTTTGATAATGATTCAATTACTTTTTTAGCGTGATGAGCAACAAGAAAATATTTATGATTTATATAACTTTCAATAATTTTATTGATTCGATTGCTTTTAAATTGAATTAAATCATAGAAAATTACACCTTCAACTTCATAATTAAAATTAAATTTCAAGAACTCATTATATATAAGTTCTTCCATTTCATTATCTCCATTTTTTATCTTGAAAATAAACATTGCCCATTTTACTTTTTCAGTAAAATATTTAGCTTCTTTTACTCGTTGTTTAAGGTTTGTCAATGATTTGGTAGATTTAATTTTCACAAGTGTTTCTCCAACTAAAAAAGAAGTGTTTTTTTCAAGCATTTCAATTAGTTTTTCTTCAACTTTTTCATATTCATGAGGAGATAGTTCAGATAATAATTTATCATTATTAAACCATTCGTCTTCACGTGATCCAGAATCAAATTTTGGAATTATTTGAGATATCAGTTTTTCAATTTTTCTCATTTATAACTTAAGTACAACGGTTTTGGCTAGCCAACGAAGCGTTAGGTAAGCCGACTTATTATCAGACTAAAACTACACAAAATAAACAGAAAACTACCTTAGAGAAAGCAAAAAATTAGCTTTGTTAGTTAGCCGTTGTTAGCTTGTGCAACTTTTTCAAATATAAAAGTTCACTAGGAGGGAAGAAGTTTCCAAAATACGCGCAACGACTTTCAAATCGCGTTGCTACGATTCATTCAACGTTTTGCTTGAAAATATGTATTGATTATGAATAAATTTATCAACGAAGATTTTTTGTGCGTACAATTCAACACGTAGCTTTAGTACACAATTTTTCGTTTTAAATGGATTTATCAAAGAATTAGATTTACACGAACAGTTCAGCACGAAATACAAGTTTGTATATTTTCAGTTAGTAAAAATTTATCAATGATTTAAATGTTTTTCAAATAGAGTTTTACGGAAAGTAGCGACACAATTAAAACACAATATTTCTCAGCTAAAAAGGAGTTGCTTTTCGATAGAAAAAATGGTTTTTAAATTTTTTGAGTCAGACTTGGTTTCAGAAAAAATTAAGAAAAAGTATCAGCATTATAACAACTGCGGAAATTCGAACAGAATTTGTGCGTTGTTAAAGCTAACGGTTTTGTATATGGCTCGTAGCGTATAAATTAGCAATTATTATTCGGTTAAGCACAAGCCAGATTTTTAAATTTACTACTTATTTTTTAATAGAAAGTTGTCAAATTTAAAAATTTGGCGACTTTCCAAATATGCCTTAACTTCGATTAAGCAACTAATTAGCTATGAGCTATATACGTTGTTGTGTGTAGTTTTTATTGATACTTCTTGATTACATTAATTACTAAATCCTGAATATATCCAATTGCTTTATAATCCAAAATTTTCATTGAATTAGGATGAGCACAAGAATTTCTAACACCTAATTTTTCGTCCAATATTTTTCTCGTATCATTAGTTATGATTTTTGATACTCTTAAAAGCTCAATGAAATCAGATTCTTTTATACTACTAAAGTCATCTTTAGAATTAATTTTTATTTTCTTGTATTTTCCGTGAGTTTGAATTGCAGAATTGAAAATAGTCAGATTTTTTGGATTAAGAATGTATTCATACATAATATCCATTGCTAACAACCAAGTCATAATTATTGAAGCTCTGAATGATTTAATCTCAAAACAGCTGATTGCCTCTTCAAGATATTTTTTCTGTTCATTACCAGTAAGCTCTGTAATTAAATCTCTTAAAGTGTTTGAAACATCACGTTTATGCTTAACAGCTAAATAAGTTTCTTCTAATTCTTTTTTTGCAGTTCTATGAAAAGCGAAGCCTTGTTTGCTTTCGATTAAAATTGTTGGTTTTGATTTTTTCAGTCGAGTAATTTCAGCAGAGATATTCGATGGTTTTAGTAAAGCATTGATTTCAAATTCTTTTGTTATGTCATTTGCTTTGAAATATTGCTTTTCATTTTCAACACAATGAAAGAATGCAATTAGTTTTACTTGTTCCTTTTTTGTAAGACTATCAAAGTCAGAAACACTTTCTAAAAAATCGTGTACTGTCATACCTGCTTAAGAATTAGTAGCCATTTCGTGTTCAATATAATTCTCACCAGCTACGGTAACTTTCAAGTCATCTGTATTTGAGGTGTCCACCCAACCTTTTCGATTTTTAGTATCCAATAGACTTTGATATATATTTGGAACTTTTTGTGAAAGATGTTTATAACAAGTGTATATGTGATTTATACCAATATTTTCCTCGCCAACGACTCTTCTTAAATAGTAAAGTATTACTATGTTTCTCTCAAAGTTGTTCTTTACTTGATATTTAGCGTAGAAATCTTTTAAACTCTCTTTTCCATTTGAAACAAGGTTTAAGCTTGTTATTAGACTATAGGATTTTGTCGAAGTTCCTGAAATTTTCGGTTTTGAAGAATTACTTTTTTTCTTTGTTACTTTTGGTTTAGATTCTTCTTCTATAACTTCTGATTCCTCAAGAGAAGCTAAAGTCGGTTGTTGAGTATTGGCAGATTCAAAAGCACTACCTGTTGGTACAAGATTATACCTATCAAGTAGATATTTGAAAACTCTTAATTTCGAGTCATCATCTAATTCTTTCATTAATTCGTGGCATTTGAAAATTGCCTCAAGTTCTTTATCTATCATATTTTTCGTTTTTCAAATTACACACAACGGTTTTGGCTAGGCTTTGTGCGGGATTGAAAATCTGCGGATTTTCGAACACGTACTAAGCCGAAGCTTTTTGTTTGGTTTTGTTTCTTTTGGTTTAAACTAAGCCAAATCAATAAGATTTGGCGACTTAGTAAATATACACAAAACTTTGAAGTTAGCACAAAACCCGCATGAAGTTTAGCCGGTGTTGTACATTGGCTTTTAGAATGTTTTTATACTTCCTTCGTCTAACCATTTTTCGATTTTAACATCTTTTGCTTTTGGATGTTGTTGAAAAATATGTCTTAAATGTCTAATTGAATTATATGTGTTTTGTACTATTGTTTTTTGTAATTCGATATATTTTTTGTCATAGTTATTTTCGCTAATTCTATGAGCTGGATTTTGTCTTTCTCGTCTAACTTTTTTTAGTGGAGTGAAAATCTCTGTTAAATTTCTATTGTCGTTAGTACTAAACATATTTGTTAACCATTCTTCAAACAAATTTAATGTGTTTTTGTACTTTCTTTCAACAACACCATCTTCAACCTTATGATAGTTGTATAATTCAATTTTATCTTTAAAAAAATTACTATTGATGTTTTCACTTATCATTTTGTCTAATAAAAGAATGAAATCATTATAGTTTTTTAATGTAGGGGTAAAGAAGAAAGTAAATTCTTTAGGTCTATTATTGTTGTCGAAGTTTTTTCTAAATATGTTTTGTCCAAAGGCTTTTTCAGAAAGCATATTTAGACAAGTTAATTCACCTATTAATGCACTAAAAATTGAGTGTGAAAAAGACCAACTTCCATTTATAATGTTATTATAATACTCTTCCAAAACTTTACAATTTCCTTTAACTTCTCGAGTACTCCAGTAGATTTGATGTTGTGGTGTTAAATCACTTAAATATCTCAAATAAACAACTGCTAATCTGTTTTTATTAGAATCAAAACCAAGTCCAAATGTTTTAATAAATACTTTATCCTCTTCTCTAAGAATTTGCACCCCGTTTTCATCATAGTTACAATTTATAGATCCAGAGTAATCTTCAAAAATAAAATTAAATCTAGGATCCGTTGAATATCTTTCAAGGACTTCAATTTCAAAAAAGAATGGTTTCAACTGAGGTTCAGCTAAAGCTAATTTTTTACTATAAATTGCATTTTCATAGTCATCAAGGTTTCTATTTTCTTTTAGATAATCAGGTGTCGGATATAAACAAATTGGAGTATCTGTATCTTCTCTTGTAAAAGTAAATGTACCAAGTGTTTGTTTAATTTCTTTTATTTTCTTTGCTTCTTCAAGTACAATTAATTGATTTTTTATTGGGAAATGCTGAAAACCAATTATGTGAGGATTTGTACTTGATTGAATTGAAATCTTATTTTCAGAAACTAGTTCTTTTATTAAATCAATACATTCAATGTAATTTATTCCTAATTCTGAAGAAAGTCTTCTTAATTTTATACCATTAAAATCATTTGATTCTACAAAGAAATTAAATACTTTGATTTCAATTTTTTGTTTCAATTTTCGTTTTTTAGCTTATGTACAACGGTTTTGGCTAGGCTTTGTGCGGGGTTGAAAATCGGCCAGATTTTCGAACACGGACTAAGCCGAAGCTTTTTGTTTGGTTTTGTTTCTTTGGTTTTAACTAAGCCAAATCAACAAGATTTGGCGACTTAGTAAATATACACAAAACTTTGAAGTAAGCACAAAACCCGCATGAAGTTTAGCCGGTGTTACCAACAGTTTTTATTTTATTTTCAATATTCTGATTGTTATAATCCTTTATAATTTCTTTTAAAATTTTCGAATCTTTTTTAAATGTTTTTTCAAATTTCTCCCAATTTATCAATGTCAGATTTTTTGGCATTTCAACAATTCCACTTATTGAGTCCCAAAACGCATCCCAATTATTTCCATAAAATTCAGGAAAGTAAAGTCTTTCGGCAAAAGTTTCGTGCAAATGCTTAATATTCATAATTTCCCCAAGGTCAATAACTTTGAATTCAGGGTTTAGTAATTCGTTGAGTTCTTGGTTAACGTCTTCTAAAATCTGTTTTCGATACCATTCTACAAGTTCAAGTTGTTTTTTCAGAGCGTTAGAATTCCATAGTTTATATTCCGATTCTATAGGGCAATTGTCAAGCTCACTTTCATAACCTATTGCAAGTCTACTTGTAAGAAACGGTCTTTTAATTTCCTCTTCTTGTTCGAGATATAACTCTCTTAATTTTCGACTTGCCAAAACAATCTCAATATTACCAGACTTAATATTTTTGAGTAATTCAATTGTTCGATACTTTTCAAATTCCTTCCAATCAAAATGTTTTTGGATTATTGATTTTATGAAACTTTTGATTTCTCTACTTTTAAAATTAAAGGCTAATAAATCGATGTAATTTTCTTCTGAAATTACGTTTTCAAGTTCTTTATTTTCATAAACCCAACTTTCAAATAATTCCAATGAAATATCGTTATTTAGGAATTGATAAAACTTGATTCTATTTGGATTTATCTCGGTCATTAAAATTGTTGGTAACGGTTTTAGCTAGGAAACGTAGCGTTAAACTAGCCGATTAGTTTTCAGATTAAAACTACACAAAATAAACAAAAAACCAACTTTGATTAAGCACAAAAAAGCTATGTTTTTTAGCTGTTGTTAGCTTATGCAACATTTCACATAAAAATGATGAAAAGGGTAGGAGAGTTTCCAAACTTTCCGAAACGACTTTAAAATCGCATTGCTACGATAATTTTCACGTTCTGCTTTTCAAAGAATTGAGAATGTTAGTTTTGAGAATTTGTAGGGAATTGAGTACGCAACTTTAAGCCACCATTTATCGTTTATTAAAAACTTTCATTAAGAATTAGAAATGTTAGTTTTATTAAAATTCAGCGTACAGTTCAGCACGTAATTTATGGACACCATTTTCTTTTTAATTAATAATTTTTCAAAGAATTATTGATTTCGTTTACCTTTTACGCAACAGTAAATAATTCAATTATTTCTAAGTTAAAAAAGTTTGTTTTTCACTAAGTTTTTCAGTTAAAACATTAATTAATTTTTGTTCCAGAAAAGTTTCGATCTTTAATTTTTTGATTCAAGATTGGTTTCAAACAATTAAGAAAAATTTCATTTTAACAACTGCGAAAAATTCAGCCATGAATTTTCAGCGTTGTTAAAGCTAACGGTTTTGGCTAGGCTTTGTGCGGGATTGAAAATCGGCTAGATTTTCGAGCACGAACTAAGCCGAAGCTTTTTGTTTGGATTTGTTTTTTGTGGTTTCACAAAGCCAAATCAACAAGATTTGGCAACTTAGTAAATATACACAAAACTTTGAAGTGAGCACAAAACCCGCATGAAGTTTAGCCGGTGTTACCTGTTGCTTTATCGGATATTTATTTCTGCTTTAAAAATAGTAATTGCATTTCCAATAATTTCAACTTGATTGTCAACAAGTTTTACATTTAATTGTCCTGTTCTTTCAGATATTTGTTCAACTTTAAATTCATTATTTTTTGTTCTTAAATTCCAAACAGGAACTAAAGCACACTGTGCTGAACCAGTCACAGGGTCTTCATTAATTCCAGAAATAGGAGCAAAACAACGTACAACAAAATCAATATTTTCTCTTTCAGAAAGTGAAGTTATCATTAAATGACCAAGACCATTTTTACCCATTTCATTAAAAACAGGTTTCGCTTGTTTTATTTCATTTTCAGTTTTAGAAATTGCAATTATCCAATTATTTTCACTTGAGTAAGTATCGATAGGAGTAAAGCCAATTATTTTCTCGAAATTTTCAATATTTTCAATTTTATTTATTTTGTATTTAGGAAACACCATTTTAATTCCATTGGTGTTTTTTGTGATTTCTAAATCTCCTCCTTTAGCTTTAAATTGAATAATTTCATTTTCAGCTATGATATTATTTTCATATAAAATGTGGGCACTAGCAAGTGTTGCATGTCCACATAAAGGAATTTCAGTTGTAGGAGTAAAGTATCTTATTTCAAAAGGTTTTTCAGATATATTTACAAATGCGGTTTCAGATAAATTCATCTCATTAGCGATATCTTGCATTAGTTTTGGATTCAAATTTTCGTTTAGAATCATAACTCCCGCAGGATTACCTTTAAATGCTTCTTTTGTAAAAGCATCAACTTGATATATTATCTTTTTCATTTTTTGAGTGGTTACAGGTAACGGTTTTGGCTAGGCTTTGTGCGGGATTGAAAATCGACAAGATTTTCGAACACGTGCTAAGCCGAAGCTTTTTGTTTGGATTTGTTTCTTTGTTTTCACAAAGCCAAATCAACAAGATTTGGCGACTTAGTAAATATACACAAAACTTTGAGAAAGCATAGAACCCGCATGAAGTTTAGCCGGTGTTGGCTAATGTTTTTTATTTAACTCTTTTATGCTAGGGATGAATTTCTCAAGATATTTAGGAAAATCATTTTTTAATATAAATTGTTCTTCTTCAATTGTAAATAAGTGACTAGGAGTATCATTGTATTTACTTGTTTCAAAAAGAGTAAGAGAGTCAAAAAACTTCCAATTTTTATTTAAGTGTTTATAACCTAATTCATACCTTTCTTTGACTTCATTATCAGGTACAAAATGTCCACCATTTTCAAATCTAATACGGACTCTTTCTTTTGCTTTTTCAATTGAATCTAGGCAAAAGAAAACTATTTCGATTCTGTAATTTTCAGATTTAAAAATCTCAGGCCAATATAGTGGAGTAGAGTTGAAGTTTGTTTCATAACAGAAATCAGTTCTGTTTTTTATAGAAGATTTTATTGTGTTTTCTAGATCTTTCCTAGCAAGATTATGAGCCATTCTATCTCTAAATTCAGTATCGATTAGAGATTCATACTTTTCCTTATAAACTTTATCATAATCATAAGGTTTTATGCCTCCTTCTGTGAAAGCTTTTGAGAAAGAAGATTTTCCAGAACCATTACAACCAGCAATTACTAATAATTTTGGTTTATCCATTAAATTGAGGTCCTGGTGTAGGATTAGGATTTAATTTTCCTTCAGCAAGTTTTTCTTCATAGACACGAATCTCTTCTGAAATTCGAGGAAGTTCATCTTTTAATCTATTTTTCAGATTAGAGATATAATTTTGTATGTCTTCTTTTTTACTCATGCAGCAAATTTACAAAAAAAATATTTCAAAAAATCTTGCTCGAAAATATTTGCCAACGGTTTTGGCTAGGCTTTGTGCGGGAAGAAAATCGACAAGATTTTCGAACACGGACTAAGCCGAAGCTTTTTGTTTGGATTTGTTTCTTTGATTTCACAAAGCCAAATCAACAAGATTTGGCGACCTAGTAAATATACACAAAACTTTGAAGTTAGCACAAAACCCGCATGAAGTTTAGCCGGTGTTAGCTACCGTAATTTTCTATGAATTTCTAATGTATCCTAATTTTTGTAAATCTTTAATACTGTTTGTTAAATGTGTTTTCCCATTATTTATAACATATAAACTATCACTAATTTCAGTTATATGCTCGTACATATGATCTGTTATAATAATTCCTTTATTTTGTTTTTCTCTAATTATTAGTTTTTTAATTGTTTCAATATGTACAGGCATTACTTGAGAAAACGGTTCATCTAGCATGCAAAATTTAGTTTTAGAGACAAGTATTAAATAAATTTCAATAATTCTTCTTTCTCCACCAGATAAATTTTTCAGTTTTGATTTGTAATGCTTTTGAAATTCAGGAAAAAATGATGTTAAATCTGAAAAATCTAGATTAAAATCTTTCAATAACCTTTGCACTGTTAAATACATAGGAATAAATTTATTTTGTGGAAGATATCTAATATCTTTTGGAGAACGAGCAGATTTAAATAACGATGAATTATTAATTCTTATAGATTTATCATCAGGAATAATTTCTCCATATATAATTTTCATGAGAGACGATTTTCCTGTTCCATTTCTTCCTAACAGTCCTGTTATTATTCCAGTTTCACTTTTTAAATAAACATTATTTAGAATAACTGTAGATTTAAATTTAAGGAGAACACTATCTATTTCAAGAATATTTTTCATGTGAATTTAAGTGTTAGAACTATTATTGTTATGAATAAAGATAAATCAATTGTAAAGGTTGAAATCCATAAGTTTTTTTTAGAAAGTCCAAGATTTTTATAATAAAAAAACTCTTCTTTTTTATGGTTATTTATATAGTAATAAGTAAAGCTCAATGTGAATATTTTAAACCAAAATACTGCTGTGATTCCTCTAATTCCCCATGTGATAATAATCGATACACAAGCAAGATTAATCATAAAACTTAGAAAAGCATATAATCTATAAAAAATCAATATCAATCTGATGATTTTCATTATGGTAGCTAACGGTTTTAGCTAGGAAACGTAGCGTTTAAACTAGCCGATTAGTTTTCAGACTAAAACTACACAAAATAAACAAAAAACCAACTTTGATTAAGCACAAAAAAAAGCTATGTTTTTTAGCTGTTGTTAGCTTATGCAACATTTCACATAAAAATGATGAAAAGGGTAGGAGAGTTTCCAAACTTTACGCAGCGACTTTAAAATCGCATTGCTACGATAATTTTCACGTTCTGCTTTTCAAAGAATTGAGAATGTTAGTTTTGAGAATTTTTAGGGAATTAAGTACGTAACTTCAAGCCACCATTTATCGTTTATTCAAAACTTTCATTAAGAATTAGAAAGGTTAGTTTTATTAAAATTCAGCGTACAGTTCAGCACGTAATTTATGGACACCATTTTCTTTTTAATTAATAATTTTTCAAGGAATTATTGATTTCGTTTACCTTTTACGCAACAGTAAATAATTCAATTATTTCTCAGTTAAAAAAGTTTGTTTTTCACTAAGTTTTTCAGTTAAAACATTAATTAATTTTCTGTTCCAGAAAAGTTTCATTCTTTAATTTTTTGAGTCAAGATCGGTTTCAAACAATTAAGAAAAAGTTTCATTTTAACAACAGCGAAAAATTCAGCCATGAATTTTCAGCGTTGTTAAAGCTAACGGTTTTGGCTAGGCTTTGTGCGGGCTTGAAAATCGGCCAGATTTTCGAACACGTACTAAGCCGAAGCTTTTTGTTTGGATTTGTTTCTTTTTGGTTTTAACTAAGCCAAATCAACAAGATTTGGCGACTTAGTAAATATACACAAAACTTTGAAGTAAACACAAAACCCGCATGAAGTTTAGCCGGTGTTAACTATTGTTATTTGCTAAATAAAACACTCGAAATGTATTCTTATAAAATTCACCTCTAAAGTTAATGGTAATTTTTCTTAACGAGTAAAAGAAGATGAAACTTACAAGAATACTTATCATTATAAGTTTACAATTATTTTCAAAATATAAAAATGAATTAATTAGCATTAGTACAACTGGAATATATAAGCTAGTAGCAAAAGAAGCTAAGTTTTTAGCACGGTTAATTAATTCAATAGATTTATTATTTCCTTTTTCCAAAATAAAATTATAACAAAAGAAAAATATTTGATCATTTTTCAATAAATCGTCATTAGATAAGTTATTTAATTCAAAAACTTTTTTAATTTCTCTACACATTACTATTTTAAATTCTTCAATTTCAATAGATTCCTCGAGGGTTCTTAATTTTCGATATGTAGATTTTAAAATTTTATTACTTAATATTATTTGAATTTGGCTGAAAATAAATCCAATTAAAAAAGCTAAAACAATTGTAACAATAGAATATTTTGTGTCCATAGTTGTAAAATCAATTATTTCTGGATTTTTTAATTTAAAAAAAAGGAATATAAAAAATGTATTTAATATTCCAGGGATTAGATATATAATAATATCTTTTATAGTAAATGATTTTTCTATCATATTTAATAATAGTTAACGGTTTTGGCTAGGCTTTGTGCGGGAAGAAAATCGGCAAGATTTTCGAACACGGACTAAGCCGAAGCTTTTTGTTTGGTTTTGTTTCTTTGGTTTCACAAAGCCAAATCAACAAGATTTGGCGACTTAGTAAATATACACAAAACTTTGAAGTTAGCATAAAACCCGCATGAAGTTTAGCCGGTGTTGGCATTAGTTTTTATTAATCGGAATTGTTACAATTGTCTTTATTGGTATATTAAATTCAGTTGCTGGGTGAACCTTAATTTTTTTCCAAAAATTCGTAAAATCAATATTATCAATATTCCCAATATAACCAACAAGTCTTACAAAATTGATTTGTCCATTCCAATCAATTTCCACTTTGAAAAAAGCTCTAAATCTGTTTGTTTTCTTTCCAAATTGTTCATTAAAAAAATCAATTAACGATATTTTCGTTCCATCTTCCTTTACGTGAAAAAAAATCGGTGATTTTGATTCTTTTGTATTCATTATAACTCCTTCATCAGCCAAATTATTTATTTTGTTATAGAATTCTTTTGAAATTGAATCCAAACGGTCTGTATTTGGATTTTCAATTTTAGGAGTATTATTTTCAAATAGTAAAGAATCTAATTTTTGAGAATAGCTATTATTCGAAATACTAATAATAATTAAAAAAAGTATCAGATAATTAGTTTTCATAATTCAATATTCAAATAAATTGATTGTTTCAATTGTCATACTGCTGCATTCAATTAATGCCAACGGTTTTGGCTAGGCTTTGTGCGGGCTTGAAAATCGGCCAGATTTTCGAACACGTACTAAGCCGAAGCTTTTTGTTTGGTTTTGTATTTTAGTTAAACTAAGCCAAATCAACAAGATTTGGCGACTTAGTAAATATACACAAAACTTTGAAGTAAGCACAAAACCCGCATTAAGTTTAGCCGGTGTTACCTGTTGCTTTATCGGATATTTATTTCTGCTTTAAAAATAGTAATTGCATTTCCAATAATTTCAACTTGATTGTCAACAAGTTTTACATTTAATTGTCCTGTTCTTTCTGATATTTGTTCAACTTTAAATTCATTATTTTCTGTTCTTAAATTCCAAACAGGAACTAAAGCACACTGTGCTGAACCAGTCACAGGATCTTCATTAATTCCAGAAATAGGAGCAAAACAACGTACAACAAAATCAATATTTTCTCTTTCAGAAAGTGAAGTTATCATTAAATGACCAAGACCATTTTTACCCATTTCGTTAAAAACAGGTTTCGCTTGTTTTATTTCATTTTCAGTTTTAGAAATTGCAATTATCCAATTATTTTCACTTGAGTAAGTATCGATAGGAGTAAAGCCAATTATTTTCTCGAAATTTTCAATATTTTCAATTTTATTTATTTCGTATTTAGGAAACACCATTTTAATTCCATTGGTGTTTTTTGTGATTTTTAAATCTCCTCCTTTAGCTTTAAATTGAATAATTTCATTTTCAGCTATGATATTATTCTCATATAAAATATGGGCACTAGCAAGTGTTGCATGTCCACATAAAGGAATTTCAGTTGTAGGAGTAAAGTATCTTATTTCAAAAGGTTTTTCAGATATATTTACAAAAGCGGTTTCAGATAAATTCATCTCATTAGCGATATCTTGCATTAGTTTTGGATTCAAATTTTCGTTTAGAATCATAACTCCTGCAGGATTACCTTTAAATGCTTCTTTTGTAAAAGCATCAACTTGATATATTATCTTTTTCATTTTTTGAGTGGTTACAGGTAACGGTTTTGGCTAGGCTTTGTGCGGGGTTGAAAATCGACAAGATTTTCGAACACGTACTAAGCCGAAGCTTTTTGTTTGGATTTGTTTCTTTGATTTCACAAAGCCAAATCAACAAGATTTGGCGACATAGTAAATATACACAAAACTTTGAAGTAACCACAAAACCCGTATGAAGTTTAGCCGGTGTTAGCCACTGGTTTTTTCAACTATAATTTTTCTTCCTGAAGAATTATTCCATTCTTGAGTTAATTCATAATTTTTCAGTTCTTTTCTAGGATAGTTATTACCAGGTGACCAAATTTCAAGATATTCAATTAATCCATTTTTAAAAAATAGAAGACACTCTGCTTCAGTTTCTAATTCTGTTGATTTGATTCCAACACCATTTAAAACCAAGTTGTTTTTATTCACTTTGTATTTTTCAATTCCGATTTTATGGTCGAAACTAATAAAAACTCCTGAATCGGTATATTTATAATCAGATTCAAATAAGTATTCTAACTGCAATTTAGCATTGATTATTTCTTCTCCATCTAAAAGTAATTCTAAAATATTCGATATAAATTTTGATTGTAACATTTTCGGTGTGTAGTCAGTTTTGATTAAAATTAAAATAGTTGTAATATATCAGAATTAGAGTTTATTCCTTTCGTATTATAATGTAAAAATAATTTGTTTTTCTAAAAGAGTAAATTTCACCATTTTTTTTTACCAAGTTTTTTTTTCAACTTGTGGCTAACGGTTTTGGCTAGGCTTTGTGCGGGAAGAAAATCGACAAGATTTTCGAACACGTACTAAGCCGAAGCTTTTTGTTTGGTTTTGTTTCTTTGATTTCACAAAGCCAAATCAACAAGATTTGGCGACTTAGTAAATATACACAAAACTTTGAGAAAGCACAGAACCCGCATTAAGTTTAGCCGGTGTTACCAGCTGGTTTTTCATTTTACAATTGTTTTCGGATTATGGCCAATTTTAAAATTACAAGAATTAGCTATAAAACACATTTTATTCGCTTCATGATGTAATTTATTTGCTAAGTTAATTTGATTCTCGTTTTCAATAGTTACTAATGGATTTAATACAACTTCTTTGAATTTTCCGCTTCCATCTTCTGTTTCTACCATTATTCCTGTTGCATTATCTACATAATCTGTTACGACTATTTTATTATCAGCGCATAAATGTAAATAACAAAGCATATGACATGCAGATAAAGAGGAGAGAAAAAGGTCTTCAGGATTGTATCGCGATTTGTCACCTAAAAAACAAGGGTCAGAAGAGGCTAATATTTCATTATATTTTTCATTTCCAGAAATAGTATGGTTTCGATTATATGATCTGTAATTTAGAGTTCCGCTTCCTTCATTACCAGTCCATTCAATTTTAATTTCGTATTTGTGGTTTTTCATTTTAGATATTTTTTCTTTTCATAAATAACGTCTTTTCTTGTATTTCACCAAATGTTTAAAATTCTAATTTATTTAGAGATATTATTCAAGAAAATTTCAGTTTTTACTTGCTGGTAACGTGTTTGGCTAGGCTTTGTGCGGGGTTGAAAATCGCCAAGATTTTCGAACACGCACTAAGCCGAAGCTTTTTGTTTGGATTTGTTTCTTTGGTTTCACAAAGCCAAATCAACAAGATTTGGCGACCCAGTAAATATACACAAAACTTTGAAGTTAGCACAAAACCCGCATGAAGTTTAGCCGGTGTTGGCATTTCGTTTTTATTACCCAATCATTAAAGTCTGCTTGTCCCACATTCTCTAACGAATAGCAATAATTGTCATTAAAAATAAATCTATCTGTTTTTGCTCCTTTAAATCTCGTTGATTCAAAGGCTACATTTTCCATTAATGCATTTGTCAAATTTGAATTTCTGAAATCAGATGTTTTAATATTACTTTCTATAAATTTTGTGTTTGTTAAATCAGAGCCTCTATAGTCGGCAGAGATAAAACAATTCTTAAAAGTCAGTCCTGAAAGGTTTTCATTACTCAAGTCCAAATTTTCTAGATCAATATTCTCAAATGTTGTTTTTCTACATTTTACTTTATCTAAAAATTCCACTTTCGATAATTGATAATTAAATTAGTCTGTCAGATTGTTTTTTAAGTTACTTATTGTCGATTCAATCAGCCCAATCAGTTCGCTATGTGCATTGACAAAATCTTTTCTTATTTCTGTAAACTTGGATTTATTCCACAAGTCTTTTTCTCTTAAAGCTGGCAAGTCGTCAAATCCATTCAGATAGAAGTAAGCAATTGGTTCCAACTCTTTCATTCCGTTAGAATATTCCGAATATATTTTTTCCAAAAGTAAAATATGGTCAACTTTTTCAGTAGACGGTTTTTCTTTTAGATTCTCTAATATTTCTATTATTTCTCGGTTCATCTTAAATGAATGCCAACGGTTTTAGCTAGGAAACGAAGCGTTAAACTAGCCGATTAATTTTCAGACTTAAAACTACAGAAAATAAAAAGAAAACCAACTTAGAGAAAGCATAAATTAGCTTTGTTTTTTAGCTGTTGTTGGCTAATGCAGTTTTTTCATATTTTTCAAAGAATAAAAAAGTATTATTTGTTAGCGTTTAAGTTTTTAAGAATAATGATATTTTTCACATTTACTTTTTACGTTTTCTTTTTCAAAAAAAGTGAAAGAATTATTTGTTATCGTTTAGTTTTCAAAGAATAGTAATGTTTCCCGTAGTTATTTTCACGTAACTCTTTTACCTTAAATTAAGATGTAATATTTGATATCGTTAAATTTTCAAAGAATTATAATTTCTCGCAACTATTTTCACGTTACACTTTTCCCAGAAAAGAAAATGTATTATTTGTTAAAGTCAAATTTTCAATAAATTATGATTTCTCACAGCTACTTTTTACGTTATTTTTTTAAAAGAAAGTAAGTGTTTTTTGTTAACGTTTAATTTTTAAAGAATCACAAAGTTTCATTTAATTACTTTTTTAATATTATTTCTTTTCAATTAAAATAATGATCTTTTTTGATGATAAATTTCAAAATAGGAGAGAAGTGAAATTTTCTTAATATGTTAATGTTTCTATGGAAAACGCCGCTACGATTCTGTTTTAGCCAACGGTTTTGGCTAGGCTTTGTGCGGGGTTGAAAATCGACAAGATTTTCGAACACGTACTAAGCCGAAGCTTTTTGTTTGGTTTTGTTTCTTTGTTTTCACAAAGCCAAATCAACAAGATTTGGCGACTTAGTAAATATACACAAAACTTTGAAGTTAGCACAAAACCCGCATGAAGTTTAGCCGGTGTTACCTTACGTTTTTTTCGTTTTTAATTCAGATTCTTTTATTACAATCGTGTTTCCCCAAATATCTCCTAATCTTTGATTTTTATCTGTATTTTTTATTGTTATTATTCCGATAATACCAATAAACAACATATCTATCGGATCAAGTAAATGTCTTTTCAAAGATTGATTAAAAGTGGGTTTTTTGTATATATTTTCAGAAGTTTCATTTTTAAATAAATTTTCGATTGATATAGGTTTTAGTCCAACTACAAAATTTCCAATTGTTGCACCAAATAATTGTTCAATTCCAATTGTCATTATTCCCCAAAATAATAAAGGAAAAAGAGCTAAAACTCCGCTTACACTATAATTTCCTTCATTGTCAACTTCTCCATAAGTAGTAATAAATATAAAGATAAAACAAAGAATAAATGAATAATCTATTATTCCTGCTAAAATTCGAATACCAATATTTTTCTCAGTTTTAAACTCAAAATTGGATGTTTTTGTTTCGATATTTTTCATTTTAAATGTAAGGTAACGGTTTTAGCTAGGAAACGTAGCGTTTAAACTAGCCGATTAGTTTTCAGATTAAAACTACACAAAATAAACAAAAAACCAACTTTGATTAAGCACAAAAAAGCTATGTTTTTTAGCTGTTGTTAACTTATGCAATTTTTCAAACTGAAAAATTCACTAGGAAAGAAGAAGTTTCCAAAATATCCGCAACAACTTCAAAGTTACATTGCTACGATAATTTCAACGTTTTGCTTGGTAGATATTTATCGATTAAAGACAAATCATCAACGAAGCGATTTTAGCGTACATTTCAGCACGTAACTTAGTGAAACAACTTTTCGTTTCATTAGATATTTTTCAAATAAATAGCAAAGAAATATTTATATGACTTTCACGTACACTTCAACACGCAATACAAGTTTACAAATCATTATCGGCTAGAGAAAATTATCAATTACTGAAGTTTTTCCAATTCATTTTTTACGCAGACAAAAGGCTTTTTTCAGCTCAAAAAGATAAGTTTCGTTTTGATTTTTTTTGAGTGAGCACTGGTTTCAAACTTATGAATACCGTTCAATTTAAACATCCGCGTAAATTTCGACAGAAATTTCAAGGATTGTTTAAGTTAACGGTTTTGGCTAGGCTTTGTGCGGGGTTGAAAATCGACAAGATTTTCGAACACGGACTAAGCCGAAGCTTTTTGTTTGGATTTGTATTATTTAGTTAAACTAAGCCAAATCAACAAGATTTGGCGACTAAGTAAATATACACAAAACATTGAAGTTTGCACAAAACCCGCATGAAGTTTAGCTGGTGTTGGCTAATGTTTTTTATTATAATATTCATTCAAATAAATACAATAAAGTAGAATGTTTCGTTCTGTATCATTTTTGTAATTTATTTTTTCAATTAGTGATTCAATGATTTCGTTATTAAACCCACCATTTATCATAACATTATCTAGATTTGAAGATAATTCAGCACCGTGAAAGTTCATTTTTTTACTCAACGGAACTCTAAAACATAAATCCCAAGGATACCTAATCGTAGCTCCTGGAGTTTCAACTAAACATTTCATAAAAGGAACAATTTCCTCAGCTATTTTTTGAACTCCTTTTTTATTAATTATTCGATAATTACTTTTCGTACTTTCTTTAAGTTTATATTTTGTAAGTATTGTCCTTTCAACTTTTTTCAAAGAATCAAATAAATCAAAACTTGACGTTAAGTGTATTATTCGACCTTTATATTCAAATGAGTTAGCTTGATTAAAAGACTCTATTATATTTTCATTAACACATAATTCTATTTCAGTATTAGTAGTTTTGGACAAACTACAACTCGATAAAATTCCTATTATTAATAATAAAATAATTACTGTTTTTTTCATGCTGAAATATTTGCCAACGGTTTTGGCTAGGCTTTGTGCGGGCTTGAAAATCGGCCAGATTTTCGAACACGTACTAAGCCGAAGCTTTTTGTTTGGTTTTGTTTCTTTGGTTTTCACAAAGCCAAATCAACAAGATTTGGCGACTTAGTAAATATACACAAAACTTTGAAGTAAGCACAAAACCCGCATGAAGTTTAGCCGGTGTTAGCTGTAGTATTTAATACGCTCCTAAAATGGCTTCATCAATTTCTTCAAGTATTGTTTCTTTTGTTTGATGATCTTTTCTTAAAATAATTAATTTTAGAATTAAACCCAAAATTAGAATTTGAAACTCTCCTAATTTATCAGTATCAAATTCTTTATTTGAAGCATGATGTACATATGAACTTCTAATAACGTACATTTCTTTTAACAATGCTATGATTTTTTTTCGTTCATTTATATCTTTAGTACTTAATTTTGATAGATATTTTGTTAAACTATCTAAAATAGGAACATTAGAATTGGGAAGAAGTAAAGATTCTAATAAAGTGAATAATTCTACTATTCTTCTATTAAGATTGCTGATAGATATTGAATAAGAGAAAAGTTGGATAGAGTTACATATTAAGGATTCTAATTCTGAGAGTTCACTTTTTTTGTCTATAGCTAAAAGAAAAGAATGAAATAAATTTAAACCTCTGTTAGAAATTATAGTCCAAGTTTTATCATTTATATTTTGATTTGAAGGTTTTCTAAATTTTTCAATATTGATACCATTAGGGTCTTGAGAGTCAAACACCAAAATTTCATTACTTAAGTTCTCAGTTGTTCTAGAATCGATATCTAAACTAGTTTTTAATTTAGGGTAAGCTATTGTATCAAAGCATAGTTTTAGACAATCAACAGCAAGAGCACATTTTTTTAAAGCTTTTTCTTTAGCCTTATTTTTTTCTGCTTTTATTAAATATGAAACAAAAACTTCTCCTTTATATTGCTCAAAAAGTTTTTCTTTATTATCATTTTTAAAAAAATTTTCATCAACATAAGAAAAATGGACATTTCCAATTTTAAAAGGTTTAATGATTTCAAGATATAGCATTTTAAATTGAATACGATATTCTTTTATTTCAGCCTCAATATTATCCATAAGATAATTTGAAAATGAATTTTGGGCCTTATTGTTTTTTTTAATATCAATTATGTATTTAAAAGATATTCTTTCTAGAAACTCAAAGCTTACGATATCTTTAAAATTCTTGTCTTTATGAATGTTCTTAAGAAATTTCAAGAATTTTGTGTAGTTAATTTCATTTAAGCCGATACAATCAGAATCTAAACACTCTTTTTTAGAAATAGTTTTTTCACCATTCTTTTCAGATATTATAGTTGGTGCACTTACCAAATATTCAGATAAATCGAGACTGTCTTTTAAAGTTATTGAACCTGTATACTTTTTTTTCGTAGTAGTTGGTTCTGTTGAGTTTTGTAATAATTCAACAAAGTTAAATATTTCCGAATTTATGTAATCTTGTTTTTTTTGGTGTATTTTCACGGATTTTTTCAGTATTACAGCTAACGGTTTTGGCTAGGCTTTGTGCGGGATTGAAAATCGACAAGATTTTCGAACACGGACTAAGCCTAAGCTTTTTGTTTGGATTTGTTTCTTTTAGTTTCACTAAGCCAAATCAACAAGATTTGGCGACTTAGTAAATATACACAAAACTTTGAGAAAGTACAGAACCCGCATGAAGTTTAGCCGGTGTTAGCCACTGGTTTTTTAATCTATTCTAGAATCTACATAAAATCTTAATCCTAATTCTTTATTTAATATTTCAATTTGTTTATCTGCTATATACTCAAAATAACTAATACATTGTAAATGTGGAACATTTTTTTCCATTTCATTTAGCCAAACAAAACCACCACTAAATGAGGAAGCAATTTCTTCATTTATTAAAAATCTAATATATTTATTCTGTATATCATCAGTTCGTATATGTGCCCAACCTCCGACGTCATTATAGTAACCATCAGAGCTTCTTTTTAATTTTGTTTTATTATGAAATTCATTAGCAAATTTAATAGCTAATGATCTGCATTTATTTATTGTTATATGAATTTTTTCTTTTTCAGAATCACTAATATTTTCGTATTTATGTTCATAATAAACTGAATTTGGTAGGTTTTCGATTGATGTAACAGAATTGTTCTTTAAATAACTAATAGCATCTTCTAAGATTAAATATTTAATTTTATTACAAAATTCTTGTCCACTAGGGCAATACCCAGAATCTAATTGATTTTGAATAATAGGTTGTATTTCTATCGCTTCTTTTTTATTCTGTAAAATAATTATAGCTTCATTAAAATAATGATTAGAAAATATTGGTAAAGCGCTCGTTAAAATTGAATTATTATGTTTGTCATCTCTGATTGAAAAATTATCAACTTCAAATTTCACCCTCCATTCACGCTCATGTGTCCAGTCATTTCCTTTTTCAAGATCAAGTTTAACATATCTATACTGTTCTTTATATGGTATTACATTAGGATCTATGATCCTATTAAATATATTTTCAAAAGAAAAATTATTATCATTGCTTAATCCTGAAATAACGGGTCTACCTCCATAGCTATAAACATCTTTCTTTAATAAAGCTATAGCGTAATTTGTTATTCTTTTATTATTTCTGCTTTTAGAATATTGAATAAAATTAATTAAAGGCATTTCAGTAAGACAAACTACAGGAGATTTTCCGTAAATGGTTTTTTTTCTATTTCGATAGGAAACACCAGCTCTCAATCCTCCTTCTTTTATAATATTTATCAAACACTCAAATTCATTTTTAATCTCAGAATCTTCCTGTAGAGGATAATATGGCTTTATTAATTCATTATTTTTGTCTTTAGGTAAATCTGAATCACTAGGTTCTCTAAGAAAATGAATCAAGTATTTAGAAATATCTGTTCTCATTTATTTACTTGTGGCTAACGGTTTTGGCTAGGCTTTGTGCGGGAAGAAAATCGCCAAGATTTTCGAACACGTACTAAGCCGAAGCTTTTTGTTTGGATTTGTTTCTTTTGGTTTCACAAAGCCAAATCAACAAGATTTGGCGACTTAGTAAATATACACAAAACTTTGAAGTTTGCACAAAACCCGCATGAAGTTTAGCCGGTGTTGGGCACAGTGTTTTTTATTTTAATCTAATATTCTTTCATAGATCAATTCGTTCTGCTTCTTAGATATTGAAATTCTGTCCCAAGTCGGTGAATATCCTTGCTTATTTGGTTTATAGTACTCATAAACGTAATTCCATTTGTCTTGATAAGTCACTACAAATTCCTTTTCTGTTTCTGAATATCTTGGCTTATCAGACCTAATGTCAAACATTTCGTCTACGCTGTCTCGATAATTGTCTGATTTTATAATCCAATTAATCAATCTTCTTTTGTCATTTTCCGAGATTTTCAATTCAAAGCGGTGGTAGAAGTCTCCAATACCAGTCATTTCATTAGATTCAATTTCAAAGTCGTCATTTAGTGTTATACAGTGTTCATTCAAACTTTCTGTTACGTCAGATTTGAAAAACAGATAGTCTTCAAGTAAAAAAGACAAAACGGGTGTCGCAAAAATCAGAGCTATAAAAAAGGCAAGTCCAATTCCTAGTTTTCTTTTACCATACTTTCTTGGAATCCAGTAACCAAGAAATATCAGTCCACCAACAATTAATAGTGTGAGTAGAATTACCAATAACCAAAATCCTATGAAAGAGTACATTTGTTAATTTTTCTATCGTTTTATCACATTGTGCCCAACGGTTTTGGCTAGGCTTTGTGCGGGATTGAAAATCGCCAAGATTTTCGAACACGTACTAAGCCGAAGCTTTTTGTTTGGATTTGTTTCTTTGGTTTTCACAAAGCCAAATCAACAAGATTTGGCGACCTAGTAAATATACACAAAACTTTGAAGTTAGCACAAAACCCGCATGAAGTTTAGCCGGTGTTAGCAACTGTAATTTTATTGTATAATTTTTATCGAAATTTGAAATGTTCTATTTTGAAATTTTATGTCTTTTTCAATTTCGTTGTGATTTTCATCAATAGTCGTTATTGGACCTTTGATAACTGAAGTTAATCCATGAACATATCTTCCATTTATACTTATAAACTCATTGATAGGAAATTCCAAACCAACTGCTATTCCCAGATCAATTTCATTATCCCAAAACTGTGAAATATCAATTGCTTTAGTTTCATATTTAGCTTTAGCTGATAACAAATATCCCAATTCAGCACCTGTTTGTAATTCAATTTTTTTATAAACTTTATACCCTATTAAAATGGGCAAGTTAATATAGTCAAAATGAATTTTTCCTTCACTAGATGGATTGGCATTTTTATCTGCTTTAGTTTTAAATCCTTTTCTAGAGAATAATAATTCGGTGTTTAAAGAAAATTTTTCGTTTAATTCAATTTTAGAAAATACTCCTCCATGAAAACTTAATAGATTTTGGTTTTTTTCAATAGACTCACCTACTGTTACATTATTTGTGTAGTTAAGTCCAGCTTTAACCCCTAATTTATTTTGTCCAATTGACTTTAATGTAATTCCCATTAATATTATAATTAACGGAAGTCTTAGAATTTTCATTTTTAGTTTTTTATTGTTGCTAACGGTTTTGGCTAGGCTTTGTGCGGGATTGAAAATCGGCCAGATTTTCGAACACGCAACTAAGCCGAAGCTTTTTGTTTGGATTTGTTTCTTTGGTTTAAACTAAGCCAAATCAACAAGATTTGGCGACTTAGTAAATATACACAAAACTTTGAAGTGAGCATAAAACCCGCATGAAGTTTAGCCGGTGTTGGCTAATGTTTTTCATTTTCTAATTTATAGATTTCTCCATTATTATTTACATTATATTTCCACCAATAGTTAGTATAATTTACAGGTTTATCTAAGTGAATTAATGATCTTTTAGGATTCTTTTTTAAAAACTGAACTACATATAATTTCTTTTTATTTATAGGTAAAAGTTTTTTTGAAAACTCTCCAAAAATAGAGTGTTTATACTCAATAGGTTTATTGTCGTTCCAATAAGTAAAATAGATTTCTCCTTTTTCAACTTTAGTTATTTTTCCCAATACATAACCACAATCTTCAGAATCTAAAAAAAAGGAAGTTTTCGAATACGAATATTTTTATAATTATTGTATTCACATTCAATCATTAACCTTTCTCCAATAGTATGATAACCAGATATGTTAGTTTTATATATTGTATCGTTAATAGTATATTTTATTACCGAATGTAGTAATCCTTTTCCTCCACCAATTTCTTTATCAACAACAAGAGCATCAACTTCAATAATCTTTGTATTGTTCCAACTTTTATAATCTTTGTATTGGTATGTTTTATATAATACAACTATAAATGAAACAACTACAAAAAGACTAATCGTAAAAATTAAAATTTCTTTTTTTAAATTTCTATGATTGTTTTTCATTAATTTTCGAAATATAATTTAATTAAAAATATATATAAAGTTTTCATTTTCAAATATTTGCCAACGGTTTTAGCTAGGAAACGTAGCGTTTAAACTAGCCGATTAGTTTTCAGACTAAAACTACACAAAATAAATAGAAAACCAACTTTAGTCATTCACAAAAAAGCTATGTTTTTTAGCTGTTGTTAACTTATGCAATTTTTCAAACTGAAAAATTCACTAGGATAGAAGAAGTTTCCAAAATACCCGCAACGACTTCAAAATCGCATTGCTATGATAGTTTCAACGTTTTGCTTGTAAATATTCATCGATTAAAGACAAATTATCAACGAAGCGATTTTAGCGTACATTTCAGCACTTAACTTAGTGAAACAACTTTTCGTTTCATTAGATATTTTTCAAATAAAGAGCAAAGAAATATTTATATGATTTTCACGTACACTTCAACACGTAATACAAGTTTACAAATCATTATCGGCTAGAGAAAAATTATCAATTACTGAAGTTTTTCCAATTCATTTTTTACGCAGACAAAAGGCTTTTTTCAGCTCAAAAAGATAAGTTTCGTTTTGATTTTTTTTGAGTGAGCACTGGTTTCAAACTTATGAATACCGTTCAATTTAAACATCCGCGTAAATTTCGACAGAAATTTCAAGGATTGTTTAAGTTAACGGTTTTGGCTAGGCTTTGTGCGGGAAGAAAATCGCCAAGATTTTCGAACACGCAACTAAGCCGAAGCTTTTTGTTTGGTTTTGTTTCTTTGGTTTCATAAAGCCAAATCAACAAGATTTGGCGACTTAGTAAATATATACAAAACTTTGAAGTAAGCACAAAACCCGCATGAAGTTTAGCCGGTGTTGTACTTAGTTTTTTTAAAAAGGTAAATCAACTATTGTTTTTGATTTTATAGCTCTAACTTTCAATAGGTATTTTTCTCCATAAGGTGTTAACTTCCAGTAAGTGTTTTTATCTGAAACTGCTCTTTTTTTTGTACCATAAGTTATTAAACCTAACGCTTGTAGTTGTATTTTAATTGAATCAAATACTACATGATATATAATAATTTCATCATAAGTTACAAGTGATTTGTACTTTTTCGGAACAGAATGATAATAAACTAATTTTACTTTATCATTAAATTCATTATCAGTGCATTCTCCAATCATATCTGTTCCAATGTAAGAAAATATCTTATCCCAACTAGCCTCTAAATGTATTTCCTTAGTTTCTTTTTCTTCTTCTATCCATATATCAATTGGTTGAGAATATGTTTCACTTCCTTGTGAAAGGAATTTAGAGTCTTCTGGAGCACTATCTATTAATTGATTTTTTTCATTTTCTAATTCTTGAATTCTACTTCTAAGATCTTCTATTTTTCTAAATATTTTTTCATCTGCTGCATATTTACCAGGAATCCATCCATCAGAAGGATGTTTCTTTTTCAATTGTATAAGACTTCTTGAAACTTTTCCTCCTAAATCCTCAGGTGTCTTCCAATATTTACAGTGTTTAGATTCTGCCTTTGTTCTAAATAAAGTTAATTTTTGTTGATTTTCTTCAGTTTTTTCAATTTTATTGGCTGTTAACCCATCTAAGTCTTCATGTAGAAAACACATTATCGGTTTGTTAATACTCAAAGCATAGTCAAATTCCATTTCGGTATAACTAATACCATTCTCATTTTGACTTCCATACTTACCAGAAATAATTAGGATATAATAATCTGAATTGTCAATTACTTCTTTAATTAATGTCCAAGCATCTTCATCTGTGGCTGGAAATAATTCCATGCCTGATGGTATACAGTCTAATTCAAGTAATGCATGAATTACATGCTGTCTTTCATTTATTAAATCTTTATATGTAGATGAAACAAATACTTGATGTTTTCTTTCCATAAATGTCTTATCCTGATATAGGTTGCCCTTTTTTTAGGTTGATTATCTTCTTATCTAAATAGTAAGTTCAGGTAAATTTACATTATTTCTACGATATGATTTGTATTTGATGTTTGGATTTAGATGTACTTCAGCCGGCTTTCTTAAATCAAGACTAAAATGCGTTCTAAGATTATTATAAATATAAACAGCTTGTTTTGTCATTTTCTGAGCAATAGCTGTGTTTTTGATTGTTAATTTTAGTCCGTATTCGTATTTCAAAGTTTGATTAATTCTCTCAGCTAGGGCATTTTCATAAGGGTCGTATTGTTCTGTCATACTCATTGTCATTCCATTATTTTCAGCAAATTCGGTGTATTTGGGGTTGCAATATTGAAACCCTCTATCTGAATGATGAATAAGTTTTTTATTAGGGTATTTCCTGTTTTTAATAGCCATAGCGAGCGCTTGGGTACAAAGGGATGTTCTCATATGGTTTGCAAGGTTATAACCCATAATTTGCTTAGAATAGGCATCTGTTACCAATGCTAAATAATTATGTCCATGTTGGGTTTTAATATAGGTTATATCCGTCACCCAAAGCTGTTCAGGTCTTGTAGGTACTTGTTTTTTTACGATGTTTTTATACTTTCTAAACTGATGATTTGAGTTTGTTGTAGTATGGTAGTTTTTAATCCTAGGCACCAGCAAGTTATATTGTCTTAAAAAACGATAAAACTTGTCTCTTCCGATGTATATATTTTGTCCAATCATCTGCTCTTTAAGTTCTTTATGAAGTTTTATACCACCAGATCTTTGTCCAACATTTTTACGATATTTTTGGACCATTATGATTCTTTTTTTATCGTTTATTTCTTTGTTTTCGAGTGTTTTGATTCTTTTGTAGAAGGCTTGTTTACTGACCCCGAAGCATTGATAGATCCATTTTCTTTTAAAAGGTTTATCTTCTTTATTTCTATCTCTTTTGCTAATGTTTCGGGCAATGACTTTTTTGACATATCGACACCTGTAATGATTTCCATATCTGCAATGATATCCTGTTGAAAGTCTTTTACAAACTCCAATTCTTCAATACGTTGCTTTAATTTTTTTATTTCGTTTAGTTTACTCATACCTGTATTTTGTTGATGCAAAGTACTGTATTTATTTAACCAATAAGAAATGGTAGATCTAGAAATGTTATATTTCTTAGCAGCAAAGTTTACAGATATTTGACCATTTTGAATTTGGTCAATGACAAATAATTTGTGTTGAAAAGTAACTTTTTCGTAGTTTTTTTTTCGACAGGGTGTTTTTTTGTTTGTGTCCATAGTTTAACTAAAGTGTTTAATTTTTAGTCAACCTATTTCAGGAAATTACAAAATATTAATTAAGTACAACGGTTTTGGCTAGGCTTTGTGCGGGCTTGAAAATCGGCAAGATTTTCGATTACGGACTAAGCCGAAGCTTTTTGTTTGGTTTTGTTTCTTTGGTTTTCACAAAGCCAAATCAACAAGATTTGGCGACCTAGTAAATATACACAAAACTTTGAAGTTTGCACAAAACCCGCATGAAGTTTAGCCGGTGTTGGCATTAGTTTTACTTCAATAATTTAAATGCGCTATCTACTAATGTTTCATATACAAAAGTTGCAGTTTCTTTATTTATAGCTTGACTCAATGCTAAATCCATTACTTTACCTTTCACTAGTTGAGACCAAGTTTTCTTGTTTAATTTTTTAGATAAAGTTCTTAATTCTTCAATTTCATTAAATATAATTTCCTGACCATAACCTAATTCACTTAATTTAGATAAAACAGTATCAATTTTTTCGTTTATTTCATGTTCTTTCTTTTTAATTTTAATTCGGCTATTTTGTTTATTAATTCTTTCAATGTATGCCGCTCCTTTTACTGATATTTTTAGTAAATCTTTCGATTTATAGTCATTTTCTTCAATTCCATAACCTCTTTTTTTTAAGTTTTCTGCAATTTCAATAGGTTCATTATCTCTATATTCAATTTCATTTATGTCAAATATCATTGATATAGAATAGAAATTATCACTACTAAATAATTGATATAGTTTTTGTAATATAAAAATTATTTTGTCTTCAATGCTTGTAATTTCAGGCTTTTCTTGTTTTTTTATGATGTCTGATATAGAAAAATAATCAGAAGTCTTTTGTAAAGCATTGATTTTGTTATTTAGATGTTTTGTGAGATATTCAGTATGACTAGCTGGGTCTCTTTTAAAGTTCTTTTTAAGAATACCATATGTTATCCAATTTTCTGTAACGGTATGTTCAATATCAGTCGTTAAACTTTCAGGTAAGTTAAGAGTATTGTTTTTTAAAAATTTTAGAGCCTTTTTTTCCCATAAATTCGTTTCATGTTCTAAATCATTAGGAATGGAAATGTTTTTATCCAGAATAGCTTTACCTTCTGTAACATAATCTCCTAATTTTTCATAAAATAAATTAGTATCAAGTGTAATTTCAATCATCAATTTTTTATTAATGCCAACGGTTTTGGCTAGGCTTTGTGCGGGATTGAAAATCGACAAGATTTTCGAACACGCAACTAAGCCGAAGCTTTTTGTTTGGTTTTGTTTCTTTTGGTTTTCACAAAGCCAAATCAACAAGATTTGGCGACCTAGTAAATATACACAAAACTTTGAAGTAAGCACAAAACCCTGCATGAAGTTTAGCCGGTGTTAACTAAAGCATTTCTTCAGAAAGAATAAATGATTGAAAAGACTCATTATTTAAAGTAAGACGATTTTCAAAGAAAACATAATGATTTTCTACAGCTACGATAATTTCAAACACGTTGCTCTGGTTTAACATTCATCAAAATATTAAAATGTTATTTAGTTATATATATTTCTCAAAAAGTGATAATTTCTCACAATTACGATAACATAAAGCTTAACACCATTTATCAGATTAAGAAAATTTATCAAATAATTATTATTGCGTAGCTGCGTTAATTCAAACACACAGAGATTAGATTTCAGCGTTTTTAAGAAGTTTTCAAACAAAATCAATGTTCTTAAAGGACTAAATAAAAAAACGGCGAAGCCAACCTTAAAATTCACTTAAACGACTTTTTCATAGCTACGATAAATTCAATATTTATTTTACTATGAATTTATCAAAAAATAGGAGAGAGGAAGTTATTTTAAGATTCAAGAATTAATTTCAAAAAAAGAAGTTTTCAAACTCAAAACGTAGCTACGATTTTTGTTTTAGTTAACGGTTTTGGCTAGGCTTTGTGCGGGAAGAAAATCGACAAGATTTTCGAACACGTACTAAGCCGAAGCTTTTTGTTTGGATTTGTTTCTTTGGTTTTCACAAAGCCAAATCAACAAGATTTGGCGACTTAGTAAATATACACAAAACTTTGAAGTTTGCACAAAACCCGCATGAAGTTTAGCCGGTGTTGGCTGTAGACTTTATCAGTTCATAAATTTTCAATTCATTGATTTTGCTTTCTCCTGTGTTAATTGATAAAAATGATTTATTATTTAAGTTAAAAATACTTTTTATAAAAAATGAATTTTCAAATAATCCAATATATATTTTGTCTCCAAAACTAGGTGAAAATAAAAAATTTCGGCCACTTGTTACTTTTTCAGAATTTTCTTTTGTTTGGATTATAATATAGTTTTCAGTTCTTTTAATTAATTTCCACTCAGAATTATTCTCAACGAATGATATTATTTTATGAATTGCTTTTTCCCTGTGAAAATCTTCTTCTATTTTTTTAATTTTCAGTTTAGAATTAAAGTATAAATAGGAAATGAAAGAAAGTACAAGAGTAAAAACACCTATTTTGTCTAATGGATTTTCATATAAATTAAATTTTTCAAAGGGTAATTTATCTATTCCGTTTGTTAAGGAAAGAAAAGATATTCCAGTAAAAAGTATAGATGTTCTATAAAATCTTAATTTTTCAGAAATTGAAAGATTAATTTTATTATTAAGAATTATTTCTTTTTGAATATTGTTTTTTCTTGCTGAGTTCATTGTTTACAGCCAACGGTTTTGGCTAGGCTTTGTGCGGGGTTGAAAATCGGCTAGATTTTCGAACACGGACTAAGCCGAAGCTTTTTGTTTGGTTTTGTTTCTTTGATTTCACAAAGCCAAATCAACAAGATTTGGCGACCCAGTAAATATACACAAAACTTTGGAGTAGGATAGAAGCCCGCATTAAGTTTAGCCGGTGTTAGGCTTTCGTTATTTTTTCGGTGATAGATTTCATCTCTTTCTCTAATTTACTTTTCTTTATGAACTCTATCATTCCTTTCTTTATTTTTAATTTCGGTTTATATAATTCTGTAATTCGCTTGACTTTTTCTTTGTCAGTTTTTTGATAATCGTGTCCAAAGGTATTTAAGAACTGAATTATCAATAAATGACAAACTCTCAAAACGTTTAAATTTTTATCATCATCAGTATTTTGAATATTTGAAAAATAATTAATCACTTTCTCTAAACTTTGATATTCTCTATCCATAACTTCTTTAAAGTTCTCAAAGCTTAATATTTTTCCTCTTTGAGTTACAAGAATACAATAGTCAGCTAAATTGTTTTTAAAGAAATGATTTGTATTATGGGCTTTGTCATAGTTTAATTCCTTTAGTAAGTCAACATCGGTAAATATGTCTTTAAAAGTCTTGATATATTTTAAGAATAAAACATCGTCTTTTTCGGCAATTGTAGTGTCAATTGAAATTGTGTCTTTCTCAGTCTGAATATTCCAGTATAGGAATTTTAAAAAACGGTAAACAAAGCTTTTAAGATAGTACTGTTCAGTTGTATTCCAATCATTGGTGGAAACCTTGTGCCAATTTTCTCCCACGTGTTGACTGAAATTCCAAAGTCTGTGGTTCAGTTCTTCAGCAGAATTTAAAAGTTTCATTTTGTTTTGAGCTATTTCTTCTTTTAGTTTCTTTTTTTGCTCAAATTCAAATTCCTTTTTTAGTTTAAAATTCAGAGTATATCTTTCATAAATGATTTTGGTTATCCATCCAAATATAAAAGTGAAAACAGGAATTAAGTAAGCTGAAAAGTCAATGTTTTTTATTGTTTCTATCATTTGGTTGGTATCAGTCATAATGAAGCCTAACGGTTTTGGCTAGGCTTTGTGCGGGAAGAAAATCGACAAGATTTTCGAACACGGACTAAGCCGAAGCTTTTTGTTTGGATTTGTTTCTTTGATTTCACAAAGCCAAATCAACAAGATTTGGCGACCTAGTAAATATACACAAAACTTTGAAGTTAGCACAAAACCCGCATGAAGTTTAGCCGGTGTTAGCTACCGTAATTTTCTATGAATTTCTAATGTATCCTAATTTTTGTAAATCTTTAATACTGTTTGTTAAATGTGTTTTCCCATTATTTATAACATATAAACTATCACTAATTTCAGTTATATGCTCGTACATATGATCTGTTATAATAATTCCTTTATTTTGTTTTTCTCTAATTATTAGTTTTTTAATTGTTTCAATATGTACAGGCATTACTTGAGAAAACGGTTCATCTAGCATGCAAAATTTAGTTTTAGAGACAAGTATTAAATAAATTTCAATAATTCTTCTTTCTCCACCAGATAAATTTTTCAGTTTTGATTTGTAATGCTTTTGAAATTCAGGAAAAAATGATGTTAAATCTGAAAAATCTAGATTAAAATCTTTCAATAACCTTTGCACTGTTAAATACATAGGAATAAATTTATTTTGTGGAAGATATCTAATATCTTTTGGAGAACGAGCAGATTTAAATAACGATGAATTATTAATTCTTATAGATTTATCATCAGGAATAATTTCTCCATATATAATTTTCATGAGAGACGATTTTCCTGTTCCATTTCTTCCTAACAGTCCTGTTATTATTCCAGTTTCACTTTTTAAATAAACATTATTTAGAATAACTGTAGATTTAAATTTAAGGAGAACACTATCTATTTCAAGAATATTTTTCATGTGAATTTAAGTGTTAGAACTATTATTGTTATGAATAAAGATAAATCAATTGTAAAGGTTGAAATCCATAAGTTTTTTTTAGAAAGTCCAAGATTTTTATAATAAAAAAACTCTTCTTTTTTATGGTTATTTATATAGTAATAAGTAAAGCTCAATGTGAATATTTTAAACCAAAATACTGCTGTGATTCCTCTAATTCCCCATGTGATAATAATCGATACACAAGCAAGATTAATCATAAAACTTAGAAAAGCATATAATCTATAAAAAATCAATATCAATCTGATGATTTTCATTATGGTAGCTAACGGTTTTGGCTAGGCTTTGTGCGGGGTTGAAAATCGGCCAGATTTTCGAACACGTACTAAGCCGAAGCTTTTTGTTTGAATTTGTTTTTTTGATTTCACAAAGCCAAATCAACAAGATTTGGCGACTTAGTAAATATACACAAAACTTTGAGAAAGCACAGAACCCGCATGAAGTTTAGCCGTTGTTGTGGGTAGTTGATTATGGATGATAAAAGTCTATAAACTTATTTAATGGTTCAAACCAAATATATAATCCGCCTCCACTTTCATCATATGGTAACAATAACAAATTGTCATTGAAATTATTTAGATATTCTTCATATTCATTTTTTTCAATAGTTAATCCTTCTCTTCGTATAGAACTTAAACCAATATTTATTTGATATTCTTTTAAAGGTAAATTAAACATTTCCATACTTCTAGCGATAGTATACTTTGTGGCCATATATCCTTTTATAAAATAGTTTTCATAATTATCAAGAATTTCATGATCTCCAATTCTCAAGTATGGATTTTTATGAGTTTCAAACCAAATTTTTTTGTTCTCTTTTGAGAATGAATATTCTAAAATAAATTCATTAAATTTTTTTTCTATTACTGTTGTGTGAATAGTATCCTTACCCAATAAATTGTCATAATTATCTATAGTTGAATTAATGATTTCGATATTTTTATAAGTAAATTTTTTAATGAATTCAAAAATCTCAACAACTGTCTCTTTGTCATTATTTGTAAATTCAGGATATTTATTTTCAAATAGTTTTATTGTTTCTGCAGCTAAAATTTCTTTTTCAGATAATTGATTTATATTAAAATTGTCTTTGGATTCATACCATTCCATTGCACTAAAATATTTGTTTAAATCTTCTGATTTAAATTTCATACCATGTCTTGCAAAGATTTCATTTCTGTAAATTCTCATTTCGGATAGAATTTTATCTTTCGACTGAGAAAATCCAGTGATTTTAGACATTATAATTATAATAAAAAGAATATATTTTTTCAATTTTATAATTTTTTCAGCAATTGCCCACAACGGTTTTGGCTAGGCTTTGTGCGGGGGTGAAAATCGACGAGATTTTCGAACACGTACTAAGCCGAAGCTTTTTGTTTGGATTTGTTTCTTTTAATTTCACAAAGCCAAATCAACAAGATTTGGCGACTTAGTAAATATACACAAAACTTTGAAGTTGGCACAAAACCCGCATGAAGTTTAGCCGGTGTTACCTACAGTTTTTTATTCCGATTAATTGCGAAAACCAAAGTCGAGTTTGGTAAAAGTTTTATTGTTTTTCTAATTTTGCTATCATAACGATTCATTAATTCTATTTCTTTCGTAATTCTTATAATTAGATATTCAGCATTTTTTTCAGATTTATAAGAGTATTCAAGTCCGTTAATGACTAAATCACAAGCTCCATCGATTAATGATAAATTATAATATTCTCCATTAAATTCAATTCCAATCGAGTTTGCGTAAGCGTAAGTTTCGTATTTTATTTCCGTTTTTCCGCTTGTTGTTTTTCCAGTATATTTTTTATAACTCACATCATAAACTTCGTCTTCATCTTTTTCTATTTCCAATTTTGCGTAACTGCCTTGAAAATCTAATAAAGATTCCTTGTTTTCAGAATCTCTCACAATTAAAACTCCGTTTATCGTTCCGCTAAAATTTCCCGATTCTAAATTTTGAAAAACAGAGTCAAATCCGTTTCCATCTGTGTATCTTGAATCATCTTGTCCAAATAAGAAAAATGACATAAAAGTCAGAAGAATTATAAATGAAATTCGAATGTTTTTCATAATTGTAGGTAACGGTTTTGGCTAGGCTTTGTGCGGGAAGAAAATCGGCCAGATTTTCGAACACGTACTAAGCCGAAGCTTTTTGTTTGGTTTTGTTTCTTTTGGTTTCACAAAGCCAAATCAACAAGATTTGGCGACTTAGTAAATATACACAAAACTTTGAGAAAGCACAGAACCCGCATGAAGTTTAGCCGGTGTTACCCAACGTTTTATTCAGTTTTTATATTTACAAATTATCTATAAAGGATTTATTATGTTCCTTTTTTAAATATTTTTTAACTAATTTATTATAGCATTCCTTTTCAGATTCAGTTTCACAATTCATTCCGAATGTTTCAATGTTATACTCATTTTTTAATATCTTTTCTAATTCAGGGTTAAAGCTAGTTAAACATTGAAAATATTTAATTTTTTTATTTTTTAAATCAGTTGCAAATCTTTTTTCCATCTTTTCACAAGTGTCTAATTCTCCATATTCCGCATAAATTTTCCCAATTCTAACACTTTCAAAAATTTGAATAGAAAGAGATATATTTAAAATCAAGCATATTGTAAATCCAGAAATTGCTAATGTGATTAGTAAATTTCGCAATTTTTTACTCAAAAAGAATATTCCAATTGATAAAACTCCAATTCCAAAAAACAATTTAGAATATTTCAATTCTGGTGGCTCTAAACTATTTTCAGCTAATGCAAAATTTTTATTATATAATAAAAATATAAACCGTAAAATTCCTAAAGCTAGAATTATATATTTCGTTCTTTTGTTCATTTTTTGTTAATGTTGGGTAACGGTTTTGGCTAGGCTTTGTGCGGGCTTGAAAATCGGCCAGATTTTCGAACACGGACTAAGCCGAAGCTTTTTGTTTGGATTTGTTTCTTTGGTTTCACAAAGCCAAATCAACAAGATTTGGCGACCGAGTAAATATACACAAAACTTTGAAGTTAGCACAAAACCCGCATGAAGTTTAGCCGGTGTTGTACACTGTTATTCTTTAATCAAATAGTCAGATATAATTTCACAAAGTCTTTCAGTCCAAACAAATCCTGTCGAAGATAAATCAAGAACAAACCATCCTAGACCAACAGACATGTACAAATGTTTTCTTACATGTTCAACTTTATTTAAGTCTGTATCTCTCCAGTTTATTAGAGCATAAATATCACTAGTTGGTAATTTTTCAATGATAAATGAAATTCTCCAAAATTCATCTTTCGAAATTATGTTATTACCTACTAAACACATTGCTTTTCCAATAATTTTAGCTTTAGATTTTGTTTCAAGATTGTCAATTATTGAAATTAATTTTTCTCCAGCTTCTTCTTGAAATTTATTATCTTCTAATTTTTCAATTATATTTTCTCTTTGCTTTGATGAGAGTTTGGAAGATTCATTTAAAAAATACAAAAGTTTAGTAATAAATCGATAATCTCTAATTGCAACACCTGTATTCCAAACACCTGTTGCAACATTTATAACAGGAATGTCTTTTAGTAATCCATTTTTTAAAATAGAGTCAATTCCGACTTCAAGTAAATCTTTTCCTACAACAGTCAAATCAGACTTTGATATAGTTTCGACTAAAGAACTAGATAATTCATTACTATCTTCTTTCATTGATTTTTTTTTTAATAGTGTACAACGGTTTTGGCTAGGCTTTGTGCGGGAAGAAAATCGCCAAGATTTTCGAACACGTACTAAGCCGAAGCTTTTTGTTTGGTTTTGTTTCTTTGGTTTCACAAAGCCAAATCAACAAGATTTGGCGACTTAGTAAATATACATAAAACTTTGAAGTAAGCATAAAACCCGCATGAAGTTTAGCCGGTGTTGTAACAAGTGTTTTCTTTAATTATTTACCTATTTTCAAAATTCGGAAAGCTCCTTGAATTACGAATACAAAAACAATTGTTCCGATAATTAAATCAGGTTTGTTAGAGTTTAACCAATTCACTAAAATTCCCGCGATTATTACACCTAAATTTATTACCACATCATTTGATGTAAAAATCATACTTGCTTTCATATGTGCTTCTTCTTTACTTTTTGATTTTTGTAAAATATAAAGACAAATTCCGTTAGCAATTAAGGCAAAAATTGAAACAATAATCATTGTCGAAAAATTCGGGAGTTTATCTGTTTCAAAAAATCTTCTTAAAACTTCTACAAAGCCTATAATAGCAAGAGTGATTTGAAAATATCCTGCAAGTTTTGCAATTCTTTTTTTCTTTATAATGGTTCCTCCAACCGCAAATAGACTAATTCCATAGACAAAACTGTCAGCAAGCATATCTAAACTATCAGCCACAAGCCCCATAGATTTAGAAATAATTCCTGTTGTTATTTCAATTACAAAAAAAGCAAAATTAATTCCAAGTACAGTCCATAATAATTTTTTTTGGTTTTTATTTTCTTTAAAATCTGTTTCTTCGGTGTTTTCAGTTGATATTTTTTTCCCGCCTAAATTTAATTCAATGATGGATTTTTCTATTTGGCTTACTTCTCCTTTGTGAAAAACAGTTAATTTTCGATTAGGAATGTCAAAACTCAAATTTGCAATATTTGGAATATTATCTAATTTAATTCTAATTAGATTTTCTTCCGAAGGACAGTCCATTTTAGTTATTTCAAATGTTGTTTTCTGCATTTTTTTTCGGCATTTGTTACAACGGTTTTGGCTAGGCTTTGTGCGGGATTGAAAATCGGCCAGATTTTCGATTACGTACTAAGCCGAAGCTTTTTGTTTGGATTTTTTTTTGGTTATCACAAAGCCAAATCAACAAGATTTGGCGACTTAGTAAGTATACATAAAACTTTGAGAAAGCACAGAACCCCGCATTAAGTTTAGCCGGTGTTAGCTAATGCAATTTTTTCAAATGTAAAAGTTGAATAGGATAAAAATACCCCAAAAATTCACATACCGACTTTTAAGTAGCATTGTTATCATAATTTTCGTTTTTTCTAATTAAACAATTTTTCAATCATAAAAATTAAAGTTATCAATCCTATAATAATCCATGAATTTATATTTGTTTCATATTTTGTACGGTAAGGTTTTGAGATTAAACATAATGTCAAACTCAAATATATAATAGTAATAAATCCGATTGTTAAATAGTCAAAATTTGACTCGTTTTCATATTTGTTTTTTGAAAGACTTATTAAATTCCCTATAGTATATAAACTCCAAGTTGTCACACTTAATATCCATCCGATTTTTTTATTTTTTAAAAGTAAAATTCCAGAACTAAAACATAGAATTGCCAAGAAAATAACAGAATATTGCCTTTTTATTAGCTTATAAAATGAAATGTCATTCCACGTATAATTTGAATGCTCTAGAATTGTTGAAGTTTGTAAATTCAACGACCATAATACAAATGAAATTATAACAACACCAAATATTATTTGAAATCCACTAATTATTTTTTCAAATAAAGTCCAAAATTTATTCATTTCTCTACTATTCAATTTCTTTTCTTTTGATTGAAATTTATATAAATATTAAATTCGGTGATTTTCAGCATTGTTTTAGCTAACGGTTTTGGCTAGGCTTTGTGCGGGCTTGAAAATCGGCCAGATTTTCGAACACGCAACTAAGCCGAAGCTTTTTGTTTGGATTTGTTTCTTTGTTTTCACAAAGCCAAATCAACAAGATTTGGCGACTTAGTAAATATACACAAAACTTTGAAGTAAGCACAAAACCCGCATGAAGTTTAGCCGTTGTTGTAGCTAGTTTTTATTCAATTATAAAACTAAAAGGAATAGCAAACTTTACATCAACAGCAATTCCATCATTAAATCCAGATTTTTCAATCTTCAATGATTTTAGAAGATTAGTTATTTCATTTATTACAATTTCGTTTTCATGATTAACAATTATATCACTAATTCCACCATTTTTATTAACTGTAAAATTTGTAATTATTCTGTATTTCTTTTTTTCAAGACCGATATTATTAAAGTTTGAAAGATTGAAATTTTCAACGATATGTTCTGAGAGTTTTTTATAAAAACATTGTTTTGAATTTGGGTTTTCACAATTCTCATATGATCCTTCAATAATAGGTTGCTCATCAATTATTACGTATAAATTTTCAGATTTCTTAAAGTCTGTTTCATTATTAATAAAATCAACTTTAGCAACTCTAAAATCTTTCGTATTTACTATGTTTTTAAAAACTAAACTGGATGTTGTGTTTATAAGTTTAGAGAATTTTTCTTCGGAAATATTTAGATTAGAATTTACAGTAATAACAATGAAGAATTTAATATTAGAATTAATTTCTTTCTTTTCGGAGTTAATTGTTATTTCAGAAGACTCCCAGATTTTTTCTAATTCATGAAGAAATTCTGTTTTAGATGTTTTGAATTGTATTTCAGGATTAGAGTTAGCATATAATTTACAGAGGCATGTTAACAATAAAAAAACTATAAATTTTAATTTCATTTTTCAAATTTTAATTAGCTACAACGGTTTTGGCTAGGCTTTGTGCGGGGTTGAAAATCGACAAGATTTTCGAACACGTACTAAGCCGAAGCTTTTTGTTTGGTTTTGTTTCTTTGGTTTCACAAAGCCAAATCAACAAGATTTGGCGACCTAGTAAATATACAAAAAACTTTGAGAAAGCACAGAACCCGCATGAAGTTTAGCCGGTGTTGCCCACTGGCTTTATTTGCTTATTGCTTTTAAAATTCTTTGTTCATTTATCACGATGTCTCTAAATAAAACATGAGGAAATTCAGAATATTTAGAATCCTTAAATGCTTCAGAAATATTTAATAGGGTGGAAGCTGTTATTAACGAAAGATTCATTTCCATATCCATTTCACATTCGGTAATAAAATCATCACTAAATTCAGGAGCTATTAAAAGTATTTTCACAATTCTAAAATCATTTTTTAAAGCTAAGTTTTGATATGATTTTAATTGCCTTGAAACACTACTGAATTTATTATAACCTCTCTCTTTACTTGTCTTGCATTCTACAATAATAATTTCATTGTTACCTAAATTTAAAAGAATATCCATCATGTCATTTTTGGTATTCATACTATTCTTTAAGTTATCGTCGACATTAAATCCAAGACTACTAAATATTATTTTTGTTAATTCTTCAAATTTAAGACCTAACTCACTCTCTTTAACAGTAATTCCATTGTCTTTTAATAAGTTTAAATTTCTATAAGCAACATTTTCAAAGTTTTCTAAATATAAGTTTTCAACATCTTTATAGTGCTCAAGAATATTTAAAATATTGTCTCCACGTTGCTTAACTCCATTGTCTTTTATAAATTGAATTAAATCTTGTTTCTCAATTAAATCTAATATATCTCTAGGCTTTATGTTATAATCTAATAAAAAGTCAGCCTTTAAAACAAATTCGTCTTGAAGTTCAAATTGTTCTTTTATTTGTTTATTTAAAGTGGGTAAAGATTCATTTAATTCAGATAATAATTTTTCAAATCCATCTAAAGAAATACCAACCTTTTCATCTTTTTCAATATTTTCGTAATATTCAATAAGACTTTGAATTTTTTCTTCTAAGGTACTTCCTCTTAAATTTGTTATTTCTAAACCTTTTTCACATAATTCATTCAGTTCCTTTTTTCTTTCGGTTAGAGTACTGTCTGTTTTATATATGTCATTTAATAATATATTTGTGTAAGAAACCCCTTCTTTTATTATTTCTTCTATTTTTTGAGAATAATTGAGTTTTCTGTCAATATTATATTCTCTACAAATTTGATTGATTATAGGCTCTCTTAATAGTTTTAATGTTCTTCTATAAAATTTATCTGCAATTTCTTTTTCTCTGATTTTTCTTAAAAGTCTTACCATTTCGTCAGCTACGTAAATAGTATTTTCTTTGTTTGAGTAAAATATTACTCCTATATTTTTTAACCCTTTAATAATCTCTTGAATATCTATTTTCTGAATGGGTAATATTGAGTAATTTATTAGTTTTACTTCTTCTTGTGATAAACCAAGTTGTTTAATAAGTGTTAGTATTATAGACAATTCATCAGATGTAACTTTTGGTTCACGATTATTTTCAATATCGTTATGATAAGCAGTGTTTAAACAGGCTTTATATATTTTATAGTCTCTTTTACGGCTGTTACTTAAATCAGATTTTTCATTTTCAAAATCAGATTTTAATTCTTTAATTCTTAATTTAAGATGTTTAACTTCTTTATCATATAATCTAGAGAACCAATCTTGTTTCATTATACAATTTCCGTCTCGTATTACTATATCAATTAAAATATCTAACTGTGAAGCTGTATCTTGAAACTCACATTTTATATGTTCTTGAAATTCATTTTCGGTTAGAGCAAAAATTTTAGAAATATTTTGATTATCAACGGATTTTAAACCTTTGTCTGAGGAGCTTAATATCTTGTCAATTTCTTTTATATTCTTTGGACTTTTTGATATGATATTATCAATGATTTTGATAAATGAGTTCTTTTCAATAGAGCCTAATTTGTCTAATATTTTTTCTAATTTCATAGATATTCGTTTAATTTTATTTTTTTTTTCAGCTTGTGGGCAACGGTTTTGGCTAGGCTTTGTGCGGGCTTGAAAATCGGCCAGATTTTCGAACACGGACTAAGCCGAAGCTTTTTGTTTGGATTTGTTTCTTTGGTTTCACAAAGCCAAATCAACAAGATTTGGCGACCGAGTAAATATACACAAAACTTTGAAGTTAGCACAAAACCCGCATGAAGTTTAGCCGGTGTTGTACACTGTTATTCTTTAATCAAATAGTCAGATATAATTTCACAAAGTCTTTCAGTCCAAACAAATCCTGTCGAAGATAAATCAAGAACAAACCATCCTAGACCAACAGACATGTACAAATGTTTTCTTACATGTTCAACTTTATTTAAGTCTGTATCTCTCCAGTTTATTAGAGCATAAATATCACTAGTTGGTAATTTTTCAATGATAAATGAAATTCTCCAAAATTCATCTTTCGAAATTATGTTATTACCTACTAAACACATTGCTTTTCCAATAATTTTAGCTTTAGATTTTGTTTCAAGATTGTCAATTATTGAAATTAATTTTTCTCCAGCTTCTTCTTGAAATTTATTATCTTCTAATTTTTCAATTATATTTTCTCTTTGCTTTGATGAGAGTTTGGAAGATTCATTTAAAAAATACAAAAGTTTAGTAATAAATCGATAATCTCTAATTGCAACACCTGTATTCCAAACACCTGTTGCAACATTTATAACAGGAATGTCTTTTAGTAATCCATTTTTTAAAATAGAGTCAATTCCGACTTCAAGTAAATCTTTTCCTACAACAGTCAAATCAGACTTTGATATAGTTTCGACTAAAGAACTAGATAATTCATTACTATCTTCTTTCATTGATTTTTTTTTTAATAGTGTACAACGGTTTTGGCTAGGCTTTGTGCGGGAAGAAAATCGGCTAGATTTTCGAACACGGACTAAGCCGAAGCTTTTTGTTTGGATTTGTTTCTTTGGTTTCACAAAGCCAAATCAACAAGATTTGGCGACCTAGTAAATATACACAAAACTTTGAAGTAAGCACAAAACCCGCATGAAGTTTAGCCGGTGTTGCCTTTAGTACTTTTCTAGTTTTTATTAAGATGATTGTTTTTAATAGTTTTAATGTTATTCTCAAATTCATTCGATTTTTCCGAATTTATTTTAGAGAATATTGTTTCTCGATTCTTAGAAGCGATATTAAGAAAAAGGAATAAGATTAATAATAAAAAAGAAACAATAACAATTCCACCGTTTAAATCTTTCTTAAATCCCATTTTTAAATATTTTTCACCTTTTAAAAAAAACAAATAATTAATTAACCCGATAATAAACATTATCAAAACAATGTAGATTTTCGAAATATTATATTTTGGAATGTAATTAAGGTATTCTAAATATGTAATTATTGAAATTAAAATAATATACAAAATAAAAGTACTTTCTACTATGACATGTTGTTTGGGAGAGATATTAAAAGAATTTTTCTTTTTTTCAATACCCTCAAAATATTTATAAATTCGAAATAATAAATAATAATATGCTTTCATTAACTTTTATTTCCACTTCCAATTTAGTTCGTTTTTGTATTCAACTCCTAAATCTGTTAATTTTTTTTTAAACTCAACTATACTTTCAATTGAGTGTTTAGGCACAATTAAAGATAATTCAGTTGTCAGTTTTATAAAGAAATGTTTTTTTGTTTCAATGAACTCTTTTAATTCAGCACTATTTATTTTACTTTCAGATGTAAAATCTTTCGTATATATAAAGTCTTCCTTAAATTTAATTTCTACAGATTTATTAATTCTATTCTTATAATTTTCCTCAATGTGCTTTTGAAAATGTTTTTTATATCTCCATTTTGAATATGTTGGGTAAATAACAAACCATAATATTCCGATTCCAGCAAATTTAATTCCAATTCCATTATCGTCATTTACATTTGCCAAATAAAGCCCAAAAAAAAGATAAATCACAGGAACAATTATTCGAGATTTAAATCGTTTTTTTTTGTGAGATGGAGATTTTGAAGAATTATAAAGTTGATATTCTAAAAAATCAGAATTTGTAAGTTGAAAGTTTATGTTCATTTCAGTATTAAAGGCAACGGTTTTAGCTAGGCTTTGTGCGGGATTGAAAATCGGCCAGATTTTCGAACACGTACTAAGCCGAAGCTTTTTGTTTGGTTTTGTTTCTTTGTTTTCACAAAGCCAAATCAACAAGATTTGGCGACTTAGTAAATATACACAAAACTTTGAAGAAAGCACGAAACCCGCATGAAGTTTAGCTGGTGTTGTGTAATGCAGTTTTTTCAGACTGAAAAAAAGTTTCAACTAAGCAAAATATTACCTTTTTTGCAATTACGATAAATTCAAACACGTACCTAATTTTCCACAGTTTTTAGTAATAATCATTCACGTTTTCCGCTCAATTCAGCATTGCTATTTTTTTCTCAGGTTTCACTTTTTTCAGCATTCAATTTTCTCACGTTTCTGCTTAAAATTCAACATTGTTACTTTTCATTCAGCGTTCCTACTTTTCAATTTCTCGTTGTTACTTTTTTTCAAACTAGGAGAGAAGTAAATTTTTCAAATTTAGATAAATTTCTCAATAAAATAAGCTTTCAAAACTTCGAACACGTTGCTACTGTTCTGTGTTACACAACGGTTTTGGCTAGGCTTTGTGCGGGGTTGAAAATCGACCAGATTTTCGAACACGTACTAAGCCGAAGCTTTTTGTTTGGATTTGTTTCTTTGGTTTTCACAAAGCCAAATCAACAAGATTTGGCGACTTAGTAAATATACACAAAACTTTGAAGTAAGCACAAAACCCGCATGAAGTTTAGCCGGTGTTAGCTAATGGCTTTTATTCGTTTCTATTAATTTTAATAGGATTTTGTAAAGTATTAAAAACGTCTGCTATTTTTATTAGATATTCATTTTTATCTACAGAGTAAATAATTTTATAATTATTGCAGACTAAGTATCTATATGAGATTTTTCGATGAATTAACAAATTTTCAATTTGTCCAAGGAAAGGATTATTTTCAAGTATTTTAGGTTCCGCTAAAATTTGTTTAATGATTTTTTTAGCAGTTCTTTTATTAACTTCATTACAATAGTATTCAAATATTTCATCTAATTGTTTTTCAGAGAAATCAGACCAAATGATAGTATATTTCATTATTGATATTTAGCTAATATTTGAGAACTTGTTTTGAATCGATTATTATTAAAGTCGCTTTCAGATTGATCTATTCTATTATTTAATTCTTCAACAGAAAAAGGTTTCAATTCAACTGCTTTCTCTTTCTTTAAAAGATTTTCAAAACGAGTTAACACATCTTCTTTCTGAATTTTTAAAAACTCTTGAATAAATTCTAATTTTCTGCCTTGTATATCCATAATAAAATTATTTATTCAAAAATACGAAAATCAAATTTTGTAAACGATTTTGGTATAAAAAAGTTTTTATCAAGCTTTTAGCTAACGGTTTTGGCTAGGCTTTGTGCGGGAAGAAAATCGACAAGATTTTCGAACACGTACTAAGCCGAAGCTTTTTGTTTGGATTTGTTTCTTTTGGTTTAAACTAAGCCAAATCAACAAGATTTGGCGACTTAGTAAATATACACAAAACTTCGAAGTAAGCACAAAACCCGCATGAAGTTTAGCCGGTGTTACCTGCTGGCTTTATTTACATTTTTCATTAATTCGTTCCAATGCATAGTCGGCACCGAGTTCGTGAGCTTTTTTCCAATTTTCACAAGCATTAGCCTTATTTCCTATATTAAATTCAGAATTTCCCTTATTGAAATATGCCATTTGTTTATTTTTAATGTCAATATTTTTTAGATTAATTACTTTATCATAATCCTCTATTGCTCCAATATAATCTCCATTTTCATCTTTAACACTTCCACGATTTGTTAAAGCACTAATAAAATCAGGTGCAATTTCTATAGCCTTATCATAGTCTTTTAGTGAGGATTTCCATGTATAAAGCTCATTTTTCACTATAGCTCTTGAATAATATGAATTCGGATCTTTCGGATTAATTTTAATACAAATAGTCCAATTAATTATTGCTCCACTTAAATCTCCTGAATTATAACATTCAATACCTTTATTGAAATAATAATCTTCTTCTTTTTTATCGAAACTAGGAAGTTTTTGATTTTCAGGGTCAAATGGTGCTCCGTAACCGTCTAGTTTTGAATCAAATTCATAACCTCGTTTGTACATATCCAATCCCCAATAAAGTAAATTGTCTTCAGTTATAGGTATCTCATTTGTTTCTCCATTCAGCTCCCAAATTCCTCTTTTAATTTTCTCAATGGATTTGAATTCATAAGGATAATGCTCATTAAGAAATTCTTTAAGTTTTTCAAGTTTTTCTTTCGAATTAGAAACAAAGTGAAAGTCAAATTTTGCTAGGGAAAAATCACTTACTCCACTTTTCTGCATGTTATTGAATACATCTTGAGCTGAAACCATTTCTTTTCCGAAGTTTTCAGTGAATTGTTCCCAAGTAATAAACTTGTCTACATTTTTATTTTGTCCCCAACCAGTTAGAAATTTCAACATTAAGATTATTATTAATAGGTTTTTCATTTCGTTGTTTGCAGCTTGCAGGTAACGGTTTTGGCTAGGCTTTGTGCGGGAAGAAAATCGGCCAGATTTTCGAACCGTGACAAAGCCAAAGCTTTTTGTTTGGTTTTGTTTCTTTTGTTTTCACAAAGCCAAATCAACAAGATTTGGCGACTTAGTAAATATACACAAAACTTTGAAGTTTGCACAAAAACCCGCATGAAGTTTAGCCGGTGTTGTAACTAGTTTTTTTATTTGGACTAAATTTTTCATGTTTTAAAGTGAGGTTAGATTCTAAAAAAAAATCAATTAATTAGCTTTAAATTTAAAAGGAAGATTGCATGTTAAATCAACTTTTTTATTTGTCGATTTTTCGAAACCAGCTTTCCAGTTTTTAAGAGTTTTTACAAAATTTAGACATAATGAGTCAATTTTTTTTCCTGCACTTTTCTCTATTATTGGTTTTCTAACAATACTATTAGAATCAATTGTAAGTCGGACTATACAGATTGTATCCTTTGTTATTTTAAAATCACTTTGTTTTGAAAAGTATTTTTTTGCTAAACTGTAAAGTTTTTTTTCTCCACCTGAAAATTCAGGTCTTACTATATCACATGGACCAAAAGGTATAGATTCTATTTGAGGAAATTCAATTTCTTCGATTAATTCAATATAATTAATAGTGTCTTTTTCATTACTAATATTTTGACAGAAACTATTGACTATGAAAGAAAATGAAATGAATATAAGTATTAATTTAGTTTTCATTTTTCTTCAGAATTAGTTACAACGGTTTTGGCTAGGCTTTGTGCGGGAAGAAAATCGGCCAGATTTTCAGACACGTACTAAGCCGAAGCTTTTTGTTTGGTTTTGTTTCTTTTTTAATTTAACTAAGCCAAATCAACAAGATTTGGCGACTTAGTAAATATACATAAAACTTTGAAGTTTGGACTAAACCCGCATGAAGTTTAGCCGGTGTTGTGTGCAGTTTTTTTTCGTTTAGCAATTTCTTTCGTCTCATTAATAACCATTTCTTGGTCTGTTTTCAAATAAGCAAAATCTCTGCTTAATCCTTTAAATTCAAATTCTATTTTTCCGTTTTTACTGAAAAAATTTTTCTTTTTAATTCGGAAATTCAAAATATCATCTAAATTATATTCTTCAATTCCTTTTTTCAAAAGTGGGTTTGAGTATTCAATTTTAACTTTATTGTTTTCAGTTTTTATATAATCAACATACAAAGGTTTTGACCAAAATTGATTAATAACATTTCCAATAATCCAACCAATAACAAATCCTATGCTTATTTTATATTCGGGAAAAATGTATTCAGGTAATAATAATAGAGGAATTACTATAAGAAAAGAGAATGTTTTATATAAAATTGTTGAATTTCTATTCATTATTTTTTCTAAAATTGGACACAACGGTTTTGGCTAGGCTTTGTGCGGGGTTGAAAATCGACAAGATTTTCAGACACGTACTAAGCCGAAGCTTTTTGTTTGGTTTTGTTTCTTTTGGTTTCACAAAGCCAAATCAACAAGATTTGGCGACTTAGTAAATATACACAAAACTTTGAAGTTAGCACAAAACCCGCATGAAGTTTAGCCGGTGTTAGCTAATGGCTTTTATTCGTTTCTATTAATTTTAATAGGATTTTGTAAAGTATTAAAAATGTCTGCTATTTTTATTAGATATTCATTTTCATCTACAGAGTAAATAATTTTATAATTATTGCAGACTAAGTATCTATATGAGATTTTTCGATGAATTAAAAAATTTTCAATTTGTCCAAGGAAAGGATTATTTTCAAGTATTTTAGGTTCCGCTAAAATTTGTTTAATGATTTTTTTAGCAGTTCTTTTATTAACTTCATTACAATAGTATTCAAATATTTCATCTAATTGTTTTTCAGAGAAATCAGACCAAATGATAGTATATTTCATTATTGATATTTAGCTAATATTTGAGAACTTGTTTTGAATCGATTATTATTAAAGTCGCTTTCAGATTGATCTATTCTATTATTTAATTCTTCAACAGAAAAAGGTTTCAACTCAACTGTTTTCTCTTTCTTTAAAAGATTTTCAAAACGAGTTAACACGTCTTCTTTCTGAATTTTTAAAAACTCTTGAATAAATTCTAATTTTCTGCCTTGTATATCCATAATAAAATTATTTATTCAAAAATACGAAAATCAAATTTTGTAAACGATTTTGGTATAAAAAAGTTTTTATCAAGCTTTTAGCTAACGGGTTTGGCTAGGATTAGTGCGGGGAGAAAATCTGCGGATTTTCGAACACGGACTAAGCCGAAGCTTTTTGTTTGGTTTTGTATTTTGTTTAAACTAAGCCAAATCAACAAGATTTGGCGACTTAGTAAATATACACAAAACATTGAAGTTAATACTCAAGCCCGCATTAATTTTAGCCGTTGTTGTACATTGGTTTTTACTCATTTTCTAACTGAATAGTATCTATTATTTCTTTGATTTCAGATTGATTAAAATCATTCATTACTATTTCTTTGTTCAATTCGAAAGCATTTTCAGATTTTATACGACAAAATACTCTTTTGTTTTCCTCATAAAAATAAAATTCAAGATTTTCATTTATAGGGTTGTGTCTGTAAATAATGAATTCTGAATAATATAAATTATCAGAATAGTTAATTACTAAAGAATATATTCCTTTGGTTTTAGGGAAGTTGTTTTCCTGAATTTTGTTTTCATTGAATAAAATATACCAAGTTGTTTTCCAGCCTGATAATCCTTCAACAAATTTTATTGTCAATTTATCAGTTTTAATGTTTGCTTCAGCCTTAATATTTATTTTCGTGCTTTTGAATTCAGTCAATTTTTGCCCTGTCACATAAAAAAAAGATAGGAATATTATTAATTTAATATATTTCATTTCAACTTATGTACAACGGTTTTGGCTAGGCTTTGTGCGGGATTGAAAATCGGCCAGATTTTCGAACACGTACTAAGCCGAAGCTTTTTGTTTGGATTTGTTTCTTTGGTTTCACAAAGCCAAATCAACAAGATTTGGCGACTTAGTAAATATACACAAAACTTTGGAGTAGGACAGAAGCCCGCATGAAGTTTAGCCGGTGTTGCCCAAAGTATTTTTCAGACTGTTTCTTTAGATTGAAAAATTCATGTTTCAAAGTTTTAAGTTTCAAGGAAAATATTAGTTTTCTTCCTCCACAAAAAATTAGAATAGTAAAAGTTTTTAATTATGATAATTTTTCAAAAGAAATATGATTTTACGTAACTACGATAATTTCCTACACGTTTCTACTGTTTTCATTTATCAGAAAAATATGAACTTTTTAGGTTTGTATAATTTTTCAAAAACTAATAATTTTACGCGATTACGATAATTTCCTACGCGTTTTTACTGTTCTTCATTTCTCAAGAAAACATGATTTTTTTATGTTTAAATAATTTCTCGAAAACTTAATATTTTTTACAGTTATGATTTTTTCAACATAACTTTTTTGTCAGAATTTCTACAAGTTTTTCAGCCAAGAAAAATGTTGTTTTTTGATAGTAATATTTTTGTTTAATTTTTTATACTCAACAAAAAAAGTCAATAATTTTCAGCCAAAAAATGCTCTTATTTTATGAAGTTTTTTAAAATAGGAGAGAAGCAATAATTTTCGATTTATAGGAATTTTTCTACTAAAAACGCCGCTACGATTTTATTTTGGGCAACGGTTTTGGCTAGGCTTTGTGCGGGGTTGAAAATCGCCAAGATTTTCGAACACGCACCTAAGCCGAAGCTTTTTGTTTGGTTTTGTTTCTTTTGATTTCACGAAGCCAAATCAACAAGATTTGGCGACTTAGTAAATATAAACAAAACTTTGAATTTGGCACAAAACCCGCATGAAGTTTAGCCGGTGTTGTACAATGTTTTTTTAAATCCTTAAACAATGTAGTTTCTATCTATAATTAACGTTTCAGTATTAATTTCTTTTTCAGACAAGTCGATTTTTATTTCCATATTTCCATTCAAAAAATTATTGGTTTTATTAGATTTCAATATTATGTTTGAATTTATATTTTCAATACTTTCAACATTCATTAAGAACTGTATACCTTCTATTTTCTTATTTTCATAGTTAAATCTAAATTGTAAAATAGGTTGATATTGCTTAATTAAACCTCCAAAATGATAATTGTAAGGAATTAGAATGATATTATTATTTATGAAGATCAAATCAGCTCTTAAGATTTTGTAAGAGTAGTTTAATCTGCTTTTAGTTGTTTCATAAGTTTTCACATTTTCAACAAAATCATATTCATATTTATATAAATTTTGAATTAATATGTCTTTCTTATTCTTATAAAATAGATGAATACCAAAGTTTCCAACGATAAAAAATAGTAAAAAAATTAAAATTGTAAAGATAGTTTCACTCAAAATATTGTACAACGGTTTTAGCAAGGAAACGTAGCGAGTAAACTAGCAATTAATTTTCAGACTAAAACTACACAAAATAAACAGAAAACCAACTTTGATTAAGCACAAAAAAGCTATGTTTTTTAGCTGTTGTTAGTTTATGCAACTATTTCATATTTAAAAGTTCATTAGGAGAAAATAAGTTTCCCAATTATCCGCAACGATTTTCATCTTGAGTTGCTACGATAATTTCAACGTTTTGCTTGTAGATATTTATCGGTTAAAGACAAATTATCAACGAAGTGATTTTAGCGTACATTTCAGCACGTAATTCTATAAAGTTCTTCATTTTCTACAAGTATTTTTCAAATAATTAGAGAAGAAAATATTGTTTAATTTTTACGTACACTTTAACACGTAACACAAGTTTTCAAATCATTATCGGCTAGAGAAAAATTATCAATTACTGGATTTTCCCAAATTCATTTTTTAAGTAAACAAAGGTTTTTTTCAGCTGAGAAAGATAAGTTTCGTTTTGATTTTTTTTGAGTCAGCACTGGTTTCAAACTTATGATTACCGTTCGATTTAAATAACTGCGTAAATTTCGACCAGAAATTTTCGTGGTTGTTTAAACTAACGGTTTTAGCTAGGAAACGTAGCGAGTTGACTAGCAATTAATTTTCAGACTAAAACTACACAAAATAAATAGAAAACCAACTTTAGTCATTCACAAAAAAGCTATGTTTTTTAGCTGTTGTTAACTTATGCAATTTTTCAAACTGAAAAATTCACTAGGATAGAAGAAGTTTCCAAAATACCCGCAACGACTTCAAAATCGCATTGCTATGATAGTTTCAACGTTTTGCTTGTAAATATTCATCGATTAAAGACAAATTATCAACGAAGCGATTTTAGCGTACATTTCAGCACTTAACTTAGTGAAACAACTTTTCGTTTCATTAGATATTTTTCAAATAAAGAGCAAAGAAATATTTATATGATTTTCACGTACACTTCAACACGTAATACAAGTTTACAAATCATTATCGGCTAGAGAAAAATTATCAATTACTGAAGTTTTTCCAATTCATTTTTTACGCAGACAAAAGGCTTTTTTCAGCAGAGAAAGATAAGTTTCGTTTTGATTTTTTTTGAGTGAGCACTGGTTTCAAACTTATGAATACCGTTCAATTTAAACATCCGCGTAAATTTCGACAGAAATTTCAAGGATTGTTTAAGTTAACGGTTTTGGCTAGGCTTTGTGCGGGCTTGAAAATCGACAAGATTTTCGAGAACGTACTAAGCCGAAGCTTTTTGTTTGGTTTTGTTTCTTTGTTTTCACAAAGCCAAATCAACAAGATTTGGCGACTTAGTAAATATACACAAAACTTTGAAGTAAGCACAAAACCCGCATGAAGTTTAGCCGGTGTTGGGCAATGCTTTTTATCGGATGTTTTTTAATTCAGATTTCATTAAGTTTCTATAATAAAAATACATTAAAAAATATAAAGGCATTCCTAAGAAAAAATAAATAAACGGTTCAATATTATTTCGTTCTTTTTGTATCGATTTATAAAATTTTTCTTGTGAAATAAATGATTTTATTAAGAATACAAAGTACAGAATTAAACATAAGAGTATTAGTACACTTGTGAATGGAATTATAGAATTAAAAATATTCAAAAAAAGGATAGCTAGATATGTAATAAATGTAATTTTCGAAAACTTTAAAAACTCATTATAAAGACTTTCAGAATCATTATATTTCAAGTTATTTAAATTTCCTTGAAGTGATAACATTTCTTTTGTAATTCCTCTTTTTTGAAGTATTTCAATGGTTTCATTTCGTAAGTTTTCTGAATATCCATATTGAATATAGTTTTTAACGATATCAATTAATTTTTCGTCACTAAATTTTTCAAGTTTTTCTTTCATTATATTTTTTTAGCTGCTGAAATTTTAAGTTTTGCCCAACGGTTTTGGCTAGGCTTTGTGCGGGAAGAAAATCGGCAAGATTTTCGAACCTGTACTAAGCCGAAGCTTTTTGTTTGGATTTGTTTCTTTTGGTTTCACAAAGCCAAATCAACAAGATTTGGCGACCTAGTAAATATACACAAAACTTTGAAGTAAGCACAGAACCCGCATGAAGTTTAGCCGGTGTTGGCTAATGGCTTTTGTCGTTTCTTTTAATTTTTAATGGATATTGTCGAGTGTCAAAAACGTCGTTTATATCAATTCTATTTTCAGATTTATTAAAATGATATATTATTTTATAGCTTTTGTAAATTATATATCTAAAGTTTTCTTTTCGATGAATTAATAACTCTTCTCGTTGACCTATTTCATAATTGTTTTCAAGAATTTTAGGCTCATTCAAAATACCATTTACTAGTTTCTTAGCTACTCTTATACCAGCTTTTTCTTTGTAGTGTTTGAAAATTTCTTCAAGTTCAGTTTCAGCAAACTCAGTCCAATAAATTTTTAAGCCCATTTTTCAATTTTAGCTTTCAATTGACTTGTTTCAATTACTCTTCCGTTTTTAGAATCTTCCATAGATTTATTAATTCTTTCATTGAATTGTTCTATAGACATAGGTTTGATGTTTTCGGAAATATTAGATGCTTTTTCTTTTCTTAATATTTTTTCAAGTTTAGAGATAGCTTCTTCACTCTGAATTTTCAGAAACTCTTGAATAAATTCTATTTTTCGTGATTGTAAGTCCATATTAAACATCTTTTCATCAAAGGTAAGAAATTCTCACCTTAAAGAAATATTTTCAATGTAGTTTTTGCTTTTAGCCAACGTGTTATATCAAAACTAAAAGTACTGAATAAAACATTCAGTTACGGGTTATCCGTACCTTTTAGTGTTTGTTTTTGGTTAAAAATAGTACTTTTTTGTTGTAGTTCTATTTGTTTTACAAACAAATCTAACGGATTGGTTATTTTTTGTAAATCCTGACTTCTAACATGTGTGTAAACCATGGTCGTTTCGGGTCTGGAATGACCTAACAATTCTTGAATGTATCTTATATCTGTTCCGTTTTCTAATAGGTGAGTGGCATAACTATGTCTTAGCGTGTGTGGTGTTACTCGTTTTATAATTCTTGCCAATCCACAACTTTTTTTAAGAAACTTTCTAATAGATTCTGTAGAGTAAGGAGTGCCTTCATCAACTCCTTCAATTAAATATATCTTAGGTTCATAAGTAGTTAAATAATTATTTAATAAAGGCATCATTACATTGGCAATAGGCACATATCTATCTTTTCTACCTTTTCCTATTTGCACTTTTAAAACCTGCCTTTGTAAATCTAAATCACGTAGTTTTAAGTTGATTAATTCTCCAATTCTTAAGCCAGAGGAGTATATTAAAGCAATACATATTCTGTGTTTTAAATTTTTGGTAACCCTAATCAATTCAATTACTTCTTCTTTAGATAATACGTTGGGTAACAATTTACTTTTTCTAGGAGCTAGAGCATTAAAATCAATTTCTAAAGGCATTTGTGTAAAAATTATATAGTGTTTCATGGCACTAATAAATTGCCTGTGAGTACTAATTGATGCTTTTGAAGGTTCTAAAACATCTTCAACATAAATTTCAATATCTCTAATAGTAAAAGGTTTAATTTCTTTTTGATGAATCACAAATTCGGCTACTAAATGAGTGTAGGTTTTAAGTGTGCTTTCGCTAAACCGTTTCCCTTTTAAAAACTTATAAAAGGCATTTAATTGATTTTTTTGATGTGGAAGTAAACGATCTTTAATGGTTAATCCAGTGTTAGGAACCATAAGTTGTCCTTCTACATATTTTAAAGCCGTATAATCTATATAAGCTAAATTTTTAAACAATTCATGAAAAATATTCAAATCAAAATCTTTCTTTAAAATATACCAACATCTATAAGTCTTGGTATAAAAAACATTAAAATCAGATGTTTTTAGAGCGTTTTTAATCTCAAAATTATAATCAAACTCAATCAATATTACTTCTTGATTTCTGTGAATTTTAGGTTTTAAGGTGATTTTAGGCTTCATTAAAACAACAATTTTTATTTTAAAGATACAAAATAAAGAGTTTACAAATCCGCTTTTACATTCATGTCAGAACGCTATCTTTGTGCTTTATCAAAATCATATGCCAGTAAACACACTTTTAATTACACCTCCTTTTACTCAGCTAAATACAGCCTATCCTGCCACGGCTTATATCAAAGGATTTTTAGATAGTAAAGGGGTTAAAACCACTCAAATGGATTTAAGTATTGAGTTGTTTACTGCTATTTTTACAGGTGATTTTATTGATGCTATTTTTAAACAAGCCGATTTACTTAAGAACTACGATTTTCCTTTGGTTTGGAAACAAAAACAGGAATATATTGATAAAGTAGATATGGTGATGAATTACTTGCGTGTGCAAGAAGTTACTGCTGCATATCAAATCAATCACAAAGATTTTTTGCCACACGGACATAGACGTATCAAGCTAGAAAAAGATTTAAGTACCGAGTTTGGAATGTTAGGAATTTTAGACAAAGCCAAACATATTGCTACCTTGTTTGTAGAGGAGTTGGGCGATTTTATCAATGCCAATGTTGATGAGTTTTTTTCTTTTACGCGTTATGCAGAAAGTATTTCTAGAGCAGCCTCTAGTTTTGATACGATTGATGAATTTTTACAATACGAAACCACACTGATAGAAGATGAAATGTTATACATCTTAGATCAGCATTTACAAGAAAATAGATACGATTTAATTTGTTTAACCGTTCCTTTTCCAGGCAATTTATTTTCAGCACTTAGATGTGCACAATTCATCAAACAAGAATATCCACAAATTCAAATTGCCATGGGTGGCGGATATCCAAATACAGAATTAAGACGTTTATCCGATCCTCGTATTTTTGAATATATCGATTTTATTTCTTTAGATGATGGAGAAAGTCCATTGTTAAGAATTACGGAATATATTACAGGTAAAATAGGGGTAGAGGAGCTAGAACGTACTTATATCTTACAGAACAACAAGGTGGTTTATGCTAATAAAACACCTAATACTATTTTCCATCATAAAAACTTACCTGCTCCAAGTTATGTAGGATTGCCACACCATAAATATTTATCTTTTTTAGATGTAATGAATCCTATGCACCGTATGTGGTCCGATGGAAGATGGAATAAACTCACCATTTCTCACGGATGCTATTGGAAACAATGTTCTTTTTGTGATGTAACTTTGGACTATATTGGAAATTACGAAAACACTACTGCTGATGATTTGGTTAATAAAATTGAAAAAATAATTGCCGAAACAGGAGTAACTGGTTTTCATTTTGTTGATGAAGCTGCTCCTCCAAAAATGCTACGTGCTTTGGCAAATAAATTATTAGAGCGTAAAGTATTTATTACTTGGTGGACAAACATTCGTTTTGAAAAAACATTCACCAAAGAATTATGTGCTTTGTTGTCAAAATCTGGATGTATTGCCGTAACAGGTGGTTTAGAAGTGGCTTCGGATAGGCTATTAGCCAAAATGAAAAAAGGAGTAGACATAGGGCAAGTAGCTAGAGTAACCAAAGCTTTTTCTGATGAAAATATTATGGTTCACGCATATTTAATGTATGGATTCCCAACTGAAACTGCTCAAGAAACTATTGATTCTTTAGAGGTGGTTCGTCAATTGTTTTTACACAATTGTATTCAATCTGGATTTTGGCATCAGTTTGCTTGTACAGCACACAGTCCTGTAGGTAAAAATCCCGATGCTTTCGGAATCAATGTGATTGGACCCAAATTTAAAGGTTTTGCCGAAAATGATTTGTATCACGAAGACCCATCAGGTGCAGAGCATCATTTATACAGTCAAGGATTAAATATTGCCTTAAACAATTACTTAAATCACAAAGGATTTGAGATTCCTCTATCTCAATATTTTGATTTTAAAGTGCCTAAAACCATACACCCTAAGGACTTAATAAAAGATTTTCTAAAAAATAAAACCACTACTTAAAATTATTTAAATAGCGGTTTTTATAGATTTTTGGAGGTTTATTATTTATTTGTTTCTCCACCAATTAGTAAAGGAGATTTTCCATCTGTAATAATGACTTTTGCATTGGGCGATTTGGCTAATTCTTTAAATGCTTCTATGGTTTTAATTTTAATAATTTCATCTGTCAATCCCTCAGAGAATATTTTTTGAGCATCTCTTTCACCTTTTGCATTAATAATTTTTCTATCTGCTTCTAACTTTTCTTGCTGTAAGACAAATTCCATTCTCATAGCATCTTGTTCTGCTTGTAATTTTTTTTCTATAGAGCTTGCTAAACCATTTGGTAGCTGAATTCTTTTCATTAAAACAGAAATTAAATCAATTCCTTCGGCTTGTTTTTCAAGAGTTAGTTTCATTTTTTTTAAAATTTCAGACTCAATTACAGCACGCATTCCAGAATGCATATCTTTTGCATAAAATTTAGCACATACATCAGAAGCAGCAGATCTAAATACACTTGTTATTACAGACTCATAATCTGATCCTAAATTTTCTAAAACAGAGGTTAGTTTTGTAGGATTTAATCTGTATAGTATTGAAATTTCTGAATTTACACTTAATCCTTCTTTACTTGGTAAGGTTAAGAATAGTTTGGTATTACTAGTTTGTGTAGATTCTTTAATCACTTTACTTACAAAAGGGTTGTAAAATATAACTCCTTGAGTTTTTAATTTGTCATCAAATTTTCCTAAAGTTTGTTTAATACCAACTTGACCTGGCCTAATAACAGCACAACTGCTGCATAATAAAATACTGCTTACAGCTAATAAAGTAAATTTTTTCATAATTTTTTTTTAAGTGATTAATGGAAAATGAAATTATATGAATAATACGAATATCGTCTGTTTTTATCAAATTAACAAAACATTAGCTTTGTTAATGGAAATAATATAATTGATGCTCTTTGCTCAGGTTAATGTATTAATGATGTCAAAATAAATAACCTAATATTTATTTTGATGCATTTGAGTACGATGAATTTTTTAAGAACCAATCATATACTTTTTATAGTAATAATTAGCAGCAACTAAATCTTCCAAAGCGTGTCCTACAGATTTAAAAACGGTAATTTCATCAACGTTACTTCTTCCTTGTTTTTGTTCAGAAGTTAGCCCAAATAAATCGGCTTTAATGTCAGATTCTTTGATAACTCCAGTTTGTAAGGGAATAAAAATATCACCATTTTCTTTAAGCCCTCCTTCAAAACTATCCACATAAACAGAACTTTTTATAATGGTTTCATCATCGGCTTCTCTCATGTCTTTTTTGTAAGCTCCAACCAAATCAACATGTTGTCCTTTCTTTAGGTATTTCCCTAAAATTAATGGTGTTTTAGATAAAGTTGCTGAGGAAATAATATCAACTTCGCTTATTTTTTCTTCAATGTTCTGAACAGGAGTGATGGTGAAATTTTTATTTTTTAGTTGTTCACAAATAGTTTGGGCTTTCTTAAAACTTCGTCCCCAAACATAAACTTTTTTAATATTTCTTACACTTGCATGAGCTTGAATCAAATTCTTGGACAAAGCTCCAGTACCAATCATTAAAAGTGAAGAGGAATCTTTTCTAGATAAATATGATGATGCCAATGCCGATGCTGCAGCAGTACGTTTAGCTGTTAAGCTTTTGGCTTCTAAAATAGCTTTTACACTACCGTTAATAGCATTAAAATAAATATAGGTTCCTTGGATGGAAGGCAAATCAAACTGATGGTTTTTAGGGCTAACGGTAACAATTTTTACACCTGCATTTTTACTAGGATTCCATGCAGGCATTAGTAATAGAGTAGAATCTGTATTTACTTTTGGATTGGGAAAATCATGATGATGTCTTACAGGAACTAAAGCTTTGTTATTCTTGAAATTACATTTTAATTCGTTAATAAGTTCTTTAAAACAGGTGTTTTTTTCAATAAATTGATTGCTTATTTGTACAATAGGTTCCATAAAAATATTATGTTGTCTTTTTTTGAAAAGCTGATAATATCATCAGATAACTAAGGTAATAATTCTATGGTAGAATAAAGGGGGATTCTTGGAGAGTTAGTCCATTAAAGGTTTTAAATGTCTAAGGGTTTCTATATATCCCTTTTCTATTAAACTTTGAGTTTGTGAGGTGTGATATCTGTCGTATGATGATAAGTCCGGAGTAATTAAAACATCAGCTTCTTGAGTTTGTACTCTCGCAGCAGCTTCTAGTGTAAAGTGAAAACTGTTTTGCAAAACTTCTATCATATTTTCGGGTTTACCATACATGTGTTTTGCATTTAAATCAACAGCAATAATAGTTGTTGCATTCATTTCTTGTAATGGGCTTACAGGTACGTTTTCAGACACTGCACCATCAACCAACATGATGTCATTTATTATAATGGGTTTAAAAATACCAGGAATACAGGAACTTGCCATTACGGCTTTTGCAACATTCCCTTTTTTTAAAATAACTCTCTCTCCGGTAGCAATATTGGTAGCTAGAATGGCTAATGGAATTTTAGCATCTTCTATATTTACATTACCAATGTTTTGTTCCATAAAATGAGCAATTTTAGTATTACTCATTAACCCGAATTTAGAAATTGATAGAGAGGTAATATCTTTCCAACTAATTTCTAACGCAATGTCTTTTACTTTTTCGCAATTGTTGTCAAAAGCGTAAAGAGCCGCAACCATAGCCCCAATACTAGTTCCAGAAATCCATTGAATATTTAAACCTAATTCTTCTATTGCTTTTAAAACACCAACATGTGCAGCCCCTAAAACTGCTCCACCTCCTAAAGCCAATCCAACTGCATTACCTTTTTTTAGTGTTTTCATATAATGTTTATTTACAATTCAAAAAAGCTAAACATACATCCTCCATAACGTTTTGCTTGAGTAAAGTTAGGTAAATTACTTAAATCTGTTTGTTGTGAGTGTTCAATTACCAAAGTTCCACTTTCATCTAGCAAACTATTTTTCCATACCAATTCCGGTATTTTAGCAAATTGTTCATCGCTAAAGTCATAAGGAGGATCTGCAAAAATAACATCATATTTGTTAGCGTGTTTTTCTAAAAATGAAAACACATCAGCTTTAATGGTATTGATGTTAAAATCTAATTCCTTATTGATTTGATTGATATAATGTATACACCCATTGTGTTGATCTACTGCCGTAATTTGATTGTTTCCCCTAGAGGCAAATTCAAAACTAATATTTCCTGTTCCAGAAAAAAGATCTAAAACTGTAATTTCTTGTAAGTGATACCAGTTGTTGAGTATATTGAATAAACTTTCCTTAGCCATATCGGTAGTAGGACGAACAGGTAAGTTTTTAGGAGCGGTTAATCTCCTAGATTTATATTTACCAGAGATAATTCTCATAAATGTAATTGTAATAAGTTATAATGTGATTGGGGTAAAGAAACCACATTTTTTTCTAGTTGTGTATTTAATTTTGCATAAATACTAACATTTCTTACATAGTTGTAAACAAGTTTGTAATGTTCATCACTCTCTTTAATATCTCCGTATAATGTTAAAGTAAAACTATTGGTATCCATTTTTAATTGTTCGGCTACAAATAAAATATAGTATACAAAATCTTCTTTATTCTGATAGTTAAAATAATTGCTTAATATCAACTGATTATTTTCTATAACAAGCAATTGAAAGTTGTTTTTATATACATTTACAAACATAGACTTGTCTGTAATAGTATTAGACTTTAAAATATTTTGTAAAAAAACAGTGGAAGAGTGTAAGTAGGTAAATTCACCTACAGCATCAAAAACGTAATTGTTTACGTTTACAAAAGGAATGTAAACATTGTTGATTTCTATGTTATTTAACTCGTCAAAACTAACATAATCATTATCAAACACTTTTACTGTGTTTTGTAAATAACTATTAAGTATGTCTTCGTTAAAATAAGATTGAGGAACAAAGGTGCTTAATTCGTTGTGGTGAATTAATAATACTTCTTCATAGGTATCGTGTAAAAGTACATGATGGTTAAAAATGTTCTTTACTTCTTCTAATATGTGAGCAGGAGTATTTATTCTGTTAGTAAAAGGAATAGCAACAATGTGCTCGTATTTACTTGTTGAGTTGTTATATACGCAAAAAGAAAATCCATCCGAACTTAATTGGATGGATAACTTTTTATGGTTATGTATAAGTGTTTCCTTATTCATTACTTGCCATTGCATCGTATAACGGTGGCCAGTTTCCTGCTGTAGTTACTTCGTTTAAAGAACCAATAGAAATGTATCCTCCAGGAATATCATCACCTCCTAATGCTAATTTTTCTTGTTTAATTAATGAAGGACTCATTCCTTCTAAAATATCTGCTTTGTCTATTTGAACTTGGAATACTGAAGCTAATACGTTGTTAGCTCTTAGAATTACAGCAGATTGAATTTTAAATTCTTTGTCTGTACCAGGAATTTTTAACATATCGCGGTAATTACGTCCTGCAAATATTTTTTCTTTTACAGATTCGTATCCAATAGTATCAGTTACTTTTTTCTCAACTTCTACCATTAATGGTGACCAAGTTGTACCTCTGTTTTCTTTAACAATTTCTGTATGAGTATCTGTTATAGGAAATTTAGCAGAATCAATGAACTTAATTAAAGCTTCACCATCACCTGTAAATTTTCCTAAAATAGTATTATGTGCATCTTGAGCATCAGCAATTAATTTTAATTGTTTAATTACTTCAACATAACGTACTTTTTTCTCTTTGTTAAATTTAATTGGCTCCATAATTCCGCTGTATATTAAATAAGAAATATACCCAGCAACAGCAACTAATATAATAGAAACAATAGGTGTTAAGTTAATTGGTAAAAATTTTACAATAAGTATAGCTAACGCAACAGTTACTACTATTCCTAATAGGATAAATAAAATCATTTGTTTTTTGTATTAATTTTATAATGAACGAAGCCAAATTTACAATTTTTTTTTATTCATAAAAACTTTTAGACATATTTCAAACCTTATATTTGTGTAAACTTTTTACATGATAAAATCTTCGTCAGTTTTTTATAGGACCTTATTAAAAAAATTTCCGTTTGAACCTACTGAGATTCAACAAGAATTGTTACGTCAACTGTCTGATTTTTCGTTTGATACAGATGATGATGCCATTTTTATTTTAAAAGGATATGCAGGTACAGGAAAAACAACTACCATTAGTACTTATGTAAATCATTTATGGGAAATTGGTAAAAAAGCAGTTTTATTAGCTCCAACAGGACGTGCAGCTAAGGTAATTTCTAATTATTCTAAGAAAAAAGCACATACCATTCATAAAAAAATATACCATCCTAAGAAACAATCTAACGGAAATGTGGCTTTTGTAAAACAGCCCAACAAACACACCAATACTTTTTTTATAGTAGATGAATCTTCTATGATTGCCGATGGATCTGGAGAGGTAAATTTATTTGAAAAAAACTCTTTGTTAGATGATTTAATGGAGTATGTATACAATGGATTTAATTGTAAGTTAATATTTATTGGTGATGTTGCTCAGCTACCTCCTGTAAAATCAGAAATAAGTCCAGCCTTATCTGTAGATACTTTGGCTATTAACTATCATAAAAATCCGTATTTATTAGAACTAGACCAAGTAATGAGGCAACACGAAGGCTCTGGGATATTAACCAACGCTACCGAACTCCGTGCACAATTAGAAATGGATGGTTTTTACGATTTTCAGTTTAACTTAAATTATCCGGATATAGTTAGGTTACAAGATGGATATGAAATAGAAGAAGCTATAGTAAATGCATACGATAATGCTGGGGTAGAAGACACCGCTTTTATTGTGCGTTCTAATAAGAGAGCCAATCAGTACAATCAACAAATAAGAACTAAGATAAGAGGACAAGAGAGCGAAATTTCGGCAGGAGATTATGTAATGATTGTAAAAAACAATTATTTCTGGTTAAAAGACACCACCGAAGCCGATTTTATTGCCAATGGTGATATAGCCGAAGTGCAACAAATATATAATATTAAAGAGTTGTATGGTTTTCGTTTTGCCGAAGTAAAATTAAGATTGATAGATTACGAAGATTTAAAACCTATTGATACTGTTTTGTTATTAGATACTATAAGTTCCGAAAGTCCATCGTTAACTTACGAAGAATCTAATAAATTGTATCAAGAAGTTTTACAAGATTATGCCGAAGAAAAATCTAAATACAAGCAAATGTTGTCTGTAAAGAACAATCATTACTTTAATGCTTTACAAATTAAGTTTGCTTATGCTATGACCTGCCATAAATCTCAAGGAGGACAATGGAATACAGTTTTTATAGAACAACCTTATTTGCCAGAAGGTTTAAATAAAGATAGCATGCGTTGGTTGTATACCGCCATTACACGTGCCAAAGAAAAGGTATATTTAATAGGTTTTCAAAACGAATATTTTAAAGAATCTGAACACTAAAATATTTACAACTTATTCTTATTTGGTTTCTTATTAGTTTACTAAATTTATTGATATAATTATCCCTTTTACATTTAGGATAAAGTTTATCAGTTTGATGAAAGTGCTGTAAATATTTAATGGTAAAAATTATTTGAACTGATGTTTTTTTATGGAAACATAGATTAAATGTAACAATTACAATTAATTAAAATTTAAGATGAGAATAGATATCAATGCAGATTTAGGAGAAGGTTTTTTGTTTGATGAGGAGTTAATGCAAATGATTTCTTCTTGTAACATTGCTTGTGGCGGACATACAGGAACAGAAAATTCTATGAGAGCTAGCATTCGTTTGGCTTTAAAACATCATGTTACCATTGGAGCACATCCTTCTTATCCAAATCCAGAAGTTTTTGGAAGAGAAGAAATGGATATTTCTAATGAAATGCTTAAAAAAGTAATTAGAGACCAAATTTTAACATTGATAAGAATTGCCAGAGAAGAAGGTGCAGTAGTACGATATGTAAAACCCCATGGAGCCTTGTATAATAAAGCCTCTGCAGATAGAGATATGGCTATTTTGTTGGTTCAAGTAATTCAGCAAATAGAACCAAGTGTTGGGTTAATGGGATTGGCTGGTTCTGTATTAGAAGAAGAAGCCAAAAAAGGCTATTTGTTTTTTATTAAAGAAGGGTTTGCAGATAGAAGATATCACAACAATGGAACTTTGGTTTCTAGGCAAAATCCATTAGGAGTTATACACTCCAAAGAACAAGTTTGGGAACAAGTAAAAAATATAATGATAAACAAAAAAGTTATCAGTTTAGAAGAAAATGATGTACCCTTAGAAATTCAAAGTATTTGTTTTCATGGAGATACTCCAGAAGCCGTTGAGTTACTTTCTTATGTTAACCAACAAGTAAAAACACACAAAATAGAAGTAAAAAATGCAATATAGTGTGATTAATTATGGAGAAAATGCTTTATTAATGCAATTTAAAGATGTTATTTCTTTAGAGGTTCATCAATATGTAAAAAGCTGTTATGAACAACTAACAAAATTGCATTTAATTGGAGTTCAATCTTTAATTCCTGCTTATAATTCTATCACTATACTTTTTGATCCTTTAAAAATTAACCAAAAAGATTTAAGGATTTTTATAGAAAACACTCCTTTTGATAAATATGAAAATCAACAAATAGAAAAAAATATTGTAGAAATACCAGTTTGTTATCAAGAACCTTATGCGTTAGATTTGGCATTTGTTGCGAGTGAATTAGGAGTAACAAAACAGAATATTATAGACATACACTCAGCCAAACCTTATTTAGTATATATGTTGGGGTTTGCTCCTGGATTTATGTATTTAGGTGGTTTAGACGAACGTTTACAAATAGCAAGAAAGCAAACTCCAAGAATACAAATTCCAGCAGGAGCAGTTGGCTTGGCAGATAAGCAAACAGGAGTATATCCTTTGGTAACTCCAGGTGGATGGCAAATTATTGGTCAGACTCCTTTACCGTTATTTTCTAAAGAGAAACCATCTTTGGTTCAAATGGGTGATTATGTTCAATTTGTACCTATTTCTGTAAATGAATTTGAAAAAATGAAAAAGCAATGAGTATAGAAATATTATCACCAGGGTTAAGTACTACCATTCAAGATGGAGGACGTTTTGGATATCAAGATAAAGGAGTACCCATAAGTGGTTTTATGGATGTTACTTCTGCTCACTTGGCCAATGCATTGGTTACTAATGAGTTTAATACAGGTTTGTTAGAAATGACAATGCTGGGTGTTAAATTTAAAGCTACACAAGAAATTACCATTGCTATTACAGGAGCAGATATGCAGCCAAAATTAAATGGAAACCCTGTGAACATGTACAAGGCTATTAAAGTACCAAAAGACGGAATAGTTTCTTTTAAGGGAGCAATTAGTGGTGTTTATGGTTATGTAGCTGTTTTGGGAGGATTAAAAACCCCTAGAGTTTTAGGAAGCAAAGCTACTTATACACCAGCTAAAATGGGTGGATTTAAAGGAAGAATATTACAAAAAGGTGATATGTTGCCCATTTTACATAATACTTTAAACCCCATAAAATCTAAAGTAAAAGCTCCTGTTTTTTTACCAAATGCTACTTTAGAATGTGTTAAAGGTCCAGAATGGGATTGGTTTTCTAAACAGAGTAAATCTGCTTTTTTTGATGCTGTATTTACCATAGGAAAAGATAGTAATAGAATGGGAATTAGGTTAGAAAACAGCAAAGTTACTTTGCCTGAAAAAGATGAAATTATTTCATCTGGAATTATAAAAGGAACGGTACAAATAACCAAAGCTGGTCAGCCTATTGTAATGATGGCTGATGCACCTACTACAGGAGGCTATGTACGTATGGTTAACCTTACTCAAAAATCTTGCGATATTTTAGCTCAAGTACCAATTGGAGGAAAAGTAAAATTTGTATTAAAATAAAGAATGGGTAAACATAAAACGAATTAAACATTTACCCAGTTCTTTATATAGCTGTGCTTGCATAATTTTGAATGTTGGTTTTTTGTAAAAAAATCATTTCAAACATCTGTTCTTTTTCTTCTAACTTTTCATTCTCTAAAATCCACAGTCTCATCAAGTGATCAAATTCATTTTCGGGTAAATCTTTACGTTTGATGATGATGTTAAAAATGGTATTCAATTTTTTTCTCTGTTCGTGTAAACTTGTAGTGTTTTTCATATTATTTATTTTTGATGATTAAAAATGTAATGGCATAAATTTGATGTTCAGGATGTTCGTCTTCAGCTCTTTTTTGTACTACTGTTTCAGTTTCAATCATATTATTTTGTAGTAAAATAGAAAGAAGTCTATTTTCTCCCTTAGGAATGTAACCTAACTTATAATCTCTATAGTAAATTGCGATGGCATACTTATCATATTGGTTATTAGGTTCTGGTTTTAAAATAAGTTTTGTTCCAATTTTAAGTTTTTTAAAAGCCAAAGCTCCTTCGTAATAATTAAAACCTGCAATGTGGTAATTGTTTATTCTTTGTCTTTCCATAATCTTGTTGAGTTTTTTATTTACTACAAATATTTTACTCATGTATGTGATGTTTCTGCACAATTGGTTATTTTTATTCTCGATTCTCGATTCTCGATTCTCGATTCTCGATTCTCGATTGTCGGTTCTCGGTTCTCGGTTCTCGATTTTCGGTTGTCGGTTCTCGATTGTCGGTTCTCGGTTGTCGGTTCTCGATTGTCGGTTCTCGGTTGTCGGTTCTCGGGATAAAAATTTATAAAAGTAAAACACAACAATGGCTACCAATAAAAATGCAATCATTCGCTATCAAGCATTAGACAAATGTTTTAGAAATACAGGAAAACGTTATGCAATGAATGATTTGATAGAAGCCTGTAATCAAGCTCTGTACGATTTTAATGGAACCACCGATGGAATTAAGCGTAGGCAGGTATATGATGATATCAACTTTATGAAAAGTGAGCAAGGTTATGGAGTGGAGTTGACTATAACAAAAGAGGGGAGAACGGCTTACTATCGTTATTCTAGTCCAGATTTTTCTATTAATAATCAACCGATGAACGAAACGGAAGCTCAACAATTAAAAGAAGCTTTGTTAACGTTGAATAGAATTAAAGGAATGCCTCAATTTGGTTGGGTAGAAGAGTTGACTTTAAAGTTGGAAAAAGATTTTGATTTTCACGAAACTCCAAGAGAAATTTTAGGTTTTGAAAACAATCCGTATTTAAAAGGATTGGAACATTTAAATACTTTGTTTAATGCCATTTTGTATGAAAAAGTCTTGTTGATAGATTATCAATCTTTTAGAAAAAATGATATTGAAGTATTTTCCATGCATCCGCAATACTTAAAACAATACAATAACAGGTGGTTTGTATTGGGAACAAATTCTAAACACCAACCTGTAACTACTTTGGCTATTGATAGAATTGTGGCTATTAAAGAAAGTAAAGAGGTTTATGAAGTCTCTGATATTGATTTTACAGAACGATACGAAGATATTATTGGAATTACCCGAGGATTGGATAACGAAGTCACTAAAATTACTTTACAGGCCAATAAAAGCTTAGCTTCTTATATGTTAACATCGCCTATGCATGGAAGTCAAAAAAATGGTGAATTGAATGAAGATGGATTAACATTTAGCTTAGAAGTAATTCCTAATTACGAATTGGAACAACAAATTTTATCGTATGGAGAAGCTTTAAAAGTAATAGCTCCTGCCGATTTTGTGAATAAAATAAAAGATAGGATTAAAGCAAGTCTAAAAAATTATTAAAAAGCAAAAGCCGTTTTGACATCATCAAAACGGCTTTTAAAAAAATAGGGAGGTGTTTAAAATTCTGTACTATTATTAGACTGATAAACATAATTAAAAGTATAGTATTGAGATCCTGATATTTCGTTATCTGGATTTGATGAATTAGAACTATCTTGATCTTTATAATAACTTAAAATTTCCATTTTTGCATAATGTCCATCAGTTGTTTTAATAATTAATACTTTTCCTGCCAAAGGAGTAATTTTGTGATCTGGAGATCCAGAGTATCCATACCATCCGTTGTCTGCACCTGTAGGTAATGCATAAGCTCCTTCTGCATCTTGTTTAAATTCGATGTTTTCTGGCACTGCAGTAATTTCAGCCAAAGTTCCTGTTTCTAAAGACAATGCCGATTCTCCTGTTCTGTTAGGCTCATCTACCAACCCAATAGCCGATCCACCATTTACAATAATTTTAGTTGCTCTAAAAGCAATGTCCCAATCGTCTCCTGTAACAGTTGTTCCTGTTTTAAACGAAAATTTCGCAAATTCTCCAGAAGCTTCTTGTCCACGTCCACCCATTTCAGGGGCATATAAATTGCTTACAGTTTTAACTTCTAATTCTGCTATTACTTCTTCATTGTTGTCATCACAAGCAATTGTGGTAAATGCCAATGCCATGGCTAGGCTTAAAAATTTAATGGTTTTCATAATGTTAATTGATTTTTAAAATTTAATATTTAGTTTTCCGTAGAGTATTCTCCCAGGAATGTTGTTAATGTTTTGTGGATCAGTAAAATTGAATAGATTGTCTATTCCAATACCTAATGTGTAATGTTTGGCTATGGTTTTGTTTATGGCAACATCAGCTACAGCATAACCATTTATAAATGCATCATATTTATCTAAATACGCATTGTCATTACTATCTGTCAATGCATATTTGCTTCGGTATGTGGTTCTAATATTGGCATCTAATCCCCAGGCTGGATTGTTGTAAAACAACTTTAAATTGGCCATGTGTTTAGAGCGATTGAACAAACCAACATAATCTGATGGTTTTAATTGAAAAGAAGAACCTTGACGGTTACGAGCATAAACATCACCGTTTTTAAAAGCAGCTGCTACACTTTTGTCTTTTGCAATTAAGTATTGATATCCTCCTTTTATTTTGATGTGTTTGATGATATTTGCTGAGGCATTCACTTCAATTCCACGAGTATAAACCTTATCAATATTTACATAACTAAAAATGTTTTGTGTATTGGTTTTATTGGCTATAGCCCTGGTATCTATTAGGTTTTGAATGTTGTTTTGGAATGCGTTGATGCTAAAAGTAAAACGAGTAGAAGGTTTAAAATGGACTCCAATGTTAGTTCCTATGGAACTTTCTGCTTTTAACTTGCTGTCAAAAGTGCTAAGAGGAACTAATAAATTGGCTATTTGATTCTGGTTTTGTAAACGATTTACAACAGTACGAACCATATTATATCCTACCACCGTATAACCAATAGCATTGTTGGTAAAATCAAAATACAATTGTCTAAAATCAGGAGCTTTAAATCCGTAGCCTACAGAACCTTTAATGCTTATTTTTTTATTGATGTTATAGTTAATGGCAAGTTTAGGACTGAACTGAGATTGGTATTTATTGTGATTGTCAAAACGAGCTCCCAAAACCACATTCAGTTTTTCCCCTAAGTTTTGATCGTATTGAAATAGGGCATAGGGAGCACTAAATATGGCTTTTTCACTGAAGTATGTTCTGTCTAAAGTTTCGTAAGTCCACCCTAATCCTGCAACAATTTCAGCATTAAATTTAGTTTGATAAACGACTCTATATTCTGGTCGTATCATGTATTGATCAAAATAACTTTCGCTATCTAAAACATTGGTTTGTGTGTTTTTTAAATAGGAATTGGTTTTATAGTTTGATATGTAAAACTCAGCTGTTGTTTTTAAACTAGGAGTGATACAATGATGCAATAAAAAATGATTGTTCCATTCATCACTATTTTCTTCACCTGCTAAATTTTCAACCGGAGCAGCATTTTGTCTTTGTTGAAATACTCTACTGGTAATATTTAATTGTACAGTATTATTAAACCTGTAATTGATGCCTGTTTGAAAAGTGTAATTGGTAAAAGGATCTATGGTCTTAATTGCATCAGACGGATTTAAATCATACCCAGCATTTTGAAATCTATTGATAAAAGCACTGATACTTAATTTGTTTTTTTTAACTCCAAACTGACTGCTGATATCATGGTTGTTAAAAGAGTCCCCTCTATAATGAAGTTGTGTTGAAAATCCACTTTTTGGTTGTTGGGTAATAATATTTATTACACCTCCCAAAGCATCATTTCCATATAAACTAGAAGAAGCCCCTTTTACAATTTCTATTTTTTCAATATTTCCAACGGTTACCCTATTAATATCTAAAGTACCAGCCGAACGACCAATTAAAGGAACACCATTTAATAAAATTAAGGTGTATTGGGCATCTAATCCTTGCATTTGTATTCCTGCAGCTGCACCATAATCGGGTACTGTAATTAATCCTGTTTGTTCTTCTAAAACTTCACCCAAACGCATAGAATTTATTTGTTGTATTTCTTTTTTGTTAATAATTTGTACAGGTAAAGCAACATTTTTAACCAATTTTTTTGTTCTAGTTGCAGTAATAATTACTTGTTCTAATTCTTCGGTATTAATAATTGAGTCTAATTCAGCTTTTTTCTCTTGAGCTGTAAGCATACACGATAAAAAAAAGATGAAATAAAGATGTTTTTTATTTTTATTTAAACTCATTCTATTTTATATTTGCTGCAAATATATGTTATTTTTACAAAGTCTAAATAATAATTAAAAATATTTTTTATAGTTAACAAAAGCAAAACATGAAAACATTAAAAAAAATCACTTTAGCAACATTGCTAGCATCAACAGTACTTAGTGCACAAAAAAAAGAAGACCAAAAGGCCATTAAAAGTATGTGTGGTTGTTATGAGGTAAACTTTAATTTTGCAGAAACATTTGAATATTCTAACGATACCAACTATGTAGCATCTGCAGTAAAACACGATAAAGCATTAGAATGGGTGCAGTTGGTTGAAGATGATAAGGACAAAATATCTTTACAACATCTGTTAATTGTAGGGGCTCCTAAAAGACAATTTATAGTAAAGCATTGGAGACAAGATTGGTTGTATGAAAATAGAGATTTGTACGAATTTAATTATGATACAAAATGGACCTACAGACAATTACCTAAAAAAGAAGTTAAAAAAACATGGACTCAAAAAGTTTATCAAGTAGATGACAGTCCCCGTTATGAAGGATTTGCCACTTGGGTACATGTAGACGGAAAAAGTTTTTGGGAGAACACAACCACAGCTCCATTACCTCGTAGAGAATACACCAAACGTAATGATTACAATGTTACGTTGAGAAGAAACCGCCAAGAGATTACTCCAACAGGATGGATTCATAATCAAGATAATGATAAAATTATTCGTACTCAAGGACAATCAGACGTATTGTTAGCACAAGAAAAAGGATTAAATACCTATGTAAAAGTAGAAGATAGTAAATGTAAAGCTGCTCAAGATTGGTGGACTAAAAACAAAAATACTTGGGCATTGGTTAGAGCCAAATGGAACCAAGTATATGGTAGAAATCATAATTTAGAATTAAGAGATAAGGTAGATGGAAAACCTTTGTATAAATATTTATTTGCCGATGACTTTTCTGGTAAAGAAGCTGACATAAATTCTTTAATAGATAGTTATATTGTTGAGTAAATTTGTTTGTTTTTTGTTCAATAACCAGAATCCCCATTAATTGAGTTTAATGGGGATTTTATATGGTTGATATTTTAAGTTTTATTAGTCAATAATTAACTTTTTATCTTTAGGATGTTTTACTAAATATTCAATATTTAAAGTTTTACTAGTAGTTTTAGGAATGGTTAAGTTCCATTTTAATTCTCCAGACAAGCTGTTCATTTCTGCATCTGAAATATTTAAAACCTCTACTTTAATTTCATCTGTAACAGATACTGGCACTTGATCTAGCACTTGAATATTAATAGGTTGATTTTTATTATTCTTAATATCAACTTTCCAATGCCTAGTAGTTTCTACATTTTTACTTAAAAACTTTTGCCCCACATTTTCGGTCACAGCACTTCTGTTAATATCTATTTGTTTGTCAACACCAAGAGAAATAACAATCTCTTCTTTAACAGCTCCTAAATCTAGCACCCCTTTGCTTTTAAAGGTATTGTCAAAAAACACATTGGTTTCTCCATCTAACAATTGATATTTTTCCCAATCCTTAATCTTAGCGGTTAAATATGCTGATTTGTTCACTTTTGGAACGGTATAATATTGATATTCTGCAGGGACTTGTAAAGTCTTTAATTTGATTTCTTTTACGTTTACAGAACTTTTTACAGTCTGATTTTTTTCAATATTAAAATTAACAGCTGTTTGGTTAATGGTTGTTATAGCATTCGCTCCATTTTTAGTGGTAATTACAATTACTCCCTCACTTCCTCTACTACCATAAATGCTGGTAGCAGAAGCATCTTTTAAAACATCAATAGATTTGATTTCATCAGGTGATAAATTTGGATTATTATTCATAGCTACTCCATCAACTACGTATAAAGGAGAGGATTCATAATCATCAATATCACTTCTTGTTTCCATTATTTGTATACCAGATGCCTCTCCTTGTAAAGCTCTTCCTATAGCTTTACTTTTCTTTTGTGAAGCATAACCAACCATTACCACTTCATCTAAAGATTCACTACTAGGGTTTAATCTAAAATTTAACGTTTCATTTGTAACAGGTTTTTCTTGTGTTTCGTAGCCTATGTAACTAGCTTTAATAATTTTAGTATTATTAGGTAAACTCATGGTGTAATTTCCATCAAAATCAGAAACAGTACCAATGCTAGAACCTTTTGCTAAAATAGTTACCCCTGGTAGTGGATTTCCATTTTCATCTAAAGTGTGACCCTGAATGTATGAGATATTTTTTGTAGTACCTCTTCTTTGGTTAAAAGACAGTTGATAAGGAGTTAATTCTGGGGCAACTCCAGAAACTGTTGGATTGTCTGATGAAAAAGTCAAAGCCACATTATTCCAATCTATTTGTGAATTTTGTTGTAAGTTGGCCTTGTAGGTAATTTCTAAAGGATTGTCAATATCAATTGCTTTGATATCATAAGAAGGATACCAACTAACATTGTCTACCAAGTAAGTAATTTCAAAATTTGTGTTTTCTATTTTGGTGGTTTCTACTTTTACAAATATTTCTCCAGTAGGTAAGGATTTGTTGTTGCTAATGGTGTTAATTTCATTGTTAACTATCCTTCGTTCCTCGTACAAATCTTTAAGTCTTTTAGCAATGGCCAATTCTTCTAATTTTAACTTTTTATATTGATTGGCATAATAAGTAGCGGTTTGACTTAAATTGTTTACTGTTAAAGTTTGATTGGTTCCTCCAATGGTTTTGTTTTTTTGTAAAAAATCGATGTTCTGATTTACAATTTCTGATTGTGTGTTTTCTAAAGTGATTTTATCAGAGATTGCTTCACGTTTTTCTTCTAAAGCTTTTAGTTGCTCAGATTTTTTAATTTCGTTTAGGTAATTTTTTTTGTGATTTACAGAGAGTATATTAATACTTGGAGCTGTTTTTACTTGTATACTTTTTACATCAATAAAAGGAGAGAGATGATTAAAAACAAGTGTGGTAATTCCTTTTTTTAAAGAAACTTTTACGTCTCTATTAATTTGAGCTTTGTTTAAAAAAACGGTAGCTTTTTTTACTTGGCTAGGTGTTTTTTGTTCTTCTTGAGCAAAGGTAATTTGCGTTAATAATATAAGTACTATTAGCACTTTATAAGTTTTTTTCATACAATTATGTTTTTCTCTAAAATAGAAAAAAACATCGACAATTATTTTTTAATAAATGTAAAGTGATTTATTACAGCTATCTTAATTCAATAACTTTAGAAAATCATCTTTATAAGTCCTACCAATTGGAATGGTTATGTTGTGAACTAATACCACTTGTTGTGTTCCTATTTTTTCAATCTTTTTGGAGTTGATGATATATGATTTATGAACTCTATTGAATGAATACGCTTTGAGTTCAGTTTCCCAAAAACGCAAAGGTTCAGAAGATAAGTAGCTTTTATTAGCTAAGAAAAATTCAGTATAATCGGTATCTGATTTGATGTAAATAAGGTCATCAATATTAACCTTAATATGTTCGTACCCCGATTTGATAAATATTTCCTTTTGTATAAGAGTAGCGTTGCTTTTTACTTTTTCTATGGCTTGCATAAACCTTTTAAAAGCAAAAGGTTTTAATAAATAATCAACCACATTTAAATCATAACTTTCAATAGCATATTCAGTAAAGGCAGTTGTTAAAATTACTTTAGGAGGGGTTTCTAATTTTTTTAAAAAATCTATCCCCGATAATTGAGGTAAATGAATGTCTAAAAACATAAGTTCAACAGTATTGTTTTGTAGAAAATCCATGGCATCTAATGCATTGTTAAAAATGGCTTTTAAGTTAAGGTTTCCTACATCTTCTATGTATTTTTTTAAAATACGCTGTGCAGGCAATTGGTCTTCTACAATAATACAATCCATCACTATTGTAAATTTATTTTTAAAGTAATTAAATACTCTTGATTGTTATTACTCACTTCTAAAGAATGCTTGTTTGGGTATAGCATATTTAACCTTTTTTGCACGTTTTTTAAACCAATTCCTTTGTTTAAATCTTGTGTGGTTGAGGTATTTAAGAAATTATTTTTACAAGTAAAGATTAATTGATTTTGTTTATCAACTTCTAAATTAATCACAATATTAATAGCTTTTGAAAGGCTAGAGGTACTGTGTTTAAAAGCATTTTCTACAAAAACGGTAAAAATAAGTGGAGCAATTTTTAAGTTGTTTTCCCTAACATTAGTGTTAAAACTTACTTTTCCTTTTCCTTCGGTTTGTAATTTGTTTAAATTGATGAAGTTTTCTAACTGTTCTACTTCTCTAGTAAGAGGAACAAAAGCAGCTTTACAATCATATAACATATAACGCAACATGTTAGATAACTCTAAAATAAATTCAGAGGTTTTAGGAGAGTTTTCTATGGCATGCGCATATAAATTATTGAGGTTGTTAAATAAAAAATGAGGATTGATTTGTGTTTTTAAAAACTGTAGTTCACTTTCTTTAGCAAGCAATTCTAATTGCTTGTTGTGCTTGCGTTGTGTTATGGCATCCCAGGCAAATTTAGCTCCTAATAAAATAAGAATGGTAGGGAGTACATCTAACAAATCATATATTTTAGCTGCAATATTTTTTCCTCTGGTAGTAGGGAAAAAAATGCGTTCTAAAATAGCCTCTTCTATAAATATAACTACACAAAATACTACAGCTGTATAAATAGTAAAATGCCAATATTTTTGAGTGTAAAAAAATCGAGGTAATATAAAAAAACCAATAATTAATGCTCCTAAAGATTGGTTGGTAAAAAAAACAAATTCCTGAAAAGTAATATCTCTATCATGTCTTCCGTAGGAGTAAAGAATAAAAACAAGGCTTGCTAATACAAACTGAAAAAGGAATTCCTTGAGAATATTTTTATAATTAGTTTTTCTACTCATAGTTACAAAGCTATAAAATTGAGTGCTTTGTAAATAAAAAATTCTGTAAACATTATAATTAATGCCCTAAACAACAATATTCTTTTTAAATGTTGTTTACCATAAGCATTTTGTTGTTTACAGATTGTTTTTTTATTTGACTTGTTTTCTTAGTTCTTTTGTATTGAATTAAAGTATATAATCCTCAAACTTTTAAATAAATATGATGAAGGTAAAGTTTAACTTTCTATTGCTTGTAATGTTAAGTGTAATAGGTTACACTCAAAACAAAGAAATAACCATTGCAGGTACCCTAACCGATGCTGCTACTAAAACTACTGTTCCATATGCTACTATTGTGGTAAAAGATAAAACTAGTGAAGAGGTACTTGGTGGAACAACATCCAATGAAAATGGTTTTTTTAACATTAAAACATCTGGATCTAATATTTATGTAGAGATTAGTTTTATGGGGTATAAAACTCAAACTTTTAAAAGCATTGATACTAGTAAAAATGTGGTGGATTTGGGAACGATTGTTTTAGAAGAAAATAGTCAGTCATTGGCTGCTGTTGAGGTTAGGGCAGAAGTGTCTAAAACTCAATTTAAGTTAGATAAAAAAGTTTTTAATGTTGGTAAAGATATTGCTAGTACAGGAGTAAGTGCTTTAGAAGTATTAAACAATGTACCCTCTGTAAATGTTGATATAGAAGGAGCAGTAAGTCTTAGAGGTAGTTCTGGAGTACAAATTTTAATAGATGGTAAACCATCTGTTTTAACAGAGTCTGGAAGTAATGCTTTGGGAACCATTACAGCAGAAATGATAGAAAGTATTGAGGTAATTACCAATCCATCTGCAAAATACGATGCAGAAGGTACAGCAGGAATTTTAAATATTATTCTTAAAAAAGAAGAAAAAAAAGGATTAAACGGTTCTGTTTCTGTGAATACAGGAATTCCAGACAATCATAGTGTGGGAGTAAGTATGAACAGAAGAACAGAAAAGTTTAATTTATTTACCCAGTTTGGAGGAGGATATAAATCATACCCAAGATATAACGAGAATATTAATGAAAACAAAGAAAATCAAAGTAGATTGGTGTCTGATGGAACAAATTATAGAAATGAAGTTTTTTACAATTTAATTTTAGGAACAGATTATCATATAGATGATTATAACGTGCTAACCTTATCAGGAAATATTGCTTACGAAATTGAAGATCAACCTTCGGAAACCAATTATAGTTCTTATTTAAATGATGTATTACAAAGTGAGTGGATTAGAACCGAAGAAACCGAGGCAACCAATCCAAAATGGCAATACGAGTTTAATTACAGCAAGGAGTTTAAAAATAACAAAGAGCATATTTTATTATTTAGTGCTTTGGGTAGATTCTTTGGTAAAGAGTTATCATCAGAGTTTACAAATTCAACTTTATCTGGAACCAATACTGAAACAGATCAACAAACAAATACTGAGTTTCAGCAAGCAGATTACACATTTAAGTTAGATTATACCAACCCTATTAGTGATGAATATACTATAGAAACAGGAGGGCAGTATGTAATTAATGATGTTGGGAATGATTACGAAGTAAGAAATTACAATAAAGATGAGGGAGATTTTGTGGTGGATAGTGATTTGACAAACACTTTTGATTACAATCAAAAAGTATTAGGTGTTTATGGAACTGGAGCATACGAAAATGATACTTGGGGGATTAAAGTTGGTGCACGTATAGAAAATACAGATTTAACTATTACCAATAAAGGAGCGGAAGGTACACAGCGTTATACCAACTTGTTTCCAAGTGCTCATACCTCTTATAAATTCACAGATAGTTTCTCGTTACAAGCAGGGTATTCTAAAAGAATTTACAGACCTCGTTTATGGGATTTAAATCCTTTTATTAGTATTAGTGATAATTATAATATCCGTGCTGGTAACCCAGATTTACAGCCAGAATTTACAGATTCTTATGAAATAACTTCTATTTATAAAATAGGAAAAGCAACTATGAGTACTAGTGTTTATTACAGATATACTACCGATGTAATGGAGCGTATTGCCATTATAGAATACGATCCGGAATCTAACAACGATATCACTACAAGAACTCCTTTTAATGTGGGGAGTAGAAACACTACAGGTGTTGAAATCAACGGAAAATATACAGCTACAAAATGGTTGAGCTTTAACGGAGATTTTAACTGGAATTATTTTGATCGAAAAGGTGTGTACGAAAATCAAAATTTTGATTTTTCTGCAGACAATTGGAGTACTCGTTTAAATTCTAAAATTAGTTTTCCGCTAGATATAGATATGGAGTTAACTGGTAATTACAGATCTTCTAATCAAACAGTGCAAGGAAAAGACTCTGGTTATGCTTTTGCTGATTTAGGATTGAGAAAAAAAATGTTAAAAGGAAGAGCGGTAATCAATTTTGCTATTAGAGATATATTTGAATCTAGAATTAGCGAAAGTGTTATTGATAATGATAAATCTTACCAATATAGTTTTGGTCAAAGAGGACGTTTTTTTACCCTAGGATTTAGTTATGGTTTTGGTAAAGGTGAAGCGATGACTTATTCAGGAAAAGGAAGATAATTGTAAAAAATAGATCATGTTATATTTAAAATCACTCAACGCTTTTACTCATCATATAAGTCTTTTAATACTTAGGGTTTCATTTGGGGCCACCATGCTTTTTGGTCATGGATTAGGAAAATGGTATAAGTTATTTGGCGGAGAAGAAATACAATTTTTAGATCCTTTTGGTGTTGGAGAAACTACGGCTTTGGCTTTGGCTGTTTTTGCAGAAGTTATTTGTTCTGTATTTATTATGTTGGGACTTTTAACTCGTTGGGCTATTGTTCCATTAATTGTTACTATGGTGGTAGCTTTTAATATTCACCTATCTGATAGTTTTGGAGTGCAAGAAAAGTCTGTATTGTATCTAATAGTATATATTGTCATTTTGTTACAAGGTCCAGGGAAATTTTCTATAGACGGTTTACTAAGCAAAAAAAGATAAGCTATCTATTGTTAGAGGTTTCATCAATACCTTTTTCAATAAGTTCTGTGGTTTTTTCTAATACTCCTTTTGTAACTTTAGTGTTGGTATTAGGGTGTTTATTGTTAATATAAAACTCTAAGTACAAAGGTAAGTGGTCAGAGTGAATATCTTCTAAGGTTTTAAGTTGGGTAATAGTAATGTCTTTAGAATGATACACCAAATCTATGGGGATTTTAAACAGCCTATATTTTGCAGGAAAGGTAGATATAAATCCACGTCCAACTCTAGCATCAATTAAGCCCGAAACTTTTGCAAAAAGTTTGGTAATACGTGACCATGCCACACTATTAAAATCACCAACAACAATCATACTGTTTTGTTGGGTTAAACTTTTTTTAGCTATAGCCATTAATTCTCCGTCTTGCTCTTTAGAGTTTTCTTCTTCGGTTGGACTTGCAGGTGGTGGATGAATTCCATATAAAATAAAAGAGTCACCCTTAGCTGTTGTAATATGTACCTCTATAGAAGGAATATCATCAGCAACAAAATAATGAGCTTTTATTTTTGTGACTTTTAAATTGCTGTAAAAGTGCATTCCATAGGTGTTGTCTAATGCTATTTTTTTATAGTATTGATAATCATGGTCAAAAACAGATAAAGCTTCTTCCCATTTTTGATCAGTTTCTATAGTTATAAAAATATTGGGTTTTGTTTTGTGTATTAAATTAATTAGGGGTTGATATTGCCTGTTAAATTGATATACATTTACTGATAAAATTGATATAAGCTCTTTGTTTTTTGTATTGTATATCTTGTTTTTAGTAATAATATATGGATATAAAATTAAAATTTGATACCCCATAGCAACACTTAATAATAAAAATATTAGTGTACAAATAGTATTAATATCTGTCCAAAGGAAAAAAATGGCTATTGGCCACAATACTACTTGTAGTGCAAGAATTTGAATTCTTCCAAAATCAGGAACTCTAAATAACCAATGTTGATTTTTAATAAATGGTAAAAAGGTTAAGATTACCAAAGTTATTGTTAATACATAAAAGGAGAATTCCATGATGTTTTATTTAATACCAACGTTTTTTCTTGGCTTTAGAAGCTTCAGATTTACGACCCTTTTTATACTTGCTTCCTTGTTTTTTATGAACCTCTGGTTTTGCAGCAGGATCTAAAGGGTAAGGATGATTTTCTTCTACAGGTATTAATTTACCTAATAATTGTTGAATATCTTTTATATATGTTTTTTCATCAGCAGAACAAAAAGACAAAGCTCTACCTTCTTTTCCAGCCCTACCTGTACGACCAATTCTGTGTACATAAGCTTCAGGAATGTTAGGTAAATCAAAGTTAATAACAATATCTAAATCTGGCACGTCAATTCCTCTGGCTGCTACATCAGTAGCGATTAAAATGTTTACATCATTATTTTTAAACTTATTTAAAGCTTTGGTTCTGGCTGCTTGTGTTTTATCTCCGTGAATGGTATCTACCTTATAATTGTTTTTTAACAAGGTAGTTTCTAGTTTGTCTACACCAAACTTGGTACGTCTAAAAATAATAATATTTCCTCTTAAATCATTTCTTAGTAAATGTAAGCATAACTCAATCTTTTTTGGTTTTGGAACCATGTACAATTCCTGACTAATGGTTTTGGCAGCAGATGAAATAGCAGAAACGGATACTTTTTCAGGTTCCGTTAATAATTCTTTAGCCAAAGCTTCAATTTTTGGAGGCATGGTTGCAGAAAACAGCAAAGTTTGTTTCTGTTGAGGGCATAAACGAGCTATTTTTTTTACATCGTCTATAAACCCCATATCCAACATCATGTCAGCCTCATCTAAAACTAAAATTTGAATATAGTCTAGGTTTAGAATATCTCTTTTATGTAAATCTAACAAACGACCAGGAGTGGCAATTAAAACATCAACTCCTTTGGTTAATTGATCTATTTGAGGCTCCATGGACATTCCTCCATACACAGAAGTAGTTCTTAAATTGGTATAAGTACTGTATTGTTTAAAATTTTCTTCTATTTGTATGGCCAATTCACGCGTAGGACTTACAACTAAGGCTTTGATCTTTTTTTCTTTTTTGTTAGCATCTGCTTGAGAAAAAATACGATCTAAAATAGGCAAAGCAAAAGCAGCTGTTTTTCCTGTTCCAGTTTGTGCACAACCAATTACATCAACACCATCTAGAACCAAAGGAATGGTTGCTTGCTGAATTGGAGTAGGTGTGCTGTAGTTTTGTTCTGCTACCGCTTTTAATATTTTAGCGTTTAAGTGTAAGTCTTTAAATGTCATGGTTAGTATTTACTAGTATGGCAAAGATAACTAAACTATTGGTTAATTATGATACTCATCTCCTTTAGACTTGACTTGATTCTTAGGATGTCTTTAAAATTAATAATGAATGATAATGTATAGAATATGAGTTATAATTTATAGTGTTTTTTTTAAATTAAGGTTAAATTTCTTTATCAATTAATAATAATTTTGAAAAAATCTTTATACTATTTTTTAGTAGGATTGTGTTGTTTATTTCAACCTTTTTTTGTTTCCGCCCAGGATAGGGTAGACATAAATATTGAATCTAAAAATGCTTATGCAGAAAAAATATACTTGCAACCTGTAAGTACGGTTTTTACTACGGATAAAACCATTTGGTTTAAAGCGATTGTGACAGATTTGGAGCATTTGCCTACCAAATTAAGTGGGGTATTGCATGTAGATTTAATTGATTTTGATGAAAACATCATTGATTCTAAACTCTTAAAAATAGAAAATGGTATAACAGATGGTTATTTTGACTTAAATGAAGAACTACCTTCAGGAAGATATTTAATCAGAGCCTATACCGAATGGAATAAAAATTTTGATAAAGAATTTATCTCTCAAACTTATGTAGATCTCTACGCTCTTAAAGAAATTAAAAAAGAAGATCTAGCCATAAGAGAAGTGACTTTACAAGAAACAGAAAATGAACAATATCAAATCTCTGCCAAAGCATTTCCAGAACTCCTAAATCCTAAGTTTAAGGGGAAACTAACAATGTATATTCATACAGAAGAACAAACAGATTCTTTAGAAGTTAAAAAAGATGAAAATGAAGAATATAGTTTTAATTATTTGCTCCCTCAAAACACTGTAAAGGCAAGATTAGAGTTCCAACTAGATTCTATAAGAGCCAGAAATTACGATTATAAAAAGTTTAATTCATACAGCAAAACGATAGCGATTAACAAAGAGTATTTGGATTTACAATTTTTTCCAGAAGGAGGAAAATTAGTAAATGGTTTAACAAGTAAACTCGCTTTTAAAGCTTTGGACTATAACAATAAAGGAAAGCAAATAACAGGGAATATTGTTGATGAAGATAACAATATCATGATGCCGTTTCAGAGCAATACTTTGGGTATGGGGGTTACTTTTTTAACTCCAGCACTTGACAAAAAATATTATGCAGTCGTAAAAGGAACAGACAATGTGGAGTATAAATATCCAATCCCAGAAATTCATAAAACAGGAGTGGTGTTAAATATAAAAGAAATAGAAGAATTTATTGTGTTATCATTACAAAGTAATCATCCAAACCAAGAACCATTACATGTAAAAGCCCAAGTAAGAGGAGTGGTTTATGATGAATTTGATATGCTATTTAAAAATAACAAAGTAGGAGCAGGGATAGAAAAAAACAAATTGCCAGAAGGAATTGTAAAATTCATCATCACCAACCCAAACAATAAAATTGTAGGAGAAAGATTGTTTTTTAATGACAAAGAAGAGGGGCGAATAAACATAACTACAAGTCTAAACAAACAGGAATACAAGCAAAGAGAAAAAACAGTCATCACTTTAAACATTAAAGACAAAGACAGTAATGCTATTAAAACAAACCTATCTGTTTTGGTCATCAACAAAGAAGAGTTAGGAAAAGAAAACAGTCTACGAAGCAACATTTTGTCATACTTTTTATTGAATTCAGAATTAAAAGGTATCATAGAAAAACCTAATGAATATTTCAATCCTAAAAACAAAAGAAAAAAATACGATTTAGATGCCTTACTGCTCACCCAAGGTTGGAGCAATTATAAATATGAAAACACAGCGTTTAATAATAATTTTAAATTTTCACCAGAAAAAGGATTGACTATTTCAGGGAGAATTAAAAACCAATGGTTTTCTAAAAGGGAGTTGAAAAAAACAGTAGAACTTACAGCGGTGTATGGGCCTTTAAATGTGGTTATTCAGGAAATAGATAGTACAGGAGGCTTTAATATAAAGTTAGATGATTACTATAAAGACGAGTTTAGAGTAGCCTTGCAAACTAAAACTGAAAAAGGGAATAAAAAAGATTACACTATTGAATTAGATAAATACAAAAGTCCAAAAATACATTACAAAAAAGAAGAAATAGTTCAGTTGGCAGATTCTGTTAGTATGTATGTAAAGAAAAACATTGTCAGAAAACAGAAAGAGGAAAAGCTTAAGCCTGTTGTAGGTGCTATAGAATTAGAAGAAGTAGAACTTACGGGGTATGTTATGACACCGGCCAGAAAAAAAATGATGGATTTACACGGGGCTCCAGATTTGGTGATAGAGAATGATGAAATTGTAGAGAAAGCTCCAACATGGAATTATGGATTGTACAGTGCTTTACAAGCTAGTTTTCCGGATGATATTCATATAATTGATAATATAGAAGGTTTTTATTTCCCCTATTCACAAGCTAAAGTATATGGAAGAAATTTCACATTTATTGTGATAGATGGTAAGCCAGTAACATTGTTGGATTATCCATATATACAAAACTTACCTATTGAAGAAATTAAAAGTTTTGAATTGATAAAAAGTCCGAAACGCTCAAATTATTATTTAGGTGATGTTTTTAGAGGTGGTTATAATGACGAGGAACTTGGTATTATGGGAGTTTTGCCAGATGATGATCCTGGTCGACCTCTTTATGAAGCTGGATTGTATGGTGTAGGTGCGTATAGAGGTGATCTAGTAAGAGACTCTAAAATAGCTATTATTAGCATTTATACGTATGCGGGCAAAGGACTTTATGGTGTAAGCAGAAACAAAGGTATTGATAAGTTTAACATCCAAGGTTTTCAACCCAAGCGTGAGTTTTATACTCCCAAACACGAAAGTTTAAATCCAGAAGATTGGCAAATTCCAGATGTACGTTCAGTTGTACATTGGTCTCCAAACATAACTACTGATGAAAATGGAGAAACTAAAGTAGAATTTTACAATGCCGACAATACAGGAGAAATGCTTGTTGTAATTGAAGGCATTACTAAAAAAGGAAAGTTTGGATATTATGAAACAAGTTATCAAGTAAGGGGGAAATAAGTTCTCGATACTTGATTTGTTTCCGTTGCACTCCAGCAAATCAAACTCGAACTGACATGGGATTTAAAATGTCACTTCGAGTGCTCTGAACTTGTTTCATGGTGTATCGAGAAGTGCTACGGAGATTTAATATTAAAGTTGATATAAAATACTATGAAAAACAGAATTATCTTTTTCAATTTGTTGTTATTAACAATGATTCAAACCTATTCTCAAGAAAAACTACTGGTTAAAATAGAATCCAAAAACGCTTATGCAGAAAAGATTTACTTACAACCCGTAAGTACGATTTTTACTACGGATAAAACCATTTGGTTTAAAGCGATTGTGACAGATTTGGAGCATTTGCCTACCAAATTAAGTGGGGTATTGCATGTAGATTTAATTGATTTTGATGAAAACATCATTGATTCTAAACTCTTAAAAATAGAAAATGGTATAACAGATGGTTATTTTGACTTAAATGAAGAACTACCTTCAGGAAGATATTTAATAAGAGCTTATACCGAATGGAATAAAAATTTTGATAAAGAATTTATCTCTCAGACTTATGTAGATATCTACGCTCCTAAAGAGATTAAACAAGAAGATTTAGCTATTAGAGATGTTGTTTTGCAAGAAACGGAAAATGAGCAATACCAAATTTCAGCCAAAGCTTATCCAGAACTCTTAAATCCTAAGTTTAAGGGAAAACTAAAAATGTATATCCATACAGAAGAAACAACAGATTCTTTAGAAGTAGAAAAGGATAAAGAAGATGTTTACAGTTTTAGATATTTATTACCCAAAGATGCTGTAAAAGCAAGATTAGAATTCCAATTAGGTTCTATAAGAGCCAGAAATTTTGATTATAAAAAGTTCAATTCTTACAGCAAAACGATAGCGATTAATAAAGACTATTTGGATTTACAATTTTTTCCAGAAGGAGGAAAATTAGTAAATGGTTTAACAAGTAAACTCGCTTTTAAAGCTTTGGACTATAACAACAAAGGAAAACAAATTACAGGAACTATTGTAGACCAAAATAACAACATTATCATGCCTTTTCAGAGCAATACTTTAGGAATGGGCGTTACTTTTTTAACACCAGCACTTAACAAAAAATATTATGCAGTCGTAAAAGGAACAGATAATGTGGAGTATAAATATCCATTGCCAGAAATAAATAAAACAGGAGTAGTTTTAAATGTAAAAGAAGTAGCAGATTTTATTGTTTTGTCTTTAGAAACCAATCAACAAAATCAAGAGGCATTACATGTAAAAGCCCAAGTAAGAGGAGTGGTGTATGATGAATTTGAAATGTTATTTAAAAACAATAAAGTAGGAGCAGGAATAGAAAAGGCTAAACTACCCGAAGGAATTGTAAAATTCACCATCACCAACCTTAGCAACCAAATTGTAGCAGAACGATTGTTTTTTAATTATAGAGAAAATAAACGAATTAAAATCAACACAACGTTGAGTAAATCAAAATTCAAACAGCGAGATAAAACGGCTATTACTATAAATACTAAAAGTATAGACAGTACCATTAAAACCAATTTATCTGTACTAGTCATCAATAAAGAACAGTTAGGAAAAGAAAATAGTTTGCGAAGCAACATTTTATCCTACTTTTTATTGAACTCAGAATTAAAAGGAACCATAGAAAATCCCAATGCTTATTTTGATATTAAAAATAAAAGAAGAAAACAAGATGTAGATGCTTTATTGTTAACCCAAGGTTGGAGTAATTACAAATATGAAAATACAGCTTTTAGTACCAATTTTAAATTCTCACCAGAAAAAGGGTTAACTATTTCTGGGAGAATTAAAAACCAATGGTTTTCTAAAAGTAAGTTGAAAAAACCAGTAGAATTAACAGCTGTGTATGGTCCTTTAAATGTAGATATTCAAACAATAGATAGTACAGGAGGCTTTAATATAAAGTTAGATGATTACTATAAAGATGAGTTTAAAGTAGCGATGCAAACTAAAGATGAAAAAGGGAAGAAAAAAGATTATAATATTGAGTTGGCTAGTTATAAAACACCTGTAATCAACTATAAAAAAACAGAAAATGTAAAGTTAGCAGATAGCACTATTTTATATGTAAAAGAAAATATTCTTAGAAAACAACAAGAAGAAAAGATAAAGTTGGCAAAGGGGATTATTGAGTTAGAGGAGGTAAAGCTTACAGGTTATAACATGACACCCGCTAGACAAATAATGAAAGAAAAATACGGTTTACCAGATTTGGTGATAGAAAATGAAGAATTATTAAGAAAGGCACCTACTTGGCATTATGGAATAACGAGTGTTTTAAATGCTGTTTATCCAGATGAAGGTATTGAAGTTATCTATAAGGATGGAAATGAATTTGAGTTTGGAGGTGATGAAATTAGTCTTTATGGATATGATTGTACTTTTGTTTTGATAGATGGTAAACCTAGAAGAATTCCAATCCCTTTAAATACTATTCCACTAGAAGAAATTAAAAGTTTTGAACTAATTAAGGATCCGACATTTAATGGAGAAGATGTTTGGGATGTAGAAAAAGGAATGTGTTTAAGGGTAGCCATTGTAAATATTTATACATATGCAGGTAAAGGAGAAAATTATATAAGTAGAAACAAAGGCATTGAAAAATTTAATGCTAAAGGTTTTACTCCCAAACGAGAATTTTATGCTCCAAAGCACGAAAGTTTAAACCCAGAAGATTGGAATATCCCCGATTTACGTTCGGTTGTACATTGGGAACCAAATGTAACTACCGATGAAATTGGAGAAGCAAAAGTAGAATATTACAACGGAGATAACACAGGAGAAATACTTATTGTAGTTGAAGGAGTTAATCAAAAGGGGAGGTTTGGATATTATGAAACGAGTTATCAAATAAGGGAAAAATAAGTTCTCCATACTTGATTTGTTTCCGTTATACTTCAGTAAATTAAACTCGAACTGTCATGGAATTTAAAATGTCACTTCGAGTGTCCTGAACTAGCTTCAGAATGTATCGAGAATTACTACGGAAATTTAAGGTTAAAATTGATGTAAAAAATAATGATAAAAGCAAAAAGAGGAATCTTTATGATTCCTCTTTCCTGATTCTTTCTTTTTCTTAGAATTTTTTAAATCCCTAATATTTTTTTTAGTGTTTCTTTATCAGTAGCGCTACCAGCAAAATCATCAAAGCCTTTGTCTGTAGAATCTATTAAATGTGATGTAATAAACGGAGCTCCTTCTTTAGCACCTTGCTCAGGAGATTTAATACAACATTCCCATTCCATAACAGCCCAAACATTACAGTTGTATTGAGTTAGTTTTGTAAAAATGCTTTTAAAATCTACTTGCCCATCACCTAAAGATCTAAACCTACCGGCACGGTCTTTCCAATCTTGATAACCTCCATAAACCCCTACTTTACCAGAAGGGTTAAATTCAGCATCTTTTACATGAAACATTTTAATGTATTCGTGATAGTAATCAATGTATTTTAAATAGTCTAATTGTTGTAGAACAAAGTGACTAGGATCATAAAGAATATTTACTCTTTTATGATTGTTGGTTGCTTTTAAAAATCGCTCAAAAGTTACCCCATCATGTAAGTCTTCTCCTGGGTGAATTTCATAACAAACGTCTACACCATTTTCATCAAAAGTATTTAGTATAGGCATCCACCTGTCTGCTAATTCTTTAAACCCTAATTCTACCAATCCTTTTGGAGCCTGAGGCCAAGGATACATAGTATGCCACATTAAAGATCCAGAAAACGTTGCATGAGCGGTTATACCTAAGTTTTTACTGGCTGCTGCTGCTTTTTTTAATTGATCTACTGCCCAGGCGGTTCTAGCTTTAGGGTTGTTTCTGTAGGCTTCTGGAGCAAATCCATCAAACATGGTGTCATAAGCAGGATTTACAGCCACCAACTGTCCTTGTAAATGCGTAGACAATTCTGTGATTTCTAATCCGTATGATGCTACCTTTCCTTTTAACTCATCACAGTAAGTTTGACTGGTAGCAGCGAGGTCTACATCAATCAATCCGCTTTCCCAAGTAGGAATTTGTATGCCTTTATAACCTAAAGAAGCTACCCATTCACACATTCCATCAAGAGAATTAAACGGAGCTTCTGCACCAGCAAATTGAGCTAAAAATATAGCAGGTCCTTTAATAATATTCATTTTCTTTTTTATGTTTATTTTATTTTATTTTATTCAATTCTTTTAAAGTCCAGTAATCTTCTCTGTTTTTATCTTTTTTTCTTATGTTTCTTACGGCTTTAAAGTCAACATTATCTTTATCATTCATAGCTCTTACATAGCTTAAAACATCTGCAATCCACTTGTCACCATTGTTTTTTAAAGACATCATAATTCCGTAATCAGTACCATCAATTTCTCCTGTTAATCCGTTCATTACAATTCTAATGAGTCTATTTTTATCTCCTTTAACTCTATCGCTTCCAATTAATGGAGGGGCATTTAAAGAACCATCTTCATTTGGAGCTCCTTTTAAATCTTTACCATGACAAGTAATACACAATTGGTTATAAGTATCATATCCTCTAAGCACAGATTCTTGAGAGCCTCTATTTCTACCAGCAATTCTTTGTTTTAATGCTAACAATACTTCATCTGTTTTTTTAAGACTTTCATAAGTAGTGTTGGCAATAATATTATTCTCACTATTTTTTCTTTGAATAGATTTTAATATTGAGGTAGCTTTGTCAGCATTACTAAAACGTAAAGTTAGTGCTAGTTGGTTTATAACTTCTACAGAAGGATCTTCTGCTAAAACCTCAAAATCTTTAAAAAACTCAACATTACCAGCTTCAAGTAAACTTTCTGTTAACCTAATAGCTGTCATTCTTACTCTGTGGTCTTCGTCTTTAAATTTTTCTTTTAAAATATCTGAATCGATTACTCCAAGTCCTTCTAAGGTCCATAAGGCATGAATTCTTTCTAAACCGTAATCTTTGTCATCACTACCAAACCATTTAGACCAAATACTTTGATTGTTTAAAGCGATTTCTTTTAAGACAGGAATTACTTTTTCATCTGCTCTTAAAATGATTAATTTTTGAGCAGTATTTCTATACCATCCATTTTTGTGACCTAAATAAGGTATTAATTCTAAAGATGATTTATCTAACAATCTAGGTTGTTCATCTGGTTCAATATCTTCGTGTACAATTCTATAAATTCTACCTCTACCAATATTTTTATCTAATTTTTTACGCTCTATAACAGGTCTAATAGCGCTTCCTTTTCTTGTCCAGTTACTTTCTTGAATTATACCTCTGTACATATCTACCACATATAAAGTTCCATCAGGTCCAGTTTCAGACCATACAGGTCTAAAGTTTAAATCTGTAGAAGCCATAAATTCAGTTTGATAATAAGGATTCACTAACGTTTTTAATCCGTCTTCTTTTGTAACTACTTTAGCTCTTCTAATAAAACGACCTACTGGTTCTGGAATAAATAAATCTCCATATAAGTTATCAGGTAATTTATGTCCTCTATATATTGTTTGACCAGCAACTCCTGTAAAATGATTTAAAGTACCATCTTTTTTAATTCTTTTAGGACCACCTTGTACGTCTGGAGTTCCTACAATAGGCCAAGTTTCCATAAAACCTGGTTCTAGCCTTCCTTTAGGACTAAAATCTCCATAAATAGGAGGTTGTTGAAAACCATATGCTGGGTTTTCTCCACCAGCAGTAGAGTAGAAGTTGTTCCCCATGTCGTCTTGAGTTAATCCCCATTGGCCACTAGGCATTTTAATTACAGAATCTACTACTACTTTGTCTTTGGTAAATTTAAAACGTATTGGGTTATAGGTTGTATAAACCCAATTGTCTAGGTTCCATAATAAACCACTTTGTTGATGTTCTAAATTACCACCTCTACGGTTTTCATTGTAATAAACGCGTTCTTTTTTATCTGCTACACCATCATTATTAGTATCGGTATACTTCCATAAATCATAAGAATAAGTTTCGTTAACAATTAATTCTCCGTTGTCTAAAGGTAAAATCATACGAGGTAATAAAAGACTGTCAATAAATACAGTGCTTTTGTCCATTTTTCCGTCACCATCAGTATCAATCAATTGTTTTATTTTACTAATAGACCTATTGGTTCCAGTACCATCAGCATCTTGCATATAGGTATTCATTTCAGCTACATACAATCTACCATTTCCGTCCCAGGCAATGGTTACAGGTTCATCAACCATAGGCTCGCTAGCCACCAATTCCATTTTATATCCATCTGGCAAATAAAAGGTTTTCATGCTTTCTTCTGGGGTACGGAATTCTGACGAAGCTTCTTTTATAATTTTAGGTTTTGTAAACTTGTTATCAAAATATTGTTTTTTCTCTTTTTTACAAGCAATTACTAATAATGATGTACTAAGTAATAAAAGTGGGGTTTTATAATTTATGTTAAATTTCATAATATTGAGTAGTGTTCTTTTGTATTTATAGTTTTGTCCAGGTTGAATTGTTTTTGTCACTTTCTACAGCTGCATAAATAAATTTCATTCCTCTAACTCCATCTTTAGCTGTTGGGTAGTCTGGAGACTTAATAGTTTCTCCTTTAGATAAAGCTATTAAATGGATAGCAAAATTTTTATATACAGTAGCAAAGGCTTCTAAATATCCTTCAGGATGACCAGCTGGAATTCTAGATATTTGAGCAGATGGATATAGTTTATTTCCATTAGGAGTATATATTTTTACGGGTTCATTTAACCAATGTGTTGTTAATTGATTAGGTTTTTCTTGTTGCCATTCTAAACTTCCCTTGGTACCATAAATTTTTATGGCTAAATTATTTTCTTCACCCAAAGCTATTTGAGAAATAGACATGATTCCCTTAGCTCCATTTTCTAAACGCAATAATAGGTTTCCATCATCATCTAAAACTCTTCCTTTTCCAAATCTACCTAAATCAGCTGCAATTTCAGTAATTTTTAAACCTGTAATATATTCAACTAAGTTTTCAGCATGGGTTCCAATATCACCTAAAGCTCCTCCAATACCAGAACGTTTAGGGTCTACTCGCCAAGCAGCTTGTTTTTGACCTGTAGTTTCTAAGTCTGTAGATAACCATCCTTGTAAATATTGCACTACTACTTTTCTAATGGTTCCTATATCTCCATTATCAACCAAGGCTTTGGCTTGTTTAACCATAGGACTACCAGGGTAATTATGTGTTAAGGCAAATAGTTTTCCTGATTTTTCTATGATTTTTTCTAATTCTATCGCTTCTTCTAAAGTTAAGGTCATAGGTTTATCACAGACTACGTGAAAACCATTTTCTAAAGCCATTTTAGCAGGAGGGAAGTGCATATGGTTTGGTGTCACTATAGATACAAAATCCATACGTTCGTCTTCTGGAAGTTCTTTTTCTTTTAAAATCATTTCCTCATAACTTCCGTAACATCTGTTTTTTGGTAAAAACAAATCTTTTCCAGATTGAATTGATTTTTCTGCAGTGCTACTAAAAGCACCACAAACCAATTCTATCATTCCATCAATGGAAGCTGCTTTTCTGTGTACATCACCAATGAATGACCCGGTTCCTCCACCAATCATTCCCATTCTTAATTTTCTATTCATGTTTATTCTTTACTCGTCTTTTTCATGTAAATATTTAATCCTATAAAAGCTACAATTAAAATTGCAGGTAAAATAGACATTGTTCTAAGTGCTTCAACTGCGTTGGCATTATCCATTAATTTTCCCATAACAGGGAGTACTAAAGAAACGGAGAACATTCCTGCTCCTCCCATAATAGATAAACCTAAGGCTCCTGTTTGTGGTAAATATTCAGCTACAAAACCTAACATGGTTGGCCAAAAGAAAGTTACACCAACAGCAAATACTGCTGCAGCTACAAAAGTCATGTTTCCGCTTGTAATGGTTAATAACCAAAGTCCAGTAAGGGTAAAAATGGCAGAATAAAGTAACATTCCTGCAGGCTTTAATTTGTGTACTACTTGTCCTGCAAATAATCTTCCTAAAGCCATAATTCCATTAATAAAAGCCAAAACTAATAAAGGTGATGCAACCGATGTTTTTAATAAAGATTCTATTCTTTGAGTAGTTCCTAATTCTGATGCAGCTGTTAAAAACATACACAAAACCATAAATATAAAAAGTGGTTTGGTAATACTAGACAGCATTTGTTTGTTACTAATCCCTAATTTAACTCTTTCCGTAACTGGGATTTCTTGTCCTAGAAACAAAATTCCATACATAATTAAAGGAATAAACAAAGTGGTTACCATAATTTGCCAATCTAAACCTAATACATCCATGGTTAGCCAACCAACTAAAGATCCAATTACAATTCCACCAGGAAACCACACATGAAATCTATTTAACATTTTGGTTTTTTGATTAGAATACATAGAGGCTACTAGTGGATTTAAAGCAGCTTCAACCAATCCATTTCCAATTCCTATAAATAAGGTAGCTAAAAACAGGGATGTCATAGAATCTGCCATAATGGTCCAAACAATACCAATTGCATGGGTTATGAAAGCCATCCAAGTAATTTTTTTGATTCCCAATAAATCTACTAAAGGACCTCCAAAAATCATAGCAAGTGTAAATCCAAAAAAGGCAGGTGTAAAAGCATAGCCTATTTGTTCTAGTGTTAAACCAATTCCCTCAGGTCCAAACACTGTTTCTAATCTAGCTCTAATAGCAAAGGTCATTGCTGTGGTAATTAATGCCAAACAACTAGCAACAAACAATCTGTTTTTATGAAATTTTTCCATTGAATATATATATAGTTTTAGATAAAAATCAATACATTTTTTATTTTATAGTGATGAATATTTATATATATTCATAAAATAACTGTATTGATTGATAAATATATATATTTATCAATGTGTAGTTGTTTATAATTTTTCAGTGAAAAAAAATATACCTATAAATTGTTTGTTAAACGATATTCGTTTGGGGTGCAATTTTCATATTTCTTAAAGACAGTAGCAAAATATTGACTGGTGGTAAAGCCACAAGTGTAAGCAATTTCTGAAACCGATAAATTGTTGTCTTCTATTAAAAGTTTTTTAGATTTTTCAATGCGTTTATAGGTTAAATACTGCATTGGGGTTAAATTGGTAATTTGTTTACAATGATGAGTAAACCTTGTTAAACCAACACCCGCAGAATCTGCCATTGATTGAATATTCCAGTTCTCTGAGATGTTATTGTCTAGTTCTTTTAAAAAGAATTTTACACTCCTTGAGCTATCGGTTAAAGCCTCGTTTAACACAATTTTTTCTTCGGATAAACTTTCTAGGAGCAGTAATAAAAGTTGATTGATTAAAATTCTTATTTTAGAAGCACTATTGTTATTCACATCTTCGTCAATAGCTTTACCAATTTGATGAAAACATTCTTTGTAATAATGATTGGTTTTAATGATAGATTTTTCATTATGCCTAAGCATAATGGTTAATTTTTCTAAATCTTGTGGTGTAATGTTAATCCAATCTGGCCAAACCCATGGTTGATGTGGTCTCCTAACCCCTAAATCAATAATAATCCAATAAAATTTACCTACTCCAATATAAGGATTTCCTACTTTATGGGCTTCCCAAGGTCGGGTAATGGTTAAATGGTTAGGCTCTAAAATAACTTCTTTGTGTTCTTGGGCATAGGGCATAAGTCCCGATTCTAAAAAATGAAATTCCATTCCTTCGTTTCTATGCCAATCGAGTCCCCAGTCTTGTGGAGTATTGGCATCCCAATAACCAATACTGTTCAATCCAATGGTATTTTCGTCAAGTCTTTCTCCTGGGTAGGAATGTCTAGATAAAGATTTAAGTTTTACCTTTTTTCTATTACTAGCATCAATTAATGGTAAACAAGTATCTGCATGATATACAATTCCTTCGGCTGCTTGAAAAGGTTCTATTTCTTGCATATTATCCATTACAAATCTGTTTTTATATTAAAGTATTATTTTCTGTTGGTAGTTGTAGTAAATATAAGTCCTGCAATTCCCATAGCCAGACCAATAAATTCTCTTGAACCTTCAAGATAAGGTTTTTCATAGACCATTTTTCCAAAAATTTCTTCCTTTTCATTTGTATGTAACCAATCTATTAAATAACTAAAATGAAATCCAGCGTAAATAATTAAGAGAACTATGTACCCATAAATAATCTTATTATTTATGGATATAAAATTAATCAACAAACAAATTATAGCTATAACAAAATAAATGGTAAACCAAATTATGGGATCAGGATCATTTAATTGTAAAACAGCAAATGCCATAAACATTAAAAACAATAGACTGTTAATAATTATATTTCTTTTGGACAGCTTAATGGACATACTTTTATTATTTTTCACTCTTTTTGTTTATTATTTTTCAATGATAGATAATAAACAAACTTGGTGTTTGGTTTTAATATTTTTATAAATTATTTAAATAACTAACAAATATATAATTCAATACTTAAAATTTTATGAATAATTCCATAATTAATGCATTTTCTTTTTTAGGAATGCTTTTTTTTACCAATGTTCTTTTTTCTCAAAACCAACTAAAAGGACTGGTTTTAGATTTTAATCATGAGCCTATTTCTTCAGTAATTATATCTGTAGAAGATGTGAATGAGAAGACAGTAACGAATGTAAAAGGAGCATTTATTTTAAATAACTTACCTAAAGAAATTAATATTAATCTCTCTAGATTAGGATATAAAACGTTAAATAAAAGAATAATATTAGGGAATAATAATAATATAAATTTTCTACTTGAGGAGGATTATCAAAACCTAAATACTGTTGTGGTTACTGGTACTTTTGATGCCAGAAAACAATTAGAGTCTTCAACATCAGTAAGTTTATTGACTTCAGAAAACTTAAAGAAATTAGTCCCTAGAGGTACAGCAGATTTGTTACGTAATATTCCCGGTACTTTTGTTGATGCTTCGGCTGGAGAAGTTTTTACCAAAGTTTATTCTAGAGGAGTTTCTGCCTCGGCCGAAGATGATTTAGGTTGGTACTATACCTCTTTACAAGAAGATGGTTTGCCAGTAAGTTTAATTCAACACTCTTACTACAGCCCAGATTTATTTTATAGAAATGATATTACTGTAAACAAAGTAGAAGCCATTCGTGGAGGATCTGCAGCCATTACAGCCATGAATGCTCCTGGAGGAATTTATAATTTTATTTCTTTAGATAAAACAGAAACTTTTGGAGGTCAAGCTCAAATAACAGTAGGTGTGCAAGGAGAAAACAATCTTTATAGTAAATATGAGTTTGCGTTAAATGGAGATCTTGGAAACGATTGGTATTACAATCTTGGAGGTCATTATAGAAAAGATGAAGGGGCTAGAAATGTAGATTTTACGTTTAGCCAAGGAGGACAGGTAAAATTAAATTTTATCAAAAAAAATGATTTTGGATATTTTAAGTTTTATTCTAAAGTATTAAATGATAAAACCAATCGTTGGAATGGTGTAACAGCTTCTAATTGGGACAATCCTACCGCTGCATACGGACAAGATTTTAACACTACTTCTCAATTGTTACCAAGTATAAATGCTACCATTCCAGATGGTCGTTATCTTAATGAACAAAAAACAAATTCTTTTAATCCATCGCAAGGGGTTTTAGCAAAAGATTTGGTATTTGGTTTCGATTTTTCCCAAACGATAGGGAATGATTGGTCTGTAAAAAACAATATAAAAGCATCTACTAAAAGTGCCAATTGGCAAACAACTATTAGCAATGCGTTTGTTAGCTTAAGTAATCCCTTGGCTTATTTTATTAGCGGAGCAGGTTTTCCAATAGGGAATGTGGTTTTTAAAGATGCCAATTCAGGGGCAATTTTGGCACAAGTGGATAATAGTGGAATTTTAGCAGGAGGTAGTTATAATTACACAGGTGGTAGTTTACCAAACGATGGAATTTTAGGAGCTGCAGGTTGGTATAAAGACACCAATGCTACAGAAGTAATGGATCATTTGGTTTTTAATAAAAAATGGGAAAATCATACTTTTAGTACTGGGGCAGATATAGGATATGCTTCTACAGAACATTACACACAAAGTAGTTTTGTGTTTGCTACCTACGAAAACAATCCTAAAGCGATGGTTGTTACTGTAGAAAATCCTGGTAGTCCAGTGGTTGCTATTTCTGATGAAAATGGGGTAAGTAATTACGGAGGGTTGTTTTTTGAAAATGTAACTGCAAATTTAGCTCAAACTGCTTTTTTTGTAAACGATTTATGGGAGGTAACAGATCAATTACAATTAGATTTGGGATTAAGATATGAAAACATTTACCATACAGGTATTAAAGATAGAGGAGTTCCTTTTTCTCAAAACGGAGGTTATGATGGAGATGAGTTAACAGATTATGATAATGGAATTTCTCAACCAAGTGGCACAAAAGATGAGTTTAGTTTTAATTATAATTACTTGTCTTATTCTGTAGGAGCTAACTATAAAATTAAAGAAGATTTAATTCTTTTTGGTCGTACTAGTAAAGGGAATAAAGCTCCTGAGTTTGATTACTATTTTAATAATTTCACCAACGTACCTATTCCTAAAAAAGGTGAAGTACAGCAAATTTATCAATCAGAAATCGGATTAAAATACAATCAGCAAAACGTATATGTTTCTGGAACCGCTTTTTTAAGTGATTTGAGTAATATAGGAACTACAAATTTTGAGTTTGATGATAATACAAATACTATTTTTTACACACCTACTCAATTTAACGATGCTAGAACAGTTGGTTTTGAGCTGGAAAGCATGTATCAACCTTTTGATTTTTTAAAGTTTAATTTAAATGGAGTGATACAAAGTGCAAAATCTAGAGATTGGACGGTGTACAATGCCAATGGAACTACAGACATAAATGATGATGAAGTTGTAAGATTTAACAATCAAAAGCTACCTTATAATCCTAATTTGATGTTTAATTTTAAAACTTCTTATTTAAGTGATGACTTTTATGCTTTTTTAGATACCAAATATATGGGGGAAAGACAAGGTAATATTGCCAATGGATTTACTTTACCAAGCTATGTTACGCTTGATGTTGGAGCAGGGTATGCTATTAACAAAAATTTAAACATCAGCGCTAATATTACTAATTTGTTGAACGATGAAGGTTTGGCTGGTTTTTATGGGCCTAATTCTTTTGGAGGAAATGCCAACCAAGCCACTCCAGAATTTGTAGCCAATAATCCAGATCAAAATTTTATAGTAGTGCCAATTTTACCTAGAGGTGTTTTTGCCAAAGTAAACTATATTTTTTAATAAGTAATCACTACTTAAAAAAGCTCTTTATACGTTTGATAAAGAGCTTTTTTTATGGAATCTTATATTTAACCATTAATAGAAACGAACATAGATAATCGTAAATCGATTTACGAATATCGCACACCGACAACTAATGCTTCTACCTTCCTACTTTAGACCTTTTTTCATGTCATTTCGAGTAGTTGTTTGGTGTAACAAGAGTGTAAGCAAACGATGTATCGAGAAGTACTCACTCAAGTATGGATTATCGTATATTGATTTACGATTATCACAAAGTACTACAGAAACTGTTCTTGATACGATTCGTTCGTACCTCTCTAATCACTCGAACTGACAAACAAGTCAATATATCAATCACTTCTTACTAAAAAATATTTTTACCTTCTATCTTTCTATTTTAGACCTTTTTTCATGTCATTTCGAGTAGTTGTTTGGTGTAACAAGAGTGTAAGCAAACGATGTATCGAGAAGTACTCACTCAAGTATGGATTATCGTATATTGATTTACGATTATCACAAAGTACTACAGAAACTGTTCTTGATACGATTCGTTCGTACCTCTCTAATCACTCGAACTGATAAACAAATTAATATATCAATCATTTCTTGATAAAAAACATTACTACTTTTAACCATTAACCAACACCTAAATACCATCAATGAAACTCTCAAAAGAATCTTTAAATCCGTAACCTTCGGTAAGTTCTACTTTGCTTAATTTTTTATGTTCCACCAAAGCCCATAACACAAACTCTTTAAAAAACGGAAGATCTTTTTTATTTAAGTCTGGTTGATATTCAGATAGTAAATCTGTTAAAGGGGTGATGTATTCTAATTGTTGTTGGTATTCTTTATCACTTAAGTCATTAGCCAATTCAAAATCAGTTCCTTCAATAAACCATTTAATGATGTCGTCATAAGGAGTAGTGGCATCTTTACGCACTAATTTTTCAATGGCAGGAAAATAAGTTGGGAACAATGTTTTAATAGCATCGTTGATTAAAATTTCGGCTACTGAAGCAGCACCTTCTTGTTCCCCTTCGTACACCAATTCAACTTTTCCATTAATGGCAGGAATAATTCCCATAAAATCACTCAAACGAATACTCGTTTTTTTAGCTCCACTACTTAACATTCTTAGTTCAGCCGTACTCATTAAGTTTTCATAAGCAGAAATACCCAAACGAGCACTTACCCCACTTTTTACATCTACATACTCACTTTCTCTAGCTTCAAAACCAATTTGCTCTAACAAATCTTTAGCAATTTCTGGCACATAAATGTTTTTAGATTGATTGTCTTCTAGTTTGGCTTCTTGCTGAGTAATGGTTTTAGCAATCGCAATATTATCCGGATAATGGGTTAAAATTTGTGAACCAATTCTGTCTTTTAAAGGTGTAATAATGCTTCCTCTGTTTGTGTAATCTTCAGGGTTTGCAGTAAACACAAATTGCATATCTAAATCAAAACGTAATTTAAAACCACGAATTTGAATATCTCCTTCTTGTAAAATGTTAAAAAGTGCAACCTGAATTCTAGCTTGTAAATCGGGCAATTCATTAATTACAAAAATACAACGGTTGGCTCTAGGGATCATTCCGTAATGAATCACTCTATCATCTGCATAAGATAATTTTAAATTGGCTGCTTTTATAGGGTCGATGTCTCCAATAATATCTGCCACCGTTACATCAGGTGTGGCTAATTTTTCTGCAAAACGTTCAGATCTGTGTAACCAGGTTATAGGCGTTTCATCACCTTGTTCAGCAATCAATTCTTTGGCAAAACGAGAAATAGGTTTTAAAGGGTCATCGTTAATTTCAGAACCTGCCACCACAGGAATATATTCATCTAACAAATTCACCATCTGACGAGCCAAACGAGTTTTTGCTTGTCCACGCAAACCTAATAAGTTGATGTTGTGTTTGGATAAAATGGCACGCTCTAACTGAGGAATTACGGTTTTTTCATAACCATGAACGCCCGTAAACGTGTCTTGTTGTGCTTTTTTAAGGTGGATTAGATTGCTTCTTAATTCTTCTTTGATGCTTTTATATTGATAACCAGCAGCTTTTAAGTCTCCTAGTGTTTTGATGTCTGTGTGTTTCATATTATCCTTTAATTCTTTTTTTTCTGTTTTGTTCGTAATCTTCAAAAATCATTTCTCCTAATCCTTGTAGTCCTGTGTAAAAAGCTTTTCCTTGATTGGCTTGTGTAAAGGCTCTTACAAACTGCATTAAATAAGGATCTTGTGCAATCATAAAGGTGGTGATGGGAATGTGTAACTTACGTGCCTGACTCGCTTTGTCGTAACATTTACGAACAATGTGTTGATCTAATCCGTTACTGTTTTTATAATATCTTCCATCAGGCAAACGCAAACAACTTGGTTTCCCATCGGTAATCATAAAAATTTGCTTGTTGGTGTTTTTCTTTCGTCTTAGTAAATCCATGGCCAATTCTAACCCCGCCACGGTATTGGTATGATATGGCCCAACTTGTAAATAAGGTAGGTCTTGAATGGAAATTCGCCAAGAATCGTTTCCAAACACAATAATATCTAAAGTATCTTTTGGGTAACGAGTAGTAATCAATTCTGCCAAAGCCATGGCTACTTTTTTGGCAGGGGTAATTCTGTCTTCTCCATACAAAATCATACTGTGGCTAATGTCAATCATTAACACCGTACTCATTTGCGATTTGTGATTGGTTTCATTCACCACCAAATCGTCTTCGGTTAATTGAAAACCATTGCTAATTCCGTTGTTAATTTGAGCATTTTTAATGCTTTCTGTCATAGACACATTGTCTAATCCATCACCAAATTGATATGCTCTGGTTTCTCCCGTAGCTTCATCGCCAGTCCCTAATTTTTTAGTACTGTGATTTCCAGATCCAGATTTTTTAAGTTTTCCAAAAATTTGATTCAAAGCCCTTTGTCGAATGGCTCTTTCTGTTTTGGCTGTGATTCCTGTTCCAGAATTCCCATCAGGTTTGGTGCGTTCTTGTATGAATCCTTTTTCGAATAAATCGCGTTTAAAATCCTCTAAAGTATATTCAGGAGTGGTAATTTGATAAGTTTTGTCTAATTGTGCTAACCAATCAAAAGCTTCATCAACATCGCCTGAAGTATGGGTAATCAGTTCTTTAAAAATATCTAAAAGCTTGTCGAAAATACTCAGTTCTGGAGCTTCATATTTTTTAAAAACAAAACCGGTATAAGTACTATCTCTATTGTTCATGGGTTTAATTTTAAATGATGCATAAAGCTGCTACTAAATTTAGGTAATTTAATAGTTTAAGGGTTTAGTCGTAACAAGATGTGCTTAATTAAGAATTGTTATAAAAAATTATAAATTTGTAAAAATCTTATCCGCTACTTGTTTGCTTACCAATACATTTTTAGGGCCAAAAGCTCCGTTTAATCTATCAAAAGAAAGTAAAACATTTCCTGTTTTTTGGTAATTGTTCCAAGCCATGGTGAACTTAGGCGTTTTATCATCAAACTTTGGAAAATAAGCCCACTGCTTTACCAAATGCTCTTGTTGATCTACATAAATCAAATATTTGTTTTCAGGAGTAACTCCCACATTTTCAAAAGTCATTTGTAATACATCAGTTGTATGTCCATCAGGAAGTTTATCAGTACCAATATGTTTTAAATGTACTCCCGGATCTAATAATTTCCATGGCATGGTTAACCAATAAGAATCATTAATCCACCATTTTTTTCCTTGTTGCAATAACTTTTGAGTTTCTTCAGTATTCTCAACTAAAACTCCATTTTTAAAAGCTTTTCCTTTAAGTGTATTAATGTTTACCAAAACAACTAAATTCTGGTCGGGGTTTTCAACACGAACATTTCCAGTCCATTTATCCCAATACAAAGTTCTTTTTCCAAAATCCCATTGAATAAAATGAGTATTGTTCCAGTTTTTAACGCCTCCCATGGTTTTCATTACTTCTAAAGCTATTTCTTTGGCTTTTTCTGATGAGGTTTGAGCTTGAATACTTACTGTAAACAAGATAGCAAAGAGTAGGAGTGATTTTATTTTAATGGCTAATTTCATGTGGATTGATATTTAGGGTTAGGTTTTTATGAGGATAATAAACCACTGATTTCTTCAATCCAGTAGTTTGTTTTGGCTCCAATTTTACCAGTGCTATATGTTTTTTTAGTGTTGTTGATTAAATCATTTACAATAGATGCAATTAATGGGCCTTGTACATGTTCTGGATAATTAATGTCAAAAACTTGTTGACTTCCATTCGCCATTGTTAATACTACAGGATTGTCGTTAAAACAAGTCATTTTAATATTTCCTTTGGTTCCGTTGATGATTAATTCATCACGCTTGGTACTAATTCCATTATTAAAAGCCCAAAAGCAAGAACCTACTACATTGTTTTTAAACAAAATATTGGCAGCCACAACATCATTAGATTTACTGATTTTAGATTGATTAACAGCCAAACCTTGCACATGTTCTATATCCCCAATTAAAAATTCCAGAATATTAATTTGATGCGATCCTAAATCATAAAAATATCCATCACCTGCAATTTTAGGATCTACCCTCCAATTGTTTTTTACATAGTTTTCATCAACCACGTCTAAAGGTTTTGTTAGGTTGATTTGCACATTTAACAACGTTCCAATGGTTTCATTATCTATCAATTCTTTTGCTTTTAAGAAATTTGGCAAACAAGTTCTGTAGTAGGCAATATACAAAGGCAAATTCTTGTCTTTAAAAGCTTTGGTAATTTCCACACATTCTTGATGTGTAATAGCCATAGGCTTTTCTATATAACAAGCTTTTCCAGCCTCAGCAACTTGTAAAGCATAAGTTTTGTGGTACTTAGGAGGTGTAGCAATATAAACCGCATTAATATCAGGATGATTGATAATTTCTTCTGCATGGGTTGTCCACTCAGGAATTTGGTGTCTATGGGCGTAATCTTTTGCTTTTTCAGCATCTCTACGCATTACAGAAATTACAGTAGAGTTAGGTGTTTTATACATGGCAGGAGCACTTTTTACTTCACAAACATTACCTACACCAATAATTCCCCAGTTTACTTGTTTCATAAGGTTGATTTTATTTTATCTAAAAGTAAGGTATTCTATGTTATTAATGAAATAAGAAAATTGAAGAAAGTTTATTATTACTCAATTACATTTTGTTTATTTGCAATCCAATTTAGAGAGGTGTCTGAGTGGTCGAAAGAGCTACCCTGGAAAGGTAGTGTATGGGCAACTGTACCGAGGGTTCGAATCCCTTCCTCTCTGCAAAATAAAACCACCTTTTTCAATTAAAAAGGTGGTTTTATTATTTTAGATTTTAATGGTATCTTTTAAAATTAATTTATTTTTATATTAGAAAAATAAATGATTAACAGTAGAATAAAATTCACTAAAACAATGAATCAAAATAAGTCACAGTTTACAAGAGAAGAAAATAATAATAACGTTTGGTTATCAAAAAAGAATAATCAAGAGTTTAGTTTTACTGATTATGGAGTTACACCAATCGTACTTGAGAGTGAAGCTAAGGTTGGTCAAGCAATGTTAAATGAATTATATACTACTGCTGCGGCTAAAAAAGGAGATATTAATATTGCAATTCTAGGTGGTAGAGGGGCTCAAGAGTTACATTGTTTATTGGGAGAGTTAGCAAAATCAACAGAGCAGGATGAATTGTTAGCAAGATTAAATGTGTTTACTCAAGATGCACTTGCTCCAATGGGAATGAATAATAGTCTTAGTTTTGTTAGAGATTTTGAACGTATTTTAGGGGATGCTTTTTTTAAAAAAATAAAAAGCTTTACCCCAATGCAAACAGATACGCAAGATATTGAATCTGCCTTAGTAATATATTTAACAAAATTAGAAGAACTAGGTGGATTAGATATATTTTTTATAGGTCATGGACCAGAAGAAAATCAAGCTTCACATCTTGCTTATATCAAACCTTTTTCAGGAGCTAAAAAAGAACATGTTGCTGGAATTATTCCTATCTCTAGTAGTATATTAGAACATCATATAAGTAAATTTAAAGCAGGAGGTAGTTCTATAAGTGAAAGTGATGAAAATGAATGCAGATCTGCCAAATACATTTTAACATTAGGACCAGCAGCCATTTTACAGGCAAAAAAAGTGGTTCAATCTGTGGTTGATGCAGATTCTGCTCCAGCCAAGATAAAAACTTATGCAAACGTTCTTAACACTCAATTAAGCTCAGATATACATAAAGCAACAGAGCAATTGGATAACAATCCTGGATTATGGATAAGATTACATCCTAATACCAAATCTTTTGTTTTGCCTAATTTAGGTTTGTAGTCAGTTAACTAAGTTATTACAAACTACAGACGGATATATTAAATTTCAAAAAAAATAAATGAGCTTTATTGACGTAAAAACACCTTGGTTTTTTCGTTATTTTTGATTGTATGAAAAAATCACTTAAAAAGTTACAAAAGCAATTAGAGGGAAATCTACTAACAGATGAGTTACATAAAAACATTTATGCTACTGATGCTTCTGTTTATAGAAAAATTCCCTTAGGAGTTGCTTATCCAAAATCTAAAAGTGATTTAAAACGTATTATAGCTTATGCTAATAAGCATAAAACAACTTTAATTCCAAGAACGGCAGGAACTTCATTGGCAGGACAATGTGTAGGAGAAGGGTTGGTGGTAGATGTTTCTAAATATTTTACTCAAATATTAGATTATAACAAAGAGTCACAACAAATAACAGTTCAACCAGGAGTCATTCGTGATGATTTAAATCGTTATGTATTTGCTGATGGTTTGTTTTTTGGTCCAAATACTTCTACAGCCAACAGATGTATGATAGGAGGTATGGTTGGTAATAATAGTTCTGGAACTACTTCTATAAGATATGGGGTTACTAGAGATAAAGTTATTCGTTTACAAACGATTTTAAGTGATGGAAATGAAGTGGTTTTTGAAGCTATAGATGCTAGAACTTTCAAAAAAAAATCAACCTTACAAACTACCGAAGGAAAAATTTATAAAATGATTCTTGATGAATTTTCTAAAATAGAAGTTCGTCATGAAATTATTGAAGAATTTCCCAAACCTGACATCCACAGAAGAAACACAGGTTATGCTATTGATGAGTTGCTAAAATTTGAATTGTTCGGTGGAACTGAAAAAACAATCAACTTGGCTAAACTATTGTGTGGTAGTGAAGGAACATTGGCTTTTACTACAGAAATTACTTTACAGTTAGATAAGTTGCCACCATCTAAAAATGTAATGGTAGCTTCTCATTTTTATTCCGTTCAAGAATGTATGGAATCTGTAGTAGTTGCCATGAAACACAAGCTGTACAATTGTGAGTTGATGGATAAAATTATTTTAGATTGTACCAAATCTATCCGTTCTCAACAAGAAAATAGAAGCTTTTTACAAGGTGATCCTGCTGCTGTTTTAATGTTAGAAGTAGCTGCAAATACTATTGAAGAAGCTCAAAAACAAGCAGATGATTTAATTGCAGATTTAAATAATCATGGATTTGGGTATTCACATCCAAAAATTACAGGAGCAAAAATTAATGGAATTCACGATTTACGAAAAGCAGGTTTAGGAGCTTTAGGTAATTTAATTGGAGATAAAAAAGCTGTAGCTTGTATTGAAGATACAGCTGTGAGTTTACAAGATTTACCAAACTTTATTGCAGATTTTTCCAAAATGATGGAAGAGTTTAGTCAGCAAGCGGTTTATTATGCTCATGCAGGGGCAGGAGAAATTCATTTACGACCAATTTTAAATTTAAAAATAGAGCAAGACGTGGTTTTGTTTAGAAGCATTACCACCAGAGTAGCTCAATTGGTAAAACAATACAAAGGTTCTTTAAGTGGAGAACATGGTGATGGAATTGTGCGTGCAGAGTTTATTCCCATGATGATTGGCGAAAAAAATTACAAACTAATTAAATTGGTAAAAGAAACTTTTGACCCTCTCTATATTTTTAACAAAGGAAAAATAGTAGATCCTTTTCCGATGGACAAAGCTTTAAGATATGAGGTAAATAGAGTAGAACCAGAAATAAATACGTTGATGGATTTTTCTATCAATCAAGGTGTGTTACGATTGGCAGAGCAATGTAATGGTTCTGGAGATTGTAGAAAGTCAGTTGCAGCAGGTGGAACTATGTGTCCAAGTTATAGAGCTACTAAAAATGAAAAAGATACTACAAGAGCAAGAGCCAATGCGCTAAGAGAGGTATTAACAAATAACAAAGGTAAAAACAAATTTGATGACAAGAGTTTAAAAAACGTTTTTGATTTATGTATTAGCTGTAAAGCCTGTGCAAGCGAATGTCCTAGTAATGTAGATGTATCTGTTTTAAAAGCAGAGTTTTTATTTCAGTATCAAGAAGAAAATGGATATTCCTTTAGAAATAAGTTATTTGCTAAGGTAAATAACATCAACGAACAATTTGCTGTATTTAGTGGTCTTATTAATATGTTTAGCAACACGTTGTTGGCAAAGAAATTATTGGGAATTAGTACTCAAAGAAACTTACCAAGTTTACAAAGAATTACTTTGGTACAATGGATAGAAAATAACAGTGAAAGATTACAGCTTAAAGATCCTATTAAAACAGTTTATTTTTTTAACGATGAATTTACCAATTTTTATGATGTGCAAATAGGTATTGATGCTATTGAATTGTTGTATCAATTAAACTATCAATGTGTGTTTTTGGAGCATGAACAAAGTGGAAGAGCTTTATTATCTAAAGGTTTTTTAAAAGAAGCCAAAGAAGTAGCCAACGATAATGTTGAAATTTTTTCTCAAGTTGTTAATCATGAAAATTGTTTGGTAGGAGTAGAGCCTTCTGCTATTTTATCTTTTAGAGATGAATATTTAAGGTTGTGTAATGAGTTTGATTTGGCTAGTAAAACCGCTAAACATACTTTTACCATAGAGGAGTTTATTAGTAATGAAATAGCGCAGGGAAATATTATTTCTGATGTTTTTACAAAGGAAAACAAAGAAATAAAAATTCATGTTCATTGTCATCAAAAAGCATTGAGTACTACCAAAGCGACTTTTGATATGTTAAATATTGTTTCTAATTATAACGTTACAATTCTTAATACAGGTTGTTGTGGAATGGCGGGATCTTTTGGTTATGAACAAGAACATTATGAGGTAAGTATGCAAATAGGAGAAGATACATTGTTTCCTAAAGTGAGGAATATTTCAGAGGATACAATTATTGTGGCTTCGGGAACTAGTTGTAGACATCAAATTAAGGATGGAACACAAAGAGATAGTTTACATGCGGTTACAGTGTTAAAAAATGCTTTTATTCAATAAAACAACAGAAACTTTAATCATTTAAAGCCTCTGCTATTTTAGCATGTATTTTTTTTATTTCAAAAGGCTTTTTAAAATACTCTAATATCAACTTTGTATCTAAAGCTTCTCTAATAGGTTCAATAATTTCAAAGCCTGTAAGTATATAGAATTTTTTATCAGGATATTTCGCTTTGGCTTTTTTAATAAATTCTATTCCATCCATACCAGGCATTCTCATGTCGCTAATTACAATTAAAGTGTCTGTGTTTTTATCTAATACTTCTAAACCTTCAAATCCGTTTTTTGCAGTTATTACTGTGTAAAGTTCTTTAAAATTGATTTCAAAAAGTAACAAGTTAATTTCTTCATCATCTACATATAAAATCTTTTTTTTCATGGTTATAATTTTGTGTTTAAAGGTAATATAATAGTTGCTTTAGTTCCTTTGTTTATTTCGGAATTAAAATAGATTTGACCGTTGTGATCTTTAATTATATTATAAGCTATTGATAGTCCTAAACCAATGCCTTCTCCTGGATCTTTAGTTGTAAAAAACGGATCAATAATTTTAGGTAAATCTTTTTTATTAATACCACTTCCTGTATCTATGATATCAATAATTATAGAATCTTTATTTTTTTGTGTTACGATGGTAATTTTACCTTTAGCAGGTATTGATTGAATGGCATTGGAAATAATATTTATAAATGCCTGATGGAGTTTATTTGTTTTTCCTTTGATGGTTAATTTTTTAGAATCATATTTTTTATCAAACGTAATTGCTGCATTTTTTTGGTTGGTTAAAATAGCTACACAATTATCTATAATAGAATGCAGATTACATTTTTTATCTATAAGATTGGTGTCATTACTTAATTGATTTAAGCCCTCTACTATAGAAGATATTCTGTTAATGGCTATTTCTATGCTAGATAGTAATACAGAGGTTGTTGCTATATCGTTACTTTTATACTTGTTAAAATAGTTTGTTAGTGCATAGTGTACACCTGTAAGGTATTGTAACGGATTGTTAATTTCATGAGAAACTCCAGCTGTTAAGACTCCAAGTGATGCCATTTTTTCAGATTCTAATAAACGAGACTGGGTTTCTTTTAAATTTATCAAAGTAGTTTCTACTTCTTCTTTCTGAATTTGTAGTTCTTTGTTTACCGACTTTAGGTCTTTAGTACGTTTGTTTACAAGTTTTTCTAAATTTAATTTATTGTATTCAAGCTTTTTTTGATAGTCTTTAATTTCTGTAATATCAAGCATTACACCACCAATATTGTTTTTGTTTTTAGCGTTTTTAATCACAAACTTTAAATCTTTAAACCATCTTTTTTTTCCATTTATGTTAGTGGAAAAAACCAACTCTAAACTTTCTTTTTCTCCTAATAATATTTTTTGATCAGCATTTTTAAGAATTTCTATGGTTTCTTTATTAAATAGGTTTTCAATGTTATTGTAATCTATAACAGAGTCAATTGTTTTATTTTGATAAATATAATGGAATGATTTATCTTTTATATAGGCATATATAGGGGTGTTTTCCATAAAACTATTAAAACGATCGTTACTCTCCCTGAGCAATTTTTCAGCCTTTTTTCTTTTAGATTCTTCTCTTAGTACATTTCTAGCTTTTATAAGTGAATAAATGTAATAGGAAGTTACTGTTAAAAACAAAACAAAAATGATAAGTAGTTTATTTCTAAAACTTGAAAGTGCTAAATACACTTCACTTTCTTGATAAGAAATTAATATTGTCCAAAAAGTATTACCATGAGGTACACGGTAATATACCACGTACATTTCTTCGGTATTTTTTGTTAAATTTTTATAGTTTGTATGTATGCTTTTTCCTGTACCACTTTTGCTTTTTTTTATTTCATTAAGCATGTTTTTAGTGTGGTCATCATTATGTGTTGTTTTTAATATAGACTTCCCTTGATGCTCTTCTATAGGGCAATATATTTCTTTATCATTTTCAGTAATCAACCATGCTACTCCCTTTTTATTAGATTTTATATTGTCTAAAAAAAGTTCTCCCATTTTATCTATAGGTATCAAAACAGCAAGGCTACCTGTATATTGAGTATTGTTAAAAATAGGAACATGCATGGCAATGGCATAATACCCCTGAGCACTCATAAAAACATCGCTAATCACTGTTTTTTTTGATTGTAAAATTTCTTTAACATGTTCTTGATGAGAAATATCTTTTCCTATAACAGGATTATTTGTAGGATAAGAATATTCTATAATTCCTTTAGCATCAACTTTGGTAATGGCTTTAATTACATTTTTATGTGTATCATAAAAATGATTCAATGATTTTTTTTCTTTTTCAGAAAAATCAACAAAATCATTGTTTTTTACAATATATAGTAGGTTAGATTGGTAGTTGTCCCAAAAAGAATTTATTCCTTGTGAAGCTGTCTTGGCTAAAATTAATTGCTCTTTGTTAAATTCATCAATGGTGTTTTTTTTAACATCATTGTATAGCCAATAAAAACTAAAACAAAACAATCCCAAAATGAAGAATATAAATATATATCTCTTAAAAAAATTAACTGTTAAAAAGTTAATAAATGGGATTTTCATTAAAAAATATGATTATGATATGTTATAAATTTAGTAAAAACAGTTTTATTACTGTTAAAGCACGTAAATAAAATTTAAGCTACATTAAAACGGGCTGTTTTTATATTTATAAAAATCATTATAAAGTTCTAATTACAATTAAACTAGAATTTTCATAAAATTTAAACCATTGCTTTTAATTGGTCAACAACATAATCAATATCTTCTTTGGTGGTTAGTTTTGAAAAAGAAAAACGAACTGAAGTATTTTGTTGCTCAATATCATTTAAAAAACTTTGAAGTACATGAGAACCTTTATTACTTCCGCTTTGACAAGCAGAACCTCCTGAAACAGCAATTCCTTTCATATCTAACTGAAACAATAACATAGGCAAGTCTTTATCAAATTGAACATTGATAACCGTGTAAGTACTTAAACTCAAATCAGCAGAAACACCATTAAATTTAACTGTTGGAATTTTAGAAGTAATTTTAGTAATAAAATAATGTTTTAAATCTTTTAAGTATGCAACATCCTTTTTTAAGTTATTGAGTATTGTGTATAATGCTTTTTCCATTCCCACAATGGCAGCAGTGTTTTCAGTCCCAGCCCTAGAACCACGTTCCTGTTCTCCTCCTAAAATTTCGGGATGTATACCTGTTCCTTTTCTAAAAAAAGCAAAACCAATTCCTTTAGGGCCATGAAATTTATGAGCTGCAGCTGTTATAAAATCAATATCAAATTCGGTTAAGTTAATATTAAAATGTCCTACAGATTGTACGGTATCACTGTGAAACAAAGCGTTGTATTGCTGTTTTAAAGCAATTACTTTTTTTAAATTTAAAATAGTTCCAATTTCATTGTTAACATGCATTAAAGAAACTAATGTTTTTTGAGAACTGTTTTGCAGTAAAATTTCTAAGTGATTATAATCTATTGTTCCGTTACTTAAAGTGTTAATATAGGAAACTTTAACCCCTTTACTAGCTAAAAAATCAACTGTATGTAAAACAGCGTGGTGTTCTAGTTCTGAAGTTATAATATGTTCTACTCCTAAATGATGTACTGCATTTTTTAAAATAAAATTATCGGCCTCTGTTCCTCCAGAAGTAAATACCAATTCTGATGTTGTACAGCCTAAATATTTAGCTATGTTTTTACGAGCATTTTCTATAACCGCTTTGGCACTACGACCAAAAGTATGGGTAGATGATGGGTTTCCAAAAGTACTGTTCATCGTTGCTACCATAGCGGTAATCACCTCTGGTAGCATTGGTGTGGTGGCTGCGTTGTCTAAATATACTCGTTTCATGTAGGCAAAAGTAATCATTTTATAAATCAATAAAACTTTTATTAATGTTTTAGAATTTATAGTTTTTAACCAATTTGTCAGTCTTAGCGCTGTGGCATTAAAATTGACAAACTTTATAAGAACTATTAATAGATGCTTGATTTTCTGTACCTTTGCAGACCCAATTAAGTATACAAACACTTACATAGTGTCACAATGACATTTTTATAATATGAGTAGACAAAAAAACATAAAAATAGATACCTTGTCGTTTCACGATATGATTGATGAAGATTCAGATTTAATTCCTTTATTAACTCCTGAAGACGAAGCTGAAATGAGTAAGGAATTGGTTCCTGATACATTACCTATATTACCATTAAGAAATACAGTGTTATTTCCAGGTGTAGTAATTCCAATTACGGCAACTAGAGATAAGGCTATTGAGTTAATTAAAGAGGTAAACAAAGGAGACAAAATTTTAGGAATTGTAGCTCAAAAAGATCCAGCGAGTAAAAATCCTACTTTTGATGATATTTATCACACAGGAGTGGTGGCACAAATTTTACGTGTGTTAAAAATGCCCGATGGAAATACAACCGTTATTATTCAAGGAAAAAAACGAATTCGTTTAGATGCTGTAGTGCAAAATGAGCCTTTTATAAAAGCTGCTACTACAGAAATTATTGATGATAGTTTTGTGCAAAACACCGAAGAATTTAAAGAGATTATTCAAACAGTTAAAGACACTGCTTTAAATGTTATTGAAGAAAATCCTAACATTCCATCAGAAGGTACATTTGCTATTAAAAACATTCAAAGCAACTCATTTTTAATCAATTTTATTTCTTCTAATATTGATTTGTCTGTAGAAGAAAAACAAGAGTTGTTAGAAATCAACAGTTTACAAGACAGAGCTATTGCAACTTTAAAAAAGCTAAATACAGAATTACAACGTTTAGAGCTGCGTAATGACATTCAAAACAAAACTCGAGTTGATTTAGATCAGCAACAAAAAGAATACTATTTACATCAACAATTAAAAACCATTCAAGAAGAATTGGGAGGGAACTCTCACGAAACTGAAATAGTTGAGTTGAGTAAAAAAGGGAAAAAGAAAAAATGGTCTAAGGCAATAAAAGAAACTTTTGAAAAAGAGGTGCTTAGAATGAAACGTTTAAACCCTCAAATGCCAGAATATTCTATACAGCGCAACTATTTAGAGTTGATGTTAGAGTTGCCTTGGGATACTTATACCAAAGACAAATTTAATTTAAAAGAAGCAGAAGCTACTTTAGATAAAGACCATTTTGGATTAGAAAAAGTAAAAGATAGAATTATAGAACACCTAGCGGTGTTAAAACTTAAAGGAGATATGAAGTCTCCAATCATTTGTTTATATGGACCTCCTGGTGTAGGAAAAACTTCTTTAGGAAAATCTATAGCAGAAGCTTTAGGTAGAAAATATGTAAGAATGGCTTTAGGTGGTTTGCGTGATGAATCTGAAATTAGAGGACACCGTAAAACTTATATTGGAGCCATGCCAGGTAGGTTAATTCAGAACTTAAAAAAGGCGGGAACAAGTAACCCAGTTTTTGTATTAGATGAAATTGATAAAATGGCATCGGGAATGCAAGGAGATCCATCATCTGCTATGTTAGAAGTTTTAGACCCTGAACAAAACTCTGCATTCTACGATAATTTCTTAGAGGTTGGTTACGACTTATCTAAAGTAATGTTTATTGCCACCGCCAATAGTATTGGTGATATTCCGTGGGCATTAAGAGATCGTATGGAAATGATTAATGTTTCTGGTTATACCATTGAAGAAAAAATGGAAATTGCCAAAAGACATTTGTTACCAAAACAACTAAAAGAACACGGATTAAAGACAGGACATTTAAAAATTGGAAAAGCACAGTTAGAGTTTGTGGTTACGGGTTATACTCGTGAATCTGGAGTACGTAACTTAGAAAAAGTAATAGCTAAATTGGTGCGATATGCAGCAAAATCTATTGCAATGGAAGAAGAATACCAAGTAACCTTAACCAACGAAAATATAGAAACCATTTTAGGACCTGCCAGAATGGAACGTGATAAATATGAAAACAACGATGTTGCTGGAGTTGTTACAGGATTGGCTTGGACAAGTGTTGGGGGGGATATTTTGTTTATAGAATCTATTTTATCTAAAGGAAAAGGACTGTCTATTACAGGGAATTTAGGAACGGTAATGAAAGAATCTGCTACCATTGCTTTAGAATATATTAAAGCAAATGCAGAGAATTTAGGAATTAAACAAAAGGTGTTAGATGAATATAAAGTACATATTCATGTGCCAGAAGGGGCAACACCTAAAGATGGTCCAAGTGCTGGAATTACCATGTTAACTTCTTTGGTTTCTAGTTTTACTCAACGCAAAGTAAAGTCTAAAGTAGCCATGACAGGAGAAATTACCCTAAGAGGTAAAGTACTGCCTGTTGGAGGTATTAAAGAAAAGATTTTGGCAGCTAAGAGAGCAAACATTAAAGAAATTATTTTGTGCGAAGCCAACAAAAAAGACATTGAAGAAATTAAAGAGTCTTACGTTAAAGGATTAAAATTTCATTACGTGTCTGAAATGAAAGAAGTGATAGAAATAGCTTTGACCAAACAAAAAGTTCAGAACGCTAAAAAATTATAAAACAAAAGGGACTGTCTGAAAAGTAAAAATTTCGTTAAACTGAATTCTGTTTCTCATAACTACTGTTTAACAGCATGTTGTGGTTCTGAACTAAATTTAGAAGGACGTTTTCTCATACTTTTCAGACAAGCTCTTTTAGTTAAAACTTTATAAGTTTTGTTTTAATAATATAGGTTGATTAAAATGTCTTACAATTTGATCAATATAAGATTTAATTCTAGCATACTCATTAGCAACATAAATAGATTTTTTAAACTTATAATTTCCAGTGGCACTTAATGTTTTGCCATTTATTTGGTAATCAATATTAATATCTACCAAATCATTACTTATGTGATAAGATTCTGGTAAAGATGAAAAGTTATAATTATTAGGAAGCGTTACTAACGATTGAAATTGATTGTCTCTTAAGTATTCAAAATCTACAGGATAACTTCTTGTTTTTTGCGTTAAATGATTTGTGGATAAAGGAAGTTTTAAAAACGGTTTAATCATTAAATCATCTCCCAATATTTCTGGAGTATGAGTAGCTACAAAATTCATTGAATACGGTTTCGTTTTATTTTTGTAGTTATAAGTCTCAACATTATTTATCTCTCCAATTTTATCAGTATAATATTCTTTAATTTTTAAAGTGTCATTTTTAAATCCGTTTCTATTGGTAAAAGATTCATAAAAGGTGCTTTGTACTGAAACTCTAGATTTAAAATTTAAAGTTTTAGGATCTAGAACCAAATGAATTGTTTTCTTTTCTATAGAAGGTATATTACTCCTTAAACCAATCCAAGATGGATCTTCTTGTTCATTAACTAACAATCCTTTTTCATTTATACATTTAACAGGCAACATGTTATAGGGTAATAATGTTTCTGTAGCATCTGTTAAAAATGGATTTTCAGTATATACCAAAGCAATTACATAATTACTTGAATGATCAAAAGGGTAAGAAATAGGAATTTTACCATGACTTCTAGTACTTAAAATAATTGGTTCAGCTTTTATACCTGCTTGATTTAACATAGCAATTAAAAACAAATTAATATCAGCAGAATTTCCTTCTTTAGTGGCTACAAAATCTTTAACAGATTGTGTGGTATATTTAGAATCACGATTGTTCCATATATAGTTATTCTTAACGTATTCTATAATTGTTTTAGCTTTTTCATTTTTGTTAAGCGTTGAAATATTTAACTTTTCTTCAAGAATATCCTCTACATATTTTTTGCTTTTTTTGATGTATTTCCCAAATTTATCATGCTTTAATAGAGATTTGTTCAAAGCAGGCCAAGTAGAAATTATTTCACGATCTCCACCGGTTGGATAATGAATTTTTGACAATTGAAAATTCATTTTAATAATATAATCATTTACAGAAGTAATATAAGATTCATCTTTAAATGCAGGAAGGTCTTTTAAAATATAAGTATGTATATATTCTTTGTAACTCCCATTATTACCAAAGCTTCTTGTAAAGGAAGAAACCTCAGAGTTTTGATAGTCAAACTTACTAATTCCTTGAGCATACATTACGTATTCATAAAAAGGAATCATGTTTGCTTTGTACTCACTATATACAGTAGGAATTTTATTTTGAAAGTTCCAATCGGGTAAATTAAAATGAAAAGGACTTTCCAACTCATATTTATATTCAATTACAGAACCATCTTGCACATTTGGAAATACAAATTTTTTCTGATGCCATCTTTCATTAATTTGTTCATCATAAATATTATCAGGATCTAGTTTTGTTTCTGTATAGTTGTTATTGTTGTCTAGAGTATAAGTAATAGCTTTAATATGTTTTACCATTTCTGTTTTTCCATAGCCATCAACATAATAAGGGATTGTAATTTCAATTTGATCGGTAACTGTTTTATCAAAAATTTTAACTCTTTTATGTCTTAAAAACTGAATATTATAATCTCTATCACTATCATAAAACTTTGAGTTTCCTATATCAAAAAGAACTATAGCTTTGGCCACTGTATCTTTTTCATACTTTTTCATTTTAATATCTTCTCTAGATACTTTTCCAAATTCAACTTCTAATTTTTGTGCTGATAATAACGAAGAAATAAGCAATCCAAAAATAAAAGGATACTTTTTAATGGTTTTCATATAATATGTTTTGCAATTTTTTGGTAAACATAATCATTATTTAATTTTTATAAAACCCTACTATTTACGATTACTGAATTATAATAATTGTTTTTAGCTATGGTAAAATAAAAACTATCAATGTTGTTTATAATAAAATAAGTAATGTATTGATGTTATTTGCATTTGTGTTTTTAATCAAAACTTATAACATTATGAAAAAAATCTTTAAACCAACATGCTTAATGATGTTAAGTGTAATGCTATTTGCTTGTCATCAAAAAAGCGAAGAAGCAAAAAAAGTTGATGCCAGTTCAGGTGCAACTAAAACAAGTAAATCTAATGCAGTAGCTACTAGTAATAGTGATTGGTGGCCAAATCAATTAAATTTAAGTATACTCCGTCAAAACTCAACTTTATCCAATCCAATGGAAAATGACTTTAATTATGTTAAAGCTTTTAATAGTTTGGATTATGATGCTCTTAAAAATGATATTAGAAAAGTGTTAACAACCTCTCAGGATTGGTGGCCGGCAGATTTTGGTCATTATGGAGGTTTGTTTATTAGAATGGCATGGCATAGTGCTGGAACTTATAGAACAGGCGATGGTAGAGGAGGTTCTCGCTCTGGGCAACAACGTTTTGCTCCATTAAATAGTTGGCCAGATAATGCCAATTTAGATAAAGCCAGAAGATTAATATGGCCTATTAAACAAAAATATGGTAATAAAATATCTTGGGCAGATTTAATAGTACTTACAGGAAATGTTGCCTTAGAAGATATGGGGTTTAAAACATATGGATTTGCAGGTGGTAGAGAAGATGTTTGGGAACCTGAAATAGATGTGTATTGGGGTGCTGAAAAAGAATGGCTAGAAGATGATAAACGTTATTCTGGTGACAGAGAGTTAGAAAGTCCATTGGCGGCCGTGCAAATGGGATTGATTTACGTGAATCCTGAAGGACCTAATGGCGTGCCAGATCCATTACTTGCAGCAAAAGATATTCGTGCAACATTTGGAAGAATGGGAATGAATGATGAAGAAACTGTGGCATTAATTGCAGGTGGTCATACTTTAGGAAAATCACATGGAGCTGGTTCAGCCTCTCATGTAGGAAAAGATCCAGAATCTGCCGATATTGAAGAGCAAGGTTTTGGTTGGAAAAGTGACTACAAATCTGGTAAAGGAACTGATGCGATTACTTCTGGTTTAGAGGTAACATGGACTGCAACTCCAACAAAATGGAGTCATTTATTCTTTTTTAGTTTATTTGAAAATGAGTGGGAATTAACTAAAAGTCCTGCAGGTGCTCATCAATGGGTAGCAAAAGGTGAAATTAAAATGATGGTGCCAGATGCTTTTGATGAAAATAAAAGACACAAACCAAGTATGTTTACAACCGACTTATCCTTAAGAATGGATCCTGGTTTTGAGAAAATATCAAGAGGATTTTATGAAAATCCAGAAACTTTTAACAAAGCTTTTGCCAAAGCCTGGTTTAAATTAACCCATAGAGATATGGGGCCAAAAACTACATATTTGGGACCAGAAGCCCCTACAGAAGATCTTATTTGGCAAGACCCAATTCCTGAGGTTAACCATAAATTAATCAATGCAAATGATATAGCTGTTTTAAAAAGAAATATTTTAAATTCAGGTTTATCTATCAGTGAAATGGTTAGTACTGCATGGGCATCTGCATCTACCTACCGTGGTTCCGATAGAAGAGGAGGTGCAAATGGAGCAAGAATTAGATTGGCTCCACAAAAAGATTGGGAAGTTAACAATCCTAAACAATTGGCTAAAGTTTTAAAAGTTTATGAAAAAATTCAAAATGATTTTAATGCAAAATCTACTACTAAAAAAGTATCTATGGCTGATTTAATTGTATTGGCTGGAAGTGCATCAGTAGAAAAAGCAGCAGCCAATGCAGGATATAAAGTGAAAATACCTTTTGCACCAGGAAGAATGGATGCTACACAAGAACAAACAGATGTTGCTTCTTTTAATTTATTAGAACCAATGGCAGATGGGTTTAGAAATTATTTAAAAACAAAATATACTATTTCTACCGAAGAGTTGTTGATTGATAAAGCTCAACTATTGACTTTAACAGCTCCAGAAATGACAGTTTTAATAGGAGGTATGCGTTCTTTAAATACAAATTATGATGGCTCTAAACACGGTGTTTTTTCTAACACTAAAGATCAATTAAACAATGATTTCTTTGTTAACTTGTTAGATATGAGTACTAAGTGGAAAGCTATTTCTAAGAGTAAGGAAAAATTTGAAGGAATTGATAGAGAAACTGAAAAAACAAAATATACTGCTACAAGGGCTGATTTAATTTTTGGGTCAAACTCTGAATTAAGAGCGTTGGCTGAAGTATATGCTAGTAATGATGCTAAAGAAAAATTTGTAAATGATTTTGTAAAAGCATGGGATAAAGTAATGAAATTAGATAGGTTTGATTTGATTTATAAATAAAATAGCAACATAACTTATATAAAAAGGTCAGAACCAAACTTATTGATTCTGACCTTTTTTGTGTAGTAAATATGCCGTTTAAGTTAGTTTTGATTTAAACATTTTTGCAGCAGCGGTGTAACCACCTTCTGTTGCATCAACAAAATGATTATGATTGTCGGTTCTATCTTTTACATAACAGGATAGAATAGAAGCTTTAGTGGTATGTATACCATATATTAATTTTTCTTCTTTTTCTAAATTGTTTAAAAATAAAACAAGCTCTTTAATTTGTTTATCTGTTCCCGAAAAAACTGTGTTAATTGTACCATCAATCATAAGCGTGTGGGAAAGTTGTGTAATTTGTTGATAGTATTTTTGTCCCTTTTTTGAAAAACTGAAATAAATTTTAAAAACAATAGTTCCTAACCAATTTACAAACAAATATAGTTTGCTAAATTGTGCCAATTTAATTTTCATTTCATTTTTAATCTTGCGTATTGAAGTATCTAACCTTAAGTTGCTTTGTGTAATTGGTTTCCTATTTTCAAATTCTCCAAACAGTATTTTTATTTTATTTAGAACAGCAGCATACAGTTCGTTTTGTAAGCTTTCTATGGAACAATGTACAAGTAAGCAAATAATTTTTTGATCATTATCTGGAGCAGCAACCTCTTGCCATCTACACTCCATTCCCTCTAAATCTACAGGAGCAATTTTTTGATTTGAGTTTGTTTCTGTAAATGTTTTTTTAATTAAAGTTTCAGCATAATTCAACCCAGTTCCTAGTACTATTGGAATGGTTAATTTTGGCGTTAATTTATGTTTTGCTATATAAATTGCTTTTTCTTGATTGTAAATATCTTTAACACATACAGATCCTACTCGTAAAATCAAATTGGTATTGTTTTTAATATGAATTCTGTAATTATTTAAAACGGTTAAGAGTTTGTTTAATAAAGCATTAGGAACTATAAAAGTGCTACCATCTCCACCAAAAAAATATGGAACTCTAATTTTTTTATCAATTTTTTCTAATTCATTTAAAACAACAATAATACTTCCTGTTGCAGATAAATTTACATCATGGTGATTGCCGTTTTGTACCGCAAGAGTAGAGTTTTCAATATCTATATTTATTACATGCCAATCCTCAGGCACCTTGCTAAACAAATTTTTATCAATGAGTAAGTCGGTTAAATCAATAGACTGTTTTTTTAATTCTTTATAAAAATTAATATTGTCATTAACCATTGTATTTTTTGTAGTTTATTATATTAAATATACTAAAAACTATTTTGTAATCTTTGAGCAATTATTTGAATGATACGTTTGTTATATTCTGATATGTTTTTTAAATACACAATAAATTCCTCATCAGTAAACATTCCTGAAATCATTCCTATGTATTGATTTTTTAAATGCTGATTTCTACTAACAGATGTTTTTATAAATTCATCTTTTTGATGCTTTTCTAAGCTATCTAAACGATACTCAGAATGTTGTAAAAAATGCTGAAACAGTGCTGTTATTAAACTGTGTTGCATTTTTATAACGGGACGTAGTACTGCATTTTGAAATTGTTCCTCTATGGACATCGTTTCATCAACTTTTGCTGATGGAATATTAGGCCTGATTGCTTTTTTACTTTCCATTAATTCAATTTTTCTTTTAGAAAATGAGCAGTATAAGATTCTTTATTTTTAACCAAAGCTTCTGGTGTTCCCATAAACAATACATTTCCTCCATTTTTACCACCTTCTTTTCCTATATCAATAATATAGTCAGCACACTTAATAAAATCTATGTTATGTTCAATCACAATTAGAGAATGTCCGTTTTCTATTAAGGCATTCATAGATTTTAACAACTTTTTAATATCGTGAAAATGCAGTCCTGTGGTAGGTTCATCAAAAATAAATAGAGTTGGTTCTTGTCTGCCACCTTTAACCAAGAACGATGCTAATTTGATACGTTGTGCCTCACCACCAGAAAGGGTAGAAGAGGACTGCCCTAAAGCTACGTAACCCAAACCAACATCTTGTAAAGGTTGTAGTTTTTTACTGATCTTAGTTTGTTTGTGTTTTTTGAAAAAACTCAAAGCTTCATCAATAGATAAATTTAAAATATCATCAATATTTTTATCGTGATATTTTACTTCTAATACTTCTTTTTGAAAACGTTTACCACCACAAGTTTCGCAAGGCAAATGTACATCGGCCATAAATTGCATTTCTATGGTTACTTCACCTTCTCCTTTACAAGTTTCGCATCGTCCACCATCTACGTTAAAAGAAAAATGTTTGGGTTGATAATTACGCATTTTTGCCAAATTTTCGTTAGCAAACAAAGAGCGAATATCATCATAAGCTTTAATATAGGTTACTGGGTTAGAACGTGAAGATTTCCCTATAGGATTTTGGTCTATAAATTCTACATTTTTAACAGCATTTAAATCACCTTTAACAGCTGTAACTTCTCCTATTTTATTTCCTTGACCAAAAATGTGTTTTTGTAAAGTAGGATAAACAATATCTTTAACCAAAGTACTTTTTCCGCTACCAGAAACTCCCGTAATTACCGATAAGCAGTTTAAAGGAATGGTAACGTTTATGTTTTTTAAGTTGTTTTCTCTAGCTCCAACAACTTCAATTTTATTTTTGGTATTTCTTCTTTTAAGCGGTACTTCAATAATATCGGCACCACTTAAATAATTTGCAGTGTGAGTGCTTGCTTTTAAAATGTCATCATAGGTTCCTTCTGCAACCAATTCTCCTCCAAAAACACCAGCGTTTGGACCAATATCAATAATATAATCGGCCTGTTTCATAATATCTTCATCGTGTTCTACCACAATAACGGTGTTTCCTAAGTCTCTTAATTTTTTAAGAACTTCTATTAGTTTTAAGCTGTCTTTGGGGTGTAAACCAATACTAGGTTCATCTAAAATATACATAGAGCCTACCAAACTACTCCCTAATGATGTAGCCAAATTGATACGTTGACTTTCTCCTCCAGACAAGGTGTTTGAGGCTCTGTTTAAGGTTAAATATCCTAAACCAACTTTGTCTAAAAATCCTAATCGGTTGTTGATTTCTACCAACAATCTTTTTCCAATTTCAGTATCGTATTTGTTTAATGATAAGTTTTTCATGAACTGCGTTAACTCATCAATAGGTAAGTTTATCAATTCATTGATGTTTTTATCGCCTACAAAAACGTTGTTGGTTTCTGGTCTTAAACGAGTTCCTTTACAGGTAGTACATTTGGTTTTACCTCGGTAACGAGATAACATGACACGGAACTGAATTTTATAACTTTTAGATTCTAAATACTTGAAAAAATCGTGAATTCCTTCAAAAGATTTGGTTCCGTTCCACACCAATTCTTTTTGTGCTTCGGTTAATTCAAACCAAGGCTTGTGTACAGGAATGTCGTATTCAAAAGCATAATTGATCAAAGCATTTTTGTAATCAGAACTACTTTCTCCTTTCCAAGGAGCAATACAATCTTCGTAAATAGAAAGTGAGGTGTTTGGGATTACTAATTCCTCATCAACCCCAATAACATTTCCATACCCTTCACATGTAGGGCAGGCTCCATAAGGATTGTTAAAACTAAAAAAGTGAGTGTTAGGCTCGTAAAAAGTCATACCATCTAACTCAAACTTATTGCTAAATTCTCTGTTTGAATTATCCGATAAGTTCTCTAAAGTACAAATCCCTTTTCCCTCGTAAAAAGCAGTTTGAATAGAATCTGCCAAACGATTATAGTAATCTTCATCATCTTTAACTACAATTCTATCAATCACCAAATTCAGTTTTGTTTTTTTAGTGATTTTAGAACTATCAACCTCTTCAATTCTATAGGTTTCCTCATCAACCTTAATTCTTGCATACCCTTGTTGGATCAAAATTTGTAAAGCTTTATTAGCATCTCTGTCACCTAAATCATAAGGAGCTAAAAGCAGTAACTTGGTTCTTTCTTCTAATGACTTTAAGTGATTGATAACATCAGAAACGGTTTCTTTTTTTACTTCGTTTCCCGAAATAGGAGAGATGGTTTTACCAATACGAGCGTATAAAAGTTTTAGGTAATCGTATATTTCTGTGGTAGTTCCCACGGTAGAACGTGGGTTAGAGGAGTTTACTTTTTGCTCAATAGCAATAGCAGGAGCAATTCCTTTGATATAATCTACCTTAGGTTTGTTTAGTTTTCCTAAAAACTGACGAGCATAAGATGATAAACTTTCTACATACCTACGTTGTCCTTCGGCATATAAAGTATCAAAAGCCAAGCTAGATTTTCCTGAACCAGACAAACCCGTAATAACTACTAATTTGTTTCTTGGAATGGCTACATCAATATCTTTTAAATTGTGTAAACCAGCACCTTTGATTAAAATGTATTCTTTAGGAGATAATTTTTCTAGTAATTGACTCATATATGCATGTTGAATTGTGATTGTAAAAGTAAGGTTTTATGATAAAAAATGAATTGCACAATATTTAATATTTTGGTACACTTATTGTAACTTGTACCTATATATAAATAAAAAAAATAAGTTGCCTATTCTATAAAATTACTCAAACTAAATAAAAGTAATTACATATGAATTTAACATATAAGCATTTAGACGATGCTGCTATTGTTTCCTTATATATAAATGGAGATGAAAAGTGTTTGTCTGAATTGATAACAAGGCACGAAGAAAAAATTTTTGGTTATATATATTCTAAAACTTTTGATACTGATTTATCTAATGACATCTTTCAAGATACCTTTATCAAAATTATCCACACCTTAAAAAGAGGAAAGTATAATGAAGAGGGGAAGTTTTTACCCTGGGCATTACGTATTGCCCATAATCTTACCATGGATTATTATCGTGATAAAAAACGAAAAAAGACCAAATATGCTACAGAAACTTATGATGTTTTTGATTTTATAGCTGGGGAAGATTTAAATGCAGAAGATAAAATTGAACTAGAACAAACTATTAATGACGTTATTGGTTTGATAGATGCCTTACCACAAGATCAACAAGAGGTCTTAAGAATGAGAATTTTTATGGATTTGAGTTTTAAAGAAATAGCAGAACATACTAATGTGAGTATAAATACAGCATTGGGTAGAATGCGTTATGCATTAATTAATATGAGAAAAATTATTGATGAAAAGGAAGTAGTTAAGAATAATTAAAACAATAAAAATATATATCTGTCGTTGTAATATAAATTTAAATATAGATATATGATAAAAAACTACTCAGACCAATCATTTGATGATAAAAAAATGAATACCCTACATTTAAAACCCCGAAAAGAAACAATTTCTTTTTTATTAAGTTTTTCAAAATCCCTAAGCATTGTAAAAGGAAATATGTTAAAAGAAATAAGGTTTGACAAAAATTAATGTCAAACCTTATTTTATTTTTTCTTTTTGTAATATTCTTCTATCACTGGTTTTCTACCAATGGTTTTGGTAATAATGTCTTTGTCTAAATCCCAACCTCTTGCAGGAGAGTATTCACGTCCATAGTAAATAATTTGCAAGTGTAATTTGTTCCAAGTATGCTCAGGAAAAAGACGTTTGGCATCTTTTTCGGTTTGTTCAACATTTTTTCCATTGGTCAATCCCCATCTGTACATTAATCTATGAATGTGAGTATCTACAGCAAAAGCAGGAATGTTAAAAGCCTGACTCATTACCACACTAGCAGTTTTATGTCCCACAGCAGGTAAAGCCTCTAAATCTTTAAAATTAGCAGGAACTTTTCCATCATGCTTATCAATTAAAATTTGAGAAAGACCGTGAATTCCTTTAGATTTCATAGGAGATAAACCAACAGGTTTTATAATATCTCTAATTTCATCTACAGTTAATTTTACCATGTCATATGGATTATCTGCTTTTTCAAATAACAAAGGAGTAATGGTGTTTACCCTTGCATCAGTGCTTTGGGCAGACATCAACACGGCAATTAATAAAGTGTAAGGGTCTTTATGATCTAATGGAATGGGAGTTTCTGGGTATAACTCTTCTAAAGTATTTAGTACAAATTGTACTTTTTCTTGTTTTAACATAAGTTTTGCTTTCGTTTCAAAAATAAATCATTCTTTGAGAACGATTTGTTAAAAGAATATTTTTTTTAATAAAGAGTGTAAATTTTACTAGGAGATACTCCATATTTTTTTTTGAAAGCTGTAGAAAAGTGTTGGGGATTTTTGTAACCTATTTTTTCAGAAACTTCACCAATAGAAAGCTTATTTTGGATGAGTAGTTTTTTCGATTTTTCCATTTTTAAATCGTTAATATATCCAAAAACAGTAGTTCCATAAAAGTCTTTAAAATTTTTTTTAAGTGTAAATTCATTGGTTCCAAATTTTTTAGCTAATAATTGTAGACTTAAAGGTTCTGTATAATGCTCTTTTATGTAGGTTTTTATATTTGCAATTTTATCATCAGTATTATTTATTTTTTCGGTATTAAGTTCTTTTTTTTCATGATTTTTAAATTGATTAAGTTGGAGTAACAGAAGCTCTAAAATACTCGCATTTACATGAATTTTACGATAATAACCTTTCCTGTCAGAAGTGATTAACTGATACACTATTTCTTTCATTTTAGAAGTTATTTTATGATTTGTAGTCTGTAATCTACCTGTTTTTTTTTGAGCCATAAGAGTTTTAAATTCTTTAAAATTTTCAGGAAAATACTCACAAAAAAATGAAGGTGTAAGATTTATTCTAACTACTTGATGTGTCCCTTTTTTTAATTCAATGCACCTATCTCTATCAGTATAGTAGATAATATTATGATCGTTAGAATCATATGTGTAAACCTCCTTTTTTTTATTTATATGTACAGCATAATTACCTTTAAGTACAAATATCATTTCTATGGTTTCTCCACTGAATTTGATAGGAATATTGCAATTGTTAACAATAGTTAGTTCTCCATATCCAACTTTAAATTTTTCTGAACAGATTTCTTTGTATGAACCATAAAAATCTTGCTCTTCAAAATTAGTCAATGTTTCTAAAACATCACATTTGTCCTTATTTATTTTGCTATCTACATTATTGAAATATGCGTGTTTACTGTCAAGAATGGTTATATTCATAAAGATTAGGGTATGGGGTTATTTTACCTTAACTTTTTCAATTTTTTTATGCAAATGTAAAGTGTTTTAATTTATTCTAAATAAACTTTGTGGCGTTTTCTTTCTATAATACTCCGTTTCGCGTATTATTTTATCCCTTTTGCGTATGTGAGCCACAAATAATAGACGTTATATTTGCAAATCATTATTAAGATTTAGAATAAATAATAATATAGATGTTAACACTAATTTGCTGTATTGCTTTTTTTGGTTTTTATGTGTTATACCATACGTCAAAAAGAGCCGATTTAACTCAAAAATATTTTCTGCAAGAATGGATTCATCAGCATTCAACCATTAGCAAGCCTTTAGGTTTGTTCTTTTTAGTATTAGGATTGGTGCTAAGTGTTTTATATATGGGGTATGGAACAGGAATATTCTCATACATTGTTACTTTAATGACATTACTAAGTTTTATTGTTTTAATAAGTCCTTTAAGACTATTTAAAATGTACCTATTATACCTCCCTTTTCTGTTTCTAGTCATTGAATTATACCTTGTTTAATTATGCCAGCCAATAAAAAATATTTTTCGTCTCCCATTCAAAGGATCGCAAAAATTACAGCAGGATTTGTAGGAGGATACCTTGTAACTGAAACATTCCATATGTTTTTAATGTTGTGGATGGAACCCAAAAACATTATGACGACTCTTAGATTTGGAGGTTTTATTTTGTGGTGTGCATTAATGATTGTTGCCTTTTTAGCTAAGAACGGATGGAAAGTTTGGGCTCTTTATTTGTTGCTATCCCTTTTGTTTTATACCTGTGTTTATTTTTTTAATTAAAAACTATGTCAAAAAGAATTTATAACATCATGTTTCATACACATACCATTAGTGGTATTGTAATTAGTGCAGCTTTGTATGTCATATTTTTTGCAGGTTCTTTTTCATTTTTTAGAGATGAAATTATTGCATGGGAACGAAATGAACCAGTAAATGAAACATATTTTAGTGAAGTTAATTTTGATGAATTGCTCAAAAAAATAAACGAAGAACATCCATTAGGTAAGCGAAATATAAACATCTACCAAAGAATAGAAGGACAAACGGCATCGGTGTATTTAGCACCCTCTAAAGATACCTTGGCTCCCAAAGAGAAAGGAAGACGTAACAGTTATTTTGCAACTAACTTAACTACACATAGTATTGAAAACTATAGGAATAATTATTCTTTAGGAGAGTTTTTTTACCGATTACATTTTTTTGCTCAACTCAATTTTTTTGGTAGGTCAGGATATTTTCTAGCAGGTTTTATTGCATTTTTCTTTTTGTTTGCTGTGGTTACAGGAGTTATTGTACATTGGAAAAAAATTGTATCTAGCTTTTATGTTTTTAGGCCTAAACAAAAATTAAAAACAATTTGGACAGATGCACATGTTGCATTGGGATTCATTGGTTTGCCATATCAGTTCATGTTTGCTGTTACAGGTTGTTATTTAATTATTGGTTATATGGTAATGTTGCCTCCGGTAAAATCTATCATGTACAATGATGATGATAAAGAATTTAATAAAGTTTTAACTACAGAAGTTAAAGAAGATTATAATTATGAGGGAACGGCATTAGAGGGTCATTATTCAATTAATGACTTGGTGCTAAAAACTCAAAAAGAATGGCCAAATGTAAAGCTAAACGGAATTGAAGTTTACAATTATAGCGATGCTAATATGCATGTAAAGATTTCTGGGAGACCTAAATACAAACAAAAATTATTAGGAAGTGGATTTATAACCTACCGAGTTAAAGATCAACTAGTGGTAAACAAACAACATCCTACCGAAAAAGTATCTTATGTTGATGGTGCAGTGGGATTGATTCAGAGATTACATTTTGGTGATTTTGGTGGTTATGGAATGAAACTTATTTATTTTGCATTGGGCTTAATTACTTGTTTTGTTATTATTTCAGGAGTGCTTATTTGGTTGGTGGCCAGACAGCGAAAGAATGTTCCAGAGTACAAGCAAAAGTTTAATTTGTGGTTGGTAAATATTTATATGGCCATCTGTTTAAGTATGTACCCAATAACTGCCTTTATTTTTGTAGCAGTTAAATTTTGGGGAAATGATTTCGAAGGTGGAAAAAGAACATTTATTTATCAAGTGTTTTTTTGGGGATGGCTTTTGTTAAGTAGTTTTTTTATCATTAAAAAAGATTATTATTTCACCAATAAAATATGTTTGTTATTAGGAGCTGTTATTGGTTTTTTAGTGCCTATTAGCAACGGAATTGTTACAGGAAACTGGTTATGGGTTAGTTGGCATAAAAACTACAATCAAGTATTTGTTTTTGATGTCTTTTGGGTGTTACTATCCATTACATCATTACTTGTTTACCTAAAAATTAAAAGAAAATAACAGTTGTTATGAAAGAGAAAATGAGGGGTGTTTTTTAAATGCTCCTCATTTTTATTTTATAGGTAAAACTTCTCCGTTTAGCGTAGTTTTTACTCCGTTTTACGTAGTTAATAAATAAAATTCATCACATACATTTGCATCGTTATTGTTAATAAGTCTAAATAACATGATTAGATTTAAAGGCTTGATTTTACTACAAAATAATGTATAGTTTAAATAGAATTTTTACCACAGGTGTTTGTTTGCTTTTTGCTCACTTACTAAATGCACAATCAAAAGTAAGTAGTGTTACAGGGGTAGTGTTAAACGCACAAGACATTCCTGTTTTGGGAGCTACTGTAATGATTGATGAAACCCATCAAGGAGTAATTACCAACGAAAAAGGAGAGTTTTTAATAACAGATAACTTTTCTGGAACTTATACTTTAATCACCTCCTATATGGGGTATGAAGCAGATTCTAAAACGTTAGAACTTCATGCAGGAGAGGTAAAAAAAGTGAACATTCATTTAAAAGAATCTTCATATGTATTAGATGAAGTTGCATTAACAGGTAAAAGTAAGGTTCAACAAGTAAAAGAAAAAGCTTTTAATGTTTCAGTAGTAGATGCAAAAAAACTACATCACACTACGCTAGATATAGGACATGTTTTAGATAGAGTTTCGGGAGTAAGAGTAAGAGAGACTGGAGGTGTTGGTTCTACTATGAATTTTTCACTGAATGGATTTACAGGAAAACAAGTTCGTTTTTTTATAGATGGAGTTCCTATGGATAATTACGGTTCTTCTTTTCAACTAAACAATATTCCTGTGAACTTAGCCGAACGTATAGAAGTTTATAAAGGTGTAGTTCCTGTAGGTTTGGGAAGTGATGCTTTGGGGGGGGCTGTTAATATTATTACCAATACTTATAAAAAAAATCATATAGAGGCATCTTACTCATATGGTTCATTCAATACTCATAGGAGTTATGTTAATGCTGTTTACGTATCAAAAAAAGGATTTACAGCACAACTAAATGCATATCAAAACTTTTCAGATAATGATTATAAGATTTACCAAGAAGCCTCAGAAATAAATACAGGTAAATATTATAAAAGAGCTAAAATAAAAAGATTCCATAATCAATATCATAACGAAGCTATTGTTTTGAATACAGGTTTTATTAACAAGTCTTTTGCAGATCAGTTATTGTTTGGAATAACTTTAGGTCAAAATTACAAAGAAATACAGACAGGAGCTAGACAGACTACAGTCTTTGGTGCTTGGCATAGAAGAGGAAATACGGTAATGCCAACGTTAAAGTATCATAAAAAAGATTTATTTGTAAAAGGTTTAGATATTAACATAAGTGCTAATTATAATTTAGGTGAAGAAAAAAATATAGATACACTTCACAGAAGATATGACTGGTTTGGAGACTATAAAGATTATGAGGAATTGTATGGTGAAAAAGGAGGGGAAAGTTCTTATTCTTTATATACTTATAAAAATAACAATGCTTTAGCAACAACAAGTATCAATTATCAACTAAACAAAGTACATGGTTTGGTGCTAAGTAGTACTTTAAATTATTTTAACAGAAGAGGTTATAATAAACTAAATTCTGATAGTAATAGGTACAATGCTCCAATGAAAAGCTGGAAAAATGTAATAGGACTTGGATATAATATCAAAACTTCTAACTGGAATACTTCCATTTTTGTTAAACAATACCATCAAGAAAATACGTTTAATCAACCTTATTATCCAAATGGTGAATATGGAGGAACTGAATACAGAAAAAAAACAAACATTTTTGAGTTTTATGGATACGGGACTGCTCTAACCTATTTTTTAAATGAAAACTTACAATTTAAAGCTTCTTTTGAAAAGAGTTACCGTATGCCAGAACCCAATGAACTTTTTGGTGATGTAGAAAATTTAGAAGGGAATATAGGTTTAAAACCAGAACATAGTTACAATTATAATTTTGGAACTAGTTATTGGGGTAATTTAAATAAGAAACATCAATTTGTGTCATCACTAAATTTATTTTATAGAGATGCTAGAGGCTTCATCAGACCTAGATTAAATAATAATCAAGCTAAAATAACAATGGAGAATTTAGTAAATGTAAGTAACAAAGGTATAGAAGCAGACTTGTCCTATACCTACAATCATAATCTTACAGTTGGTGCAAATGTTTCCTATCAAGATTTAAGAAATAATACCAAATATGATGAAGGTCAAACTATTGTAAGTGTTGCTTATAAGCAAAGATTACCAAACCAACCTTTTTTGTATGGAAACGCAAATGCAGGCTATACTTTTAAAAAATTGTGGAATAAAAATGATCAACTAAACATTGGATATAATATGTTGTATGTATATGATTTTTATTTGTATTGGCCAGGGTTTGGAGACCCCGAATTAGGTAAGTATGATGTTCCTAGTCAATTATCACACGACCTTAATTTTATATACACATATAACCCAAAATTACAATTTACACTAGAGTGCAGGAATATTACTGATAATATTTTGTATGACAATTTTAGCTTACAAAAGCCAGGAAGGGCATTCTATGGAAAAATAAGATACACTTTTTTATAAATCAACAATAATTAAATATATACAATGAGAAAATCAATTTTTAAATTAGGCCTTTTTGCTATAGGGTTTACATCTTTAGTTGCATGTAGTAACGATGATAGCGATAGTGAAAACAATGGGACTCAAGTAGAAAGTAAATTTATTATTACAGCAACACCTACAGCTTCTGATGGAGTAGCAGATTATATTTTAACTACAGATGACTTAAGCCAAGGTCGTGTTTCAATTTTAGGTAATGGAATTGAACAAGACGGAACCTACAGATATTATGTAACCAACAATAACAAATTTTTTAGTTTGTTGTATGGTCAAGGTAACCCAGGTGCTGTTACTACTTATGAATTAGGATCAAATGGAGAGTTAGAAAAACTATCAAACTTTCAGTCAGAAACAGTGCAAGCTTTTGCTGCTGTAGAAGATGATATTTTGTTAGTTAAAATTTCAAGAAGTGCTGATAGCCCAATAGCAAATTGGTATCGTGTAGATACTAATTCATTACAAATTGTTGCAGAAGGTGTTATTAATACTCAAGATTTAGCAGATAAGGAAACAGGAGAATTGGCTTTTTTCTCTTGGATAACGCCTGTTAACGGATATGTATACTTGCCATATTTTACTATTAAAGGTTGCTGCGATGATACATTTGGTACAGAACACCCTGATGAAGCAAATATTGCTGTATACTCATATCCTGAAATGGAATATGTTAAAACAATTACTGATGATAGAACAAGTTCTATAGGTCGTTACTTTATAAACGGGTTGTCATTAGATGAGAATGGTGATGCTTATGCTTTTTCATCTTCTGTAGCTCAAAAGAGAATTGACGGTACCACCCAATTAACATCTACAAAAGCATCTGCTATTACCCGTATTCAAAGCGGAACTACAGAATTTGATGATTTTTATTATGATATAGAAGATGCTTCAGGAGGTAGATATGTAACTAGTCATATGTATTTAGGTTCTGGGAAATTTTTAGTTACTTTATTAGATATTCCTAGTAGAGGTGCATATAGTTCAGGTAAAGAATTAGCTATTATTGATGTTTACAATAAAACTTTTACTGATGTAACGGGCTTACCTAGTCAAGAGAATATTTTGTCTTTAACAGCAAGAAATAATTATGTTGAAGAAGATGGAACTATAGCATATGTTGGTATTACTACAGAAACAGGAAGTTTTATTTATAATGTAGATGTTACAACTGCTATTGCAACTAAGGGATTACAAGTTGAAGGAGCAAGTATTACAGCTATTAGCAAATTGAATGTAGCCAACTAATTTTTTTAGTTTAAACTTTCTTTATAATAAAAAAGCTGCCTGAAAAGGCAGCTTTTTTATTCTCCTTTTTTTAACAAACAATATCTATTAATTTTATTTTAATTCGTGCGGATATCTGTACTTTTGAAGCATGGAAAAAAAGTTTATCCCTGCTTATTTACTCACATTTGTAAACGTATTAGGTTTTAGTTTATTAATGCCTATTTTACCTTTTGTGGTAGATAGTTATGGAGCTCCAAAATGGGTATTTGGTTTACTCATTACCTTGTACAGTGCTTTTCAATTTATAGGAGCTCCACTATTGGGAGCTATGTCAGATACCAAAGGAAGAAAACCCGTTTTGTTAATAAGTCAAGCAGGAACGTTGTTCAGTTGGATAATTTTTGTAATTGCAATTGCTTTACCAAAATATCCTGTTTTTGGTTTTGCACTTCCGTTGTGGGTAATTGCACTTTCCAGAGTTTTAGATGGAATTACTGGAGGAAACACTTCAGTAACAAATGCTTATGTAAGTGATTTGACCACACTAAAAGAAAAAGCCTATATTTTTGGTTATTTAGGAGGAATTGCAGGAATAGGAATGATTATTGGTCCAGGCTTGGGGGGAATTACTGCATCAACCCCAATAGGTTATTTAGGGACTTTAATTGTTTCCATTATAATTTCAGTAATTACGCTATTAACCATCTTTAAATGGTTAAATGAATCACACCCAGTAGAAAATAGAACAGAACAAAGAAAAATTAATTTTTTAGAACTTATTTATATTCCCAAAAGAATTAAAAGAGTAAATCCATCACCAATAATAAAAGTGTTGTTTTCTATGAAGTTTTTCTTTTCAGCCATGATGGGGTTTTATATAGGAACCATGGCTTTGTTTTTAATAGATTTATTTGATTTTAATGTTAAAGAATTAGGTTTTTTTATGTTTGTAATAGGCTTGTTTTTATCGTTAAATCAAGCATTTGTCTCTAAGTTTTTTATACGTCAATTAGGAGCTTTTAAAACATTAATTTTAGGGCTTGTTTGTTGTGCAATAGGATTGGTAGCCATTACATTAACTAATAACATTTGGTTGTTTATTCCTTTTTACTACATTTTAAACTTAGGTCTTTCTCTGTGTTTCCCAGTGTTTAACTCTCTAATATCAGTAAATGCCAACCCTACAAAACAAGGAGAAATTATGGGAATAAGTGAAGCTATAAACTCTTTTTCTATGGCTTGTTTTCCAGTAATATCAGCAATAATATATACAGCTATTGGTAGTCATTTGTATCGTTTTTTAATTTTATTACCAATGGCCGCTTTGTTTTTTGCTTTTATTGGAGTAAAAAAATATGGGAAAAGTACTTTTCAGACTTCATAAGTTTATTGATATCTGTTTAACTATCCTAACTGCTTTCTTTATATTTGTTCTTCTTTAAAAAACAAAGTACAATGGAAATGTTAAAGGTAGGAGATAAAGCTCCTAATTTTGAAGCGATAGATCAACATGAGAAAACAGTTAAACTAAGTGATTTTGCTGGAAAAAAACTAGTAGTTTTTTTCTATCCAAAAGCTAGTACTCCTGGGTGTACTGTGGAGGCATGTAATTTAAGAGATCATTATCAAACTTTCTTGTCTCAAAATTATGAGGTGATTGGTGTTAGTGCAGACTCTGTTAAAAGCCAATCAAACTTTGCAAACAAACAAGAATTACCATTTTCTTTATTAGCAGATGAAGATAAAAAGGTAATTGAAGCTTTTGGCGTTTGGGGACCTAAAAAATTCATGGGAAAAGAATATGATGGAATTCACAGGACTACTTTTGTGATTGATGAAAATGGAATTATTATTGAGGTAATTACTAAAGTAAAAACCAAAGAGCATACTGCTCAAATTTTAAAGTAAATATATGGATCAAGTGATTCTTGTAAACGAGCAAGACGAACAAATAGGAATAATGGAAAAAATAGAAGCGCATGAAAAAGCTTTGTTACATAGAGCTTTTTCCGTTTTTGTTTTTAATGATGCTGGTGAATTAATGTTACAACAACGAGCTGCAGATAAATACCATTCGCCATTATTGTGGACAAATACTTGTTGTAGTCATCAAAAAGTAGGGGAAACCAATGTGCAAGCGGGTAAACGTAGGCTACAAGAAGAAATGGGCTTTAGTACAGAGTTAAAAGATGTATGTTCTTTTATTTATAAAGCTCCTTTTGATAATGGATTAACAGAACATGAGTTTGATCATGTGTTAACAGGTGTGTATAATGGAGAGCCTAACTTAAACCCTGATGAAGCCGAAGCTTATAAATGGATGACTTTAGAAGACGTTAAGGCAGATATGGAAAAACAACCTGAAATTTATACAGCTTGGTTTTTAATTATTTTCGAAAAATTTTACGAGTTCATTAGTCAATAAAATGGAAAGGATTAAAAAAAAGGTTTTTATAGGATTAATCTTTGCTGTGATGGCTGTTTTGGTTAACGTTGGAGTAAAGGTTTATAATAATTTAGATCTTATTGCCAAAGATTTAGGATTTAATTTTATACTGTTCTTTTTAATAGGTTATGTGGTTTTAGGAAACTTATTTGCAAATAAAAAAGCTAATTAATTATGGAAATTACCGTACATAGAGTTGCTTATTTTAATGCAGCTCATAGATTGTTTAGGCCCGATTGGGACGATGCTAAAAATTTTGAGGTTTTTGGTAAATGTAGTAATCCTAATTACCACGGACACAATTATGAATTGGTGGTTTCAGTAACCGGAGCTATAGACCAAGAAACAGGTTTTGTAATGGATTTAAAAATATTAAAAAGATTGATTAGAACAGAGGTAGAAGATACCTTAGATCATAAGAACTTAAATTTAGAAATTCCTGAATTTAAAACAACCAATCCTACAGCAGAAAATATTTCTATTTATATATGGAATAAGTTAAGAGCTTATATTCCATCACACTTAAAATTGGCGATTACTTTATACGAAACGCCTAGAAATTACGTAACTTATTCAGGAAAATAATTCATTGTTATGAAAGTAATTGCTATGATTCCTGCTCGTTTACAAGCGACCAGATTCCCTAAAAAATTATTAACAGATTTGTGTGGTAAAACAGTTATTACCAGAACATACCAAGCAACTGTAAACACAAATTTGTTTGATGAAGTTTATGTGGTAACAGATAGTAAGGAAATAAGATCAGAAATTGAAAATAATGGAGGTAAAGTAATAATGAGCCTTAAAGAACATGAATGTGGTTCTGATAGAATTTCTGAAGCTGCCGAAATGGTTCCTGGAGATATTATTATAAACGTACAAGGAGATGAACCCTTTACAAGAATAGAGCCTTTACAGGATTTGATTGAGGTTTTTAAAAATGACACAAAAGAAGAAATTGCGGTAGCCTCTTTGGTACATACTATGGAAGATTGGCATGAAATAGTAAACCCTAACAATGTAAAAGTGGTGTTAGACAATAATAATTGTGTTATGTATTTTTCTAGAGCTCCTATTCCACATCCTAGAGACAAAGAAGTAGAGGTAACATATTATAAACACATTGGAATATATGCTTTTAGGAGACAAGCGTTGTTAAATTTTCCTAAAATGAAAATGTGTCAGAATGAAGCAACTGAAAAATTAGAAGGAATTAGATTTTTAGAACATGGTATGAAAATGAAAATGGTTGAAACACCTTTTAAAGTTGTAGGAATAGATACACCAGAAGATTTACAAAAAGCCATACACATTATTCAAAATGAAAAAGTTTAAAGTCATTGCTTTTGATGCAGATGATACACTTTGGGTAAATGAACCTTATTTTAGAGAAGCAGAAGATCAGTTTGCAAAACTGTTGTCTATTTATGAAACAGAAAATAAAATTCAGCAGGAGCTTTATAAAGTAATCATAAATAATATTCCTTTGTATGGTTATGGAGTAAAAAGCTGTATTTTATCCATGATACAGTGTGCTACAGAATTATCTAACAATCAACTACCCGCCAATATCACTCAAAAAATTTTAACAATAGGGAAAGATATGCTTACCAAACCTATTGAGTTATTATCGGGTATTGAAGAGGTACTTGAATATCTTTCAAAAAAATACAAATTGATTGTATTGACCAAAGGAGATTTATTAGATCAAGAAAAAAAATTAGAACGTTCAGGTTTGCTTAAATACTTTCATCATGTAGAGGTAATGAGTGAAAAAAATACCGAAGGATATATTAAAATTTTAAATCATTTAGAAATTCAACCTAAAGAATTTTTAATGATAGGTAATTCTTTAAAATCGGATGTTTTGCCTGTGTTAAATATAGGAGCAGAGGCTATTCATATTCCCTTTTACTCTATATGGAAATTTGAAACAGTAGATAAAAAAATACTAGAAACGCAACAATATAAAACATTAGATTCCGTTAAAAAATTAGTAAATATACTTTAAGTATTTTTACTATAATTATTAAGTCTAAATACTATTTTTTAACTTTTTACTGGAAATTAACAAATGTTTAAGTTATATTTGTTTTCCTATAATAAAAATAACAATGCCTAGAGAAATGTACACATATACCCTAAACATACTTGAAAAAGTAAGTTTTGATGTAGATTTATTCATTAATGAGTTTAATAAGGCTACAAAAAGGTTATTACCTCACGAAGTACAAGAATTAAATCTTTGGTTAACAAATTTTGTTTTTATGAATCCGCATTTAGAGCCAGTTACTCTGGTGTTAAAATCATAAATTTATTTAATAAAAACTGTTTCATAAATAGAATCCTTTTCTATATTTGCTGTCGAAATGGTTAAAAAATTCATCATCATATTATTCTTGACAACTTTGTCTATACGTCCAGCATATTTTGTTGGTAATGTGATGTATTATGAAACTCATTTAAGTGAAATAATAGAAAAGTATTGTGTTAATAAAGACAAACCAGAATTACAATGTAATGGTCAATGTCATTTAGCAAAAGAAATAAATGCTATAGATACCTCTAATGATAGTAAAGCAACGCTTGAGGTAAGTGCAGCATTTTTTCCTGTGTATTTTCAATCAATAGAACAAACAAGTTTACCATTTTTTACAGCTAAGGAAATAACTTCATATTTTGATTACAACTTTATATATTCTTACTTATTAAGTCAGAAAATCAATAAACCTCCTATGGTCTAATTTTAAATAATTCGTAGGCATTATAATGCCTTTTTATGACTTCGTTTCTATTACGAATGTCATGTCACATGTATTTATTTAAAATTTATGAAACCATAAAAATGAAAACTTTAAAAAAAATGGCTTTGTTAGCCTTAACAACTACTGTATTAATTTCTTGTAACAATAATGATGAATCTATAAAAGAAGGTACTCATGTATCTGCAGTTGTTAAATTTGATCATTCACTTGCTTTGGGTGATGAATTTACTTTAACTGATTCTAATAACGAAGAACAAACTTTAACATTAAATAAGTTTAAGTTTATTATTTCTGATGTAATGTTAAGAGATTCAGAAAATAATCAAATTCACTTACCTAATAACATTGCTGCTAATTTAATTGATTTAGCCAATGCTGATGAAACCAACAAAGTAAAAATTTATTTAACCGAAATTCCAGAAGGAAGCTATCAAAGTATTTCTTTTGGTTTGGGAGTAAGTAAGGAGGTAGCAAACGGAAGTACAGAAGCACAAGAAAGATTAATGGAATTGGCAGAAGCTGACATGCAATGGTCATGGAATCCTAATTCTTATATTTTTTCTAAAATAGAAGCATCTAATACTAATACAGAAACAACTACTGCTCCTGGTTTAATTGCTCATATTGGAGATAAAGGAGATTTTAGTGGTTATACAACTATTGATTTAACTTTTCCAGAAACACTTATCATTAAAAAAGAAGTGTCTCCAAGCATACATGTTATCGTTTCTATAAACAAACTATTTACTCCGGATAATGCAGGAGAAACGGTAGCATTTGATTTGTTAGGACATGGAGGTTCAAGTGAAGCTACTCAAAACTTAATAACAAATTACAAAGAAATTTTTGAAGTTCATCACTTACATCCAAACGAAGAAGCTATTAATTTAGAAGATGTAGAAGAAGATACTCATTCACATGATGATACTACTTCTGAAGATTCACACTCACACTAAAACACAAAACCATTGGTAGCTTTTGCTACCAATGGTTTTTAATATAAATATGAAATTTACTTATAGTAAGTATATTATTCTGTTTCTATTAATAAGTTGTTCTAAAACCGAAAACGAATATTCTAATTTTGAAATAAGTTTTAAGCAGCCTATTAATTTTCCAGAACCAACATTTAATTTTGATGATAATCCTATAACTACTGATGGTTTTATATTAGGACGAAAACTATTTTACGACAATAGACTATCGTTAAATAACGGAATTAATTGTTCTGAATGTCACAATCAATCTCATGCATTTACGCATCATGGACATGATTTAAGTGAAGGAGTTCATCCAAATGTTTTTGGAACGAGAAACTCTCAGCCTATTCAAAACATGGCATTTATGGATGATTTTACTTGGGATGGTGCCAAAGACAAATTGTTTGATCAACCAATAATTCCTATTACAGAACCTGTAGAAATGGATGAAACTATGGCAAATGTGGTAGTAAAACTTAAAGAAGATTCTGTATATCCACAAATGTTCCAATCGGTTTTTAAAATTGAAAATGCCATTACAAGTGTAAATATATTAAAAGCATTGTCTCAATTTATGGGAGCAATGGTGTCTTCAAATTCAAAATACGATAAGTTTATTCGTGGAGAAGAAGGGGGAGCGTTTTCGGAATTAGAAAAACAGGGACTGAACTTGTTTAAACAAAAATGTGCTACTTGTCATAGCGGAGAATTGTTTACCAGTCAGGAGTTTGTAAATAATGGAATTGGAGAGAATCCTAATTTGCCAAACGAAACAGGAAGAGCAAGGATAACCTCTTCAAACCCTTTTGCTACGGTACAAGAGTTAAAAGCTAGTGATGATTATTATAAATTTAAAATTCCTAGTTTAAGAAATGTAAAAAAAACTTATCCCTATATGCACGATGGTAGAATAGTATTGCTATCAACCGTGTTAGATTTTTATGATGATGATACGTATCCGTTGCTTACAAAAATGGATAATTTAGACAACAGGTTAATTCAAAAAGACAATAATGGAAATGAGACTTTAGGTATTCCTATGACAGAAAATGAAAAAGTAGCCATTTTAGCTTTTTTAGAAACATTAACCGATAATGAATTTATAAATGATGAACGTTTTGCCAACCCTAACTAAAATATTATTCACTGTATTACTAATAACTTCTACCAATATTTTCGCTTGCGATGTTTGTGGTTGTGGTGCTTCTAACAGCAATAGTTTTGCCAATGTACTAGGAGGGAATTATGTAGGTTTTACTTATAATTATATGCATTTTCAATACATACAAAATAATTCTAATCCTAATTTTCCTTTAGCAACAGATCATGTAAATACATTAAGTATAACAGGTCAATATTTTATTACAGATAAAATACAAGTGAATGGTACTATTCCTTATAGATTTAATAATAGATATAAAGCTTCTGGAGATGTAGCTAATAATGGTGTGGGGGATGTAAGTTTATATGGAATGTACAATTTGTTACAAAACACAAATAATCATAACCTAAAAATAGGAGTGGGATTAAAGCTCCCAACAGGTAAATTTGACTTGCAAAATTCTAGTTTAAATCAAACATCCGCAGCTCAATTGGGAACTGGAAGTTGGGATGTACTTTTTCCGTTACAGTACCATTACAACAAAAATAATTGGTCTGTAAATATGAGTGCTATGTACTTTTTAAAAGGAAAAAATAATGATGAATTTAAGTATGGAAATCAAACACAAATAAACATTTCATCAAGCTATGTGTTTCCTTTAAGAACTAAGTTCAGCATTGCATCAATTATTGGAGCTAGTTACGATCATTTTTTAGCTTCGGAACGTTTTGATATTGTAGATAACAGAACCAACGGAAAAATGTTAAATGCAAACATTGGTATTCAAGCTGAAACCGAGCATTTTATTGTTGGCGTTAATTCACAATTGCCTTTAAGTCAGAATTTAATTGATAATGAAGTTACGTTTAATTATGGGCTAGGGGTTTATACTTATTGGAAGTTTTAACGTAGATAGATAGCTAAAAAAAGAGGCTTTCTTAAAATTAAGAAAGCCTCTTTTTTATTAGGTACTAGTAAAAAATTAATTTTTTATAAATTTTGTAGTGGTTTGTTTGTGACCATCACTCAATACAATAAAATAAATTCCATACTGTAAGTTGTTTACATTTAGACTGTTGTTGTTAATGTCCATAGTACTTGTTTTAACAATACTACCTGCTACATTAAATATATTAATAGTTTGTTTTGATTGAATTCCTTCAATAGTCAAGATATCTTTAACAGGATTTGGGCTAATTTTAAATTTAGAAGAAAAATCAAAATCAGCAATACTTAAATCACAATTACTTGCATTTTCTCCCATTTCAGTAGGGGTGATGTTTGTGTTTTTTAATAAGAACTTATCTAATTTTACACCTCCTTTTTTATAAATAATATTTAAGGTATGTTCTCCTGCAGTTAAATTAAAATTTGTTGCCTGAACCCATGCCCAATCATTATTATTTGTTATATCCCAAGTAAAAGAACTTTCTCCATCAATATTAATGAAAACAGAGTCATCTGAGTTAGGAGCAATTACGCGACCTAATAGCGAATAGCTACTTTCTTCTGAAACTTTAAAGCCGTATGATATTTGATTTTCAACAGATGCGGGTACGGCTAATTCCCATGAAAGAACATTACAAAAGAAGTTTCCGGTTTGTGTAGATACTTGACCAAAAGAAACATCAGAGGTCTGATCAACAGTAAAGTTAATTGTAAACATACCTTCTGTAGCATCTATTTTTTGATATCCTAAAACATTTGCATCCGTTTCTACATCATTGGTGTTAGGAATTCCTGTGTTTCCTTGCGAAACCACAAAATAAGCCCCTTGAGGGTTTGTATTTTGATTTGTGTTTTTTACGTTTATGTTAAGCGTATAATTTCCAGCCTCAAGATTAACAACTTGATGAATTTTTCCATCTACAAAATTAGGTTCTCCCCAACCAGATTCCATATTAAAAATATTATACCCTTGAAAATTATCCCATCCACCATAACCGCTATGGTTTTTGGCAGCATCATTTGTAATCCATGGTGTAGCTAAAGTACCCCACCTTCCGTTGCTTTCTTGAGCAATATATGGTTCAGAAGAATTTACCAAAGATGGTGCTGTTTGTGTAGTTTCCTCTATATTATTACTATCAACTACAGTAATATAACTCACGTTAGAAGCATCGGTATCTGATAATTCATCCCATGATGAACCAATAACTCCACATTCTGCTTCCATCCAAATTTCTGTAGTACCTTGTACATTTGCATTTATTGGTCCACCTCCAACTTCTTTTCCATTAAGATCTGCTCCTTTATACCAATAATAATAAGTTGTTCCTGCTACAATATCACTATCAATATATTCAGTAGCAGAATTAAAAACGTAAGCTATTCTTCCTCTACCTGCAGGATTATCATCTGTATCACGATATAATTGAATATATCCCGAAATATTTTTTTGATCAAAAAGTATTTTAATAGATTGATTTTCAATGTTTGCTTCAGCAGTAAAGACAATACTTCCATCTTCATAAACTTTTCCATCCACGGTAGCATTATATGTTTTTGTGGTTACACATCCAGAAGTAGTGTAAGAAACCGTATAGTTTCCTGCTTGACTGGTTTGAATATTACTTAATGTAATATCTTTAGTGGTTGCAGAGAATGAATTAGGTCCTGTCCAGCTCCATGTTCCTCCTTCTAAAGCATTGGGAGCAAACGTTACATTGTCTCCAGTGCTTACAATTGCATTGTCTGTTTTTTCTAACTCACCATCATTTATTTTAGTATAAAGTGTTACAGGAGGGCAGTCAGTATCTATTTCATAAACAGCATTGTACGCTACATCAGCATTAGTGGTTGTAATAGTAAATAATTTGTTAGTGCTAACTGTTGTTCCTCCAGCATCTTCCCATCTTTGGAAAATATATCCTGCGTTTTCGGTAGCCTTTAAAGTTAAAGAAATTCCAGCTGGTAATTCTTGAGTTCTTGTAACCAATCCAGCATCTTCCATGTTTATTCCAACATTTACTGTGTAATTAGTTTTAATGGCAGGAACTAAAAGATTCATTGCTGTAAAAGAACTTGCTTCATCTTTTATTTCATCAGTTACCAATTTGGCCATTTCTAAAGCTCCAGACCATTGAAAATGTACATTATCACCCTTTCCATCAGGATATGTAGCATACTCACCAGCCTCAAGGTTTAAATACATATATTTTGTTACATACTCTTTTCCAACAGATTCCATTAAAGTTTTAGATAATTCATCTAAATCAATTAAAGGTACTCCAAGTTCTCCTGCTAATTCTCTACTGGCAATTGGATGACCATGATAGGAGTTGTAAACAGTATCAGGATTGGTACCATTCCATGCATTTCTTCTAACGCTTGTAACCAAAACACAGGTAGCTCCTTTGGCTTGGGTTTCGTTTACAAAGTTGGTTAAATAAGTTTTAAAATCAGTATCGGCATCTGTTTCCCTGTTAGGATCATCAGCTCTATCGTTTATTCCAAATTGAACAAAAACATAATCACCAGCTTGTACATTATTAATTACGTCTGTCCAATGATTGTTGTAAAAACTCTTAGAACTTGTACCACCTATAGCTTTGTTATTAATTTCAAAATTTTCAACATTTATAAAGGACTGTAATACTTGTCCCCAACCTGTTAATGGATAAGGCCATCCATCTTCGTTGTAGCTGGCAACTGTAGAGTCACCAATTAAATGAATTACAGGTGTACGTTCATCTTCAGTTTTATTAGCTCCGTTTGTTGTAGCTCCAAAAAAAATAGATAACATTATTATTAAAACAATGTTTTTCTTTTGGAAAAAATTTGTGTAGTAGTTAATCATATAGTAGTTAATTGGTTTGTTTTTTATATTAAATGCAAAAATACCAACTAAAAAACACTAAGTATCCTTTACTTACCTGCTTTTTATATTTAAAAAACATTATTGAGTGGTTTTTGTTGTCAATATTTTAATTACTGGTAGTTAAAAAGTTTTAATGAATAAGCATATATAAACTATTGTTTATAGTCATGAGTTTTAATACTCTCGTTATAATGGCAGTTATTAGTATTAGTGAGCTAATACTTTGAAAGTAATTGTTGAAGTAAAGATTTTGAAGTGACATTAAAAACCTATTTCTTTGCAATTACTTTAATTTACTCGCAAGTGTTGTTTAAACCTTATTTTGTTGATGTTTTATTACCTATTCCTTTAGAAAGACAGTTTACGTATCGTATTACTGAAGAGGAGGCTCAATTTCTTAAAGTTGGTATGAGAGTGGCTGTGCCTTTTGGAAAAAGTAAAATATATACAGGTATTGTTTATAACGTTCATGAAAATGAACCTCAAATTTATGAGGCCAAAGATATTTATCAAATTTTAGATGATAAAGCTATTTTAACCCCTGTGCAACTAAAGCATTGGGAATGGATTTCCAATTATTACATGTGTTCTTTAGGAGAGGTTTTAAGAGCAGCATTTCCCTCCGTTTTTTTATTAGAAAGTGAAACCATTGTGTTGGCAAATCCAAACTTTACTGATGTTGATTTACTGTCTACAGATGCTTATTTAATTTATGAGGCTTTACAAAAACAGTCTCAAGTAACCATTTCTCAGGTATCTAATATTTTATCAAAAAAACAAGTGTTTCCTATTCTAAAAGGAATGATAGATATTGAGGCAATTAGTCTTAAAGAGGAAATATACGAACAATATCAACCTAAAATGATCCCGTATATCCGTTTGGCAAGTGAATGGGACAATTCTAATAAGTTACAAGAATTATTAAGTTTATTGTCAAGATCAGAAAAACAACGTGCCTTGGTTATGCATTATTTTTCTGAAAAAGCTAAAAATAAGGGAGATTTAAAAAAGAAAGATTTATTAGACGTTTCTAGTATAAGTGATGCTGTTTGTAAAGGATTGGTAAATAAAGGCATTTTTGAAATTTATGAACTTCAAATTGATCGAATTTCTTTTGATGTTGCCAGTCAAAAAATTCCGAGTTTAAGTGAGGATCAGCAAACAGCTTTTACAGCAATTCAAAATACGTTTAAACAGGTAGATGTTTGTTTGTTTCATGGTGTTACCGGAAGCGGAAAAACAGAGATTTACGCACATTTAATTCAGCAAGTTATTGATAAAGGACAACAGGTTTTATTTTTAGTTCCTGAAATTGCTTTAACCACTCAGTTAATTATGCGTTTGCAACGTTTTTTTGGAGATGATTTAAGTGTGTATCATTCTAAATATTCTCAAAACGAAAGAGCAGAGGTATGGAATCATATTTTACATGGATCTGAAAAAGCAAAAATTATTTTAGGAACTCGTTCAGCTACCTTATTACCTTTTAATAATTTAGGATTGATTATTGTAGATGAAGAGCATGAATCATCTTATAAGCAGTTTGATCCAGCTCCACGATATAACGCTAGAGATGCAGCTATTGTTTTAGCCAAATTACATAAAACCAATATTATTTTAGGTTCTGCTACTCCAAGTTTAGAATCATATTACAATACCAAAAACGGAAAATATGGGTTGGTTTCCTTAAATCGTAGGTTTGGAAATGTACAAATGCCAAAAATTCATTTGGTAGATATTAAAGAAAAACACAGAAAAAAACAAATGTCTGGTCATTTTTCAGACACCTTATTAACAGCTATCAAAGAAGCATTAGAGCAGAAAGAACAAGTCATTTTGTTTCAAAATAGACGTGGTTTTGCTCCGTTAATAGAATGTGGTACTTGTGGAGTTACACCTCAATGCCCTAATTGCGATGTAAGTTTAACAGAGCATAAATTTAAACATGAACTTCGTTGTCATTATTGTGGATATCATAGAGCCATTCCTTTAAAATGTGATGCCTGTGGGTCTGCAGAATTATCTAGTAAAGGTTTTGGAACAGAGCAAATAGAGCAGGAGTTATTAAATCTTTTTCCAGAACACAACATTGGGCGATTGGATTTGGATACTACTCGTGGAAAATATGGATATGCTAAAATTATTGATGCTTTTCAACATGGAGAAATTGATATTTTGGTAGGGACTCAAATGTTGTCTAAAGGTTTAGATTTTAACAATGTAACCTTAGTTGGGGTATTAAATGCCGACAATATGTTAAACTTTCCTGATTTTAGAGCTCAAGAACGTAGTTTTCAAATGTTAACGCAGGTATCAGGTAGGGCAGGCCGTAGTAAAAAGCAAGGACAAGTATTAATTCAATCTTTTAATCCTTATCATCAAATTTTGCAACAAGTAACTACCAATAGTTACGAACAAATGTATGGAGAACAAATTACAGATAGACGTAATTTTTATTATCCTCCCTATTTTAGATTGATTCAGGTTACTTTAAAACACAAGGATTTTAATTTGCTTAATGAAGGAGCAGAGTGGTTTTCAAAGTCATTAAAAAACAGTTTCGGCAAAAATTTATTAGGCCCTACAGCACCCTCTGTAGCACGAGTGAGGAATTTATATATCAAACAGATAATGATAAAAATTCCACCAAAACAATCAGTATCAGCTACAAAAGATTACATCAAAAAAGTAAAAACCATGTTTGATTCTATTGGACGTTTTAGAGCCATTAGAATAAATATTGATGTTGATGCTTATTGATTTATTTGGGGACTTAAATGCATGAAATACTAAGGTAATTTAAATACATTTAGCTACAAATATTTTCATAATTGTATATTAAAAAAAGCCATAATATATAAAACACAACAGAATGTTATTAAGTAGTATTATATAAACGGATTTCTTTAAAACGGTTATTTTGTGGTAGAAATACGTATAAATACAGATGTTTATTTATGGTAAAAACTTAACTCAATCACAATTCAATTGTTTATTTTAGACATTACTATGATTAAATAATTATTATAGCCATTATTATCAAAAATGAAAGACATCAAAACCACTAATATGTTATTGCTAATTATAGTAATTCCATTTATATTTTTCCTTTTAAAAACACTATCCTTTATTTTTATACCACTTGTTCTAGCTATGTTTATAGCTTTATTGTTTTTACCTTTAATGAGGTGGTTTAATAGAAAAGGAGCTCCTAAATTTGTTGGAATTGGTGCTGTTATTCTTGTGATTATTGCCGTTGGAAAAATAGCAACTGTTTTGATAAAATTATCAAGCAATGAAATTTTAAAAGCCAATAGTACTTTTTTTCAGAAGGCAGAAACTAAAATAGTGGATTTAATTGTAATGATTGAGCAATATTTTGGTGTGGTTAGGGTAGAAGGAGATTCTTTAATGAATCATTATTTAAATGGAGGGAATTTTGTTGGTAAAATAGTACCATCTTTAGATTTTGTAGGAAATATTATATCAATGACCTTAATGACTTTATTTTTTGCCATTTTATTACTAGCAGGTTCTATTGATACAGAAAAGTTATTAAACAATACAGTTTTTAAATACAAACACGCATCGGTTAAAACGTTTAGAAAAATAGAAAAGGACATTATTACATTTATAAAAGTAAAGTTTGTTATTAGTTTATTTACAGGAATAGGGTTTAGTTTAGCATGTGTTTTCTTTGATGTTAGTTTTCCTATATTCTGGGGATTGTTGGCTTTTTTACTCAACTTTATTCAAATGATAGGATCCATTGTTTCTATAGTTTTACTATCATTATTTGCCTTGGTAGAAATAGAAGTAATGAGTACTTTATTGTTTTTTGTATTGACAATTACTGGAGTACAAGTAATTTTTGGAAGTGTTTTAGAACCTATATTTATGGGGAAAACTTTTTCAATAAACGTAATCACCATTCTGGTAATGTTAATGCTTTGGGGGTTTATATGGGGAATTCCAGGATTGATTTTATCAATACCTATTACCGTGATTATTAAAATCATTTTAGATCAATTTCCAAAATACCATGTCATATCCAGTTTGATGGCTGGAGACACCTCTAAAAACAAATAGGATAATAATTTTGTGTTTACTACTCAAACTTCATAACCCTAGTTTCATCACTAGATTTTAATTCTTTAATGGCCGTTTTTAAATCTACCAATTCATTAAATTCATAATGTAAAAAAGAAACTTCTTTACACAAACGTTGGGTTTCTTGTAAAGCTTTTCCATGAAACCCAGAATGTACAAAAATCAACATATCATCCTTGTTTTCCCAATGTGTAAAAGAATAAAAGGTTTTTATTCCTTTATTATGCAATTGAGATTTTAGGTTTCCTTTGCTTTTTTGTGCCTGATTGTAAATTTGTTTAGACAGTTTTAAAAACTCTGGTAATAAGGTGAGTTTTTTTAATTTAAATTCCCCAATAGAAACAATCACATCAATCAAACTTAGCGTAAAATTTTCCGTTCCATTTTCCTTGTACACGCATTACTTGTTCTACAATATCACGTACGCAACCCTCTCCACCTTTTATAGGTGATACATATTTAGAAACGGCTTTAATTTCTGGAGCCGCATCTTGTGGAGCACAAGGCATTCCAACCAATTCCATTACCGGATAGTCAGGAACATCATCTCCCATATAAACAATTTCTTTAGGATCTAATTGATACTTTTCTAAAATCTCTTTATACTTTTCAATTTTATTATGCACACCTAAATAAATATCAGTAATTCCAAGACCTTCTAACCTAGTTCTAACCCCTTCATTACTTCCGCCAGAAATAATACAGACTGTATAACCCGCATCTACAGCAGATTTTAAAGCATATCCATCTTTAATGTTCATATTTCTTACCAATTCCCCATTAGGAAAAATAGTAACCATTCCATTGGTTAAAACGCCATCTACATCAAAAATAAATGCTTTTACATCGTTTAATAATTCCTTATAACTTAATGCCATGTTTTTCTTGTATTGATTTGGTTAATATTTGATAAACTTCTTTGTTAGTTCCCTCTAATTGATTTAAATGTTTTTCAATGGTTTGCATATCGTTTCTAACTGCAGGACCTGTTTGAGCAATTTTTGGAGGAAGTATTTGTGTTTTTAAAAATGTTTCTTGCAGTAAGGGTTGTAAAATCTTAAAATCTATTTGATGTTCTTTACAAATATCATAAGCAATACCCATTACCCTATTGCTAAAGTTATTAGCAAACACAGCAGCTAAGTGTAATTTTTGTCTTTTTTCTTCAGAAAGTTTGTAAACATGTTGAGCAATCATACTCGCAAAATTTTGCAAGACACTAAAGTCTACATCAAACTCTGTTTCTATACAAACAGGAACTGCTTTAAAATTGATGTTTTTTTCTTTGGTAAAACTTTGAGCAGGATAAAAAACCCCACGTCTTTTGGCTTGTAAAAGACTAAAAGACTTGGTTCCAGAAGTGTGTACAATCAATCCTTGTAAGTGAGATAAATCTAAGGTTTTGATGACATCATCAGGCAAAGCCACAATATATAGATCGGCTTGTTTTAAAGAGTTTAAATCTGTAGTAGTAGGAGTAAGACCGTTATAAAGTACTAATCCCTGTTCGGAACGATTGTAAACTTGAACCAATTGAACCATAGGACTATTTATGCAAGCCTTTATTAAATGAGTTCCAACTTTGCCCGTACCAAGTATGCTTATGTTTATCATAGGGTTCAAAAATAAGAACATTTTTATATTTTGATGAAATAAATTAGATTTGATTTCGACCAAGGGGAAGTGTATCTTTGGTAGACAAAAAAATCAAACCTTATGAAAATATTATTCATTGTAATTCCTGTATTGTTGGTAGGGATTTATGCTTTTAAAAGACAATCAACAATTATAACCAATACTAAAAAGTCTATATACGATTTTGTGGTGAAAGATATTCATGGGAACGATTTTGATTTTTCTTCTTTAAAAGGAAAAAAAATCATGATAGTTAATACGGCTTCTAAATGCGGATTGACACCACAATACAAACAATTAGAAGAGATTTATGAAAAATATAAAGACGATAAAAACTTTATAATTATAGGATTTCCTGCTAATAATTTTATGTCTCAAGAACCTGGAGAAAATAATGAGATTGCAGAGTTTTGTCAATTAAACTACGGAGTTACTTTTCCTATGATGGAAAAAATTGATGTAAAAGGAAAAAAACAAGCAGAAATCTATCAGTTCTTAACTAATAAACAGTTTAACGGGTATAAAGACTCTAAAGTAAAATGGAATTTTCAGAAATACCTTATAGGTAGAGATGGAAAGTTAGAAATGATTATTAATCCACAAACAAAACCAAATGACCCAAGTGTTATTGCTTGGATAACAGAATAAACATGAGTTTTAAATTAGACATACTAGCCATAGGAGCACATCCAGATGATGTTGAATTGGGCTGTGGAGCAACCATTGCCAAAGAAGTTGCAGAAGGTAAACTAGTAGGAATATTAGATTTGACAAAAGGAGAATTAGGAACACGAGGAACCCCTAAAATTAGAGCTATGGAAGCAGAAGCTGCAGCAGGAATTTTAGGAGTAATGGTTAGAGAAAATTTAGGATTACCAGATGGTTTCTTAGAAAACACTAAAGAATATCAATTAAAAATAGTTGAAATTATTCGTAAATATCAACCAGATATTGTGTTATGTAATGCAATAGATGATAGGCATCCAGATCATGCCAAAGCCAGTAAACTAACTTCAGATGCTTGTTTTTTATCAGGTCTTAGAGCCATTAAAACAAATGTTGGTTCTGGAGAGCAGGAAGCTTGGAGACCCAAAAGTGTTTTTCATTACATACAATGGAAAAACATAGAACCAGATTTTGTAGTTGATGTATCTGATTATATTGATGTTAAAGAAAATGCCATTAAGGCATTTAAATCTCAATTTTACGATCCTAATAGTAATGAGCCAGAATCTCCTATTACCAGCAAAAATTTTATAGATAGTGTGTTGTATAGATCTAGAGATTTAGGAAGATTAACAGGAGTAGAATATGCAGAAGGCTTTACCACAGAACGTTACGTTACGGTTAAAAATTTATCTGATATTTTTTAATTTTTTTCTTTGTAGAAACTAAGAAACCTCTTATATTTGCAACCGCTAACGCGAAAGCGCGCAAATGGTGGTTGTAGTTCAGTTGGTTAGAACGCCTGATTGTGGTTCAGGAGGTCGCCGGTTCGAATCCGGTCTTCCACCCAAGAGTTGAAAACTCTTTAAATTAAAAGCTTAAGATTTATTTCTTAAGCTTTTTTTTATGCTTGAATTTTAGGAGTCAAGGATCATATCCAAAAATTGTGTTTTATAAAATTGATCAAAGCTCAAAAATAGTGGTTAAGTTTTGTTAAAATAATAATATTAGCAACATATTATTTAACAACAACTAATTTTAATATTTCAGATACAATGAAAATGAATCAAATTGCAAATAAAATTCTTATTGTTATAGTTTTTATAAGTTCAACATTAAGTGCTGTTGCTCAAGACAATTCTTTTGAGCCAGAAGTTGGGCAAATTCCTCCACATCCAATAAGATTGCCTGAAGGTGTTATTCCAGCATTCCCAGGAGCATGGGGTGCGGGAATGTTTACTACTGGAGGTAGAGGTGGAAAAGTAATAGCTGTAACTAATTTAAAAGATAAAGGAAAAGGAAGTTTACGTGCTGCTCTTGAAGCAAAAGTGGCTAGAATTATTGTATTTAATGTTGCAGGAACCATAGAAGTTAATGGAGATCTAAATATTGATTATCCAGATGTAACTATTGCAGGTCAATCTGCTCCAGGCGATGGTATTTGCTTAAAAGGAACCTTAAATATAAATACTTATAATGTAATTATTAGGCATCTTAGAGTTCGTAGAGGAGTTCCAAGTGGAGGACAAGGGGATGATAATATTGGAGGAAATCCTGAACATCATATTATTATTGATCATTGTTCTACAAGTTGGGGAATGGATGAAAACATATCTCTTTACAGACACATGAGACCTTCTCTTGATGGAAGTACAAGAATTAAAGATCCTGCCAAAAATATTACCATTCAATGGACCATTTCTAGTGAAGCACTAGATGCAAAGCACCATGCTTTTGGAGGAACTTGGGGAGGAAATCCATCTACACATCATCATAATCTTTTTGCATGTAATACAGCAAGAAACCCATCAATAGGAATGTCTGGTGCTTTTGATTTTAGAAATAATGTTATTTATAACTGGAAACATCGTACTATGGATGGTGGTGATGAAACATCTTTAATTAATGTTATTAATAATTATTACAAACCAGGACCAGCAACAAATGATAATATGAAAGCTGTTTTTGCTCGTGTAGAACAACGTAGTATGTATTCTCCAGGAAGTGCTTGGGCAGAAGGAGACTGGTATCCTAAAGAAAAAAACAGACCTGGTAAATGGTATGTTGCAGGTAATATTATGTATAATAATGAAAAATTAAATAATAATAACTGGGAAGGAATTCGTGGGCCTGAAAAATTAGCACGTGTAAACACACCATTTGTTGGTTGGCCAGTATCTCCGCATCAAACAGCAGAAGATGCTTTTGAGTCTGTATTGGCAAAATCTGGAGCTACATTACCAAAACGTGATGCTGTAGATACACGTGTTACAAATATGGTACGTACAGGAAGACCTATGACAAAAACCGGAATTATTAAAGATGTTTCAGAAGTTGGAGGATACCCATTATTGAGTTATAATCCTAAAAATTTACCGGTAGATACAGATGGTGATGGAATGCCTGATAAATGGGAGGTAGAGCACAATCTAAATCCTAAAGATGCTTATGATGGAGCTATAGATACAGATGGAGATGGTTATACCAACGTTGAAGAATTTTTAAATGGAACAAACCCTAATGAAAAGATAAATTACAGAAACCTAGGAAATAACATAGATAAAATAAGCTAATTAAGTTTTTTGAATAATGTTATAAATAAAAAATATCGAGGGAATGTTCCCTCGATATTTTTTATTTATAACAACTACTGTTTCTTTAAATTTTTAAAGAATTTTTTTCTTGTTATTCTTTTTACTGGGTATTGTCTGTTTGGAGTAATATTATTAAAAAACAAAGCCACTATAAGTAAAATAATTGTTCCTGTAAACACAGGAGCAAAAACATATAAATACCCCAAAGCTTTTACTTTTTCTGTTCCAATAACTGCAATTAATGCAGTAGCCCCTCCTGGTGGGTGCATGGTTTTGGTACATTGCATAGATACAATTGATACAGCAACAGCTAACGAAGCTGTTAACCACATAGTATCTGGAAAAAGCTTGAACATAGAAACTCCTACAAAAGCAGAAATTACATGTCCACCAATTAAATTTCTAGGTTGCGCTAATGGACTTTGGATTTCTCCATAAATTAATACACTAGATGCCCCAAAAGAACCTATTAACAAAAGGTTTTCTTGGTCTATTAAAAATTTGGATTGAATATAAGCAACCAGCCCTATACCAACAAAAGCACCTATAAAAGACCAAAAATGTTCTTTATAATCTACTAGGGTTTCTTTATAAATAATATATTTAGAGACTCTTAAGGTTCTTTTAAGTTTTTGTTTCATATTTTAAATAAAATTGGGAGAGATTTGTTTTTTAAACAGCACAAAATTAAAGACTGTAGTTAACTTGTTGTGTTTGTTGACTTGAAAAATATTAATGGTAAATTGAAATATATTACAATAAGCATGTAATGAGTATTGTATATTTTTGCAGTTATGGAAATAAAGTATTTTAAACTAATAAAAACAATTGTAGAGGAGGGTAGTCTTGTAAATGCTACAGAAAAGTTATTTTTAACACAATCGGCATTAAGTCACCAATTAAAAGAAATGGAATTGCAATTGGGATTTAAAGTTTTTATTAGAAAAAGAAATCAATGGGAATTAACAGCAGAAGGAAAGGAGCTTTATCATTTAGGAAATACAATAATAGATAATATTGAAAAAGGGTTAAGTGATATAAAAAAAATTCAATTAGGCTCTAGTGGTACCATTAAAGTTAGTACAGAGTGTTATTCCTTTTATCATGGATTGCCAAGTTTTATTCAAAATATGGGTAGATTATATCCTGATATAAAAGTAGATTTAAGACTAGAAGCAACTCACCATCCTATAGAAAAATTACAGTCTAATGATATAGATATCGCCTTGGTAACCTTAAAACCTAACGATAAAAATTTGCATTGCATTCCTTTTTTTGAAGATGAAATCTTAGCATTGATGCATGAAGAAAATTTTTTAAATAAAAAAGACATCATCATTCCTAAAGATTTAGAGCAACAGCATTTAATTATACATTCTTACCCTTTAGAAACAGTTTCAGTATACCAGCAATGGTTAAAACCCAACCAAACAATACCTGAAAAAATATCGGCAGTACCTTTAACTCAAGTTGCTTTAGAAATGATTGAAGCAAATATTGGAATTACCTGTATGCCTTTATGGGCTTTAAAATTGTTTAATATTCCAACCAATATTGTGTTTAAAAAATTAGGCAAATCAGGGTTAAAAAGAACTCATTATTTAGTGGTAAGAAAAGAAGATAGACATAAAAAATACATTCATGATTTTATTTTAAATTTTCATGAACAGTTTTCGGCCATGTAATCAATATAAAAAACTGCCCAATACAACGTACTGGGCAGTTCTCTTTTTCGCAACAATTTTAGGTGTTTAAATACACTTTATTTTTTTATGATTTTTTGATATGCCATTCCTTTTTCTGTGGTGATACTAAGAATGTATACTCCAGAAGTTAAATAAGATATGTTGATGGTATTCTCAGATAACTGATGACTTTCTTTAATCAAACCACCAGTAATGTTGTAAATAGCATAGCTTTTTACAGTGGATGTTGTTTGAATGTGCAATTCATTTTCAACAGGATTTGGAGAAATATAAACCGTATGGTCTTTTTGAATAGTGTTAGCACTTAAAGTCCCTCCGTATTCAAAAGCTCCTAAGTCAATAGTAGTGTTGTAAAACCTATCATTTCCTTGTATATCAAAATTACTGAATACACTTGAGTTGTAAAGTGTATTGTCTCCTTGATCTAAAACAACAGATGAGTTTAATGTTGGTTTGTAATTTGTATCTAAAAATAAATCTGTAGCCGTATTGTTTATATTCGCTTCAGAATAAACTCCTGTAGTAACACTACTACTAATATTTCCAATTACGTTTTTAACAATAACGGTTTGATTGTTTCCTTCATTTTTTTTGGTATTAAAAAGATCATTATCACTTGCCGTATTGGTATTGTATACGTTGTTCCAAAAAATACTGTTTAATATTTCCAAATGATGCCAACCATCACCACTTACATTCATTAAATTACGTACCGATGCGTGTTGGTTACTATTGTTTATAAAAGTAGCGTTGCTTACATAATGTTTTACATTTCTACCTGTATTGCTTGAAGTTCCTCTTCTAAACCAAATGGCTCCCCAATCTGAATTGTAAGTATTGTCTGCCAATAAAATATTAGCCCAGTTTGTAGTAAGTTCACTTGTATTGGTATTGTTGTGTTGTACCAAAAGAATTCCATTGTTTGTACTGTTGTTTTTAATTGCTACGTTTTCTACAATTACATTTCCAGAAAATGTTCTCCAATCTAATAAAATACCATTGCTGTAATTTTCTTTTACTACAGTGTTTTTTAGTGAAAAATTGCTAATGTTAGTTCCTACTTCAATAATTGGACTAGCTGCAGATGTGTGTGCATTTTGAAGTATAAATCCGTCTATAGTTACATTGTGAGCTGCTAATTTTAACAATTTAGTGGCATTGTCAGTTCGGTTAGAGTTAAAATCTCCAGCAATGTCATCATTGTTAAAATCACCTGTAATAATAGTTGCATTATCGGTGTGAATTTTACTAACATCTCTATCTGTTAACGTATTTTCATTTCCTTGAAATCCTCCCATAATTTTAGCTCCCTTAGCTGTAATTTGTAGGGGATCAATGTTGTTGTTAGGACTATAAGTTCCTTTCGCTACCCATATTACATCGTTTTGAGAGGAAGCAGCCAACCCATCACTTAAGGTCGTGTAAGCATCTGCCCAAGAGGTACCATCGCTATTTCCAGTAGCATTTACATTCACATAAATGTTTTGAGATCTACAATCGCTGTAGCTGTAATCTGTATGGCTATCTTTTGTCCATAAAAGATTTTGATTGTTGGTAAGGTTATAACCATTGTCTAACTGAATACACAATAAACTAGCATTGTTATTAGCATTTACTTGGTATAAAAGACTGTTGTTTCCTGTGGCAATATTTAAATGCTCTAGCTGATTATTATTGGTACAGTTTAGATTTCTTAAATTGCTACAACTAGAAAGGTCTAAATATGTTAAGTTGTTTCCGTAACAAGTTAAGGTAATTAGATTGGTAAATGCTTCAATACCTTTTAAGTCAGATATTCCTTTGTTGTTTACATCAATAGTTCCGCCAAAAGCTTGTGCTTCTGCAATCGAAATTTCGGTATCACCATTGGTGTTAATGGCACTGTTGTTTACCAAATAACTTTTAAAGGTAGCATTAGGGATGTTTACGTTTTGTGAAAAAGAGGTAATTCCTACAATAAAAGCTGTTAATGTGAGTAGTTTTCTTTTCATATAAAAATTAATGATTTAATGAAAAGCAAAAAAACACAACATTCATTTTAAAAAATAACACAAACTACGGATTGAATAACAAAAACTACAGGTTGCTATTGTTGATGCAAATTTCTGTATGCTTTTGGGGTAATTTCGTTGTACTTTTTAAACAATTTGGTGTAATAATGAGGTTGAGAAAAACCAGTTTCAAAAGCAATTTCTTGTACTGTTTTAGTAGAGTTTAACAATTGCAGTTTTGATTTGTTTATGGCAAATTGATTGATATAATCGGTAGTTTTAATACCCGTTATTTGATGCACAATGCTGCTAAGATACTTGTCGGACAAATTAAGTTGTTCTGATAAGTAATTTATTTTAGGAAGTCCTAAGGTTAATTGCAATTCTTTGGCAAAGTAATCTTCCAAAATTTTTTCAATACTGCTTATAACATCGTTATTAAGATGATTGGTTGCTAAATCATTGTTTTTAGAAGCAATGCGTAAACAATGTTTAAGTAATAATTCTAATTCAGAGCAAATAATATCTTGTGATAAAAAATCTGGCTGATTGCATTCAGCTACAATTCTATCAATCGCTAAATTTATATGTGTTTCTTCGGTTTTATTTACTGCCAAAGCCTTATTAAAATCGTATGTAAAAAAAGGGTACTGATGCAATTGTTCCAACAAGGAATGATTTTTTAAAAACTTAGGAGAAAAACACAAAATCCAACCTTGTTTGCTGTTGGTGTTTTCTTTTCCTTCAATTATTTGATTGGGTGCTACAAAAGACAAAGCACCAGCGTTTAAGTCATATTCCAAACCACCATAGCCTAAATTAGAACTAGCTTTGTTAAACATAATACAGTAAAATTCACAAGTAACCTTTAAATCAATAAGTTCAGAAGGAGTGTGTAAATTTTCTAATTGAATAACCGCAAAATCATTAAAAACAGGACTAGCGTATTTTAATTTTTGAAGAAAATAACTAACAGATTTGTAGTGCAATGTTTTAGTAGACATAACTGATAAAATGGAGCTAGGGTATTTTTATGATTTACAAACATATTAATATTTTACAAAAAAGCTGCGATGAAAAAATCGCAGCTTTTGATGAATTAGTTTGGTATATTAAGTAAAAAACTAGTTTACTAAAATAGCCCCTCCGTTAGGTTGAATGGTAATTTTAGTGCTTCCAGAGTTTTTAATTTTTAATTGTTTTTTAGCAGATGTTTTATGTTTGTCATCTGTGTAAAAATCAACTTTTTCTCCCGCCAACATCGGCAAGTTTATTTTTAAGGTGATTGGTTTGTCTTGTGCATTTATTCCTGCTACATACCACTGATCTTTATGCTTACGAGCTAACACACAATATTTACCAGGATATCCATCTATAAGTATGGTTTCATCCCACGTTGTAGGAACTTCTTTCATAAAATCGATGGCAAATGCTGGAGCATCATTTAAATTGTTTGGAGCAATGGCAAACATTTGTACAGAACTTTGAAACAAAACAGCTGTGGCTAATTGAAAAACATCGGTAGTAAAACGTGTTCTTCCTCCATCGTTATTTCTGTTATGACGTTTGTTTAACAATACAGGTCCAAATTCCATAGCTCCCACAGCATTACGAATAAAAGGGTGTAGCGTTGCAGAAAATGCTTCAATATCATTCGCTCTTTGCGTAAATATTAAATTTTCCGATGCTAATACAGCTTCGCTTCCTACGTAGTTAGGATACATGCGTTCCCATCCTCTAGGCAAGGTACATCCGTGGAAAATAACCATAATACCATAATCATTTGCATCCGATAAAATATCTTCATACAATTTCATAGTTGTTTGTTTATCACCTCCAAAAAAGTCCACTTTAATTCCTTTTACTCCGTGTGCTTGCAACCACTTCATCTCTTTTTTTCTAGCAATAGAAGTGTTCATTCTTCCTCTAGGTCCTTGTGGAGCATCGTTCCATCCTCCGTTAGAATTGTACCAAACAAAAGGAGCTACATTTTTAGATTTGGCATATGTAAACAACGCTTCCATTTTTTGATATCCGATGTTTTTTTTCCATAATCCATCAATCAAAGCAAATTCATAACCTAATTCCGAAGCTAAATCGATATAAGCAATTTGATCTTGATAGTTGATACTGTTGTCTTGCCACATAATCCAACTCCATGTAGAACGACCATAATTGTATTCTTGAGACGGTTTGTATAGTGGTTTTACCAAATCAAAAGGAATGGTAGTTTCTGCAATAGGTTTTAATTCATCTGCCACGGTAATAGTTCTCCATGGAGTTACTGCTGGTAGACCAACGGCAGGAGTAGTACTTCCAATTCCGTTATTTTCTTTTTGGTTAGGGAAAGCAATAGTGTAAACACCGTCTTTAGTTCCTTCACTTAAGTGTGAAGCACAGTATTGACTATTGACACCTGTTTCTGAAATTAAAACCCAACCATTTTGACCTACATGAAAAAGACCAGGAAACGTAAATCCTTGTCCGTATTTAGATGGTGCTCCTAGAACATCATCTGCTATATATTCTTCTTCATAACTTGGTTTTGTACGTTTCCACCCAATCATTGGAGTGGCTTGTGGAGTTAAAAAGGTAGTAGTTTGTTGTGTGAAATTAAATCCTGTAATTTCTTTTTCTATAATACAACTTAGAGTTTCTCCGTATGTAGGCAATTGATATCTAAAGCCTATGTCATTATTACTTATTCTAAAAACTACTTCTATTTCTTGATTTTTATTATTACTAAAAGTCATTGAAAACTCATTAGCAATATAATGTACAGACGATTTTTTAATACGGTCTAAATTATAATGTTCATCAATTTTATTTTCTTTAATTGATAATAACTTTAAGTCTTTGCTAAAATCTCCAACATTGGTTATCAATCCAAGAGGAGAACTCTCTAACATTGTTTTTTCTTTGTAAGTTACGGTGTAGTTTGCTTGTCCTTTATCTACATTAATTTGTAATTTAATATTCCCATTTGGACCATTTATTGTTTTTGTTTGGGAAAAGGACGTTGCTATACATAAATAGCTCAGGGTAATAATTAGGTATTTTTTCATAATTGTATATTTTACTTGTTGTAAATATACACAAATGTATTTAATACACTTATTTGTATTCGTAAATAAAAAACTAATCTTGATTTACAATCTTATCATAATGCTGATAATACGTTTGTGGAGAACAGTCATAACTTCTTATTTCTTTAATCCATTCATCTAACACCATTAAATTTTGTTCTTTTTGATTGCTTGTTCTGGCTTTGTTTAATTTGATGATATAACTCTCGTTTAATTCTTCACAAGGATTGTCATCATTTCTATAACAAGAAATAAAAGCAAGGAAAAACCATGTAATTCTTTTCATTATTAATATTATTTATGTTTTTGTGATAACATAAATTTTAGGGGAAATGTATAAGTTACAAATATAACATTTATCATTAATTTAATAAGAGATGTTATAACGTAAAATGTATTAAAGTTTTATTTTAATATCGGACCCCAATTGATAAGCTTTTGTAACAACCTGTTTTTTATAAACATTAACTAGTTGTGTCCCTGTTAACACAGTAATTAATTCATTTTTAATATCTAAAACAACCCCACGTAAAGTATTGTCATTATTTTCCTTTAATAATATTTTAGGATTTCCCTCTTTCTCAATTTTTCCTTCGTGTAATACACAAACATGATTGGCAATTTTTAGTACTTCATGTAAATTATGACTCACCATAATAATGGTAAAACCATGTTTCTGTTGTAAAGCTATTAAGTAAGATTGAAGTTTTCCTCTTAAATTTTCGTCAATAGCAGATAAAGGCTCGTCTAAAAACAAAAATTTTGGTTCTTGTATAATAGCTCTTGCCAAAGCTACTCTTTGTTGCTGTCCTCCAGATAAATGATTGGGTTTTATAGCTAGTAAAACTTCTAATTCTAACACATCAACAATTTCTTTTAAAAGTGTTTGGTTGATGTTTTTTTTAGCAAACTCTAAATTTTCTAAAACCGTCATGTTAGGAAACAAACCGTAGTCTTGAAAAACATAAGCTATCTCTCTTTCATGAATAGGTAAAAAACTTTTAGTTTCGGTATTTAACCAATTTTTATTGTTTACAGAAATTTTACCAAAATCAACAGTATCTAAACCACTTAATAAGCGTAGTAACGATGTTTTTCCTGCACCTGAATGTCCGTATAATACATTGATGGCATTCAATTTAAAAGAAGCTTCCACATCAATAGAAAAAGATCTTTTACCAGAACGATATGTTTTTTTCAGTCTACAATACATCATCGAACAGTTCTTTTTAAATACCCACCATTGATTAAATAAACGCTTAATAAAATCACAAAAGAAATTATTAATAAGATCAATGAATATTGATTAGCAGCTGCATAATTTAAGGTTTCTACTTCATCATAAATAGCAATAGAAGCAACTTTGGTTTTTCCTGGAATATTACCACCTATCATTAAAACCACTCCAAATTCACCAATGGTGTGGGCAAAAGTTAAAACCAATCCTGTTAAAATTGCGGGTTTAATATTGGGAATTAAAATTTTGCTAAGTATTGTCCATTTTGATTTTCCCATCAACTTAGCGGTTTCTGTATATGATTTTGGCAAAGCTGACAAACCAGCCTGAATAGGATGTACCATAAAAGGCAAACTGTAAATAATAGAAGCTATAACCAAACCTGTAAAAGAAAAAATAAGTTTGATACCTAAAATGTTTTCTAACCAATTTCCAAAAACAGTGTTAGGACTTAAAAAAACTAAAAAATAAAAACCCAATACAGTAGGAGGTAACACCAATGGCATACTCACCAAAGTTTCTATAATTGGTTTGGTTTTAGACCTAGTTTGAACCAACCAATAACACAAAGGAATAGTAATAACAAACAACAGTACAGTTGTAATACTTGCTAGTTTAAAGGTTAAAATTAAAGGTTCAAAGTCCATAAGTTGATTTAATTCATCAAATATCTGCATTAAAAATGAGAGATTTAAAGTTTTTTGATTTTAAAAAAAGTTATTGACTACATCTCAACTCCGCTCGATGAACTTAGAGATATCGAACATTGATCGTAATGTAAATGTTGTTTTTTTATCTCTAAATAACTGTTTTAACTTCGTTTTAAGAATTTAATATAATGATTATCAAGCTTAGTCGAGATGTAATTATATACTCATTAATATTTTATTTCTCCTCATTTTCCAAAACAACCAAAGCCATTTTAATAGCCGCATAATCTAACTGTTCATTAAAATATTCATAATAACTTTTTAATGATTTAGGATTCTCTACTTTGCTTTGTGCTTCTTTTACTGCTTCAATTTCTTTTTCAGATACAAAATCAGTCAAATCTATTTTTATGCCTTCGTTGTACAATTTCACAAAATGACTCTGAATGGTATTAGGAGTTAATCCTCTTTCGTTGGCAATTTCTTCAATAGATAAGCCCTGCTTGTGCAGCTCTAAAGTTTCTAAGTGCGTGGCAGATTTCCCTTTTTTCTTCTTAACAGGTTTTACTACTTTTTCCTTATTAAACTTGATGATTTCTGTAATAAAATCATAACCATAATCTTGCAACTTTTTTTGTCCAACTCCTTCAATTTCCAAAAATTCATCATCAGTAACAGGACGTTCATTTGCAATTGCCTTTAAAGTAGCATCACTAAAAATAACATAAGCAGGAACTCCTTTTGCTGTGGCTAGCTCTAATCGTAATACTCGTAAACGTTCAAATAAATTGTTTTGTGGTTTGCTAGCTTTTTGAGGTGTTTTTTCATCTGCTTTTATAAAATCTGCTGGTTTTGTTAGGGAAACTTTCATTCCTTTAAACAATACTTCTTTAGATAAATTATTCAATTTTAAAGCATTGTTTTCATGAAAAGCAATTTCACAAAATCCTTGGTTGATGAGCTGAACCATATATTGCTGTAAATCTTTCCAAGCAATATCTTTAGCAACCCCATAAGTTTTTAATAAATGGTAGTTTTTATCTAAAATAGTAGCGTTTTGGGAACCTCTTAAAAAGTCTACCACCACATTTAAGGGTTCATTTTCTTGCAACCTAAAAATTCCTGATAAAACTTTTTGTGCAATAATAGTTCCATCAAAAATAACGAGAGGATGTTTACAAACATCACAATTCCCACATTTTTCTGTAGCTGTTTCACCAAAATAGCTCAATAAAATATTTCTTCTACAACTAGTCGCTTCTGCATATTGAAGCATTCTTTCCAGTTTTGCCAATTGTACTTCTTCATTCCCAGAACCTTCTGCAAATTTTCTTAATTGAATCACATCTGCATAGGAGTGAAACAAAATGGTTTCTGAATCTAAACCATCACGTCCTGCACGACCAATTTCTTGATAATATCCTTCTATATTTTTAGGCAAGTTGTAGTGAATAATCCAACGAACGTTAGATTTATCTATTCCCATTCCAAAAGCAATGGTAGCACAAATAATTGGAGTAGTGTCGTGAATAAAATTCTCTTGGGTTTTACTTCTAACATCGGCAGGTAATCCGGCATGATAAGCAGCTGCTTTAAATCCACTTTTCTTTAATCTTTCCGCTAATTGTTCGGTTTGCTTTCTACTCAAACAATACACAATTCCAGATTCATTAGGCCTAGATTTTACAAAATCTACAATTTGTTTTACCCTGTCTTGAGCCGGGCGAACTTCTAAACTTAAATTGGCTCTATTAAAAGAACTGATATTTCTTTTGGCATTAGAAATATCTAATTGATTGGCAATATCTTCTCTAGTGGCTTTGTCTGCAGTTGCCGTTAAAGCAACCAAAGGTGTGTTAGATAACCTTTTCTTTAAAAAGGATAATTGTGTATAAGCAGGTCTAAAATCGTGTCCCCAAGAAGAAATACAATGCGCTTCATCTACTGCAATCAAACTAATTTCACAAACCTGAGAAAGTTGCTCAAAAAAAGCCAAACTTTCAGGAGCCAAATACAACAACTTTATCTCTTTAGATTTTACTCTTTCTATAATAGAAGAATTTTCAATATCTGTTTGAGAACTATTCACAAAAGCAGCAGGAATTCCATTGGCATTTAATGCATCTACCTGATCTTTCATCAAGGCGATTAATGGAGAAATGACCAAAGTTAATCCATCCATTAAAATAGCTGGCAATTGGTAACAAATAGATTTTCCGCCTCCTGTAGGCATAATCACTAAATTATCTTCACCGTTTAAAATACTGGTGATAATTTCTTTCTGTAAAGGTCTAAACTGCTCATATCCAAAATAGTCTTTTAAGGTTTTGTGTAAAAGGATATCTTGATTTGTCATAACAGTTTAATATAATTTAATGGCTTCGTCTAAAATTTCTTCTATCAACTTTAGATTGATATCTTGATTAGGATTGATAGGTAATATTTTAAATATTTTTCTATTTCCCTGAATTAATGCTGAGTGATGTAAATATGGCCCCTTGGCAAAACTAAGATAAGGTTCGTTTGTTTTTTTTTCTTTCCAAAGGTAGCACAAAGGTTTTCCTTTAAAATAAAAATAGGGGAGTCCCCATTTTAAATGTAAGGTTATTTCTGAATGATATTGATGGATGAAATTTTTAAGAAATAGAAAAATACTTTTATTAGGTTCTTCTTGTTTCTCAAAAAAAGCATCAGTATTATTCATAAAAGTTTTTTTAAGGTGTTCCTGAAGCCTGTACTGAACTTTGCCTAAGTTGAGTCTAGTACTAAGCTCGATGAACAATTAAATTAAGCTAAGTAATAATCTAAAGATTCTTTAATTAAATCAATAGACACTTTACAATCAATTTTATATTTCTCAATACCTTCAAGTAACACAAAGTTTACTTGTCCATTTACATTTTTCTTATCGTGCTTCATTAAATCTATTACAGCAGGATAATCTTCTTTTGATACAGGTACTTTTCCAAAAATTCTAGTTATAGTCGTTTTAATTAACTCCAAATCACTTAAAGGAAAATTGAATAATTTACTAGAAATATAAGCTTCTGTAATCATTCCCAAAGCAATGGCTTCACCATGAGTTAAAGTAGTTTTGTCTTCAGACTCTAAAAAGTACGATTCTACAGCATGCCCTATGGTGTGACCATAATTTAATATTTTACGTAAGTTGGCTTCTAATCTATCTTCTAAAACCACTTCGTTTTTAATTTCAATAGAACGATGAATCATTCCTTCTATATCAACATTTTTAGTAGGGTCTGTAAATTGACTCCATAGAGATTTATCGTAAGTCAATCCGTATTTAATAATTTCAGCCATTCCAGAAGTCATTTCTTTTTCAGACAAAGTTTTTAAATACAAAGAATCTATAAGTACCATTTCAGGATCGGCAAACAAACCTATTTGGTTTTTTAACACTCCTAAATCTACTCCAGTTTTCCCTCCAACAGAAGCATCAACCATACTTAATAGAGTAGTAGGAATATTGATAAATTGGATTCCACGTTTATAAGTAGAAGCCACAAATCCTCCCATATCGGTAATTACCCCACCACCAATATTGATTAACAAACTTTTTCTATCTGCACCTAAATCGGTTAAAGCTTGCCAAATACTCATACAAGTACCTAAGTTTTTATTTACCTCTCCAGATTCAATTTCTATCACCTCAAAAGTAACATCAACCTCTAATTCTTGTTGTAAAATTGGCAAACAATGCTCATGAGTGTTCTCATCTACCAATATAAAAACAGTTTTAAAACCCTTTTTAGCAATAAATTCATTGATAGCATTGTAACCAGTTTCTTGAAAATGAACAGGGTAGCTTGTAGATTGTATTGTTTGCATGTTTATTGATGTTTGTACTGCAAAATAAAGCAAAATATTTTTTTATTAAAGGTATGTTGTTAGAATAATTAATTGGATTTTATTTTTTCATTTATTAAACATTTTTAACTAAAAAACATAGATTAACATATGTTTAAAAAAAGTAAAATAACAGGTACATATATTATGTTTGCTTAAATGTGACAAGACAAAGCCTCTATTTTAACCTATATTTACACAAATTTTTTTTGATGAATAAAATATTACTCATTACGTTATTTTGTATAAGTTACATAAGTTTTTCTCAATCTCCAGGGGGGGTGTCTGGTTCAATTTTATGGTTAAAAGCTGATGCTGGTACTAACACAACAACTAATGGAGTTGGTATTACTTCTTGGACTGATCAAAGTGGTAATGGATTTAGTGCTACAGGTACAGGAGATGCAGTTTACTCTACTGCAAATGCTATAAATGGGAATCCTGTAATTTATTTTACTGATGATGACCAACCTATAACAGGAACAACAGTAGTTAGAGGAGAAGGACCTAATAGTAGTACAGATAAAAGCACTTCCTTTTTGGTACAACGAAAATCATCTACAACAGACGATTGTTTTATTGAGTTTTATGAAGGAGGATCTAGGCAGTTTTATATAGATAGACGATACGATGCTAATGAACCTTTTTTTACTCTTCCTATAGGTGTTCAACAAATTATTTCTGTTTCTGATCCTGGTGGTTCTGGTTCAGGAGCAAACTCAACTATTTATTTAAACTCTAATAATTTCTTTACTTCTGAAAATTTATTTTCTACCTCTTGGGAAAATGGATCTTACGTAATTGGAGATGATAGTACAGGAGGAAATCAATTGAATGGAGAGATTGCGGAAATTATATATTTTGATTATGAATTATCTAATTTTAATAGAAAAAAAGTTGAAAGTTATTTGGCTATTAAATACGGTATTACCTTAGATAATACAGATGGAGGTACTGATGGAGATTATGTTACGAGTACAGGGATTGTAGTATGGGATGCCTCTGTAAACAATACATATCACAACAATGTAATTGGTATTGGTAAAGACAATACTACTCTTTTGAATCAAAAAAAATCAACAGAGTTTAATTCAGATCCTACACTATCTATAGATAAAGTTTCTTCTTTTTCAAACGATTTAGATTATATTGTAGTAGGTAATAATCAAGGAACATTAGCATTTGGTTCTACGGGAGTTCCGTCTGGAATTACTAATATATCTCAAAGAACATGGAAAGCAGAAACCAATGGAACCCCAGGTACTATTTCTATTAGTTTTACTTTAGGAAGTAGTTTAACAAACTCAGGAAACCCTTCTGAATATGCATTATTAATAGATTCTGATACCGATTTTACTTCAGGTGCTACAATACATTCATCTGGAGTTAGTATAAATGGTAACATATTAACTTTTTCAGGTGTAAATATACCAGATGCTTCATATTTTACTCTCGCCTATAGTCCTGTAACAGAATTTCCAGGAAACGTATCAACAAATTTAAATTTATGGCTAAAAGCAGATACCAATATTACTGCCACAGGAACTGATATTAGTAGCTGGACGGATGGTTATAATTCTTTTGAATTCTCAACCGTTGCAGGGGCACCTCAATATAACAATACTGGAATAAACTATAACGCTACAGTTGATTTTGATGGAAATGATTATTTAACAATGACTGATAATTTAGATATTAGAACATTTTTTATAGTATATAATCATACTTCTACAAGAAATTGGGAAACTCCTTTTACAAATAATAATGTTGATGGTGTTTTTCATGGACATAGTGATGAAACCCAAGTTTACAATAATACCTATACACCTGCAGCAACAAAAAACGGAAATTCATATGTAAATGGATTAGCTACAGATTTGTTAACCCATGCAAGACCTGTTAGTACAGAAATTCATACAAGAGAATTAACCAATAATGAAAATAGTAGTCAAACTTATTATTTAGGACAAGATAGAGATTTTACCGACAGAGCTATAACTGGTCAAGTAGCCGAAATCATTTCCTATACAAGCACATTAACAGATGTTGAAAGAGATAAAATAGAAAGTTATTTAGCAATTAAATATGCTATTACTTTAAATAATAGTGGAGGTCTCCAAAATGGTGATTATATAGATACCAATTCAAATATACTTTGGGATGCTTCTGCTAATCTTTCTTATCATAATGAAGTAATAGGAGTTGGTAGAGATGATGCTACAAGTTTAAATCAATTAAAATCTTCAGAACAAAACTCATCAACAAACTTAACCATAGAAAAATCAGGGAGCTTTGGTAATAATTTAGACTTTTTACTAATAGGAAATGATAATGGTGCAATTGGAGTTACCTCTTCAGGAACAAGCCCTGTATATAATCAAAGAATTACAAGAACATGGAAATCTGCAGTATCTGGGTCTGTTGGTGGAGTAAATATTAGCATTACTTTGCCTGTATCTAGTACAGGTAATCCAAGTGACTATGCGCTTTTAATTGATTCTGATACAGACTTTTCAAATAGTGAAATACACACTACTGGAGTCTCTTTAAATGGAGATGTTGTAACTTTTACCAACGTTCAATTTTCAGATGGAGATATTTTTACTTTAGGAATAGGATTGTCTTTTGGGCCAGCGAATGTTACTAACGGATTAACACATTGGTTTAAAGCTGATGAAGGAACATCTACTACTACAGATGGTGTTGCCATTACTCAATGGGACAATTTAACAGGTTCAAATAATGCAACCCAAGCAGGGGCTTCGGACTTTCCAACATACAAAGAAAATCTTCACAATTTTAATCCATCCGTATATATATCAAATGGAGATAATGGTTACTTTAATTTAAATTTAAACGGAATTAATGATACCGATTATAATATTATTACAGTTGTTGAAAGAGAAATCACAGAGGATGAAAATTATATTTTAGGAACCACTGCATCAACCAACAATCAAGGATTACATTTTGGATATAGAAGTAATGCATCATTAACACTAGCACAATATGGAAATGATATTGATGTAACTGTTAATAATTATAATGACCCTAGCGTTTCAAGAGCTTTAATTAGAGGTCAATTAGATAGTAGTAATGGTAAAATCATTCAAGAATTAAGAGATGGTTCTTTTTCTGAAAATAGTCATGCTACTACTTCTTTTTTAACAGGAGATAATCAAGGGGTTTTAGGTAAGGGATACGGAACCAATGGTTTTAGAGGATATGTTTCTGAAATGATTATATATAGCAGTACTATTTCTAATGCTGATTTGTCTAAAATATACTCATATTTAGCAATTAAATACGGAATGACTTTAGCTATTTCTGATGGTATAACCAATGGAGATTATACAAACAGTAATGGAACCGTTATTTGGGATGCCTCAGAGAATTCAAGTTTTCATCACGATGTTGCAGGTATTGGTTATGATATTGCATCAGATTTAATTCAAAAACAATCAACTTCTGAAAGTTCAGATGATATATTATCTATTTCAATAGACAATTCTGTTGCACTTACTAATAATTTAAACTCAGGTAGTTTTGAAAATAATCTTGATTATTTAATTTGGGGGAACAATAGTACCGAAAGTAGTATTTCATTAATAGACAATCCTAGTTCAGTTAACGCATGTTTAAAACAATTAGATAGAGATTGGAAAATAAGTAATATAGGTAATGTTGAAGATGTTACTTTACAATTTGACTTAACTTCATTTGTATCAAGAGATTTTAATTTAATGATTGATTTAGATGGAGATGGAAATTATAGCACAGGAACTCTAGAAATATACAATACAGGAACCATAAAAGATGATAACATTGTATTTACAGACATTACGTTACCAGATGGATGTGTTTTCACTTTGGTTGACAACAGTTCAGATATCACTTATCAAGTTGGTGCATGGGTTGGTGGAGCCGGAACAAGTGAAGAATTAGACAATTCTACTACAGATTTAGTTAAGTCTGTAGAAATTAAAGAAGATGTTATTTTATCGGGTGATGCAAACTGTAAATGTTTTAAAATTAGTAACGGAGCAAAAGTAACAGTGCAATCTGGAGAAATTTTAACCGTTACACATACACTTGCATCAAATGGTAAATTGTTTTTATATGATGATGCTCAATTAGTACAAACCAACAGTTCAAGTACCAACAATGGAAATGGAACTATATATCAAGTAATTGATGAGTTAACGCCTTCTGGATATAGGTTTAACTATATTACATTACCTGTAAATACTTCAGGTACATTTAGCTTATCAGAAAACTTAAAATTTAATACTGATGCTATGGATTTAGAAGTTAATACAGATCCTAGTTTTATTAATAATGATTCTGATGGTTACGGAACAACCTTGAGTAGTAATTGGTTTTACACACTTAATAGCTCTGGAACTTATACTAAAATAAATGAAAACACAAATTTAGCTCCAGGAGTAGGTTTTACCATTAAAGGACCAAATCAAGCTAATAGATATAATTTTATAGGAAGTCCTAATAATGGAGATATTACAGCTTTAACTTTGGTAACTAATAATTATGCTATTGTTGGAAATCCGTATCCATCTGCTATCGATGCAGATACTTTTAACTCTGTAATGTTAGCAGATAATATTACAGATGGTACCATCTATTTTTGGGATCAACCAACTGGAGACTCACATTATCAAGATCAGTATGATGGTGGTTATGCAACTCGAATAAATGGAGTAGGTGCTCCAGCTGCAGGAGTAACAAGTGCTACTACACCAACAAATGTTATTAAACCAGGTCAGGCTTTTGTAGTGGCAGGAGGAACTTCAGGAGGAGACATTACTTTTACCAATAGTATGAGATTACCAAATACAAGTATTAGTGGAGAACACTTTTTTAAAGTTGCTAAAATGGAAGCTTTAAAACCTATTATAAGATTAGGATTTGAGTTTGAAGATGAGAAAGGAACTTTTCACAGACAATTAGTTACAACACCAAGTGGAGGAACCTTAGAACACGATCAAGGTAAAGATGCTGTAATGTTTGATTACTATGAAAATGATGCGTATTGGGTGGTTAAAGATCAGGAATATAGATATATTATCACCAGTGTACCTGTAGTTAATGATGATTTAAAATTAGATTTAGGTGTTGTTTTAGAGAAAGAAAAAGAAGTTACATTTAAGTTAGATGGAACAGAATCTTTTATCAATGATATTTACTTATTAGATAATGAAGAAAATATTATAACCAATATTAAAGAAAACAACTATAAAGTAACAGTTGCTAAAGGAGACAATACCCAGAGATTTAGTCTAATTTTTAAAGAAAATGCATCTTTAAAAACAACCAACGTTAATATAGAAAACAAATCTGTAGTTGTTACAGATTTAAATAGCCTTAGTGTAATTCTAGAAGAAGGGATAGTTAAAAATGTAAAATTGTATGACTTATCAGGAAGAGAATTGATGAGTAAAAACAACAATGCTGCAACCTCTAGTCTTAAACTATCTACTAAAGCATTTAACAAACAACTAGTAGTTGTAAAAGTAGAAAGTGACCAAGGTGTTTTTACTCAAAAAATACTTTTAGAGTAAAATAATGATACTTTTGTACTTTAATTTAGAATAAAAATGATAAAACGTATTACTTATTTTGTAGCCATACTTTTAATTGTAGATGTTTATTTAATGTATGGATATAAAAGTTTTATATCTAATCAAACTATTAAAAATGGGTTTAAATGGTTTTATGTTGTAAGCATGCTTGTAAGTTATACTTGTTTGGCTACAGTTATTTTAAAATTTGATGATAGACCTACACATGGAACCATTTTAATGAATCTTTGGTTTGGATATACTTTTGCTTTTATTGTTCTAAAAATAGGTTTATTATTTACCACTTTTTTGGATGATATTATTAGAGTTGTAGAATACATAGGTAAAATAATATGGAGAGTTTTTTTGAGTTCTGATACTAAAGTAAATTTTGCAGAAAGAAGAAAATTCATAGGTCAAGTAGGTCTAGGAATAGCTAGTATTCCTTTTTTAGGAATGTTATATGGCATTACTAAAGGAAAGTATAACTACAAAATAAAAACAGTTGCCTTGAATTTTAAAAATTTACCTAAAGCTTTTGATGGTTTAAGAATAGTACATATTTCTGATGTACACTCAGGTAGTTTTGATGATTTTGATGAAGTGGCTCACGGTATCAATATGATTAAAGAACAACAAGCTGATTTAATTTTATTTACTGGAGATTTGGTTAATAACGAAGCCGAAGAAATTGTGCCTTACAAAGAATTGTTTGCAAGTATGAAAGCTCCTCTAGGAGTGTTTTCAACTTTAGGAAACCACGATTATGGAACGCACAAAAGATGGAAAAATAAAGAGGAAAAAAATCAAAACCTTAAAGATTTGTTCATCCATCAAAAAGAAATGGGCTTTGATTTATTAAACAACAGAACTCATACCATAGAAAAAGATGGTCAAACATTAGATATTGTAGGAGTAGAGAATTGGGGAAAACCACCATTTCCTCAAAAAGGAGATTTAGATAAAGCTTTAGAAGGAACCCATCCAGAAAATTTTAAAATTTTACTATCCCACGATCCAACCCATTGGGATGAAAAAGTAATTCCACATTCACAAAATATAGATTTAACTTTATCTGGACACACTCATGGAATGCAGTTTGGGGTAGAAATTCCAGGTTTTAAATGGAGTCCATCAAAATATATTTACAAACGTTGGGCAGGTTTGTATAAAAACAAAGAACAATACTTATATGTAAACAGAGGTTTTGGATTTTTAGGTTTTCCGGGTAGAGTTGGTATTTGGCCAGAAATTACCGTTATTACCTTAAATCAAAAAGCTTAAATGATATGAGTAATTTTCATCAATCTTTAAAACATTGGTACGATAAATCTAAATTAGCTTTAAAAGGTAGAAAGAGTAAAAAAAAGGAACTGTTAAAAAGATTATACCTTTTAGAATACTCTGAAGCCAATCCTGATTTTTGCATCAATATGGTAAATGTTTGTGGAATTTATAACATTGTTGGAGGAAACCCTGATAGCAAGGGTAGTTTTTATACTGGTTTACTTCATATAGACCTAATTAACAATCAAATAGAAGCCAGTTGGTTAATAGAAGGTGAACACCACCAAACAGGATATGGTTTTGTTTTTAACAACACTTTAGTCATTCATTTTAATTATTTAGCTGATGACGAACTTTTTAACGGAATAGTGGCTTATCACTTTATTACTCCCGAAATAGTAATAGGAAAATGGACGGAAGAAGTAGCCATAGAAAATGCTTTTGAAATGGGAAGAAAGTTATCGCCAGATGAATTAGGAGAACCATACCCCGAAGATATTTTTAGTGCTAATTAAATGTTATAGAAGGTAAAGTATACATTAACAAGCTTTTGTAATATCATTAATAAACAATTTTTAATCATATTTTCTAACATCTTTTGATTACTTTTGCGCTTTAAATTTAAAGTGCAACCATGCAAGAAATAAGAAACATTGCTATTATAGCTCACGTTGACCACGGTAAGACTACTTTGGTAGATAAAATTATTGATCAAGCAAAAATATTAGACGATCGTAAAGAACGTACTGATTTATTATTAGATAACAATGATTTAGAGCGTGAAAGAGGGATTACTATTCTTTCTAAAAACGTATCTGTTCAATATAAAGGAACTAAGATCAACGTAATTGATACTCCTGGTCACGCCGATTTTGGTGGAGAAGTAGAGCGTGTATTAAAAATGGCTGATGGTGTTTTATTATTGGTTGATGCTTTTGAAGGACCTATGCCACAAACTCGTTTTGTATTAGGAAAAGCTATTCAATTAGGATTAACTCCTATTGTAGTAGTTAACAAAGTAGATAAAGAAAACTGTACTCCAGACATCGTTCACGAAAAAGTTTTTGATTTAATGTTTGCTTTAGAAGCTACAGAAGAACAATTAGACTTTACAACTATTTACGGTTCTGCAAAGAACAATTGGATGAGTACAGATTGGAAAGATCAAACTACTGATATCGTTCCTTTATTAGATGCTGTATTAGAATCTATTCCAGCAACACCTTATAATGAAGGTACTCCTCAAATGCAAATTACTTCTTTAGATTTTTCTGCTTTTACAGGAAGAATTGCTATCGGACGTGTTTTCCGTGGAGATTTACATGTAAACAAAGATTACAAGTTGTGTAAAGCTGATGGTACTACTAAAAAAGTTAGAATTAAAGAATTACACGTGTTCGAAGGAATGGGGAAAGCTCAAGTTGAAACAGTAAGATGTGGAGATATTTGTGCTATTACTGGTGTTGAAGGATTTGAAATTGGTGATACTATTGCTGATTTAGAAAATCCAGAAGCATTACCAAGAACAGAAATTGACCAACCAACAATGAGTATGTTGTTTACTATTAACAACTCTCCATTCTTTGGTAAAGAAGGTAAATTTGTTACTTCTCGTCACTTACGTGATCGTTTATTTAAAGAATTAGAAAAAAACTTAGCGTTAAAAGTTGAAACTACAGATTCTGAAGACAAGTTTAATGTTTTTGGACGTGGAGTATTACACTTATCTGTTTTAATTGAAACAATGAGACGTGAAGGATATGAATTACAAGTAGGTCGTCCTCAAGTAATTTTCAAGGAAATTGACGGTAAAAAATGTGAGCCATACGAAACATTATCTATTGATGTTCCTGAAGAAGTTTCTTCTAGAGCTGTAAACTTAGTTTCTTTACGTAAAGGAGATTTAATGGTTATGGAGCCTAAAGGAGATTTACAACACCTTGAATTCACAATTCCATCTCGTGGATTGATTGGTTTAAGAAATAAAATTTTAACTGCAACTCAAGGGCAAGCAATTATCAACCACAGATTTAGTGAATACGGACCTTTTAAAGGTGAATTTACCGAAGAAGAAAAAGGAGCTATTGTTTCTGCTGCTGCTGGTAAAGCAACTGCATATGCTTTAGACCGTTTACAAGATAGAGGTAAATTCTTTATTGATATCAATGAAGAAATTTATATTGGGCAGGTAATTGGTGAAAACAGTAAAGCTGATGATATGGCTGTAAACCTTATTAAAGGAAAACAGTTAACAAACATGCGTAAATCTGGTACTGATGAAGCAATGAAAATTGCTCCTAAAGTAAACTTCTCTTTAGAAGAATGTATGGAATACATTAGAGCTGATGAGTATTTAGAGGTTACTCCTGAAAGCTTAAGAATGCGTAAAATTAATTTTAAAGGTTAATTCTCTAAAATTTAATATTATCATATCAAACTCCTTCATGTTATTTGAAGGAGTTTTTTTATACTTATCTTTTAAAAAATATAGTAATGAAATTTATATACGTAATATACTTGTTTTTTATACAAGTAGGCTGTTCTCAATCTTTTGAAATCAGTAAAAAAATAAAACTATCAAAAGAAATAAATGAAACATCGGGTGTTATTTATTTTAATAAAAGAATTTTAACATTTAATGATTCAGGAGGAAAACCTGAATTATATGTTTTAAGTTCTTCTTCGGGAAAAATAAAAAACACCATAAAAATAACGAATGCTACTAATGAAGATTGGGAATCTATTAGTCAAGATGAAAATTTTGTTTATATAGGTGACACAGGAAACAATAGAGGTAGTAGAAAAGATTTGGTTATTTATAAAATTGACAAAAAAAATCTGTTAAATAAAAAAAAGGTAAAGGCAGAAAAAATATACTTTTCATATGAAGATCAGAAGTCTTTTGAAGCAGCCAACCACGCTAATAATTTTGATTGTGAATCTATTACAGTTTATAAGAATCAACTCCTTATTTTTACCAAAAATTGGTTAGATTTTAAAACAAATATTTATACTATTCCGCTTGTTAAGGGAAGTTATATTGCCAAAAAAATAAATTCAATTCCTTTAGACTGTTTGTTAACTTCAGTAGACTATAACCCAATAAATAATAAACTAGTAGGTACAGCATATGATACCAATTATAAGTCTTATTTAATTGTAATCAATCCTTTTGAGTTAAAAAACGTTCATTTTAATAAAATAGCACTAACATCAGAATTGGGATATGCTAACCAAATAGAAGGTATTGCTTGGAAAAACAATCAACAAGTTTTTGTAACCAGAGAATCTATAGAAAAAGAACTTAACGGTAAAAAGCATGAACACAAACAAAAGATGTTTTTAATTACTTTAACAGATTAATGTATTTTTGTTATCTAAAACAACCAATAAGTGTCTAAATTTTCCAAAATCATTCAAAAACAAAAAGAACAACAAACTGAAAAAAAACATAGATTTAATTTAGAAGCCAAAACAAATGCTAATAGAACATTGGTAATGTGTGCTTGTGGTTCAAAAAAATCATATAAAGTTTGTTGTGAACCTATTCATCAGAATATTTTATTAGCTAAAACCCCTTTGGCTTTAATGAAATCTAGATACACGGCATATGTATTAGCAAATATTGATTATTTAATGCAAAGTCATCATTCATCAACCAGACCTATTTCTGAAAGAGATGAAATTTTAAACTGGACAAAAAGTATTCAGTGGATGGGATTGGAAATAATAGAAGCTAAAAAAAGTAATGCAGATGAAGGCTTTGTAACTTTTAAAGCTCATTTTACAGAAAATGGAGTAGTACAAGTGATTCATGAAAAATCTCGTTTTGTAAAAGAAAATAACCATTGGACGTACATTGATGGAATTCACTCTTAAAAAAGATAAAAATGGCCAAAGCAGGAAGCGATAAAAACACAAAAAACAAATCTAAACATACCAAATTAATGAATCGAAAAAAGAATAAGATTCGTGAAAAGGAGTTGGCACATAAAGAAAAACTAAAAGCTTTAAAAGAAAAAATAGAACAAAACAAAAGCAGTTCTTAATTTAACTTTTTACTAGAAGGCGTTCTGCCATAATAGTTTTTATAAATAGAAATAAAATGCGAAACACTTCTGTAGCCTAATAAATGTGTTACTTCATTAACAGGATGATTTTTTAGTAAAGTAACTGCTTTTTTCATTTTTAATTCAATAACGTAGGATCTAATTGTAATCCCAAAAACATCTCTAAATCCATTTTTTAATTGCATTTCGTTTAATAGAATATGTCTAGAGATTTCCTTAATAGTTGGGGTTTTTAAATAGTTCTTTTCTATATACTCTTTGGCATCTTTTATTTTATGAACATGTACGTTTTTTTCTTTAGCCGTTTCAAAGTTTGTGTGTTGAATTTTAAGTAACAACTCTCTTATTTTTAAGTCTAAATAGTAACTACTGTTATTTCCTTTTTTATAATAATCAATAATACTTTTTAAAATTACGTGTAGCTCATGGTCTGCTATTAAAGAGGTTACAAAACTATTATTAAGATGTTTGTTGTTAATGTATTTAAAAATATCATTTTTATGACTCCATGGTTCTCTTTTAATTAAATTTAAAAAGAAAGGCATTTTAACATAAATTAGAATAGATTCTGTTTTTTGTAAAGCAGTAACAGTAACTTTATTTTTTATAAGATTACCACATGTAATTTGTAGTTTGCCATAATCAACTACATTTTTACTATTTTCTATATATTTTACAGCCACATTTCCACTTAGTAAATAAGCTATTAAAACATATTCTCCTGTAATATCTACAAATTCAGTTAAGTCTTTTTCGTTAAACCTATCTGTATTAATTATACAAAAGTTTTTACTGTGAAATAATTCACTTTTTATGCTATATCCATCTTTTTGTATGTTAACACTTGTGTTTTTTACTACTTCTTCTTTTTTATGGTTATCTAAATTGATATCATAAAAAGATAGGTTAAGTTCTTTAAAATGAGATTGTAACAACATATTTCCTTTTCCGTTTTTATTATTTCCTTTTCAGTTATCAGTTATTTAACAACCTAATTGATATTTGCACAAAAGTAATTAAGATTAAGTTTAAATAATAATAAACGTGAAAATTAAATTAAAAATAAATTTTTTAGCGGTTTTAATTTGTGGTTTAGGGATAATAAAAACCCTAAAAGCTCAAGAGCATCAAGTAGAAATTCAAGGAGTTGTTTTAAACGAAAAAGGAACACCAATTTCTGAGGCTTATGTGTTTTTAGAAAAGAGCAATAGATATGCTATTACTAACAAAAATGGTTTTTATAAAATGTTTGTTACTAATGGAAATTATAAGTTAACCTCAAAAATGATTGGTTTTGCCTCTGTAACAAAATCTATAAAAACCAAAACAGGAATAAATAGACTTAATTTTAAACTTAAGGAGGGATTCACTCATTTAAAACAAGTTGAGTTAAAAGGTAAAACTCCCATAGAAAAAGTAAAAGAAACACCTTACAATGTAGTTGCCATTAATACCCAAGAAATGGCAAATAGTACCATGGATTTATCCGATGCTTTAGAAAAAGCTTCTGGAGTAAAAATAAGAAGAACAGGTGGTGTTGGTTCTAGTGCAAGAGTTAATTTAAATGGATTTTCAGGAAATCATGTGAGAATTTTTATGGATGGAATTCCTATGAATGGTTTTGGATCTGCTTTTCAAATGAACAATATTCCTGTAAATCTTGCCGAAAGAATTGAAGTGTATAAGGGTGTGGTTCCTATTGAATTGGGTTCCGATGCTTTAGGTGGAGCCATTAACATTATTACCAAAAAAGGAAAGAGAACTTATGTGGATGCTTCTTATTCATATGGTTCTTTTAATACACACAAATCAAGTGTTAATGTTGGGGTAACAGCAAAATCTGGATTGACATTTAGTGTAAATGCATTTCAAAATTATTCTGATAACAGTTACAAAGTAAAAACACAGTTGTTAGACCTTAGTAACAATCAGTTTTCTAATGAAGAGTATTGGTTTAAAAGGTTTAATGATAAATATCACAACGAAACTATAATTGCAAAAGTTGGAGTAGTAGGAAAAAAATGGGCAGATAGATTGATGGTAGGTGGTACGCTAGGAAATGAAGAAGCAGGTATTCAAAATTCAGCCGTTCAAAAAATTGTTTATGGAGGAAAAAAACGTACTGCTAAAACTACTATGGGGAGTTTGGAATATGAAAACAAAAACTTTTTTTTAAAAAAATTAGCATTTAAAGTAACAGCAAATTATAGTAAAGCTGAAAACGAAGTAATAGATACCTTGGCAAGACAATATAACTGGGCAGGGAATTTTAGAGAAAAAAACAGTAAAGGTGAAGGAGTATATAGCTCTGCTAAATTTAACAACTTAACCAGTGTAGTAAATGCAAATTTAAGTTATCACTTTTCTAAAAAACACAATATATCTATCAACAATATATTTTCTAGCTACGAACGAAAAAACACCGATGATAAAGCTACGGAAGACAATAGTTCTGAATCAGAATTTATGAAAAGATCTAATACTAAAAATGTATTAGGAGCATCTTACCGATACAGGACTACTAAAAATTGGAGCAATGTGTTTTTTGGAAAACTCTACAATGTAAATGTTACAGGACCTGTAGAAGTTCCAGTTTCTACTACCAGTTCTACTTACGAAGAAAAAACAACAGGATATCAGGTTACGGGTTACGGATACGGAACAACATATGTATTGTTTAAAGGGTTTCAATTAAAAACATCTTTAGAAAAAACCTATCGTTTGCCAACAGCCAATGAATTATTTGGAGATATGATTGTAGAATCAGGAGATGCTTCTTTAAAGGCAGAAAATAGCTTTAATTACAATTTTAATGTTAGCTATTCTTTTAACAAACACAAAGCACATCATTTTTATGTAGATGCAGGTTTTATTTACCGTGATACTCAAGATTACATAAGACGTTTGGTTGATGAAAGTAAAGGAGGAGCTAGTTTTTTAAACCATGGAACTGTAAAAAATATAGGATTAGATTTTGAGGGAATGTATAGTTACAAAAACTTGTTATCTATTTCAGGAAACATAACGTACCAAAACATTAGAAATAAAGAAAAATGGACCAGTAATAACACTCCAGCATTAAATTATAATGACAAAATGCCTAATGTTCCTTATTTATTTGGAAATCTAGATATGGCTTACAATTGGTACCAAGTTTTAGGAAAAAGGAATTCTTTAACGGCAGGATATCATTTAAACTATACCAATGAGTTTTTTAGAGATTGGGAAAGTTATGGTTCACAAAAAATAACCATTCCTACTCAATTATCGCACGATATAGACATTACTTACACCTTGGCTGATGGAAAATACAACATAGCTTTTGAAGCCAGAAATATAACAGATGAGTTGTTATACGATAATTATAGCCTACAAAAACCAGGAAGAAGCTTTTCAGTGAAACTACGCTACTTCTTTTTAAAATAAAAAATAATAACCAAATTAAATTTTAAATTATGAACAAAAGGAATCTTTTTTCAATGAGTAAATCCATGATATTTGGAGTTTTACTAGGAATTTTTGCTACGGCAACTTCATGCTCTAGTGATGATAATACAGGAACGGATAATTCTGGAACTGGAGATACCCAATTTTTTATTTCTGCAGCAGGAGAAGAATCAGAATATATTTTAACAACAAATTCTTTAGAGGAAGGGTCAACTTCTATTTCTGGAAACGGAATAGAATTAGAAATGACAGGCTATACTTGGTTGTTTGATGACAGTCCATCTACAGCAATTGGTTTGGTATACAATCAAGGTGATCCTGGAGTAGGGTTAGGGTATCAATTAGATGCTAATGGATTGTTACAAAAACAAGGTGAATTTCAAATTTCATCACGTTTTACCAATTATGGTTTTTTTGATCACTATGCTATTACCTCTGTAAGTGGACAAACTCCTGTTGATGAAAATGGAAATGCTTTAACTCATACCGATGGTTCTGAAAGACAAGATGGAACTACGTTTAACTTTATTGATTTAAATAACGGATTGTCTTTAGAAGAAAAAACAATTACCACTTTAAATATTGCAGGTAACGGAGAACAAGCTAGTTTATCTGGTATTGTAGATATGGGGAATGGAGAATTTTTATCTGCTTTGGTACTTTCTCAGGCTCAAGATGAAGAAGCTACAGGAGGAGCTAGTACAGGTACCGTAAATTATCCTAATAATGTATGGGTAGCTGCTTTTGATGAAAATTTAAATGTAGTTAGAATTTATGAAGATGATAGAATTAGTTATGCTTCTGGTAGATACCGTTCTAGATATTACTCTATGATTGCTCCTGACGATAATGGAAATGCCTATGTTTTTTCTGGTTCTTATGATAGTAACACCACCTTACCATGTGGAGCTTTAAGAATTAATGGAGGTGCCGATGATTTTGATCAAAACTATTACTTTAATATTGAAGCTTTAACAGGAGGATACCGTTTTCAACAAGTTTTCCATATTACAGGAGATTACTACTTGTTAAGATTTTATAATGAAGTTGAAGTTTCAAGTTCATCAGATCCTGCTACTCAATATGGAGTGGTAAATATGACAGCTAAAACTTTTTCTTGGTTAAGTGGAGATTTTCCTGAAAAGGAAAATATTGTAAGTATAGGTTTACCATACGCTCATGGTGGTAAAATGTATTTACCTATTACGGCTACAGGAGAATATCCAACAATCTATAATATTAATCCTACTACAGCCGTAGCTTCAAAAGGATTAGTTGTACAGTCTACCGATGTTAGAGCTATTGGAGTTTTAACAAAATAATCAAGCCATTTAGTTATACAAATCAAAAATGAAAAAAATAAAATTATCTATAGTTGCAGTATTGTTTGCTGCAACTATGTTTTCTCAAGAAAACGAATTGTTAAGTCGTGAATTTTGGTCAACGCAACCTATTGTATCACAAGTAAAAGCAAAAATAAAAGCAGGAAATAACCCTGTGGAAATGAGCGAAAGAAATTTTGATGTTTTAGCCACAGCAATTTTAGCAGGAGCACCTATAGAATCTATCGAATACTTGTTATCGTTACCAGAAACAAACATCAACACCAAAACGCACGAAGGAAGAACTTATTTAATTTGGGCTGCTGTCAAACAAAATGTGGAAGTTGTAAAATTACTACTAGAAAAAGGAGCTGCAGTAAATATTTTAGATACGCACGGAATTAATGCCATTAACATGGGAGCAAATGGTGGAATTGAGGATAAAGAATTCTACGATGCGTTAATTGCTAAAGGGGAAAATATTAAACAAACCAATAATTCTGGAGCAACTGCTATTTTGTTAATCTTGCAAAAACTAAAAGATCCTAGTATGATTGAGTACTTTGAATCTAAAGGTTTAAACATTCATAGCAAAGACAACGATGGAAATGGAGCGTTTAACTATGCTGCCAAAGGAGGAAATATTAAAATGATGAATGTGTTAATCAAGAAAGGATTGATACAAAAAGGAGTGAATAAAAAAGGAGAAACAGCTGTGTTAATAGCTAGTAAGGGAGCACGTAGGGCAACCCCAGAATTGGCAACTTTTAAATATTTAGCTTCTAAAGGATTTAAGTTAAATGTAGAAAATAAAGACGGACAAACACCATTAACTATTTTGGCATCTAAAACCAAAGATGTTGAATTGATTCAGTTTTTACTAGATGCGAAAAATGATGCTAATAAAGTTGATAATAGTGGAAATAATGCATTAATAAATGCTGCTGAAAAAAACTCTAAAGACGTAGTTGAATTGTTGGCTAGTAATACAATAGACATCAATACTAAAAACTCATTAGGAGAAACAGCTTTATCTAATGCAGTACAGGGGAATACATTAGAGGTGGTTTCTTATTTATTAAATCATGGAGCAAGTGTTAATGTACAAGATAAAGATGGATATTCTTTATTACATTATTGGGCTAAAAGTGGTAAGCAAAGGAATGCACCATCAAAGCCGAATCAAGATATTTTAACATTATTAGTGTCAAAAGGATTAAATGCGAAAGGATCTCAACCTAATGGAAATACTCTTTTGCATGAAGCCGTTCAAGAAAACAATATTCATTTAATTAAACAATCTTTAACATTAGGAGTTGATATTAATGCTAAAAACAATGAAGGAAACACAGCTTTGTTATTAGCAGCATTGAATGCAAAAAACACAGAAGTTTTAAATTTATTAATAGCTAACGGAGCAGATAAAAAAACAACAAGTTCTTTTGGAGAAACTGCTTTTGATTTGGCTAGTGAAAACGAAATTTTATCTAAAAGTAAAATTGATATCAATTTTTTAAAATAGTTAGAAATGAAAAAAATGAATCTTATAAAAATTTTGGGAGGTTTTATTTTACTTATTTCTGTTTTTGCTTTTTCCAAACCAACCGTAAATAACAACAATGTTGTTAAAGTAAAATGTTTACTACAAACTACCAATTACAGTGGAGAAGGAGCTTATATTGTAGTGTCTTTAATAGATAACAAAGGTAACTATGTAAAAACTCTTTATATGCAAGGTCAAGATGAAAAATGGTATGATACTTTAAAAGAGTGGTGGAAAAATATTGGAGAAACAGCTACAAATATTGATGAAATTAGCGGTGCAACCATTACTCCAGGAGCAAGAAGTATTATAAATTTTAACATTCCAGAAGATAAATTAAACAAAGGATATTCATTGCGTTTTGAGAGTGCTGTAGAAGATAAAGACTATTTTGAAAAAGATGTTGAGATTGATTTAAATAAAGAAAATCTTAAAGGAAAATTTAATGGAAATGGGTATATTCGCTACGTAAGATTAATTTTTAATTAAACTCATTATAAATGATTACTTCTATATGGAGATACAGCCACTTAAGCCTGGCTGTATCTTCCTTTTTGTTTATAGTAATAGCTGCAGTTACTGGAGTGATACTTGCTTTTGAACCGATTTCACAAGAAGCTTTTGCTTTTAATAAAACAGTAGATATTTCTAAAGTTTCTGTTTCAGAAACCATACAGCAACTTAAAAATAATTATGACGAAGTTTACAGTGTAACAGTAAACAAGAGTAATTTAGTAAGTACTTCTGTGTTGACTTTAGATGGTGAGATGGAAGAATTTTACATAAATCCTATTACTGCTAAAAAAATTGGAAACTTACAAGAAGAGTCTACCGTTTTTAATTTTGCTAGAGCTTTACATAGATCTTTGTTTTTAAAAACAACTGGTCGTTATTTTGTTGCTTTTACCTCTTTTATTTTGTTTTTGATTAGTATTACAGGACTCATATTGGTTATTAAAAGGCAACAAGGAATAAAAAAGTTCTTTTCAAAAATAGTAAATGAGAACTTTTATCAATTTAGCCATGTATATTTAGGAAGATTATCTTTAATACCTATTTTAATGATAACATTGACAGGAGTTTATTTATCATTTTTCCACCTAGATGTTTTAAGTCATGTAAAATTATCACACCAAATTGATTATGAAAAAGTAGTAGAAACACCAACCTTAAATCTTGTTGATTTTCCCATATTTAAGAATACACCGCTTTCACAAGTAAAATCAATTGAATTTCCTTTTTCTGAAGATGTTGAGGATTATTATCAATTAAATTTAGAGGACAAAGAATTATTAATCAATCAATATACAGGAAAAATATTAAGCGAATTAAAATATCCTTTTAATGAACTTTTTTATAACTGGAGCTGGAATTTACATACTGGAGAAGGAAGTTGGATGTGGTCAGTAGTTTTACTTTTATCATCTATAAGTATTTTATTTTTTATATACTCAGGATTTAAAATTACTTTAAAAAGAAAGAAATCTAAAATTAAAAATAAGTACAAGTTAAAAGATTGTAATTATTTAATTCTTGTAGGATCGGAAACAGGAAGCACTATTACTTTTGCTACATGGGTATATCAGCAAATTATAAACGCCAACAAAAAGGTATACATTGCTCAAATGAATCATTTTAAATATCATGATAATATTGAGCATATCATGGTTTTTACAGCTACTTATGGGGTAGGAGAAGCCCCAGCTAATGCAATTAAATTTAAAAATATTTTTAATGCAGAAAACATTCAATATCCTTTTAGTTACAGTATTGTAGGGTTTGGTTCTTTTGCTTATCCTGACTTTTGCAAATATGCATATGAGGTTGAAAACCTATTAGAGCAACACAAAATGAGTAGATGTTTAATGCATTTACATACAGTAAATAATAAATCAGTAGAAGCATTTAATCAATGGATCATACAATGGAGTCAAGTAAGTAATATTCCAGTAAAAACATTAGAAAATAACGTAGAAGTTTCTAAAAAAAAGAAAAAAGAAAATTATGAAGTGGTATTAAAAACAGAATTAACACCTAAGCATCATCATTTTTTAGTAGCATTAAAAAAGAACAAACACCGTTTTAAATCTGGAGATTTATTAGCCATATCACCAGATTCTAAAAATCATGATAGATTATATTCTGTAGGAGTTACCAAGGAGAATAATATTCTATTAAGTGTAAAGTTACATCAAAAAGGACTATGCTCTAATTATCTAAATAATTTATTATTAGGTGATGTTGTTAAGGCTTCACGGCTTAAAAACAAAGAATTTCAATTTCCAAAAAAAGCAAAAAACGTGGTAATGATTGCCACAGGTACAGGAATAGCACCATTTTTAGGTATGATGGAAAATAACATTACTAAAATTCCTTTAACCTTATATTGGGGTGCTAAAGACAAAACAGCTTTGGAACCTTATGCAACTTATATTGATAATAACATCAACAAGGGGCAATTAAATACCTTTATCCCTGCTTATTCTAGAGAAGGTAAAGAAAAAATATATGTACAGAATTTACTTAATATAGATGAAGAATTTATAATGAATACCTTTAAAAACAAAGGTGTTATTATGATTTGTGGCTCCGTAGCAATGCAAAAAGAAGTTCTTAATCTATTAAATGAAATATGTTTAAAAGGCGATAATAAAACACTTAGTTATTATCAGCAAAAAAAACAATTAAGAATGGATTGTTATTAAAAAATCACAAAACACTATTAAGACTCTTTTTATTAAAGATTTTTTTATTTTTTCATCAAAACATATAATATTACAAATAATTGATAGTTTTTTGTGTTTACAAGTGTTATATTATAAATATTAACTGTTGTTTAATACGATTTAGTTAACAGGATAGAGCAGGATACTAATACTTGTAAAATTCTATAGATTGCAATCTAAATGTGTGTTTAACACTTAAAAATGCATTTATTTTTCAACTAAACTTAAAAACTAAACTAATTTAAAAATGAAATGTAACTTTAATTATGTCTCAAAATTGTTAATGGCATCAATGCTAATTACTGCAACATCGTGTAATTTTGATGAATTGCCTGATCCACCAAATAATAACGATAATACGCTAAGAAATTTAAACTTTTTGGAAATTGTACCAGGGCAAAATAAAGTGTCTGTAAAAGGAGTTGTAGATGATCCAAATGTTACAGAAGTTAAAATATATTGGAATAATGATGCAGATGTGGTTTCAATTCCATTAGATTCCCCAACCAAAGAAGATACAATTAGAACTGAAATAAATAATTTAAGTGAAAAATTGTATTTATTTAAAATTAAGACTTTTGATGATAAAGGAAATAGTTCAATATCAATTACCAGTGGATCTAAAGTATATGGGAGTAATTATATTTTAAATTTAAAAAATAGAAACATTACAGCTAGTAAATTAGATAATGAGTTTTTAAATATAGAACTAGAGTCTTCATCAAATTCAGGAGGGAATTTAGGTACAGAAATTCTATACCAAAGTACTGATGGAAATGAAAAAACACTCTTTATAATTCCAAAAAGTAATAATTTAGATATTTTAGATTTTGTGTCGGGGTCAACTGTAAAATATCGTTCTGCTTATGCTTTTTCACCTGTTAGCAAAGATACAGTGTTTACTGAATATAGTACGCACAAACCATTAGTAGTTCCAAAATTACAAAACGCAGCTGTTCCATTTATTGCAGAAACTACAAATGGTAGATGGGGAACATTAGGTACTCCATGGATTACAAATGATGCAGCTAAAAACCACGGAGGTTTAGGTGGTTGGGATGAATGGAATGGGAACATTTTTAACATGGAATCTGGTTGGGGAGAACCAAGTATAGTTAACGGTAAAGTTCACCAAGTAATCACTTTAGATCCAGCAAATTATAAGTTAATAATTAATATTAGAGACACCAATCATAATACAAATCCTGATGGAGCATATTTTGTAGCATCTAAAGGTAATACTGGTATACCTAACGTAGAAAATGTAGAAGAAAATTCTGATCCTGATAATATTAATTTAAATGATGATATTGACACAAATGATATTTTAGTATTAGGATATACAAAAATTGAGGTTGCTAGTGGAATTGTTGAAGTAGATTTTGTTGTAGAAACTACAACAGAAGTTTCAATAGGAATTGTAGCAACACAATTAGGAAATAATTTCTGTAATGTTCTTTCATGGGAATTAACGGGGTCTAATTAAAAGAAACTATTTAACAATAAAAAAAAGCGATATTTTTAGTATCGCTTTTTTTATTAATTTAATTTCGACTTTAATGTAAAAAACTAGTTGTGATCATAATTTACTTATGTAGATAGATATAGTTTTATGTTGCTATATATTTTAAAGTGGATATCCATTTTTATTAATAGCCACTTTAGCTATTTCTTTCTTTAAGGCCACTATATTTGGGAAGTTAGTATATTTGGTAAAACGTTTTAATCCCATTAATAACATACGTTGTTCATCGTTTTCTGTAAAAGAAATAATAGCTTCTTTTCCTTTTCTATTAATAGTTTCAACAGCGTTAAACAAGTTTAATTTTGTCATGGCTATTTGTAAAGAAGTTTCTTTTTCAGAAGTTTTATAGACTAATTTTTCAGTCTTTAACAAAGTAGATTCAGCCATATAAATTTCAATTAATATTTCAGCAGCACATAAAACTATTTCTTGTTGTTTTTCTAATTCCATTCCAAATTTTTCCACAGCTTTACCAGCAATCATTAAAAATACTTTTTTTAGCTTGGTTAAAATCTCTTTTTCTTCAGCAAACAATTCTGAATAATCAGGAGTTTCAAAGGATGGAATTGACATCAAATCATTAGCAACATTCATAGCAGGAGTCATCAAATCAATTTCTCCTTTTAATGCTTTTTTCACTAACATTCCAACGGTTAAAAGTCTATTGATTTCATTAGTTCCTTCATAGATTCTAGAAATACGAGCATCTCTCCAGGCACCTTCCATAGGAGTATCTTCAGAGAATCCCATTCCTCCATATATCTGTAAACCTTCATCAGCGTTAAATTGTCCAACCTCTGATCCGTATACTTTTAATATTGCACATTCTAAAGCAAAATCTTCAACACCTTTTAACTCTGCATCAGCATGAGGCATTCCATCAGTAATTAAAGCATCTATTTTCTTTTGAATATCACCTGCAGCTCTGTACACACCACTTTCTGTAACAAAAGTTTTGGTAGTCATTAAGGCTATTTTTTCTTGTACAGCTCCAAAATTTGCAATACTAGTTCCAAATTGTTTACGCTCATTAGCATAATTTACTGCGTTGTTTATAATTCTTCTACTTGCATCTAAACAAGCTGCAGCCAATTTAATACGTCCAATATTTAAAATATTTAGTGCTATTTTAAATCCGTTTTGTCTGTCTGACAACATATTCTCTACAGGAACAACAGTTTCATTATAAAACACCTGTCTAGTAGAAGAGGCTCTAATTCCTAATTTCTTTTCTTCTTCACCCATTGTAATTCCGTTTGGGTTATCTTTATCATACTCAACAATAAAAGCTGTTAAATTTTTATCGTCTTCTATGCGAGCAAATACAATCATTAGACTACAAAAACCTGCATTTGAAATCCACATTTTTTGTCCTGATATTTTGTAGTGCGTTCCATCAGCAGATAAAACAGCTTTGGTTTTTCCTGAATTTGCATCAGAACCTGCACCAGGCTCAGTTAAACAATATGAACCAAACCATTCACCTGAAGTTAACTTAGGAACATATTTTTGTTTTTGTTCTTCGGTTCCATATAAAACAATTGGCATGGTTCCTATTCCTGTATGTGCTCCAAAAGCAGTGGCAAAAGACCCTGTAGCACCAGAAATATAATCACAAACTAGAATTGTAGACATAAAAGGCATTCCCATTCCTCCATAAGCCTCTGGAACAGCTATGCTTAAGAATCCCATTTCACCAGCTTTTACCATTAATTCTTCGGTAAAAGCATAATCTTTTTTCTCAAAACGTTCTTTATGTGGCCACACTTCACGATCAATAAATTCCTTTACGGAATCACGCATCATGAGTTGTTCCTCATCAAAATCTTCCACTATAAATACATTGTTATAGTCTGTTTCTTTTATTACAAATTCTCCTCCTTTAATTAGCTTGCTCATTTTTTTATTTTTTATGTTTTTGGAAAACGGGTTAATTGATTTGTTATATGATTATTTTAAAAACTCATAAACACCTGCTGCTCCTTGTCCTGTACCCACACACATGGTTACAATTCCGTATTTGTTTTTTCTTCTTCTCATTTCATTGATTAACTGTACTGATAATTTTGCTCCGGTACAGCCTAATGGATGACCTAAAGCAATAGCACCTCCATTTACGTTTACAATGTCAGGATTTAAACCTAATTCTTTGATAACCGCTAAAGATTGTGAAGCAAAAGCTTCATTTAATTCAATTAATTCAATATCATTTTTTGTCAAACCAGCTCTCTCTAATGCTTTTGGAATAGCCATAACAGGACCAATACCCATAATTCTAGGTTCTACTCCAACAGCAGCAAAAGAAACCAATCTAGCAACAGGTTCAAGATTTAATTCTTTTACCATTTCTTCGCTCATTACAATTACAAATGCAGCTCCATCACTCATTTGAGAGGAGTTTCCGGCTGTTACAGATCCGTTGTTAGCAAATACGGGTCTTAATTTACCTAAAGCCTCAATAGAAGTATCTTTTCTTGGTCCTTCATCTTGAGTAACTGTATAATTTCTGGTTTGCTTTTTCCCATTTTCATCTACAAAAATTTCTTCAATATCAATAGGAACAATATCATCTTCAAATAAATTATTAGCTTGTGCTTTTAAAGCTTTTTGATGTGAATTATAGGCAAACTCATCTTGTTGTGCTCTAGATACTTTAAACTCATTGGCAACAGCTTCTGCTGTTAGTCCCATTCCCCAATAATATTCTTCGTTACCTGCTTTGGTTTCTTTATAGTTAGGAGAGGGTTTATAGCCTCCCATAGGAATATAAGACATGCTTTCTACACCACCTGCAATAATACAGTCGGCCATTCCTGATTGAATTTTTGCAGCTGCTATGGCAATGGTTTCTATACCAGAGGCACAATATCTATTAACTGTCATTCCTGCAACATCATCAATTTTTAGTCCCATTAAAGATATCAAACGTCCCATGTTTAACCCTTGTTCTGCTTCTGGCATTGCGTTTCCTACAATTACATCATCTACTCTAGATTTATCTAATTCAGGTGTTTTTTCTAATAAATATTCTATGGTTTCTGCAGCTAATTCATCGGGTCTTTTAAACCTAAATAATCCTTTAGGAGCTTTTCCTACGGCTGTTCTATATCCTTTTATTATGTATGCTGTTTTCATAACATTAGTTTTGAGTTTTTAGAAATGAGTTTTTAGAATTTCAATACATTGTTCTAAAATTTCATTTAACTTATTTTTATGTATTAGATTTAATTCCTGACAAAGTATTAATTGAGTATGTAATTCATATGAAGAACCATTGGTGATACCTAAAAAATGATAAAATTCATTATTAGTATTTCTTCCAGCTCCTTCAGCTATATTTGATGCAATAGAAATAGAACTTCTTTTTGTTTGACTAACTAATCCAAACTTTTCATCGCTAGGTAATTCCGAAACCATCATATAAACTTTTTTATTAAGTTCTATAGATTTCTGCCAAATTTTTAAATTTTCTATTTTATGCATTATAATAGTTCTAAATTCTCAATACTCAAATCTACTTCTCTAATTCCTTAACGGTTTTCCTGTTTTTAACATGTGCTGAATTCTTTCTAAGGTTTTCTTTTCTCCTAGTAGAGATAAAAAAGCTTCACGTTCTAAATTCAATAAATATTGTTCAGATACAAATGAAGGTTCCGATAAATCTCCACCAGCCATTACATATCCTAATTTATTAGCAATTAGCCTATCGTGTTCAGAGGCATATTTACCTGCAACCAAACTATCAGCACCAACCTGAAACATACCTAATACTTGTTGACCTAAAACTTTTACTTTTTGAGGAGTAGGAGTTAGGTAACCATCATCTAACATTTGTAATGCATATTTTTTTGCAGTAGCTATTTGTTGATGTTCATTTACAACAACTAAATCTTTATGTTGTTCATAATAACCTAAATCATAAGCTTCATGTGCCGAAGTTGCTACTTTTGCCATGGCTATATTGATAAAAGCATCTCTCATTCTATTGAGTTTTACATCATCTTTTAACACCATATCTGATACTCTTTTGGTCATTTCTTTGGTTCCTCCACCTCCAGGAATAACACCAACTCCAAACTCAACAAGACCTGTATAAGTTTCTGCAGCAGCAATTACTTTATCGGCATGTAAACTCAATTCGCAACCACCTCCTAAGGTCATTCCTCTAGGAGTAATTAGGGTAGGACAAGAGGAGTAACGCATTCTCATTACTGTGTTTTGAAAATATTGTACAGCAAAATTTAATTCATCATATTCTTGTTCTACTGCCAATAAGAACACCATGGCTAAATTGGCTCCTACAGAAAAATTAGCTGCTTGGTTTCCTAAAATAACTGCATCATACTCACTTTCGGCCAAATCAATACCTTTATTAATGGCTTGTAAAACCCCGCTACCTAGAGTATTCATTTTTGATTGAAACTCTACATTTAAAATACCATCACCTAAATGCTGTATAGAAGCTTCTGAATTAGACCAAATGGTTTGAGTTTCTCTAATATTATCTAGAATGATAAAACTATCTTGACCAGGTATTTTTACTTGTTCTTTTGATGAAATATCATACACATATTTTTTTCCTTGTTTAACAGAATAAAAACTTGTGTTATTTGATGTTTTAAAATCTTCAATCCAAGTAGCACAAGTTAAATTTTCACTTTCTATCAAAGCCAACCCTTTTTCAAATCCAATGGCATCCCAAATTTCAAAAGGTCCATGCTGCCAACCAAAACCAGCTTTCATAGCATCGTCAATTCTATAAATTTCATCAGAAATTTCTGGAATTCTATGGGTAACATAGGCAAACAAAGCCGCAAATGTTTTTCTATAAAAGGTTCCTGCTTTGTCTTGTCCTTTAATTAAAACTTTAAACCTATCAGCAACCCTATCAATGGTTTTTGTAGCGGCTAAACTCTTAAAACTTACTTTTTTTGATGGATTGTATTCTAAAGTATTTAAATCTAAAGCTAAAATGGATTTTTTACCTTCGTGATCTACGTGTTTTTTGTAAAAACCTTTTCCTGATTTACTTCCCAACCATTTATTATCTAACATGGTTTTAATAAAGTCTGGAATCTTAAATAATTCTACAGATTCATCGTCTTTACAATTTTGGTATAACCCATTGGCTACGTGAATCAAAGTATCCAAACCAACCACATCAACCGTTCTAAAAGTGGCAGATTTAGGCCTACCAATAATTGGTCCTGTTAGTTTGTCTACTTCTTCCACAGTCATATCCAAATCTTTTACAATATGGAGCATACTCATAATCCCAAAAATCCCGATTCTGTTCCCAATAAATGCAGGAGTATCCTTAGCTAATACAGTTGTTTTTCCTAAGAACTTTGAACCAAAATTCATTAAAAAATCAACAACTTCTTGCTTGCAGTCTGGACCAGGAATTACTTCAAAAAGTTTTAAATATCTTGGAGGATTAAAAAAGTGAGTCACTGCAAAATGTTCTCTAAAATCTTGAGAGCGACCTTTGTTCATATATTGAATTGGAATACCAGAAGTATTACTTGTTATAAAAGTTCCTGGTTTTCTGTGTTTTTCTATTTGCTCAAACACTTTTTGTTTAATGTCTAGTCTTTCTACAACTACTTCTATTATCCAATCAACATCATTTAATTTTTCTGCATCAGTAGTTAAATTACCTGTGTTAATTCTATTGACAAATTTTTTATTGTAAAGAGGAGCAGGATTAGAGTTTATAGCTGATTGTAAATTGGTGTTTACAACTCTATTTTGCACCAATGGATGATCTAAAGTTAAACCTTTTGATTTTTCTTTTTCTGATAATTCATTGGGAGCAATATCTAACAACAAAACTTGAACTCCAATATTGGCAAAATGACAAGCAATTCCAGATCCCATAATTCCAGATCCAATAACTGCTATTTTTTTTATATGTTTTTTCATCTTAAAAGATTAATTTTTGTTCTATCAATTCTTGTATGGTTTCTGTTACGTTTAAAAAAGCATCTATTTGTTTTTGAGTTAAATTATTTGCAACAGTTTGATTAAATTTTAATACAATTTCTTTAGAAATTTCTCGTTGCTTTTTTCCTTCATCTGTTAGTTTGATCAAAACACTTCTACCATCTTCAGGATTTTTTTCTCTATATATCAAGCCAGATTCTTCCATTTTTTTTAAAGTTCTTGATAGGCTTGTTGCTTCGATTCCCATTCTAGGCCCAAGCATGGTTGATGGAGTTCCATTTTTATAATGTATGTTTATTAAAACAAAGCCTACAGTCATAGAGCTATTTTTTTTAATAGCTTCTTCGTTATACATTTTACTTATACTTTGCCATGTATATCTAAACAAGTAATCAAAATTTGCAACATGATCTTCTTTCATTTTTTTTCTTTTAAAGATAACAAAAATAACTATGCTTGCACAACAAATATTGTTTTTTCATAAAAAAACAGTCAATAAATAATCAATTACACAACAAATTGCCTTTATAAATACCATTTAAAGATAAGTAATTAATCAACGAATATTATAAAATAACTCATGAACATATAATATCTTTGGACTTCTTAAAAAGAATCAAAGCATTTATGCAAGAAACTATTATAAGTATTCAAGAACTTTCTAAAACCTACGGTGTAAAAACGGCTTTAAATAAAATATCTATAGATATTAATAAAGGAAGTATTTATGGATTGATTGGTCAAAATGGAGCAGGAAAAACATCTTTGATTAGAATTTTAAATCAAATTATTGATGCCAATAGTGGAGAAATCATTTTTAAAGGAAAAAAAATAACTCCAGAAGCAGTTCAGTATATAGGATATTTACCCGAAGAACGTGGGCTTTACAAAAACATGACCATTGAAGAACAAGCTCTATATTTTGGACAATTAAAAGGAATGACCAAATTACACGCTTTAGAGCAATTGAATTATTGGTTAAATAGATTTGATATTGCTGATTGGAAAAAGAAAAAAATACAAGGACTTTCTAAAGGAATGGCTCAAAAAGTACAATTTATTATTACTGTTATACATCAACCAGATTTGTTAATTCTAGATGAGCCTTTTAGTGGTTTTGATCCTATCAACGCAAATTTAATCGCCAAAGAAATTAAAACATTGGCTAAAAATGGTACTACAGTTATTTTTTCATCTCACAGAATGGAATCTGTGGCAGAAATGTGTGATAATCTGTGCTTAATTCATCATGGAAATATTTTACTTGAAGGGAGCATTACCAGTATTCAAAAAAAGTATGCTCAAGAAATTTTTGAAATAACTTTAGAAAATTATGATGAGCAATTATTAACAAGTTTTATAGAGAACCCATTGTACAAAACTACAATAACAAACAAGCAAGATGAAGAGGTTCGTTTTGAAGTGGTTAAAAACACTATGACATCAGACACGTTACTGCAAGATTTATTAAATATTGGACAAGTAACTGCTTACAAACAACACATTCCTAGTTTACAAGATATTTTTATTAAAACCATAGAAAATGCATAAGTTACTACTAATTATACAACGTGAGTTTATTACCAAAGTACGTAGTAAAGCATATTTGGTATTAATATTTTTAAGTCCAATATTAATGATTGGAATGTTTGCTGCCATTTTTTATTTTGCAGGTAAAGAGAGTAAAGACAATTATAAAAAAGTTTCTCTTTTGGCCATTACAACTCCAGAAATAGCGTTAGATATTCAAAAAGAAAATCCAAACATTATTTTAGAAATTGGCAATGCTATCTCTTTTAAGCAGGCCAAAACATTGGTAAATGATAATGATTATGATGGTTTAGTGTATGCAAATCCATTAGCAAACATCATGGAGATTTATGGAGATGATAAAATTCCTCTACACTCCTTAGAAACCATTTTAGAAAAACACTGGGTATTACAACAGCTAAAAAGCAATGGTGTTAATACAAAAATCATCAAACAAGCTACCGAAGAAATTCCAATACACTACACTAAAAAAGATGATTCTGAGGCAACTATAAAAAAATGGGTTAAAGGAACTGTTGCCATTGGTACAGGATATTTAATTATGATGTTTGTAATCATTTATGGAAATTCTGTAATGCGTAGTATTATTGAAGAAAAAAATAGCAGAGTGGTAGAAATTATGGTTTGTACCGTAAAACCCTTTCAGTTAATGCTAGGTAAAATTATAGGAAATGCCTTGGCAGGTATTTTACAGTTTTTAATATGGGGGATTTTACTTTTAGGTGGATTGGCTTTGTTAGAAATTTACTTTCCATCCATTGGAGGAAATTCTGCCAAAGTAGATCAAATATTTAGCATTATTTGGCAAATAAATTATACCGAAATTTTTATAGGATTTATACTTTTCTTTTTAAGCGGATATTTTTTATACAGCGCTTTTTATGCAGCTGTAGGGGCTGCCGTTAGTAGCGAAACAGACACCCAACAATTTGTACATCCTATATTATTGCCATTAATGTTTGCCGTGTATATTGGTATTGTAACTGTGGTAAATGGAAATCCAAGTGGAAGCACAGCCACCTTGTTTTCTTTTATTCCTTTTACCTCTCCAATTGTTATGTTAATGCGTATTCCTTTTGGGGTTCCTGCATGGCAAATAATTTTGTCCTTGGCATTATTATTGGTTAGTTTTATCACAACGGTTTATATAGCAAGTAAAATTTACAGAATAGGTATTTTAACTTACGGAAATAAACCCAATATGAAACAACTGGTAAAATGGATGTTTCAAAAATAACCTTTGATATAAAAAATAACCATGAGTAAAATATTACTGATAGAAGATGAAGCAGCTATTAGACGTGTATTAAAACGTATAATTGCTGATGAAAACACAGCCTATAATGTAGAAGAAGCAGAAGATGGTATTTTAGGTATAGAAATGATTAAAGAACATGATTTTGACTTGATTCTTTGTGATATTAAAATGCCTAAAATGGATGGAGTAGAAGTCTTACAAAAAATTAAAGAAATAAAACCAGAAATTCCTGTCATCATGATTTCTGGACATGGTGATTTAGATACAGCTGTACAAACCATGAGAATGGGTGCCTATGATTATATTTCTAAACCGCCAGATTTAAACAGACTTTTAAACACTGTTCGTAATGCTTTAGACCAAAAACAATTAATTGTTGAAAACAGACAATTAAAGAAAAAAGTCAGTAAAAAATACGAAATGATTGGGGAGAGCAACCCAATTCAGCACATTAAAAAAATGATTGACAAAGTTGCTCCAACTGATGCTCGTGTGTTAATTACAGGGCCTAACGGAACAGGTAAAGAATTGGTTGCTCATAGATTACATGATTTAAGTGAACGTTCCAAAGCTCCCATGGTAGAAGTAAACTGTGCAGCCATTCCGTCAGAATTGATAGAAAGTGAATTGTTTGGGCATGTAAAAGGTTCTTTTACAGGAGCCAACAAAGATAGAGCAGGTAAGTTTGAAGCAGCCAATGCAGGAACCATTTTTTTAGATGAAATAGGGGATATGAGCCTTTCTGCACAAGCAAAAGTATTACGTGCTTTACAAGAAAACAAAATAAGTAGAGTTGGTTCTGATAAAGATATTAAGGTTGATGTAAGAGTATTAGCTGCTACCAATAAAGATTTACGTAAAGAAATTGCAGAAGGTAGATTTAGAGAAGATTTATATCACAGGTTAGCTGTTATTTTAATTCAGGTTCCTTCTTTAAACGATCGTAGAGACGACATACCTATGTTAATTAAGCATTTTGCTGTAATTATAGCCAAAGAGCAAGGAATGGCTCTAAAGACTTTCTCTGATGCAGCAATAACCAAACTTCAAGATTATAATTGGACAGGAAACATTCGTGAGTTAAGAAACGTGGTAGAACGTTTGTTAATTTTAGGTGAAAAAGAAATTAGCGCAATGGATGTAGAACTGTTTGCGAGTAAATAATCATAATTAAAAAACAATGGTCAATCATCAAATTAAAGATATTACAATAGGAGTAGGTGTTGGTGCCGTAAAATTTGGAATGCTAAAAACCGAGGTTTTAAGTATTTTAGGGTTGCCTACCGAAAAGGATTTAGAAAAAGACTTTGAAACAGGTGATGCTGTAGAAACTTGGGATTACGAAAATTATGGAGTGGCTTTTTCTTTTGATGAGGAAGAGGATTGGAGGTTAGAAACCATTACCATTAATTCTAGTAATTTTGAAATCAATGGTGTAGGATTGGTAGGAAAAGGAATTCAAGAAGTGCAAGATTTTATTGAAAAACATGAATTAGGTGAAATGGAATTTGAAGATTATTCTACTCCCGAAAATCCAAATCACGAGTTGATAGATGTAGATGAAGCCAATATGTTTTTTTGGTTTACTAATGAAATCTTAACCGAAATTCAGTTTGGTGTTCAGTGGGATGAGGACGACAATGCTTTGTGGCCTGAATAGTCAAAAATTAAGTATATAAAAAAAGCTCTTTATTTCTAAAGAGCTTTTTTATATATAGTATCTGTTTAAAACACTAATCTACTTTTAAAAAAGAAAGTACTTCTTTTCCGTTAATATCTGTTAATATTAGGTTTAATCCGTCTAATTTATAACCTTTAATAGTATTCATTGCTTGGATGAATTCAGCTTCAACACCTGGTCTTATACACATTTTTTTAGTTGAAACAATTGTGCTAAAACCTAATTTTGTTTGAGTCACCGTATTAATATCAGCAGAAAAATCATTACATCCATCGTTTCCCATAATTCTTTGGGTAGATAAATTAATCTCTAATCTTGGTACAGAAACCATTCGGTTTATTGGTGTTCCGTTAATACGCGTAGCCATCCAAATATCATGTAATCTTTGGTTTACAATTGCTGATTGATCCTTTATAAAAGACAAAATAATTTCTCCTTTATGGTTGTAAAAAATAAGATGAGAACCTTTAATGTGATAAGTATTCACATCATTTAAAGCTTTTAAATATTCAGATTCTATATTTTTTGATAAACAAGCTTTTTGAGTACTGATAATATTTCCTAAGTTAAAAGTATTTGATGTAATTCGTTTAATATTCCCAGAATACTGATTACATCCTCCATTACCCGAAATATTCATTGTTCTTAGGTTAATTTTTAAAGAAGGGACTCTAACCATTCTATTGATAGGGTGATTATTGATGCTTCCTAAAACCCAACTTCCCTCTAACAAAACACGAATATCTTTTTGTTTTTCTAATTCCTTAACCAAAGTGTATGTAATGCTTGAGGCATCTGCAGGGACATTTTTAGGGTCTGACTTTTCTTTTTTAACTTCAATCTTTTTTAAATACCCTTCTTCAAAATTAAATCCATGAATAGGAGCGTAAAAATTCTCCCAAGTAGGATTCACTAAAGAATCACCTTTAAATATTTCTAAACAATTTGTTTTTCCAGCTCCAGATACACACGTTGTTTTAATTCCGCTAACCCAAAAAACATTGTTTTTGGTAGAAGTACATGATTCTAGTATACTGATACAGACAACAATTAAAATAAGGATTCTTAATTTCATATAAATAATATTGTTTATTAAAATAAAAAAGAGGCTGCCTAAAAAGTAAAAATTTCGTCAAACTGAACTTGTTTCAGTTTCTCATAACTACTGTTTAACAGCATGTTGTGACTCTGATCTAAATTCAGAATGATGTTTTTTAATACTTTTCAAACAAACTCTTTTTTTTATACAATGGAGCCTTTATTTTACTCCACCACCAAGTGCTTTGTATAAATCAACAACAGTTAATAATTGCTGTAATTTACTATCTACTAAATTTAATTTAGCACTTAACGCACTTTGTCTAGCTGTTAACAAATCTAAATAGGTAGCATACCCATTGTTTAACAACTCTTCAGAGTTTATTTCAGCATTGCTCAACGCTTCTGCTTCTTTGGCTCTAAATACAAATTTGCTAGACTCTGCATGGTAAGCAAACAAAGCATTTGATACTTCGCTACCAGCTGTTAACAAAGTTTGTCTGTAGTTTAACAATGCTTGTTCTTCATTATTCTTAGCTACTTCTAGCTGAGTTTTTAATTTTCTTTGATTAAAAATAGGTTGTGTAATTCCGCCTACAATATTAGCAAATATTGAATTTGCACTTAACCATTTGTCAATATCAACACTTTGAAAACCACCTGTAGCAGTTAATGTTAATGAAGGATACAAATTTGTTTTGGCTACGTTTTTCATTTCAAAAGTTTCCATCAAACTATATTGAGCAGACTTTACATCTGGTCTATTGCTTAACAACATAGCAGGCACTCCAATTTGAATATCAGTATCAATAGATTGTTTGTTTAAACTACCTCTCTTAAATTTTTGAGGAGTGGTTCCTAACAAAATACTCAAACTATTTTCTAATTTAAAAATAGAAGTTTTTAAATCTAACTTTAAAGCCTCTGCATTGTTGTATTGAGCAATATTTTGATCTACTGCCACCTGATTTACTTGTCCAGATTCTTTTAAAGCCTTAATAGTTTCAACTCCTTTTTTACGAACCGCTATGGTTTGATTGGTAATTTCTAACTGAGCATCTAAAGCTAATAACTGATAATAAGTACTTACTATTCTAGCAACCAATTCTGTTCTAACCGCTTGTTGTGCAGCTTCAGATTTTAAATAACTAGCCAAACTAGCTCTTTTGTTACTTCTTATTTTTCCCCAAATATCTGCTTCCCAAGATAAATTACCATCTAGTTGATAACTTTGGATAGAGGTTCTAGGAATAAAACTACCGTTTAAACTATTTTTAGAAATTTCTTGATCCGTAACATTAGCTCCTATACTAAATGTAGGCAAATAACCTGCTTTTCCTTGCTTTAAATAAGCTTCGGCAGAACTCATTTGCTTCATGGCTATTTGTAAATCAAAATTATTTTCTAATCCTTGTGTTACGTACCCTTGTAAATAAGTGTCTGTAAACATATTTTTCCAAGAAACAGAAGCTATAGATACTGAATCTAGTTGCTCTAAACTATCGTTTTCAATTCTATAAACTTCTTTAGCTGTTTCTTTAACTGTTGGTTGTTTATAATCTTTAACAGCCAAGCAAGAGGTTAGGAGTATGGATACTCCTAACATCATAGCTATATTATAATTGTTATATTTTTTCATAATTACTCAATGTCTTTGGTTAATTCATAAGCTGTTTTAGATACTTTTTCTTGCAAACTTTGAAATACAATAAACAATACAGGAATAATAAATACCCCTAAAATAGTACCTATTAACAATCCACCTACAGCACCTGTACCAATAGATCTGTTTCCTGCAGCTCCAACTCCTTGTGCCAATACCAATGGCATCAATCCTAAAATAAAGGCAAAAGAAGTCATTAAAATAGGTCTCAAACGAGTTTTTGCTCCGTTAATAGCAGCATTTACTATGCTTTCTCCATTCTTTCTTCTTTGCAAAGCAAATTCCACAATTAAAATGGCATTTTTAGCCAACAAACCAATCAACATAATTAAAGCAATTTGGAAATAGATATTATTTTCTAAACCTGTTAAATTGGTGGTAATATAGGCTCCAAATACTCCTAATGGAATTGATAATATTACTGATAATGGTAAAATATAACTTTCGTATTGAGCACATAATAAGAAGTATACAAACAACAAACTTAAAATAAGAATATAAGTTGTTTGGTTCCCTGCATTTACCTCTTCACGAGTTAAACCAGAATAAGCAACAGTATAATTACTTGGTAATTTTGCCACCTCTTCTTCAATTACTTTAATGGCATCACCTGTACTATATCCATCATTTACAGCTCCACTAATGGTGGTTGAATTATATAAGTTAAAACGAGTTACAGATTGTGGTCCATACACTCTTTTTAATTTTACAAACTGTGTTATTGGAGACATTTCTCCTTTAGCGGTTCTTACAAATATTTTGTCTAAAGAATTTACATCAGCTCTATCTTCTGGTAAGGCCTGTATATACACTCTATATTGTTTACCAAACCTAGCAAAATCTGATGCGTAAACCCCACCAATATATCCTTGTAACGTAGAAAATATACTATTAACAGGAACTCCAGTTTCTTTAGCCAACGGTACATTTACCTCCATTTCATATTGAGGGTAGTTTACGTTAAATGCAGATTGTGCATATTTTACTTCAGGGTGACTCATTAAAGCTCCCATAAATAGTTTGTTGGTTGCTTCTAATTCTTTTAAATCTCCACCAAAACGGTCTAATAAGTTTACTTCAAATCCTGTTGAGTTACCAAAACCTCTAATACTAGGAGGGGAGAAGAAAATAATATTTGCCCCTTGTATGGTTGAGGCAATTCCAAATAATTTACCTGTAATAGCACCTACCGAAAGTGAAGGGTCTGTACGATCTGCCCAATCGGTTAATTTTGCAAAACCAATAGAATAATTACTACCAGATCCACTTAACAAACTATTTCCTTTGATAAAAGAAACTCCTTCAATTCCAGGTAAATCTTTAATCTTAGCATATAGCTCATCAGTAACTAAACTTGTTCTATCTAAAGAGGCTCCTGCAGGCAATTCAATATTGATAAAAATCATCCCTCTATCTTCGTTAGGTACAAATCCTGTTGGGGTGTTTTGTGAGGTATAATAGATTCCACCAAAGGTTAACAACATCAACACTAAGGTTATCCATTTTCTTTTGTATAAAAAGTTTAATGACTTTCCGTATTTTTCAATTGTAGCATTAAATCCACTGTTAAAAGCTGCATAAAAACGATGAATTCCTTTTTTGTTTTCATGTCCTTCACTGTGTGTTTTTAAGAACAATGCACAAAGAGCCGGACTCAAAGTCAAAGCGTTTACGGCAGAAATTAAAATAGCAATAATTAAAGTAATTCCAAATTGCTTATAAAACACTCCTGTAGGGCCTTGTACAAATGTTACTGGAATAAATACAGCTGCCATTACCAAGGTAATAGAAACAATAGCTCCAGATATTTCATGCATGGCTTCTGAAGTTGCTTTTTTAGGATTTTGCTCTCCATCATCCATTTTTGCGTGTACGGCTTCAACCACAACTATCGCATCATCTACCACAATACCAATAGCCAGTACAATAGCAAATAAGGTTAATAGGTTAATAGAGTATCCAAACAGATTCAAGAAAAAGAACGTACCAATAATAGATACTGGTACTGCAATGGCAGGAATTAAAGTAGATCGTAAATCTTGTAAAAAGATAAATACCACAATAAATACCAGTAAAAATGCTTCTACTAAAGTGTGAACTACTTTTTCTATAGAGGCGTTTAAAAACAAACTTGTATCATAAGGAATAAAAATATCCAATCCTTTTGGCAAATCTTTTTTAACAGTTTCTAAGGTTGATTTTATGTTTGCAATAATTTCTTGTGCATTAGACCCTTTTGTTTGAAAAACTCCCATAAACACTGCTGGTTTTCCTAAACTTGCTGCTCCTGAGGTATATGACTGTGCATCTAATTCAATAGTAGCCACATCAGCCAAAGTTAAAAACTTACCGTTTCCTAAAGCTTTAATGATGATTTTATCATATTGATCTTTATACTTAAATCTACCTTGATATTTAACTACATAAGAAAAAGTCTCTCCGTTGTTTTCTCCTAAAGATCCTGCCGATGCTTCTAAGTTTTGTTCTTGTAAGGCAGCAGTAACATCAGAAGGAATTAAGTTATAAGCCGCTAACTTTTCTGGCTTTAACCAAATTCTCATGGCATAATTACTTTGGGAGAATACATTTACGTTACCCACTCCATTAATTCTTTGCAATGCAGGAACAACGTTAATACTTAAATAATTTTGAATAAAAGTAGCATCGTAATCTTCATTATCAGAATACATAGACAAGAACATCAAAGCACTTGTTTGTTGTTTTTGTGTGGTTACTCCTGTTTGTGTAACTTCTTTAGGCAATAAAGGAGTAGCTCTTGCTACACGGTTTTGTACGTTAACGGCTGCAACATCTCCATCTACATCTTGATCAAAATAGACTGTAATATCTGCTGTACCGTTGTTAGATGCTGTTGAAGTAATATAAGTCATTCCTTCAACACCATTGATCTGTTCTTCTATAGGTGTAATAACACTTTCCAAAACTGTTTCGGCATTTGCTCCTTGATAAGAGGCTGTTACTTTTACAGTTGGAGGAGCAATATCTGGATATTGCTCTATAGGCAAACTGTTAATACTTATAAAACCAAGCATTACTATTATGATGGAAATCACTGTAGATAATACAGGTCTTTCTATAAATGTTTTTAACATGTGTAACTATTTAATAAATTATTTAAATAAAACCTGAATAGGTTTTAAAATACTATCTAAAGCAACTTCATTAGGGGTTACTCGCATATTATCGTGTAATTTACCTACACCATTCGCTACAATTTTATCTCCTTTTGTAATTCCAGATTCCACTACATAAGAGTTGTGTAAACTTGCTTTTATTTGAATAACAGAAGAGGTAATAGTATTGTCTTTTTTTAGTTTAAACACCATTATTTTTCCTTGTTGCTCATAAGTAGCTTCTTGAGGAATGACAATAGCGTTTTCGTAAAAAGTAGGAATTTTAATTTGCCCACTGTTTCCGTTGGTCAAAATTTGATTTGGGTTGTTAAACACCGCTCTAAAACTAACCGTACCCGTATTTCTATTAATTTGTCCAGAAGAAGTTTCTATTTTTCCTTCTTGATCAAAAGTTTTTCCATTAGCCATAACCAAGCTAACTGGCGGAAAGTTGTCTATTTTTTCATGTAAACTTGTTCCTTCTGCATTTTGTAAAAAATCTATGTAGTTAGATTCGTTCATGGTAAAGAAAGCATACACTTTTTGAATATCACTAATGGTAGTCAATGGCTGAGTATCGTTAGGGCTTATTAAAGATCCTTCTCTAAAGTTAATGGCTCCCACATACCCATCTACTTGACTTTTTACCATGGCATAACCAATACTAGCTGTAATACTGCTATAGTTAGCTCTTTTTTGTGATAAGTTTGCTTTTGCAGTTTGTAATTGTACAGCACTAATAATTCCTTTTTTTACCAATGGAATTAATTTATCTACTTCTACTTGAGCAACATTTACAGCTGCTTTTGCTGCTTCTGCATCTTGAGACAATGTTTGGGTTTCTAATTGAAACAAAGGTTGTCCTTTGGTTACTTTTTCACCTTCATCAACCAATACCTTTTGAACATAACCAGAAACTTTTGCTCTAACATCACTGTTTACAATTCCTTCTATTGTTGTAGGGTATTTTTTAAAATCGGTAATGTTTTTACCAACAATAGTAGTTACTTTAAAGGTAGGTGGGGCTTGATCTTTGTTTGTAGCTTGTTGCTTGTTTCCGCAACTAAATAATGATCCGATAAGCATTATTGATGCTACTGATAGGGAGAATTTATTCATTTTCATTTAATTATTTTCTTTATTGTTTTTTATAATCCTATTTCTTATTTGGGTAACAGACTCTATGGTTTTATGTATAAACTCAATAAAATCAACATGGAATTCTAAATCAAATTTTTCTTCATCTGGGGTTTCTTTTAAAAGGTTAATTGTTTGTTTATAATCCATCACTTCTTGATGTATTTTCATTTCAGCATTCCAATCGTCAATCGTTTTATCAATGCCTTGTACCATACTATCATAATTCATGATATAATACTTTTTACGATCTCCTATTTTGGTGTAATACTCTATTTTGTTTAATCCCTGTAAATGGGTTAAGTGTGTTGATATGGTACTTTTACTTGCACATAGATTTTCTATCAATTCTTCAAAAGTAGTTCCTCCTTTACCATTTAAAATGATGTAAGAAAAAACTCTAGCAGCAACAGGAGCTAATCCTTCTTTTTTTTCAAAATGAATCCCTAGCTTTTCAACTAATTGACATTTTTGTTTTTTTAACACTACTTCCATGTTTTTATAATTTGATGGCAAATATAATATTTAGTTCGGAACAAACCGAACCAAAAGAACCTAAATAATAATTGTCACAAATATATTACAACATTTGTTAAGGGGCATCATAAAAAAAAGAGGTTTTATCGATATAAATACAAGTTCTGTCTAGCTACATATTAAAAACATTCCTACTCATAAAATTAGAAGTTTCTAATATGGTCTTCGAGCAGTCTGTGCTGAGTCTTACGGTCTTCGAGAAGCTTGTACTGAGCGGAGACGAAGTAAAGTCGAGAAGCACAATCTCAAACTGAATTAAAATGTTATCATAGTAAAGTGAAATCTATGTATAATAGCATTTACTATACAGAAAAACATCACAGTTCTCGACTACGTTTGAGCACTTTAATAAAAAACATAAAACCTCTAATCCTTTATCGATATAAAACTGGTTTTCGTAGATTAATAAAACCTAAGTGTCTAATGTGTTAGATATCCGTTTGGGTTTGTTGCAATTTTGAATCATTAAAAAGATTTTAAATGAAAAAACAACTCATTCTTATCACACTATTTTCTTCTTTGCTTTTATCAGCACAAAACACAACAGAGGAAAAAAAAGTATGGTCTTTAAAAGACTGTATAGATTATGCATTGTTACATAACATCACCATTAAAACTGCAGAGCTAACCAAAAACACAGCCAACAATAATTATACTCAATCAAAATCATTATGGTTACCAAGTATTAGCGGTAGTATTTCTCAAAACATGGCAAATGGTAGTTCTATTGATCCTGTGACCAGTGACTTTGTAACTGAAAAAATATTTTCTACCAATGCAGGTGTAAATGCTTCTATGCCTTTGTATCAAGGAAATCAAATAGCCAATCAAATAGATCAAAGTAAATTATTAGTAAAGCAAAACTCCTTTTTTGTAGAGGCTGCTAAAAATAATATAGAACTAAGTGTTTTAGAGGCTTATATACAAACCCTATATACCAAAGAAGGAATTAACATTGCTCAAAACAATTTAAATGCTTCTTTAAAGGAACTAGAAAGAGCAGCCTCTAATTACCAAGCTGGAAACATGAGTTTGGGTGATTATTCTGATGCACAATCTCAAGCTGCTACTCAAAAATACAATTTGATAAGTGCTAAAAATAATTATGAACAACAATTATTGGTTTTAAAACAATTGTTAGAATTAACACCTTTAGATACTGTAGAGATTCAAGAAATTAAAGATGATGAACTTGAAACAAGTTTAATTCCTAATAAAATTGAAGTTTATAATACAGCACTTGGTACGTTGCCAGAACTACATGCTAGTTTACTACAAGTGGCTATTGATAAAAAAGATTTAGCCATTGCCAAAGGAGCTTATTTACCATCGTTAAACTTAACGGGGAGTTTGGGTACGGCATACTCTAATAGTAGGGATTACAGTTTTGTAGATCAATTAGATGTAAACTTTAACCAAAAAATAGGCTTGTCTTTATCAATTCCAATATTTAATAGAAATCAAACAAAAGTTAAGATTAAAAACGCTCAAATAACTATTGAAAAGTCTGAATTAGAATATAATACTGCTAAAAAAGAATTGTATAAAAAAATTGAAACGGCTTGGCAAAACACCTTGTCATCTCAAGAACAATTGTTGGCAGCAACTTCTGCTAGAACGGCAGCCAAAGAATCTTATAAGTTGGCTCAGAAAAAACACGAGTTAAACGCTTTAAGCACAATTGATTTAATCATAGCTCAAAACAATTACACCACAGCAGAACAAAACTATATACAAGCCAAATACTTAAATATTTTATACAATCAATTACTTCAGTTCTATCAAGGAAACGAAATAAAAATTTAATTCTAATGAAAAAAACAAAAATCATCATTATTGCAATAGTAACCATTGGTTTAGGCTATACAGCATATTCTTTTTTTAATAAAAGTGAATCTGGAAATATAGTAGTAACTACTTCAAAAATAACCAAAGAAAATATAGCCACCATGGTTACTGCTACAGGTACTGTGGAACCTATTACACAGGTAGAAGTAGGAACACAAGTATCTGGAGTAGTAGAAAAAATTTATGTGGATTATAATAGCCATGTAAAAGAGGGACAGTTAATTGCTGAGTTAGATAAAACCAATTTGCTATCTGCCTTAACTCAAGCACAGGCTACTTATGACAATGCTTTAAATGAAAAAAACTACTTAAAACAAATTTATAACAGACAAAAAGATTTGTTTGAGAACAAAGTAATTAGTCAAGCAGATTACGATGAAGCACTCTACAATTTTAACAATTCTAAAAGTACTGTAGTGCAACGTTTGGCAGATTTAGAAAAAGCCAAAACCAATGTAGGATATGCCAATATTTATGCTCCTATTAATGGAGTAGTACTTTCTAAAGATATTGATGAAGGCCAAACAGTAGCTGCTAGTTACAGCACACCAACTTTGTTTACCATTGCTCAAGATTTAAAAGAAATGCAAGTAGAGGCGGATGTAGATGAGGCAGATATAGGACAAATAACCGAAGGACAGCGTGTTTCTTTTACCGTAGATGCTTATCCAAATGATGAGTTTAATGGAACGGTTACACAGGTAAGGTTATCGCCAACAGTAACCTCAAATGTAGTGACTTATACTGTTGTTATCAAAGCTCAAAACCCCAATTTAAAATTAAAACCTGGATTAACAGCCACCATTTCTATTTACACCTTAGAACTAAAAAACATTACTACCATAGAGGCCAAAGCCATCAACTTTAGTCCTAATCAGGAATTATTAACGACTTATTACAAACAACACAATTTAAAAGAATGGACTCCTGAAAACACGAATAAAGAAAGTACAAAAACAAGCAGACCTAAAAAAAACATACAAGGAGACAAGGCTACATTGGTTTGGCAATACAATAAAGATGGGAGTATTACCCCTAAACACATTACGTTAGGAACTAGTGATGGAATACATGTACAAGTTTTAAAAGGAGCAAAAGCAGGAGATGTATTTGTAAGTAGTCTAAAAGCTCCAAGTGTAACAGAAACTGCGAATCAAGAAGAAGCATCAAGTCCGTTTATGCCCAAAAGACCAGGAGGTAAAAAGAAATAAACATGAGTAAAGAAATCATAAAAATAGAAAACCTCAAAAGAGAGTTTGTTATGGGAGATGAAGTGGTACGAGCCCTAAAAGGCGTTTCCTTTAGTATTAAACAAGGAGAATTTGTAACCATTATGGGATCTAGTGGTTCTGGAAAAAGTACCATGTTAAATATGTTAGGTTGCTTAGATCAATCTAGTTCCGGTATTTATAAAATAGACAACGTGCCTGTTAAAAATTTATCAGCAAACGAATTGGCCAAAATTAGAAATGAAAAGATTGGATTCATTTTTCAATCCTATAATTTATTGGCCAGAACTTCTGCTTTAGAAAATGTAGAACTTCCTTTGTTGTACAACCCAAAAGTATCTACCGAAGAAAGAAGAAAAAGAGCCATTAATGCCTTAGAAAAAGTAGGCTTAGGAAGTAGATTACACCATACTCCCTCTCAATTATCAGGAGGACAACAACAGCGTGTAGCCATTGCCAGATCTTTGGTAAACAATCCTGTTATTTTATTGGCCGATGAAGCTACTGGAAATTTAGATACTCGAACGTCATACGAAATCATGTCTCTATTTCAGGAATTAAACAAACAAGGAATTACCATTGCTTTTGTAACTCACGAACCAGATATTGCTGCTTTTAGCAACAGAACCATAGTATTACAAGATGGTGTTGTAATTAAAGACAACATTAACAACAAGGTATTAAATGCAGCAGAAATGTTAGCCAACCTAGCTAAATAATAATTTTATGAGAGTTTTAAACTTATTTAAAATAGCCGTTAAAGCCATTGCTTTAAACAAAGTACGTACTTTATTAACCATGCTAGGTGTTATTATTGGGGTAGCCTCTGTAATTACCATGCTGGCTATTGGAGAAGGATCTAAAAAAAGCATCAAAGATCAAATATCTAGTATGGGCTCTAATATGATTACCATTAGGCCTGGTGCTTCTATGCGTGGTGGTGTAAGAATGGGAGGGAGCGAAATGCAATCTTTAACCATGGATGATTATACTGCCTTAAAACAATACACTACTTTATTAACCTCAGTATCGCCTATGGTAAATGGTAGCGGACAAGCCATTAGTGGAGCCAACAACTGGCCAACAAGTATTTATGGTGTAAATTCCGAATATTTAGATATTAAAATATTGGACTTACAAGAGGGGAATATGTTTACCGATATTGATGTAAAAACGGCTGCTAAAGTAGCTGTTTTAGGAGAAACAGTGGTAGAGAATTTATTTCCTAATGGAGAAAGCCCTATTGGTAAAATCATTCGTTTTAAAAACATTCCTTTTAAAATTATTGGGGTTTTAGCTCCCAAGGGCGAAAATACTTTTGGTCAAGATCAAGATGATATTATTTTATCTCCATATACTACTGTACAAAAAAGAATTTTAGCCATTGACTATATCAACTCTATTATTTGTTCTGCTTTAGATGAAAACTCAGCCGAAGATGCTGTTAGTCAAGTAAGTGCTGTTTTAAGAGCACAACACAAAATTAAAGAGGGGCAAGACGATGATTTTAATGTTTTTTCCATGGATGAATTAATTTCTACCATTAGTCAAACCAGTGAAATGCTAACCTTATTATTGGTAGCCATTGCCAGTATCTCTTTATTAATAGGAGGAATTGGAATTATGAATATTATGTATGTATCTGTAAAAGAACGTACCAAAGAAATTGGTTTGCGTATGGCAGTAGGAGGAAAGGGGGCTGATATTATGTATCAATTTTTAATAGAAGCGGTGTTAATTAGTGTAACAGGTGGTTTGATAGGAGTTGTTTTAGGGCTTAGCGCTACTTTATTGGTTCAAAACTTATTGAATTGGCCTACCGAAATCACCATTTATTCTATGATTATTTCTTTTACCGTTTGTGCAGTTACAGGTATTTTCTTTGGATGGTATCCTGCAAGAAAAGCTGCTGCTTTAGATCCTATTATCGCTTTGCGTTATGAATAATATTTTGGTCTTTTAAAAGGTCTTCGAGTAGTCTATGTGCAAATGATGATCTTCGAGCAGCCCGTGCTGAGTCTTAAGGTCTTCGAGAAGCTTGTACTGAGCGGAGACGAAGTAAAGTCGAGAAGCACAATCTCAAACTGAATTAAAAGGTTATCATAGTAAAGTGAAATCTATGTACAATAGCATTTACTATCCAAAAAAACATCACAGTTCTTAACTCTACTTCGTCTACGCTCAGTTCTCGACTTCGCTCGAACACCCTGTAATAGTGCAGGCTGCTAGAACACCATATAGAAACATCCGTTACCTTAAAGAATCATCACAGTTCTCGACTTTACTTCGTCTCCGCTCAGCACAGGCTGCTCGAACACCTTGTAATAGTGCAGGCTGCTTAAATACTGTTCTTGAATGTACCAATCATAATCTATAAAACAGCCTTGTTCGTATAGATAAAACTGCTAATTGTCTATTATGCATTACAAAGGCAATAAATAATTTTATCTTTGATGATGTTCTTGATAAAACATGATTAGTAAATTATAGTAGTAATGGTTGTTGGTAGTATTGATTAAAAAACAACGAACCTCCTTGTTTAAAAGACACTTTAGAAACAGCAGTTTTAGATTTAATAATGGCTATGCAATATGAATTATAACAAAACCACCAAAATAGCAACTCATGTACTTGTTTGGGTTTTGCTGTTTTGTTTTCCTTACTTTTTATCCTCTTTTGGACAACAAGCTACACTTATTAGAGTAATGGCCTATTCTTGGTTACCATTAACCATGTATGCCCTTATTTTTTATGGGAATTACAGTTTTTTAATAGATAACTTTTTGTTTAAAAACAAAAAGTTAATGTATGTATTAATCAACATAGTTTTAATAGCTGTGCTGTATTGGTTTAGAGAAATTGCCCATGAATATACCATGGAACATTTTTTAGCCATAGACAAACCACCTAAAGAACCAAAAGGTGAAGGAGGGCCTCCACGAGGATTGTTTGTGTACATACAAATTATATCAATGCTAGTTCCTGTAGTATTTTCTGTAGGTATTAAGGCTACACAGCGTTGGATTACTATAGAGGCAGAAAAAAAAGAAGCCGAAAATATAAAGTTGAGTTCTGAGCTTCAACATTTAAAATATCAAATTCAGCCACATTTCTTTTTTAACTCATTAAACAACATTTATTCTTTGGTAGATATTTCGCCTGAACAAGCCAAAACAACCATTCATAGTCTAAGTAAGCTAATGCGTTATTTGTTATATGATACCAATACAGAAATGATTAGTTTGTTAAAAGAAATAGAATTTATAAAAAAGTTTATTTCTTTAATGGAATTAAGAATTACGGATAATACAATTGTTAAAAGTACTTTTCCTAACAACAATACAGATGTAAAAGTGGCTCCTTTGTTGTTTATTTCTTTGGTAGAAAATGCCTTTAAGCACGGAGTATCATCGCAATATAAAAGTGATATTTCTTTTGAAATGACCATAGATAATAACAAGATTTATTTTGTAACCAAAAACAATAATTTTCCTAAAGAAAAAAATGATAAAAGTGGATCGGGAATAGGTTTACAAAACTTGGATAAAAGATTAAAATTATTATACCCAAACAAACATTTGTTTGAGACCCGTGTTGAAAACGATTTGTTTATTGCTACCTTAGAAATACATCTATAAAACTTTAAAAAAATGAGTGTATCTTGTATTGTTATTGATGATGAGCCTATTGCTTTAAGCCTAGTAGAAAGTTATGTGTTAAAAACTCCTTTTTTAGATTTAAAAGGGAAGTTTAGCAATGCTATTGAAGCTTTGGAGTTTTTAAGTACCCACCCTGTTGATGTGCTTTTTTTAGACATACAAATGCCAGATGTTACAGGAATTGAATTGTCTAAAATGATTCCGCCAAACACAAGGGTTATTTTTACCACCGCTTTTGATGAATATGCACTAGAGGGGTTTAAGGTAAAAGCCATAGACTATTTATTAAAACCTTTTGATTATGCCGAGTTTTTAGCTGCTGCCAGTAAAGCCAAAGAATGGTTTAATTTAATTGAAAAAAAAACAGTACAAAAAAATATTACAACTACTGAAAAAGAGCAAAGTGAGTTTTTATTTGTAAAATCAGAATACAAGCAATTAAAAATAAATTTGAATGATGTTTTGTATTTTGAAAGCATGAAGGATTATATTAAAATTTGGGTAAAAACGGAAAGTAAACCTATTTTAACTTTAATGAGTTTAAAGTCTTTAGAAGAAAAATTATCAGAAAATAAATTTATGCGTGTTCATAGATCTTTTATTGTAAACCTTAACAATATTGAAGTGGTAGAACGCAGTCAAATCATTATCAACAAACAAAGAATTACAGTATCGGAACAATACAAGAATAAGTTTTTAGCCTTTATAGATAAAAACTCTTTATTATAAAAAAAATCCAGTAACATAATAATTTACTGGATTTTTGCTTTTAAATATAAAGGGGGGGCAGGGTTATTTAATAAGCCATGGTTACTATTTTTTCAACATCACTAGGAGTTAGGTTTTTGTGTTCTCCTAAACTATTCCATCCTCTTACGGTAAATCTTCTAGCTATTTCTTGAGCAGTTCCCATATAATCTTGAGTGTAATCAGATAATTTGGTATCAATACCCAAACCATTAAAAAACATTTTTGTTCTTACAATAGCCGCATTTGCTTTTTCATCAACAGTACCTTCGGTAATATTCCAAACACGTTCTGCATATTGTACCAGTTTTTCCTTTTTAGCGGTAAAATTATATTGATAATGACTTGGAGCAATAATTGCCAAAGTTCTTGCATGGTCTATACCAAACAAAGCTGTTAGCTCATGCCCCATAGCATGTACAGCCCAATCTGTAGGAACTCCTTTTTGAATCAATCCATTTAAAGCCATGGTACAACTCCACATAAAATCGGCAGCTGCACTGTAGTCCTTAGGGTTTTTAATAACTTTAGGAGCAATTTCTATCAAAGTTTGTAAAATCCCTTCGGCAATTCTGTCTTGTAAACGAGCACCAATAGGGTAGGTCATATATTGTTCTAATACATGGGTAAAAGCATCGGTAATTCCGTTGGCTAACTGTCTTTTGGGTATGGATTGAATAACAGTTGGATCTAATATAGAAAACTTAGGAAACAAACCAGGACCACCCATGGCTAACTTTTCTTTGGTTTCTGCTCTAGTAATTACTGCACCTGAGTTCATTTCCGACCCAGTAGCTGGTAATGTTAAGACTGTTCCAAATGGCATTCCTTTGGTTGTTCTAATGTGATCTGTTAAAATATTCCAAGGAGTTTCACCTTTGTACAAAGCTGCAGAAGATAAAAATTTGGTTCCATCAATAACAGAACCACCTCCAACAGCTAGTAAAAAGCTTATGTTTTGTTCTTTAATAATGGTTAAAGCTTCCATTAAAACAGCATATTCAGGATTGGCGGGGATCCCACCAAACTCTACCACTTCAAAATCTTTTAAAGCAGTGGTTACCTGTTCATAAATGCCATTTTTTTTAATGCTACCTCCACCATAAAGCAATAATACTTTTGCTTTTTTGGGAATTTCAGTAGCTAAATTTTCTATTTGATTTTTACCAAATACTATTTTAGTAGGGTTAAGGTATTCAAAATTGTTCATACAATATTTTTTTAAGGGGTTATTAAATAAGATGTAATGTATGATTATTCAATTACTGTTACCAAATCTTCAGTACTTTTTCTTACTTTAACCAAAGATGCTAACCAGTCATTATCAGCATCACGATAACCGATAGGCAATAAAATAGCACTTCTAAGTCCTTTTTCTTTTAATCCTAAAATTTCATCAACTGCAGCAGGATCAAAACCTTCCATAGGAGTAGCATCAACTCCTTCATAAGCAGCAGCAGCAATAGCCAATCCGAAAGCAATATAAGCTTGTTTAGCAGCGTGGGTAAAATTTACTTCTGCATCTTTTTGAGGATAAGAGCTCAATAACATTTGTCTGTAGTTTTCCCAACCTTCGTTTTTAAATCCACGAATATCATTGGTTAAATCAAACATATAATTAATTCTTTCTGCAGTATAAGTATCCCAAGCAGCAAATACCAATAAATGAGAACAGTCTGTAACCACAGATTGGTTCCATGCTACAGGTTTTATTTTTTCTTTAATCTCTTGATTTTTAACTACTATAATCTCAAAAGGCTGTAAACCACTTGAAGTAGGAGCTAGTCTTGCAGCTTCTAAAATTTTGTCTATTTTTTCTTGAGACACTTCTTTACCATTCATTGCTTTGGCAGCGTATCTCCAATTTAATTTGTCTAATAATTCCATTCTCTTTTTATTTTTATTGTTTTATACTATCCCATGCTAAAGTAAAAGCATCTTGAATATATTTTTCATTAACGGTAATGTCTTTGTTTTGTTTGGCATTCATTAAAAATGCTAGAGGATAAATTGTATAAGCATACAAAACATAAGAGCAACAATTTTTAATAATTCCTTCTTGTTTACCTCTTTCCCACAAGTCGAGTAGGGGTTGTAGGTGCTTAATACCTTCTTTTTTACTCTCATCATCTATCATAGGTGTATTGTCACATTGACTTAAAAACATGGCTTCTTCAACTTGCATTAATTTAAAATCAGCAACCTGTTTCCATATGTTTTCAAAACCTTCTTTTACCCCCATAGAATTGCTGTAATTTTTAAATGCATAAGCAGCAAAAGAAGCTTTTATTTCTAAATACACTTTATTAATAAGATCTTGTTTGTTCTCAAAATACAAGTAAATAGTCCCTGGAGAAACATTGGCCATTTTGGCTATTTTAGACATAGGAGCTGCATGAAAACCATTGTTTATAACCAAACAAATAGTTGCTTTAATTAAAGCATTTCTTTTGATTTCACTTTTACTTATTACCTGCATTTGTCTATAATTACTATACAAAGGTATAAAAAATGAACGTTCATTCATTTTTAAAAAGAACTAATTAATAATTTATAAAAGAATGTTAATAATTGTCTCTTTGCGTATATAGAATCTTACATGTTAGGGGAAACGAAATTTTTATAGAAGTTTAAATTTGATGTTAAAATTCTAATTCTGATTGTAAATATTACTTCTTTTATTTAAAAACAAACTAGAATTAACATCAATATAAAAAGAAGATACGCTAGTTAATTTTTAATAAAAAAATAGCAGGTAAAAGAAATTTGAATATTTTTATATATAGCATTAAACTAAAATAAATATGACAAGTCTAAATGCTATAAACAAAATTAAAAACAACAAAAATTTAAAAACATTAATAAAAATGAAAACACAAAAACAACAATGATTGCTGTAGCAATCTGCTTATTTGTAGGAATGAATGCTTTTTCTCAAGAAGAAAAATCTAAAGACAAAAAAAAGGAAAGACCAACTCCTGAAAAAATGTTTGCCAAATTAGATAAAAACGAAGACGGTAAACTTGTTAAAGAAGAAGTTGAAGAGAATAAAAGAATGAAAAAAGGTTTTGATAAAATGGATACTGATGCTGATGGAGGTATTACTTTAGCAGAGTTTAAAACCTTTTTTGAAAAAGCACAAAAAGCAAGAAAAGAAAGATCTGAAGGAGACAGACCTAGAAGAGATTGGGGAAATGATGGTGGAATGAATGATGGTGGTTACCAAGGTGGAGGAGAAGAATAATAAATATTCTTAATATTATGTAAAACAAAAAGCCCTAGAAAATTCTCTAGGGCTTTTTAATGTTATAAAGTTTTTAAATAATTTAACACACTTGGCAAAGAGGTACTTCTATGATCTGCAATAGAAAATTTTGGAGCCGTTATATCATCATTTAACACAATGGTAAAAGCCATAGAAGCTTTGGCAGCAATCATGCCTGTAACGGAATCTTCTAAAATAAAACACTCCATAGGTTTAGATTTTAATTTTTGCATTGCTTTTAAATAGACGGCCGGATTGGGTTTTCCGTATTTTTCATCATCAGCACTGCAAATTTCATCAAAATATTGTTTTACCCCTAGTTTGTGTAGTACAGCTTCAATAATTTTCCAACTAGAAGAAGTAGCCAAGCCAATTTTATAGTTTTCCTTTTTTAGAAAATGTAGCAAATCTAACAATCCATCAATGGCTTGTCCATCTTTTAAAATGTTTACTACCACCTGATCTAAAATTTGTTGTTCTAGTTGTTTAGCCTCTATTTTTAAAGAATACAAATCGCACCATGTTTTTGCTACATCATCAATTCTTTTTCCCATGGTATAACGAACACAGTCTTGCACTGTAATGCTATGTCCTAAATCTTTTAGTAAATTAATTTGTGCTGTTCTCCAAAAAGGTTCAGAGTCAATCATCACTCCGTCCATATCGAAAATAAAAGTGGTTGGTTTCATGTTTGTTGATTATTTGGTCAATATGCTCAACAAAGAACATACCGTTAATTTTTGGTAGACTCTCTTTTAATTAAAGCAGTTTCTAGTTTAATAATTTCAGGAGTAATGGCTACGTTGTTTTTAATATCCTTAATTTCTTTGTATAATTGCTTAAAAGCGGTTTGTCCCATGGTATAACCAGGCTGATCAATAGTTGTAATGGTAGGAGAAATAACCGAGGACATAAACCAATTACTAAAACCTACAATGGAAATTTCTTCTGGAACTTTAACTCCTAATCTATTAAACTCTGAAATAGCTCCAATAGCCACCATATCGGTATTGATGAAAATACCATCTACATTATTGTGTTCTTTATACAGCTTGTTTGCATTCATTTTTCCATCATCAAAACTATTTTCATCACAATCATTTAAATACACAAGACTAGGATCATATTCCATTCCATTGTCTAACAAAGCTTTTTTGTAACCCAAAAACCTATCAATAGAGTTTTGAGGCAACAAAGGTCCTCTAAAATGGGCAATACGCTTACACCCTGTATCTATTAAATGTTGGGTAGCCATATAAGCCGCTTTTTGATCATCAATAATAATTTTAGAGCATTTCACCAATTTTGCAATTTTATCAAACATCACCAAAGGTTTGTCTTGGTTAATGACTGCATTTAAATGTTTAAAATCTGCAGTTCCATTGGCTAAAGAAATTAAAATGCCATCTACTCTATGGCTCATTAACAATTCTATTTGTTTTTTTTCTAACTCATAAGATTCATTAGACTGTAATATAATTACCAAATAACCTTGTTTTTCAGCTTCGGAAATAATTCCTTTAATCACATTAGAAAAAAAATGATGAACGACTTCAGGAATGACCAAACCAATGGTTTTAGATTCTTTGGTTCTTAGGTTTACAGCAAAAGAATTGGGAGTGTAGTTTAATGTAGCAGCTAATTCTTTAACCAAAGCTTTTGTTTTTGGACTTACATCAGAATAATCTTTTAAAGCTTTAGAAACAGTGGTAACAGATATATTTAGTTTCTCTGCTATTTCTTTTAAGGTAACAGGTTTCATATATTTTTTTTGATAAAATAAATATACTAAAAATAACTATCGAAAACGTTTTAGGTAAAATCGAAAACGTTTTCGATGAAAAACACTCAATTTTTACTCAACTTAGATTATAATTTAGCAAAATAATAAGGTAAATTATTAACTATTAACAAAAAATATAATATTATGAGAAATTCAATTCAATTTAAGTGGGGTGTCTTCTTTGTACTATTTTTATCATTTTCCGCTATATATGCGCAATCAAATGTTACAGGTAGTGTTAAAGATCAAAACGGAGAGCCGTTATTAGGGGTTAGTGTTTTATTAAAAGGAACCTCTCAAGGATCTGTTACAGATTTTAATGGAAATTATACCATTACAAATGTTAAAGATGGAAACTATACTTTAACAGCAGAGTTTTTAGGATATTCTAATTACTCCAAATCAATTAAAATTCAAGGAAAAAATATAACACATAACTTTACCATGAACGCAAGTTCTGAATCTTTAGATGAAGTTATTATTACCGGAGTTGCAACTCCAAAATCTAAAATAGAATCTAGTGTTTCTGTAACAACTATGAAACCAGCAACAATTACACAATCTGCTCCTAGATCTACTGCAGAAATTTTTAGAACCATTCCTGGTATTCGTTCAGAATCTTCTGGAGGTGAAGGAAACTCTAACATTGCGGTAAGAGGGGTGCCAATTTCTTCTGGAGGATCTAAATACGTTCAGTTACAAGAAGATGGATTGCCAGTGTTATTATATGGTGATATTGCTTTTGGTACTGCCGATATTTTTACAAGATTTGATAACAATGTGGCTAAAATTGAGGCTATTCGTGGGGGATCTGCTTCTACATTAACTTCTAATGGTCCAGGTGGAATTATTAATATTATTAGTAAAACAGGAGAAGTAGAAGGAGGATCTATAGGAACAACTTTTGGAGTTGACTACAATTCTTTTAGAACTGATTTTGATTATGGAACTGAAGTAAACGATGGATTATTTATTCATACAGGTGGTTTTTATAGAGTAGGAGAAGGAATTAGAACTACTGGATTTACAGCTAACAATGGTGGACAGTTAAAAGTAAGTTTAACAAAAAAGTTTGACAACGGTCATGTTAGATTGTATGCAAAATATTTAAATGATAGAACTGCAGCTTACATGCCAGTACCTATTAAAGTAACAGGAACAAACAGCAACCCTACATGGGAAGATGCTCCTAATTTTAGTGCCAATAGAGGTTCTATTCACAGTGCAAATCTTACTCAAACATTACGTACAGGTGCCGATGGAGAAACTACCAGAGGGAATGTAACGAACGGAATGCACCCAGTATCTACTTCTGTAGGATTTGAAGCTAGTTTTGATTTGGATAATGATTGGAAAATTACCAACAATGGACGTTTTTCTGTAAATAAAGGAGCTTTTATTACTCCATTTGTTGAAAGTACAGCTACTGCTACAGACATGTCAACAACTTTAGGGGGAGCGTTAACTTATGCAAGTAACGGAAATGCTGTAGATGGAAATGCATTGGTAAACAGAATACACATGTTTGATGTTGAGTTAAATAACTTAAATAATTTTATGAACGATGTAAAATTATCTAAAACAATAGACAATATTAGCATTACAGCAGGATACTTTAAATCTATTCAAAACATATCTATGTCTTGGTTGTGGAATACTTATGTACAAGAAGTTTCTGATGACAATGCTAGATTAATTAATGTTGATGGATTGAGTGAAAATGGTTTGTTAAATTATGGAACACCTGCATGGGGGAACTTACAACGTAATTACGACACTCAATACAATGTATCTGCACCTTATGCACAAATTTCTGTAGATGCAACTGAAAACTTAACGATTGATGCAAGTGTTAGATATGATATGGGGAAAGTAAGTGGTTCTTTTGCTGGAGGTAAAGAAGGTGCTATTGATGTAAATGGTGATGGAACTATTTCTACACCAGAACAAACAGCACATGTTATAGACAATGCAAACCCAACGGCTGTAGATTACGATTATAACTATGTATCTTATTCAGCTGGTGTTAACTACAAGTTTTCAGATGATCAATCTGTATTTGCAAGATATAGTAAAGGTGCTTCAGCAAAATCTGATCGTATTTTATTCTCTGGATTAAACTACTTAAATGGAGATGAAATAAATGCCTTAGACTTTTTAAGTCAAGCAGAAGTTGGATTTAAAAGAAATCTAAGAAGAGGAGCTGTATACGCAACTGCATTTTATGCAACTACAAATGAAGAAGGTGGTTTTGAAGCATCATCAAACAGTATTATAGAAAATGACTACAAATCTATGGGACTTGAATTAGAAGGGTTCTACAATTTTGGTGACTTTAACTTAAGAGGTGCTGTAACTTATACAAAAGCAGAAATTACTTCTGGAGCAAACAAAGGAAACAAGCCAAGAAGACAACCAGATTTTATTTACAACATTATGCCTTCTTATAACTTTGGTAGCACAAAACAAAACTCTATAGGGTTAAGCTTTGTAGGACAAACAGAAGCATTTTCACAAGACTCTAACGAATTAGTAATGCCAAGTTTTGTAATTACAAGTGGATTTGTAAACTATGCTATTACAAAATCATTAAACGCAAACTTATCTGTAAACAATATTTTTGATTCAATAGCTATTACCGAAGCAGAAGAAGGAAGTATTACAGAAAACCAAGTAAACTATGTTAGAGGTAGAACTTTACCAGGTAGATCAATTAGTTTAGCTTTAAAATATCAATTCTAACCCCTAAACTATAGTATTATTAAAGAGTTGATGTCACTTAAACATCAACTCTTTATTTAAAAGAATCTGATTTTAAATTCATAAAAAACAAAGCTATGTTCCGTAAAGTAAAATTAAGTTTTTGGCAAATATTAAATATGAATGTAGGGTTTTTCGGAATCCAATATAGTTTTGGATTACAACAAAGTGCCGTAAATCCTATTTATGATTTTTTAGGAGCTAGTCCACATGAAATTCCATTATTAAATCTTGCAGGTCCTGTAACAGGTTTATTAGTACAACCTATTATTGGTGCCATTAGTGATAAAACGTGGTCTCCTAAATTTGGACGTAGAAAACCTTTCTTTTTAATTGGAGCATTAATGTGTAGCTTATGTTTAATAGCATTTCCATTTAGTAGTACTTTATGGATGGCAGCAGGTTTATTATGGATTTTAGATGCAGGAAATAATACTGCAATGGAGCCTTACAGAGCTTTTATTGCTGATAAATTAGATGACGAACAACAACCTTTAGGGTTTCAAATGCAAAGCTTTTTTACTGGTTTTGGACAAACATTGGCCAACTTATCATTGTTTATTTTTCCAATGATATTTATAGGAAAAACAGGATCATTACCTACTTGGGTTTATGCTTCATTCTTTTTAGGAGCTGTTTGTTCTATTGGTTCTGTTCTTTGGAGTATTAAAACAACCAAAGAAATTCCACCAACACCAGAAGAATTAGCCAAAATGAGAGCTGAAAAAGGAAGTGTTTTTAAACCTTTAATTGAAATATTTTCAGCCATAAGTGATATGCCTAAAATTATGTGGCACTTGGCATTGGTTTATTTATTTCAATGGTATGCTTTGTTCTGTTATTGGCAAAATTCATCAAAAAGTATTGCATTGTCTGTTTGGAATGCAACTCCAAAAAGCAATCCACAAGCCTATGAACAAGCAGTTAGCTGGACAGGTTTGGTTAATGGTTGGTACAATATTGTAACTTTTTTAGTGGCTTTTGTATTGGTAGGTTATGCCAAAAAATACAGTGCCAAAATGGTACATACAGTTTGTTTGTTGTTAGCAGCCATTGGATTTATAGCTTTTCCACACATTGAAGACAAAAACCTACTATTTTTTGCTATTACTGGTTTTGGTATAGGATGGGCAAGCATGATGGGAATACCTTATTTAATGGTTGTTGCAGACATTCCAAAAGAACGCTATGGAGTGTATATGGGAATTATAAACATGATGATCGTAATACCTATGATTATTCAGAATCTATCTTTTGGATATATCTTAAAAAACTTTTTAAACAACGATCCTAGATTGGCTATTTCATTTGCAGGGGTGTTACTACTTATTAGTGCTGTAATCACCTTATTTATGAAAACAAAAAAAGCAACGGAACAACCAATTGTTGCAAATCATCATTAAAAATTAAGAATTATGACAACTAACGTAAAAAACATAGATATTCTTTGTGTAGGAGAGGTGTTAATTGATTTTATTGGTCATCAATCTAACGTAAAAATACATCAAACTGAAGATTATAGAAGGTACCTAGGGGGCTCACCTACCAATGTTGCCATATATAGTTCAAAATTAGGATTAAAAACAACTTTGGTTGCTGCGGTTGGAAAAGATGGATTGGGTGATTTTATTTTAGAAAGTTTGCAAAAACTAAAAGTAGATACATCATTTGTACAACAATACAAAAACAAATCTAGCAGTGTTATTTTTGTGTCAAGAACTGATGGAACACCTGATTTTATCCCTTATAGAGATGCCGATTACTGTATTAGCAAAGATCAAATAACCAAAGAGACTTTACTTAATACTAAAATATACCATACTACCTGTTTTGCTTTAAGTAAAGAAATTGCACAAAACACCATATTAACCAAAGCCAAAGAAGCTTATGAGTTGGGATGTCAATTGAGTATTGATATTAATTATTCTGCTAAAATTTGGGATGCAGAAAGAGATGTATTAGATGTTGTAAAAGAATATTGCCAATATAATCCTTTGGTAAAAGTAAGTGAAGATGATGTTTTTAGGCTATTTAACAAACATTTATCTCCACAAGAAATATTTGATTACTTCCACAATATTGGAGTCAATACTATTTGCTTAACCTTAGGAGGTCAAGGGGTTATATTATCACAAAAAGGAAAAGACCTTATTGAAGTTCCTGCAGAAAAAATTGATAAAATAGAAGATGCTACCGGAGCTGGTGATGCCTTTTGGTCCGGGTTTTTATGCAGTTATATTCAGCAAAAACCATTATTAGATTGTTTAAAATATGGTTCTAAAATAGCAGCTATAAAATTGCAAAACATTGGAGGTTTACCAGATAATATTCAATATTAAAAACACGTCAATATGAAAAAAGAAATCACTCAAAATATAAATGGAGTCATGTTAAATGCTTATCCAGATAGTGTTGGAAACAATTTGCAGGACATGATTAAAGTTTTACAAAAGCCTGAATTTAAAAATACCTTTTCACTGTTTTATATATTACCAACTTTTTTTAATAGCGATTTAGATAGAGGATTTTCTATTATAGATTATAATATTAATAAGGAATTGGTTTCTAAGAATGATTTACAGGCTTTAGAAGAATTAAATATTTCTTTAAAATTTGATATTGTATTAAATCATTTATCAGTAGCCTCTCCACAATTTAAAGACTTATTAGAAAAAGGAGAAGACTCTAAGTATAAAGATTTTTTTATTGATTGGAATGAGTTTTGGAAAGGAGAAGGAATTATGGGAGCTGATGGAGTAGTGGTTCCTAACAAGGAGCATTTAAACAAATTGTTTATGCGTAAGTCTGGTTTGCCTATTTTAAAAGTTCGCTTTCCTGATGGAACGGAAAAACCTTATTGGAATACTTTTTATCAAAAAATTAGTTACCAACCAATTGAGGTAAAAGATTTAGAAAATGTATGGAATTTAGACATTCATCAAGCACAAGATATTTGTAAAACGGTAAACCAAGCTATTGCACAAAATATAGATATTACCGAGATAGATTTAGGGGAGCTAAATCAGTTTAAAAAACCTGTTTTAAAAATTGTAACCAAGAACCGTTCTTATTTAGGACAAATGGATGTAAATGCCAATTCTCCTTTGGTTTGGGAGTTTTATGAGGAAACTTTAAAAAAGCTAAGTAACTACGGATGTAAAATATTAAGATTAGATGCTTTTGCTTATTTACACAAAGAAATAGGTAAAACCAATTTTTTTAATACACCTGGAACTTGGGAGTATTTAGAGAGAATTAAACAAATTGCTCAAAAAAACAACCTGACTTTGTTACCTGAAATACATGCAGAGTATGGAGCTGATTTACACAAAGAAGTAGCTGATAAAGACTATCAAATTTATGACTTTTTTTTACCAGGATTAACCATTCATACCATAGAAAAGTCCAATAGTAAAGCTTTAATTTATTGGGCAAAAGAAATTGTTGAAAAAGGGTACAGAACCGTAAATATGTTAGGTTGTCATGATGGAATTCCAGTATTAGATTTAAAAGGAAAAGAAGTAAACAGTGTTTATAACAAAGGTCTGTTAGAAGATAGCGATATCGAATCAATTATGAACACCATTATGGATAGAGGAGGAAGGGTTAAAAATTTATATGATGCCGAAGGAAAAAAAATATCCTATTATCAAGTAAATGCAACTTTTTATAGTGCTTTAGGAGAAAATGATTCTAAAATGTTAATGGCTAGAGCAATTCAATTATTTATGCCTGGAACCCCTCAAATTTGGTACTTAGATGTTTTTGCTGGAACTAATGATTATAAAGCTGTTGAAAAAGGAGGGAAGGACAGTCATAAAGAAATTAACAGAACTACTTTAAGTATTAAAAATATTGAAGAAGGGTTACAAAAAGAAGTTGTTTTAAAACAGTTAGAATTAATTAGACTAAGAAATACCCACAAAGCTTTTTTAGGAACTGTAGAAATTATAGATACTCATGAGGTTGAAAAAATCAATATAAAATGGCGTTTTAAAAATGAAACAGCTCATTTAGTAGCCAATTTAAAAACATTAAATTATCATATTGAGTATACAGAAAATCAACAAATAAAAAACATTAAATTATAATTTATCCCCTTAATTATTTGAGTTTTGCACCTTGGATCTTATTTTATGATAAGTGAAAAGGTGTTTTTATGTTTATAAAACACTTTTAAAACAATCGTTATTTTGTATCTTTAAATATGATGTATAAAATTAACTTCTTCCGTTTTATAGTGATTGGCTTTTTATCAATGGCTACAATCATTTCCTGTAGTTCTTCAAAAAACATAACTACACAAAAACAAATATATAAATTAGATAGTTTGGTTAACAACAAACAATTTACCATAGAATCTACTTGGGCACAGCCACAAGTAACAACAGCTATGCAACAAGTATTAAACTCAGGATTAATGCAACCAGGCAGTGGAGCAGGGAATATAAACTTGGTTGGAAATTATAATTATTTAACCATTTCGGGAGACAGTATAAGTTCACACTTACCTTATTTTGGTGAAAGACAAATGCAAGTAAACTATGGTGGAGGAGATGGTGCAATTTCTTTTAAAGGAGTAATGAAAAATTATGAAGTTAAAAAAAACAAAGACCATTCATATCGCATAAATTTTTCTGCCCAAAGTAATTCAGAAACATTTAATGTATCTATAAAATTATTTCCTAATTTACAAAGTAATATGTTTATAAGTAGTGGGGCTAGATTTCCTATTAGCTATACTGGTTCTGTTAGTGCAAACAAACCTAAAGAAGCAAACAAATAATTTTCGTCTGTTAAAAATGGAGGTTTGTCTATAAATAAAGATCGTAGGTATATGTTGTTTGTTAAGCAGATAAGTAACTACTACATTTAAATATCGTTTTACAACAACGTCCTTTTTCAATTTTTTCATGGACCTATCTATTTTTAGATAGGTCTTTTTTACTAATAACAACTTGTTTGACTATTGAGTGTAAGTTTGTACCTTTAAAACCTACTACTGTTGTATAAACAACAATTAATAAAATAGTGATGAGTATGACCAAAATAAAAAACATTAAACCATTAGGTTTTCCCTGGCAAACACAAGATCCATTTTTGTTTTGTGCCTATCATAAAGATGAATATCCAAAAGGAAATGAAAACATGGGAGTTCCTAAATCTGAATTTGAAGGAAGAAATATTGGACAAGATTTTGTCGTAAAAGATGGATATAGATTATATCACGGAAGAAAAATCCCAGGTTTTCCATATCATCCACATAAGGGTTTTGAAACCATTACCATTAACAAAGAGGGGTTTGTAGATCATACCGATTCTTTAGGAGGTGCAGGACGTTTTGGAGCTGGAGATGTACAATGGATGACAGCAGGTAAAGGAATTTTACATTCTGAAATGTTTCCCCTAATTAATTCTGACAAAGGAAATCCCTTAGAAATTTTTCAAATCTGGTTGAATTTACCAAAAGTAAGTAAACTGGTAGAACCTCATTTTAAAATGCTTTGGAAAGATATGATTCCTGTTGTAACTGAAATAGACGGTAACGGAAACAAAACTCTGATTGATGTAATTGCAGGAAATTATAAAAATACACAAGCACCAGATACAACTCCAGATTCCTGGGCTGCAAATACTAACAATGGGGTAGAAATTTTAACTATTAAAATGGAACCCAATGCCGTTTTTACTTTACCAGCAAGTACAGTGAAACAGGTACACAAGACTTTGTATTTTTATAAAGGAAGTAATATTGATATTGAAGGAAACAACATTCCTAACGAAAGTATTATTGAAATAAATCCTGAAGTAGATATTATTATAAAAAACGGAAATAGTTATGGGTACCTACTAATGTTACAAGGAAAACCAATAAATGAACCTGTGGCACAATACGGCCCGTTTGTAATGAATACAGATGCAGAAATTCAAGAAGCATTTCAAGAATATCAAAAAACGCAATTCGGTGGTTGGCCTTGGCCAGAACAAGAGCAAACACATGCAAGAAACAAAGGTCGTTTTGCTTTACATACTGATGGGAGAGAGGAAATAAAGTAATTTTTAAACTAAATAATTATTCACAAAAAACCAGATGTGTAAACATCTGGTTTTTTATTGGAATTATATTTCCTAACTTAAAGAATCTATAATCTTAAAAATTAAAATAATGTTACTATTTACCAAATTATACTTTTTACAAATTCCATCAGAAATTCCACATCCAGATCATAACAAAGCGTTAGATTTTTCTAATCCCATGGAAATTATTTTTTACATAGGAGCCCCCATATTAATTTTGATTGTTTTTATTTGGTTAAAAAGAAAAAAAGGAAACCAATAATCAAACAGTTACAATACTCGCATATTCCATAAAGTATGACTCTAAACGTTTTAAATGAACATCTAATTCTTGCGAATAAATTACAAACTGGCTTTTTGTAATACTTTGAGTAATTGACAATACGGTTGCATATGTGTTTTTTTGAGACAAGAATTCTGCATCTTCTATATTAAATATTTTTACTTGAGAGGTATTTACACCATACTGAGAAAGTAATTTTTGTAATGTTTTGGGTGTGGTAATAAGAATATCAACTCCTTCAAATATTTCTGATTTCAACAAATCAATATGTTCTTTTTCATTGGTTGCATACACACGTAACGATGTGTTCCTTGTATACACTAAAAAAGCATCACTTAAAGCCAATGCTTTTTCATTATTTTCTACCAATACAATGGCTCTAGGGGCATCACCAATTTCTTCACATTTTAATTTATGTAAAGTCGTTAAAATTAATGTAGTTGTTTTCCCTTGATTATTGGCAGCATTACAGAATACATTTTTACCACTTTTAATTACTGGAATACTAGCTTTTTGAAATTCTGTAGGAGTTATAATTTCTTTTTGTTCTAAAACTTCTTTAATACTTGGGTGTAATTTTTTAAAAGGCATGTTTAAGTTTTAATTGAAATAAATGCAAAGATACGATTATATAAAGTTTTATAAAGACTTGTGGTTCATGAGAATTCCGTATTTGTTATTTTAAAGGCAAAATCATTAAATATTAAAATTATAGATGATTGGTTAAATTTTATATAATTGTATTATAATTTATATTATGTTAAATAGTGTTTATTAAAGAAAAGGACTGAATATTTTACAGTCCTTTTTAAATTTATTGCTTAGCTTCTTCCTCAGCTTGTTTAATCATGGTTTCATTAGCAATAATAGCCAATTCAACTCTTCTGTTTTTAGCTTTTCCAGCTGCTGTAGAATTATCAGCTATAGGTAATAATTCTCCTTCACCTTTTACAGTAAATCTATCAGCAGGTACTCCTAATGCTTGTAAGTAATTTGCAACAGCACTTGCTCTTTTTTCTGATAAAGTTAAATTATAAGATTCAGCTCCATCAGAATCTGTATGTCCAGTTACAAATAAGTTTGTCTCTGGGTATTTTTGTAATACAGTTGCTAATTTAGTTAAAGTGTTTTTAGTGTCTTCATTAATTTCTGTACCGTTAGAAGCAAAATAAATTCCAGCTCCTTCATCAAAAACCACATCAATTCCTTCACCAACTCTATAAACTTGAGCTCCAGGAATAGAGTTTCTTAATTCTTCAGCTTGTTTGTCCATTTTTTTACCAATAATAACTCCGGTTGTACCTCCAACCGCAGCACCACTAATAGCACCAATAGCAGCTCCTTTTTTTCCACCGATTAATGCTCCAATTCCAGCACCAATAGCAGCTCCAGCACCCGTACCTAATAAACCTCCTTTAGTTGTGTTGTTCATACTTGAACAACCTACAAACATACTTGCACTTAAACAGATCAATACTGTATTTCTAAAAATTTTCTTCATAATTAATTTTATTGTTTTACGTAATGTGAAGTTATTTAATTATTTCTTAATAAGTAAATATTAATGTTAAAAAACTAATAGGTTTTACTCTTTAAATTTCATGTTAATAGCTGTATTCAACTTTCTTTTATAGTCTTCTTCAAGCCACATGATGTAGTTTTTAGTACTTTTAATCATATAGTGAGAGTATTTCTTTATTCTATCTTTGATATCATCATCTAATAAAATAGCCAAATCTCTTGCATCAAAAACATCTTCTGCGTTTTCATAACACATTTGAGCATGCTGTTCTACTGATTTATCTAAGACTACTTTAGATTTTATTCCTCTTTTAATAGCGTTGTCATAATGTTCTTTTACTTTAAAAGATATGTCTTCCGAGTTTTTAAATTTCTCTCGAATTTCTTTAGGCATATCATATACAAACTGACGTTCTATTTCTTCATCATTAATTAAATTATCTAAGTAATAGTCTGGTGATTTAAAAATACGTTTCCAATTTATTGGAGCACTCCAAAGTCCAAAGCGAGCAGCATTGTTTCCTAAATCAATAACATTAAACTCTTTTTTGTCTTTGTAAACACGAGATCCACGACCAATCATTTGATAATATAATGTTATAGATTTTGTTGCTCTGTTTAAAATAATAGTATCAACACTAGGCTCATCAAATCCTGTTGTTAAGATACTTACGGATGTTAAAATTGCATCTGGAGTTTTTTTAAACCATCTTAAAATTTCACTCCTCTCCTGCTTAGAAAAGGTATTGTCTAAATGACGTATGTTATCGTAACCAGCTGCTTTAAAAGTATCATATACATGCCAAGATGTATTAATACCGTTATTAAATATTAATGTTTTTTTACCTAAAGATTTTTCTATATAAGCATGCAATAGTTTGTCTTGCATTAAATTACTTGTATATAAATCATCAGATGATTTTACAGTATAGTCTCCATTAATACCTACTTTTAATCCTCCTAAAGCAACATCAAAAGTATAAGTGGTGGCTTTAGCCAAAAAACCTCTTTCTATTAATGTAGGTATTGGCTCTCCAACCAATAATTCATCATATATTTCATTCATAGGAAGTTTTATGTTAGAACTTAGTGGGGTTGCTGTAACTCCTAAAATAAAACAATCTTGAAAATACTTAAACAACTTACGGAATGAGTTATAATGTGCTTCATCAATAATAACCATACTTACATCATCCATATTAAGTAGGTCATCATTCAATCTATTTTTTAACGTTTCTACCATGGCTACAAAACACATAAAATCTTCTTGATCATCTAAAGACTTTACATCACTTGTAATTACTTTGTTGGCCACACCAAACTCATCTAACATTTTTGAAGTTTGACTACTCAACTCAATCCTGTGAGTTAAAATCAAAACTTTTTTCTGTTTTTCTTTAATAAAACGCCTTGCTATTTCAGAAAAAATAACGGTTTTACCTCCCCCAGTTGGTAACTGAAAAACTAAGTTATAATTAGAAGGTTTGTTTTCTATTTTATCAAAAACATTATTAATATTCTCTTTTTGATAATCGTATAATTCCTTCTTCTTTTTACTTGTTTTCTTTATTTCTACTTCCATATAGTCTTTTTGAGTTTTGCAAAACTACGCAGTTTTTAAAGTTTTACGAAATTTAAAGATGTGTTTTTTCTCCATAACTACTGTATTTATATATAGTTTAAAGATTTATGTAAGAAAAAACTTATATTTATAAGGACTAATTTATAAAACTACAACTATGAGCTTTAATTTTCCTGTATTATTAATTTCAGCAATCATCCCTTTGTTTATGGGGTTTATTTGGTATAATCCTAAACTTTTTGGTACTGCTTGGATGAAGGAGTGTTCATTTAATATTGATGAAATTGAAAAACCCAATCCTATTATTTTTTTATGGTGTTATCTGCTTAGTATACTTATTTCCATAGCTATAACTCCAATTGTTATTCATCAATTTGGATTTTTTTCTATTTTAATGGGAAATCCTGATTTAACAGATCCTAATTCTGAACTTTTTGCTTATGTAAGTGATTTTATGCTTAAATATGGACAAAATTTTAGAACTTTTAAACATGGTGTTTTTCATGGTATTATTAATGGTGTTCTCATTATACTACCAGTAATAGGTACCAATGCTATTTTTGAAAAAAAATCTTTTAAATACGTAATGATCAATTCTGGTTATTGGATAGTTACTTTGGGGCTTATGGGAGGAATCATTTGTCAGTTTAATTAAAAAACAGAAAACATAAAAAAACTCGGATAATAAATTCCGAGTTTTTTATGTTATAACACTATTTTTAAAAGGTTTCCTTAGTTCATAATCATTAGGTTTAACGTTTTTAACAAGCGGCGTTAATAAAGTGTTTAGTACTTTGTTTGTGTGTTTTAAATACAAACTCATGCCAACTGGTTCTGCTCCTAAACCACTTTTCATTATTTCTGCCGTTCTTCCTAGTCTAAGTTCTTTAACCTGGGTTTTAATAGCCAATGTAACATAATCATATAAAACACGCTTATACAAGGGAACAGATTTGTTAATATTATAATCAATTCCAACATAATTAGCATCTAAACAATCATCCGTAAAACAAGCTGTGCTAAAAGCTACCATTTTATTTTCTATAAAATATCCTGTAAACACAAACTTTTCTTGCAACTCCTTTTTTAAATAATAAAAAGCATTATCTGTTAATTTTACCATATTAAATCTTGCTGTGTTAACCACTGATAAATACAAAGTATTTATGATAGATTTATAACTTTTAATTTCATCTGCTGTAAATTGTTTTACTTTAACAGAATCTGTTTTTTTTAATACGCTTTTTGCCCTTGTTCTGTACTTGGTAGTCAAACTACTTAAATATTCATCAAAAGTATTCCATGTAGGTTTTATTATTAAAACCATGCTTACATCGATTTCAAATTCAATGAATTTTTTTAAGAGTTGTTGTTGAATATCTAGGTTTTTATCTTTCCTAAATTCTTTAAACATTAAAAAACTAATATCTATTGGGGGGTTAATGCTTTTAACAGTGCTTGTAACACTCTTTACAAGTTTATAAACATCACAACAATCTTTATTAAAAACAAAACCGTTTACTCCTGTAGCAAAAAAATTACCACACATTAATAAATTACCTGATATGTTTTTTAAAATCTTATTCGTTAATTTTTTATTGATTTCTTTCTGGAAAGTATCATGATAATGAAAACCTCTATTAATTTCTAAACATTGAAAATACATTACTCCTACAGGAATATTTTGTTTATATATAACTACGTATATAAAACTTAAACAAGGTATTTTGCTGTTTTCTAAAGCAATTAAATATGCTGGTGTTAAATATACATTGCTATGTTTGATAAAAGACCATTCATTTATAATATCATTTATTAAAAATGACATTTTAAAAGAACAATGACTATTTATAGCGTATGTTGACATATTCATATAATTTAAAAAAGGACATAAAAAAACACCTTAGTAGGTTACTAAGGTGTTTTCTTACGATATAATGTCTATTAATAATCTTTAAAAATAGCGTGCATCATTCTTTTTTTGTCATTAATGCTTTCTTCCATAGAAATCATTGTTTCTGTTCTTCTAACTCCATCAATATCATCTATTGAGAAAATAATATCTTTTGCTTGGTTAGTGTCTTTTGCTCTAATTTTACAGAAAATATTATACTTTCCTGCTGTAATATAAGCAACTGTTACATTTGGTATTTTTTCTAAAGCATCTAATACTTGTCTAATTTTAGAGCTACTCTCTAAATATAAACCAACGTGAGCAATAAAATTATACTCCATTTTTTCATAATCCAATGTTAAAGTAGAACCTTTAATGATTCCTTCGTCTTCCATTTTTTTAACACGAACATGAATAGTACCTGCTGATACCAGTAATTTTTTAGCAATATCCGTAAAAGGAGTTCTTGCGTTATCTATCAACATGTCTAATATCTGGTGATCAATTTCGTCTAAATGATGTTTTTTCATGGCTGTGAGGTACTTTTAACTATCTATATTTTAAGTGACAAAAATACAATATTCTAGTATTTTTATATCTTTTTACAAACTAAATATAGTTATTCTTAACAAATATTTAAACTAAAACTCATTATAAGCATTAAATTCTTTTAAATCTCCTCTTTGATACTCCACCAATTTAGAAACTAATTTGTTATTAACTACCTCATAATCATACTGAAAAGCAATATCTACATGTTGATTATTGTCATCTATAAAATTTCTTAAAATTAGGTCATAATTTTGCTTTCCATTGTTAGGAATATCAAAATATGGCTCATAATTGGTGTAATTTTCATTATATACTAGGTATTTTAACCCACTTAAGATCGCATAAAAGTTAAATTTACGAACAATATCTCTATTATAATCTCCAGGATAATGTCCTGCTTCTATTAAAATAGTATTGTGTCCTAACTTCTGAAAATTATCTCCTGTTGCTGTAGGGTAAAACTCATCGGTATATCTCCCAACATAATTTGGAATTATTTCTTGCAATGTATTGTTCATTGCTACAATAGCAGCCATGGTTTCTTTTCTACCAACAGTTAAGTTTCTTTCTACATCAACTGATGGAGCTAAAAAGGATATGGTGGCAGGGTTTTTAAATCCTTCTACATTAAAAATTGTTCTCTGATCATGTAAATTAAAACAAAACTGAGGGTTAAAACTATCTAAAACGTTTCTAAGCAAATGACTTTCTTTGGCTTGTAAAGCTACTGCATCCCTATTTAAATCTACATTATTAACATTTACCCTAGTAAAGTTTTTAGCACCATCGGGGTTTAGCATTGGAATAAACACCAAGGTACAAGTGTTTAATAAGTCTTTAACAAAAGAATTGTCTTTATAAGCATCTATATATTTAAACAAATCAAACAAAGCTTTGGTTCCTGTGCTTTCGTTTCCATGCATTTGAGACCATAAGAGTATTCTTTTAGGCCCTGTACCCAAAGTGATATGGTATATGTTTTTACCTGCTTCAGAAGTTCCTAAATCTTGAACCACAAAAGGAGCTTTTAAAGTTTTAATAACGGGCTCTATATCTTCTAAAACAATACGTCTACCTAACAATTTATTCTCGTAATTGTTTAGGTACCATTTTTCTAAAGTATCTAAATCTAATCTATTCATGTTACAAAAGTAAACAACCTTTTGTTTACAATTGTGATTCACATATGTAAACAAACTAGTTAAGCAATACAAGTACCTGATTCATATTTGTAATTTAATGATACTTGCTACTTTTCTTAATCTACGTATCTATTTTTAACTTTATTAAAAAATACATAAAATACTATAAAACAGTAAATTAATCATATTTATCTAACCTGTATTATAGCTAATGGTATTATATTTTGATTAATTATTGTTTAAGTGGAATCATATAGTTACATTTGTAAACAAATAAAACAACCACTATAAATTACAATGTTAAACCAAGAAGACTTTATTAACAGACTACATAAATTACTAGAACATTACCATTTATCAGCAGCTAATTTTGCTGATGAAATTAACGTACAACGCTCTAGTATATCTCATCTACTTTCTGGAAGAAACAAACCTAGCTTAGAATTCATTTTAAAAATTGTTGACAATTACAAAGAAGTATCGTTAGACTGGTTGTTGTATGGAAAAGACACCTTCCCTATTAAAGAAATAAGCAACACTAAACACCAAGACTTGTTTAGTGGAGACAAAGTAGAAACAACTAGAGAAAATAATGACCCAAAAAAAACAACAACTCCTTCTGATATAGAAAGAATTGTTGTTTTTTATAAAAATGGAACTTTTAAAGAATATTCCGAACTTTAATAATTATCGTGTTATTCTACAGCAAGTTTTTTAACACCTTGCTCTAAAATAGATAGAATTGTATTTTTATTAGCATGATTTACTTCCTGCTGTTTAGCTATTACTTTTCTTAGAACTCGTATACATTCATAATTAAAATTGTATTTTCTATACCTTAAGCCTTTTTCAACAAAATCATTGACCATTGTCTGTATAGCCTCTTCATTATCTGTAGCAGCAACCCAATCAAAAGCATCTTCAAAATTTTTCTTTAGTTTTTCATCTTGAATTAAATACATTCCGGTTAATAAATATTTAGCCACAAAATTTACTTGCTCAGGCTTGCGTTGTTCTAAGTAAATTTTTAACAAAGGAACATATATATAGTCTTTCACATTTACAGACAAACCAGCTGCATACTTTTCTGCCCTATCTTTGTCTATATAATACATAGCCAACAAACTATTCCCTTTTACTTTAGGAGATATATTATCAATTCCTTGAATATATATTGATAAAAACTTTTTATCTAATAATTTCCCTAAAGTAGAGATTGCAGCCGCAGCCACATTAGGATTTTTATTTTTAGCCAAATCAGCAATTCTATCAATTGTTCTTCTTTTTGCAAAGCTCCCAGCCAAATTAATATTCTCTAAAGCATAGGCCTGAATGGTTTCATAAGAATCGTTAATAGCCTCTTCAAACAACTTAAAAGCATCTTTATCATCTTGCTTGTCTTTTAACATCTCTAAAGACTCCATTCTATCTACATAATGACTAGCATGTTTGTATTGATAAATTAATTGTTCTGTAGTTAATTTTGGTTCTGTAATTTCAGCCAATAAAACATGATCTGAATTTACCTTTACTAATTTAGGTTCTTTTTTAAATGGAAACTCAAAAATCTTTTCTTTTCCATCTACAAACACTTTATATTCTTGCTTGGTATCTCCGTCATAAACAGTAATAGTTAAAGGAAAATCGAACTCTTTACCAGATTGAGTTACTTTTACCTTTACTTTATCGGTAAGTAAATCATTGGTATATGTTACATTTAATCTTGGGTGACCATTACTATAATACCACTGACTAAAAAACCAAACCAAATCTTCTCCACTTACTTCCTCAAAAGCCAAACGCAATTGTTGAGCTTCAGCAGATTTAAATTTATTGGTCTCTAAATATAACTTAAGTCCAGCAAAGAAAACATCATCACCTAAGTAGTTTCTAAGCACATGAAGAATCATTCCTCCTTTGTTGTAGCTAACCACATCAAAAACATCATCTTTTTTAGAATAGTTGTAACGCACCAAATGCTTTTCATAATTTTCTTGTAAAGCATTTGGATTTAAGTACTGATCTTTGGTTTTACGCATATGCTCCTCTGCTCTATCTTTTCCATATTGATGCTCCAACCATAAGTATTCTGAATAATTTGCAAACGATTCATTTACAGTAATATTTGCCCAGCTTTCAGTCGTAACCAAATCACCAAACCAGTGATGAAACAATTCGTGTGCAATGGTAGTTTCCCAAGTGTTTCTTTCAGACAACTCACCTTTTGACAACATGGCTTGCTCAGCATGTATTACTGCACCTGTATTTTCCATAGCACCACTAACATAATCACGTACAATCATTTGACTGTATTTATCCCAAGGATACTCAACTCCTGTAATATCCGAAAAGAAAGTCAACATTTTTGTAGTGTTTTTAAACAGTTCTGTTGCGGTATCTTTATAATCAGGTTCAACATAAAAATTAACTTCCTTCCCTTTCCATGTTTGTTTTATCACGGCAAAATCTCCTACACCAACAAAAAACAAATAAGGAGCATGTGGCAAGGTTTGTTTCCAAACATCGGTTCTAGTTCCATCACCATTTTCTTTTTGTGAAATTAAACTTCCGTTAGATAAAGTCACAAATTTATTAGGGACCGTAAGAGTAATTTCTTCTGTAGATTTTTGATTTGGTTTATCAATTGTAGGAAACCAAACACTGTTTTGTTCAGGCTCACCTTGAGTCCATATTTCTGTAGGTTTGTTTTTATCATCTCCTTTAGGGTTGATAAAATACAGCCCTTTATCATCTGTAATAGCTACACCACCTTCACTTTGTACCTTGTTTGGATTTCCTTTGTATTTAATATACAAGGTAAGTGTATCGTTTTTAGTATAGATTTTAGGAAGATCAATATTTAACTTGGTTCCAGAATTGTAAAACTCTAATTTTTTGTTTTCAGATTTCACCTCATAAATATTCATTTTTTTTGCATCTAACTGTATTTTATCAGTGTTAAAAAAATGAGGGGTTACAGTAACCCAAGCTTCTCCGTTAACTGTTTGATCATCAAAATTGAAACTTAAATTAAGCTTAGTATCAATTAAATCAAAATCTTTTTTTGCAGTTTTTCCATTGTCATTAAAACGATACAAACGTTGTGCCTGAGTTTGACTCGCTATTAGAACAACAAAAAATAACTTTATGTATTGTTGCATAAATTAATAGGTTATAAGTGATTTTATAATTGGTTGAATATCTTTTAAGATCTTACTTCCTTCTAAAAAAGTTAAATCTATTACAAAACTAAATCCAGCCACATTGGCCTTTTGTTTAATTAATTTTGCAGCCGCAACAGCCGTACCTCCTGTTGCTAATAAATCATCGTGAATTAACACATTACTTCCTTCTTTAATAGCATCTTCATGTACTTCAATAGTTGCAGACCCATATTCTAAATCATACGATTCTTTAATGGTTTTGGCTGGTAGTTTGCCTTCTTTACGAATCATAATAAAAGGAACCTGTAGTTTTTGTGCTAACAAAACACCAAATAAATATCCTCTAGATTCTATTCCTGCAACGGCATCAATTTTAACATCTTTAAATTGATTTGCCATTTCAACAATCATGTCTTGTAACAAATCTGGATGTAATAATATTGGGGTAATGTCTTTAAATAATATTCCTGGTTTGGGAAAATCTTGCACATCACGAATGACAGATTTTACTCTATCTTCTAAATTTTTAGTTTTCAATTTTGTTTCTATATTTTTTTGTTTGATGATATACTTCTTCTAATATTAGTATTTCTTGTTGTGATAATTCTTGTTGCGATAACTCCATCATTTTATTAGCTGTTCTAATGGCTTTTTTAAAATTATAGACATCCATTATTTTATTACCACCCCAAGTATAAGATGGAATAAATTTTTCAGGTAAATCAGACCCAAAAATATTAGCACTCACACCAACAACTGTACCAGTGTTAAACATAGCATTGATACCAGTTTTGGAATGATCTCCCATCATTAATCCGCAAAACATTTGTTGGGTATCTTCATAAATTTCATCTTCATAACTCCACAATCTTACTTTACTAAATGTGTTTTTTAAATTAGATACATTGGTATCTGCTCCAAAATTACACCACTCTCCCACCACAGAGTTTCCTAGATATCCTTCATGTCCTTTGTTAGAGTTTCCAAAAACAATACTGTTTTTTACTTCACCTCCTATTTTACAATTAGGACCAATGGTAGTGGCACCATATATTTTTGCTCCCATTTTTATCACAGATTTTTCTCCTAAGACAAAAGGTCCTCTAATTAGCGCTCCATCTAAAATAGTAGCATCTTTTGCTATATAAATTGGTCCAGTAGATGCGTTTAAAACACAAGGAAAAATGGTAGCTCCTTCTTCTATAAAAATTTGTTCTTTATGAATAGCTTGAACGCCTTCGGGAATTTCCATAGAAATTTCATCAGTAGTTAACAATTCAAAATCTTGTTTGATGGCATAGTCATTCTTTAAAAACAAATCCCATTTAGATTGTATACTTTCTACATTTTCTAATTCAATAGACTCATAAGAATTAAAATCAACGTCTTCTTGTTCATCTGAACTATAAAAAGCCAAAACATCTTCTTTATATACTACTTTCTGATTTTCTTTTAAATTTTTTACCGCTTCAAAAAAACATTTATTTGGTATATAACCAGCATTGATAAAAATATTCTCTTCCATTTCTATCATTGGATATTTATCACTTAAATATTCCTCAGTTAAAGTAGTAGTTGTTAATCTTAAATATTTTTCCCACTTTTCACGAATGGTTAAAATTCCAATTCTAATATCTGCAACTGGTTTTGTAAAAGTAAATGGCAAAAGTGCTTCTCTAAAAGCACCATCATAAAGAATGTAATTCATGTTTCTTTTTTATAGTATTTAATTAATTTATTGCAATTTAAATCAACTTGTACAATTCATCAAAATACATAAGCCATCCTATATTTGTACTATTTTTTAACAGGTAAAAAGATATAAAAAAACCACCTAAAATAGATAGGTGGTTTAGTTTTTATTATAAGTTAAAAATTATTGTCTAGAATAATTTGGAGCTTCTTTAGTTATAGCCACATCGTGTGGATGACTTTCTGCAATTCCAGAAGCGGTTATTTTAACAAACTCAGCATTTTTTTGAACTTCAATTGTTCCTGCTCCACAATATCCCATTCCAGCTCTTAATCCACCAATAAATTGATGCATGGTTTCGTACAATTCTCCTTTATAAGGAACTCTACCCTCAATTCCTTCTGGAACTAATTTTTTAGAATTATCTTCATCTCCTTGGAAATATCTATCTTTTGAACCATGTTTCATAGCCTCAACAGATCCCATACCTCTGTATGATTTGAATCTTCTTCCGTTGAATAAAATCACCTCTCCTGGAGCCTCTTTTGTTCCTGCCAATAAAGAACCAAGCATTACAGAATCTGCACCTGCAGCAATTGCTTTAGGAATATCACCTGTATAACGAACCCCTCCATCTGCAATTACTGGAACTCCTGTTCCAGCCAATGCTTCGGCAACTTGCATAACTGCTGATAATTGAGGATATCCAACCCCTGCAACTACACGAGTGGTACAAATTGAACCAGGTCCAATACCTACTTTAACACCATCGGCACCAGCAGCAACTAAATCTAATGCAGCTTGTTTGGTTACTATATTTCCAGCAACCACATCTAAATTAGGGAAAGCTGCTTTTACTTCTTTTAATTTATTTAAAATATTCACAGAATGACCATGAGCAGAATCTAACACTACAGCATCTACTCCTTCTTTAGCCAATGCAGTAACTCTTTCTAAACAATCATCAGTAACACCAATAGCTGCCGCTACACGTAATCTACCAAATTCATCTTTATTAGCTTCTGGATTTTCACGAACTTTTACAATATCTCTAAAAGTAATTAAGCCTACTAATTTAAAATGATCATCTACAATTGGTAATTTTTCAACTTTATTATCTTGTAAAATAACTTCGGCTTCTTTTAATGATGTACCTGCTGAAACAGTTACCAACCCTTCGGCTGTCATTACATCTGCTATTTTTCTTTTACTATCTTTTTCAAAACGTAAATCTCTATTGGTTACAATACCTTTTAAGATTCCTTTTTCATCAACAACAGGAATACCTCCAATTTTATGTTCTTGCATTAGCAAGTTAGCATCTAAAACGGTTTGATCTGCTGAAATGGTTACTGGCTCTAAAATCATTCCTGCTTCAGAACGTTTTACTTTTTTTACTTGTTTTGCTTGTTCAGCAATAGACATGTTTTTATGAATCACACCTATTCCTCCTTCACGAGCCATAGCAATAGCCATTCTAGACTCCGTAACTGTATCCATTGCAGCGGATATAATTGGGGTATTTAAAGGAATATTCCTTGTGAATTTAGATTTTATTGAAACGGTGTTTGGTAACACTTCTGAATAAGCAGGGACTAATAAAACATCATCGTATGTTAGACCTTCAGAAATAACTTTGTTTGTAGACATTTGCAATTAGATATGATTTAATTGCATGCAAATATACGATAATTAATATGAAACAACCCAAAGGATTTAGTAAGATTTTAAATAGCTTAACACTTTGTTAACCAGTGTGTTTTTAGTAAATTTAATAGAGAAAAAAAATATAAAGCTATCATGAAAAAAATAATCATCCCTGTTGACTTTTCTGAATATTCAGAATTTGCCTTAAAGGCAGCCGCACAATTAGCTAAAAAACATAGTTCAGAAATCATTTTAGTTCACATGTTAGAAATGCCATTGGCTTATTCTACACACGATGGTGAGTATGGAAAAACCATTGTTTTTATGATAAAACATGCTGAGAAAAAAATGGAATCCTTAACAAGTAAGGATTATTTAAAAAACATTACTTTAAAAGTAATTATTAAACATTTTACGGTTTTTCCTGAACTTGGTGATTTGGCTATTGAACAAGAAGCTTCTTTAATTGTAATGGGATCTCATGGAGCCAATCAACATGATAGTTTTTTAGGCTCAAATACTGAAAAAGTAGTAAGGAGCGCTAAAATTCCCGTTTTAATTGTAAAAGAAGAAATTAAAAATGTTGATTTTAAAAATACTGTTTTTGTAAGCGATTTTAAAATGGAATCTGTAAATGCCTATTTAAAAGCAAAAGCATTTTTTAAATTACTTGATATAAAACCTACTTTACTTTTTATTAATAAACCAGATGGTGGATTTGTATCAACATCAGAAATGAAATCTAGATTTGAAAACTTTTTATTAAAAGCTGATGGAAGCTTAGAGAACCTAGCGTATTTTGCTAATTATGATGATTATACTGTTGTTAATGGTGTTAAATACTATGCTGATGAAAATAACGTTGATTTGATTACAATTCCGACCCATGGAAAATCTAGCATCTCTAAATTTTTTAATCAAAGTGTGTCTTTAGATATTGCAAACAAATCATCATACCCAGTATTAACAGTATTGATTTAACATACATTCAAAAAAAAGAAGAAGAAAAGCTATCTAAACTTTTCTTCTTCTTTTATAAATAATTGCAAGTATTAATTATTTTGTTTTTTTCTCTTCGCTTTTATTGACTAACAGAGCTACTGTGGCATCTCCAGTAACATTTACTGTAGTTCTAAACATATCTAAAGGTCTGTCTACTGCAAAAATTAAAGCCAAGCCAATAGGCATCATGTCTTTTGGAAAACCAATACTATCTAACACAATAATTAGCATGACCATACCTGCTCCAGGAACTGCAGCAGAACCAATAGAAGCTAATAAAGCGGTGATTACTATGGTAATTTGATTTTGAAAAATCAATCCTTCTGGCCATAAAACTTGCATAATAAATACCGCTGCAACTGCTTGATACAAACTTGTTCCATCCATGTTTATGGTTGCTCCTACAGGCAATACAAAACTAGAAACTTCTTTATGAACTCCTAAGTGCTCCTCTACCCTTTCCATAGTTACTGGTAGTGTAGCTGCACTGGAACTTGTAGAAAAAGCTAATAATTGTGCTGGAGAAATATTTTTTAAAAACCAAAGGGGTGATTTTTTTACATAAATAGAAACACACAAAGTGTAAAAAATAATCATTAACAACAATCCAAAAACAACCACTCCTGAGTATTTTAACAATGCTAGTAATACATTATAATCATCCGAAGTTACCACAACTGTTGCCAATAAAGAAAACACAGCATAGGGAGCAAACATCATAATAATGTCTATCATTTTTAAAATGACTTCATTTAATGAATCAAAGAATTCCGTTAATGGTTTTGCTTTTTTTTCATCAATAAGTAATAAGCATATTCCTAAAAAAACAGTAAAAAAGATTACCTGTAACATACTTTTATTATCACTCATAGCAAAAGTAATATTGTCAGGAACAACATCTACCAAAAACTGTAATGGACCTTGAGAAGTTCTATGATTTGCTTCAGAGATTTTGCCTTGCAAACTAGCATTAGAAACATAATTTTCTTTTAAAGAAGTAATTGTTTCTTCAGATATTCCATCACCAGGCTTAAGTATGTTCACTAAAAATAATCCTAATGAAATAGCAACAATAGTTGTTACAATATAAATTCCCATGGTTTTAATTCCCATGGACTTGAATTTAGAAATATCTTTTAATTCTGAAACTCCTTTAATTAAAGAGGCCATGATTAAAGGAATGGCAATTAGCTTAAGTAACTTAACAAATATAGTTCCAAAAGGCTGAATCCAATTAATAGTAAATTCTTTACCTCCTTGTACTCCAGAAAGGATTATTCCAAATATTATTCCTAATACTAAACCTATAATAATTTTCCAGTGGAGTGCTAATTTTTTCATGTTGGGGATTTTGTGGAACAAAAATATAAAAACATATCAATTCAAAACTGTTAAAACTCAGTTACAGCCACAATCACCACTTCCACACTTGTTTTTACTTTTTTTTAAAAACTTACTATAAAGAATCCAAAAAGCAAAAATAACGGTGCTTATTACCAGTATATTTTGAATCATATTTTATTATTTTAAAATTTGATATGCTATTAAAGCCGTTATATATGCAAAACCAGACATAAAAAACATTTGTACTAATGGCCATTTCCAACCATTGGTTTCTCTTTTAACAATAGCAATGGTACTCATGCATTGCATTGCAAAAGCATAAAATAACAAAACAGAAACTCCAGTAGCAAAAGAATATACAGGTTTTTTAGTATCCGAAAATACTTCATTACTCATTCGTTCCTTAATGGTGGCTTCATCTTCACTACCAACACTATAAATAGTTGCCAATGTTCCCACAAAAACTTCACGAGCAGCAAAAGATGTAATTACAGCAATACCTATTTTCCAATCATATCCTAAAGGTCTAATAACAGGTTCTATAGATTTTCCCATAATACCTATATAAGAATTCTCTAATTTAAATGATGATATTTCTGCTTGTAAATCGTCACCAGATAGGTTCGGATACTTTTGTATCATCATGTTTTCTGCATTATCAAAATTATTACCAGGACCATAAGAGGCCAATACCCATAACAAAATAGATAAGGCTAAAATAATTTTACCTGCTTCAAAAACAAAGGCTTTGGTTTTTTCTATTACATTATAAATTACGTTTTTAAACAAAGGCAATTTATAGTTAGGCATTTCTACTACAAAGTAAGATTTAGACCCTAATTTTAAAAATTTATCGAGAACGGTAGCCGATAAAATAGCCATCCCAAACCCTAATAAATATAAAGCCATTAACATTAATCCCTGTACATTAAAAGACATAAATTTAGCCTCGGCAGGAACTATTAAACTAATAATAATGGCATAAACTGGTAAACGAGCAGAACAAGTAGTAAATGGTGTTACCAAAATAGTAATCAATCTTTCTTTCCAATTTTCAATATTTCTGGTGGCCATAATAGCAGGAATAGCACAAGCTGTTCCCGAAATTAATGGAACAATACTCTTTCCACTTAATCCAAATTTACGCATGATTTTATCCATTAAAAACACCACACGACTCATATAACCACTTTCTTCTAAGATAGAAGTGAATAGGAATAAAAAGGCAATTTGTGGAATGAAAATAACCACTCCCCCTATTCCTGGAATAATACCTTCTGCCAACAAATCAGTAAATATTCCTTCGGGTAAATGAGCTCTTGCTAATTCAGAAAAACTAGCAAAAGTTTCATCTATATAATCCATTGGAAAAGCAGACCAAGAAAATAAAGCTTGAAAAATACTAAACAAAATAGCAAAAAAGATAAGATAGCCAAGGTATTTATGAATTAAAACTCTATCTAAAAGGTATCTTAAATCTTTAGCATTTTGCGGGTTTTGGCTATAGGTTTTTTCTAATACCAATTTTATAAACTGATAACGTCTAACAGTCTCTAGATGATGTTTCTTTTTGTCTTCTTTAACAATTGCAGATAACACAGAGGGCTCTTCTACAAAACAAGGAATTGTACTTAAATTTTTATAATCTACAATGAGCTTTTTAAGATAGGCTGTTCCCTTATTTTGTTTTGAACTTACAAAAGCAACTTTGGTTTTTAATAAAGACTCTATCAATTGTTTATCTATATCAATTCCTCGTGGTTTCATTTGATCAACCATGTTGATAGCCAAAATGGTAGGAATTCCCAAATCTTTTACCTGAGTGTATAAATATAAATTACGTTTTAGGTTTTCAATATCAGCTACAACAATAACAACATCAGGATAATTTTCGTTTGTTTTGTCCGATAATACCTGAACTGCTACATCTTCATCTAAAGAACTCGCATTTAAACTATAAGTACCAGGTAAATCTATAATTTCTGCACCAACGGTATTATTTAACTTGGTGTATCCTGTTTTTTTATCAACAGTAATTCCTGGATAATTACCTACTTTTTGATTAAGTCCTGTTAACCTGTTAAACAAAGATGTTTTTCCTGTATTTGGGTTACCTATTAATGCTACTTTAATATAACTCATAGTTTTTCTACTATTATTTTTGATGCTACTTCTATTCTAATAGCCAAATAGGTTCCGCTAATATTTAAATAAATAGGATCTTTTAAGGGAGCTCTTTGTAAAACTTCCACATAATTCCCCTCTATACATCCCATTTCTATTAGTTTTAAAGGAATATCTATTCCATTAAAAGATTTTATAATAGCTCTATCACCTCTAAGTAGATCAGCAATTGTAGATATTTTCATTAAGGTTGTTTAAATTAAATTGTTACCTAATACTTTTAACACATAAAACAGATTATCATTAGGTAAAACAAAACGAAAAACAAAGATATAAACTATTTAGATTTATTTAAAATAAACAGCCAGTTTTATAAAAAAGAATTTATTTATGAGGTTAAATAAAAAAGATGATTAATAGTTTGCTATAGCATTTTTTGCCCAACTAATAAGAATTTCTTTTTCTGATGTTGTAATATCCCCATGTAAGTTTTCATAAGAATCTAAAGGCATTTTACCCTCTTCAATTTCTTCAATTAATTCTTCTAATTTGTGTTTTTTTCTTTTTGTATTGTATATAGACCAATCAGAAAAATTTAAATGTTCTTTTCCCTCTTCTACATGATGATTGATCCAGTAAGATAGTGGAGCTATATTTGCATACCAAGGATACTCGGTTTTATTGCTATGACAATCAAAACACTTTGATGATAAAATATTACTAACTTCATCACTAGGAGTTGTTTCTAATGTAAACACAGTTAATTCTCTAGTTGCTGCATTGTTTTTTTCATTTCCAAAAAATTGAGCAATAATTAAAACAACAGCAAGGGTGATTAATATTTTTTTTATCATTTTGTTATAATTTAATTTCTAATGTAGCATAATAATATCTTGGTTCTGCAGGAATAATTCCAGGTCCTGGATACCCCGTAGCTCTCCTAGTAAAGTAACTATTATCTAACAGGTTGTTAATTCCTGTTTCTAATTTAAAAATTTTATTGAATTTATAAGAAATGGAAAGGTCTAAAATATGGTAAGCTGGAATGGCTCCAATAACATTTGTACTATTATTTGGGTTGTATGGAGAATTGGTTACATCTGTATATTGTTCACTAATTGCTGTGTATTGAGCACTTGCCAAAAGATTTCTCCATCCAAAACTAGCTCCTGTTTTTAAATTTAAAAAGGGAATAAATTCCACTTCATTTCCAGCAACATTATTTTCATCAGACTCTAAATACACTGATTTTGTCAAAGCTAAATTACCAAACACATCTAAAATTAAATTTTCATTGTGTTTAAAATATGTTTCTTTAATATTCCATTGTAATAAAGATTCTAAACCATAAATAAAAGCTGTTCCAATATTTTTTCTTACCCATTGTGCTCTATCATTTAACACCTGCCCTATTCTATTTCCATAGACCAAGGTAAAAGCACTTACATCATAAGAAAAAGTCTTTTTAGATTTCCCCCTTAATCCTATGTCTGCTGTAAATCCTTTTTCGTCAGTAATATTTGGATCTATTACAAATGATGGATTGATTGTTCTAATATCAGAAAAAGTAACCGATCGATAATTTTGAGATGCATTTGCATACAATTCTAAAACTTGACTTGGTTTGTAACTAACTCCAATTCCTAAAAGCACAAAATTTCTTACAAAACCATTGTTGTCTTCAATATGTTCTGATAATGAAGAATTGTTGCTATTATAAACATAATATGTTCCTTTTGAATTGGTGTCAATATGTTCAAACCTAACCCCAGGAGTTATGCTAAAATATTTATTGATGTTAAATATATGTTCTCCAAAAAATGAAGCATTAAAATTAGGAAAAGTAAAATCGTTCTGACGAGGATATTGCGCAGCACTTTCATCAAAACTAAAATCGGCATCTATTCCTTTGCTTCCAGCTCCTTGTCTCTGTGTATTGTTTGCCTTGTATAACTTTGCCCCGAATAAGTAATAATTGGTTTTGTTACCTAATTTGTAGCTCGATAAAAATCTGGTTTCTACTCCATAATTTCTAAAATCACCCACAATTAAATCTCTACTAAAAATATAACTTCCATCATTATTTTTACCATCAGCAGAAGGACTAAATAAATTAGGCTGTAATGCTTCTGGATCACCTCTAAACCCTATGGCTTTTCTATAAGCATCTAAAGCAAATACACTTACCGTTAACTTAGAAACTTCCGTAAGTTGTTGCTCTAACTTTAAGTTATATAATTTCCAGTCTACACCAAACCAATTACGTTTTAAATAGCTTTGAGTAGGGTCTTCTCTAAACTGTACATCAGACAAACCTCCTGGTTGATGTGCTATATAATTGAATGATGATATTTCAAAGGCAAGAGTTGTTTTCTCACTAAAATTATAACCTACATGAGCAAAAAGATTGTTTGATTTATAATCTGAATTGGGTCTAAATCCATCACCTTTTTTACCGTTGTAATATACATAATAACTAAAGTCTTTAACCGTTCCACTAAGCGATGTAAAATTGGTTAAAGTTCCAAAGGAAGCAACTGTATTACGAGTAATAAACTCAACAGGTTTATTAACAGGTTTTTTATTTATAAAATTAATCAATCCTCCAAACTGTGTTCCATATTGTAATGATGCTGCTCCTCTAATGACTTGAATTTGTTCTAAAGATTCTGTTGGAGGTGTATAATAACTTTCTGGATATCCTAAAACATCGGCACTAATATCATAGTCATTTTGGCGAGTGTTAAAATTAGCTGTTCTGTTAGGATCTAATCCTCTACCTCCAATGTTTAATTGCAGTCCACCATCATTACTATCATAAATATTTAATCCAGCTACTTTAGAAAATACTTGTCTTGGGTTGTTTGATGCTTTATTTCCAACCACCAAATCTAAATTGATAACTTCTGTTTTTTTACCTGCATAAATATGAGTTCCTTCTACAGGCCTTAAACTAGTTAAACCATAACTAACCTTTTTTTTGGCATTTAATACCACTGCAGTAAGAGCTTGTTGTAAAGGAACTAAATACAGGTTTACCTCTTGGTCTTTTGTTATTTCAAAGTCCCTTTCAACAACATTATATCCATAATAAAAAAAGGTTAAATGCACATTTTTATTACTAAAATTTGCTTTTAAAACTCCTAAATTATTAGTGGTTCCAACATAAGTATTTTGTCCTTCTACTATTTGTACTCCTTGTAAAGGTTGTTGAGTATCTGAATCTAATACTTTAAATGTTATATGATAAGCAAAACCTGCTTGAGCAAATAACAATATTAATATGATTAATCTAAAATCCTTTAATTTCATCATTTAATGGTAAAATCCATGTTTTATTATAAAAACTTTCTTCTTCTTTGTATAAATCAACTTTGGGGCTAATGAATAATTGATTCAATCTTCCGTTTAAGGCTACATAACTCTCTGTAAAAACTTGTATGTTTTGATGTCCTTGACTTTTAAAATGATCTCCCAATAAATGAGCATATTCCAGAATAAAATCAGGTTGAAAACTCATTTGTTTGATTTGAAAAGAGGTTAAAAAATCGGAATTCTTAACATGAAACTGTTTTCCTGACACACTGTCTTTTATAATAAATGTAGTATATCCTACTTTTTCCATTAACATTACTCTCCAAGAAAATCTAAACCCTTGTTCTGTCCAAAACAACTCCCCAGGGTAACACAAATTTCTAAAAGGCAAAAGTAGCTGAAACGCAATAAATAGACTAATTGTAAATAAGATATTTTTAGGGTTTTTAAACCTATATAAATTATGTTTTCTTATGGTTGATAACTCTTTTATATACAGTATTTTTTTTAGCCAAAATATTATTTTTTGATGTAAACTATTATCAAAGAAAATAAGCGTAATACAAATCATTATATAAGGAAACATACCTATGTTAAAGAGAACACCTGTTAACAAATGAAAAACTACAACCGCTATAAAAGCATAAGGTCTGGTTTTATGTATTATTAATAAAAAAGGAATACACAAATCGTACAAAGCACCAGTCCAGCTCATAACAAAATGAAACCAAGTTTGGTTCATAAACTGTCCTATTATAGGTAAATCTGTTTTTGTTGATAACCAAATTTTTAAAGGCTGAGCTCTTAACAGCCAATCGGAATTAAGCTTGGCTAAACCTGCATAAAAATAAACAATCCCTAAAAGTAGTTTAATACTGTCCACTGTCCAACTTGGCACATAATTATAGGTAAATCCACGTTTTTTAGCATCTAAAGAGAAAGTTGCATTTAAGGGTAAAAAACACAATAAAAAACTAAGAATACTTACAAAATAATAGTGATTTAAATAAGTGGTTTTATCAATCAATTCTATATAAGTAAAAGATAAAAAGAACAGAACAATAGATAACCTATATTGATAACCTAAAATAATCCCTATGCAAGAAAAAATTGCTATTACAAACAATCCATATGTGTATACTCCTAATGTTTTAACCCATGAAAAACCATAGTAAGTAAAATGCCATTTGGGTAAAATATAAAACTGCTCAACCCACCCCATGCTTATAAAGCGAATAAGACTAAACAACATTAAAACGCCAAATATTACACGAAAAGCAGCTAAGGTAGCTGCTTTTGTTTTATGGTTTTGTATGTAATTTTTAAAAGTATTCATGACTAGTCTCCGTCTGAATCTACATAATCAATTTTAACATTTAAAGCTTGAAATGTGTTTGTTTTAATTAACACCACCAAACTTTGGATTGGATGAAACACAGCTCTTAATGCTGAATTGTTAGTGTTTACCTGAGTTACAAAATTTGCGTTTAAACTGCTAGATGCATTTACTATATCGGTAAATTTTGTAGCCATTAAATCGTTTATTTTATAATCTTTATTTTCTGATGAAACATAAACTTCAGCATCTAAATAAGTTAAATAAGTATTGATACTTTCTGCTGTTGTAGATTCATCATATGAAACTCCATAGTACAAGTTTTTAATAGCCTTAAAAGACTCTTCGTAAAACAATTTAGAGTAGTCTGCACTAAAATAAGATTCAACAGCCAGTTCATTTTTAAATTGATCACCATCACCCGCTCTATATCCAGAAGGAGTAGTTATTTTGTTTTCTCTAAAACCTTGTTCAATATAATTAATATAATCATTTAACATTACATCAAAAGAAGCTGTTGCAGATGACCCATTGTTGGCAATAATACTATTAGCATTATTGTTCCAAAAAGCAACAACATTATTTGTTAAAGAAACCATTCTATTTACTACCTTGGTTAAGTAAGCTTTGTAATTGTCTTTTTTAATATCTGTAGTAAACTTGGTAATATCTACACCATTAATTAAATAGTCAATAGCTGGAAAACCTTGTTCATCTGTAGATTTTGATGATGTAAAATCAATAGTATTAGCATCCAATTGTTCTAAATTGTTCTCAAGTGTAGCATCATCTTCGTTAGAGTTATTAATAGGAAAAGTACTGGTTTCTCTATCAATAGGGTATTTATTCATATACTCTCTATAAGGAGCTACTTCACTAGCATCAGAATGAATATCAAACATAGCTACATGTTGCCAAACTTTTTGAGCTTGAAACAAAGACGTTTGTAATGCTGTTTGAGTGGTAGTGTTTGGGTTTGCAACAAAAGCATCGGATTTTGATTTTAAATCATCCATTTTTACTTTAAAATCTGTATAAGCAGGAATGATAATATTATTTACCCAATTGCTTAAAATTAGCTCTCTTTTAAAGTCGTCTTTTATTGTGTTTTCATCTCCTTTATTTTCTTTTACACAAGAAAACAAACTTAAAGCAAGTATTAAACTAATTATTTTTTTCATTTGATTGTTACTATTTTCTAAACGATGTTCAAAAATACAAAAAAAGAAGATGAACTAAACCTTTAATAGTTTACTCCATCTTCTTTTAAGAACGTATAATTTCTTAATTATTCTAACACTTGCGCTAAAGTAAAATCGTACTTAGCCACAATTTCTACAGATATTTCTTCTAAATCTGTTGCTGTTAAATCGTAAAATCCATTTGCTCCATATAATTTAGTCATTAAAGCATCAACTTCTGCTTTTGTAAAATATGGTTCATTTGTTTCAGGATTATAAGTATATCTTAAAGATTTAATAAATCCGTATGCTTCAGATAATGCATGAAAAGCTTCTCTATTATCTATATTAGCATCTGCAATTTTTACTTTTGCACTTTGTAAGTAGTAAACTCCTCTTGCAGCTGGAATTTTAGATAACTGATATCTAATTACACCAACAGCAGCATCTCTTACATCATAGTTTTTTGCTACAATTGCAGCTCTACCAATAATGAATGCTTTTTTCACGATTTCTGCTACATTGTTAAAATGAGCTTGACCTTGAATTTCTTCTAAATAATGACCTAATAATTTATCAGCATCACCTAAACCATATACATATCCATAAGCCTCATCAAAATGATGTTCCATAGTTGTAGAACCATCAGTGCTTGTAACCGCATCATTTTCCGTTCTATAAGTATTAGTACCATCAAAATTATCATCTAATCTATTAAAGTAGTGGTTTATTGTTTGATCCAAAGTAAAAGCACCTATCAATCCTTTGTAAAAAGCTTGATCGTATTCTAATCCTTTCTCGTTAAAATATCTTGTTCTAGTACCACTAGTGTATGTACCTGCAACTCCCTGACTAGCTTCTGTTGAACTTGCTAAAACAGCTATTTGACTAGTTAAATATCCATCAAATTCAGTTTTAGTAGCATCAGACTCTGCTGTATTGTCTTGAAACAAACCTACTGAAGCTGCTACTTTGCTTCTTACATTTTTACTTCCGTTTAAAGAGGTGTCTGTAAAACCTGTTGCAGCATTAAACCTAGTAGTAAAATCAGATTCTGTTGGAATTGGATCTGTTTGTTTTAACAAACCACCTATTTCATTTACTTGTGCCAATCTTGTTGTTTGACCAGAATAATCAACAGTTGTAGCTTGATTTCTTTCAAATTCATACTCAGTTGGTACAGAAATTCCTGTTACATCAATATCCTCAATGTTTTTAGGGAATTCAATAATTGTATCAATCATGTCCTTATCATCACTAGAACATGACGTAAACATTGCTCCTGTAGCTACTAATACTGCTACTGTAATTTTAGTAATCTTCATCTGTTTTTTATTTAGACTTATTTTTAGTTAATTCGCTGCAAATATACAGACCAATTCTAAATAAACAAATGTTAAATTAGAATTAATTAAAATAAAAAAAACCGATTTTAATTAAAAACCTGAAGACCAACATTGTAAGCACTTTCAAATTTTAGGCTATTGATATTGGTTTGTACTTGATGTTGGGTAAAGTAAGACAACATTTTTTCTGTAGGCATATTTCCAGTAAGAGCATCGGTAGCCATAGGGCAACCACCATATCCTTTTATTGCTCCATCAAAACGTATACATCCGCTTTTATGAGCTGCATCTATTTTTTCGTGCCATTTGTTTGGAGTCGTGTGTAAATGTGCTCCAAATTCAACTTTTGGATAGTTAGGGATTAAATGACTATATAAATATGTAATGACTTCTGGAGTAGAGGATCCAACGGTATCAGAAAGAGATAGAATATTTACTCCAATAGCCGATAATTTTTCAACCCACTGCCCTACTATTTCAACATTCCAAGGATCTCCATAAGGATTTCCAAACCCCATAGACAAATAAGTTACTACTTGCTTGTTATGTTTTTTAGCAATCTCCATTATTTGTTGTAACTCTATAAAACTCTCATCTATTGTTTTATTTGTGTTACGAACTTGAAAAATTTCGGAAATAGAAAAAGGATAGCCTAAATAAGTAATTTCTTCAAAAACACAAGCATCTGTAGCACCACGAGCATTGGCCACAATAGCCAATAACTTACTTTTAGTAGTAGACAAGTCTAGTTTGCTCAATACCTGAGCTGTATCTGCCATTTGAGGAATGGCTTTAGGAGATACAAAACTTCCAAAATCCACCGTATCAAAACCACATTGTAAAATGGCATTGATGTATTTGGCTTTTAAATCTGTTGAAATGAATTCCTTGATCCCCTGCATGGCATCTCTGGGACATTCTATCAACTTTACCTCTTTTTTACTTATCATAAAGTCAAATATACTAACAATCTTAGATATCTATTATTTTAATGTTTTTCTTTTTTAAGAGGTTAAACATTAAAAAATGATTTAATAACTAGGGTCAAATTGTTGGTCTACAGCTTTTAAGACAGCTTCTTTGGTTTGCTTTTCAACAGTGTTGATCATTTTAAAAAGCATTTCAGGAGTTTTTTCTTTATATAGAAAATATCTATCTTCTAGTTGTTCAAATATATCTTTTATGCCATGAGATCCGCTTAATGAAAGCGTATCAATATTACCATATAAACTAACAGTAAACCATTCTTTTAAATAATATTCGGTTTTCCAAAGTTTTGTGCTTTTCCAATAGAAACTCCAATATCCATTAGGCTCATGAGTTTTAAGTGTAAACTCTTTTTCTGGTTTTAGGTATTGTAAGTCAGCAAGAACAACTTCCATTTTATTTGTGATTGCCGAAATGAGTTTAGCCTTTTCAAATTCTGATGATGTCTCAGGTTTCTGATTTCTAAACGTTTGGCTATTTAGTAGCTGTTTTGCTTTATTTTTAACGCCTTTACTAGCTCCTACTTCCAATAATTTTTCTGCAACTGCTTTAGAAATTTCTTTATGATCTAACAAAAGTTCTTGAAGCTTCTTATGATTGGAAGCTATTATTTTTACAGCAACTTCTTCTGTTACTCCATTATCTAATAATTCTAGTCTAATTGCCTCATTAGGTTCGTCAACTATTCCTGGTTTTAATAAAATACGAGTATCTATATAAGGTTTTAGATGGAATAACAAATAGTTGATTTTTTCAACAAGCTCTAATCTATTTTGAGTAGAAAATTCCAATTCAGGATGCTCCCATAAACCATCATATTCAATCATATTTGTTTTAGCGTTAAATCTCGGCTGTAAACAAATCACCTTTAATTGAAATGCTCCTTGAAGATCTCCTTCAGGTTTCCAATACACCTCAATGGCTTTTAAACGTGTGTGGGAATTTAATAACAACAAAGAACTACCTGTAAACTCATGTATGGTTGCTTCTGTTGGATCTGTATCGGTTAACAAATTCCACTCTACAGACCAGCCTGAAGGTATTTTTAAGGGTTGGAGATTCATGTAATTTTGTTAAAAAGGTAATTTAAACCCAAATCTCATACCAATACTCCCAACAGAATAATCCATAAACTTATTTGTAAATTGATTATATTCTATTGTAAATATTAATGCCCCAGTACTCATATCATATCTAACGTTAATATTACTTACATCATCTTTTCCTTTAGTATATAATACTAATATTCTCCCCAATTCATCCATGTATTTTCCATTAAAATTATAACTAATTCCAACCCCATTAGTACTTATAATTTCATCAACCCCTATATAACTTTCATTGTGGCTCTCATCCATTATTTCTAAATAATATTTGATATTATGATTTACATATAACACAGAAAACTTTCTGCTTTTACCTAAATTAATTCCACCTGCAAAGTAATATGATTCATTCGTAGCTTCAATATCACTACTAGAAAAATCCAAATTATAGTTATAATCTCCTAAGAGTTCTATCTCATAACTTTTAGAAACAGGTATATTTAATTCTAAAGAAGCGTTTATAGGCATTGAAAATGAAGCCTCATCTACATCACCCCATAAATAATTAAAACCACCTGTTAATGAAAAAAAACCGATTCTCTCACCATAGCCAAAGTCCATGTCCATAAGTCCACTCATAGCATTTGCAGTATTCTGAATATTTTGTTTCCTTATACGCTCTCTTCTTTCTTGTTCTTGCTTTTGTTGTAGGTAGTAAATTTGGTATGCTTGACTCATCTCATTATTATTCTTAGACTTAGAATTATTAGTTTCGTTGTTTGTCTTACTTTTTTTAGCTCTACTTGAGTATGTTTTACTTCCTTTAATAGTTATCTTTTTCTCATTTTTTTGTCTTGTTATCTCTTGGATATCACTATTTAAATTGGAAGTATAACTATTTGTTTTTTGTAATGCATCTAAACCAGAAGCATAAGGTTTTATCCTATTCAACAAACTTAACTTCTTATCAAATTCTTCATAACTTAAACTACGTACTTGTTTATATAAAGATTGATATTTATTATTTAATTCATTATATCTCTCTATATAACCATTATTTTCATTATTAGATTTAGATTTTTTTTTAGAGTTTTGACAAGCACATTCGGCATAAGCAGCTGTTTCTCCTCTTTTACGAGCACTTTCAGCATATGAACACCATCCTTCATCTGGTATAACCGTTGGATTACCATATTTAGAACAAGCATCTTCTTGTCCATTTACTTTTATAGAGATTAATCCTATAAACATTAACAACGATCCAAAATATTTGATTATCATAATTAATTACTTTTGTTTTTTCACAGGAGCATCACTAGAAAACACCAATTGTAAATAACTAGTGTTATTGGTAGTGTCTACCATTACCCAATCATAATAAGCGTTTCTATCGTAGTACGCTAAATTTGTATCAGAACCAGACATCAAAATAATTTGATACCAAGTTTTCCCATCTTTTATTTTAGTAATAGGTTTATTGTCTTTAACAGCCATTGCCCAAGTACCAGAGACAATAGTTGTTTTCGGTTTTCTACCAGAATATCCGCTATTGTACCAACGTGTTTTACAAGTTCCATCTTGGTTTAATGTAATTTCTGTTTCTACACTCCATTGCATACCAAACTTGTTATAATCACTGTGTTTAAAATAGTTTCCACAAAATTCTTTAGGATACGTTTCAATATAGTTAAATCGATCATATGAAGTATTCTTTATCTCCTTAACCAAAGATGGGTTTACTTTAAATACCACTTGAGAAAACGTTAATGCAGTAAATAACATTAAAGTAGTAATACATATATTTTTCATAATAGTTTAGTTTGCTCTAAAATTAAACCTAAAGTCCGTTATACCACAACCCTCAATATTGAGGGGTTTTAAAATAATTGATTTTTTAAACAATAATACACCAAATCTTGAGTAGAACTAAAGTTTAATTTTTTTAAAATATTTCTACGGTGACCATCAACAGTGTGTTGACTTATAAACAATTTTTCACCTATTTCTCTACTGGTTTTATTTAAAGCCAACAAACGAATTACATCTTGTTCTCTGTTGCTTAAAGAAGCTGAAAGTAATTTTTGTGAGTAATTTTTATAATAAATGGTTTCGTATTCATTTTGGTCATTTAGCTTTTTAATCACTCCTATAATCGGTTTTTTTTCTCCTGCTCCAACAATAGTTTGATGAGAAATTCCAATAATAGGTTTTCCTTGTTCATCAAAATAAGTAGGTGTTTGATGTTCAAAAAGATTTACATATTCATTTTTAGAATTCCTAACTCTAAAATTCCAAGTATAACACAATTTTTTTCTATCTTCTTCTGCTACTTGAGTCATGGTAAAAATCATCAAATCTTCTAAAGCCCCCAGCCAAATGGGAATGTCTTCAGGATGAAAGTGAGAAAACCAATAAGGCAAACCTTCTGTGGTCATTCTATTTCTATCCAACCCTAAAGCCACTTCAAAATTCTTACTCACAAATTCATAGGTTTGTTTAGAAGTATTGGTTACAATAAAAAAAGATTGTGTTGGCGGTAAATACTCATCTAATTCTCTTAATTTTTGAATGTGATGCTCTACCACAGTTCCTAAATATTCTTCATGGGTATCAAAAACTTCTTTAAACAATTCAATTATTTTCTGCATTATAGTTTAGTTTACCTCTAAAAATAATAAAAACTACACTTTGGCACGAAATTGATTATTAAAAAGAAATCCATAATTTTAAAATAAATCCATGTCCTATGAAAATATTCAATGCTCCTCAAATAAAAGAGTTAGACATTTATACCCTTCAAGAACAAAAAATAACTTCGGCACAACTCATGGAACGTGCAGCAGATAAATGTGCTACTTGGTTAAGGAATAAATTTCCTGTACATACACATTTTACTTTTTTTTGTGGATTGGGAAACAATGGTGGTGATGGTTTAGCAATAGCTAGAATTTTATTGAGTTATCAATACAAAGTAACGGTCTATATCATCAAACACAGTCCTAATACTAGTCCTGATTTTGATGAAAATTTAAATTTGTTAAAAGATGTTATAACTATAAGAACCATTATTTCGGAAAAGCACATTCCTCCTATTGAGGAACATTCTGTAATTATTGATGCGATGTTTGGAGCGGGAATCAACAGGCCTATTGAAGGAATTTGTAAAATTTTAATTGCTAAAATAAACAAACTAGAAAACTCCAAAGTAGCTATTGATATTCCTTCTGGGTTACCCTGTGAAATAGATGGGTTTTCAAAAGAAAACACTATTTTATCTGCCAACTACACCTTGACTTTTGAAGCTCCTAAGCTTTCATTTTTACTACCAAACACTGCTAGTTATGTTGGTAAATGGAAAATATTACCTATTGGTTTGTCCGAAAACTATAAACAAACCATTGACAGTGATTATAGTTATATACAATCTACAGATATATTAAAAATCACAAAAAAAAGAGATCCTTTTTCTCATAAAGGAACTTTTGGGCATGTAGAAATTATTGGTGGTAGTTATGGAAAAATTGGAGCTATTGTTTTAGCTACCAAAGCTAGCTTAAGAATTGGTGCGGGGTTGGTTACAGCATATACTCCAAATTGTGGTATGCAAATTTTACAATCAACAGTGCCAGAAGCCATGTGGACAGGAAATTTACCTTGTGAATATTTTTTAGAAGGAAATTATATTAGTACTCATAAAACAGTAGGTATTGGACCCGGTTTAGGAATACATCCTAAAACACAAACTTTTTTACATTTAGTTATAAAAGCTACAAAAACACCTATGGTGATAGATGCTGATGCCATAAATATATTGGCTAAAAATAAAGAATGGTTAAACATGGTTCCTAAAAACAGCATTTTTACTCCTCACCCTAAAGAATTTGAACGTTTAGTGGGTTCTTTTATGAACGATGCTGAAAAAATACTTAAACTAAAAAAATTTGCTACTGATTATAACTGTATCGTTGTTTTAAAAGGTGCAAATACTTCCATTACGTGTCCAAACAAACATATTTATTTTAATAGTACAGGAAATCCAGGAATGGCAACTGCTGGTAGTGGTGATGTTTTAACAGGAATAATTACTGGCTTACTAGCTCAACAATACACACCTCTTCAGGCTGCAATTTTAGGAGTTTACTTTCATGGGTTGTCAGGAGACTTAACTATTAAAGAAATAGGTATGCCTTCTTTAATTGCTAGTGATATTATTAATTATATTGGTAAAGCTACTTTACACATATAATTAATAACAATATTAAATCACCTTTTGTATATTAGTCAGCCTAAAAACATAATATGAATATCAACGACAAATCTAACCCAACTACTTATATTCCAAACCCTGATAGATACAATACCATGCAATACAATCGTTGCGGAAACAGTGGGGTTTTATTGCCTAAAATATCTTTAGGTTTATGGCATAATTTCGGTTTTTATGATTCTTTTGAAAACGCTAGAAATATTTTAAAAAAAGCATTTGATTTAGGAATTACACATTTAGATTTGGCTAATAATTATGGGCCTCCTTATGGAAGTGCCGAAGAAAATTTTGGACGTATTCTTAAAAAAGATTTTGCTAATCACAGAGATGAGTTATTTATCGCCTCTAAAGCAGGATACGATATGTGGCCTGGTCCTTATGGAAACAATGGTTCTAAAAAATATTTGGTTGCTAGTTTAGATCAAAGTTTACAACGCATGGGATTGGATTATGTTGATGTTTTTTATCATCACAGACCCGATATAGAAACACCTTTAGAGGAAACCATGCATGCATTAAGTTTAATGGTAAAGCAAGGAAAAGCATTGTACATCGGTTTGTCTCGTTACAGTCCAGAAGAAACCAAAGCTGCACAAAAAATATTAAAAGACTTAGGAACACCTGTATTGATACATCAATCTAAATATTCTATGTTAGAACGTTCTGTAGAAGCAGAATTACTACCTACTTTATTAGATGAAAAAATCGGATCGATTGTGTTTTCTCCTCTAGCACAAGGTTTGTTAACGGATAAATATTTAAAAGGAATTCCAGAAGGATCAAGAGCATCAAAAAACAACACATATTTAACGGCTGATGAAGTTCCAAAAACCATTGGTAAAATTCAACAACTAAATGATGTTGCTAATCAAAGAGGACAAAAATTATCGCAAATGGCCGTAGCATGGATTTTAACTCAACCTGCTATATCTACAGTATTGGTAGGTGCTAGTAGTCCAAATCAATTGGCAGAAAACGTATTGGCTTTAAACAACACTGACTTTTCTGAGGAAGAATTACAGTTAATTAATAGTATTTTGAATAGTTAATTAAACCTTATTCTATTCCCTATAAAACACGTAATTTTACTGCATGATTTTAAAAGATACTATTGTTGCTTTAGCAACTGCTTCTGGAATTGGAGCCATTGCTGTTATTCGTTTGTCTGGACCTGATGCCATTACCATTGCGAATGAATGTTTTACCTCTATCAAAGAAAATAAGTCTTTGTTAGGCCAAAAATCGCATACATTACATTTAGGTCATTTTATAGATGATAAGAGAGTGATAGACCAAGTATTGGTATCTGTATTTAAAAATCCACATTCTTATACAGGAGAGGATACCATTGAAATATCTTGTCATGGATCTTTATACATCCAACAAGAAATCATTCAAATCCTCTTAAAAAAAGGAGCTAGAATGGCTGATGCTGGCGAATTTACTTTACGAGCGTTTATTAACGGAAAATTAGATTTGTCTCAAGCTGAAGCCGTGGCAGATTTAATTTCTTCCGATTCTGAAGCCTCTCACCAAATAGCCATGCAGCAAATGCGTGGTGGTTTTTCTAATGAAATTCAATTATTAAGAGATCAGTTAATCAACTTTGCTTCTTTAATAGAGTTAGAGTTAGATTTTGCCGAAGAAGATGTAGAGTTTGCAGATAGAACAGAGTTTAAAGCCTTAGTGGCTAGAATTCAACTAGTTTTAAAAAGATTGATTGACTCATTTGCGGTAGGAAATGTTATTAAAAACGGAATTCCTGTAGCCATTGTTGGGGAACCTAACGTAGGAAAATCTACCCTTTTAAACGCTTTGTTAAACGAGGAACGTGCTATTGTATCAGACATTGCAGGGACTACTCGTGATACCATTGAAGATGAAATAATTATTGATGGGGTTGCTTATCGTTTTATTGATACAGCCGGAATAAGAGAAACCAAAGATGTAGTAGAAAGTATTGGAATTCAAAAAACTTTTGAAAAAATAACCCAAGCTCAAGTAGTTATTTATTTGTTTGATGTCACCAAGTATAAAGCACAAAGTAAAGAGTACAAAGTTGAGCTTGAACAAATAAAAAACAAATTTCCTCAAAAACAATTAATTGTAGTAGGGAACAAAGCCGACACTATTTCTGATGAAAACATTATCGCTTTAAAAGAAGAAATCCCTGAACTAATTGCCATCTCTGCCAAATCTAAAGTGGGGATTGAAACCCTAACCAATGAATTGACCAAAATGGTAAATATTGGTGCTTTAAATAATAGTGATACCATTGTAACCAATTCTCGTCATTACGATGCTTTACTAAAAGCTTTAAATGAAATTAACAAAGTAGATGAAGCTATTTTAAACAATGTTTCTAGTGATTTAATGGCTATAGATATTCGAGAAACCTTGTACTATTTTGGTCTCATCACCGGTGAAGTAACCAACGATGATTTATTAGGGAATATTTTTGCTAATTTTTGTATTGGTAAATAAACGTTTCGGCCCACCTAAATTTAGGTAGATATGTAAACCTTAAAGTTATTCTAAAACACACAATATTAATTTACTTTTACAATCCTTATGGATTCATTAACTCAAATTATATTAGGTGCTGCAGTAGGTGAAGCTGTTCCAAACTATCACTTTTACAAGCTACTCTAAAAACCATCATTTTTTAGGGAAGTTAAAAATGAATCCTAAAGTAAAACAAATGATTGCTATTTCTAAGGGTTGGTATATCATTAGTAAAAAAATGGAAATCTTTATTTTAATGATTTACGATTTGGACTTTTAAGTTTAAACCCCAATGCTACAAATTTTGTATTCCAGTACAAAATAGAGGTAAACTCCACAGGTAAAGTTGATTTCATTGAAGTACCTAAAAACAAACGTAATGGTATAAAAATGTTGTCAGAATTATGGACAAGAATAAAAGGAAACTAAAAAACGGTATAAAGCGTAGTCACAATTACCCCCTTGTTATCATTTAAAACAATTGATGTTAGTTCCTTTGTATTTTTCACTTTAAAACAAAAAGGAGCTGCCAAAATGTTTAAACCACTTTGTTTTTTTATTCTAATTCCTTGGCCTGAAATTATATCTTTATTAGGTACAAAATTCCCCATAGGAATATGTTCTGTTAAAATTACATACTTATAATTATATAATTTTTTTATCACCCGTTCAACTTCTTTATTAGACAAATGTTGTAATACTTGTCTTACAATTACACAATCAGCAATTGGTAAATCATCAACTGCAATATCTAAACATTTAAATACTAAATTTTCAACCTGAAATTGTTTTTTATTGTAATCAATTAAGTTTTCTACAATATCTATAGCAATGTATTTTTTGCAATATGGCACCAAATTTTTACCTACATTAAAATCTCCACAACCCAAATCACATAAAGTTAATGGAACTTTAAAAGAGTTTAAAAATTCACTAACAACATTAATATATGGCTTTATTATTTTAGGCTGATGTGACCCTTCTCCAGAATAAAAATCATAATCCACACCACCCCAAAGATTCATTTCATACACTTGTTCCATAGCCTCCTTAGTTGGCCAGGGCTTTTTTATTTTTCTAGGCTGATTTGGTATAGACATATTCTAATATAATAATTAAAAAGGAAAGCTAAATTATCGATTTTATTTATAACTAAATCAAATACTATATCGTTAAAAACAACACTATTTAACAAGTTAGGAAACTTATACACTAACTATTCTTATATATCTACAAAATAGATATTTAAAAGGCATTTTTACTATTAAACAACCCAAAAACTCATTATTATAATATTCACAATAAAAAACAAAAAACAATACATTTAACGCAAAGATAGTACAGGATAGTTAGTCTATTGTTAATCTCAATATTTGTAATAACAAACTACTATAAACTAAATAATGAAAAAAAATGACTTCTTATCCTTAAGTATTTGTATTTTACTATGCTTAAGTTCAATGAATGTACAAGCCCAACGCTACATGGAAAAGCTAAACCGTGGAGCACATGCAGTAAGAATTAACACTAATGAAGTATTAATCTCTTGGAGGATTTTAGGACCTGAATATACCGATGGAGCTACTTATAACTTATACAAATCAGGAACACTTATCGCCTCTAATTTAAATGTATCAAATTATGTAGACAACACTACATCAAATAGTACCTATACTGTAAGTGCTGTTATCAACGGTACAGAAGGAAGTCAGTCTGCTTCTACAGATGTTTGGGCAAACTTTTATAACACCATTCCATTGAGCCCTCCAACAGGAGGAACTACTCCTGATGGAGTTGCTTACACCTACTCGGCAAATGATGCCAGTGTTGGAGATTTAGATGGTGATGGAGATTATGAAATTATATTAAAATGGTATCCTTCTAATGCTAAAGACAATGCTCATTCTGGATATACTGGAAATACTATTTTAGAAGGATTAGAGTTTGATGGAACCAGCCTTTGGAGAATTGATCTAGGTATCAACATCCGATCTGGTGCACATTACACACAATTTATGGTCTACGATCTTGATGGTGATGGAAAAGCAGAAATTGCTTGTAAAACTGCAGATGGTACAAAAGATGGAAACAATAATATTATTGGAAGTTCAACTGCTGATTATAGAAATTCTGGAGGATATGTGCTTTCTGGTCCTGAATTCTTAACCATTTTTAATGGAGAAACTGGAGCAGAATTAACAACAACCAACTATACTCCTGCTAGAGGAAATGTTTCTGATTGGGGGGATAATTACGGAAACAGAGTAGATAGATTTTTGGCTTGTATTGCTTATTTAGATGGTACCGAACCTAGTTTGGTAATGTGTAGAGGTTATTATACTAGAACTGCTTTAGCTGCCTATGATTATAGAAACGGACAATTAACTCAACGATGGGTCTTTGATACCAATCACAACAGTAGCAACCCTTATGAAGGTCAAGGAAATCATAACTTAGCTGTGGGAGATGTTGACGGAGATGGAAAAGATGAAATTATGTATGGGGCTTGTGCCATTGATGACAACGGAACTGGTTTATACTCTACAGGATACGGTCATGGAGATGCTGGTCATTTAACAGATATTGATCCAAACGCTCCTGGTTTAGAATATTATATGCCTCATGAAACAGCAAATGGTTCTACAAGACCCGGAATGTCTATCAGAAATGCTGGAACTGGAAGTGTTTTATGGGAAGTAGCTGCTAATGGAGACATTGGTCGTGGTTTAACCATGGATATAGACAGTAATCATGCAGGATATGAAGTTTGGTCTTCAGACGGAAGTGGTATTCACGACAAAAACGGAACTGTTATTTCAACTACACTACCTGCTAGTGCTGGTGGTGGCGATAGTTATAATTTTGGAATTTGGTGGGACGGTGACGTTCAAAGAGAAATTCTTGACAGAAATGTACTAAACAAATGGAATTCTTCTACACAAGGTACTCAAAGACTAGTGACTTTATATAATATTGAAGGAGCAGGTATGAACAATAGTACAAAATACACTCCTACCCTTAGTGCAGATATAATGGGTGACTGGAGAGAAGAAATTTTAATGCGTAACTCTGATAGCTCTAAACTAGTCATCTTTTCTACTAATAAAGTTACTACTCAAAGAATGTACACCCTAATGCATGACCCTGTTTATAGATTGAGTATTGCTTGGCAAAACGTTGCATACAACCAACCCCCTCACCTTGGATTCTACTTTGGTGGAGGTATGAATAATCCTCCTAATCCTAACATCAAAATGATTGGAGAAAAATCTTTATCAGTTCAAGCATTTGCAAACAACAACAATATTGATGTTAGTTGGAATGTATCAGGTATAGAAATAGCACAACAGGAACTTATGAGAAATACAAGTTCAAATACAGAAGGAAGCACTAGTATTTCTTTTATAACTCCTGGAACAACTAGCTATACAGACAATTCGGTAAACACAGGTACAACTTATTATTATTGGTTAAAAATTACAGACACTCAAGGAGAAGTATTTCAATCTGATTTCACAAGTACTAAAATATTTACAAACTCAAGTATTGTTATTCAAGAAAATGAAGCAGGTTTTTGTGAAGTAGATGGGACTATAGATACTAACAATGCTGGATACACAGGAACGGGATTTGTCAACACTGCCAATGCTTCTGGAAGTGGTATTGATTGGTCTGTATCTGTTCCTTCATCAGGAACTTATACTTTAAAATGGAAGTATGCAAATGGAGGATCTTCAGATAGAAATGGAAATGTAATTATTAATGGAGTTACTACTACATCAGCTTCTTTCCCATCTACAGGAAATTGGACTACTTGGGTAGAAAACAGCAATTCAATTGTAACAGTAAACTTAACACAAGGAGTAAACAAAATTAGACTAGTAGCTACTACAAGCGATGGTTTAGGTAATATTGATTTATTAGAAATTACAGGAGGAAGTCCTTCTGTAGCGGGTTGTAATGGTGAAAACTTAAATACAGACGTATTCACTCAACCATTAACATTATTACTCTCACCAAATCCAATACACACAGGAGAGTTTTTTAAAATTACACTTCCCAAAAACGCTAAAGCAATTAGCATTATTAATATGCAAGGACAAATCATTTATTATAATATATTAAATGGTGAATCGTATATGGAACTCCAAAACACTCTAAAATCAGGAATATATATTGTTAATGTTAGAAATGATATTGGAAATATTCAAGCCAAACTATTTGTGAGATAAAAGTGATTTATAAAACGACCCAAAAACTAAACCCCTTTAGAATGATCTCTAAAGGGGTTTTTAGTACCTAAACATTCCTTTTACATGGAAACAACCAATTCTTTATATTTTACATGTTTATTGAATTATACTCAGTAAAATAAACAAAAAAATAAATTATATCTAAAATAAAACACATAATAATGAATTATCATTATATTTAACGAATAAATGTTTAAAACACATTTAAAACTTTAACCTAACTAAATTATAAACCATGTTTAATTTAAAAAAACTAAACTTACTATGAAAAAACCTTTTTTATTACTCTTTGCTATGAGTATTTTACTATGCTTAAGTTCAATGAATGTACAAGCCCAACGCTACATGGAAAAGCTAAACCGTGGAGCACATGCAGTAAGAATTAATACCAATGAAGTATTAATCTCTTGGAGGATTTTAGGACCTGAATATACCGATGGAGCTACTTATAACTTATACAAATCAGGAACACTTATCGCCTCTAATTTAAATGTATCAAATTATGTAGACAACACTACATCAAATAGTACCTATACTGTAAGTGCTGTTATCAACGGTACAGAAGGAAGTCAGTCTGCTTCTACAGATGTTTGGGCAAACTTTTACAACACCATTCCATTGAGCCCTCCAACAGGAGGAACTACTCCTGATGGAGTTGCTTACACCTACTCGGCAAATGATGCCAGTGTTGGAGATTTAGATGGTGATGGAGATTATGAAATTATATTAAAATGGTATCCTTCTAATGCTAAAGACAATGCCAACTCTGGATATACTGGAAATACTATTTTAGAAGGATTAGAGTTTGATGGAACCAGCCTTTGGAGAATTGATCTAGGTATCAATATCCGCTCTGGTGCACATTACACACAATTTATGGTCTACGATCTTGATGGTGATGGAAAAGCAGAAATTGCTTGTAAAACTGCAGATGGTACAAAAGATGGAAACAATAATATTATTGGAAGTTCAACTGCTGATTACAGAAATTCTGGAGGATATGTGCTTTCTGGTCCTGAATTCTTAACCATTTTTAATGGAGAAACTGGAGCAGAATTAACAACAACCAACTACACTCCTGCTAGAGGAAATGTTTCTGATTGGGGAGATAATTACGGAAACAGAGTAGATAGATTCTTGGCTTGTATTGCTTATTTAGATGGTACCGAACCTAGTTTGGTAATGTGTAGAGGTTATTATACTAGAACTGCTTTAGCTGCCTATGATTATAGAAACGGACAATTAACTCAACGATGGGTCTTTGATACCAATCACAACAGTAGCAACCCTTATGAAGGTCAAGGAAATCATAACTTAGCTGTGGGAGATGTTGACGGAGATGGAAAAGATGAAATTATGTATGGGGCTTGTGCCATTGATGACAACGGAACTGGTTTATACTCTACAGGATACGGTCATGGAGATGCTGGTCATTTAACAGATATTGATCCAAACGCTCCTGGTTTAGAATATTATATGCCTCATGAAACAGCAAATGGTTCTACAAGACCCGGAATGTCTATCAGAAATGCTGGAACTGGAAGTGTTTTATGGGAAGTAGCTGCTAACGGAGACATTGGTCGTGGTTTAACCATGGATATAGACAGTAATCATGCAGGATATGAAGTTTGGTCTTCAGACGGAAGTGGTATTCACGACAAAAACGGAACTGTTATTTCAACTACACTACCTGCTAGTGCTGGTGGTGGCGATAGTTATAATTTTGGAATTTGGTGGGACGGTGACGTTCAAAGAGAAATTCTTGACAGAAATGTACTAAACAAATGGAATTCTTCTACACAAGGTACTCAAAGACTAGTGACTTTATATAATATTGAAGGAGCAGGTATGAACAATAGTACAAAATACACCCCTACCCTTAGTGCAGATATAATGGGTGACTGGAGAGAAGAAATTTTAATGCGTAACTCTGATAGCTCTAAACTAGTCATCTTTTCTACTAATAAAGTTACTACTCAAAGAATGTACACCCTAATGCACGATCCTGTTTATAGATTGAGTATTGCTTGGCAAAACGTTGCATACAACCAACCACCTCACCTTGGATTCTACTTTGGTGGAGGTATGAATAATCCTCCTAATCCAGATATTTATATGGTAGGAGATACCGTATTAAACCTAGATGCTACTGCTACTAGCAGTGCTATTGACTTAAATTGGAATGTAGCAGGTATTAATGTATTATATCAAGAAGTTATGAGAGATACCGACTCTAACCCGTCGGGTAGAGGAAGACTATCTTATGTAACTCCTGGTACAACTACATATACAGATAACACCGCTACTGCTGGTACTACTTATTACTATTGGATAAAAATTACTGACACTAATGGAAACACCTACAATTCTAACTCAAGTAACGCTACAATTTCTACCAACACAACCATTACAATACAAGAAAATGAAACTGGTTTCTGTGGAGTAAATGGAACCATAGACAGTAATAATGCTGGCTTTACAGGGGCAGGATTTGCCAACACTGCCAATGCTGCTGGTAATGGTGTAGATTGGTCTGTATCTGTTCCTTCTACTGGAACATATACTCTTAGATGGCGATACGCAAATGGAGGAAGTACTGATAGAAATGGAAATGTTATTGTTAATGGAACTACTGCTACATCAGCTTCTTTCCCATCTACAGGAAATTGGACTACTTGGGCAGAAAATAGTAACTCCACAGTAACCACCACTTTGGTTGCAGGAGTAAATACAATTAGATTAGAGGCAACTACTTCTTCTGGTTTAGGTAATATTGACAAACTAGAAGTTGAAGGGGTAAATCCTACAGCAATTAGTTGTTCTTCTGGTAGTAAAGCAGGTGGTTTTTCTTCAGAGTTAATTTCTAATCCTACTAAAGAAAGAGCCAAGTTATTTATATCACCTAATCCTGTAAAACCAGGAGATTTAATTAAAATAACACTACCTAAAAATGCCAACTATATGCACATTACTAATATGCAAGGTAAAACCGTTTATAGCGCATCTTTAGATAAAAAACCATCTATTGTCTTAAATAATTCTTTAGCATCAGGTATATACATTGTTACCGTTTTATGTGATGAAAGTAAAGAACAATCTAAGCTACTGGTTAAATAATTTTTTTCTTACTTAATTAAAATCTAAAACGTCCTTTTGAACTATTTCAAAAGGACGTTTTTCTATGAACCGCAATTATCTTTTCTGTGACCTTTTATTTGGTTTTGGCATATTTTCTAATTCTTCTTTAGAAATATACCCATCTTTATTTTTATCAATTACCGAAAATTCTTGCTGTAAAGGTCCTTTAACTTCTGTTTTAGATAACTTTCCGTCTTTATTCGCATCCATATGCTCCATTATCTGGGGAATACTTGGCCTCTCTCCTTCTCTATTTTGTTTATCTCTTTGATTTCTATTTCCAAAAGATTGTTTCTGTTTTTCTTGCTTTACTTCCCCCATTAAACAACGACTTACATATGGAAATTCATCGGTAACAAAATACATATATTGCCCATTAATTTCTATACCATTACACTCATCTAAATCACCTGATCCATCTATATACTCAAAGTCTGAAGTATAGGTTCCATTATGATTATCATTTACATCAATCTCAATAGTTCTCTTTGGGTTTGAATATGTACAATCTTCCCCTTCTCTATTTCCGTCTATTTTTTGATATCCAGATTTATAAGTACCTCTTTTAGAATAATAAATAGGATATCCATCGTGAGCAAAACCAATATGTACTAAATCCTTATCCTCTTCTTGTTTTTTAACAACTGATGTTGGCACACCATGATAATGATATGCTCCTGTGGGCTGCACATGAGCATTGTTAAAATCTAGTCCTAAATCTATTAAATTCTGAAAGGCTTCTACTCTATAATTTTCTCCCGTTTCACAAACTACAACTTCAGCTGTTCCGGGTTCAAATTTTACTCCGTTTAATGCTATTCCTGGTTCTCTAACCCATTGAGGTTTTCCTACCCATTTGGGAGACACAGGAAATTCATAAGTTTTGTTTTGAGCAGAAATAGTATTTGGATTTCCTTTTCTTGGAAATTCTCCCGTTACATGATTTGGCAAAGAATTGGTAACCATAATTCTTTTATCTTCTTTGATAGTTACATTGGTTTTAGTTCCAAAATTTTCATCTTCTAACATATACTCTCCAAAATAATCTTGAGGTTTATGGGTATGAGTACTGTCATTATGATGATGGTTTTTAACTTCTTTATAACTATTACAACTCATTAAAACACCCATTGTAATAACTACTATTACATTATTTTTTATATCCATTTTTTTTCATCTATTATATAATTTAAACAAAATACTCTCTGTTTACCCTACCCTAAAAAACAAAACATATTAAATATATATTTAGTAATTGTTCATAAATTCTTTTTTTTAATATAAAAACAGTCATTAAACAAAACATAAAAAATTATTTTAGCCAGCCTTAAAAATTCCCTATTTATAATTTTATGGCTAACGAAAAAAACTGGTTACATTATTACAAAAACAGCTTAACAGACAGCGAAAATCTAGCCATTGATATTAGCAGAATTAAGAATTTATTTGAAGAAAAAAACTGTTTTGTTGGTAACGGAATGATTAGCGCTAAAAACGCTAAAGAAATGTTAGATGCCGAGGAGCGTAGAATTAATAGACTTAAAGGAATTAATAAAAAAGACAATACAAATTGGAGAGAAATTACAGAAACTGAAATTTTAATATCTCCATTTTATTTAGATTATTTATCTGAAAACACATCATACAACAACAAAATTATAAGACCTTTTTGGATTCCTGCTCGAGTAAACAGATCTGGACAACTATCTGTCTCTAAGGAGTTATTTCCTTTGGTAGTTAGAAATTATCTTGCTCCTATTGCCGATGTAAAAAATGATTTTATTTTCTCATCTACAGAAAACATCATCAATGCTAAAGAAATTGAAGAACCTTTTTCTGATGATGAAGAAACTCCTGTAGCATGGGATGTTTATTGGAATTATGTAACCGATGTTTTTAAAAACATTACCCATAGAAGCATAAATAATTACAGAGCAGAAAATTACCAAACGGTTCAACACGTCATGTACTTTGCAACCAGTTCTAAAATTGCCACAGCAAAGAGTATTTTGTTTTTATACGATCATATTTTAGGTGAAATTGATGAACTTCCTTTGTTATCTAAAATTATTACGCCTACACAAAGAACACGTAAAAACGCCATTACAGATCAGGGATTTTTAAGTTACAATCATTTTCATTCTGGACAAATGTCTAATAAATTCCCTTTGTCTATAAGTCAAAGAAAAACGCTTTTGTCTTATTTAACATCCGAAGACAATGCTGTTACCGCTGTAAATGGTCCTCCCGGTACAGGAAAAACCACCTTATTGCAAAGTGTAGTCGCTACAGAGTTTGTAAAATCTGCCATTCTTGGAGAGGAAGCCCCTGTTATTGTGGCTTGTTCTACCAACAACCAAGCCGTGACCAATATTATTGATAGTTTTATCAATTCTGAAAGTAGCTTAAAAAGTTTATCCAAACGATGGATTCCTAATTTTAATGGATATGCTACGTATTTGCCATCCAATTCTAAAAGTCCAAAATCTTTAGAAAGCATCAACTATTTAAAAGGAAACTTGTTTGGTCACGAAGGAACTTTGTGTGATTTAGAAAATGAAAATTACATTGCTGAAGCAGAAACTTTTTTCTTAAATAGATTTAAAGATGAATTTAACTTTGAGCTAGAGTCTTTTGAAGATATTTGTGAGCATTTGCAAAATGAAATTGTACTAATAGAAGATGAATTGGTAAATGGAACTAGAATTTGCAGTGATTATATTAACTCTATAGATAAAATAAATGCTATTTTAATTCATCCTAAAGATTTTATTAAAAAAGATAAAATACACATTCTAAACCTTAAAACTTGGAGAGATCAAATCAAAAAAATTAAGTTAGGGATTAAAAATGATGATTTTATAGCACAGGTAAAAGCTGTTTTTAGTGATGATATTCAAAACCAACAAGATTATACATTTAAAATAAAGGTTGATATTATAAATGATATTAACAAAACCAAAACCTTTATAAAAGATTTTTTGGGTTATTTAAATTTGGCCATTCAATCTAACATAAAACTAAACGACTGGAAACTAAAGAATAATATTAAAGGATATCCTTTTGTTTCCGAAGAAAAGATGTGGGATTTTGAGTATAAAAAAATGAATTCTAATAACAAAGAACATCAATATTTTTACGATGAATTAGATGTTGGTTTACGTCATAAGGCCTTTTTATTGGCTACACATTATTGGGAAGCACGTTGGTTAATAGCTACAAAAGACTCAATTGAACATGAAACCGAAAAAGGTACAGGAGAAAAAGCTATTAGCGAAAAATGGAAACGTAGGGCTATGCTAACTCCTTGTTTTGTTGCTACTTTTTACATGGCACCTCCACATTTTGTTTACAGTCAATTTCAAGGAGAAAATGAACACGGAAAACCCGTTTTTGAGTATTTACCATTGTTCAATTTTATTGATTTATTAATTATTGATGAAGCTGGACAAGTAACTCCAGAAGTGAGTATCCCCTTATTTTCTCTAGCAAAAAAAGCAATGGTAGTAGGCGATTTGCAACAAATTGAGCCTATTTGGTCTATACCTTTAAAAATAGATCAAGGAAACTTAATCAATCAAAATATTATTTCTAATCAAGAACAAACCCAAGTTTTAAAAGAAATGGGATTTTTGGCTTCTAACGGAAGTATTATGAAAATGGCTCAAAATGCTTGTGAATTTGAGACTTTATTACCTACTGGTAACCAACCAGGAATGGTTTTATTAGAACACCGTAGATGTAATGATGAAATTATTGGTTTTTGTAATGAATTGGCTTACGGAGGCATTTTAAAACCTATGAAAGGAAACGCTTCTGAAAATCAAATTTTTCCATCTATGTTGGCTTATCATATAGAAGGTGTTAGTGAGCGTAAGTATAACAGCCGATGTAATTTAAATGAAGTAAATGCCATTATTAAGTGGTTAAGACAACATGAAGACAGTATTCAAGAGGCTTACAATGTAAATTCTATAGAAAAGGTTTTGGGAATTATTACTCCGTTTGCAAGTCAAAAAAACGAACTTTCTAAAGCCTTAATGGAAGCAGGATACAATATAAATGATATTAAATTAGGAACGGTACACGCTTTACAAGGAGCAGAAAGAGACATTGTTTTGTTTAGCTCGGTATATAGCCATATAGACGAAGGAACGTTGTTTTTTGACAAAGATGACAAACCCAACATGTTAAATGTGGCCGTATCTAGAGCCAAAGATAGTTTTATTTTATTTGGAGACACTCGTGTTTTTGATGAAACAAAACAAACACCTTCTGGCGTTTTAAAAAAACATTTGAGTATTTTAGAAATGGTTTCTTAAACAGAAATAAACATGATTAAAATTCTTTTTCAAGACGATTATATTTTAGCGGTACACAAACCTAACAATATATTAGTACATCATTCTACAATGGCTAATAATCAACTTGAAGAAAAATCTTTGGTTCAGTTGTTAAATGATGAATTGGGGGCTAAATTTTTTCCCATCCACAGATTGGATAGAAAAACTTCAGGAATTATTTTATTTGCCAAGCAAAAAGAGTTTGTAAAACCTTTTCAAGATTTATTCATCCATAATCAAATTCAGAAAACGTACTACGGATTGGTTCGTGGTTTTATTCCTGAAGAAGGAAAAATAGACAGTCCTGTAAAAGGTCGTGATGCCAACGTACATAAAGAAGCACTTACCTTTTATAAACGTTATGAAACTTTTGAAATTCCTATAAAAGTAGGACCTTATGACATTTCTAGATATAGTCTGGTAGAGTTACAACCTAAAACAGGACGTTTACATCAGTTACGAATTCATATGAACAAAATTAGTCACCCCTTAATTGGCGACCCTAAATATGGAGATCGTTTTCACAATAGGATGTTTGAAGAGAAATTTCAAAATAAAGCAATGTTTTTACATGCCAAAACATTAACATTTAAACATCCTTTTACTCAAGAAACACAGTTACTAAAAACTGATTTTCCTGAAAATTGGAAAACAGTAATTCAGCAATTAAAAAATTACCTTTAAAACACCAACCTACTAAATACCAGTCCAATAATAATAGCAATTCCAAAACTTAACAAAGTTCCCACCAATATATATTCTGTTAATTTTCGATCTTTAGCTTTGGTTAAATCTCCAAAACGGAACACCGATTTTGCAGCCAATAAAAAACCTATAGCCTGCCATTGATTTAGCACTACAAAGGTAAAAACAAATAAACGCTCTAGAATTCCGATGTATTTTCCTGCATTTTTTAATGAGCTATCTTTTTTACTTACCTCCTCTATCTCTTTATTCCATACACTAAAAACTACTTTTAAAACAATAGAGGTTACTGAGGTTAACAACAATAAAGCCAATACCAACAATAAATTATGTGTTGTAATAATTGATGAAAAATCAATATTTATAGCATTCCATTGTTTCCATACCAAACCTATAACTAATAAATGTGCCAATTGATCTACAAAAAATAATATCCTATTATTCTTTAAAGGTTTTAACAATTTAATACCATCAATTATTAAATGAGAAATACTAATTATTGCAATTGTCCATAAATATTGGACTTGAAAACCAAGAAATATTAACAACAATAACGCATGAATTACAGTATGTATATACAAATATTTAGATGCAAATTTTTTCTTTTCCTTATGCCTTACCCATTTGTTAGGTTGTAATACAAAATCACCCAATACATGAGCAATCAACAATTTTAAAACTAACATAACTTATCTATTTGTTGTTTATAATAATAAATACATTCCAATATTTCATCATACCCCGCTTTTTTTAAACTATAACTTACATTGCTTTGTTTTTTGTTTAACGCTTTGGCTATTTCTATTTGCTTACTATCAGGATTTTTTAATTGTTGATGTACAATTTCAGCCATAGCAGGCTTCCAATTATCCATAGTTAAGGTTGCTAAATTTAGCATGATATTTATTACTCTATCAAAATCTTGCCAAGGAGATTTCACAATCAATGTGTTTTTCTTTAACCCGTCAAAAGCTTCACCCGAATGTACAAAAGCAGCACCATTTGATGTGGTGACCTTATCCGATTTATATGTAATTTCCCCAATACCAATGCCTATTCTAATATCTAACACAGGAATTTGTTTGATAATAGATTTTAATAAAACCGCTATTTCTAAAGCTTTTTGAGGATTAATAATTAACTGAATACTATCTCCTCTAAATACTTCCCAAACAACATATTCCTCTCCAATGCTTTGCAAAGTATCCTTTAAACTATGCAACCAAACTTCTGGAGAAACCTCTCTTGAATTGATAATATCTGCTGTAATCACTGCTTCCATCATATTTATATGCTTTTTATCATATAAAATCAAATATATGCTTTTTATCATATAAATAAAAATATATGTAGATTATCATATAATTATGAGTTTTATGGATGCAGATATACCACACCTATATTAAAGTTATTTGTAGTACCAAACTACAGCTAAAAATGATGATTCTTTTAATATGCTTTATAGGGCTTTTTTGGATTCAAAAACAAGATGAAAACCCAATATTCTGCACAAAAACAAAATTTAGTTTTGTGCTAAACCTTTTTATAGCAATATTTTTAGCCTTGTTTTGTTTCTTAAAAATTTACTCTTAAGCTTATGTTTGGAGTAAAACCAAGTGATTTAGAATTTACTTCTATTACGTTATCAGAATTATCATCATCAACTTTATAGTATCTGTTTATAATATTCTCCTGATCGGTAAGGTTAATAACTCCAACTGTAATAGTGCTTTTTATAGTGTTAGACCAAGTAAATTTATATTTTAAAGAAGCATCTAACCTTATAAAATTATTTAAATTCTCATCATTAGGAACATCATAATTTACTGTTGTATTATTTCCATTTTTAATGGTTTCGTTACCTTGTATAGGCTTGGTATAAGGCTGACCCGACCTCAAAATTCCACCTAAGGAAACTTCTAAGTTATTTAAAATGGTATAATTAAATGCTAAAGATAGAGAATGTCTGATATCTACATTGTTAGGAAATTCTGAAGGTGTAAAATCATCAAAATTATACTTATTTACACTGTAGGTATAACTTAACCACGTGCTGTATTTATTGGTGGTTTTATTAGCCAAAAACTCCAAACCTTTTACAGAATAACTACCAGTAGCACTTAAAAATTGAAAATTGTTATAAAACCCTTGATTAGAAGCTGTAATTCCTTTTACTTGTTTATAAAAACCATCAGTACTAAAAACCCAGTTATTTTTATGATATTCTACTCCTAAAGAACTTTGCTTACTTTTAGAAATAGGAATAGTTTGATTGTTTGCTAAAATCCAACGTCTTTTTTCAATTCCTAAAAAATTATCCTGAAAATCTATAATTTGAGTGGCTGATTGATTTTTAAATTCTCCTTGTAGTTTTACACTTAAATCAGAAGTTATTTTTTGTCTAAAACTCAATCTTGGTTCAAACAAAAAAATGTTAAACTTTTGAAAATAATTACCTCTAACTCCTGCTCTAAAATAGGTACTTCCTTTATTAAACTCAACCTCACTAAACAAAGCATGATTTAGCAATACATCTTTTTTAGTTTTTTCGTATGATGGAACCGTTACCGTTGTTTGGTTTAAAATACCTATTTCACTAAACTGATATCCGGTTAATAAAGATAAGTTCTCATGTATTTTATAATGGGTATTTACTTTAATTCCAGTTTCAAACACTTCATTGGCTTGGGTTAATTTTTGATCTGTTTCAATTCTATAATCTACCGCATCAATATTGTATTTGGAATAAAAAGTAATAACATCCGTTTCTGTTTTTTTATTCCATTGAGCATTCCATTGAACCCCTAAACCTAAGTTTTTTTGCTGTACATTATTGGTTTTAGAACTGATTTGATTTTGATCATTTGTATCAGTTTCTAAGTAATCTAAGTTATTATAAATACCTATAATATTAGCTCTTATTTTGTGTTTTGGATGAATATTATATAACAACTTTGCCGTATAATCATAAAAGTAAAAGTTTGATGAACTGTTACTTTCATTTGTATTTGTATGGTTGGTTAATTCACTGTCTTGAAAGCTTCTTTTAAAATATGTGTTGTAAGTTGGAGAGGTAAAAAAATCTGTAAAAGATCTTCTACCAGAAACATGAATTGCTAATTTTTTATTGATGGGGATTTCTAAAAAAGCATATGTATTTAACAAATTAAACCCCGCTCCTCCTCTAATTTTATTACCAATACTATTCTTGGTAGACATGTTTATGGTACTAGAAACCCCATCGCTAAACTCACTAGAAGTTCCATTTTTAGAAACCACTACTTTATTAGTAACATTAGGATTATAGGCAGAAATCAATCCAAAAAAATGTCCGGTATGATACATTTTAATACCATCCCAAATCATTAAATTTTGATCATTACTCCCCCCTCTTACATTTATATTGGCTATACTTTCGTTTACACTTTCTATACCTGGTAAAGCTTGAATTGAATGCAGAACATCAGGCTCTGTAAGCCCTGGTAAAATACCGAATTTTTCGGTGTTTAAAACCGTACTTCCATCAACACGTTGTTGCAAACCTGTGGTTAAAAATTTAGAAATTACCACGGTATTTAATTGCTGGGCACTTTCTGTTAACACTATTCTTTTACAATCCCTTAATTCTTTTGCTTTTAATAGTAAGGTTTCATATCCTAAATAAGAAATAGAAATGTTTTCGTAAATATCAACTCCCTTAATTTCAAATTCTCCTTTACCGTTACTAACAACTCCTTTACTTGTATTGTTTACCAAAATAGAAGCACCAAAAACAGGTTCTTGTGTTGTTGATGAAATTAATACTCCACAAATATTAATGCTTTTTTGTAGGGTAGAAACCGTAATATATCGTTTATTTAAAAATTTAAAGTTAAAAACGGTGGCCTTGTTTAAATAGGCTATAATTTCTTCTATGGTAAAAGAATCTTCTGGGTTTTGAATAAAAATATTTTGTACATCTTCAACCGAATAGGAGAATTTTACATCAAACTTAGTTTCTAATTGTGGTATTAAATCAACAAGTAAAACCTCTTTCTGTTGCTGTTGTGCAAAAGAAAAAAAAGTAAAAAGAAAACATAAAATAAATGCAATTTTACTTGGTTTCATATCTATACAGTTCCACTTTATTTCCTTGTATTTTATAGCTTAATTTTAAAGGAATGGTTACAGATTGTAAAGCCAAATTTTTATCTGTATGTGTAAAGCTCCCCGAAAATATTTTGTTTACATCAACTTTATCGGTGTTTATTTTAATATTGTATTGTATCTCTAACTCATCAATAACCTGCCACAAAGGAACATTGTCAAATGTAGATTCTTTTAATAACCAGGAAGGATTTTGAGCTATAAAATCTTTAGTATTAACTACCTTTCCATTTACAACTCTTACTGATTTACCTGGAGACAAAACAGTTTGTTGATGGTTATATGTTACACGAACAGAACCTTCATAACACTGCACCTCAAAATAATTCTCACGTTCTTTTACATTAAACTGGGTTCCTAATACCTGAATGTTTCCTGCATGGGTTTGTACCGTAAACTTTTTTCCTTTGGTCACTTTAAAAAAGGCCTCTCCTTCTAAATTTAGAGTCCTGTTTTTACTCCATTCTTTTTTATTATATGCCAAATTAGACTGAGCATTTAAAATGACTTCAGAATTGTCTGGCAATGTAAAGGTTTTAGTTTGTGCAAAATCTGTTGAATAAGATTGTGTGTTGTTAAAAAAGAAAAAGTATGCAGATCCAAAAACTACTACCAACATAGCAGCTATTTTTAATAATAAAGAAGTATTTAACGAAACTACCTTTGTTTTCTTTTTCTTTAAATCTCTGGTTTTAAACTGTTCCAATGCTTTTTGAGCATCCACTTTAGGAATGTCTATTTGCTTGGCATAAAATCCCATTTTTTCTAATGATAAAAAATCTTCATTAGGATACATTTTTTGTATCTCTTCTGTAGAAATTTCTCCATTATACCATTTTAATATGTCGTGTTCTTTGTTCATTTTTAACGCATTCTATATTTAAGACACCTATATTGTAATTTACCCTATACCAAACAATTAAATATCTTTTTTATCAACTTTGGTTCTCAAAATTTTTAAAGCTGCAGACATTCTTTTTTCTACTGTTTTCTGAGAAATAGAAAGTAACTCAGCAATTTCTCTATACTTTTTTCCTTCTATTCTATTTAATAAAAAAACCTCTCGTTGGTCGTTACTTAAACCTTCTATAGCAGAAAGTAGTTTTTGTTTAAACTCATCTTCTTCCATTAAATACTCTGGGTTCAGATTTGTTTTATCCATATAAGGTGATTCTTTGGCATAAGACATTACCACCTTTTGATGTCTAATAGTATTTAAAAATAAATTATTAACTGTAGTAAATAAATATGTCTTGGCTTTTTCAAAATCTATTTGTGAGCAATTCTCCCATATTTTTGAAAATGCATCTTGTATCAAATCTAAAGAAACATCTTTATTACCACATTTATAGAATGCAAAATTACTAGCAGCCTGAATATGTTTTAAATAAAAACTATTAAAATAAGCTTCTTCGCAAAGTTTATGCTTAGGTTCTTTCATAAAATTATCTATATAATGTAGCTTTGTGCAAAAGTAGGAATAATAAAAATACTGATAAACACTATGTTTTCAGAGGTTTAATTATTTTATTAAAAAAAATTAAAAAAAGCATAGGGTAAATTTAAGCTTAAGGGTCTTAAATATAGAAAGGCGAAAAAATCGCTATTAAATTTAAACCTAAAAACATTAAGTATTATGAAAACTTTAAAATTATTAACCGCTATTTTATTTATTTCATTCTTAGGACTAACCTCATGTCAAGAAGAAGTAGATATAGAGAATGGAGAGAACCCAAACACAAATTCAGCAAATTCTGAAACAGCATCAAACTTAGAACGTACTGCAATGTACGATGGTAGTTTTGATGATTTTTTAGACGGAACCTCTTGTTCTTCTATTTTATTTCCTGTAACAGCTATTGTTAATGATACCGAAGTAACTTTAAGAAACCAACTTGACTACGAACTTGTTTTAAACATCTTAGGAGAAATTATTAATGATGATGATAGTATTAGATTACAATTTCCCTTTACAGTAAAATTAAGCAACTATACAGAGGTTGAAGTTACCAACCAAACTGAATACAATGCAATTATGAATGCTTGTTCAGAGGCCGAAGAAGAAAAAGAAAATGCCATTAATTGTTTAAACATTCATTACCCAATTACCCTTTTAACTTATAATTTAAGTATTGAACAAACAGGTAGTGCTGTTTTAACTTCTGACCAAGAATTATATGCATATATGAACAATTTTGGTGATGATGAAATGTTCTCTATCAAATACCCTATTACAGCAACTTTTGAAGGAGATACTCAGGTAACTATTACAAGTGATGCAGAATTACAAACACAAATTTCTGATTGTATAGATAATGATGAGACAATGGAGGAAGCAGAAGAAGATGCAGAAACCATGGAAAATATTTTAGTAGAAGGTGCTTTTAGAGTAGAATCTTATGTTAACGCTGGGGTTGATAGTGCTAACAACTACGCAAACTACACCATTGATTTTGCTAACGATTTAACTTGTACTGCCATAAACACCTCAAATGCATTGGCAGAAAAGGCAGAAGGTACATTTACGGTTGCTTCTAAAATGGAAGTGTTTTTAACCCTTGAATTTTCTGGTAATTCAAATTTTGAATTGTTAAATGATGCATGGACAATTACTAGTTACTCTAATAGTTCTATTACTTTACAAAGTTCAACAGATACTGCAGTTACTTTGGTTTTAACTCAGATCTAAAACTTTTTTAACTTAATTACGTAAATAATATAAAACAGCTGCTTTTTTTAAGCGGCTGTTTTTATAATCATAAATATCAAACCTAATGAAATCTCAATCTATTATTTTACTTGTAATTATAACCATGCTCCTATCTTGTTCTAAAGACAATATTAGTGGAGTAAATAATGAAACAAACAGCTCTAGTAATCAAAAAGCAACAGGAAGTTCTTCTAATGATTTATTATCTGACAAGACTTATAAAAGTATGATTTTAGAAGTTGTTTATGTAGAAGGTTATAAACCAACCACAACAGCTATTAATAATTTTAAATCTTTTTTAGAAGAAAGAACATATAAACCAGAAGGTATTATAATTGAACAAAGATCAATTCCTAGTCCAAATAAAAGTCGCTATACTATTAATGATATTATAGATATAGAAAACACTCACAGAACACAATATAACACGGAAAATAAAATTGCTGTTTGGGCTTTTTTTACTGATGGAGAATCTGACAAAAACACCAATAACGGAACCGTATTAGGAACTGCTTATAGAAATACCTCATTTGTTATTTATGAAAACACATTACACGAACTAAGCAATAGTACTTTTGAACCCAACAGAAGTTTGTTAGAAACTACCGTTATTACTCATGAAGTAGGTCACCTTTTAGGATTGACCAACTTAGGAACAACCATGCAAAATAACCATGAAGATACGGAACATGCAAAACATTGTAATGAAGAAAGTTGTTTAATGTATTGGTCTGCAGAAACAGGTGATGGTTTATCAAACTTATTTGGAAGCAATTCCGCTCCGACTTTAGATGCACAATGCATTGCCGATTTACAAGCCAACGGTGGAAAATAATTATAATAACTATAGGGTAAAAATAAATTAAGGTGTCTTAAGTATAGAAAGAGCTATTAACTTTTAAAATAAAACATCATGAAATTATTTAAAACAACTACGTTCATATTAACTATAATCTTATCTACCTCAATGCAGGCACAAGAAGACAAAAAAAAAACACAACTTAATAAAACCTCATATTATCAGCAAAGAGCTAAAGAAGATGCTAAGTATGAACAACAATTTACAGCAGAAACCAAAGAGGAAGAAAAACAGTTTTGGAAAGATCAAAAAGAATATGAAAAGAACCTAAAGAAAAAAGACAAAAAAGCATACAAAGCCTATATGAAAGGAAAAAAAGATGCTTACGCTAATCATTATAAAGAATGTGATCACCATTGTCACCATAGTGACCATTACTACAGCCATGCTTCTTTTTATTATTACAGATATGATGACAGATATTATTATAGATCACCAAAAAGAAGTTCTGGAGTAAATGTTAGAGTAAACACTCCTAGTATAAGGTTAGGTTTATAAAACTTAAAAGAGGTTGAATATTAATTTCAACCTCTTTTTTTATTTGGTAAACTGGCTTAATAAAGGTTTTTCAAAATTTACCCATTGTTGATATCCTTTATCGTTTAAATGAACACCATCTTTGGTTAGTTCCTTTTTCATATAACCAAAATTATCTACAAAAACACGGTGTAAATCTACTACAGTATAATATCCTTTTTTCTCAGATTTTTTAATCAGTTTGTTAATTTCTAGAATATCATTTTTTAAAAAGTCTTTCCTTGTTGGCAATACCGTTCTTACAAACAATTTAGTATCTGGTAATTTTTGATGTAAGGTTTTGGCTATCTTAATAATATTTTTTCCTACATATTTAGCTGATGGAATAGTTTTATCATATTTAAACCTAGCACTTTTATCTTCTTTTTGGTGCAGATTAAACAAATCATTCACTCCTATTAAAATAAAAATGGCTTTGGGTTGGTAATAAACAATCTCATCTAGTCTTGCCAAAACACCATCAGTCACATCTCCAGCAATTCCTCTATTTTTAATATGGTTTAGTTCAAATTTTTCATTCCAATCTCTACCTTGCTGAGTAATACTATTTCCAATAAAAAATACATCGCCTTGTTCTGGAATATCTTTTTTAAAATCTGCAATTCTTCTTTGGTAGCTTTTAATTGTCCAATCATTATGATAACCCGTTACAACAGCCTCTACTGGAAACAAATTAACATGCTTTTGTGAAAAAACATGTAGAGATAAAGAAAACATCAAACAAAAAAAAGAAAGAAACCTAAAGTTGAATAACATACAATGAAATTTAAAATATGGAAACAAATATAATTTTAAGATACTATGTAACAAAAAAACGCCAACCATAATCAATGATTGACGTTTTAACAAATATGTTTTTAACCTTATTCTTTGTGTAAAAATGCTTGTTTAGCTAACAATTCTTCCTCTGTCTCCTCTATATCCTCATCAGGAACACAACAGTCAACAGGACAAACAGCAGCACATTGAGGCTCATCGTGAAAACCTTTACACTCTGTACATTTATCTGGCACAATGTAGTAAACTTCATCAGAAATAGGCTCTTGCTCTTCATCAGCATTTCCGCTATGACCATTAGGTAATACAAAATCTCCTTCTAAAGAAGTACCTTCAGAATATTTCCACTCTTCAGCACCTTCATATATTGCATTATTAGGACACTCAGGTTCACAAGCACCACAGTTAATACATTCATCAGTTATTATAATTGCCATCGTTCTTTTTTCTTTAAATTTGTACCACAAAAATAATACATTTTGTATTCACACAAAACCCACAAACTAACTTATAATGAGTTTAGATAAGAGAAAAAAAGCATTTGTTACTTTAGGTAAATTTTTAAGTCAATTTACAACAAACGGAATTGTAAAAAAGGAAGCCATACCTTTTAATGATTTATTTTTTGATGTTTTTGAAACACAAATAAAAAGAGCCGAAGAATACAACAGTTGGTTTACTAAAAACAATGTATTGTTTGCTTTTGAAAACTGGGCAAATGCATTAACTGACAAAGAATTAACTTATTGGTTAAAAAGTTATACCATTCCCAATAACGCTAACAAAACTGTAGCTATTATTATGGCAGGAAACATTCCTTTGGTTGGTTTTCACGATTTTTTATGTGTAGCCATTACAGGAAATAAAGTATTAGCTAAACTCTCTTCTAATGACAAGTATTTTATTCCTCTTATTGCAAAATATTTAGAACATATAGAACCAAGTTTTAAAGAGACTTTTAATTTTACAGAGGCCAAACTAGAAAATTACGATGCTGTAATTGCTACTGGAAGCAACAACACGGCTCGCTATTTTGATTATTATTTTGGAAAACACCCACATATTATTAGAAAGAGTAGAAACTCTGTAGCAGTAATACATGGAAATGAAACACACGAGCAACTAGAAGCCTTAAGTGATGATATTTTTAGATATTACGGATTAGGATGTAGAAATGTATCAAAAATATTTGTTCCTAAGGACTATGATTTTGATAAGCTTTTTAAAGCTGTTTACAAACACAGAGACATTATAAACTACACCAAATATGCTAATAATTATGACTACAATAAAGCCGTGTATTTAATGAGCTTGTTTGATATTAAAGAAAACGGATTTTTAATGCTAAAAGAGGATAAAAGTTATGCCTCTCCTATAGCTAGTATTTTTTACGAATTTTATGACAATTTAGAGGATCTTAAAGACAAATTAAATGATGATTCTGACAAGATCCAATGCATCACTTCTGAGCTAAACATTAAAGATAATGTAAAATTTGGGCAAACACAGGTTCCAAAATTATGGAATTACGCAGATAATGTAGATACTGTTAAATTTTTAATAACAATCTAAAAAAACGTTAAAAATAAATACTCAAACGTAAAGCTAAAGTGACTAGATTTTATAAATTTGTGCTTTCCAAAAACATAAATTTATAATGAAAAAACACAATTTTAGCGCAGGTCCTTCAATCCTTCCTCAAGAAGTATTTGAAAAAGCTAGTCAAGCCATCTTAGATTTTGACAATACAGGTTTATCATTAATTGAAATATCTCACCGTAGTAAAGAGTTTGTTGCAGTATATGACAAAGCAGTTGCTTTGGTAAAAGAAATTTTAAATGTTCCCGCTACTCACGAAGTATTATTTTTACAAGGTGGAGCCTCTACTCAATTTTTAATGACAGCTATTAACTTAATTAAAGTTGATGGAGGGAAAGCTGCATACATCAATACAGGTGCATGGAGTAACAAGGCATTAAAAGAAGCTAAAAACTTTGGAGAAGTAGTAGAAATTGCTTCTTCTGCAGATACAAATCATAATTACATTCCTAAAGGATTTTCTATTCCTTCTGATGTAGATTATGTACACTTCACTTCTAACAACACCATTTTTGGAACTCAATTTAAAGAATATCCTAAAACTGATGCTGTTTTAGTGGCAGACATGTCTTCTGATATTTTCTCTAAGCCAGTAGATGTTTCTAAATTTGGAATTATATATGCTGGAGCACAAAAGAACTTAGGTCCTGCAGGTGCAACTTTGGTAATTGTTAAAAAAGACATTTTAGGAAATACTGGTAGAACCATTCCTTCTATGTTAGACTACCAGATTCACATTAAAGGAGAAAGTATGTTTAACACTCCTCCTGTTTTTGCTATTTATGTATCTATGTTAAACTTAGAATACATGAAAGCTCAAGGTGGTTTAGAAGCTATTGCTAAAAACAACGAAGAAAAAGCAGCAATGCTATATAACGAAATTGACAACAATCCATCATTCGTTAACAATGTAGCCAAAGAAGATCGTTCTTTAATGAATGTAGTTTTCTTATTAAAAGATGCTGATAAAGATGCAGAATTCTTAGCTGCTTGTACAGAAGCTGGAATTAGCAACGTAAAAGGTCACCGTTCTGTAGGAGGATTTAGAGCTTCTATCTACAATGCAATGCCAAAAGAAAGCGTACAAGCTTTAATTGATGTAATGAAAAAATTTTAACGCTTAGTCCCTAAGCATAAACAATAATTAAATGAAAGTTTTAGCAAACGACGGTTTAGCACAATCTGGTGTTGATGCCTTAGAAAAAGCAGGATTTGAAGTAATTTTAAACACAGTTGCTCAAGATCAATTAGAAAACTATATCAATGAAAATAATATTGATGTTATTTTAGTAAGATCTGCAACTACTGTAAGACAAGAATTAATTGATGCTTGTCCATCTTTAAAAATCATCGGTCGTGGTGGTGTTGGAATGGATAACATTGATGTACAATACGCAAAAGACAAAGGGTTACACGTAATCAATACTCCAGCATCTTCTTCTCACTCTGTGGGAGAATTGGTATTTGCTCACTTATTTGGATTGGTACGTTTTTTACAAGATGCAAACAGAAACATGCCTTTAGAGGGTGATACTAAGTTTGGAGCTTTAAAAAAATCTTACGCTAAAGGAGTTGAATTAAAAGGACAAACTTTAGGAGTTATTGGTTTTGGTCGTATTGGTCAAGCTACTGCTAAAATAGCTTTAGGATTAGGTATGAAAGTAATTGCTTTTGATCCTTTCTTTGATAAAGTTGATTTAGACTTAGAGTTCTTTGATGGACAAAAAGTTTCTTTTACTGTAAACACAGTATCTAAAGAAGAAGTGTTAAAGAATGCTGATTTTATCACCTTACACGTACCTGCTCAAGATGGTTATGTAATTAGTACACCAGAATTTAAAATGATGAAAAACACTGCAATCATTATCAACGCTGCTCGTGGTGGTGTTATTGATGAAGTTGCTTTGGTTGAAGCTTTAGAAAGTGGTGAAATTGCAAAAGCTGGATTAGACGTTTTTGAAAACGAACCTAAACCATCTATGAAAGTTTTAATGAACCCAAACATTTCATTAACTCCACATATTGGTGCCGCTACTTTAGAAGCTCAAGACCGTATTGGAACTGAATTAGCAGATCAAATTATTTCTATTTTGAAGTAATTTATTTAACCATACAAATCAATCCCCTTAAACAATTTGTTTCTGGGGATTTTTTATTTTTACCAAAAAAACTATGAAAAAAGTAAAATACATTATTGTCTTATTTATTCTGTTTTATACAGTTGGATCTAGGGCTCAAGAAATGAATTATTTTAAGACTCTAAAATATCAACCAACCAATATACCTGATGAAAAAAGTGAGATTGTTTTGATAGAAAAAACTAACGATGGAGGTTTAATTACTATTCATGAAAAAACTAATGAAAATAGTTTTCGTAGTAAATCTACTTATTACATATGTTATTATAATAGTAGTTTAAAAAGAGCTAACAGAAGAGAATTAAAAATAAGTGCAGCTAATAAAATATTTTTTAACAACGATAGTTTATACTTTGTCTCTTATAAAAAAGAATTGGTACGTGATTCTATTACAACTAAAAAAATTGGACAGAATACGACAGGTATAAATTTTACTATTTTATCTGCTTCTATTGATAAATTAAATTTTACTGAGAAAAACTGGGTTTCATTAAACAAATCTAATACTGATTTAAATCTTGATAGCTTCAATTTTAATTTTCAGTTACTCGTTCAAAATAACGATATAGAAAGTCAAAAAAACCTATTATTAATATCAGAAAGTACTTTCGAACTAGACGAGAACATACTCACAAAAGATTCATTGTACATAAAAGCCACAGACACACTGAAAAGAGATAAAAAATTTGGTTTAGCTCTTAATATTAAACTCTTTAATGAAAATTTAAAAAACTGTTTAAATCGTGACGTATTTATAAAAAACAACATAGGTAAAATAAAAGTTTTAGAATCTCTAGTGGATACCAAAACAAACACTGTATATCTATTGACTGTTTCTACAGATTATCTGTCTAAAAAACTATTTTCTCCAAAAGAAGAAGGGAAAACTAAAGTACATCAACTTATAAAAATTTCATCAGATAGTATTCATTATACAACTATTGGGAATGATGAATATAATTTACCTCATATAAAAATAAAACTATTTGAAAATGAAATTATATGTGCAGGAATGTATTCTATACAAGATGATTATACATTGATGGGGTTTTATAAACTTAACATTAATAAAAAAGATTTAAGCAAAACTAGCTCTAATTACTTTAAATTTAATGAGCAATTTTTAAGCGATTGGGATAATTCTCACACCAACAATAATCTTTCTAATAATCGTAAAGGTGCTATTAATAAAAATACGACTATAACGGACTCTGGTCTTACTAGAAGAATAAACAATTTATTTTTTACCTACTTTCATATTGATGAGCATGGAAACTGTATTCTCAATTTAAATGAAAGATTAACAACAAGTCAAACTACTAGTTGGATGTCTAGTATCCCTAGTGATCCAACGTCATTGAGAATACCTATGAATTCCAAAAATGTTTATAAACACATTAGCATCATTACCACTAAAATAAGTAATAACAACAAAATTATTTGGGCTAGGAATATTAAAAACAAGGAAACAAAACAGTCTTATGGATCTATTTATACAAACAATACTAATTATATTTTTCAAAACGACACACCAAGAACTCATGCACTATATAATAGTACCGATAAAAAAGATAGAGTCAATGATTATTTGTACTATTACAAACTATCTGATAATGGGACTTTAACAAGTACTAGATTTGACCCAAGTAGAATTGAAAGAAAGACTCAATTTATTTCAGACAACAACAATAATTTATACTTATATATTGATGAAGAAAGATATTTTGAAGTCTATGAAATAACAGAATAAAACTCAATTTTATAAAGACTATTTCATTTTTTTTAACAACATAAAACTAATCAAATGAGTATTTCTCAAAACCTAGCTACAATAAAACATACAATTCCAAAGGGAGTTACTTTGGTTGCTGTTTCTAAAACCAAACCTGTCCAAGATCTTCAAGAAGCCTATAATGCGGGACAACGCATTTTTGGTGAAAATAAAATTCAGGAAATGGTAGAAAAATACGAGGTTTTGCCCAAAGATATTTCTTGGCATATGATTGGTCATTTACAGAGTAACAAGGTAAAATACATGGCTCATTTTGTGGATTTGATTCACGGTGTAGATAAGTTTTCAACTTTAAAAGAAATTGACAAACAAGCTAAAAAACACAACAGAATTATCAACTGTTTATTACAATTAAAAATAGCTGAAGAAGATTCTAAATTTGGATTATCAAAAGAAGAAATATTGGATATCTTAAATTCCGATGATTATAGCAGTTTACAAAACATTAATGTAGTCGGATTGATGGGAATGGCGAGTTTTGTAGATAATGAAAATCAAATTAAACAAGAATTTTCATCGCTAAAAACCTTTTATGACGAACTAAAAACCAAATACACGCATTTTGACACCATTTCTATGGGAATGAGTGGTGATTATGAATTGGCTATTGAACAAGGTAGTAATATGGTTCGTGTAGGGAGTGCTATTTTTGGAAATAGAAACTATAACAAATAAAAAAGCTGTCTGAAAGTGAATATTTGGTCAAACTGAACTTGTTTCAGTTTCTCATAACTACTATCATGCAATAGGTTGTGTTTCTGAAATAAATTCAGAATGACGTATTTTAATTCTTTTCAGACAGCTTATTTTTTACTTAATCTTTATAAACCATGCTTGGCCAAACATCGTTAGAGCTGTTAACATCTGGTAAAATTTTATCAGGGTCAATCTCAACTGATTTCAATTTTTTAGTTGTTTTTAATAAATAATTCCAACTATCTCCTCTTTGCCATATTTCTACAGGAATGTCTTTAATTTCAGAAGTGTCATCATCATAAGTTACTTTTAACTTAACTGGCATTGGAATATCTCCTCTGTTTTCCAAAACAATTACATAATCTCCTTTGTATGGCTGAACGTATGAAATGGCTAAATCAATATTACCTGTTCCGTAAAACCATCCTCTCCAAAACCAATTTAAGTTCTCTCCTGCTCCATTTTCCATCGCATTAAAAAAGTCTGATGGTTGTGGATGCTTATAAGCCCAATTTTTAATATATTCTTTAAAAGCATAATCAAAACGTTCTGGTCCTAAAATATATTCTCTTAACATAATTAATCCCAAACCTGGTTTTCCATAAGCTGTATTCCCTAGGTTACGAGTATTTACTATATCTGGATAAGTATCTATTCCTTCTCTATTTTTAGAATTGTAAATTCTTAAGTTTTTTCTTCCTTTAATTAAATCATTTGGATACTCTCCATTGTTAAAAGCTTTGGCACTGTAGTAATTAATAAAAGTATTAAATCCTTCATCCATCCATGGATATAAACGCTCATTAGAACCCACAATCATTGGAAACCAATTGTGACCAAATTCATGATCTGTAACTCCCCATAAACCTCTTCCTGTACTTCTAGAATTACAAAAGCTCAATCCAGGATATTCCATTCCTCCTACATTTGAAGCTACGTTTACGGCATTTGGATATGGATACTCAAACCATTTATTAGAATAGTTTTCAACAGAACCTTTTGTATATTCTGTTGAACGCCCCCAAGCATCATCACCTGATACTTCTTTAGGATATACAGATTGTGCCATAATAGTTTTCCCACTTGGTAAATTAATTTTTGCAGCATCCCAAACAAAAGCTTTAGAAGTAGCAAAAGCAACATCACGTGTATTTTCCATTTTAAAATGCCAAGTAAGTATACCTTTTTGAGTTGGACGAGTTTTATCAACATCATTTACTTCCTCTGGAGTAATAATATAAACCCTATCATCGCTTTTAGCTGCTTTAGCAAAACGATCTCTTTGAGTTGAGGTTAGTACTTCTTTATCATTCACTAAAGCACCAGAACCTACAACTACATAATCATAAGGAACAGTTACTTTATAATCATAATTACCATAATCTACATAAAACTCACCTGCTCCCAAATAAGGTTCCGTATTCCATCCTTTAACATCATCAAAAACAGCTACTCTAGGATACCATTGTGCTAATGAATATACAGTACCGTTTTCTGTAGTTAATCTTCCCATTCTATCCATTCCTGATTCAGGAATTTTATAAGTAAAATCCATACTTACCGTAGCAACACCTTTTTTAGCTACAATAGGATCGTTAAAAAAGACTTGTATTCTAGTATCAGAAATTACATGCTTTGAAGAAGCCTTACTTCTTTTGTTTGATTTTGCTTGTAGATTAGAAATATCACAACCACCATCTACATCACCTGAATAACGATTCCCCATAATTGGAGTAGTTAAGGTTCCTCTAGAAGTTTCTGTAAAACGATTTTGTTCTACATACATCCATATATAATTTAAATCATATGGACTATTGTTGTGGTAAGTTAAAATTACATGTCCGGTAATTGTATTTTTTTCTGGATCTAAAGTAGCTTCAATATTATAATCAGCTTGATTTTGCCAATATTGATCTCCTGGCTGTCCTAATGCAGACCTATAAGGACTACTTTGACGATACATAATAGGATTAAAGTCACTTTGATTGTTGGGGATTGCTTCTTGGGCTGTGACTGAGAAAACTTGCAATGCAAATAGACCTAACACAGACCAATTCATTATTTGTTTCATAAATGTGGGTATATAATATATTAATAAAAGACCTTAAAATTACGGTATTCATACTAAGTTATCAAAAGAAAAGCTTGGTTAAAAACCTGTTTTTAAACATATTCTTAACCAAGCTTACTAAAAAATTTATAAAAAGGTAGTTTAACTACATGAACTTGCCATTGCTACCGATTTATTACTTATTGCTTTGAATATTAAAAAGATGATATTCCCTATTAAAGAACAAACAAACATTCCTATTCCAATTGGCACTAAATCATTGGTATGAAAAACAGCTACCAAAGTTCCCGCTAAAAATCCTAATACAAATCTTGTAATTCCAATAGCAGCATTTGCAGCACCACTTACTTCTGGTTTGATGTCTAACAAAATAGCGGATCCATTTCCAAATATAAAACCTATACTACCAATGAACAATGCTATTAGTATAAATACATTCCAAAAAGTAACCAAATTAAACAAGGTGATGATGAATAATGAAAACCCTGAAATTAACTGAATGGTAATTCCCAATTGAAATAACTTTTTAGCCTCATAAACTCTTAATAAATAAGTATTAGAAAACGATGCTATTACATTTAATATAATACTAGTTGCAAAAATTAATGGAAAAACACTTACCTCTACATTAAAATATTCTAAATATATAAAGGAAGCACTGGTAATAAATACATACAATCCAGATACTGGGAAACATAATGCAAACAAGAAAACAACAGCGTTTCTGTCTGACAATAATATTTTATACTTAGCAACCAATTGCTTTGCTGTAATTTTATTGGTAATTTCTTTTTGGTCTCTTGACTCTGGAATTAACAAATAAAATATAACAAACAACAAAATAGCTACTGTAAACAAAAAGTAAAATACCAATTTCCAACCTTGTAAGTTAATTAAAAACCCTCCCAACACTGGAGCAAACAAAGGAACCAACATCATAATCATAGCAGTAATGGTAATTAACCTCGCAACTTGTTTTCCTTTGTACCAATCTCTTATAAATAAATTAGCTGTAACGGTAGCAAATCCACCTCCAAAGGCTTGAAAAAATCTAAGCACCAAAACCATTTCAATGGTGTCGCAAAAAGGAATGGACAAGGCTGAAAAACCATAAAGTCCAATTCCAGCCAATGCAATTTTTTTTCTACCAAAAGCATCAGACAAAGGACCACCAAAAAAATTACCAATAGCAAAACCTAAAAAATACACCGTAATAATTAACTCAATAGTATTAATTTCAACACCAAAAAAATGAGCCATTAAGGGCATTCCTGATAAAAAAGAATCTATTGCCAATGATGATAAAGCTGTAAGTGATGCAATTAAAACTGTAATTACTCCTATATTTTTGCTTTTATCTAACCTTAAACTTTTCATGTCTAACACTACTTTTATTTACAATGACAAAGTTAGGCGGTTTAAAAATTATAGAGCAATACAAAAGTATACTAAAATGATACTTTTTATGGTAGTTTTCTATAAGCTAAAGGTGTAATCTGTTGGTCTTTTTTAAAAAATTTGATAAAGTTAGTGGTTTCTTTAAACCCCATAGTATAAGCTATATCATCTATAGATTTTGTGGTTTGTACCAATAAAGATTTTGCTTTTAGAATTTGATAGTTTGTCAATACTTTTTTAGCCGATAACCCTGTTGTTTTTTTAACACATTCTGACAAATACAAAGGAGTTATACCTAATGATTTAGCATAAGAAACAATACTTTTATAACTTTCATCCTCTTGTAAAATCATCTCTTCAAAATTAGAAGTAATTTCTTCGTAACGTTTTAATTTTACATTTCCTGAATCTCCTTTTAAAATTCGGGTAATATAGTTTAATAATATCAAAAGATATGATTGAATAATTTCTTTACACTGAGGTTTGTTTTCTAAACTTTCTTTATGAATATTCTCTAAAATATTTTTAATATATAATTTTTCTTCTTTACTAATTTTATATACCGGTGTGGTATTTAGTTTAAAAAAAGGAAAGTCTTGCTGAATGTTATACTGATGTCTTTCTGGACTAAAAAACTTGGCATTAAAAAACATTACATAACCAACAGGCCTCTTAATTCTGTTTATAGATAGGGACTGCATGGGTGATGTAAAAGTAATTGCATTGTTTAAATCTTTTAAAACAGTGTGTCCTATTTGAGTTTTATTTTTATTTTCTTCGTAAAAAGAAACCTCAAAAAAACGCTTGTAGTGGGGGAAAGTTTCAATTCTTTTTTCATAATCTAATTCATCGTACCTAAAAATATAGAAATATGGAGAAATCATTTTTCTAGTTAATTTAAGTTCTTCTAAAACTTCGGCTATGGTTTCAAAAACTTTCACTTTTTGTGCTTTTACATTCTCACAAAGGTAGCAAATCAAAAAATCCTTAAAACCCTTTCAAATCTATAATTTTAACATAGTTGAATATTAGCTAACACCAATCAATTTGGATATGTTATATTTGTGACAAAACACAGGGCTCACAAAGCTTATTACTAACTGTTAATTGATTAAATGTACGCTATTCTAGACATAGAAACTACGGGAGGAAAATTTAATGAGGAAGGAATGACAGAAATTGCCATTCATAAATTTAATGGTAAAAAAGTAGTCGATAAATTTATTACGTTAGTCAATCCCGAAATCCCAATTCAGCCTTTTGTAGTTCAACTTACGGGTATCAATAATAAAATGTTGCGCAACGCTCCTAAGTTTCACGAAATAGCCAAACAGATTATAGAAATTACCGAAGACTGTGTTTTGGTTGCTCACAACTCTAGTTTTGATTACAGAATTTTAAGAAATGAGTTCAATCGTTTAGGATATAATTATACCAAAGACACCCTTTGTACGGTTGAGTTAAGCCGAAAATTAATTCCAGATCAAGAATCTTACAGTCTAGGTAAACTCTGTAAAAGTCTTGGAATTCCCATGAGTGAAAGACATAGAGCCAATGGTGATGCACTGGCAACCGTTAAGCTTTTTAAGATGCTACTCAATAAAGATTCTGATAAATCTATAATAAAAGCAAACATAAAAGCGGAAGGGAAAACCAAGAGCAAACTAAGCAATCATTTTCAAAAAATATTAGACAAAGCTCCTAGAAAAACAGGGGTTTTTTATGTACATAATGAAATTGGTGATATTATTTACATTGGAAAAAACAGAAATATTAGAACAGGAGTCAATCAAATGTTGATGCGAAAATCCAATCGTTCTAAATCCTTACAAAAAAAGATTCACGACATCACTTTTGAAGAAACAGGTAGTTTATTAATCTCTAGTATTAAAAGTCAACAAGCCATAGAAAAAAACAAACCTAGATTTAATACTGTTTCTAAAAAAAACATTCCTACCACTGTTTTTAACTCTAGCAATGCCATGTTTGTTGATAACGGAAGAGGAACTGCAGAAAAATCTATTTTTTTGTTAGAAAACGGTCAGTTAAAAGGATATGGATATGTAGAATTGGCTTACCAAATAACCCATATTGATATTGTTAGAAATCTTATTTCTCCTATTGATGATAACCTTTATAATAGAGATCAGGTTAAAAAATATTTAGACTCTGGTAAATTCAAAAAAATTATTCGTTTTGAGTAACAATCAAACTAAAACTAGAAAACAAAAATTACACGAAATTATTTATGAAGCAGATACACCTGCCGGTAAATTGTTTGATGTAATACTTTTAATACTAATTTTAATTAGTGTTCTGGTAGTGATGTTAGAAAGTGTTGTTTCCTTACAAGCAGTATACGGTCATTACTTTACAATAATAGAATGGATTATTACTATTTTATTTACCATTGAATATATTTTACGAGTATCTACTGTAGCATCTCCCTTAAAATATGTCTTTAGTGCTTATGGCCTAATTGATCTCGCTGCTACTTTACCTAAATACTTAGGTCTTTTTATAGGAAATACAGAAGCCTTGTTAGTTTTAAGATCTTTACGTTTACTAAGGGTTTTTACCATTTTAAAACTTGCCCGATATATTGGTGCTTCTAATGATTTACTCAAAGCAATTAAAGCTAGCCGAGCTAAAATTGGGGTATTTGTTTTTGCTGTAGTAGTTCTTTCTATAGTACTTGGAACTATTATGTATTTAATAGAAGGAAATGCCGATAGTGGCTTTACAAGTATTCCCAGAAGTATTTATTGGATTGTAGTTACCATGACTACCGTTGGTTATGGTGATATTGCTCCTGTTACCGCTTTAGGTCAGTTTTTTGCTACTATTGTTATGATTATGGGGTATGGAATTATTGCTGTTCCTACCGGAATTGTTTCCTCAGAATACAGCGATGCTAGAAAACATAAAATAAACACTCAAGTTTGTAATAATTGTAACGAAAACAATCATGGTGATAAAGCTAAATTTTGTCATCAATGTGGAGAAATACTTTAAATAAATGAATTATTTAATTACCGTTGTAGGCCCTACTGCTATTGGAAAAACAGCATTGAGTATTCAATTGGCTCAACACTTTAATGCTGATATTATTTCTTGTGATTCTAGACAATTTTTTAAAGAAATGACTATTGGTACTGCTGTTCCCGAATCCGAAGAATTGGCTGCAGCCACACATCATTTTATTCAGAACAAAAGCATACACGAAACCTATAGTGTTGGACATTTTGAACGTGAGGCACTACAAAAGTTAAATGAGCTTTTCTCTAAACACAATATTGTGATTATGGTTGGTGGTAGCGGATTGTATGTAGATGCTGTGATAAATGGACTAGACCACTTCCCTACCATTGATGCATCTGTTAGAGAAGAATTAAATAAAAGACTAGAAACAGAAGGTTTACAAAATCTACAAAACCAATTAAAAACATTAGACCCTGAAACTTATAACGAAATAGCCATTAATAATCCTCATCGAATTATTCGTGCTTTAGAAGTTTGTATTGGTAGCGGACAAACTTATAGTTCTTTTAAAAACAAGCCTAAAGGACCTAGAAGTTTCACTCCTATTAAAATAGGATTGACCGCCGATAGAGAAATTATTTATGACAGAATTAACCGTAGGGTTGATATAATGTTACAAAAAGGACTTTTAAGAGAGGTCAAAGAACTTTATAGCCTAAAACATTTAAACGCCTTACAAACTGTTGGTTACAGAGAGTTGTTCCAGTATTTAGATAACACTATTGATTTTGATTTTGCCATTTCTGAAATCAAAAAAAACTCAAGAAGATTTGCCAAAAGACAACTCACTTGGTTTAAAAAAGATGAAAGTACTCTCTGGTTTGATTATTTAGAAGATGTAAAAAATATTATAAACAAAATTGAAACCTCTATATAAACTTATTGCTATGAAAAAAAACAGAATTTTTATCTACTCCATAATACTTATAGGAATTATAAGTTGTAAAAAAGACAATGATGATTTTGGCATAAATAATAGTTCATTAGATTTTCAAATGAATGACTTTAGTCAATTTGAAAAGAAACTATTTGATTCTCTAGATTTTAATAAAACCAATACTTATGAAAATTTATTAAACGAAAATAAACCAATATAAGATGACGAAGGTAATCTGTCAATTGTAGATATTAATTATGATATTATTTTATATCCTAACCCCTTTCAAGATATTGTCAATTTATCATTTAGTTATCCTCGTTCTATAATCAATACCATTATTGTAAACAATAAATACGAAAAAATCATAGAATCAAGATCTCTAAAAAATTTAAAAGTAGCATATCATTTGACCGACAAACCTTCAGGTTTCTACAGACTTTATTTTGTTCTTCAAGATTCTAATTATAATATTCTTGAGTATGGAAAAGTAAATATTCATAAAAAATGATCTTTAGGATTTATTTTAGCATCTAAAAAAACAAAAAGCTATCTAAAATTTAGATAGCTTTTTTGGTTTTTAATAATCAATAAATTTTACTCCACCGTTACTGATTTTGCCAAATTTCTTGGTTGATCTACGTTACATCCTTTTAAAACAGCTACGTGATAAGAAAACAATTGCAACGGAATCACCGCTACAATTGGCTGTAACATATCAGACACTCTAGGTACTTTGAATACAAAATCTGCTGTGTGTATCATTTCACTATCATCTTCGTTTACCACAGCTATAATTGGCCCCTTACGAGCTTTTACCTCTTGCGCATTCGATACTAACTTATCGTAATATTCATTATTGGTGGCAATAATTACTGTTGGTAAAGACTCCTCAATCATAGCAATAGGTCCATGCTTCATTTCTGCTGCTGGATATCCTTCTGCATGTATGTAAGAAATTTCTTTTAATTTTAAAGCTCCTTCTAAGGCTATTGGAAAATTGATTCCTCTTCCTAAAAACAAAAAGCTTGTGGTTTTTATATAATTTTTAGCAACTGTTTTGATATGATCATCAATATTAAAAATATGATTTACCACAGAAGGAAGTGTTTTTATTTCTGCTACCAAACTATTAGCTTTTTCTTGAGTGATTTCATTTCTTTCCAATCCTAACTGAATAGCCAATAAAGAAACTACCGCAACTTGAGCAGTAAATGCTTTGGTACTGGCTACTCCAATTTCTGCTCCCGCATAAGTATAGGCTGTAAAATCGCACTCTCTTGCCATAGAAGAGTTAAACACATTACAAATACAAAAAGTAGTAGCTCCTTGTGTTTTGGAATAACGTAAAGCCGCTAAAGTATCTGCTGTTTCCCCTGACTGAGAAATAGCCATTACGATATCATCTTTGGTAATGATAGGGTTTCTATATCTAAATTCTGAAGCATATTCCACTTCAACAGGAATTCTTGCCAATTCTTCAATAATATATTCTCCTACAATTCCTGCATGCCATGAAGTACCACAAGAAACAATGATAATTCTACTTGCTTTGACTAGTTTTTCTTTTAGTTCATCTAAATTTTCAAAATGAATATTAGCATTTTCAGTATTTAAATGACTAAATAACGTATTTTTTATAGTAGAAGGCTGTTCAAAAATTTCTTTAAGCATATAATGCTCGTAATCACCTTTACTTACCTTATCTAAGTTTAAATCAAGTGTTTTTACTTTGTATTGTTTTTCAACACCATAAATGTCGGTCACTTTCATTTGCTGACCTCTTTCTAACACCACCACATCATTGTCACTTAAATACACTAAAGATTGTGTGTGTTCAATGATGGGAATGGCATCAGATGCCACATAAAACTCATTATTAGTAGCTGTTAACCCAATGGCTAGTGGACTTCCTTTTCGAGTCACTATCATTTTATTAGGTTCTTTTTTATCAATAATAGCAAGTGCATAAGCACCATTTACATTCTGCAAAGCTTTTCTTACTGCAACTTCAATAGTTAACTTGTCTTTATCTTGAATAAACTGAATATAATTTACCAAAACCTCTGTATCGGTTTGACCCAAAAAAGTAAAACCATTGTCTATTAATTCATCTTTTAAGAATTTATAGTTTTCTATAATTCCATTATGAACCAGTACAATTTCTTGGTTGTTTGATTTATGAGGGTGTGCATTTTCTTTTGTAGGCTCACCATGTGTAGCCCAACGTGTGTGTGCTATACCAATAGTTTTATTTTCTACTTTTTCATCAATACTAGCTTCTAAATTAACAACTTTACCTGGCTGTTTGTATATATGTATATCACTATCTAACACTGCAATTCCTGCACTATCATACCCCCTATATTCTAATTTTTTTAAGCCCTCAATTAAAATATCAGAAGCTTTTTTTTCTCCAATATATCCTACAATTCCACACATAACTTATTCTTTTATCTCTTTTATTTGAGCTATAATTTTATCTCCTAATTTTTCTTTTCTTTCAATGTGATTTAATATTTCTAACACTGTAGAATTACTTTCAAACTCTCCTCTTACATTTTTAAAATCGGCTAGTTTTTCTTTTTCATCACCATCTGCACCAAAACCAACATAAGAGTGTAAATTAAACTCTTTACTTGCATCTTTGTACAACATTTTATCTAAATCTACCACCGATTTTTTCCAATTATTTACAATATTAATGAATTCATCTTGTGTAATTTCATCAATATTTATGTTGTAAAAACTTTCTATTAAATCTACCGCCCAATTCCATTCGTATTCATAATAACGATTGTTGATTTGATTCAACTCCTCAATAACCTCTTCAATTGTTTTTACTTCTAGTTTTTCAACCTTATCAACAAATAAATTTAAAGCGGATATTGGACATAACAAACCACTAACATCTATCCACTTACCTTTTCCTATGTTCGATGTAGGCTTTAGTATATTTCTTAGTTCATTAATTGTTTTAATATTTTTATTTTCTACCCTACTAATAATAGAGTTTCCTAAAAATTTATTAATGACAATATTGTACATTTTTATTCCGTTGTGTAAACTAGATTTTTTTATAACCATGTCTTTATAGTTATATTCTTCTAGTTTGTCTCCTGATAAATCTAAAATAGTATTTAAATACTTTAATCCTTCTGATACTTTATGAATGGTATAGGGACTTAACAGGTTAAAATTGATAATATCCATTCTGTTATTAGAATGACGATCATCTCTCTTAGGCCATTTCTGTGCATCTCTTACGGTTCCAACACTTTTTAAGTTTGCTCCTGGAATTAAATATGATTTGTTTTTATCTTCTATTAAATAAGAAAACGGAAAATCTGAAGAATCTACATGCTGATAATGTCTCCCCATGACCAACGTAAAAGGCCCTATTTTAGAAGGCCATAACACATAAGAATCACTTGTTGTTTTAGCACCACGTTCCATAATTCCTTGATGGATTGGCCCTAATTTATACATATGATTGCTTTGGTTAGAACCACTACCTGCATTCATAAAAGAAAACAACCCTGCTATTAAAAGTGTTGATTTATGATGCGTAACCGTATAAGGTCCTGCAAAAATGGAACAAGCTTCTCCATTAAAACCTTGACAATTGGCAAAAAAGATAGAGTGTTCTATTGAATAATGCTTGTCTATTTGACAGCCTTGACCAATAAAACAATTTGTTAATATTGAAGAGTTATCTACTTTTGAGTTACTAGATATAATAAAATTAGTAGCCATTACATCGGTACCAACATAAACTGGTGCTTCATTAGTAGAATTAATACTTCCGTTAATTAATTTAGAAGCTGAATTAATATAAGCTCCATTACCAATACAAACCCCTTTAATAGTTTTTGCATTTAATATTTTAACATCATTACCTATTATTCCCGTAGTAGAAGTTACAGATTGAGTATAATCTTCAATCATTCTTTTTAACTCTTGTACCAGTACTTTTTTATGACGGTATAAAGCTAACAAGTAGGCTATTTGTGCAGATAGTTGATTAAAAATTAAAATATCTCTACCTCCTCCTTCATTAATTACATCAACACTAACACCATTACCAAAACTACACTCCCCATCTACCGCAATAATATCAACATTATCTATTAAAACATTATCTCCAATATTATAATTGGCTATATAACTTTTAACATTGTTAATAAAAGCGTTGTCTCCAATTTTACAATTGTGTAAATGAACATTTTTAATACTGTTTTGTTTAACAATACCTCCATAAAAAGTTCTATCTCCCTCAATACTACCAATGTAGTTTTTTCCAGAAAAGGTAACTGATGTTATTTTTGATATGTCAGTTGTTGGTTTTATATAAAGTTTGTCCCACTCATTAGACTGACATCCTTGTTGAATAAGTTGATCAATTTCTTCTTTAGTGATACTTCTATAATTGTTCAAAAGCTTGAGTTTTCTAAGTTCATCAAATATAAAAAATTAACACAGATCATTTTTAAAAAGACTCATCAATTCTTTACTTAAAGTAGATAAAATTAATAGAATGACAATCAATAATTTCTGTAAATAAATAGACTATATTTTAGCAAAAAACCTAAAACCAATTATTTAACTTTTAATTAAGCTAGCTTTAACAAGGATAAGATAGGTTTGCTAGAATAATTATTATTGCTTTATGCCTACAACAAAAAAGAAACACAAAAGAAAAGTAGATGTGGTCGTTGTTTCAGATATTCACTTAGGTACTTATGGCTCTAGAGCTAAAGAATTACTGAACTACTTAAAAACTATTGAACCTAAAACTTTAATTCTAAATGGTGATATTATAGATATTTGGCAGTTTAAAAAAAGTTACTTTCCAAAACCTCACATGAAAGTTATTAAATATATTACTTCACTAGTAACCAAAGGAACTGAAGTATATTATATTACAGGAAACCATGATGAAATGCTTAGAAAATTTGTTGGTTTTCAAATAGGAAACTTTCAACTAGTCAACAAACTAGTGTTAGAGTTAGATGGCAAAAAGGCTTGGTTTTTTCACGGAGACGTTTTTGATGTGACCATGCAACATTCTAAATGGTTAGCAAAACTAGGAGGAGTTGGTTATGATTTGTTAATACTGATAAACACTTTTGTAAACTGGATTAGCGAAAACATTTTAGGAAAAGGTAGAATTTCTTTTTCTAAAAAGATAAAAAACAGTGTTAAATCGGCTGTAAAACACATCAATAATTTTGAAGACACTGCTGCTGATATTGCTTTTTTAAATGAGTATGATTATGTGATTTGTGGACATATCCATCAGCCTCAACACAGAACAATTGTGAATGACAAAAATCAATCTGTAGAATATTTAAATTCAGGAGATTGGATAGAAAATTTAACGGCTCTTGAGTATCACAAAAAAAAGTGGACTATTTATCATTATCAAGAAGATGAAATTGCTCAAAAATTAAATCCAACAGATCACGATCAAGAGAATGATTTGGGTAAAGCCGATTTAAAAAACAAAGACTTATTTCAGCAATTAATGCAAGAAATGAATGTTATTGACAAAAAACTTTTACCATAATGAAAGTTTTATATGCAATACAAGGGACTGGTAATGGACATTTAAGTAGAGCTAGGGATATTATACCTATTTTACAAAAAAAAGTAGATTTAGATATATTGGTTAGTGGTGTACAGGCTGATGTAAAATTGCCTTTTACCATAAAGTACCAACTAAATGGATTAAGTTTTATTTTTGGAAAAAAAGGAGGAGTTGATTTATGGAAAACAGTTAAAAATTCTGATTTTAATAAATTCAGAAAAGAGATGAATAAAATCAACATCCAACAATATGATTTGGTGATTAATGATTTTGAACCCCTTTCTGCTTGGGCTTCTAAATTAAATGACATTCCTTGTGTTTCTATGAGTCACCAAGCAGCCGTAAAAGCCAAAGAAAGTCCAAAACCTAAGAAAAGAGATTATGTAGGAGAACGCATTTTAAAACGCTATGCCCCTACCACAAATTATTATGGATTTCATTTCAAAAAATACAATTCAAATATTTTCACTCCTGTAATTCGTAAAGAAATTAGAAATTTAAATTCTACATCTGGAAATCATTATACTGTTTACTTACCTGCTTATGGTGATGAAAAATTAATTTCTTTTTTTAATCAGTTTAAAGAAACAAATTGGCAAGTTTTTTCTAAACACACTAAAAAGGCCTATAAAAATGGAAATGTAAGCATAACTCCTATAGACAATACTGCATTTATTAAAAGTTTTGAAACCTGTAAAGGGATTATTTGTGGTGCTGGCTTTGAAACACCTGCCGAAGCTTTGTATCTTAAAAAAAAGTTACTTGTTGTTCCCATGAAAAATCAATACGAACAACAATGTAATGCACAAGCATTGTTAGAATTGGGTGTTCCTGTTGTTAAAAAAATAAAAAACAAACATGTTCAACTAGTTCACGAATGGATTGCGGAAGAACAATTTATACCTGTAGATTACACAGATGAAACAGAAGAAATAATTGATATGATATTATCTAAATATACTTATCTTTAAAAGTATTAAAATCTATAATTCATGGACATTGTTTCAAAAATTTTAATTCTTTTAGTCGCTATAGAGCATTTATACATCCTGTATTTTGAAATGTTTGCTTGGGAAACCATTGGCAAAAAAACGTTTAAGACAATTCCGGAAAACTTATTTACTCCAACCAAAGGATTGGCTGCTAATCAAGGATTGTACAATGGTTTTTTAGCTGCAGGACTAATATGGTCTTTGTTGATTAGCAACATAGAATGGTCTAACAATATTAGTGTTTTCTTTTTAGGTTGTGTTATTATTGCTGGTATTTACGGAGCGATCTCTGCTAGCAAAAAAATATTTGTAACGCAAGCGCTTCCTGCAATTATAGCGATGATTTTTGTTTTTCTTAAATAAACTAAAACGCTAATTGCCTTATAGATTCTCCTAAAACCATTGCAACTGCATTTCCTAAATTAAAACTTCTAATAGGTCCTGGAAAAGGAATAGTTCTTAATTGATTCGCATATTTTTCCTGAATTTCAATAGGCAATCCCTCTGCTTCTTTTCCAAAAAACAACCAATCTCCCTCTTCAAAATTAGTTTGGTAAATAGACGTTGATGCTCTGGCAGATAATAAAAACATTCTCTCTTTATTATTTATCAACTTTAATAAATCATTCAAAGATTCGTGAATGGTAAGATCTAAATCTTTCCAATAATCCAATCCAGCCCTTTTTACTCTTGTATCTGTAATTTCAAATCCCAAAGGTTTAACCAAATGTAATTTTGCGTTACACCCTACACAAAGTCTTCCTATATTCCCCGTATTATTTGGGATTTGTGGATGTACTAAAACAATATTCAGCTTCTTATTTCTTATCATATTTATTTAAAACATTAATAAACTTAGGAACCAATTAAATATCTACTCTTATTATTAAATACTTTTTTTATAAGCATAACAAGCAATAGTGAAATAAAAATTATAATAATACTAGACCCCAAATAAATACAAAAACTATAATTATTCATAAAAGATGGGGATATAAATTTATTTAAAACAATACCATAGGCATACATAACATACCCATGAATAAAAAACATACCAAAACTATATTTTGCTACTATATTTAAAAAAGGGATTTTAATAGATTCTAATTTATGAAGTATTACGAACAAGAAAATTGATAATAAAATTTTTTGTAAAATCATCAAATCAAATCCTTCAAACTTAAATGGCGATTTAAAAGAATTTCCGTTACTATTAAAATATATTTGAAAAAACACAAAAATTAAAAACCCACAGAATAATAACAATTCCTTTTTTTTAAATTTACGATATAAATATTCTTTATTCATAGAGCATATAATACCTATTAAATATACAGGAGTATAATAAAACACAGCCTGAATTGCTTTGAAGATATAACCAGTATTAGGTCTATGAACTAAAACTGAAATAAACAAAAAAATCAAAGTAATTATAATTTGTTGTTTTGTTTTTAATTTATTTATAAATAAAACATGAAGTGGAGAGGTTAAAAACAACAACATAACAAACGGAACATACCAATAAGCTACTATATGGCTACCTGTTACATAATAAAAAAGAATGGTTTTAATATAACTTAAATTATCATTTATACTAACATCTAAAGTATCAATATATATTTTATACAAAATAAATAAGATCGCTGCAATAGACATTAATAAGTATGGCAATAATACATACTTAATTTTGTTACCTAAAAATTGTTTGAATTTATATTTTTCACAAAATACATGATGAAATAAAAACCCTGATATAAATACAAAAGGAGTTGAACTACCTACAATTGTATTATAAATAAAAAGTTCAAATACTGAACTAGGATTATACTCTACTAAATAAAAAACATGACTAGAAATAACAAAAATTATAGCAATTGCTCTAAAATAATTTAATGACTGTAAATACATTTATTATATATAAATTAAAAAAAATCTTTAATAAAGTATTAAAGAAACTCAAAAAAATTTTAGAAAAAGAAAACCCGATGAATAAAAATCCATCAGGTTCCTTTATTTTTTATGCCAATCCTGTAATAACCCACTTACCTGTTTCTAACAAAGGAATAGCTTGTTTAAACTTGGTTTCTTTTTTCTCACCAGTTTGTACATTCTGAATGATTACTTTATCATTTCTACCAATTTTTGGCTGTTCTCTCACCATTGTTTCTGGTCTAGCCTGCTCTGGCGATTGAGAATTCTGAATAGCTTGTCTGTTTGCTGCCTCTGACGAATTTAAAACTTCTTGCTTTGAAATTTGAACATTTTGTTGTGTTCTTTGTTCTTTAGCTTCAGATATTTGTTGGTTGCTTTCTGGCAACTCACCTTTAAACAAGAATGATAAAACTTCTTTATTTATTTTATCCAACATCTTTTTGAATAATTCAAAAGCTTCAAACTTATAAATTAACAAAGGATCTTTTTGCTCGTAAGATGCATTTTGAACAGATTGTTTTAAATCATCCATTTTACGTAAATGATCTTTCCACTCATCATCAATAATCGCTAAGGTGATGTTTTTCTCAAAATCAGAAATTAACTCTGCACCTTCAGATTCATATGATTTTTTTAAGTCAGTAACAACTCTTAAAGTCTTAACACCATCACTAAAAGGAACTACAATACGCTCATATCTATCTCCCTCGTTTTCAAATACGTTTTTAATAATTGGATAAGCTGTATTGGCGTTTCTAGCCATTTTATCTGAGTAGTGTTTCATGACTACTTCATATAACTTATCAGACAGTTCTTGTGGTTGTGTATTGCTAAACTCTTCTTCTGTAAAAGGAGAACTCATAGAAGTACTTACAATTAACTCAAACTCAAAATTTTTAAAGTCATTGGTTAATTTATTATCATCTACTATAGATGCACAAGCATCGTAAATCATATTAGCAATATCTACTTGTAAACGTTTACCGTCTAAAGCATGACGTCTACGCTTGTACACTACTTCACGCTGAGAGTTCATAATATCATCATATTCTAACAAACGCTTACGAATACCAAAGTTGTTTTCTTCAACTTTTTTCTGTGCTCTTTCAATAGACTTGGTAATCATAGAGTGTTGAATAACTTCTCCTTCTTCTAACCCCATTCTATCCATCATTTTGGCAATTCTATCAGAACCAAACAAACGCATTAAGTTATCTTCTAAAGATACGTAGAATTGAGAAGAACCTACATCACCTTGACGACCTGCACGACCACGTAACTGACGGTCTACACGACGAGAATCGTGACGTTCTGTACCTATAATAGCCAAACCACCTGCTGCTTTTACTTCTTCAGACAATTTAATATCGGTACCACGACCTGCCATGTTGGTTGCAATAGTTACAATTCCTGGCTTACCAGCTTCTGCAACAATATCTGCTTCTTTTTTGTGTAATTTAGCGTTTAATACATTGTGTTTAATTTTTCTGATAGATAACATTCTACCTAATAATTCAGAAATTTCTACAGAGGTTGTACCCACTAAGACTGGCCTACCTGCTTCTACTAATTTTACAATATCTTCTATAACAGCATTGTACTTTTCGCGCTGTGTCTTATAAATTAAATCTTCTTTGTCTTCTCTTGCAATAGGTTTGTTGGTTGGAATTTCAACTACATCCAATTCATAAATTTGCCAAAATTCTCCAGCTTCTGTAATCGCAGTACCCGTCATACCAGAAAGTTTGCGATACATTCTAAAGTAATTTTGTAAAGTTACTGTTGCGTATGTTTGAGAAGCTGCTTCAATTTTAACATTTTCTTTGGCTTCAATTGCTTGGTGTAAACCATCAGAATAACGACGTCCTTCCATAATACGTCCTGTTTGTTCATCAACAATCTTTACCTTGTTATCCATAACCACATACTCTGTGTCTTTTTCAAACAAAGTATAGGCTTTTAACAATTGATTTAAAGTGTGAATTCTTTCACTTTTAATGCTAAAATCTCTATATAATTCTTCTTTTTGTTCTACTTTTTCTTCATCAGAAATATCTGAACTATCTATTTGTCCTATTTTTATTCCGATATCAGGTAATAGGAAAAAATCACCTCCTTGATCTCCTGATAGAGTGGCAATTCCTTTTTCTGTTAACTCAATAGAATTGTTTTTTTCTTCAATCACAAAATACAATTCTTTATCTACCACAGGCATTTCTTTGTTATTATCTGCCATGTAGTGGTTTTCCGTTTTTTGTAACAACTGCTTAATTCCTTCTTGAGACAAGAATTTAATCAACGCTTTGTTTTTAGGTAAACCTCTATAAACTCTTAATAATTGAAAAGCTCCTTCTTTGGTATCTCCTTCTTTGATTAATTTTTTAGCATTTGCTAAAACTCCAACCAAATATTTACTTTGTAAAGCAACAATATCTGCAACTTTAGGTTTTAACTCGTTAAATTCATGTCTATCTCCATCTTGAACTTGACCAGAAATAATTAATGGTGTACGAGCATCATCAATTAACACAGAATCTACTTCATCAACAATGGCATAATTTGGTTTACGTTGTACCAAATCTTTTAAAGTACTAGCCATGTTATCACGCAAATAATCAAAACCAAATTCGTTATTTGTTCCGTAAGTTATATCTGCATTATAAGCTTTTCTACGAGCATCAGAATTTGGTTGGTGATGATCTATACAGTCAATTGTTAAACCATGGAACTGAAACAAAGGTGCCATCCAAGCGCTATCACGTTTTGCCAAATAATCGTTTACGGTTACAACGTGTACTCCTTTTCCTGATAGTGCGTTTAAGTAGATTGGTAAGGTTGCCACTAACGTCTTACCTTCCCCTGTCATCATTTCGGCAATTTTACCTTGATGTAATACAGAACCTCCAATTAACTGAACATCATAATGAACCATATTCCAAGTTACTTGTGTTCCTGATGCATCCCATGAGTTATGCCAAACCGCTTTATCTTCACCAAGTAATTCTACATATTCTTTGTCTGCAGATAATTCTCTGTCAAATGTAGTAGCAGTTACTTCTATTTGGGTGTTTTCTGTAAAACGTCTTGCTGTTTCTTTAATGACAGCAAAAGCTTCCGCTTGAATTTGATTTAATACTTTTTCTGAAGCTTGATATGCTTGATCTTGTAAAGCATCTATTTGGTTGTAAATAGCTTCTTTACCATCAATAGGAGCATTTTTTGCTTTCTCTTCTAACGCAGTAATTTCTTCTTCAATAGTTTTGGTTTCTGCCGCTATTAAATCTTTAAACTCAACTGTTTTAGCCCTTAATTCATCAATAGATAATTTTTTAAAAGCTTCTTCAAAAGCTCTTACTTCCCCCACTATTGGTTTTAATAATTTTAAATCTTTTTGTTGTTTGTCTCCAACAAATACTTTTAACACTGAGTCTAATATGCCCATCATTTATTGTTTTATGTCTTGAAATTAAATAAAAAAAAGCCTCTTAATTGAGACTTTTTTTTATTTAATATTCAAATATTTTAATATTCTTCTTCGTTCCAAAGATAATCTTCTTCAGTAGGATAATCTGGCCATATTTCTACGATATCATCGTAAATTTCACCTTCATCCTCTAAACTTTGTAAATTTTCTACAACTTCTAGTGGAGCTCCCGTTCTAATTGCAAAATCTATCAATTCATCTTTTGAAGCTGGCCAAGGTGCATCTGCTAAATAGTTAGCTAATTCTAAAGTCCAATACATTTCTTTATCAAATTATAATTATTGCAAAAATAATTTTTTAATTAAAAAAGTCAAGTTTTTTTTCGTTTTTTAAAGAACTTATTTCTTTTTAGCCGGAATCCACTTTACTTCATCCGCTTGTAATTGTTTTGACAACATTCGTGCCAACACAAATAAGTAGTCTGACAACCTATTTAAATACTTAAGAATACCTGAATTGACAGCCTCTTGTGTTTGTAATAAAACACAGATACGCTCTGCTCTACGACAGATTGTTCTTGCAACATGACAGTGTGACACAGCTATGTTTCCTCCCGGTAAAATAAAATGTGTCATTGGTGCTAATAGCCCATCAAGAGCATCAATTTCTTTTTCTAAAACAGCAATCTCTTTTTCTCCAAAAACATCTAATTTTAACCTGTTTTCACCATTTTTTAGAGTTTCACTCTCTTTGGGAGTGGCTAAAAAAGCTCCAACAACAAATAATTCTTGCTGAATATTTGTTAAAAACATTTTATGGTGTAGGTCTATATCTTGATCTCTTAACAAACCTATGTACGAATTTAATTCATCTACCGTTCCATAAGCATCAATTCTAATATGCGATTTAGAAACTCTTTTTCCTCCAAATAACGAAGTTTCTCCTGCATCGCCTGTTTTTGTATAAATTTTCATTGTTAAAACCTTATTTTAAAATGTTCCTTTTCTTGTTCTCTTCTAAAAAAAACCAAACCCCATTGAAATAAATCTACCGTGACTTTAACTTCTGGATGGTTTTTAATCTCTCCCCATGCTTGTTCCATTTCATTAGACCAATAAATATCATCAAAAATAAAAACCGAATTATTGTGTTTGGCTTTTAAACATTCTTTAAAATATTCCAGTGTAGGTTCTTTTTGATGATTGCCGTCAAAGTAAATTAAATCGTATTTTTTATTAGATGTTAAAGCAGGAATAACCTCTTTAAAATCTCCTTGATATGTAGTGATTTGTGAATCTACTTCATACTTTTTAAATTGATTTACAGCTACATTTAAAGTTTCTTTACAGCCTTCAACAGTATCTATTTTAACATTCAAATTATCTAAAACTACAGCATAAGTTCCTACTCCTACAGAAGTTCCCAACTCTAACACATTGTTAATTTCTAAATAATTAACTAACCTATTTAACAGCAATCCGTATTTTTCACTAACACTTACTTTGCTAATCAAATCGGATATTTTTCTTTGGTTGTTTTTAAAAACTCTAGACCCTGCACCAAAATCAGTAATGGTAATTATTTGTTTAGATTGTTTTAAACAATCTCTATACCCCCTGTATTTACGTATAATATTTTTAGACGATTTTTTATAAATACATTCCGTAACCAAACCATAAATAAATGGAGAATGAACACCATGTTGATTGGTTGCTTTTGTTAAAAACTTTATATACTTTTTAATCATAAATAACAATAAAAACAGCTGTAAAAGTAAAGCAAATTAAAATTAGATACTCAAATTTATAGTTTTATATTTGTGCTTAGAGCCATTATTATAGTTAAATGAAAAAACTCCTTATTGCCTTTCTGTCTATTCCTTTTTTAATTTCTTGCGTTAGTAACAAAAGAACTACTTATTTACAAGGAAGTACTACTGAAGAAATTTACAATTTACAACACAAGACTTTTAAAACTCAGGTTAATGATATTCTTATTATTAAAGTAAATTCAAAAGATGAGGAATTAACAAATTTCTTTAACTCTTTAGCTGAGGGAGGACAACAAACAGGTGGTGTAATGAATATAAACCCATATTTATCTGGATACAGAATTGATCCTCATGGAAATATAAGACTACCTTATATTGGAGAAATGAATGTTTTAGGATATTCTACTGATGAAATTAGAATTAACATTGAAAAAGAACTTGCTAAGTATATACAAAATAAAGACAGTTTTTTTGTTGATGTTAAGTATGCTGGAATTAAATACACCATTATAGGACAAATAGAAAAACCAGGAACGAGTTATTTAATGCAGTACGAAGCCAATATTATTGATGCCATTGCAAATTCTGGAGACATTACTGAATATGGTAACAGAACCAATATAGAAGTTATTAGACAAGAAGAAAATGGATTAAAAAAGTACGAAATAGACCTTACCGATATTAAAACATTTAATTCTGATGTTTTTTTAATTAAAAACAACGATATTATTAATATTAAACCTATTAAGCAAAAACCAATTGGTTTAGGTACTACCGGATTAAGTGTGTTTAATACTATTTTATCAACATTTACTGTTGCTATAACTACTTATTTATTCATTAATTCACTATAAAACAAGTTAATGTCTACAAAAAACATAAAAGACCTTACCAAGGAATTTGGGTCTATAGATATAAAAAGTTATTTATTAAAAGTTTTTAGTTACTGGAAACTATTTGTTCTATCCGTTGTAATATCATTAGCATTTGCTAAGTACAAAAACATGATGGGAACAAACTCTTATAAAATTTCTAGTTTAATTACCATTGATGAAAAAACAAATCCAATGCTTTCTGCCAGCACCAATATTTCTTTTAATTGGGGAGGAGCAAGTAATATGGTAGAGTCTGTAAAAGCAGACTTTAAATCTAGAACTCATAATGAAAAAGTAGTTTCAGAATTACAGTTTTACATCAATTATTTACAAAAAGAACAAATACTCTTAGAAACTAGATATAAAGATATTTATGGCTACACTCCTTTTGTAATTAAAATAAACAATCCTGAAAGTTATCAGGTACAAGGACATAAAGTACAATTGATTTTTACCGATGAAAATACTGTGGAAGTATCTTTAGATTTAAAAGAAAACGGAAACAACATCAATTTATACAACTATAGTAATCATACCTCTAAAAACACGACTTTAGACAACAGTGTTTACACCAAAAAATTCAACATCAAAAAAAGTATTAAAACTCCTTTTTGTGAGTTTGATCTTCATTTAACCAATAAACCTAATTTAAACACTCCTTATTATATTAGTTTTAGCTCTTTTAATGGAACAGTGGCTAATTATAAAGGAATTGATATTAATACTGCCGTTACAGGTACATCATTACTAACATTAAGTTTACAAGGAGCCAACAAAAAACGTTTAATTGATTATATAAACAAAACTGTTTATGTTCTTGGAGAGGCTGAAAAAAACACCAAAATTGAATATGCTGTAAAAACTAAAAATTTTATTGATTCTTTGTTTTATATAGAATCTGATAAGTTGAAAGAATTAGAAGATCAGTTAATTAGTTTTAAATCTAAAAACGCAATTAAACTATCTAGTGAAGGAGAACAAGCATACCAAGAAATTTTAAATTACAACAACCAACAAAAGGCTATTAAAGATAATACTGAATTATTGCTAAGGTTAAAAAACAATACTTTAACCAATGATGTTGATATTAAAAATATTCCCTTAGCTGAATTGGGCGATTTAGGATTGCAAACAAACCTAACTGAATTGATTAATTTTTTATTGTTAAAAGAAAAATTATTATCAAATCATATATACCCTACTCACCCAGATTTTATTGATTTAGAAAACAAAATAAAACTTTCTAAGCAAAATGTTAAAAGTAGAATTGATGCACTTATAGAATATAACGGTATTAAAGCACGTAAAATAACCGAAGAGTTAAACAATATTAAAACCTCCATAAAAGACTTACCTCTCAAAGAATATCAATTAATTCAATTAGAAAAAAGTTACACAATTTCCGAAAGTAATTACAATCATTTAAAGCAAAAAAGTTACGATGCCGGTGCAGCTATTGCAGCAAACTCATCAAGTATAAAAATTATAGACAATGCCAAAGATATTGGTCAAGGTCCTTTGGCTACAAAATCATCATTTAATTATATAGTTGCTATTTTATTAGCCATTATACTACCGTTAATTTTTATTACCATAATAGAAGCTTTAGACGATAATATTTATACTGTAGAACAATTAGAACGCTTGTACAACATTCCTGTTTTAGGAGTTGTAGGAAAAAATAATAATGCCTCTAACTTGGTGTTATTAAACAATCCAAAATCATCTGTTGCAGAATCATACAGAGCTTTACGATCTAATATTCCTTATTTATTTCATAAAGAAGATGTTAAAAAACCTAACAAAACCATTCTGTGTACTTCTTCTATTAGTGGAGAAGGTAAAACAGTAACATCTATGAACATTGCTAGTTCTTTTGCTTTAAGTGGCAAAAAAACCATTTTGTTAGGATTTGATTTAAGAAAACCAAAAATTCATAGAGATTTTCACTTAGAAAACAATTATGGATTGGTTGATTATATTATTGGTCAACATTCTTTAGATGAAGTTATTCAGTCTACAGAAATAAACAATCTTGACATTATTGTAACAGGAACTATTCCTCCAAACCCATCTGAATTAATCTTAAGTCAAGCTACAAAAGATCTTTTCTTAAATTTAAAAAGAAAATATGACTATATTGTCATTGACACCCCTCCTATTGGTTTGGTTTCTGATGCTTTAGATTTAATGGATTATTCCGATGCCAACATATATGTAACAAGACAAGGGTATACCAAAAAAGGAATGATGAAAATGATTGATCAAAAATACACCAATAATGAAGTAAATAATATTGCTTTTATTGTTAATGATTTTGCTCAAACGTCTAAATATGGTTACAGATATGGTTATGGATATGGTTACGGTTATGGTTCTTATTCATATGGATATCATACAGAAGATAAAAAATCTATAAAAACACGTATTACAAATATCATTAATAGAAAAAAGGAGTCTTAAATGAAAACGTACTTCTTAAATAAAAGAATTATTGGTCCCATAATAATTGTGATATTTATTATTTGGATGCTCTTTTTTGACTCTAACTCTTATTTATATCAACTAGAATATAATAGAGAAATAGACAAACTTGAAAAATCTATTGAATTTTACAAATCAGAAATTAAAAAAAATAGAAAAACAATGGAAGAACACTCTGTGCAAAAAAACATTAATAATTATGCCAGAGAAAAATACCATTATAAAAAAGATGATGAGTTTTTGTATTTAATAGAGTATGATACTATTGAATAATTTACAAATATTTTAAATTCAACGTTTGATCTTTTTCACTATTGTCGGTTCGAGTAAAATTTTGAAATATAATGTAAAAAGTTTGCATCGAGAACTTACTTAAACAACTTCTCGATACTTCCTTTGTTTCCTCTTTGCTTCAACAAACTCAACTCGAAGTGACATTATCAGATTTAGGAAATATCAACAACAATTTTATAACACGAAAAAGGACTACCTGAAAAGTAAAACTTTCGTCAAACTGAACTTGTTTCAGTTTCTCATAACTACGTTTAACAGTATATTGTCATTCTGAACTAAATTCATAATGACGTTTTCTAATACTTTTCAAACAAGCTCATTTTTTAATAATCATTTTTAGATGCTTTTTTACTTCCTTCGTAAATTTCATACTTTACAAACTTACAATCTAAATCGCTATTTTTAATCGCTATTCTTCTACTTGTTCTTAAACCAACATGTTTTAAAGCTTCAATATCCGAAGTAATAAACCAGGCTGTAGAGTTATGATAATTGTGCTTTAAAGTATCTCCTATACTTTTATAAAAACCTTCAAGATCATCCAACTTCAATCGCTCACCATACGGTGGATTAAACAATATAGTAGTAGGACCAAACACTTCTTTTTTAGAATTGAAAAAGTTAATATGATGAACCCCTATAAACTCTTCTAAATTAGCACTAGCAATGTTTTCATTTGCTTTTCTTACAGCAGAAGGAGCTTTGTCAAACCCCATAATTTTATGCTGTGGATCTCTAATCTTTTTAATCAATGAATCTTGAATAGCGAAAAACAAATTTTCATCAAAATCTTTCCATTTTTCAAAAGCGAATTCTTTTCTGTTAATGTTTGCCGGAATATTACAAGCCACCATAGCTGCTTCAATTAATATTGTTGCAGAACCACACATGGGATCTATAAAATTCTGATCTCCATTATAACCAGATAACAATACCAAACCTGCTGCTAAAACCTCGTTTATAGGTGCTAAGTTGGTATTTACTCTATACCCTCTTTTGTGTAAAGAGTCTCCAGAACTATCTAAGGAAACGGTACAAAAACCATATCTATCAATATGTACATTTACTTTTAAATCCGGATGTTTAATATCTACATCAGGTCTAGCATCGTGCCTAGCCATAAAATAATCAGCTATGGCATCTTTGGTTTTTAAAGCTAAATAATGGGTATTACTTGTTATTCCTGCAAACTGATTGGTTCCTTTGGTAGCAAAAGTTCCATTTACATCTAAATATTTTTCCCATCGAATTTTTAATAAATTCTTATATAAATCGTCTTCGTTTTTAACCTTAAACTTAATAATAGGTTTTAAAATTCTAATGGCAGTTCTTAAATACAAATTTGCTTTGTACATAAATCCCTCATCACCAACAAACTCTACCATTCTAACTCCAGCTTTTACATCTTGAGCTCCTAACTGCTTTAACTCATTAGATAAAACCTCTTCTAGACCTTGTAAGGTAATGGCTACCATTTTAAAATTAACTCCCATTCTATATTTTTTAGACTACAAAAGTAATTCTTTGTAATGTTTTAACGAATAAAACTACCAAAGAAATAAATTAACTAAATTTGGGCTTCAATTAAAAGATTACATGGAGAATACTAAGACATGGTTTAGCGAATGGTTTAACACTCGTTATTATCATATTTTATACAAAAACAGAAATAATGATGAAGCTAAAAATTTTATGCAAAATTTAGTTTCGTTTTTAAAACTTCCTAAAACCAACTCTATTTTAGATTTAGCCTGTGGAAAAGGAAGACATTCCATTTTTTTAAACTCTCTAGGATATCCTGTTATTGGTGCTGATTTGTCTAAAAACAGTATAGATTATGCAAACCAATTTGCCAACAATACTTTAAAATTTATTGTTCAAGACATGCGTAAACCTTTTACTGTAAAAGTTGATGCCGTTTTTAACATGTTTACCAGTTTTGGTTATTTTGATGATGACCTTGATGACATAAAAGTGTTACAAAATATTGAAGCTTGTTTAAATGATAATGGTGTTGCTGTAATTGATTATATGAATGTAAACAAAGTGATTAAAAACTTGGTAAATGCTGAAGTGGTGACACGTGACGATATTAATTTTAACATAAAAAGACATGTAACAGATGGATTTATTACCAAAGAAATAGACTTAACTGAAAACGATGAAGAACTACACTTTCAGGAACGTGTAAAAGCCATAGATTTAGATAAATTCAAAGAGTATTGTAAGCAAGCCAATTTAAAAATTAAGCATATCTTTGGAGATTATAATTTATCTGATTTTGATATTAAAACTTCGGATAGACTTATCTTGATTTTAACCAAATGATTTACGTTTATTTAATTTCTGCTGTATTAGCAAGTGTCTTGTTTGTAAGTATTAGTCAGCCAAACAAAAAGTTCATTCAATTGTTACTTTCATTTAGCGGTGCCTATTTACTATCTATGACGATTAGTCATTTATTACCAGAGGCTTTTGGAATTTTAGAACACAATCATAACCACAAAGAAAACATCAACACCAAAATGGTTGGCGTTTTTATTTTAATTGGAATCATCATCCAGTTAGTATTAGAGTCTTTTTCTAAAGGAGCGGAACACGGACATGTTCATATTCACGATGCTAAAAAACAATTTCCATGGATGTTGTTTATCAGTTTATGTATCCATGCTTTTTCCGAAGGAATTCCTTTAGGTTACACCAATAACGAATCCTTTTTATGGGCCATTGTTATTCACAAAGTTCCCGTAGGAATTGTATTAACTTCTTTCTTTTTAAAACATGAATACGATTTAAAAAAAGTTGTGTTTTTTATGACCACTTTTGCTTTGATGAGTCCTTTGGGAAGTTTTTTAGCCTCTAAAATTTACTTTTTCCAAGATTATCAACATCAAATTACAGCGTTAATTATAGGAATTTTCTTACATATTTCTACCGTAATTCTTTTTGAGAGTTCAGAAAACCATAAATTTAGTTATCCTAAGTTTATTGCCATTTTATTAGGAATGGCAGTGGCTTTGTTTTAAACAATTACTTTATGAAAACAGACATTCAAAATAGAAAAGACATCTATAAATTGGTTTGTGCCTTTTATGATGAAATTAGAAAAGATGATTTATTAGGTCCTATTTTTAACAGAATGATTCCTAATAAAGATTGGCCAGCACACCTAGAAAAATTAACTGATTTTTGGGAAACAAATTTGTTTGGAATTCCAAAATTTAAAGGAAATCCTACTCAAAAACACTTGGCAACAGATGTTACTTTTAACCATATAATTACTCAAAAACATTTTGATCATTGGTTAAGTATCTGGAAAGAAACTATTAATGGTTTGTACGAAGGAGATTTAGCCACTAGAGCTCAAGTAGCAGCTTATAGTATTGCTCACATTCAAAATGTAGTTATTGCCAGAAATAAACCCCAAAACAAGAAAGAGTAGCTGTTTAGCTACTCTTTTCTTATATTTTCCTATATTAACATCTCGACTCCGCTCGATGACCTAATTAATTGGTGTTTAAACGGAAAAAAGAATATATTTAAACAAATATTACTTTCTCAATCATTCCGTCTTTTTACCTTTTACCAACGACCATCTTTCCAAAACTACCAATCAATAGGCATATAATCTTTTAAAAACTTACCACACCAATGTTTTCCAGTGTTTATTCCATCAAACAACGGATCAATTACACGAGCTGCACCATCAACAATATCTAACGGAGGCTGAAAATCGTGTACTTCTACTTTTTTCTTAGATAATTCAGCAGGATCTTCATCGGTTACCCAACCTGTGTCCACAGCATTCATATAAATTCCATGTTTTGCAAATGTTGATGCGGAAGTATGAGTTAACATATTTAAAGCTGCCTTTGCCATATTGGTATGTGGATGTCTATCTTCTTTTTTAAACCTATAAAACTTCCCTTCCATAGCAGATACATTAATAATATGCTTCATTCCTGTATTTTCCTTTTTCATCAACTCACCCAAACGGTTAATTAACACAAAAGGTGCTACAGAATTTACCAACTGAACCTCTACCATTTCTGTAGTTTCTATCTCACCTATTTTTAAACGCCAACTATTAGTTTTACGTAAATCAACTTGTTGTAAATCTGCATCTAATTCCCCTTCAGGAAACACTTCATTGGTTACTAAAGAATTATCAAAACTATAAGGAATTTGAGATAATTTAGCCGAAGCTCTTAATCCAACTCCTGGTTGTTCTCCATGCCAACTTACTGGTGCATTCTTATTGGTTGCTACTACACTACCACTTAACAAGCTCAACTCTTCTAAACAACCGTAGTGATCACTTAATAGTTCTTGAGCATTCACAGGCAAAGCAGACAAAGGTTTCTCTTCTGTTTCCATCATATGAGTATAGAAACCTGCTGGTCTTCTTACCGTTTGTGCGGCATTATTTATTAAAATATCTAGTCTATCGTATTTTTGCTCTATATAGTTACAGAAAATTTCTACACTTGGAATATGTCTTAAATCCAACCCATGAATTTTTAAACGATGTCCCCATTCGTGAAAATCTGCTTCTTTGGCAAAACGAATGGCAGAATCTGCAGGAAAACGAGTCGTAGCAATTACTGTAGCTCCTGAACGTAACATCATTAAAGTGATATGATAACCAATTTTTAAACGAGATCCCGTCATAATAGCTACTTGACCAGTTAAATCAGCAGTTTGGAAACGTTTAGCATAATTAAAATCTCCACACTCGGTACACATACTATCATAAAAATGATGTAGTTTGGTATACAACGTTTTACACACATAACAGTTTCTAGGAGACTCTAACTCTGGAGTATCCTCTTTTTTAACCTCAGTAAAAGTCAACATTTTTGGAGCTTCAAAAACAGCCGATTCTCTAGCAGAACGAATTCCTGTTTCTTTTCGAGCATGTTTATCTCTCTCTTGTTGTTTACGTTTTGCTGCTTTCTTTGCGTTTTTTCTACGCTTGTCTTGCTCTTCTTTGGTAGGCCTACTCAACAATCCTGCTACTTTCATTAAAGCCACACGTTGTTCTTCTGGCATCTCAAAAAGTTGATTGGTATCTTCTAACAAAGATTCAATTGTTTGAATACATTGTTTTACTTCTGCTTCATTTACAGATGATTGTTTAGAATTCTCTGACATTTGTTTATGTAAAAATCGAATGCAAATATACGATATACTGTATGATTTATAACATGATTCTATAAGAAGTTAAGCATCATTTTTATCATCATTAGATCTAATTTCTTTATTTAATTTATAAAGTAATTTATATTTTGCCTGACGTGTTTTCCATCTTTCTCTTGCAAATTTTTGCATATCAATAATGGTATCTTTTTCATCCATAATTTCTAAACCTAAAAGTGTTTCTATAATATCCTCCATGGTTACAATTCCATCTAAACCTCCATATTGGTCTACAATTAAAGCAATGTGTTCTTTTTTCTCTAACAAATTTTCCCAAAGAGAAAACAACACAATATCATTAGAAACTACATAAATATCTCTTTTAATATCTTTTAACTTTAACTCATATTCGTTTTCCGCTAATTTTTCAAAAACCTCTTGCCTAAACACATATCCCGTGATATTTTCTTCATTATCAGAATAAACAGGAATTCTAGAGTATTTTAAATAATCTTTACTTTTTAAAAAATCATTTAACAATAAGTTTTCATCAGCAACAACTACCACAACTCTTGGAGTCATGATCTCTACTACTTTTACATTTTTTAATCTTAAAATGTTATGAATAATTTTGTGCTCTTTTTCCGAAAAAACTCCTTCATCAGCTCCAATACTTGCCAAAGCTGCAATTTCTTCTCTACTAGTGGTTTGTTCTTTTTTATTTGATGAAAATAGTTTGGTTATCAATGCAGACATCAATACTAATGGATAGGTTAAAAACACCATTCCACTAATAGTATGTACAGAAATTACAGCCAACTGTCTCCAGTACTTAGCTCCCATTGTTTTAGGAATGATTTCTGTAAAAATTAAAATTAAAATGGTTAGTATTGCCGACACCATTCCAAAAGAAGCCTCACCATATATTTTAACAGCTTGGGCACCAACTCCTGCAGCTCCAATAGTATGGGCAACAGTGTTCATAGATAAAATAGCAGACAAAGGCTTATCTATATTGCTTTTATATTCTATAAAAGTGCTAGCCCAACTAGCTCCTTTTTCTTGTTTAACTATTAAAAATGACTGAGGAATAGACAACAGTACAGACTCTAGAATTGAACACACAAAAGAAACAAATAGTGCCAAAAAAAGATATAAAAGCAATAAAATCATTCGTTTTTTATAATAAATATACAATTTTATTTAGAGTATATACCAAGTAATATATTTAGCAAGCATTTAACTACTTTATAGTAAAAAACTAGTTTTTATGAATGTTAATTCTAAAAACAAACACAAACATTTATAAGTTTATTACCTGTAAGTTTTTACTTAGCTTTACTACTCATACAACAAAACAATAAGAATTTATGCTTACCTGGAAAGATATTATCAGTTTTACCTCAAAAGGAAATCCATCTCCCGATAAAAGAATAGAAAAAACAACAGAAGAATGGAAAGAAGTTTTAACACCTGAACAGTATAAAATCACTCGAATGTCTGGAACAGAAATGCCTCATACAGGTGCTTATTGTAGTAGTCACGAAGCAGGAATATACAACTGTGTTTGTTGTGGAAATGAGTTGTTTGATTCTACGATTAAATTCGAATCTGGTACAGGATGGCCAAGTTTTACTCAACCTGTAAAAAACAATGCTGTAAAATATATTAAAGATACCTCTCACGGTATGATTAGAGTAGAAATTCAATGTAATAATTGTGATAGTCACTTAGGCCATATTTTTCCTGATGGACCAGAACCTAGTGGATTGCGCTATTGTGTAAATTCAGAATCTTTAATTAAAAAATAACATGGCAAACATAGAACAAGCTACACTTGGAGCAGGATGTTTTTGGTGTGTAGAAACATTTTTTAACGAAATTAAAGGAGTAAAAAAAGCCATTTCTGGTTATAGTGGAGGAACTGTACCAGGTACCCCTACATACAGAGAAGTATGTTCCGGTTTAACTGGACATGCAGAGGTGGTAAGAGTTGAATTTGATGTAGATATCATTTCTTTTGAAGAAATTTTGTTCTTATTCTTTACTGCTCATGACCCCACTACCCTAAACAGACAAGGAGCAGATGTTGGAACTCAATATCGTTCTGCTATATTTTATCACAACAAGGAACAAAAATTAATTGCAGAACAAATTGTTAAAGATGTTCAACAATATTTTGACAATCCTATTGTAACAGAAATAAGTCCATTAATTAATTATTTTGATGCAGAAGATTACCATCAAAATTACTACAAACAAAATCCTGATCAAGGATATTGTGCCATGGTAGTAGGACCAAAATTGAACAAATTAAGAAAACTACATGCTGATAAATTAAAAGATTTTTAAGATTTGGAAATAGAACATCAAAAAGATAAAAACAGATATATTTTAAAGGTAAAAGATGCAACTGCTATTGTAGAATATAGCATCAAAAACAATAAAATGTATTTAACCCATTCCGAAGTTCCTGAGAATTTAAGAGGTCAGGGTATTGGAAAAATATTGGTAGAAAAAACTTTTGAACAATTAACTAGAGAAGGCTATCAAGCTGTAGCTGTTTGTGGTTATGTAAAAATAGTTGCTCAACGCAGTGAAAAATGGAAACAGATTATTTCCTAACACAGTTTTATTTAAAATTCTTATAAGTTTGTCGTCTCTCCTTCTCCTAGTAGTTATTATGAGTTTAGATTAACTTTTTACTTTCTACTTTTAAACCTTATACTACATCATATGAAATTAAACATACAAAATACCTTTACTAGCGAATTACCTGCTGATAGTAATCCTGAAAACTTTACACGTCAGGTAGAAAATGCATGTTACTCCCTAGCCACTCCCATTAAAACCAAAGCACCTAAATTAATACACACAAACAAAGAAGTTGCTAAAAATTTAGGATTCTCTAAAGAATATTTAACAACTAAGGACTTTGAAAAATTAATTACAGGGAATAGTATTTACCCTAATACAGAACCTTATGCCATGTGTTATGGTGGACATCAGTTTGGTAATTGGGCAGGACAGTTAGGAGATGGTAGAGCTATTAATTTATTTCAAGTAAAAACCGATAAATCTTATACTTTACAGCTTAAAGGTGCTGGTAAAACTCCTTATTCTAGAACAGCAGATGGTTTGGCTGTGTTGCGTTCTTCTATTCGTGAATATTTATGTGCAGAAGCCATGTATCATTTGGGAGTTCCCACTACTCGATCTTTATCTTTGGCTCTTTCTGGTGATGATGTATTAAGAGATATTTTATACAATGGAAATCCTGCTTATGAATCTGGAGCCATTGTTTGTAGAGTAGCAGAAAGTTTTATACGTTTTGGAAATTTTCAAATATTTGCATCAAGAAATGATAAGACTACTCTAGCTGCTTTGATGAACTATACCATTCGTCATCATTTTCCACATCTTGAAGAAAACAACAAAGAAGATTACGCTAAACTTTTTCAAGAAATTGTAGACACTACTGTAAAAATGATTGTACACTGGCAAGGTGTTGGGTTTGTACATGGGGTGATGAATACCGATAATATGTCTATTCTAGGGTTAACCATAGATTATGGTCCTTATGGTTGGTTAGACAATTACGATCCTGACTGGACTCCAAACACAACCGACAGACAAAACAGACGTTACCGATATGGTCAACAACCTAATATTGGTTTGTGGAACTTATATCAACTAGCCAATACTTTTTACACTTTAACAGAAGATGCTGCTCCGTTAGAAAAAGCTTTAAACAGTTACAAGACTCAATTTGAAGAGCAAAACTTGCAAATGATGTGTGCTAAAATTGGAATTCAAACTCCAAACAAACAAGATTATATTTTAATACAGTCACTAGAAACCAATTTAAAGTTGATAGAAACAGATATGACCATCTTCTTTAGATTACTAGCCACCGCTAATAATATTGAAGATTGTTTGGAAGCTTTTTACATTCCCGAACAACTAAAAGGTGAAGTATTAACGGAATGGCAAGCTTGGTTTGACCAATATAAAACAAGATTAGAAAGCGAAGATATTTCTAAAAAGGATAGAGTTTTAAAAATGAATGCCGTGAACCCTAAATATGTATTACGTAATTACATGTCTCAACTAGCCATAGAAGCAGCAGAACAAAAAGACTATAGTCTAATTGAAGAATTATATCAAGTAATTCAAAATCCTTATGATGAACAACCAGAATATCAAAAATGGTTTGCTAAAAGACCCGATTGGGCTAAGAAAAAAGTAGGCTGTTCTATGCTTAGTTGTAGTTCTTAATATGACAAAAATAGGATTAGGCGGCGGATGTCATTGGTGTACAGAAGCTATGTTTACTTTTTTAAAGGGAGTTACCAAAGTAGATCAAGGTTATATTGCTTCTGCTGATAAGAACAGTTGGTTTTCTGAAGGCATTATTGTTTATTTTAATGAAGATTTCATCACTTTAAAAACCATTCTTCATATTCATTTATTAACACACCAAAGCACTAAAAATCATTCTTTTAGAAACAAGTATCGTTCCGCATTTTATTATTTTAATCAAGAACAAAAAAAATTATCAGAAATATATTTACAGGAATTACAATCAGAATTTAAAGAAACAATCATCACACAAATTCTTCCTTTTTCTGAATTTAAATCCTCTAGAGTAGAACTTTTAAATTATTATGAAAAAGATTTTGAAAAGCCTTTCTGTAAATCTTATATTGATCCAAAATTGAAATTACTCATTAATAAGTTTTCTAACGAAGTCTGTTTAGACAAATTAACTCACTTAACAAAAGAAAATAAATGACACAAATCGGACTTGGACTAGCCGCCTTAGGTAGACCAGAATACATCAACATTAGAGATACTTATAAAATAGATAAAAGTAAAGAGGCATTTAAAAGTAATGCTTATGAAATGTTAGAAACGGCCTATCAATTGGGCATTAGGTATTTTGACACTGCCCCATCATACGGTAAAGGAGAATTTTTTTTACAAGAGTGGCAAACTATTCAAAATCATCAGGACATTAATTTGGCAACCAAATGGGGATATACTTATGTTGCCAATTGGCAACTGGGTTACAAAGGAGATCACGAAGTAAAAGAACATAGCATAGAAAAACTGATAGAACAATGGGAGACTTCTAAAAAATTGTTGCCTAATTTAAAAGTCTATCAAATACATTCTGCTACTATTGAAAGTGGTGTATTAGAAAACGACAAGGTCTTAAAAAAACTAGCTGAAATTAAAAAAAACACAGGTCTATTGATTGGCCTAACCACTAGTGGTGCTAAACAAAATATGGTTTTAAAAGAAGCTGCTGAAATTAAAATTAATGGAGATTTTTTATTTGATGTTTTTCAAGTAACCTATAATATTTTTGAACAAAGCACTTACGATACCCTTATTCAATTAAAAGACAAAAATATAGTTATTAAGGAAGGTGTTGCTAATGGGAGAATTTTTACAGAAACACCTGATTTATTAACAAAACTTTCTATAAAGTATAAAGTAGGCATTGATGCTATTGCTCTACGCTTTATTATTGATAGTTTAAAACCTGATATTGTTTTAAGTGGTGCTTTTTCTAAAAAACAATTAAAAGCCAATTTAAAAGCATTAAACTTTAAACTTAATGATGATGAAATAACAACATTAAAAAACTTAAAAAAAGAACCTGTTTCATATTGGAGAGAGAGAAAATTATTAACATGGAGTTAAAGAGCATGTCTGAAAAGTATTAGAAAACGTCATTCTGAGTTTAGTTCAGAATCACAGCATACCGTTAAACAGCAGTTACGATAAACTGAAACAAGTTCAGTTTGACGAAATTTTTACTTTTCTGACAGCCCCATTATAATTTCTGTAAAACTTAAACTTTATAGTATCCTAGGAATTCCAGGTAACTGTCCTGCTAAAGCTAAAGAAACCACACAGACTACAAACATGACTCCTGGGATCACTAATTTTTCTTTCCAAGACATTCCTTTGGCTCTCTCAACATCACCTATCAACCCTAAATTATCTAGTAACATACTTAATGCCCATCCAAAAACAGGGTTTACAAAAGCACAAGCAAAAATACAAGTTCCTGCACTTGTTGCATCTTTTTGCTTTTTAACCATTTGCATTCCAGCCTCTAATAAAGGCAAAAACACACCAACAATTAAAGCGACTCTTAATACAGGTTGCCACATAGCTAAATCCATAGGATATCCAAAAACAGCTGCCAATACACAAAAAATAGCCGTTAATAAAGCCCCCCCTGGAATTGGTCTTTTAGCAATGGCTGCAGGAATCATATAAGTTCCCCAAGATGAAGTAATATTCCCTCCTCCTAAAAATGAACCTATTATTTGTCTTACAGAAGCTATAGACATAGTATCATCTACATCCATTAATGTTTTTTCCGCTCCTTTAGGATAATTAATTTCTTGAAAAACTCTGTGACCTAAAAAGTCTGGAGACCACATTGCCACTGCTAAAATTGCAAAAGGAATTACAGCTATATAATTTTCTACAGAAGGCCATCCCATTTGCCAACCTGTATTTTCACCCCACCACCACATCGGATTCATATGTGGTAAGCCTGGAGCTGTTGTAAATTCAAAATGTGCTCCCATAAAATAAGCTACCAAACCTGCTAAAGTAGAACACAAAGGAATGGCCATCCATCTTTTACCTATTCTAGCTAAGTAAGCATAAATTAGAATTATCATTCCAATAATTACAAATGATATTGTGCTTTGTCCTCCTTTATCAGCCCAAGCTTCTAGTTTATCAATCTGACTAATCAACCCAATGGCACCTAAGTAAATAAGCAAACCACCACGCACACCAATTCCTGTAAGATCCATTAATTTAGATCCTCCTTTTGTTATACTTAATATAATTCCAAAAACTCCTATTAAAATCCCCAACGCTAAAGGATGCCCTCCTGCAGCTGCAATAATTGGAATTAACGGTATCATGGGGCCATGTGTTCCTGATAAATTTGCATTTGGATTTAAAATGGCAGAGAAAATAATTACAAAAATCCCTCCTGCAATTAACAATTCATATCGTACATTTTCGGCAATAAATTCTGGAGATAAACCAAACTGAGCGGCAAAAGCTGCAACTACAGCTGTTACCATCACTACTTTTCCAATAGTAGCTGCAAGTCCCGGAGCAACATCTTCTATTTCTATAGAATAATCCCTAAAAGGTAAATTAACTCTCCATTTTCTAAAATTTAAAATAGATAGCTCATGCTCTAAGTATTCTTTTCTGTTTTTAAATTCTGATGATTTTTTCCTTTTTTCCTTATAGGTTTTATGATCCATTATTAAAAGTTAAGTTTAATTAGTAAAAACCTAAAAATATATCTTTTACATTAACAATCCACACTGCACAATCCTGTTTTATTAAAAAGTTATCAAAAAAAATCCCATCATAAAATGATGGGTTTTTTAAATTTAATTATTTTGTACTTACACAAGTGATGATAAACTTGCTTTTATAGTTTCTATTTTAGCTAACGCATCTGCTTCTTTTTTACGCTCTCCAGCAATTACTTGCTCTGGAGCATTGTTTACAAAACGCTCGTTAGATAATTTCTTTTGAACAGATTTTAAGAAACCTTCAGTATACTTTAATTCTTCGTTTAACTTGGCCACTTCTGCTTCTATATCAATGGCTCCAGCCATTGGCACAAAATATTCGTTAGATTTTAAACGGAAACTTAGCGCTCCATCTACAGCTGCATCTACATAAGATAATGCTGCTACATTCCCCATTTTAGCGATTACAGTATCAAAACCTTTTGAAGTATTATCCTTATTTAAAACAGACAAATCAATAGTTTCTTTAAATGAAATATTTTTATCTTTTCTAATGGTTCTAATTCCTGAAATTACCTCTGATGCAATTTCAAAATCAGCAATGATATCTTTGTTATAATCTGTAGCTTTAGGGTATTCTGATATAATTAAAGCTTCTTCTGGAGTTCTATCAGAAATTAACTGCCAAACCTCTTCTGTTAAGTGAGGCATAAAAGGATGTAAAATCTTTAAATTATCTTCTAATATTCCTATTACTTCTTTAAAAGTAACAGCATCCATTGGTGTTCCAAAAGCTGGTTTAATCATTTCTAAGAACCAAGCACAGAAATCTTCCCAAACCAATTTATAAATACTCATCAAAGAGTCACTTAATCTATATACTTCAAAATTAGCATCAATTTCTGCTAATGTTTTTTGGAATTTGGCTTTGTACCAATCAATAGCAATTTTAGATGCTTCTAGTTGTGCTTCTGTTTCTGAAATCTCCCAACCTTTAATCAACTTAAAAGCATTCCAAATTTTATTAGCAAAGTTACGTCCTTGTGCACATAAATCTTCATCAAACATTAAGTCGTTTCCTGCTGCTGCAGATAATAACAATCCTACGCGAACACCATCTGCCCCATATTGTTGCATCAACTCAATAGGATCTGGAGAATTTCCTAAAGATTTAGACATTTTACGTCTTTGTTTGTCTCTTACAATTCCTGTAAAATAAACATTGCTAAAAGGTTTGTCATTTCTAAATTCATACCCTGCAAACACCATTCTAGCTACCCAAAAGAAAATAATATCTGGTCCTGTAACCAAATCGTTGGTTGGATAGTAATAATTAATTTCTTCATTATCTGGCTCATTAATTCCGTTAAATACAGAAATAGGCCATAACCAAGAAGAGAACCAAGTATCTAAAGCATCTTCATCTTGTTTTAAGTCGGATACCGACAGTGAATTATTTCCTGATTTTTCTATTGCTAAAGGCAATGCCTCTTCAATAGAAGTAGCTACTACAAAATCTTCTACTCCTTCTCCATAGAAAAAAGCAGGTATTTGGTGTCCCCACCACAATTGACGAGAAATATTCCAATCGCGAATATTTTCTAACCAATGACGATACGTGTTGTTGTAACGTTTAGGGTATAATTTAATATCTTCATCTTTTAACACCGCATCTAAAGCAGGTTTTACAATGTCTTCCATACGTAAAAACCACTGAGCAGAAATTTTAGGTTCAATCACTGCTTTGGTTCTTTCAGAAGTTCCAACTTTGTGCATGTGTTGCTCTACTTTTACCAAAGCTCCAATTTCTTCTAACTCTTTGGTAATTTCTTTACGAACTACAAATCTGTCTTTTCCTTTATAATGTAATCCATTATCATTTAAAGTAGCATCATCATTTAAAATATCAATAACTTCTAAGTTGTGTTTCTCACCTAAAACTTTATCATTTTGATCGTGTGCTGGTGTTATTTTTAGACAACCTGTTCCAAACTCAATATCTACATATTCATCTTCTATAATTGGAATTACTCTATTGGCAATAGGTACAATGGCTTTTTTACCTTTAAGATGTGTATATCTTTCATCATTTGGATTGATACAAATAGCGGTATCTCCTAACAATGTTTCAGGACGAGTGGTAGCAATGGTTACCACTTCATCAGTTCCTTCTATTTTATAATTGATATGATAAAAATTCCCTTGCTTTTCTTCAAAAATCACTTCTTCATCAGACAAAGTAGTTTTTGCTTCTGGATCCCAGTTTACCATACGATACCCTCTATAGATATCTCCTTTTTTGTATAAATCAACAAAAACTTTGGTTACAGACTCACTTAAATCAGCATCCATAGTAAACTTTGTACGTTCCCAATCACAAGAAGCACCTAATTTTTTAAGCTGATCTAAAATAATTCCACCATGTTTATCTGTCCACTCCCAAGCGTGTTTCAAGAACTCATCACGAGTTAAATCCTCTTTATTAATACCTTCAGATTTAAGTTTGGCAACCACTTTAGCTTCTGTGGCAATAGAAGCATGGTCTGTTCCTGGTACCCAACAAGCATTATAACCTCTTAAACGAGCTCTACGAATCAATACATCTTGAATGGTATTGTTTAACATGTGTCCCATATGTAACACTCCAGTAACATTTGGTGGTGGAATTACAATTGTATAAGGTTTTTTATCGTTAGGTGTTGAATGAAAGTAGTTGTTTTTCATCCAGTAGTCGTACCATTTTTCTTCTACTGCAGTAGCATTGTATGTATTCGGAATACTCATTGTTTGTTTTTGTTAAATAACAGAATGCGAAAATACAAATATACTTATGACTAAAAAAAATAACGGTATAGTTATTGAAAGTTTGAATATAAAATTTATTTTTACTTAAAATTTATATAAACATGAAGAAATTAGCTTTTATTATCTGTATGGCCTTAGCTCCAATGTTGACTTTTGCACAACAAGCAACTGCTAAAACGGATAATACTTTAAAACCAATTATGAAATTTGAAACTGAAGTAATTGATTATGGAAAAATTGCTCACAACGCTGATGGTGTTCGTTACTTTAAATTTAAAAATGTAGGAAGTGCTCCTTTAATTATAGAAAGTGTAAAAGGTAGCTGTGGATGTACGGTACCAACAAAACCTGAAGACCCTATAATGCCAGGTAAATCTGGAGAAATTAAAGTAAAATATGCAACTGACCGTGTAGGTAGATTTACAAAAACAGTAACAATTGTTTCTAACGCCACTGAACAACCAAAAGTAGTTAGAATTAAAGGAGAAGTATTAAAAGATTAATTTTTCATTACTTCACTAAAACACAAACTGCTTATTTAAATTTAAATAAGCAGTTTTTTTTATACCCAATAACAAAGTAAAATACATCTATTCTTTAAGGCAACTAGAATTTTGTACTTTTGTTGCCCTAATTTTAAAACTAAAATATAAAAATGCTTAGAGTTTCTAACAAAGGTCGTGCTATTCCAGAGTCTCCAATTCGTAAATTGGTTCCTTATGCAGAAGCCGCCAAGAAACGTGGTGTTGAAATATTTCATTTAAATATTGGACAACCAGATATAAAAACACCTAAAATTGCTTTAGATGCTGTTAGAAATATTGATATGGAAGTTTTAGAATACTCTACCTCAAATGGTTCTGAACAATACAGAAACAAATTGGTAGATTATTACAAAAAACACAATATCAATCTTAAAAACGACCAAATATTAGTAACAACTGGTGGTTCAGAGGCTTTGTATTTTACCATAGCGAGTATTACAGACCCGCAAGATGAAATTATCATCCCAGAACCTTTTTATGCTAACTACACTAGTTTTTCTATTGCTGCTGGTGTACATGTAGTACCCATTAATACTAGTATTGATAATGGTTTTGCTTTACCAAAAGTTGATGAGTTTGAAGCTTTAATTACCCCTAGAACTAGAGCTATTTTAATTTGTAATCCAGGAAACCCTACAGGAACCTTATATTCTAAAGAAGAAATTAAACAATTAAAAAAATTAGTTGTTAAATATAATTTGTTCTTAATTGCAGATGAAGTATATCGTGAATTTGTGTACACAGATGATGGTCACTATTCTATTATGGAAGAAAAAGGAATGGATATGAATGCTATTATGATTGACTCTACTTCTAAAAGATACAGTATGTGTGGAGCAAGAGTTGGTTGTGTAGTATCTCGTAATCCAGAATTGATTAGCACTGTAATGAAAATGGCTCAATCTAGATTATGTCCACCTACCATTGCACAAATTGCAGCCGAAGCAGCTATAGACACTCCTCAAAGTTATTTTGATGAAGTTAGAACAGAATACATAGAACGTAGAAATATTTTAGTAGAAGAATTATTAAAAATAGAAGGTGTTCAGGTAGTAAAACCTAAAGGAGCTTTTTATTGTTTAGCCGATTTACCTGTAGACAATGCCGATAAATTTGCCAAATGGTTGTTAGAAAGTTATAGCAACAACGGACAAACTGTTATGGTAGCTCCGGGTAGTGGATTTTATTCCACTCCAAACATTGCGCTTAGCCAAGTAAGAATTGCTTACGTGCTAAAAAAAGAAAAATTAATTCGTGCCGTTGCTATTCTTAAAGACGCTATTGAGAAATACAACGCACAATAATCTTAAAACCTAAAACACAATTTTATGAAAAAAATAGTTGTTATTGGTGGTGGAAACATGGGTTTCACCTACGCAGAAGGAATTTACAATGCAAAAATTGCAAACATTGAAATTATTGACAAGTCTGATGACAGAATTGCAGAAATCAATGGAATGAATAAAATGAAAGCAACTACTAGTTACGATGCTTTAAAAGATGCTGATATTATTTTTTTAGCAGTAAAACCACAAATTGCTCCGTTGGTATTTGCTGATATAAAATCTATTGTAAACAAAAACCAATTATTTGTTTCTGTAATGGCAGGAATGACGATTGAAACCATTCAACAAGGGTTAGGAATTGATAAAGTAATTAGATGTATGCCTAATTTACCTGCTTCAATTCAATTAGGAATGACTACTTATGTAGGTTCTAAAGAAGTAGCTAAAGAAAATTTAGATTTGGTAGGGACTATTTTAAAATCTACCGGAAAAGCATTTGAAGTGGAAACAGAAGACATGATTGATAACACAACTGGTATTTCTGGTAGTGGATCTGCTTATATATTTTACTTTATGAATGCTTTGGCTGAAGCAGCTGAAGATTTTGGTTTTTCTAGAGAAGAAGCTAAAACATTAACCGCTCAAACTTTTGAAGGAGCTGTGGAATTGTACAAACAAAATGATATTTCTTTAGAAGAATGGATGAATCGTGTAGCTTCTAAAGGAGGTACTACTCGTGCCGCCTTAAATAATTTTGATGACAACAATGTGCACAACCTTATTAAAGAAGGAACTGTTGCTTGTGTGAACAGAGCTAAAGAATTGGCTGCTGACAAGTAATAAAAATATTTACAGAATTATATTTCAAACCCTTTGCTGATGCAAAGGGTTTTGTACTTTTAGACACAAACAAACATTAACAATATCCCTGTATGAATACCACCTTAACTGTTAAAAAAAACACAAATTTTGTAAATTCTTTAAAAGATACCCTTTTAATTATTATTGGTATTTTTTCTGCCTCTTTTGGATTTAAAGGATTTCTCTTAACCAATGATTTTATAGACGGTGGAGCTACAGGAATCTCTTTACTGATTTCAGCTGTTTCAGGAATTCCACTTTATATATTAATTATTATTGTTAACCTCCCTTTTATATTTATGGGTTATAAAATCATGGGGAAACAATTTGCTATCAAAACTGCATTGGCCATTGCTGGACTGGCTCTTTGTGTTGCCACTGTACCTTTTCCTAATGTAACCAATGATGACTTATTAGTGGCTGTTTTTGGTGGATTTTTCTTAGGAGCAGGAATTGGACTAGCTGTCCGTGGTGGTGCTGTAATTGATGGTACTGAAATTTTAGCAATTTATTTAAGTAAAAAAATAGGAACAACTATAGGTGACATTATCATTTTAATAAACGTACTTATTTTTTCTATTGCTGCTTACTTACTTTCTATAGAAATTGCCTTATACTCTATGATTACATACATATCAGCATCAAAAACATTAGATTTTATTATTGAAGGTATTGAAGAATATATTGGTGTAACCATTATTGCTTCTAAAAGTGGTGAAATTAAAAATATGATTACTAATAAATTAGGTAGAGGAGTAACTATTTACAATGGTAAAGGTGGATATGATAAAAATGGAGACTCTAGTAAGTTAGATATTTTATACACCGTAATTACCCGATTAGAATTAAGTAAACTAAATAATGAAATAGAAAAAATTGATGCTAAAGCTTTTATTGTTATGAATAGTATTAAAGATATTAAGGGTGGAATTGTTAAAAAAAGACCTTTACATTAGTTCTTAAAAACTCTCTTTTTAAACACAAATCCCTTTGCAGTTGCAAAGGGATTTGTGTTTAAAAATTAGTGAAGTATTATTCCTTTTTTTTAGCCAAATAAATACTTGGTTCCTTAGGGGTTTTCATTCCTACTCCTAAATAAAACCCTGTATGTGCGGGTTGATTATAAGCTACATTTTGCCATGCAATACTTGTTCTATACAAAGAATCGTGCATTAATGTAAAAATTCGCTCTTTTGTTGCGTATGGAGTTGCAAAAATAACCAAAGCTGTGTTGTCTTCTGTTCTCCATATTACTTCTTCTCTCCAATCTCCTAATACATCTGCTATAATACATGGGTTAGATTTTGTCCCGTTATTACTTTTTAGCTTCATGCCATCATAGTTATAGGCTTTTAATAAAATATCTGTCTCTTGTTTTTTTGCATTCCATTTTGCAATTACCGTTTTATCAACCATTTCTCTTAATAAATCTCCATCCCACCAACCAAACATATTCCAACTTGCTCCTTTGTGTGTTTTAGGATAAACTTCAGAAATGACTTCTCCTTTAATATTAAAAATTCCTTTTCCATTAGATGACCACATTTCTGCACCTTCATAATTAGGATCTATATCTGCAATTACTCCCCTACCAATATCCCCTCTACCTGGAATCATCCAAAAAGCTTCCCCTGTATTTGGGTCTCTATAATCAACTTGAGGCACATTAGGATCATCTGCTTCTTCATGCACCATAAAATACTCTAGTCCATCTCTGTTAGGATCAAAATCTCCTAAATGAATAGCATCTCCATGACCAAAATGTGTGGTATATAAGCCTTTACCATTATCATCAATAGCACAAGAACCATACTGAATTTCATCTTTTCCGTCTCCATCCACATCACCTACAGTTACACTGTGTGCTCCTTGTCCTGCATAATATTGATTTCCTCTATCGTTAGAATCAAACACCCAACGGTTGGTTAATTGTCCATTTCTATAATCATAAGCAGCTATAACAGTTCTTGTATAATACCCTCTACAGAATACCAAACTTGGTCTTTTTCCATCTAAATATGCAATACAAGCTAAAAATCTATCTACTCTATTTCCATAAGAGTCACCCCAACTACGCACATCTCCTCTTTGAGGAATATAATCTTGAGTAGTTATAAAAGCTCCTGTTTCTCCATTAAAAAGACTTAAATACTCAGGCCCATCTAATACATAACCGGATTTATTTCTATAATCTGCAGTAGCATCTCCTAACACTTTCCCTGTTCCATCTATAGTTCCATCGGCTGTTTTACAAGCCACTTCTGCTTTTCCATCTCCATCTAAATCATACACCATAAATTGGGTATAATGAGCTCCTGAACGAATGTTGATTCCCAAATCTATAGTCCAAAAAACAGTTCCATCCATTTTTAAACCTTGTAAATAAGTTTTTCCGGTATATCCTCTATGAGAATTGTCATGATCATTGGTTGGTGTCCATTTTAAAACAAGATCATATGCTCCATCACCATCTAAATCAGCTACAGATGCATCATTTGCTGTATAAGTATATTCTCTTCCATCAGGAGAAACTCCTCCTTTAGGAGCCGTAATTGGAATTTTTTTATAAATATTGTTCCAAACTTTTATGGGTTTAGATTTTTCTTGCTCTTTTCCATCAACAATAGCCGTAACAGTATAACTATAGTTTTTTGATGTTTTATCTATAAAATTACTTGCTCCCGTTATAGGCGTTTTATTTAACAAAGTATTTTCTCTATACACATTGTATGATGCGTTTTTAAATTCTGTTCCCAAAATTCTCCAACTTACCAACACCTCTTTATTATGGGTTCTAACAGCCAACGTTCCTCTATCTAAATCTTCCATTTGTTTTTGAGAAAATATAGGTGTAGACAATAAAAACAACATACATATATAAATTATATATGGTTTACGAGTATTTAATTTTTTACGAATATTCATTTTTTTTAATTGAAATTAAAATAGGGTAATCTTCAAATTTAATCTTTACTAAAAAAAACACCGTCCTGTCCTATCTTGTGTATATTTAAAACAAGCTATGGTCTTTTTAAATGTTTTTTATGAATTTGAATGAAATTATTTTCTATCAAAAACACTGTAATTGATATTTTTATGTTTTAGACTCCTAAATTCATAATAGGTTTAAAACAAGAGTATTTTTAGAGTTTTTACCCTGAATAAAATGCTTATTTTAGCAAGAACTTTTTTAGTATTTATTACATGAATTATATTAACAATTTCTCCTTAAAACAATACAATACTTTTGGCATAGATGTAAAAGCTGAAAAATTTATTTCGGTAAATACAATTCAGCAATTAAAGACCGTATTAAAAGAAAATGACACTGTTTTTTTATTAGGAGGTGGTAGTAATATGTTACTTACTAAAAATATTAAAGCAACCGTAATTCATTTAAATTTAAAGGGAATTATTGTAAACAATACAACAGAAGACAGTGTTGAAGTAACAGCATATGCAGGAGAAAACTGGCATGAATTTGTACTTTGGTGTATAGATCAAAATTATGGAGGATTAGAAAACCTGTCCTTAATTCCTGGAAATGTGGGAACTTGTCCTATTCAAAACATAGGGGCTTATGGTTTTGAAGTTAAAGATACCATTATTAGCCTAGAGGCTTTAAACAAGAACACGTTAAAAATAGAAACTTTTACCAATGCTGATTGTAACTTTGGTTACAGAAATTCTGTTTTTAAAAATGAGTTAAAAGATCAATATATCATTATCAATGTTACTTTTAAACTGACTATCAAAAATCATCAAACCAACACTTCTTACGGAGCTATTCAAGAGGAGTTGAAAAATATTAGCAATCCTAGTTTAAAAGATATTAGCAATGCTGTTATTGCTATTAGAAACAGCAAATTACCCAACCCTAAAGAAATTGGTAATAGTGGTAGTTTTTTTAAAAATCCTGTGATTGATATTACATTGTATAAAAAAATCAAAGAAGAACATCCCAATATCCCTTCTTATCCTGTTTCTGAAACACAAGTAAAAGTACCAGCAGGTTGGTTAATTGAAAAAGCCGGATTTAAAGGAAAAACTTATGGCAATGCTGGTGTTCATAGCAAACAAGCCTTGGTATTGGTAAACTATGGAAATGCAACAGGTTTAGAAATTCACGAAATTGCAAAAAAAATCCAGAGAAAAATCAAAACTGAATTTGAAATTACTCTGGAAATAGAAGTTAATGTTTTTTAAAGTAATATTATTTTTCTAAATCATTAGAAATCCTTGTCCCTACATATTCATCATCTATAATGTCTAAAATAATGTTTTCTGTTTTACCGTTTACAATATAAGTAGGAATATTATTTTTTGCTGATTTTTGAGCAACGCTAATTTTAGATCTCATTCCTCCTCTACCTTCACCTTCACCTTTTTTGTTAGGTTGAATGTATTGGTCTAAGTTTTCTGTAGAAGTTACTTCTTCTATCAATTCAGTTCCCTCATCAGCAGGATTACCAGTATAAACACCATCAATATCAGTTAAAATAATTAATTTATCAGCCTCTACTAACTCAGCAATTAAACTAGCCATTTCATCATTATCGGTAAACATGGTAGATGTTAAAGATACAGTATCATCTTCATTAGCCACAGGTATTACTCCTTCTTCTAATAAACCTTTGTAACAGTTTACCATATTATCACGGTGAACACCTGGTTGAAAATCTCTTTTGGTTGGTAGCACTTGTGCACAATTTATTCCAAAATCATGAAAAATATTGTAATACAAACGCATCATTCTAGGTTGACCTATAGAAGAATATACCTGTCTTCTAATAGATGGGTCTTTTATTATTGAAGGTCCTAAAACCTCTTTACCTGCAATTGCAGATCCAGAAGAAACCAAAATGGTCATAATATTACGTTCATATAAATCAGCAATTTGAGAGACCAAGTTTTGAAGGACTGGTCGAACAATTCTATTGTTCTTATTCTTCATTACATTGGTTCCTACTTTTACAACTATTAATTGATCGTACATAAAATATTTTTTGTTAAAATTTACACAAATTTACAAAAATACAACGGTATAGAAGAGTCATCTCTTAAAAAATTAACATCACATACCTTTAACAATATATATGTTTACTGTTATAAAACAGAGCTAAAACACTCATTTTAAAACCTTAAACCCTACTATTTCTAATATAGATGTAACCCCGTCTTTTTTTATAAAAACCATATCATATATAAAAAAATAATACATAATTATTTTTTTACACTAAATACAAGATAATCATTTATTTACTTTTATTCCTACTCATTTAAAATAGATTTCTGTGTATGTATCAATTTAACATCCGTATAAAAAATTGTATATTTGTTAAAATTATTTTTCATGAAACTATTCTTAATTTCATTTGGATTATTAGCCTTGGCTTTTGCAGGAATTGCGATAAAAATATGGGGTAAAAAAGACGGTAAATTCTCAGGAACTTGCGCTAGTCAAAACGCAAATTTTAATGATTCTGGTGAGCCATGTGGTTTTTGTGGTAAAATGCCCGAAGATTGTGAAAACAAATAAAATTTTATACTACAGGCCTTTATGACCCTTCTTCTTTTATCAATTTGTATACTTGTTACAATTATACATTTTGGTTATTACACTTTTATTTTCAACTTTTTTAATTTTACCAAAACGCAGCAAACAAGCACAAACAACATTCCTGTTTCTGTAATTATTTGTGCAAAAAATGAAGCTGAAAACTTAAAGAAAAACCTACCATATATCGTGAATCAACATTATCATAATTTTGAATTGGTGTTGATTAACGACAGATCTTATGATGATACTGCTGATATTTTTGAAACATATGAACAAAAATATGACTTTGTAAAAGTAGTAACTATTCAGGAAAGCGATTATTTTTATGGTAACAAAAAATATGCGTTAACATTAGGAATTAAAGCAGCTACGCATGATTGCCTATTATTAACAGATGCTGATTGCAAACCTAACAGTAAATTATGGATCCAAGAAATGGTTAATCAATTTGCAAATAAAACCAAAATTGTATTGGGCTATGGAGCATATACCACTATTAACAATAGTTTTTTAAACAAAGTGATTCGTTATGAAACTTTAATAACGGCTTTACAATATTTTTCTTTTGCAAAAATTGGTTTTCCATATATGGGAGTTGGTCGTAACTTAATGTACAGTAAAGAAGTTTTTTTAAAAAACAAGGGCTTTCATCAGCACATTAGAGTCATGTCTGGTGATGATGATTTGTTAATCAACCAAATTGCTACCAAAGAAAATACTGCTATTTGTTTTGATGAAAATGCTCATACCACTTCTGCTCCTAAAACAGATTTAAAGACTTGGGTTATTCAAAAAAGGAGACATATTAGCACAGCTAACTTATACAAACCAGTGCATAAATTTATGTTAGGATTGTATGCTTTTAATAGATTATTATTTTGGTTATTATTGCCATTTTGTCTTTTTTATATTGATAACAATCAATACAAACTTATTATTGGTATAACAATTATGATTAAATTTATAAGTGAATATGTTGTTGTAGGAATTGCAGCTAAAAAACTCAAAGAAAAAAAACTTACTATTTTAATTCCTATTTTAGACTTATGCTTGTTGATTTTTCAGCTTTATATTTTTGCATTCAATAAATTTAACAAACCTCAAAAGTGGTCATGACCTCACAAGATATTTTACTTACGCATATTAAAGCAGCAAAAAGAGGAGATCAAACTGCCTATAACTTTTTATTAAATTTATATTGGAACGATGTTTACACTTTTTTACAATCTAAAATAAGTGATGATTCTATTGATGCCGAAGACATTACCATTATAACTTTTTCTAAAGCTTTTGATAAAATTGATTTGTATAATGATGATTATGGTTTTAGAACTTGGTTGTTTAGCATAGCCAAAAACTTACTAATAGACGAGTTACGAAAGCAAAAAAACATTACCATTTCTATACAAGATGAAAATAGAGAGGTATACGGCTTGTCTGATGCCAATCCATCTCCAGAAGATAAAATCATCATAGAACAAAATTTAGCAGAACTTAAAAGAAATATTAAAAAATTAAAAATTAAATATCAAAAAGTCATCAACCTAAGATATTTTCAGGATATGACCTATATTGAAATAGCCAATCATTTAAACGAACCTATAAATAATGTTAAGGTTAAATTATTAAGAGCTAAAAAATTATTGGCAGAGATTATTACCAATCCAAACAATGAAATTTAAAGAAACAATTAAAGCATTAGGTCCAGGTCTTTTATTTGCTGGTGCAGCTATTGGAGTATCACATCTTGTACAATCTACAAGAGCAGGAGCCGATTTTGGCTTTAGTTTACTTTGGGCACTGGTAGCAGTACATATTGTTAAATATCCTTTTTTTCAATTTGGAGCACGTTATGCCAATGCTACTGGAAATAATTTATTAGAAGGTTACAAACAACTCCACAAAGGGACTTTAATTGCATACTATGTTATAAACATAACCTCAATGTTTATAATTCAGGCAGCAGTAACTATTGTAACTGCTGGTTTAGCAATGAATATTTTTGGTTTTTCTGCAAATGTTACAACCGTAAGCATTCTTATTACTCTAATTTGTGCCTTTATATTATTTTTAGGTAGGTATCAACTCTTAGACAAAGTAATGAAAATAGTGGTATTTACCTTAACCCTTACCACTATCATAGCTTTACTTATTGCTATCAACAAAAATACTACTTCTATTGCCTTGTCTCAAAAATTTCAATTTGCACCTCTTGAAATTGGTTTTTTAATTGCTTTTTTAGGTTGGATGCCTGCTCCTTTAGATGTTTCTATTTGGCAATCCTTATGGTCACAAGCCAAACAAAATCAACAAACAGAAAAAAGAAGCTTAAAAACAACTTTATTAGATTTTAACGTTGGATATCTATCAACCTTAATACTAGGAGTGTGTTTTTTATCTATGGGAGCTTTGGTTATGTATAACAGTAACCAAACTTTTTCTAACAGTGCTTTAGGTTTTAGTAAACAATTAATAGAAATGTATACCCAAAACATTGGTGGTGCTGCTTTTATTTTTATTGCCATTGCTGCATTTACAACAATGTTTAGTACTACTATAACCTGTTTAGATGCATCTCCAAGAGCCATGCAAACTACAGTACAATTACTAGGCTACAAAAGTTTTAAGAATGCCTACTTATGGTGGATTGTTTTTTTATCCATAGGAACAATTGTTTTGATTTCTTTTTTTACCAACCAAATGCTTACTTTAATTAAAATTGCAACTATTTTGAGTTTTTTAACAGCTCCCTTTTTTGCTATTTTAAACTACAAACTGATTACTAGTAAACATACACCTGTAGCATATCATCCTAATTTATTTTTAAAAATTCTCTCTTGGTTTGGAATTTCTTTTTTAATTCTATTTAGCATTTGGTACTTAACTACTTTATTTTAATAGACTAGTAAATATTTATACAAAATAACGGAATCTCGTTAGAAGCTTCTTTATTCCTTTAGTTATTACTTCATCCTATTCACTTTTTGTATCTTTACCGACCAAATAAAAAGATTATGAGTACGGAAGCAACTACATTTAAATCTGTATTACCAAATAAAACAAAAACAGCTACAAACCCTGGAACTATTCCTGTTGGAGATAAAAAACCTGATTGGCTAAGAGTTAAGTTACCTGTTGGAAAAAAATACACAGAATTACGTGGATTGGTAGATAAGTATAAACTAAATACCATTTGTACAAGTGGTAGTTGTCCTAACATGGGAGAATGTTGGGGTGATGGAACTGCTACTTTTATGATTTTAGGAAATATTTGTACAAGGTCTTGTGGTTTTTGTGGAGTAAAAACAGGAAAACCCGAAACCGTTGAATGGGATGAACCAGAAAAAGTAGCTCGTTCTATTAAAATTATGAGTATTGAACATGCCGTTTTAACCTCTGTTGATAGAGATGATTTAAAAGATGGTGGTTCTATTATTTGGGCAGAAACTATTGCAGCAGTTCGTAGAGCAAACCCTAACACTACTATGGAAACGCTTATTCCAGACTTTCAAGGAGATACCAAAAACATAGATAGATTAATTGCTGCAGCTCCAGAAGTTATTTCTCACAACCTAGAAACTGTTCGTAGATTAACACGTGAGGTTCGTATACAGGCTCAATATGATAGAAGTTTAGAAGTATTAAGATATATTAAAGCACAAGGACAAAGAAGGACTAAGTCTGGTATTATGTTAGGTTTAGGAGAAAAGAAAGAAGAAGTTTTTGAAAGCTTAAGAGATTTAGCAAATGCCAATGTAGATGTGGTTACGTTAGGACAATATTTACAACCTAGTAAAAAACATTTGCCTGTAAAAGAATATATTACACCTGAACTTTTTAAAGAATACGAAGTATACGCTAAATCTTTAGGATTTAAGCATGTTGAAAGTTCTGCTTTGGTAAGATCATCTTATCACGCAAAAAAACACGTCAACTAACTTTTTGGCACAATAGTTGTTAATCTATATAATATAAGAAAACTTCATAGTTTTTTTCATAGTTTAAAATAGTTTAGTTAGTTAGAAAAAACCTCCATCCCCAATGGAGGTTTTTTTTGCCATTTAAAAAAAAAACAAAACTACTGAAAAACATTTTTTGGCACAGTAGTTGTTAAGATATAAATTGTAAAACAAATAGTTTTTCATAGTTTAGATAGTTTTAGTTAGTTTATAAAAAACCTCCACCCCCAATGGAGGTTTTTTTTATGGAAATAAACAAAAATACTACTATAAAAAAACTGCTAAAAAACATTTTTTGGCACAGTAGTTGTTAAGATATAAATTGTAAAACAAATAGTTTTTCATAGTTTAGATAGTTTTAGTTAGTTTATAAAAACCTCCACCCCCAATGGAGGTTTTTTTATGAAAATTTCACAGATTTAGCAGGACTAATTTTGGTAATAATATAAGAAGGGATTAGCATCATTAACACACACAAAACAAGAGTTCCTATATTAAGAATAATAATTTGAGAAAAAGTTATATAAACAGGAGCCACATGTACATAATAATTTTGTGGATCTAACTCTATAAACTTAAATTGATATTGTAGATAAATTACCAACAACCCTACTACATTTCCTATTAACAACCCTCTACCAATAATATAAGAGGCATTGTATAAAAATATTTTACGGATAGACCAACTTTTGGCTCCTAATGTTTTTAGTACACCTATTACTTGAGTTCTTTCTAATATTAAAACGAGTAATGCTGTAATCATATTAATTCCAGCCACAATAATCATAATTATAATTATTACCGCTATGTTTCCGTCAAATAGCTGTAACCATTCAAAAATTTGTGGATATTGCTCAAACAAACTCTGACTGTCTAAAGTAACATCAATAGTTTGATATATTTCTTTTGATTTTGCATCAACTTCATTAAAATTATTAACAAAAACCTCAAAACCACCTACTTGGTCATCATTCCACTTGTTTAATCCTCTAATCTGATTAATATCACCAATTATAATATTTTTATCAAACTCCTCAAAACCTGTATCATAAATACCTGCAACACTATAAATTCTTCTGCTTGGTAAAGTATTAGGATCTTCTTTTATAAAAAAAGTTTCAAAAGTATCACCTACTTTAAACTTCATTCTGTCTGCTATAATTTTAGATATAATTACTTCTTTAGATATCTTATCTGTAAATACTGGCACTTTTCCAGCAACTAAGTACTCCTTAAAGAAAGTCCAATCGTAATCTTTATCAACACCTTTTAATACCACTCCTTCAAAAGAATTCTCGGTTCTTATAATTCCGGCTCTAGTAGCAAAAACCTGAACGTGATGAATACCTGAAACCGTAGTAAATTTTGGATAAAAGTTTTGATGTATAGAAATAGGTTTTTGCGTGGTTTTAGATTGGTTGTTGTCATAATTACTAATGACTACATGACCGTTAAAACCTGCTACTTTGTCTCTAATCTTTCTTTGTAATCCTACTCCTGTGGCAATAGAAATCAACATCATAATCATTCCCAAAGCAATAGCTATAATAGCTATTTTTATTATTGGAGATGAAACACTATTTTTATATTCTTGTGACTTGGTAAGTCTATTAGCTATAAATAATTCGAAATTCAAACGCTTATGCCTTTTAAATTGGTATTCAAAAATACATTTTTAATTCTTGTATTTTTCTTCTTTACTACATTAACCTCTTGTAAAGCACAAAATAAATCAACAAATAAAGAAATTATTGTAGCTGCTAACCAAACAGAGTCTTATTTTCCTTTATTAAAAAATTATAAAATTGGAGTAGTTGCCAATCAAACATCAGTCATTTTTAAGAAAGGAGGACACACTCATTTAATTGATTCCTTATTAAAATTAAAGATACACATAAGTAAAGTTTTTTCTCCAGAACATGGATTTAGAGGAAAAGCTGATGCCGCTGAACTTGTAGCTAATGGAACCGATGCCAAAACAGGACTGCCTATTATTTCTTTATATGGAAAACACAAAAAACCTAGTTCTGAAAATTTAAAAAACTTAGATCTAGTTGTTTTTGACATTCAAGATGTTGGAGTAAGATTTTATACATATATATCTACATTACATTATGTAATGGAAGCTTGTGCCGAAAACAATATTCCTCTCATTGTTTTAGATAGGCCCAATCCTAATGCACATTATATTGATGGACCAACACTAAACCCAAAATACAGTTCTTTTGTAGGAAAACACCCTGTTCCTTTGGTTTATGGAATGACTATTGGCGAATATGCCAACATGATAAATGGACAAAATTGGTTAAAAAACAGTATTCAATGTGATTTAAAAGTAATTGCCTTAAAAAACTACACCCATAAAAGTAGTTATCACCTACCTATAAAACCATCACCAAATTTACCTAACGACAAAGCTATTAACCTATACCCTAGTCTTGGTTTTTTTGAAGGAACACCTATTAATGCAGGAAGAGGGACTTCTTTTCAGTTTCAACAATACGGAAGTGCTTTGTTTGCTAAAACAAATTATAGCTATACACCAAAGACAAATAATGGAAGTAAACATCCTAAAGATGAGTTAAAGTTATGTTTTGGGGTTGATTTAAAAAATACTCCTAAACTTAACAAAGTAAGTATGGATTTTTTAGTGGATGCTTATCAAAAATATCCAAATAAAGAAAAGTTCTTTGGAGCTACCTTTACCATTCATGCAGGAGATACTATTTTAGAACATCAACTAAAACATGGAGCTACAGCAAAAGAAATTGAAACCAGTTGGCAAACAGATATAGAAAAATTTAAAAAAATAAGAAAACAATACTTATTATACCCTTAAATAATATCTTGCTCTTGTGTATAAAACGTTTCTTTGGTAATATTTTTAATCATAATTAAAATAACTGCTGTGATAGGCAAGGCCACTACCATTCCTATAATTCCCCATATTTTTTCTCCTATCAACAAAGCTAAAATAGCCAACATAGGATTTATATTAATTTTATCTCCTACTATTTTAGGAGTTAAAAAATTCCCCTCTACAAACTGAATTACACCAAATAAAATTAAAATATATAGTAAAATTGTTGGAGAACCTTGAGTTAATAAAGATACTGACAATACCAACAAACCACCAATAACCACTCCAATATAAGGCACAATGGTAAACAAGGCTGCCAAAACTCCTAATGCAACGGCATAAGGTACTCCCAACGCTAATAAACCCAAAGAATTTACAATAGCCAATATGAACATAACTGTTAAAACTCCTTTTAAATAATCTTGGATAATTACAGAAACTTCACTTATAACTGGAATGGCTTTTATTTTAAAAGGTTTCATTATTTTTTTTACATATTTTAAAATAGAAGATTTAAAACACAATATAAAAAACACATAAATTGGAATAATGGATATATAGACCAAGAAACCTCCTACATTGTCTAAAATATAACCAATAACATCGGTATTAGATTTTAAAAGTTGATCTACTCCTACTTCTAATTTTTGGTTGATATGAAAATTTCTAACACCAAAAACATCAGCCATTAATTCTTCTATAGATCTGGTAATAACAACCATTTTTTCACTTATACTAGGTAAATCTTCATAAAACCCTAACAACTGAACCGTTAACAAAGACAGCAACCCTCCTATTGATATAATAAGGGTAGACAATAATATAATGGTAGACAATAATCTGTTTTTTACAAACTTATTAATTCTTTTAAATATTGGATTTAACACAAAGCACAATAAAATTGAAATGACCAAAGGAGCCAATACAGTTTTTGCTTGTATTAACGTAAATACACCAGCCATTAATATAAAAATGGAATAGGCTGCATAACGAATATAATTTATCTTTAATAATTTCAATGCTTTGTGTTTTTAATAATACTTTATTCATGAATCTTCTTGTCCATTTTGATTCTTATAATTGTTAAGAACAGTATCAAATTGATTTTTATTAAACTCTAGGGTTCTTATTGGGAATGGAATACCAATATTATTTTTATCAAACGCTTTTTTAATAGCTATTAAACCATCATTTCTAGCTTTTAAAAATCCTGGCTGATCATTAGTATCTATCCAATAATACAAGGTAAAGTTTATAGAACTACCTCCAAACTCATTAAACATAATGCTTACATCCTCTTTTCTTACTACAAAATCCAAATCTTTAATGGCATTTTCTCCTACTTGTTTCACAAACTCTAAATCAGAACCGTAAGTAACCCCACAATTAAGTTCTATTCTCCTTTGTTTTAATACAGAATAATTTATCAGTTTGTTTTGATAAACATCTTTATTAGGAATTATTACTTCCTGACCATTAAAAGAATGCATAATTAAGTTTCTTAAACTAATATGCTTAACCACTCCCATTTCATCGGCTGTTTCAATTATATCATTAATTTTAAATGGTTTTCTTACCGCCATAAAGACTCCTGAAATAAAATTGGTAGCCGAATCTTGAAAAGCAAAACTTAAAGCCAAACCAATAACTCCTGCCCCTGCTAACAAAGAGGTTACTGCTTTATCTAACTTTAACACACTTAAACTTATAAAAATACCAACACTGTAAGTAATAAAAAAAGAGATGGTTCCTATAAGTTTAATTAAAGCTGTATTACTAATAAACCTATTCATTCCTTTTTGAATAATCATTCTTACAAACCTAGCTATAAAGTAGAATAAAATAAGTAGTAATATACTTAGAATCATGTTAGGAAGCATAGATACTAAAACCTCATACCAAGACTCTAATTTATTAATAACTAGGTGATATGCATTGTTGATATTAAATTTTTCCATGTTGAATTTATTTTAAAATTGCCTGAATTGAAACTCCTTTTGAAGGCATGAGCATAGGGTCTATTAAAAAAACCTTTCCTCTATTTATAAAAGTTACAATGGCTGCTAAATTTATTAAAGACATGTTTTTAGTACTTTTCTCACTATCTATCATTGTGGTTTTGTTCACATCATCGTAAACCCCATAAACACCGTTTTCTGACGACACATAAAGTGTATCTACTTTACCATCATAAGCCAAAGGAATAATTTTTTCTAACCTATTGGTGGTTTTATCATCGTTGTATAAAGATTCTTCAATTCTTAAAGATCCTTGTTGTATTTGTTGGTTGGTTACACTCTTAAAAAGCGGAAGTAGGTAGTAGTTAGAAGTAAGATGTATGCTAGATTGTATTTTTTTGTTTAACACATAAGCATCTATGTTATTTTCGTCCATAAAAATAACCAAAGTATTACCATTATTAATCAAATCTTTATCGTTCCAAAAATCCTGATCATTATATACTTGCTCTAGAGGTTTAATTATATTATAAAAAGAATCTCCAGTAATATGATTGCTAGTTAATTTCTTTTTTAATTTTTCTAAGAGCTTTATAAAGGTATTTTTAGAATCTTTAATTTTATTGTTGAGTGCACAATAAAATGAAACACAATTAAAATCCATAGCTGCTGCCAAAGATTTTATATTAGTTTCTGAAATTTGTTTTTTTACATTAAACATATAGCGTAATTAGTTTTGTTTATCTGTTAAAAACAAAGTTAATACGCTATTGTGGATATTTGATTGACTGTAGTCACGAGAAAAGTTGATTCTCATCAACTTTTAAAAACAGATTTAATAGATTACCATATTAAATCCATTTGTTGTAGTTTTTTTCGATCTGTTAAAATAATTTTTTTTCCTTCTGTTTTAATAATTCCACTACTCTTAAATTCGGTAAGTGTTCTGGTTAAACTTTCTTTTGTGGTTCCTGTAAGTTTAGCCAAATCAGATCTAAGAATGGTAATTTCGTTATTATCTTCTAATAGTTCTTGTAGTTTTTTTGAAACTCTTTTTCTTACAGAGCTATATGCCATTAGCATTAAATCTTCTTCTTTAGAGCTAAGATTTTTAGAAATAATAGTCATAAATTGTTTGGCTATGATTCTATTTTCATACACCAATGTTAAAAAATCTTGTTTAGATATTTTTATCAAATTGGCTTCAGTTAGAGCATCGGCAATTTCATCGTATACTCTTTCTTCAAAAATAGGTTGATATCCAAAAAAATCTCCTTCGTTATACACTTCAGTTATATATTCTTTTCCATCATCATTAAAACGATAGGTTTTTACGCTACCTTTTTCTACATAATATACATAATGGGCATTTTCTCCTTGTTTGTAAATATTTTCTTTGGGTGAGTATTCAAACAAACGTGATTGGGCTTTTACTTCTTCTAACGTAACTACTTTTTGTGCGTTGTCTAAAAAAGTTTTAACATCATTATTACTACTAAATTGTTCTTTTAGCAATTCCATTTTTTTAAACCTACTTTCTATGGCTTTAATTAGTTCTGTACTATCAAAAGGTTTAAATAAATAATCATCTGCTCCCAATTCCATCCCTTTTCTTAAATCTTCTTTTTCAGATTTTGCTGTTAAAAAAATAAAAGGAATAGAGGCTGTTTCTTTTTTCTGGCTAAGTACATACAATACACTATAACCATCTAGTTCAGGCATCATTACATCGCAAATAATTAAATCTGGCACAAAGCTATTTACCTTTTCAATTCCTATTTTTCCATTTTCGGCAGTTTCAACTTCGTAACCTGTTAAAGCAACTAGTTCCGAAATGTTTTCTCTCATAATAAGGTCATCCTCAATTACTAATATTTTTTTCATAACTAAATTACTTTACTAGGTTTTTTAAATTAATGTTTTGTTTTTCTAAAGGATCTACAGTAAAAATAACAGTAAAAGTAGTTCCTTTATTTTCTTCACTTTTAAAAGTAATTTTACCATCCATTAAGTTTACATATTTTGCTACAATATTTAGGCCTAAACCAGTTCCTTGCAAATTAGTAACATTGGTGGCTCTAAAAAAACGTCTAAATAAGTTTTTTTGATCCTTTACTGGAATTCCCATTCCCTCGTCTTTTACAGATATTTTAATACAATCATTATGAATGCTAGATTTTAAATAAATATTTTTATGATCTGGAGTATATTTTACTGCATTTGATAATAAATTATTCATAATATGCCTTAAAATATTCCTGTCTAAACAAACAATAGTTTTGTTGCCTTTGTGTGTGTATTGTATTTTTTGATTTTCTTTTTTTAAACCAGAAAACTCATCAATAGTATTGTTTAACATTTCCTGCAAATTAAACAGCTCTTCTTGATATTCAATTTTGCCTTCTTCTAACTGTCCTAATGATAAAAATTGATTTAAAATAGTAGTAAGCATTTTTATAGAACTCTTTATTTTGGTAATGTGTGAGTCTACTTTATTTTGATGAATAAATCTATTCCATAATTTTTCATCGGCATTTAAATACCTTTCAACCAAATCTACAGAAGATAAAATTCCAGCCAAAGGAGTTCTAAACTCATGCGATGCAATAGATATAAAACGAGTTTTCATGTCATTTAGCTCTTGCTCACGCTCTAGTTTTTCTTGAATTAATTCTTTAGATTTTTTTTGCTTATCTAATTCCTTTTCTAGCTTTTTCCTTTTAGAAATATCGTTAATTACACATATAGTATATAATTCATGATCCTCATCTGAGTAAAAATTCTGATTACAATCTATTTCTAAAATTTTGTAGGCATCTTTATGTTTAACAACAATTTCGTACTTACCATAGTTCTTTGTTTCAACATCAAAGCAATTTTTAAAGTAAGCTTCAAACTCGGTTCTATACTTTTTTGGAATAACATCTACCAACCTACTATTGGTAAGCTTTTTTGAAGAAGTATTTAATAAAAGTAAACTAGATTTGTTAAACTCTAATACCACTCCTTTCATGTTTATAAGCATTACACCATGAAATAAATTATTAAGAATAGAGGTAAATTTATCGCTGTAAATGTGATTTTTTGTCATCTGTACAATTTATAACTCTATCAAATATAAACACAAACCCACTAAATACTAATAAATATATTATTAAATTGATCAAAATCAATTTTTAAACAAAACTCTCATCAATTAAACCAACTTACATCTGCTATACCTTTGCTACAACAAATACATAAAAACAATTTATTATGAGAGTATCAACTAAGTATAAAAAGCAAATAACATCAGCGTTATTTTTATTAGGAATGGGAGTTTTTACAGCAAATGCTCAAACAATTTCTAAGAATGCTATTGGTTTTAGAGCTGGAGATAACGATGGATTTGGAACAGAAATTTCATACCAAAGAGCCCTAGGAAATAGTACAAGAATGGAGTTTGATTTAGGTTGGAGAGATAATGATAATTTTGATGCAATGAAATTTACAGCCTTACACCAATGGGTTTATCCTATTGAAAATAGATTTAACTGGTATGTAGGTGCTGGTGGTGGAATTGGTTTTTTTGACAACAATAATATCAATTCAGATGATGAAGTTTTTGTAGTAGCCAGTGGTGATATAGGTATTGAGTATAACTTTAAAATTCCATTATTAATCTCTTTAGATTTAAGACCAGAAGTTAGTTTTAATAACGATTATTCTGATGGGTTAGACCTAGATGCTGCCTTAGGTATTAAGTATCAATTTTAATCTTTAAAATAAAAAAAATATGAAAAATTTACTATTATCAACCATCGCTATTTGTGTAATTTCAATAAGTTCTTATGCACAAGATGAGTTGTACAAAAAGTCTAGTGTAGGTATTAAAGGAGGTTATAATTTAGCTAGTGCCATTATTGATGGAGATGCAGATGTAAATAACAGACATGGTTTTCATGTAGGTTTTTATAACGAAATATATTTACACAACAATTTTGCAGTGCAAACAGAACTGTTATACTCCCAACAAGGATACAAAATTGAAACCGATGCGGGAGATTTTACACAAAAATTAGACTACTTAAACCTACCCATAATGTTTAAAGGTTACCTAAATAAGAATTTTTATGTAGAAACAGGACCTCAAGTTGGTGTTGCCCTATCGCATAAAGAAGAAATTGATGCTGACTTTGATTATTTTGACAGCACCGAAGATTTTACCCCTAATGATTTTGATTTTGGTGCAAACATAGGAACTGGTTTTAAAACAGACAGTGGATTAAACATAGGAGTAAGATATTACTTTGGACTTACCGATGTTTACAGTGAAGAAAATCAGAAAAACAGACTATTACAAGCCTCTATTGGTTTTAGTTTCTAAAAATATTGAGTACCTATTAAAGAAAACAAATTGCTATGAACAAAAGAAATACTCTATGCAATTGAAAAAGAAAACCAAAAAAGCTGTTACCAAAAGGTAACAGCTTTTTTAATTTATACTTCTATTCTAAATCCTTTATGAGTAAATTTTAACTTTTTAATGTAAAAAAGCTCAGTATCTACTTGTAAACTCATTTTCTTAATATGGTTGTGTTTCTTTATAACCTCTATCAGTTTGTTTCTTAAATACACATCTTCTATCTCAAAAAATTGATATGCAGTTATATTAGGTTTAATTTTTTTTAAATCTAACCCCCTAACCCACAAAAAAGAAAAAACCAAATTATTTTGTTGTAAAATAAAACTAAAATTCTTTGCAAAGAACTCACATTCTGCAATTTCATCAGCATAACAAAAGCCAAAAAAATTAGAGGCTCTAAGTATCATTTTATTTTTTTGATCTATTTTTTCTAGGAGTATTGTCTAAAGGAACTGCTTGCTTTAATGCCTCTACAATATTATATGCTGCAGGACATATTTCTGAATTGGTAATTGTTAAATCTGTTAATTGAATAAACTTTTTTCTATTGGTATGCGGATATTCGGAACAAGCTTTTGGACGAACATCATAAATAAAACAAGTGTTGTCTGTTTCATCTAAAAAAGTACAAGGAGATGATTTTAATACATAACAATCATCTTCATCCCTCTCCAAATAAGTTTCCATAAACTTTTGTTCTTTCATGCGTAAATGTTTAGCTATACGAGCTATGTCATTTGCAAAAAACATAGGGCTTGTTGTTTTACAACAATTTGCACAAGTTAAACAGTCCGTTTTTTCAAACTCTTTATCGTGCAAATCTTGCATGGTATAATCCAAGTTTTTAGGCGTTCTTTTTTTTAACTTCTTAAAATAAGATACGTTCTCTTTCCTGGCATCTTTTGCCTTTTGTGGTAACTCCTGTAAAAACTCTTCCATAAATGTACTCATAATGCAAAAGTACTCAATCAACATTTAAAATTAGGATGTTCCGTAATAATTATGTCTAATGATAATTATCATTTTTATAAACTTTCCATCACTATACATTTGCTTTATAACCACCAATAGTATATAATGGAAAAACATAGCTTTCACATTCCTGTAATGGGAATTGGTTTTACTGCAGATAGTCCTTTAAAAGTAGCTCCTTATGGTATTGATTCTGTAATTTCTTTAGTAGATGACGTATTACTAGAGAAGTTAAGAAAATATTACACAACATTAAACCATATTAAATACATAGAAATCAGCAATAAAACTATTGATTATAGAGCTAAGAGAATTACAGCTTATTTAAATTTAATAGATCAATTAATTCATAAAAAAATTAAAGAGCTAAAAAACATTAACAGCTTAAAAAGCCCTCTATTAATTAATTATATAAAACATTTACCCACCACATCAGAACTAAAAAAACGTTTATTACAAAGTAATGATTTAGAGGAAGTAAAATCACTTATTCAACACCATTTAAAACCAGGTCATATTGATGTAAATATTATGACCAAAATAGATAAAACAAACTATCACAAAAAAGAAGCCTTACCTATTGAGTTTAATGATGCTCATGCAGCTTTAAGAGGTTATGCCAATGCAAACATATCATCATCAATTGTTTTTTCAGCAGGTATGAATCCTAAATTATTTAATTACCTAGAAGGGTTTGATGATTTTTTTCCAGATGATAAAGGTTTTATTAAAAAGAAAATAATTTTAAAAGTAAGCGATTATCGTTCTGCACTTATTCAAGGAAAATATTTAGCAAAAAAAGGTTTATGGGTATCAGAATACAGAATAGAATCTGGTTTAAACTGTGGTGGACACGCTTTTGCCACAGATGGTTTTTTAATAGGGCCTGTGTTAGAAGAGTTCAAACTTTATAGAAAAGAACTGTACAACACCACCTATTCCCTATTTAGCAAAGCATTACATCAAAAAAACAAAAAGTTATCTCAACTTATGCCCTCTTTAAAATTATCGGCACAAGGAGGAGTGGGAACATCAAAAGAACATCATTTTTTGTTAAAACATTATAGTTTAGATTCTGTAGGATGGGGAACTCCTTTTTTATTAGTACCACAAGCTACTACTGTAGATACAGCAACAATGAACAAACTAATAAATGCTACTGAAAAAGATTTGTATTTAAGTAACATTTCTCCATTAGGAGTCCCTTTTAATAATTTAAGAGGCAATACAAAAGATGATGAAAAACAAATAAATATTGATAAAAACAGACCCGGAAGTGCCTGTCCTAAAAAACATGTAGCATTAAACACAGAGTTTAAAAAAGAAGGACTTTGTACTGCTTCTAGAGAATATCAATACTTAAAAATAAAAGAACTACAAAACAGCACAACTTTAAGTATTAAAGAACAAAAAACAGAAATTAACAAAGTCACTGAAAAATCTTGTATTTGTGTAGGCTTGGGAACTTCTTCGCTAATAAATTATGAGTTAGATACCAAAACAGAAGGTAAAGGTGTCTCTATTTGTCCGGGGCCTAACCTAGCCTATTTTACTAGTAAAACAAGCTTATCTAACATGATAAACCACATATACGGAACAAAAAATATTATACAGCGCAAAGACAGACCCAATATGTTTTTAAAAGAACTAGACCTATATGTAATCTATTTAACCAATCAAATAAATCAAATTACAGAGCAATTTTCCGTACAACAAAAAAAATCACTCAATCGTTTTACGAACAATTTATTGAGTGGAATTCAATATTATCAAAATTTGTTTCAACATCATGTAAAAGAAACCTTGCAACAAAACAAAACCGATTTACAAAACTTAGCAAATCAATATAAAACAGTAACCCATCTAAAAACAAAGTTACAAACCGTCTAAAATTAAAAGTTATGGATATTAATTTAATAAACAAATACAATGTACCTGGTCCAAGGTATACTAGTTATCCTACCGTTCCACATTGGAACACTCAGGATTTTAGATTAAAAACTTGGAAAAGTAACATGATTGAAACTTTTTCTAAAACTAACAAAACAGAAGGTATTAGTGTTTATATTCATTTACCTTTTTGCGAAAGCTTATGTACTTTTTGTGGATGTAACAAAAGAATTACCAAAAGACATGATGTGGAAAGTCCATACATAAGTGCAGTTTTAAAAGAATGGTCTTTGTATTTAAATTTATTTGATGAAAAACCTATGATTAAAGAATTGCACATAGGTGGTGGTACACCTACTTTTTTTAGTGCTGAAAATCTTTCTTATTTATTAACCTGCATTATCAACACTTCTGTTTTGGCTAGTGATTATGAATTTAGTTTTGAAGGACACCCTAATAATACAACCAAAGAACATTTGCAAACCTTATACAATTTAGGTTTTAAACGGGTTTCTTTTGGAGTACAAGATTATAACGAAACGGTTCAAAAAGCCATTCATAGAATACAATCTTTTGAAAAGGTTAAAAAAGTAACAGAATTGGCCAGAGAAATTGGCTTTACCTCTGTAGGACATGATATTATTTATGGACTTCCTTTTCAAACCATAGAAAACGTAATAAACACCATAGAAAAAACTAAAGAACTAAGCCCCGATAGAATTGCCTTTTACAGTTATGCCCATGTACCTTGGATTAAAGGAAATGGACAAAGAGGTTATGCCGAAGAAGATTTACCCACAGGAAAAGAAAAGTTATTAATGTATGAGCAAGGAAAAATAATGTTACTTAATCATGGGTATAAAAATATAGGGATGGATCATTTTGCGCTACCTAAAGACAGTTTATATCATGCATTAGTAAACAATACTTTGCATAGAAATTTTATGGGCTATACCCATGCAAAAACAGATATAATGATTGGTTTAGGGGTTTCTGCTATTGGTGATAGTTGGAATAGCTTTTATCAGAATGTAAAAAATATAGAAGAATATCAAGACTTGGTAAACAATCAAATATTTCCAATTGCTAAAGGACATATTTTATCTGAAGAAGATTTAATTATTAGACAACATATTTTGAACCTTATGTGTCATTACGAAACTACTTGGCTTACCAAAAATAAATTGTTAGAAAAAGCTCCTTTAAAAATGTTTCCTTTATTACATGATGGATTGTTAACTATTAAAGAATCTAAAATTACTGTAACAGAAAAAGGAAAACCTTTTATAAGAAACATTTGTATGTCTATAGATCAATACTTAGAAAACACATCAGAAATGCAGTTTTCTAAAACGGTATAAAAATTAAAGATTTGATGATATAATAATTCCTGTTAATTTAAACTCCATATTTGCACAAAACACTCTTTAAAAGCAAGATCCTCTCCTTGGGTTTTGCTTTTTTCTATATAAGTTTTTAGAGACTGAATTCTATCAACTCCTGATGGATGTGTAAAAGTTGTTACTCCTAATAAACTTTGTAAGTAATGCCACTCTTGTTCTAATAATTCAAAATGACTAGGTGCTGTTTTTTTAATAAGATGCACTGCAATTAAATCTGCTAAAAACTCAGCTTTTTTATAATCATTAATTATTGTACCTCTAGGAATATCACCTTTTAAACCAAACTGTTTGGCCTGAGCAAGGGTTACAATGTGAGCAACTTCATGAGACAATACGAAGGTTTGTATTATTTCTTTTTTATGATATATTAATCCCTTACTAATTTCTACATATCCAAAAGCAGCTCCTGCATTAATTCCTAAATCCTCTTCATCAATTTTAAATGCTGTTGGAATGTCTACTTGCTCATAGTCCTTAAACATAGGAATAACCAAGGTATTATACAATTTAATTATTTGTTCTTCTTTTGATATGGTTATAGGTTCCGTAACAGGTTCTACCGTTATGGCATTGCTAGTGCATGCACCAAAAAACAAAGTGCATAGAAATAACATGTTCTTTTTCATTTCATAACAGGGATAAAAAACGAACACCCTTAAAATTAAAGAGTGTTCGTTAGCATAAATATTAGGGTAGTGAATAAATATTATTCCGAGTAGTAATTGTATGTTTTTTCCACAGTTGCAAATCCATCAAAGTACGTGTATGATGCACTTAAAGGATAATTATCTGCATTGTACTCATAAGTTACAGTATCATCAGCTAAAGTTCCTGTAATTGGATTGTTAGCGTTTACTGACTGAATTCCAATGTTGATTGCTGCAAAAGCTGTAGGATACATCCCTATAAACGGATTGTTTTTGTCTTCATATGTCGCTGTATAATCAGATCCATATCTGTTTTCTAAGACTACATTTCCGTTTTCAATTGTGAATGTAATCTCTGTAACACTATCATTATCAGAATGGTCTATTCTCTCTTCTGAAGCTAAAGTACCAGCATCGGTATAAGTATAGTTGTATGTGTACGTTAATGTACCATCATCTGTAAGTTCAGCCTTAATAATTTTATCTCCATCATACGTGTAAACCGTACTTTGTCCTTCAGCAGTTTTTTCAACAACTTGGTTGTTATCATTGTACACTAAAGTATAAACTGTGGTAACAAGTGTTCCCCAATCATCAACTTCTTTGGTGTATTCACTTACAAACCCATTTTCGTTATACACATATGTGGTAGTTGATGTTTCTCCATACAAATCTGCAATTGAATAGGTTTTTAATTTTGTACCTCTAGAAGAGGTAATATCAGTACTTACCTGAACAGTAACAATGTACTCTTTGGTAGTTACACCGTCTTCGGCAGTTACTGTAAACGTTTTTGGTTCACCGTCTACAAAAGTAATTTCTGTTCCTGATGCAGGAGAAACTGTTGCGTTTTCAGATAAAGAAATGTTAGGAACCACTACTGTTAAATCGGTACCATAAGGAACTGTCACATTAATGTTTGTTCCTAAATCATAGGTAATATCATCGGCAATTACACCTTCAATCTCAATTGAAAAATCGGTAATGGTAGCTAAAGTAGATGGTGGAGTTATTTCATCATCACTTGAACATGAAACAGTAGCTATAGCAACGGCTATAAACAAACTAAGGGTAGATAGAATTTTCTTCATAATTAAAATATTTAAATTGTTTTTAGGGTTATTTTTTTGTTAAGGTTTTCTAAAAAATTAATATTTCGTCAAACTGAACTTGTTTCAGTTTCTCATAACTACAATTCCACAGCATGCTGTGATTCTGAAATGAATTCAGAATGACATTTTTTAGTATTTTTTATAGAGTCTTCTGGTTATTTATGGTTATAAGTTTGGATTATTTATTGTAGCATCATTTGGAAAAGGAATTACATATCTTTTATCATTCTGCTGTAAAGTATATACAACTCCATCAAAGTTTTTGGTTATTGCTGGTTGAGTAGTTCTACGTAAATCATTCCATCTTTGTCCTTCAATAGCAAATTCTCTTCTTCTTTCTTCTAATATCTCAACAAGTAAATCATCAATATTTAATGTATTTACCGTTACTTTATAATTGTTCCATGCAGTTGGGGTATATCTGTTTTCTGTAAAATCTATCAATGCTTGTTTAGACAAATCAATTTTATTTAACCGAGCATAACATTCTATAATGGTTAAATACAATTCTGCTGTTCTATATGAAACCTTAAATTTAGTTTCTGCACTTTTTCTTGATTGATAAGTTCCATCTGTTCTTTGATTAAAATATAAAGTAAAACGCAAATCATCTGTTTGATTATAAATGGATAATAAATCATTTGAAATACTTGCATTGATAACCAAATCAAAAGCGGCAACAGTTTCTAAAGCCAATATAGATTCTACCGAATTGTATTCTGATGGCATCATAGAAACATCAGTGTTTAAATTTTGCAATTGATTGTTTATTGCCAATGCCTCTGTTGCTACCTCAATAGCCTTTTGCCATTCTTGTTGATATAAATACACTCTAGCTTTAAAGGCATAAACTGCTGCTAAAGAAAAGCGGTAATTATACCCTGTTGGTTGATTGGTTATATTGATAAGTGATGCTGCCTTATCTAAATCACTTAAAATCAAATCATATACCTCTTTAACAGATTTTGTAGGATAAGCTTTATCGGCATCATATGTAATAGTTACAGGTACTCCTTTGTCTGTGCTTGCCGTATTAGCATTATATGGTTTTGCGTATAAATTAATCAATTCAAAGTATTGCATGGCTCTTAAAGCATATGCCTCTCCTAAGAGTTGTTCTTTTTCTAATTGATTTCCCCTAATACTGTTTTCACTATTAATAACATGATTGGTGTAAAAAATAGTATTATAAAAACTAGCATAGGGAAACGCTAAGGTTAATGGACTTGTGTTAAGATCATTCCACGTAAAAATATCTTGATATTGTTCTATACCAACTGAATTTGGTTGTAAAGCCAATTCATCTGCTCTATAAGTAGTTAAGATTTTATGATTTTTAATAATGGAATATGCCGATGTTAAAAAACTTCTATACTCTTCTACAGATTTAGGAATGACTTGTCCTACTGGCTCAATATCTAAATAATCATCACAAGAGATAAAACTTAGAGTTAATAGGGTTATGTATATTATTTTTTTCATGAGTTACTGTTTTAAAAAGAAAGATTAAATCCGGCTGAAATAATTTTAGGAATAGGTTGTGCATATACACTTCCATAAGTTTCAGGATCAAAAAAGCCATCGTAATCTGTGCCTAACACGAATAAATTACGTCCTTCTATATTAAAATTTAAACTGGCTAACTTTAATTTTTGCAATTGCTTTTTAGGCAATGCATAACTTAACTTTATACTACTAACACGGATATAAGAAATATCTTTTACCCAAATATCTAAATCCTCGTAAGTATTACCATCATCTGATGAATGGTACCAATTGTACACCAAATCTGTATCAAACCCAGTAGAATTAAAGCCTATTAGAGCAGGATAATTTCCTGTACCTGCTTTTAAAATATCAGTATTATAATTATTACCAGGTTGAGCCATAGTAAGGTTATAACTTGGTTTGGATTTTACAGTTTGTTTGATATTAAAATTGGTCAACACACGTAAATCAAACTGTTTGTATGTAAAACTATTTCTAAATCCTCCACTAAATTTTGGTGTTCCATCACCTACATAAGAATATAAATTCCTATGCTCTTCTCTGGTTAATTGACTTCCGTTGGTTCCTTCCTCTAAATTGTAAAAATCTACAGCCGAAACCTTTTTTCCATCTTTCCAAAACAATGGCAATCCGTTACTATCTAAACCTGCTGTTTTAATTGCAAAAATGGCATTTACACTATATCCTTTTAAAGAAGGTTTAAAATCTTCTTCTCTTATTTCTATATCATCAACAATACTTTTGTTGTGAGAAATATTAAGACCACTTGTCCACTTAAAATTAGAAGTACTAATATTTGTAGTGTTAATAGACAGTTCAAATCCTTTGTTACTTACCGTTGCCCAGTTGGTATTGATAAAATTATACCCACTTTCTAACGGTACAGATCTTAACCCTATTAAATCAGTACTTTTTCTAGCATAATAATCTCCTGTAATATAAATTCTGTTTTTTAGTAAACCTACATCTAGTCCAATGTTTGATGACACTGTTTTTTCCCATCTAAGATTTCCATTTGGAGCACTTAAAGCTCTAATAATTTCTTCACTTACTCCTGGTAAAATAGTAGTGGTATCATAAGTACCTACAACAAATGGAGAGGTAGATTTGTCTATATTTCCTTGTACACCGTAAGAGGCTCTTAGCTTCAAATCGCTAATAGCATCAACATTGTACATAAAACCTTCGTTATACACATTCCAAGAACCTGCCAATGACCAAATAGGTAAATATCTATATTTAGGGTTTACCCCAAATAAGTTAGAACCGTCAAACCTTAAACTTGTAAAAAACGTATATTTTTTATCAAAAGTATAAGAAGCTGTTCCAAAAAAAGAGGCATAGGCATTTTCATTATAAGTCTTTCCGTAAGTATTAAAGAGAGAATTGGTTAATGCTCTTTCGTTTGTAATGGGAATGGTAGTTAACGTATTGGCATTAAAACCAAAACCTTTGGTATGAATTTCAGTTCTTTTGTTTCTTCTAAATTCCGTTCCCAACATTACATCTAATTCATGAACTCTATTAAAAGAGGTATTATAATTAGCCATGGTTTTCCAATTGTATTGAAACGCATCGGCATTCCAATTCTGAATAATTCCTCCTTCTGGCATGTAATACTCATCTCTATTTGAAGATGTGTATTGAGATTTTTGTCTGTATTTACGTGTATAGTAACTTTCCTTATCACTAAATTTTTCAGTTTGATTAAAATCTAATTGCAATCCTAGTTGAGAAGTAAAATAAATGTCCTTATTTAATTTATAATTAACATCAAAAATGGATTTTAAAGAATTTGCTACCAATTGATAATTAGTGTTTTCTCTTTCTTCTAAAACATTGTAATCCAAATTTAAGTCAGATCTCTCTATCAAATCAGGATCATACACAAAATCTCCATTGGCATCTTTTACTTGTAAATACGGATTTGCATTCCTTGAATAATAAGATGGATTTGTATAAGCATCTGCTCCAGTAATATAAGAGCTTGTTTTGTTTTGACTTGCAAACAAAGCTGCTCCTACTTTTAATTTATCATTTACATTAAATTGATCTTTTAACGTAATGTTATATCTTTTTTGTCCTGTTGCTTTAGTTGTTCCTTTTTCATTAAAAATACCTGTAGAAAAATAATAATTATTTTTTCCACTACCTCCCGAAACACTAACACTATATTGTTGATTGATGGCCATTTGGTATAACTCATTTCCCCAATTGGTATCTGTATTTTTTAAGTTATTGATATCATTTTGAGCATTTTGAGAAAGACTAGAAAAACCATTGTTTTTAAAATTAGCATACTCTCCATAAGCATTTAAAATTCTGGCCACTGCTCCCCTATCTTGTTGATATTGTAAATCTGAACGACTTGCCAAATACAATTCAAAATCTACTTTTTCAGAAGAATTCATCAAGTTTAATTTACTAAAATCTGGTTTTTGGGTTACAAACGTATTGGCATTTACGTTAATCCTCATAGACCCTTTTTTACCGCTTTTACTGGTAATTACAATAACCCCATTGGCAGCTCTTGCTCCGTAAATAGACGTTGCAGATGCATCTTTTAACACTGTAATACTTTCTATATCTTCAGGATTTAATCCTGCAATTGGGTACGATTGTAAGTTGTCTATATTGTCTTTGTCTCTAAAGTCTTTAGGAATGTCATTTCCTTCTAACGGAATTCCATCTAACACCCATAAAGGATCTGAAGAACCATTTAAAGTTGCCGTACCTCTAATTGCTATTTTTTGTGGTGCTCCAGGTGCTCCGTTGGTTGGTTGTACCAAAACTCCTGATATTTGTCCTGCCAACATTTGATCTACACTTGCTACTCCAGATTGATTGATATCTTCCATTTCTACTTTGGCATAGGCAGAAGTCATTTTTCTTTTTTCTATTTTTTGATACCCTGTTAAAACCACTTCCTCTAAAGCTTCAGAACTTTGTTTTAAAACCACAGATATATTGCCTTTGTTTTTAGTAACATCAACTTTTTCAGTTTCATACCCCATATACGATACCATTACAAATTTTATATCATCTGCAATTTTTAAAGAAAATGCCCCATTAAAATCCGTAGTAGTTCCTAGCATAGCGCTTTCTATAATTCCTTCGGTTTTGGTTTCATTACCAATCATTGCCGATGAAACATATACAGAAGCTCCTACAATAGGGAATTTTGTAGCATCTGTTACTTTTCCATTGATTACTTTTTGTTGTTGAGCAATTAATAATGATGGAACAAAAATGAATATGTAAATTAATTTTTTCATGTTTTAGTTCTTCAAATTATATTCTATTCTAGCTATTAAATCTCTATAATGAGCTTTTGTAACCCTGTCTCCTTTATGTTGTTTTTTCTTTAATAGCATTAACGCATCTTCTAAAGCTGCTCTTTTACTTGTTCCAATATCTGCTACTCTTGGAATGTAAGAAAAGTGTATATTCTTAAAGTTATCGAAATTATCTGAAATGGTTTTCTCTTTGGTTTTTTCTAATAATTTATTTCTATCAACTGTTAATACGTCTATATAGTTTTTTTGGGTAATTCTATCAAACATATCTAAAGACTTTCCTTTTTTTGTTTTTTTAAAAATAGCATCAAATAATTCATCAAATAAATATTGTTCTGTAAAGGCTTCTTTTTCATCTTTTACCAAAACTTTATTCTCTGTAATTCTCATTAACCTATCAGTTTTTATCAATGCATAAATGACATTGGTCTGATATATTCGTAACATAGACACTGGTGAATAATAACGTTCTCCATCTGGAGCATCTCTTACAGCAAAAACTTTATTAATAATTTCTGGAGTAAATAACCATTTTTGAGGTTTTATGGCATTGTTTATTAAGTAATTTAAAGCCTCTTTTTGTATGTTTACAGGTACAGGATTAAACGTATTTTTTCCATCACCATACACCGTGTTGTTTACATAAACTCCACCAATATTAGCCATTACGTGATTGTTATAAGTACTCCACTGATCTATCACTTCTTTGTATAATTTAGAAGCTTTGTAATAATCTTGTCCCTCTTGCTCTGTCCAATCTAAAATATTAGGAATAATTCTCTTTAAATTTTTTAATCCGTATTCACTTGCTTTAACGGCATTGTCTCCTAAATCTTCACTTTGCGATCTTGGGTCTATAACATCACTTTGTTGCGCTCCATAAAAATAAAGAGGATCATTCTCATGTTCACGAATCCAATTATTTAAAACAGGTATTTCTTGATGTGCAGATTTATTTTCTATCCAACGGTATCCCCAATTTATTGCATATTTATCGTACACTCCTATTTTAGGAGTAATTTCTGTAACACTATCTTGTGGTTGAGCCACATAGTTAAAACGAGCATAATCCATGATAGAAGGAGCGGTACCTCCCATAGTTGCCGTAAATGTTTTAGAACGTAAAGAATCTACAGGATAACTGTATGATGCCCCCATGTTATGCTTTAACCCAAACGTGTGTCCTACTTCATGAGATGATACAAAACGAATGGCTTCTCCCATATGCTCATCCGAAAAAGTATTAGCTCTTGCTTTGGCATCTATAGGGCCTGTTTGTACACGAATCCATGCATGTAAACCTTTCATTAAATTATGCCACCAAATAATATCAGACTCTAATATTTGTCCACTCCTAGGATCTACTATAGAAGGGCCCATAGCATTTTGCTTTTCAGAGGCAGCGTAGGTAATTACTGAATAACGAACATCATCAGCATCAAAGTCTTTATCATTTTCTGATGGAAACTTTACCTGTATGGCATTTTTAAATCCGGCAGCCTCAAAAGCAACATTCCAATCATACACACCTTGTTTTATATAAGGTCTCCATTGTTTTGGAGTAGCAGGATCTAAATAATACACAATAGGTTCTTTAGGTTCTACCAATACTCCTTTTTTATATTTTTCTATATCTTCATCTTTAGGCTCTAACCTCCATCTTGTAATCATTTCTCTTGTTTCAACTTCATGTTGTTTATCAGAAAAATAATCCATAGGTTTTGAGAAATATCCTATGCGTTTGTCGGCAAATCTAGGTTGCATTACATTTGTAGGTAATAATACAATATTAGTGGTAACTCCAATAGATAATGGTAATGCAGCACCTCCTCCTTCACTCACAGAGGTTGTTAATAGCGATTTTACTACAATGTTTTTAGGAAAAGATTTTACCGCTTGTAAAATAGATAAGTTTGTTTTTACACTTCCACCTAAACCAGTATTGGCCAAAATATCACTAAAACTTTTTTCTTTACCGTTAAATATTTTGTTAACTTTTATGAATACTGATGTAGAATCTGTATTCTTAGCTTCAATTTTAAACTCTTCTATAATAGATTCTCCAAAATTATCTTTTACAGAAAGAGTAATCGCATCATTTTTTGGAGATTGTACCCTAGGATTGATGGTTTTTACCCATACTTTATTTAAAACAGTATCTTTATAAAATCTAACCAATTTGGTTTCAAAAGTCATCCCTTTGTTTAACCCATGACCATTTAAAGCATAGGGTACACTAGAAACTTTATTAACAACTAATAAGTCTCTTGACATTAAAGAATCTGGAATCTCAAAATAATAATCTTCTTTTATACTATAAATGTTAAACAGTCCTTTTTTAACATTTCCTTCCTTTAAAAACTTTTGATAGTTTAATTCTTTAGAATCTTCTTTTTTTATAGAGTCATTTTCTTTTTTGGTCTTATTTTCATCACCTCTATTTTTAATTTGAGAAAAACCAAAAACACTGGTAAATATCAAAGTAAAAATAATAATTATCTGACGAATAGAACGACCTTTTAAAGAGTAAGTTTTCATATAAAGCGTTATTATAACATCAAATTTCCATGAAATCAAGGGGTTATAAAAACGAAATGGAGTGAACTCACAAAAAAAGGGAGTGAAATCTTATTACAAGGTTATATATGGCAAAATACAGATAAATTTACCTTCTTTAATATCAGTTTTAAAACTGTTTATTTGATAATATTGATAGGTGTTTTCTAAATAGTTTAAACCTATATGGTGACTTTTACTTTCTTTATTTTTTCTTGGAGAATAATTATTTATAACCTTAATAGATTCTTGATCAATAATTACTTCTATAATTAACGGATTTTGTTTGGTTATTTCGTTGTGTTTTATTGCATTTTCCACCAATGTTTCTAAAGATAAAAAAGGTATTTTATTATGTAATTTGTTATCGGCAGTATTGTTTATAATGGAAACTTTTAAACTGTTGTTAAATCTAATTTCTTGTAAAAACACATACTGTTCTAAAAAGGTAATTTCTTTTTTAACAGAAATTAAATTTCCATCTCTATCTTCTAATAAATACCTGTAAACATCTGCTAGTTTTAATACAAATTGCTGCGATAAATCGGGATTTAAATCAATCAACACATGTAAAGAATTTAAGCTATTAAATAAAAAATGTGGATTCATTTTTTTCTTTAACTGATTTAACTGTAGTAAAGCATTTTCTTTTTGATATTTTTCATTAGTATTCACTAGCTGTTCTTTTTCTTCAACAACTTTTAAATTCTCAAAATATTCTTTTTTTAATTGATATCTAGATACTGTTAAAATCAACATAAAAGTTATAAATGCTAAAAAACTAATCCACGAAAAATACCCCTGAACATCTTGAACGGTTTGGTTTAAATGAATATCTATTGGAAAACTTACAATTATAACAAAGGGAGTTTTATCAACCTCAACAGCATTAAAATAACGTAAAACACCTAAACCCAAAAACTCCGATGTTGCTTTATCTTTTAGATTGTTATTGCTATTAGAAATATTATATCCATTTATTTGGGTAGTACTCTGCAATACTTTTTTTACAGAAATATTTTTAAAATACCTGGTTAATTTAGTTCCTATATGTTTTGGTTCTGGATGTAAAATACAAACCGCATTTTTATTTGTAACAACAGTATATCCTCCATCGCCTTTATATTTCTCTGAAAAATATTTCCAAAACAATATCAAGTCAACATCGTAACCAAAGGCAACAGTAGTATTGTCTGCATTTTTTTTTATATATATTTTTCTGTTGATTACTGTATTTGGAGTTTTTATAATAGTATCTATTACAAGTTCTTTTTTAAAAGTTCCATTTGTCTTTAAATATTTGGTTAGATTCTTATAATACGTAGAGTCTTTATAATTTGATAACAATATTTGATATTGATTATCTTTCCCTAAACCAACAAAACTATTGGTTATGTTTTGGTTAAACATTGCCATGTCTGAAAAAAAAAGCAACTTTTCCTTTACTTTACCCAAAGAAATACTAGAAGCATCTTGCATTATTTTTTTAGAACTTACCAAATAACTATTTAAATGATTAAATTCAAAAGCAACAATGTTTTCTTTAGATTTTAAATTTCCTTGAATCATATCTTCTATTAAATTCTCAGTAACAGAAGTTATTTTAGGAGTAATTAAAGAACTTCCTATAAAAAATACAGCAATTAATAAAACACTTATATATAAGTATTGTTGATGTTTTTTAAACCTAAGTATAAATTTATTTGATTGCATATTAATTATTTAACCAATCTTTAAAAGCATTGATGTTTTTAGCACTTATTAAAATAAAGTCATTTATATCTGGAGAGGGCTGTAATTCTATTTTAAGTCTACTCTGACTATATTTTATAATATTTTTGATGGCATTATGCCTAACAATAAACTTTCTGTTAATTTTAAAAAAGTCTTTTTTAGATAGTTTTTGCTCTAAACTTAAAATTGTATCATCATACAAATAACTTTCTCCAGTAGTAGTATATAAAAATAAAGATTTGTTTTCTGCCATAAAATAGGCAATTTCATTACTGGTAATAGAAATTAACTTCTCCCCTCTTGACACCAAAAATCTTTCTTGATTTGATTCAGGATTTTTCTGAGAATTTAATTGAAAAATTAAATTCTCTAACTGACTAAAATCATTATTGGTATTGGTAACGTTGTAATTTATATATTTTTCAATAGCTCGGTTTAATTTATTCTTATCATAAGGTTTTAATAAATAATCAATCGCAAAAAATTGAAATGATTGTATGGCATATTGGTCAAAAGCTGTAGTAAAAATAATGGGTGTAGAAATTTTTAAAGTATCAAAAATCTCAAAACTTTCCCCATCCCCTAAATGAATATCGCTTAAAATTAAATCACAAGTATTTTCTTTAAACCAAGCTATAGATTGTGATACGCTCTCTAACCTTTTTTTTATATTGATGTTGTGGTTGCTTTTTAACAACAACTTTTCTAGTGATTCTGCTGCTAAATCTTCATCTTCTATAATAACAATATCCATATTAAATTTCTAGTTCTAGGTTGTTTAAAAAAACATTATATATATAAACTTATTAATTATGAATACAAAAGTAAGTTATGATTTTCTGTTTTATAGCATATAACTTCTTATTTGTATTCATAACATCGCTTATCTAATTATAAATTCACAAAAAATATACTTTTTTATAAAATCTGACGTTTTGTTATTTTAATTTGATTAAAAAAACGCATCTAAATTTTCGTTCAGTTTTTATTCCTAAAAACAAACAACTAGCTTTTTATTTTCCTTATCTACAATTATTCTAGATAATTTATTATTCAAACATAATATTTCACAATAATCTATTGTATAACTCTAAATAACATTCTCTTACGTAATTAACGAATGTTAAGTAAAGTTTAATTAACCATTAAATAAATAAAATATAAGGATTATGTGGTTTCTAGAGATCAAATAGCAAATAAAAATATAATAGATAGAGTTGTACAAATATCAATTATATACAATAACGTTAACATTTGCATAAAAACAACTTAACACATTGGTTTACAAATAGATATTTCCTTTATTTAAAATAAATATTCTAACTAAGTACTAGCTATTAAAAACCGTATTCATATATGGTTTTTGTCATAATTTTTTAAGCTAAAAGCCAACTTGATATCTGTTATATCATAAAATAGTATCAAGTAGTTTCATCTTTCTTTGTGTTGCAAGAATAAACTAGTACTACCTAAAACCTGATATAACAACATGTTATTATTCTAAAAAAAGACCAAATTAAATACCTATAAATATGAAATTAAAAACTCCCAAAATTTTAATGCTTTTATTAGCATTTTCAATTCAGTTTTCGTTCGCACAAACAAAAACTATTACCGGATCCGTATCGGATGATTCAGGTCCAATACCTGGTGCAACTATTTTAATTAAAGGAACCTCAATAGGAACCATGTCTGACTTTGATGGTGTTTACAACATTAATGCCAAAGAAGGAGACATTCTTATATTTAGTTATGTAGGTATGGAAACTATTGAAAAAATTGTTGGTACTACCTCTACAGTAAATGCAGTATTAAAAGGTAATATTGAAACTTTAGATGAAGTTGTAGTTACTGCCTTAGGAATTTCTAAAGAGAAAAAAGCTATTGGTTATGCCATGACTGAAATAAAAGGTGATGAAATAACAAAAACCCAAGCTATTAACCCTATGACTGCTATACAAGGGAAAGTATCTGGTTTAGAGGTAAGTTCAGCTCCATCTCCAGGAGGTACGCAAAATGTTATTATTCGTGGAGCTTCATCCTTTGGAAATGTACAACCTTTGTACATTGTAGATGGTATTGTAATTACTAACGAACAAAGTCGAACAGGAGATAATTTAAATTCTCAAGTAGATTTTGGTTCTGGTATTAATGCTATCAACCCAGATGATATTGAAAATATGTCTATACTAAAAGGTGCTGCTGCAACAGCTCTTTATGGTTCTAGAGCTGCCAATGGAGTAATATTAATTACAACCAAAAGTGGAAAAAACGGAAAGTTAAAAGTAAGTTTTAATAGTTCTGTAGCCATTAGCCGTGTAGGTTTTTTGGCTGATACACAAGACCAATTTGGACAAGGTTGGAGTGGTGATAGGGCATTAGAAGAAAATGGTAACTGGGGTGCTGCTTTTGACGGTGTTGATAGAGTCTGGGGTAACGTTATAAACAATAGTCAGCAATTAAAACCATATGTAGCCTTAAAAGATAATATTCGTGATTTTTATGATTATGGACAAAATATCAAAAACTCATTATCTGTTTCTGGTGGTGATGAAAAAAACACTTTCTTTTTATCTGCCTCACAAAATACAGTAGATGGTGTTATCCCAACAGACAATGACTCTTATAAAAGATATACTTTATCTACCAAAGCAACACATACTACTAATAAATTCAAATTTGGTAGTGCCATTAACTTTAGTAGAGAGCAAACCAAATCTGTTCCTTCTGGACAAGGTACTTCTTTAAGTAGATCATTACGTGAAATTCCTAGCGAATTGTCTATTGTAGATTTTAAAGATTTAAACAATCCATTTAACACTATAGATAATTATTTTACTCCTTATGGTATTAACCCCTATTATATTTTAAATAATGATGGTGCAGAACAAAGTAAATATAAGTTCTTTGGTAAATTTGAAATTGACTATAACATCATTGAAGATTTAAAATTAACCTACCGTTTTTCTGGAGACTATGAAAGCGCTACCATAGATGAACATATTGGAATTATAGCTTTTGCTGAAGATTCTTTTAATGCTGGTTCTCAAACAGTAAATCCAGGTAGTTATTCTCAAACAAAAAGATCTAGAGCACAATATAGTAATGACTTAATGCTTTCATATCAAAAAGATTTTACCGATGATTTAAACCTAAGCACTATAGTAGGTTTAAACACAAACGAAAGAACATATAGTTCTCTTTCTGGTTCTATCTCATCTATTGATGTTCCTGGGTTTTATTATTTAGGAAACAGTTTAAGTCCTTCAACTTCAACACAAGACCAAACAAAAAGAAGATTAATTGGTACTTATATTAGTGCAGACTTAGGTTACAACGATTATCTTTTCTTAAACGGAACTTTAAGAAATGACTGGTCATCTACCCTACCAGCTGAAAACAATAGTTTTTTATATGGTGGATTAACAGCAAGTTTTATTCTTAGTAAATTTTTATACACTAATGATATCAATTTTGATGCTTTAGATTATTCTAAAATAAGAGTTGCTTACGGATCTACTGGAGATGATGCGAGTCCATATAACGTTAATGATAGATATGTTATTGGACAATCTAAATACCCTGGATATCCAAATATAGACAATTTAGAATTTCCTTTAGGAGGAACAAACTCTTACACAGCCTCTAATAAATTAGGGAACAAAGACCTAAAGCCACAAATAACTAATGAATTTGAAATAGGTTTTGAAAACATGTTTTTTGGAAAACGTGTAGGTTTTGAAGTATCTTATTACAACAGATTAACCAAAGGACTTATTGAAGATTTACCTTTAGATCCTTCAACAGGATATACTGTTGTAACTGCAAATTTAGGAGATGTAAGAAACAGTGGTGTTGAATTAAATGTAAACTTAACCCCTATAAAAACATCAGACTTTAGATGGGATGTAAACTGGGCATACACCAAAAACAACAACATGGTGGAAAAATTAAATATTGAAGAAATTCAATTAACAGGATTTGGAGGAACTAGTGGTGGTTTATATGCTCTTGAAGGTATGCCAATGGGACAATTTAAATTTACCAAAGCCAAAACAGTTAAATTAGATGGTGTAGAAAGTATAGTGGTTGATGGTAACGGTAATCCACAACAAACTACAGACATGGAGTTGTTAGGGAAAGATGTAAATGAAAAATACAGAATGGGATTAACCAATACTTTTTCTTACAAAGGATTAAGTTTAACAGGTACTTTAGATTTTAGATACGGTGGATACATATACTCTGGAACTAAAGATTACATGCATTGGACAGGTAGTTCTCCTGAAAGTGTGTTAAATGACCGTAATGCATTTTTAATTCCTAACTCTGTCGTAGATAATGGAGATGGAACCTACTCTGAAAACTCAATTCCTGTAAACCCAACTGCTTTACATACTTTTTATAGCGAAGGTGGTATGGAAGGAGCTTCTTATGCTGTTATTGATAGATCTTACTTAAAACTAAGGAATGTAACTTTAGCCTATAGCATACCTAAATCTTTGTGTGAAAAAATTAAGGTATCTGCTGTTAATTTATCATTCACAGCTAGCAACTTCTTGTTATGGACCCCTAAAGAAAATCCATATATAGATCCAGAAACTACTACGTTTGGAAACAACATCAATGCAAAGTTTGGAGAATACAATGCTAATCCAACCAATGAAGTATTCACTTTTGGATTAAATATTCAACTATAAAACGATAAGAAAATGAAAAAATATACCATACCATTTATATATATATTCCTATTAATTTTCACCATTAGTTGTGATGATTATTTAGACGTAAATCAAGATCCTACGGTATTAGGAGACACCGATGAACCTAAAATACTTTTACCTTCTGCTCAAGTTGGTTTAGCAAGTACGCTAATGGGTTGGGATTTTGGGTTTGGAGGAGGATTCTGGTCACAATACTGGACTCAAGGATACACTTCATCACAATTTAAAACTCTATGTCAATATGAAGATACTAGTTTCGGAGATGCTTATGAAGAATTAACAGCCGGAATTTTAAATGATACCAAAAGAATAAAATTATTATCTACAGAAGAAAGTAATAACGGGTACTATTACATTGCCGAAGCCTTGTCTATTTTCACTTGGCAAGTAACTACAGATGTTTGGGGAGACATTCCTTATTCTGAAGCTTTAAAAGGAAACGAACTTATTACTTCTCCTAAATTTGATACTGATGAAGAGATCTATGCTGACCTTGAAGCTAGAATTGATGCTTTATTACAAATAGACATTACAACCTTAAATGCAATTGATGAAGATTTCGATTTTGTATTTGCCGGAGATTTTACAAAATGGGAAAAATTTGCCAACTCATTAAAATTAAAATTAATGATGAGACAATCTGAAACTGCTGGTTATAGTAATTCAGATGTTATCACTTTTATCAATAGTGCTACGTTTTTAGATGAATCTGCAAAAATATCTGGTAGTATTTGGGATGATAGCCAAGAAGGTAAAAAACACCCAATGCGTGAATTTGAAACTGCTGGTGCTAATTATGTATCTGGTAACGTAATAGGATGTAAAACTTTTATCGATTATTTACTAGACAATAGCGACCCTAGAATTAATACTTTATTTACTGCTCCTGATGACGGACACGAAGGTGCTTTCTTTGGAGATTTTGATTCTAAAACAGATTCTGACAATGATGGAATTGATGACGAAGACGAAGATTATAGTGAAGCTTTATTTGCTGAAAACACCGATCTAATAATCATGTCTAATTGGGAAGTAAACTTCTTTTTAGCTGAAGCTTATGCCAGAGCTAATGACTTAGTAAATGCTAAAATGTATTATGACTTAGGTGTTACAGCTTCATTGTCTCAAAACGGTATTTCAACTACAAGTATTATTACAACTGGATATGCTACTTGGGTAGATGGAACTACAGAAGAAAACATCAAACAAATAGCCATGCAAAAATGGGTAGCCAACGCTAATTATCAACACCTAGAATCATTTTTAGACAGAAATAGAACTAAATACCCATCAGTAGATGATATTGATATCAAAGCAGACAGAACAGATGCTGACATTAATTTTCCTGTAGGTAGTTTAACTATTTCAGTTGCTGGTAGAGATAAAACAAACGGTAATTTGCCATCATCACCAGTATATTCTTCAGATATATTAGGTAGAAACATCAACGCTCCTAGTCAAAAACCTGATTTATTACAAAAAGTTTGGTGGGATAAAAAAGTAGGAAAATAATGATGAACTTATTAAAACATAAAATCATGAAAAAAATAATATTTAAAATAATTCCTGTAATTACCTTTTCCCTTCTTTGGTCTTGTACCCAAGATTTGGATACTGAGGGAATTTCTAAAGTAACTTATTACAACGAAATAGAATTGGTTGGAAGCGAAAACTTTATTGTGGATCAAGGAACTGCATATGTAGATCCAGGAGTAGTAGCCTATGAAGGTGAAACAGAAGTAACAGATCAAGTAGTAATTAAAGAATCTATAGATATAAACACTCCAGGTTACTACCCTGTAAGCTACTATATAGAAAATGTAGATGGTTTTGGAAAAACCATTGTAAGAAACGTATACGTACTCCCTGCAGATAGATCTAAATCAGATGTTTTTGCTGGTACTTACACTGGAGAGGTTTCTAACGGAACTTTTACTGATGCTACTATTATTACTCACTTAGGTGATGGATTATATTATGCTGATGACTTTATTGGTGCTAGATATAGAATTGGTACAGGTTACGGCCCTGCATATATGATTCCTGCTTATTTCTACGTAACTGGTGATGAGTCTACTTATGAAGCATTGTTAACAGACTCTCCTTGGGGACCATGGGAGGTAGTAAATCCTACTTTAACAGGAACTACTTTTTCTCATAATTTACAACAAGGAACTTTTTCTACTCCAGTAAAACTGATAAAACAATAATTTTTAAATATAGAATAATATGAAAAAAAATATAATATATATATCACTATTAATCATTGCATTTACAATGAATTCTTGTAATGAAGAGGTAGAAGTATGGGACAGCGAAACCTTAGATTATTCAGGAACTTTCTTTTGGGAATTGTATGATGAGGATATGACAACTAAATATGTTGGATATGATCATGATGTTCAATTATGGATTTACAATACAGCTGAAAACATTCCAAATAAAGTTTGGATTGAAGATACAGACCATGTTTTTCCTTTAAAAAGTAAATTCTCATTTACAGGTACTTCTGAATCTTTCATGAGTGATGAAACAGAGTTTGATAATTTAGACAATGATATCATTGCTATTGAAACACCAACAGTTAAACCTACTGGATTAAACGAAGAAACAACTGAAGATAGATACTATATTAGAAATTTAATAGTAGATGGTAAAATTTTACCAATGGCAGGAACTACAGTTAGTGGTAACCCTGTAGATAGTATTTACATTAAAATAAAACTATTAAGTGGTACTGTTAAATTTACAAGCTACGAAATTCCCGAAGCATTAAGGGCTGACCCTGAGCAAGAAGAATATGATTGGAAATATGATAGTGCTACTTACGATAACACTTTAGATGAAATTTATGTAATTTCTGGTCATAGAAAAACTGGTTTTGCAGAAGATGATCATTAAAAAAATAATTAAGTAAGTTAAGTTTGTTAAAAACGTCCACCTTCTAACTATGAAGTGTGGACGTTTTTTATTAATGACACCCTATAGGCACTAATTGTATTTGTAAACTCATATCAGATGGTGATACAAAAGCAATACCTAATCCCAAACCTCTTAACACAAATAAAGAACCAACCACAACCAACATTACAGGAACTGCTCTTCTAAAAATTGTCTTAAAACGCTGAGTGTTTAAAAACTTAACACTCATAAACAACAACATTAAAGGCATGGTTCCCATACCAAACACAAACATATACCAACTCCCCATGGCAATATTTCCCATTGCCAATGCTCCTATTAATGCAATATATACCGTTCCACAAGGCAACAAACCATTCATAAAACCTAACACTAAAAAGCTGAGGGTACTTTTGGATTGTACAATATTTTGATATCCTTTTTTTATGAGTTTTATTATTTTAACTGATGAATGTTGTTCCATATACCACATAATTGTTTCCTGAAACAAAGCAACAAAAATTAATATAAGCCCTGTAATAATAGATAAAGTTTGCTGTAAACCAGCCATAACAAAAGCTCTTCCAAAAAGCCCAAAAAGAGCTCCAATAATGGCATAAGTAAACAACCTACCTAAATGGTACAATATAATTTTTATCCATTTTTCAATTGTTGTTCCATTGTGTACAGGCAAGGCAAACGCAATAGGCCCACACATTCCTACACAGTGAAAACTACTTAATAAACCAAATATAAAAGCAGATAGAATCATTAATAATACAATTGTTCTTTTATGGTATATACTTTTTGAGGATGCGATTTATAATACCATTTTACAGTTATATTCCATCTTCCACCTATTAAAATTTCATCATTAAAAACATATTCTGTTTGCTTTGGTTTTATTTGTTTTATAAAATCTAATTGATCATTTGATGGTCTGTAAAAAATAATTTCTCCTGCCAGTAATTCATCTTTAAAGTTTGGAATAACTATTTTTAATTGATGATCTTCTTTTTCAAAAAGCACGTGATTAACAAGTGATTTTGTGTTTTCTGAATGATCAATTGTTTGCTGAAAGGCTAATTCATCTTCATAATATTTATATGACACCAAATCATAATCATACTCCTTTTGTGTAAAAGTTTTTACTACAAAAAAAAGGATGAATACTATAAAACCTGCAAAAGCCAAGACTATACTTGTTCCCCAATTAACTTTCATTCTTTTTTATTTTAATCATTTATAATACTACTAAGTTTTACCAAATGTTTTTCGGACTTAAAAATTGAGTGGTAGTGGTAGTTATTTCTTCACTTCCTTTAAAAATTCCTATTTCAATTTTCTCATTACTTTCCTCTAACAAAGCTTCTGGAATTTCAATAAAAATAGTTCCTTCATAAATCCCTTGTTTTTTTAAAACAACATGTGGTGTTCCTACTAAATCTATTCTTCCTTTTTGATGAGAAATTAATTTAAAGGTTAAAGAATCTATATCCTGTGTTGTTTTGTTTAGTAATTTATAGGTATATACATTACTAATAACATTATTCTCTTTTACTTGATATAATTCCCCTGGAACTCTAAAAAAATTGGCTTGTACATTACTCCTTACAGATAATAAACCTATTAAAACTATTATTAAAACCCCTAATAGAATGGTATATGCCTTTATTCTTAAATTAAATTCAAAAGGTTTGTTTTTTGCTATGTTTTCTTCAGAGGCATAACGAATTAACCCCTTTGGCTGATTGGTTTTAATCATCATAAAATCACAAGCATCCATACATGCTGTACAATTAACACATTCTAACTGAGTTCCATTTCTGATATCTATACCTGTTGGACATACTTCTACACATTGATTACAATCTATACAGTCTCCTTTTTCCTGTGCTAGCCTATTTTCATTTCTTTTAAACTTTGCTCTACCTTTAGTGCGTTCTCCTCTTATATAATCGTAAGCAACAATAATAGATTTGTTATCTAACAACACTCCTTGTAACCTACCATAAGGGCAGGCTATAATACATACTTGTTCTCTAAACCACGAAAACACAAAGTAGAACACTCCTGTAAAAATCCATATACTTATAAAACCTCCTATGTGTTCTTTTATGGGGGAAGTAATAATATTTACTAAAGTATTGCTACCTATAATATAGGCTAAAAAAACGTTAGATATTATAAAAGATATAACAAGATAAATACTGTGTTTTAAAGCTCGTTTTCTTATTTTTTCTCCATTCCAAGACTGTTTGGCTAATCTTTTTTGAGCTCCTTTATCTCCATCAATCCAATATTCTATTTTTCTAAAAACCATTTCCATAAAAATGGTTTGTGGACAAACCCATCCGCAAAATACACGTCCGTAAACCACAGTAAAGAGAATAATAAACACAACTCCCAACAACATGGAAATTACCAACAAATAAAAATCTTGTGGCCAAAAAGGGAATCCAAAAATGTTGAATTTACGCTCTATAACATTAAATAGAAATAACTGATTTCCGTTTATTTTTATGAAGGGAGACAATAACAAAGTTGTTAACAAGAATACGCTTACCCAAGTTCTTGAGTTATAATAACTACCTTTTGGTTTCTTAGGATAGATCCATGCTCTTTTACCATCGTTATTAATAGTAGCTATAGAATCTCTAAAAACTTCTTTATTATTTGTCTCCATCCTCCCCTAAATTTACTCTTCTAATTTGTATAAATCTCCCTGTGGTTCTTTAGGTTCAGCAGGAGTAGTTCCTACCAAACTTTTTACATAAGCTGTTAATAACTGTCGGTCTTGATTACTAAAACTATTTTTCCAAGCAATCATTCCTTTTCCAGGTCTACCTCCTTCTGAAATGGTATTAAAAATAGCTTCGGTACTTCCTCCTAAGATCCAATAATCATCTGTTAAGTTTGGCCCTATTTTTCCTCCTCCATCAATAGCGTGACATACAGCACAGTTTCTTTTAAACAACTTTTTACCTTGTGAATTATCCCCTTCTGCTAAAGCACTCATATCTACTTTTTCTTGAGTAGCCTCATAAGCCGCTATCTGTTTTTTAGCCAAAGTAACTTCTGCTAAATATTCTTGTTTCTGATCCTCTCCATCTAATACGTGATAATAAATCATGTATCCAAAGGCAAATACTATGGTCATATAAAACCCATACAGCCACCATGGTGGTAAATTATTATCAAGTTCTTTAATTCCATCATAATCATGATCTAAAATAATATCACTTTCTTCTGTTACAGGTTTGGCTGACATAATACCATCTAAGGCTGTTTTCCAGTTAGACCAATCTATTTTTTTAGCTTCTTTTTGCCTAAAGTATTCTTCTTTTTCACTTTGTGAAGATAAAGACAAATACAAGTTGTTCATTTTGGTTATAACAAAACGAGTACTGAACAACAAGGCCATAAAAATTAAATACAAAGTAATTTTTAAAGCTAATAATGATGCGTATCCGTTTTTTGAGGGCAGCATCCACTCTATTAACAGCCCTACCAACACACTAATGATGACAAAGCCTAAAATTTTTTTATTCTGTTTTTTAATATTCATAGTCTAGTTGGTATTTATTCAAAAGGTAAATTGCTTACTTTTTTTAAGTAGTCTTTTTTGGCTTTCCATACCCATAAAAAAAGAAGGGAAAAAAAAGCGAAGAATATTGATAAAGAAATCATAGGATAAATTTCAATTCCCTCTATGGTAGCCATGTGATTTTTTATAAATTTTAACATCTTAATTGGTTTTTATATCAGTTCCTAATCGTTGTAAATATGCTATTAAAGCCACTATTTCTCTTTGTTGAATTGGCACAAACTCTTCTCCTTTAGCTTTTGCTTCTGCACTAGCTTTTTGATAACTTTCTACAAAAGCCGGATCTTGATTTAAGTTTTCTGCTATTGTATTTGCTTGTTCAACCATACTTTGGGTAGCATTGTTTACTTCTGCTTGAGAATAAGGAACTCCCAAAGTAATCATTGTTTTCATTTTAGCCTGTGTATCACTAATGTCTAGTGTATTTTTAAGCAACCATGGATAAGGTGGCATAATTGAACCTGGAGAGGTACTTTGTGGATCCATCATGTGATTAAAATGCCAACTATCAGAATATTTCATACCAATTCTATGTAAATCTGGTCCTGTACGTTTAGATCCCCATAAGAAAGGATGATCATAAACAAATTCTCCGGCTTTAGAATACTCTCCATATCGTTCTACTTCTGAACGGAAAGGACGAACCATTTGTGAATGACATCCTACACAACCTTCACGTATGTATAAATCTCTTCCTTCTAATTCTAATGGTGTATAAGGTTTTACACTACTAATGGTTGGAATGTTAGATTCTACCATAATGGTTGGCACTATTTGTACAATTCCTCCTATTAAAATGGCAATGGTTGCAAAGATGGTTAATTGCACAGGCTTTCTTTCTAATTTTTGATGCCAAGTTTCTCCTAACAACCGTCCTTTTTTAACTCTTTGTAAAGGAGCTGCTTCGCTAATATCATCTTCAACCTCAGCACCACTTTTAATGGTAACTATCATGTTATACAACATTACAAATGCCCCTAGTATATACATTGACCCTCCAATGGCACGCATCCAATACATTGGAATAATTTGAGTAACTGTTTCTAAAAAGTTACCATATACTAAAGTACCATCAGGATTAAATTGTTTCCACATAGAAGCTTGTACAAATCCAGCAATGTACATTGGAAAGGCATAAATAATAATTCCTAACGTTCCTAACCAAAAATGTACATTTGCTAATTTTACAGAATGTAACTGAGTTCTGAATAATTTAGGAACCAACCAATACACCATACCAAATGTTAAAAACCCGTTCCAAGCCAATGCTCCAACGTGTACATGAGCAATAATCCAATCAGAAAAGTGAGCAATAGCATTTACATTTTTTAAAGACAACATAGGTCCCTCAAAAGTTGCCATACCATATCCTGTAATGGCTACTACCATAAATTTTAACACAGGATCAATTCTTACTTTATCCCATGCACCTCTTAAAGTTAACAATCCGTTAATCATTCCTCCCCAGGAAGGTGCAATTAACATGACTGAAAATGCAACCCCTAAATTTTGTGCCCAATCTGGTAAAGAAGTATATAATAAATGGTGAGGTCCTGCCCAGATATAAATAAAAATCAACGACCAAAAGTGTACAATAGACAATCTGTATGAATACACAGGTCTATTAGCCGCTTTAGGCACAAAATAATACATCAACCCCAAAAATGGTGTGGTTAGAAAAAAGGCAACGGCATTGTGACCATACCACCACTGTACTAAAGCATCTTGTACTCCAGCATAAACAGAATAGCTTTTTAAGAAAGATACCGGCAAAGCCAAACTGTTAAAAATATGCAATACGGCTACGGTTACAAAAGTTCCTAAATAAAACCAGATGGCAACATATAAGTGACGTTCTCTACGTTTTAAAATAGTACCAATCATATTAATACCAAATACTACCCAAATTAAGGCTATGGCAATATCTATAGGCCATTCTAATTCTGCATATTCTTTGCTTGTGGTAATTCCCAAAGGCAAGGTAATAGCTGCTGCTACAATAATGGCTTGCCAACCCCAAAAGTTAATTTTACTAAGTAAATCGCTAAACATTCTAGCTTTTAATAATCTTTGCAAAGAGTAATAAACTCCGGCAAACATGGCATTACCCACAAAAGCAAAAATAACAGCATTGGTATGCAAAGGTCTTAGCCTCCCAAAACTTAACCATGAAATACCTTTTGTAATGTTTGGAAACACAAACATAAATGCCAGTAATAGTCCTACAGACATTCCTATGAGTCCCCAGAACATAGTTGCGTAAATAAATTTCTTTACGATTTTGTTGTCATAATAAAATTGTTCTTTTTCCATAAATAGAAATTCTAATGATTGATAGTTATTGTTTTTTGTTTTTTTGAATGACATCATTAAAAAGCATTCTCATGGCAGGTGTTTCATCATCTTCAAATTGACCGTTTTTAACAGCTAAAAAGAAAACTGCTAAAAAAATAATAGCCACACAGAGACTAACTAAGATTAAAACATATATAACTCCCATAATTACTTTGTACTTTAAAGCAAAAGTATTTCCATCATAGATTGTAAAAAATGATTATTATCATAGTTTCACAATTAGCCTGTCTTAATTATTATATTGAGCTAAAAAGGTTTTAAAAACTTACAAGTTGTTTTATAGAATAATTCACTGAACAAAATTATAGCGCACCTTTATTAAAAAATCTATTTTTACTTGTTAAATCTTATGTTAAAAACATGAAGCAATTATTTTCCTTAATTACCCTATTGTTAATTTTTAGTTGTAAACACAAAACAGGCCTTGATTACAGTGAGTTAAAAACAATTCCAACCAAGGAAGAAGTTGGACATTTAGTTATGCCTAATAACATTGCTCCTGTAGCTGCTCCTTTTGAAATGCCTGTGTTTAAAAAACCTATATTTCCAGAGTACACCATTAATCTTAAAGACAAGCTATATAATAGTAATCTTAATATTATAACCTCTATAATACAATCAGCTATAGATAAAGCCTCTGTAAATGGTGGTGGAGTTGTCATTATCCCTGAAGGAGAATGGATTACAGGACGAATTTCATTAAAAAGCAACGTAAACTTACACTTAAAAGAAGGAGCTGTATTAAAATTTAGTACTGATGTTAAAGATTATCAACCTGCAGTTTTTACACGTACAGAAAGCCTAGAAATGATGTCTCTCGCCGCTTGTATTTATGCTAACAAACAAGAAAACATTGCCATTACAGGTAAAGGAAAATTAATTGGCCCTTATGCTGGTGAAATAAAAGAACGTGCCTATATGCAACCTATTGAAGGACTAATAGATTTATCAAAACCATCAAAAGAACGTATTCACGATGGTTCTAAAGAAACCTGGATTTTTCCGCCTAAGTTTATTTCTCCTATTAATTGCAAAAATGTTTATATAGAAGGAATATCTTTAGAAAACACGGCTTTTTGGAACATTGTTCCTACCTATTGCGATCAAGTAATTATTCGTGGGGTTTATATAAATTCTTATGGTATTCCTCGTGGAGATGGTATTGATATTGAATCTTCTAAAAATGTACTGATTGAATATTGTACTTTAAACACGGGTGATGATTGTTTTACTATGAAATCTGGTCGAGGTGAAGATGGCTTAAAAGTAAACAAACCTACCGAAAATATTGTGGTAAGATATTGCTTGGCTCAAAAAGGACATGGAGGAATTACCTGTGGTAGTGAAACTGCGGGAACTATTAAAAACTTATATGTTCACGATTGTGTTTTTGAAGGCACAGTTGTTGGTATTAGATTTAAAACCCGTAGACCTAGAGGTGGTGGAGGTGAATATTTATACTACAATAGAATACGTATGAATTTAGAAGCTACAGCCATTAAATGGGACATGTTGGGAACTCCCGAGTATGTAGGAGAATTAGCTGAACGTTTACCTATAAGAAAAGTAAACTCATTAACTCCTTTTTATCGAAACATCTCAATAAGCAATATTATTATTGAAAACAGCACTCATTTTTTAAAAATTTACGGAATTCCAGAATCCCCTCTTAGCCATCTAAAAATAGACAATGTAAGTGCTATTAGTAAAAACTTAATTATTATTAAAGATGCAAGTGAGGTAGTAATTAAAAATAGTATAATTAAAAGTCCCGATTCTATTATTGAAATCATCAACGGAAATCATATTCAATTAGAAAATGTAAAATTAGATTTAAATGGGGTTAAGCTATCTAAACCCAAAGAACTACTCTTAAATAATTGTGAAATACTGTAATATATTTCATTAAAAATCTACGTATTTTCACCTATTTTTATACAATTTATAATTCCAACGCACTCAAATAACATATAAAAACATATATTTAAAACAGTTTTAAATCGTCTAAAATAAAAATGTCATGATTTTTAATAAAGTAAAAAAAGTTTTAAGTGTATTGTTAATCTTTTTTATTGTGTTAAGTACCAATTTAGTTGATAAAGATAATTTTAATAGTCTTAAGCAATCTGTAACTACTATATATGAAGATAGAATTGTTGTTTGTGATTTAATTTTTGAGACATCTTTATTAATTCAGGACAAAGAAATAGCCATTGTAAGTGCTGATACTTTATTTTTTAAAAATAAAAATGCTAAAGTAAACCGTGAAATTGATAGTTATATTAAAAAATATGAACAAACAAAACTAACCGACAAGGAGCGCAATATTTTTGATGATTTAAAAACGGAACTAGAACGTTTATACAAGCTAGAAAACAATTCTAAAACCCCTTCTTCTAAAAAGGTATTATCTAGCATACATCTTATAAAAGAAAAGTTACAGCATTTATCTAAAATACAATTAGATGAAGGTAAGTTACAAATGCACATGAGTAATAAAGCCATGAAAACCATAAATTTATTTACTCAAATAGAAATTATTTTCTTAATTATTATTGCTATTTTAGTACAGGTAATTATACTCTACAATCCTAAAAAAAATAACAGGGATTCATAAAACATTTACATATTACTGTATATAAAGCTTATGTATTTTTTCTCCCCAAAAAATTAGTTGCTATGGTTACAAAAACCACAATAGTTATAGAGCTTAATGGCATTAATACAGCAGCAATTAATGGGGTTAACAATCCACTAACAGCAAAATATAGCCCAACTATATTGTACAATATAGAGAGTATAAAGCTAATTTTAACCACGACCAAACTTGCTTTACAAAATTTAAAAAATGCTGGAATCTGATTCATTTTTGTAGCATCAATAATAGCATCACTAGCAGGAGAAAATACATTTACATCTTCTGCTACTGCAATACCTACTTCTGCTTGTAATAAAGCTCCAGCATCATTTAAACCATCACCAACCATCATTACAGACTGGTTATTTTTTTGACAAGCTTTAATCTGTTCTAACTTATTTTGTGGAGATTGATTAAAATAAAAATTTGTATTACCTGATAATTTAGATTGTAAAAAGGGTAATGCAGCATTATTGTCTCCTGATAAAATATTTATCTGATACTTTTTAGCAAGATTTTTTAGCGTTTTAAATATTTTATTTCGGTATTGATTTCCAAACTTAAAATACCCAAAAACTTTTTTATCAATAGAAACATATACCCTACTTTCTGTTTCTACATCACTTTTAATATTATTTACAAAATTAGCAGATCCTACTTTTACTAATTTCTGATGGAATAATCCTTGAACTCCATTACCTTCAACTTCTTTAAAATCATAAACATCTATACAATCTCCTTTTAACTTTTTAAACAACGTTCTGCTTAACGGATGATTAGAGTTTTTAACTAATGATTTTATCATGGACATTTCCTCTGTGGATAGTTTTTGTCCTTGGTATATAAATTCTTGTTTATTCCTTGTAGTCAACGTTCCTGTTTTATCAAAAAATAGAGTATCTATTTGTGCTATTTTTTCAATTACTGAGCTATCTTTTAAATAAAATCCTTTTTTACCTAAAACCCTTAATACATTTCCAAAGGCAAATGGAGCAGACAATGCCAATGCACAAGGACAAGCCACTATTAAAATTGATGTAACTACATTTATTATTTGACTTTTATCTACAAAAAACCAATACATGGCTGACACTAATGTTACGAACAATAATGCCCATGTAAAATATTGACTGACAAGATCTGTAAGATTGGCTAATTTTGAAGGTTTGTCATAAGAATTTTGACTCCACAACTTGGTTAAATAACTCTGATCTACTGTTTTAATTACTTTTATTTGAATAGATTGACCTTGTTGTTTTCCTCCTGCAAAAACTTTATCACCTATATTTTTTTGTATTAAATTAGCTTCCCCTGTTACAAAACTATAATCTAATGTTGCGTTACCATTTACCACAATTCCATCGGTAGGAATTACTTCTTCATTTCTAATAACCAGAATATCATCAACAATAATTTCATTTACAGGCACTACAACCTCTTTGTTGTGAATTAAAGTAGAAACTGCAATGGGAAAATAGGATTTAAAATCTCTTTCAAACGATAAAAAATCATAAGTCTTTTGCTGAAATAATTTTCCTAGTAATAAAAAGAAAATCAAGCCTGTTAAACTATCAAAATAACCTTGTCCTGTTCCTGTAAAAAACTCATAACTACTTCTTAAAAATAAAACAACAACTCCAATACTTATAGGCACATCAATATTTAAAATACGTTTTTTTAGTCCCTTATAAGCCGATATAAAATAATCGTTAGCAGCATAAAAAACAACAGGTAAGCTAAACAAAAACATTAACAAAGCAAACAATGGTTGGTATTGAACCAACCAAACATCTGGCTTGCCAAAATAATCTGGAAAAGATAAAAACATGGTATTTCCAAAAGCAAAACCTGCCACGGCTAACTTGTAAGTACTTGCTTTACTTTGTTGTTGCTTTTTTTCACCATCTTCTAAACTTATATAAGGGTCATAACCAACCATAGCTAACAACTCTACCAATTCTTGTAAGCTAATGATGTTTTTATAAGTTATTTGGACTGTTTTTTTGGAAAAATGAACTCTAGAACTAATAATGTTTCCATTTAATTTTTGCAAATGCTCTAACACCCAAACACAAGAACTACAATGTATTTTAGGAATATACAAAGTAACTATTTCAACTCCGTCTTCTTGAAAATCTAATAATTTACTTACTACCGTTGCATTGTTTAAAAAAGCATATTTTCCCTTAATATTGGTTGGTGTTAATCCTGGATTTTTCTCAAAATCGTAATAAGCCGTTAAATTATTGTCTTTAAAAATTTCATAAACCGTTTTACATCCATGGCAACAAAATTTTTTATTATCATATTTTATAACTTCTATTAACTCATCACCACAATGAAAACAACTATTATCTTTCATAACACACTTGGTTTATGATGCAAATTTATTTTTAGCAAAATATTTTTCCTATGATTATTATCATATAGTTTTTTAACTTTGATGTGCAATTAATACAAAATGACTTATGAGCAGATGTGAACAATGTTTGATAAAACAATTTAACAACTTAAACGCTTTGAGCAAGGAAGAGTTAAAACATATATCTGACTCAAAAGATGTACACATTTTTAAAAAAGGAGAAGTTATATTTGGTGAAGGTAAATTTTCATCGGGAGTTTATTGTATTAAAGATGGAGTTTGCAAACTATCGCAATTAAATGCCAACGGTAAAGAACAAATTGTAAAGTTTAGTAAAAAAGGAGATTTAATTGGCTATCACTCTGCAATTACTCATGAACCTAGTATGATTACTGTTACTGCCTTAAACGATGTATCTGCTTGTTTTATTCCTCAAGATTTAATTAAAAAACCGCTAAATGAAAACCCTAAGTTTTCTAATGCTATGTTTAAAACTGTTTGTAACGATTTAAAAGAAGCAAACAATGCTATTACCAATATTTCTACCAATACAGTACACCAACGCATGGCTGATTTGATATTGTTTTTAAAAGAAACTTATGGTGTAGATAGTAACAATACTATTAAAATTCAGCTAAGCAGAAAAGAAATTGCTAGTTCTGTGGGAACAGCAACAGAATCTGCCATTAGAATTTTATCAACCTTTAAAAAGGATAAATTAATTGATTTGGTAGGAAAATCTATTACTATTTTAAATGAAGAAGAATTAAAATTTATTGCTGAAGGAATTTAAGCAACACTAACATACATTTACCATAACATTATTCATAAAATTCTCCAGACAATGATTTAATAATACTTTTGTCAGATCTTAGCTTTAATAAAAAAACAGCAAGATCTACCAGTCTATCTTTTCTAGAGTATTTAAATATTTTTTCTTGAGAATATTTGGCTCTCTTATAATTGTTTAAAAATCGTTTTTTCCAAGCCTCTTCATATTCGTGTAATATAGTATAATCGTTTTCTTTTAAAGCTTTTACCATTGATTTACTGGCCATTATAGCAGCTTCAAATATAAACTTATACCCTTCTCCAACAATAGGGTTTACTTGCGAAACACTATCACCCACACACACCAAATTTTGTTGTACAAATTTTTCTAAAACTGGTGTTATAGGAATACTTCCTCCCTCAACAGTTTCTTTATCTTTTTCTACAAGTGATTTAATTAATGATATTTCTAAAATTTCATTTAAACGAGGCTTTAATTCTTTTATAACCTTGTTTTCAAAAGTTCCAAATCCTAATATGGCACGACCATTTTGCAAAGGGAATATCCAACCATAACCACCCTGATATTGTTTCCCTATTAATAAATGTCCCTCTTGTGGATTCCCTTTATATTTTACATTATACTCTACTCCTGTTGCCAATTGCATAGCTTTAGGAAGCAAACCAACTTGTTTACTAATAACCCCTACAGTTCCAGAGGCATCTACAATAATTTTAGCATTATAACTATTTTTATTTTTGTCAATTACCTCTGTTATTATTCCTTGATAATCCTTTTTAATTTCTTTAATATGTACCCCTTTTTTAATGGTAACATACTTTTCATCTAAGCTTTCTAATAATTCTTGATGTAGCTTGGTTTTATCTAAAATATAACCACACCCTTTTATTTTTCTAGTAAAATTTTTTGAATATATAATTGCTGATTCTAATTTTTGAGCAACAACATAATTGGTTAAATCAAAATCATCTAAATCCATAAAACTAGCCAATGTATTAAAAGAAAAGCTTAATAAATTTGTTTTTCTATCTACCAAAAGAGTTTTACACTTGGCTTTACCTAATTCTCTAGCCAACATTAATCCGGCTGTACCAGCTCCGACTATTAAAACATCAAAAGATTCTTGCTTATTTTCCAAAACTTTTTTTTAAAGTTAAAATAATAAAATAAACCAATGCTTTTTTTTAATTCTATCATTACTATTAAAATTAATTCCCCACCCTCAATCAACAGAATTATATAAGTAACTAAGCTTGACTTTTACTATAATTTATTCACTTAAATTACGTATTTTCACAACTCAATATTAAGTATCATATTCACTTAAAAATTAGTTTATATCTACCTCAATTAAAATACTTTACAATTCTATAATTAACAATGAACTTATCCAAATGGTTTCAATACATAAAGCCTAATATTCAATTTTTTCAAAATGGCTTTTTTGAATTTCCTTTTTTAGCAAACAGCCCCGAACTAATGATAGAGAGTACCATAAAAACTCCGGGGAGTAAACATGTTAAAAAAGATCAGGCAGTTTACAGAAACAACCCTTTTACAAAAGGCTCTTTTTTTTATAGAAAAATAGAAGATGGATTGTGGTTAACTATTACAGATGTTCAGTTTAAACAAAACACAATTATTAAATCTGTTTATGATAAAAATATACCAAGTGATCATTATACAATAACATTTACCCTTTTTGAAAGTGAAATTAAACTTCAGAATACATTTATAGATAAAATTCCTTTTCAAAATAAATTTTGGGGGTTTAAAAAACCTGGTACCGATGTAGGAGCGTGTTTTTATAAAGGAACCAAGTCTAAATTCTTTATTTATTATATTAGTCCTAGTTGGATAGAAAAAAATGTTCCTTTAGACAAATTAGATCCTAATATTCCTTTTAAAAAATTTCTTAATTCAGACAAAGGTTTTATTTCTTATCAAGATATTGTTCCTAATGCCGAAGAATGTTCTAATGAAATTCTACATACTGTTACCACTTTTAATGATGATGTTTTTAATGAAACCCTTTTAAAATCTCAAGCTTTTAGTTTAATTTCTTCTTTTTTTAAAAATGTGTTTAGAGACATTAGAAAACAAGATTATCAAGAAAAAGGAATAGCAGATTATAAAAAGATTTCTGAATGTGAACGACTTATTTCAACAAACCTTGCAATGCCATTTATAGGAATTGACACCATTGCTAAAAAGTTAAACTTATCTTCATCCAAATTAAAAACAGATTTTAAATCCGTGTACGGAAATTCTATACTCCAATATCATATTCATAAAAAAATGGAATTGGCTATGCAGCTAATTTTAAACACGAACCTACAAATTAAATACATAGCCCAAGAAGTAGGTTATGAAAGTCAAAGTAAATTTAGTGCTGCTTTTAAGAAAAAGCATGGAAAACTTCCTTCTGAAGTACGTGAGAACAACACTTAATGTAAAGTAATTTTTGTTTTGTGAATCTAAAAAATGTCTGATTGGGCTATTGATTTGTCCTAATTGGCTACGCAAATGCTGTTATGTAAAATAAATTTGTGTTTAAAGAAAAAAATTCATTTTTATGAATATAAGCACAAGTACAATTAAAAAAATTGCAAAATCAATAAGTTTTAATCTAGAGGGAATTACGTACCAGACGACCTCATTATCAACTGTAAAAATAATACAAAGCAAAAACAAATTATATTCTGGGGCATTAACTATTCCAGAATCTATTACATATAAGGGCATAAATTATATTGTTCACAAAATTGGAACATCTGCTTTTGCTAATAACTTTGATTTAAACAACATTACACTTCCAAACACTATTTGTGAAATAGAAGAAAAAGCTTTTGCAAACAATCCTAATTTAGTTCAGGTTGTTTCTAATATTACATCCCCACAACCTTTTCATAAAACGGCATTTAACCATATTTCTGAAAGCTGCAAATTAATTGTTCCTACAGCATATTTAACAGCTTATAAAACTTCTGATATTTTGGATAAGTTTAGTTTAGTTACTGATGTACTTCCATTTACAATAGCAGGAATTACTTATGAAAAAACATCAGAAACAACTGTTAAGGTTATTAAAAATTTTGACAATGTTTATGCTAAATCTATCACAATTCCTAATACTGTTAGTTACAACAAAACAAACTTTAATGTTACCGAAATTAGTGATACTGCCTTTAAAAACAATGAAAGTATTACAGCTATTAGTATTGGTAACAACATTACTACAATTAAAGCCTTTTCGTTTAGCAACTGTAAAAACTTAAGTTCAATAAGCATGTCTAATTCTATTTCTTCTATAGAAAAATCGGCATTTAGCTCCTCAGGATTAACTAGCTTTACTTTTCCTTATTCTATTACTACAATTGAATCTCATTTATTTATTGGTTGTGAAGATTTAAGTACAGTTACTATTCCTAACTCTATTACTACCATAAAAGAATATTCTTTTGGTTGGTGTGCCAAGTTAACCACTCTTATTTGCAACATTAAAGATCCTTTAACAATTCACTCAAATGTGTTTTTTGGAACACGTATAAACAATTGTACTCTAAAAGTTCTAAACAACCTAGAGACTTACAAAATAGCCAATGTATGGAAGGGATTTAAAATTATGAAGTCTAGTACAACTCTTGACTCATAAATTTTTAATTAGCAATACAACATATTAATTTATACCGAATATGATAGACAACGATTTATTTATAGGATTAGAGGATTCAAATGAAATTACTATTGAAATATTTAAGGAGGATGGACAACTATTAATTCAAAAAACGGTTTCTAAACCACAAAACTCTATTAATTCTAGTAATTTACCCATAGGAACCTATTGGGTTAAACTCACCTCTAACAAAGGCATAACAACCAAAAAAGTGATTAAGAATTTGTAAGTTATATACTCACATAAAAAAACATCTTAAAAACTTATTTTAAATAAAGGCTCGTAATTTTAAATTTAACAAGTCGTCAAAAATTAATTATTTCCGTACTTTCGCAACTCAATAGAAATACACACAAATGAGTATCCAAAACCATTTAGAAATTGCCGTTAAGAAAGCGTTTGTAGAAATTTTTAAAACCGAAATTACAACAGTAGAATTCCAAGCAACTCGTAAAGAGTTTGAGGGTGATATTACCATTGTTGTTTTTGCTTTTTTAAGATTTGTTAAAGGAAATCCTGTACAAATAGGAACTCAAATTGGAGAATACCTTAAAACCAATGTAGACTTAGTTACAGATTTTAATGTGGTAAAAGGATTCTTAAATATTTCTATCAATCCTAGTTTTTTTGTAGATAGTTTTTACGAAATCTACCATACCAAAAATTATGGAACCCTTGCTCCTGCTCCTACAGACAAAGCTGTTATGGTAGAATATTCTTCACCTAACACTAACAAACCTTTACATTTAGGTCATGTACGTAATAATTTATTAGGATTTTCTGTTGCAGAAATTATAGCTGCGAGTGGTAAAAAAGTGTATAAAACACAAATTATTAACGACCGTGGAATACATATTTGCAAAAGTATGTTGGCTTGGCAAAAATTTGGAAACAGAGAAACACCTGCCAATACTGGATTAAAAGGTGATAAATTAGTTGGTAATTATTATGTAGCTTTTGACAAAGCTTACAAAAATGAAATCACAACTTTAATTGCAGAAGGCAAAACAGAAGACGAAGCAAAAAAACAAGCCCCTATTTTATTAGAAGCTCAAGAAATGCTTCGTAAATGGGAAGCAGGTGACAAAGAAGTAGTAGAACTTTGGAAAACCATGAACCAATGGGTATATGATGGTTTTGCAGTATCATACAAAAACTTAGGAGTTTCTTTTGATAAAAACTATTACGAAAGTGAAACTTACCTTTTAGGAAAAGATTGTGTACAAGATGGTTTAGACAAAGGAGTCTTCTTTAAAAAAGAAGATGGTTCTGTATGGATTGATTTAACAGATGAAGGTTTAGATGAAAAATTAGTTTTACGTGGTGACGGAACCTCTGTTTATATTACACAAGATTTAGGAACCGCTATTCAACGTTTTCAAGAGTTTGATATCAATGCACTAACCTACACCGTTGGTAATGAGCAAGATTATCATTTTAAAGTATTATTTTTAATCTTAAAGAAATTAGGTTTCTCATGGGCAGAAAACATGTATCACTTATCTTACGGAATGGTAGATTTACCAACTGGTAAAATGAAATCTAGAGAAGGAACCGTAGTAGATGCCGATGATTTGATGGAAGAAATGGTAAATACAGCTCGTGAAATTTCTCAGGAATTAGGAAAACTAGAAGGATACTCTACAGAACAAAAAGAAGAGTTATACAAAACTATAGGAATGGGAGCTTTAAAATATTACATTTTAAAAGTAGACCCTAAAAAACGTATTTTGTTTGATCCTAAAGAATCTATAGACTTTAACGGAAACACAGGACCTTTTATTCAATATACTTACGCTAGAATTCAGTCTATTCTTAGAAAAGCAGATTTTGATTATTCAGCTAAACAATCTGTAAAAATATCAGACAAAGAATTAGCAGTAGTTAAAACCTTACAATTGTACCCAGAAACGGTTCAATTGGCTGCTAAAAATCACAGTCCAGCTTTAATTGCTAATTATACTTATGATTTGGTAAAAGAATACAACTCATTTTACCAAAGCTCATATATTTTAGGATGCGAAGAAGAAAATGTTAAAATATTTAGAACACAATTATCCGCACAAGTTGGAGATACTATTAAATCTGCCTTTAATTTATTAGGAATTGATGTTCCTGAAAGAATGTAATATTAAATGACAATTCAATCTAAAAACATAACTATCTCTCTCCTCAAAGCAACATTAAAAATTTGCATTGCAGGTGTCTTTATAGGCTTGTTACATCAAAAAGATTGGTTAGTTGCTATTTTTTTAATTTTAAAAGTTGTGCATTCAATGTACAATTTAGGTTTTAGTAACAAACAAAAAAATTGGATTGTACCAATAGGAATGTTTCTCTCTGGAGTTTTAGGAATTGGTGCAGAATATTGGGGAATTTCTAATGGATATTGGGAATATCATGATATTCAATCACTCATGCCCTTATGGCTTCCTTTTGCTTGGATGCTTGCTTTTAGCTATGTTTATAAACTTGAAAAAGAATTGTTTGCTCAACTGAACAAACCCAGCCTAAAAACCAAAACATATATCACTTTTTTACTAGCACTTGTTTTTCCTGCCTTTGGAGAGGTAATTACCATAAATTTAGATGTTTGGACCTATTATTGGCCTTATCAATTTTTAGGAGTACCGCTTTATGCACTTGTTTGCTTAATTGTATTCCATATGGTTGTTAACTACTTAATGTTCTTATTGAGTAACAAAACTAATATTAAAGATGAAGTTTTTACAATGAGTAAATAATTTCACATTATACAATATCACATTTTAAAGCCTATCAATTTATTTTGATAGGCTTTTTATTTAAGATTTTAAGTAACTTAACAAAGTGTAACCTTTAAACACAACATTGTTGTTATGATTAAAATATTTAAAACCTTTGGAAAATCTTATGAAATCAATACTTTAGAAAAAGGATGTTGGATTAACGTAACCAGTCCAAGTGCTCAAGAGATACAAGCCTTAACAAGCACTTATAACCTCCCTGGAGATTTTGTAAATGATATTTTAGATATTGATGAAAGATCTAGAGTAGAATTTGATGATGATTGGACTTTAATTATTTTAAGAATATCAATAGAATCTAAAAACAACAACCTCCCCTTTTACACCATTCCTTTAGGAATTTTTATTACCGAAAACTTTACCATGTCTATTTGTTTAGAAAACAATGATGTTTTACCCATAGACCAACCTTCGCTTTTTAAAGGTCATTCTCATAAAATTTCGGACAGTACCAATTTTGTTCTTCACTTATTTTTAAACTCAGGTAGGCTCTATTTAAGACACCTAAAACAAATTAACCAAATGACTTCTTTAATTGAGCAAGATTTAGAAAAATCTATCAAAAACAAAGAGTTAAATAAATTACTTAAAATGGAAAAGTGTTTGGTGTATTTTATTACAGCTTTAAAAGCCAACGAGATAGTTTTAAACAGGTTACGAAAAAACAAAACATTTGCTACAGATATTAACAAAGAACTAATAGATGATGCTTATATAGAAAACAGACAAGCCTTAGAAATGTCTAAAATATACTCTAATATACAAAGTGGAATGATGGCTACTTTTACATCGGTAATATCTAACAACTTAAATGTAGTCATGAAAAAACTTACGTTGATTTCTATTATTTTAATGATTCCAACTCTTATTGCCAGTATTTTTGGAATGAACATTCCTAACGGATTTGAAAATGTTCCATTGGCTTTACCTGTTATAATATTAATATCTATCACCCTTTCTATTATAGGAGTTTTTGTCTTTAAAAAAAGGCAGTGGATATAACTACGTTTTAAAACGTATAAAAACAATTACCTAACATATTGGTAACATACTAGTAATATACATTTTCTGGGGTATTTACTTTTAGCTATGTCTTAGCTATATAAAAGAAAAATATGATTACAACCGAAATAGAAAAGTGTATTGTTAATTATCTAAATGGAACTGCTTCAACTCAAGAATTAAGTCAATTAGAGCAATGGATAAAATTATCAGATAACAAAAACCTTTTTAAAGAATACATAAAACTAGACTACATTACCAGTGCTTCACTTACTAAAAATCATAAGTCTGATTTTATAAATAAAGAAACCCTTAGAATTAAGAATAAAACAAAAGTTAAAAGGCTACTTCCGTTGAACTTGCTAAAATATGCTGCTATATTATTAATTGCAATTTGTTCTACTTATTTAGCATATCAAAATATTACAAAAAAAGATGATTTTATTGCTAGTACAAATCAAATTATTCTTGATTTAGGGAATGGAAAAACAGAAATTATTCAAGAAAATGGATCTAAAGAAATTGTAGATAACAATGGAAATATCATTGGTGTTCAACAAGCCAATAGAATTGTTTATACTACTACCAATAATACATTAAAAAAAGAAATCATCAACAAATTAACAGTTCCATATGGAAAGCATTTTGAGTTGGTATTGTCTGATGGAACTATGATTATCTTAAACTCTGGTACTTCAATAAAATATCCTAGTCAGTTTTCTAACAACAAAAAAAGAGAAGTATCCCTTAACGGAGAAGCTTTTTTTAATGTAGCCAAAGATCCATCACATCCATTTGTTGTAAATGCAAATCAATTAAAAGTTCGTGTATTAGGAACACAATTTAATGTTTCTGCATATCCTGAAGAAAAAGACATTACCACTGTTTTAGTTGAAGGTTTGGTAGGATTGTATGACGATGACCACTACAATACTAACACAACAATTTTATTAAACCCAGGATTTAAGGGAGTTTACAATGAGTACAAACGCACCTTTTCTACTGAAAAAGTAGATACTAGAATTTATACTAGTTGGAGGACAGGGACTTTAATTTTTAGAGATATTTCTTTTAAAAATATCATTAAAAGATTAGAACGTAATTATAATATTACCATTGTTAATAACAACAAAGAATTAGATCAACAATATTTTAATGCCAGCTTTAGCGCAAAAGAAAGTATAGATAAAATATTAAACACCTTTAGTAAAAGTTATCCTTTCAATTATGAAACAATTAACCAAAAAATAATTATTAATTAAAAAAAGAAATTATATGAAATAAAAGTAAAGTCTAAGTATGTATCAAAAAAAAAAAAGAAGATGCGGGAACATCTTCCTTTAAAAAGAAGTGATATAAAAATTACCACTATAATAATCTTATCAAAAATATGAAAAAAATTAAACAAATCAAGAGTAACACCTTATGCTCTTCAAAATTTAACTTAAGAACTAAGTTAACAACCATTTTCTTGTTTATTAGTTTATTTAGCGCATTTGCAAATAACTACGGACAAAATATAAAAATCACCTTAAACCTTCAGAAAGTAACTATTGAAAAAGTGCTTGATGAAATTGAAGCTCGTACCGAGTACAAATTCTTATACAACATTAAAGATGTAGACATCAAAAAAGTTGTGAGCATTCAAGTTAAAAATGAAAAAGTTGAAAATGTGTTAAATCAACTATTTAAAAACACAAACAAAACCTATGAAGTAGTAGAGAAACATATTATTATAAAAGTTAAATCTAAACAAAGTCAAAAAGTAACTAAAATTCCACCTATTGAAATTAAAGGAGTTATAAAGGATGCTGATGGTATGCTTTTACCAGGTGTTAATATTATTGTAAAAGGAACTAACAAAGGTGTTTTATCTGGTTTTGATGGAGACTTTAGCATATTAGTTCCTAACAAAGAAAGTATTCTAGTATTTTCTTTTGCTGGAATGACAACTCAAGAAATTCTTGTTAGCAACAATACATACCTAACAGTAACTTTAGAAGCATCTGTAGAAAAAATGCAAGAAGTTATAGTTACCGCTTTAGGGATGAAAAGAGAAAAAAAAGCACTTGGGTATTCAGTAGGTGAAATTGATTCTGAAAAAGTAAATCTTGTTCCTCAAGAAAATGTTTTAGGAGGTTTGTCTGGTAAAATTTCTGGTTTAGACATTAGAAGAGGAGGAAATGATTTAAACAACGAAACTTACGTTAATATTAGAGGAAAAACATCTTTAACTGGTAACGACCAACCATTAGTTGTTATTGATGGTTCTCCTATAGGAGACACCAATGTTATGGCTGATATTAGCGCTATGGATATTGAAAACATATCTGTATTAAAAGGAGCTAGTGCAGCTGCTCTTTATGGTTCTAGGGCTGGAAATGGGGTTATTTTAATTACCACAAAATCTGGTAAAAACACCAAAAAAGGAATTGGTGTTACTTTTAACACCACCACTACTTTTAACACTCCATATAAATATATTGACTTACAAAACAGATTTACCAATGGTCAAAAAGGACAATTTGACGAAGCTACTTGGCAACATTGGTACGGTGCTGAAGCAGGAACACCAGCTGTACAGTGGAATAGCAACGGACAAGAAACACCTTTAAAATTTTACGATAATAGCTTACAAGACTATTTTAAAACAGGAGTTACTACTATAAATGATATAAGTGTTTCTGGAGCGTATGATAAAGGAAATTTCCGTTTATCCTTATCACACTTAAAAGGAGAAGGATTTACTCCAGGTACAGAACTAAAAAAAATTGGTGTTAATTTAACTACTAGTTATAAAATAACAGATAAAGTAACGTTATCTACAAACATCAACCTTTCAAATCCAAATTCAGACAATTATCCTATTCAATCTTTAGGAGGTAATGATCAATATTTTGACATTTATAATATTGCTCCTCACATCAATATCAACGATTTAAAAGATGATTATTGGGAAGTAAAAAACACCAAACAAAATAAAATAACAGAAGGATATAACAATCCTTGGTTTTCTGCATACGAAAGAAGAAATACGTTTGATAAAATAAGAGGTTTTGGAAACATTAAATTAGACTGGGAAATTACTTCAGACCTTAACGCAATGGCTAGAGTTTCTAATAGTAGCAATAGTAATAAAACAGAAATTATTAAACCTTGGTCTTTTGATGGTTTTGGAAGTAGTAAACCTTTTGGGTCTTATAACATTAGTGAAAGTACCGCTAGAGAAACCAATGTTGATGTGTTATTTTCTTATAAAAAGAAATTAGGAAATTTTCATATAGATCCTTCTTTAGGAGGTAATATTATGAATAGCATTAGCAAATCCTATCAATGCTGGAGGTGATAATTTGGTTTTGCCTGGTCTTTACACACTATCTAACGTATCTAGAGGTGGATTATCTTATGCAAGTGCTAGCTATAAAAAAGCAATTTATAGTGCTTACGGAATGTTGTCTTTAGCTTATAAAGATTATGTTTTTGTTGATTTAACTGCTCGTAACGATTGGTCAAGTACCTTGCCAAAAGAAAACAGATCTTATTTTTACCCATCTGTATCAACAAGTGTATTGGTCTCACAATTTGTAAATATGCCACAATGGGTGTCTCTTTTTAAATTAAGATCTAGTTGGGCACAAGTTGGTAAAGATACTTCACCATACTTAATCAACCCCACACTTTCACAAGGATATTGGGGTGATGATTTTACTTACTCACTTCCAAGCAGTATGCCTAACACCAATTTAAAACCAGAAATTGCAACTTCTTATGAAGTAGGTGCAGATATCAAATTATTTCATAGTCGTTTAGGTTTTGATGCAACTTACTACAAAACTCAAAATAAAAACCAAATTTTAAACGTTGCTGTTTCTCCTTTAACAGGGTACACTAGCACTACTATTAACGCTGGTAATGTTGAAAATTACGGAATTGAATTGGGGATGAACATCGTTCCTATTAAAACAAAAGATTTGTTTTGGGACATGAACTTTAACTTTACCAAGCAACAAAGTAAATTAGTTGAATTAGTTGATGGTATTGATCGTGTTTCTTTTGGTGGAGGAACAGATATGGGAGCTTTTACCAAAGTTGGAGGTATTATTGGAGATTTATATGCTCCTTATGTTAAAAAAGTAGAAGAAGGAGAATACAAAGGCTGGAATTTATTAGATGCCAACGGTAGATGGGTTGTTGATAGAGCTCAAGAAAATCAACCAAAAGTTGGAAACTTTAACAATGATTTCACTGTTGGATTTAACACATCTATTTCTTATAAAAACTTTACACTGTCTGCTAGTATTGACTGGAGACAAGGTGGTGATTTCTTTTCAGAATCTATGAAAAGAATGGCTCGTTCTGGTAAAATTGAAAGCTGGAACAATGGTATTAGTACAAGTACTTTTACGGGAGTCTTAAATGCCAACTCATATGGTGGAGACAGAACTGCGTTAGCAAATGAAATTAAATCTAACCCTATTTACAGAGATAACAATGTTTGGGTTGGTGGTAGAAATCAAGATCTTGGAGGATTTGAATACAATGGAAACTACAACGGTGCGTTTTTCCCTGGTGTAATAGACAATGGAGATGGTACATATACTGAAAACTTTGGAGCACCAGGCACTAAATTCTTTGATGCTTATAGAGTTGTTGAATCTAGCGGGAGTTTCTGGAGAACTGGAGATACTTTTATGTACGATGCTTCTTTTGTAAAATTAAGAGACATCACTCTTACTTATAAGTTTACTGATAACATTGCAAAATTTATTTCTGCACAAAACATTTCGCTTTCTATTTACGCAAAAAACATCATGCTATGGACAAAAGCAGACATCGGTATAGATCCTGAATTGGCTTTTAACGATGGAAATCAAGGTTTTGAAAAATGGAATCTTGCTCCTTGGACAGCTCCAATGGGGTTTAGACTTAATGTTAGTTTTTAATTTATAAATACAATCAAAATGAAAAAAAATATAATCATATTTTCACTATCAATTTTAGCGCTTTTTGCTAGTTCATGTAGTGAATCTTTAGACGATATAAACACGAGTCCAAACACACTTCCTGATACCGAAGTTGATATTAAATTTGTGCTTACAGGTATTCTATCTGGATCTGCTAAAATAAACAGTAAAATGTCTTATGATTGGGGAGAACTTTCTGCAGCGAATCAATATTTACAGAGAGATTTTACTAGTTATGAAGAGAATAATTATCAATGGGGAGCTGTTGATTTTGGTAACTTTTATGAACCTTTAAAAGACAGTGAATACATTTACAAAAGAGCCGAAACAGAAAAAAAGGATGAAGTAAAAAACTATTATCAAGCTGTTGCACTCATCATGAAATCTTATCATTTTGGATTTATTACTTCTGCTTTTGGAGACGTTCCTTATAGCAAAGCTTTAAATGCTGAAAAAGGAGGAGATGATTTTTTTAAACCTCAATATGATACTCAAAAAGAAGTGTTTATAGGTATTATTAACAGTTTAAAACAAGCAAACACACTTTTAAAAAACACCACCATTTGTAAAGAAGCCATAGATAGTGATGTGATGTACCATGGTGATGGACAAAAATGGAGAAAGTTTGCAAACTCTTTACTTTTAAGATTTTACATGCGTTTATCAGAAAAAAATGATACAGATATTAACGTATCCACAGAAATCGCAAACATTGTTAATAATCCTAATGAATTTCCTGTTCTACAAGACAATAACGACAATGCTGTAGTGTCTTACATTGGTACTGATAGTAATAATAGCTGGCCTGGAGGTGCATTAAACTGGAGTAACCGATCTGAATTTTACCGTAGAAAACCATCTGCTACTATTGTTAATGACTTAATAAGTTTAAAAGATCCTCGTTTAACCAAATGGATAAAACCCGTTGATGCTCAACTTGTACAAGGAGCTACGAACCAATTAGTGTTAGAAAACAACAGAATAAAACGTTATGTTGATATAGATATCAATGCTTTAAATACTGATAACAATTTAGAAAATGATATTAACACCAATTTGTTTGTTGGTTTACCAATTGCTTTAAGTGCTCCTAATGATTTTAATATGGGAGGAACGCTTAGTGATGTTAAAAATGATATCTCTAGTCTAAATGGAAGTATTTATTTAAATGCTGCTGCCAATCCACATACTTCTTATTTAGCAGATATGTATTCAGAAAATAGCCATGAAATGGTCAAATCTATTTTTATGACTTCAGCAGAAGTAAAATTCTTATCAGCAGAAGCTAGTGCTCGTGGATACATCAATAACAATGCATATGAATACTACAAAGCTGGAATTGAATTATCATTCAATCAATATCAAATTAATGATGGTGATGCTAATACTGTTTATGATAATGTAAACAATACATTGACTGCTTTTAATCAAAATGAATACATCACTAATGCCAAACAAATTTTTGACAATGCAGGGAATAAACTAGCACCTATTATGCATCAAAAATGGATTGCTCTTTGGTTAACTACAGAATCTTGGTTTGACTTTAGAAGAACTGGATATCCTGATTTAAACAAAAATATCATTTCTGGAACAAAAGGAAAACAAACTCCTGTTAGGTTTTTTTACACAGATCCTTATAATGAAAGTAATATGTTAAATGCCATACAAAATTTACAACCAACAACTAATGACCAATGGTCTAACATGTGGTTATTACAATAAAAACCCTAAGCAGGAGCTATAAAAGCTCCTGCTTTATTTACAAAAATTAAATAAAATGAAAAAAATAGTAGGTACACTTTTAGGTTTGATGATTCTTTCTGGATGTGGTAAAAAAATTGAAGCTACACATTATCATAATGAGGAACACCACCATACTCACTATGCTTCTATGTCTCAAATTCCAGCTCATAAACTAATATTCCCTTCTAAAACCCCAGATAGAATTATTGTGAGTCTTACTGAAGATTCAAACCATAGTTTTGCTGTTAACTGGAGAACTAGTGTTGATATTGATTCTGCATACGTACAAATAGCTAAAGAAACTCATGGTCCTGATTTTTTGCTAGACAAGAGTATGCAACAAATTGTTGCCAAAACGGAATTTATTCAAGTAGAAAACACAAGAGATAATGAGCCAGAAGTGAATGCTGTTTATCATTCTGCTATTGTTAAAAACTTAATACCAGATACTAATTATGTTTATCGTGTTGGAAATGGAGGTAAAAATGATGATACATGGAGTGAGTGGTTTCAAATAAAAACACCACCTGTTAATTCCGATAAAGCTTTTAGTTTCATTTATTTTGGTGATGCACAAAACGATGTTAAATCTATGTGGTCTAGAGTGATTAGAAAATCATACAAAATGATGCCTGAAGTAGATTTTATGTTACATGCAGGAGATTTAATAAACCATAGTGAATCTGACAGAGAATGGGGAGAATGGTTTTATGCTGGTAGTTTTATACATGCAACCGTACCTAGTATTATGACTCCTGGAAACCATGAATATAATAAAAGTGTAAATAGATCAAAATTATCTGCTTTGTGGAGACCTCAATTTACCTTACCAGAAAATGGGCCTTTAGAAGAATTAAAGGAAACTTGTTACAGCTTAGATTATCAAAACATGAAATTAGTTTCTATTGATGCACAAAGTTTTAATAATAGTGAGCTTTCTAGAAAAGCACAAACAAAATGGTTAGATTCTGTACTGGCAAACAATACAAAAAAATGGATTACACTAACCATGCATTACCCTATTTTTTCTACAGCGAAAGGAAGAGGTAATAAAGAGTTAAGAGAATCTTTAAAACCTTTAATAGATAAATATAATGTGGATTTGGTATTACAAGGTCACGACCACACCTATGCAAGAGGTTATGCTTCAAACGAAGGTTTAGGAAAAACTATTGTAAAAGATGCTGGAGCTGTTTATGCAGTATCTGTTAGTGGACCTAAAATGTATGAATCTCAAGACCAGAATTGGATGGTAAAAAGAGGTGAATACGTACAGCTTTTTCAAATCATTACTGTTGAAAATGATACGATTCAATACAACTCCTACACAACAAAAGGAGAAGTATTTGATAGCTTTAGTTTGATTAAAGATGAGAATGGAAATAAAAAACTCATTAATAACAAATCAGAGGTAACAATGAGATTAAAAAAAGATTATGTTAAAGAAAAATAAGTTTTGTTTCTTTGTTAATGTAATCATGGTATTTAGCAATTAACCATGATGGAAAACCGTCTATTTTTTAGACGGTTTTTTTAATTTTATCACCTCCTAATAAGTTACCTCTAATAATATTAAAAGCATTTGTAACGTGATTTTCTACTGCCTTTACCGTTATGTTTAAATGCTCCGAAATTTCTTGATTGCTTAACCCCTCTTGTTTGCTAAGTAAAAAAACTTGTTTACACTTAGTTGGCAAATTTTCAATTTCATTATAAACCAAAGTCAATCTTTGATCATCAGCACTTATATCATCTGATAAAGCATTAATAGTCTCAAAAAAGACAGTATCTAAAGAGATTGAAGATTGTTGCTTTCTATAATTATTAATAAATTCATTATACACAGATTTGTATAAAAAGCTTTTGAAAGATTCTTTTATTTTAAGTTGTTTTCTATTTTCCCAAATTCGCATAAAAACGTTCTGAACAATATCTTCTGCTAAGACTTGATTTTTAGAAATGCTATAAGCGTAAAGAAATAATTTTTTGTAGTAAGTATCAATTAAATATATGTATGCTTTTTCATCACCTTTAATAATTTTTTTTATCAAATTTTCTGTGTTCTTACCTACATTCATCATTATACTAAGAGTAATATGAAATGTAAATTTCAGCTATAAAAACTAAAAAACAGACGAATGATAATTACCTTATCATTAAGATAATTATATTAATAAGTAAAATTATTAGTGCTATAGAGGTTATCTTTTTTATTAAACTCAATTTTACTTTTATTTTATATTTCTAAACATATATATCCATATCAATCTAGAGAGTTTGATATTGAAAAAAGTTAAGAGCAACATCACAACCACTATTATTGGTATAATTCTTAAATCTAAAGATTTATCAAAAAATTGACTTGCTATCAAGTAAGTCAACAACGCTTCGGCAACTCCTAACCCATAACCAACATACATGGCTCCTATAAAAAAACCAGGCTCTTTCATAAACTTATTATTGCAAACACAACAACTATCATTCATTTTTGGAGGCTTTATACTAAATAAAATATTTTTATCTTTATAAACTTTTCCTTTACCACATTTAGGACATTCATTCCCTAGTATAGACTTTGTTATTTGTAATATATTCATTTCTTTTAATAGTAAAACTAGTTTTGTTTTGATTACTACAAAAGTACACATCCAAACATTTCAAAATAATTCTTATCTTCTCCATTAATAGCACAAAAAAGACATAAAAATAAAATCATGAAAAAAGTACCAGTATATAATATTCAGAATTTTAATGCCAACATTCATAAGAACGACCTGTACATTAATACTTTTAAAAACCATTTAATTGAGCATAGTTTTATAGAAAAATCACATCGTCATAATTTTTATCTTTTAGTACTATTTACCAATGGAACGGGAACACATCAAATTGATTTAAATAACTATAAAATTAAAAGAGGGAACTTATATATACTTAAACCTGGTCAGGCTCATGGTTGGGAATTATCTGATGATATTGAAGGTTACATTATTTTTTATTCAGATCAGATATACAATCTTTATTTTGGAAATAAAAAAATAGAAGAATATCCCTTTTATCAATCTGAGAAGAACATCTCAGAAATAGTTTTTAATGAACAAGAATTAATAGATCTATCACTATATTTCAATTTATTAATTCAAGAAAATCAACTTAATAAATCAAAAAAAACAGATAAACTTTTAAATATTATTGACATCATTCATATAGAAATTTCTAGAAAATTTTTAACAGAAAACAATTACTCCTATCAAACTTATCATCATAAAATACAACTTTTCAACAAATTACTAGATCAATATTATATCACTCAAAAGTCTCCTTCATTTTATGCTTCTAAAATGAACATTTCCTTAAAACATTTAAACAGGATTTGTAAAAACTTATTAAACAAAACAGTAACAGAAATTATTACTCAAAAAATTATTTTAGAAAGCAAAAGACTGTTAACTTTTGGCACAGCATCTATCAACCAAATTGCACAAATATTGGGTTATGAAGACTATTCTTATTTTTCTAGACTTTTTAAAAAACATACACAAATTACCCCTAGTAAATTTAGAGCATCATTAAAAAAAGAACAACAAACAAAATAAACAGAACAAAACAATATCGTTTTATACGTATCAATACGTGTAATTTCTCCCTTTTTAACCTATGTATTATGGTTTTGAATTATTACATTTGCATACATTATAAAATTCAATCACTAGATTAAAAAATATACACATGAAATACGACGTTATTGTTATTGGAAGTGGACCTGGAGGATATGTTACCGCTATTAGAGCTTCACAGTTAGGTTTTAAAACCGCTGTTATAGAAAAAGAATCTTTAGGAGGTATCTGTTTAAACTGGGGATGTATTCCAACCAAAGCTTTATTAAAGAGTGCTCAAGTATATGATTACTTAAAACATGTTGATGACTACGGTTTAAAAGCTGAAGCGATTGATAAAGATTTTGAAGCAGTAATCAAACGTTCTCGTGGTGTGGCTCAAGGAATGAGTAAAGGAATTGAGTTCTTAATGAAAAAGAACAAAATTGATGTGATTTTAGGAACAGGTAAAGTTAAACCTGGTAAAAAAGTAGATGTTACTGATGCTGATGGTAAAGTAACAGAATACGATGCAGATCATATTATTATTGCAACAGGTGCTCGTTCTAGAGAATTACCAAACTTGCCTCAAGATGGTAAAAAAGTAATAGGATACCGCCAAGCAATGAGCTTACCAGAACAACCAAAGAAAATGATTGTGGTAGGATCTGGTGCTATTGGTGTTGAGTTTGCTCACTTTTACAACTCTATGGGTACTGAAGTTACTATTGTTGAGTTTATGCCAAATGTAGTTCCTGTAGAAGATGAAGACGTTTCTAAAGCTTTTGGAAATGCTTTAAAGAAATCTGGAATTAAAGTAATGTTAAACTCTGCTGTAGAATCTGTAGATACTTCTGGTGAAGGAGTTGTTGCTACTGTTAAAACTGCTAAAGGAGAAGAAAAATTAGAAGCAGACATATTATTATCTGCTGTTGGAATTAAAACAAACATTGAAAACATTGGATTAGAAGATGTTGGAATTGTTGTAGATAGAGATAAAATTATTGTAAACGATTTTTACCAAACAAACATTCCTGGTTATTACGCTATTGGTGATGTGGTTCCTGGTCAAGCTTTAGCTCACGTAGCTTCTGCAGAAGGAATTACTTGTGTAGAAAAAATTGCAGGTTTACATACAGAACCTATTGATTACGGAAACATTCCTGGATGTACGTATGCATCACCAGAAATTGCTTCTGTTGGATTGACAGAAAAAGCAGCTAAAGAAGCTGGTTATGAGTTAAAAATTGGGAAATTCCCATTCTCTGCTTCTGGTAAAGCATCTGCTGCCGGAAACAAAGAAGGATTTGTAAAAGTAATTTTTGATGCTAAATACGGTGAATGGTTAGGATGTCACATGATTGGTGCTGGAGTTACCGATATGATTGCTGAAGCTGTTTTAGGTCGTAAATTAGAAACTACTGGTCACGAAGTATTAAAAACAGTTCACCCTCACCCTACCATGTCTGAGGCTGTAATGGAAGCGGTTGCTGCTGCTTATGATGAAGTAATTCACTTATAAAAAGTACAAACCAACAAACATAAAAAAAGGAGAAAGTTAAAACTTTCTCCTTTTTTTATTCACAAACCTGAGTTATTCCTCAAAAAAGGTAAAAAATAAAAAAAACACAAGTGTATATTAAACATTTTCATATAATTTGAGTCAAAAAAGAAAGCTAGACTTAAAAAACTATGAAAAAAATATTTCTAATTACAACACTTATCTTTTCTGTCCTATCATTTACTATATATATCCAAACTAATTTTTCTGAAATTATTCAACATAAATTAGAAGATTATAATCAAAATAAAACACCTGAAAAAGTTTATATACATACGGACAAACCTTTTTATGCACTAGATGATGATATATGGTTTACCGCCTATTTAGTAAATGGAATCACACATCAAAAAACAGAAAAAAGCAAAATTTTACATGTAGAACTTATTAACCCTAAGGATAGCATTGTTGCCCATAGAAAATTGTATGTAAATGAGATTAGTGTGGCAGGTGATATTAAAATAGAAAGTTATTGGCAACCTGGTCAATACCTATTACGTGGATACACACAGTATATGAGAAATCAGGATGAAGGTTATTTTTTTCAAAAAGAAATACCTATTTATAACATACAAAAAGACAGTATTGCTAAAAAAAATATTTTAGTAAACTCTAAACAAACAAACAACCTCAAAACTTTAACAAAACCAGAATTATCTTTTTATCCAGAGGGTGGTTATATAATTAATAATTTACCAAATAGAATTGCTTTTAAAGTAAATAATAATTTAGATTTTAAGGGTATTTTAAAAAATGAAAATGGTACCGAAATTACTGAAATTAAAACAATTGATTTTGGACTTGGAAATTTTGTCCTAAACCCTAAACCTAATAACAATTATTACATTAGCACTTTTATTAACGGAAAAGAAGAAAAATATAAACTACCTAAACCTCTAAATTCTGGACATACCTTAAATGTTACAAATACAGGAAACACTATTATTATAAGTGCAAAAAGCACCTTAACAAATGGATTACAAAACACCTATTTAGTAGCTCACGAAAGAGGAAAAATGCTTTTTAAAAATTTTGAAAGCACTAACAAAAGTTCATACATTGTTAAAATACCTACGCAATCTTTAGTTAATGGAATTGTAAACATTACCTTATTTAATAATGATGGACATCCAGTAGCAGAGAGAACTGTTTTTATAGACAACCAAAAAAACAATTTAAAATTAAACATAAACACCAGTAAAGAAACTTATACTTCAAGAAAAAAAGTGTCTGTAAAAATTGATGTTATTAACAAAGATAGTCTTAAACAAACTAGTACCTTATCTATGGCTGTAAGAGATTTAAAAGCCTATCCCTACAACAGCCGTTCTCCAAATATAAAAACCTATTTATTATTAAACTCAGACCTAAGAGGAAGATTAGAAAATCCTAATTACTTTTTTGAAAAAGAAAATGATGCTAAGAGAAGATATTTATTAGACCTAATAATGATGACCAACGGATGGAAACGTTTTACTTGGCAAGAATTATTAACCTCTAAAGATTCTATTCAAAAATTTCAACCCGAAAAAGGTATTTTTATTTCAGGCACTGTCAAAAAGTTAAAAAAGCCCTATACTCCACATAAAGCACCTTTAAGACTTACTTTTTTAGGAGGATTTTTTACACAAGAACCTCTTAAAATGTCTGATTCTATTGGACATTTTGTTTTTGGTCCGTATGGATTTATGGATACTATTCCCATGCTTTTAGAGTCTAGACTAGACAATTTTTACAATAAAGATCCTAAATCTAGAAATGTTGCTATTTTATTAGACAAACCTATACAAAGCCCAAAAATAAGTAGAAAAAATGTACAAGCTAACGACACTAATGATAAACAACAAGAAAATTTTGTTAAAGTAACACAATACATCCAACAAATTAAATTTGAACATAACCAACAAGTTCAAAAATTAAAAGCTGTTGAATTAAAAGCAAAACGAAAAACTGAAGAAGACAGACGAAAAACCGAAATGAACGAAAGAACAACTTATGGGTCTGTTGGCTTAGGAGGAAGTAAAAGATTAGATGTTACCAAGTTAAAAGGCATTGGTTCTTTATCTGCTTATCAACTTCTTATGCAACTTGGAGGAGTTTATACATCTCAGGGAAATATTTTTTTAATGAGAACTCAATCTCAACCCAAAATTTTATTAGACGGAATGGAAATTGATGCTGGGTTTTTAAAATCTATCAACGGATTTGAAATTTCGTTTATAGATTTATTAGTAGGTGGTGATGCTAACTTAGTTACAAATGGTGGTGGTAACGGTGTTATTGTTTTATATTCAAAATCTGGAAACGAAGGAAAGAACGGTGTAAAAAGACAGCCTGGTATTATAGATTTTGATGCTATAGGATTTTACACTGCCAGAGAATTCTTTGCTCCTGACCACATAAATGGATTTGAGGAAATAAATAATTACGACATAAGAACTACTTTACATTGGCACCCCATTATTAACACATCCAATAATAAAACAACAGAGATATCTTTTTTTACCAGTGATTTAAAAACCGATTACCTCATAGAAATAGAAGGAATAACAGCTACCGGACAACCTATACATGCCATTAAAACGTTTAATGTGGAGTAACTATATAAAAAACACAACAATTTAAAGTATATTCGTTTCGCTAATAAAAAAGAACAACATTTAAAAAACTATGAAAAAATCACTTTTACTAATATGCATTTCCTTAATTGCATTTTCTTTCACAATATATAACAATACAGATTTTTTAAAACTTCTTGAAGAAAAACTAAACAACTACACGACCAAACAAGCTCCCGAAAAAGTTTATGTACAAACTGACAAACCCATGTATGCTTTAAATGAAGATATTTGGTTTTCTGCTTATTTAGTAAATGGAGTTACCCATCAAAAAAGTACTAAAAGTAAAGTAGTATATGTAGAACTTATCAACCCAAAAGATAGTATTGTTGCCAAAAAAACTTTGTATATAGAAGACATTAGTGTAGCTGGTGACATTAAGATTAATGAAGAATGGAAACCTGGGAAATATATTTTACGTGGCTACACAAACTTTATGAGAAATGATTCTATAAATAACTTTTTTCAAAAAGAAATTCCTATTTACGATGTTTTAAACGAAGATAAGAATGTCAATAATGAAATAAGTAATCAAACCACACAAACAACTAATAAATCAGAAACCTCAACTAGCTCAGCACCTATTCCTGAATTGTCTTTTTATCCTGAAGGAGGGTATTTAATTAATGGAATTCAATCTAAAGTAGCTTTTAAAATTAAAGACCAAAAATACAGTGAGATTAATTTTACAGGAACTTTAACCGACCAAAATGGAACTATAATTTCTGAAGTTAAAACTTTAAAGTTTGGTTTAGGAACTTTTTCTATATTACCAGAAGCTGGAAAAAAATATCATGTAAATGCCAATATTAATGGTAAAAAAGTAAACTATTCATTACCTAAACCACTGCCTAAAGGATCTGTAATTAGCACTACAAATACAGGTAAAAGCATTCTAATCAACCTAACTAGTAATAAAGAAAATGGTTTGCAAAACAATTATTTAATTGCACACCAAAGAGGTGAACTTTTGTTTAAAAAATATTTAGAAGTAAATACCAAAACGTTTGCAACTCAAATTCCAACCACATCTTTAAATGATGGTGTTGTTAACATTACTTTGTTTGATCAAGAAGGACATCCTATGGCAGAAAGAGTAGTATTTGTAAACAATCCTCTTAATAATTTAAAAACAACCATTAAGAGTGACAAGGAAACTTATAAAGTTAGAGAAAAAGTAACGCTAGATTTAGGAGTAAAAAACACCAAAGGACTAAACCAAACTAGTTTTTTATCTATGGCTGTTAGAGATTTAAAAGCTTTTCCATACAATACTAGATCTAATAATATTAAAACATACCTTTTATTAAATTCTGATTTAAGAGGCCAAGTTGAAGAGCCTGGTTATTTCTTTGAAAAAGAAAATGATGCCAGAAGAAGATATATGTTAGACTTAGTGATGATGGCCAATGGCTGGAAACGTTTTACATGGCAAGAATTACTTTATGGAAAAGAAAAAGAACTACAATACCATGCAGAAGAAGGATTATATATTTCTGGAGTTACTAATAGATTAAAAAGACCTTATGGACCTGCTCAAACAGATATTAGACTTACCTTTTTTGATAAAGTCTTAGCACAAACTCCCGTAGAAAAAACAGATAGCTTAGGAAGATTTCAATTTGGTCCTTATGTTTACCCAAATTCAATGTCCGTTTTTTTGGAGGCTCGTTTGGGTAATTTTGAAAGTAAAAATGCCAAAGACCGAGAAGTAATGATTATGATTGATAGTGAACAAGAAAGTCCTACTATAAAGCACACAAACACCATTTCGACCTCTGATAAAGAAAAACAAGAAGCTAATTTTATTAAAGTAACAAAATATGTTGAGCAAATAAAATTTGAATACAATCAAAAGATAGAGCAATTACAAGCAGTAGAATTAGATGCCAAAAGAGAATCTGAAGCGCAGAAGAGAAAAAAAGAAATGAACAGACGTGCAGAATATGGAGATCCTTTTGACCCTAGAGCTAGAATTGATGTAACAAGACTAGATTACGTTCCTACCTCTATGTGGGAATTATTAAGTTTAAATCCTAGATTAATCGATAATGGTAATGAATTCGTAACGCAAAGAGACAATGCACCCCTTGCTGTATTTTTAGATGGAATGCCTATTGATTTTGCCGTTTTAGCAACAATTAATCCAAATCAAATATCTTTTTATGATCTTTTAATTGAAAACAGTCAAGCTAGACTTTTTTACAATAAAGCTAATATGATTGTCATGTATACAAAATCTGGAAAGGGTTTACCTGGAAATAAAGCTGCTGAAAGAAAACCTGGTATTGTTGATTATAATGCACCTGGTTTTTACATTGCCCGACAATTTGCTGGACCCGACCATTTAAACGGTTTTGATGAATTAAACCCTAACGATTTAAGAACCACTTTACATTGGGTGCCTAGAATTATTACAACACAAAATCACGGAGTAAGAGTTTCATTTTTTACAAGTGATATCAGAAGCGACTATATTATAGAAGTAGAAGGAATTTCTGCTAGTGGACAACCTATTCACGCTATTAAAACTTTTAATGTAGAATAATTCATTATAATTAATAAGCAAATCATTTAGTCATCCATATAGAAAACCATAACTTTACTTCCTCAAATTTAAAACTTAGAGATATGTCTCAAGCAAAACAAGGAAGTACTGTACAAGTACATTACACAGGAAAATTAACAAACGAGCAAGTATTTGATAGTTCTAGAGAAAGAGAACCTTTAGAGTTTACTATTGGAGCTGGACAAATGATTCCAGGTTTTGATACTGCTGTAGATGGAATGACAATTGGAGATAACAAACAAGTTACAATTCCTGCTGAAGAAGCTTACGGTGCTAGAAATGAAGAAGCAGTTTTTAAATTACCTAAAACTCAGTTACCTGAAGATTTAGAACCTCAAGTAGGAATGCAATTACAAGCCAGCCGAGAAGATGGACAAACTCAAGCTTTGTTAATTGTTGGTATTGAAGAAACCGAAGTTGTATTAGATGCTAACCACCCATTAGCTGGTGAAGATTTAATTTTTGATATTGAATTGGTTGCTGTAAACTAATTACAATCAACATTTAAAACATACAAAACACCTTTTATATTTATAAAAGGTGTTTTTTTATTTATCAATTACAATACTTATAAAACAGTATATTATTATATTTATACAGCTTAAAAACAACACAATTCTTGTATTCTCATTATGAGTAACCAACAAAAAGCAATTAAAACCATATATTTCAGTTTATTAGGAAATATTCTTTTAGCAATTATAAAAGGAGCTACAGGAGTTATAGGAAATTCTTATGCTTTGGTTGCCGATGCCATTGAATCTACTTCAGACATTTTTTCATCACTACTGGTTTTAATCGGATTAAAATACGCTAAAAAACCTGCTGATGATAATCATCCATACGGACATGGTAAAATAGAACCTCTAATGACCTTTATTGTAGTGGTATTTTTAGTAGCTTCGGCTATTATTATTTCTTACAAAAGTGTTATAAACATACAAACACCCCATAAAACTCCCAAAACATGGACTTTATATATTTTAGGGCTTATTATATTATGGAAAGAAATTTCTTATAGAATTGTAATTCGTAACAGCCACAAAACCAACAGTTCTTCTTTAAAAGCAGATGCTTGGCACCATAGAAGTGATGCCTTAACTTCGGTAGCGGCCTTTATTGGTATATTAATTGCTGTAACTTTAGGAGACGGATACGAAAGTGCAGATGATTGGGCTGCGTTAATAGCATCAGCAATAATTATATACAATGCATATCATATTTTTAGACCTGCTTTAGGAGAGATTATGGACGAACATAGATATGATGATTTAATTGAAGATATTAGACAAGTTGCTGCTACTGTTCCTGGAGTTATGGGCACTGAAAAATGTTTTATAAGAAAAGCAGGAATGCATCATCATGTAGATTTACACGCTAGAGTAGACGGACAAATAACAGTAACAAAAGGTCACGAAATATCACATTTATTAAAAGATACATTACAAAATAAAATACCAAATTTGGGTCATATATTAATTCATATAGAGCCATCTTATCAAAATACATCATTATGAAAGCAATCATATTAACCATAGCCACATTAAGTATAATAAGTACAGGATGCAAAACTTCTGAAAAACATAATTTACATCATTTTGATGCTGCTTATCTTGATGAACATAGTAGTAAAAATTCTTTAGATTGGGAAGGAACTTACACAGGAACTATTCCTTGTGCAGATTGCCGTGGAATTGATACTAAAATTAGTATCAACAAAGATTTAACATATACCAAACAAGTTAAGTACCTTGGTAAACATGAAGATTATATTACCACAAAAGGAAATTTTGTTTGGGATGAAATTGGTAGTAATATAATTATTGATGATGTTTCTTATATGGTTGGAGAAAATACTTTAATTCAACTAAATCAACAAAAAGAGAATATAAAGGGAGCCTTAGCTACGCAATATGTGTTAGGTAAAACAGCTACAGATACCCTACTAACCAACCTTAAATGGGAGTTGTTTGAGTTACGAGGACAAGAAATTGAAAGAGAAAACAAGAACATTCCATTTTTTACTCTAGACATTTCTAACAACAGTATTGCAGGTAGTTCTGGATGTAATAATTTTCATGGTAATTTTGAACTAAAAACAGGAAACAAAGTTAGTTTTTCCAAAATTGTAGCTACACAAAAGCTTTGTTTTAATGCTCCGTATGAAGGCCCTTTATTAAACGCTCTTGAAACAATAGATAATTATACTATTAAAAACGACACCCTTACTTTAAACAAAGCAAGAATGGCTTCTTTGGCAAAATTTGTAGCGGTAAAATAATAATTTAATTACATTTTTCACAAACACCACTAACTTCAATTTCCACTTGTTTAATCACAACATTAGGTATTTGAACTTGAATAGGATTTGTAACATCAACACAAGAAACCTCTAAACATTCTATACATTTAAAATGTACATGTTTGTGGTTATGACATTCCGATGTGCAATATTCTTTACACATCGCATAATACACTTCATCTGTACTTACAGAGGCTTTATGTATAATTCCACTATCTAACATTGCATTTAAAGTTCTATACAGTGTTACTCTATCAAAATGTTTAAGCATTTTTTGTATCTCACTATAAGGAATGGCTGAATTATAATTTGCTATAACTCTAAGCAACTCCAATCTTTTAGGAGTTGCTTTTAAATTTCTGTCTCTTAATAAATTTGTAAACTGTGTTTCTTTATCCATATTAAACTTTAAAATGAAACTCTAAAACCAACTGTTATACTTCTTCCTGTATCATCAGCAAAATATCGCAATCTATTTAAATAATCTCTATAAGCTACATTTAATAAATTATTAGCTTTTGCATAAAAATACAATTTGGTTTTATTAAAATATTTTTCAGTACTAAATTTTACTCCAATCAACTGATAAGCATTAGGAGCTACTGCATAATCTTGGTTATTTAGCAAGTGATTTTGTTTCCATACATAATGATGTTCTAATCCAACAGTAGTGTTTTTAAATGTAGTAGTTGGTATTTGATAATCTAAAGTAATTAAAGAATTATTAGCTGCCATATTGATTAATGGAATATTTTCGGACAAATTATCTCCTTGTAAAAAACTATACTTAGCTCCCATTTTCAAGGCATCAGAAAAGGCATAACTAGTTCCTAAATCTAATCCTATAATTTGTGCATTGGTTTGCTCATATGCAAATACAGGAAAAGCTCCTCTAATGGTTAATCTAACTTCGTTCTGAGGATTTAAATAAATATAATCTTTTATATATTGATGATAAATTAATGTTTCAAAAAACCATTTTTGAGCTATATTTCCTTCTAAACTAAGTGTTGTTTTTATTGCATTTTCCCTCGTTAAATTAACATTCCCCTCTTCTATTCCACTTACACCTTGATGTAATCCATTACTATACAATTCGTTTATGGCTGGATTTCTTGATGCCAAACCTATATTAAAAGCCCAATGAAACTGCTTTAATGTTCTGTACCTAACTCCTGCAGATACATTTATGTTTTGGAATTTATTGTTGTAATTAATAATAGTTCTTGGTACTGTTTTAGAAATTGCGGCCACATTTTGATAGGTAAAATTATACCTTGCTCCTACTTCATACATCCATCTATCAATTCTTTTATTTAACAATGTAAAAACACCTATTTGATGTGATAAATAATCTGGAATTAATGGTAAAATTCCAGTTTCAGAATCATTGGTATTGTCTGCAAAAGTGTATTGAATTCCTTTTTTAAAAGTAATATTATCTCCTATTTTATTTTGATGCTTGGCTTCTACAAAATGAGTCATTTGTGTTAAACTCAAAGCAGGAATATTAGAACGCCCTCCTCTACGAACATCAAACTCTTTTCTAATATTTAATTGACCTGCATAAGTAAACGTATAAAACTCTTCATTATTAATAGTATATGTGTTTAATAACTTTAACAAATGGTGGTGTACCTCTTGTTTAGGAGCTTCTATAGTATATGAAAAAGAGTCTTCTGTAAAAAAAGGAATTTCTCTATAAAAAGCTTCTAAAGAATAGCTTACATTGCCTGTATTAGGATCTATTTCTTCTTTTAATGCTGAATTATGAGAGCCTCTTAAAACTCCTAGTTCTGTATTAAAAGTACTTGCATACAATTTACTTTCCCATTTGTCAGAAAATTGTTTTCTAAGTTGTAATGCCAAATTGGCTTCTTTGTTTCCTGTATTATTTAAATAATAATCTGCTGTTTTTCTATCGCCATATTTTTTAACTGTTCCGTTTATTTTCCATGCAAGACTTTTACTTCCTTTTTCTAAGGAAATATTTAAACCACTCCCTAAACCATTAGTCTCTACAAAATAATTGGTTGCTCCATGCAAATGAGGATCTGTACTAATTTCTTTTGGAGTAACCAATACTATACTCCCCAGAGTACTTCCTTGATATTCTAATGCTCCTACTCCTTTAATTACTTTGATGTTACCAGCTACTAAAGGATCTATTTCTGGACTATGATCATTTCCCCACTGTTGTCCGCTTTGTACTATTCCATTATTTAAAATTGTTACTCTATTTCCATACATTCCATGTACCACAGGTTTTGCAATTCCACTACCATTTTTTAAAGTACTAACTCCTGTTAAAGTCTCTAAAATATTTGATAGGTTTTCGTTTGCGTTATTCTGAATGTTTTTTACAGAAATATTTTGCGCTGTTTGAGTGGTGTTTTCTGCTTTATGACCTAATAAATGTACCCCATCTAACATTTGTACATAATGATTCATCACAACACGAATTTTCGTATTGTGATGAATATCTATAAGCATTTGGTTGTTTTCACAACCAATATGAGTAATATCTAAATGATAATTTCCTTTACAAATATTGTTAATTTCAAAAGTTCCATCAACACCACTAATTACCCCTTTATTTACACCTTCTAAATATAGACTAGCGTTGGCAATAGGTTTATCTGTTGTACTATCTATGACAATTCCTGATAAAGTAAAATCACATTTTTGGGCTTTTGTATTGACACTAAAAAACAATAATGCAATGCAAAATTTAAGTTTAATCTTGAACATCTACATTAAAAGTTACTTCTATATCTGTTTCTCCTCCAGCATTGGCAATTTCACCATTTTTAACACCTTCTGCAGATTTATTTGGTTCATGTCTTAAAACAATTGTTAAATTTCCTCCTGCAAAGGTAGCACTTGTTACTATAGAAGTTTCTAGACCAACTGGGTTATTATTCTCATCTGTATCAGTATAATTAATAGTTAAACCTTCTGGAACAGTAAAAAAGAATTGATGATCTACACCTTCTTTTTTAACCTCTAGAGTAATATCTTCTGCTGGATCTTCGGTTTCATTTAATAAAGTTAAAGCTCCTGTGTACTCTGTATCTTTAGTTAAAACTCCTTCGGTAACATCTATGCTTGTTCCGTTACCATTAATGTCTTTATAAATAAAAACAACATCATCTCCTCCAAGAACAGGGCTTAATGTATATTTTAGAGTAGTAATAACTTCTTCTTCATTAGGAATAATTGGATCATCTTTTTTACATGATGTTAGTAATAAACCTACCAACATTACCATCATTAATTTTTTTAATTTCATTGTATCTGTTTTATATTTCTTGGGCAAATATAAAACAACTTTTATCAAACGCAACACTGTTGCGTTTGATTTTTTTTAAATAGTTTTAAAACCCATAAAATAAAAACTTACGTATCTTTAAAATCTTAAAATAATCAAATGAAAATATCACAATTAATACTTTTATTTACAGCAATCACATTTTTTGGATGTAAAAACATTAAGACCAGCACAAAACAATCAGAAATAACAAAATTTTATGTTGGTACATATACAAACAAAACTGCTGATTCTCATAGCCAAGGGATTTATCAATACCAATTAAATAAAAATGGAAAAATAGACTCTTTGTCTTTGGTTGCTAAAACAGAAAATCCATCATATTTAACAAAATCATTTGATAGCAAATATATAATTGCAACCAATTCTCAACCAAATGGAACTATTACTAGTTTTTTAATTCAAGAAAATGGCTTAAAAGAATTAAGCTCAAGTAAGGCAAACAACAATCCATGCTATATTACCATTAACAAAGACAATTATATTTTAACTGCAAATTATGGTAGCGGAACAACTGTGTTACATCAGCTGGATCAAAACGGATTGTTATCAGAACCTCTAGATATTCAAAAAAATGAAATAACCATTCCTAGCAATCACACTAGACAAAATGCTCCACACACACATTCTTGCTATTTTGAACCAAATTCTAATAATATTATTACCATTGATTTAGGGGCAAACAAATTGATATTTGGTACAATTGATAGTGAATTTAACAAAATAGTTCCGAATGAATTTAGCGAACTGCAAATGCCTGCTAAAGCTGGTCCTAGAATTTTAACTTTTCATCCAACAAAACCTTGGATTTATGTGGTGAATGAATTAGATGCTACCGTTACTTTCATCAAAAAAAACATTGCCAACAATACCTATAAAAATGCGCAAACAATTGAAACTCTAGCTAAAGAGGATAAAGAAGGAAATACTGCCGCACATATAGAAATTTCTAATGATGGCAATTATGTTTACATAACCAATAGAGGTCACGATAGTATTGGAGTTTTAAAAGTATTAGAATCTGGAAAACTAGAACTAATTCAAACAATAAGTACTCACGGTAAACACCCTAGAAATTTTGCTTTAAGTCCTAATAATAAATTTTTATTGGTAGCTAACAGAGACACTAATAATATATGTTCTTTTAAAAGAAATTATAAAACAGGAAAATTAACTTTTATAAGTGATGTAAAAGCTCCAAAACCTGTTTGCATATTGTTTTAAAACATAAAAAACGAGATTCTAAAATAGAATCTCGTTTTTTATTTATCGGCAAATTTAATTTCATTCATTTCTGTATTTTGATGTTTATTCTTAGCATAAGCATAACCATCTTCCCACCACTCTGTCATTAGCTCTTTATCAAAAATTAAAGAATTAGAAGTTAAAATAGTAGGAGTATAATATAAATTTAACTGAACATTATTATAATGTGATGCCAATTTACCAATAGAAACATTGTGTTTAGAAACTTGTTCTAAAGTAAAATCTATTACATCTGAAATTAATGCAAATGGATTTTTTGCATGCACATTGGCTACCAACTTCATTTCTGTATCTAATATAATCACATCTATTTCGGTTGCTCCTCTGTTTATTGCTTCTTTAATAGGCACCAAAGCTCCAAAACCACCATCAGCATATTGATAATTGTCTTTTTCGTACAAACTCATAAAAGGAACGTAATTGCACGAAGCCCAAATCCAATCACAAAATTGTTCTCTTTCACACTCTTTTACCGATTTGTACTCTACTTTCCCCAACGTTAAGTTAGATACGGCAACAACCAATTCTTTTCCTGTAGCACGAATTTCTTTAAAAAAATCTTCGGTAATAGTTTTGTGTAATAACTTTCTTAAATTTTTACTTTCTCCAAAAGTTTTTCGTTTTTTAATAAAATTCCAAAGTACTTTAAAGTGATTTATAGAAACTGTTTTAGCCCCTCTCCTCCCTTTTATTTTAAAAGGATTTACACTAAAAATAGTAGACTGATCTACATTGGTATACAATTCTTTTAGCATTTCTATTCTACCCAAAGCCAAATGAGAAATCATTAAACTCCCTGTAGAAGTACCCACTAAAATTTCGTACTCCTTTTTTTGTTCTTTCATTAAATACTGAGCTACCCCTCCAGCAAAAGCTCCTTTGCTACCTCCTCCAGAAATGACCAATGCTCGCATAAATTAATCTTATGTTGATGATTTTGATATTAAAAATAAATATACACATTTAAAGGCATAAAAATAATGATCAAATTAAAATGACTTTTAATTAAACAGATATAAATAGGCTAAACAATAAAACACAAAACGTTTTATTTTATTAAAACATTGTGGCAGTTATAAACACTTGGTTATTTTTGCCAAAAACTCCCAAATATTATGCAACACATTTTAGATAGATTTGTTCGCTACATTACGGTAGATACCCAATCTGACCCCAATAATCCTAATTTTCCTAGTACCGAGAAACAATGGACATTGGCACGTATGTTAGAACAAGAACTAAACAAAATTGGTTTATCTGAGGTAGTCTTAGATGAAAACTGCTATTTAACCGCTACCCTACCAAGTAATGTATCACATACAGTACCTACCATAGGTTTTGTAGCACATATTGATACCAGTCCTGATTTTAGTGGAAAAAATGTAAATCCACAAATTCATGAAAATTACGATGGAAAAAATATTGTTTTAAACGCAGAACAAAACATTATTTTAGATGCCAATTATTTTGATGATATACAACAATACAAAGGACAAACCATTATTACTACCGATGGTACTACGTTATTGGGAGCTGATGACAAAGCAGGTGTTACAGAAATAGTAACAGCTATGGAGTATTTGGTTAATCATCCTGAAATAAAACATGGAAAAATTAGAATCTGTTTTACGCCTGATGAAGAAGTAGGAAAAGGAGCTCATAAATTTGATGTAGAAGCTTTTGGTGCAGAATGGGCTTATACTATGGATGGTAGTCAAATTGGAGAATTGGAGTACGAAAACTTTAATGCTGCTCGTGCTGTAGTAACTATTCAAGGTAAAAACGTTCATCCAGGATATGCCAAAAATAAAATGGTGAATGCTATTTTGATGGCTCAACATTTTATTAACGGATTGCCTGCAAATGAAGTTCCTGAAAAAACAACAGGTTACGAAGGGTTTTATCACTTACACGATATTCTTGGTGATGTTGAAAAAACAACGTTAGAATATATTGTAAGAGATCATAGTTTAGAAAAGTTTAAAGAGCGTAAAGAAAATATGAAGTCTTTAGTATCTTCGCTGAATCAAAAGTTGGGAGAGGATATTTTTTCTATAGAAATAAAGGATCAATATTTTAACATGAAAGAAAAAATAGCTCCTGTAATGCATATTATTGATATTGCAGCAGCAGCTATGGAAAAAGAGAACATAAAACCTATATACAAAGCCATTCGTGGTGGTACAGATGGTTCTCAATTATCTTTTATGGGATTGCCTTGTCCAAATATTTTTGCTGGAGGTCATAATTTTCATGGTAAATATGAATATGTACCACTAGAATCAATAGAAAAAGCAACAAAAGTAATTATAAACATTGCTGAAATTACAGCAAATAAGTATAAGTAAGTTAAAGGTTTTAAAGCAAAATATTCATTTTTTTAAACGTTTACATTAAAAACATTTATGTTTTGCTAAAACGAACCTGTAATTTCATTTAAAATAAAAAGTTCTCGACTCCGCTCGAACACCTAGGTCATCGAGCAGAGTCGATGATGTAGTCACTAAAGTGACTTTTAATATTAATAGAAAGTAGATTTTAAAACAAGACTAATGGATAATCAATTTTTAATTTCATTAACAGAAAAGTACGGTGCCCCGTTATATGTATATAATGCCGATGTAATAGAACATCAGTACAATAGAATGATGAATGCATTTTCATCAGTAAAAAATGTAAAATTAAACTACGCAGTAAAATCTAACACCAATATTAATGTTCTTAAATTTTTAAAGAATTTAGGATCTGGGGGTGATTGTGTTTCTGTGCAAGAAATTAAATTATGTTTGGCTGCTGGTTTTGATGTAAAAGATATTTCTTACACCCCAAACGGAGTTTCTTTTAAAGAAATTAGCGAAGCAAAAGAATTAGGAGTTAAAATAACTTTAGATAATTTATCTAGCTTAGATAAATTTGGAAAAGCATTTCCTAATGCACCTGTTTCTTTACGTATCAACCCGCATATTATGGCTGGTGGAAACGCAAAAATATCTGTAGGTCACGTAGATTCTAAATTTGGAATTTCTCACACTCAAATAGAGGAAATAAAAAAAATAGTAACAGAAAATGGAACTCCTGTAAACGGAGTACACATGCATACTGGTTCTGATATTAAAGATCCTAGTGCCTTTGTAGAAGCTATGGAAGTTTTACTTGGTATTGCAAGACAGTTTGATACTATTGAATTTATAGATTTAGGTAGTGGATTTAAAGTGCCTTATAAAGATGGAGACCATGCAACCAACTTAGAAGAATTAGGACAAGTTTTAGGAACTAGTTTTAACGCTTTTTGTAAAGAATACGGAAAAGAATTAAAATTGATTTTTGAACCAGGAAAATTTTTGGTATCAGAATCTGGAAAGTTTTTAGCCAAAGTAAATGTCATCAAACAAACTCCTAACATTAATTTTGTTGGGGTAGATAGTGGTTTAAATCACTTAATGAGACCTATGATGTACGATGCTTATCACAGAGTACACAACATTTCTAATCCAAATGGTGAAAAGCAAACTTATAATGTAGTAGGTTATATTTGTGAAACAGATACTTTTGCAAGTAATAGAGAATTAGGAAAAGTAAGTGAAGGTGATATTATTTGTATGGACAATGCCGGAGCTTATTGTTTTTCTATGGCCTCTAACTACAACTCACGTTTTAGACCTGCTGAAGTTCTAGTCATTAAAGGCAAAGATTATTTAATTAGAGAAAGGGAAACTTTTGAAGATATTTTAAAAGGTCAAGTAATGATTGACTCTTTATAAAATCAAAACGCTAATCTTAAAATAAGGTTAGCGTTTTAGTTTTTATTATTTAGGTATATTGCACAAGAAATTTAAAACATGAAGGATATCCCGTCTGGCAAGCTAATAAAAATTTATAAAGGAGATATTGTTCTTAAACCAAATGAAATTTGTACCAAAGGGTATAGAGTAATATCTGGTTGCCTTAAAAGCTATATTATCAATAGTTCTTCAGGGAAAGAACACATCATTCAATTTGCTCCAGAAGATTGGTATATTTCAGATATGGAAAGTTACACCAATAACACAAAAAGCAATATTTATATTGAAGCAGTAGAAGATAGTATTGTGGAAGTCTTAAGCAAAGAAAGCCTACCTAATTTTGAAGACATGAATTCAAAAATGCTACTAGAAATCAGTATGAAATTAAGAAACAATCTTATAGCTACAAAAAGCAGATTAATTTCCTTGCTAACTAGTACTTCTGAAGAAAGGTATGCTGAGTTTATAAAAACCTATCCTCAATTAATTAAAAGATTACCTCAAAAACTAATTGCCTCTTATTTGGGAATGACTCCTGAACATTTAAGTTACATAAGAAAAAATATAGCAAAAAAATAAGTTTTTAATTTCTTAAGATATCTTATTTTTAATTCATCATTATAACATCAAATTTGTCATATAATATAAACCTTTTATTAAATGACAACTCAAAAAAACAACAAAGCAATAAATATTGGATTATGGATTGCTCAAGTATTATTAGCAGCAATGTTTATCATGGCTGGGCTAATGAAAGCCACACAACCTATTGAAGCACTATCAGAATCATTACCTTGGGTAACTTCTACTCCTCCTGCATTGGTGAAATTTATTGGTATTAGTGAATTATTAGGTGGTTTAGGATTGTTAATTCCTTCAATATTTCGCTTTAAACCATTTTTAACCATCTTAGCTGCTAGAGCCCTTGCATTAGTAATGTTTCTTGCCACTATTTTTCATATATCTAGAAGTGAATTTTCGGCTATAGGAATGAATTTAATAATAATGGCTATTGCTTTATTTATTGCATGGGGAAGAAATAAAAAAGCCCCTATTATTTATAAAAAATCTGATCCAAATTCTTAGTATAAAAATAATTTTCACAGGGGCATCTGCCCCTTTTTACTATTATTAAATAGCAATACATTTATTTTATAAAAAACACCTACTTATAATTGCAAAAGAATTTAAATAGATAATTTAATCCTTCATTAATCATACCCTACAAACAAGTTAAATTATTTGCTACATGAAATTAGTTTTGTGATGAAAATAATGCAGTTATTTTATAGTTTTTTGCCTTATATATAAAATCAACAAAATCTATTAACACCTTCTTGTAAAAGTCTATTAATATTAAATCATAAAATCCTATTTTTATCACGTAAAAAACCTCTAAATGAAAAAGATTTTAAGCTTATTACTCTTTTTAATAACAAATACTTACGCACAAGACAAATACACTATTAGTGGGGCAATTAAAGACAACTCTTCTGGAGAAACATTAATTGGTGTTAGTATTTACGACAAAGACAATTATCAAGGAACAGTAACAAACGAATACGGTTTCTATTCTCTTTCACTAACCAAAGGAACTCATAATATAGAAGTATCTTATTTAGGTTATAATACTATTGTTAAAACCATCAACCTAAACAAAAACAAGACTTTTAACTTTTCATTAATCGAAAATGCAGAAAGTTTAGGTGAGGTTGTACTAACCAGCTCTACTGAAAAAATCAGTATTAAAAAAGCTGAAATGAGTGTTAATAAAATGAAAGTAAAAACCATTAAAGAAATTCCAGCTATTATGGGTGAGGTAGATGTGCTAAAATCTATTACCACTTTGCCTGGGGTTACTACTGCTGGTGAAGGCCAATCGGGATTTAATGTACGTGGTGGAGCTGCCGATCAAAATTTGGTACTCTTAGATGAAGCCACTCTTTTTAACACCTCTCACCTATTCGGATTATTTTCTGTTATCAACGCAGATGCAATTAAAGATTTAAAATTATACAAAGGTGGAATTCCTGCTAAATATGGAGGTAGAATTTCATCTGTTCTAGATGTTCATCAGAAAGATGGTAACAAATATTCTTACCATGGAAATGGTGGTATTGGGACTATTTCTTCACGATTAACCCTAGAAGGTCCAATTGTTAAAAACAAAGCATCTTTCTTTGTAAGTGGACGTAGATCTTATGCTGATGTTTTTTTTCCTCTGATAATGCCAGACAATGACAATACCGCTTATTTTTATGATTTAAACACCAAAGTAAACTGGGAAATAGATAGCAAAAACAAACTCTACCTCTCTGGGTATTTTGGAAAAGATGTATTCTCTTTGTCAAATTCTTTTATTAATAATTACGGAAATGCAGTTGGTAATTTACGTTGGAATCATGTTTTTAGCAATCAACTATTTTCTAATCTATCTTTAATTTACAGTAAATATTACTATGGCTTAGAACTTGATTTTGTTGGGTTTTTATGGAATTCTGGCTTACAAAACATCAACCTAAAATACGATTTAAAACAATATTTTAACGACAATGTTTCTGTAGAATACGGTGTAAATACCATAGTTCATCAATTTAACCCTGGTAAAATAGAACCTAATAGGGAAGATAGTGGTATTGAAGAAGATCAATTGGCAAAAAAACACGCTATAGAATCTGCTGTTTATGTAGATGTCTCTCAAAAAATAAATGATAAAATTGATTTACGATATGGTGTTAGGCTAACCGGATTTGCAAGAATGGGTGAAAAAAATAAAAACATTTATGCTGGCAGCCCTGTTGCTTATGATGAAGATTTAAAAATTTATGAACAAGCAACTCCTATAGGTCAAAAAAGTTACAAAATCGATCAAGTTTTAAAAACATATGCCAATATAGAACCCAGATTTTCAATTGCCTATAGTATTACAAATAACAGTTCTATAAAAGCAAGCTACCAAAGAATGGCTCAGTATTTACATTTAATTTCTAATACTCAATCTCCATCACCTTTAGATATTTGGACTCCAAGTGGCGAACATATAAAACCTCAATTATCCGATCAAATTGCTTTTGGATACAATAAAGATTTTAACAACAAATATTCTTTAACCACTGAAGTTTTTGGAAAAACTGTTAAAAACCGATTAGATTATATTGATGGAGCAGATTTAATTGCACAAGAAGCTATAGAATCTGTAGTTTTAGCAGGAAAATCTAGAGCTTACGGATTAGAATTATTGTTAAAAAAAGAAACAGGAAAATTTACAGGTTGGGTTAGTTATACCTTATCACGTTCCGAACAAAAAACAGCAGGAAGAACTGCTACAGAAATTGGAATAAACAATGGTAACTGGTATGCTACAGGATGGGACAAAACTCACGATATAAGCATTCTAGGAAGTTATAAAGCATCTAAAAAATGGAGTTTTAACTCTAACTTCTCCTTACAAACAGGACAACCTATTACCTACCCAACTGGAGGAAACTACCAATATTTAAACGTAAACATTCCTAACTACGAATCAAGAAATACTTTTCGTTTAAAAACCTATCACAGATTAGATCTTTCAGCAACTTATAAACCAAAAAGATACGAAACCAAAAAATTTAAAGGGGAATGGGTTTTTAGCGTATATAATATATACAACAGAAACAATTGGTCTTCTGTATTATTTAACCAAGATGTAATGACAGGACAAAACAAAACAGAAAGACTTTCACTTTTTGGAATTATTCCATCTGTAACTTTTAACTTTAAATTCTAAACTCATGATAAAGTATCTATTTTTATTAATAGCGGGAATAAGTGCTATTTCTTGTACCGAAGAAATTTTTATTGAGGAATTAGAAAACGTATCTCCTAGACTCGTTATTGAAGCTAGTATAGACATTAATAAATACGACAACAGTTATAACCGACAAAGTATTAAATTAACCCAAACCACAAGCTATTACAACAATAACTATCCACAAGTAAAAGGAGCAACCATTTCTATTACTAATGAAAACGGGGAATCTATGGGAACTTTTTTAGATGTAAACCCAGCCATTCCTAATGATGAAGAAGATGGTATTTATACTGCTGATGATTTTGTTAATCCTACTCTTGGTAGTACATATTTTTTGAGCATTACTGTTAATGGAGAAACTTATACCGCCCAAGATGTTTTTACAAGTATTGTTGATATAAATAGTATAACTCAGCAAACCAATTCTTTTATAGATGAAGCCATACAACTAAACATAAATATTGACAATGAAATTGGTGTTGATAATTATTACTTAACTAAAATTAATCCTCCGTTTAGAATTATTCCTGAATACAATGTAGCAAGCGATGAAGATTATACTGAAGAGCCTGGTAAAAATAATTTTGATGTTGAAACCTATATTGATGAAGATTTAAAAAAAGATATGAAAGTAGATATTTCTCTTTACGGTATTAGCAAAGCCTATCAAAAGTATTTAGACAAAATATTTTCACTTGCCCAAGGTGGTAATGGACCATTCTCTACCGCTCCTGCAACTGTTAGAGGAAATATTTTAAACACTACCAATCAAGATAATTATGCTTTGGGATATTTTTCAATTAATCAGTTTATAAAAACAAGTTATACTGTAAAATAGTCCATAAAAACTTACAGACTTTTTCATTGTATTTCTCTATTTTAGAAGAAAAAAAACAATGAAAAAGTTTATCGGTTTAGTCTGTCTATTATTTATTACATCAAGTATCTTTTTAACAAGTTGTAAAAAACAACACAAACCCATAAACAATCAGGATTTTAACTATAGTGAATACATTTACAATCATACCTCTGGAGTAGTATCTACGCAAGAAGAAATCAAAATATTCTTAGTAAAACCTTCAGAAATCACCAATGAAGATTTAAAAAAAGTATTTAGCACTCAACCTAACATTGATGGAATACTTAACATTATAAACAATAAACAAATTGTTTTTAAGCCCAAAACACCTCTATTAAATCATCAAGAATATCAGGTTCAACTAAACTTAGAAAAGTTATACCCAAACCATACAAAACCATTAAGTCCATATAGTTTTAAGTTTAAAACTAAAACACAAGATTTTGACTTCAATACCCAAGCCTTACAATCATACAACAAAGATTGGCAATACATTGTAGGAGAAATTAAAACCAATGACATAACCTCTATTGATAAAATAAAACAAGTCCTTACTGCCACTCAAAACAACAAACAACTATCTATTAAGTTTGATAAAATCAACATAGACACCGATGTTTTTCCTTTTAAAATTGATAGTATTTTTAGAGAAGTAGAAAATTCTAAAATTCACATCAACTACAACGGTACAAGTTTAGGGGTTGATAAAAATGAAACCAGAGAAATTAACATTATCGGGAAAAACAACTTTAAAGTAGTAGATATTAAAGTTGTAAACAATGCAGAACAATATGTAGAAATCAATTTTACGGATGCCTTGCAAAAAAATCAAAATTTAAAAGGTTTGATTAGTATTCAGGGAGTGAATGATTTAAAATATGTCATTTCTGGAAACTTGGTAAAAGTATATCCTAACAACACTTTAAAAGGAGATTTAAAAGTATTTATTCACCAAGGAATTAAAAACACTTATGGATATTCATACCAAACAAGCATTACAAAAACATTGTCTTTTGATGAACCCAAACCAGCAATAAAGTTTTCTAAATCAGGTAATATTTTACCCAATTCAGAAAATTTAAACATTCAATTTCAAGCCATCAATCTTAATGCTGTAGAAGTCACTATTTATAAAATTTTTGAATCTAATATTTTACAATTTTTACAGCAAAACAATATAGAAGGAAATCAAAACATTAAAATGGTGGCCAGACCTATTGCTAAAAAAATAGTACCACTAAACGCTAGCAATCCTTCTGATTATTCTAAATGGCAAACTTATGGAATCGCCTTAGATCAGTTAATTAATATTGATAAAGGAGCTATTTACAGGGTTCAATTAAACTTTAAACAAGCCTATTCTACCTACAAGTGTAACAACACAACAACAGTAAATAATAAAACTGTTCAAGAACAAAATTTTGATGAAGAAGACATAGAAAGTAGTAATTGGGACAACGATAATTATTACAGTGATTATGAAAATTACAACTGGAGAGATAGAGACAATCCTTGTACGTATTCATATTACAGAAACAAATCTATCTACAAAAACATTATTGCAACCAATATTGGATTAACCGTAAAAAAAGGAAATAACAATTCTTTTTTTATAGCAACCAACAACACCGTTACTTCTGCTCCTTTGTCGGATGTAAAAATTGAATTTTACAACTACCAACAACAACCTATTGCCAATATTCAAACCAATACACAAGGAGTTGCAATAATTGAGTTGGACAAAACTCCATTTTTTATCACTGCTACAAAAGACAGTGAAACTACTTATTTAAAAGTAAATGATGGGAATGTATTGTCTATGAGTAATTTTAACACCAATGGTGTACAACCCATCAAAGGAATTAAAGGATTTATTTATACAGAACGAGGAGTTTGGAGACCTGGAGACACCATTTTTATTGGTTTTATGTTGAATGATCTTAAAAACAAAATTCCAGAAAACAACCCAGTAACTATTGATATTAAAGACCCTAACAATGTATTAAAATACCGAAAAGTAAAAACCAAAGGAGTAAATCATTTATACACTTTTAAAATAGCAACAAAAGACAGCGATCTTACAGGAAAATGGAATGCTACTATTTCTGTAGGTGGGGCCACGTTTCAAAAAAGCTTAAAAATTGAAACTATCAAACCTAACAGGTTAAAAATAAACATCAAAACCGATGCAAAAGTACTGAGTAAAAACAACGAAGTAAATATTGCTGCAAAGTGGTTACATGGTGCCATTGCCAAAGAATTAAAAGTAGAAAGTTCTTTAATGTTAAAACCTCAGAAAACTAGTTTTGAAAACTTTCCTAGTTTTGTTTTTGATGATCCTAGCAAACATTTTGAAACCGAAGAAACCAATGTGTTAAATGATAAACTAAACAGCGCTGGAGAAATTAAATTTGTTTTAAATCCTAAAATAAACAACAATGCTCCTGGTTTGTTAAAAGCTTATTTAACTACTAAGGTTTTTGAAAATGGTGGAGATTTCAGTACAGATGTTTACAGTCAAACTTATTCTCCTTTTACCACTTATACAGGTCTTAAAAGACCACAAGGAGACAAAGCTAGAAATATGCTTTTAACAGACAAAGAACATCTTTTTGAGTTGGTAAGTGTTGATGAGAATGGAAAAGCTGTTGCCAATCAAAAATTAGAAGTAAACATTTACAAAATGCAAAATAGTTGGTGGTGGAACAATACCAATAACTATTCTCAATTTAGCGCTTCTTCTTTTAAAACTCCTGTATTTAACAAAACTATTAATACCAGTTCTAATGGAAAAGCTAGTTTTAAATTTGAAATTAAATATCCTGAATGGGGAAGATATTTTGTACAAGTAACCAACAAATCTTCTGGACACAGCACAGGAGAAACTGTTTTTATTGATTGGCCAGGTTGGGCTGGAAAAGCAAAAAAAGGAAATCAAAAAGAAGCTGCTATGTTGGTTTTTACAACCGACAAGGAAACCTATCAATTAAATGAAGAAGTTAAAGTAAACTTTCCTTCTGCTGAAAACGGACATGCGTTAATCACTATTGAAAACAACGAAAAAGTAATTCAACATTTTACGGTTGATACCCAAAAAGAAAGTACCAATTTCACATTCAAGGTAAATAAAAATATGACTCCGAATGTGTATATCAGCATTACGTCTTTACAGCCACATCACAATACCAAAAATGATTTACCTATTAGAATGTACGGTATTAAAAATATTTTTGTAGAAGATGCAAGTACACATTTAAATCCAACTTTAAACATTCCAAAAGAAGTAGAACCCGAAAAAGAATTTACTTTAAAAGTAGCCGAAAAAAATGGACAACCATTTACCTATACCATTGCTATTGTAGATGAAGGTTTGTTAGATTTAACTCGATACACCACTCCTTCTCCATGGAAATATTTTAACAACAAAGAGGCTTTGGGAATTAAAACTTGGGATATGTATGATGATGTAATTGGAGCGTTTGGCGGAAAATTAAATCAGGTATTTAGCATTGGAGGAGATCAAGATTTGGGAGCTGCAAAAACGCAAAAAGCCAACAGATTTAAACCTGTGGTTATTTTTAAAGGACCTTATACATTATCTAAAAACGAAACCAACACACATAAAATCACCCTTCCAAAATACATTGGAGCAGTAAAAGCCATGATTGTAGCTCATCATCCAGAAAGCGAAGCTTATGGACAAACGGATGCTAGTGTTTTGGTTAAAAAACCTTTAATGTTATTGGCCAGTGCTCCAAGAAAAGTGAGTTTAAATGAAAAAATTAAAGTCCCTATCACCGTTTTTAATGCCTTAGAAAACAATCAAAACGTAAAAATTGAAATCAAAACTAATGATGTTTTTTCAATTGAAGGAAATAAGACTCAAACGTTAAACTTTAAAGAACCGGGTGATGATATTGCTTATTTTGATATCAAAACAATCAAAACAGGAATGGGTAAAATTACCATTACGGCTAAAAACAAATCACACACAGCTAGTTATGATATTAAATTAGATTCTTACAATCCTATCAGCAAAGTAACCAAAAGTGAAGAAGCTTATATTGAAGCCAATAGTACCCAAAAAATAACCATTAATGGTTTTGGAATAGCAAATACCAACCATGCTAATATTGAGATTTCTACTTTTCCACAAATCAACTTTAGTGATAGATTACAATATTTAATTCGTTATCCTCATGGATGTTTAGAACAAACCGTTTCGGCTGTTTTTCCACAATTATATATGCATGATTTGTTTGAACTATCTCAATCTGATAAAAATACCATCACCAAAAACATCAAAGCAGGAATTCAAAAACTAAATAGTTTTCAATTAACTTCTGGTGGATTTACATATTGGCCAGGAAATTACAAAGCCAATGAATGGGTAAGCAATTATGCAGGACACTTTTTAATTGAAGCTGAAAAACAAGGATATGCTTTGCCATATAACTTTAAAAATAATTGGATCGCTTATCAAAAACAAATAGCCCGTTCTTGGAGAAAAACAAAAGATAATTCTTATGTAGAACAAGCCTACCGACTTTATACTTTGGCTTTGGCTCAAAATCCTGAATTGTCTATTATGAACCGTTTAAGAGAAGATAAAAACATTGATAATATTGCTAAATTAAGATTGGCATTGGCTTATGCCATTATTGGTCAAAAAGAAGCAGCAACAGAATTAATGAACAGTGCCTCGTTAATTGATTACACCAAAGTTTTTCAAGTAAACCATGGTTCTACTTTAATCAACAAATCTATTGCTTTAGAAACTTATCAAGCCTTAAACAACGAAACCAAAGCGCGAGAAATACTACAAGATATTGCCAATGAATTAAATAGCGACAACTATTTAAATACCAAAACAACCGCAAATTGTTTGTTAGCCTTATGTAATTATTATCAACAAACAAGCAATCAACCTTTGCTAGCAAAACTTAATACAAATGGTGCAAAAACAGACATCAATACTCAAAAATCTATTTGGAAAAAAGAGGTGAAAATTGACCAAGGAGACAATCAAATTACCATTAACAATAATGGCAAAAAAGCACTTTATGTTAAAATTACCTATTCTGGAATTCCTGAAATAAACAACGAGGAAAGTCTATCTAAAAACCTAATTACCCAAATAAAATATGTAGATAATAATGGAAAACCATTAGACGTGACCAACCTTAGTCAAGGAATTAGTTTTGTGGCCGAAATTGAAGTGAAAAACATTGTAAACAAATCAGTAAAGGATGTTGCATTGACTTATCAAATTCCTTCAGGATGGGAGTTGATCAACACTCGTTATGCTATAGATGAGAATAATGAAATAAGTAATATTGATTATGCTGATATTAGAGACAATGCCATCCATTATTATTTTGATTTAAAAACCAATGAAACCAAAAGTTTTAACGTAAAAATTAACACAACTTATTTGGGAAGTTATTATTTACCGGGTACACATGTAGAAGCCATGTACGATCAAAATTACATGAGTCATACCAAAGGAAAATGGATAAACGTGATTCCTTAATTTTGAAGCAAAAAATTATTTCATACTTAAAAAAACATAAAATCATTCTTACTATAAGTTTGATTTTATGTATTTGGTATGCCTTTTTATTACCTAACCATTTATTTAAAGAAGATTATTCTACTGTTATTTTTTCATCAGATGAGCAATTATTAGGAGCTACCATTGCTAACGATGAACAATGGAGATTCCCTCCTAGCCAACAAATTCCTGATAAAATTAAAAAGTGTATTCTTTTTTATGAAGATGAGTATTTTAATTATCATTTTGGATTTAACCCAATAGCCATGGGTAAAGCCATGATAACTAATTTAAAAAATAATAGAATTAAAAGAGGAGCTAGTACAATTACACAACAAGTCATTAGACTTAGTAGAAACCAAAGAAGAACCTATACCGAAAAACTAATTGAACTTATTTGGGCAACACGTTTGGAGTTTTCAAAATCTAAAGAAGAAATTTTAAATTTATATGTACATCATGCTCCTTACGGAGGGAATGTAGTTGGATTAGAAATGGCTTCTTGGAAATATTTTGGAACCTCACCCAATAAATTATCATGGGCTGAAAGTGCAACTTTAGCAGTGTTACCCAATGCCCCTAGCCTAATTTTCCCTGGAAAAAATAAAGCATTATTAAAAAATAAAAGAGATTTTTTACTAGCAAAATTAAAAAACAAAGGAATCATCAATCAACTTACGTATGATTTAGCCATACAAGAAGAAATTCCACAAAAACCCGTTACCATTCCACAAGATAATCTCCATCTTTTATCAGAAGTCAAACAACAACACCAAGGTAAAAGAGCTGTGACTAGTATTGATTACAATCTTCAAAAAAGTGCCTTAAATACTGTTGAAAAATACTATCATCAATATCAAAAAAACAACATACACAACATTGCTGTATTGATCTTAAACGTTAAAACCAAAAAGGTAGTTGCTTATGTTGGTAATAGTCCTACAAATATTGAAAATCAAAAATTTGTAGACATGATAAAGGCACAAAGAAGTACAGGAAGTACCTTAAAACCTATTCTTTACATGGGTTTATTAAACAATGGAGAATTGTTACCCAATATGCTTGTTCCAGACATTCCAACGCAAATACAAGAATATACCCCTCAGAATTTTGACATGACTTATGCAGGAGCAATTTCTGCAAAAAAAGCCATTGCTAAATCTTTAAACATTCCTGCCGTTAGATTGTTAAGACAGTACGGTTTACATAAATTTAAAAATGATTTGAATTATTTGGGCTTAAAAAACATTAACAAACCTGTAGATCATTATGGTTTGACTTTGATTTTAGGAGGTGCAGAAAGTTCTTTATGGCACATCACCAATATGTATGCAAATCTTGCCAGTACAGTAAATCATTATACAGAGAATAATAGTCAATATCTTACCAAAGAACATCAATATAGCAGCTATTATTTAAATGATAAAATAGATTTAGGGACAAAAGTTTATGAACAAAATATTTTTGATGCAGGGAGTATTTATTTAGGGTTTGATGCCATGACAGAACTAAGCAGACCTGAAGATGATAAGGAATGGAAACACTATAGTTCTTCTAAAAAAATTGCTTGGAAAACAGGAACCAGCTTTGGAAATAAAGATGCTTGGAGTATTGGAGTCAATAAAGATTATGCTATTGGTGTTTGGATAGGAAATGCCGATGGAGAAGGAATAGCCAATATGACTGGAGTAAACCACGCTGCCCCTATTATGTTTGAACTGTTAGAAAAACTACCAAAAAAGAATTGGTTTACTACACCTTTAGATGAACTTAGAGAAATAGATGTTTGTACTATAAGTGGATATAAAGCCAACCCTTTATGTCCTGTCAGAAAAGAGTTAATTCCTTTGGTGAATAACGTTACTTTACCCTGTCCATTTCATCAAAAAATATTTTTAGACCAAAAAGAACAATACAGAGTATACAAAAATTGTGTTTCTAGTAATGATATAAAGGAAAAAACTTGGTTTATTTTACCACCAAATCAAGCCTGGTATTACAAAAAGAACAACAGTAATTACGTAGCAGTACCTCCTGTAAAAAAAGAATGTATTCAAGCCAATTCTAAAGTAATGGATTTCTTAAGTCCAAATGAAAATACTACATTTATACTCACAAAAGATTTTAATGAAAAGCTAAATGCGATTGTAATAAAAGCCACCCATCAAAGAAATACAGAAACTCTTTTTTGGTATATAGATAATACTTTTATAAAAAAAACAAATCAACATCACGAAATAGCGATTACTCCACAAAAAGGAAAACATCAAATTATTGTAGTAGATCAAAGTGGAAACAAAATCATTAGAAACATTAACATAGAGTAAACATGAGCTTTCATAAAACCACAGAACAAGATTCTTTGTACAACGACTTAGAAAACATGTCTGCATTAGAATTAATTCAAAACATGAATTATGAAGACAAAAAAGTTGCCTTGGCTGTAGAAAAAGCATTACCTGAAATTGAAAAACTAATTAATACAACGGTTAGTAAATTAAAAAAAGGAGGACGTTTATTTTATATGGGAGCAGGAACTAGTGGACGTTTAGGTGTTTTAGATGCCTCAGAATGTCCTCCTACTTTTGGTGTAGATGATGACATTGTTGTAGGATTGATTGCCGGTGGTGATACTGCTATTAGAAAAGCTGTTGAAAATGCCGAAGACAATGATATGCAAGGTTGGATAGACTTGTTAAATCATCATATTACAGAAAAAGATGTTGTTATTGGAATTGCTGCATCGGGAACCACTCCTTATGTTATTAGTGCTTTAAAAAGTTGTAATGATAAAAACATTATTACAGGTTGTATTACTATGAACCAAAACAGTCCTTTACACAAAGTAGCACAACTACCCATTGTAGTAACTGTTGGTCCAGAATTTATAACAGGTAGCTCTAGAATGAAAGCAGGAACTGCTCAAAAAATGGTCTTAAACATGATTAGTACCGCCACCATGGTTCTTTTAGGAAAAGTTAAAGGAAACAAAATGGTAGATATGCAATTGTCTAATGATAAATTGGTAGACAGAGGTACACAAATGTTAGTTAACGAATTACAAATATCATATACAAAAGCCAAAGAATTATTACTAACCCACGGAAGTGTTAGAAATGTAATTAATTATATAAACAATGAGCAGTAACAAAAATTACCTAAAAAAAGGAATTAATATTATGGCAGCAGTGTTGCCATTATTAGTTTTAAGTCCTGTAGTTGTAAATATTGGCTTTAAAGCATTACAAAAAGATGGTATTTATTCATTTTTAGTAATAGGTATATTCCTTGCTATTTTTACCATAATTCTTTTTGTACTGGGAATAAGAGCATTATTAAGTCATTTATTTAATGACTAACCCCTAGCTACTTTTACTTTTGGTGTAGTAGGGTTTAACCCAAAACTATCATCATTAAGGGTAACTCCTAAATGATACATCATATAACCAATGGTTGCATAATGATGAATTGCGTGACTTTGTGCTTGTGCCAAAACAGCTCCTAAGGTAGAATTAACAGCACAACATCCGCCTCCTAAATCATCAATAACTTTTATGGGGTTATTTAAATCAGCTTCATTTAAACTTGATAAATGTTGAATGATAGCATCTAAATACTCCGTTCCATAACTAGGAAAAGTTTCTACATTTATATTTCTATCTCTTTTTGTTAAATCTACAGTACCAGAATGATATCCAATAAAAATGCAATTAAACATGTCTAAAATATGTCTCATATGCCCTCCTATACTTGAATAATAGGGTGGAATTGATTTATCGCAATAATGTTCGCGAGAAATATCCACTAATAAACTTCTTCCTTTCTGTAAATTTTTAACTATTTCGTTTACCATCAATCTTTTTTACTTAAACATACGTTTTATAAAGTCGTTTAAATATAGAAAATTAACACAGGTTATCATAATTTAATTTTACCATGACCTTAATTTATATCATTAGAACAAGAATAAGTAGTCATATTTAACAATTAACTAATGTTAACACTCCTAATTTAACAAATCATTAAAAATCAACACATTCAGAAAAAAAAGAGTACGCATATAGTATTTATTATTAAATTTGGAGGTATATAAAAACTAATAAACTATGGCTGTAACAAAGAAATTTTTAAAAAGTAAACCAGTTTGTAAAGTAACATTTGCTATTTCTGCTCCAGAAGCTGCAGAAGCGGTATTAGTAGGAGATTTTAATGAGTGGGATGTAACTGCAACTCCATTAAAAAAATTAAAAAACGGAACTTTTAAGGTTGTTGTAGATTTAGATACAGAAAAATCTTACGAATACAAATATATATTAGATGGTGAATACGTAAATGATGATGAGCCTGAAGCATTGATATTTAATGATTATGCAAACACAGAAAATTCTTTAGTTGCGTTATAAAAAATAAACCAATATAAACCTTGATGCCTTTAACAATGTTAAAGGCATTTTTTATATATTTAGTTTTCAAAAAAAAATTATTAAAATGGCTAACATCACATTAAAAAGCAACCCAATTACAACTATCGGAAATTTACCAGTTATTGGAACTAAAGCTCCTAATTTTACCTTAAGAAATATTGATTTATCTGAAGTAAGTTTATCAGATTTTGAAGGTCAAAACATCATTTTAAATATTTTTCCTAGTGTAGATACTGGAACTTGTGCTATGTCTGTAAGAACTTTTAACAAAGAAGCTTCTGAATTAGAAAACACAAAAGTTTTATGTATATCTAAAGACTTACCTTTTGCTCATGCTCGTTTTTGTGGTGCCGAAGGAATTGAAAACGTTTTAAGTTTATCAGACATTTCTGGAAACTTTGGAAAAGACTATGAAGTAACTTTTGCAGATGGTCCTTTAGAAGGATTATTATCTAGATCAATTGTAGTAATCAATACAAAAGGAGAAGTAGCTTACACAGAACAAGTAAGTGAAACTACTAACGAACCTAATTACAAAGCCGCTTTAGCAGCCTTATAATTAAAGCTAAAAAGACTGTTTAAAAGTAGCAACTTCATCAATTTAAATAAGATGTTTTTAACTTTTTAACAGTCTTTTTCTTTTTACTATGAAAACAAAAAAACAAAACTTTATAATCAATAGAATTGAAAGCTTAAAATATGCAATAGTTGGTGCTGTATATTTAATTAAAACTGAAAATGCAATTAAAGTACATTGTATTAGTACTATTTTATTAAGTCTTTTAGGTTTTATAACTAACATTACTTTAACAGAATGGATGTTTCAATTTTTAGCTATTGGACTCGTAATTAGTGTAGAAGCTCTAAATACTTCCATTGAAAAAATAGCAGACTTTATTCAACCTGATTTTGATAAAAAAATTGGTACTATTAAAGATGTTAGTGCTGGTGCTGTGTTATTTGCAGGATTATTTGGAGCTATTATTATTGGGTTTATTTATATCCCGAAATTAATGCATTTCCTATATTAGTAATTCTGTATCTTTACCAAAAATTTACCGTTTTAAATGCCAAAAAAAAGCACCAAAAAAGTTAACAAAAATACTCATCGAAAAGAAAAAATAAAAGATTTTGTCAACAACAGACAAACTCAAACTGTTTTTGGGTTATTTATCCTGCTTTTTGGTATTTTTCTATTTACTGCCTTTATTTCTTTTTTCTTTACTTGGCAAGCAGATCAAACTACCATTGGTCAATTAGAAAACAAAGCCATAGAAGCTAAAAACTTACTTGGTAAACTAGGTGCTAATTTAAGTTATTTCTTTATTTACAAAGGTTTTGGTATTGCAGCCATTATCATTCCTGTTCTTTTGTTTTTAACAGGGTTGTACATTTTACTAAAAATACCCGTCAAAAAAATATTTAAATCTTGGAATTGGGGAATGTTAGGTTTAATTTGGACAGCTACAACCTTTGGTTTTTTAGCAAATAAAAACGCTTTAATTGCTGGAGTAGTTGGTGTAGAACTAAACAACTACTTAACCCCTTACCTTGCTCCTTTCGGTTTAATAATTTTAATTGTTTTTGGATATGCAACTTACTTTGTTATCCGATTTAAAATTACACCAGAAAGAATAAAAGGTTGGTTACCTAAAAAAGAAGAAATTACCGATTTAAAAAATAGTTTTACTGCTCAAACATCAGAGGATGGAATTATAGAATCCCCAGAAGAGAATCAAGAAGAACCAACAACTGCAGAAAACAACATCAATACCAATAATGAAGTTGTTAAAGAAAAGATTATTTCTTTAGATGAGTTTGAAGAAAAAGAACCTGAAACCAGACCAACTTCTACTTTTGAAATGGCGGTTAAAAACGTAACTCCAACCATTCAAAACCACTCTAACATAAAAACTTCTACAGATAAAAAAGAAACGAAAGAAGAACTTAAAATTGATGTAGAAGAAGTTAAAAAAGAAGAAATTACAACCTCTAATCTAGCAGATAAATTAGTAAAAGATTTTGGAGAGTTTGATCCTACTTTAGATTTAGGAAATTATAAATTCCCAACCCTTAATTTACTAAGAGAATTTGATGATTCTATTTCTGTAGATGCTGAAGAGTTAGAAGCCAATAAAAACAAAATTGTTGACACACTTAACAATTACAAAATTGGAATAGCTCAAATTAAAGCAACTGTTGGGCCAACCATTACCTTATATGAAATTGTTCCAGAAGCTGGAATTAGAATTTCAAAAATAAAAAACCTAGAAGATGATATTGCCTTATCTTTATCAGCTTTAGGAATACGTATTATTGCTCCTATTCCAGGAAAAGGAACCATTGGTATAGAAGTGCCTAACAAAAAAGCAAACATTGTTTCCATGAACTCTGTAATTGCTTCTAACAGATTTCAACAATCTAAAATGGAACTTCCTATTGCCTTAGGAAAAACCATTGCTAACGAAACTTTTACATTTGACCTAGCCAAAGCCCCACATATGTTAATGGCTGGTGCCACTGGACAAGGTAAATCTGTAGGATTAAACGCTGTTTTAACTTCACTTTTATATAAAAAACATCCTGCTGAAGTTAAATTTGTACTGGTAGATCCTAAAAAAGTAGAATTGACTTTGTTCAACAAAATTGAACGTCATTACTTAGCAAAACTACCTGATACGGATGATGCTATTATTACAGATACCACCAAAGTAGTCCATACCTTAAACTCCCTTTGTATAGAAATGGACAATCGTTACGACTTGCTTAAAGATGCCATGGTTCGTAACATTAAAGAGTATAACGAAAAATTTAAGGCTCGTAAATTAAATCCGAATGATGGTCATAAATTCTTACCATACATTGTATTGGTTATTGATGAGTTTGCCGATTTAATTATGACTGCTGGTAAAGAAGTAGAAACACCTATTGCCCGTTTGGCTCAACTAGCACGTGCCATTGGTATTCATTTAATTGTAGCTACACAAAGACCATCTGTAAACGTAATTACGGGAATAATTAAGGCAAATTTCCCTTTAAGAATTGCCTTTAGAGTAACTTCTAAAATAGATTCTAGAACCATTTTAGATGCTCCTGGAGCCGATCAACTTATTGGTCGTGGAGACTTACTTATCTCTAGCGGAAACGATCTTATTCGTGTACAATGTGCATTTGTTGATACTCCTGAAGTAGAAAAAATAACCGACTTTATTGGTTCTCAAAGAGCTTATCCAGAAGCTTACCAACTGCCTGAATATGTTGGAGAAGATGGAAACGGTACAGAACTTGATATTGATATTGCAGATAGAGACAAATTATTTCAAGAAGCAGCAGAAACCATTGTAATTGCACAACAAGGATCTGCATCATTATTACAACGTAAATTAAAATTAGGCTATAACAGAGCAGGTAGGTTGATAGATCAATTAGAGGCGGCAGGAATTGTTGGTCCATTTGAGGGAAGTAAAGCCAGACAGGTTTTGGTTACCGATTTAACAGCCTTAGAGCAATTATTAGCCAATGAAAAAAACAATTAAGATGAAAAAAACATACATATTAGCCTTATCATTTTTGGTAACCTCTTTAGGTTTTTCGCAAAATGACACCAAAGCACAAAACATATTAGACAAAGTTTCTAGCGAATTAGAACAATACAAAAACATTAAAATTGAGTTTACTCATACCTTAGAAAACAAAGCAGTAAACATAAAACAATCTAGCAAAGGTTCTGCTGTTATTGAGGGAGATAAATATATATTACACTATTTAGACAACATCATTCTTTTTGATAAAAAAAACAATTATGTAATTTCTCCAGAAAATGAAGAAGTAAATATTACTCCTGCTAGTGATATTGATGACGAAAGTATTACCCCATCAAAGCTATTAAGTTTTTATAAAAAAGGCTATACTTACCAACTAGATAAAAAAGAAGGGGTTGTACAGTTTATCAAATTAACGCCCACAGAAAAATCAGAAGAAGTATCGCACATTCTATTAGGTATAAATACACAGAACAATCAAATTACTTCTTTAACAGAAATAGGTACAAATGGAACCAATACTAATTTTACCATTACAGACTACAAAACAAATCAGCAATTAGCACCTAATACCTTTGCTTTTAACAAAGCCAAATACGAAGGTTTAGGATATTATATTAATGAATAACCCCTCTTTTTGTTGAAAACCTTAGACAAATATTTAATCAAGAGCTTTTTAGTTCCTTTCTTAGCCTCATTTTCCATTGTAATGTTTGTATTAGTAATGCAAGCGCTTTGGTTGGTGTTTGATGATATTGCAGGAAAAGGAATAGAACTAAATATTATAGGTAAATTTCTTTGGTACATGTGCTTATTTGTTACTCCACAAGCCTTACCAATATCCGTTTTATTGTCTTCTATTATGACCATGGGGAATTTAGGGGAAAATTATGAATTTGCTGCTATTAAATCTGCTGGAATCTCTTTTTTTAGATTTCTAAGACCCTTAATTATTTGCGTAGGACTTATCTCTTTAGCTAATTTCTTTTTAATTAATTACACCTATCCATATGCTAGTTTAAAACAAAAAAATCTTTTACTAAACATAAAAAAAACACAACCAACCATGGCTTTGGTAGAAGGTAGTTTTAATGATGAAATGCCTGGGTATAGTATAAAATTTTCTAAAAAATATGGAGAAGAAAACAACTTATTAAAAGATGTTTTAATTATAGACACCCAAGGGAGTAAAGAAGATCAAAGTATTATTACAGCCGAAAAAGGTAAAATTACCACTGAAGAAGGAAGTAAATACATGACTTTAATTTTAGAAAACGGATACTTTTTTGAAGACCATACCAACAATCAAAAAAGACGTCAAGAAAGGTTAAAAATGCCATCATCTATGGCTAAGTTTAGTAAACATACCTTAAATATTGATATTTCAGATTTAACTAGTACCGATTTAGAAGAAGAAAAGTACAAACATCACTATACCATGAAAAACATGGGGCAGTTAAAAAATAGTGCTGACAGTTTAAAATACTCATATGATAAGTTTATTAATACCAAGTTTAAATCTATGCAATCTAACCTTATGGTTGATAAAATGTCCGAAGATTTATATTCCAACAAAACAGGTATTAAAAATAAAATCAATGATGGTAACAGCATCAATCTTACAACAAAAAACATCAATACATCAGAAGAAGAAGACCTATCATCCACAGAATCTAATACTATAGTAGCTGAGAGTTCTCAAAACAATAATTCCCAAAAAGAAGTATTAGATTATTTTAATGAAGGAGGACAGATAGATATTCTAGAACAAGCTTCAAGAAACATTAAAAACAAACTAGACAATGTTCAAGGATACAAAGATTATTTTAAAAGAAAACGTAAGGATTTAAACAACCACGATTACCAATTCCATTATATTTTAACCAACTCATTTTCTTGTCTCTTACTCTTTTTTGTAGGAGCTTCTCTTGGTTCAATTATTAGAAAAGGAGGTTTTGGACTCCCTATGATTATGGCTATTATTATTTATGTAGCTTATCACTTTATCAATACTTTTGGTAAAAATGTTGCCGAAGAAAGTAAAGTTAGTGCCTTTTTAGGAGGATGGTCTGGTACGTTAATTATGATTCCTTTGGCTTTAATTTTTACGATAAGTGCTTCTAGAGACATGGGATTCGTAAAATTTGATGTAATTTTAACCCCGTTTAAAAAACTATTCAACCGACTTAAAAAAAGAGATGAATAATACCGAAAATACAACCAAAATAAAGTTAGATTCAATACAAGGTGCCATTGAAGATATTAGAAATGGTAAAATGATTATTGTTGTAGACGATGAAGACAGAGAGAATGAAGGAGATTTTATTGCAGCTGCCGAAAAGGTAACTCCAGAAATGATTAATTTTATGGCTCAACACGGTCGTGGATTAATTTGTGCCCCATTAATTGAAGAACGTTGTGAAGAGTTAGGATTAGATATGATGGTAAACAACAATACCGTTTTACACAACACTCAATTCACAGTTTCTGTAGATTTAATTGGTAATGGATGTACAACCGGAATATCTGCTCACGATAGATCTAAAACCATTTATTCTTTAACTCAAAAAGAAACCAAACCGTCTGATTTAGGAAGACCTGGACATATATTTCCTTTAAAAGCTAAAGAAGGGGGAGTTTTAAGAAGAACTGGACACACAGAAGCTAGTGTTGATTTGGCTCGTTTGGCTGGTTTAAAACCTGCTGGAATTTTAGTTGAAATTTTAAACGAAGATGGTAGCATGGCACGTTTACCTCGTTTAAGAGAAGTTGCAGACAAGTTTGATTTAAAGCTAATTTCTATTGAAGACTTAGTTTCTTATCGTATGCAGCACGATTCTTTAATTAAAAAAATTGAAGATTTTGATATTGAAACCCGTTTTGGAACTTTTAGACTAAGAGCATATAACCAAACTACAAACAATCAAATACACTTAGCATTAACCAAGGGGTCTTGGGCTAAAGATGAAGAGGTTTTGTGTAAAGTAACACCTAACGCTTTTGGTAATGATATTTTAAACACACTAACCACAGGACCTGAAGATAAATTAGCTAGAATTTTTGATAAAATTAATAAAGAAGGAAAAGGAGCTGTTGTTTTCATTAATCAAGAACAACTTACCTTTAACCTTAAAAAACGTCTTATAGACCTTAAAAACACTCAAAAAGGAATTGCTTCACAAGAATCTAACAGCAATCCTATGGATGAAAAAGATTTTGGAATTGGAGCACAAATATTACATAATATTGATGTAACCAAACTAAGATTGCTAACCAACTCACCTGCCAACAAAAAACGAGTTGGAATTACAGGTTACGGACTAGAAATTACAGAGAGAATAAATTACTAAAACAAAAAAGCTGAGCAATACATTACTCAGCTTTTTTTATGCTTTTAAATTTGTATTGGGCTCAACTATTTTTTTCTCCTTTTTCTCAAACCAATAAGCCTGTATACCTCCTCTTAAAAAAATATCATCTCCTTTAACCCTTAACCAACTCCCCTCTTTAAGCCCTAACACACAAGTTTTTTCTATAGATTGAAATTCTATAATTCTAGTATCTCTTGTTTCTCCTTTATGCGTGGAATCCACATCAGGTTCTATATAATGTGCATTAAAATTAAAAGGAACAACTCCTAAAGTCTTATAACATTGTGGTAAAACTATAGGCATATCATTTGTTGTTTGCATTGTTAATCCTGTAATATTTGTTCCTGCACTGGTTCCTAAATAAGGAACTCCTCTATTTATAGCACTTTTTAAAACATTCCATAAACCAGCACTGTATAAATTAGACACTAATAAAAAAGTATTTCCTCCTCCTACAAAAATTCCTTTTGCTTTTTTAATAGCTTCTCTAGCATCATCAAATTCATGAATTCCTTTTACCTCAATTCCCAAACTACTCAAAGCCGCTTGTACGGCATCGGTATAAGTATCATAACTAACACCACCTGGTTGAGCATAGGGAATAAAAACAATTTCTTCTACATCTTTATATAACTTATCTATGGTAGGAAGTAAATATTCTAAATATCCAGCCCCATGTACACTGCCAGAACTAGCCAATACTAAGTTTTTCATTTTTCAGGTTTTTATTTAAAGATAGAAAATATACTTTAAAAAGTCTACTTAACCATAATAAACTAACCATTTATCAGCATAAAACAACCACTTAACGAAAACATAAACAAACACATTAACTTCTATACTAATTTAGCAGTATAAGCAACTTTTTCATAGCAATTCTTCTTTATGAGTTTGAGCATTTAGAAGAAAAAAATGTTTAGTTAATTTCATAGCAGAATTTCATTTATCTAAACATCGCTTATTTTTCAAACGCAAAAGCCCTTTACGAAAGTAAAGGGCTTTTAAATTTTATTAGTAATATTATTAAATATTAGCTTCTCCTAATTCTTTTAACTTTTCAGTGTTTTCTGTTAATTTCAATTCTTCAATAATTTTATGAATATCTCCATTAATAATATTACTCAAATCATACATTGTTAAACCAATTCTATGTTCTGTAACACGACCTTGTGGATAGTTATAGGTTCTAATTTTAGCAGATCTATCTCCTGAACTTACCATTGTTTTACGTTGTGCTGCATCAGCTTCTAACTTTTTAGCCAATTCTACTTCGTAAATACGAGAACGTAATACTTTCATAGCTTTGTCTTTGTTTTTATGTTGAGACTTCTGATCCTGACATTGTGCTACAATTCCTGTAGGAATATGGGTCAAACGTACTGCAGAATAAGTTGTGTTTACAGATTGTCCTCCTGGCCCAGATGAACAGAAATAATCTACACGTACATCGGCATTGTTAATTTGTACATCAAACTCTTCTGCTTCTGGCAACACCATTACTGTTGCTGCAGAAGTATGTACACGTCCTTGTGTTTCAGTTTGTGGTACACGTTGTACACGGTGAACTCCAGATTCAAACTTTAAATCTCCATATACATCTTCTCCTGTAACACTAAAAATTATTTCTTTAAAACCTCCGGAAGTACCATCAGCAATATCTTCAACTTCGCATTTCCAACCTCTAGTTGCAGCATACTTTGTATACATTCTGTATAAATCACCTGCAAAAATACTAGCTTCATCTCCACCAGTACCTGCTCTAATTTCTACAATAACATTTTTAGCATCTTCAGGATCTTTTGGAATTAACATGAATTTGATATCCTCTTCTAGCTTAGGAATTTTTTCATTAGCTTCTTCCATTTCCATTTTTGCCATTTCCACCATTTCGGCATCAGACCCATCTGCAATTATTTCTTTAGCTTCTTCAAGATTAGAAATTAAATTTTGATACTCATTTCCTTTCTCAACAACTTTACTTAAATCTTTATATTCTTTATTAAGTTTAGCATAACGTTTTTGATCCGAAATAATATCAGGTTGAATAATCAAATCTGATACTTCATCAAAACGCTGCTTCACTATTCTTAATTTATCTAACATGTTCCTTTTTTTGTAGTATGCAAAATTACAATTTAAAATTGAAATGTAGAAGGATATTTATATCAGTAAAATAGGGAAATAACATAAAAAAAATCCCAAAACATATGTCTTGGGATTTTAGTCGCACTAAATAAACTAAGATGTTAAGCTTATCGTAACCTATCTACAGATTTTACGAGATCTTCATCTTTCTTAATTGCCTTGTTTGCCATGACTAGCAAAACAACATTAACAATAGGAAAATAAATCCCAATACCTTTCTCAGAAATTTGCATTTCTCCAGGTAATTTTAGAGATAAGTACATCAATACACTTAATAAATAGAAGTTGATCAGAATGTTAATTCTATTCACCACAAATTGATTTTGTCTTTTTTTATAGCTAAATACAGCTAATAATGATAAAATTGCGGTTAAAACAAAAAACACTCCTACTGATTTTAAAAGAACTGAGTTATTTGTAAATGTGTTGATTAAGTATAACTCAACACCATCATTTAGAGTAAAAAAAGAAATAAAATTAGTCAATACACCTGTAATTATAAATACAGATAACAAATACAATGTTTGAATTCTTTGAATCATACTCTTTTAAAAATAACGATTACAAATTTACATTTTCTTTTTATTTATGAAAGACTTTGTCAGATTAAAAAAAAAACTATATTTGTCATATCTATTAAACATTTATAACAGAAATACTTACCTGTTATATTATTTTCAATTTAAAACAAACAAATTTCTCTTACTATTATAGCTATGTACCAGTTAAGAGAACTTAATATTCATTATACACATTTTAAATGTTCGAAATTTCTCAATTAAAAGCAAAAACTCTTGCCGATTTACAAGAAATTGCCAAAACAATTGGATTAAAAAAAACAAGTCAATTAAAAAAATTAGACTTGATTTACAAAATTCTTGATGAGCAAGCTGCTCACGAAGCAAACAAACAAACTAACACTTCCCAAAAAGCTGAAGAAGAAAAACCAGCTCCTGTTAAAAAAACTAGAGTCCCTAGAAAACCTAGAGTAACCGCTGAAAAACCTCAAAAACCAGTTACAAAAACTGAGGAAAAAACAGAAGTTGTTGTAGATGCTGAAGAAAACTCTAAACCTGTTGAAAAAACTCAGGAAAAGCCTCAAGACAAACCTCAAAGAGTACCTAGAAACAACAACAAAAATAATGCTGCTAAAAAATCTGAAATCAAAGATAACAACAGCAATCAAAACCAACCCCAAAACAATAATCCTAACCCACCTAGAAACAACAAAAACAACAATCCTAGAAATAATAAAAACAACAAAGGTAAAAGTCTAAAAGACCCTAACTATGAGTTTGATGGAATTATTGAAAGTGAAGGAGTATTAGAAATGATGCCTGACGGTTATGGTTTTTTAAGATCATCAGACTACAACTATCTTTCTTCACCAGATGATATTTATGTTTCTCAGTCTCAAATAAAATTATTTGGTTTAAAAACAGGAGACACTGTTAAAGGAAATGTAAGACCTCCAAAAGAAGGTGAAAAATATTTTCCATTAATTAGAGTCTCTAAAATTAACGGATTATCTCCTAAAGAGGTAAGAGATCGTGTTTCTTTTGAACACCTTACTCCTCTTTTCCCAGAAGAAAAATTCAATTTATCTGGGGGTAGAAGTTCATTATCTACAAGAATTATAGACTTGTTTGCTCCTATTGGTAAAGGACAACGTGGTATGATTGTAGCACAACCAAAAACAGGTAAAACAATGTTATTAAAAGACATTGCCAATGCTATTGCCACCAATCACCCAGAAGTATATCAATTAGTTTTATTAATAGACGAAAGACCAGAAGAGGTTACAGACATGCAACGTAGTGTTCGTGGTGAAGTAGTTGCTTCTACTTTTGACGAACCTGCAGACAAACATGTTAAAGTAGCCAATATTGTGTTAGAAAAAGCAAAACGTTTGGTAGAATGTGGTCATGATGTAGTAATACTTTTAGACTCTATTACTCGTTTGGCTAGAGCTTATAACACTGTTGCTCCTGCATCTGGTAAAATATTATCTGGAGGTATTGATGCCAATGCTTTACACAAACCAAAACGTTTTTTTGGTGCTGCTCGTAATATTGAAGGTGGTGGTTCTTTAAGTATTATTGCTACTGCTCTTACAGAAACTGGTTCTAAAATGGATGAAGTTATTTTTGAAGAGTTTAAAGGTACTGGAAACATGGAACTTCAATTAGAAAGAAATATTGCTAACAGACGTATTTATCCTGCTATTGACTTAATAAAATCTAGTACTCGTAGAGATGATTTATTATTAGATGAAAAAACAGTACAACGAATGTGGGTGTTAAGAAAATACTTGGCAGACATGAATCCTGTTGAAGCCATGGAATTTATTAAAGATCGAATTAAATCTTCTAGAAACAATGAAGAATTTTTAATATCAATGAATGGATAATATTCTAAAAAACAAGCCCCTTACTACTCAGTAAGGGGCTTGTTTTTTTATTTAATTTTTAATCACTAGTTTTTTACTTGCAAGTCCTTTACTTGTTTTAAAACTTATAATATACACTCCCGAAGAAAGATTTAAATCTATTTTTTCTGATACAACAAATCCTTTTTTTACTACACTTCCTGTTATATTCACTATAGAATATTCATCACCTATAAGTTCTGATGGTACAACAATATATTCTTGCGCAGGATTTGGATATATTTTTATACTTTTTGAAAGCACACTTGATGTTGATAAACTTTCGGGATCAAAACGATACAATTCATTCCCTGTGGCTCCATTATCTCCTTCAAAATAAATAATTCCGTTCATTTCTACTAAATCATCAACATCTTTAATAGCTGTATCCATTTGCTGAACTGTCGTTCCATTGGTTCTAAATAAATGCTTATCAGTATCATTTGCATCTTTTCCACTGTAATATAAATACCCATCGTAAACCACATAATCAGAAGGATCATGATCACTATTTTCTCCTGCAACATTACTCAATTTGGTAAGCACATTAGTTTCTTTAGTATAACTCCACAACTGATCTCCTGCTCCATCATCTCCTTCAAAAAACAAAGTTCCATTCCAACCATAAAAATTATTTACTCCTGTTACACTCAAAGCTACTTCAAGTGATTGAGTTCCTTCAGTAGTTCCATCCGTCATCCACAAAGCATTATCTGCTTCAAAAAACAAGGTGTTAGCTACTACTGTAAAGTTACTAATGCTAGAATCTCCTGTTCCCGCATCTACATCTTTTATCAAACTAAAAACTCCAGTTTCAGGATCGTAAACATACAACTCTCTTCCAACTGTAGGTTCATCTTCAGAATAATCCATATATAAGTATAACTTATTATTAAAAGCAACAATATTGGCTCCAACAACATTTTCTATTCCCGTTCCTGCATTGGTTACAGCGCTAGCTGTAGTTCCGTTAAACTCGTATAGCTTATTACCATCTACAGTATTCACATAATATATCTTGTTATTTAATTCTACTTGATTAAAAATAAAAGGTCCTCCTGTTGCATTTGTTCCTTCCTCGGTTCCATCTGTAGAAAACAAAACGTTTCCACCTCCTGAATTTGCAGAAAAATATAACATATCGTTATAGCTAAAGAAAAAATTAGGAGAAGAATTGCTGCTACCAATTCTAAGATCTTTTACCAAAACAGTTCCACTTTCAGTACCGTCAGATTTCCATAATTCTTTTCCTAAATCTTCACCATTTGGACTGTTAGATCCACTTGAATCGTCTGCAGCAAAATAAATATGGTTCTGATACACAAATAAATTTGCTGGACTAGAACTTGATGTTCCACTATTATTAATTTCTTTTACTTGTACCACTTGGGCATTAAGGCTAAAAGCCGTTGCTATGGTTAAAAAACTAAGTATTGTTTTTTTCATAATTACAGGTTTTAAATATTTATAAATTTTTGTTGATATTAATTTGGTAACTCCGGCAACAAGGTTCTTCCCTTACTAGATTTTAAGGTTTCCATAAAGGCAATTACCGCGTTGATTTCTGTTTTGTTTAAATGTAATTTTTGATGGATTGGAGATGTAGTAGGAATTAAAGAATCTCTTCCTATGCCCAGATACTTTTTTTGAATAGGGGCTGGATTTCCCAAATTATAAAACTCCACCACATCTAAAAGCGAAGGAAAATGTCCATGATGCATCCAAGGTCCTGTTCTAGACACTTCTCTAAGTGTTGGAGTTCTCATTTTCCCCAAGTCTTCCATTTGCTGAGTTACATGATACCTTCCAAAATCTTCGTTCTTTGTTCCAAACAATGTTTGTCCATCGTTGTGGTACTGGTTATCACTAAAATAAGGTGTGTTATGACAATTAATACATCTTGCTTTGGTTCTAAACAAATGAAGTCCTAACACCTCTTCATCGGTATACTGATTGGCATCTCCCAACACAAATTTGTCAAACTTGCTTTTGTAACTATTCACCGTTCTTTCAAAAGTAGCCACGGCATACTGAATTCTTTGTTGTGTAACCAACGTATCTCCAAATGCTTTTTTAAAATAAGGTTGATATCCTTTGATACTTTGAATTGTATTTACTGCTAAATGAATATCCTGATTCATTTCCAAAGGATCTTGAATAGGAAAACGTACCTGATCTTCTAAACTAATTGCCCTACCATCCCAAAACAATTCTTTTGCATGGGCTGTGTTTAAAATAGTCATAGCATTTCTTTTTCCCGTTTGTCTGTTATGTCCAAATGAACGAGTAGAATTATCAGTCCATGCCAACTCTGGGTTATGACAAGATGCACAAGCAATTTGTCCACTAACCGACAATCGTGGATCAAAAAACAACATTTTTCCCAACTTAGCTTTGTCTGCAGAATAGGGATTGTAACTAGGATGTGTTACCTTGGGCAACGCTCCAATATCTTTAAACAACAATGTATCTACGGATGAATGTAAATGTGGTTTAGGCCACAAAGCAGTATTTCCGCTAGCATATACTTTTCTTAAATACACAATATCAGCAGTAGCTGTTCCATTCTTTTTTATCCAAGAACCAAATAAAACAAACACAACTGCTATTAAAATTATTTTATAGTTTTTATAAATCATAAGTGGCATGACAATTATTGGTGGTTAAATCTTCGGGGTCTTGGTAATTTGAAGTGTTGTATATTTTGTAAACAGAAGTTACAGTCCCTCCAAAAAGTTCTTGATTGGTAGCGTTTAACTCAAAATCTAACTGAAAAACATCTTCACTAATTTCTTCATAGGTTCCCTCTCCAGAAATTGCAATATTGTAACTCTTACCTGCACTTGTTCCTATGGTGATGTTTTGAGGAATCACCAATACTTTTCCACTTTTGGCATTGGTTCCCTCTGTAGGAAAAAACTCTAATGCTTCTTGAATATTAAATCCTGGAGAATATTGAGCAGAACCAGACTCACCAGTAAACCATCTTTTTAAATTAAATGAATTGGTAGTAGCTGTTGCCGATGTTGTAGTGTTAAACCCAATTCTAAACGCATGATGGTAAATATCATCCGAAGGATCATCAGTTCCTAAATCATCATACAACACAGCATTTTCATCGTCTGCATCTACAACTACAGGATAAGTAAACGCAAAAAACGATTGCCAACTACACACACCATCATTATTGCTATCCATCCAATTTTCTCCATAAGTTCTATGAAAAGGATCGGACAAATTATAAAAGTTTGCTGCCGTATTTAACAAAACATCTCTGTCTGTTTTGGTAGGTTTTATAATTTCTAGAATGGTATTTCCACTGGTAGCATATAAATCAGTACTTTGTAACCCAACCGTACTTTTGTAATACACTTCATCGTTATCTATAGCCTCATTTAGTGTTAACTGATAAGTAATGGATTTTTTAAACGGATTTTCTGATATTTTTTCCAAACGATAATCAAATCCTTTTAACTCGGTAAACATTTGTAATTCATCAATTTCATCAGTTACAAAACCATTAGGAAACTGTACATCAAACTGCACTTGCTCTCCTTGTTGTCCTTGAATTTCTATTCTATTTTGAGCCAATGCATAAGTGGTATTTACACTTTCTAGAGTCAGACTAAATTCATCATTTTTATAAGCATCGTTTAAAGCACCAATCTGAATCGTTTCATCAGAAACTGCAGTTAATTTTATAGAAATATCTTGTGGTGTTTCCCAACGCTGATTAAAATTTACATACAGCGTGTCCACCAACTTATCAGCCTGAAAAGTCAACTGATTTTCAGGAGTCATTGTCACTAAATTCAACTCATTTTCTGTATAAACCTCATAAGAAACCGTTACTTTTTCTTTTAATTGATTCGCAGACAAAGCCACAGGAATTTTTAGCGTTACAAGACTCTGATGTGTATGGGATGATTGAGCAATTAACCCACTACTTACCTGAGGATACTCCAAAGGTTGATTGTTAGAACTCACTAAAAAATGAAATCTTACATGAGGGTCTACCATAGTAGTTTCAACTTCTTCTTTTGAACAAGCCATTAACAACACAGCAAATAGCAAGTAAAAACATTGGATATTAATACGATTCATTTTGTTCTATATTTGAATTAATATTGATACTAGATTGGGGAATTGGCAACACTAATTTTGGTGATGGATAGCTTAAAGAACAAACATTGGAAATACACCCTTGATTTCGTTCTACATTTTGATGGGTTCTAGCGATATCAAAAAACAAATGCCCTTCAAAACAGAATTCTTTTCTTTTTTCTAACGAAAGCTCCGTTAGCAAATCAGTTGAAGTTGTTATTATAGCTGCTCCCGCTCTTTCTTTAATGGTATTTATGTCTTGCAAAGCCACAGTTTCATTGTTTAAATAAATCGCTGCTTCTGCTCTAATAAAATACAACTCGCTTAATCTAAATGCGGTATAGCCAGCATTGTCTTGATATTTTTTGGTAAAGTAATAGGTTTCATCAACCAACTCATCATTGTAAAGAGTGGCTAGTTGATTGGAGATGAACAATTCTTTTCTCACATCGTTTTCTTCAAAAAGAGTGACTAAATCTAAAGAAGCTACATATTTTCCATAATTGGTAGCCGAACTAATTCCGTAATGAGCAGACATTGAAGCCCCCACATTTCCTTCAGCATCTCTAGGAACTGAAAACTCCAATAAAACCTCGTTGATAGGAGCATCTGTGTTTTCCCATTCTTCAACATAAGTCGCTGAAGAGCTCAATGTAAGTCCACTATTCTCTATAACATCGTTGGCCAACTCATAGGCTTGCTCCCAATTGTTTTGAGCTAAATAAATTCTAGCCAACAATGCTTTAGCACTATAACTGTTGAAGTAAGAATAATCGGGTCCTTCCAACAAAGTATTTTCTTGCTGATACAAGCTTATCGCATCATTTAAATCACTAATTAAAAAATCATAACAATCTTTAACCGTTGCTCTTTCAGCATATGAGATTCCAGAATTTAATGTTAACGTTTGGTACACCACTCCTAAATGACTAGCATCGGTAGTATAAGTATAATTTTGAGCGTACATCTGTAACAATAAAAAATGAACATACCCTCTAATAGTTTTGCATTGTGCTTGTATTGCTGCTTGATCTTGCTCGCTAGTATTTGGCAACAAAGGCACAAATTCCAGAATAAGATTCACCTGATTGATAACACTATAAGCACTGCTATAAAACGAACTTAAATGACTACTCAATGCAAGATCTTGAAACGCATAGACATTTTCTACATTGCTTGAAACAGAAATTTGACCTTTATTGGTTCCTGAAGCCGTAGGAGAAAAAGACAAATTCCCCCCTTGCAAATCGGCATACACTGTAAAAGCCTCACTTCTCAATAAATTTTCTAAAGATGTATAAGTACCGTACAAAGCTGTTACAACACCTTCTTTGGTTGCTAATTGCTCGTTTACAGAACTTCTATTTCCTGTTTCCTGTTCCAAAAAATCACTACAGCCTGTAAGACCAAAACTCATTAAAACAGTAATTATATAGATGCTATATTTCTTCATATTTTTCTTTTTTAAAATCCAACACTTACTCCTACCGTAAAGGTTCTTGATTGCGGATACGTAAACATAAATTCTCTAATCCCATTTCTTCCTTCTGGGCTTTTTTCTAAATACCAATAACCTACATTAGAGACGTTTACATAGGCTGACAATCTTTTTATAAAAGGAAGTGTGTTTGTGTTAAAATTGTATTTAATATTGATGTTGTTGATTTTTATATAACTGGCATCGTATAAATATTTGGTAAGATTAGACAACGGAGGATTGTTGCTGGTAACCACTGGCTGCAGCACAACATCGCCTTGTTGTCTCCAATAATCGTAAGCGTTTACCGATAAGTTTCTGTTAGATGTAATATTGTATTTAGAAATTAACTCATCTTGCACCATCGCATCACCTCCAAACTGATAAGAACCTCTTACCGAAACATCTAATTTGTTAAAGAAGGTAAACGTATTGTTAAATCCTCCATAGGCTTTTGCCTGACTGTTTCCTATGGGTTCCCAGTCAGCTTCTGAAAACAATCTATTGTAAGTAACGGCATCGTATACTTGTCCGTCTTTTTCTAACAAATCTCTCCCCGTAGCAGGATCTATCCCTACCCATTTTATTCCCCAAATAGCTGTAGTGCTGTATCCTACTTTTTGTGCCAACGCTCGTTCAGAAGTAGAATATTCGCTTCCCAAACCAGTTAATTTTGTCACCTTGTTTTTTACTGTAGAAACATTAAAAGAGGTCGTCCATTTAAAATCTTTTTGTTTGATCCATTTCATCAAAGCAGACAATTCCCAACCTCTATTGTACATATCCGAAGCATTTAATTGCATGCTACTATACCCGAGTTCTGATGGAATATTTCTGCTAGTTATTAAGTCTGAAATAGCATCGTAATAATATTCTACTGAAAGATTTAATCGTTGGAAAACATTGATATCAATTCCCGCATTAAACTTGGTATTTTTTTCCCACCCTAATGCAATGTTTGGAGCAGTAGAAGTGGTAGCTCCTGTATTTCCATTGTACCCGTTTTGAGAGCTATTGTACAATCCTTTAGATCGGTACGATCCTATTCTAGAATTTCCCGTAGTTCCATAACTCACTTTTAGTTTTAACAAATCAAGCCAATATACCTGAGTTAAAAAATCTTCGTTAGACAACATCCAGCTAGCACCAGCTCCACCGTTATAAGCCACACTGGTATCTGTTCCAAAAACAGAACTTTCATCTCTACGCAGGTTTGCTAAAAAAAAGTATCGTTTGTTAAAGTTGTAATTAAACTGAGAAAAAATAGAGATTCTAGAATTGTTGTTAATATCCGATCGGTAAGATTGATTGTTGGTAGATTCATCAACAACAGTATCAGGATTGTCATCTCTAATAGCATTTGCAACACTATTTACTTGCTCGTAATTCACAAATCCTAATCCACTCTGATAAGCTAAATTAGCCTCATCTGCTGCCAACTCAATTCCCAATATACTGTTAAAATAATGTTGGTTGTTGATGTTTTTTTGATGACTTAATTGAGCATGCCAATTCCACTTATGATTGCTTCTTTCATTAATTACTCTCCTTCCCCAATTAGGATAAGTCACTCCATTTAAAGTAAAAGAACCACTACTTCTTCCACTTTCATTGGCTCCAGAAAAATATCGATCTTGTTCTTTATCAGATGCTGAAATACCAAACAAGGTTGAAACACTAAAATCATCTGACAACTGATAATTTAGATTTAAACTCCCTAACAATGCATAGGTTTTGGTAACATTTTTATTTTGAGCGATTGCAGCTAAAGGATTGGCCATCCCCGTAACTCCTATTTCTGAAAACGCTCCATCTTCTGTGTAAGGATTGATGGTAGGAACAAAAGCAAAACTGTAATAAATATTAGGATTTGTTTTTTGCAAGTAACTTGGCTGTAATGATAAACTGGCTGAAAACTTTTTAAATTCATATCCTAAATTAACACTGGTATTTAGCTGTTCTGTTTCGTTTCCTTTTTGAGCCTCATCTATTTTAGAATACCCTACATTAACTCTGTATGATATTTTTTTATTAGCTCCTGAAACTCCAAAATTTGTTCTATTAAAAAAACCTTGTTCGTTTAACACCTCAAACCAATCGGTATCCACACCATTATACGTTGTTGGTGTATAATTGATCGTGGTATTTTTTAAATACTCATTTCTAAGTTCATGGTATTGCTCTCCATTTAAATATTTAATTTTATTGATTGCCGAAGAAACTCCCAATTGCGTAGAAAAGTTAAATTTTAGCTTCCCTCTTTTTCCCTTTTTAGTGGTAATTAAAATAACTCCATTGGCACCATCGGCACCGTAAAGACTTGTGGCTGCAGCATCTTTTAACACGGTAAAACTCTCAATACTTTCGGGAGACAATTGGGTTAAAGGATTTAATAAATCTTCGGTAAAACGTCCACTTCCATCAAAAGACTCACTATCTATAGCCGCTTCTTCAGCCAAAATAACACCATCAATAATAATTAAAGGCTGTGTAGATGTTCCTAAAACGGCATTGTTTAAAGGTGTTAAACTTCCCTGACCTCTCACATGTATTTTTACAGGAGTTCCTACTCCCGTGGTATTTTCTATCAACACTCCTGCAATCTGACCTTCAAGCATTTTATCAACACTTTCTAATGTTTGCTCAACTTGAATATCCTCACTCGTTAAAGTAGCTACACTCCCCACCAACTCTTCTTTTATCTTTTTGGTTCCATAAGAAGAGGTTAACACGATCTCTTCTAAATAATCGGTTTCAGATTCCAAAAACACTTCAAAAAAAGATTGATTCCCTACAACTATTTCTTGATTTTGCATCCCTAACAAATAGAAAGTCAGTACTTTATTTTTTATATTAGTTCCTTTTATTAAGTACAGAAATTCTCCTTTTTCATTGGTAATAGCTCCTTGCCTAGTTCCTTTAACCAACACCATAACTCCCATTAAGGGTTCTTTGGTTTTAGCATTGAGCACCCTTCCTCTTATTGTTCTTTGTTCTTGTTTAACAGAAGCTGATGTTTTTCTAATCTGTTTTGTTAGTAATATCTGTTCTTTTCTGATAGCATATTCGATATCAGAATTCATAAACAACGTCGATAAAATCAAATCTAAATTGCTAGTTTCTATTGCAATGGTGGCTTTGGTTTTGAGGTCTATTTTCTGAGCATTAAATAAAAACCTATACGATGTTTGTTCTTCTATGCTTTCTAAAACTTGGTGTAATGGACTGTCTTTATAATCTAACGTCAACTTTTTTTCTTGTGAAAACACGGATAGACTGATGATAAAACACCCTAGTACCATTGCTTTTTTAGCAATGATGTATAACTTAAAAAATTTCATAAAGTTTGGGGTTAAGTAATATTATGGTTGGGTAATTTCTATGGTACTACCTGTAATGTTATACTGAAAAGGAGTATCTATTTTAAACAACTCAAACAGTTCTTTAACATCTCCATTTTTTACTTTTACAACTCCCGAAAATGCTTGATTTCCTAAAACAGCATAATGATTGTTGATATTTACATTAAAAGATCTTTCTAGTTTTTTTACAATTTGTGGAAAAGGAGTATTGTTAAAAATTAACTCCCCATGCATCCATGAAGTATACTCTGAAACAGCAACTGTTGATTTTTGAACATCATTAGAACCTTTATTCACCAAGGCTTGTTCTCCTGGAGTCAACACCACAGATTTTTTTGATGGATTGGAAAAAAGAACTTCTCCTTCTAACAATTCACAATGAACCGTTTCATCTTCTTGATAAGCACTAAAATTAAATTGAGTTCCCAACACTTGCACCAAAGCATCTTGTGTTTTTACCATAAACGGATGTGCTTCATCTTTTGCAACATTAAAAAAAGCTTCTCCTTTTAAATAAACCTCTCTTGTTCCTTCTGTACCAAAATGTTCTGGAAATTTTAATGAACTCCCTGCGTTTAAAAACACCGTAGTTCCATCGGACAAAACAACTTTAAACGTTTTTCCATAAGGTACTTTTAAGGTGTGTATAGGAATGTGATTGCTTAGTTTTTTATCTTGATTTTGATACGATAGTTCTTGCTCATTTTGTTTTGCCAACAAGGTTCCTACTCTATTTGTTAACCAACCTTTATGTGTTTCTTTAAGCTCTTGTGTTTCTTCTCCTTCAATTTCTAACTGCACATACTCTGGAGCTTCAACAACTTTAGTTCTATTAAAATACCAAGCCATAGAAACAGCCATACTCACTACCAAAACCGCAGCGTATTTATAAAATTGAAAACTAGATTTTTGAGGTTTGTATTGAATTTGCTTTTGAACTTGTTGAAAAGCTTTATGAGAATCAACAGAAGCTTCTGCTGTTAATAACGTTGATTTTTTTAACAACAAAAACTGTTGTTTGTTTTCCTCTGAAGCATCTATCCATTTAAAAACTTGTGCTACTTCTTTTTCTGTAGCATTGTTTTGTAAATACTTATACAATAATTTAACATCCATTTTTAACAAAATAAGTTCACTAGACAACCGAAATTAGTCGCCTGTATAATAAGTACCCCTATCTGTTAAAAAACCCTATTTAAAATTAGTCTTTTTATTAACTATTAAACATAAATACTAGTAAAACCGTAGGTAAATAAGATGACAAACTAAGTTTTAAATACTTTAAAGCTTTGGTAATGTGTGCCTCAACAGTTTTTATACTTACTCCCAACTCTTCTGCTATTTCCTTATTCATTTTATCTTGAAAGCGTTTTTTTTCAAAAATTATTTTGGTTTGTATTGGCAAATCATCAATAGCTTGTTGAATCAACTCTTTTAGTTCAACCAAATCAAAAGCATCGAACTCCATGGACCTTAATACTTCATAATTTAATTGTTGTTCTTTTGCATTTAAAGAATCGTCAACATATCGTTTTTTTACTTTGTGGTGTCTTATACTGTTTAAACATTTAGATTTTGCATAGGTATAAAGGAAAGATTCAATCCCTGTACATTTTTCAATCTTAGCTCTATTTGTCCAAAGATTCACAAAAGCCTCTTGAGTAATATGTTCCGCTTCTTGCTCTTCATTTAAAATATTGATTGAAAAACCAAGTATATGATTGTAATACTTATGAAAGAAATACTCAAAAGCCTTTTCACTTCCAGTTACAAAGTTCTCAAAATGGAAAATATCGTTTGGAGTATTTTTACTCATATTTGAACATTTAGGGTATGCAAAGATAATTATTTAGAATAAAAACAAATAAGACTATCGTGTTTATTTAAATAATATTGAAAACTGATACTAAAAGATTATACATAATCAATAATACATCTACATTATTAAAACACAACTGATTAATCACAATAAAAAAACCAACAAATAAAATGTTTTTACATGATAATAGTCCAAGTATAATACATATTAATTCTAAATAAGCTAAACATCTACAATACAATATTTTACACAAAACTTATTTAAAACATTAATAATGAGATATTTTGTACTCAAAAAAATATACCCTTTAATTTTATCATATTATCAACAAAAGACAAACAAAACAATCATATACTCAACAAAACACTTCTATTGAACAAACAAAGTTACGTAACCACTTGTATAGTTTGTAATTCATTAATATTTGCGTAATTTTGCTGTCTATATTTATATAAAATATGATACAGAAACAAGGACTATACTTACCAGAATTTGAACATGAAAACTGTGGGGCAGGTTTTATTTGTAACCTTAAAGGTGAAAAAACCAATCAGATTATTCATGATGCATTAGAAATTTTAGTGAAATTAGAACACCGTGGTGGTGTTAGTGCCGACGGGAAAACCGGAGATGGTGCTGGATTATTAATAGACATCCCTCACGATTACTTTAAAAGAGTTTGTGATTTTGAAATTCCTGAACAACGTAAATACGCTGTGGGAATGGTATTCTTACCAAAGAATACCAATCAACATAAATTTTGTAAAGAAGCATTTGAAAAAGAAATCACCAACCAAGGCTTAACTGTTTTAGGATGGAGAGAAGTTCCTGTTGACTCTTCTCAATTGGGAGAAATTGCATTGGCATCGGAACCTAATATCGAGCAAGTATTTGTTGCTCAAGGAGATTTAGAAGAAAATGTTTTTAGAGCTAAGTTATATGCTGCACGTAAAATTACTGAGCATACCATCCGTAACTCTAAAATGTCTGAAGCAAGTTATTTTTACTTGCCATCATTATCAAATACGACTCTTATCTATAAAGGTATTATTATGCCAGAAGATATTGGTCCTTATTATACAGATTTACAACAACCTGACTTGGTAACAAGATTAGCATTGGTACATCAACGTTTTTCTACCAATACAATGCCTGCTTGGGAATTGGCTCAACCATTTAGATTTTTATGTCAAAATGGGGAAATTAATACCTTAAGAGGTAACGTATCTAGAATGCGTGTTCGTGAAGAGATTATGAAATCTGATGTTTTTGATGCAAAGACAATGGAAAAATTATTCCCAATTATCTTACCAGGTAAGTCGGATTCTGCTTCTATGGATATGTCTGTTGAGTTATTAACTTTAACAGGTAGATCTTTACCAGAAGTAATGATGATGACCATTCCTGAAGCTTGGGAAAAACACGCTACCATGTCTGAAGACAGAAAAGCATTTTACGAATACAACTCTTGTATTATGGAACCTTGGGATGGTCCTGCCTCAGTTCCTTTTACAGACGGTGATTATGTAGGAGCCTTATTAGACCGTAACGGTTTAAGACCTTCTCGTTATACTGTAACTAAGAGTGGTAAATTAATCATGTCATCAGAAGTTGGTGTTGTAGATATTCAGCCAGAAGATATTGTAAGCCATGGTCGTTTAGAGCCTGGTAAAATGTTCTTGGTTGATATGAATAAAGGTAGAATTATTGATGATGAGGAAATCAAAAACAAAATTGTTTCTGAAAGACCTTATAAAGAATGGTTAAACAAAAATAGCTTAAGATTAAAAGACGTTCCTAACGATAATAAAGCTTGTCCTTTAGAGACATTAGACTTAAAAACTCGTCAACGTTTATATAACTATACTATTGAGGATATTCAAGAAGTAATTGTACCAATGGCACAAGAAGGTAAAGAAGCTTTAGGTTCTATGGGTATTGATACTCCTATTGCTGTTTTATCTGACAGACCTCAATTATTACCAAACTACTTTAAGCAATTATTTGCTCAGGTAACAAACCCTCCTTTGGATGGTATCCGTGAAGAAGTAGTTACTGATATTAGTTTGGCTTTAGGTAATGACAAAAATATTTTTGATATTACTCCAGATCAATGTCATAAACTTAGAATTCAAAACCCTGTAATATCTAACAACGATTTAGAAAAGATTAGAAACATCAATATAGATGGTTTTAAGGCGGAAACTATTGAAATGTTATATACCAAGGTTAAAGGAATGAACGGTTTAGAAGATGGTTTAGAAGAAATCATCACTAAAATTTCTAAAGCGGTAGACAATGGAGTAAACATCATTATTTTATCTGATAGAGGTGCTTCTAAAGAAAAAGCTCCAATTCCTGCATTATTAGCTTGTTCTTACGTGCATCACCAAATGAACCGTTTACGTAAGCGTTCTTATTTTGATATTGTAATAGAATCAGCAGAACCTCGTGAACCACATCATTTTGCTACTTTATTTGGATATGGTGCTTCGGCAATTAACCCATATATGGTTAACGAAATTATCCGTTTACAAGTAAAAGAAGGATTTATTGAGTTAGATGAACAAAAAGCTGTAGACAACTTTAACAAAGCTATTGGTAAAGGAATCTTAAAAGTAATGAACAAAATTGGTATCTCTACATTACACTCATATAGAGGTTCTCAAATTTTTGAAATTGTTGGTTTCAATTCAGAATTCGTAAACAAATATTTCCCTTACACTGCTTCTAGAATTGAAGGTATTGGATTGTACGAAATTGAAAAAGAAATTAATGAAAGATATAAATATGCATATCCTGATACTTACATCGACAAACGTTTAGGTTTAAACATTGGAGGTGATTATAGATGGAGACGTAACGGAGAAAGACACATTTTTAATCCTACTACTGTTGCAAAATTACAACAAGCAGTTCGTTTAAATGACCAAGCTTCTTACGATGTATATAAAAACGCAATTAACCAACAAGCTAAAAACTTGTTAACCATTCGTGGATTGTTTGAGTTTGATAACTTTGATCCTATTCCTGTTGATGAAGTTGAACCATGGACAGAAATTGTAAAACGTTTTAAGACAGGTGCAATGTCTTACGGGTCTATTTCTCGTGAGGCTCATGAAAACCTTGCTATCGCTATGAACCGTTTAGGTGCAAAATCTAACTCTGGTGAAGGTGGTGAAGATAGAAGACGTTTTCAACCAGATGCGAATGGAGATAATAAAAACTCTGCTATTAAGCAAGTTGCTTCAGGACGTTTTGGTGTAACATCACACTACTTAAGTTCTGCTAAAGAAATTCAAATTAAAATGGCTCAAGGTGCTAAGCCAGGAGAAGGTGGTCAATTACCAGGTACTAAAGTATTGCCTTGGATTGCATCAGCTCGTAACTCAACTCCTTTCGTAGGATTGATTTCTCCTCCTCCACACCACGATATCTATTCAATTGAAGATTTAGCTCAGTTAATTTACGATTTAAAGAACGCTAACCGTGAGGCTAGAATTAACGTAAAATTAGTATCAGAAGTTGGTGTTGGAACTATTGCTGCCGGAGTTGCTAAAGCAAAAGCAGATGTAGTATTAATTTCTGGTTATGATGGTGGTACAGGGGCATCTCCTTTAACCTCATTAAAACACGCTGGTTTACCTTGGGAACTTGGTTTGGCAGAAGCTCAACAAACATTGGTATTAAACAACTTACGTTCTCGTATTGTTGTTGAATGTGATGGTCAGTTAAAAACTGGACGTGATGTTGCTATTGCTGCATTATTAGGAGCGGAAGAATTTGGTTTTGCAACCGCACCATTAGTAGCTTCAGGATGTATTATGATGCGTAAGTGTCACTTAAATACTTGTCCTGTTGGTATTGCTACTCAAGATAAAGAATTACGTAAAAACTTTAAGGGAACTCCTGAACACGTAATTAACTTCTTCTACTATGTAGCGAACGAATTAAGAGAAATCATGGCTCAATTAGGATTCCGTTCTATGGATGAAATGATTGGTCAGACTCAAAAAATCAATGCAAACAATGCTATTGATCATTATAAAGCTAAAGGATTAGATTTATCTGCAATCTTACACCAACCTGCTGGTTACAGCAACTTACCTGTTAAGAACTCAGAAAAACAAGATCATAATTTAGACAATGTAATTGACTTTACTATTTTAAAAGATGCACATGCTGCTATCTTTAGAAAAGAAGTAACTACATTAAATTATCCTATCAACAACACAGACCGTTCTGTAGGTGCTATTGTATCTAACGAAATATCTAAGATTTATGGTCATTTAGGATTACCTGAAGATACCTTAAACTTAAACTTCTCTGGTTCTGCTGGACAAAGTTTGGGAGTATTTGGAGCTCATGGTATTACTTATACAGTTGAAGGAAACACTAATGATTATTTGGGTAAAGGTTTGTCTGGAGGTAAAATTATTGTAAAAAAACCTGCTAAGGCTGATTTTGTTGCAGAAGATAACATTATTGTTGGTAACGTTTGTTTATTTGGAGCTGTTCAAGGACAAGCATTTATAAACGGAATTGCTGGTGAACGTTTTGCTGTTCGTAACTCTGGAGCAACTGCTGTTGTTGAAGGTGTTGGTGATCATGGATGTGAATACATGACAGGTGGTAGAATTGTTGTACTTGGTAAAACTGGACGTAACTTTGCTGCTGGTATGAGTGGTGGATATGCTTTCATTTTAGATGAAAATGGTAAATTCACTAATGGATTATGTAATGAAGAAACTATTGATTTTGATCCAATTACTGCAGAAGATGCAGCTGAATTAAAAGGATTGATAGAAAAACACGTAGCTTATACTGATAGTAATAGAGGTAAACAAATTTTAGCAGACTGGGATAATTACTTAGCTAAGTTTGTAAAAGTTATGCCTAAAGAATACAAAGTAGCTTTAGAGCGTATTGCAAATGAAGAACCAATGTTTGAAGAATTAACAGTATCATAATATGGGAAAAGTAACTGGATTTAAAGAATTCGAAAGAAAAGACGAATCGTACAAAGCTGTAGAAGAGCGTGTACATAATTATAATGAATTTACAGTCCCATTAACTGAGGCTGAAATTACAGAGCAAGGTTCACGTTGTATGGACTGTGGTATCCCTTTCTGTCATAGTGGTTGTCCATTAGGAAACTTAATTCCTGATTTTAACCACATGGTACATCAAGGGGAATGGCAAAAAGCTTCTTTAATATTACACTCAACAAACAACTTCCCTGAATTTACAGGTCGTTTGTGTCCTGCTCCATGTGAGAAAGCTTGTGTATTAGGTATTATTGAAGATCCTATTTCTATTGAAAACATAGAAAAGAATATTGTAGAGCGTGCTTTTAAAGAAGGATGGATCAAACCACAACCACCTAAAAACAGAACTGGTAAAACAGTAGCTGTTGTAGGTTCTGGACCTGCTGGTTTGGCTGCTGCTCAACAATTAAACAGAGCTGGGCACACAGTAACTGTTTTTGAAAGAGATGATGAAGTTGGTGGATTGTTACGTTACGGTATTCCTAACTTTAAAATGGAAAAAGGAATTATTGACCGTAGAGTAGCTATCTTAAAAGCTGAGGGAATTACTTTTAAAGTAAATGCTAACGTTGGTGTAAATGTTTCTGTTGAAGAATTAAAAGCTTTTGATGCTATTACTTTATGTGGTGGAGCTACTCAAAGACGTTCTTTACCTACTCCAGGTATTGATGCTGATGGTGTGGTACAAGCAATGGATTTCTTAACACAACAAACTAAAGTTGTTTTTGGAAAAGAAGTAAAAGATCAAGTTTTAGCTACTGATAAAAATGTAATTGTTATTGGTGGTGGAGATACAGGTTCTGACTGTGTAGGTACTTCTAACCGTCAAGGAGCTAAATCTGTGGCTAATTTTGAAATTATGCCTAAGCCTCCTGGACATAGATCTCCGTCTACTCCTTGGCCATATTGGCCATTACAGTTAAAAACATCTACTTCTCATAAAGAAGGATGTGAAAGAAACTGGTTAATCAACACTAAAGAATTCATCAAAGATGAAAACGGAAAATTAACAGCTTTAAAAACGGTTAATGTTGAATGGAAAATGGTTCCTGGACAAAGACCTCAATTGATAGAAATTGAAGGTTCTGAGAAAATTTGGCCTTGTGATTTGGCTTTATTAGCTCTTGGTTTTACAGGTCCAGAAGCTACTATTGCGGAACAATTAGGAATTGAGACAGATGCTCGTTCTAACTACAAAGCTGAATACGGTAGTTATCAAACAAATATTCCAAATGTATTTGCTGCTGGAGATATGCGTAGAGGACAATCTTTAATTGTTTGGGCAATTTCTGAAGGTCGTGAAGCCGCTCGTCAAGTAGATATTTTCTTAATGGGTAAATCTGATTTACCTTCTAAAGATATTGCTGGAGATTTAGTAGGAGTTCAATAAATATTGATATCATAATAATAAGAAAGGCCTTTGCAGTTTAGCAAAGGCCTTTTTTGTACATATATAAAAAGATTATTTTTATATTACATTAAGATGTTAATACCTAATTTAAAATAAATACTATGTTCAGCTAATGAATAATAAAAAACAAAACTGGACTGCTTGTTTAAACTGTAAGGGACAAGGAAAAAAAAGAAATAGAATACCTAAAAAAGTAAGATTACAATATAAAAAAGAACTAGAGATATCTAAAAACAATAATGGAAAATTAGCACCTATTTCGCCTAAAGCTTCTCTATCTATTTGTTCCACTTGTAAAGGTACAGGAATAATACATTCAGACTCTCCTACTCCAATTAACACACAAGATTATCCACACCTTGCTATTATTGGTGGTGGTATTGGTGGTGTTGCGCTCGCTGTTGCTTGTTTACACAGAGGAATTCCATTTACTCTTTATGAAAGAGATATAGACTTTGATGCTAGATCTCAAGGCTACGGACTTACTTTACAACAAGCAAGTAAAGCTATTAAAGCTTTAGGAATTGATCAATTAAAAGAAGGTATAGTATCTACCCGACATATAGTACATACAACTGATGGAAAAATTATAGGAGAATGGGGTATTAGAAAATGGGGCCGTTCTGATCTGAAAAAATCAGCAAAACGTACCAATATACATATATCAAGACAATCCTTACGCTTAGCTTTACTTAAACAACTTGATGGACATCATGTAATAAAATGGGGACATCAATTATTAGACTTTACTGAAACCACCGATGTAAATCTTACTTTTAAAGTAAATGATAAAATTAAGAATGTAAAAACAGATCTTTTGGTTGGTGCCGATGGTATTCGTAGTACAGTTAGACATTTATTAATTGGTGAAGACAAAACTCCCCTACAATATCTTGGATGTATTGTTATTTTAGGAATTTGTCCATTAAAAAATCTAAAAGATATTGAAAGTTCATTATTGGATTCAGCTACAGTATTTCAAACAGCCAATGGTTATGAACGCATTTATATGATGCCTTATTCTTCTGACTCTATAATGTGGCAACTTAGTTTTCTTATTTCTGAAACAGAAGCTAAAAAACTTAGTAATAAAGGGAGTAAATTCTTAAAACAAGAAGCTTGTTATAGAACTCAATGGCACAGCCCAATTCCTCAAATTTTAGCTGCAACTTCAGAAAATTTAATTTCTGGATATCCTGTTTATGATAGAGAAATTTTAACTTCTGAACTATTACAAAATGGTAAAAAAACCACACTCATTGGTGATGCTGCACATCCTATGAGTCCTTTTAAAGGCCAAGGAGCCAACCAAGCTTTACTAGATGCTTTGTTACTTGCAAGAACCATTACAAAAGAATGTAGACCCTTATCTGACTGGAAAAAAGCAGGTATTAGAAAAAGTGTTTTAAATGAGTTTGAAAAAGAAATGTTAAAACGTAGCACATCAAAAGTAAAAGATTCTGCTGCTGCTGCAGAGTTTTTACATTCTGATATTGTACTCAATAAAGCTGATGAACCTAGAGGACGATTTCTTTTGAAAAAAAAATAGAAAAAACATATTTAAACAAAAAAGACAACCAATAGTTGTCTTTTTTGTTACGATTTTTTATTTGCTTTTATAATAAAGTAAATTCCTATTAATATTAGCGGAATACTTAATAATTGTCCTGTATTTAATGCCCAAGTAGCTCTATCATCAACTTGTGCTTCTTTAAAAAATTCTACTACAAAACGTACAGACCACAATAAAGTAAAAAACACACCAAATATTAATCCCAACTTTTCTTTAGCCTTGGTTCTCCAAAACATATAAAATATGATTAAGAAAACAATTAAATAACCAAAAGATTCATATAACTGAGTTGGATGTCTTGGAAAATCTTCCCCTAATGCCTTAAATATGAATCCATAATTACTTTTAGTAGGATGCCCTATAATTTCTGAATTCATTAAATTTCCTAAACGAACAAAAACCCCACCAGAAGCAATAGTTAAACTTACTCTATCTAAAATATATAGTAAAGGCTTTTGTAATACTTTTTTAGAAAAATACCACAAAGAAGTAATAATACCAATGGCAGCCCCATGACTTGCTAAGCCAGCAAAACCTGTAAACTTAAAGGTTGGCTGAAACTTAAAAGGTAATAAAATTTCTTCTGGATGTTGACAAAAATAAGCCCAATCATAAAAGAAAACATGTCCTAATCTTGCTCCCAAAATTGTAGCAAAAACTACATACATTAGAAGCTTATCTAATTTTTCCAATTCAATTTTTTCATGAATAAATATTTTTTTCATGATTTGATATCCAATTGCAAAAGCAATTACAAACATTAAACTATAATATCTAATCACAAAAAAACCTAAATCCAGTCCTAATGATGGATCCCATGTAATGGCTAATACACTCATATATCTTTTTTATTTTGTTTTTCTGGTACAGGATCGTAACCACTGCCTCCCCACGGATGGCAACTTGCTATTCTTTTAATTGCCAACCATCCACCATAAATAATGCCATGCTTTTGTAAAGCTTCTATACTATAACTAGAACAGGTTGGTGAATACCTACATGTAGCAGGTATAAACGGAGAAATGGCTCCTTGATAAAATCTAATCAATAGGATAAAAGGAAATATCAATATCTTTTTCATTCTATCCATTCTTAATTTATTCTACAATAAAAGTAGTTCCTTCTTTTCCGTCTTTTAATTGAATTCCTAAAGCCTTAAGCTCATCACGAATTAAATCACTCATAGCCCAATCTTTATTGTCTCTTGCCTGCTTACGCATTCCTATTAGCATATTTACCACCCCCTCTAACTTATTAGAACCTTGCTCAGTTGTCTCGGTTAACAAACCTAACACATCATAAACAAAAGCATGTAAAGTGTTTGTAAATAAATCTAAATCTTCTTGAGTTAAACTTGCTTTTCCTTCTTTTAGTGAGTTAATTTTTTTAACAGCCTCAAACAAATTAGCAACCAATACAGGGCTATTAAAATCATCATTCATTGCATCGTAACAAGCTTGTTTCCAATCCTCAACATCAATAGTTGATGTTTTTGATGCCGTTATATTTGATAGGTTTTTTAATGCTTCTACCAATTTATTATATCCTTTTTCTGATGCTTCTAAAGCTTCACTAGAAAAATCTAAAATACTACGATAATGCGCTTGCATCATAAAGAAACGAACTACTGCTGGTGAAAATGGTTTAGACAGTATGCTATTTTTTCCTGTAAAAATTTCACCTGGTAAAATATTATTTCCTGTAGATTTAGACATTTTTTGTCCATTCATAGTTAACATATTGGCATGCATCCAATAATTTACAGGATTGTGACCGTTACAAGCTTCTGCTTGGGCAATTTCACATTCGTGATGAGGAAACTTTAAATCCATTCCTCCTCCGTGAATATCAAACTTTTCTCCTAAGTATTTTGTACTCATAGCTGTACATTCTAAATGCCAACCAGGAAATCCAATTCCCCAAGGAGAAGGCCACCTCATAATATGTTGTGGACTTGCTTTTTTCCACAAAGCAAAATCTTGTGGATTCTTCTTTTCAGACTGCCCATCTAACACACGAGTATTATGAACAGCATCTTCTATTTTTCTACCAGATAAAACACCGTAAGTTTTACTTTCGTTGTATTTCAATACATCAAAATACACAGAGCCATTTACCTCATAAGCCAGTCCTTTTTCTAAAATATCTTTAATAATTTCAATTTGCTCAATAATATGTCCTGTAGCAGTAGGCTCAATACTAGGCGGTAAATTATTTAGTTGTTGTAAAATATTATGGAAGTCTAAAGTGTAACGTTGTACCACTTCCATGGGTTCTATTTTTTCAACACGAGCTTTTTTAGCAATTTTATCTTCTCCTTCATCTGCATCATCTTCCATATGACCGGCATCAGTAATATTACGCACATAACGTACTTTATACCCCAAATGCTGTAAATAACGGAACACCAAATCAAAGCTCATAAATGTTCTTACGTTTCCTAAATGTACGTTACTGTACACGGTAGGTCCACATACATACATTCCCACATTCCCTTTTGTTACCGGAGAAAAAGTTTCCTTTGTTTTACTAATTGAGTTGTATACTTTTAAAGACTGATCTTGAAATAAGCTCATGTAATTTCTTTTAATTTTAAAAGCGTAAAGATAAACTTTATACTTAGAAATAGTAGCAAGAAAAAGCCCAATTAAGAAAATCTTAATTGGGCTTTTTTATAATTTTAAGAGTTTGTTAATTACTTAACTATTTCTAATAATTCTACTTCAAATATTAATGGCATATAAGGCTTAATTGGTCCTGCTCCACCTTGAGGTGCATTGGCTCCATATGCTAATTCTTGAGGTACAAAAAACTTATACTTAGAACCTACAGTCATTAATTGTAACCCTTCTGTCCATCCTGGAATCACTCTATTTAATGGGAATTCAGCAGGAGTTCCTCTATCTACAGAACTATCAAAAACCTCTCCTTCTGGAGTAGTTCCATGGTAGTGTACTTTTACTGTACTTGTTTCTAATGGCTTTTCACCAGTTCCTTCAGTTTCTACAATATATTGTAATCCACTTTCTGTAACTTGTACTCCTTCTTTAGCTTTATTAGCTTCTAAAAAAGCTTCACCTTTTTCTTTAAGACCTGCATTTTTTGCTTCTGCTTGCTTTTTAGTATAAGCAATTAAAATTGGAGCTAAATCTTTTTGATCTATTAATACTTTAGCAGAGTCTGATGCTTCTTTAATTGCTTGATTAAATACAGCTAAATCTAAATCTTTAAAGTCTTCACTTACTTTAAAGTTTAAGTTAATATATGCTCCTAAGGCATAACTTACTGAATCTAATTCAGTTGCTAATGTTGTTTTTCTTGCTGCTTGTTGGTTACAAGACACCATTCCTGTAACTGCTAATCCTAAAGCTAATCCTTTAATGATATTCATTTTCTTAATTATTTATTTAATTTTTAAAAGTTTAATTTTTACTACTATAGGAGTGTTAGCTCCTATATTGTTACCATCACCACTAAATCCGTGGGCTACAAATGAACTAAAAATAAATTTAAATTCCTCATCTTCTTGCATTAATTTAAGTCCTTCTTCTATTCCTTTTATCTCTTTTGATTTACCAACTATTATCGTTTCTTGTATTTCTCTGTAAATCAATTCATTTTTTAAATTAAAAACAGATTTAACATAGGTAACTATATCATTTTGTTGCACTTTGTTTTTTAGTACTTCCGATGTTTTTACTTTAGCATAAGCAAAACCATAAGGAGAAAAATTATAGTTTAACAAAGTATCATTTACAATATACTTTTTGATATTATTTTCTTCCTCAGCCTGAATAGTTTTATTCAGTAAGATTGAATACTCATATTTAGAAGAATCATTTTTTTTATTTATAGGTCTTCTTGCTTTTGTGTGGTTACAAGACACAAAAAGTATTCCATAAACAAATAGCCAACTAAATTTCATAAGAAACCAACAAATCTTGTTTATAATCTGGAACTATAGATATAAATTTAGCCACAGTTGTTTCTAAAGAATCTACTGATCTTCCTCCTGCTGCGTTGTCATGTCCACCTCCATCAAAATGATTTCTTGCAAATTGATTTACAGAGAATTTTCCTTTAGATCTAAAAGACATTTTTACAATTCCTTGATCTGTATCTTCAATAAAAATAGCAGCAAATACAATTCCTTTTAAAGACAAGGCGTAATTTACAATTCCCTCTGTATCTCCTTTTGTATAATTGTATTGTTTTAATTCATCTTGCGATAAAGTAATATAGGCAGTTTTACAATCTTCTATAACTATTAAATTTGTTAAAGCTTTTCCTAATAGTTGTAGTCTACTATATGAGTTGTTCCCAAATACTTGGTTGTGAATATCTGCATTTTTAACTCCTTTATCAATTAAATTAGCTATAATTCTGTGCGTTGTACTTGTTGTTGATGGAAAACGGAAAGAACCTGTATCTGTCATAATTCCCGTGTAAATACTGGTTGCAATATCCTCATCTATCAAATCTGTTTGTCCTAAAGTATCAATATAATGATAAACCATTTGACAGGTAGAACAGATAGAGGTATCAGAATAAGTGACCATAGCTATATCATCTGGTTGTTGATGATGGTCTATCATGATAAAATCACCTTCAAAAGCTTCTAATCCATTTTGCATGTCATCACCAACTCTATGCAAAGCATTAAAATCTAACAAAAAGATGACATCAGCTTCACTAATAGCTTTTTTAGATTGTATATTTTGTAAATCATATCTAAAAACATCATCTGCTCCTGGCATCCAAGCTATAAAATCTGGAATTCCATTAGGTAAAACTACCTGTACTTGATGTCCTAATTTTTTATAAAACATTGCCATGGCTGTAGTAGAACCAACAGCATCACCATCAGGGTTTTTGTGTGCTACAAAAACAATATTTTTAGGTTCTTTAAAATACGTTTTTAAAACGTTTATATCCTTTGTATTCATAAGCTGCTAAAATACAATTAAAAATGAGTTTACAAAGCCGTATATTTTTTATGGAAAAAAGTATCTTAGCGTTGTAAAACATATCAACATGGAAAACAACAGAACTTTTACAATGATTAAACCTGATGCTTTTGCAAAAGGAAATACTGGAGCTATTATTCAGAAAATAACCAATTCTGGGTTTAAAATTGTAGCGTTAAAATTAACCAAACTTTCGGCAGAAAAAGCAGGAGAATTTTATGCTATTCACAAAGAAAAAGCATTCTATGGTAAACTTATTGAGTTTATGACCAGTGGGCCTATTATAGCTGCTGTTCTTGAAAAGAAAAATGCTGTAGACGATTTTAGAGCTTTAATTGGAGCTACCAATCCTGAGGATGCCGCTGAAGGAACTATTAGAAACTTATACGCTACCAATGTAACTTTAAACGCCATCCACGGGTCTGACAGTGATGAAAATGCAGCTATTGAAAGTGCTTTTCATTTTAAAGATGAGGAAATTATATCCTATTAAAATCTACGTCTTCTAAAATCTCCTCTACCCCTTGGTCCGCCTTTGGTTCTATCACCTAAGGTGTTAAACTTCCAACTAAAGCCAAGCATAAAGTATTGTTTTAACACGGTACTTTGTGAATCTTGAATATAGTTTTGATTAGCTATTCTTCTTACATTTGTGTTTTGATTTAATAAATCATACGCTTTTAAAGAAATCAATCCTTTGTCTTTTAAAACAGCATAAGATAAAGTCATATTCCAAAACCAAGAACTTTTTTGAAAGTCATCTGCTACATTAGGGTTATAATTGTAATTAAGAGAATTTCTCCATTCTAACCCTTTTGGAACCATGGTAGTAGTATTTAAGTTTACTGAATGAGAAGTAATGTTTCTATTTGGTAAATTAGCAAGGTTATATTGGGTGTTTGAATATGATATGGTATATCTTGTATCTACATCAAGAATATCTCTCACTTCGTACCTTAATCCAACGTTAGGGTTGATAGACAATCCTTTACTAATATATAAGTTTCCGTTATTATAATTGACAGATCTATTATAACCTGGACCTGCTCCAAGCCTTAGGTCTAAAGAAGAGATGTCTGTAAATTGAAATTTTTTACTAGTTCCTAAACCTGCTGACACATTGTAATTTCCATTTACGTTGGTATAAGTTGTTCTTCTATCACCACCTTGTTGATTAATGGTTACATTAGACACTACTTGATCTTGAGTAAGATTACCATTAACATAACTGTAAAAACCTGTACGTTTTTGAAAATCGAAATTATTAAAGAACATGTTGAAACTATGGGCTTTCTCTGGCTTTAAATTTGGGTTTCCTACAACAACATTATTATTAGAACTCACATCTTCAAACGCCTGTAAATTAGATAAACTAGGTGGGTTATTTCTTAAGTTATAACGAATGTTAAATGATGATTTTTCACTAAAACGATACCTAAAATTAAGGTTTTGCTCAAAATTATTAAATTGTCTCTTTAAGCTATAAATAGGTCTTAAATCATCAATATTTTCTAAAGTTCTAAATCTATATGAACTATTATACCTTAATCTTATTTTATCTGTAGAAAAATTAAACCCAATACCAGGCACATGACTTAGGTCTGTATTGGTATAATCGGTACTTAAACTATCAATAAATACATTTTTGTATTCTTGAGTGTTGGTGTCAAATTCATATGTTTTTTTATCAGATGTATTTTTATCTGTGTTAAAAGAATATCTAAAATCTATGAACAATTTTTTAGAGATTATAGGTAACCTATATGTTAATGAGGTTTCTAAATCTTGTGATGAATTCTCTATATTTGAATATAAGTTTCTATCATAGTTTTTTGAAGTATTATTATATACTTCACGCTTTTGAGCTAAATAATCATCACTATTTAATCCGCTTACTCCTACATCAACACCAACTCTAATAAATCCTCCCTTAGATCCAAACCTCCTAGTTACATCAATATCTGTACTTGCACTTCTATTATCACTTTTAACATTAGATGATGAATTGGCTTCATTAATAACATCTTTATTCTCATCTACTATTGTTTGATCATCTTCGGAAATGGTATTACTTTTAGAAAATCTAAAAGATGGAGAAATATTAATTAACCAAGTTGAATCCTTTTTAATATCTACTTCAAAATTAGCAGAATGGCTATCGCTACTACTGGATGACTTACCATTAGATGTAGTGAAATTGCTAAATGTATCGTAAAAATCTTCTCTTTCACTAGAGGATTCGTTTTCGGAATCACTTCCTGAATAAAAATAGTTTGAGGTAAATTCAACATTTTTACCATAATCATCAGCATAATTTACCCCTACGTTATCAGAAGTTACAATTCCTTGTCCACCCCCAAAATTTCTTGAGTTTACATTCCCTCCAAACATTTCTCTAATTTCTCCAAAGCTAAACCCTGGAGAATTAATATTGTTACCTCCTAACAGGGCACTAAATTTTTGATCATTATCAAAACGGTTATACATACCCGCATATTCGTATTTGTCATCTGTACCAATACCCGCTGCCGTTCTACCAAAAACTCCTTTGTTGTTTTCTTTTTTTATAACAAGATTTACGGTTTTGTTTTCACCATCACTGTCTTCTCCTGTAAATGCTTGAGACTTGGTTTTTGTATCTAAAACCTGAACTTTTTCTATAATATCTTTGGGAAAATTACGTGTAGCAATGGTTGGATCATTACCAAAGAAAGGTTTTCCGTTTATCAAAACTTTGTTAACAGGCTTCCCATTAATAGTGATATTTCCTTCAGCATCTACTTCTGCTCCAGGTAATACTTTAATAAGATCTTCAACATTGGCATCTTTTTTTGTTTTAAAAGACTTAACATTAAATTCTAAAGTATCTTTTTTAACTGTTATTGGCGGTGATAATTTAAGGACTACTTCATTTAACTCATTTGCATCAGGTTTTAATACCACCTCCTTCATATCAATTACAGCTTCTTTTTTTAAATCTAAATCTTTATGATATGGTTTGTAACCAACATAAGTAATATTAAAATTTAACTCAGCATCTTTTGTACTTCCCTCTAGAGAAAATTTTCCTTTATCATCTGTTATTGTATAACTCACAACGGTACTGTCTTTTTTTCTTTCTAAATAAACCGTTGCAGATTCTAATGGAGACTTATCGTCATTAGAAATTAAAGTTCCTGAAATTTCAAATCCAATCGATTGTGCATTGGCCTGCTGAAGAAATAAAACAGAGATGATAAATAAAATGTATTTCATAGTATTGTTTAATTTGTATTCTTGTTTTTATAGACGAACAATACTTAAGACTATCTAAAATCTAGATAGTTTAATTAGAACCAGTTTTTTATTTTAGAAAACATCACCTGCAGAAAAATAAAATCTTAATACCTTGATTTTCAAATATTTTAAATTCCTAATTTTTAAAAAAACTTTCTAACCCTTTAAAAGCTTCAAAGCGATATCCTAAATGTAAAGAAGCAAAAACTCTAGAATCTACTAAATTTATATTCGCATATTCTTGATAAGATGTTGAAGTAATTAACACACTAACTCCATAATAAAACTTGCTAGACGTGTACCCTAACCCTAGTCTTGTTCGTAAGCCTACGTTAGGAATTAAGAGATGATTTTTTTCTACTCCTCCAGAGGTATTATCATGAATATTTTTAACATATTTAATTCCTACGCTTGGAGTAATTTGCCCAAAGAGATACTTGTTTTTGTCAAAGACTAAATTATAGATATAACCTCCAATAATATTTAGATTATAACTTTCATCATTCAACACAAAATAATCAGTAGTAGGTTTGTCTATTTTTGAATAATTGTATTTTAACACAGCCATCCAAGTTCCTTTAGATTTTAATTGCCTTTCTGTATTTGAAAAAATAGCTCTATATCCAAACTTATTACTAAAGTAGTATCTTGTTTCTCCTCCAATTTCTAAAGTATTTAAATTAGAGATTTGTAAATAAGGATCTTTTCCTTTTTCCCAACCATCTACATAATCATCAGTATTTTTAACATAAAAACCTTTGGTGCGATAATAATAAAATTGTTGATATAACTTAGGAAAATAGATTCTGATTCTGTAATGCCTATATTCGGCAGGACCTTTTAAGGCAAAGTCATTTTTTAAAAAACCGGGAGTAAAACCTAATTTTACTCCCAATATTTTATAGTTTAGCGAGAATGCTAACTTACCAACTTCATTTTGTCTAAGAGAATAATCATTTGAGGTATTAAGGTTTGATACCTCTAAGGCTTGTTCCTCTAATTCTAGTGAAGTTCTTATATTTATTTTATGCGAAAAAGTTTCTACATACAAAGTATCTTTTTTCTGGCTAAATCCAGAAATATAGCATACTATGATAAAGAACTTTATGACACGCATTTAGATCCATTCTTTTGGGTTCATTAATGTTTTAACCAACCTTTCTTCCTCGCTATCTTTTTGAGGTTCATGACAATAATGCCATTGTACATGTGGTGGTAAACTCATTAAAATAGATTCTATTCTACCATTGGTTTTTAAACCAAACAACGTTCCTCTGTCATGAACTAAATTAAATTCCACATAACGTCCTCTACGGACTTCTTGCCAATCTCTTTGTTCTTTAGTATAAGGTAAATCTTTTCGCTTTTCTGCAATAGGCACATAACTTTCTAAAAAGCTATTTCCTACTTCTGTAACAAAATTGTACCATTGATCTAAAGACATATCTTCTGTAGCTTTGCAATAATCAAAAAACAAACCTCCTATTCCCCTAGCTTCATTTCTGTGAGCATTCCAAAAATATTCATCACATTTATTTTTATACAACGGATAAAATTCAGGATTGTGTTTGTCACAAGCTGTTTTACAAACTGTATGAAAATGTACAGCATCTTCATCAAACAAATAGTAAGGTGTTAAATCTTGTCCTCCACCAAACCACTGTGTAACCACATTTCCTGATTCGTCATACATTTCAAAATATCGCCAATTTGCATGTACTGTTGGCACCATAGGGTTTTTAGGATGTATTACCAAACTCAAACCACAAGCATAGAAGTTTCCTTCTTCTACTCCAAATTGTTTGCGTAAAGCCAAAGGCAATTCTCCATGAACGGATGATATGTTTACTCCTCCTTTTTCAAACACTTTTCCGTTTGAAATTACACGAGTTCTACCTCCGCCTCCTTCAGGTCTATTCCAAAGATCTTGTACAAATTTTGCTTCACCATCTACAGCCTCTAAACCTGCACAAATAGTGTCTTGTAATTGTTGTATGTAGTTGTAAAATTGTTCTTTCATTATTTTATTGGGTAAAAAGATTGTTGGTAAAAGGTATAAAGACATATATCTTAAAACATTGGTGAAAATAAAATCTCAAATCCTATTACCCAAAATCCTTTTACCTTTTACTCTATACGCTATATTCCTTAACTGCATCAATAAACGCTTTGGCATTGTCTAAACCAATATTTGGTAAAATACCGTGCCCTAAGTTTACAATGTATTTGTCTTTACCAAAAGCATCTATCATAGTAGTTACTTGCTTTTTAATTTCTGCTGGTGGAGAGAACAAACGAGTTGGATCAAAGTTACCTTGCAAAGTAATGTTTCCTCCTGTTAATTTTCTTGCCCACTCTGGAGTAATTGTCCAATCTACCCCTAAAGCAGAGGCGTTAGATTTAGACATTTCTTCTAATGCAAACCAACATCCTTTTCCAAAAGCAATTACTGGAGCATCATCTTTTAATGCTTCTATAATTTGATTGATGTATTTCCAAGAAAATTCTTGATAATCTACCGGAGATAACATTCCTCCCCAAGAATCAAACACTTGTACAGCGTTTACTCCTGCTTCTACTTTCTTTTTAAGATAAGCAATAGTAGTATCTGTAATTTTTTGTAATAAGGCATGGGCAGCTAAAGGTTGTGTAAAACAAAACTCTTTGGCCATATCAAAATTCTTTGATCCTTGTCCTTGAATACAATAACACAAAATTGTCCATGGAGAACCTGCGAAACCAATCAATGGAATTTCATCGTTCAACATTTCTTTTGTCAATTTAATGGCATCCATTACATATCCTAAAGTTTCATCAATGTCTGGAACAATTACGTTTTCTACACCTTTCATGGTACGAATTGGATTTGGCAACCAAGGTCCAACTCCTGCTTTCATTTCCACTTCAATATTCATTGCTTGTGGAATGACTAAAATATCCGAAAACAAAATAGCCGCATCCATTCCATATCTACGGATAGGTTGTACGGTTATTTCTGCCGCCAACTCTGGTGTTTGACAACGTGTAAAAAAATCGTATTTCTTTTTTATTTCCTGAAACTCTGGCAAGTATCTTCCTGCTTGTCTCATCATCCAAACTGGAGGTCTTTCTACAGTTTCTCCTTTTAAGGCTCTTAGGTATAGGTCGTTTTTTATCATCTCTAGTAAAATGATTGTAAGTAAAAAGTAACAAGACTTTTCATACAATCTCTATTTTAATGTTCTTCTAAAATTATATAACATCTTCTGAATTTGCTTTATCTTATCTAATAAAGCCTCAAAATCTTTTTCTTTTATAAACTCTAATTCAAAAGCAATAATTAATTGAGTTTCTATTTCATATGCAGAACCTAAAGCAATGGTAATAAAACGAGCTAAATCTTTACTTGTTTCTCTTCCACAACCTTCTGCAATATTTGAAGGAACAGAAACAACAGCTCGGTTCAGTTGACTTGTTAATCCATAAATTTCAGATTTAGGAAAAGATTTTGTTACTAAATAAACTTCTTTACAAAAGTCTTTAGATATTTTCCAAATATTTAATTCTCTAAAATTATGCACTTAAAAACGTCTTTTTACCTTCTACTCTTAAATCCTTTTACTTTTCTCCTACTACTTTCATAGAAGCATCAATTGCAGTCTCCAACTTTTTTAATTCCTTCATGGTAATGGTAGTTGATAAAAACCAAGCTTCGAACTGACTTGGTGGTAAAAACACACCGTTTTCTATCATTGCCCAAAAGAACTTTGCAAACTTATCGGTATCCGATGTTTGTGCATCAGCAAAATTGGTCACTTCTTTATTGATAAAAAATGGATTGATCATAGATCCAAATCTATTCACTTTTAAATCTACTCCATATTTTTTAGCAGAAGACAATAATACTTCCTCTAACTTTTCTGCAACAGTATTAAACTTTTCATATGGATTTTGATTTTTCAACTCCGTTAAAGTTGAAATTCCTGCTGCCATCGCAATCGGGTTTCCTGATAAAGTTCCTGCTTGGTACATGCCTCCTAATGGGGCTACATTTTCCATAATTTCGTTACGAGCTCCGTAGGCTCCTACAGGGAAACCACCTCCTATTACTTTTCCTAAACAAGTAATATCTGCTTCTACTCCTACTAATTCTTGTGCTCCACCAAATTTAGAACGGAAACCTGTCATTACCTCATCACAAATCAGGAGCACACCGTGCTCTTTTGTTATTTTTCGTAGCCCTTGTATAAATTCTTGAGTAGGTTGTACTACTCCCATGTTTCCTGTTACAGGCTCTAAAATTACCCCAGCAATATCATCATGCTTATCAAAATGAGCTTTTACACTTTCTAAATTATTATACTCAGCAATCAACGTATTTTCTACAGATTGTGCAGGCACCCCTTTTGAACCTGGTAAACTTAAGGTTGCCAAACCAGAACCCGCTGCTACCAACATGGCATCCATGTGCCCGTGATAACATCCTGAAAACTTAATGATTTTATCTTTTCCTGTATGCGCTCTTGCCAAACGAATAGCACTTAACACAGCCTCTGTACCAGAATTTACAAAACGAACTTTATCCATTCCTGGAAAAGCTTCGCAAACTATTTTTGCTAACTTAATTTCAGCATTGGTAGAAGCTCCAAATGAAGTTCCTTTTTTTATAGCTTTAGTAACTGCTTTTTCTACCTTTTTGTTTCTATGCCCCAAAATCATAGGTCCGTAAGACAATACTAAATCTATGTATTTGTTTCCATCTACATCTTTAATATAAGCTCCTTTGGCTTTGTCTATAAACAAAGGATTTCCACCAACCGATGCAAATGCTCTAACAGGAGAGTTTACAGCTCCTACTAAGTTTTCACATCCTTTTTTGTATAGTTTTTCTGAATTGTTAAAGTTCATTTTATGTAATGTATAATGATTTAAGGTAAAAGGTAAAAAGATATTTATGGTTGTTAAAACTAAAAACCACCTTAATCTTAAAATCCTTTTACTTTTTACTTAATATTTTAGCTACTTCCTTGGCAAAATAGGTAATGATGATATTTGCTCCGGCTCTTTTCATAGACAATAGAGATTCCATCATGACACGCTCTCCATCAATCCAACCTTTTTCTGCTGCTGCTTTTACCATGGCATATTCTCCACTTACATTATAACATGCTATAGGTCTGTCAAAATCTTCTTTTAAATCTCTAATAATATCTAAATAAGAAAGTGCTGGTTTTACCATTAAAACATCTGCTCCTTCTTCATCATCAAAAGACGCTTCTCTGTGTCCTTCTAACCTGTTAGATGGATCCATTTGATAAGTTCTTCTATCTCCAAAAGACGGTGTAGAATCTGCCGCTTCTCTAAAAGGCCCATAAAATGCTGATGCATATTTCACAGAGTATCCCATAATTGGAATGTTTGGAAAACCTGAATTGTCTAAGGCTTCTCTCATGGCAGCAATAGTTCCATCCATCATTCCTGATGGAGCTACCATATCTACCCCTGCTTTGGCATGAGAAATAGTTTGTTTGGCAATGTTTACCAAAGTAGCATCGTTGTCAACATCATGATCGTGAATAATTCCACAATGTCCGTGACTGGTATATTCACAAAAACAAACATCTGTAATCACATACAAACTAGGATAGTTCTTTTTAATAAAACGAACCGCTTGTTGCATAATTCCGTTATCATTCCACGTTTCTGTACCTTCATCATCTTTTTCTGATGGAATTCCGAATAACAAAACAGCAGGTATATTTAAAGAAACTACCTCATCCAATTCTTTAGAAATGGTATCTAATGAAAAACGAAAAATACCTGGCATAGAACTAATTTCTTTTTCTATGTTTTCCCCTTCTTCAATAAATAAAGGATACACCAAATCATCAACCGTTAACTGATTTTCTCTAACCAATCTTCTGATTCCTTCTGTTTTTCTTAACCTTCTTGTTCTGTTCATTTCTTAGTAGTTAGTACATAGTCCTTTGTTTCTATGTAATTTATTACTCTTAGTACTCTGTGCTTAATACTTTGTACTATATTATCTCTTTTAATTTTTCTATGACAGATTCTACCGTAGTTTCCTCTGCCATATATACTTGTTCAAAACTATTTAATGCTTCGGTTGCTGTGGTTACTCCTATGCAAATAGCAATGGTATTGCAATTGTTTTTTGCTTTTACAAAACTACTAACCCCACTTGGGCTATAAAACAAAACAGCATTAAAGTTTTCATCAAAAGTATGTTCACTAAATTCTGTTTTGTAAACTATGTATTCAGTTACCAATACTCCATTTTCTGCCATTACATTAGGCAAATCATTATTGCGAAGATTTCCACAATAAAAATGAATGTCTTCTATTTTTTTAGCAACTAAAATCTCTGCTAATGCTAAAGCATTGCTTGAAACATCTTGTACTTGAACTCCAAAACTTTCTAATAAAGACTTTGTTTTTAAACCAACACAATATACGTTTTGAAAATGTTCAACTTTATTTTTGTTTTTCTCAAACACAGACTTTACCGCATTAGCACTAGTAAAAACCGCATGTAAGATACATTCATCTACTTTAAAGTTTTCTCCAAAAGAAATAGAAATCATCGCTTTCTCTACAACTGAAAAACCGGATAGCAATTCTTTTTGACTAGGGGTTAATATTTTGGTTGATAGAATTTTCATTTGTTATTTAAACTCACTTCTCGATACAATTTTTCGTACCTCAAAATCACTCGAAGTGACAAAACTACTTGGATTCAATATTTCTTAATACTTTGTACTCATTACTGAATACTACTTTTTAATCACTTTTTTAATTTCTTTCATCAACACATCACCTCCATTGGCTAAAATTTCTTGAGCACATTGCTTTCCTAAATCTTTAGCATCTTTTAAATCTGCTATTCTAAAAACGCCTTTTTGCTCTTTTCCATCAATAGCACTTAACAAACCTTTAAAGGTAACTTTATCTGCAACAATTTCGGCATTTCCTCCGATAGGTGCAGTACAACCACCTTCTAAAGTTCTCATAAAATCACGTTCTATACCTACACAAAGTGCGGTTTCTTCATGATGGATTTTAGCACATGCCTCTAAAACTTCTGAATCGTTTTCTAAAGCAGTAATCATGATCGCTCCTTGTGCAGGTGCAGGAATCATCCAATCTAGCACCACATGATTTTCTGGCAACAAATTAATACGTTCTAAACCTGCTTTGGCAAAAATAGCTCCGTTCCAAGGATTATCTTCTAACTTTTGTAAACGAGTGTTTACATTACCTCGTAAATCTGTTAAATTGTGAGTAGGATATTTGTGCAACCACTGTGCTGTTCTACGCAAACTACCTGTAGCAATGGTAGCTTCATCAGCAATCAACTCTTCTTCTGTTCCTTTGTAAACAACAACATCATGTACATCGGCACGTTCTAAAACAGCAGCTTGTACAATGGTTTCTGGTAATTGTGTAGGAACATCTTTTAAAGAATGAACAGCAATATCAATCTGTCCTCGTAGCATGGCAACATCTAAAGTTTTGGTAAAAACCCCCATGCTCCCAATTTGATGTAAAGGAATATCTAAAATTTCATCACCTATAGATGATAGTTCAACAATTTCTGTTTTGTAACCTAATGCTTGAAGTTTACCTTGTACTAAATGAGCTTGCCATAAAGCCAATTCACTATTTCTTGTACCTATTCTAATAACTTTACTCATTCTTGAGTTTCTAATGAAGTATTAAATATTTTACTAACCACCTCTATACTTTGATTAACAGATGTATTCTCATCTTTTAAATGTTTAACAAACTGTGTGGTTATTTTCTGAATAATTCTAGAGGTAATGATTTCTGCATGTTCTTCATTAAACCCATCTAAACGTTTTTTGTGTAAATCTAATTCATCATGCTGAATAGCCATTAAAGACTCTTTTAAAGCAGCGACTGCCGGAGTAAACTTTCTATGCATTACCCACTCATTAAAATCTTGCTTATGTTTATCAATAATAAGCATTGCCTTAGGAATTTCTGCAGTACGTTTAGCTAAAGTTTTGTCTGTAATTTTAGATAATTGATCTACATTTACCAACGTAATATTCTCAAAAGATTTTAAAGATTTATCTACATTCTCTGGCATAGACAAATCTAAAATCAATAAATTTTTATCTTTTTTGATGTGTTTGGTTGTAATGGTAGGCATATCAGAACCTGTAGAAACAATTAACACATCTGCATCATCAATTTCAACATCTAAATTTTCAAAAGTATTGATCGCTATATTTTGATGTACCTCTGAAAACTCAATCGCCTTAGCGTGTGTTCTATTGATTAAATGAATGTTATTGTTCTCTGTATATTCCAATAAATTCTTACAGGCATTTTTACCAATTTCTCCCAAACCATAAACCAACACTCTTTTAGAATTGTAGTTTTCTACATTATCTATTACATATTGTGTTGCTGCATAGGCTACAGAAGTAGTACCAGAACTTAATTCTGTTTGGTTTTTAACCTCTTTACTTGCCTGCAATACAGAATTCATCAATCTTTCTAAATAAGTATTAATGGTTCCGTATTTTTGTGCTATTTGATAAGCTTGTTTTAACTGCCCTACAATTTCGTAGTCTCCTAAAATTTGACTTTCTAGACCAGTTCCTATCTTAAATAAATGCTGAATAGCTTCTGATGACTTATAAATATTAGAATATTTTACAAAATCTTCTACTGTACCATTAGAGTGTTCGCACAGCAAACTTATCAATTCAAAGGGGTGTTTTGCAAACCCTGTAATTTCTGTTCTATTACAAGTAGAAACTACCATTACTCCATCAATACCTTTAGACTTAGCATCTTTTAGTAAATCTATTTGCTTTTGCTTAGACAAACTAAAAGCACTACGTGTCTCCACATCTGCCTTTTTATAACTAAGCCCTACATTATAAAGTTTAGTTCCTATTTGTTCAGTTCTCATATGTTTGCATACCATAAGTATCGACAAAAGTACCACCAATATTCCTTTAAAAACATCGACAAAAGAACTAATAACAACTCAATAAGGTACTCTCCCTAATTTAAAACACATCTAAATAACCAGAACCATAAGTTTTATTGATGTTTAGATAGTAAAAAAATATGATATTCATCATAAAAACATTATTTATAATCACTTATTTTGCGATAATTAATTTAATTTTGCCACATACATCAATAAAAATAGCGATAAAAAGATGATACATTTTGATCCCACAAAATATAAAAACATCGACAAAAGTACTAAGATACTTATAGATGAAAAACACTTATTTTCGTTATTAATTCTAGACAACTATCAATCTGAAAAACAATACTATAGATTTGAAACTGAGCGAAACTACATTCAGTTATTCTTTAATTTAAAAAACACTTCTAAGGTTGCTTTTAATATGGAGCACTGTGCTGTGGAATTGCAAAAAAATGAATCTAGCATGGTATATTTTAAGGATGATAAAATGAATATTTTGTTTGAGATGGGAGAAGAATCTCAAATGATAGTCATGCTTGTGCCTGTACAATATTTTCATTCTTTATTTAGTGATGAAAACAACTACTTATTAAACTATAATAATTTTGTTGTAGGAAAACCTATTATTGAAACCAAAACCACTACTCCTTCTCAACAAGTAGTATTACATCAAATTATTAGTAAACAAGATAATTCTCCATTAGGAAACTTATTTTTAAAAGCAAAAGTGTTTGAATTGTTTAGTCTTTATTTTAGCAATGTTGAGGATAACAACAATGAAAATTGTCCTTTTATGGCCAACGAAGACACACTAAGTCAGCTAAAAAAAGTAAAAGACATTATTATAGAAAATATGGCCGATCCTCCATCATTAGAAGAATTATCTAAATCGGTAGGCTTAAATATTAAAAAATTAAAACAAGGATTTAAAGAAGTTTATGGAGCTCCTGTTTTTACATTTTTACTAAACTATAAATTAGAGTTTGCTAAAAAACTATTAACAGAAAATCAGCTAAACGTAAACGAAATTGGAAATAAGGTTGGCTACAGCAATTCTAGTCATTTTATTGCTGCTTTTAAAAGAAAGTTTGGCATTACACCTAAACAATTTACCAAACAAAACAATGCTTAATGGAACAGTTAGACCACAGTAAAACTGTAAATAATTTTATTGATTTTCCGTTAATTGTGATTGGAGAAGAATTAAGAACTCCTCAAAATGTAGGAATGGGCTTAAGAGTTTCTGAAGCTTTTGGAGTAAAAACATTTTACTTAAATGACAACTCTCCTAACACAGATAACAGGTTAGTACAACGAACAGCTAGAAATACTGAAAAAAATATTGAGATTATTAGTTATCATGATATCATCTCATTAATCACCTCTTTAAAAAAAGATGGTTATACTATTATAGCTTTAGAGATAACTAACCAAAGCAAAAATATTCATCAATACAATTTTAGTACACATAAAAAAATAGCTTTGTTAATTGGTTCTGAGAGATTTGGGATTAACCAAGAAGCTTTAAATCTTTGTAACGAAAGCATATATATCCCTATGTATGGAAAAAACTCTTCTATGAACGTAATTAACAGTCTTAGTGTAAGCTTGTACGAAATAACAAAGCAACTAACAACAAATAATCATTTATAATGAAAGGAATATTAATTGTAAACTTAGGTTCCCCAAACAGCACATCTGTAAAAGATGTGAAAAATTATTTAGATGAATTTTTAATGGATGAACGTGTGATTGATGTTCCCTACCTAACTAGATGCTTGTTAGTTAAAGGAATTATTTTAAACACCAGACCAAAACAATCTGCCAAAGCATATAGTAAAGTTTGGACAAAAGAAGGGTCTCCTTTAATTGTGATTTCCGAAAATTTCACTAACAAAGTAAAAAAACAAGTAGAAGCACCTGTAGCTTTGGCTATGCGATACGGAACCCCCTCTATAGAAACTGGAATTACTGAATTAGCAGACCAAGGAGTAACTGATATTTTATTAGTACCCATGTATCCACAATTTGCCATGGCTACTACTGAAACTATTGTAGTGTTAGCAGAAAAAATTATAAGAGACAAATTCCCAAACATCAATCTAAGTTCTTTACCTGCTTTTTATAACAAACAGGATTATATTGATGTTTTATCTAAAAGTATTCAAGAAACTTTGGAAAAAGAAGAATATGATCATCTGTTATTTTCTTATCATGGAGTACCAGAAAGACATATTAAAAATTCTGATGTTACCGGAAAACACTGTCAATTAAATGGAGAATGTTGTAACACCAAATCTGAAGCACATGAGTTTTGTTATAGACATCAATGTTATGCTACGACTCAAGGAGTTGTAAAAAAACTAAATTTAAAACCTGGATTTTACAGTACTTCTTTCCAATCTAGACTAGGAAAAGATCCATGGCTACAACCCTACACGGATGTAACCATAAATGATAGAGCTCAAAACGGAATAAAAAAATTAGCTGTTGTAACTCCTGCATTTGTGGCAGATTGTTTAGAAACTATAGAGGAAATTGGCATGGAAGCCAAGCATGAGTTTGAAGAAAATACCGGAGAAAAATTCACCACCATTCCTTGTTTAAATGATAGAGATGACTGGGTTAAAATAGTTAGTAATTGGTTAAATGAATGGCTAAACAACTAAAACGATGGAATATTTATACGTAAAATCTTTACATATTATTTTTGTAGTTACATGGTTTGCCGGTTTGTTCTACATGGTTCGTCTTTTTATTTATCATACAGAAGCAGAAGAAAAGGAAGAACCCGCTAGATTCATTTTACAAAAACAATACAAATTAATGGAAAAAAGATTATGGCTAATTATCACATGGCCTTCCGCTATTTTAGCAAGTCTTTTTGCCTTTTACTTACTGTATTTATTACCTCATTATTTAGAACAACCATGGATGTGGGTAAAATTATCTTTTGTTTTTGCTTTATATTTTTACCATTTTATTTGTCATAGAATATACAAACAACTACAAAACAACATTTGTAAATACAGTACCATGCAATTACGTTTATGGAACGAAGTAGCTACTATTATTTTATTTGCTATTGTATTTTTAGTGGTATTAAAAAACGCCATAGGATGGATATGGGGAGTGATAGGCATTCTACTATTTTCTGTTACTTTAATGATGATGGTAAAACTATACAAAAGACTTAGAACCAAAAAAGATTGGGATAAAAAATAACTAGAAACGATTATGATTTCATAGTCGTTTTTTAGTTTAAAAATATTACCTCACCCCTACCATCAACAGTATTACTACCAATTAAAAAATTGGTCTTCATTGGTAATATTTTAAACAAAACCTCATTAAACCTATGAGTCCCTATTTGATTGATAATTTCCTGATAAGACAACACCCCTTCCTCAAACCATACCTCCTCAATTTCATATTCCCTAATATACTCTTCTAACTTTATCAGTTCTTGAGCAAGCACCTGAATAATCTCTTTCTGTAACTGTAAATTAGAAGTCACATCTCTATCTCCTACAAAGAGAATTTTTGTAGTATCATTTGTTAAAATTGGAGCATTACTGAGTTTAAAATATTTTATTAAAAAAATCAATTTTATTCCTATTTTCATCAAAAAATGATCAAAACCAGTTAATCTAAAATGTTTGGCATAAAATATATTCATCGCACCATAAAAATGTCTTAAATACCTTACATCTTTACGAGTACTTTCTCCTTTATAATGTATTACTACAGATTTTCCATTATAATAATTAGTATATCCTGCTTGTGTTAATTTATAGCTTAAATCTATATCTTCACCATACATAAAATAGTCCTCATCAAAACCACCAACCTCTATGTAACGTTTTTTTTTCATCAACATAAAAGCCCCTACCAAAACTTCAACTTTACCTATACCATCTTTAGTTAAATAACTAGAATAATATCCACTATGATTAGAACCAATCATTCTCTCAAAAGAAGTTTTGGGTCTTGGTAATCCTCTTTTACTTTCTGGTAAAAAACTCCCAGTACCATCAATAAGTCTAACACCTAAAGCACCTAAATCTTCTTGATCATCTGCAAAAGGTAAAATTTCATTAAAAAGCTGCTCTCCAACGACTGTATCTGGATTTAAAATTAACACATATTCTCCTTTAGCCACAGCTACTCCTTGATTGTTAGCTTTAGAAAACCCAACATTTTCTGAATTTTCAATTAAAACAACTTCCGGAAAAAGTTCCTTTATCATTTGACAACTACTGTCTTTAGATACATTATCTACAACTATAATTTCCCCATCAATATTCCTTAAAGCCTTTTGCACACTATACAAACACAACTCTAAAAAATAACGAACATTATAATTTACAACAACTACAGATACCTTCATTAATTCTTATTAGATTTTTAAAAACCTTATTTCCGTCGAAGATAAAAAATATATTGACTTTATTTTTAATTAAGAACAAAACAAAAAGCCTTTCAATCTCTTGAAAGGCCTTTGTGTAAAAAAAATACTTAATCACTATACTAAACTAAAAAATATAGACATTTTTATCATGAAACCCATAACTAAATGAGCTTAAAAAACAAATAACAAACTCGATTCTAAGGTCAACATCATTATTTATTATTGTAAAAATATCTATTAGTTAACAAAGAACTATCCTGCCCTGACCCGACTCTAGAAATAAAACAAATATTACTTACTTGTTTTGACTACGATTAATATTTTGTTTTAATGTTTAATTTAACTTCCTTTGCCATTGCTAAATAAACAATATTTAATCGTAATTTTTATCTATTTATTAGTTATTAAATGATATATATTTTGTTTATTTAAATAATCAACATTTCTTTATTTTAAGCATCTTTTAACCAAACACAACTACTACAATGGGGATGACAAAATTTATTACCATTGATGAAAATTCAAGGGTCCCAAAATACCAGCAAATAGTAGATTCTATTATTCATAATATATCTATTGGAAACTTTGTAATGGATCAGAAAATTCCATCTATAAATATGTTTAGTGAAGAGTTTTATTTATCTAGAGATACGGTAGAAAAAGCTTATAGTATTTTAAAACAACGCAACATTATCTCTTCTATTAGAGGTAAAGGTTATTATATTACAAGAACCAAGTTAATATCAAAAGTTAATATCCTATTTCTTGTAAACAAACTAAGCACATATAAAACTAGAATTTACGATTCGTTTATAAATGCCATTGGAGCTAACTCCCATGTGGACATTCATGTTTATCATTGTGATGAATCTGTATTTTTAAGCCTCTTAAACAAATATAAATCTAGTTATGATTATTATGTAATCATGCCACATTTTAAAACTGATAATTTAAGACATATTAGTTTTACAGATGAGGTTTTTAATGCCATTCAAAAAATCCCAAAAGAAAAATTGGTGGTTCTAGATAATACCAAGCTTGGAGCAGATGGAGATATTATAGAAGTTTATCAAGATTTTGAAAATGATATATACGAAGCCCTAAACAAGGGAATCAACAAAATTACAAAATACGAGCATCTGGTACTTGTATATCCTTCAAAATCTGTATACCCATATCCAAAAAGAATTTTACACGGATTTAGACGATTTTGTGTAGAAAATAAATTAAACTTTGAAATTCTTGATGAAGTTTATGATGATATGATTTTAAAAAGAGGAGATTTATTCATCACTATTGAAGAGTCTGATTTGGTTAAGCTCATCAAACAAATTAGAGAAGATGAATATGTTTTGGGTAGCGACATTGGAATTATTTCTTATAACGAAACCCCTCTAAAAGAACTACTTGGCATTACTGTTATGTCTACAGATTTTAGAATCATGGGAGAAACAGCAGCCAAAATGATTTTAAACAAAGAAAAAGGAAAAGTAAAAATTCCATTTAATTTTATTGACAGAAAGTCTATCTAAAAAAAATAAATTAATCAATTTATTGTATCTTACATTGTTAATTTTTTAAAATTATTTTAATTTCATCAGTACAGTACAGGATAGAATCCCTCTGTTCATAGCTTACTTTTGGAGTATTACATAATATAATTACATCAAAATTAAAAATGGAAAATCAGACTAAAAACTTCAAGTACGTTGACTATCTGTGGGACAATGAAAAAGCGGAAGCTTTAGGAGATGATCAAGTATCATTATTCTTATACCGTTCTAATATCTTAGGGGCAGACTTAAGAATTACCAACTATGGAGGTGGAAACACTAGTTGTAAAACAATTGAAACAGATCCTTTAACTAACGAAGAAGTTGAGGTTATGTGGGTAAAAGGTTCTGGAGGAGACATCGGAACTTTAGACAGAGCAGGAATTGCTGGTTTATACACAAAAAGATTAAGAGATTTAAAAAATGTATATGGTGGAATGGCAGACGAAGACCGTATGGTTGGGTTGTTTGACCACTGTATTTACGATTTAGATAGTAAAGCACCATCTATTGATACACCTTTACATGGTTTATTACCATTTGCACATATAGATCACTTACACCCTGATGCTTTAATTGCTGTTGCTGCTGCTAAAGACAGTGAAAAAGTAACCAAAGAAATTTGGGGTGATACTATGGGATGGGTGCCTTGGCAACGTCCTGGATTTGATTTAGGTTTACAGTTAGAAAAATGTTTGGCTGACAATCCTGGAATTAGAGGAATCGTTTTAGGTTCTCACGGTTTATTTACTTGGGGAGACACTTCTTACGAATGTTATATGAATAGTTTAGAAGTTATTGAAATGGCTTCTGAATTTATCGAGAAAAAAATAGCTGAAAAAGGTAGCGTTTTTGGTGGTCAAAAAATTGAAAGTTTACCAAAAGAAGAGCGTTACGAAAAAGCAGCTCAAATTATGCCTTTATTAAGAGGTTTATGTTCTTCAGAAAACAGAATGATTGGTCATTTCTCTGACTCTGACGTGGTGATGGAATACATCAACAGTAATGATTTAGAAAGATTAGCTCCTATGGGAACTTCTTGTCCAGATCACTTCTTAAGAACTAAAATTCAACCTTTAGTATTAACATTAGACAAAAACGAAGATTTATCTGATGCTGAGGCAATTTTAAAAAAATTAGAACCAGCATTTGAAGCTTATAGAGCTGAATACGCTGAATACTACAATACTTGTAAAAAAGACAATAGCCCTGCTATTCGTGATGCAAACCCAGTAATTATTATTTACCCAGGAATTGGTATGTTTAGTTTTGCAAAGAACAAACAAACTACACGTGTAGCTAATGAGTTTTACGTAAATGCAATTAACGTAATGCGTGGTGCTGAAGCAATTACTGAGTACACATCTTTACCAAGACAAGAAGCTTTTGATATTGAGTACTGGTTATTAGAAGAAGCTAAATTACAACGTATGCCAAAAGAACAACCATTATCTCGTAAAGTTGCGTTGGTAACTGGTGCAGGTGGTGGAATTGGTAAAGCTATTGCTGATAAATTGGCTGCTGAAGGAGCAAACATTGTATTAACAGACATTAACGAACAAAGTTTAATTGAAGCAAATGCTACTTATAAAAGAGATGTTGCTACTTATGCTATTTGTGATGTAACAAACCCTGATTCTATTGCTTCTGCTTACAAAAAAGCTTGTGTAGAATTTGGAGGAATTGATATTGTTGTTCACAGTGCTGGATTGGCAATTTCTAAAGCTTTAGAAGATACTACTGATAAAGATTGGAATATTTTACAAAGCATTTTAGTAAAAGGTCAGTTTGATTTAGCTAAACAATTCTCTGCAATTACTCGTAAACAAAACTTAGGAGGAGATTATATTTCTATTGCAAGTAAAAACGGATTGGTTGCTGGACCAAACAACGTTGCATACGGAACTGCAAAAGCTGCACAACAACACATGGTGCGTTTATTAGCTGCTGAATTAGCAAAAGATAAAGTACGTGTAAACACAGTGAACCCTGATGGAGTTATTGTTGGTAGTAAAATTTGGGAAGGTGCTTGGGCAGAAGGAAGAGCTAAAGCTAACGGAATAACCGTTGAAGAATTACCTGCTTTCTATGCAAAAAGAAACTTATTAAACGAAATTATTACCCCTGCTGATATTGCAAATGGTGTTTTCTCTTTCGTAGGAGTTTTAGACAAATCTACAGGAAACATTATAAATGTTGATGGAGGTATGGCAAATGCTTTCGTGAGATAATAAAATATTTACTTTACAAACTCCCATAGTCAAAAATTATGGGAGTTTTTTTTCCAAATTTTAAAAAAATGAAAATACAAAACCAACATATTCAAGATGTTAACAAAAACATTCTTGAAGACCACAATGATAACTTTGATTTTTTAGCTAATAAATTGACTAAAAATGGTCACGATGTAAATACTATTTTATCAAAATTAGCTGAATTCCAAGTAGCGATTCCTAGCTGGGCTTTAGGAGCTGGAGGAACTCGTTTTGGACGTTTTGGTTTTTACGGTGAACCAACTACTCTTGAACAAAAAATAGAAGATGTTGGAATTTTACATTCTTTAACACAAACTGCTGGAGCTGTATCTTTACACATTCCATGGGATGTGCCTCAAGACTATAATGCTGTTAGCGAATTGGCTTCTTCGTTAGATATTAAATTTGATGCTGTAAACTCTAACACGTTTCAAGATCAAAAAGATGCTAAAGAATCATACAAATACGGTTCTTTAAGTAACACTAGTAAAGCAATACGTGAACAAGCTATTCAACATAATATTGATGTTATCAATATAGGAAACAAGTTAGGTTCTAAAGCATTAACTGTTTGGTTAGCAGATGGATCTTGTTTTCCTGGTCAAAACAATTTTCAAACAGCTTTTCAAAACACTCAAGATAGTTTAAAATCTATCTACAAAGAAATTCCAGAAGATTGGAAAATGTTAATTGAATACAAACCTTACGAACCAAACTTTTACAGTACGGTTATTCAAGATTGGGGAGCATCATTAATGTTAGCTAATGAGTGTGGAGAAAAAGCCTATACTTTGGTTGATTTAGGTCACCATTTACCAAACAGTAACATAGAGCAAATTGTTTCTATTTTAAGTTTAAAAGGTAAATTAGGAGGTTTTCACTTTAACGATAGTAAATATGGAGATGATGATTTAACTGTTGGAAGTATTAAACCTTATGCTTTGTTCTTAATTTTTAATGAATTGGTATATGGTATGGCTAACAACCCTCAAAATCCAGATTTGGCTTGGATGATTGATGCAAGTCATAACGTAAAAGATCCTTTAGAAGATTTAATTCAATCTTTAGAAGCCATTCAAGAAGCATATGCAAAAGCATTATTAGTAGATCAAGCTGCCTTAAAAGCTGCTCAATTAGACAATGATGTTGTAAAATGTCAAGAAATATTACAAGGAGCTTATAGAACAGATGTTCGTCCTTTAATTGAAAAAGCTAGAGTTAACAGAGGTGGTGCTATTAGTCCAATAAAAGCATACCGTGAGTTAGATGTAAGAAATTATTTAATTAAAGAAAGAGGTAGAAATACAGTAGCAACTGGTCTATAATCTATTTACATGAAACAAAAAGTAACTGCAGTCTTCGACATCGGAAAAACGAATAAAAAATTCTTTCTTTTTGACAAAAAGTACAAAGAGGTTTATAGAGAATATGCTCGTTTTGACGAAATTACTGATGAAGACGGTTATCCTACAGAAAACTTACCTGAATTACAAAAATGGTTGAAAGAATTATTCCATCGTATTTTGGATTCGGAAGAGTACAATGTAAAAGCAATTAATTTTTCAACCTATGGAGCTAGTTTTGTTCATTTAGATGAAAACGGAGAATTATTAACTCCGTTATACAACTATACAAAACCCATGGATGAAGAATTAATTGCTTCATTTTATGAAAAATATGGTCCTGAAGAAGAGTTTACTAGAAAAACAGGATCACCTAATTCTGGAATGTTAAATTCTGGAATGCAATTGTACTGGATTAAACACACCAAACCTGAGATTTACAAAAAGATTAAGTATTCTCTACACTTACCTCAATACATGAGTTATTTGTTTACAGACATTGCTTTGAGCGAATATACTAGTATAGGTTGCCATACAGGTTTGTGGGATTACGAAAAGAAAGATTATCACGAGTGGGTTTACAAAGAAGGAATCAATACAAAGCTACCTCAAATTGTATCTACAGAAACGAGTATTAATATGAATTACAACGGTAAGCGTATTAAAATTGGTGTAGGTATTCACGATAGTTCTTCAGCATTATTACCTTATGTAAGAAGCTCTAAAAAGAAATTTGTTTTGGTATCAACAGGTACATGGAGTGTTTCTTTAAATCCGTTTACACAAACAAACTTAACTAAAGAAGAAATTCTTAGTGGATGTTTAAATTATATGAGAATTAACGGTAAAGCCGTTAAATCAGCTCGTTTGTTATTGGGTAGCGAATATAAATCTCAAGCTCATAAACTAACGGAATTTTATAACGTTCCTCACGACAATCATAAAACAGTTGCATTTAACTACGATATTTATGCTAAGTTGTCAGAAAACTTTTCATATTGTTTTAAATGGAATGTTATAGAAAATAAAAATACTCCAAAAGAAACAACTCTTAAATTTGAAACTTTTGAAGAAGCTTATCATCAATTAATGATAGAACTTGTACTTATTCAAGTAGAAAACATCAAAATAGCTACAGGAGAAGACCCTGATATCAAAAGATTATTTGTAGATGGAGGATTTAGTGATAATGATATTTTTATCAAATTACTATCTCATCATTTTAGAAAGATGAAGTTGAGATCAACCAACTCATCATTAGGATCAGCATTAGGAGCTGCTATTGCTATTTCAGATTCTAAATTAAATTCAAAGTTTTTAAAAACTAATTATTCACTAAAAAAACACGTACCATTTATTATTACGTAATTTTTTAAATAAACATTAAACTATCACAATGAGCCAAACTAATATCTCAGAAGTACAAGAAATTGAAGAAATTGCAGGGGGAGAATTTGAAAGAGAACCTGTTCCCCAGTCCAAATTAAAAGGATGGAAAAGTTTTATAGGGATGTATGCAGGAGAACATGCTGCTGGTACAGAATTTGTAATTGGACCTTTATTTTTAACCACTGGTGTAAGTGCATTTGATTTAATTATTGGTCTTTTGTTAGGAAACCTTTTGGCTGTACTAAGTTGGCGATTTTTAACTGCCGAAGTTGCTGTTAAAAACCGATTGACTTTGTATTATCAATTAGAAAAAATTTGTGGTAAAAAATTAGTAACAGGTTATAATTTAGCCAACGGTGTTTTATTTTGTTTTTTAGCAGGATCTATGATTACTGTTTCTGCAACAGCCGTTGGAATTCCTTTTGATATGGAAATGCCTAAATTAACCGACACCATGCCTAATAGTCTGACATGGGTAATTATTGTATTAGCCATTGGAGCTGTAATATCTCTTATTGCTTCTAAAGGATATGATACGGTAGCTAAAGCAGCTAACTGGATGTCTCCTGTTATTGTTCTTGGTTTTTTAATTAGTGGTATTGTTGCATTAAGTCAATTAGGAGTCTCTAGTTTTTCAGATTTTTGGGCTATTTGGGGAGAAGGTTCTGATCCTTACCCTGGACAAATTAAATATACTTTTTGGCATATTGTTATTTGGTCTTGGTTTGCCAATGGTGCTATGCATATTGGAATGTCTGATTTATCTGTATTTCGTTTTGCTAAAAAAGCAAATGCAGGATGGACAACTGCTGCAGGAATGTATATAGGACATTATATGGCATGGATAGCTGCTTGTTTATTATTTGCTGTTTATTTAAAAACTCCTGAGGCACAAGCTGTGATTGCTACTGGTGCTGCACCGTCTGTTGCTCCAGGACCTATGGCTTATAATGCTATTGGAGTATTTGGAATTTTAGTTGTGGTATTAGCAGGTTGGACAACAGCCAACCCAACTATATATAGAGCTGGATTAGCTTTCCAAGCTATTATGCCTAAACTTTCTACTTTTTGGGTAACAATTATTGCTGGTACAGTTGCTACAATTGCTGGATTATTCCCTGCATTTGCAATGAAATTATTAGATTTTGTAGCTTTCTATGGGTTTGTTTTAGCACCGGTTGGAGCAGTCATTGTTTTTGAACATTTCTTTGCAGAGAAATTTGGAATTACTAAAAATTATGCAGAAGTAGCTGGAATAAAATTCAACAAATCAATATTATTTGCTTGGGCAATTAGCTTTGGTCTGTTTTACTTTATCTCTATAAAATTTGATGTATTTTTATCATTTGTTACTTTACCAACTTGGATTTTATGTGGTATTTTATTCTTAGTATTTAGTAAAATATTTCAGAAAAAATAATAAGTATATTGAAGTTTAAAACTAAAAAAGGGATTTCAAATTATTTTGAAATCCCTTTTTTTATTGTTGGAGTTGCTTATAAAATATCTACTGAAGTTTGTAAATTTTCTTTTATAATAATTTCAATAGGAATATCTACCGTTAAAGATATATTGTCGTCCTGAGTAATTTTTTGAAAAACTTTCATCAATGATTGATATCCTTGTAACTCTGGTTTTTGATTGATTAAATATTGAATATTTTCGTTTTTTAAAGCCTCTATATTTTTTTCATTTAAATCAAATCCAATAGTTTGAATGTCTTTGTATTTTTTAGAAATTATAAAATCTGTAAAAATATAGGATCTTGAATTTGTAATAAAAACTCCTTTTTTACCTTTTAAACTCAACAGTTTTTGCAACTCTTTATTTTCATCTAAACCTTTATCAATATTATGTACAATTGAGTGAACTATAATTTTATTACTTTTTGAATTTAAAAACGTTTTAAAACCTAACTCTCTTTCTTTTTGATTTCCTTGAAAAGCAGCATTTTCTTTCAATGTTAAAGCAACATATTCTCCCTCATCTCCAATGGCATTATGTAATAGTCTGGCAACTACCTCTCCTGCTTTAAATGAATTTTGACAAATAAAATCAGTTTTTGTTACCTTATCATTTTTACTATCTATAAAAACAATTGGTTTGTTACTAACTTCAGAAAAATGAATAAGTTTTTCTGTAAAACCTTCGAACAAACTCACTGAGATCACTCCATCATAATTTCCTTTTATAATTTTATTTACAATGCTTTTATATTGAATAATATCATGAACACTAAAATCCATAAAATCAGCTTTTACTCCGAAATTATTTAGCTCATTTAATGCTTTCTTAATTCCATTTTTAGGAAGATTCCAATAACTAATATCGGTATTGCCTTTGGGTAAAACAACTGCAATATTTACTTTTTTACCTGCAGATAATTTTAACCTACTAGCAATGTTGTTTTTTACATATCCTGTTTGCTTTACAACCTCTAAAACTCGTTCTTTGGTTTTTATTGAAACTCCTGTTCTGTTATTAAGAACCCTATCAACCGTTCCTATAGAGGTTTTAGCTAGTTTGGCTATTTCTTTTATTCCTATAGGTTTTTCCATTTTAAAAAGTAAATTCTGTATATAAAAAAACTTGCTAATTTAGTTAAATTAATTAGCAAGTTTTTAATGTATTTTAATATTTATATCTTAAAAATTTAAATATCCTTTTACGTTGTTATAACAAATATCTTGTACAATTTTTGTTAACCAAGGCATATCGTTAGGCAACTCTCCGTTTTGGATTTTTTCTCCAAAATAGTTACATAATAATCTTCTAAAATATTCATGTCTTGGATAAGATAAGAAACTTCTAGAATCTGTTAACATTCCAATAAAACAAGAAATTAGTCCTAAACTAGACAAAGCATCAAAATGATCTTCTATTCCTTTCTTTTGATCTAAGAACCACCATGAAGCACCATATTGTACTTTTCCTTTCATAGTTCCTTCATTAAAGTTTCCAATCATAGAAGCAAAAACGTAGTTATCTGCAGGGTTTAGGTTATAAATAATAGTTTTACCTAATTTGTCTTTTTTATTTAAGCCGTTTAAAAACTTAGACAAACTTTGTGCTTGAGGAAAATCACCAATAGAATCCCAACCTGTGTCTGGTCCTAAAATGCTTAATTTTCTTGAGTTGTTATTTCTTAAAGCTCCTAAGTGTAATTGTTGTACCCAACCTTTTTCGTGGTATTTTTCAAAAAGAACTACCAAGATAGCTGATTTGTATTCTTCTATTTCTTGAGCTGTTAATACTTTGTTATCTTTTCTTTTTTTGAAAGTAGCATCTACTGATTTTAAATCGAAATCTGCAGCACAAACATTTTCTAAACCATGATCAGAAATTCTACATCCTTTTTCATCAAAAAAGTCTACTCTTTCTCCAATAAAATCAATCAAATCATAAACAGAACTAATATCTTTTTTATATATTTCTTCAGATTTTTCCATGTATTCAATAAAGCCTTCACTTTCTATATTCATAAACCCATCAGGTCTAAAAGAAGCTGTTACTTTAAAAGAATTTCCTTGTGCTTTAATAGCATCATGATATCCCATATCGTACAACGGATCATCAGTAGTACAAATGTGCTCAACATTCATTTTCTTAATCAATCCTTGAGTACTAAATTCTGGTAAACGTAATTTTACAGAAGTTTCTTCGTAAATACTAGCGTGATTTTTTTCAGAAAGTAACTCGTCTATTCCAAAATAACGTTTCATTTCTAAATGAGTCCAGTGATATAATGGATTTAATACTGCATAAGGAACTGTAGATGCCCATTGCTTAAACTTTTCTTCATCTGGTGTATTCCCTGTTATATATTTTTCATCAACACCTAAGGTTCTCATTGCTCTCCACTTATAGTGATCTCCTTTTAACCAAGCTTGAGAAATGTTTTGGAATGATGTATTATTTGCTATTTCATCTGGAGGTAAATGACAGTGATAATCTATAATTGGTAGATCTTTTACTGCATTATATAATTCAACTGCTTTATCATTTTGAAGTAAAAACTGATCATTAATAAAGTTTTTCATTTTATTTTATCTATTTCGAAATTATTAATCGTTAACGTTAACAAATATATTCCATTTTATCCATATGACAAATAAAACTATTGTAGAAAGTACTTATGTAAAGTTGAAATAATGTTTATAAAAAAAGATTGTCTTAAATAGACTTTCTATCAATCAACCTAAATGGATTTTTAATTCTACCAACTTCTTTTTCTTTTAACATATTGGCTGCCGTTTCTCCCATAATTCTAAAATCGGTTGATATAACAGCAATTCCTAACAATCTTTTTAAAGGAGTTTCATTATAAGAAATAACACCAATATCTTTTCCTAAGATTAAATTCTTATCGGTAATAATGTCAATAACTTTTACCAAATCATCATCTTCTATTGTTAAATGTAACTCTCCTTTATTTAATTTTGAGTTTTCATATGAGTCATTTAAAACCTCATATTTTATAAAGTATTCTGAGCAAAATTTAATACATCCGTTTAATATTTTATAATGATATGGATATTTTGTGTCTTTAGGGATTCTTACAATTACTTTTTTATATTTTAAAAGTTTTTTTCTTTGCTCTTTTAAAGCATTATACACATCATTTTCAAAATCTTGATAAATTTCTATAATATCACCGCTAACGGATAAATCATTATTATCTAATATTACTAGTTGATTTGCTGGTATTTTATTTACAATATCTATAGCTTTTTTGGAAAAAGAAAAATCTTTTAAATTATTACTTTTAAAATGAGGCATAATAACGTAATAATCATAATTACCTATATTTTTTTCAATTAGTTTTAAAAAGCGAGATTCATCTCCATGATAAATTTCTACATCTGTATGAAACTTATCTCCTAAATTTTCTATAAAAGAATTGTATGTTTTTGATTTGTAGTCGTTTATTTTATTCATTAAAAAAAGCACATTTTTCTTTAATGATATATCAGTACTACTTATATAGGTTGTTTTCCCTTTGTTTGCAGCAATAATATTTTTTCTTTTTAAAACTTTATAAGCTTTTTCTACTGTATCTCTAGACACGTTATATTCTTTACTAAAGACATTTATAGAAGGTACTGTTTCGTTTTTTTTAATATTTCCATTTGATATATTGTCTATAAAACAATCTACAATTTGTAAATATTTAAATTTATTGGGGTTATTTTCAAACCGCAAATCTTTTAACATATTCATCTTTTCAATTTTTTTTTCAGCAAATTTTATTTTTTTAACACAATAAAATTTTAGTTATCAATTTTTAGACCAAAGATAATATTTCATTTTAAAAACACACTAGTTTGATTTTACAAAACAAAAAACCAAACTAGTAGCTAATAAAAAAACAACTACACACAAATAAATTGAATTATTATAAAGTAAACTTCTAAAATTGATCGTAGGTCAATATTTAAAACATAAAAATCAATGCATATAAAACAAAACATACTGGTATGTCTTTTGTAAAAAACAGTATGTATTTTACTATACTATGATTATATTCTTTATTATTAAAAAAGCTTCTTTTATTAATAAAAAGAAGCTAAAACAAATACTAAACTCTCATAATCAATATATTTATTCAATAACTATTTTTTTATTTATGTTTACATTATTATCTACTACACTTAATATGTAAACACCTGGTAATATTTTATCTGAAATATTAAACGTAAACACTCCGTTGTTATCATAAATTTCATTGCTTTTTAAAACTTCTCTACCTGTTATATCTTTTATTAAAACATTTAAAGTAGATGATTTACTGTTAGGTAAAATTATATTTATTTTGTCCTTTATTGGATTCGGAAAAATCTTAACCTTATTCAGTTTGATATTATTATTACTCAATAATACATTTTCATACAACTCTTCCACTTCCGATGCATTTAAAGCATAATTAAATATTTTAAGTTCATCTATTAATCCTTTATATGGAGCTGGACTAGTACCTGCCAACAATTCGTACTCACCAATATTTCCCAAAATTAAATCACTTACTTCTGCAATACCACCAACTCCAGTTTCATCAAGATCACTAACAAAGCTTCCATTTAAGTATAATTTTAATTTATGCTCTGTAATATCTCTCATAACTACTATATTTTCCCAATCACCTGTAAAAAAAGAACTAGCACTCGTTGATAATTCTTTTTTTGTTACATTATCATCTATGGCAAAACGTAGTTGACTACTTTTAAATTCAATATTATAACGTTTTCCTGTTCCTCCAGTAGATTCGTTATGACTAAAAGAACCTTTACATAATAAATAAGCGCTATTAGACCCTGTTGGCATTAATTCGGTGGCAGCTTTCATCCATATAGAAATAGTAAATGAACTATTATTTAAAAATATTTGATCCTTATTTGGAATGTTTACCATATAAGTATCGTTTGGAGAAGTTGAAAAATTTAATCCATTATTAGCTTTTCCATCAACCCTAACATCTGCATTATCATAATTAACATCTAAAACTCCAACATTATTATAACTTGTTTTATCATCTATATCTCCTCCATCAAAAACAGCTTCATTAAAAGGCCAATACCCAACCATTTCTTCTGGAATATTTGCTATGGTTTTAAACTCCCAAACATCTCCTGTTGTAATTCCTTTATCGTTTACTGCATCAATTCTCCAAAAATAATTTGTGTTATCAACTAAGTTATTTACTTCATACAACGCATTTGAAGAATAGTTCACATCTGATATTTTACTTAGGTTAGAAACATCTGTCCCAAAATAAACTGAATAAGTCGTTGTGTTATCACTCCCAGACCATTTTAAAGTTGTGCTTCCTCCAGATAATTCAACATAATTATACCCTATACTTGGAGTTACAACAGTTGTTTTTGATGGAGCTGTTGGAATTTGAGGTGTTGTAACAGAGGTAATTTGACTATACACAGACCCCCCCGTACTATTAGTTGCCTTAACTCTATAATAATACTTTGTATTGGGTATTAAATTTGTTTCGTTATAAGTAACAACATCTGCACTTAAAGTTTCAATAACGTTAAAATCTACTCCGTTAGTAGAACGTTCTAATACATAGTTTTCTTCATTGTTAGCATTATCATTCCACTTAACTGTTAAAGAACTATTTGGTGGTGTTTCTGTTGATGATTCATTTAAAAAAGTAATGTCTGATGGAGGAATAATAAAATCTGGAGGTGTTTGATTTACCAATCCATTTATGTAAACCTCAATGTTTAAATAAGGTGCATTTGTGTTACTTTCTATTAAAGCATCGGCTGCATCATTTTTATTTAAACCATTATTATCTTCCCAGGTATCTGGCATTCCATCATTGTCTGAATCTAATGGAGATGGTGCAGCATACACATGACCAACTCCTCCGTTAGTAAATGGTAAATCAGATTCTCTATAAACATAAAAAGCTTTTAATCCTTTAGATTTTAAATCATCAATCATTAAGCTATCTACCTGATCTCTTTTAGGATAAGAAGCTCCTACATTTAACACTACATTATCAAAAGCTTGTTGCGCTGAAAGTGATGGATTTTTCATTGGATAATCATAAGGAGTAAGCTGAATACTTGATTCATCTCCTGTTGGGTATCCTGTTAAATCTTCTGGCACTAAATCACCATTAAGATTTCCATCTCTATCGTTATCAAAATAATTTCCAGAACCATATAAAAAGAAGTTCGCATTTCCTCTGTTAAAAGGAGTTGTTCTTGTGGTTCCTGTATTAGGACCTCCTATAAAATAATTATTAATAATGTTTACATTAGAAATTCCATCAGAATCTCCTCCCATAATATAAGCTTCTCCTGACTCCGTATGTCCATATGTATTTCCATAATTACCCCAATTATAAACCACATTGTTTACAAACTCATTAATACCTTTTACTTTTGGGTTACGTGTTTTATTACCAATGTAAAGATTCCCTATTAAACTTACTTTACCTCCAGAAGGTTGAATTAATCCACCGGCCGAATGATTGTGTCTATGTAAACCGTGTCCTATAATAGAATTTTGTACTGTAATATTATCTGGACTTGTTCCTTTACCATCCCAATTTATAGAAAACACCTCGTCTGTTCCCCAAGTAAAGGTCATATGATCAAAAATCATATTTTCTCCATTAGATAAACCCGAAGCATCTTGGTTTTTTGCAGCCCCACCAAAACGAATACGAATATAACGTGCAATGGTATTACTTGCTCCTGTAAATGTTACTCTTGGACCATATAAAACTATTCCTTCTCCAGTAGCTGTTTGACCAGCAATTGTTGTATTCTTAGCAACTACAATGGCCGATTGTAAATTAATAATTCCACCAACCTTAAATATTACAAACCTCCCCTCCTGACTTACAGCATCTCTAAAAGACCCTGGACCACTATCATTTAAATTGGTGACTAAATAAATTTGTGGATTGGCATGTCCCCTTGCTCCTGTTGTGTATTTCCCAAATCCAGTCGCTTCTGGAAAAGCCAATGTCTGTGCACTAAAATTCCAAGCAGAGATAAATAATATTGATATTACTAGCAATTTAATTTTTTTCTTAAATAAGTTCATTTTTAATTTTTTATATAATTGTTTAGTTTACACTTGCAATTTGCTAACAAAACAAAACACAAACAAATAATATTGTACTTATAAACCTATAAAATTGTACATATAACAACAAAACACCCAAGAAACAGAAAATACAGCAAAAAAAACTGTAACAATAACAATATACTACACAAACAAAACTTTTGAAAATCAAAAAGCATGTTGATTTCTTTAGGTGTTTCAATTCTATTTTTTATGTGATTTTAATTTATTTAGAAAAGGATGAATTTAAAACTAAAGGAATAACTCAAAAAAGACAAATCATAAAAAATCACTTTTTAACTATATTTACTTGGCAACATTTTTGCTTTAAAGTTGTAGATTAGTCCATAACAAATCCTTAAAATTCTCTTATGAAGATTAAAATATTTCTAGTACTTCTAACTAGTTGTTTTACTTTATTTTCTCAAAATGAAAAACTACAATGGTTAGACCTAATGCTTAGTAATTATGAATATCCTTATCCTGTAAAAAACTTTACAATACAAAGCCAACAACAAGAGCTTATAATGGGATATATGGATGTAAAACCCGATAATTTTAACGGAAAATCTATTGTATTATTTCATGGAAAAAATTTTAATGGTGCTTATTGGAACACTACTACAAAGGCATTAACAAAAAAAGGATATCGTGTAATTATTCCTGATCAAATTGGTTTTGGTAAATCATCTAAACCACAACAATTTCAATATTCTTTTCAGGAATTGGCAAAAAACACCAAAGCTTTATTAAACTACTTAAAAGTTGACAAAACGGCCATTTTAGGGCATTCTATGGGTGGAATGTTAGCCACTAGGTTTGCTTTAATGTACCCTGAAACTACAGAGAAATTAATACTAGAAAACCCTATTGGTTTAGAAGATTGGAAACTAGTAGTTCCATATAAAACTATAGATTGGTGGTATCAATCTGAATTAAAGAAAACTTACAAAAGCATTAAAACATACCAATTAAATAGCTATTACGATGGCAAATGGAAGCCAGAATATGATGAATGGGTTAACCTTTTGGCAGGTTGGACTTTAAATTCTGATTATAAAAAAATTGCATGGAATGCTGCTTTAACTTATGACATGATTTTTAATCAACCGGTGGTTTATGAGTTTAAAAACATTAAATGTCCTACATTATTAATTATTGGAACAAGAGATAGAACCGCTTTAGGCAAACCTTTAGTATCTGAAAAAATTAGAAAGACAATGGGACTATATGAAAACTTAGGAAAAATAACACAACAAAAAATTCCTAATTGTGAATTGGTAGAAATTAACAATATTGGACATTTACCTCACATAGAAAGCTTTAACAAGTTTATAACTCCTTTAACTATTTTTTTAGCTAAATAATTAACCCTTTTATATGATGTCTAAAACAATATTTTATTTATTGTTTATTTGCTTGTTTATAAGTGCGTGTAATCCTAAACAAAACAAAAAAGAACAAAAAGTTGTAATTGCTACTGCTGCAAATATGCAATTTGCAATGAAAGAAATTGCGAAAAAATTTTACCAAGAAAAAGGAATTAAATGTGAAATTGTAATTAGTTCATCGGGTAAATTAACGGCACAAATTAAAGAAGGAGCTCCTTATGATGTATTTGTGGCTGCTAACATGAAATACCCTAAGGAAGTCTATAAATCTGGTTTTACTCATACAAAACCTAGAGTTTATGCTTTTGGAAAGTTGGTTTTATGGTCTATGGATAAAAATGTACATCCTAGTTTAGATGAATTTACCAATCCTAAAATAAATCATATTGCATTGGCAAATCCAGACACTGCTCCTTACGGATATGCTTCTGTAGAAGTTTTAAAAAACATAAATATATATAATCAAATAAAAGATAAATTGGTTTATGGTGAAAGTATTTCTCAAACCAATCAGTTTATAACTTTACAATCTGCAGAAATAGGTTTTACAGCAATGTCTGTAGTTTTATCTCCAGAAATGAAAGGTAAAGGAAATTGGATTGAAATAAATAAAATTAATTACACCCCAATTAAACAGGGAGTCGTTGTTATTAAACATAAAAACAAAATAAATCCATTAGCTATGACTTTTTATGACTTTTTGTTTTCCAATATGGCTCAAAAAATTTTACAAGACTACGGATATGACGTTCAACTATAAATTTATTATTCACCAACCGGTAAAGTACCTTCTCCTAAAGAACTATTTTTAAACCATACTTCTGTATAGCATCCATTTGCATATTGTTTGGCAATATCTCCATTGTATGTTTCTGCTCCTGTACTCCAAACAATGTTTTTTTCAGGATCTTTTCCATTGGTTTGGTTATAAGCTCCTTGTTTAAAAATCTGTAATTGATTTGCATATGCATTTTCTTGCTCAACTCCATCTCTACCAATTGCAGCATACAATGAATGAATTTGTTGAGGAATATCTGATTTTTTTGAGAATTCAGACTTTAATAAGTTTTTAGTAAATTTTACAGTTTCATGACCTTGGCTTGTAAAAGTAATATACATAATACCTTTATATACATTTACCTCATAGCTAAACTCCTCACCAATTTCAATTCCATCTTTTGGTTCTTCAGGATAAGTCGTTGGGCTATCTCCTACAACAGACATATTATTTCCCCATACAGCAGAGGAGTAATCCCATCTTTTTGAATTGGATCCTTCGGTATTAATTTCATAGTTCCAAAAAACAGAACCTTTTTTGTGACCTGGGAATTTTTTGTAAAAAATTTTTAAAGGTTCATTTTCATGACCTTCCATTCCATGAATTTGTCCAACCACAACAGAATATGAAGCTGCAACCCTAGCATCTCCAGAAGTTGAAACATGCATTACTTTTAAAGTACCTGTTAACTTACCTCCTACTTCTGTTTTCCATTGTTTTTTTTGCCCCAACTCAGTTCTGGTATTACTGGATGTTTTAGAAGTAATTCCTGAATTTGGTGTTTTATAAACTACCCAGTCTGTTTTTCCATCATTAGAAACATAAAAAAAATCTTTATGTTCATAATTTATTAAATTTTCACTTCTAGTTCCATCACCACATAATACCTTCCATTCTTTCATAAATGGAATGACATCACTAGGGTAAGTAGTTAATGCTACTTCTTTTTGATTTGATTTCTTTTTAGAATTAAAACAGCTATTCAATAATATGGTAACACTGATGAACATAAAACATTGTACAAAAAATTTAACTTTTTTTATATTCATCATTCTATACTTTGTTTAGCTTTAGGTATTTGTAACAAATTTTATTAATTCGCAACTTCACTAATAAATTTAATTCTCATCAGCCTTAGTTCCTCATCATCATAATCTCCATCAAACTCTTCAATAGCTAATTTTATATTATCCGTTTCAGCATCCATAAAATAATCATAAATCTCTTCTTGTTGGTCCTCATCTAAAATATCTTCTAAATAATAGTCTATATTTAATTTTGTACCTGAAAAAACAATAGATTCTATTTCTTTAATCAATTCTGACATTTCTAGCCCTTTGGCTCTAGCAATATCTTCTAAAGGCAACTTACGATCTGTATTTTGAATAATATATAATTTTAATCCAGATTTTTCTCCAGTAGTTTTAACTACCATATCATCTGGTTTGTCTATATTATTTTCTTCTACATATTTAGCTATTAAAGCAATAAATTCTTTTCCGAATTTTTTAGCCTTCCCGTCTCCTACACCATGAATGTTTGATAATTCTTCAATAGAAGTTGGATATTTTAAGGTCATATCCTCTAAAGAAGGATCTTGAAAAATAGCATAAGGAGGAATTCCTTTTTTCTTACCTACATCTTTACGCAAAGATTTTAACAAGCCCATTAACTGCTCGTCAGTTGTAATAGCTGCTTTGTTTTTTGCATTTGCTATAATAATAGATTTATCATCCTCATCAACATAAACATGATCTTCTGTCATCATAAAAGAAACAGGTTTTTTAAGAAAATCTAATCCTTGTTTGGTGATTTTCACCACTCCATATTGTTCAATTTCCTTACGCAAATACCCTGCTACCAAGGTTTGACGAATCAATGCTGTCCAATATTCATTACTCTTATCTTTTCCTATTCCAAAGAAATCTCTTTCATTGGTTTTATGAGAAATAAGCATGGCATTTGCTTTCCCCATTAGAGTAGCTACCAAATCTTTAGCTTTGTATTTTTCTTTAGAACCTTTAACTACTTTTAATAATTTTGTTACACAATCAGTAGCTTCTGATTGCTTTTTAGGATTTTTAGTATTGTCATCCATTTTGGCTCCTAATCCGTTTACAGGATCAAACTCTTCTCCAAAATAATGTAACAAATACTGTCTTCTACTCATAGAAGTTTCTGCATAACCAACAACTTCTTGTAACAAAGCATGACCTAATTCTTGTTCAGAAACAGGTTTGTTTGCCATAAATTTCTCTAACTTTTCTATGTCTTTATAAGCATAAAACGCAAGACAATATCCTTCACCATCATCACGGCCAGCTCTACCAGTTTCTTGATAATAACTTTCTAAACTTTTAGGAATATCATGGTGAATAACAAAACGAACATCTGGTTTATCAATTCCCATTCCAAAAGCAATGGTTGCTACAATTACATCAACATCTTCCATTAAGAACATATCTTGATGTTTTGATCTTGATTTGGCATCTAAACCAGCATGATAAGGGAGTGCTGAAATTCCGTTTACTTGCAATGTTTGGGCTAGTTCTTCAACCTTTTTTCTACTCAAACAATAAATGACTCCTGATTTACCTGGTCTTTGTTTTATAAAGCGAATGATGTCTGTAACAACATCTTTTGTTTTAGGTTTTACTTCATAAAACAAATTAGGACGATTAAACGATGCCTTAAAAGTATTGGCATTGTTCATTCCCAAAGTTTTTATAATATCTTCTTGAACTTTTGGGGTTGCTGTTGCTGTTAAACCTATAATTGGTACATCACCAATTCTTTCTATAATTTTTCTAAGGTTTCTGTACTCTGGTCTAAAATCATGTCCCCATTCAGAAATACAATGTGCCTCGTCAATAGCAAAAAAAGAAATGTTTTGAGTTTTTAAAAAATCAACATATTCTTCTTTAGTTAAAGACTCAGGAGCTACATATAAAAGCTTGGTAATACCTGTTTCTATATCAGATTTTACCCTAGCAATTTCTGTTTTGTTTAATGATGAATTTAATACATGTGCAACTCCTTGGTGTTCTGAAATACCTCTAATAGCATCTACCTGATTTTTCATCAATGCAATTAACGGTGAAACCACAATAGCCGTTCCCTCTTTCATTAACGCTGGAAGTTGATAACAAAGTGATTTTCCTCCACCTGTTGGCATTATTACAAAGGTGTCGTTTCCTTCTGCAATACTCCTCACTACATCTTCTTGTAAACCCTTAAATTTGTTGAAGCCAAAATACTTTTTTAGCGGGCTGTACAAATCAATTTTATCTTGATTCATAATAATTGTATGCTAATTTTAAATACATTTGCAATTAAAGATATAACTTTTTAAGTAAAAAATTACAACCTTGAATAACAATATACTTTCAATTGCCAAGAAAACTATTGACCTTGAAAGCAATGCGATTGCTAATTTAACCAAATTAATTGATTCAAATTTTGAAAATGCTATAAAATGTATCCTCCAATCTAAAGGAAGGGTAATTATTACAGGTATTGGAAAGAGTGCTGTTATTGCTACTAAAATTGTTGCCACCATGAACTCTACAGGTACACCAGCTATTTTTATGCATGCTGCAGATGCTATTCATGGAGATTTAGGAGTAATTCAAGAAGATGATGTAGTCATTTGTATTTCTAAAAGTGGAAATACACCTGAAATAAAAGTTTTAATTCCATTAATAAAAAGAAACAACAATCCTATTATTGCCATTACAGGTAATATAGATTCTTTTTTAGGTACGCAAGCTACTTATACTTTAAATACTTATGTAGAAAAAGAAGCCTGTCCTAACAACTTGGCTCCAACTACAAGTACAACGGCACAATTAGTGATGGGTGATGCTATAGCTGTAACGTTGTTAGAATTAAACGAATTTAGTAGTAAAGATTTTGCAAAATATCATCCAGGTGGTGCACTTGGAAAACGCTTGTATTTACGTGTTCGTGATTTGGTTGAAAAAAATGAAGTTCCAAAAGTTAATACTAACACAAGTGTTAAAGAAAGTTTGTTGGAGATTTCTAACAAACGTTTAGGAGCTACAGCTGTGTTAGATAATAATAAATTAGTTGGTATTATTACCGATGGGGATATTAGACGTATGTTAAATAAAAGTGATGACTTTTTAAGTTTAACAGCTAAAGACATTATGTCTATTTCACCAAAAACAATTGATGTTGATGCCATGGCTATAGAGGCAATGCAAACAATGGAAAACAATAATATTTCTCAATTAATTGCTATTGATAAAAAAGGTAATTATATGGGAATTATACACATACACGATTTAATTAAAGAAGGGATTTTTTAAAACATGGGAACAGAAAAAGAAATGTCTTTTTTAGACCATCTTGAAGAATTAAGATGGCACTTGGTAAGATCCACCATTTGTATAATGGTTGTGGCAATTGTCTTGTTTATTTATCAAAAAACTGTTTACAATGAGTTTTTATTAGCTCATTTAAATCCTAATTTTATTACCTATCAATGGTTTTGTAATGCTTTTACAAATTTAGGGATGGATAGTGATTTCTGTAATATTTCTTTTAATGCCAAGCTCCAAAGTTTATCTCCTACCAACCAGTTAATGAACGCTATGTGGTCTAGTTTTATACTAGGTATTATTTTATCGTTTCCTTATATTGTTTGGGAAATGATGAAATTTATTACTCCTGGTCTTACTCCAACGGAACAAAAAAAGAGTAAAGGATTTATTGTAGTAGCTACTTTTTTATTGGTCTTAGGTTTGATGTTTAGTTTTTACATCATTTCTCCTATGTCCGTTTATTTCTTCTACAACTATCAAATTACAGATACTATTGTAAATAATTTTCAGTTTGATAGTTATATCACTTTAATTACCAACACCCTTTTAGGAGTTTCTGTGGTTTTTGAATTGCCTTTGGTGGTTTATTTTTTGACCAAGTTTGGATTGATTACTCCAGAATTTTTAAAGAAATATAGAAAACATGCCTTGGTACTAGTTTTGGTAGTTTCTGCTATTATTACTCCACCAGACATTGCTAGTCAAATTATTGTAGCCATTCCAATTTTAATTCTATACGAAGTAAGTATTGTAGTATCTAGATTTCTTGTTAAAAAACAAACTCAAGCATGATTTTAAGAGCAGATAATATTCAGAAAATCTACGGAAGTAGAAAAGTAGTAAAAGGAATTTCTTTAGAAGTAGAACAAGGAGAAATTATTGGTTTATTAGGTCCTAATGGAGCTGGTAAAACTACTTCTTTTTATATGATTGTGGGAATGGTAAAACCTAATGAAGGTCATATATACTTAGACGATAAAGAAATCACCGACTATGCTATGTACAAACGTGCGCAACACGGAATTGGATATTTAGCTCAAGAAGCCTCCGTATTTAGAAAATTAACTGTTGAAGAAAATATTTTATCGGTATTACAATTTACAGATAAGACCAAAGAAGAACAAAAACAAAAGTTAGAAGAACTCATTGCTGAATTTAGCTTAGGACACGTGAGAACCAACAGAGGTGATTTACTTTCTGGTGGTGAAAGACGTAGAACTGAAATTGCTCGTTGTTTGGCTTCAGATCCTAAGTTTATTTTACTAGATGAACCTTTTGCTGGTGTAGACCCTATTGCTGTTGAAGATATTCAGTCTATTGTAGCTACCTTAAAAAACAAAAACATTGGTATTTTAATTACCGATCACGATGTACAAGCTACTTTGGCTATTACAGATAAAACATACTTAATGTACCAGGGAGGAATTTTAAAAAGTGGAACTCCTCAAGAACTAGCTGATGACGAAATGGTAAGACGTGTTTATTTAGGTGAAAGTTTTATTTTAAAAGAAAATAAGTTTAAGAAAAAAGTTGAGTAGTGAAAAACACTAATCTAAAAACAAACTACCAACTACTTAATACTTTGTACAATTTCATCAACAAAAAAGTTTAGACCTTACTTATTTCTACTATTACTAATCATGGATAGAGCTAGATAAGTTAAAATAATCATTGGTAAAGCAGCTAATTTTAATACAAAAATTAAGACAACAGATAAGATTAAAAAAATGTATTTTAACTTGTTTTCTGCAAATCCAAAAGACTTAAATTTTAAAGCAAATAATTCTATTTTGGCATTTAACATATAACAGCTCAAAGCTGTAATTAAAATTAGTAAATACTCGTTTTCTAGTATATAACTTATATATTCATACTCATCATATATTTGCATTAAAGGCAATGATAAAATAAACAAAGTGTTTGCTGGAGTTGGCAAGCCTATAAAGTTCTCTTTTTGATTGACATCGATATTAAAATTTGCCAACCTATAACAAGAAGCCATGGTAATGGTAAAACCTAACAAAGCTAAAAAAGGGAAATTCTGAAAACCATCTGTAAAGCTTAAAGGCTCTTGACTACTTGCCTTTAACAACATCTGAGACATTACAATACCTGGTACTACTCCACTAGTAACCATGTCTGCTAAAGAATCTAGTTGTGTTCCTAACTCACTCTGTACATGTAACAATCTTGCTACAAATCCATCAAAAAAGTCAAAAACAATCCCCAACATTACAAACAATACTGCAAACTGAATTTGATTATTAATGGCATATATCACAGCAATACACCCTGACAACAAGTTTAACAACGTAATTAGGTTGGGTAAAAACTTTATTAGTTTCATAAAAATAGATTTTCAATAATCAATACAAATCTAATCATAGTTTTGTTTATGTGAATATAATTAAGTTAATTTAAATTTCATATCTAAACTAGAATTGAAACAATATATTTGTAGAATAATATAAGCTAACTAAACAAACGAATTCTCTTTTGAAGAAATATTTATTATTATTTATAATACTAGCTACTTCCATAGTTTCTCATGCACAATTGGTTCGTAGTTACTCTAACGAGTTTTTAAATATTGGTGTTGGAGCAAGAGCTATGGCTATGGGAAAATCAGTATCATCTTTTGTTTCTGGTGTAGAAGCTGGTTATTGGAATCCTGCAGGTGTTATTACAGTGCAAGATTTAGAACTTACAGGTATGCACAATTCTTTGTTTTCTGGTATCGGTTCTTACGACTATTTTGCTGCAGCACTTCCAATAGAAAGAGATGATTTGGCTTTTAGTATTTCTGTAATTCGCTTAGGAGTAGATAATATTTTAAATACTACAAATTTAATAGATAGCAACGGAAATATAAACTATAATAATATTAGCACTTTTTCTAGTAATGATATCTCCGCCATTTTAAGTATTGCTAAGCATTTGCCTAAACTACATTTAAATGTTGGAGTAAACGGAAAAATTATTAGAAGAAATATTGGTGATTTTGCTATTGGCCATGGATTTGGTTTTGATATTGGTGCTCAATATCAATTCAAAAACCTTAAAATAGGTTTAATGCTTCGTGATATTACTACCACTTTTACCGCTTGGACAGTTAAAGATGCTATTTTTGATGATATTGCCAATGCACAAACCAATCAAGATGGTGTAAATCAAGCAAAGCCTGAAAACTACGAAATAACCCTTCCTAAATTTCAATTCGGGTTGTCATATTTTAAGCAATTAAATCAAAAATATTCTTTATTAACTGCTGTTGATATTATTGGTAGATTTACACAAACCAACGATATAGTATCTACCAAATATGCAAGTTTTACACCTAGTTTAGGATTAGAACTAGGTTATAAAGGATTTTCATTTTTTAGAGCTGGAATAGGAAACATTCAAAAAGAAGTTGATTTTGACAACTCTATTTCTACCTCTATTGAGCCTAATATAGGAATTGGATTTAAATACAAAAAAATATACATAGACTACGCGCTAACCAATGTTGGTGCTAGTTCTGGTGTAAACTATTCTAATGTTTTTTCTCTTAAAATAGAATTAAACGAATTCTGATAATGAAATTTTTATATCCTCTACTTTTTTTGATTAGCCTTTCTTTGTTTTCTCAAAAGGTTGAGTTATCAGATAAAGCTGAAGTTAGTGTTTTAACTTGTGCTCCTGGACAAAATGAATTGTATGCTGCTTTTGGACATAGTGCTATAAGAGTAAAAGATCCTGCTCATAACATAGATAGAGTATATAATTATGGAACTTTTGATTTTAACACACCTAACTTTTATTTAAAATTCTGCAAAGGACAACTTTTATACCAATTAAGTAGTTATGAATACAAGTATTTTCCATATGAGTATTATAAAGAAAATAGATGGATTAAGTCTCAAGTTTTAAACTTTACTAAAGAAGAAAACCAAAAAATATTTGACTATTTAGAATGGAATGCTTTAGCTGAAAATAAAGATTATTTATATGATTTTTTCTATGATAATTGTGCTACTAAAATGTACGAAGTGATTGAGAAAAGTGTAGGAAAAATTGACTTTAACTATAGTGAATTCCCAAAAGATTTAACACATAGAGATTTAATTCACAAATATTTGGCTAAAAACTCATGGTCAAAATTTGGAATTGATTTGGCTTTAGGAGCCGTTATTGATAAGAAAGCCACTTTAAAACAATACATGTTTTTACCAGACTATGTATATTCTGGATTAAAAGACAGTACCATTAATGGAAAAAAATTAGTTAAAAATGATGGTTTTATTTTACCCGATCATCAATTAGCATTGCCTAAAACTCCCTTTTTACTAAGTCCTTTATTTTTATCCATCCTTATCATTTCCATTACTTTTTATTTAAGGATTTTTAACAAGGAGACACGTGTTTGGTTCAATGTAGTTTCCATTACTTACGGAGTATTAGGACTTGTACTTTTTGCTTTGTGGTTTTTAACTGAACATAGTACTACCAAAATAAATATGAATCTTTTATGGGCCAATCCTTTACTGCTTTGCTATCCATTTATAAAAGCTAGTAGGTTAAAACAGTTTTGCTATTTTGGTTTGGCTTGTTTGGGAGGTTTCTTATTTATAGCAATTACTGGTTTTCAACAATTTGATTTTAGTTTTTATGTGCTGGCAAGCTGTTTAATTCCTCTATACCTAAAACCTTTATTGACCTTTAAAATATAAAACAGTGTTAATTGTTTTAATAACTATTTTAAAGTCCATAAACAATCCTCTTTTTTTTATATAGTACAAATCATACCTAAGTTTTTTCTTTTGCTCTTCTACCGTAGCAGCATATGGATACATTACTTGTGCCCAACCTGTGAGCCCAGGTTTTACAACGTGTCTTATAGCATATAAAGGTATTTTATACTCTAGTTCCTTTACAAACTCAGGTCTTTCTGGTCTTGGTCCTATTAAACTCATTTCCCCTTTTAAAACATTCCAAAACTGAGGAATTTCATCTATTCTTGTTTTTCTTAAAAACTTACCAAAAGGAGTTATTCTTGCATCATTTTTACTAGCCCATTGAGCTCCGTTTTTTTCAGCAGTAGTAACCATAGACCTAAATTTTACAATCTTAAAAATTTTTCCTTTTGCTCCTACTCTTTCTTGTTTATAAAAAAGTCCTCCTCTACTCGCTAATAAATTACCTAGCAAAACAAATGGAATTAATATTGCCATTACTAATATACCTAAAAGCCCTGCTAAAATATCTAAGCATCGCATAGCAAATAAATAAAGTCTATTCTCGTGATTTTGACTAAAATTAAAATACTTATAAAAGTTTTTGGTTAAATTTTCCTCAGGCACACAAAAAGTAACTCTTTCTATATAATCTTCATAGCTTAGAATATTGATTCCTTGTTCAAAATAATGGGCTAATTTTTGATTTAATAGTGCTGCATTTTCTTCTGAAAACCCACGTAGTGATATTATTAACTCTTTAATATCGTTTTTATGAATAATCTCATCAATCTGATTTACTTCTAAAAATCCATCTACATCTTCTAAACTATTTTCACTTACATAACCATACATATCGTTATCGGGAGAATGGTGTTTTACATGGTGAATTAAAGGCTTTAAAAGTGTATCATCTCCACAAATTAATAACACAAACTTGTAAAATTGTTTGTCAGAAATTGTAAATATGTAAATATTTCTCCATAAAAAAATTGAAGAAAATATACATAGAAAAAAAATTAAAATTTCAATTCTATTTCCCGGTAAAACGGGTGTTAAAAGTGGTGTATATAAATATGTTAAACAACATACAATAGTAACAACAAATAAATTTCTTATTGTTTTAAACCTACTAGCAGCCTCCACCAAATTATACATTTCAAAAACTTGGGCAGCTATTAAATAATAAACCAATAAAGTTAGTGTGTTTTTTGATATAGGATTTTGTAATAAATTAATGTAATTAAAATTAAAAAACTTATTGCAAAAAGAAAGTCCAATACCTAGAAAGAGTACATCTATTATTCTTAATAGAATAATCCTTTCAGACAAATATAATCTTGTTTTAGGAATCATTAATTTAGTTAAGTTTAAGTAGTTTAGCTGAAACAAAGATAACTAATTAACGGTTCTTAAGTTTTATGCAAATGTTACATAATAAATAATACATGGAACTTAATATGCTTTTTTGTTCAACTTCTCTAAAAAGTTTCCAATTCCATTTTAACATTTCTGTTTTTTTTGCTGACATTGAAAAATTTCTAATCCTATAACTAGCTAAAATCTCTTGTAAACCATAAGCAAAATCAATCTTTTTTAAAATATTTAACCACAAGGCATAGTCTTGTCTTTTTCTAATATTAGGCATGTAAACCTTTCCTATTTTCTCTTGATTATAAATAGCAGTTAAACAACCTATTTTATTAGATCTAAGCATGTTTCTATAAGATAACTTTTCTCTTGCATGTACCACTTCATTTAACAACTCACCAGACTCATTCATTCTTTGATAGGATGTAAAACTAAGAGCATAATTATTCTCCACCATAAAACTAATTTGTTTTTCTAATTTATATGGCAACCAAACATCATCACTATCTAAAAAAGCAATAAAAGTCCCTTTGGCCTCTTTAATTGAATGATTTCTGGCAACTGCAGCTCCAGAATTATTTATTTTAAACAGTTTAATTCTATTGTCTTTACTAATAAAATCTTCAATAATTTTAATAGAATGGTCTGTAGAACCATCATCGGTTATCAACATTTCCCAATGCTCATAAGTTTGATTCTGAACACTTTTAATTGTTTCAGCAATAAAACTTTCTGAATTATAGCAAGGAGTAATAATAGAAACTAAGGCGTTTTTCATTATTCGTTGATATTAGAAATAAAACTTTTAAATTTTCCCTGAGTGGACTGCAATGATACATTAACCATTATTTCAACCACTACATCATCGCTAAAATACTTTTTTATCTCTTCTTTTAGTAAATTGATTTGGTGGTCTTCCATAGATTGCTCAATGCAAAACTCTAACAAACCTATTTTATTTTGAATTACTTGATAGTTTAACTTTAAACCATTGTTTTTAACCAAGTTTTTAAAAATATAATAAAAATATAAACTAGGGTAAATTTCTTTATATCCGTAGACATTAGATCCTACTCTACCCGTAACTTCTTTCAAAATTCTATGTTTTTTTCCACAAGTACAAATCTCTTCTTTTGGAGCTAATTGTATATAATCCCCTAATTGATATCTAATTACAGGAAAAGATTTCATTTGTAAATTGGTCACTAAAATTTCATCATTTACCTCTTCTACCAACACCCCTTCCATATTGATGTGCATTTTCCCTTTAGGACATTCAAAAGCTATAATTCCAGATTCCGTAGCCCCATATTCGCTAATTATTTTTAAACCAAAAGCCTTTTGCACTTCTTCTTGATAAGTATCAAATATCTTTTCAGAGGTTCCTTTTATCATTTTTAAACCTTTAGGCTTTGCTAAACCTCTTTCATTAATCAACTTTGCTGTTTGGAACAACATAGATGAATATCCGTGAATATATTTTGCGTTTTTTAATTTAGAAACAAACTGCTCAAAAGATTTTTTTTCATAACTGAATATTCTAAATCTGTGCTGTAAAAAATCTAATATTTTGGTTTTAACTTTTTCCTTAAACGAAAAATTAAATCCCCAAAAATAACCGTTTTTTTCCCATGGGTTTACATTATACCAAGAGTATCCTCTAAAAATTGCAGCCCTATTAAAAGAATCTGCCTCTTCATTTCTGTTAAACACTAACGATTCTCCAGAACTACCAGATGTAGTGGCTTTGATTAGTTTTTTAAAATCATATTGGGTATGAATTTCTTGAGTATGATCTAATAATGTTCTTTTAGTGATTACAGGAACTTTATCAATATCTTTTAGTGATTTTACATCGGCTACAGAAAATTGATGATCTTTAAAATGCTTTTTATAAAACGGAGAATAATCATTGGCAAATTGCAATAATTCTTTCAACCTCTTTAATTGATACACTTCTAAATCTTCTAAAGACCAAGATTCACTTTGTTTTAAAAAAGAAAACCATGAATTAATTGAAGGATTCCTCAATTGTTGCCCCAGCTTAAAAATCAACTTATAAAACATTTACACTAAAATTTTAAACCATTGATATTTTACTACTTCCCAATCCATCATTTCTACCTTTTTCCTACCATTTACAGAAAAATGATTTGCTATTTTTTTGTCGTTTAACAAAGTTATAATAGCATTTTTCATTTCTATAACATTATTAGGTTCCACTAAAAATCCATCTTCTTTATCTTTTATCAAATAAGGAATTCCACCTACATTAGTAGATACAATTGGCAAACCTAAAGCCATTGTTTCTATAATACTTACTGGAGTATTATCAATATTTGTTGTATTGATAAACACATCATAATCTTTAGATATTTGATGCCATTCTTGTTTTGGTAAAACGCCAGTAATCACAACACTATCTTCTAAATTTAATTCTTTTAACCTTGTTTTTACTTTGTTTAAAGTACCATCTCTGTCTGGCCCTACCATACATAATGTAGCTTTAGGATATGTTTTTTTTAATTCAAACAACACCTCTATAGCCATTACAGGATTATAAATTTCTGCAAAAGCTCTAACATACAACAAATTGGGTGATAGCTCCTCTCTTTCTTTAAATGGATATTCTGAAATATGAATGGTATTTGGAATTAAAACACTTTCATAATTCTCATCTTTAAAAGCATCCTGTAAATAGCCTGATGGAGCAATATTTTTATAAGAATACTTAAATAATTTTAGACTCAATTGTGGACTCTTAATTAACCTATCTGGCAAATTTCCTCCATGTAAAATTGGAATATATTTTGTTTTAAAAGCCCTAGAAAGTTGAGATGTAACAAGAGCGTAATAAAAAGCCGAAGTACTAAAAACATCTATCAAAATATAGTCAACTTTTTTAGCGTGAATCATCACTGCCAAAATCATATCTAACAATCTTAAAATTTGATTTTTTTTAGAAGAGGAACTTATCACCTCAAAACCTTCATTTATTAAATTTTGTTTTAAGGTTGCATAAGCACTGTGATATTTTGATTGACCAGATAAGTCATTTCCTATATATAATACTCTCATATGCCAGAAGTTGATAATTCTTCATCATACTCTTCGTCTTCGTAAAAGTTAATCAAACTCAAACCATAAATAAACCCAGGAAAAGCAATTCGCATGGCTGAATGATTAATGGTTAAAAACCACAAGGTCGCAAAACCAATAATAAACCCTTTGTATAAAAGCTCTTGTCTGAAAAAATTAATTGTTGTTGCATAAAACAGTAATAACAAAGAAAACAACCCAATAAGTCCATGTTCTTCTAACAGTCTACTCATTTCATTATGAGAAGCTGCTGTTATTTCTCCATCAAATTCTTCTTTTCTTAAATATTTACCTGAACCTACCCCTATTCCAAAAACAGGGTTTTCCATAAACGTATTAAATTGCTCTTCAAAAATATCTAACCTTCCTGATGACATATCTTCTTTTTGCTCTCCTTTTGTGTTTTTTCCTAAATACCTATTTTCTAACATTCCTCCTGTAACATTGGTACTATATATCCATATAGTTACAAGAAAAAGACACATAATTCCAACATATTTAAAAATAGTTATGATTTTACCCCTTGCAATTAAATAAAAAATAGACAATAGAAAAAAAGCAATAAACCCAGTTAAAATCCCCCCTCTAGAAAAAGTTAATAACCCTCTATAAATTAAATAAAATAACAAAAAAACATCTACATAAATAGAACCAGTAATTTTCCCTTTAAGTAATAATAAAGTAGCTAATAAAAAAATTCCAAATCCCAGTGCTGTAGCTACCTGATTAGGTCCAAAACCACCAGAAGTTGCAAAATTTGCAGTAGAACCAAAAGTAATCTCTTTAAGGCTTGGCGTTCTAAAATATAACAAGGTTAACATAGACATAATAGGTAATAAAGCAAAATACAATATCTCTTTAAATCTATTGTACTCTATCTTCCTGTTATAAAAATACATGGCTGAAACCCCTAAAGAAATGGGTCCACTTAAATTAAATATAACTGCTTTTCTTAAAGATTCGTCTGCTGGAATATCTGAAAAAGCAACACCTACTAACAATAATAATATATACAACCAAAAAATTGCTGGAACTCCTCTTGATTGTTTTTCTACTATAATTCCTATAAATAAAAACAAAATAGTTACATATTTTATCATTTCCCAAGATATGGTTCCTCCTGTCATTCTTAGCAACACCTCAGCACTTACAAAATAAGCCGTCCATAGAAAAGATTCATTATTATTGTTTTTACTTGAAATGATATCCATTATTGCATAAATCATAACCAAAACAGCAACTAGCTTAGGAATGACAGACACTGTTAACAGAAAACCTGACAACAAATGTAAAATCACTAATAATAGTCTGTTTTTTAACATGCTTGATATATTTTTATCAATGAAGATAAATACGAATTCTCTGAATAATGATCAAAAATATGCTTTTGAAACTGTTCAGCCTTTAATTCTCTTAAATTTTCATCTTCAATATACTTTATAATGGCATTTGCCAATTCCTCAGAGTTTTCTTTTGGAACTACAAAACCATAATCATTTACTACTTTTTCACAATCCCCAACATTAGTAACTACAACAGGTAAACCAGCCAAACCATACTCTAATAATGATACTGGTAATCCTTCTGAATTAGAAGACAGTACCCCAATATTAGATTGACTTAAAATGTATTTGATATCTAAACAAGCACCATAGAAAAAAACATCATTTTCAAGACGTTCATTTTTAATAATCGTTTTAATTTGTTTATTGTAAACATCATTATGCTGTTTTCCAACCAAATGTAAAGTCCATTCAGGATATTTATTTTTAACAATAGTAAAAGCTTGTAATAAATTAAAATGATCTTTTTGATGCCTAAAAGCTGCTACACAAACAATTCTTTTTCCTTCAACACCATTTAAGTGAGTTTTATTAGATGTTATATTTAGAGTAGCAAAATTGGCTAAAAAAAGTACTTTTTCACAAAACAATTCTTTATTAGCCCACTGGACTAAAACGTTATTAACAGAAATAATAGTTGTAAAAAAAATGGAACCTAATTTTAACGCTAATGATTTTCTTTCCTCAATGCGCTCTGCTTTTCCATAATGATCGTGCCAAACAATTTTTATTTTTGGCAACATGCACTTTACCAAAACTGCCATAAAAAACGAAGATGAATGTGCGTGAACAATCTTAATATTATTCTTTTTGATGTAATTTTTTAATAAAACCAATGCCTTTACATCTATTACACCTTTTTTAGCTAAAAAAACATATCCTATTTCTTTGCTAATTTTTTCTTTTAATAAACCTTCTGCTCTAGTTACGCATAAATGAGCCCACACATTATATTTATGCAAACCATTTGCAATATTCACCGCCATCATTTCGGCTCCTCCAACCGCTAGTGAATCTATTATATGAATTACATTTAATGGCTTATGCATGCAATAATTTTTCTATTTCTTTATCAAACTTATCAAGTGTGTACTCTCTAGACCAAACTTTAGCATTAGTTACTTGTAATTGATATAATTCCTCATTTAAAATATATTCTTCTACCCCCTCAACAATATTTTCTATAGAAGATGTAACAACTTTTCCCCTAGTATTATTACCCAACATATAGGGGATACATGATACTTTTGAACTAATTGGCAAACAAGACCAAAACATGGCTTCTGCTACTACTTTTGGCCACCCTTCGGATTTGGAGATAAAAATAAGAAAATGAGATGCTTGAAATGCTTTTTTCACCTCATCTTTATCAACATTTCCGTGTAAAACAATATGATTTTCTAATTGATGTGACGAAATATAACTTTCTAATTGATTTCTCATCACACCATCTCCATACATATCTAAACGAATATTATATCCTTTTTTGATAAGTTCATGAGCTGCTTGTACACTTAACAGAGGTTGTTTTCCTATGGTTAAACCACCTACAAAAATTAGCTTAATTTCTTTATTTAAATCTTTTTTTGTGATTTCCTCTATTTCAGATTCATGATAACTTGCCGTAAAAAAAGGTAAAATGTTTTTTGATTGATTTGGCCAATCTCCATAAACCAAAACTTTTATTTTTTTAGTTAAAAAAATATTCCCTAATAGCCATTTCTGAAATTTATAGGTAACAGGTTGTTTACTTTTAGGATCCCAATTCCCTGCATATTTTGCAGTTTTTTGTTTTGATGGAAAAAATATTTGAACCAAGCATCCTAACAAACCAATGTTCCCAGGACAACGTAAATGAATGTGATCTACTTGTTTCATCACCTTATAAATCATCCAACATATTTTAGGAATTACTATAAGTGATTTGATCATATTTTTAAAAGAAGTGATATCAAAATTGGGAATGCTCACTACTTTTATTTTAGGATGATGATATGCAATTTCAATCCTTTCGATTTCATCATTTGATATTGGGGCTACAATAATGATTTCATCCACATATTTTGCCCACAAATTCATTTCACGAACATAAGGCTCATAAGCATAAACTTGTCCGTCTTTAACTTTATGGACTGCATGAGTTATAATTCCGAAAATCATCTTAGCACTTTGGGTTTGTTAAAAATCAGTGATAATAATCCATAAGCTCTACCTAAAAACTCCGTAAATGCTTCTGTTCTTTTTTTAGTGGTAAAAATATTTACAGCCCTTAAAAACATCAATACCAAAGCAATGGTATTCCATTTTATACGAGCTATTATTTTTGGGTTTTTATATTTTACTCTCCAAACATACCAACCATTCCTTGTAACCATTTTACCATACTTAAACTGATTTGGTCTTCCAGCTACATCGTGATGATGTTCTAGTCTTGCTGCGGTATTTATATAAATCTTTCCTTTTTTTGCCAATCTTAAAGAAAAATCGGCATCTTCATAAAGTCCATATCCTTCAAAATATTTAGAGAACATCAATTCCTTAAATACTTCTTTTCTATATGAAGCAACTCCCCCCATAATTTGCTCAACAGGATATACTTTATCACTTGGTGGTAAAAAACTAACCGAACGTCCATTAGAAAATTTAGGCATCCAACCTGGTGGTGTATTATCTAACAAGCCTAGTTTTTTTCTTAGTATAAATCTAGAACCTTCTTTTCTAACCCAACCATCATAATAAAATTCATTTATATTAGCTTCATCCGCTAACTTCCAATCAACCTCATTCGTAATATAACCTCCTACTGCCAATGCTTCGGGATAAGTTTCGTAGGTACCTATTAAATATTTAAAATAATCTTGTTCTAGTAAAACATCATCATCTAAAAAACAAACAAAATCAATATGATCTCTCACACGTTCAATTCCAAAATTACGTTGTTTGGTTAAACCTCTTTGTGCTGAATTTACTTTGTAATAAGTTAAATTATCAAAAAGATTAACCTCTAACATTTCTTTGGTTAAATTATCTGTAGAGCCATCAATAATTAAAATTTCATTAGGATATAAACTTTGCAATTCAACCGTTTTTAACAGCTTTAACAAAGCTGTAGGTCTCATGTAAGTACAAATAATTAGGCTAAAATTCATATGCTTATTTATATCTAACACCTAAGTTAATTAATGCCTTTGCATATTGCAAGGACTTTGAAAACTGTAATTTTTTATATGGTAATTGAAGAATTCTAATCGGTAACTTTTTAGGATCGTTTTTAAATAAAAACAAAAAGAAGTGCTTAGTTCTCCACTCTCTTACTTGCTGTGGTGTAAAATGTTTTAAAACACCATAAGTAATGGTTGGACTAGGTTTTGGTACAATATTTTTTACTGGTTTATTTAGCTCCCAAGGTTGAATTTTTCGGTTTTTTCCTTTCTTTTTGGCTTCACTTCCCCACCATCTGTATCCACCTTGTGGTGGTTTTAAATGCAAATTAGGAGAGTAAGGATTGTGTAATAAAACCTCACCTTCTTTTAAAATAGACAGTCCAAAATCTGCATCTTCTCCGTAACCTCCATCAAAGTTTACGTCATTACCAATTAATTTTTGAACAACATCTCTACGTACACAAGAATTGGCATTACTAAAAATAGACGATACTCCAACTTTCCATCTTTTATCTTCAATTTTCGCTAATCTGTTTTTTAAATCAGATAAATCTTGATGAATATTTTCTGCCATAATATCTAAACCATTACAAGCTGCTGTATTATAGGTTTGTAGCAATCTTATATGTTTTTCAACAAAATCTGGTAACACTCTCACATCATCATCTGCAAAAATAATATACTCACCTGTACATAAATCTATGGCTTCGTTTCTAGCTCTACAACTTCCTTTACTTGTTTGCCATTTTACAATCACATCAAAAGGAAAATCTTCATTTCTATAAAACTTATCATCTCTTTCTTCTTCTGGTGTGGCATCAACAATTACAGCTTCTTTAATTAAATAAGATTGGTTTTTATGATCTTCTAACAAAAGCTGGGTATAAGCTTGTCTTCTCATGGTAGGAATAACCAAACTTACTGTTGGCTTTCCTTCAATAGGATTTAAAGCTTTTGGTTTGATGGTTTTATCAACATATTTTACAGCTTTTTTCTTTGCTTGATTATATGCCTTAAATTCTGATGGAAATTTAAAAATTCCTTTTCTCAACATCATATAAAATGGATGTTGTCTTTTAAAATTCTTAAAAAAGAAAGTATATCTATCTTGTGTTGAAATTTGAATATTATTTTCTTCTGATGGAAATAAACCTTTTATATTTAAAGGAATTCCCGCTTGATTTCTCAACAAATTATATCCAAAATCTAAACCAGACATAATGGTAGATTCATATTGTAAATCTAAACCATTGATTTGGTTCCATACAGTTTCTCTAACCACAAATGCATTGACATTGATTCGCCAACAAACACAATTATCTTGATTCTTTATATCATTTAAAAACCACCAATAAACTGCAGTTTGATATATTAAATCTTGAAAACAATTGTTATATCCTTGATCTAACGAACTATGCCAAACATCTCCCGCTCCATTTGCCAATTCATCTAACATTGATAAATTGGGTTCTCCACAATATAATAGCACCTCATTTTTTGAGGTTATATATTTTTTTAACTGCATTTTATTTTGTTATTGACTTATATAATGCAATGTTTTTTTCTATTGATTGCTTTATATCAAATTCATTTATAATTCTTTGTCTGGCCATTCTTGCCATTTGGGTTGTTTCTAACTCATTATTTAACAAAGCTAAAACTTTGGTAGTAAACTCCTCTGTATTTTCTGGATTTACAGTGTATCCTGTTTCTCCGTCAATCATTAACTCTCTTGCCCAACCAATATTAGAAGTCACTAACTTTTTTTCTAAGGCCATGGTTTCTAACCAAGTCATAGGTAAAGCTTCGGCAAAACTAGGTAATAATACGACCTCCGCTTGTTGAATGTATGTGATTACTTCTTTATAGGGTACTGCATTTATATAAGTAGTTCTTTTTAGTGCTTTTTCTGATAAAATCTCCTGTATCATTTCTAAAGTTGAAACTTTAGAAAAAACATCTTTATTGTCTTTTCCCAATAAAGTTAAAGTTACCTCATCATCTTTTTCGACTAATTTATTAAACATTTTAGCAATTTCTAACACTCCTTTTTTACGAACAAGCGTTCCAAAATATAACAATGTTTTAGGTTTGATATTTTGATGATTAGGAGTAAAAGCCTCTATATCTATTGCATTATAAATAACTTTAATTTCTTTATTTATATTAAATAATTGCTTTGTTTTTTGAGATACAAACTCACTCACCCCAACTATTTTGTCAGCTCCATTTAAAGCCTTTTTTTCAAAAAACTTATTCTTTGGTTTTACTTTTCTCTGTTCTAAATCACAAAAATAAGTATCCGATCCGTGTAAACGAATCACTAAAGGACATTTAAATTTCATGAATGCAGTAAAACCTGTCCACTCTGGAGCTTCAACCACCTCTACTTGATTGTTTACAATTACTTTATTCACATACTGATTAAAATATCTTCTATTGGTATACCAAGTAATTCCTTTAACAGCTTTCTTTTTTATCAAATGAATTTCTACTCCATTTTCTACAAATACTTGCTCTTTTAGCTGACTGTGAACAAACACTGTTATTTTGTGATTAGTGCTCGCTAATTGCTCAGCCAAACTTTTGGTAAAAGTTCCTATACCACCAATACTACCTTTAAAGTTTTTTGTAGGATATTCTGGTGTGATAAAAGCTATATGCATGGGAGTAGTTTTATGTGTTCTGAAACCATTTTATTTAAAGAAAAATCAGGTAAAATAACAGATTCAAAATTATTAATTTCAATCACTTTATTTTTATTAATGATCTCAATTAAAATCTCTCCCAATTTATTTTCATCTTTTTCTTTAAAAAGAAACCCATTCTTTGCTTCTTTTATCAGTCCTAGTACATTTCCCGAATTTTGAGTAGTAATTACAGGTAATTTACACAATAAAGCCTCTACTACACTATAACAAAATGTTTCTCCTAAAGAAGGGTGAATTAAATAATCATATTTACAATAAATCTCAGATAAATTATCAACAGACCCATTAAAACAAATAACTTCATTTAAACCATAATCCTCAGTCATTTTCATTAAATCTTTTTCATAAGGCCCTTCACCGTAAATATCTATAGTTATATTTTTTAGTAATTCTTTATTTATAATACTTAGTGTTCTCAGCAAATATTGAATTCCTTTCTCCTCTCTTAAATGACACGCTACAATAAATTTACCTTTAAAATCATACTCCTTTTTAAGTATATAATTTTTACTATCAATTCCATTATAAACAATTTTGATTTTATTTTTTATACCCGTACCAAAATCATTGATTAAATGTTTTTTTGAATATTCAGATACAGCAATAAACTCATTTATATACTTTTCATATAAAAAAGATTTCACCCTTTTTTTAATTCTTTTTTTAAAAGAAAAACCTTCCAATGGTCTTGGATTATGATCTACTGCTATCATATTAGCTTTAGGATATAATTGATGACATTCTTTATAAAAAGAAGTACACAATTCTGTAAAATGAGTAACAACAGTATTGTATGCTTTCTGTTCAGAAACATTTTTAGTTAAAAACAACTGCTCTACTGATCCTCCATTTGCACTATAAATATTCATTCCTTTATAAAAATCAAATGGAGTATAATTTGTAAAATACCAATCTACTTCCACCTCCTTTTCCATCAATTTTTGATTATATAATTGATAAAAACGATCCATTCCTCCAATTCTATCGGGACGAAGCACATAATTACAAACAACAGCTATTTTTTTCATTTATAATTCTTTTAAAATAGTAGCTATTTGTTTAGAGGTAGTTCCATCACCATAAGGATTTTTATTTCCAATCATTGTTTTGTAAACTTTTTCATCATCTAACAAAAGAAAAGCTTCTTTGATGATTTTATCTTTATTGGTTCCAACCAATTTTACAGTTCCTTCTTCTACAGCTTCTTGTCTTTCGGTAACATCTCTGGTTACCAAAACAGGCTTTTTTAAAGAAGGTGCTTCTTCTTGCACACCACCACTATCTGTAATAATCAAATAAGATTGATTTAACAACCATACAAAAGCTTCATAATCTAATGGAGCTATTAATAATATATTTGAATGATTTCCTAAAGTATCATATACTGCTTTTTGTACATTTGGATTTAAATGAACTGGATATATTAACTGAACATCTTCTCTATCTGCTAATTGTTTTAAAGCAGCACAAAACTCATAAAATTTCTCCCCAAAATTTTCTCGTCTATGCCCAGTAACAACAATTAATTTTTTATCTGTCTGAATAAACTCTTTTATACTCTGAATGTCGTTTCTAGATTCGTTTACATGCTGAATTCCCCATAACAAAGCATCAATTACTGTATTTCCAGTAATGTATACAGTATTATTCTTACAGCCTTCATTTAATAAGTTTTGAGCAGATTGTTTTGTAGGAGCAAAATGCACATCTGCCAAACGACCTGTAATTTGTCTATTGATTTCTTCTGGAAAAGGAGCAAATTTATTATAAGTTCTTAAGCCTGCTTCTACATGTCCAACTTTAATTCCTCTATGGAAAGATGCCAAAGCTACCATACTACTGGTAGAAGTATCTCCATGAACTAATACCAAGTCTGGTTCAAAATTTACCAAAACATCATCAATAGCGGTTAATATTCTAGCACTTAATTGATTTAATGTTTGATTGGCTTTCATTAAATCTAAATCATAATCAGGAGTAATTTTAAAAAAAGATAATACCTGATCTAACATTTCTCTATGTTGAGCAGTTACACAAACCTTTGTATTAAATTCACCATGTTGATATAGTTCTTTAACCAAAGGAGCCATTTTTATAGCCTCTGGTCTGGTACCAAACACTATTAATATTTTTTTCATATCAACTCTTTTAGTGCTTTTACAATTCTTCGACTAGTCTCCTCTAAAGGAGCACCTATTTCTAAATCTAACAATTCTTTTCTCTCTTGTTTTCTTAAACTAGGTTGTTCTATAGCTTCTTCTAAATATTGATGTAATTCCATTTCATTTTTTGCAATAGTAACTGCATTACTATCTACAACATATTGATAATGTTTATAATTTAAGAAACGCTGATCGTTATATAAACCATTTTCTGTGTTTCCAAACACGGTATTTATCACAGGCTTATCAAACAACATAAAATCTAAACTCATTGTTGAAAGCATATTGACATTTACTTCTGAGTAAGCCAGTGTTGCTCTTAAATCTTTTACATCTTCTACAGATGGTAATCTTTGTGACCAAGCTTCTGCATGTCCCTCTCTAGCTAAAATCCATTTAGGAAAATTCCATTTAATTTCTGGTATTTCAGCTTTTAATTGTTCAAAACGTTTTCCATCTTCTGCTGGTGATGTTCTTATCAATAACTGTAAATTCTCTAAAGGATTCTTTTCTATATATGACCATACGGAACGAATATGAATCTCATCATTTCTACCTATATCTGCATCTGCACAACTGTAACAAATAGTTTTTTTAGAAGGATCTAATTTAAATTTATTACAAAACTCTTCTCGAGTCATAAAATATTCATCTTGCACATATGGTTCAAACTGAGGTGTCCCCACAACTTTTACATTTTTACTTATAGTACTTGGGTAGAAATGTAATAACTCCTTCTTCATTAAATCACTCCAAACCATATATCCGTCAAACTCTCCTAACATACGTCCTTTTGAAGCTAAATTATCCCAACTAAAAATAAAAGAATTTGTTTTTATTTTTAGTGTTTTGGCCAAATATAACAAAGGAGCCAAAAAAGGAGGTCTTTGATGCGTAAAAAACAAAATATCTGGAGATTCATTGTTTAATAAAACTTTAAACTCCTGTGTTACTTTGTCTTTTTTAAAACAATAAAACTGAAGTTTTTCATAAAGTTTAATATTATTCTCGGAGTGAAATAATTTAGTAATTGCATATGCTATTTTGGTTAACAAAGACCGTAATGAATTTTTTTTAGGGTATCCTCTTGTTAAATTATCATTGATACCATAATAACTTCTATGTAGGTACATATGCGCTAGTTCTTTTAGTTTTCTAAAAAACCATACACTTTTATTTTCTGTATATAGTGGTAACTCAACTATTTTAACATTGCTAGGAAATTCAACATTATTCATTCCTGAAATTGGAATTCCAGAATAAATAACCACATTTTCAAATACTAAACTTACTTCTGAAATAAATTTACTTAGAATAAAATTTCTACTTCCAACACCATCTGTAATTACAACTCCAATTGTTTTCCCTTTCATTATTCATTAATTTAAAATACTAGTATTTAACCATTGCCATATATGAAAACTAGAATCTTTATCTCCCTCTTTATATTTATCAATCTCTTTATCTAATTCAGAAAAATTAAACCAAGGAGCTATATTACTGTTTTTTAATTTATATACTGCATTTTCCACTTCATCAAAAAGTTCTTCTCCTAACCATTCTCTTTGAGGAGTTTGTAATGGTCTTTTAGGTGCATAGGTGATTGTATCACTTAAAAACTCTGAAACTAACTCTCTCAATAAATGCTTTTGAACTCCATTTTTAATTTTATACTCAATGGGTTGTGCAAAGGCAAACTCTACTAATCGATAATCTAAAAAAGGTTCTCTCAATTCAGTACTATAAGCCATTGATACACGATCATTAAACCTTAAAGCTCTTGGTATTTTGGTATAAAATAAATCTCTATATTGTTTGTTTAGCACATCATCGTTAAACAAATTAGGATAATTAGGTTTTACTGCTTTCTTTAAAAAAGTAGACTCTAGAACATTTGGTCTAAAAGGAGATTTAGAAACTCCTTGGATGGTATTGTTGTTATTTTGAGTATAATAATCATACCCAGCCCATTGCTCATCCATTCCCTGCCCATCTAACAACACTAAGGAATTTTGTTTTCTAGCTTGTTTAAAAATTTGGCTATAAGCAACAGTTGGTATTCCTCCACAGGGTTCATCTTGATGTTGTGCAATAAATTCTACTTTTTCTCTTAATTTATCTTTAGGAGTTAACAATACTTTGTTTAAAGGATTTTTTGTTAAGCCAATCATTTCTTCTACCCAAGGCAATTCATCATACCTTTCGTCATCTGTATAAAAAGTATAAGCTTTTATGTTTTTTCCTTTTTCTAGTTGATTTACAAAAGCTAACAATGTAGAACTATCTAATCCTCCACTGATATTAAAACCTATAGATACATCTGCTCTAAACCTTATAGAAATACTATCTAATAAAAGAGTTTTATATATTGATTTGGCTTCCTCAAACGATGTTATCTTTTGTTGATATTTTTTAACTTCTTCTTCAAAAAAATACCATTTACTTATCTCTAGCTGATTATTCTTGTATTCCAAATAATGTCCCCCAGGTAGTTGATGTATTTGATCCCAGAAGGTTTCATTAGGCATTCCATAAGAACCATAAGCAAAATAACTAGCCCATACTGTTTCATTAGGATTTCTTGGGATACCAGCTGCATGTATAGCTTTTATTTCTGAAGCAAAATATAATGTATTTTGTGAATGATGATAATAAAAAGGTTTTACACCAAAACGGTCTCTTGCAGCAAATAAAGTTTGCTCTTTTTTATGCCAAATGGAAAAAGAAAACATCCCGTTTAATTTGTGTAAACAATCTTTTCCCCATTTTATATAACTTGCTAAAAGTACTTCAGAATCTGAACTAGTATTGAAATTATAAAAAGAAAGTTCTTTTTTAAGTTCTATATAATTATAAATCTCACCATTAAACACCAATATATAATTACCACAATTGCTCTCAAAAGGTTGATTTGATTTTGCTGATAAATCAAGAATAGAAAGTCTATTATGACCTAAAAAAACATTTTCATCTTTCCAGAAACCTCTATAATCAGGCCCTCTATGATGTTGTTTTTCTAACATGCAATCTAAACTTTTTTGATTTGCATCAACCCCTATAACCCCAGCAATACCACACATGTTTAGTTTTTTAATTTTTTCAACAATTCTTCTGCCTTTTCCCAATCAGCCATGGTATCAATGTTTACATACCATTCCTTAGGGGACTCTATATAAGCAACACTATTTCCATATAAAGAATCTTGTTCTAAAAGAACTGTAGTTTTGGTAATATAAATACTACCATCTCTATGGTAAGCTTTAGGCAAATCTTGTCTTCTAGAAATAATTTGCTCATCACCAGTCGCAATTTTTAAATTTCCGTCCGAGGATTCTTCAAACACCCAATGAGGATTGTATTCATGTGGTACTTCTTGTACAGAAACCAAACTATCAGCCTCTGATTTTACAAACTTTTCAATGGCTTTATCTAAAAAACCAACAGTTCTAAAAGGGCTGGTTACTTGTAACAAACATACAGCATCAAATATTTTTCCTATACTTTTATAATATGCTAAGGCGTGTTGAATAACGGGTAATGTAGGAGCTGTATCAATAGCTAAATTTGAGGGTCTTTTAAAAGGAACTTCAATACCTAAGTTTTTTGAAACCTCTATAATCTCATCATCATCACTACTTAAAACAACTGTTTCAATCAATTTACTAGCCAAAGCAACCTCAGAAGTGTATTCAATCAAAGGTTTTCCTCCTAGTAATTTAATATTCTTTCTAGGAACTCCTTTAGAGCCACCTCTTGCCGGTATAATTCCTAATATTTTCATTAGTACACGATTGTTTTATGAAAAGTTAATGACGTCTCTGCAAGAATATCGGCTATTCTTTGACCAGAAGCACCATCTCCATAAATATTTTCTGATACAATATCAGTAACAGTAATTCTATTTTGAATGCTTTTTATGATTTCATTTTTATCATAAACAGTATCTAACACATTACTTCCTCTTTCTCTTTTATTTTGACGAGTTCCTATATTTACCACAGGTACTCCTAAATAAGAACACTCACGAATACCTACACTAGAATTCCCTATTAAACACTTACTATTAGCCAATAATTTTAAAAAATCATTTGGCTCCATATTCTTAAAGAAGTGGATATTCTGTGGTTTGTGTATTTCTCTAAAAGACCTTATTCCTCCAGAAGTTCCATCAGAACCTGCATCCACATTTGGCCAAAACCAAAAAGTAGGCATATTTAATTCATGAACCGCTTTTAAGGTTTCTTCTACATCTTTTCTTGCCGATACATATTCTGTAGTAACAGGGTGTTGCATAACCACAAGATAACCTTGTTCTTTCCAGTTAATTTCTACACCAACACCTCCATATTTTTGAATAGGATCAAAATCTAAAGTTGGATTCTTTTTTATTTCATCTGCCAAGTCTATTGACGGGCATCCAGTATTAAAAACCATCTCTGGATTTTCTCCCATTTTTAAGACTCTTTGCTTAGCATCTTCTGAAGCCACCAAATGTACATCTGCTAATTTAGTATTGGCATGACGAACTTTTTCATCTATATTCCCTGTAACTTCTCCTCCCTGAATATGAATTAACGGAATGTTTTGATAAGCGGCTGCAATACTTGTTGCGATTGTTTCGAACCTATCTGCAATAGTTACCACAGCATCTGGTTGTAAACGATAAAAAACATTGGCCAGTTCCATAACTCCTAAACCTGTAGTTTTGGCCATAGAAGTAGGATTTTCACCTTCTAAAACCATAAAAACTTTCTCTTCTATGGTAAAACCATCTTTTTCTATAAACTCTACAGCATTACCATAACGTCCCAACAAAGCGGAACCTGCAATCACCAACTGCAATTCTAACTTAGGATGATTTTTTATTGCTGTTAAAGCGGTTTTAATTCTACTATAAGATGGACGTGCAGTAACAACTACACATATTTTTTTGATTGCCATATTATTCAGTTATATCTTCTTCATTTAAAAAATCCCATTGGTTTAAATCCTTATTGATTTTTTTTCCAATCACCTGTTCGTAATCACTCGCCAAGATACCAAATCCTTTAGGTTTCTTAGTTTCTAAATCAGAAAAAGTGATAACATCACCTTTTTTTAAATCTTTGTTAACTGCCAATGATTTTTCAAAAATAGCCTTTAAATCACCAAATGCTGAATTATCTGTTTTGTTCACAGGATTTTGCATTGCAATATTTATATTTTTTACTGCTTTAACCAATTGACTAGTTTCTGCCATGGTTAAAGAAGCTTTTGCATCGGGTCCAAACATTTCTTTGTCAAACACTACGTGAAACTCTAAAATTTCTGCACCCAAAGCAGTAGCAGCAATGCAAGCTTCTGTAGAAGAAGAATGATCTGAAAACCCTACAGGTACTTTATATCTATTTTTTAATTCTTGAATTACGTTCAAACCAAACTGCTCAGGATTTGTTGGATAAGCCGTTGTACATTGCAGAATAGAATAAGCAACTCCTCTAGATTTTAAAAACGCTACTGTTTTATCTAATTCCTCAAAAGAACTCATTCCTGATGAAATAATAACTGACTTACCTGTTTGTGCTATTTTTTCTAGCAATAGAAAATTGTTGACTTCTCCAGAGCCTACTTTGTATTGTTTCCCCCCTACTTCTTCTAACAAATCTACCGCAGCATTGCTAAAAGGAGAACTCATAAATTCTAAACCAACTTCGTCACAATGATGTTTTATTTCTTTCCATTGTTCCAAAGTAAACTCCATACGTTTCCAATATTCCATTCTAGTAGCATCTTGTTTAGAAAATTTAACTCTAAACGGTTCGTGTATGCTACTTTCTGCTGCTGCAATATGTGTTTGAAACTTTATAGCATTACATCCTGTTTTAGCCACGGCATCAATATATGCATGTGCCATTCCTAAACTTCCATCATGTGCTTGTGCTATTTCTGCTATAATAAACATTTTATTCTTTATTTGGTTTCCAATATAATTTTGTATCGGGTAATTGTTGATATTCTTTAAACTCTTGAGTTGTTAATCTATTAGCGTTTTTGATTATTCTCGGAAAATTATATATTACATCTAAAATTGCTTGAAAGACTGCTATGGTTGCTTTAACATCTCCCTTAAAAGTCTTCTTTTTAATTTGTTGCCAGAACGTATATATAAATCTTTTAGGTATTTCATTCGTAGGATAAAATAATAAATAAAGATACCAACCTGAACGTAAAGATCTTCTTAACCTTAATCTATAATCTTTCTGTTTTTTTCTTAATTTTATATCTACTCTATGATGAACTAATACTTTAGGATTGTATAAAATATTCCATCCTTGTTTAAATAATTGAAAAGCAGCAAAATCTTCTTCTCCATAAAACACAAACCATTCGGGATAATTTGGTATTTCATCCCATGCTATTTTCCTCCAAACATGTCCACAACCTACAAAACCTTTGTTTAATTGATACTTTTCTGTACTTATTTTATTTTCAGGTGTTTTTTTACTCCAAAATATTCTTAGATTCTGAACACCGCATTTAGGGTAATCTATAAAACATTTTTCTATTTCTTCTAATACATTTTCTGATAAAAAATTAGCATCATCATCTAAAGAAATAATATACTCTCCTTTTGCTAAATTATTTAGTGTATTTCTATTAGCTATTAATCCTTTGCTTTTTTTATTAAAAATTAAGGTATATTCTAAACAATTATTTTTTAAAAACTCTTGAGTACCATCTGTAGAAGCATCATCACAAATAATCATTTCAACATCATTTCTTTGCGTATAAACTTCTAAAGTTTTTAAAGTGTATATCAAGTCTTTCAACCTATTTTTGGTTGTAATAACAATTGAAAATTTAATGTTCATTACTTCATGTTTTCTAATTGTTCTTTTAAAAATTGTATTCCTATGTATTTTTCTAAATCCGGTCTATTTAATTTTTGATTTTTATCTTTTACCCAATTCAAATATAATTTTTCAATTAATTCTGAAATTTTTTCTACATCATCTACTTCAGTTAAATATGAATAATCTTCACCTAACAAACGTTTACTCTCACTATAATATGGACCTAATAATAAAATAGGCTTATTAGCATTTACACAGTTTGGAAATTTACCAGGTAAAAAAGGACTAATTTCTGCTTTGGATTCTAAAATAATATTTACAGACACGTTGTTTTGAACGACATTAACTTCATTAAAAGAAACATTTCCTTGACTCCAATATATATTTTCATCTATTTTACTTAGTAACTCATTTTTATAATAATCGGCATTCCCTAACAATAATAACTTAGAGTTTTCTTTAGCTTCAATATTCTTTTTCAAAAACAATCTAAACCCCTTTATCAAACATATAGGTGAACGTTGTTTCATTAAATTTCCAGCATGTAATAAGTTAAATTTATTGACATCTAAATAATTAGGCAAATTAGTCTCTTCACTATTAGTTATTACCTCTAGATTTTGATGAGGAATAATAATTCCTGTTTCTAAAAAACTTGGAAAATAACTTCCCATCCATTCTTTGAGTAATTGACTTGGAAAAGCACTATACTTTGCTTTCTCTGATACTTTTCTAAAAAATTGTTCTTTAAATTGGTATCCTGCCTCTACCCAATTATATGGTCTTGGGTAATAATGAAAAGGATACGGATCATGTACATATGCCAACCATTTATTATATAAACTTGGTAAACTAAGCATTGTATAATGAGGTCTAAAGCTAGCTCCTTTGCTTAGGGTAATAATTAACTCTTCATTATTATAATACTTAGAAACTGCCTTAGAAATACTTTTTGTATCATTAAAAAAAGTAAATGAATGACCAAATATATTTTCTAATAGTTTAGATATATTCATTTTTGTAAGTCTTTGAAATATTCTTTGTGACCTACTTAAAAAATAATTGAGAGATAATTTAATTTCTGAAATAGCTATACATTCAATATTATTACCCAACTGAATATCTTTTCTGGTATAGTGTAAAACTCTTACTTTGTAACCTATTTTTACCAAGTTTAAAATTAGAGCAACATTTACTTTAGATGCACTACTATCTTCTACATCTATAGATTCTGATATAATGAGAATATCTTGCATTAATTTTTATATATTTTACTCCCTATAATTTTAAATAACATTCTAATTATTATAAAATCAATCTTAAACAACTTATTTTTCAATGGTTTACTTACAAATGACATATAGTTTCTACTACTAGTATGTTTATATTTTTTCACCCAACTTTCTAGAGTATTCCCCATATGGTAAGCATAAGTATCAACAGTTGATAATCTATAACCTAAACTTTCTTCAATAAACTTTTCTAAGTATTTTTTTTCATCACCATTTCTAAAAACAAACTCTGGACCTTTTAAATCTTTTAAATTTAAATATTTTCTATTAAGAGTGAAAGCAAAGTGTGTTGCTCCTACGCAAGCTTGTTTATCTTTATTCACTAACACATATTGGCCTAACTTCCAGTTCCATTTTTTACCTTCAAAATAATCTACTTTAGGATTTACTCCTTCTTCATACAATTGAAAACTTTTATCACTTACAACCCTTTTTAACTTAATATTAAAAAACTCTTTTAGCAATAACGGTCTATTTAAGTACTTATAATTTGATGGACATGGTAACGGTGAAACAAAAGCTACATTGGAAAATTGATTAAAAACATTTATTGTATGTAACAACCAATTATCCATAAAAAAAACATCTGCATCTGTTATAGTAATAAACTCTTCATATGAACTATTAAGTTCAGATAAAACTGAATATACCTTTCCTTTATTCTGTGAATATTTATTTATTTTATCTATTCTTTTATCTCTTAATAAACTTTCTAAATACTCAGAAATCTCATTACAGCAATTATTATTTATAATTGTAATTGCTGTATATTTTGACTCGGTTGTACAAAACAATGAATTTAAACATGTTTTTAAAACCTCAAATGAATTCTTGTAAAACTCCTCTTCTAGATTTGGTATATAAACAGGCACTATAACTCTATGTTGGTAATAGTGTATTTTATTGTTTTTAAACTTTTCGGGGTTTACTCCTGTTCTCATTAATTTCTACAATTTAGGTAATAATGAATACCCTTTTCTTATTACTCGATAGGAAATATAAGAAGTTATTAATCTAATAATATTTACAAAACCTAAATTTATTTTTTCTGACATAAGTTTTTTAATAAAAAGCCTACTTAAACTATAAAACTTAGAAGTTAAAGAGTAATTTAACTCACTTATTAACCTCTTTAACAAATATCTCTTTGTTTTTGGGCTTAATATTTGATAATTATTTAATAGAATATTGTACTCAACATCAAAAACTGATTTTACTTTTTCAATTGATTTATAACTTTGAGATATTCCCTCACTATTTATTCTGAAGTATACAAAAACTTCTTCCGTAAAATCATAATCATCAACCAAAGCTAAAGATTTAACGAAAAAATCTCTTTCTTGAGAACAATGTAATTTTTCATCAAACTCTAATTTATTTAACTCTATAAAATCTCTTTTAAACATTGGAGATTGAGTTAAAAACTTAATTTCATTTGTTATGAAATCATCTAAAAAATTCGATGAGTGTACCTTATCTTTTCTTAACCCTTTTGTGTTACCAACTGAATTTTGAAATGTCATTGTCTGACAAACCGTAAAATTATATTCTGTTTTTAAAAGCCTTTCAACTTGTTTTTCTAATTTTAATTCTGACATTATGTCGTCACTGTCAAACCAATTTACGTAAATACCTTTAGACTGTTCAAAACCAAAATTTCTACATGAATTTGCTCCTTTTACTTTTTCACTAGGTCTAGAATAACACTTAAACCTATTATCTTTAATACAATATTTATTTATAATTAATAGTGAATCATCATTAGATCCATCATCAACTACTATACACTCCCAGTTAGCATATGTTTGATTCATTATAGAGTCTAAGGTTTCACTTATTAAATGAGCTCTATTATATACAGGAATAACAATTGAAACTAATGGATTATCAATCATGAGATATTAAATTTTAACAAACCTAGCAAAGCAGATATTTTTTTCTTGATACTTGTCTTAGTTGAAAATAATATTAATATTTTAATTTTTCTATGTATTCTTCTCAAGGAACTTTTAGTTTGTTTTTTATTTATCAAAACTCCATTTGTAACAGTTACATTATGCTTTCTATACCAAAACAGTACATATTCTATCGGCTTATATTTTATATTTTTTTTTAAAAAAACTCTCAAATAAAAATCTCTCTCTTCACCTGTACTCAATGTTTCATCAAATCTAAAACCATTTAAACTTTTTAATTTCCATAATGGACCTAATGAATTTAAATTAATTTTTCCAGCATAAAAATCCCAAAACAAATTATTACACATCACATTTGTCCCTCCATCATTACTACTTACCAAATCATAGTTAATAATGTTAGTGTTTTTAAAACTTCGATACATACATAATGTCATATCCAAAGACTTATCTTCAAAAAAAGGCACCATCTGTAATTTCAATTTCTCAGGATGCATAATATCATCATCATCAAAAAACTGGATAAACTCACTTTTCTTTTTTATAGCAATGTTTAAACCTATATTTCTAGTAGAAGCTAATCCTTTTTTATATTTCTTTAAATCCTTTTTATAATAACTAAATCTATAATCTTTATTTAAGTAATTATTTTTTAAATATTCTTCTGTATTATCTGTAGAATTATCATCTATAATAATACATTCCCAATTAGCATACGTTTGTGCTAAAATAGAGTCTAAGGTTTCTCCTATTAAATGAGTTCTATTGTAAGTTGCTAATAATATGGTTACTAATGGTAGTTCCATTATTTTTTTAATATTTTATGTGTTGCTATTTTAAGAGCTGTTTTGTAATCATTAAAAGTCATTACAGAACTAAAAAAAAATATCATATTTACAAATGGAACAACACCTTGTGTTTTGTATGATTTCCTAACTCCTTTTATATACTTATCTTTTAAGTAATAAAGATGTTTTTTGTATGATGTTTTTTTAAACACTCGTTGATAAAAATTTTTAATATCACTAAAATTATTGAGCAAAACATCACTGCTAATTATATGTGTTTTTTGAAAATGCAAAATTAAATCTTGAAGTGCTAAAGGAAACTTATATTCATTAAAAACACTTTGATACATGTTATATTTGTTCTTTTCATAAATCAACTGCTTTTCAGAGTTTGTATCATTTATTTCTGATGTTAAGCTTAAGGTATGTATTCTGTATTTATACAAGATTGTATTTATATGATAAAATTTAAAATTAAAAAAAGCTCTTAACCAAAAATCATAATCTTCTACCATAAACAAATGTTCGTTGTATCCTTTATTAGCTTTGTACACTTCTTTTTTATACAAAAAACAAGCACCAATAACATTTCTCCAAATTAATTCTTCTGGCTCTTCTAATTTGAAACTCCTTAACTCTTTAGCTTCATCGTTTATTTGAATAAAATCTGCATATACAAAATCTGAATTCTTTTTTTCAATTTCGAGAACCATTGTTTCTATAGCTCTAGGTAAATATATATTATCATCACTTGTCCACGTAAACAAATCTCCTTTTGCAGCTTTATGACCAATATTTAAACTTGCTGGTAATTTTTTATTAGCTTGATTATCTATAATAATTATTCTATCATCTTTTTTTTGAAACTCTTTTGCTATAGCTAATGTATTATCAGTTGAACAATCATTAACAATAATCAACTCCAGGTTTTTATATGTCTGTTGCAAACAACTTTCTATAGATTGTATTATATATTTCTCACCATTATAAACTGGTAATATTATAGAAACTAAAGGAGTATTAGTAGATGGATAACTCATTTATTTTTTCTTCTAATCGGGTTATTATAGTTTGATTTTTAATTAAATCCTTTTTAACTTTTACTTTTAATTTTTCAGTTTCTAATTCACTAATTATCAAAGAAGTCATTTCATTAATATTATAATCTAAACTACAGAAGAGTGATGACTCTGGAATCATGCTATGAACATTTTTAAGCTTCTCTTCAATTCCAATACAAATAGATGGACACCCTAATGTACTTGCTACGATTGCACCATGAGCTCTCTGTGTAACAATTAATTTTGATGCCTTTAACTCTGACAAAAAAGCATTAGCATTACGTGGCTGATACAAAAAACTTTTAAACTCTGTCAATTTAACTAACTCAATACAATCTTTATCTTTTTCAGGATTAAAAAAAAGAAATTTAGCTTCTATTCCTTTTTCTTTTAATGATTTTGCTAATTGTAATTCTTTAAGCTCTTTTTTTTCAAATTCCCAACCTCTTGGAATAATACATACTGAACTAGTCTGCAAATTTTCATTTATGTTGTATTTATCTATCCATAACTTTTTTTGAAATACGATATCTGTATATACATAAGTATTCTTTGAGTTTACTTTTTTTGCAATCTTGTAACTTAACCTTTTATCTCTTACTCCTAAAAAATCAAATCTTGATAGATGATACATTTCATTTAAAAATCTTTTAGACCCTATATTATATGGACCAATTCCTAACCCCCAACCTAAAATCTTCAAATTTGATTTTGGTCTTATTATTTTCACTAATCTATTAAATATAGATAGGGATATTACTTTTACAGCACTATTCTTGATCTTACAACCACCGTCAATAAAATCAAAAAAAACACCACCTCCTCCATATATCAAAATATCAATAACAGGAAGATTTTCAAAACTATCAACTAAAAAAACTTCTGGAAATAAGTCATTTATATAGTTAGATTTAGACCTAATATAAATATGTGCTTCTGGATATTTTTGATAAATTAATCTAATTGAAGATATCATCAACAAATCATCTCCTAAGTTTTCGTAACCAAAATAACCTTTAAGATGTATATTCATTATGATTTGAAAGTATAATTATATGAAAAATAAAAATCGTTTTCTTTTTTATGAAATTTATTTATTTGATGATTTACCTTAATACAATTAAATTCCGTTACTGATTCAAACTCATATCTTTTTCCATCATAGAAAACAATATCTATTGTATAACTTCCTAAATGTAAATTTAATTTTTTTATAGAGAGCTTTAAGACTGTATCTTTAACTACTAAATCGTTAAAACCAACTCCTTGAGTATGAAATTCCGCTATTTTTTTTCGTTTATAATTGTTAATTATAACCAAAAAAACAGGGGCTTCTATAGGTTTATTAATTATTAAATCAATTTCAATCTCTAAATTAGATTCTGAAATAAAACTGGCACCATTTACTACATTAACGGATTTTATAATATTATTACCTATAATTAGGTTTCTTTGAGTACTACCTGTACTCAAATAATAACTAATCCCGTGAGGAGTTTCACCATCAAATCCAATTTTCCCGTTCTCCAAAACAACCAACCTAGAGCACAAACTCTGTATTGCTGACATATCATGACTCACAAACAAAACTGTTCTACCATCAGTATTAGAAATGTCTTGCATCTTTCCGATGGCTTTTTTCTGAAATTCTGCATCACCAACTGCTAAAACCTCATCAACCACTAAAATATCTGGTTCTAAAAAAGCCGCTACAGCAAAAGCCAAACGAACGGTCATACCGCTAGAATATCTCTTGGTTGGAGTGTCTATATAACGTTCACATCCAGAAAAAGCAATAATTTCATCAATTTTAGCATTAATTTCTTTTTTAGTCATTCCTAAAATAGCACCATTTAAATAGATGTTTTCACGTCCTGTCATTTCAGGATGAAATCCAGTCCCCACCTCTAGTAAAGATGCTATTCTTCCTCTAGATTTTATACTACCTGTACTAGGACCTGTTACTTTAGATAAAATTTTTAATAAAGTAGATTTCCCTGCTCCATTTTTACCAATTATCCCTAAAACTTCTCCACTCTTAACTTCAAAAGAAATATCTTTCAAAGCCCAAACATATTCGGAATTACCTTTTGTTGATCTGTCATTCGTTTCTCCAACTTTTAAATACGGATCTTCCTTTCCTCTAACCCTGTGCCACCACCTATTTAAATCATGACTAACAGTTCCAGTTCCTAAAGTCCCTAAACGATATTGTTTAGAAACGTTTTCAACTTTTAAAATGATATCCTGCTCCATATTATATCGTATCAATAAAACTTTTTTCTGTTTTATTAAAAACTAAAATTCCTAAAAAGAAAACAGCTACAGAAAAAATTAAAGTGTATATAATCCCAAATTTACTTACAGTTCCTTCTCCTAACATTACAAATCGACTATATTCAATTATATGAGCAACAGGATTAAAATCTACCGCCCATGTTAAATTGTTTTCTTTAAATAAACTATACGGCAAACTTACTAGTGATATATACATTAGTAATTGTACTCCAAAAGAAATTAAAAAAGATAAATCTCTATATTTTGTTACCATAGAAGATATAATCATACCTAAACCTAAGCCCAACATTGCCATAGATAACAACACAATAGGATATGTTAATATATATATATTAGGGTTTATTAAACTACCACTAAAAACGAAATACAAATAGAAACAAACAAAAATTCCGAACTGAATTCCAAACTTTAACAGGTTTGAAATCACAACTGACATCGGCATAATAACTCTAGGGAAATATACTTTTCCAAATATCGCTTGATTCTTCTTAAAGGTATCAGAAGTTTCTGTTAAACAGTCTTTAAAATAATTCCAACTTGTGATTCCTGCTAGATTGAATAAAAAAGGTGGAATTCCACCTGTGCTGATATTAGCTATTTTATTAAATACCAACGTGAATATTATTGATGTAAACAAGGGTTGAATTAAGTACCATAGAGGACCTAATATAGTTTGTTTATACACTGTGACTACATCTCTTTTCACAAAAAGAAATAACAAATCTCTATATCGCCAGACTTCTTTTAAATTTAAATCAAAAAGATTGTTTTTGGGGCTTATCTCATACAGCCAATTCTGTTCTTTATTCATTATTTATTTTATAAAACTCTCCACTCCCAACTCATAACTCTTTAATCCAAATCCTAAAATAACTCCTTTGCTAACAGGAGATAAAAAAGATTTATGTCTAAAAGCTTCTCTTTTATGGGTATTAGAAATATGTACCTCTACCACCGGAGTGTTAACACCACTAATCGCATCTGCAATAGCAACTGAAGTATGAGTGTACGCTCCTGCATTCATTACAATTCCATCGTAAGAAAATCCAACTTCATGAATTTTATCAACCAAAGTCCCTTCACTATTCGATTGAAAATACTCTAAAGAAATCTCTGAATATTTACCTTTTAGAGTTTCAAAATATTGCTCAAAAGTTTCCGAACCATAAATCTCAGGCTCTCTTTTCCCTAACAAGTTTAAGTTAGGTCCATTTAATATTAAAATCTTCATGATAATGGCAGTATTGATTTATGTCAAAAGTAAGAAAAAACAAGGGTAATCTACTAAACATACTATAAATAACACTTCTAAAATATTTATTACACCTAAGTATTTAATCCTTATTTTTACGTTACAATGAAATGGAACTCCTACATTAAAGAATTCACCCAATACCTACTCATAGAAAAGGGATTATCAAAAAACACAATCATCAACTACCAAGGAGATTGTGAGAAACTCGAAGGTTCATTTAAGGAATCCAACATTACTCCTATAAATATAAAAACTACCGACTTACAATCTTTTATATATAACTACTCAAAAACACACAAAGCTAGATCACAGGCTAGATTAATCTCTAGTTTTTCTTCTTTTTTTGATTACTTATTAATTGAAAAATACAGAGAAGACAATCCTATGGATATTATTGAATCTCCTAAAATAGGATTAAAACTTCCAGACACCTTATCTGAAAATGAAATCAATAAAATAATTGATGCTATTGATTTATCTCATCCTCAAGGAGAAAGGAATAAAGCCATTTTAGAAACTTTATATGGTTGTGGATTACGTGTAAGTGAACTCATCAACCTAAAAATTTCCGATTTATATTTTGATGAAGGATTTATAAAAATTACCGGAAAAGGAAATAAGCAGCGCTTGGTCCCCATAAATCTATACACAGAAAACATTATTACAGACTACATAAATAAACAAAGGGTTTTAACACCTCCTAAAAAAAACAACGAAGATATTTTATTTTTAAACAGAAGAGGAAGTCAACTTACAAGAGTTATGATTTTTACCATCATTAAACAATTAGCAGAGAAAGCAAATATTAAAAAAAACATTAGCCCTCATACTTTTAGACATTCTTTTGCATCACATCTTTTAAATGGTGGTGCTGACTTAACCGTGATTCAAGCTTTGTTGGGGCACGAAAGCATAACTACTACTGAAATCTATTTGCATGTAGACAAGACCAAATTAAGTGAAGTTGTGAATAAATTTCATCCTAGAGCGAGAAATTAGCAATTAGCGAAAAAAAATAAAAATTAACACTATTATCTCAAGGTAGTGCATCACTACTTCGCTCGATGACCTTAAATATAAGCTTAGAACAACTAAACATAAAAAAAAGCGTTTTTAGAAGTTTCTAAAAACGCTTTTTTTGGACAATAAACAATTGTTCTTTGTCAATTACATATTGTTAACTGACAATGTAAATTACTTAGCTACATTCACAGCTCTAGTTTCTCTGATTACCGTAACTTTTACTTGACCTGGATAAGTCATTTCGGTTTGTATTTTTTGAGAAATATTAAAAGATAAATCTACAGCTTGCTCATCAGTTACCTTAGTGCTTTCTACTAAGACACGTAATTCACGTCCTGCCTGAATAGCATATGCTTTTTGCACTCCTGTAAAGCCAAATGCTAAATCTTCTAAATCTTTTAATCTTTGTATATAAGAATCTAATACTTGACGTCTTGCTCCTGGTCTTGCTCCCGATATTGCATCACAAACTTGAACTATTGGGGCAATCATAGATTTCATTTCCACCTCATCATGATGCGCTCCAATGGCATTACACACATCTGGTTTTTCTCCATATTTTTCTGCCCATTGCATTCCCAAAATTGCGTGTGGTAATTCACTCTCTGCATCTGGAACCTTACCTATATCATGTAACAATCCTGCTCTTTTTGCAGCTTTTACATTTAGTCCTAATTCAGCAGCCATCAATCCACAAAGGTTAGCAACTTCTCTAGAGTGTTGTAATAAGTTTTGTCCGTACGAAGAACGGAATTTCATACGTCCAACTGTCTTTATCAATTCCGGATGTAAACCATGAATCCCTAAATCTATGACTGTACGCTTACCAACTTCTATAATTTCTTGATTAATCTGTTTTTCTGTTTTTTCTACAACCTCCTCAATTCTAGCAGGGTGTATACGTCCATCTGTTACCAATTTATGCATAGATAAACGAGCTATTTCTCTACGAACAGGATCAAAACAAGAAAGAATAATTGCCTCTGGAGTATCATCTACAATAATTTCTACACCAGTAGCAGCTTCTATAGCTCTAATATTACGACCTTCACGACCAATAATACGTCCTTTTACATCATCTGATTCAATATTAAAAACAGACACACAGTTTTCTATAGATTGCTCTACCCCAACTCTCTGAATGGTATTTAAAATAACTTTACGTGCATCTTGCTCTGCTGTTAATTTTGCCTCTTCAATAGTATCTCTTATATATGCCATTGCATCTGTCTTAGCCTCAGCTTTTAAAGAATCTATCAATTGTACTTTAGCATCATCTGCAGACAAACCAGATATAGACTCTAACATATCTACCTGCTTTTTATGCATTTTATCTAGCTCTACTTGTTTCTTTTCCAAGAAGTCTAAGCGATAATCGTAATCTTTTTGTTTTTCTTCTAAAGATTTGTTTAACTTTTTCTCTTTTTCAATCTCCTTATTTAAAGAAGTTTCTTTGTCTTTAGCTCTTTTTTCAGATTCCGATATCTTTTTATCACGTGCTAAAATCACCTTTTCATGCTCTGCTTTGAGCTCAATAAACTTTTCTTTAGCTTGTAATATTTTATCCTTTTTAACAGTCTCTGCAGTTAATTTGGCTTCTTTAACAATAGAAGCTGCTTCCTTTTCTGCCTGAACCGTAATTTCAGATGCCCTGAATTTCTCTAGCATTTTTGCTATAACAAACCCTATTAACAGGGCTGCAACAGCAACAAGTATTATGGTTGTATTCATTAGTTTAAGTTAAATTATATATATAAAAAAACCTACTGAGGTTAGTTTTATAAACTCCAAAAAACATGTTTTAGGACTAACATTGTGATCAAGTATCTGTATATATTACAGCTCGCTTTAACACAATAGACTCATCCTTTTTAAAGATATAGTGTTGAGTTTATCAAACGAAAACCAAAGTAGGCAGTGTTTTTATTTCTATGTAAAGAACTTTATTTATCTAAATACGATTGTAATTTACTATTTAATTTTGACATTTTAGTAATAATTGCATTATTTTCTTCTTCTTTGATGACCTTATTTACTTCTAAAATAGATGCAAATTGTAAGGCACACATGGCTAACACATCTTGTTTATCGTTAACTGCATAATTACTTTCATAATCGGAAATTAACTTATTAATGTTTACTGCAGCAGCCCTTACCCCTTGTTCTTCTTCTGTAGATTTTACAGAAATTGGGTAATTTCTACCACCTATCGCTACATTAATTTTATATGTATCGGCCATTTTAAAGAGCTTATGTATTTAATTCTTTAATACACTGATCTATTTCTGCAACTAAAAAATCAATTTTAGCTTTCGTATCCTTCTTATATCCTTCACTACCTCCTATAGTTTTAGCAATTTTTAACAATTGTAACTGTTCTTTGTAAAAAGAAATTTCATCTTCTAACCCTTTATTACTTTGCTGTAAAGCAAAATTGCTATTAGATAAAATATGATTTTCTTTTTGCAAAAACTCGTAGCGTTCCAGAAGTTGTTCAATATTAGCCTCTAATGTGGCAATTATATTTTGTTGACTTCCCATAGTTATTATCGCTAAAACCTTATCTACAAAAATAGCATTGTTATTCTTATTTCCAATTTTTTAGACAGTAAATTGCAAAATTCCTTATTAAGTTTGTTTCTCAGAGTTTTATCGGTCTATTTTAATATTTTTGTATAAACTTTAAATACATTTTCTTGAATAAAATACTCTTTTCACTCTGTTTTATCGCTATTAGCACATCATTTGGACAACACCAATACCCTCAAAATGACTTTAGAAACCCTTTAGATTTCCCCATTATTTTGGCGGGAACTTTTGGTGAATTAAGAACCAATCATTTTCATTCTGGTATAGATATTAAAACAAAAGGAATTAGCGGTAAAGAAGTACACACCGCTAAAGAGGGATATGTTTCTAGAATAAAAATTTCTCTTTGGGGATACGGAAAAGCTATTTACATTACCCACCCTAACGGATATACCACTGTTTATGGTCACTTAAAAAAGTTTAGTGATAAAATTGAAAATTATATCAAACAAAAACAATATGCTAAAGAATCTTTTGAAATTCAACTTTTTCCTAGTAGCGAAGAATTAACCATAGAAAAAGACGAAATTATTGCTTACTCAGGTAACTCTGGAGGATCTACTGCTCCTCACCTTCATTTTGAAATTAGAGACAGTAAAACTGAAAAAATCATCAATCCTTTGTTGTTTGGTTTAAAAGTTCCTGATAACATTACTCCAAGATTTAACGGACTTAGAGTAACTCCTTTTGGTGACAATGCAGCTGTAAATCAAATACCTGTAGCACAAAACATTCATACAGAAAAAATAAATAGTCATTTATATGTGGCAGATGAAGTAGAGGCTATTGGTAAAGTTGGCTTACAAATTAACACCCATGACTTACTGAACAACGCAGCTAACAAAAATGGTGTTTATAGTATTGATATGATGGTAAATGATACTTTGGTGTATCATCACGATTTAGAAACTTTTGCTTTTGATGAAAGTAAATACATTAATCTTTTAATTGATTATGAATATTATGCTAAACACCGAAAAAAATACCAAAAAACTTACATTGAACCTGCCAATAGATTGTCTATATACAAAACTGATGGAAACAAAGGATTTTTAAACATTAAAGATCAACAACATTATCGTGTAGAGATTATTGTAAAAGACTTTGCCAATAACACTACCACCATTAGAATTCCTATTAAAGGAAATAAAATCATTACTCCTATTATTAAAGAAAATACAGAAACACCTTATTTTGTAAACCAAAACAAATACACTGTTTTTAAACTAGGTAACTCAGAACTTAGATTTCCTAAAAACACTTTTTATAATGATGTCTATTTAGATTATAGTATCAGTAAAAATACAATTCACGTTCACAAACCTAAATTGCCTTTAAACAAAAGTTATACTTTGACTTATTTTACAGATAGCTTATCTGCTAATGAAAAAAAGCATGTATATTTTGCATACAAAAGTGGAAGAAACTACAACTATGTTAGCACCTATAAAAAAGACAATAAAATTTATACCAACACCAAATATTTAGGTGATTTTTATTTAAAATTTGATAGTATTGCTCCTATTATTTACAAGCCTAGTTTTTATAACAAACAAGACATTAGCAATCATAAAACCTTGAGTATTTATATTAAAGATAAAGAAACTGATATTAAAAACTACTATGCTACCATTGATGGAAAATGGATTTTAATGGAATATCAACCTAAAAAAAACAGGTTGTTTTTTGATTTAGAAGATTTAAAAGCTACCAAACAACAACATGCTTTTAAACTTAAAATTCAGGATGTACTAGGAAATACCAAAACTTACGAAGCTAGCTTTTACAAATAAATAACTATTGAAAACATTTTTATCCTTATTCATTTTTTTACACACTGCACTCTTGTTTTCTCAAACAGGATTTGTAGCAGGTGTGGTAACTAACAAAAACAAAGAACCTATATCTGGTGTAAACATTACCTACAATAAAAAAGGAGTGGTTAGTGATGAAAATGGTGCCTACAAAATAGAAATTCCTGCCCATGAACAAACCTTGGTTAAATTTTCTTATTTAGGTTACGGTTCTGTTTTTAAAACTTTTAAAGGATATAAAAACAAAACCATTAAATATTCCCCTGTTCTTAAAATTCAATCTCAAGAAATGGAGGTTATCAACCTAAAAAGTTACCAAGCCGCTCAAGAAGGAATTGTAAAATTAAAAGCTGAAGAATTTAAAAGAATTCCTGGTGCAAATGCTGGAATAGAAAACTTATTAATGACCCAACCTGGAGTTAACAACAGCAATGAGCTAAGCACACAATACAGTGTTCGTGGAGGTAGTTTTGATGAAAATTTGGTGTATGTAAATGGAATTGAAATTTATCGACCTTTTTTAATAAGATCTGGACAACAAGAAGGATTGAGCTTTTTAAATTCTGATATGACAGAAAACATTAACTTTTCTGCTGGTGGATTTGAAGCCAAATATGGAGATAGATTATCATCTGTACTAAATATTCATTACAAAAAACCCACCAAACAGCTCTCTATAGTAAACCTAAATTTATTAGGAGCTAGTTACACTTACGAAGATTTATTTTTAAACAAAAAACTTTCTACCTTAATTGGGGCTCGTTACCGTAACAATCAATTATTAGTTAATAGTAAAGATACAGAAACCAACTTTAAACCTATTTTTGCTGACATACAAACTTATTTATCCTATAAAATTAACCCTAAAAGCAGTTTAGATTTTTTAGGGAACATAGCCATTAACAATTATAATTTTACTCCAATTTCTAGAGTTACAAAGTTTGGTGGTTTGTTTCAACCTAGAGAATTAGTTGTTTTATACGAGGGAAATGAGCAAGACGATTTTAAAACTTATTTTGGAGCCTTAACTTATAATTACAACTTTAACAAAAACACCAAATTAAATATAACAACCTCTACCTTTAACACTCAGGAACAAGAATATTATGATATTTTTGGAGCCTACTCTATTGTAGAAGTTGATCCTGTTAATGGAACTCCATTATACACTTCTGGTGTAGGAACACAACTAGACCATGCCAGAAACGATTTAGATATTTTAATTCAGAACCTTAAAGTTTCTCTCCAACATAAAATTAACGAACATCAATTTGAGCTTGGAGCAAAATTTCAAAGTGAAAACATTAGAGATCGTGTTAACGAATGGAAAGCCATAGACAATAATGGATTAACCTTAAGAAACCCTAATTTAAATACTGTTAACAATCAACCTTTTGATCCTTTTACCGCTCCTATAGACTTGTATTATAAAGTTAAGGCACAAAACAATGTTAACATCAATAGATTTTCTGGTTATTTTCAATGGAATAAAAAATGGCATATAGCAAATCATATTTTATGGCATCATGCAGGAATTAGAACTCAATTGTGGAATATTAAAAATAACAATACAGGAATAAGCTCATCAACCCAACAAGTAATAAGCCCTCGTTTTAGACTTTCTTTAAAACCCGATTGGCAAAATACAGATATGGTTTTTAGAGCATCGGCTGGTTATTACCATCAACCTCCATCATACAAAGAATTAAGAGATGTAAATGGAAACATTCAAAGCAATGTAAAAGCTCAAGAATCTATTCACTACGTATTTTCTAACGAATATAGTTTTACTTTATGGAAACGACCTTTTAAAATGACTTCCGAAGTTTACTATAAACAGTTAAACAACGTAAACGCTTATTCTTTAGATAACGTTAGGGTAAGGTACGATGCAAACAACAACACCCAAGCCTACGCAACAGGGTTAGATGTAAGGTTGAGCGGAGAATTTGTACCAGGAAAAGAAAGTTGGGTAAGTTTAGGCTTATTAAAAACCGAAGAAAACACCAATAACAGAGGCTATATTGCAAGACCTACAGACCAGCGTTTTAAATTAGCAATACTGTTTCAAGATTACGTGCCAAGTAACCCTAATTTTAAAGTATTTTTAAACTTAGTTTTAAACAGCAGTTTACCAGGAGGAGCTCCAATAAATGCCAGAGCAGACAATAGCACTACGGTTGATAGATATGATTTTCAAACAAGATTAAGACCTTATAGAAGAGCCGATTTAGGAGCTTCTTATATTATTGTTGATCGCAAAAAACAATATACCTCTGGTTTTTTAAGCAGATTTAAAGAACTAGAATTGGGGATTGAACTTTTTAATATTTTTGACATTAACAATACCACCACTAACACTTGGATTTACGATGTAGACCGTCAACAATACAATAGTGTTCCTAATATTTTAACAGGACGTATTTTAAATTTTAAAGTGGGAATGCAATTTTAAACTTCTCATTCTATATTTTTTTATTTAAAAGTTGATATACATTAACTTTTTATATGATTTATATACTTTATTCAGCAATCATTAAACTCCTTTATTTTCATACCTTTAGTATCAAAGGTTTGTTATGAAAAAAGAAAAGGTAAACACAAAATTAAAACCAATACTTAAATGGTTGGGGTTTGTAGTGTTAATATTGGTATTGCTTTTTACGATTACATCTTTTATCGCTGAATATTTTATAAAAAAAGAGATAGACAAAACAAAAGGTTTAACTGTTAAAACAGTAAACGTTTCTTGGCTTTGTAATAATGTAGAATTTAAAAATATTATTTACCAAAAAAATCAAAACACCATCTCTCTTAAAGAACTCAATTTACTTAATTTCAACTGGTTATATTTCCTCAACAACAACATCATTCATTTTAACGAAATAGAAATTATTAATGGAAACATCAATCTAAATTTCCCTCCAAAAAACAAAAAAAGCAAAGGTTTAGAAAACATTAAACATGCTTTTATTGTTAACAAAACATCTATTAAAAACACCAATATTCATCTTATTAAAAACAATAAAAGGTTTAATGTTAAAGAAATTTATAGTGTTATAGAGAACTTAAAAATCACCCCAAAAAACATCACTTTTAAAAATATTCAGTACGCAACTTCCAAAGGAATTTATAACAATATTAATAGTGACTATGAACTCACTTGGGACAAAATTTCCACCCAACAAAAAACAACAACTTTTTTAAATTTTCATTTAACTCCTAAACCAACCGAAGAAGAATGGAAGACAAAATACACTTATAAAAAATCAAGATTGGTTTTAAAAATCCCTCAACTTTCACTCAACAATATTAATTATCATTCCCTAATTAATAAAGATTCTTTCAGTATTAAAAACATCACACTAAAAAATACTTTATTATCTGTTGTAACTGATGAAAACAAAAAACCAGATCCTAACGGATACAAGCCTTTATTACATGAACTTTTGTACAACACAAAATTACCTGTAAAAATTACTAAAGCCAAACTTGTTAATAATCGTGTAAACATTAACGTAATCAGCAAAAAAACTCAAAAAAAAGGACTCATTTATTTTAACAAAATCAACGCTACTATTTTTAATATTCAAAACAAAAAAGACCATAAAATCAACCTAAACCTAAAAGCTTTGGTCTTAAACAAAAATAGCATCAACTTAAATATTGACTTCTGGCTAACACCTAAATTATTTCCCTACTCCATTAAAGGAAACGTAAGTCCTTTTGATTTTGAACAATTTAATACCTTTTTATTATTATCAAAAAGAATTAGAGTGCTATCTGGAGAATGTAATAGATTAGATTTTTCTATTTATGGAAATAATAACAAAGCTACGGGAGATATTATTCTAGATTATAAAAACATAAAAATAGGATTGTTTGACAAAGATGAACATATTGTAGAAAAACTTCCTACCTTTCTCATTAATCAATTTTTATTAAAACAAAACAATATTCCCAATACAAAAAATTATCGAACAGGGAATATGTATTATAAAAGACCACAAAACAGATCTATGTTTCACAGTTGGTGGTACACCTTAAAAAGCGGATTTCAATCTGTTATTTTACCCAACCTTATCAACCCAAAAGAATTAGATCATTAAAAATAAAACTTATGAACAATAATTTAGCCGTTTTAATAGACGGAGATAACATACCTTCTTCCCCAGTAAAAGAAATGATGGAAGAAATTGCTAAATATGGAAACCCTACCATTAAACGAATTTATGGTGATTGGACCAAACCACATTTAGCAAAATGGAAAGATTTATTGCTAGAAAATGCCATTACCCCAATTCAACAATACGCTTATACCACAGGTAAAAACGCCACAGATTCTGCCATGATTATAGATGCCATGGATATTTTATACTCCGATAAAGTTGATGGTTTTTGCCTAGTTTCTAGTGATAGTGACTTTACAAGATTAGCCACTAGGCTAAGAGAAGCTGGAATGCAAGTTATTGGAATTGGAGAAAAGAAAACGCCAACTCCATTTATAGTAGCTTGTGACAAGTTTATTTATATAGAAGTTTTAAGAAAAGGACAAGACAAAAAAGAAAGTAATAAAACCAATGAAAAAGAGAATATAGACAGCATAAACCCTAAATTAATTAAAATGATAAAAGCAACTATTTCTGATGTTTCAGATGATGATGGTTGGGCTTTTTTAGGTGATGTTGGTAGCTTGTTACAAAAAAAACGTCCAAGTTTTGATGCACGTAATTATGGTTTTGAAAAACTAACCCCCATGATGAATGCCATTGATGAATTTGAAATAGAACAAAGAGAAACCCCTAAAAGTAGACACAAGCTTATTTTTGTAAAAAATAAATAGAAATAATAAAACCGTTGTGCATTTGGAAATAATTTTGTCAAATTAAATAAAACTTTCATCAAAACACACAACGGTTTTAATTAAATGTTTACTCATCTCTTTCTATTTTAAAATTTTAAAAACACCCCAACATAACCACTAAACAACATAGGATTTTTAGTTCCATAAAACTCAACCAAATCTCCTCTATATCTATAATTTGATTTTAAACTAATTCCAAAATTTTTCTTTAAAAAATATTTTGTCTCTGCATTTAAAGCAGCAGTAATTGAGTAATTTTTATCTTCATTTATAATTCTATGAATAAAACCAGAATCAAAACCAACTGAAAACTCAAACTTATCTAAACTTGGCATCAACTTTTTAACATTAATTTTTTTATTATAATACACCCCAGCACTTGTATACTTAATGGCCTTAAATTTTTCTACAAAAAAACCCATTTCATAAGTATTGGTACTACTTCCTATTTTCATTAAAAAATCTAGCTCCCCACTTTTGCTATTTTTATAAGGCCCCTCAATCATCATTTTAGGATCTAAATAAAACTGAACAATCCCGTTTTCTTGTGCTATCGATAATCCTGTAATATGAAACAGGATATAGATCATTGCTAATATTATATACTTCGTTTTCATAGTGTTTAAATTTTAGTTAACATTCTTTCCACATAGCTAAAGTTAGCTACTATTAACATTTGTTTACTATGATATTTATCATAAAACACTACAAAACAGAAAGATACACCTTAAACAAAGATTAAAAAAAAGTTAAACAAAAAGTTTTTTTTTAGAATTCTTAATTTATTTTAGCCAAAAATTTAGAGTTCTATATTAATGCCAAAACACCAAACATTGTTGCGTTTTCCTGCAGAGTGGGAAGCACAAAGTTTTATACAATTTACCTTTCCACACCCTGAGAGTGACTGGGCATATATGTATAATGAGGTAGTTACTTGTTTTGTTGATATTATAAATGCTACAGCAGATTTTCAACCTGTTTTAGTGGGTTGTTTTAACATACAAGCTGTTCAACAATATTTTAATCAAAGAACTAAACATCCTATTTATTTTGTTCAAGTTCCCTCAAATGATACTTGGGCAAGAGACCATGCTGCTATTACTGTTCTAAAAGATGAAAAACCTATTTTGTTAGATTTTACATTTAATGGATGGGGACAAAAATTTAAGGCTGATTTAGACAATCAAATCACCAAAAACTTAAAAGATTCTGTCTTTAAAAACACTAATATCAAAACCATAGATTTTGTTTTAGAAGGTGGAGCCATTGAATCAGACGGAGAAGGAACTTTATTAACCACTTCGGAATGTTTGTTGTCTAAATTTCGTAATCCTAACATGACTAAAAATCAAATTGAGGATTATTTAAAAGGAGTTTTTGGATTGAAAAAAATATTATGGTTAGACCATGGGTATTTGGCGGGTGATGACACCGATTCTCATATAGACACTTTAGCAAGGTTATGTAACCCAACAACCATTGCTTACGTAAAATGTGATAACGAAAAAGATGAGCATTTTGAGGCTTTACAAAAAATGGAAACTCAGTTAAAATCATTTAGTAACAGCAATAATCAGCCATATAACTTAATTGCATTGCCATGGCCAAATGCTTGCTTTGATGATGATGGAGAACGTATTCCTGCTACTTATGCTAATTTTTTAATAGTAAATGGCGGAGTGTTGGTGCCTACCTACAACGTTCCTCAAGATCAAGAAGCTTTAGATATTATTCAAACTATTTTTCCAGATAGAAAAGTAGTAGGATTAAACTGTAAAGCATTAATAGATCAACATGGGTCTTTACATTGTATTAGCATGCAATATCCTGAAAAAGTGAAATTAAATATTTCTTAATACCTAAAATCTATTGTATATTTAAAATGTCAGTTCGAGTAATTTAGAGGCACGAGAAATTGTATCGAGAACTCACCCAAATTGACATCTTTTTTATAAAAGTATAACATTCCTTTCATGAGCAAATTAAACGTTGGAATTGTACAACAAACCTGTACAACAAACAAACAAGATAATATTGATAAGTCTATTGCAGGTATTAAACAATGTGCAAAAGACGGAGCTGAACTAGTTGTTTTACAAGAACTACACACAGGAATCTATTTTTGCCAAGCCGAAGAAGTTGATATGTTTGATTGGGCTGAACCTATTCCTGGACCGTCTTATAACCAGTTTGCGGCTATTGCCAAAGAATTAAACATTGTTTTGGTTACTTCTTTATTCGAAAAAAGAGCACCTGGAATTTATCATAACACTGCTGTAGTTTTTGAAAAAGACGGAACCGAAGCAGGACGTTATAGAAAAATGCACATTCCTGATGACCCCGCTTATTACGAAAAATTCTATTTTACTCCTGGTGATTTAGGTTTTAACCCTATACAAACATCAGTAGGAAAATTAGGCGTTTTGGTTTGTTGGGATCAGTGGTACCCAGAAGCAGCTAGACTAATGGCCATGGCTGGAGCAGAAATGTTAATTTATCCAACTGCCATTGGATACGAAAGTACAGATTCTGATGAAGAAAAAGCACGTCAACGTGGTGCTTGGATGATTTCTCAAAGAGGGCATGCAGTTGCTAACGGATTACCAGTAATTGCGGTAAACCGTGTGGGTTTTGAAAAAGATTGGACAAACGTAACCAACGGAATAGAATTTTGGGGAACAAGTTTTATTACAGGTCCACAAGGAGAAATTATTTGGGAAGCAAATCAAAAAGAAGAACTTACCAAAGTGATAGAGATTGATAAAAAAAGAACTGAAGACGTAAGACGTATTTGGCCTTTCTTTAGAGACAGAAGAATTGATGCTTATGGTGATATCACCAAAAGATATATAGATTAACCTACATACAAGAAATAGTTTTCGACAAGCTTAGACTGACTCTAAGAATAAAATTCTTAATATAAATAATGTCACACTGAGCCTGTCGAAGTGCGAGTTTTATTTATTATTCTAATGCAATTTTATATTATGTATACATCCTAAAATGCTCAGATAACAGTTTTTATATTGGTATTACCAACAACATTACACAAAGACTAGAAGAACATCAATCTGGAAAACATTTTAATAGTTACACATATAGGAGACTTCCTGTAGAATTAGTATGGTTACAAGAATTTACAAATCCTGAAATAGCTATTGCTAAAGAAAAACAACTAAAAGGATGGAGTAGACGTAAAAAACAAGCTTTGATTGATGAAGATTATCAAAAATTAGTTCATTTTTCCCAAAATAGTCTTCGACAGGCTCAGACTGACAATCCTAAAAAGGAATAAACATTTTATAATAATAAACTGTTATACTAAGCTCGTTGAAACATAAAAACCTTGCTTCATTCTAAAATGTCACGCCGAACTAAGCTTGTATTGAGTTAACCGAAGTATCGAAGCATAGTATTCAATAATTAAACTTTATCATAAAATTAGTCTTCGACAAGCTCAGACTGACAATTATCAAAATGCTAGTTTGAGCTTGTTCTTATTGAATCATGAAAAAAATCACATCTTCGTATTAAAAAAAATCAATTAGTACTTCTCAAAAACTACTATTAAAGAAACCTTATACATCTTTTAATTCCATTACCTTTACTGCCTTAAATTTATCTTTATCATGAGAAAAGAAGTGATCAGAAAAGGATACTTCAACCTAATACTAAACTCTATTTGGGTTGGGATTTTAGCAACTTTATTAGGGGTTTCCTTAAAAATTAGCACCGCTTTTTTTGAAGAATCTTTATTAGAAAACATAGAACATTTTCCTGTACTCTATATATTTTTACCTTCAATAGGAATCACCATTATTTATTTTACCAGAAAGTATTTATTTAAAGGAAAACAGAACAAAGGGATTAAAGAAATTTTTAATACGTTAAAAAAAAGGAAAGATGAATTGCCTTTTTATAAAATTCCATCACATTATATCAATGGATTTTTAACTGTCGTTTTTGGTGGATCTACAGGAATAGAAGTTTCTACTGTAGTAGCAACGGCTGCCATTGGAAGCTCAATTTATAAAAAAGATAAAGTAGCCAATGCCTATAAAACCGAATTAATTTGTGCCGGAGTTGCAGCTGGTATAACCACTTTGTTTGGTAGCCCAATTGCTGGACTTTTGTTTGCTGTAGAAGTTATTTCTCGTAAAGTAAACAAAACTTTATTTTTAAGTTGTGCCATTTCTATAGCTATTGCTCAAACTTTTATTTTCTTTTTTGACAACAAAAAACTATTTGATTTTGAAGTTTTTAACTGGAACTACCATGCCATTCCTTATATGATACTACTTAGTATATTAGCAGGAATAGTTGCGGTTTTCTTTACCAAAAGTGTCATTTTTATTAAAAACAAATTTGCCCAAATAAAAAGTAATTTTATTCGTGTTAATACAGGAGCTTTATTGGTTGGTTTAGGAATTTTTATATTTCCTGCTTTGTATGGTGATAGCTATCATGCAATACCTGAACTAATATTAACCCCAAATTATCAAACCATTTCTATAGGGTTTATTGTTTCACTAGTATTTATTGTTTTTTTAAAACCTATTGTAGCTTCCTTAACTTTAGGTGCAGGTGGCGATGGTGGTGTGTTTGCTCCAAGCATTGTAACAGGAGCTATTCTAGGAATTTTTACAGCCTTATTATGCAATCACTTTTTTGATACAGAATTAATCGTATTAAATTTTGCATTAATTGGGGCTGCCGCTATGCTGAGTGCTGCCATACACGCCCCTTTAACAGCATTGTTTTTAACCTGTAATATTGTTAACAATGGTTTTGCTTTATTTATTCCTTTATTAGTAGGAGTATTTATTGCCAAATACATCGCTTTCTTTTTATGTAATTATACCGTTTATACTTATGAAAAAGGAAAGAAAAAACTTAACATTCAGCTAAAGTAATTAACAATTGATTATCAATAAAATAGCAATCATTTTTTCATCAAAAAAAAATGACTATTTTTAAGCGTAGTTTGAAAAAAAAATTACATTTGCCGAAAATTATAAATCAATTTAACAACATTAAAAATGTCTAAAGTTTTAATCATTGGTGCTGGTGGAGTTGGTAGCGTTGTTGCACAAAAGTGTGCTGCTTCTCCTGAAGTTTTTTCTGAAATTATGTTAGCAAGTAGAACAAAATCTAAATGTGATGCAATTGCTGCTTTAATTAAGGATAGAAAAATTCAAACCGCACAAGTGGATGCAGATAGCGTACCTGAATTGGTAGCGTTATTCAATGAGTTTAAACCTGAGTTGGTGATCAACGTTGCGTTGCCTTATCAGGATTTAACCATCATGGATGCTTGTTTAGAAACAGGTGTTAACTATTTAGATACTGCTAACTACGAGCCTAAAGATGAGGCTAAGTTTGAGTATAGCTGGCAATGGGCTTATCAGGATAAGTTTAAAGAAAAAGGATTAACTGCTATTTTAGGTTGTGGTTTTGATCCTGGAGTAACTAGTATTTATACTGCTTATGCTGCTAAACATCATTTTGATGAAATTCATTATTTAGATATTGTAGATTGTAATGCAGGAGATCATGGTAAAGCATTTGCTACCAACTTTAACCCAGAAATTAACATCCGTGAGGTAACTCAAAAAGGACGTTACTGGGAAAATGGACAATGGGTAGAAACTCAGCCACATGAAATTAAACAGGCTTTAAATTATCCAAATATTGGAGCTCGTAATTCTTATGTTATTTATCACGAAGAATTAGAATCGTTGGTTAAAAACTTTCCAACCTTAAAGCGTGCTCGTTTCTGGATGACTTTTGGTGATGAATATTTAACGCACTTACGTGTGATACAAAATATTGGTATGGCTAGTATTGAGCCTATTATGTACAAAGGTGTAGAAATTGTTCCCTTACAATTCTTAAAAGAAACTTTACCAAAACCAGAAGAATTAGCTGATGGTTATACTGGTGAAACTTCTATTGGATGTAGAATTAAAGGAATTAAAGACGGACAAGAAAAAACCTACTACATTTGGAACAACTGTAAACACCAAGAAGCTTTTGAAGAAACCTCTTCTCAAGGAGTATCTTACACTACTGGAGTACCAGCCATGTTAGGGGCAATGATGTTCTTAACAGGAAAATGGAGAAAACCAGGAGTGTTTAACGTAGAAGAATTCAATCCAGATCCATTTATGGAACTAATTGGTCAATACGGCTTGCCTTGGCAAGAAGAAATTAATGGTGATTTAGAATTGTAATAAAAGTATTCAACACACTATAATATATAGGTAGTAAGTACTTCTTTTCACAAAGACACTTACTACCTTTTTTAATTTATACTATGAACTACAAACAACTACCTTCTTCTGCTTTTGTTTTAGAGGAACAATTGTTACGCAACAATTTAAGTTTAATAAAAAATGTGCAAGACCAAGCGGGAATAGAAATTATACTGGCTTTTAAAGGTTTTGCCATGTGGGGAGCTTTTCCTATTGTTCGTGAATATATTAAAGGAGCTACAGCTAGTTCTTTATACGAAGCTCGTTTGTGTTTTGAGGAAATGAAAACCAAAGCTCACGTATACGCAGCTGCTTATGTTCCTGATGAGTTTGAAGAATTAATGAGTTATAGCTCACATATTGTGTTTAACTCTGTAGCACAATTCAACAAATATTATCCTCAGACCTTAACTTCAGATCACAAAATTTCTTGCGGAATAAGAATCAACCCTGAGCAAAGTGATGTAGAGGTAGATTTATACAATCCTAGTTCTCCAAAATCTAGATTAGGAGTTTTAAAAGATTTTATGCCCGAAGTTTTACCCGAAGGTGTAGAAGGATTACATTTTCATGTATTATGTGAATCGGATTCTTATAGCTTAGAAAGAACATTAGCAGCCTTAGAAAAAAGATTTGGAGAATATTTACATCAAATTAAGTGGATCAATATGGGAGGTGGTCATTTAATGACTCGTAAAGGATATGATACCGAACATTTGATTCAATTACTTAAAGCCTTTAAAGAAAAGTATAACATCCACATTATTCTAGAACCAGGAAGCGCATTTGCATGGGAAACAGGGGTATTAACCTCACAAGTATTAGATATTGTAGAAAGTAGAGGTGTAAAAACAGCTATGTTAGATGTTTCTTTTACAGCACACATGCCCGATACTTTAGAAATGCCTTACAGACCTAAAATTGTTGGAGCTTCTGATCCTGATGAAAACAGCAAATTTGTGTACCGATTAGGGGGAACTAGCTGTTTGGCAGGTGATTTTATGGAAAACTATGCCTTTGAAAATGAATTAAATATAGGAGATACTCTTATTTTTAAAGATATGATTCATTATACCATGGTAAAAACAACCATGTTTAACGGAGTAAAACATCCCGACATTTGTATTTGGACTGTAAATAACACCTTAAAAACACTACGTAAGTTTAACTACGAAGATTACAAATCAAGACTATCCTAGTAACCTACTGAAAAACAATTTATTATATTTTAAAATAAAAGTAAGTTTATAGTATATAATCACTTAAATAAACTACCTTGCGGCTTTAAAATATACAATTTATTATTATGAGTAACGGTACAGTAAAATTTTTCAACGATTCAAAAGGTTATGGATTTATCACTCCAGAAGATGGAAGTAAAGATGTGTTTGTTCACATTAACGGATTAACTGATGAAATTGCAGAAGGAGACAAAGTTTCTTATGACGTTGAAGAAGGTCGTAAAGGATTAAACGCAGTAAACGTACAAGTTATCTAATTTGATTCCTTTACTATAAAGTTTAATAAAAAGCCTATCATTTATTTGATAGGCTTTTTGATTTTAAGAAATTTAATACCATTAGCCTATATAAATTGTTATCAGTCGAAATTATTCACTTTTTTCCTTTATAATACTCATATTAGCATACTATTACCAAGCATACTATCATGAGAAAAGAAAAATTTGTACTATTTTTTTTAACAATAGCAATTACAATTGTTAGTTGTAATAAAACAGTAGCACCTCCAAAAGCTATTGCTCCTACTCCATCAGAAAAGCAATTAAAATGGCACGATATGCAATTTTATGCTTTCACTCATTTTTCTTTAAACACATTTACCAACAAAGAATGGGGATATGGTGATGAATCTCCAGAATTATTTAATCCTTCGGAACTAGACACCAAACAATGGGCTAGAATTGTAAAAGAAGCTGGTATGAAAGGAATTATCATAACCGCCAAACATCATGATGGATTCTGTTTGTGGCCATCAGCTTACACAGAACGTTCTGTTAAAAACTCTCCATGGAAAAATGGTCAAGGAGATGTGGTTAAGGAATTGGCAGCTGCTTGTAAAGAATATGGTTTAAAACTCGGAATCTATCTTTCTCCATGGGATAGAAATCACCCTGAATACGGAAAGCCAGGTTATATTACTTATTTCAGAAACCAACTAAAAGAATTATTAACCAATTATGGTGATATTTTTGAAATTTGGTTTGATGGAGCCAACGGTGGTGATGGATATTATGGCGGAGCTAATGAAATGCGAAAAATTAACACTTTAGAATATTATAATTGGGAAGATACTTATAAAATGATTTATGATATTGCTCCTAACACACTTACTTGGGGAGTGGGTCCCTCAGAAGCAAGATGGATTGGGAACGAAGAAGGAAGAGCTGGTAAAACCAATTGGGCTCCATTACGTCAAAAAGATGAATTGGCAGGAAAAGTTCATTACACAGAATTTATGTCTGGACATATTGATGGTGAAAAATGGGTGCCAGGAGAAGCTGATGTTTCTACAAGACCAGGTTGGTTTTATCATGAAGTAGAAGATGACAAGGTAAGACCTATTGAAGAAATGGTTGACATTTATTACGAGTCTATTGGTAGAAATGCCAATTTGCTTTTAAACATCCCTATAGATAAAAGAGGACTTGTTAATAAACATGATGAAGCTAGATTAAAAGAATTAGCTACTATTATTAAAGCTGATTTTAAAACTGAATTACTTGTAAACAGTAAAGTAACGGCTACAAATGTACGTGGAAATAATAATGCTTATGCAGCAAAAAATGTAATCAATAATAAAAAAAACAGCTATTGGGCAACCAATGATAGTGTCAATTCTGCTTCTATTACTTTTGAGTTTAATCAGCCTACAGACATTAACAGGTTGCTTTTACAAGAATATGTAAAACTAGGACAACGAGTTAAAACCTTTTCTGTAGAAGTCAATATTAACGGTGTTTGGAAAATCATTGCCAATGAAACTACTATTGGATATAAAAGAATTCTTAGGTTTCCTCGTGTTAAAACAACAGCTATTAAAGTAAATATTACCGATGCTAAAGGATGTTTGGTCATTTCTGCAATTAAAGCTTACAATGCACCTACTTTGGTGCACTCACCAAGTATAGAACGTAATAAAAACGGCTTAATTATTTTAAAAGCAAAAGATAACAATTCTATTTATTACACATTAGACGGTACTACACCATCAACAAAAAGCTTTTTATATAAAGAACCATTTATTTACAACAATTCTGTTACAATAAAAAGCATTGCCTTAAACCCTGTAGAAAATATTATTAGTGCTACTAGTACTGCTAAATACGGAATGTCTAAAGAAAAATGGAAAATAATTTCTGCTTCTAGTGGAGATTTAAAAACAGCTGACAGAATTATTGATGGAAACCCAAGAACTACATGGGGATTAGGAAACAATCAAAATAAATTACCTCAAGAAATTGTCATAAACCTGGGAGTAAAAATAAACATAAATGGTTTTACTTATTTCCCACAACAAGTTGGTAGCAACTTGTATTTAATTTCTAATTATGAATTTTATACTAGTACAAACAACATAAATTGGACAAAAAGATCTTTTGGAGAGTTTTCTAACATTAAAAACAACCCTATTGAACAAACAAAAACATTTACCCCATGTTTTGCTCAATATATAAAATTTGTTGCCACAGCAGCTATCGGAAATTCAAATAGTGTATCTATTGGTGAAATTGGAATTGTAGAGAGCAAATAATGTAATAAACAATCCTTTAAGGCTTTATAGAGGTTACTTGTCGAAATTATGCAATTTAAAAACCTATGTATTTGTAATTTTAAATGGTAAACAAAGTTAAATACAATATTATGTTTTAAACAACAAGATTGTTAAAGACCTAGTATGATTAAAATATTAATACCGATAGAGTATTAGTTTGAGTTTTATTAAGTTAAGTTAGATGGTTATCAGGAGTGGTAACCATCTTTTTTATTATATAGATGAGTTTAATATTTTCTGTTTTGCTTCTTCTAAATACGATCTTCCTATTACATACCTAAGTCCTTCAATTTCTATACTATTTCCTTCTACTGCATCTATTTTATCTATAGCAACAGTATAAGACCTATGTATTCTAATAAAGTCTCTTGAGGGTAGTAAATTGGTAAAATCTGTTAAAGTACTATGTACAATATACCTCCCCGAGGTTGTATTAATTTTTAAATAATCTTTTAGGCTTTCTACCACCAATATTTCATCTAAAAATATTTTCTTCATTTTCTTTTTATCAATCTTGACAAAAAGATATGGTCTTTCTTTAGAACTTTCTGATGATGTTGTTTTACTTGTAATATCTAATCTTCTTTCTATTTTATTTAAAGATTTCATAAACCTTGGAAACTCTATTGGTTTTACCAAATAATCTAGCACATCTAGTTCGTAAGTTTCTATTGCAAATTCATCATAAGCACTTGTAATAACTAATAAAGGAGGTATTTCTAAACTTTTAATAAAATTTATTCCATCTAAAACAGGCATGTTAATATCTAAAAAAATAACATCTACAGTGTTGTTTTTTAAAAAATTTAAACCATCTATTGCATTGCCAAACGTGTTAACTATTTCAAAATTTTCTATTTTTTCTAAATAATTTTCAATAATGTTAATCGCTAGTGGTTCATCATCAATAATTAAACATTTTATCTTCATATTCTTCTTTAATATCTTTTAAGTTGTTACAAACAATCAACTCAAAAATTTTTATAAAATTTATTTACCCACTTTAATTTTAAGCTTAACAATAAATTTATTCTTTTTACTCTTAAGTTTTAAACTGTAGTCGTTTTTATGATATCCTAATTCTAGCCTTTTTTTTACATTTTCTAATCCTATACCACTAGACTGTTTTAAATTGTCTTTATGTTCTGTGACACTAGGCATTGGGTTGGATATTGAGAAGTATAAATATTCTTCTACAATTTTAAATTTGATATTAATTTTAACCTTCCCTATATTTTTGTTTGCTCCATGCTTAAAAGCATTTTCTACAAAAGTTAACAAGAGTATGGGAGCTATTTCCTTTTCTTGAATATCACCAGAAATATCAACATTAACCTCTAAAGAATCGCTATGTCTAACCCTTTCTAAATCTAAATAATTTTGAATACAAAGAATTTCATTCTCTAAAGTCTGTCTGGTTCCCCTTGTTTCATATAACAAATAACGCATTAACTCCGATAGCTTCAAAATTATTCTTGGAGTATTTTTAGACTGCACAACAGCCATAGAGTATATATTGTTTAATGTGTTAAAAAAGAAATGTGGTGAAATCTGGTTTTTTAAAAACAATAACTCTGTTTGTAATTGTACTTTTTCTAAATCTGAAACCCTTCTATGCTCTTTTAAAAAGTCTAAGGTTATTTTTATAGCCGCCACAAAAGCCACTACATAAAACTCCCCTATCATCATATCTATAGTATAATTTAAAGACAATCTATCTATAGGCATTGGTCCTTCAGGCCAAACATTATGACTTATTAATAGATAAGTTAAATTAAACTTAACCATTACCATTACAAAAATAGCCGACAACACAGATATGATATATAAAAAATATTTCTTTCTGTAAACCAATAATGGCATTAACACAAAAATATTAAGATAACATAAAGTCATGTGTATGGGAAAACCTAATAAATTGGTTTTTAACGAGTACACATAATCATCAAAATAACTACCCCAACGAAAAGTGTTAAATAAAAAATAAATCACCCAAAAAATTACGTGATACTGCCATGATATTTTATAAATCTTAATCTCATCTGTATTTATCTCGGGATTCATGGGGTAATAGGTATTTTAATATTTTTTTGGTGTTTAGGGATGTAAAAGTGTCATCCGTCTAAATTACTTTTATAAAACGTAAAATTAATGAAAATTTATACTTAAATAACAACAAACCACTATGAAGAACTTTAAACTATCTATTTTATTATTGGTTTTTATTACTAGTTGTAAAAATAGCACAACTAAAAACATTACTGATAAACAAACATTTACAAATAATGTAAATCCTTTTATTGGAACTGGTGGTCACGGACATACTTTCCCTGGAGCAAGTGTTCCTTTTGGAATGTTACAAGTAAGTCCAGACAATGGAATTTCTAGCTGGGACTGGTGTTCTGGTTATCACTATTCTGATTCTATTGTGGTTGGTTTTAGTCATTTACACCTTAGCGGAACAGGTATTGGAGATTTGGCTGATATTTTATTAATGCCTACCAATAAAAAGGTAGACTTAACTATTAATACTAAAAATAGAGATTCTATTCCTTATAAATCTACCTATAACCATACTAACGAAACATCTAAACCGGGTTATTATCAAGTATTTTTGGAAACACCAAAGGTTAACGTTGAATTAACATCATCATTAAGAACCGCTTATCATAAATATACTTTTGCTAAAAATGATGAACAATCTGTTGTGTTAGATTTAGGTTTTGCTATTAACTGGGATACTGCTTTAGAAACTCAAATTAACATAGAAAATGAACATACTATTAGTGGTTATCGTTTTAGCAAAGGATGGGCACAAAATCAAAAAGTGTTTTTTGTAGCAGAATTTTCTAAGCCAATAGCTCATTATAATTTAGTAGCCAATCAAGAAACTGTTGAAGGAACTACCGTAAAGGCTGAAAAAACAAAATCTCAATTATTTTTTAATGCAGAAGATAGTAATGAATTGTTGGTAAAAGTAGCCGTATCGTCAGTAAGCATAGACAATGCAAAAGAAAACTTAGATAAAAACTCAACTTTCAACAACACCAAAGCAAATACAAACAATATTTGGAATACTGCTTTGGGTAAAATTAAAGTAGAAACGCCTATAGACTCTCTTAAAAATATTTTTTACACCGCCATGTATCATACACAACTGGCTCCCGTAACTTTTAGTGATAAAAATGGACAGTTTAGAAAAGAAAATGATGTTTTAGAAAAAGCTAACAATTATACAGCCTACTCAACCCTTTCTCTTTGGGATACTTTTAGAGCAGAAAACCCCTTGCTGACTCTATTAGCCCCAAAGATTACCTCTGATGTTGTAAACTCTATGTTGGCTTATTACGAAACTAAAAACATATTACCTGTTTGGACATTATACGCTAATGAAACCAATACCATGACAGGATATCATTCCATTCCTGTTATTGTAAATGCCTATAAAAATGGTGTAAAAGGCTTTGATGTTGAAAAAGCTTACAAAGCAATGAAAACAACCATGATGCAAGATGAACGTGGTTTAAATTATTATAAAGAATACGGTTACATTCCTTATGAATTGTTAGATGAATCTGTAACTATTACGCTTGAATATGCTTTTGATGATTGGTGTGTAGCACAAATGGCAAAAGATTTAGGTTATCATGATGATTACAATTTTTTCTTAAATCGTTCCAAAGCTTATCAATATTTATTTGATAACAAAACAGGATTTATGAGAGGAAAATCTAAGGACGGAAAATCTTGGAATACTCCTTTTGACCCTAAACATTCTAACCACAGAGAACAAACAGATTATACCGAAGGAAATGCTTGGCAACACAGTTGGTTTGTTCCTCATAATGTAGAAAACTTTATTTCATTACACGGTAGTGATAAAGTTTTTACCAAAAGATTAGAACAATTATTTACTGAGAGTTCTGAAATTACTGGAAATAACATTTCTGCCGATATTTCTGGATTGATTGGACAATATGCTCATGGTAATGAACCTAGTCATCATATTGCCTATATGTTTAATCATGCCAATCAACCATGGAGAACACAATATTGGGTACGTCATATTTTAGATACACAATACAACACTACTCCTAATGGATTAAGTGGTAACGAAGATTGTGGACAAATGTCAGCTTGGTATATTTTTAGTTCAATAGGCTTATACCCAATGAACCCTGCTTCTGGAGATTACGAAATTGGAAGTCCCATTTTTGAAAAATCTACCATCAACCTACCTAATGGAAAGACGTTTGTAATCACTGCTAAAAATGTTTCTGATAAAAACATTTACATCCAATCAGCAAAACTAAACAACCAAGAATATAATTATACCTCTATTTCACATCAACAAATCACCTCTGGTGGGGAGTTAGTATTTGTAATGGGAGCTACACCTAATAAAAACTGGGGAATTGTAAAAAAATAACCCCTAAAGAAATTATCAACATAAAACTATACTAAACATGCATATTATTGATTTAACCATTATCATATCATACATCCTTTTAACCGTAGGTGTTGGTGTTTGGATTTCTAAAAAAGCTTCTAAAGGATTAGACAGCTATTTCCTTGGAGGAAAATCCATCAAATGGTACTATTTAGGACTAAGTAACGGATCTGGAATGTTTGATATTTCTGGAACTACTTGGATGGTTGGAATCTTATTTTTGTATGGAGTAAAAAGTTTTATGTTCATGTGGCTTTGGCCTATATGGAATCAAATTTTTGTAATGATGTTCTTAGCTATTTGGATAAGAAGATCTAAAGTAATGACAGGTTCTGAATGGATTTTAACTCGTTTTGGAAACGATAGATCTGGAAGAGCCTCACACATTATTGTGGCCATTTTTGCCATTGTTTCAGCCATAGGATTCATCGCTTACTTTTTTGAAGGAATTGGTAAGTTTATGACCGTTATTTTACCTTGGGATTTAACCATTCTAATGGGAAATAGTACTTTCTTAAAATCGGAGCAAACTTACGCACTTATCATTATTCTTTTAACCACCATTTACACCATTAAAGGAGGTATGTTTTCTGTGGTAGCTACTGAAGTTTTACAATACGGAATTATGGTTATTGCTGGTTTATTAGTAGCTGGTTACACTTTAATTAACTACACTGATATTCAAATAAACGCTATTATTTCTGAAGAATGGAAAAACATTTTCTTTGGATGGGAATTAGATACACATTGGAGCGATAAATACAGTGCTTTTAATAATTTAATAGATTCTGAAGGATACAAAATGTTTGGAGCCTTAGTAGGAATGTCTTTATTTAAAGGATTTTTTGCTAGTGTTGCAGGGCCTACTCCTAGCTACGATTTACAAAGAATTCTTTCTACAAAATCAGTAAAAGAAGCGGCTTATATGAGTGGTTTTACCAACTTAATTTTATTTATTCCTAGATATTTATTAATTGGTGGAATTGTTGTAATTGCACTAGTTACATTGGCTCCTCAATTAAATGAAAATCCATTATTAAACGGAAGCGATTTAGAATTAATTTTACCAACAGTTATTAACTTTCACGTCCCAGTAGGGATTAAAGGTTTGTTATTAGCTGGATTATTAGCTGCATTTATGTCAACCTTTTCAGCTTTTGTAAATGCTGGACCAGCTTATATTGTAAACGATATTTATAAAAAATACTTTAAACCAAAAGCAACAAGTGAGCATTATATAAAAGTAAGTCACATTGCCTCTTTTCTTGTGGTTGGTTTAGGGGTTTTTATGGGGTTCTTTGCCAACTCCATCAACTCATTAACACTTTGGATCACTAGTGCTTTGTTTGGTGGTTACGTAGCTGCAAACTTCTTAAAATGGGTTTGGTGGCGTTTTAACGGATGGGGATATTTTGGAGGAATGTTAGCAGGATTAGTAGTTGCTTCTTTTCAATTTATTTTAGACCAAAACAAAGGAAGTTTTACCGAAGGAACTTTATTGTATGATTTAACAGAACTACAAGCCATTTACTTATTCCCTATCATCTTTTCATTCTCTATTTTAGGATGCTTAGTGGGTACCTTTTTAACAAAACCAACAGATATCAATGTATTAAAATCATTTTACACCAATGTAAGACCTTGGGGTTGGTGGAAACCTGTTTATAAAGAACTAAAAAACGAAAATACAAACTTTGAAAAAAATAAAGATTTTGCAAAAGATATGTTTAACTGTACAATAGGAATTATATGGCAATCTAGTATGATTGTGCTCCCTATTTTCCTTTTAATTAGAGATTATCCAAAAACCTATGTTTCGCTAGCAGTATTTATAATTACTAGCATCATTTTAAAATACACTTGGTTAAACGGTGTTAAAAAAATAGAAGACTAAAAAAATCAACAACATAAATTAATAGAAATAAACAATGAAAAATATTCCTTGGCAAGACAAACCAGAAAACAGCAATGATGTTGTTTGGAGATATACAGAAAACCCAATTATTGATAGATATGCAATCCCTTCATCAAACAGTATTTTTAACAGTGCTGTAGTTCCTTTTGGAGATGGATTTGCAGGGGTGTTTAGATGTGATAACAAAGCAGTACAAATGAATATTTTTGCTGGTTTTAGTAAAGACGGAATCAATTGGGACATTAACCACGAACCAATTGTAATGCAAGCTGGAAACACCGACATGATTGAATCTGACTACAAATATGATCCTCGTGTGGTATTTATAGAAGATAGATATTGGATTACATGGTGTAACGGATACAATGGTCCAACCATTGGTATTGGTTACACTTTTGATTTTAAAGAGTTCTTTCAGTGTGAAAATGCTTATTTACCATTTAACAGAAACGGAGTATTGTTCCCTCAAAAAATCAATGGAAAATATGCCATGTTAAGTAGACCTAGTGATAATGGTCACACTCCTTTTGGAGATATTTGGATTAGTTATAGTCCAGATATGAAATACTGGGGAGAACATAGGTTGGTAATGAAACCTACACCTTTTGAAGATAGTGCTTGGCAGTGTACCAAAATTGGTGCAGGTCCAATTCCTATTTTAACCGATGAAGGTTGGTTGATGTTATATCACGGTGTGATCAACACTTGTAACGGATTCCGTTATTCTATGGGAGCTGCTATTTTAGATACAGAACAACCAGACAAAGTAAAATACAGAACACAACCTTATTTGTTGGCTCCTGCCGAATTATATGAGCAAGTGGGTGATGTAGGAAATGTTGTATTTCCTTGTGCTGCATTGCATGATATTGAAGAAGACAAATTAGCCATTTATTATGGTGCTGCAGATACTGTTGTTTCCATGGCATTTGGTAAATTGAGTGAAGTAGTTGAGTTTACAAAAAACAATAGTTTATAAAATATGAAAGGTAGATTTACATTGTTATCCCTAGCCATTTGCACCTCATTATTAAGCTGTGCCCAAACAGAAAACAAAATCACTCCTAAACAATTTATTGCCTACAAAACTTCGCAAGAAATGGTAATAGATGGTCAAGGAACTGAGGATGCATGGAAAAAAGCTGAATGGTCTGATGCTTTTATTGATATTGAAGGAATTGAAAAACCTAAATATGATACAAAAGTAAAAATGCTTTGGGATGATAAGTACTACTACATTCTTGCAAAAATGGAGGAACCTCACGTTTGGGCAACTTTAAAACAACGTGATACCATTATTTTTTATAACAATGATTTTGAAGTTTTTATAGATCCCGATGGAGATACTCAAAATTATTACGAATTAGAAATCAATGCTTTAAATACGGCTTGGGATTTGTTTATCAACAAGCCGTATAGGGAGCAAAATGTGGTGTTAAATGATTGGAATCTTACAGGATTAAAATCAGCAGTCACCATTGATGGAACTTTAAACAACTCTAAAGATACAGACAAAGGATGGATCTTAGAAATTGCCATTCCCTGGAAAGCATACAGAGCTTCTTATTTTCATCAGAATGTACCAAAAGATAATTTTTGGAAAGTGAATTTTTCTAGAGTTAACTGGCAACACGATTTAACCAATGGCAGATATTCTCGTAAAAAAGATGCAAATGGTAAGTTTCTTCCAGAATACAATTGGGTATGGTCTCCAATGGGGGTAATTAATATGCACGAACCCGAAAAATGGGGTTATGTATATTTTTCTTCAAAAGAAATTGGTACTAAAGACAATTTTACCATACCACAAGATGACAAAGTTAAATGGGAGCTATACACTTTATACAGAGCGCAAAAAAACTACTATAAAACACATCAAACATGGGCTAAAACCATGGATGATATTCTTAAAGATGAAGTAGTTTTGGCAGGTCAAAAATTAAGCTTTCAATTAGAAAATCACGCTAGCGGATATAACATCATCACTACCAGTCCTTTTTCTAAAAAAACATACATTATTAAAGAAGACGGTCAAGTTTTTGAGAAATAAAAATTAATAAAAAACGGTTAATTTTAATAGCAAACCATTTAAACCATACATCACAAATGAAATCAATTTACGCCATATTAATTACTAGCTTATTTATTGCTTGTTCTAGCTTACAAAAAAAGCAAGAAGAAAAACAAGATTTAAAAGTAATTGGTTATGTAGCAGGTTATGAAGATTTTGATCCTGCTAATATTGATGCTAAAAAATTAACACATATAAACTATGCATTTGCCAATATTGTAAATGGAAATGTGGCTTTTGAATTGCCTACGGATAGTTTAAAAATTGTTCACACCTTAAACTTAAAAAAACAAAATCCTGATTTAAAAGTATTGTTTTCTATTGGAGGATGGGTTTGGTCAGATCAGTTTTCATCTGTAGCTGCTTATCCAGACTCTAGAGAAAAATTTGCTAAAAGCGCTGTAGACTTAATGAAATCTTATGGTTTTGATGGAATAGATATCGATTGGGAATTCCCTGGTCAACGTGAAGAAGACAATGTTTTTAGACCTGTAGATAAAGACAATTTTACTTTGCTTTTAAAAGAATTACGTAAGCAATTAGAATTAGTAGAAAAAGTAGATAACACCCATTATTTATTAACCATTGCTTCTGGTGCCAATCAACTTTATATTGATAACACAAACTTAAAAGAAGCACATCAATATCTTGATTTTATCAATGTGATGTGTTATGACTATTACAACGGATGGTTTCATCAAACAGGACATCATGCCAACTTATATCCATCTAAACATGAAAAATATGGAGGAAATAGCGGACTTGAAGCTATTGAAAGACATTTAAAAGCTGGAGTACCTGCCAACAAATTAATTATGGGAATTCCATTTTACGGAAGAAGATGGGAACAGGTAAATCCTAAAAACAACGGTTTGTACCAAACTGCTAAAACAGCCAATAGTATTGTTGCTAGATGGAAAATATTAGAAGAAATGAAATCAGGAAAATTCCAAGAATTCTATGATGAATCTGCCAAAGCCTCTTATTTGTGGAATGCTCAAGACCGTATTTTTATTTCTTGGGAAACTCCAAAAGAAATAGAGGTCAAAGCAGCTTTTATTAAAAAACATCAACTAGGGGGTGCTATGTTTTGGGAATATAGTTTAGATAACAATCAAGAACTCTTAAATCAACTAGACAAAAGCATTCATTAAAAACTAACAAATACCTACCCATGAATTATTTTAAATTACTTATCATCTCATTATTTTTTGTGGCTTGCAATCAACAAAAGCAAGACTCATCAAAAGTTGAAAAAAATGTATTTGAATTTGGTGTATGGACCACTGCAAATCCAGAAAAAACAAATAAAGATTATACTGCTGAATTCAAAAAATATAAAGACGGTGGAATTGATGAAGTATTAATCAACACCAATACAGATCCAGAATTATTAAAAAGATTGGTTCCCCTTGCTAAAGAACAAGGTTTAAAAGTTCATGCTTGGATCATGACCATGAATCGCCCAGGAGATACTATTGCCTTACAACATCCAGATTGGTATATGGTCAGTAGAAGTGGTAAATCTTGTTTTAATGAGAGACCTTATGTAGATTATTACCAATGGTTATCCCCTAGTCATCCAGAAGCTCGTGAACACATATACGGACTGTTAGAAGCATTGGCAAAAGTTGAAGGAATAGAAAGTGTGCATTTAGATTACATTCGCTACCCTGATGTTTACCTGCCTATAGCCTTGTTACCTAAATATGGAATTGAACAAAACACAGAATTACCAGATTACGATTTTGATTATTCTGATGCTAGTGTAAATGCATTTATAGAAGAATTTGGAAAAGATCCTAGAAAAATGGAACATCCTGAAATTGATATGGAATGGAAAAACTTTCGTTTAAATCAAATTAAAAACGTGGTAGACCATGCTCATGAAATTGCTCATAAACACGGAAAAACATTAACTGCAGCAGTATTCCCTTACCCTGAAATGGCAGACCATATGGTTCGTCAACGTTGGGACAAATGGGATATTGATGAAGTATATCCAATGATTTATCATAACTTTTATAATGAAGATGCCAATTGGGTTGGTTTTGCCACCAAACAAGGAGTTGAAGATTTAAAAGGAAGAAAAACCAAATTAAATACAGGTATTTATATTCCTGGAGTGAATTCTCAAGCAGAATTAAAAGAAACCATTTTACTAGCTAAAAAAATGGGAGCCAAAGGAGTTTCTTTCTTTGATGGAAATGCATTAACTGAAGAAGATTTAAAAACCATAAAAGAAACAAAAGCTAGTTTATAATAACAAGAACTTATAAAACTTTACCTCATGTCAAACAGAAGAGATTTCATCAAAAAAACCGCCTTAGGAACCATAGGATTAGGAACTGCTTTAGGAGCAAATGCCATGTTAAAATCTGAAAGTTCTAAAGAAAATACCATCAAAAAAAACAAGAAAAAACCATTAATTATATCTACATGGAATCATGGTTTACCTGCCAATGAAGAAACTTGGAAACAATTAAAAAATGGAAAACCTACGTTAGATGCTATTGAGGCTGGAATGATGATTCCCGAAGGTGATCCAAAAGTGAGAAGTGTTGGTTATGGTGGATATCCAGACAGAGAAGGTCATGTTACCTTAGATGCCTGTATTATGGATCATAATAGTGATTGTGGTTCTGTATCTTTTTTAGAGGGAATTAAACATCCTATTTCTGTTGCCAAAAGAGTTTTACAAAATACTCCACACGTAATGCTATCTGGTGAAGGAGCTCTACAATTTGCTCTTGAAGAAGGATTTAAAGAAGAAAACTTATTAACACCAGAATCTGAAAAAGATTGGAAAAACTGGCTAGAAGCATCAAAATACAAACCTGTCATCAACATAGAAAATCATGATACCATTAGTATGTTGGTGATTGACAATGATGGAAATATTTCTGGTGGTTGTACTACTAGTGGTGCTGCTTGGAAAATGCACGGTCGTGTGGGAGACTCCCCTATTATTGGTGCAGGATTGTTTTTAGACAATGAAGTGGGTGCTGCTGCAGCTACAGGTTTAGGAGAAGCTGTTATTAGAACTGCTGGTAGCGCTATGGTAGTTGAGTTAATGAGACAAGGAAAAAGCCCAAACCAAGCTTGTAAAGAAATTGTAGAACGTATTTACAACAAACACAAAAACCATAGAGATATGGAATATTTACAAGTAGGATTTATTGCTGTAAATAAAGAAGGTGAACACGGTGGATACAGCTTAAGATCCGGATTTAACTATGCAGTTTACGATGAAAAAAACGGAAACAGAATGGAAGACTCTAAATTTAAAATGACTTGGGATAACTAATTATAAATTGATGAAAACCAACCCCTACATATTTTTATTTTTCATACTTGCTTCACTTTCTAGTGTGGCTCAAGATTCTATTCCTTATTGGCAAAACCAAAATATTAATGAGGAAAACAGGCTACCTATGCATGCTTCTTATGAGGTTTATAATAATATAGAAGATGCTCAATTAGGGGATTGGAAACAAGCTAAAAACTACCTAAACCTAAACGGAACTTGGAAGTTTAAATATGTAAATGCACCCTCAGAAATTCCGCATGGTTTTGAAAAAACCAACTACAATGATACTGCTTGGGATGATTTTAAGATCCCCGCCAATTGGGATGTCAACGGATATGGTTACCCTGTATACACCAATACCACTTATGACTTTGACAATATTATTGAGGTAAATCCACCAACGGTTCCTACAAGTTATAACCCCGTAGGAATCTATAGAAAAGAAATTACTATTGATGAAAGTTGGGAAAAAGAAACCATTCTTTTACATGTAGGTGCCGCAAAATCTAATCTCACCGTTTGGGTGAATGGCGTTTATGTTGGTTATGGTGAGGACAGCAAACTACCACAAGAATATAATATTACATCTTTTGTAAAATCGGGTAAAAACACGCTTGTTTTAAAGGTGATGAAATGGAATGATGGTTCTTATTTAGAATGTCAGGATTTTTGGAGAATGAGTGGAATTACAAGAAATTCTTACTTGTACACTAGAAATAACACACATTTGGTTGATTTTGAAATCACACCAGATTTAGACAAAACTTATACTGATGGAACTTTAGATATTAAAACTACTTTTTCTACTATTGAAAAGAAAAATAAGTACAAGCTAGAGGTTCAGTTAAAAAACAAGGATAAATTAATTAGCTCTGAAAGTTTTAAAATTAATAATGAAACTTTAAACAACAGCCTTCATTTTAAAATCAAAAACCCTAAAAAATGGACAGCTGAAACCCCTAATCTTTATCAAGTAAATTTTATCTTAAAAGATAAAAAAGATAGAGTTGTAGAAGTTATTACTCAGAATGTTGGTTTTAGAAAAATAGAAATTAAAAACGGACAATTATTGGTAAATGGTAAAGCTATTTATATCAAAGGGATCAACCGCCAAGAAACTGATCCTACCACCGGACAAACCATTTCTAGAGAAAGAATGGAGCAAGACCTTAAACTTTTAAAGGAGTTTAACATGAATGCCGTAAGAATGTCTCACTACCCTAACGATGAATACTTTTATGACCTTTGTGACAAGTATGGAATCTATTTGGTAGATGAAGCCAATTTAGAATCTCACGGAATGGGATATGAGTTTACCAAAACTTTGGGAAACAAACCTGATTGGGAAAAAGCACATTTACAAAGAATTAAGAGAATGGTAGAAAGAGACAAAAATCATCCTTCTATTATTATTTGGAGTATGGGGAATGAAGCCGGAAACGGATATAATTTTTACCAAGCTTATTTATGGTTAAAAGACAGAGATCCATCAAGACCCATTCAATACGAAAGAACTTCTACAGCAGGTTGGGAAGGAAAATCTATGAAGTTTGATTGGAATTCAGATATTATTTGTCCGCAATACAGTTCTCCTAAAGGAATGCAAGAATATATTGATTTTAATCCTAATAGAAAACGTCCTTATATTTTAAGTGAATATGCACATGCCATGGGGAATTCTATGGGGAACTTTAAAGATTATTGGGATTTATTTAGAAGTGTAGACAATTTTCAAGGCGGATTTATTTGGGACATGATAGACCAGTCTATTTACAAAACTCAAAAAGATGGAACCAAAACTTTTGCTTATGGTGGAGATTTTGGACCTAAAAATGTACCTAGTGCCAACAATTTTTTAAACAATGGTGTTTTTAATCCAGAGCGTAAACCAAATCCTCATGCTTTTGAAGCTAAAAATGTGCTGCAAAATATTTTAACTTCTTGGGAAGATAAAAACACTTACAAGCTAAAAGTTTTCAATGAATTTTTCTTTAAAGACCTTAGCAATGTTAGTTTACACTGGCAATTAATATTAGATGGAAAACCTAATTTAGATGGTGTTATTGATGTTTTAGATATTCAACCTCAACAATACAAAACCTACTCCTTGCCTATTTCTTTAAAGGTAAAAACATATCAAGAAGCTTTTGTAAATATTAGTTATCATTTAAAAAGTAAAGAACCCTTTTTATCAAAAGGATATGAAATTGCCAAAGAACAACTTCATGTACATGGAACATGGAAAAATGATATTTCTTTAAATACAACTTCAAAGTTAAACATTCATCAAAAAAATAAAGAAGTTACTTTTAGTGGAAATAATATCAGCATTACTTTTAATAAAAAAACTGGTTTTATTGAGGAATACAGCTATCATCAACAAAACATTTTAAAAGAAGGAACTGCCATTCGTCCTAATTTTTGGAGAGCTCCAACGGACAATGACATGGGTGCTAGTTTTCAGAAAAACTTATTGCCTTGGAAACAAGCTAGTGAAAATCCTAATTTAAAAAGTTTTAAATACTACAGAACTAAAAACAATAGCATTATTGTAACATCTGAATATCATTTACCACAAGTCTCTGCTGATTTAACCTTGACTTATGAAATTGATAATCTTGGAGAAATCATTATCAATCAATCTTTAAGTATTGATAAAAACATCAAAACTCCCATTTTACCAAGATTTGGAATGGAGATGATATTACCAAAAAGTTTTGATCACATTTCTTACTACGGAAGAGGGCCTATAGAAAATTATGTAGATAGAAAATACAATACACAAGTAGGTTTGTATCATCAAACGGTGTCAGATCAATATTATCCATATATCCGTCCGCAAGAAACTGGAAACAAAACCGATGTTAGGTGGCTTTCTTTAAAGAATCAAAACATCAACTTAAAAATTACTTCTGATAAATTGCTTAGCACAAATGCTTTACACTATTTAACAAGTGATTTAGATGATGGGTTAGAAAAAAATCAAAGACATGCCTCTGACATAAAAGAACGAGAATTAACCAGTCTTAAAATTGACAGTAAACAAATGGGACTTGGTGGTATAGATAGTTGGAGTGCCTGGCCAATGGAAAAATATTTGCTTCGCGAAAAAAACTATCAATATCAATTTAAAATAACCCCTACAAAACAATAATATGAGTAAGTACAAACAAATACTAGTGCTAACTTTGTTAGTTATTTTTAGTGCTTGTACAAAGCCTAAAACTTTTACAGAAAGTGATATTCACATCACTCCAAAACCTGTATCCCTAAAACTAGAGAAAGGAAATTTTAAGTTTTCAAAAAACACGCAATTTCATGTTACAAATGCAGAACAAAAAGAAATAGCCTATATTTTAATTCAAAAATTTCAAAAATCGGCAGGTATAACACTTATTACCAATAGTAGAATACCAACAGAAAACTACATTACTTTTAAGACCAATCCTGACTTAAAAAAAGAAGCATATGAGCTAAATGTTACTGAAGACTATGTTGAAATTATAGCTAGTAGCCATGCTGGTTTTTTATATGGTATGGAAACTTTAAGACAGTTATTACCAGAAGAAATAGAATCTACTAAACTAGAAAGCACTACAAAATGGGTAATTCCTACCTTAACAATAAAAGACGAACCAAGGTTTTCTCACAGAGGTTTGATGTTAGACATTGCTCGTCATTTTTTTAACAAAGAGTATATTTTAAAAACCATCGACCGTTTGTCTATGCATAAAATGAATGTATTGCACTTGCATTTACAAGACGATCAAGGTTGGAGAATTGAAATAAAAAAATATCCTAAATTAACCGAAGTTGGTGGATGGAGAGTAGATCAAGAAGACAAAGCATGGAACTCTAGAGAAATTAACGATCCAAATGAAAAAGGAACTTATGGTGGATTTTTAACTCAAGAGGAATTAAAAGAAATTGTGGCTTACGCTGCTACAAAAAACATACAAGTAATTCCTGAAATAGAAATGCCTGCACATGTAAGTTCAGCCATTGCTGCTTATCCTGAACTTTCTTGTAAAGGAGTACCTATTGGTGTTCCTTCTGGCGGAGTTTGGCCAATTACAGATATTTATTGTCCGGGAAAAGAAATTACTTTTGAGTTTTTAGAAGATGTATTAACAGAAGTAATGGATATTTTTCCATCAAAATACATTCATATTGGTGGAGATGAAGCCACAAAAACCAATTGGAAAACTTGTCCACATTGTAAAAAAAGAATTCAACAAGAAGGTTTAAAAAACGTTGATGAATTACAAAGCTATATGATTACTCGTATGGAGAAATTTGTAAATGCTAAGGGGCGTAAAATTATTGGATGGGATGAAATTTTAGAAGGTGGTTTAGCTCCCGATGCAACGGTAATGAGTTGGAGAGGAACCAAAGGAGGTATTGAGGCTACTAAACAAGGACATGATGTTATTATGACTCCAGAATCTCATTGTTATTTAAATTTTTATCAAGGACCACAAAACGAAGAACCTAAAGCCTTTAATGCTTACACGCCATTAAATAAAGTTTATGAATTTGATCCTGTGGTAGAAGGAATGACTCCTGAGCAAGCAGAACATGTATTAGGTGGTCAAGCAAACTTATGGGCTGAGTTTATTACTAGCAATGAGTTATCAGAATATATGTTATTTCCAAGATTATCTGCTTTGGCAGAAACTTTATGGAGTCCAAAAGAAGCCAGAGATTGGTCTGATTTTTCTGCAAGAATTCCATTTTTGTTTAAACGTTTTGATTATTTAAACATCAACTACTCTAAAAGCGCTTATTTAATTACAGCAAAAAGCAGTGTAGATATCAACACTAAAAAAGTGTATTTAACTTTACAAAACGAATTTCCTAATCCAGACATTCGTTATGTGTTAGGTGATCAAGACATCTATAATAATGCTATAAAATATAATGATTCTATTCAGATTGATGACACAACTGTGTTAAAAGCTTCTTTGTTTAAAGACAATCAACCTGTTGGTAAAGTATTTGTAGATACAATTAAATTCCACAAAGCGGTAGGAAGTAATATCACCTTTAAAAAGCCTTTTAACAGTAATTATAGGGGTGATGGACCTTTGAGCTTGGTAAACATTATTAGAGGTAGTAAAAACTTTCACGATGGACAATGGCAGGCTTGGTTGGTTGATGATATGGAAGCTGTGATTGATTTAGGTAATGAAAAAGAAATTACACAAATAACTGTAGGAACTTTAGAAAGTCAAGGCTCTGGAATTTACTATCCTACAGCTGTAAAAGTTTTAGTTTCTAACAATGGAAAAGACTATAAACAAGTTGGAGAAATAGCACGTACATACAAAGCAAACCCTAATGTTGAATTGTTAAATTTTAATATTGAATTCAAGTCAACAAAAGCAAAATATGTAAAAATCATTGCCAAAAACCTTAAAGAAACTCCCGAAGGAGGAAATACTTGGTTGTTTGTAGATGAAATATTGGTAAATTAAAAAGTAAAGAAATAGTTAATTAGTATAGTAGAAATTAAAAACAGTAAACATGAAGAAAAGAATAGCAATGCTAGCCATGCTTCTATCGGCTCAGTTATTTTCGCAAGCCATTTATGAAGATGAAAGATATGTACCAGAAACTGACCCATTAGTATTGGAAAAATTAGATGAATGGCAAGACAAAAAATTTGGATTGTTAATGCACTGGGGAACATATAGTCAATGGGGTATTGTAGAATCATGGTCTATTTGTCCTGAAGATTACGGATGGTGTGAACGCAAAAAAGGTAGTAATCCTGATAACTATAACCAATACGTAAAGGATTATGAAGATTTAAGAAAATCTTTTAACCCTACTAAATTCGACCCTACCAAATGGGCAAAAGCAGCCAAAGATGCTGGAATGAAGTACATGGTTTTTACCACCAAGCATCATGATGGTTTTAACATGTTTGACACCCAATATTCTGATTATAAAGTAACAAATTCTGATGTTCCTTTTAGCACCAACCCTAAAGCAAATATTGCTAAAGAAGTATTTAGTGCTTTTAGAAATGAAGACATGTGGATTGGAGCATATTTCTCTAAACCAGACTGGCACAACGAAAACTACTGGGATCCTTACTTCCCTCCTTTTGATAGAAATGTAAATTACAATCCTGCTGCTTACCCTGAAAAATGGCAAAAGTATGTTGATTTTACTCACAACCAAATTTTAGAATTGTTAACAGATTACGGTAGCATAGATATTTTATGGTTAGATGGTGGATGGGTTGCCAAAACACCTAAAGAAGAAATTAAACAAGGATATACTGCTAAATTTCTTGAAAACAAATCTGAAAACGGATTTATCAAACACCGTATTGTTGACCAAGACATTAAAATGGATGAATTGGTAGTAAAAGCTCGTCAAAAACAACCAGGTTTAATTGTGGTTGACAGAGCCGTACATGGTAAAAATCAAAACTACTTAACTCCAGAAAACAGAGTTCCAGAAAAAACTTTGCCTTACCCTTGGGAATCTTGTATTACTTCTGGTGGAGGATGGTCTTACACTCCTGATGCAAAATACTTATCAGGTAGAGAAGGAATTCACATGTTAATTGATGTGGTAGCCAAAGGAGGAAACTTATTATTAAATGTTGCTCCAGGACCTGATGGAACTTGGCAACAAGGTGCTTATGATTTGTTAGCAGATTACGGTGCTTGGTTAGATGTAAATGGAAATGCTATTTACAATACAAAACCTATTGCTCCTTTTAAAGAGAACAACATTTGTATGACACAAAACAAAAAAGAAAATGTGTTCTTGTTTTACATGGCCAAAGAAGGTGAGAATACCATTCCATCTGAAATTGTTGTAAAATCAATCAATCCTAAAAAAGGAACTAAAATTACCATGTTAGGTTCTAGAACCAAATTAAAATGGGAAAAATTAGACCAAGGATTTAAAGTTATCATTCCTGAAAAACTAAGAAATAGCTTGCCTTGTAAAGAAGCTTGGACATTAAAAATTGAAAAAATCATTCGATAGTTTATGAATTTCATTCACAACACATTTAGTACTGTAAAAACTTTATCCCTAGCGTTAACATTTTTGTGTTACGCTAGTTTTTACGGGCAAAAAAATCCGGTAGATTATGTAAACCCTAAAATAGGAACTTCAAATTACGGGGCTACCTACCCTGGTCCTATTGCTCCAAGAGGAATGGCTAGCATTAGCCCTTTTAATGTTGCAGGACCACAAAACTTACCTTTAGAAAAAGACAGCCAATGGTTGTCTACTCCTTATGTGAATGAAAATACATTTTTAACAGGTTTTTCTCAAGTAAACTTAAGCGGTGTAGGTTGTCCTGAATTAGGTGTTTTATTGTTAATGCCTACTACAGGTACTTTAGAAACAAATCACTTAAAATACGGATCTACCTATAAAAACGAAGTAGCAAAAGCTGGATATTACAGTAACACTCTAGACAAGTATAATGTAAAAACTGAATTTACAGCAACCAAACGTGTGGGGGTTAGTAAATTTAGTTTTCCTAAAGGAAAAGCCAATGTTTTGTTAAACTTAGGGCTTGGATTGACCAATGAACAGGGAGCTATGGTAAAAATAGTATCGCCTACCGAAATTGAAGGAGTTAGAAATGTAGGTACGTTTTGTTATTACAATCCAGAAGATGCTTATCCTGTATATTTTGTTGCCAAATTCTCAAAACCTGCAGATCATTTTGGAGCTTGGAAAAAACCTGCTCCTTACCAAGGTGTAGAAGCGCAATGGATGGGTTACAATGGTAAAAAACGTTTGTTAAAAAACTACACTAAAACCATTGTTGGCGATAGTATAGGAACGTATTTTTCTTACGATTTTAAACAACCTGAAACTGTAGAAGTTAAAATTGGAGTTTCTTATGTGAGTATTGAAAATGCTAGAGAAAACTTAGAAAAAGAAACCAGCAACAAATCTTTTGATGCACTTTATTCTGAAACAAAACAAGAGTGGAACCAATTGCTTTCTAGAATTAAAGTTGAAGGTGGTACCGAAGATGATAAAACTATTTTTTACACAGCATTATACCATACCTTAATCCACCCAAATACTTTAAATGATTTTAATGGAGAATATCCTGAAATTAAAACAGGGAAGATAGGAAAAACCGATGGTACTCGTTACACGGTTTTCTCGCTGTGGGATACATACAGAAATCTACATCAGTTAATGTCTTTAGTCTATCCTAAGCAACAATCTAACATGGTAAAAAGTATGATTGATATGTCTGATGAAAACGGATGGTTACCAAGATGGGAGCTAAACAGTACCGAAACCTTTACCATGGTTGGAGATCCTGCTGGAATTGTAATTACAGATACTTATTTAAAAGGAATTAAAGATTTTGACATCAAAAAAGCTTACAAAGCTATGTTAAAAGGAGCAGATAGTATTCAGGGAAATCCTTTGCGTAACGGACTAGAAACTTACATCGATAAAGGATATGTAACTACCGATGAAAAAGGATCGGTATCTACTACACAAGAATACAACGCTGCAGATTATTCTATTGCTTTATTAGCCAAAGAACTAGGTGATAAATCTAATTACAAACGTTTTAAAAAACGAGCTGTATCTTACCGAAAATTATATGATAAAAATCTAAAATTATTACGTCCTAGAAATGCTGATGGTACATTCTACGAACTTTTTGATCCTTATGCTGGAGCAAATTTTGAAGAAAACATTGGTTTTATTGAAGGGAACGCATGGCAATATGCGTTTATGATACCTCATGATATTCATGGATTAATAAAGTTAATGGGAGGTAAAAAAGAATTTACCCAACAGCTACAAAAACTTTTTGATACCAAACAATTTGATATGGCTAATGAACCCGGGATTGCTTATCCTTATTTATTTAATTACATCAAAGGAGAAGAATGGAGAAGTCAAAAACTAGTGCAAAAATTGGTACAAAAGCACTTTAAAAACACCCCTGGTGGAATTCCTGGTAATGATGATACAGGAACCATGTCTGCTTGGGTAATATACAGCATGATGGGTATTTACCCTGTAAATCCAGGAGAACCTAAATATGCAATAACAACTCCTTTATTTGATAAAATAACCATTGAATTAAATTCAGAATATTATCAAAATAAAAATATTGTCATCACAAAAGAAATCAACAATAACGGTAACATTAAAAAAATTGAGTTAAATAAAAAAGAATTCAAAGGTTACTTTATTACACACGATGAGTTAGTAAATGGACACACTTTAAACGTGATTCAAAATTAAAACAACAAACAAAATGAAGAAGATAACGATTGCTTTGGTAGTTTTTCTTGGATTTTTAAACCAAGGATTTGCTCAAAAAAAATATCCGTATCAAAATGTAGCGCTACCGGTTGAAGAGCGTTTGACAGACTTATTAGGCAGAATGAGCTTAGAGGAAAAAGTACGTCAAATGGATATGTACAAAGGAGAATATTTTAAAGAAGATGAAAATTTCTCTAAAACAAAAACCAAAAATAAAATTGGAGATTTAGGTGTAGGTGCCATTCACGATATTTATCCAGAATCTGCAAAAATGATTAATGATTTACAAAAAAATGTAATCAAAAATAATAGATGGGGAATTCCTGCACTTATTATGTGTGAAATGCTTCACGGATACATGGCCGAAGGAAGTACTGCCTTTCCAATGAACATTGGTTTGGGAGCTACTTGGGATACTGAATTATTAGAAAAAGTTGGAGGTGTTATTGGTGCTGAAGCCAGAGCTCACGGAGTTCATTTTGGACTAGGACCTGTGTTAGGAATTGGTCGTGAACCTCGTTGGGGACGTGTAGCTGAAACTTTTGGAGAAGATACTTATTTGGCTGGAGAGTTAGGTTTGGCTATGGTAAGTGGAATTCAAGGAGATACTTTAGCTGCAGACAATGCCATTATTTCGGAACCTAAACACTTTGCCGTTCACAGTCAACCAGAAGCGGGTGGTAACTCATCACCAGTTTTGGTGGGAGAACGTACTGCTCGTCAAGACTTTTTACCATCTTTTGAAAAAGTATTTACCAAAGGTGGTGCTTTAGGAACCATGTGTGCGTATTCTGAACTTGATGGAGTTCCTTGTGCAGCAAATCACTGGTTGTTAACTGATGTTTTAAGAAACGAATGGGGATTTAAAGGAATTGTAGTTTCCGATTTAGGAGCCATTAAATACATTCAAACAACTCACTACACTGCAGATTCTCCTAGAGAAAGTATTAGACAAGCTGTTGAAGCGGGAGTGGATATGCAGTTTTACGATTTTACCAATGAATTTTGGCAAGAAACCATTATCGACTTGGTAAACAAAGGTGAACTTTCTATGGAAGCTGTAGATCGTGCTGCTGGTGGAGTGTTACGTTTAAAGTTTTTATTAGGATTGTTTGAAAACCCTTACACTTCAAAAAAATTAATCAAAGAAAGATTTCACTCAGAAGAAAATCAACAAATAGCATTGGAAGCTGGACGTAAATCTATCACTTTATTAAAAAACAAAAACAATGTCCTTCCTTTAAGCAAAGACATTAAAACCGTGGCGGTAATAGGACCTAATGCCAATGCTTCTAGATTGGGAGGTTATACTACCAAAAATAAAGTTGCTACTACAGTTCTTGAAGGAATTAAACAAGTAGCAGGTGCTAACACAAATGTGTTGTACGAAGAAGGAGTGCCGTTAATTGTAAAAGGACAAATTGTGCCTTCAAAATATTTATTTACTCCAGACGAATCTAAAAACGGATTAAAAGGAGAATACTTTAACAACAGAAATGTAGAAGGTGCTCCTGCCATAACCCGCGTTGACAAAGAGTTACAATTTGATTGGCCATGGAATCCAGGTGAAGGTGTAAATGATGATGATTTTTCTATTCGTTGGACAGGTTACATCAAATCAGACACCTCTTTTGACGGATGGATTGGATTGAGTTCTGATGATGGGATTAGAATGTGGATTGATGACCAATTGGTCATTGACAACTGGACAAAAGGTGCAACAAGCATTGTAACTACTCCTAAAAAAATTGAAGCAGGTAAAAAATACAAAGTCCGCATAGAAATGTGGGAAGGAGGTTGGGGAGCCCGAGCTCACTTAAGATGGAATCTTAAAAAAATTGATTTACAACCAGCTATTAACATTGCTAAAAAAGCCGATGTTGCTGTAGTTGTATTAGGAGAATCTAGAGAATTGGTTGAAGAAAACAGAGATGTTGCTACCTTAGACCTACACGGAATGCAACAAGAATTAATAGAAGCCATTCAACAAACAGGAACGCCTGTAGTTTGTGTATTGTTAAACGGACGTCCGTTAGCTGTAAACTGGATTAACGAAAATATTCCTGCTATTTTAGAGGGATGGTTCCCTGGAGAAGCTGGAGGAAAAGCAGTAGCTGATGTATTGTTTGGTGATTACAATCCTGGAGGTAAAAATCCAATTACTTTTCCTAAATCTGTTGGACAGTTGCCTATTTATTACAACCAAAAACCTTCTGCAATTCACAGATATGTAAGTGAAAGTGAAAATCCACTATATACTTTTGGATACGGGTTAAGTTATACAACTTTTGAATATTCAAACCTTACATTAAGTGCTGATAAAATTAAAACTGATGGAACGATTACCGTAAGTATAGATGTTAAAAATACAGGTGATTACAATGGTGATGAAGTGGTACAATTGTACATAAACGATATTTACAGTTCTGTAACTACTCCTAAAAAAACATTAAAAGGATTTAAAAGAGTTTTTATTAAAAAGGGAACTACCAAAACGGTAACATTTACCTTAACTCCAGAAGAATTGTCCATTTGGAATAGAGAAATGGTTCGTGTAGTTGAGCCAGGAGATTTTGAAGTTATGGTTGGAGGAAATTCTATAGATTTACTAAAATCAAAATTCACAGTTGTGAAATAAATAAAATCACATTTATATTTTTTAAAATCCAGCGTTAAATAAACGCTGGATTTTTTTTTAATACATTCTTTCTATACATATGAATACGTAGAACAACACGTAGATTACGTATTTTTGCATTTTACCCCATACAAATGCTACTTTATATTCCTTATTATTTTTTTCACATAAAAAACAACTCTAATATCCCCTAACACCCAACATCAAAAACATGCGAATAAACATCTTTTTTTACCTCATAAATCAGTTCTCATAAAAAACAAAACACACCTCTTAGCCCTTTAATATCAAGTAGTTTTAAATTTAAAAACTCTTCAAAAACTACTTTTCAATTAAATATGCATCACAAAAAAGGTTAAAAACAAACCAACACCATTTAATAACTGTCATTGGTCGAAATTATAGTAAAACAGTCAACAATCATTTATAGATTTAACATACAATTAACACATAAAAACATATTTATTAACTAAAAGACTAAATTATGATTCAGAAAGTACTTAGATTAGTGCTACTTGTTTTTTGCGTAACTAGCTTTCAAAATGCGAATGCACAAACTACAGTAACAGGAACAATTACGGATGGCGACTTAGACATGCCCCTACCAGCCGTAAGTATTGTCGTTAAAAGGACAGGAAATGGAACTGCCTCAGATTTCGATGGTAATTATAGTATTACTATCCCTAATGAGTCAGCTATTTTGGTATTCAAATACATTGGATACACAACGCAAGAGATTCCGTACACCGGATCAAACATTATGAATGTAAAATTAAAACCTAGTACAGAGCAATTAGATGAAGTTGTAGTTACTGCCTTAGGTATTAAAAGAGAAAAGAAAGCGATTACATATTCTGCACAAAATGTAGATATTGATGAAGTTTCTGAAGCAAGGTCTTTAAACGTTGCCAACTCTTTATCTGGTAAAGTTGCAGGTCTTAACTTTTCAACTACTTCTAATGGTGTAGGTAGTTCTTCCAGAATTACTTTAAGAGGGAACAGATCTCTTAACGGAAACAACCAACCATTATATGTAGTAGATGGTGTACCTATCAGTAATGGTACAACAGATAGTAACCCTGATATTGATACTGGAGGTACTACACAACCTGATGGTATTTCTAACTTAAATCCAGAAGATATTGCTTCTATGACAGTCTTAAAAGGACCATCAGCAGCAGCTTTATATGGTACTAGAGCAAGTAACGGAGTTATTATTATTACTACCAAATCTGGTGCAGGAGCAACAGGAACTAAAGTATCTGTTTCTTCTAACTTTATGGCTTCATCAGCTATAGACTTATCAGATTTTCAAAACGAATACGGACAAGGTTCTAATGGTGTTTACAACCCTACATCTCAAAGTAGCTGGGGAGGTAAATTAGACGGTAGTCAAGTATCTGCATGGCAATTGGTTCGTAATCCAGACTATACTGGAGCAGCTACTACAAGCTACAGTGCTCAACCAGATAACGTAACAGACTTTTACCAAACAGGATATAATTTAGCCAATACCGTATCGGTAACTTCTGGAACAGAAAAAACACAAGCATATTTTTCTTATACCAATACACTTGCCGAAGGTATTGTTGGAGGTAACAAGATGAATAGAAACAACGTTAACTTAAGAATTACAAGTAAGTTTAATGACAAATTTACTTTAGATTCTAAAGCAAATTACATCACTCAAAATATTGACAATTTACTAAGAACAGGTGAAGAGTCTATAGGTACTTCTTTATACTTATTACCTAGAAGTATATCTTATAATGATTATAGTAATTACGAATATATTGATGCTCAAGGTCAAAGACAAACTAACTATTTTATGGATGAAGTTGGTCAAGCTGGAGGTAACCCATATTGGTCTGCTTTACGTGACAATGATCGTGATGATGACAGAACCAGATTTATTGGGTTCGCTTCTTTAAAATATCAATTTACTGATGCATTAAGCTTTCATTTTAGAACTGGTTTAGACCAAATGACAAACACTACAATTAGTAAAAGATATGCAACTAATAGATTTAACAACGATCAAGGTGCTTATAGTGAATACTATCAAACTGTTAGTGAATTAAACTCAGATGTATTGGTTACTTATAACAAAGAATTTGGAGACTTTTCTGTAAATGTAAATGCGGGTGCTAACATGCTAAAACAATCTAGTTCTTCATTAACATCAGGAGGAGTATTAGGAAACAGAAATGGTTTCTTTTTAGCTAACATTCAAAGCCAAACACCAGTTTCATCATTATCAGAAAAGCAAGTAAACTCTATTTACGGATTTACTCAAATTGGATATAAAAACTACTTGTTTTTAGATGCAACAGCAAGAAATGACTGGTCTTCTGCTTTACCAGCTAGTAACAGATCTTTCTTTTACCCTTCTATTGGTTTATCGGGTGTAATTTCTGATATGATAGAGTTACCAGAACCTATTACTTATGCAAAATTAAGAGCTTCTTATGCTCAAGTAGGTAACGATACCAATCCTTACCAAACAAGCCCTAACTTATCATATATTGGTGGTAATGGAGGTATGTTATATGGACAATCTACTGCAGCAAATCCTGATTTAAAACCTGAAATTTCTAGTTCTTCAGAATTTGGTGCGGATATTAGATTTTTCCACAACCGTTTAGGATTAGATGTTACATACTTTAATTCTGACACAAAAAATCAAATTTTTTACATCAACACTCCAGAATCATCTTCTAAAAGTAGAGCTGTTGTAAATGGTGGTAACATTCAAAACAAAGGTCTTGAAGTCGTGATTACAGCAACTCCTATTGAAACCAAAGATTTTTCTTGGGACATTACAGCAAACTATGCTTCTTACAAATCAGAAATCAAATCAATTTTAGGAGATAGAGAAGAATTGGTTCTTGGTTCTGGTAGATTACTAAGAAGTAAAGTAGTAAAAGGTGGTGAATACGGAGATTTATACATCAAAGGATTTAAAAGAAATGAAAATGGTGATGTATTAATTGATGCCAACACAGGTTTACCTATTGCTCAAGATGATTTTGAAACTTTGGCTGGTAACTTTAACCCAGATTGGACAGGTGGTTTAAAAAACAACTTTAGATACAAAGACTTTAACTTAAGTTTTTTAATTGACATGAGAATTGGTGGTGAAGTAATTTCTTATACACAAGCAAGACAAGCAGGGTTAGGTGTTAACGCTATCACTTTAGCGGGAAGAGAAAATGGATTTGTAGTAGATGGAGTTATAGACAACGGAAACGGAACTTATACACAAAATACACAAACGGTAACATCTGAACAATATTGGACAGCTATTGGACAAAGAACTCCAGTTGCAGAAGACTTTGTTTATGATGCAACCAATATTAGATTAAGAGAAGTTGTTTTAGGATATTCTATGCCAAAAACCATCTTAAAAAAGACACCTTTTTCTAATGTAAATATTTCTTTTGTTGCAAGAAACCTATTCTTTATTGTAAACAAAGCTAAATACTTTGATCCAGAACAAGGTTCAGGAACAGGGAATTTACAAGGTGTAGAATCTTTTAACCTACCTTCTACAAGAGATTACGGAGTTAGTTTAAAATTTGGATTTTAATTAAAAAAAGACTTATTATGAAAAAATATAATAGAATAAAAACAATTGCAGCCATGTTAATGGTCTGCGCGTACACAACTAGTTGTACTGATAATTTTGACGAATTAAACACTGATAAAAATGCCATTACAGAAGATCAATTAGATGCTTCTTTGGCTGGACCTTCATTTGCCTCTGCATTATATGCAGGTACTCACAATGGATCTTATTCTTCTCCAGGAGTTGATGACCAAGGTACTTGGGGTATTGCTACAGGAATTGTTTCTTCTCAATTTGTACAATATTTAAATACAGGATACAGTACAGACAGAAACGGATTAAGTAGTTGGTCTGACCGTGGATGGTTAAGATTTTATACCGTAGCTGTTCCTGCATTAAACAACGCTTTTACAGCTAGTGAGGGAAATGCAGAAGCGCTTGCAGTATTAAAACTATGGAAAGTGTTTATGTACAACCAAATGACAGATCACTACGGACCAATTCCTTATACTGAAGCAGGAAATGGAGCTGAAAAGGTAACTTATGACAGCCAAGAAGCTATTTACGAAGACTTTTTTAACTTATTAGATGAAGCAGATGCAGTGTTAAGTAGCACAACTGAATCTACTGTTGGATTATTTGCTATTTCTGATAGAGTATTTTACGGAGATGTTGAAAAATGGAAAACATTTGGAAACAGTTTAAGATTAAGATTGGCTTTAAGAATATCTGATGTTCAACCAGCCAAAGCTCAAACACAAGCTGAATTAGCAGTGGCTAACGGTGTTATGTTAAGTAATGATGATAGTGCTACTTTTAAAACAAGTAACATTACTCCTAATAACTTAAACATGATTGTAAATAGCTGGGGATATGTGATGACTGCAGGAATGGAAAGTATTTTAAAAGGTTATAATGATCCTAGATTAGAGATTTGGTTTTCTAAAACTGAAGATGATGATGTTTACCGTGGACAACCAGCTGGTGGGTTACAAGATCAATTTGGAACTATTGAGTTTTCAAAATTTAACAACGATGTGTTAGGAAATGATTATAGTGAAACAAAACCTATTGAAATCTTAATGGCATCAGAATGTTATTTAAACAGAGCTGAAGCTGCCTTAAATGGATGGAATATGAATGGAACTGCTCAAGATTTATACGAAGAAGGTATTAGATTGTCTTTAGCACAATGGGGAGTTACCAATGCTACTGTTGTTGATGATTATATTGCAGAAACATCAACTCCTGTTGCACCAGAAATTACTAACGATCCTGCTTATGCAACTATAGGTTTAGAAACTCCGCCTGTTAGTGTTCCTGTTGTTTGGGCTGCTACAGAAGCTGAACAACGTACACAAATTGCTGTTCAAAAATATTTAGCTTTATTTCCAGAGTCTTGGGAAACATGGGCTGATTTACGTAGAACGGATCAACAAATTACATATCCTTTACTTAACACCGACAACTATGATGCTGGTGTAGGTACAAGCTTAATGAAAAGAATTCTTTTTGTTACCAATGAAATTTCAACCAATGGTGATGCTGTAGATGATGCAATTACCAAATTAGGTGGACCAAACACTGGAGGTACCAAACTTTGGTGGGATAAAAACTAGTTTTTGTTTTAAATAAATGTATTTACTAATACATCATAAAGGAGAGATTAAAAATAATCTCTCCTTTTTTTATAATTGTAAGTTCTATCATATATAAAAACCCTATTACAGAACTGTAATAGGGTTTTACCAAAAAATGATACCCGACTGACCAAATCAGGTACGTATTAACAAATAAACAAATTATTCTATATTTCTTCTTTTACCATGGAAAGCCAAGAGTTAATTCGCTCCTCATTTAAATCCGACTCATTATCGTTGTCTAAAGCCAAACCGTAAAAATAATCTTCATCATTAGGAATAATGGCTTTTGAGTCTGTATGCCTATACCCTTCTACAGGCCACTTAGCAACAACTGTCCCTCCATTTTTTATAATTACTTCAGCCAAAATACCAACACCATCAATAAAATACTCTGCATAACCAATTTGATCTCCTAAACCATAAATTGCTACTTTTTTCCCCGTAAAATCAATGGTTTTAAAATCATCAAAAAAAGTTTCCCAATCACTTTGTAAGTCACCATCATACCATGTTGATAAGCCTATAATAATAGTATCATAAGCATCAAAATCACTAGGGGTAGCTTCTGATATTTCTTTAACTTCTATATCTTCAAAAGCATCTATAATATCATGTGTTAGTTCTTCAGTAATTCCTGTATCTGATCCAAAAAACAAACCAATCTTTTTTTCCATCTCTTACTTTTCTTAAAATATTATCTATCAAAATTAAGATTTATTTTTATCAATTCTAAATAAAAATAGAAAAATTATTTAAGAACAAGTACTACCTTAGCAATTAGCTAATTATATTAATTTAATGAAACGTATTACTCCCAAGGTTTTTATAAAACAATTAATTATAAAAGATTTATTTGGAAAAGATTGTCAAAGGGGCGTTAGTTTAACCTATGCTTGGCTTGCAAATCAATTAGGTCATTTTAGCTTAGGTTTTTTTCCTGCTATTGTATTAAGTATTGTATTTAAAAATGATGAAACTCCCCTATTTTACAGTGTATGTGTTATATTATTTTGGATATTTTTTGAGTCTTTAAATTTAACAATCCCTATAATTAAGGAACACAAGAACAGGTCTTTTAAACCTGAATGGAATCATTTAATATTTGATACTATTACTGATGTTTTATACTTTTCTTTTGGAGCTTTGAGTGCCGCTTATTTACTATCAAACAATTTAGCTACAGGCTTATTAGCCATTCTTATACTTATTTTACTAACGTATCCTTTTATTTACTGGTATACGGTTAGAATTTATCAGCAATATGCATATTTTCCATTCCAATTTAGGCTATCTCAATGGGTGGGCTCAATAGATCATGATGAGAAAAACATAATTTTAAATTTTATTCATCAAAAAAATTATAAGAATCATTTACTCATATTTGGAAATGTAAATGAAGGAAAAACAAACTTAGGAGTAGCAATAGCCAACGAATTAGCATTAAAAAAACAAAGTTGTACTTATATTACAGCAACAAAACTTTATAGTCTTTTTTATAAAAACATGAAAAATAAAGATTGGTTGTGGGACTGGAAAAGTTGTGATTATTTAATTATTGATGATATTAACCCAGATAACTTAAAACACAATAAGTTAATAAGTCCCACAGAGTTCTTAAGTTATGTAGATAATTTTACTCCTGTAAATGAAACAAATAGGAATGTTATTAAAAACAAAAATGTAATTTGGATTTTAGGTACCAATGAAAACTCCCAAAAAGAAGAATGGTATAGAATATTAAAAACAATAGGTATTAAGCAAGATTATATATTCTCTATAGACTTATCGGACTAATTATAAAATATTATTCTCGTAGGCAAAACTAATTAAATGTGGCAAACTTTTAACATTAAACCTTTTATACATAGGAATAATTCTTTTTTCTATGGCAGATTGAGAAACATTTAACTCTTCTGCAATTTCTTTAAAAGCATATCCTTTAGCTGCTAAACACAAAGCTTCTTTCTCTTTTCTAGAAATAGCATAATGCTGAAATAATTCTTTGTTTAAGGCTGCTTCAAAATCTTTAACATTAGGTCCATAGGCAGCATATTGCATAATATCTCCTAATCTTAAAGTCTTAATTACATGAGATATTCCTATAATTTCTTCTATTTGTCCATTAGAAGCCTTATGTACTGCTACTCTTGAAAACAATGGAACAATACTTCCATCTTTGTGATATTTTTCTAACTCTAAGGTAAAGCTATACTCTTCTAAATCTTCGTGAACATCTTTAAAAAACATCATGGCTTTGTCATTTAACTCACTAGAAAACTTTAAAAATCTAGGAGTTGTAATACTAACAATAGTCATCATGGTTATTTCATCATCCTTATACCCTAAAATATCTTCCCAACCGGCTGCATATACCATCCTATCTTCTTTAAAAGAATATACATATACTGCTTGATTTTTAAAATTAGGTAAGGTATTTCTATAATATTCATATGATTTATGAGTATCATCTAAAGGAACATCTGTAATTAAACCTTTAGAATATTCTCCTAACTTATTATTCTTCATTTTTTCTTCCTTATCAAAAAACTGCGTAAAAACGCAGTTGACAATTTTTTATTTAAATTATAACTTTGGTGACTAAGGTACATAAATTCTCGTTTTTAGTAAACAATTTTATATTTCAATCTATAAAACAATAATTTTTCCTAAAAAAGAATGTTTTAAAATGCTATGAAAAAGAATTATAATTACATTCAAAAACCTATAAAGAGTTAGTCTATTTTGACTAACTCTTTTATTTTTTACTTAATAGATTTAAACTAGATAAAGTTAAGTCAACAACCTCTTTTTTAAGATAGTATAAGTAAGTATATTTATATTTTATTAGTTTATTTATTTTGCATGAAATCTCCCAAACACAGAATTACATTTAAAGTTTTAACAGGGTATATTATTCTTGGAATTTTAGCTACTATTTCGGGGGTTTTAGTGGTTTCTGAAATTAAAACATTTACCAAAATACAAAAAAAAGATATTTCTGATAGAAGTAAAATTATAAAAGTAGGTAGTTTAATTGCTAGTATTTACGAAAACGAAAGCTTATCTAGAGCAGCTCTTCAGTTAAATTCAACAAAAAAAATTAAACAATATGCTGATGAAAATGAACAGTTATTATTAAAAATAGATTCTCTAAATTTTATTGTTGATAATGATTTTCAAAAAACAATTTTAGATAGTATTAAACTAATTATAGATCAAAAATTAAAAAACATTATTGGCTTAAAAAGAGTAAAACTAACCAATAATTCTGATGCCTCTATACATACAGCCATAAAAAAACTAAGCTCTATTGATTCTATTTTAGGGAAAACATCTATTGATGATTTTAATAAAGATTCCATTTTTTTTAACAAAAAAAGACCTTCTAATTTTGAAGATTATATTAGAGTATTAAATGGTTTAGATCCTAAAAATGTTAACACCAAAATGAATCAAGCCCAAATTGATTCTTTATTAACCATATCTAAAAGTAAACTAAAAGAAGCTCAAAAAGAAATAGTAAGACAACGCAAGTCTTTAGAAAGAAAAGAACGTGAATTGGTTGAAAATGATATTCTTATTTCTAAAAAATTAAGAGAACTACTAAATACATTAGAAAGAGATATTATAGAACACACCAAAACCATAAACAAACAAAGAGAAACCTCTTTAAATAAAAGTAAAAATATTATTCTATTTGCTGCAGGAATTAGCTTTGTTATTATTGTTATTTTCTCCATTATTTTTTTAAATGATTTTTGGAAAAGTGAACGCTATAAAAAGAAATTAGAAAAAGCAAATCAAACAGCATCATCTCTATTACAAAGCAGAGAGCAAATAATATCTATGGTTAGTCACGATTTAAGAACGCCATTAAGCACTATTACTGGATATAGTGAATTGCTACAAAAATCCATAAGCAACACCAAAGACAGTAATTATGTAGAACACATACAAAGTGCCTCTATGTATATGGGACAACTGGTTGATGATCTTTTAGAATTTTCTAACATTGAAAAAAACAATATTTCCATTGCTTCCGTTCCTTTTGATTTGGAAAAATTAATGAAAGAAATTATAAAACATGCCGAAAGTTTGGTGCAAGAAAAACCTATTACTTTTGTTTTAGATTTTGATAAAAGAATTAACAATACCGTTATTAGTGATCCTTTTAGAATTAAACAAATATTGTATAATTTGGTTATTAATGCCTACAAATTTACTGATGAAGGAACTATTACTATTAAAAGCTTATTAAATAAAGAAAACAACAAGTTACATATTTCTGTAAGTGATACAGGAATTGGAATTGATAAAGAACATCAAAAAAATATATTTAAAGCTTTTACTCAAGGTAAAAATGCAAAATCGAACAAACAAAATGGCTTTGGATTAGGCTTAACCATTTCTAAAAAACTATCTGAATTACTAGGAGGAGATTTAACTTTAAAAAGCGAAACAAACAAAGGAAGTACCTTTACCTTATCTATACCAATCACGTTATCAGACAAAGTTATAGAAAAAGAAAAGGTATTAAAACCACAAATTGTTTTTAACATTAATGTTTTGGTTGTAGAAGATGATGCTTCTATGAGACAACTTTTAAATGATTTGTTAAAACAATACGGAATTAAATCGTTTATTTTTGAAAATGCTCAAAAAGCTCTTGAAGCTATAGATAATATTCATTTTGACTTGGTATTAACTGATATTCAACTTCCTAAAATGAATGGAATACATTTTATGGAAATTCTAAAACAACAAAAATCTTATACTAATCAACCCGTAATTGCCATGACAGGTAGATCTAATTTGTCTGTTAAAGATTATTTTGAAAGTGGATTTTCAGAAATATTAATAAAACCTTTTAATACTGATAAGTTAGAACATGTATTACATCAATTTTTTAATTCTAACATTTCTAAAACTGAAATTAAAAAAAACGAAGTAAAAACTCCTGAAGGCTTTAACATAAACTCCTTAAACTTGTTTTTAAACAACGATAAAGCAGCTATAGTAAACACTTTATCCATTTTTATAGAAGATACTAAAACCAATAAAAAACTACTGAGTAAAGCCATCAAAACAAATAATATAGATAGTGTTAATCATATTACTCACAAAATGCTAAGCATGTTTAAACAATTAGAAGTAACCTCTATAATACCTTTTTTAGAAATGCTTGAAACAGCAAAGACCATAGATTTACCTCTCTTTACAGCTTTTGATGAAGCTTTAGATAAGTTTATAAAATCATTAGAAAATTACCTTGATTAAACTTTTGCTAATTTTAATATTACAATAACTGAATTAAACAATTCTACTGTTTTACCAATCTATAAAACAAAAAATATATATTATAATTCTTTTCACTTCTATAAATGTAAAAAACACATTTATGTTTGATTTTTAATATATTTACTAAAATTTTAAATTAACAAACATGAAATTTCTTAAAATGTTTTGGCTGCTTAGTGTAGTATTATTGATTTCAAATCACGGTTATTCACAAGACCAACAATTTAACAATCCTATTGCAGAACAACGTGCAGATCCTTGGGTATTTAAAACGGATGACGGTAGTTATTATTTAATTGCTACTGTTCCTGATTATGATAAAATTGTGATTAGAAAAGCTGCTACTATTAACGGTTTAAAAGATGCCGAAGAAAAAACCGTTTGGACAAAACATAAAAAAGGGGTGATGGGGCACCATATTTGGGCTCCAGAATTACATAAAATAAATGGAAAATGGTACATCTATTTTGCTGCTGGAGAAGCTGAAAATGTTTGGAACATAAGAATGTGGGCATTGTCTAACTCATCAGAAAATCCAATGGAAGGAACATGGAAAGAAGAAGGACAAATTAAAACAACAAGAGATACTTTTTCTTTAGATGCAACCACTTTTACACACAAGGGTAAAAGATATTTAATTTGGGCACAAAACTTAGGAGAAGGAAAAAAAGGTACTGCTTTGGTAATGTCAGAAATGAAAAACCCAACTACTTTAACTGGACCTGAAGTTGTAATTACAGAACCTGACTTTGGTTGGGAAAAAGTAAAATATCATGTAAATGAGGGGCCTGCTGTTATTAAGAAAAACGGAAAAATATTTGTGACTTATTCTGCGAGTGCTACCAATCATAATTACTGTTTAGGATTGTTGTGGATTGATGAAAATGCTGATTTACTAAACTCAAAAAATTGGAACAAAGCTCCTAGTCCTGTATTCTACTCTAATGAAGAGTTAAAAAGATATGGACCTGGACACAATTCATTCACCAAATCTGAAGACGGTAAAACTGATATCATGATTTATCATGCAAGAGATTATAAAGAAATAAAAGGAAATGAATTATCAGACCCTAATCGTGCTACTCGTGCAAGAGTATTACATTGGTCGCAATCTGGTTTTCCTGATTTTATGCAAAAACAAACAGATTGATTTAATTAAATTCAATAAAAAGAGCTTGTCTGAAAAGTATTAGAAAACGTTATTCTGAATTTAGTTAAGAACAACAACATGCTGTTAAGCAGCGGTTATGAGAAACTGAAACAAGTTCAGTTTGACTAAATTTTTATTTTTCAGACAGCCCCTTTTTATGATGTAAAATTGATTATTAAAACTTTAAAGTAACTCCTACTAAAAAGTTTCTAGTCGCTTGTGGATAATACCCTTGTACTTCAAAAGAAGTTGGACCAGACCAATTGTCTAAATAAGTATAACCTCTATCAACATATTCTTTATCAAAGAGGTTATTAATCAACCCAGTAAATAAAATTGATTCAAAAATTGACTTTGTTTTCAGTTCATACACCAAATTTAAATCACTTGTAAAGTATTCCTCTAATTTAGAAGCCTCAGTATCCGTATTACTCAAATATTGTTCTCCAACATATTTAGACAATAAAGAAATTTGAAATGAAGCTATTGGCTGATATACAAAAGCATTTCCTGCAACAACATTTGGAGAAAAAGCAATATTTGTACTTCCTATATTTGTAATGGTGTTATCTCTATCAAGAATAAAATCTTTTATTTTATTAGTACTTAAAGCAACATTTGGACGTAATGAAATCTGAGGAGTTAATTCAATATCCGCATCTATTTCAACACCTAAACGATAACTATTATCTACATTTTCTCTTTTATAATCTCCTGTGTCATCAATACCTCCTGTTAGGATTAACTGATCTTTATACTGCATATAATAGATATTACTATTCAATTTAATTTTGCTTCTATTTAAACGCCATCCCAACTCGTAATCGTTTAATTTTTCGTGTTTCACATTATTGTTAGACTCAAAATCACTTCTATTAGGTTCTCTATTGGCTCTTGCATAAGAAACATACAAACTGTTTTCAGTATTCATTTTATAAGTAAATCCTAGCTTTGGATTAAAGAACTTATAATTTTTATCAATATCTACTGGAGCAATACCTGAAGTAATTCCTTTTGTTTTGTACCCTACAAAACGACCTTGTAAATCTATATAACTAGATAACTTTTCTGTTAAACTTAACGTTGTTTTGGCAAAAACTGAAAAGTCTGTTTTTTTAGCATCCGAAAAATAATAACGATCTCTAATATTGGTGTTAGCAGCCAAATCACTCCCCCAAATAACTTCTCCAAAATGATCACCTGTGTAGTTAGAATAAGAAACTCCCGTAATAAAATCTACTTCTTTAGTTTTATAGCTTGTATTAAAATTGACTACATAAAAATCATTATCTAACCAACGTCTTACAATCACATCACTACCATCAATGATTAAATTATTAAAATCTTCTGCATCTTTGTCTGCTTTATATTGTTCAAAAAACCCAGCACCTTTGGTATAATTCAATCCTAAATTTGTTGACCAATTTTGATTCCATTTCTCATTCCAATGCAATTGATAATGAGTTTGAGTATAATCATCTACCTCATTATCATAAGTGTAAGGGTTTTGTCTTCTATCTTCCTTCAACTCCTCTGCTGTCAGCCCATACCATGCTTGATATGTTTTTTCCTTTCCACCAAAAGTAATGGCTTTGATTAGCGTATTTTCATCCGTATAACTGGCTTGTAAATAAAACGATTTTAAATCAGCATAAGCTCTATCAACATAACCATCTGAATAAATATTAGACAAACGTCCTGCAATTTCTATATGATCGTTTAATTTTCCTGTGCTGAATTTTACTGTATGTTTTCTAGTTCCGTATGAACCAAAAGAATTTGATATTTCACCTGAAGCCTCCTCAGAAACAGCATCTGTTAAAATATTAATACTGGCTCCAAACGCTCCAGATCCATTGGTTGATGTCCCTACTCCACGCTGAATTTGTAAATTTTGTGTAGAAGAAGTAAAATCTCCTAAATTCACCCAAAAACTTCCTTGACTTTCTGCATCATTATACGGAATACCATTAACCGTAACATTAATACGTGTAGCATCAGAACCACGAATATTCATATAGGTATACCCTACTCCAGCCCCTGCATCAGAAGAAGAAACAACCGATGGTGTGTATTTTAATAATATGGGAATATCTTGTCCCAAATTACGTTTTTCTAATTCCTTTTTAGAAATATTAGAAAAAGTTACTGGCACGTCTGAATTTACCCTAACTGCTGATACCAAAACCTCATCTAGCACTGTTGAACTTGGTTCCAAATTAAATGAAACAAAAGTATTTTTAGATAAACTAATCTCTTTAGAAACCGTGTTATACCCTAAATAAGAAACTTGAACGGTATAGTCTCCATTAGGTAACTGAGTGCTAAATTCCCCATTTACATCTGTTAACACTCCTTTAGTAGTTTCTAAAACCAAAACGGTAGCTCCTAATAAAGCTTCTTTATTTTGATTGGTAACACTTCCTGAAAGTGTATAACGCTGTGCGTTTGCAAAAACACTTGCAAACAAGAATAAAATAATAGATATTTTTTTCATTTTAAAAATTTTAAAACGAATAAAAAGAGGTCATTATTCCTGTAGTTGTTTTGAATAATTTATGATGACTATTATTAAATAACAATAGTCTTTTTCCCTAAACAGCATTGCCTGTTCTAGGTTCGTTGGGTATGATCTCAGCCATTATTAAGTTATAAGTTTTAAAGATAAAAGTTATAAAGTCTATTATAGACTAAAAACCAACAACCAAAAACAGATAACTAAACCTAGCACCCCTTTATGAGAACGCTGCAAAAATACGCTGTATTTTGTGAACTAAAAACCTAAAACTGATTTATTATTTAATCGTGATTTGGCTTTTTTCTTAAGTTTTTCTTTTCAGCATTACGCTGTTTACCCTCTATTCTTTTTTGAATGGCAGATTTACTCGGTTTTGTAGGTCTTCTCTTTTTAGGACGAATTAAATTTTGAGTTAATAGTTCCAAAAACTTTTTAATAATAAGATCTTTGTTTTTATGTTGAGACCTACTTTCATCACAAAACAAAACAAGTTGATTTTCTTTGGTTAGCTTAGATGATAATTTTTCTATCAATAATTCTTTTTCTCTGTCCGAAAGTGCATGAGAGTTTTGTAAATCAAAAGTCAACTCAACTTTAGAAGAAACCTTATTCACATGCTGTCCTCCTGCCCCAGAACTTCTGATGGCTTTAAAATTTAGCTCTTTTACAATTTCTTCTTTATTCATATTCTTTACTTTTCTAACAACCTATCTATTACTTGTATTGCATTTTTTAATCGTGTTTTCTTATCTCCTTTTAAAATTAAATAAGGTTTTTTATATTTCTTTAAAGCATTTTCAAAAGCCAAAAACATTTCTTCTCTTTGCTCTGGTCTATCTCTTAAATCATCTGCTTCCCAAGGAACATCAATATAAGTTAACAAGTACAAATGATATTGATTGTTAATGGCTGCTACTTCTAAATCATTATCAACAAAACCATTATAATATGTTTCTGAATACACTTTGGTTTCTAACAAATCTGTATCACAAATTAATACTTGATTTGCTTTTTTAGCTTGAGTATTTTCTAAATTTATTTGACCAATAGCAATTGGAATAATATCTTTTTTTTCACAAACTTTTTGTTCTTTATTCCATTTTTCTTGTAAATAATTTCTAGAAAATTCAGGTACCCAAACAGTTTTATAATATTCGGCCAACTGACGAGAAAGTGTGGTTTTCCCCGTAGACTCTGGTCCAAACAGCACAATTTTAATTAAATTAACGGGGTCTTGTCTAAGCTTTTTTTCCATGCTAAATAACCTTGTACGGCTAGTATTGTAAAAATAAGATATTGTAAGGATAACATTCCTAAACCTCTATATGCATACAGAGGAACAGTAATTAAATCGGCAAAAATCCACAAAGTCCAATTTTCTATTTTTTTCTTGGCCATGTACCACATTCCCGTAAAGAAAATTCCTGAAGTAAAAATATCAATATAATTCTCTGGTTTTATTTCATATCCAAAATATTCATACACCTCATAGGTAATAACCATCGTTATGATTACTAGTAAAACTCCTATTATTTTTTCTAAAACAGTAGTTCTAGAAATAGGAACTACTGTTTTATTATCTTTCTTTCTAGACCAATTCCACCAACCATAAACACTCATGACTGAATAGTAGAAGTTCATCATCATATCTCCAAAATACTGAGCTTTATACAGTAAATAAACAGTAATAACTGTAGCTACCAAACCTACAGGATATACCAATATGTTCTCTTTTTTAGAATAAACAACACTGGCAATTCCAAACACAAAGGCAATGGCTTCTAAAACAATATCTCCAACAGGAGTGTGTTCGTAGGCACTTAGAAAAAAATTAAAAATGTGGTTCATAATTACTTCTGTCAGATTTTACCATTTTTAAATTCACCACTACATTCTCTTGATTTTCAAATGATGTTTTAATCTCTTCTGTTAAAAACGGCATTACTTTGTCATAATCTCCATAAACCTGAGTACTCATAGGATTTTCTAACACCGTAAATTCTGAGGCTCTTAATCTTTTGATAAAATTGATAATGTGTTCTTCAAAATTATTGTGAAGAGGCAACAATGTTAACTCTATAGATATTTTCATTTTTTACTTGATATTTTAAAGTGTAAAAATAGGTATCCTTTTTTTAGTGGATTCATTAATTGCTATCCTATTTATAAAATCAACCAAAAATTAGTCAAAACGGTACATATTTCAAGTATTTTCAATACTATATTACCTATTGCAAACACAATCATATTCTAATTTCGATAATAGCTTTTCTATAACCCCGAAAGCACAGGACACTAAAATCAAAGACAAAATATAATTTCAAAAGTTCTCTAAAATTAAAAATTGATGATGAAAAAAATAATGCTAGGTCTCTTATTTTCAGCAATGATTGCTTGTACAAATGCTAAAAAGGAAGATACGTTAATTGACAGAAAAGAAGTAGTCACCCGAAACAATGTTGTGATTAAAGAAGCTGATACATTAGCATCTCTTTCTGTTGGAAATGGAAATTTTACTTTTACTACAGATATTACTGGGTTACAAACTTTTTGGGCTGAATATGACAAAGGGGTTTCTTTAGGAACCATGTCTAACTGGGGATGGCACTCTTTACCAAATAATGAAAATTATAAATGGGAAGAAACTATTAAATACTTTGAGGTTGAAGGAAGAAAAGTTCCTTATCGCCATCAAATAAAAGATAATGAAAGAGCCAAAGAAGCTTGTGATTATTATAGAGAAAATGCTCATAAAATTCATTTAGGATTGATTGGTTTTGATTTACATTTTGCAAATGGAACCAAAGCAAAACTTACTGATATCAAAAATCCAACACACGAATTAGACTTGTGGACTGGTAAAATTACTTCTGATTTTACTTTTGATGACCAACCTGTTCATGTAGAAGTTTATGCTCATCAAGAAAGTGATTTGGTGGCCGTAAATGTAAAATCACCATTGATTAAAAAAGGACAATTGGCTGTGGAATGGAATTTTCCAGCTCCAAAAATTGCGCATACAGGTAGCGGAATTGATATGCAAAATATGGACACCCATAAAAGTGACATCATAAATCAAAAAAATCATAACATCACTCTAAAAAGACAACTAGACAACGATGATTATTTTGTAGAAATTGATTGGGAAGGAACTTCAGAAATAACTCAAACAGACAAACATCAGTTTAAATTATCAAACAAAAACGAAGATCAAATTCAGTTTTCTTGCCAGTTTTCTCCTGATGAAATTACGAACAATGTTCCAACTTTTAAAAGCACCGAAGAAAATAGCAAAACAGCTTATCATAATTATTGGTCTAAAGGTGGATTTGTAGACTTTGGAGCTTGTACAGATGAGAGAGCTAAAGAATTAGAAAGAAGAGTGATTTTATCTCAATACTTAACTAAAATTCAAAGTACCGGAGATTTACCACCTGCAGAAACAGGATTAACATTTAACAGTTGGTTTGGTAAATTTCACTTAGAAATGCATTGGTGGCATGTGGCACATTTTGCACAATGGCAACGTGGAGCATTAATAGAACAACAATTAGATTATTATTTTGACATGATGGAAAAAGCCAAACAAACTGCTATAGATCAAGGATACGAAGGAGTAAGATGGCCAAAAATGATTGGTCCTGATGGAGAAAATAGTCCATCATCTGTAGGATCTTATTTAATTTGGCAACAACCTCATATTATTTGGCTGGCAGAACAAATGTATCGCCAAAACAAATCCCCAGAAACTCTAAAGAAATACGAAAAATTAATTGTAGAAACTGCAAACTTTATGGCTGATTTCCCTGTATGGAATGAAGAAAAAAAACAATTTGACCTTGCTCCTCCTTTGATTCCCGCACAAGAGCATTGGGAAAGAACTACAACTTATAATCCTCCTTTTGAGTTAGCACAATGGTATTGGGGATTAACCACTGCACAAAATTGGTTAAAAAGATTAGAGAAACCTAAGAATGATAAATGGGAAAAAGTTAGAATGAATCTTGCCACTCCAGATCAAGCTGATGGATTGTATTTAGGGATTCAAGGGGCTACAGAATCTTATAACGATATTGAATTGATGAGAGACCATCCAATGGTTTTAGGAGCTTATGGAATTTTACCTCATTGGGATAAAATTGATCCTAAAGTAATGGAAGCTACTTTAGAAGTGATAGCCAAAAAATGGGATTGGCCTAACACTTGGGGATGGGATTATCCTATGTCTTCAATGTCGGCAGTTAGACTAGGAAAACCAGCACTAGCATTGGATTTATTATTAAAAGATGTTCAGAAAAACACCTATCTTAAAAATGGTCACAATTATCAAGATGATCGTTTGCGAATTTATTTACCAGGAAATGGAGGTTTGTTACAAACTGTAGCCATGATGTGTGCTGGTTGGGATGGATGTTCTGTAGAAAACCCTGGTTTTCCTAAAAATGGAAAATGGGAAGTTAAATGGGAAAACTTAGAACCTGTTTTTTAAAAACAAGTCTTTTTGTTCACCTTAAAATCATTTTATGAAAAAATACCTTTTACTACTCCTATCTGCTTCAATATTTACAAGTTGCCATACAGAAACAAAAGAAAACATTAATGTTCAAAAAACTTGGCACCATCAAACTCGTGAACTCCGTTACCATCCAGAAGGAAATGAGTTTGTTATTGTAAACGGAGAAAAACGATTTAACCGTGCTTTGTATGGAACCAATACTGGTTTTAGAGTAGAGGCTGGAGATTTGCCTGAATTTGGGTTGTATATGACTCGCTATGGAGGAACGCTAAAGTTAGGATTGGCAACTAATGAAAACTCTATTTGGTTAATAGATGCTAAAAACATAAAAATGACCTATGGTGCTGGGGCTATAAAATACAGCATTACAGATCCTATTTTAAAAGATGGAATATTAGATTTAGAATTATTAGCCTTACAAGAGGCAGATGGAATGATTTTAAAAGTAAATTCTCATAATATTCCTGAGGATGTAAAGCTAGTTTGGACTTTTGGTGGAGCTACTGGAAAAAGATTTTCTAGAGAAGGAGATTTAGGGGCAGATCCTGAATCTAACTTTTATTTAAAAGCAGAAAACTGTGTTGACAATGATATTTATTTAAATGATGGAACTTTTCATTTATACTATAACAAAGGCAGAGAGCTCCCTAAAAATGCTAAACCTAATAATGATGAAATCCACAATAGTAAACTCATTACAAAAAAGAGAATTGCAGGAATTGTTCCTACAAATAGTGCTATAAAAATTGGAGATGCTCATCATTTAGAAACTCCTAATGAATTATTAAATTCAAAAGAATCTGATGCTCCAGTTGTGGTAGGTAGTCTGAATTTTAAGAATTCAGATGAAAGTTATTTTATGCTCTATAATCCTGACACAGAAAACTCTGCAACGCATAAATCAATGCCAAGTTTGTTTGACAAAACTGATAAAATTCGTAAAAAAATTGCAGATAGATTTTGGATGAATACTCCAGACAAATACTTAAATGCTGCGGGAGCTCAATTGGCAACTGCTGCGGATGCTGTTTGGGATGATGAATCTTATTTTATGCATGGAGCGGTGGCTTGGAGAATGCCATTACCAGGTTGGAGAGGTGCTTATGCTGCCGATTGGTTAGGAAATCACAACAGAGCAAAATCACATTTTAGAGGTTATTTTACTGCTCAATATACCGATCCTAAAAGTGGACCTGTGGTAGCTGACCCTAAAACACATTTGGCTAGAAATAAAGAAGAAAAAGGTACTTCTATTTTTACTTCTGGATACATTAGCAGAAATCCAAACAAACAAAGTAAACCTCATCATTACGACATGAATTTGGTGTTTATCAACCAATTATTATGGCATTTTAAATGGACAGGTGATACCGATTTTTTAAAAGAAAGTTGGCCAGTAATAGAAAGACATTTAGAATGGGAAAAAAGAAATTTTGATCCTGATAACGATGGACTTTACAATGCTTATGCTGCTATTTGGGCAAGTGATGCTTTACAATATAGTGGCGGAGCGGTTACTCATGCATCTGCTTACAATTATAATGCTAACAAACAAGCGGCAGAACTAGCAAAACTTATTAATGTAAACCCTGCTCCTTATCAAGAGGAAGCTGATAAAATTTTAAAAGCCATTAACAAACGTTTGTGGTTAGAAAACAAGGGAATTTATGCCGAATATCAAGATTTATTAGGAAAAAAATTAGTCCACCCTACTCCTGCTTTGTGGACCATTTATCACGCTATTGATGAAGGAATCAGCAATCCTTTTCAAGCGTATCAAGCAACAAAATATGTAGATAATCACATTCCGCATATTCCTGTTTACACTAATGATAAAACACAAGAAAATCTGTACACTTTATCAACCAGCAATTGGATGCCTTATACTTGGTCTATTAACAATGTAGCCATGGCCGAAGTTTTACACACTGCCCTAGCCTATTGGAAATCGGGAAGAAACAACAAGGCTTTTAAGTTGATGAAAGGAACCATGTACGATTATATGTACATGGGTAGTTCTCCTGGAAATTTTGGACAATTATCACATTTTGATGCTTTTAGAGGAGAATTATATCGTGATTTTGCCGATCCTGTTGGTGTGGCTTCTAGAGCTTTTGTTGAAGGTTTGTTTGGGATAAAACCAGATATCATCAATAAAAAAATAGAAATTACTCCAGGTTGGCCTTTAGATTGGGAATTTGCAGCTATGAAAACCCAAGACATAGATATTGATTATAAACAAAACAAAAATACTGATGTATATAAAATCAACACAAACTTTAACACAGATATTTATTTAGAGTTAGTGTTAAACGTTAAAACAGAAAATATTGACAATGTGAGTGTAAACGGACAAAAGGTTGAATGGAAAAATAAAGAAAATACCGTAGGACAACCACAAATTATCATCAAAACACCCATTGATTCAACTTTTGACATTCAAATTACATGGAGTGGTGCTGACTTTAATTTACCTAAAAACAATTATACCCTAACTCCTGATGACATCATAAAAATTCCTTTTAACAAGGCTAAAATCATAAATTTATTTAATCCCCAAGATGTTTTTTCATCTATTGAAACACATACAAACGACATTCAGTTAAAGTTAAAAACACCTGTAGGAAACAAAACTTTATTTGTACAACTAAAACAGGGAGAATATCAATGGTGGCAACCTATTCAGTTAAATATCATTTCGCCAATTGAAATCATCGAAAAAGAAAAGGGAACTGAAAACAATTTTCAAATAGCAATAAAAAACAACACCCACAAACTGCTGAATGGAACTGTTGAAATCAACCAATATCAAGAGAAAATAAGTATAGATAATGATGGTGTTTCTAAAAACATTAACATTTCAAACAATAATTTATTACCTGGAACCAACCTTATAAACATTAAAACTAAAGATATTCAATATCAAAAATCTTATTTAAACTGGAATGTAAAATCCAATACCAATACTATTTTTGAAACCATCAACCTAAAAAATTATTATAACGATAGGGTTGTTAATATTTTTAAAGAACAATATTTTGCTCCTCGTTCTCCTTATCCAACACTTAGCATTCCTGTGCAAGGAATTGGAGATTGGTGTTCTTACAAAGAAACGGAGGAAATTAATGATGAAGGAATAATTGCCAAAGCAGGAAAAAACAATCAAATTGTTTCTCCACAAGGAATTCCTTTTAACATTTTAGGAGAGCCTACGGATAATATTATATTTACTTCTCAGTGGGATAATTATCCTGAATCCGTAAACATTCCTTTACAAGGAAATGCCAAACATGTTTATTTGTTAATGGCTGGATCGGCACATCATATGCAAACCAGAATGGTGAATGGAATTGTAACTGTTAACTATACCGATGGAAGTTCAGACAAATTGAAACTCATCAGTCCAGAAAACTGGTGGCCTATAGAGCAAGATTATTATCAAGATGATTTTGCTTTTGACACAGGAAAACCACAACCTCCCCGTTTGTATTTAAAAACGGGAGAATGGCATATGGATTCTTATGAAGTACTAAAAAAGAATGGAACGAATAAAATTGATGGTGGGGCTGCTCAATTATTAGATTTACCTCTAAATGAGCATAAACAATTAAAATCTCTAACCCTAGAAACTTATTCTAATGATTTAGTAATAGGATTGATGGGAGCTACTTTGGTGAAGTAAAATTTTAGTTTAAAGAAATATATTAAATTTTGACAGCCATTTTTTATTAGGTATTTTAATAAAAAATTAAAATCTATGAGTTCCCTAAAAAAAGAAGACATCAAACAAGAGGTTTTTGATTTATATGATGCTTATGCACACAATAAAATAAATCGTACTCAGTTTTTAGAAAAATTATCTCTTTATGCAGTTGGTGGAATTACCATGAGCTCTTTGCTTGGTTTTATTTCTCCTAATTATACAGATACGATTACAGTAGCCAAAGATGATCCTAATATTAATTCTGATTATATTACTTACCATTCAGCCAAAGGAGGCGGTACTATAAAAGGATTACTTTCTACACCTAAAAAACATGATCAAAAATTACCGGGTGTAATTGTTGTTCATGAAAACAGAGGATTAAATCCTTACATAGAAGATGTAGGACGTAGAACAGCTTTAGATAATTTCATCAGTCTTGCTCCTGATGCTTTAAGTCCCCTAGGTGGTTATCCAGGAAATGACGATGATGGTAGAGCATTACAACAAAAACGTGATAGATATGAAATGTTAGAAGATTTTATAGCTGCTTATCATTATTTAAAAGGACATCCAAATTGTAATGGAAAAATTGGTGTGGTTGGTTTTTGTTTTGGTGGGTGGATTTCTAATATGATGGCTGTAAAAATTCCAGACTTACTGGCATCTGTTCCATTTTATGGTGGACAACCATCGGCAGAAGACACAGCTCTTATAAAAGCTCCTCTATTATTACAATATGCAGAATTAGACAAACGTGTAAATGCTGGTTGGCCAACATATGAAATCAATTTAAAAGCAAACAACATAGAACATACTGTTTATTTTTATCCTGATGTAAATCATGGTTTTCATAACAACACCACTCCTCGTTATGATGAAAAAGCAGCCAATTTGGCATGGAAAAGAACCATTGATTTTTTTAATAAAAAACTGAGATAAACCAAGCTATGAAATCAAATTTTATTGCATTAATTCTTACTCTATTTTATTCTTTAACACCAATAAACAGTATTGCTCAAAATAAAAAAACAATACAACAAAACATTCCTTTAGATAGTATTAGACTTAGTGATCCTTTTATTTTAGCCGATGCTAAAACCCACACATATTACATGACTGGAACTGGTGGAAACTTATGGAAAAGTAAAAATCTAAAAAAGTGGGAAGGACCTTATAAGGTTGCCAAAACAGATCCTAATTCGTGGATGGGAAGCAAACCCATGATTTGGGCTGCTGAAATTCACTCCTATAAAAACAAGTATTATTACTTTGCTACATTCACCAATAAAAAAATTAAAATTGATACTGTTGGCAAAAATATTATTGATCGTAGGGCGAGTCATATTTTAGTAAGTAATAAAGCTGAAGGGCCTTACATTCCTATGAAAGACAAAACATACTTACCTGCTAACATGCCAACACTTGATGGAACTTTTTGGGTTGATACCGATAACAAACCTTATATGGTTTATTGTTATGAATGGTTACAAAATGAAAATGGTACTATTGAAAAAATTGAATTAAAACCAGATTTAAGTGGTAGTATTGGAAAAGGAAAATTATTATTTAAAGCAAGTGATTCCCCTTGGAGTAAACAACAAAATAAAGATGGTAGTATTGGTCCAAACAAGGTAACTGACGGGTGTTTTTTATTTAAAACAGGAACTGGACGTTTAGGAATGATTTGGACAAGTTGGATTTACGATACATATGTTCAAGGAGTGGCTTATTCTAAAAGCGGAACTCTAGATGGTCCTTGGATACAAGAAAAAAAAACTATTACACCTCCTAATTTTGGTCATGGAATGATTTTTACAACTTTTGAAGGAAAAACTTTAATGGCCATTCACAGTCACGCTGTAGTTAATGGTAAATACCATAGAGTTCCTCATTTGTTTGAAATAAATTTATCTGGTGATAAATTAGAACTTATAAAACCCTATACCCCTTAAAAACATTAATGAATACCTTAGAAATATGTTGTTACTCTGCAACATCAGCAATCAAAGCCGCAAAAGCAGGAGCAAGTAGAATTGAACTTTGTGAAAATTTTACAGAAGGCGGTACTACTCCATCTTATGCAACAATTAAATATGTTTTAGACCATATTAACATTCCTGTTAATGTAATAGTACGCCCTAGAGGGGGTGATTTTTTATATAACAATGCAGAATTTGAAATTATAAAACAAGATGCTTTAAAAATTAAAGAACTTGGAGCTAATGGAATTGTTTTTGGAATGTTAACAGCTTCTGGAGATATTAATATCAATCAAGTTAAAGAAATTCAAAAGTTAGTATCCCCTTTAGAATGTACTTTTCATAGAGCTTTTGACATGTGTAATGATATTTTTAAAGCATTACAACAACTTAAAGATCTTGGCATTCATAGAATATTAACTTCTGGAGGAAAAAACACAGCTTTTGAGGGTATTGATGTTTTAGAGCAACTTATAACCTTAGCCCAAAATGATATTATTATCATGCCTGGTAGTGGAATTAACAATAAAAATATTAAAGAAATTTATCAAAAAACAAAAGCTACAGAATACCATGCCTCTTGCAAAACATTTGAAAAAAGCGATATGACCTATTTTAATCCAGATATTCAAATGGGGAAAAACAAAGATATTAATGAATATCAAAAAGTCTCTGTAGATACAACTAAGATTCAACAAATATTAAAAATCATACAATAATCAAAAAATAACTTTTAATTATTAATTCTAAAAAAACATGCCTAAGGTGTGTTTTTTTGCTTTTTAACAATATAAAACCGCTATTTCTTTAACAATATCACTTTTATTACGAATAAACACAGGTTCTAAACATGTTTATAATCCCTAAATTTAGTTGCTATTAAATAATGTTATTTCTAATCTAAAGCAACCTATTCCTAAAAATATTATACCAAACTCTAATTCACTCAACAATATTAACAGGTGCTATTCTATATTTAGTTTAAAAAATTGAATTCCTTATAAAAAAAAAATGAAAAAGAAAATCTTATTTAGTCTTATGTTGGGGCTGTTATTTATAAATAGCTTTGCTCAAAAAACGATTGAAAACCCCGATTTTGAACTCACTAAAACAGGTATGTTTAACATTTCTAAAATAGAAATATCTGATACTGAAACGAAAATACACATACACCATACTTCAATTCCTAATTGGTGGGTATACTACAAAGACGATGTGTATATAGAAGATTGTGATACTGGTAAAAAATATAACATTATTAAGGTAGAAAACGTAAAGTTTAAAGAGAAAATATGGATGACAGATTCTGGAGAAAACAACACTGTTGCTATTTTTCCTCCATTAGACAAAGGCGTTAAAAACATAAACTATAATAACCTAATTTTTAATATTTCATTAACCGAACAAAAAGTTTGTAAAAAAAATAAAGTCCCTAAAAAAATAACAAAATGGTTTAAAAAAGAATTGGCTAAAGTAAAGTCCGAACCAATTAAAGAATATAACTCTCCTAACTTTTTTAACAAAAAAAATGCTAAGCTAATTGGCTACATAAAAGGTTACGATTCACGTTTAGGGTTTGAAACAGGAATTATATTTATGGAAAATGAAATAACAAGAGAAGATTACCCTATTGTTATTCAAATACATAAAGATGGTCGTTTTGAAGCCGATATTCCTTTAATACACCCAAAATACATCTATTTTAACATGAACAAGGCCAATATTAACATATATATAGAACCTGGACAAACACTTGTCACAGTATTAGATTGGAATGAATTTTTAATTGCAGACAGATTTAGAAACAATAGACATGTATTTAAAAATATAGAATTTTTGGGGCCTCTTGCTCAAGTAAACTACGACTTACTTCAATACGACAAAAATGATTTTGATTATAAATTATTCAACAAACAAAAAAAAGAAATCACTCCCAAAGAGTTTAAAAAACTACAAGAAAAAAATCATCAAAAAAACACAATACGTTTAATAAAGCATTTAGCAACACACAATCTTTCTGATAAAAGTGCCACATTATTAAAAAACAAAAACATATTAGATAACGCTACTTTGATGTTTAATTTTGTAATGAATAGAGATTATTATGCAAAAAAAGACACGCTAAATAAAGTCTTAAAAGCTCCTGTAGAAACTAAGTATTATGATTTTTTAAACAAAATAGATTTAAATAATCAAAGCCTATTAGTAGATAATCGTTTTTCAGAATTCATCAATCGTTTTGAATATAGTAAACCCCTTAATGTTAAACCCAAAAAAACAGAAATAACTTTTAACAAAACATTTTTAGATTACATAAAAGATAATAAAATAGAAATTTCACCAGCTTATAAAAATTTACTTGAAACTTTTGAAAACTTAAGTGATGATTCAAAAAATGAATTTCATCAAAAAAACCAAAAATTATTTGAAGAGTATAAAACTAAATACCGTAAAGAATTTGACACATATGTTCAAAAAAATCGAGATGAAAACTGGTTTTATAGCTCTATTAAAAGAATACAACTAAAAGACTCAGTACTTACCAATGTTTTAAAACTTGATGAAAACTTCATAAATGAAATCACAAAAATTAGAAGCCTTAAGTTCAATATAGGTACAATGAAAAAAAGTGAATACGCTTACAAATATTGGGAAGAACTAAAAAAAGACATCAAAAACCCATTTTTAATACAAGAAGGTAGTAGAATGGTCTACAAAAAATTTCCTTTAACATCAGAAAACAGTAGCAAAACTACAAAATTACCAACAGGGAAAGCTACAGATATATTTAAAGCAATTGTAGATAAACATCAAGGTAAAATATTATTTATAGATTTTTGGGCAACCTCATGTGGACCTTGTGTTTCTGGTATAAAAAGAATGAAAGAGACTAGAAAAAAACATGAAAACAATCCAAACTTTGATTTTGTATTTATTACTGATGAAAGACACTCTCCTAAAAAAAATTACGACAAGTTTGTTAAAGAACAAGAGCTTAAAAACATTTATAGACTGTCTACAGATGATTATAATTACTTACGTCAACTATTTAAGTTTAACGGAATACCAAGATATGTAGTTATAGATAAAAAAGGAGATATAATTGATGATGATTTTTCCATGCATAAATTCGATTATTTATTAGAAAGTATTATAGAAAACCATAAATAAACCAACATTAATAAAATTCAAAAAAAATGAAAAAGAAACTTTTTACTTATCTGTTAGCGTTGATCTCTTTTGGAGTTTTTGCCAACAAAACCATTGACAATCCAGAATATGGATTAAACAACCTCAATGGTGCTATTACAAAAATAGAACACTTAGACAGTGCTACTGTTTTACACTTCCATATTGATTTTAGACCTAACAACTGGATTCAAGTTCCCAAATCTACTCGTTTAGTAGATCTTAAAACGGGAAAAGAATATTATGCTACTAAAACCGAAGGTATTCCTTTTGGAGAAAAACATTTTCTAGACGATACGGGTAAAATTGATTATCAAGTATATTTTACCAAAGTTCCAGAGGAGGTAGGACTTGTTGATTTTAAAGAAGGAGATGGATCTAATTACTGGTTTGTTTACAACATTTCTTTAAACAATAAAAACACCTCTAAATTACCTAAAGAAATGAAAGGAAATTGGCTTAAAACCAACGGGAGTGAAATTTGCGATTATGCTTTTTACAATAAACAAGCAATTGTAAATAAAGAACTATGGACATATAAATCTGTAAAAACTAAAAAAAACAAATACACTGTTGTTTTAGAAAAAAACGGAAATACAAAAACCATTAAAGCCAAGCTAAACAAAGATGGATCTTTAGAAATTAAAGATGATAAAAATAAAAAAGAAACTTACAGCTTAAAAGCAACAAATAACCCCAACAACACCCCTGAAAAAAATGAAGCTCTAGAAACCCCTGAACTTAAACCCGGAACTGCTATCTATAGTGGTGTTATAAAAGATTATACACCTAGAGTTGGTATTAAAACAGGAATGCTTTATGTTAATAACATCTTTACAGGGGAACAAGAATCTCATTTAATTAAAATTGCCGATGATGGAACTTTCTCACTAGAGCTTACTATTGCCTGTCCACAATTTGTGTTTTCTCGTATTTTCAATAAAAGCACTTCTATGTTTATGGCTCCAGGAAAGGAAACATATCATGTACTTAGTGGGAAAAAAGATTTATTCATGGGAGATTTAGCCCAAATAAATACCGATTTGTTAAAAATGAAAGACATTAGGTTAAGTGGAATTAACAAAAAAACCCGTGAAAACATATTAAACACCAAGCCAGAAGATTATAAGGCTATAATAAACAAACAATATACTACAGCTTTAAAAAAACTAGATGAATTAAATAAAACCACATTTATTAGTAATAAGGCATTAGAATTAAAAAAAATGTCTTTAGAATATCAAAACTTAACAAATATTTTAGCCTATGATATGTATTCAAGATCTGCTAAAAGAAATCTAAAACCTGAAGAACTAGATGATTTACCAAATTATAAAATAGATAAAACCTATTTTTCTGATATTACTTCCGAGGTATTAAACAGCAAAAAATCAGTAATGGCAGAAAACTATTCGTATTTCATCAATTACTTATCTTACATAGATATTTTTTCACCAAACACAAACAACCCAATTACCGCTAATAATGTGCTTACTTATTTATTAAATCAAAATATTGATATCCCTAATGAACAAGTAGAAGCTATTAAAGCAAATGAACTTTTAAATACTCCTGAAAAACAAAAAAGACAAAAAGACTTTAATACAAAATACAAAACAAGATTCAACCTATTCTATAGAGCCAATACAGAAATGCTTAACAAAATAAGAATAGAAGAACCTAACGAAAATGCTTTGTTAATTTTAAAAAACAAATTAAAAGAACAAGGAAAATTAAGTCCTTTAGACGAAGAAATGTTAACTGCTTTTGAAAACATATCAACAACTGAAGAAAAGGAAGCCGTTAAAAATTTTCAAGAAAAACACGGAGAAACTTTAAAAGATTTTAATAAAAAATACTCTGAAGAATATAGAAACTTAGCTACAAAACAATATTATCAAGCTAAAATGGATGAAATGAAAAAAGTTTTAGGTTTAGACTCTTGTTTGGTTTTTGATATTATAACACTTAGGCAAAACTCTAGACAATTAACCAATGATTTAATTCCTTATACTGATGCTAAACTAAACTACATCAAAAAAGAAATTGCAAATGCAGAGGTAGCAAACTATTTAGACATTGCCAATAATAAAACAAAAGCAACAATAGAAGCCAATAAAACCAAAACAGGATATAATGTTAATAAGGTAGAAAAAACAGAAGGTGATGAACTTTTTGAATCTATAATTGCTAAATTCAAAGGAAAGGTTATTTATGTAGATTTTTGGGCTACTTGGTGTGGACCTTGTAGATCTGGAATTAAAAGAATAGCACCTCTAAAAGAAGAAATGAAGGACAAAGAAGTGGTCTTTTTATATATTTCTGCTCCAAGTTCTCCAGAAAAAACATGGAACAATGCCATCCCAAATATCAAAGGAGAACATTATAGAGTCAATCAAGATGAGTGGAATTATTTAAAAGATAAATTTAAAATAACAGGAATTCCTCATTATGCTTTGGTTAACAAAAAAGGAGAATTAGTAACTCCCAAATTAGGACATAAAAACAATGTAGAAATTAAAAAAATTCTAGAAAATGAGTTAACAAAATAGTTCCTAAATACCCTTATATAAGAAGCCATAAATTAATATTTATGGCTTTTTATTTTTCCCAAAAACATAAATCCCCATCTTTTTAACAAAACTATAATACTCTTGTAACATCATATATAACAAGCAATTAAACACTATTGTTGTATATAAATATACTTCACTACAAAACCTGTCAACATTTAATCTACTCACAAAATGTAGCCATCCTAGGTAATTCAGATATTATTGTGTTGTTATAAAAATAATATCCATGCTATTTTTCTATAACAACAAACTAATTACTAAAAAAACAATAATTATGCTATTTAAAAACTGTAAATACCTTGTGGTAACCTTATCTGTATTTATCACAAATTTACTATTTGCTCAAACCCCTGTTTCTGTAGGATCAGGTAGTTATGCCTCCTACCCTCCTAGCCAAGAATTAGAATTTGAATGGGAAGGAACTACTTATTATACCGATTATGATTTTGTATACAACAATCCTATTTATGTTTCTGATGGTGAAACCAGACCTATTCCTACCAATGATTGGTGGACACGTATTTTAGTAGATCAATACGGAGGTTTATTATTTGCTTACCCTTTAGTGATGGAACCAACCTCAGAAGGTTTAAAAGTACAATACCCAATAGGATTCTCTCAAGATGGATCTAACCTTGATAGAGGAAATGGATTGGTGATAAAAGCAGACAACTATACTCCAGACAAAGCAATAGCTGCCGACTGGACAGATTGGTCTGTAGTAATGGGAATGCCAGATGCCGAAACAGGTGCTAACATGAATGTTACCATGGCACATGGAATTCCATTTACACAAATTGAAACTACAGGAATTAATCCAACAATTGTAGCTAACGGAGGAGCTTCTTATTATAATGCTAATGGTACACCTGTTACATTTCCTATTACATCTGGCGGAGCATTTGTTTTAGCTTCTGAGGGCAGATTGTTTGGAATTCATTTAGGTGATGGAGCTACTGCTCAAATTGACGGACAAACCTATATCTCTGTAGATTTAGGATCAGAATATGCAATATCCTCTATAAACTTAACTTGGGAAACCGCTTTTGCTTCAGGATATAATATTCAAACTTCTAATGATAATACAAACTGGACAACTGTTCAGTCCATCACTAATGGAGATGGTGGAACAGACAACATAAGTCTTTCTAGTAATGCTAGATATGTTAGAATTGTACTAACTGAAAAAGGAACCAATTACGAATATTCATTATATGAAATTGAAATTTATAGTGGAGAAACCAACGTAGCCCTAAACAAAACAGCCGTTGCATCATCTCAAGAAAACACCTATTCACCAGACTTAGCTGTAGACGGAAACTCAGGAACACGTTGGGCATCAGCAGCAGGTCAAGAAGAAAAATTAGTTATTAATATGAATGGAACAGAAAATCATTTTGTGATTTCTGCCTTAACTGAATATAGTGACCTTACTGAATTTAACAATTATGCTCACAACAAACCAGTAGAAACAATTGTAAATTATTCTTACGATGTAAATTCGGGAAAAATAAATACAACTTGGAATATTACTACGGAAAATTTAAATGGGGGTATTGATGGAAATACCATTCAAGGATTTATACCTCATCAATATAAAAACACCACATTTAATAATGTGAATTTCACCAATCGTAATTATGTTACCACAAGAGGAACTATGAAAACCGCTATAGGTAAATCCTTTTCATTTTCTTATAATTTTGGTGGAGTTTTACCAAGTTTTACAGCCCCTTATCAAAACACCGATGATAATAATGCGTACAATGCAAACACTCAATATGAATTAATTTCCAAATTTGCATCTAAAAAGAAAAGTTATGGAGGTGATACATACTGGGGAGGAAAAGACCTTGTTAATATTGCTAAATATGCATTAATGGCTAAGGAATTAAATCATCAATCTTACATAGAACTTAAAGCTTTAGCCAAAGAGTCTTTGGTAGATTGGTTGACTTATACCCAGGGAGAGACTTCTCATTATTTTGCTCGCTACGATCGTTGGAAAGCTTTAATTGGGTTTGATCAATCTTATGGTTCAGCACAATTTACAGACAATCATTTTCATTACGGATATCTAATTCATGCTGCTGCTTTATACGGAATGATTGACAACGATTTTTTAAATGATTACAAAGGAATGTTAGAACTGGTTTGTAAGCAATATGCTAACTGGCAAAGAGATGATACCTTTTTACCTTATTTCAGAACTTTTGATCCTTGGATAGGTCATTCTTATGCAGGTGGAACTAGTTCTGGTGGTGGAAACAATCAAGAATCAACCTCAGAAGCTATGCAGTCTTGGATTGGAATGTTTTTGTTAGGAGATGTAATGGGGAATGATGAAATGCGAGATGCAGGAGCTTTTGGTTACCGAAGTGAAGCAGCCGCTACTATGGAATATTGGTTTGATTGGGATCAAGAAAATTTACCAGAAGCTTATAATCATGAAATGGTTGGTATTTTATGGAATGGTGGCTATTCTTATGGTACTTATTTTAGTGCAAGCCCTGTTCATATCCACGGTATTCAATACTTACCTGTGGCTCCAGGTTTTAAATATTTAGCAGAAAATAAAACTTGGGCAAATAAAGAATATAACGACATGATGAATGAATCTTTAGCCATAGATGGTTTTACAAGAGAAATTGATTTTGGAGATGATTGGGCACAAGTAGCTTTAGGATTTAGGTTATTGTTTGATCCTGAATATGTGTCTAATTTTATGAATACAAATTTAGCTTTAGAAGAAAGCAATAGTGATTATATTATGGATTATGAAGTCTCTGGAATGACATATTATTACACACATGCCATTCAAAACCTAGGAGATTTTTCTTTTAATTATTACACAAACTTTCCTTCTAGTAGTGTTTTTGAAGAAAATGGAACTTTTTCTCATGCCGTAGTTTTTAATCCATCTGATGTTGCAAAAGAATGTACTGTGTACGATTATTCTGGATCAACCCTTGCTACATTTAATGTACCTGCTAAAACACTAGTAACTTATCCTGAATTACCAACAGCTGGTCAACAACCTGAAGATTGTTACAACTTAAGTGGACAAGCAAGTGCTTCTTCTGGTAATAACTCAGCTGCTGCTGCTATAGATGGAGACATGGGTTCTAGGTGGATTGCAGACTCTACAGATCCTTGTAGTTTTGATCTTAATTTAGGACAACAATGTTCTATTACTGAAATAAGTATTGCTTGGGAAACAGCAAATGCAAGTGATTATGTACTATTAGGCTCAAGTGACAATATAACTTGGACAGAACTTAAAAGTTTTAATGGTCTGGCTTCTGGTGAAAGAACTGATGTTATTTCAGACATATCAGGTTCATATCAATATTTTAGATTAGATATGACAGTTCCTTCAACCGTGTGGGCTTACTCCATTTATGAAATTTCTATTTGTGGACAACTTGCTACGAACACTCAAGATTTAAGCAATAAAAATATACAAACCCAAAATAACATTATTCTATATCCTAACCCTACAGAATCTGATGCTACCATAAAAGGGAATATTACAGGATCTACTATTGAGGTATACAACATTACAGGTCAAAAAATCAATAGCGTTATTGCCAATGGTAATAATGTAAAATTAAATTTTGAAAAACTACCTAAAGGAATTTATTTTATAAAAATAAAAGGAGAATCAGGGGTAACTCGAATCATAAAACAATAATAAAAAAAGGTGTGCATTGTAGTGACTACAAATGCACACCTAAAAAATAGTTTATAAAAATAGTTAGTTTTAGTTAGTTTATCGCTATCAAAAACAGCAATAATGCAGCGAATATAAAAAAATACTACTCATATCAAAAATAAAATATTGTTTTTTTATCAAAAACTTAACATAATAACCCGTTAGCTGTTTATTTACTAACCAAAAACTATATTTAATAATAAAGTGTTTTATCATATCTTCGTTGTACTATGAACACTGCAACTGTAAAACAACTAAAAACCGAGTTAAATGAAATTGATAGAACAGAACTTATCAATATTATTTTAAGATTATCTAAATTTAAAAAAGAGAATAAAGAACTTTTAACCTATTTACTTTTTGAAGCCGAAAACGAGCAAGATTATATAAAAGAAATTAAAATAGAAGTTGATGAAGCTTTTAAAAACATTAACACTAGTTCTTATTTTTATATTAAAAAAAGTGTTCGAAAAATTCTTAAACTTATAAAAACTTACATTCGTTATTCTAACGTAAAAGAAACAGAAGTTGAACTACTACTCTACTTTTGTAAAAAACTACGCTCCATAAGGCCTTCAATAACTAAAAACCAACAATTAGTTAATATATATGCCAGAGAAATTAAAAGCACTGAAAAGAAAATTAGTACGTTACACGAAGATTTACAATATGATTATTTACATCTTTTAGAAAATTTAAAAGCATAAATTACTTGTTTGTTAACAAGGTCACTTTTTCAATTTCTAATACTTTTACTTCAGATGTTTTTTCTTTAGCAACTCCTTCTCCATCAATTTGTACTACATTTTGCATAAATACATGTAGTTTGTTTTTATTTTTCCACAAAGAAATATCATAATTAGGTTCCCATTGCCCTACAGATTCATTAGACAAATCAACTACTTTCCACGGTTGATTGTTTTTTAAATCAGAAAAAGCCATTGATATTTTATTTCCTCTTTCTAAATCTCTAAACAATATAGAAACTAACGTTTTTTGACCAGTTTGATTTATTAAAATATCTGGTCTAGAAATAGGAATACTCTTTGTTCCTCCTCCTCCCAACACAAAAGAAGTTTGTCTAAAACCTGTATTTGTTTTTTTCCATGCTTGATTCTCTAAATAAATGATTTGAAATTGTGGGGTTTTATCATCAGCCCAATAAGTTGCTATATAAGGATTTCCATCATCATCAGTAGTCATGGCTGTTTGATTTATTAAACTACTGTTTTGAGGAATTTTCCAAGCGTATTCTGCTGATGCTAAATTAATAGGCAACTCATATTGTTCTCCTGTAGATTTTTCCCAAGTTTTTCCGCCATCTTTAGAACGTGCATAACACATATCGTGATTGGTTTCAACTTTCCAAGTTTCTCTCCAAACCCAAGAAATATGAATAGTACCTTGTTTGTCTACACAAGCTTGCCAATAAGCATTTCTTTTATTTTGTCCATCAATCAAATTATTTTGTAGCTGTGTCCATGTTTTTGATTTTACATCATATGAATTTATCACCAAATTTCCGCTACCCGAAGAACCAGACCTATAGAAAAACATTAAATCTCCGTTTGGTAAATTATAAAACTCAGGATATGTTACACGATTTTCATCTTTTCCTGTCATACCACTTTCTTCTCCTAGTTTTAAACTCAATGGTGCTACGCTTTTGGCGTATCTTAACTTTGTATTGTGGTGATCCCAACTTACATGTAAAAAACCATTACCATCTACGGCTATACTAATATCATTATGGGCATCATGGGTATTTCCTTTGTATTGTGTTTGTACCAACTCCCAATGTTTAGCGTTTAATTTTCTTTTCCCTAGAGTTAAATAACTATTTTCATTATAATAGGCTACAAATTGCTCATTTTTAAAAGTAGTCAAAGCATTTTTTCTAAACTTTACAGTATTTACTGAGTTATTTCCCCAACCTTTCCCTATATGAGAAACGGTCACATTTTTACCACAAGAAAGTAAAACAACCAAACAGCTTAAAACTGCTATAGACTTTAATATGTATATTTTTTTCTTTTTTATAGATATCATTTTAAAACGTTCTTCTTTTTAATTAAATGTAATTTTTTAAAACTTTACAATTTTACTTTCCTCCTTTTTAAACTCAATTTCAATTGTATTCTCATCAAAACTTTTAACGATGTTTTTTACAGGGCACAATTCCTTTTTAGTGAATTTTTCACCTGATTTTTTCCAAAGCATTAGGGTTGCTAAAATATTAGATTTTTGTTGACTTTTAGTAGTTGTTACTACATCAATTACAACGCTTTCTTCACTTTCCGGGTGCAAACCTTTAGCTTTTATTACTTCTGATTTGTTCCAACCTAAAAGAGGTATCATTGCCAACTTATACATTCCATTATCTATAATAGTCACTTCATTTCCGCCTACTTTCTTTTTAGTGGTAATAATTTCTCTATCTAATTTAGGCAATGCATAATGTCCTAACCTTATAGCAATAGGCTTATCACTATTGTTTTTATCAACTCTTAGAATTCCGTTGGCTAAAGGAATATCCGCTAAATTGAATTTAATATTTTCATCTGTTTCTAAAACAACATCTCTATAATAAATTCCTTTCTCAAACTTTTTAAAAGTGTACAACCTAAATGCTTCCCACTTATTTTTATTGTTTTTAATAACGTAATTCATGGCAACCTCACCATTTTCGCCATCTGCTTGCCAAGGAAAAGCACTATTGTACGATAATCGATTGTAATTTTCTGTAGAACGAAATTTTTGCCAATCGTCTTTTACTTTTTCGTGACACCAAGCTCTTATTTCTGCTGCTCCTATATTTGGATAATCTGTAATTAACACCTCTGACTCTCCTTGAAATTTATGATAAACTTCATCATTCTTCAACTCATTTTCCCAAGCTCCATTATTTTCTGTAGCTGTCCAAAAAGGACTATTGTCGGGTACTAGTAAACCAAAAAATATTTTCCCCATCCAATACACACTACCTCTACAACTATAATTTTGTACAGCAGGTTCAAAAGCACCATAAAACCCTAAAGTTGGTACATTATCTTTCATAAAATCTGGATGTGTAAAAAACTGTTTAATTACTCCTGATGCTATTCTACGCATCCATCCATAATTTATATTTTCATCATTAGAAAATCCCATTAATGGAAAAGGAACTACTGCTCCCGCCCTATAACTAATACTCCTTCCATACATAATCATTTTTCCATCTTTGCTAAACATGTATGGATAATTCCCTTTTAAATCATTGAAATTAAATTTAAATTTTGATGCTATTTCTGGATAATATTTATCTCCAAAATATTGAGACCATACTTTTCCGTACATTTGAAAAGCCCACATACTATAGTAATCATAAGCAGGACTATCATTATACCATCCATTTCCTCTATAATGTGTTAATGATTTTTCTAAATATTTTACCAACAATTCTTCGTTAACCTTATATCCTTGATCTTTAAAAAAGCTCAACACAAAAATGTTAAAGAATTTCCAATTAGAGTCTACAGTAGGTCCATCTCCATAACTTAACATAACCCTTGCCAAATCATCTTTTTTTTGCTGTGTTAAAGGCTCCCATAAAACCTCAGGATTTACTAATAAAGATAATGCTAAAGCCCCAAATTCAACCAAATTTTGACTGGGACCACCGTTACCTCTTGGTACTATGTAAGCCGGACTTTTAGGATTGGTTAACTCTCCTATTTGATACCTATAATAATCTGCAACTTTTATATTATTAATAACCAAATTTGGATTTTCCTTTAATATTGGAGAAGCCACAAATAAAGTTCTACACAATCCTTCTAATTTTTCTGTAGGTACTCTACTCTCACTATGAGGGTAACTTTTACCTGGTTGTTTAGGAAACTTCATAGAATCTTCTAGCGTATTGATATAACTAAAAGCTCCTTTTAATAAATACATAGCAGCATCTTTCCAATGCTGTTTAGTCATTCCTGTAAGTGGACTTTTATTGTAATCTGGATTTTCTATTTTAAAAGCATTATTCTGTGCATTTGTAAACACATACATAAAAAAAACACCTAGTAATATTTTTTTATTCATCATCTTTTTATTCTGTTTTTTGATATACCCTAACGTAATCTATTATAAATTGAGCAGGAAATTTTGTCTTAGAAAAATCCCCTCCATTAACACCTCCAATAGCAAGGTTTAACAATAAGTACTGTGGCTTGTGAAATGGATTTATTTTTTTATGGGTTTGATTATATGTTTCTTTTAAATCCACCTCATTTAACAGTTGTTCATCAACATATAATTTTATTGAATTTTCATCCCAATCCATTTTCCAAATGTGAAAATCTTGAGACCAATTTTCATCATTAAAACTTTCAATAGCATATTTTTTAGCATCCCATATAGGTTTCCATTTCTGATTAGATTCCCAAGCAATATTTGCCAATAAATCGCCTTTATAAAATTCCATTATATCTATTTCTCCGTTAGCAGGCCAATTGGGCTCTAAACCAAGTGTCCAAAATGCTGGCCACAATCCCATTTCTGTTGGTATTTTTGCACGCATCAAAAATTTACCGTACTTCCAAGATTTTTTTTCTTTTGTAATTAAACAACTTGAAGTTATGTAAATTGAATCTCTATTATGTTTCCAATTTTTATTATTATAAGAAACAAAATTTGGGTTTGATTTCTTTTCTTTTCTAGCTTCAATAATTAAATTACCACCTTTACAAAAAGCATTTTCTTTTTGATACCACTGAGCTTCTTCATTTCTTATAAAACCCGTTTCATAATGCCAATTTTGTTGATTTGGAACGCCATCAATATTAAATTCATCATTCCAAACCAAATGATATCCCTCTATTTCTGGAATATTATTTTGTTTTTTTGAGGTACAACTCAATACACTAAATAGCAAACATAAGGATATATAAACTTTCATTATTTATAATTTTAAAACAAAAATTTTTTCTATAACATTACAGATATATCACAAAATCTGAATTACAAATAAAAACAAGTTTTAATACTAATAGAGGGGGTATAATAATAAGCATAAAGGGGGATAATAATATTTATAAGCTTATTACCACAAGTATACAACACACACTTATAAAAGTTTGTACTAGTATTTTATAGTATAGCAAATAGCCTCGTAAACTATAAGCTTACGAGACTATTTGTATTAATTCATTAAAGTTTTTACAAAATCTATTTCTTGTTTAATTTCATCAAAAGAAATCTCTAGGTTAATTTCTTCTAACGAATTTAACTGCTCTAACCCTGTAGCCAATTCAGACAATCTACTCATACCTGCTGTAGAGGTAGTTCCTCTTAATTTATGACCTACTTGCTTTAATCCTTCAAGGTTTTTATCATCAACATGCTGTTTAAGTACATTAACAGACTCATCTAATTGTTCTTTCACCAATTGTTGTACTTGATTTAATGCTTCTACATCATCACCATAATACATGCGCAACTGACTGATATCAAAGTGTTTTTTGATCTCTTCTTTTTCTTGCTGCAATGGGCTTAAATTGTTCTTTTTGGCTTTTGGCAACCAGTTTTCAAAAACCAATCTAAGGTGATCTTCAACTATTGGTTTTACAAGAAAATCATCCATTCCTATCTCTATACATCTTTCTCTTTCCCCTTTTACATTACCAGCTGTAATTGCAATAATAGGAATATGTACTTTGGTTCCAGCTTCAATACTTCTTATTTTTTTGGTGGCTTCATATCCATTCATTTCTGGCATTTGAATATCCATGATAATAAGGTCAAATTTATGTTCTTCATATAACTTAACTCCTTCCAAACCATTAACAGCCTCTAATATATTTGCATGTGGAACTTGTTTTTTTATGATGGTTTTTGCTAAAAACCTGTTAACATTATTATCCTCTACTATTAAAATATTAAGATCTTCTTTAAATGTTGGTTCACTCTCTTCTTCATTTAATAAAGTAAAACTTTCCTTTTCTGCACTACTACTCTTTAATTTAGAAAGCACATTATATATGTCGTGAGACTTTACTGGTTTTGTTAATCTTTTAGCAACTCCTAATTCTTTACATTTAGGTATAATATCGGCATCACTAGACGAACTATACAGTAAAATGATAGGCGAAACTTCTGGTAATGGATAAAAACTATCTCTTATTTTCTCTATAGTTTCTATTCCATTCATATATGGCATATGATAATCCATAATAATAACATCGTATTCTTTATTATCTGCCAAGAGTTGCAATGCTTCAAAACCATTTTTGGCTTCGTCGGATGTAATGTTTTTTAATCTTAAAATTTGTTTTAAAATATCTCTATTATTATCATTATCATCTACAATTAAAACATGTTTAATAGAATCTAAATTTTCCCAAATAATTTCTTCCCCTTTTTCTGTTTCAAGAGTTATATCAAAATAAAAAGTACTTCCTTGACCAACAGCACTTGTTAACTGAAGTCCACTATTCATCATTAACAAAAGTTTGTTAGATATGGTTAATCCTAGACCTGTACCCCCATATTTTTTTGTAGTTGAAGCATCTTCTTGAGAAAAAGCTTCAAATATTTTTTGTTGTTTTTCTGGTTTTATCCCAACTCCTGTATCTCTTACACTAAAACGAATGGTTTTGGTTGTTTCTTGACTTTCTACAACTTCAATTTTCAACTCTATCTCACCTTTTTCAGTAAATTTAGTTGCATTCCCTAATAAGTTAATTAAAATCTGCTTTAACCTAATAGCATCAGCCCAAATAAATCTTGGAATATCAGGTGATATATTTAACAACATCTCTAAACTCTTTTGTTGTATTTGGTAGTTTACAATGTCTGTAGAGTGTGCACCGATTTCGTAAATATCACATTTTTCAATATCCAATTCTAGTTTACCAGCTTCTATTTTTGAGAAATCTAAAATATCATTGATAATGTTTAGTAAACCGTTTGCCGATTGGTTTACAATATTTAAATACTGTTGTTGTGTTTCTGTTAAGTTGGTTTTTAATACCAAATCTGTAAAACCTATAACACCATTTAATGGGGTTCTAATTTCATGACTCATATTTGCTAGAAACTCAGACTTAGCAATACTTGCCTCTTCTGCTAGTATTTTGGCCTTTTTTAATTCTTCTCTTTGTCGGATCATACTACTGATGTTTTGGGTAAAAATCATCATTCCTCCAATTTTTTGGTCAAAAGTAAACCAAGGTCTTATTACCCAAGTTATAGAGTGTATTTTTCCTGAAGTTTTAGATACGTACTTATCTTCGCTAACTGTATGAATAATCCCCTTCTCTAAGACCTCTTTATGAATATTTTTCATATTGGTTCCTAAAACAGGGTTTAAATCATAATGAGATTTACCTATAATATCTAAGTCTTCTAAATGATAATCATCAATCCACTTTTTACTAACTTCTATGTAGTTCATATCCTTATCAAGCATAGCAACTGCAGCAGGTGCATGTTTAACAAAGGCAGATAATCTGGCTTTTTCAGCTAACAAATCGTTTTCAACCTGTTTTCTTTTACTGATGTTGGTAGCAACCCCTAAGTATCCTATTATTTGATGATCTATGTTTTTTATAGCCGTAACTACTAATGACACAATTAACTCACAACCATCCTTAGTTATATAGGTCCATTCTCTTTGTTCAACTCCATTTTTTTCGGCCATATGAACAAATACTCTAAACCCTTCTATATTTACACCTTCTTGTATTGTTAACTCAGCACCTCTATTACTTACTTCTTCTGGTTTGTGAATAATAGCAGGACTTTGTTTACCTACCATTTCTTTACTAGTATATCCTAATAAACTTTCAGCTCCTTTATTAAAAACAGTTATAACTCCATTAATGTCGGTTGCAATAATACTTACTTGTGTTGCTGCATTTAAAACATCATCTAATAACTTTTTAGACTCTTTAAACTGAATTTCTGCTACTTTACGTTTATTAATGTCTTGAAACGTTCCATATAACCTTACACATTTTCCATTTTTAAATTCAGGCTCACCAATAGCTCTACACCATATTTCATTTCCTTTTTGTGTAGTAATTTGGAGTTCTGTATCCCAACTTTTTTGTTCATTAATAGCTTCTTCTATGCATTTTGAAATGGTATCTCTAGAAACACCTTCTTTATAAAAATTGATTGCAGTATCTAGTTCAGGAACAAAATCATCTCCTACTTCATGTATATCTTTTGTTATTTCTGTCCAGTGAATTTTATTTGAAATTAAATCAGCTTCCCAACCACCTACACGTGATACTTTATTAGTTTTTTCTAATAATTCTTTGGTTCTAGTAAGGTCTTTCTCTAGCATATACTGATCAGTAATATCTACAGCATTACCTATAACATAATTACTTCCTAAATCATTATTTTGCAATGAATTACTAAAAAACCATATACGCTTAGATCCGTCTTTCGATACAGTGACCATTTGCCCTTTGAACACACGAGACTCTTTAATTGCTATTAAATAATTTTTAATATTATCATGTCTTTCTTTAGGAACAATATCAAATAATGTAAAACTTAATATTTCTTCTGTAGAGTATCCTAAAGCGCTAGCACCTGATTTATTAACCGTTAATAACTTTCCGTTTAAATCATGTGTACACATTAAACCTTGAGAATTCTCAAAAAACGTTTTAAATTTTTTCTCACTTTCTGCTAATTGCTTACTTAAATTTTTAGCATCAGTAACATCTCTAGCATTGGCAAAAATATTTCCAGTTTTTGGCTCAGGACTGGCCACCCATTCTAATACTTTATATTCACCGTTTTTTGTTCTAAACCTGTGTGTAAAATTAACTGTTTGATGACCTTTTGCTAATTTTTGTATTTCTTCAACACTGCCTTTTTGATCGTCTGGATGAATAAAATCAAAAAAAGAATTGTTTAGCAACTCTTCTAACTCCCAACCTAAACATACTTGAAAAGCAGGGTTTACTTTTTTAAAGAAACCATTGGTATTAGCTATACATATTAAATCTTTAGAAAGTAAAAATAGTTTACCAAAATGTTTATATTCTTCTACACCTCTACGTTTAACAATTAAATCGGTAGCCTCTATGGCTAATATTTCAAGTGCTTTAGCTTGTTTTTCAGTAATTTTTCTAGGAATTGTGTCTATAACACATAGTGTTCCTAATGCATATCCATTTGGATCTATTAAAGGTTGCCCTGCATAATATTTAATATTAGGCTCTCCTTTAACCAAAGGATTGTTGTTAAATCTATCATCTTTTGTAGCATCTTGCACCTCAAAAAGATCTTCTTGCATAATAGCATGATTACAAAACGCAATCTCTCTCGGTGTTTCGGTAGCTTCTAGTCCTTGTCTAGACTTAAACCATTGTCTTTTACCATCTAACAAAGAAATTAAACACATTGGTGTGTCACATATTAATGAGGCTAATTTGGTAATTCTATCAAAATCTTCTTCTTCTTCAGTATCTAAAATTTCGTAATCAATTAAGGCTTGTAATCTTTCTATTTCTTTTTGATTGATATCTTTTTTGATGTTGCTCATAGAATGTTTTTATATTTTGAAGATATTACTAAATAAAGTAATATTATTTAGTATGAAATACTTTTAATGAAAATAAGAATATAATTTGATATAAAACATAGTTAAAGACTTCTTTTTTCCTAACTTTATTAATCATAAAATCAATCCTTACATGAATAAAAGTTATTTAACTTTTTTTAAAGTTACTTTGTTTTTCATACTTACTTTTTGTGCTCAATTTGTTATTGCCCAAGATTTATCTTCTGATGAATTATTTACGCAAGCTAGAAAGGCTGCTTTTGATGAAGATGACTACCCTAAGGCTATTTTATTGAGCAAACAGGCATTAGAAAAAAGTCCAAATTATGCTGATATTAGAATTTTTTTAGGTAGAATTTACACCTGGTCCGATAAAAAAAATGAAGCTAGGCAAGCTTTTAAAATGGTTTTAGAAAACACACCCGAAAACGAAGAGGCAACTATTGCTTATACCAATTTAGAATTTTGGAATAACAACTCTAGAGGTGCATTAAAAATTATCAACGCAGGACTAACACATCACCCTAACTCTATAGATTTATTGGTCTATAAAGCAAGGTTATTAAACGATATAAAAAAGTGGGAAGAAGCCGAAGGAGTGGTAGAACAAATTTTAAAAAAAGAACCAAAAAATGAAAAAGCAAGAGCATTGTTAATTAAAATAAAAGACAATTCTTTTAAAAACCAAATAGGAGTATCTTATGAATATGTATATTTTGACGAGGGATTTAACGGTCGTGACCCATGGCAACTAGCCAGCTTAGATTACAGCACTCAAACTCCCATTGGTTCAGTAATAGCAAGAGTAAATTATGCGAATAGATTTTTAAGTAACGGGCTTCAATACGAAATAGATGCCTATCCTAGTTTTACAGAAAACTTTAGAGCCTACATGAGTGTTGGATACTCTGATTCTAGTATTTTTCCAGATTATAGAGCCGGGCTTTCTCTGTATTACGATTTACCCAAAAGTTTTGAAGCCGAAGCAGGTTTTAGATATTTAAACTTTGGTAGTGATACATGGATTTATACAGCTTCTATAGGTAAATACTACAGCAGTTTTTGGTTTAATTTAAGAACTTATTTAACGCCTTCAAACAACGATTTATCTAGATCATTTTCTTTTTCTACAAGATATTACTACAGTGGAACAGATGATTATTTTGGAATAAGAATAGGTACAGGTTTGTCTCCTGATGATTCTGCCAATGCTAACTTAATAGGAACCTCTACTTACAAACTAATATCTCACAACATCAACTTAAATTACAGAAAAACATTTAATACTTTTAATGTAATTACATTTAGCTTTGGTTTCGAAAATCAAGAATATAGAGTAAACACTAAAGGAAATCAAATAGATTTTGGAGTGACTTATTCAAGACGTTTTAGATAAATGAAAAATAAAAAAACTTACATTATTGGTGCCACCATTTTACTTATTCCGTTTTGGATGTGGTTATTTTGGTTTTTTACCCCAAAGACACTTTTGCTTGGTTCTATAATAGACAAAACTGTTTTAACAACAGATGGCCAAGAACACATTTCTTTAACTTGGATGTTAAATCATAAAAAATTAACCAAAACAACTCATAATTTATACGATGTAAAACATGATTATTTTGGTTTTTTTCCTAAAGAAGATGAAAAATTTAGAACCAAAGGCTTAGAACGATTTACTGAAGAACAATTACAAAAATTAAGTGAGGATGTAGATTTTACTTACTTTACAGATACTTATGGTATTTATAATAATGAATGGTACACTAAAGACTCTACCAAAATTAGATATGGAAAACTATATGGTGGTTTAAGCGAACAAGACTTGGAGTTTTTAACCTATATGAAAGAAAAAAAGAAGTTGATTTTGGCTGAGTTCAACACCATAGCTTCTCCAACCTCTTTAGCAAACAGACGTGGTTTTGAAGAACTTTTTGGAATGCAATGGACAGGCTGGACAGGTCGTTATTTTGATAGTTTTGACACCATTAAAAACCTAGAACTACCTAAATGGCTGGTTAAAAATTACGAGAAAAACCATAAAGAAGGTTGGAATTTTAAAAAATCTGGAATTGCTTTTGTTAATAACAATGGTGGTGTTGTAGTTTTAGAAGATAGTTTAGACTTAAACGAAGAAATACCCTATATACATTCAACTAAAAAAGGACAGGATAGATTTGGCTTGCCCAAAAAAATTAAATATTCTTTTTGGTTTGATATTATTAAAATTGATAGAAATGTTAACGAAATTATTTCTGGATATCAATTAGAAGTAAACCAAAATGGTGCTAAAAAACTAAAAGACAACAACATTCCTAAAAACTTTCCTGCAGTTATTAGACATAACAAAGGAGGTTATAGATTTTATTATATGTCTGGAGATTTTTCAGACAACCCAATAAGTATAAGCAGCTCTTATTTTAAAGGAATACATTATTTTAAATGGCTGTTTTACGACCTCTCTAACCCTATGGAAAGAAAAAGCTTTTTTTGGGAATTTTATTATCCTTTAATGGATCATATTTTTGATGAGGAAACAAAAATTCTTAACAAATAAAAACACCCTCATTAGTTAGCATATTTTTGATAGATAGAATCTGGTATTATTTTTTGCCCCTTGGTTATAAGTATACTTTTTCTCTTAAATGTATTAAATAAGTTTTGTATTCTATTTTTTACATCATCATCTTGAAGTGTCGCTTCTCCCATATTCTGATTTAACTCAAATAAACTTTCTCCATTTAAATGATAGTTTCCCATAACAAAATCATTTATATCTGTTTTGGTCTGAATAAAAGGATAACTATGTATATTTCTAAAACTTTTAATAGTATCTAAACCATCTCCCATCCAACTAGCTATTGATGGATTTTTAATATCATAACTATTTGTTAAATAAGACAATAAACTAGGAGCAATATCAAAATGAGTAGAAATTGAGGCAAACTGCTCTGTTCTTTTTAACAATGGTGAGTAGATTAACAAAGGAACGTGATATCTATCAATTTTTGTAGCCATTGGAATTTCTGGAAGTCTATGATCTCCTGTAATTAAAAAAATAGTATTCTTAAAATCTGGTCTTTTTTTGTATTCATTAAAAAACTCTTTAATTGCATCATCAGCATACAATATAGAGGCATATTGAGCCTTATAATTTCTATGAGTTTTTTTAGTTTTATCATCAAAATTTAGCTCGTTTAATCTCTCTTCAAATTTTTGATTGTATTTTTCTTGCTCTTCTACTAAAAAAGGACTGTGAGTTGCTACTGTTAGAATTACACTTAAATATGGCTGTTCACTAGAATTATTTGTATTTAAAAAGTGTTTAAATAATGCTTTATCACTATACCCCCAAGAAAATCCACTAGCACTAGAGGCTGGTAATTTAACAGCATTTTTAGGAAAACTATCATAATCATTAATAGACACATTATTTTTCTGCAAAAACAATTTCATATTATCAAACTTAGATTCTCCTCCGTAATAAAAGGATGTAGTATATCCGTTCTTTTTTAAAATATTAAAGAGTGATAAATGTTGGGGCATATTATTTCCTAATGCTAAAAAACCACTATCTCCAAAAGGAAGAGAAGCCATTAAGGATGGTAACACAGCAAAGGTTCTCCCTCCTTGACTTAAAAAATTTTTCCAATACAAACTTTGATTTGCTAAAGAGTCTAAACAAGGTGTAAAATTACCTAAATATGCACCTTTATTGGTAAATGCCCTACCCAAACCTTCAACCAACAGAATTACAATATTTGGTTTTTGTTTAGACGATCTAAAGAATGTAGACAATACATCTGGACTATTATTGGCATGCAAAAAAGGATAATTTTCTTCATCTATGTATTTAAAAGATAAAATATCTACATCTTCTCCTTCATAGTCTCCTATATAACTATCGGCATAAATATCCATTTCATAAACTTCAGGAAAAAAATGTTTGTATGAACTTTTGTAGAAAAAATCACTTTTATTCAATACCAAACTACTTTCAAAATCGGTACTAAATTTTGTGTTTTGTGTAAGGCTATTGGTATTAAAAAACAACATTATTAACGAAATAATCGCTAAAACAAAACTTGTTTTATATGGTAACCTTATATATATTTTTCCAATATTTAACAATAATATTAACAAGCAAGAAAATACTATAACACCTATAATTGGTGCAACACTTACTCCTCCAGCAGCTTCAAGAGTTTGTTTAATATCAGCAACAGAATATCCATAAATATCTGCTCCCAAAGGAACCAAAGCTGTATTAAAATACTGTATTAAACATAAATGGATGATAGCTAGAATAACAAGATATGAATATGCAATTATTTGAGTTAATCTTTTATTAATCATAAATAAAAATACATATACAATGTATTCATAAAACAACCATTTTATCCAAAATACTATATTTAAAATAAGCGACCATACTACAATTTTTGTAACATTTTTAGGATATTCATTTGTAATACCATTATATATAATTTCACCTACCGATAAGAAAAACAAAACAATAAACCAAGTAATAAAAACACTAGAAAATGTTTTATTTGCATTTAAAAATTGATGAAATTTAGAGCTTTCTTTTATTGATTTCATGATGAAGTCTTTTGATTATTGGTTCCAAATCCTTGTCTAGTCATTTCTCCCCAACTTTTCTTTTTTCTAAGATAATCTATATTACCTCTAATAGCAGAATACACTACAAACGGATGAAAAAATATTGGTTCTAGGATAGCTGTAAATACTAGTTTTATAATTTCTGATTCTTTTTTGTATTGATTATAAGTAAGCACTTCCATTAAAATAGCAAATACAGAATATAATATTCCGAAACTAAAAACCATTAATAATAAACTCATAAAATATGTCCAATTTATCAATCCGAAGTATGCAAAAACCAAAAAACTAATCAATCCTAAAAACTCAATAATAGGAGCTAAAAACTCAAAGAAAAACCAATATGGATAACTTAAAATTCCTAAAATCCCATAGTCTGGGTTAAAAAACATTTTTTTATGAATTTTAAGTGTTTCTATAGTTCCTCTTGTCCATCTATTTCTTTGTCTACCTAAAATCTTAAAATTATCAGGAGCCTCTGTCCAACATAACGGATCGGGTATAAAACTTACTTTATACGGAAGATCTAACTCTTCCATATAACGTCTCATTCTTACTACTAACTCAATATCCTCTCCAACAGTTTCAGTATCATACCCCCCACATTTGATGGCAATTTCTTTATCAAAAGCTCCAAAGGCTCCCGAAATAAGTAATAAACCATTCAACCTACTCCATGCCATACGCCCTAATAAAAAAGCCCTAATATACTCTAAGGTTTGTACTCTTGGTAAAAACTTTTTAGGAAGATTTACATGTAACAATCTACCATTTTCTATAATACAACTATTGGCTATTCTAATTACACCTCCTGTAGCAATAACTTTTTCATCGGTATTTTCTAAAAAAGGTTTTACTAATTTTAATAATGAATCTTGTTCTAAAATACAATCTACATCAACACAAACAGTATATTCATAATTAGAAATATTAATTCCTGTATTTAAAGCATCTGCTTTCCCCCCATTCTCTTTATCTACAACAATAAGTTTTCTGTAAATAAGCTTTTTACTCCTATAAACTCCTTTTACTGGTTTTGTTTTTATTTGTGAGTTTACAAAATAAGAAGTCTTGTATAAATCATATTTAGCAATTAATTTTTCTAGAGAGTCATCGGAACTTCCATCATTTACAATAATTAGTTCTAGATTGTTATAATGTAAAGAGAGTAAAGACCTTACATTTTCTATAATAGTAGCACCTTCATTATAAGCTGGTGCTATAATAGATACCCTCGGAGCTTCTGAAGATGAAGAAATAGCATTATAATCTGTAAAGCTATTTTTATTTAAATAATATCTAGTTTCTCCAATGGAATATATACCTATAAATATATATGAAATTATTAGTACTAAAGAGTACATCATAATTCCGAAACTAAATAAATCAAATAATAAAGACTGCCAACTCATATTGTTATTTCCTCTTTTATTTGCGCTACAATTAGATTCATATTTGTAGATTCTGGTTGTAAACCACTACTTATTTCATTAAAAATAGATGGATTGATTTTAGCAATAGTTCTTGTTAATATTATTTTTAAGGCTGTATTTTCAATATTTAATTGAGTTCTTAAAAATGGTATATCATCATCAGTTCCTATAGATTGTAATGCATTAGCAATTTCTATTTTATTCTCGTAAACTTCTTTTTCAAAAACAGAAATTAATAAAGCAGAGGTTGAACTGTTAAATATTTTTGTAATGGTCTTAATAGCTTGCTTTCTTACTATTTCACTGTCATGTTCAATACATAAGCTTACATCATCATAAAGTTCAAAAAGGTGATATTCATCTACTAATTTTAATGCAAAAACAACTACAGTATTGTTTTTAGATTTTAACCATATGTCGACACCATTAAAACTATCGTAGTCAAATTGTGCTAACTCTCTTTGTAATATCATTTGATACCATTCTGATATTGGTTGAGTTACCGTATTTAAAAACTTTAACCCATCAAAACCGATAAGTTTTATAATTGCGATCTGAGCTTCTGCCCTAACCAAATCATTTTTGTGATTGGTGTTTGCAGAAACCTTTTCGTGTAACTTCTCAAGTTTCATAATACCAATTTCCTGGATAGCTTTGGCTTTTATATGCCAATTTTTAGAATTAATATTTTCTACAACATATTTATCTAAATGTAATTGGGTATATAATTTTAATAGAGATTCTCTAGACTGTCCAGAAAAATTCTTTGATGCTGATAAAATCTGTTGTGTAATAATTTTTCTGAACGTTTTTATAAGCATTAAGTTTTCTATACTCTTTTGATGATGTTTTAAATTTTGATCATCAGAATATACTGTATTATTAATAATGTTATTGCACAAATGTGTCCATCGCTTGTATTTTTTTCTTTTAATATTTTTAATAAGTAAAATGATGAGCATGTAAATAAGCAACACAAACGAAGTACCAATAAAAAAATATATTAATGGTTTTAGTTGTATCATTTATTTTTTCTTAACGCAAATCTTTTAACTCTTACAGATAGTTCATTTGGACTAAAAGGCTTTGATATAAAATCATCAGCCCCTAATTCAAAGGCTTCTAAAACCACTTCTTCTTGTCCCATAGTGGTTAATATAATAATAGCAATGCTACTATTATATTTTTCTTTAACAGCACCTATAATTTCTAAACCAGACACATAGGGCATCATAATATCCGAAATAATCAAATCAGGGGTATGTTCTTCAATTTTTTGTAAAGCTTCACGACCATCAACAGCAGTTATTATATGGTATCCATCTTTTTTTAGTCTAAACTCTAAAGTACTTAATATCAAAGCATCATCCTCAGCAATCAAAATTTTCATAGCATGTTTCTTATTTGAGGTAATAAACAAATGTTTTACCTAAATTAGGTTACACTAATATAATAGTTTCTTTTGACTCTAAAGATTTATAAAAACTGTTTATTTATGACAACAATTAATAAGTATAGTATTCATATTTTTTAAATAAAAATTAAATGTGTTCTTGTGTAACAAAATACTCTTAATTATATTTGCACTCGCAAACGAGAAATCGTGAGACACTCAGGAGAAATGGCAGAGTGGTCGAATGCGGCAGTCTTGAAAACTGTTGACTGTAACAGGTCCGGGGGTTCGAATCCCTCTTTCTCCGCAACTGTTTAGCACAAACAAGCACAAAACCTTATAAACACTATGTTTATAAGGTTTTTTTGTGTTCTATAGTTAATTCTATATAAAATTAAATTATTTTATATGTTGGATTCACAATTCGGTCAACAAAAATAACATCAAAAATTGTTGACCGCTTATGAGTAATAATATAGTTGATTTTGACTTTCGTCCCAATGTTTACCTCTTAAAGACGACAACTATGAACGTTTCAAACACTTTTCTATGCTATATTCATAAAAAAATCACGCAAAGAAAAGGGATCCTTTGCGTGATTAAAAAACTAAAACTAAACTATTAATTACCTAACTATTAACTTAATATTTGCTGTTTTGTTTACTTGTACATAATAAATACCAGGTGATAAATTATGTGTTACTTGAATAGTTTTGGTAGTGTTAATATCATAATTATTATCTATAATTAAACTACCCAAAGTATTGTAAACTCTTACGTTTGCATTTTTTTGTGTAAAATTTTGTCCTAGATGTAAATTAAACACCCCTACAGTAGATGGATTTGGACTAATATTTAAATCACTGCTTGTTATTTTAATCTCTTCTGAAGTTAATGATGTTACGTAAGAATCTAAAGCCGCTTGGTTCTCAAATGTTTTAATCCAATCTATCTCATAAGCTTCACTAGCATCAACAGATGTTCCATCTGCTATTTTAAACTGGAATAAAGAGAATGAAGTTAACGCATCTGTTAATAAACTAACTCCACCTGTAAATGTACTTCCTGCTAAATCATATGATATAATACCGTTAGAATCCTTATAAGTATCATTATACGTATTAAAAGTACCTCCATACACACCTATATTTGTATCAAAAGTAATTCTACAATCTCCAGGATATACATTAAATTTTACTGCAACAATAGGATAATCTCCAGCATGTAAGTTTATTGGTGTGTTTGTATATTTTAAATCTGCTCTATATTTTGATCCTGATCCATCTTGAGAAGCATTAAATTCAGTTTTAAGTACACCCCCTGTAACTGTAACAGATGCTGGAGATTGTTGTGGTACCCATCCTTCTTGATCTGCATCTGTATTAAACTCAAAAGCAACTGAACCTGTATCAGAAGTTGGTTCATCAGCATCAGAAGTATCATCTAATGCATTCATATGAGCTTGTAACTCTCCAGTACTTTTAAAAGTAGCAATCCAATCTACACTATAACTTGTATCATCTGAATCTGCTATAATAATATTTATTTTTCTATAAGTAAGATCTCCTCCTGTAAAATCAGTATCGTCAGACAATCTATAATAGTAAACTTTATTCCCATTTATAGTTGTATAATTACCATCACCTGAGTTGGAATTCCATTCACTATTGTCCCAAACCGTAGATTCACCTACTACTCTTAACATTTCTAGCTTAAAATTTCCTTCTGGTCTATCCCCAATAAATTTAACAGCAAAAATGGCATCATTGTCCGAATTAAGTACAATGTCTTTTCCAGCATCATTTGCTGAATTATACTGTATATCTCCACGGTAAGAGCCTACTGTTCCTCCCATAGTAACATTTAAACGACCTCCTGATACTGTTGGTGTACCACCACTAGAAATTCCCCAATCTCCTACAACTCCATCGCTACTAAAGTTTCCGTTTAAAGAAGTACCTAGTAATAACTGAGCTTGAACCGAAGTAAAGATCCCGAAAATAAATAATAAGAGCATTAATGCTTGATGCTTCTTAATTTTTGTTTGTTTTTTAAAATGTAATTTTTTCATCATGTTTAATAAATTTAGTTGTTTGTAATAATGTTCTAAAATTATATTATCCCCCCCTTTTATGTATAACTAAAATTTCAAAGACTATAAACAAAGTACACTATAGTATTTATTTTAAGCACATTACATTAATGGGCATTAATTTATAACACTTCCCCTTAAACGCACAAAACCTTACTCTCTCAAGTAAGGTTTGTTTTTAAAAAGATCTAAACTTTTAGTTATTATTCATTTGATGGTTTTCCAATAGTTGCTAAAATCCCTCCATCAACATAAATTACCTGACCATTGATAAAATTACTAGCATCTGATGCTAAAAATATTGCTGCTCCTGCCAAATCCTCTGGATCTCCCCATCTACCAGCAGGTGTTCTACCAATAATAAATTCATTAAACGGATGACCATCTACCCTAATTGGTTCTGTTTGAGAAGTAGCAAAATATCCTGGACCAATTCCATTTACTTGAACATTATATTTCCCCCATTCTGTTGCTAAGTTTTTTGTCAACATTTTTAAACCTCCTTTTGCAGATGCATAAGCACTTACATTATCTCTTCCTAATTCACTCATCATAGAACACATATTGATAATTTTTCCAGATTTACGGGCAATCATAGATTTTGCAACTAATTTTGACATGATAAAAGGACCTACCAAATCTACATCTATGACTTGTCTAAAATCTTCTACTGTCATATCAATAGCCATTACACGTTTAATAATTCCTGCATTATTAATTAAAATATCTATTTGACCATGATTTTCTTCTATATTATTTACTTGTTCTGTTGCTTCCCTTTCATTTGTCACATCAAATACATATCCCGTAGCTGTATATCCTTTTGATCTATAATACTTAATAGATTCTTCTAAAGGCTCTAAAATATTATTAGTAATAATAAGTTCAGCACCAGCTTTGGCCAAACCCTCTGCCATAGCCATTCCTAAACCATGTACACCACCTGTAATTAAAGCTTTTTTACCTTTTAAATTGAATAAATTCATTTTTGTTGTTATTTAAGTTAATTGATTTTTTATATATAAGGTTTTATAAACCTTTATCTGTAGTAACTTAGTACAAACAATTTAAGAACATCTCTAGTTTGCATAGATAAATTTACAGATCAAACACTATATTTATATAGAGAGAATATTAATAGATATAATTTTATGTGTTTTAAATTTAGATAGAAGCTCTATCTATAAAATTAAATGGATTTTTAACTTTTCCTTTATTGTTATTCATAATCATATTAGCTGCTGTTTTCCCCATCTGTTTAAAATCTGTAGAAATAACAGCAATCTCTAATAATCTTTTTAAAGGAGTTTCATTGTAGGATATTACTCCTATATCTTTACCTTTTTTTAAATTTTTAACACCTATTAAATCAATCATATTTACCAAATCATCATCATTCATCACCAAAAACAAATCTCCTCTAGATAACGTTAGTTTTTCATATGATTCATATGAAATCTCAGAGGTAATAGAATATTTAATACAGAATTGCATAAATCCATTGATAATTTTAACATGGTATGGATAATGAGTATTTTTAGGAATTCTTAAAATTAATCTATTGTATTTCTTAATTTTTTCTATCCCTAATTGAAGAGCATTATAAATATCTTTTTCAAAATCTTGATAGATTTCTATATAATTTCCTTCTAAAATCAACTCGTTATTATCCATCAATACCAATTTTTCTCTTGGTATTTGTTTAATAAGATTGATGGCTTCTTGAGAAAATTTAACCTGTTCTAAATTTTTAGTTTTAAAATGAGGCATAATTACATAATAGTCATATAAATTTAAATTCTTTTCCATTAAATCTATAAAAAGAGATTCATCACAGTGATAAATTTCTACATCTGTATGATAATCATCTCCTATATTTTCTATAAAAGAATCATACATTTTTAATTTATAAGCACTAAACTTATTTATTAAAAAAAGAACTTTAATTTTGGAAACCAATTTGGTGCTATTTATGTAAGAAGATTTACCTTTTCTAGCAGCAATAACATTCATTTCCTTTAAAATTTTATAGGCCTTCTCTACCGTATCCCTAGATACTTTATAAACTCTGCTAAACTCATTTATTGAAGGAACAGTTTCGTTATTTTTAATATTACCATTAGAAATATTAAATATAAAACAGTCAACTATTTGTTGGTATAAAAATTTATTAGGATCATTACCAAACTTTAAATCCTTCAACATGTCCATCGCTATCTTTTAAGTTTAAAAATTAAACATTCAATTTTTTCTTATTTTAAAATCACATCTTGTAATTCTTCCAATGTTTTACCTTTGGTTTCTGGCATCATAAACATGACAAACAACAACTGAAATACCATCATGAAAGCAAAAATTGCAAATACCCATCCAGCACCAATCATGGTAAATAACACAGGTACCAATGAAGGAACAATGGCTGCCAATACCCAGTGAACTGAACTACCAAAAGATTGACCTGCACCTCTTAAATGATTTGGGAATATTTCTGAAATAAAAACCCAAATAACGGTTCCTTGTCCAATAGCATGTGCAGCAATAAAAGCAAATAAGAAAATAGGCATAAAACGTCCTTCCCAATTGAAAAAGAATGCTAATGAAACCAGTGTTAAAGAAATGATATAACCTAAAGAACCAATATACATTAACTGTTTCCTTCCTAATTTGTCTATTAAATAAATTCCAAAAAGTGTAAAAATCATATTGGTTACCCCTACACCTATACTACTTAACAAAGCAGAACTTTCTGCAAGTCCCGCTTCTGTTAAAATTCTAGGAGCATAATATAATAAAGCGTTGATTCCTGATAGTTGATTAAAAAAAGAAATTAAAAAAGCTAAAATGATTGGAAATCTATATTTTTTAAGAAAAATATTTTCATTAGGAACTGTATTATCCATCTCCTCTTTAATTTGAAATATCAAAGCCTCCGTATTATCGTTTGGATTTATTTTTTCTAAAATTTCTTTTGCTTCAGCAGTTTTTAGTTTTGTTAACAACCACCTTGGACTTTTTGGTAATGTTAATGCTAATAAAGTATAAATAGCAGCAGGAATTGCCTCTACTCCTACCATCCATCTCCAATCATTCTCTCCAATTCCATTTAATAAATAATTAGATCCAAAAGCAACTAATATTCCAAAAACAATATTAAATTGATATAAACCTACCAATTTCCCTCTGTCTTTGGCTGGAGCAATTTCTGAAATATAAGCTGGAGCTGCAATGGTAGATGCTCCTACCCCCAAACCTCCAATAAATCTAAAAACAGCAAAAGTAATAGCTTCATTAGCCAAACTAGACCCTATAGCAGAAATGGTATATAAAACACCAATCCAAATTAAGGTCTTTTTTCTTCCTAGTTTATTAGCTGGAATACCTCCTAAAAAAGCTCCTATAACAGTTCCCCATAAAGCCATTCCAATAACCACCACTCCATGAAACAAATCGCTTGAGTTCCATAAAACCTGTAGTTTTTTTTCAGCTCCAGATATAACAACAGTGTCAAATCCGAATAAAAAACCAGCCAATGCAGCTGTAATAGACCATAGTAAAATCTTGTTATTCATTTTTATATTTTATTATTGATAAATACTTTTATATATCTCTTTTACACAACTTCTATTATATCATAATTGCTAAGGTTAAAACAATAATGCTGCTAAACAGTAATGAAATAAACAGTGAGTATATTTGAATTTTTTTCATCTTTTGTATTTTAATAGTTAATAAATACTTTCTGTTATTTGTTATCCCTACACAACTTATTGTCAAAATTGTATCAAGTTTGGTATAAAAAACAACACTTCAATAATACGCTATCTATTTACAGAAGTGTATAAATTATATTTCTTTTACTATCAACAACATCCACACAACACATAACACACTCAATTACAAATACATAAAACCAAAATTCAACTATAAATATTTTATAAAAAAAAGTCACTATTCAAAAACTGAGATAGTGACTGTTCTTTTTAGGAATTATAAAAAATTATTTTGTTAGAGCAACTGACTCAAAAATTCATTATTCATGGTATCTAAATCATAACAGTTTATTGGTTATATAAAAGCTTTGCTCTACTGGTTTTGCAGATTGTATTTTACCCGCAACCCCATATTGCCATGCCACAACAGTAACCTTTACTGGATATTTTGTCCTTGGCGGTATTTTTGTAAAATGCAACGTGTTACCTTTTAAGTAAGCAGGTCCTTCTTTTACATAATAATTTACTTTTAAACCAACACTTGAAGTACCATTTAACAAAAGTTTTTTTACTCCCTTTTTTATATATTTTATACTATCAAAGGTTATATATTGTTCTTTTCCTAATTTATTTTTCAATGGAAAATGCAACTCTAATTGTTGAACCATACTTTTGTAATTATCATCTCCTTTGTTATGAGCTAACAACCAAATATCACTACTTCGTTTAGGGTTGTTAAATCCCATTCTATAAAAATCAATTTTAAATGTAGTATCATTTACTTTTTTTACTGGACCACAAATTCTATCTATCAACAAAGGTGTTTTTGCATGGTTTTGAGTTTTATTTACTCTAGTAGAATCTGCAAAAAAAGCTTGTACGTTAAAGGTAATACCATCACCCAGAGGTTTAAAATCTAGATGATAATTTGCATGTGTTTTACTAGGGGTTAAAACCTCACCATTTTGCTTAACACCAATATACTGATGTGTTTTACCTCTAGATGTAGCATAGTATACCTCTGTTGCTTTCGCCATTTCTGCATCAAATACCCAAGAAGACATATCCTTATCTCCTTTGTATTTTTTATATTTTGTTGCATTGTATTTTGGAATACTATCTTGTCTCCATTTATCCATTAACCAACCAGAATTAGGAGACACTGTTTTTAGGACTACAGAATCATTTATTGATGATTTTTTAGGCAACCTTTCTACCGCTGCTTTTTCTATATAATTGGCAATATAATTGACTAAACCATCTGAATAATCAAAATGTCCATGACCAGCATCAGCAAACCAAGTAATCACACTTTTAGGATTTTTTTGCTGGTATATAACCCCCGGAGTTAAACGATCTTCCCACCATTCGTACTCTCCCATCACAAATAAAGCAGGAATACCATCAATATTTCTATTTCCCCAATCAGGATTTGGTCTTCCACTACCTGTTAAATTGGTTTGGGGAGCATCTCCATGAATAGATACCAATGCTAAAGTTCTATCGGGTGTAAACGCTGCAAAATTCCAAGGAAAACTTGCATAAGCAGAATGTCCCATAGGTACAATAGGAGCGAACAACAATTCCTGATAACCTGAAACTTCTGCTAAAGATTTCATGATTTCTATAAAAACTTTGTCTTCATTATTTTTAATATCATAGGTAATGGCAAAACCTGGGGTTACCCAAACTTCAGCAAAACCAATTTCAGTCATTTTTTTTCTAAAATCTTGATGCTCTAAGATCCCTTCTTCAACCATGTTGTGTTGCGTAAAAACCACACCTTTTACTTGCTTGCAATTTTCAGGTATCCATAAAAAAGCCTGTGGATGATCATTTGTTTCATTAGAAACATAACTATCTACCTTTATGCTCCATTGCCAAACTTGCGCAGACGCGCATAAACCACTGATAAACAAACCTATAAACAATAGTTTTTTAAGCATTTATATTATTTTAAATCCCAATAAATATTGTAACGCTCTCTATGTAAATCAAACAAAGGAATAAAAGTCAATTCTTTATTTTTTAAACCAACTGATTTAAATGTTAAAGGTTTATTATGAACAGGTTCTAACCATTCTTTAATCTTATCACCTTTTACTTCTAAATGATTATTTAAAGTTGTAGGAACATTATAATCATAAGTATAATAATCATTGTGTAATTGAGGGTTAGAATATGGAGCAGGTTTTTTCATTCCTTCAGTCCCTAATTCAGCAGCCATTACAATAGGTCCATACATTACTGCTCTTACATCAGAATCCTCCTTAGAATTACTCCAATGTAATTCCATTGGATACGTAATTTCTATTTTATCATTATTTTTCCAAACTCTATCTATATTTATATAACTTCCTGGCTTAGATTTTACTCTTATTTTTTTACCATTTACTTTAACAGTAGCTCCTAGAGTAGCCCATGACGGATAACGAACATATAAAGCCGTTTTCACATTTTTGTTTACTGATACAGTAAGTGTTGTTTTATCATCATATGGAAATTTGGTTTCTTGCTTTAAAACAAATCCTTTTTCTTTCCAATTTAACTCTGAAGGAATAAAAAGATTTACAAAAACACCTTTGTTATTATGATAATAAATAGCCTCACTATATTTGGCTTGATTTTCAAAACCAGTCCCTACACAACACCAAAAAGATGCTGTTGGCGTGCTATAAACTTTATGAGCTCCTGGCAACATTGGTAAAAAATAAGCTACCATTCCCGTTGCCGGATCTTGTTGACCTAAAATATGATTGTACAATGCTTTTTCATAAAAATCAGCATATTTTACATCAGCCTCTAAACCAAACAAATGTCTTGTTAATTTTAACATATTATAAACATTACAAGACTCTCCTGTATACCCAGATAAATGTTCTGTTTGGTGATCTGGCTTAAAAAACTTCTCTTTATCACTATTACTTCCAGTTACAAAAGAATGATGATTTACAACGGTATTCCAAAAAAACTCTGGAACTTCTTTATTTTCTTTGTTTCCTTCTATCTCATAATCACGGATCAATCCTATTAATTTAGGAATGTAAGTATTCGCATGCTTTTTATTTAAATTATCTACTTTTTGCTTTAACGGGTCTAAGCTTTCATTATGATAAAAGAACTCTCCTAACCATTTGTATTTTTTATTACCAGTGATTTCATAAAGTGAATAAAAAACATCATTCATCCCTCCAAACTCATTTCGCAACATGATGGTTCTTTGTTCAGGTGTTATCAACTGTAATTTATCATAAGCCCAATTCGCCATGCCTTCAACTACATGTAAAGCTAGTTTGTTGTCTGTATACAAATACTGATCTATTAATCCTGCATACAATTTATGTAATGTATACCATGGAGCCCAAACTCGTTGTCCAGCAATATTTCTGTCAATTAAATTTTGGGGATATGCACTTAAATAGCCATTTTGATTTAATACTTTTTGAACTTCAGCAAGTCCAATTACAATACTATCGGCCTTTGTTTTGTAAACGTCTTCCTTAGTGGTAGCATATAACAATGACAATCCTGATAAAATATGACCAACAGCATGCCCCCTCAATTCACAATCTAAAGACTCCCATCCTCCCAATTTTTCTGTGGTATCATACCCTCCTTCATAACCACTATATACTCCAGCATTGGTTCTAAAACTGTGCAATAAACTATTTGTTTTTAAAGATAAAATCCAACTACTTTCACGTTGCATATTTTCTTTAAATCGAGAGTCTAACAAAGTCACATCTTTCATATCAAAAGCCATGGCCTTTGTTCTATTATTGTCTTTTAAAACTAATTTATTTTGATGTTGCCCTGGATAATGAGATTGAGACATTAAGCTTATTACCCCTCCTAAAAACAATACTATTCCTATTTTAATTTTCATATTTCTTTGAGTCAATATTTATTATTTCTTTTCTACTCTAAACCAATCAAAATCTGCATAGCCTCCCATCCTAACATCATGTTCACTAACAGAAAAGATTCCCATTTTGGCACTAATCCAAAGGTCTTTTTGAGCGATAAAATTTTCTCCTATTTCTTTAAACTTCTTACCATTTTCACTATAATAAAAAACACAAGTTGCATTTGGAGCTAAAACTTCCATTCTTAAATAAACTGTATTTGATTTTAATTCTTTTTCAGCAATAATTTTTTCTGTAGCTCCGTTGATAGCCTCATCACAAACTACTTGCTGTATCCAATATTTCTCGTCATGATAGGCAATTCCAACATATGCATAAGACTGTCCCATCATAATTAATCCAGCAGTTTTACCAGGAATATTCCATTCTGTTTTTAAAATAACTTTAGTAGTAGTTTTAAAATTTGGGGCAGGTAACTTTTGTAATAATAAACTAGACATATCCCACAAATTAGGAAGTTCCTTTTTACTCATTGCAAACAATCTTAAGTAATCTGTTTCTGGAATTTGAGCACTCCATTTTACAGAAGAATTTGCATACCATTGCCACTGTAAACCAGGTTTTCCATTATTAAATTCATCACTTTCTTGTGGTGAAGATATAGGCATTCCTTGTACCGGTTTTATATAAGTAAGAATTGGCTCTCCTACTCCATTTCCATCTAAATCCTTTCCCATTTCTGGCCAATTATCTTTCCATGATATAGGAGTTACCCATAGTACTCTACCATAAACAGCTTGATCTTGAAAGTGTACAAACCAAGATTCTTCATTAGGGGAAGTTACCCAAGCTCCTTGATGTGGTCCATTAATAACTGTACTTCCTTGCTCTAATACAATTTTCTCTTCATAAGGTCCATATATATTTTTAGATCGTAAAGCCAATTGCCATCCATTTTCCACACCACCAGCAGGTGCTAAAATGTAATAATAATCATCTTTTTTATATAATTTTGGACCTTCTACAGTATGGTGATTATCATGTCCATCAAATACATTTTTACCTTCATCTAAAACTTTAGTTCCTGCAGAATTCATTGTTCGTATGGTTAACAAACTATTCACCCCCGCTCGGCTTCCAGCCCATGCATGAACTAGATATGTATTTTCTCCATCCCAAAGCGGACAAGGGTCTATAATTCCTTTTCCTTCTAACACTAACAAAGGTTTTGACCATTTACCATAAACATTCTTGGTTTTAATCATATACACACCAAAATCAGGGTCTCCCCAATAGATATAAAACTCATTATTATGATACCTAATAGATGGTGCCCAAACTCCTTTACTGTGCTGAGGAACATTAAACACTTCCTCTGGTATTTGCTTTTCTAATGCGTAATTAACAATTTCCCAATTCACCAAATCTTTAGAGTGTAATATTGGTAAACCAGGAATGCAATTAAAACTACTAACGGTCATATAAAAATCGTCTCCTACCCTAATTACATCAGGATCTGAGTAGTCTGCATATAAAACCGGATTGGTATATGTTCCATCTCCATTATCTGACTGCCATACTTTAGACACATATTGTTGTGCTATAATGGACTGCATACTAATTACTAGTAGTAATAAAATTCCTTTTTTCATCAAAACTTATATTTTAAATTCATTTATTATTTTTCTATTGCAGAAATCAATTTCACTGGCCCTAAAAGCCCAGACTCTAATAATGGGTCTGTTTTTTCAAAGTTTTTCCAAACAGAAAAGGTAGTTCTATTACCAGGTTTAATTTTGTTTTCTTTATACCAACTAGGAAGTTGATGAATGAACTTATCTTTACTGTACTCATTTTCTACAGCTAAATATTCATCTCCTATTAACCTATTTGCCCATAGATTGGTTACCTCTACCTCAATTGTATTTTCTCCTGTAACTACATAATGTGTAATATCAGCACAATATGGCTCTTTCCAAAGCAACTGCACTTCTTTATCATTTACAAAAACTTTAGCAATTACTTCTACTCTACCTAAGTCCAATAAAAACCTCCTCGCACTTATGAATGCCGATGACTTTAATTGAATTGTTTTTGAATACACCATCGTTCCTGAAAAATGCTTTACATTAAAATCTAAATGCTTTTTTAGTGAAGCTAGCTCATTAATATGTATTGGTTTAGGTATGTTTTTTAAATTACTCTTAAAATCCAATTCCCAATTACAACTATAATCAACCACATGACAATCTTTTATTTGAATTGTTCTTTTATCCTTTCCTAAAAATTGATAGGTTCCATTTTGTATAAACAACCACGAATCATTTTTTAAAGGTTCTACTACTGATATTAAATTTAAAGGAGGAACTCCTTTTTTATATGCTAGTAAGATATCAGTTTGAGAAAGTGATTTTTTATCTAAGACAATAGTTGTATGGTTTCCTTCAAAAGAAGTATTAATTTGTTTGTTACTTGAAGGCGTTTCTAAACCTGGATGTATTTTATATTTAGATTGTTTTCCTTCTTTTTTTAAAACACCATTTACATATAATAATGGTTGATTGTTTTTATAAACCAGACTAATATGTGACCATCCCTCAATCATCATGTTTAACTCTAATACGGTTTCTCTTTTCTTAGCTTCTTCAAAAACTTTTATACCGTTTTGACCTATGGAAATACCACAAGTTGCATGATTATTTCCAAACAATTGATTTCCATTAATAGTATGACACAGAATACCTCTACCATTATGTGCATAAGAATCTGGTTTTGCCCAAAAAGACATAGAAAAATCACCAAAAACATCTTTATACTTTAAAAGATTAGCATTATTAAAAGGTTGTGTAGATAACACTAGATCTGCATCCTTTAAAATAGAAGTATATCCTGATTTTTTTATCGTTTTTCTAAACATTACAAACAACGATTGTGAAGGCTCCATCTCCAAACTAATAATCGTTCTATTGTCTTTAATTTCAAATACTGGACAACTTATAATCTCTCCCGTTTCACTATTCCAAAACTCTGGTTGATATCCCGAAATTCTAAAAGAACAATTTACCTTTTCTTTTCTTCGTTTATGATTACTGATAAAATAAAATTCCGCATCTTCTATCTTTTTATGCGTATAATGCAGCATGGCATCCTGATTTTTAGCTGTATACTCAAAATCTGGTGCAATGCTTAATTCTTTAAAAACATCTTCAAAAGGAACTCCCCAATACAGTGTCCCTTTACCAAAATTTCTTTTCTGGACAGAAACACCATCCAAATTACCATAAAATTCTGATACAATATTTTGAATTTCTTTATCGTTATTAGACAAACCAAACGTTTTAGATGGTTTGTTTTGAACAATTAATACCATTCCTTGAGCCACTAACTCTTGTAATCTATTTAAAGTTTTAAGAGAAATAGCTTGCAAATTAGCCAACATACATACTTTATACTGCATCCCATCGGGAAGGACAATTTTTCCATTTTTAATAGCAAAACGACTAAAAAGAGCATCAGTTCCTACCACATCTCCTACATAACCTTTTGGTAATATACTGTAAGTATCTGGAACACCAGAAACTGCTTCATCACCTTTAAAATAACAAACATCAGCAACTGTTAAACCTTGTTGTAAAAGATATTGCGAACGTTTTAAATAATTTATCCAACCATAAGCCTGTTCTGTCCATGTATTATTTCTATCAAAATGAGTTCCAAAAGGTCCCATAGTCATACCAGGAAAACCTGTGGTATAAGGTTGATGTACAAAAACATGAAACACCAATCTATTTACTCCTAAGCTAAAAAAGTAATCCCCCTCTGCTTTTAAAGAATACGGATAATCTGTCCATTTACTTGTTAAGGGCATACCGGTATAAGACTCAGCAGCTACTACTTTTTTACCATACACATGAGCTATAGATGTTGATTGTTTAGAAGTCATATCACTACCATAAATATACCTAGTCCAAAACTCAGACATGGGTACATCTAAATATTGACCTGCTTGTAAACTATCTAAATTTCCATCACCATAAGGTTCTGCATGGTATTGTAATCCGTGTTGATGACACAACTCTTGGCAACGACCATAATAATTCTTTGAAAGTAATTCCGCTTGGGTTTTTCTCATATCCCACAAAAAACGTTCAGTACAATCTATAGAATCTATAATCCTACCAGTCATAGCCAACAACCATCCTCCTATTTCATAACCTCTATTTTTTTTAAATTGACTAGGAACCGTTATTGACCAATTTTGTTTACCCGCTTCCCAAGAATCTGTTGTAAATCCATTAAAAGTATTTCCTACAAAGCCATCTAACTTTTGTATAACTTTTGATAGAAATTTATCATAATGAAAATCTACTGCCTCTGCTCTAAACTTATCAATTTCTAAGCCTTTTCCAGCATCAGGGTGTGCTGCTGGTTCTTCTCCCGTAGTGGTATGTCCCATTCTAACAACGGTCCAATTTCCTTTCTTAGGAGCTTTCCACTTTAAATTTCCTTCCGCATCCATATATTCAGAAATATCTAATATATCATTTGAATGAATGATATCATCTGAATTTAGCTCAGGCATGTTCGCATTATTATTTCCATGTGTCCAGTTTGCTTTTCCTGGCCAACCTGCCAGCCTAGGTCCTGAAATAAATTCTACAGAAGACAACCAGGTAGGTTGTTTGGTACGTAATCTAAAAAACTTTGCTTTTGTCGCTTTAAAATTCTGCATAGCTGGAGTATCCATTTCTCTTAATTCTGGCGTATTAAAACTAGCCAACTTAAAATAAGATAAACCATCATAAGAAGCTTCAACAATAAAATGAGGCGGATGATCTCTTGGGCCATCAAACAAATCTTTTGGAACTTCTGGTTTTCTAATAATTGTGATAGAACGTGCTTCAAATGGGGTTAAAAATTCAAATTCTAATACTGAATCATCTTTACCTCCTTGTTCTAATCTAATTTTACTATCAGGATTTTCATCACACAAAATAGTGTGATCTATCTCTTTTCCATCGAGTGTCACTTTCTTTATATGTTCTTTCATCAAACCCTTTTCTGCAGAAAGAGAAGGATAAGCAAAGACATAGGCATCTTTATAAAAACCATGTTTTTCTTGTGGTTTAAGCAAGTTATATTTTATTTTTTTCGCTTCTTTAAACTGAGCTTCTGTCCATACCAATTGTTGCATACTCATTTCTGGAGTTACCCAAGGACCTCCTGAACCAGAATAACCGGCACCATTATGAAGCATGAATGTTATATTTAATCTATGACACTCTTTTGTTGCATAAGCAACCATATCTAACCATTCTTCACTAGCATAATCTACATCTCCTTTTGGAATTCCTACAGCATTATTAAAACAAAGTGCACCACCAATACCCATACGATGCATAGCTTCCAAATCTAAAGTAATTCCTTGTTTGGTTATATTGCCATTCATCCATTGCCAAAAAACCCATGGTTTTGAAGCATTTGGTGGTGATTTAAATCCATTTTCTAAATCTGAAAACGTAAGAATATCTGATGTTAAACTCATCGCTGATAAGTTTGATGGAAGTAACATCAATCCTGAAGTTCCTAAAACAGTATTGCGTATAAACTTTCTTCTATTCATCACTATAAATCAGCATTTACTGTATTTTTTTTCTTTTTATAATTTTTATATCATCTGTAAATTTACCTATGGTAAAAAAACTATTCATTTGTTTTGAGACAACTTCATCTTTTATTTTTAGGTTTTGAATCGTTACATCTTTAATTAGCCCTGTATTACTGTAGCCTTGTATTAAAGAAGGATTTGGTAGAGCTCCTGTATAAGTAATGTTTTTAAGTACCACCCCTTCTATATTTCTTCCTGGTGCTGCGCTATATTTTTCGTTAAACAACACTCTAAAATTAAAAAGTTGTCCTTCTTGTATATTATCAATTCTAATATCTTCGTATCGGATATTCTTGATTAAGTTTTTATCACTCCCTGTAATAGCTAGACAACCTTGATAATTGCGATCATCTTCATCATGTTCTAAAATATCTATATTAGAAAATGTAACATTTTGAATGGTATCTCCAACATGTTCAGCATTTCCGTGTAACCCTATATTTGTAGGGTGAGCAATATCTGCCCACAGAGTAGAATTCTTAATTATATAGTTTTCGGCATTACCATAAAAGTCCCAACGATGTGCATATATAGCAATACAATCATCTGAATTTCTCATAAACACATGATCAATTTCAACATTAGAACAAGACATTAAATCTATACCATCACTCCACCCGTTACTGCTAAAAGATTTGATGTTTTTAATAGTTAATCCTTTTGTTTCACCTCCATATATAGTATAATGTTTAGGGTTGATAAAAATTAAACCATCTACAGTAATATTTTTAGAATGTCTAATTTCTACTCCTCTCTCAGGTTGCATGACAATTCCTCTACCCATAATTTTTACATCTTGAGCTTTTTCTACTAAAAACTTTGCTTTAATAATGGCTCCTCCATGTACATAAACTGTTTTACCTGATGGAACACGATAAACATCTCCTGGTTGATCTTTTGGTTGATGTACTCCTGGTCCAAAATAAATAACATTTGGGTCTTCGGGCTTTGGTTTGTTTTTTTCAATACCATTTGCAAAAACATGTAAATTGTGTAATTTATCTCCGTTTACTTCTAATGAAAGTTTTGTAGGTTTATCTAAAATAAAAGTAATTTCATTCCCTACTAAGACAGGTTCTACTCCTAATGATTTGGGTCTAATTTCAACATTATATATTGTTCCGTTATTCTTTCTAACTTTTACTTCTACTTTTTTATCAAAATCAAAATGCACCATAGAAGCTTTAGATTTGGTATCTAAATCCACCTCAACTTTATATTCAAAAAGATCTTTCCATTCTCCATTAATTTCCCTAACAAGAACAGTAAAATCATCATTATGTGCTGAATATTTATATCCACCTGGAACCTCATATATAACTAGGTTTTCTTGGGCTGAAATTTGAAAGCAAGTCAATGCTAAAAAAATCACTATTAACTTTTTCATTTTTTAACTTATTAAATATGTAATTAAACTTTTATTCTTTCCGTAGTTCTTTTGATTTTAATAGGATATCTATTATTATCAATAAAATTTAAAAATTTCTTATGGTACCATACACTCCATAGGATTGTTCTTCAATGTCATATAATGGTCTTAGTTGAAACTTATTTCCACCATTCTCTAAATAAAAAATATTACTTTCTTGATCTTTATAAATACTTTTCAATATTTCATCTTGACCTCCTTTCAATATTATTTCAGATGAAGTTTCAAAAGCTAAAAGGCTGGGACCATAAAAAATTGCTATAACTTTTTCATTATCCGGCATCGATTCAATATAAAAATCAAAATCAAACACCATTTTGATCTTATCATTATTCTTCCATTCACGGTTTAAACATATATATGAATTAGGTTTAACATGAATGTTCTGTTTTTCATTATTAATAAAAACTTCAACTTTTTTACTCCATGAAGGGACAAGTAAATTCACATCAAACGTAGAATTTGATTTGGTTGTTATTATAAAATCAACTGCTTTATCTGCCAAAAAACTTCCTTTTTGAGTGAGGGTTACCTTTTTTTCATTCCAATTAACTTTAGATGGTATAAATAAATTAACAAATATAGAAGACTCATTATGGTAGTAAATTCCATTATTCAAAGAAGAAAAAGCTTCAATACTCGTACCATTACAACAACGAAAATCATCATCATTTAAAAATATTTTTTTTCTTGGTGAGCCTAAAGGTAAATGATATACACATTTACCTGAATAACTACTTTGCAAAGCTAAAACAGAGTTATACAAGGTATTCATATAAGCATTTGCATAAATAGGATTAGCTGTCCATGAAAAAAGAGTTGATGTTAGTTTTTGACTGTTATGCGTAACACATGATTCTGCTATTTCCCTAGTTAGAGTATTACTAAGTACTCCAGGATTACCCCAATGTTCTGCAGATAATGAAGTTGGAGTAACAACAATTGGACGAGGACCACTACTAGATCCATTTACGTATACATGAGAATCCATGAGGATCTTCCAAAAGTTCATAACGGCGTTGTAATATTTCTTGTCTTTTGTGACCATAAATCGTTGAGCAAATCCATTCACAAGAACTAAATGTGTGTTAGCGTGCAACCCTGATAGAATATCTTCATTATTCGATAAAGGATTTACCAACCAATCTCTATCAAATAATTTTGCCAATTCTAAATGTTTAGTTTTTTTAGATACTGAATAAAGTTTATATAAAATTTCATTCATTGCTCCTACTTCATTTGCCGGATTTGCTCCTACACTATAAAGTACTTTTTCAATTACCTCATCATTTAGTTTTGACATTCGCTGTTCAACATAGCCAGCCATATCAACCACCATATTATAAGCTTTTTGATTTCCTGTATGAGTATAAACATCCAATAATCCTTGCATTATTTTATGATAAGTATAATATGGAGCCCAAACTCCACCAAATTTAGCTTCTAATGTATCAAAATCTTTTTCAGGGAAAGCACTAAGGTATCCATTTCCAAAAGCTTGTTGGCATTTGTACAATTCATCAACCATGTAATTTAATGTTCTTGTAAGAGAACTTTCCTTATATTTCTCAACTAAAATTGAAACAGCAGAAAGATAATGTCCGACAAAATGCCCCCTAAGCCCAATTTTTGGTGATTCCCATCCTTTTAAAGGAGTTGCATCTGATGGTAGACCTGCATTAACTCTAAAGTTATGTAGTAATCTATCTGGCTCAAGATTTTTTAAATACTCTATATTTAGATCTTCACGTTTTTTTATCCATGATGACTCTAATTCTACTGACTTATTAGAAAAAGGAGAAACCCCCTCCATTACTAATTTATGTTTTTCTTGAGCCAACAAACATAAATTTGCTAACACAAACAATCCCACAAATAAAATTCTTGTTATATTATTCCTCATTTTAAACTTAATAATTTTTATTTTTTCATCTTAACTAATCAAATTATAGTTAGTTAAATACTATTTTACTTTTACTTCTGTTTCAAAAACCTCTGCTTTTGAAATTTGTTTTTGCAGAACAGTTACTCTTAATTTAATTGAATCCCCTTTTTTTAAATCTCTTGAGTGCACTATTCGAATAACTGATTTTTCAAAAGGCTTAATACAAGATAATTTTGATTCGCCAATAATTTTATATTCATCTCCTTTTTGAAATTCAATTTTCAATCTACTTTTTTTAGAATTTACTTGACCGAAATTTTCAACCTCTACTAAAATTTCAGATTCTGACACAATTGGTACTCTAGCCGATAAAATGGATTCACTATAATTTAACCAAGGTAATCTTGCATAACCAAAAAGCAACTCCCCGTTTTTATACTCACCTAATAGTTTTCCTGCGAAATTATCTTTTGTAAAACCGTTTCCTTCTCCTGAAAAAGTTACAATAAGATCCTTACCTGAATTTTCTACGCTTAATACCTTGGCACCATTTCCATAATTCACTACTTCTGAAGCACCAAATCTAAGCGATGAAATATTGATTTCTTTTTGAGGGTTAAATCCTTTTTCTGCTAAAATTTTAAGTTTTATCTTTTTTGTTTTTTCTGTTATTTCCTTACTGTTTAAAACAGAAAGTTGTCTTCCTACTGTTAAAGGAATTGCAATATTTTTAGAACTATGTTTATCATTAGGAAGATCCTGAAATTTTAAGGTATCAATTACAGCAAAATTGGCCTGAATTGCTCTACCTAAAGAATCTTGAAATATTTTTAATCGTTCATATTTAAACCAGTCTTCATTTGTACCATCAGTGTATTTTGTAATACCAGGTTTATAAGCTTCACCTGGATCTACTTTCCAATGCAAACCATCTTTAGAACGTAAATAAAATGCAATTCTTCCTAACCAATCATTGACTATTAAATGATATTGAACATTATCTTTCCAAACTACAGGATCTTCAAATCTACCTTCTACAGCAGGATATACTCTACTATTTGATACTTGCTTATAAGTAGAGACCCCATCTTTACTAAACCAAACACCTCCACCTCTACAAATCATTAAAGACGATCCATCTTCTCGTTTTGCAAAAGTTAAATTAGATAACCCCTCAATAATTGGACGATCCCTATGGTCAAAATCAAACTTTCCATATTCCCAAGGACCGTTAAGACTATCTGAAATATAATATCCATCAATAACATAAACAACATAACGTCCATCAGCCGCTTGATATATTTCAGGATTATGACCTTTTCCTATTGTTTCAATAGTTTTAAAAGGTCCAACAGAATTATCTGAAATTGCATGCACTACATACGAATTTGGCCATTCCATATGACCTTTTGGAGAATCTTCCCTCCAACGACAAACAAACATATGGTATAAGCCCTGATCATCTTTTAAAATACTACCTCCCCAATATGACCATTGATTTTCTTCAATCCCATTTTCCAAGTATCTTGGAACTACATACGAAGCTCCCCATGTATTTTCTACTAAATTTCCAATTGGAGGGATTGGCTTAAATAAATCAATAAATTTACCTCCTTTAATCAGGTTTTGCCACTCTTTAGGATTTTCTCTTTCTTGTACTTGAGCATTCAATATTTCTGCTAAACTCAAAAAAAGTAAAAAAAAGTAAAAAGGTATCGTGTTTTTTATAGCTTTCATATTATATTCGTTTACAAAAAATTTCACTTATTATCTTACAAATTTTATATTCTCAACGTGTTCTCCTATAAAAACACGAGCCATATCTCCTGTTTTATACCACTTTGGTTTATTTTCCATGTCATCATGTATTAAGACTCCGTTGATCATTAAGTTTTCAAAAACTATATTTTTAACTTTTCTATTCTCATCATACCCAGCTATAACAGAAAGCTCTGCATTTTTACCGTTATAAGTAATATTTTTAAACAGTACATTTTCAACTCCTCTACCTGGAGATGTACAATATTTACTATTGTAAAACACTCTTATATTTACTAGTTGACCTTGTCTAAAATCTTCCACTCTCACATTTTCAAAACGGACATTTTTAATAAGATTACTATCTCCAGCATTTATACTCATACAACCCTGATAATCTAATTGAGCTTCTTTATGATCTAAAATATCAATATTTATGTAATTTAAATTTTCCAATACTTCTGGGTTAGGGGTGTTTCCATGGGTTCCAATTTGTATAGGGTGCGCAACATCTGCCCAAAGGGTAGAGTTCTGCATAGTAATGTTTTTACACCCACCTACAAAACCAAGGCGAGTTCCATAAACAGTTGTACAATCATCTGAATTTCGATTGAACACGCCATCAATTATAACATTATTACTAGAAATTACATTCATCCCATCTCCCCATTGGAAATAACTCATGCTTTTAACATTCTTAATACTAACGTTGTTAGAGCCGCCTGTAAAACATTGAGTTGTGAAAACACCATTGATTTCAATATTTTTAGAATTAGAAATATGTATTCCTCCTTTAATAGATTGATCTATCATACCACTACCTAATACTTTAACATTTTCCACGTTATTAATAGCTATTTGTCCTTTTAGAACAGCTCCCCCAGCCAAATAAACTGTTTTCCCAGATGGTACTACTAACTTGTGATTTGGTATTTCATGAACACCTGGTCCAAAATACAATACATTTGAATCCTTTTTTTTAGGTATCATTTTTTGGATAGGATTCGCAAAAAAATGAAGGTTATGAAAAATATCTCCATTTACTTCTACAGAAAGGTTTCTAGGTTTGGAGAGCTTAAACATTATTGTATTACCATCAGTATTCGATGCTATTTGATAAGAAAGTGGTCTTATTCGAGAGGTTTCAACATCACCTTTGTTATAGGTAATTGCTACTTCTACTTCTCCTTCAAAATCAAAATAAACCATCGATGCATTTTGTGTGTTATGTTTTGAATTCTTTACTTCATCTACTTTTACATTGTACTCTGGTAAATCTTGCCAATCCCCACCTGGAGTTCTTACTTTTACTGTAAAATCAGTATTTTGTATTATATCATTGGGAGCTGGGTAAGCAAATAACTTGTTATCAGATTTTTGTGCCCAACAAGATATACTAGCTACTAAAAAAAACAATCTTAGGACTCTGTTTATTACTTTATTTCTATTCATGATTAGTTGATTTTTATGTTGAAATTAAATTGGTAAATAGCTGGTTGAATTAAATATTCTTGATGTGGTTTAGCTCCCCAACTATCATCACCTCCAACTCCCATTTGCACTTTGTTAATTTGCCATTCTACAAAAGGTTGTTTTTCTATATCTGTTGGATGCCTTTGGTCTTTTTCATCACCATCATCAAAACCTTCTTGGGCATATGGCATGGCACTTGTTTCAAAAGGAATCTCAGATGAAACCTCTATGAATTCGTTCTTAGAATTGCTTAATTTAACCCATCTAACATCTGTTTTATTTCCATTTTCTTGTGGACGAGCATAAGCAAAATATTGGTTTTCCACTTCATCTGAATAAAGGCCAACTAAAGAACCTGAATTACGATCTATATAATTTTCAGAAGGACCTCTACCAAAATATTCTATATTTTCAAAACTTTTATCAATTCTTGTACGGAAACCTATTTTAGGTATTTCAGGTAAATTTTTGTCATTAAAATCAAATTGACTTTTTACTTCAATATTTCCATCTCCGTAAATTTTATATGCCACCTTTGCCTTTCTTTTATTGATGTCATTTATTTTAAAATCAATATTAACTTCTACCAGTCCTGGAATTGCTTGATTGATTTCAAAACTTTCTACTTCAAAACTTTCTACGATGTTTTTCCAAATTTTACACCTATTTTGCATTCCATTACCATAATCATTATCTGTTGGAGCTCTCCAAAAATTTGGCTCTAATGGCATTTCCAACAATTCTTTTCCTTGCTGATGGATAGAAGTAATCCAGCCTGTATTTTTATCAAAACTAACATCAAACCTATCTCCAATAACTTTTAGATTATTCTCAGAATGAGTTAATTCTAATTTATATTCAACAGAATTAATTTTAGTTTGGGTTATGGAAATAGGTAGTTTAAATTGTTCGTAAGCAATGATAGATTCTGCTGGAACTAAACCTATTTCTGTTTTAGACTTTATATACACATTTAAAAAATACTCTGTATTTATTTTAGGTTCCATCTTGGGAAGATTTAAATTGATTACTTTTGAACTAGATGGATTTATTTTCAATTCATTTAAAATTCCTTTTTTCTCAACTACTCCATTCGCTTCAATAACCCATTCCAATTTTAAATTAGTCAAATCATCAAATGAATAGTGATTTAATAATTGAATAAATCCTTTTCTTAGATCAACCTCCTTAACATAAACAGGTTGATATACTTTTTTTAATTCAAATAAAGCAGGATGTGGTGTACGGTCTGCATTTACAACACCATTCATGCAAAAATTATTATCGCTCAGTACATCTTTAGGTCCAAAATCTCCACCATAAGCCCAATATTTGTTCCCATTTTTATCTTTTGTTTTTAAACCTTGATCTACCCAGTCCCAAACAAATCCTCCTTGGAGTTGTTTATATCTATATATCAAATCCCAATAATCCTGAAAATTCCCAAGACTATTCCCCATGGCATGAGCATACTCACATGGTATTAATGGTCTATCAGTATATTCTTTAGCATACTTTTCCATATCCTCCATTTTTATGTACATATACGCTACAATATCTGTGTTGAATTCTTTTCCTGCTCGTTCATATTGAACAGGTCTAGTTGGATTATTTTCTTTTATCCAATTATAGGTTTCATAAAAATTAATACCATTACCAGCCTCATTCCCCAAAGACCATATAATTACTGATGGTTGATTTTTATCTCTTTCTACCATATTTTGTGTGCGATCTAAATGAGCAGCCATCCAATTAGGTTTGTTTGCTAAGGTTTTATCTAAATCATAACCAATACCATGAGATTCTATATTTGTTTCATCTAACACATATAAACCATATTGATTACATAATTGATAAAACTCTGGATCTTGAGGATAATGACAGGTTCTAATAGCATTGATGTTATTTTGTTTCATTAGTTTCAAGTCTTTTATTCTCGTTTCTAGATCAAGAACATGTCCATTAGTTTCATGATGTTCGTGTAAATTAACCCCCCTTAAAGTAATTGGCACACCATTTATCTTTAAAAGTCCATCTGTTATTTCAACTGTTCTAAATCCTATTTCTTGTTGAATTGCTTGAATTATTTTATCTCCCAATTTTAACTCAATTTCTAATTGATATAAATTGGGAAATTCAGCAGACCACTTTTTTACATTTTCTATCTGAGAAGTAAATATTACTTTATCAATATTAGCTGCTTTACTTTCTTCATAAATGACTTTATCTGAATCTAAAACTCTTGTTATAATTGATAAATTAGATATTTGTTTTTTCCCTGTCAAATCAACTGTTAACGCAAATTCACCATTTTTATATGTTGTATCTAAAGATGATTTTACATTGAAATCTTCTATTCTTCTTTCAGGAGTAGCTACTAAATACACATCTCTTTCAATTCCTGATAGTCTCCAAAAATCTTGATCTTCTAAATATGAACCATCACACCAACGGATTACTTTTAATGCCATTAAATTTTCACCTTTTTGAAGATATGATGTAATGTTAAACTCAGCAGGTGTTTTACTATCTTGACTATACCCCACAAATTGACCATTTACATAAAGGTAAAAAGCAGAGTTTACCGCCCCGAAGTGAGCAAAAACCTGCTTATCTTCCCAATCTGATGAGATTTCAAAGGTTTTTCTATAAAGCCCTGTAGGGTTATATTCCTCAGGAACTTTTGCTTTATTATCGCTTATTCCCCACCCCTTAAAAGGATATTGAATATTGGTGTAAATTGGATCGTCATATCCATGCATTTGCCAATTAGCAGGTACTGGTATTTGATCCCATTTTTTATCTTTATAATTAATTTCTATAAAGTCCTTATTTACCTCTTTCGGATTTTTAACCCATTTAAATTTCCATAAACCATTTAATAATTGGTAAAATTCCGATTTTAAAGGATCTTTTTGCTTTGCAGTTTCTATATTTTGGTAAGGAATGAACGAAGCATGAGCAGGCTCTTTATTTACCCTAAAAACCCCTTCATTTTTCCATTCATTTCCTGTTTCTTGAGCTATTAAAAGACCTGGAAAACTTAACAGAACAGATAGTATTTGTATCTTAAATTTAATTTTCATTTTTTAATATTTATTTTTTATGAATGTGATATATTTTTCCTTTTTGAGTTGGAAAACTTGTTAAATAGTATTTTCCTTCTCTTTTAGATGTTAAATTCTCAACCTCTTTTACAGCCACTGGAACATTTGTTAATAAAACACATTTCCCTCCATTTATTGATTTAACTTCTGCTGTTTGTAACTCATTCTTTTTCCATTTTACATCTACTTCAAACCCACCTCTAGCTTTCAAACCTTTAACTTCTCCTATTTTCCATGCCGATGGCAAAGCAGGTAATAAATGAATATTATCACTATGACTTTGCACTAACATTTCTGCTATACCTGCTGTTGCTCCAAAATTTCCATCTATTTGAAAAGGAGGATGTCCACAAAAAAGATTACTATAAGTTCCTCCAGCATCTGACATGTTAACAGTATAATTTTCTGTAGGGTACAGTAAGTTTTGTAACAGTTTATAAGCATGATTTCCATCTTTCAACCTAGCCCAAAAATTTATTTTCCAAGCCAAAGACCAACCTGTACCTACATCTGTTCTTAACTCTAACGTTTTTTTTGCTGCATCTGCCAATAATGGCTTAGCTAAAATGTCCAATTGATTTCCTGGATAAAGACTGTATAAATGTGATACGTGACGATGTGTTGGCTCATTTTCTTTAAATTCTTTTGTCCACTCCATCAATCTTCCATCAGCCCCCACTTGAAAACTTTTCATGCTCTCTAACCTTTCTTTAATTTTTGACAATTCAGAACTTGTATAATTAAGTATTTTAGCTGCTTTCAACACTGATTTAAACAATTCTGAAATAACTTGCTGATCATGAGCAGGCCCCATACTAACAGAAACTTTTGATCCATCTGGAGCATAAAAAAAGTTTTCAGGAGAAGTTGAAGGACCTGATACCCACTGACCGGTATTAGAATCTTTTATCAACCAGTCTAAATAAAATCTTGCTGATTTTAACATAATAGGATAAATCCTCTCTAAATATTTTTGATCTAGTGTGTATGTATAATGATCCCAAAGTTGTCTAGATAACCAACCACTACCCGCTACATACATTCCCCAACTAGTCCCTTCACCAGGAGAAGTAAACCCCCATACATTTGTCAGTGTTTCAGTAACCCATCCATCCATATTATATTGCTCTTTTGCTGTGATTTCTCCTGGCTCTACTAAAGACTCTATTAAATCTGTAAACGGTTCAAAACATTCTGACAAATTTGTTAAATCTGCAGGCCAATAATTCATCTGTAAATTAATATTAGTATGGTAATCACTATTCCATGGCGTTTTTATTTTATTTGCCCAAATACCCTGCAAATTAGCAGGTAGTGTTCCTTTTCTAGACGAAGAAATCAATAAATATCTACTAAATTGAAAATAAAGTTCTTGAAGATGTAAATCATTTCCATTTTTAAGTCTAACATCAGTAGGAATGGTATCAACTTTAGTGTCGCTAAGTTTTAATTCAACTTTATCAAAAAGAGATTTGTAATCACTTAAATGTCTTTTTTCAAGCTTTTCATATGAAAAACCTTCAATCTCTTTTAATTCTCTTTTGGTTACTTCTATGGGATTTTCTCCTATAAAACGGGGGTATTCTTGTTTGTAATTAGTTCCTGCTGTAAGAAGTAAAGTTACTTCATTAGCTTCTTTTATAATTACGTTATTGTTTTTGTATATAACTGAACCTCCATCAACAACTGCTTTAAGTCTTGCTGCATAAAGCATTCCACCTCCTCCTTTTCCATCATCCATCACTCCAGTCATCAAAAGAGATTCTCCATCTTGTTTTGTAGAAAAACGCTCTGGACGTGTTAAGGAAGTTTTAAAGCTAATCTTTCCTTTTTTATCACTAGAAAAATGAACCACAAACACTTTATCTGGATAACTTGCAAAAATTTCTCTTTTAAACTTCACTCCATCTTGGGTATAAGTAACAGTTGCTTTAGCGTTTTCTAAATCCAATTCTCTTCTGTAATCAGAATATGATTCATCTGTTTCGAAATCAAAATAAAGATCTCCTAAAGTTTGGTAACAGCCATATTGTGTTCCCGAAGATCCTCTACCTTTACATACTTGAGTTTGAGTGGTAAGTAAATCTGCTTCCCTATACTTTCCTTTAAATAGCAATTGACGAATTTTTGGCAGTGCATCTGCTGCTTTTGGATTATTGCTCTCTTGAAAACTACCTGACCAAAGTGTTTTTTCATTTAACTGAATCCTTTCATGATTTACATCACCATAAACCATAGCCCCTATATAGCCATTCCCTAAAGGTAATGCTTTGAGCCACTCTGAATCACTTTCCCAATGATTTTTACTATCTAACACTTGGGAATTAGCTGGTTTATCATACCATAAATTTAATCTAGACTCCTCCTTTTTTTTATTTTCAGAACAAGAAAACAAAAACATGGATATATATACAATAACCCCGAATTTCATCATATGATTCTTTTTTTTATTTTGAAATAGAATTCATAATCCTAACATCTTTTATATTTATTAATCTAATTATCTTGGTCTTTTTTATTTAAAAAACTTATAATGACGATTTAAAATCTTTGTATTTTTACATATAGCTAACATCTCCTATATTTGGAATTATTATTTGTTTTACTGATGATAAAATTTGCAATAACTTATTATGTTTATCTTTTCTATCAAATTTTAAGTCCATGGCTCTGATGCGCTAGATACTTGCAAAACATCACCCACACGAAACTGTTACGACAGCAATTTATCTTTACGTATGTGATTTTTAAACTATCCATAAAAACCTACAAATCATTTGCATGTAAAAATTCATTTCCTTCTTCTGGCAAGTTTGAATAACCATACCCCTACAGTCGTACCTAATGACTTGATAATTTTTGCCAAACTCAAAAAATTGAGGATCCCATTCTGAATGGTCAAAAGGAATGCCCATGAATGAAAATTACAGGCTCTCCTTTTTCTGTTAATTCGTAATATAATTTTGTACTCTCATCAATAGTTACAATACCTGTTTTTTAACTGATTTTGATAAGGATACTTTCTTATAAACATCACGAACCATAATAGGTAGCACTGGGCTGCTATAAAAAGATGAAAATCCATCTTGATTTGCCTTTTCTACATTTACATGTGTTAAGAAAAAACCATAAGTATTGGTTGTTTTGTCAATCCAAGGGTAAGCTCCTGCCCAACTTGGACTACTAATTAAAATAGCATTTCCATTAACATCAATTTCTTCACGCCACTCGCCTAACCCATAAACACCTTGGTGATTACCTCCTCTTACTTTATTTACATAATCAGGTTCTAAAATTGGATTTTTTATATTACTAACTTGGTCAGATTGCATTTTTACAATAGAGTTTTCATGTAATATTTGTTGTTTTTTATAAACCCCTTTATTAGAAATCATTTCTAAAAAGTGGGCATAATCATGCAAAGTACTTTTTGCTCCACCTCCTAACATTGGAGCATGACCTCCTCCATTATCAACAGGAATAAAATGAGTGTTTTTCATTTCTAAAGGAATGGCTATCCTTTCTTGAAACAGATCTTCAAATTTTTTATTGGTAGCCAGCTCTGCCATTCTACCAGCTACTTGCATGGCTAGCCCTCCATAATAAAATTCCTCCCCTGGATTGGTTTTTGCAGGTAAGTGAACAATGTGCTTTACTGATTCCTCTAAAGTTTGATAATGATCTTTAGGTTCCCCTTTGGGTTGATAATCTGGAAAACCCGAAGTATGAGAAAACAACTGTTTTAAGGTAGCTTCCCCTTTAATATCTGTAAACTCTGGCAACCATTTTTTCACTTTATCATCCCAAGAAAGTTCTGAATTTTCTACTACCGAAGCAATAGTTGCAGCTGCTAACCATTTTCCCGCTGAAGCTATAAAAACCGTTGTTTCTTTATTGTAATTACCAAAATAATCTTCATAAATAACTTTATTATTTTTAGAAATTAAAATAGAAGCTCCATTATAATATCCTTTATTTACCCAGGTCTGAATTTTCTTCTTTACAATTCCAAAATCATAACCATTACTATGAGTAAGCTCTTCCTTGTTATTTGAATTAGGTTTACAACAAACAAGTAAAATAGCACAAACCAGTGAACTTAGATTTTTTATGTTAGCTAAAAATCTCATTAGTTTAACTCCATTTTTATGACTTGAAAATCTAATTCAGGAAGATGAAAAGTTACCGTTTTAGATTTTCTATCATACTTACCAACATATTCCTTACCCGAAATATCTGTTAATAGTGCTTTTTTAATTTTATGATTTACTTTTATTTTTAAATCTGTAACTCCATCTGTTCCTAAAAACCACTGTCCCATTTCCTTTTTTAAAGAAGCAGAAGCAGGTTCACCATATACTTCAAGAGTATATTCTGAATTGGAAATAGATTTTCCTTTTCCTAAAAACAATGTAAAGTCATTATTAACATAACTAATTACTCCATAAGTTCCTTTTACAGAAAACTCATTTTCAACCAATACATTATTATCATTCGTGTTTGAAAACACTAAATTTTCTTTACCAGATTTTTCTGTAACTTGAATACCTATATTTTCTCCTTTTCCAAAATAACTTACCGATTTAATTTCAGTACTCCCATTTTCGGCAGGTTCATAAATAGCAACAAAAGGTCTGTTCCATGCTTCACCATTTTGTTTTACAATTAATGTAGGAATTGGATTGTTATTAAATTCCTTAGGTAATGGACCATGACGAAATGCTGTTGATTTTGGAGACATTACAGAAAATACTTCTCTATTATTCTCCCCTTTAAACCATAGGTTCATGTTCACAGTACGGTCTTCCATTTTTAAAGAAAATTGTCCTTTAAAGTCTTCTTTTGTTTTGATAGATTTCTTATTCCACATATAATCATATGCCATTAAATCTCCATCACCAAAAGCCAAAGAAGAGGTTGATTCTAATGCTAAAGGTTGATTATTAATGTTTGTTAAATTTAATTGCTGACCTAAATTATGGAAGAAATACTCATGTTTATCATCCATATTTTCTTTTTGTTTAGAACGGAAAATATCGATATAGAACCCACCTAACTCATTCTTAATAATCCCCATTACTCTACGTTGATTACTATGTGTTTCTGGCTCTAAAAACTCAACATCTGAAAAAGTATACCCTTTTAAATTGCCTTCTTTTTGTTGACTTCTTGGATACATTCCCAACACCTTAAAAGCATGATTGCTTTTCATTTCAGGGTATTTTGATTTTCCATTAACAATTACGGTATTGTGTGCAGGAAACTGTGTGTAATATTCTGCATATTCAATAGAAAAATAATTAGCTCCATGTCCCATTTCTGGAGCCAATGGTAGTCCTTTTCCGTATAACTCCATAGCAATACCATTAGAATGCATGTGATTTCCTAAAGATCCTATTTGACTAATCATTAAAGCATCTTTCTCGTCATCACCTTGTCTTTGTACCAACCAACTAGTATTAGGAGCATAAAATAAAGGAGAAGTAAAATCAGATAATTTTACTGCTTTAATTTCCTCTTTAATATTTAAAGCTTTGTGAGAAAATAAATCTGCTAAATTTCTACCAACAAACTCACCGTTAAACTCATGATTGTCATCAATTGTTTTTAATAATTTGGTGAAATAAATCTCATCTTCAGGTTTGTTATATCGTTGTGCATTTTCTATTAAATATTCAATAGGTTCAACCCTTATGTGTGCATAATGTCCATCTCCAAAAGCCACTTTAAATTTATTAGGGTATAAATATTCTGTAGCAGCTATTACTGCTTTTTTTAACACAGGCATTTCCTCTATTAAATCAATTTTAAAATTACGATCATAAAATGCTGCAAAATGAATAAAATCATTTAGTACATTCATAGAATAGCCTGGACTTTCATTCCATAATCCAGTTTGATAGTCATACCCATAATCCATGAGCTTTTTCATAGACCACTGGCGAGTAGATGTTTGATTCATGATTAAATCTAAATAATAAGGACCTCCCTTACCATTCTCATAGGTATCATTATTTTCTAAAACCAAGGCTATGTTTGAAATATGTGCAGCTTGTAACAAATTCCAATTGTTAAAACTCACCCCATTTTTAATAATTAAGTCTGCCCATTTCTGTAAAGTTGCATCATAAATTTTTAAGTTTTCTGGATTGCGATTGTCTATATAATTATGTAAAAAATCATAACATTGAGTTACTTCATTCAATACGTGTTCTTGAATTACTTCAAATTGTGTGTAACTTACCAAAGTTTGATGATGTCCGTGACTTAAATCAATTGGCTCCTTTAAATAATAGACCCCTTTTAAATAAGTATCTAATACACTGTATGCCAAATCAGCATATTTTTCATCTCCTTGATACCAATATAAAAAAGCAGCATCTCTTGCTATACTTAAAATTTCACGATTGATTGATGCTGTTGTCCCACTTGTTGATGCTAGTGCTCCCCATTCCCATACATTGGTAGTCTTGTTTTGTAAATACAGTCCCCTTGGGTCATCCATATAAGGTTTTACCTCTTCTAGTTTTGGTCTTTTATAATTTGATGGTGTTCCACGACCACCGATAAATTTAACTGTTGGTGCAGGTGCCTCTCCTTCTGCATGATCGTATTTACCCCCATTGATATAAACTTGATTGTGTTTGGTTTTCCAATACATTTGTAATCTAGAAACCAGCCAATTCTTTTCTTTTTTTGAATATGTTAAAATTGGTTTTAATCTATTTTCTGTTTTTTTTATAATCTCTTTTGCCCAATCTTTTCGATTCACTAGCTTTTGTAGCTCCTCTTTTGTAGTATTTCTTGTTAATATTCTAGGGTGTGATTCCCCCACAGAAACAGGTACAGTATAGGTTTGAGCATTTAACTGACCTATAAAAGTGAATATTAATATATATATAACAACAAATTTCTTCATAATCCCAAACTCTATTTTCTTCTTTTCTAAAAAGTAGTTGTTAGATTGCTCCAACAACTACTTAACCTAACCAATTATTAACTTTAATAAATAAATTAACTAACTATTTAATTTATCTTTTTAATATGAATTGCAACTCCTCCAGAAGCTTTCATATTTAAGGTCAAAACTTTATTGTTTTTAACTTTTATGCTTTTAACTGCTACTTTGGTACGAGTATTTACTTTATCATCATCATTATAAATAATAGCTTGATATTTAGCTTTAGCCTCTAAAAAATCTAATTTAATCTTCACCTCTCTAGCTTCTGTATTTGTTATAGCTCCTATAAACCAATCTTCTTTAGATTTTCTTGCTGTAACAATATATTCTCCTGGAGACCCTTGTAAAACTTTAGTATCATCCCAAACGGTTGGAACAGCATCAAAAAAAGCAATTTCTGGTTCACCTTGATAATCGCTTGCTTTATCATACCAATACAAGGTTTGTAATGGACTGTACATCACAACAGATAATGCTAATTGATGTGCATGTGTTGTTTTTATACGATTATCATAATAACAAACAGTATAATCTCCCATACCTGCAATACCTCTAGTAAAAGGTAAAATAGTATTGTGTGTGGCATCAGGAAACTCTTCATTTCCTCTTATTCCCTCAACAGTCATTATGTTAGGTAATGTTCTTTGCTCTCCAGTCAACCTAAATTCATCATGAATATTCACCATTAATTGATTGTCTGCCGCTCTTTGTACTGATTCATGTAACCAATTTGTCCATCTGTGAGACCCCAATGCTACAAAACCATATTTAACTCCTGCAATTCCCCATTCTTTATACAATGGAAAAATATCAAAATCTTGTTTTAATAATGCTTGTTGATTTACATATAACCAAATTCCAACACCTCTTTCTTTTCCATACCTAATCACCTCTTTTAAATTCAAATCAACATCAATAGTTCTTGCATCCGAATCAAACGTAAAAGAAGGACCATACCATTTCCAATCAAAAAGAACATACTGTAAGTTATGATCTACAGCAAAATCTATCCATGCCTTTGCTCCTTTTTCAGACAAAGCAGTTTCACGAACAATTTTCCCTGGCTTTATCCAACTAGTATCTTCAATTTTACTAGGCTCATTTAAGTTTAAAAGAATATCATTATTTTCTATTAACCCTGTAGCTGTTTCCGATGCCATAATTACTCGCCAAGGCGTTCCAAAATAAGGCACTTTATCTACACTTTCATACAAAGTGGTTTTAACAGTTGAAGGCTTTTGTTTACTTAACTCAAATTTTGTACGTACAAAATCAACCATTCCTGCTTCTGCCAAACATGCATACATTCCATTTGGCAATTCTAAAGTTAACGGACGTTCACTTTTTGCTGGCCAATTGTGTAATGGCAATAATTGATATGGTCCTTGTGCCCAAGCCTCAAACCATGCTTTTGTTCCTTGTGGAAAAGTAAACTCTGTATTTTCCTCTGTAACTCTGTAATAAATACCTGTTGGATTGTCTAAAAAATAATATCTAAAAGCTACACCTTGATTAAACACTCTAACCTCTATATTCATTTTATAATTAGTACTTGCTTTTTGTTTAAAAGAAAGTACCAGTTCATTATAATTATTATCAATATTATCTCTTTCTCCAAAAACAGGTGACCAAGAATTATTTACGTTACGAACACTTTCTTTCATGAAAACTAGTTCATCCATCCATTTACCTTTTGGTTTGTCTTTTATAGCCAATGCCCATTCCGAAAGATGGTTATCTAATTCAATATTAAACTCAGACTCTAATACTATTGGCTTACCTTTAAAACTAACTTGGTAGTAAGTTTTTGTGATTCCATTATTTATTTCTTTTTGATAAAAACTAAATAAGAAATTACCGTCAGGAGACTCAATCTTTTGGAAGTTTAATAATTCATCTTTTACACTTGATGAAATTATTTGATTTTCTATTTCTTTATTATTCTTTATTTCTGCAGCACTTATAGTCATTACAGAAAAAAATAAACATAGAAATTTAGAATAGTTAAAAATGGTGTTAAACATTAAAATATGGATTAATTTATAAAGATTCAATTTAATTCAAAAGTATCAAGAATCACTCTTTCATAGCTATAACATAAATTTCATTATCTATAAATAAAATGTATTTATAGATATAATCGTCTTATTCATGTGTTAAACGAGTTAATTATCTCTATATAACTAACCTGTTTCTTACAATAGTTCGATTAGATACACTAAACAATTATAGCTTTAGTAAATTAAGAGTTCATGAAAAAAACATCTACTTAATAAGTATTTTTTTTGTTACACCATTTATAACAACAATATATAGACCAGGTGACAAATTATGTTTGATAGTTAAAATATTATCTTTTATTTTCTCTTTCTTTACTAAAAAAAACCTTCCAAACACATCATAAAACCTTAAAACAATGAAGTTTTTCTCTAATTCTTCATCATTCATATTTATATAAAACACATTTTTAGTAGAAGAATTTAGTTCAATTTTTAGTTGATTTTTTTTAAATTTTACACTTGACGTACGCATTGACAAGTTTTCAACATTATTACCATAAAACTTTATTTCTGATAGATTACAAAAATGAGTTGAATAGTAATAAACATATCGATAGCTTTCAGTTGTGGAAATAGTTGCTTCTGTATAAACTCCCACTACAGGTTCCTCCGTTATTGTGTATAACGTCACTGCATCTGATAAATCCGAATTATTAGCTCCTCGTATTTCATCTCCCACCATTCGTCCTGGAGTAACAACACGAGGAACATAACGAACTGATGTCAATATTACTTCACTTCCTTGACCTAAATCATACCCTACATAACCTACACTAGAAGGAGCATCTACATATGTAAGTATATCTCCATCTACAGCAGAAGGTATTTCAGCATCAGGATCATTTCCCCACGATCCACTATGACCTATTAAGTTACCTGTTAGATAATTATTATACTCAGGATTTTCTACAGTCTCATTTAGCGTATATAATAATGTACCAAAACCTAAAGAATCAAAACCTCCACTATTGGATCCATAATCTCCTCCACCTCCTTCTCCTCCATTAGCACGATTCTCATTAGCTGCCATTTCTACATATGGAGATGACAAACCTTTTTTAACTACATAATGATTGTATAACAATTCCCATATCGGCCTAATAGCACCTCTACCAACATCTCCGTTTTCAATATGCACATCTGTACCACCGCATATACTCCAAGGATCTTTGTAATAACGAGTATACTCTTCAAAAGGAACCTCTAACATTCCTACATTATATTTGGCTACATACTCTGCTCCTTTTAAAATTCGATTATTATCATAAGCAAATAAATCATCTCCTTGATTCCATGCCATTTGAGCAATCTCACCTAACATTCCTATACACAACAAAGTATGTCCTTGATCACGACCACTCTCTTGCATTTGTCCTAATCCATTAGGGTGTATATAATAGATAGCATTATCTAAGCTTCCATTCCCTGCTCCATTATACAAATAGTCTATCGCTATATTATAATCTGTTTCACTATCTGTTAACACAGCAATAGCCATAATATTTGCTATACTAACCAAATCCCAATTGGCCCAATAATGTGTAATACAAGTACCGTTATGTCTTACTAAAAAATCTTTACTTATAGGTAAAAACAAATCCACCAACCATTGTTTAAAAGCTGTAAAATCTGCAGTAGACCAACCTTGATAATCTCTCATAATTTCAGCTGCATTGGCAAATTGATACCCATAAATACCCGCTCCTAAAACAATATTTGAATTTCCACTAAGACTGGTACAAGTAGAAGCCCAAGCATTTAAAATCTCAATAGATTTGTCCGCATAGTCATCATCACCTGTTACCTTCCATCTTATTGCACATTGAAATGCTGCTGCTGCATCATTAAACGCTGCAGCATAATTGTCAGATTCTGGCTCCTCCGTAGAATTACCTCCTCTAATAAGTTTCACAACAGGATTAGGAGTGTAATTTAATTGAGCATGAGAATTATAAATTAACTTACTCCAACCTGTCATCCACGGGTTGGCATTATCTCCTACTTTATCTACAATTCTATCAAAATCAACTTGGGTAGATAATAAACCAGGATGTGTAAATGTACGATCCGCATAAAACTCTAACTCAGCCACATTGCAACTATTATTTGATGTCATATAAATATATCTATATGAATTTGTTTCATTCACTATAAACTCATGCAAGTCTGAACCACTATTTACGATTCCTTGATAATCAAATTCTCCTGAACCTGTTCCATTTGGTGGAAAAGTGAACAACAATGTTCCATTTGCAGGATTGGTATCAGTATTAGAACCATAAATTGTATTGCCCCCCATTCGATAGGCATGCGTACTACGAGGATAAAACTTTACAGATTTTAGTGATACAGGATTTGTTCCATAATCGTATCCTATCCAAGAAGCACTTGATGGACCATCAAAAAAAGTATTAATATCTCCATCCTCAGCTGCTTCTATTGTTGTTGCGGAATTATTACCCCAAGAACCTTGAGTTCCTATTAAAGTGCCTATTTGTTTTACTTGTGCTTTTACCTCTCCCATAAAACATATTGAAAACAGTAAAAAAAGATACTTTCCAGTATTCTTATTTAAATGATGAATTATTGCCTTAATCATAGTTTAGTTAAGAATTTATGTTTATCACAACTTTTAAAGGTATTGCGTATCACCTTATTTTAAACAAAAAAATGGCTGTACTTAAGTACAGCCATTTTTTAAGGTTTATTTTACTTTACAGTTAACTTAGTTGTTTTTCCATTAATTTTAACAACATAAATTCCTGAATTTAAATTATGGTTTATTGTTAGCGTATTTGAAGTAACTTTAACCGTTTTATTTAAAACCAACTCCCCTAACACACTATAAACTTTTATATCTATTGTGTTTTTTAAAGTTTCACTTCCTAAGTTTACACTAAAATTATCTATTGAAGGATTAGGATATAAAACTAAATCTTGTTTGTTAGTATTAATATCATTTATTCCTAATGTAGTTGATGTTCCCCAAAACTCAATTTCCCCAACATTACAACCATTGATAGAATACATGTAAATATATTGATACCCTTGACTAGGCATAGGATCTAAGATGATTTCGGCTAAAGTAGAACCTGCAGCTACTGCTCTATAATCATATTGCCCTTCTAAATGCTCTCCTGTATCAGCATCAGGAAAAGTATACAATAAATCTCCTGAAGTTCCTTCGTATCCTGTATTAGAACCATAAATTCTATTCCCCTGCATACGATCTGGTAAACTGGTAGTATTCGAATTACGTGGAAAAAACTTAATCGATGACAATGTAACCTCATTTCCTGAACCATAATCATAACCTATCCACGACTGACTTTGTGGACCATCAAAAAAAGTATTAACATCTCCATCTACAGCTGCCGATATTGTAGCATCAGGATTACTAGCCCAAGAACCATTGGTTCCTATTAAAGTTCCTAACTGTTTTGATTGTGCCTGTAAAAAATTTACAGTTGTTAAACATAGTATCATTATTAAAACGAAACTTGTTTTGTTTTTAAAGTGTAATTTTGTTTTCATTATGTTATAAATTTAAATTAAGTATAGTCATGTTTTTAGGTAATGACTTAAAAGTACCTTTTTTTTACACTATCAAAAATAGTATACCCCCTAAAAAAAGAGTATAAATAAAATACAAAAACCTATAAATAAAATTTTTATACTTATTCAAGTAGATGTTTTTCAACCACTTTCATCATTTTTTTTATCCCACGATAAGTTCTGAGTGATATTTAAAAAATCAAATAGATAAATTTGATGTATGAAACACTAGAAATAGAGCTTAGAACAGAAGTAAGAAATTCTATCGAGTTCAGAGGAAATAGATATCGTAGAAGCTTGTCGTAAGTTTGGAGTAAGTTCTGGTACTTTTTACAGTTAGAAAAAGAAGTTTGAACATCAAGGAGAGTCAGACTTAAAAGTGACTTACGATGCTAAAAGTAAAGAACTTAAAGTAGCCGAAGAGGAGAACTGAGTTTTTAGTAAGTTACTTGTTTATAGAGAAATAGAATTAGAGGTACAACGAGAACTTTAAAAAAGTTTGGAACATCCGCCCCAAGAAAGATTTAGGAAATCACATTTATAACAAACATAAATGCAGTAAGACTAAGATCATTTAAATGGTTGGCATAGTAAAAAGTAGTTATTATAGAGTTCCTAGTAGAGGCCACAAGGGTAATTGAACCTCTAAGTCAACCTATCATAAAGCAAAAGGAATGCAGACCAAGAAACAGTAATAGCTTCTGTAAAAGAGATTTTAAGCCATGAATTTATAGATTGTGAATATCGATTAATGTGTTCTTATCTAAAAGAAGATAGTTATAAAAAACTATATAGAATCATGAAACAAGCCAATCTATTGAAATTAGAGCAAAGAATTAACAGAAGTGGTACCGGTCATATGTTTGTTCAATTTAGAAAAGTGATTACCTCTAGATCCATGGAATGCTCAGAAATGGATATAAAAGTTGTATGGATACCTAATGCAGGTAGAAACGCTTACTTACTTTATGTAATTGATGTATATACTTGTAGTATATTAAAAGATTATTTTTCTTTTCTATTAAGAAAAAATAAGTGATAAATCTGCTTTCTGATATTCAATAATTTACCCATATATATACACCTGAAGAAAATGCACATGTAGAAGCTTATCATGGAATATTAAAAAAGAAGTTTTTTCAGCCTTTTGAGTACAGAACTTTTGGAGAAATTGAACAAATACTAAAAGGATATGTTATTTTCTATAACAATACTAGGCGTCATGGCCTCTTATGAAAGATGGAACAAACAGAAACACTTAATTTTAATGAATAATCCGAAATTTAAAAGATTACTCTTGTTTTATAGGGGACAAAACAATATGCTAAAAACATCTTAAAATAATGTTTTTAAACCCATTACAAGTATTTTAAACAAATAATTACCTACCCAAGAAACCATTGATATCAGCTTTTTTTATATCATTATTTAGAGCTATATCTTACCTAGTTTTCAAATTCAGAAAAACTGATAATCAAAATCACTCTTTTTATTTAATGTTTTATATATTTAAACCTCGTTTTTAAATATAAAAAAACAGGTTCTCGTATAAGAACCTGTTTTTTTATGTTTAAAATTATTTTTATTTTTTATTGTAAAAAAGCTTCTAAATCTGCAACAGATTTAAATGTCCTAATCCAATCTATTTCATAACCTGTTTCATCAGACGTGATGTCTGCTATTTTTAATTGCCATGATGCTAAATCCTGACTATCTGTAATCACTGTTGACACATCATAATAAATAACATTGTTTGAAACAAAATCTGTTTGATATGAATTATTTGCATTATCAAATCTATCTAATTTAATATTCCCTGTCACAGGACTCACAGCATCTGTACCTGTAAAAGAAATTTTATAAGCTAAGATAGGATATTCAGAAGAATATCTCCATATACCAGTTGGTGTATCAGCAGGAAACACTCCTCCTTCCACATATTTTAAATCTGCTCTTCTTTTACTCGTTCCTGAAAATTGACCAGCCTCAAAAGTTACTTTTAATTTTCCATCTTCAATAACATTAGTTGCACCCTGTACACCTACCCAATAATTTATTGCATTAGGATCATCAAATTCAAATATATGTTTTCCTTCTGGAATAACGGCATCAACTATATTACCATAAAATTCAATTTCAGCAATGTTACAGAAACCATCAGATGAATAATAATAAATATAACGATAACTTTCTTCAGTAGTAATTGCCGCCTCTGTATAAACTTCTGTAACAGGCTTTGACGTTATTGTGTATAATGTAACTGCATCAGACAAACTAGGATCATTTGCTCCACGAATTTCACCACCAACCATACGTTGTTCATTACCTGTACGAGGCACATAACGTACTGAAGATAATACCGCTGAGTTTGTTTCTCCTAAATCATATCCTACATAACCTGTTTTACTAGGAGCATCTACCGCGGTTGTAATGTCTCCATCTACAGCTGCTGCAATAAAGGTTGCTGGATTATTTTGCCAAGAACTTGAATGGCCAATTAATATTCCCTCTAATTTATCAATACCTATTAATAAATAAGGCCCTGAAATAATTTGCCCATCAATATTGATTATTATATTTCCAGAATCGGCATCAGGAGTCATAAACTTAATTTCACTATTCGTCAAACTAGTTACTTGAGCTTCTACCCCCGAAATTTGTACTGAAACATTTTCTATATTTTCTCCAAAATTTTCTCCAGTAATAACAACCTCTTCATCTATTTGAGCTTTGTCAGTACTGATGTTTGTTATTTTAGCGGAAGGTAAAATAGTATAAGCGACTTTAGTTGTATCACTTTTTGTAAAATACTCAACTTTTATAATACCTGACAAACCATTGCTAGGTACTTTTACTAGAATATTGTTATTGTCTACACTTTTTATAGAATCTGAAGCAACTCCTCCAAAAAACACTTTTACCGCACCTATGGCATCACCAAAATTCTCTCCTGTTATTGTAACATACTGTCCAGCATACCCAGTTTTAGGTGTAAAATCATTGACAACTGGAGTTGGGTAATTAAACTCTCTAAAATCTGCCTCTTTTTCACATGCTATAAAAAAGAAAACACTTATCATTGATATGATCCCAATGACGATTGTATTTTTAATATTTTTTTTCATAATTTTCGTTTTATTAAACTTTTAGATTCTTTAGTCTCTAGTATACATTAGAGTCCCAAACCCTAATTGATCAAAACCACCACTGTTACCACCATAATCTCCCCCACCTCCTTCAGGTAAAGTACTACTTACACCTAACGGAATATATTTAGTAGATAATCCTTTAATTTTCTCATAGTGAGCATACACACCTGCCCACATAGGTCTTCCAGCCCCTCTTCCAATATCACTCGGTTGCGTATGTGTTTCTGATTGAGAACAATTAGCAGCATAGTATCGAGTATACTCATGAAAGGGTACTTCCAGTCTTGCTACATTGTATTTTGCCACATATTCAGCAACTTTTAAAAATCGATTATCATCCAAACCATAAAAGTCATCACCTTGATTCCATGTTAATTGACATAAATTAGCCATCAATGCAATGCATAATAAACTATGCCCTTGATCCCTACCCATCTCTTGCAGTTGAGCTAACCCTTCATTTTCACCCTCAAAAACATAATTAATTGCTTTGTACCAATTACCGTTACCATTTCCTTGTTGTAAATAATTAATAGCATAATTATACATAGATCTGTTATCTGTTAAAATGGCAATTGCTATAATTGAATTTAAATTAGCCGCATCCCAATTGGTCCAATAATGAGAATCACAGGTTCCGTTATGTCTTATTAAAAAATCTTTAGCAATAGGGTAAAAAACTTTCAACATCCATTCTTTATAAGCATTAAAATCATTTTCATTCCACCCCTCATAATCTCTTAATATTTCAGCGGCTATTGCAAATTGATATCCATAAATACCTGAAGCCAAAGCTACGTTAGAGTCTCCACTGATTCTTTCACAAGTAGTAGCCCAAGCATTTAAAATATTAATAGCTGTTTCTGCATATTGATCATCTTCACTAATTTTCCATCTTAATGCTAATTGATATGCTGCAGCTACATCATGAAATGCTCTTCCATAATTATCTGGATCTGGCTCCTCTCTACTATTCCCTCCTCTAACTAATTTCACTACAGGGTTTGGTGTGTATGATGCCTGAGCATGTGAGTTATTAATTAACTTGTTCCAACCAGATAACCATGGCTCTGCTTGGATAGCTAACTTAGCTCTAACTCTTGCAAAATCCTCTTCTGTGTGTAATGCTCCCACGTGTTTTAAAGGAACAGAAGAAGGAAGCGTATCTATGGCTAATTTATTTGGATCTACTGTAACAATTGTATCCTTATCATTATCTATATCTTCATTATTTACGGAAGAACTAGAACAAGCCATTACCAAACATACTATAGCACTCACTATAAATATGGGTTTGATGAATCTATATCTTTTATTTGTCATAATTTATCTTATTTACTAATACCATACAGGAATATATTCTGCATGGTATTAATTTAATATTTAGTTTTAATATCCTGGATTTTGAAGAATTTTATTATTCAACAACATTTGACTCTGAGGCATAGGATATAAATAATGTTTCTTTTCAACAGTATGGTTTAATGTACTATTTATAACCACACAATTTAACATTCCATCGGGAGTTTGTACAGCCTCTTCTCCATACACGTATGAATTTGCAACATACGCACTTGTTGGGGTTCCTGTGGCATCTTTAAAATCTGTTACATAACTAGCATTACCTACCACTCTTCCTAAACGAGATGGGTTTAATGATTCTTCTAAAATTCCCCAACGCTTCAAATCATCAAAACGTTTTCCTTCACGGTATAACTCTACTGCACGCTCCCTTCTAATCTCCTCTTTCATATCTAAACTGTTGGCCGTAACCAAAGCATTTGTTAAATGAGCCACTTCTGCACGATCTCTTAATTTATTAATAGAAGCATCTAATTGTGCATCTGATATGTTTCCATTTAACTCATATAATGCTTCTGCATACGTTAAATACACTTCTGCCAATCTAATAATTGACCAATTTGCAGATTCCTCATTATCTAATCTACGAGTTCCAAAACCATACACGCCATATTTACTGTTACCGTATCCACTATATCCTAAACTTCCAAAGTCTAAAGTGGTAGAGGCAGGTGCTGAAGTAGAAGCGTATAAATAGTTTAATAATCTTAGATCACGATTTTCAAATTCATCTGCTGCAGTGTGATACCCTTGAAACAAAGGTGATTTTTCTGGAGGTAAACCATCCGAACAAACCGCTAGATCTACAAATTTTCTACTCGGGTATAATTGCCCAGTTCTCCATGTAATATTTTTTCTAGATTGCTTTAAAGTGTAATCATAAACAGAGTATAAAATAAATTCTTTATTACTGGTTTTGTCGTACCCACCTGGATTTGACAAAGGATCTTCAAGATTAAACAGATACCAAGAACTTAAATCTGTCATTGTAGCATCTGCATTTTTATTCCATAACTCATACCCACCATTATTCATCACTTCTTCACACATGGCTACAGCATCTGTTAGGTACTTGTTGATATTAGCAGCATCGTACCCTGCTGTACCTGCACCTACTGAAGTTCCATCTCCATCTGGTTCTTGACCTACATAGCGTTCCCAGGTAGCTTCGTATAATTCAACTTGAGCCTTAAATGCCATTGCCGCCCATTTACTTACTCTTCCTTTGTCTGTTGCTGCTATATTTTGTTCTGTTGGTAAAGTAGCTATTGCTTCTTCTAAATCATTTAATATTTGTGTCACTACCTCATACCTACTATTTCTTTTACCATACAACTCAGGAGAGTCTGTATCTAAAACAGTAGTTACTATGGGCACTCCTCCAAATCTTTTTAACAAATCAAAATATGTAAAAGCTCTAAAAAAATAAGCTTCTCCTCTGTATTGATTGATATCTCCTTCTCCTGTGTAACTCTCTGCTTTTTCTAGTAAAATATTACAACTTCTGATTCCAGAATAATTCCAATTGGTACTTCCTAGCGCAATGGCTCCGTTTCCCAAATCATAACCCGCTCCATTTCCATTGGCAGACAAATCTGTATTATTATCCATCGTTCCAAAATCCCAACCGGGTAACAAACCGTTTTTCCAATCTCCTTTATCATCATAATAACCATAAAAATTAGCTGTATATTCCTTAAAATCGCTAGGTTTTTTAAAATAAACGGCATCCGTAAATTGAGCAGGAGGTGTTAAATCTATAAAATCATCTTGGCATCCTGTAAGTCCTATAAAAAGGCTTCCTAAAAACATATATTTGTATATTCTTTTCATTGTTTTCATCTTTTAAATTATTAAAATCCAATATTAAATCCGAAAGACCATGTACGTCCAAAAGGATACCCTGCATTGTCACCGTCTGTTGCATTTGATCCTGACTCTGGATCAAATCCATCCTTAATTGAAGTTAACTCCCACAAATCATTTCCAGAAAAATAAATTCTTACTTTGCTTAAATTAATTCGTTCTGTTATTTTTTTAGGAATGGTGTAACCAACAATTAATGTTTTTAGCCTAACATAACGACTATTTTGTACCATAAAATCATTGTTTTCATAATTCCATGCTGCACGGGTAGGGTTTACTGTTAAACGTGGATAATAAGCATCTTGATTTTCTTCCGTCCAAGTTTGTCCTAAAAAAGTAGGATTTTGATTTGTAAATATGGCTTTAAAAGGATAGGCCATATACCCTGTACGCATGATGTTTTGTTTTAAATGACCTTGAAAAAAAGCATTCAAATCAAAACCTTTCCAAGCTCCACCCATGTTCAGTCCAAAAGTATAATGTGCAGTACCATCACCAGCATATACCAAAGAACTTTCTTTGTTACCTGTACCTGTAATATTACCTGTTCCTGCAACATCTACTTTTTTGGTATCCCCTGGTCTTAAAGCTACCGCCTGATTGTTTTGAGGTAAAGAAGCTAAAGCATCACTAGATCCATAAGCTGCGTAATAAGCATCTACTTCATCTTGAGTTTTAAAATATCCATCCGTTTTGTAGACAAATAATGGTTTCCATGGATATCCATTTACAATACCATTGGTACCAGCCTTATAAGAATCTGCATTTTCAACCCCATTTACTTGGGTGTTGGCATCACCAATATTAAAGGAAACATTATAACTAAAATCATTCTTTCTATCTTTCCAACCAATGATAAATTCCCAACCTTTTGTATTAAAATTCCCACTATTGGTTTTAGGAGCATTTCCTCCTAAAACAGAAGGATATGTTACATTGACCAACATTCCGTTGTTGTCTTTTTCATACACATCAAAAGTAGTTGTTAACCTATTGTCAAAAAAACCAAGATCAATCCCTATATTTTTTTGTGTTACTCTTTCCCAAGTACGGGTTTTACTAATTAAACCTCCATTATTTAATCCCGATGTAGTTTGTTGAGATGCTGGATTCCCTATAACTGTTGTTCCTATATTAATTAAAGACAAATAATCAAAAGCACCTAAATCATTAGCCTCATTTCCTGTTGAAGCATATGATCCTCTAATTTTACCAAAATTTAAAATGTCTGTAATAGGTTCTATGAATTTTTCTTTGGTAAAAACCCAACCTAATTGAGCCGATCCAAAATTTTGAAACTTATATCCTTTTGCAAAACGGGAATTTCCATCTCTTCTCCCCATCAATTCAATCAAATATTTTTCATCGTAATTATAATTCACTCTGGCTAAATAAGAAAAACGTCCGTTTAAACTTTTAGCTCCTCCATTGGTTTGTGTTTCCGTAGAAGCTAAACTAATATCTTGAACGCCTAAATCTTCAAAACCGACTCTTTGAGCCGAAATTGACTGAGAACTCATTTTTTCTGCATTTACCCCTGCCATGGCAGAAAAAGTATGTATATCATTAAATGTCTTCTCATATCTTAATAATCCTTCGTAATAATTATAATAACTTGTATAAGCACTAGCACTATAGGTATTATTCACTCCATCTGTTTGATATGAATTGTTTGTTGGGTTTCCGTACCAATCATATAATTGAACTGGTAACACATATCTTTCATCAGTATATCTTTCATTTTGAATAGACGCCTTACCTTCTAAAGAAAAACCTTCTCCTAAATCGTATGTGGCTCTCATATCAATTCTTCCTGTCAAAGATTTTTTATCATATCTCCCTGCATCTGAGGTATTGGCAGCTGAATTTTTATTGGCCCCAGCATCAATACCATTAAAAGGAGCAAACCATTGTCCATAAGGATTTTTAGCAGGATAAAATGGCATATCAAAAGAATATAAAATATTTCCTAAACCTCTTGAAGGCATGCTAGTATTTGCGTTTATAACACTAATGCTAGATTGTAGTTTTAACTTTTCTGACAATTTATAATCGTAATTAAAACGAGTATTAAACTGTTTTTGCCCATCATAGGCAGTTGCTAAATTCCCTTGATTATCTGCATAACTCATAGATAATCTATACCCTGATTTATCTCCACCGCCAGAAACACTTAAGTTGTGCTGGTATGAATAACGGGTGGCAAACATTTCATCAATACGGTTGGCATTAAAAATATAAAAATCTGTATTAAATAAATCATACTTCCCTTCAACTCCTTGCTGCATTTTATTAAGGTTCTCCTCTCCCCAGATCCAATAATTAGGGTTGGTTTCTTCTTTATTACCTTCAAGCCACATAGTTGCATATTCTTTCATACTTGGAGAGTAGCCCACCAAACCATTAGTGGTAAAACGAAGATTTGCATTATAGTTAACTTTAATTTCTCCTTTACCTCTTTTTGTAGTCACTAAAATAACACCATTAGCCGCTCTAGAACCATAAATCGCAGCTGCACCATCTTTTAATACACTAATGGACTCAATATCATCTGCGTTTAAATTCTGAAAAGAATAATCATTAACTACGGGTACGCCATCAACAATTATTAATGGCTTGGAACCATTTACTGATGAAGCTCCACGAATGCTAATATTTAGTCCCTCATTCCCAGGTCTTGCAGAACCACGAGAAACTACCAATCCTGGTGTTTGACCTTGAAGTGCAAGACCAACATTGGTAACTGCTCTATCTTCAAATACTTTACTGTCAATTGTTTCTACAGCTCCTGTCAAAGTAGCTTTTTTCTGCCTACCATACCCCACAACAACTACTTCATCCAAAGCAGATGTTTGTGCTTCTAAGGTCGCATTAATCATTTTATTTGTCCCTACTTTAACTTCGTAAGTAGCATACCCTACAGAACTAAAAACCAAAATTGATTCTTGTGATGGTACATTAATGGTATAGTTACCATCAAAATCTGTCATAGTTCCAATAGAAGTTCCTTTAATAATTACGTTTACTCCAGGTAAAGGCATTTGATCTTCTTTAGAAACTACCGTACCTGTTATTGTTATATTTTCAGCAAATAAAACATTGTTTATATTCTTTGATAATTCAACCGTATTAGCATACAAGATGCTATTGAATGATCCATGTACTAATAAAACTATAAAGGAAATAGCCTTAAGAGTATAAGTCATGTTTAGCTGATTTATTTTTAAATTCATCATAAAATTGTTATTTAAAATTCAGTATTATTAATTAGTTTTTCTTTATTAGTTTGTTTTTTAAAGTTCATTGTTCTTCATAATTTTTGTTCATTTTCTTTGATTTTGTTTAGTTTAAGTGATTATTAATTTGATTTTAGAATTATTGAAAAACTGAATATTTAATAAATTTTAGATTTAAATAATCATATTTTTATTAATAAAAACTCAATAATATAAATAAGTCAACAATTCAGACTTCAATGTTAATCAGAAAACAGAAAAATGGATATAAATAAAATTTCAAAATCAATCAATAAAATTTCATTGCATAAAAAAACCGAAACATCCTCAGTAAAACAAAGGGTTTGTAGTGAAATTACTATATTTTAAACAGTAAAACAATAAACATCACAATAACATAATAGAGATAATAACGACCTATAATTTATATAAAAAGAGCATGAGTAACAAAATACCCATGCTCTTTAAAAAATTTAATTCTTGTATAGAATTCTAATTTATCTTATGAGTATCTACATACTCAGTTGGTGTTAATCCATATAAATCTTTAAAAGTTTTACTAAAATATGCTGTAGAATTAAAACCAGACATATGAGACACCTCTTTTATTGAGTAACTATTATTGATTAATAACTCTGCTGCGTATTTTAATCTAATCGTTCTAATAAAATTACTAGGAGTTTGATTGGTTAAGGCGTTTATTTTTCTATAAAACCAAGATCTTCCCACTCCAATAGTAGTAATAAGATCTTCTAACTTAAAATCAATATCATCTATATTTTCTAATACAGCTTTGGTTGTTTTATCTAAAAAAGCTTCATCTAAAGAATTGGATGTAACCTCACTAGATGGTAATAAACCTGTAAGTGCACTAAACTTATCTCTTAATCTTTTTTTAGTTTCTAAAAGATTTTTAACTCTAGCTTTTAATACACTTGTTTTGTACGGCTTAGGAATATAGGCATCGGCTCCAGTTTGATAACCAACAATTCTATCTTCATCTAAATTTCTTGCTGTTAAGAGTATAATAGGAATATGACATACATCTATATTACTTTTTACTTGTCTACAAAACTCAAAGCCATCCATTTCTGGCATCATAATATCACTAATAACAATATCTGGGTAGTGTTTGTTTATTTTTTCCATACCATCAACCCCGTTTACAGCTTCTATAACTCTATATGAGTTTTTAAGTTCATTTTTTAAATGCTTACGCAATTCATTATTATCTTCTACAATTAAAATTAAAGGTTTCTGTGCTTGTGACACTTCTAAGGATGAACTTATATCAACTTCATTTTCACCACTTGAAATTGCAATTTCATACTCTGTAGACTTAATAACATTAGAGTCATACTCTTTTTCATTATTTGTGCTTTCTTCTATATTTTGATCCTTTGCCATTTTAGGAATCAATGGTAACAAAATTGTAAAAGTAGTACCTTGTTTAAATTTACTTTGAACCTCTATTTCTCCGTCATGTAACTCTACTAGACCTTTAGTGATATTAAGACCTATTCCCATTCCAACTTTGGTATCACCTGGATTAACAAATCTTCCAAACACATTCTTTAGTTGTTCTGGTTTAAAACCTATTCCAGTATCTTTTATTTCAATTTTAACAAAATCTGCTTTTGTATATTTTTTATTTGTATGTACAACTTTAGATAAGGTTAATTTTACAACTCCGCCAACCCCCGTAAACTTAACAGCGTTAGACAGTAAGTTTGTTATAATTTTCTCAATATTATCAACATCAAAAACAGCAGGTAATAACTCTTCAGAAGATTGATACTCTAACTTTATTTTTTTTGTCTTTGCTAAATCATTAAATAAATCTAGTATATCTTTTGTGAAAAAGACATAATCACTTTTAACTAAATTTAAAGGTGTTTTATGTAAATCCATTTTCCTAAAATCTAGCAATTGATTTACCAAAAACAACAACCTTCTAGAACTTCTTTGAAGAGTTAAAGCTGATTCTTTTACTACCTCTGGATTGTTAAATGCTGATAAAATTTTATCAACAGGATTTAGTATTAATGTTAATGGTGTTCTTAGTTCATGAGATACATTAATAAAAAAACGGAGTTTTAACTGATCCAGTTCTCGATCTTTTTCTTCTTTTATAAATTTAGTATAATAGTGTACTCCAATTCTAAACACACCAAAAAATAACAGCACATAAACAATATATGCCCACCATGTTTGCCAGGGAGGAGATAAAACACTAACTCTTATAGAAGTAATATCTGCCTCTTCAAAATTTCCATTTACCGAAGCTTTTACTTGAAACTCATAATCTCCTGGGGGTAAGCTTGAATAGTTCGCTTCTCTATTGACTCCTGCTTTTATAAAATCATCATGAAGACCTTTCATTCTGTATACATATTGTACACTATTGGGGTTTTGATAATGAAACGCTACAAATTTAAAAGACAAGTAACCTTCATCATATTCTAATTCTAGAAATTTAGTATTTGAAATGGATTCTTCTAAAATTACTCTATCATTCACTTTATCACCCGCATTTATTACTTCATTAAATAACTTAAATTTTGTAATAATAGGCTTTAACGGTGTAGCTTTTTCAATAATATCTTCAGGGTTAAATAAATTAAAACCATTAATTCCTCCTGCCAATATTCTTCCATCTTTTAACTTCGCTATAGATTTACTTTGAAACTCCTTTCCTTGGACACCGTCCTGAACTGTATAGTTGTAAAATTCACCTTTTGAGATGTCTAATTTTGAAAGTCCTCCTTTGGTCGTAATCCACAAATTGTTTTTATCACTTTGTTTGATCCCTAATACTAAATTATTAGGAAGTCCATCTAACGTAGAATAAGATTTTATCAACTTTAAATTCTCATCTAAATGATGTAAAGCTACACCTGTACCTATCCATATACCACCACTGGTATCTTCGGCTATATAATTAACCCTTTTCCCTTGTATAGGCTTCTCTTTGAGTTCTATAAATTCAATTTTTTCTGGTATATATCCATCCAACTTATTTAAATCTACTACACATAAGCCTAATGAAGTACCAATTAATAAACGATTTTTAGAGTCTACAAAATTGGAAAAAACCAAATTACTTATTAAAGTGTGTTTTTCATCTTTTACATTTTTATAGGTATAGAATCTTTTTGTTTTAGGATCAAACATATTTAACCCTTCGGACTGTGTACCTAGCCATAATCTATTTTTATCATCTTCTACAGTACACCAAACCGTATTTTGACCTATTGAATATGGATTATTTGCATTGTACTTAAATTGTTCTACTTTACCTGTTTTTGGATCAAATTTATTCAACCCACCATCCCAAGTACACACCCATATCGATTTATCAAAACTTTCTGATAAATAAACAATTTTATCAGAACTTAATGAATGTATATCTTTAGGGTTTGCTTTATAATATTTGTAAGAGTTTGATTTTTCATGAAACAAATTTAATCCACCACCATCAGTTCCAATCCATATTCTACCCTCACTATCTTGTAAAACAGCTTGTGCTCTTTTAGCACTTAATCCATTTTTATTATCTGATCCATAAAAATAATGACCAAAAGCAGATTTAGACATCACCAACTTACTAATTCCTTTATTATAAGTAGCAATCCAAAAAACACCTTCTTTATCTTCTAGTATCTTAGATGGTTGATTATTTGGTAATGAAAATTCATTAAACTGATTGTGAACGATGTGCTTTAACAATCCCTTTTTTTTATCAAAAAGATATATTCCATCTCCATCAGTAGCTATCCAAATTAATCCTTTCTTATCTTGATAAATATGAAAAATAGAAATATTTGCTTTTACAGCAGAAACCTCTTTGAAAACATTCTTATTTCTATCCCAAAAAACCAATCTAGACAAGTTGTTTCCTATCCAAAAATCCCCATCATTATCAACCATTACCACTTTAGGAATGTGATTTAATTCAAAAGTATTTGGCACATCTATTAATTGTCTCTCAAAAACATCTTTAGACGAATTATATAAATTCAAATTATTTCCCTCTGTAATTGCCCATATTTTATTCTCTTTATCTTTAATAATTGCTGTAACATCATTATTATCTAATGTTAATGTATCTTGTTTTAGATTTGTATAATGAGAGAATTTAAAATTTTGTTCATACGGTGGCTTTACCTCACTTGAGTTAAATTTAAAAACACCATTTTTTGTAGCAATCCATATGTTGTTTGAAATTTCATCATAATAAACATCGTTGATAATTTCACTTTGATCTACCACATTTGTAGATTGATTATGAAGCGATAGTCTATAAAATTTCTCCTGTTTTTTATCAAAAATATTTAAACCATTGCTCGTACCAATCCATAACACCCCCATATTATCTTCCGTAACAGAATTTATACGGTTATTACTTAAAGAGTTTTCATCATTTAAAACAGGTCTATATACTTCAAAATTATAACCGTCATATCTATTTAAACCATCTATGGTTCCAAACCACATAAAACCTTCACTATCTTGAAAAATTTCAATACAAGTACTACTCGAAATCCCTTCAGAAGTATCAAAATTATCAAACTTAAGATTTGAATTTTGTGAATATAATTTTACATTACAAACAAGGTATAATAATGTAAAAAAAACAATTTGCATTTTTTTATATAAAGAAACAGGTACCATTTTAATTGATTTTTTTATTTACTATACGTAATGTTTAATAGGACAAGACTATATAACGCCTAGAAAAATTATTGTTTAAATTTTGAATTTATATATGAGGATTAATATATATTACTAAAGCAAATATAACTCTTTACACACAAGTGTTCAAAAAACATTTATATTATAATAATTTGTGCTTTGTTCATAATCTAAATACGGATCAATATCAAAAGTTGTGTTTGAATTACAATAGGTTTAATTTTGATGTTTAAATTTATTGGTATTGGAACTTACATTAGACCTTTTAAAACTTATACTTCCTGAATTCTTAATAGACAACTTCGATTTAGTAAAGCACACTAAAGAGAAAGAAACACTTCATCTATATTTTGAAGAGAAAATAACAACTCCTAAAGAGTTTGAGAGCCTAATAATCATTGCGCATGGTTTTCACAAACAAATAACTGTACAAGACTTTCCTATTAGAGGGAATACAGTTTACCTACATATCAAACGTAGAAGATGGTTAAATAAAAATAACAATCAAATTCTACAAAGAGACTGGAATCTAATAACTAAGGGAACTCGTATGACCAACGAATTCGCAACTTTTTTAAAAGAAATTAATAGACACTAAAGCCAGTGATTGTCATACTATAGCCGGATTTTATAATCTTAATGGTAAAAAACTACAAAGACAATACAGAGACTATTTAAGTGAGTTTAAACTGTGGAAACAAAAAACGAATGCTAAACAATACCTAATATATCCTGAGAATATAGGTAAATACCTCTCTGTTGATGAGACAGCACTATCTAAAGGGGAATTATACACCATTATCACTAACAAAAAAGCAAAAGGTAAAAAAGGGAGTATTGTAGCTATATGCACTGGAACTAAAGTAGAACCTATCATTGAACAACTCCTTAAAATTCCTTCTAAAACTAGAAACAAAGTCAAAGAAATCACATTAGATATGGCTAATTCTATGAAAACAATTGCCAAAGTTTGTTTTCCAAAAGCCACACAAGTAACCGACAGATTTCATGTACAAAAACTAGCATTAGAAGCTCTTCAAGATATTAGAATCAAACATAGATGGGAAGCTATTGACAGGGAAAACAACTCTATAAAACTAGCAAAACAGAAAAATATAGCCTTTATTCCTGAAACTTTTGAAAATGGAGATACTAGAAAACAACTACTCGCTAGAAGTAGATATTTGCTCTACAAAGCTCCTTCAAATTGGACACAAAATCAATACTTCAGAAGTAAAATTCTTTTCCAACAATACCCCGATATCAAAAAAGCGTTTGACTTAGTGCAAAGACTCAGAAATATATTCAACCAAGCTAAATCAATAAAAATTGCATACACAAGGTTAGCACAGTGGTATAATCAAGTAGAAAAATCAGGGTTTAAGGCTTTTAATACAGTAACAAATACAATCTATACAAACTATTGATCCATATTGAATTACTTTAATAACAGAAGTACTAATGCTTCTGCTGAATCTTTCAATGCCAAAATCAAAGCGTTTAGAGCACAGTTCAGAGGGGTGAAAAAAATAGAATTCCTCCTCTTTAGATTGACCAATATTTTTGCCTAAACACAACTATTAGGCATGATCCTATATAAAATACTTTGATTTTATATGAAATATTCACGCACAAAAAAACCTTATAAACATAAGGTTTATAAGGTTTTGTAAGAGATTAACTTTTCTCTTGCGGTCTGGACGGGACTCGAACCCGCGACCCCCTGCGTGACAGGCAGGTATTCTAACCAGCTGAACTACCAGACCGTTGCTGTTAGCGGTGGCAAATATACAACTTAATCACAGTTATGCAAAGGGTTTATAAGCTTTTTTTTATTTTTTTCACCACTAAAACCTTAGATTATTAATTATCAGAATTTTACACATAAAAAAAGATTACCTAAGGTAATCTTTTTTTATGTGTAAAATTAGGACAATCTTAGATAGCTGCATCAATTTTAGATGCATAGGTAGCTTTAGGTGCTACTCCTACTTGCTTATCTACTACTTCTCCTCCTTTAAATACTAATACTGTAGGAATGTTACGTACTCCATATTTTGCTGCAAATTCTTGGTTTGCATCAACATCAACTTTACCAATTACTGCTTTACCATCATACTCCTCTGTTAACTCGTCTATAATTGGAGCTACCATTCTACATGGACCACACCAAGCTGCCCAAAAGTCAACCAATACAGGCTTATCTGATTTTAATACTACTTCCTCAAACGTTGCATCTGTAATTTCTAATGCCATAATTTATTTTTTTTAATGTTTTTATTCTACTTTTTATATCCACAAAAATATACAATTATTCAACTAATCAAAGTTTTCTATAATTGCTTTTGCTTATATGTCTATCAATCTATTCGATACTTACAAGATTTTACTCTTCTGCCATGTTTGGACTTAACCAACGTTCTGCTTCTGCATTGCTCAATCCTCTTCTATTGGCAAAATCGTGCACTTGTTCTTTGGTTATTTTACCCAGTCCAAAATAACGAGCATCTTTATGTGCAAAATAATGACCAGAAACCGATGCTGTAGGGAACATTGCTAAACTATCAGTCAACTCCACTCCTATGTTTTCTTTAACGCTTAAAAGCTCCCATAATTGTGTTTTTTCTGTATGGTCTGGACAAGATGGGTATCCTGGTGCAGGACGTATACCTTGATAAGATTCTTTTATCAATTCTTCGTTAGATAGATCTTCTCCTTTGGCATAGCCCCAATCTTGTTTTCTTACCTTATCATGCAAGTATTCTGCAAAGGCTTCAGCAAATCGGTCAGCCAGGGCTTTTACCATAATACTATTGTAATCATCTAAATTTTGCTTATATTCTTCTGCTTTTTCTTCCACTCCAAAACCTGCTGTTACACAAAATCCTCCTATATAATCTTGCAATCCAGATTCTTTAGGTGCAATATAATCAGCCAAAGCTAAATTTGGTTTTCCTTTGGCTTTTTTAGACTGCTGACGTAAAGTTAACATGGTTTGCAACACCTTAGAAGTATCTTTGGCATTGTATATTTCTATATCATCATGATTTACTGAATTTGCAGGAAAAACTCCATAAACTGCTTTGGCAACAAACCATTTTTCTTTAATAATTTTGTCTAACATTTCTTGAGCATCGGCAAACAAATCTGTTGCTTGTTTCCCTACAATTTCATCATTTAAAATAGCCGGATACTTCCCATGTAATTCCCATGATTGAAAAAATGGTGTCCAATCTACAAAAGGTAACAATTCCTCCAAAGGCATATTATCAATTACTTTTACCCCCAAATGATTAGGTGTATACACTGTTTCTTTGGTAAAATTTAACTGATATTTATTAGCTCTTGCTTCTTCTAAAGGCAAGTATACTTTTTTACGTGCTCTGTTTAAAAATCCATCACGAACTTTATCATATTCAGCGTAGGTTTTATCTTTAAAAGCTTGAGAGATGTTTTTATCCTCTCCTATTAAAGTACTGGTTACTGGAACTGACCTAGAAGCATCTAAAACGTGTACTACTCCTCCATTGTATTCAGGAGCAATTTTAACCGCTGTATGTGCCTTGGATGTTGTTGCTCCACCAATTAACAATGGAATGGTAAAATTTAAACGTTTCATTTCTTTAGCTATGTGAACCATTTCATCTAAAGAAGGTGTGATTAAACCACTTAAACCAATAATATCTACTTTTTCATCTATAGCAGTTTGTAATATTTTTTCTGGCGGTACCATTACTCCTAAATCTACAATAGCATAGTTATTACATGCCAAAACAACACCTACAATATTTTTTCCAATATCATGTACATCTCCTTTTACAGTGGCTAGTAATACTTTTCCTTGTGGAGGGCTATCGGCATCTTTGGTAGCTTCTATAAATGGCATTAAATGGGCTACTGCTCTTTTCATAACACGAGCAGATTTTACTACCTGAGGCAAAAACATTTTTCCTTCACCAAACAAATCTCCAACTACTCCCATTCCAATCATTAAATGACCTTCAATTACTTCTAAGGGTTTGGCTACTTGTAAACGAGCTTCTTCTACATCTTCTACTATAAATTGATCTATTCCTTTTACCAATCCGTGTGTAATTCTTTCTTGTAAAGGCAATTCTCTCCACGCTAAGGTTTGAGCTTCTGTTTTCTTTTCTCCTTTAAAATTTTCAGCAAAATCTAACAAACGTTCTGTAGCATCATCACGTCTGTCTAAAATTACATCTTCTACATGCTCTAATAAATCTTTAGGAATATCATCATACACCTCTAACATGGCAGGGTTTACAATCCCCATGTTCATTCCTTTTTTGATGGCATAATACAAGAAAACCGAATGCATGGCTTCACGTACTGGATTGTTTCCTCTAAAAGAGAAAGATACGTTACTAACTCCTCCACTTACACTTGCATTTGTTAAATTGGTACGTACCCAATGTGTAGCTTCAATAAAATCGATAGCATTTCTTCTATGCTCCTCCATTCCTGTTGCTACGGGGAATATGTTTAAATCGAAAATAATATCTTCTGATGGAAAGCCACATTCATCTACCATAATACGGTATGAACGCTCAGCGATTTCAATTCTACGTTGGTAATTATCTGCCTGTCCTACCTCATCAAAGGCCATTACAATAACAGCAGCTCCATACATTTTCAATTTACGAACGTGTTCTTTAAAAACGTCTTCTCCTTCTTTTAAGGAGATGGAATTAACCACACATTTCCCTTGCACCACTTGTAAACCAGCTTCAATAATCTCCCATTTAGAAGAGTCTATCATAATGGGTACACGAGCAATATCTGGCTCAGCCATAATTAAGTTTAAAAACTTAACCATAGATTCTTTACCATCAATCAAACCATCATCCATATTGATGTCGATAATTTGAGCTCCTCCTTCTACTTGGTGAAGTGCAATCGCTAAAGCCTCATCAAACTTTTCTTCTTTAATAAGCCTTAAGAACTTACGAGAACCTGCTACATTTGTTCTTTCTCCAACGTTGATAAAATTCATATCTGGACCTAAAACCAAAGGCTCTAATCCAGATAATTTCATATATTTTGTTTGTTTAATTTCGCTCATTACTTTCGCTTAGTATTGAGTACTGAGTCTCAATATTATAACTAATTACTATTTATTTAGTACAAAGTTGCTCTGCAACTTTTCTAGGCTCCGCTTTGGCCGCAATATCGGCAATAGCTTTAATGTGTGCTGGTGTTGTACCACAACAACCTCCAATAATATTGATTAAATTCTTATCTAAATATCCTTGAATTTGACTTGCCATTTGCGATGGGGTTTCATCGTACTCTCCAAAAGCATTTGGTAAACCTGCATTTGGATGTGCAGAAACTCCATATTCTGTATTACTTGCAATAGCTTCTAAATGAGGAACTAGAGCATCTGCTCCTAAGGCACAATTTAAACCTACACTTAATAATGGAATGTGAGATACTGATATTAAAAAAGCTTCGGCTGTTTGTCCAGATAAAGTTCTACCTGATGCATCTGTAATAGTTCCACTTAACATAACTGGTACATCAATACCTCTTTCCTCTTTTACCTCTTCAATGGCATATAAAGCTGCTTTTGCATTTAATGTATCAAAAACTGTTTCTACCAAAAGAACGTCTACTCCTCCATCAATTAAAGCTTCTGTTTGTTGTTTATAAGCAACACGTAACTCGTCAAAAGTTACAGCTCTATATCCTGGATCATTTACATCTGGAGACATGCTTAAAGTTCTGTTTGTTGGTCCTATAGAACCTGCTACAAAACGAGGTTTGTGTGGTTCTTTTGCTGTAAATTCATCAGCTACCTCTTTTGCTATTTTTGCAGACTCGTAATTTAATTGATATACATGATCTTCCATTTCATAATCTGCCATTGCAATAGTTGTACTAGAAAACGTATTGGTTTCTGCAATATCTGCTCCAGCTTCAAAATACTTTGCATGAATTTCTTTAATAGCCGAAGGTTGAGTAATAGACAACATATCATTATTTCCTTTTACAGAAACATGCCAATCTTTAAATTGTGTACCTCTATAGTCTTCTTCAGTGAATTTATATTGTTGAATCATGGTACCCATAGCACCATCTAATACTAAAATTCTTTTCTTAAGTTCTTCTCTAATATTTGCCATATAATTTCTTTGGCTTTTGGGTCGTAAATTGTTATAAAACTTACCCCTTATTACCGATTTGCAAATATAAGGTTTATAGCTTTAAGTAAAGAAAGGTTAACAAATTAAGTTTTAACAACATAAAAGTCTTTTTATTCAACAAAAAAATTCCTTTACAAAACACTTTAGCAACAAGCGTTTAATAAAGGAATTCTTTTTAAGGGGTAATTATTTTATAAAATATAAAACAATCCTACATAACCACTAAAAATAAAAGGAGTTTTGTCATCATACAGATCTACAAGATCTCCTCTCATTCTGTAATTAGAAGTCAAATTTAATCCAAAACTTTGACTTACTAAATACCTCAATTCTGCGTTTAATGATGTAGTAAAAGCATCTGACGTTTTAGCCAAATCTCTTCTAATATATCCCGCATCTAACCCAATTAGACCAATCATATTGTTTAACATTGATGAAACTTTAGCGAGATTCATCTTATAGTTATACAATACCCCTGCACTAGTGTAATCCATGGCTTGAAATCTTTCTAAATACAATCCTAATTCATTTTTAGAATTACCTCTAGAGGCTTTAATTAAAAAGTTCAAAGCACCTTTTTCACTGTCAGCGTAAGGTCCATTTACCAACATAGTTGGATCCAAAGAAACTTGAAAAATTCCTTCTTTCTGAGCAAACAATTGTAATGAAGCAACACACATTACAATTAACAACAACAAACGTATCTTCATAGCATTAAAGATTTAGTTCATTATTCCATTAATGAATAATTTTTATTTTGTTTACATATATATCTTCTATTTAAAAATGAAACAATGAGGTTAATTAATAGGTTAATAATATATGTTAATATAAGAAAATTATTCTATCTAATAAGTTTTCTTTCACAAAACCTGTTAAAAAACACCCCGCACACAACTGATTAACAAGCAATTAACATGTTTTTATTTTAAAACACAAAGACAATACAAGTACTTTTTTTGCTTATGTAATGTTTTACATAAGCAAAAAGAAAAAATTTATAGCAACATATATCAGGAAAATTACTTTTGTAGAGAAAAAAAAGCTAAACTACTCTATAATAGCTGTTTGTATTAGTTGTTGTATCTTAGTTCTGATATCTTTTTTTCCCAATAAATTATTATCCATACTAGGATATGTTCTATTAGAAAGAAATACATAAACCAACTCTGTTTTAGGATCTGCCCAAGCAAAAGTCCCTGTAAAACCACTATGACCAAAACTTTGCTCCGAAACACAGTTACAAGTATTAAGAATATTTGAATCTAAAGAAGGTTTATCTAATATTAACGCTCTTCTATTGTTTCTATTTCTAAAATATGATTTATTGAAGTTATCGAACGTATTAGACTTAAAAAATCTTTTTCCACCATACTCACCTTTGTTTAAGTATAACTGCATCATTTTAGCAACATCATTTGCATTACCAAAAAGCCCTGCATTACCCGTAACTCCGCCAAACATAGCCGCAGCCATATCGTGAACATTACCTTGTAATTTTTGATTTCGATAATAACTATCTTCTTCAGACGGTACAATACTATCTTTTAAATACTTTTTTAATGGTGTATATAATAATTTATCTGCTCCCAAAAAATTTGTGAAATTATTACTCAATAATTCGTCCATAGGCTTATCGTAATAATTTTCTAGCACTTTTTTAAACAACAAAAAAGGCAAACCACTATACAAGTAATCCCTTTTATCCCTTAAAGGTGTTGTTTTTATTGTTTGATAAACACTGTCTATATACTCATCTTTTAAAAACAAATTTTCTGCTACTTTAACATTATACCCACCCCCTTTTTCCGTATGATACCATTTTGTCATTGGTTGATGAGACACACTATCTAAAGTCTTTAAATAAAAAGGAAGCCAGGCTTTTAAACCTGATTGATGTGCAAACATATCTATCACTAATAAATTACCCAACGGACTATCTTTATACATAGGCAACAAATCTCCTAAAGTATCATCTAAATGATAAACACCTTCTTCAAAAGCTTTTATATACAATGGAAAGGCTCCTAGTATTTTAGTTAGCGATGCCAAATCATACATAGAGTTATTATTTACTTTTTGATGTTTGTTATAAGTATAATACCCATATGATTTTTGAAAGACTACTTTATTGTTTTTAGCAACTAAAACCTGTAAACCCGGACTCATTTTTTTAGACACAACAAGATTGGCTATAGAGTCAATTTTTGAAAGTTTTAAAACATCCATACCAACCTCTGCAGGCACTCCATATTGTAATCTCTTTATTGATTTGGTTATAACTCCAGTTCCTACTTTGTGTTTTTTTGATACCGAGACAGGTAATATTCCTAAAAATGGTAAAGCTCCAAAAATTTGTTGAGCCGCTACAGATTGAAAAATATCATTGTTTTGATAGGCCACTACTACATTAGATATATTTTTAAATCCATTTAATTTTAACAATGTATATGGACTAGCAAAAATTGTTAGGATTACTTTTTTAGTCTTGGCTATTTCATTAATTAAATTTATATCATTATTAGATAGAGTGTATGATTTCCATGGATTGGCATCAGACTTATGTATTCCTATAATTACCGTATTATAGCCCTTTAATTTGTTTTTAAAATTATTGCTAGACACACCTTTAATAACAGAAATTTCTTTGTATTTACCTAAAGTTTGTACAAATTCAACACTACTTTCTTCTCCTAAAGAAACTGATGCTATTTTTAAAGTATCTAATCTTTTAAATGGCAATAAACTATCAACATTCTTAACCAAAGTAATAGCATTTTCTGCTGTTTTTTTAAACAACAAATCATCTTGTAAAGTATGTATCCTTGTTTGAACCCCCGTAGTTTTTAACAACTCCAATTTGCTTAAACCTGCCCAATATTTAGCTTGTAAAACTTTAACTACAGAACTATCTAATCTCTTTTCAGAAACCAAACCATTATCTATAGCATTATGAATGGTTGCAATACCCTTTTCAACATCAACAGGAATTAACAGCATATCGTTTCCTGCCTTTAAAGCTTCTAAAGCCACACTATCTGCAGACGTATAATTAGCAACTCCTTTCATATTTAAAGCATCGGTAAACACCAACCCCTTAAACCCTATTTTATTTTTTAATAAACCTGTAATTACTTTTTTTGATATTGATGTTGGTCTTCCTTTTTCTGTTTTTAACGCAGGAACATCTAAATGAGCGACCATTACACTTGCTAAGTTAGATGCAGCCAATTGCTTATAAGGATACAACTCAATACTGTCTAAACGATTGATATCAAAATTTACAACAGGTAAAGTTTTATGTGAATCTGCCTCTGTATCACCATGACCTGGAAAGTGCTTAGCGTTTGCCAATACCCCAACACTTTGCATTCCCTTTACAAAAGCAATGGATTTTTGTGTTACATTTTCTCTATCCTCTCCAAAAGATCTATTTCCTATAATTGGGTTTTTAGGATTTGTATTGATATCAACTACAGGTGCAAAATTAATATGAACTCCCACCTCTTTACAATGCAATCCTATTTGTTGTCCTACTTTATAAATAAGTGAATCATTTTGTATTGCTCCTAAGGTCATATTCCAAGGGTAAGCAAATGACGGCTTTATACGCATAGACAATCCCCATTCACCATCAAAACCAATTAGTAAAGGAATTTTACTTTTAGATTGATAATCATTATACAAATTAATTTGCTTTTCCGGACTTCCTTGCATAAATATTAAGCCACCAATATGATGTTTTTCAATCAAATTGATAATTTCTTGTTGATGCTTAACATCTTTATTAGAATATGCTTGCACCATAAACAATTGTCCTATTTTTTCATCTAAAGTCATATTAAACAAAAGACTATCAACCCATTTTTTTTGAGCCAAACTATCTTGAGCTACTAAAGGTTTAGAAACAAGTATTTCCTTTGAATGCTGAGAAAATAAAGTAACACTCAAAGAAAAAAGCAATAAAATAATGTATTTCATAAAAAGTGAGGTCTAATTAAAAAAACGAGCATGCCAACTTTGTAAAGCAGGTACTTCCCATAAAGTATCTACTCCTTTTTTAGAGTTAACCATATTGTTAAACACAATAATACTTGCATTTACCGTTCCAGATTTTGCCATTTGCGAAAAATTGGACATAGGTGTTATTTTAATTTCATCGTTTTCTTTATAAGCAATAGATAATTTATTAAGCATATCTACTTGAAACTGTACTTGAATTTGTTGCACCAATTTTACAGAAGCATCAATAGAACAACCTGAAACCTCCACAAAACTCTGATCTACAGCAATAATTAAAAACTGATCGTATAAAATAGTAAAACTACCTCTTACGTTTTCGCCATGTCTTGTCCATTGCTCTACAAACTCTGTAGTCATTTCACTTATTTTTTCTTTTTCCTGCTGATTAAATTTTCTGTTAGATTGATAAATCCAAACACGAGCAGTATCTGGAATAGTATTATAAGGAACGTACATAATTATTTCAATTTAGTATTTAATGATTTTAATCTAATATTAGTCAAAACCTTTTTTGTGTATAATGGAAAATCTGCATTCATAATCCAATTATAATAGCCTGGATTTTCTGTCAAAACCTCTAAAACTGTTCGGTTTTTATATTTACCAAACGTAAAAATTTCCACATCATTATCATTAAACTGTATAAAACCAGCAAAATCTGCTCTTTTTTGATGAGAAGAAAACTCACTCAATTTATTTACAGTTGTACCTATATCGTCGTATTTTTCTATTTGAGCTAACAAAATTTCATAAGTTGCATTGGTGTCTGCTTCTGCAGAATGTGCTCCTTCTAATTCTTTATTACAATAAAATTGATATCCTGCACTTAAAGTTCTTTGTTCCTTTTTATGAAAAATAGTTTGAACATCTACAAACTTTATATTAGTCAAATCAAAATCAACCTCTGCTCTTAACATTTCTTCGGCTAATAAAGGAATATCAAATCTATTAGAGTTAAAACCAGCCAAATCACAACCTTTAATCAATTCGTAAACCTTAGGAGCTAATTCTTTAAAAGTAGGTTCATTTATTACTTTTTCATTAGTAATACCATGGATATCAGAAGCTCCTTTAGGAATTTCTACTTCTGGGTTTACCAACCAAGTTTTACTCTCTTTATTTCCATTAGGAAATACTTTTAGTATTGATATTTCTACTATTCTATCTGAGGCTATGTTAATACCTGTTGTTTCCAAATCAAAGAAAACAATAGGTCTATTTAATTCTAAATTCATGTGATAATTAATAAGGGATAGTAAATTTAAACAATTCAATGAAAAGACTTATATTTAAAAGTATTAAATCCTATATTGTTTTATTAATGCATAAACTATTTTCGTACGGAACTATTCAAGATCCACTCACTCAACAATCTTTGTTTAAAAAAATACTTAAAGGTACAGCAGACTCTATTACTGGGTTTGATAAAAAAGAAATTAAACTAGGAAAAAACACCTACCCCATTTTAATATCTAATCAAAAATCGACTGAAATAATTAAAGGTACTTGCTATACACTAACCGAAAGAGAAATATTAATTTGTGATGATTACGAAGGAAAAGAATATAAAAGGATAGAAATTCTTTTAAACTCTAAGACAAAAGCCTGGGTCTATATTAAAGCCTAGCCCTAAACAGATCAAAACACTACCAATTAACGTCAAAAAACAACCACTCACCGATAGATACATACCATTCACCGAAATAAGAACTTAGAAAAAGACAATAGATGTAAATTTGAAGTAACAACAACTTTTTCATAGCAATCTTGATTTAATTATTAAGAGAAAAGGGTTTGGTTGAATTCATAGCAACAAATCATTCAACTAAACAAAAAAAGTTACTTAGCGGTAACAAAACTCAAATGTATTACACAATACATAAAAGCCTCAAGGAAACTTGAGGCTTTTTAAATTTACACAATATACCCACACCATCACGGATCATGGGAATCAATCTCAATAGTTGTGTGTGAATTACAATAGGTTTAATTTTGAGGTTAAATTTATTGGTATTAGAACTTACTATAAACCTTTTAAAACTTATACTTCCTGAATTCTTAATCGATAACTTAGATTTAGTAAAACAGAAAAAGATAGCACTTATTCCTGAAAATTTTGATAATGGAGATACTAGAAAAAATTATTAGCTAGAAGTAGATATTGGATCACTCCTAATATTTTTGCTTAAACACAACTATTAGGCATGATCCCTTTTTTTGGCTCCAAAAACCTAAAACCAATAAAAAAAGCCTGTGAAAAAATCACAGGCTTTTTGTCGGGGTGGCAGGATTCGAACCTGCGACCTCCTCGTCCCAAACGAGGCGCGATGACCGGGCTACGCTACACCCCGATGATTTAACTCGTAGTATAGTTTATCTCGAGTAATATCGAGAGGCTAGACCCCGAATAGTCATCTAAAAAAAAACACCAAATAAATGGTGTTCGTTGAGCGAAAGACCGGGTTCGAACCGGCGACATTCAGCTTGGAAGGCTGACGCTCTACCAACTGAGCTACTTTCGCATAATTAAATATATTATTTAGTATAAACTTAGAGCGAAAGACCGGGTTCGAACCGGCGACATTCAGCTTGGAAGGCTGACGCTCTACCAACTGAGCTACTTTCGCATAATTAAATATATTTAATTAGATAAAAAATTTGAGCGAAAGACCGGGTTCGAACCGGCGACATTCAGCTTGGAAGGCTGACGCTCTACCAACTGAGCTACTTTCGCTTATTTTTTTATTTGGTAATAATCTTATAAAAGAACTTGTAGCGAGAACGAGAGTTGAACTCGTGACCTCCGGGTTATGAATCCGACGCTCTAACCAACTGAGCTACCTCGCCATTGCGGATGCAAATATAAAGCATAACTCTGTTATAGCAAAACAAAAAATTAACTTTTTTTATGCAATTTTATAGTTTATTTAATATCAAATTGTTAGCCTTCAATAAAAAATTTCACTAAGCATCTTCGGAAGCTCTTTCTAATAATTTTTGATTAAATTCTTTACTATTTGTCTTAATTCCTAACTTTTTTAAACTTTCTACCTTCACAATTAGGTTTCCTCTTCCAGTTAACTTCTTCATTGTTGTGTCATATGTTCCTTCTACAGTTTTTAATTGTTTTCCTAATTTAATTAACTCTTCTGTTAAAGAAACAAATTGTTCATACAAACGGGTGGCCTGTGTGGCAATTTCTAATGCATTTCTTTGTTGCTTTTCATTTTTCCACATACTCTCTATGGTTCTCAGTGTTGCCAGTAAAGTACTTGGAGTAACAATTACAATATTTTTAGAAAAAGCTTTGTTATACAATTCACTATCTTGCTCTAAAGCCAATGCAAATGCAGGTTCTATTGGAATAAACATCAAAACAAAATCAGGAGATTCTATTTGATATAATTCAGAATATTTTTTAGCACTTAGTTGCTCTATATGCCTGTTTAAAGACAATAAATGCTCTTTGGTGTATTGAATTCTTTCTAACTCATTCTCTGAACTTACTAGTTTTTCATAAGCTGTTAATGTTACTTTAGAATCTACAATCATTTTACGATTGTCTGGTAAGTTGATAATGACATCTGGTCTTAAACGAGTTTTAGATTCCATGTCGGTGTCAAAACTTTTTTCTAAATCGTATTCTCTTCCTTTTTCTAAACCAGATTTTTCAAGAACACGTTCTAAAATCATTTCTCCCCAGTTTCCCTGGGTCTTACTATCTCCTTTTAAAGCCTTAGTTAAGTTTTCAGCATCTTTACTCATTTTATTATTCAAGTCCTTTAAACTTTCTATTTGCTGTCTTAAACGTGAATTTCTTTCTATCCCTTCTTTGTTTGTATCTTCCACCTTTTTCTCAAAAGACTGAATTTTTTCTTGAAGAGGTTTTAAAATATCATTGATATTTTTTTGGTTTTGATCTGAGAAGGTTTTAGATTTTTCTTCTAAAATTTTATTCGCTAAATTTTCAAATTCTTTAGTGAATTTCTCTTGTAACTTTTCTATTTCAGCTTTATTTTCTCTTAAATCTGTAGAAAGTTCTTCTGTTTTGGCATTGGCTCTTTCTAAAGAAACTGCTAATATTTCTTTTTCTTTAGATAATTCTGTTAACTGCTCTTCTTTTTGGTGACGAAGTTGCTCCAAATCAGCTTTAGCATTTTCAATCAGTTTTTCTTGTTCTTTTTTACTCTCTAACAAAGATTGCTCTAACCTAAGAATATTTTCTTTGGCATTATTTTGCTGATATTCTATTTCCTTTTGCAATAAATTGATTTGTTCATTTCCAGATGCCAAATCTTTTTCAGCTTGTAATCCACTAATTTTTTTAGCGGTTATAAAACCAATTAATCCACCTATTAAAAGGCATAAAAGCATGTATATCATTTCCATAAAAAAGAGTCTTATTTTAATTATCCTTTGTAAAAAGGCAACTTTACCACTTTGGCTTTTATTTGTTTTTTTCTAACTTCAATGAAAATTTCATCACCAACTTTACTATTCTCGGTAGTTACATACCCTAACCCAATAGCTTTGTTCAAACTTGGTGACATGGTTCCAGAAGTTACAATCCCAATTTCATTTCCATCAGCATTAACAATAGGATAATCGTGTCTTGCAATTCCTTTGTCAACAACTTCAAAACCGACTAACTTTTTAGCAACACCATTTTCCTTTTGAGCTAAAATGTTTTCCTTATTAATAAAATCTTTATTGAATTTAGTTACCCAACCCAATCCTGCTTCTATTGGAGAAGTAGTGTTGTTGATATCATTACCATATAGACAATATCCCATTTCTAAACGCAAAGTATCACGTGCAGCCAATCCAATAGGTTTTATTCCAAATTCTTTTCCAGCTTCAAAAACTTTTTCCCAAACCTGAGCAACCTCATCATTTTTACAATAAATTTCAAAACCACCAGCTCCTGTATATCCCGTAGCAGAAATGATGACATGTTCTATGCCTGCAAAATCACCAACCACAAATTTATAAAATGGAATGGAAGCCAAATCTACAGAAGTTAAACTTTGTAATGCTTCCGTTGTTTTAGGACCTTGAATGGCTAATAAAGAATAAATATCAGAAAGATTTTTCATCGCCACATTTAAGTCGTTATGTTTTTCTATCCAATTCCAATCTTTTTCAATATTAGAAGCATTAACTACCAGAAGATATAACTCTTCTTTTACACGATAAATCAACAAATCATCTACAATACCACCATCTTCATTTGGCATACAAGCGTATTGTGCATCTCCTATAGCTAATTTACTAGCATCATTAGAGCAAACTTTCTGAATCAAAGCCAAAGCATTTGGTCCTTCTAACAAAAACTCTCCCATATGAGAAACATCAAAAACCCCAACAGCAGTTCTAACTGTTTCGTGTTCTACTTTTACTCCTTCGTATTGAACAGGCATATTAAATCCTGCAAATGGAACCATTTTAGCTCCTAGTTGTTCGTGTATGTGTGTAAGTGCTGTATTTTTCATTAATAAAGGTATATTAAGTAACAAAAGTAAATAAAAAAATCCCCAAACTGGGGATTTTAATGTGGTGTATGTGCACAGACTTTAAGACTTTAAAAAACCTGTCAATCCGTTATAATCTGAAATTTTAATAGAAACCTTTGGTTTGTCTATTACAGCTTTAATTTGCTCTGGTAACTCAATAGTTTCTGCTACTCCAGGATATAAAACATCCATAAATTTAACAGGGTGAGCTGTTTCTAAAAACACTCCCTGAGTATTTTCTACTGTTTTTAAATAGTTTTTTAAAGCTAAATAACCAATAGCTCCATGTGGCTCTGCAACGTAGTTAAACTTCTTATATAAATGTCCCATAGCCGCTGTTGACTCCTCATCAGTATAAGAATATCCTTTTAAATTCTTACGTAGTTTTTCAATATCAAAATCATGTAATTTTTCTATTCTTATAAAATTACTTGGAGCTCCTACATCCATGGCATTAGAAATGGTAGGAATGGTTTTCTTAGGCTCGTAAACTCCAGATTCTAAATAAGCAGGAACTACTCTATTAACATTGGTACCTGTGATAAATTCTTTAATAGGCAATCCTAATTTTTGAGCAATCATTCCTGCACAAATATTTCCAAAGTTTCCGCTAGGAACAGAGAATACAATGTCTTTTGATTTATCTTTTAATTGTTTGTAAGCAAAGAAAAAGTAAAATGCTTGCGGTAACCAACGAGCTACATTGATAGAATTTGCAGATGTTAATGTTCTATATTCCTTTAAAGACTCATCTAAAAAAGCTGTTTTTACCATGTCTTGACAATCATCAAAAGCCCCTTCAACTTCTAAAGCAGTGATATTTTGTCCTAAAGTAGTTAATTGTTTTTCTTGTACATCAGAAACTTTACCACTAGGATATAAGATAACCACTTTAACACCATCAACACCTAAGAAACCACTTGCAACAGCTCCTCCTGTATCACCAGAAGTAGCTACCAACACAGTAACATCGTTAGTATTGTTTTCTTTTTGATTAAAATATCCTAAACAGCGAGCCATAAAACGAGCTCCCACATCTTTAAAAGCCATGGTTGGTCCGTGAAATAACTCTAAAGAACCTATGTTTTCTTCAATAGGTACTACTGGAAAATCGAAACATAAAGTCTCTTTAACGATCTCTTTTAAATCCTCAGCAGGAATTTCATCACCTACAAATTGTTTGATGATTTCGTAAGCAATTTCATCATTGCTATAGTTATCTAAATTCTGGATAAAATCTTGAGATAACGGTGTAATACTTTCTGGAAAATACAATCCTTTATCTGGAGCAATTCCATTTACAACAGCATCTCTAAAAGATACTGAAGGTGCATTTTCGTTTAAACTAAAATATTTCATTTTTTACTTATTGTTTGTTCTGTTCTAGACTTTGCTTGAACACCCAAATATTTATAATTTACTTCTCGATACAATTTTTTCGTGTCTCAAAAATCACTCGAAGTGACATCTCATATACCTTTTGATCGATCCTAATTACTAGATACTATTTTAATCCCTTGATCATTAATTTTTGAGATATGAATATCATAATCTACTCCAATTTTACCATAAACAGATTTCATAGCCTCTGCTACTTTATGTGCTGTTTCTTCACCTTTACTTAAAGCAAAAATAGAAGGGCCTGAACCTGAGATTCCTGAACCTAAAGCACCTGCTTTTTTACATTCTTGCTTTACCAAATCAAAAGCTGGAATTAAAATAGAACGAATAGGTTCTACAATTTCATCGTGTAATGATCGAGAAAGCAAATCATAATCTTCCGTATACAAAGCACTTACCAGAGCTCCAATATTTCCCCATTGGGTAATGGCTGTTTTTAATCTTAATTTACTTTTTAAAATTTGACGAGCATCTGCTGTTTTAACTTCAATTTGCGGATGAATAACAGTAGCATATAATTCTGATGGTGTATGTAATTTTATAACATCTAAAGGAGTGGTAGCACGCACTAATGTAAACCCTCCTAATAAAGCAGGAGCTACATTATCGGCATGGGGAACACCACTTGCCAACTCTTCACCTTTCATAGCAAACTCAATTAAATCATGATTGCTAAACGGTTTTCCTAATAATTCATTTACACCATAAACAGCACCAGCACTACTTGCAGCAGAACTACCAATACCACTACCTGGTTTTATGTTTTTATAAATTTCTATTTCAAACCCATCAATAGTGTTATTTAACTTTTCTAACATAGCTAAAACAGCTACCCCGGCTACATTTTTTTCTGTAGCTAACGGTAAGTCTTGACCTATTATTTTTGTGATTTTAACACCAGGTGTCTCTACTTTACGGATAACCATTTCGTCACCTGTAGTATCAAGACACAAACCTAACACATCAAAACCACAAGAAACATTGGCAATGGTACCTGGGCAAAATAATTTTATTTCTTTCATTTTATTATAGTATTTAGTACCGAGTACTGAGTACAAAGATTTCTCTTTGTAACAGAACTAAGTACTGTGTACTGAATACTTTGTACTAATTTATCCTTTCCCTATTCTAATAATATCAGCAAAAATACCCGAAGCTGTTACATCTGCTCCAGCTCCTGCTCCTTTTACAATTAATGGATATTCTGGGTATCTTTCTGTAAAGAACAACACAATATTATCACTTCCTTGTAAGTTAGAGAACGGATGTTTACTATCAACTTCTTGTAAAGAAACATTTGCTTTACCATTTACAAATTCAGCCACATATTTTAATTCAGCATTATTTGCAGCAGCTTTTTCTTTGATAGCTTCAAAATGAGCTGCCTCAGAAATTAATGTCTTTTTAAAATCAGCAATAGAACCAGCTTCTAAACTAGATTTTGGTAAGAAAGATTTATTTTCTATATCTTCTAAATTCAATTTTGCTCCGCTTTCACGAGCTAAAATTAATATTTTACGAGCTACATCTACCCCACTTAAATCAATTCTTGGATCTGGTTCTGTAAACCCTAATTCACCAGCTTCATCAACAATTTTCGCAAAATTTGCATCTCCCACAAATGAGTTAAAAATAAAGTTTAATGAACCTGAAGCTACGGCTTGAATTTTAATGATTTGATCACCAGATTGTACCAAATTATTTAATGTATTAATAATTGGCAATCCAGCTCCAACATTTGTTTCGAACAGATAAGGAGCATTAAACTCTTGAGATAGCTTCTTTAACTGAGCATATATTTCATAATCTGAAGAAGCAGCTATTTTGTTACAAGTAACCACTCCTATGCTTTCTTTTAAATAACTAGCATATAAACCAGCAATAGTTTCATTAGCAGTATTGTCTACAAAAACACTATTACTTAAGTTCATTTCTTTAACATACTCATGGAATAAATCAAGATTTAGCTCTTCACCATTGTCTATTAAGTTTTGTTTCCAATCATTAGAAAGATCTATTCCTTCTTCATTGAATATCATTTTTTTAGAGTTTGCCATTCCAACAACCTCTATACTCAACTGCAATTTATCTAATAAATAAGCTTTTTGCTTTTCTATTTGTTCTAATAATTTTCCCCCAACATTACCAACACCAACAACAAACAAGTTTAACTTGGTAATATGTCCTTCAAAAAACTCAGCATGTAATCCGTTCAATGCTTTTTTTACATTTTTAGCATCTATTACAGTAGATATATTTCTCTCTGAAGCTCCTTGAGCAATGGCATGAATGTTTACATTATCTTTTCCTAAAGCACTAAACATTCTACCACTAATTCCCTGATGGCTTTTCATTTCTTCTCCAACAATGGCTACAATAGCCATTTTATTTTCGATATGTAAAGGATCTATTTTCCCTAAACTTAATTCATATGCAAATTCTTCTTGAATGGCTAGTTCGGCTTTTTCAACATCACCTCCATCAATAGCAATACAAATAGAATGTTCCGAAGATGCTTGAGTGATTAAAATAACATTAACTTTTTTATCAGACAAAGCACTGAACAATCTTTTAGAGACTCCTGGAATCCCTATTAATCCATTACCTTCTACTGTTGCCAAAGCAATATTGTCTATATGACTAATTCCTTTTACTACACCTCCTCCTTTTATATTTTCATTGGTAATAAAAGATCCTGATTCTTCAGGTTTAAAAGTGTTCTTAATATATAATGGAATATTTTTATTCATTACTGGCTGTACTGTTGGCGGGTGTAAAACAGAAGCTCCAAAGTGAGACAATTCCATTGCTTCACTATAAGATAAAGTCTTTATAGGTCTTGCTTGTTTTACCAACTTAGGATTAGCAGTATACATTCCACTTACATCTGTCCATATTTCTAATTGATCCACTTCTAGAGCAGCTGCTAAAATAGCAGCAGTATAATCAGAACCTCCACGACCTAAAGTCGTTTTTTCACCTTCTTCATTACGAGCAATAAACCCAGGTAAAACTGTAATATCGTGTTTGTGCTTCCCAAAATATTCTTTGATATTGATATCGGTAAGATCTATAATAGGAGCGGCATTTCCAAAATTACTATTTGTTACAATTAACTCACCAGTATTTTTATACACTGCATCAATTTCTTGACACTGTAACGCCTTGGTTATAATAAAAGTTGATAAGAACTCACCGTAACTCACAATAGTATCATTGGTTTTTGCAGAAAGTTCTTGTAATAAAAACACACCTTCTAGTATGTTTTCCAATTCATTAAATATTTTTTTAACCCCACTTAAAACTCCACTTTGATTGTTTACAGGTATCAATTCTCTAACAACATCAAAATGATAACTTTCTAATTCACTTAAATCAGTATTATAAGTATCGTCTTGTTTTTGAGCTTTTGATGCCATGCTAATTAAAGCATCTGTAGTTTTATTGATGGCAGAAAAAACAACTGCTATTTGATGGTTTTCGCTATTTGATTTTAAAATATTAATAACACGATTAATATTTGCTGCTGAGGCGATTGAAGTCCCTCCGAATTTTAAGATTTTCATATAAATGTAGGAATGATTGAGAAAAAAAACAGTACTTGATGTTTAATGAAAGTCATATCAATTAAAGTACAAGATTTTACGGTTTATATATATAAATAACAAAGACAACCCCAAAGGGTAGTAAAGAAAGAAGTTGTTAAATATGTAGTCTCTGTATTTTTCACGCATCAAAATTAAGAAATTATTTAAAAAAACCACCTCTAAATTTCATAAAATTAAATATAAATAATACAATAAAACCTTTGATATCTCATATATACTTATTAAGAATTGTATATTTGCGCTACTAATTAGTAAAGACAATCAAATAATATGTCAATAAAAGATATTACAAACATTTCTTATGAAAGTTTTTTAAAGGATTTTAAAGATACTTTAAAAAGTGTTTTTTATGAGAAAGATGATATCCAAAAGTTTAGCCAAGTAAGAGGGTTTCCCTCTTTGGTTTTTAGAGATATCATGGCAAAAAAGCCTTTATCAGTAGCAATTCCTACTGAATATGGAGGAAGAGGAGTAAAAGTAAAAGAATGCTTAGGGATATTAGAAGCCGCTTCTTACGAATCTTTACCTCTTTCTTTAACCTTTGGAATTAATATAGCATTATTTTTAGAACCAGTAGCAAAATACGCTAAGCCAGAAGTGAAAGCTCCTATTTTTAAGCGTTTTTTAGAAGAAAGAAATATGGGAGGGTTAATGATTACAGAACCTAGTTTTGGATCGGATGCCTTAAGTATGGAAACTTCTAATACCTACAAAGATGGAAAATACCATATTGAAGGATATAAACATTGGCAAGGTTTAACAGGTTTAGCAGATTATTGGTTGATTACTTCTCGTAAAAAAGGAGAAGATGGAAGATTAGGTAGAGATATCGATTTTTTTATTGCTGATAATCAAGATCCAGAACAAAGAGTTATTGTTGATGAATATTACAACAACGCTGGTTTATATGCTATTCCATACGGAAACAATAAATTAGACTTAAAAGTTCCTGAAAATCAAAAATTAGAAGGAAGTAGTACAGGTATTAAATTAATGTTAGATTTATTACATCGTTCTAGAATGCAATTCCCTGGTATGGCTATGGGATTCATTAAAAGAATGATGGACGAAGCTATTGAACACTGTACCAACAGAATTGTAGGTGGTAAAAACTTATTAGCTTTAGATAAAGTAAAAGAGCAAATAGCCAACATTCAGTCGGCTTTTACAGTATGTTCTGCCATGTGTGCTCGTAGTGCTGAACACAGTGGTATTGATAATGAATTAGCTATGGATCAGGTAGAAGCCAATAGTATGAAATCTGTAATTACAGATATGATGCAAGCCTCTGCTCAAACCTTAGTACAATTATCTGGTTCTTCTGGTTACAAAGAAGAAAATATTGGTGCTAGAGGAATAATGGACAGCAGGGCTTTTATGATTTTTGAAGGATCTAACGAGATGTTATATACTCAAATATCTGAAGCTGTAATGAAATTGATGAAGCGTAAAAAAATCACCAATTTATTCGACTTCTTAAAAGAATATGATTTAACTATTAAATCTTCAGAATTTTTTAAAGATATTTTAAACTTTAACCTTAATATGGAGCTACCTCAACGTAAAATGGTAGATTTAGGAAGGATTATTGGTAGAGTAGTTTCTGCAAACTTTGTTGTTGATTTAGGAATTAAAGGTTTTAGAGCCGATTTGGTTTCTGAATGTATTACTTCTTTAAAACACGAAGTAACTGCCTGTGTAAGTTCTCTTACTTTCCAAGAAAACACAAACTTAATTACTGATTATAAACAAGATAGTACTTGGCTAAATTTAGTCTAAGTTTTTCTTAATGAAATAGATAGGTAGCGGTGTTTTTACACCGCTATTTTTTTTGAAAAAAGTTTTATTTTTTCATTGCACAACTGTGATTAAGTTGTATATTTGCCACCGCTAACAGCAACGGTCTGGTAGTTCAGCTGGTTAGAATACCTGCCTGTCACGCAGGGGGTCGCGGGTTCGAGTCCCGTCCAGACCGCAAGAGAAAAATTAATCTCTTTCAAAACCTTATAAACATTATGTTTATAAGGTTTTTTTATTTATGCTGATTTGAATACAAAACAAAATATTTTATATATTAGGTAAGTATTTCGGTTAGTATAATTTTAAGCTTAAAATTACTAACCTCTTTACAATAAACAGATACTATTAGTTTGACTTGACTTTCGTCCTATTGTTTCACCACAAAAGACGATTACTATGGTATCATCAAACACTTATTCATTACTTACCTGGTTGTATACTCAAAAAGTAGAACCTGGTTTTGCTATTATTTATTTTAGAATCACAATTAATTCTAAAAGAGCTAATATTAGTTTAAACAAGAAAATTAATATCGATTCTTGGGATTATTCCAAATCTAAAGTTAGAGGAAATTCTAATGAAGCAAGGATATTAAATCAGTTTCTTAAAGAAGAAGAATCTAAAATTGCAAAAGCTTATAGAGAGTTAGAGCTTGAAGAAAAATTAATTACTGCACAATTAGTTAAAGTAAGGTATTTAGGTACCGACCAAAAACATAAAACTTTACAAGATTTAGTATCATATCACAATCAATTTGTTGAGAAAAAAATCCATAAAAACACTTTACGTAGTTACAAGACATCTCAAAAGTATCTTTTTTTATATGTAAATGAACTACTAAAAACTACCGATTTATACCTCAAGCAATTGGATTATCAATTTTTGTTAGGTTATGAATCCTATTTACGTAATTATCAACCTACAAACGGTCAACATGCAATTGAAAATAATACAGTTATGAAACACATTCAAAGACTCCGTAAAATGATAAAGATGGCAGTTGAACTGGAATGGATTAACAAAGACCCTTTTATTAGGTTCTCTCCTACTTTCATAAAGAAACAAAGAGAATATTTAACAGAATATGAATTAGAGAGTATTCAAAACTATCATTCAAGAATTGAAAGATTACAATTGGTTAAAGACCTATTTTTATTCAGCTGTTATACAGGTTTAGCTTATATAGATATTAAAAATTTAACTCCAGATAACATTGTAATAGGTATTGATGGAGGTAATTGGATAATGACCAAAAGACAAAAAACAGGAACTCCTGTAAAAGTTCCATTGTTAGAATCCGCTGAAAACATCATAAATTCATATACCGAAAACTTACGTGTTTTACATTCAAATATATTACTACCAACTATTTCCAATCAGAAGCTAAATAGCTACCTAAAAGAAATAGCTGATGTATGTGGAATTACTAAGAATTTAACCTTTCACATGGCACGCCATACCTTTGCAACTATGGTTACATTATCTAACGGAATTCCTATTGAAACGGTATCAAAAATGTTAGGACATACCAAACTTACCACGACCCAGATTTACGCAAAAATTGTAGATAAAAAAGTTAGTGAAGATATGAATATTCTTAAAGAAAAATTCTCTTCCAAGCCGAATATACAAAGAGTTTCATGATAATCAACTTAAGCGTTTTCAACATGTTTTAAAGAAGAGCTTTCTATTCAAACAAAGTTTATATCCAAATTACCTATAAATCTTATACAGAAACTCGAAATGGATGAAGATTGAAAATTCGTAACCCTTTCGTAGTTACGAGTTTTACATTTTAAGGAAGTATTCTATAAAATTATATATTCATCAAAAACCTCAACCCTTATAAATGTTGAGGTTTTGTTTTTTAAAATTTATTTTTCGGTAGTACCGAATAGGTACCGAAAAATATCCATCAAAAGTTTAAAATTTTGAAGAACGAAAGTCAAATCAAACTATTAGTTAACCATTAAAATTGTAAAATTATGCCAGCAGCAATTATTACGACAGATGATTTAAGAGAATTTAAAACCGAACTATTAGAAGCTTTTAAAAAACTCCTTGAATCAAATTCAATAACCAAAAACAAGAAGTATTTAAAATCTAACGAAGTTATGGAACTGCTTCAAGTAAGTCCAGGAACACTACAGACACTTCGAATCAATGGAACTTTACCCTATACCAAAATTGGAGGAATTATTTATTACGATGCTGAAGAGATTCAGAAAGTAATGGAGGAGAATAAAGTAAAACATTGAGTTAATGGCTGAGATTAATTACATATCACATCTCAGTAATTTCTTTGTAAAAATACAAACCGACTCAAAAATGAATCCTACGCATGTAAGCATGTATATGGCTTTGTTCTATCACTGGAATAAAGCCAGATTCTCATCGGAATTTTTTATCAATAGAAATGAAGTGATGCAAATGTCAAGGATTGGATCTAAGGGAACTTATCACAAATGTTTACGTGATTTATCAGAGTGGAAATATATCATTTACAAACCCTCTCATAACCCTCATATTGGAAGTAAAATTCACATGTTCAATTTTGGGACAAGTAGTGAACAAGTAGTGAACCGATACCGTACCAAAAGTGGGACAACTACGGTACCAAAAGTGGGACAAGTATCGGGGCCTTATATAAACTATAATAAACATAGTAAACATTATAAACAGGAAAATCAAAATTCTGATTATTTAAAAGTTGAAAATGACAAAGATTATAGCCAACCATTATGAGCATTTTTTTAAAAAAAAAATAAAAGTTCCGGCCGATTTTAAAAAATGAAAATCTTGTAACAAATGACATACAAGATTATTTCGTAAAAATGGATTTGAAATTTTCGTAAAAGAAAAAGGTGTCTGAACGAAATCCTGAATTTATTTCAGGAAGTAGTGAGTTCTTTTTCTTTAGAAAATGAGAATAGCATTTTAGAAATGTTCTTGAAGTCTTGACTTTTTGGTTCGTTTTGTGTCAAGACAAAATGAACGTAGAGAAATTAAACTTTAAAACAAACTCTATGCACCCACACATCATTCACGAAAAAGAAACCCTATTCGAATTAGGCACCATAGAAAATAATATCATCCACTACGATTTTGATAAAATTGTTGCTTACCTGAACTACAAAGGCCGATTAACCTTTGGAAAGAACTTTAAAATCTATGAAGATGACATGTTTTTACTTTACAAGCTCTGCTTGTATTTTATCCGAGATTATAAAAATTGTGAAAAATACGGTTTAGATCCCCACAAAGGAATTTTACTTTCTGGACCCGTAGGTTGTGGTAAAACAAGTTGGATGAAATTATTAAAACATATTTCTCCAAACGTTATCAATTACGAAGTAATTCCTAGCAGATTCTTAACCTTTCAATTCAATAGCAAAGGTTTTGAAGTGATAGAAAAATACGGTTCAGGATTTTCATTTTGTTTTGATGATTTAGGAGTAGAACCTGATGGAAAACACTTTGGACAAGATTGTAATGTAATGGGAGAAATATTACTCTCCAGGTATGATTTATTCCTCCAAAACAAAAAACTAACATTTGCTACAACAAACCTCAACGCAGAAGAAATTGATGAACGTTACGGTTCTAGAGTCCGTTCTAGAATGCGACAGCTTTTTAATTTAGTGGCTTTTGATAAGAATTGTAAAGACAAAAGGTAATTAGTGCAGAATGACCACATGTATCAAAATTAAATTTGTTTAAATAAAGCGGGATTTTATTAATAGCTATTTTAATGAAAAAGAGAATTCTAGTCGATTTTGAATGTGATATTATTGAAGATTTCAAAAAAAGAAGAGCTTTTTTTAAAAAGTATCTAGAAGTGTATCACGTACAAAAATATATATGTGAGTCTTGTGGTTTTCCCATTTTTGATGATGAAGGAGCTTACGATATTTGTCGAATCTGTGATTGGGAAGACAATGGTTATAATGATGAACAGGAAGATTGGCCTAACCACTGTGCTGGTGAAAAACTAACTTTAACAGATTATAGAATTCAAAGTGGCGAAGAAGTTTTAGAACAACCTAAAACAGTACAGGATTTTAAAAGAATTATAAAAGCAATTTACCGTTACGATCGTTTTGAAAAATTTTATTACTCACATGAAATTTTTCCCATGGATTCGGATAAAAAAGCTGAGTTAGATAAAAAAAAGGAAACAGCACTTACCAAATTAAAAGAAGAACTAAGAATTTTAATTTAATTTTTCTAAAAACATCAATAAAATTCACTTGCGACAAAGAAGATTACTTTTACTCAAATCTTTTACCTTTTACCATGAATCTCTAACAATTCATACCATACTACTTTGTATATTTAGCAACTCAAATCAAATAATTGCAAATGTCAGAAGAACAAAAAAGAATATTAGAAAAACAATTATGGGCGATTGCAAACCTATTAAGAGGTAAAATGGATGCCGATGATTATAGAAATTATATCTTAGGTTTTATATTCTTCAAGTATTTATCAGAAAAATTACATTTATATGCTGATAATATTTTAAAACCTGACAACCTGGAATATGAAACATTAGATGAAAATTCTGAGGAGGGAAAATTATATGTAGAACACGTAAAAAAAGCTTGTGTCAAAAATTTAGGGTATTTCTTAAAACCTTCAGAATTGTTTACAAGTATTGCCAACAAAGGAGAAAACTTAAATAATTTACAAATCAATGAAAATGATGAAGCGGTAAACTATTTCATCATAGAAGATTTAGAGCGTATTCTAAACAATATTGAACAAAGTACCATGGGTACAGATTCTGAGGATGATTTTGTACGTTTGTTTGAAGATTTAGATTTAACATCTTCTAAGTTAGGAAGAACCGTAAAAGCTCAAAATGAAATCATTGCCAAAATATTAAGTCACTTAAACCAAATTGATTTTAAATTAGAAGATACAGAAAGTGATTTATTAGGAGATGCTTATGAATATTTAATTGGTGAGTTTGCTGCAGGTGCAGGTAAAAAAGCTGGTGAATTTTACACACCTCAACAAGTGTCTACCATTTTAGCTAAAATTGTAACTTCTCGTAAAACACGTATTAGGTCTGTTTACGATCCTACTTGTGGTTCGGGGTCTTTATTGCTAAGAGTAAAAAAGGAAGTTAAAGATGTAGGTTTTTTCTACGGTCAAGAATTAAACAGAACTACCTACAACTTAGCGCGCATGAACATGATTTTACACGATGTTCATTTTTCTAAATTCGACCTTAAACAAGAGGACACCTTAGAAGAACCCCAGCACATGGAAATGGAATTAAAAGCGGAGGCTATAGTAGCCAATCCTCCTTTTTCAGCTTCATGGTCTGCCAAACCTATTTTTGCTTCAGATGACAGGTTTAGTCAATACGGAAAATTAGCTCCAAAGACCAAGGCTGATTTTGCTTTTGTACAACACATGATACATCATTTAGATGATAATGGAATCATGGCCTGTGTATTACCTCACGGTGTTTTGTTTAGAGGAGCGGCAGAAGGACATATTCGTAAATACTTAATAGAAGATAGAAATTATATTGATGCTGTAATTGGTTTGCCGGCAAACATCTTTTTTGGAACCAGTATTCCAACGTGTATTTTGGTGGTAAAAAAATGTAGAGAAGTAAACGAAGATGTCTTATTTATAGATGCTTCTAAAGAATTTGAAAAACAAGGAAATCAAAATAAACTACTACCTAAACACATTGCTAAAATTGTAGATACGTATAAAGAACGTAAAGAAATTGAGAAATTTAGTTACAGAGCTCCATTGTCTGAAATTGCAGAGAACGATTACAATCTTAACATTCCTAGGTATGTAGATACCTTTGAAGAAGAGGAACCAGTAGACATACATGCAGTAATGGCAAACATAAAAGAATTGGAAGCCCAAAGAGGAGCATTAGACACAGAAATTGATGGTTATTTTAAAGAACTAGGATTGAATTTTTCAAGCCTATAAAAATCCTTAATCCTAATTAATTAAGTAAAATAACAATCAAGATGGCAAAAAATAATAAGACTGTAGCTAATGTTCCTAATTTGAGATTTCCAAATTTTAAAGGAGATTGGCAACCTCAAAAACTAGGGGAAATTGCACAGTTTTCAAAAGGAAAAGGAATTTCAAAGTTGGATATAGTAGAAAATGGAACTACGAAATGTATTAGATATGGAGAATTATATACGGATTATTCAGAAGTTATTGATAGAGTTCTCTCAACTACAAATATTGAAGAATCTAAACTAGTAATCAGTAAAAAAAATGATGTTATTATTCCATCATCTGGAGAAACACCTATAGATATAGCTAAAGCTTCTTGTGTAATTAAATCTGGAATTGCTTTAGGAGGAGATTTAAATATTATAAAAACAGATATAAATGGTGTGTTTTTATCATATTATTTAAATTCTAAAAAAAGAAATGAAATAGCAAGCTTAGCACAAGGCTCTTCTGTAGTCCATTTATACTCAAAACAACTTTCTAAATTAAACCTTTGCATACCCCTAGAAAAGGAACAAAATAAGTTAGCTTATTTTCTGATAACTATTGACAATCGCATCTCTACCCAAATCAAAATAATTCAATCCATAGAATCCTTAATGTCTGGTTTGGTTCAAGATATTTTTTCTCAGAAATTACGTTTTAAAAATGATGAAGGAAATGAGTTTCCGGATTGGGTAAGTAAAAAACTAAGTGAAATAGGTGAAATTATAACAGGAAAAACACCTAAAACCTCTGATAAAAAACTATGGAACGGTAATATTGATTTTGTAACACCTACCGATATAATTGAAGGAGAAAAGTATCAAATTAAAACGTCTAGAAAAGTTAAAGAAACTGAAAGCATCAAAATACTACCTAAAGGAGCTATTTTGTACACATGTATTGCATCTATTGGAAAGATTACTATAACAAAGAATCTTTCTATTTCAAATCAGCAGATTAATTCTTTAATTGTTAAAGGTGAATATTCAAATGAATTTGTTTATTACGCATTATTAAATTTAACTCCAAAAATAAAAGCTACACAATCTACTACGACATTACCTATTATAAATAAAACAGATTTTTCAAAATTTAAAATAAATTTACCCTCTTTAACTGAGCAAACTAAAATTGCTAATTTTCTTTCTTCGATTGATGAAAAAATAAATAAAGAGAAATCTGTTTTAGAGCAATACCAACAGCAAAAAAAATATCTACTCCAAAATTTATTTATATAAATAGGTTCTGTAATAAATATTTTTTTTGACTTTTATATTGCTCCAACAATTTGGTTTCTAAGGTTATTTTAGCATCTATTGCGGATAATATGTTTGCTATTTTTTGTTGTTCTTCATGACATGGAATTGATATTTTTAAATTTACAATATCTTTTTTTTGAATATTTGGTAGCCCAGAACCAACACGTAAAGACATAATTTTAGTTTGATAAAACTTTAAATATTGATATAAAAATTTATTGACTACATTATTTTTAATATTAAGTAATGAATAGCAATGCCCACCACACCAAAACTTAGTTTGCATATAATTTACATAACCACAAGAATTACCTCCTTCACTTATTGTTATTGTATTCTCTAATGTATTATACATATTTGTAAACCCTGATGGTTCAATTCCTCCATTTTGACATGGGTAAATATCTTTCTCAGTTAATAACTCTTTGTTTAATTGTTTTCCTTTTACAATATCAACAACATTATCTAGTTTAGTTGTTTTCCAGTTTGGAAAAGATTCATTTTTTTTATCCTTAAATCTAAATTCTTGTTTAAAAAGTTTTTGCATCATACCTTTCTTCAACAATTCATAATCCTCTAGTATTTTGTTTTGGGTAGAGATTCGATTGTCGATTAATGAAAGTAAAATAGAAATTCGCTTTTGTTCTTCTATTTCTGGTATTATAATTTTTATTTGTTCTATTGTCTTTTTTGATAAACTTGGTACTCCTGATGCTTCATTGTATTTTAACCAATTAATCTGTTCAAAAACATAAAATAAAAACTTAGGTATGATATTTTTAAAAGAATGTGTATAGAATAAAGTGTCTACTGTCCAAAGCTTACCATAATAATAAAAAGGTTTATCTATAGTACCTTTTCTTCCAATACAAACAGTTTCTCCACTATAAAGATAGTCATCAACAGAAGTCATATATCCTCCTGTCCCATATACAGGTATAATACCATTCTCTAAATGTTTATAGTCTTTACCGCTTCCTATTTTTAATATTTCTCCAATTTTTATTTCTTTCCAACTTCCCTCTAGCTTAGAAAATCTCAAATTAGGAACAATACACAAAAAAATCCTTTTAGGTTAGATTGAGGATAGTTTTTATCCTTTAGTCTATTCAGTGAAGATTAATCTTTAAGGCTTTAGATTTGAGTTTTTAATCAAATCAAAAAAAAATGAACAATCAAAAAAACATTCAAGAGATCAGTAAACTGTGGATAACAGACAAAAAACAATATGTGAAAAAATCTACCACTTCGGCCTATGTATTGCTTACAGAAAACCATATACTTCCTGTATTTGGGAATCATTCAATAATAGAAGAAGCAGAAGTTCAGGCTTTTGTGTTGCAAAAAATAGAACAAGGCTTAAGTCATAAAACAATCAGAGACATTTTAATTGTGTTAAAAATGATTTTAAAATACGGAGCAAAACATAAGTACACCACTTACACATCTTTTGAATTGCAGTTTCCTACACCACGAATTAATCAAAAGCTTGAAATCTTATCACGTTCAGAGCAAATAAAAATTATGAATCACATTCAAGAACACTTTACTTTTAAGAATTTCGGAGTGTATTTGTGTTTAAGTACGGGTTTACGAATAGGAGAAATATGTGCTTTACAATGGAAAGACATTGATGAACTAGATGGTTTAATATCGGTAAACAAAACCATTCAACGCATTTATACCATAGAAAACGGAATCAGAAAAACAGAGCTATTAATAGACACCCCAAAAACAAAAAACTCCATAAGAGAAGTACCTATAAACAGATCTTTAATTAGCAAAATGAAATCTCTTAAAAAAGTGGTGAATCCTAATTATTATGTACTCACCAACGAAGCCAAACCCACAGAACCTAGAACCTACAGAAACTATTATAAAAATTTAATGACAGAGCTAAACATGCCCAATCTAAAATTTCATGGACTAAGACATAGTTTTGCTACCCGTTGCATAGAAAGTAAATGTGATTATAAAACGGTGAGTGTACTTTTGGGGCATTCCAACATAAGCACTACACTTAATTTATACGTACACCCTAACACAGAACAAAAGAAAAAAGCCATCAATCAAATGTTTCGTGCTTTAAAATGATAAGTGTCAGTTCGGAGTGTCCCAAACTCATTTCGGGATGTATTGAGAACCTTATCAGTTAGTGTGTCCGAACTCGTTTCGGGATGTATTGAGAACCTTGTCAGTTCGAGTGTCCGAACTCTTATCGGGATGTATCGAGAACCTTGTCAGTTCGAGTGTCCCGAACTCGTTTCGGGATGTATCGAGAACACATTTTAGACACATAAAATTAAATTCGATATTATTAATAATATTCAAGGTTCATTAAATTTAATCGTAATTTAGAGGATAAACGTTATAATCTCCAGCAACAGTACGCACCTCAATACATCATAAGAACAACGTCAAAGGCGGGGCTTTTGCTTTTATAGTCTTTAGTTTTTTCAACTTTACTTACAAATTTTAATCCACTTGGAATAAAACCAAACTGGCAAGACGAACCACTTTGGAAAAAATAAAAACCACTAAAAACTCCGAGATTCTTTTAAAATATCGGAGTTTTTAGTAGTTTAGTAATCCTTAACAGGATTATCATGTTAGAAAAATCACCCAAATTTAGTTTTAGTGCAAAACTACTCAAATATGTTACAGACCCAGATCTAGAAAAGTTGTTAAAAAAAATTAACGATCATTACTATTATTGGGATAAAATTAAATATCAAAAAACCACATTATCAAGTGTAGAGTTATGGTCTGTAGTTAAGTTTAGCAGAATGGCAAAAAGAAGTATCATCACTTTTGGAGATACCATATTTTCTTATGCCATAACAGATTATATACAAAGAGTACTACATCAGTTTGATATGAATATTGGGGGATATATGGGGGCAACTAGTGTGGTGCCAGAAAAGGATAAAACACGTTATTTGGTAAGTTCTATTATGGAAGAGGCTATTTCTAGTAGTCAAATGGAAGGTGCTAATACGACTAGAAAACGTGCTAAAGAAATGTTAAGAAAGGAACAAAAACCTAATAACAAATCTGAACAAATGATTGTGAACAATTACATCACAATTAAACACATTGTTGCGAATAAAAATGATGAATTAACTCCTGAAAACTTACTGTATTTACATCAATTAGTAGCGAACAAAACATTAGATAAAAAAGAAGATGAAGGTGCTTTTAGAAGTTCAAACGATATTTATATTGTAAATCATGTAAACAGTGAGGTAGTACACACTCCTCCTGAGGATAAAAAAATAGAAAAATATATAAATGATTTGTGTGTGTTTTTTAATCATGATCATGAAAACGATTTTGTACATCCTCTACTAAAAGGGATCATTATTCATTTTATGATTGGATGGATCCATCCGTTTGTCGATGGTAACGGAAGAACAGCAAGAGCATTGTTTTACTGGTATTTATTAAAAAAAGGATATTGGTTAACAGAGTATATGTCAATTTCTAAAATTATTCAGACCTCTAAAGCTCAGTATGAAAAAGCATATTTGTATACAGAGGAAGATGAAAATGATTTATCTTATTTTATTACTTATAATTTACAAGTAATGGAAAAAGCGTTTGAAGCGTTAAAGAATTATATACAATCTAAACAGCAAGAAAATTTACAGATAGCTCACTTTGTAAAGATACCTTTTGTAAATGAAAGACAAGCACAAATTTTAAAAGCTGTTTATGATAATGCTGAGATTGTGTTTAATACAAAAGAAATTCAGAATAGATTTACGGTTTCAGATTATACGGCAAGAACAGACTTAAATGGACTGGTCGATTTGGGTTATTTAACTGTTGTACAGGTTAATAAAGTAAAACGTAATTATGTGAAATCTGAACAGTTTAATGCTTTGTTAAAAGAAAATAAAATAGATTAAAACTCCGATATTTAACTAGAATCTCTGAGTTTTCAAAGGAAAAAGAAAGAATGACAATACAACCAGAACAAGTATTAGAAAATAACTTAATAAATCAATTAATAGCACTAGGTCATAAATCGGTGATTATTAAAACTGAAGACGACTTGTTAAAAAATCTAAAATTACAGTTAGAAAAACACAACAATACAATCTTTACAGCTTCAGAATTTGATAGAATAGTCATACACTTATCTAAAGGGAATATCTTTGATAAAGCAAAAACCTTACGAGATAAATATGTACTACAAAAAGACAATGGAGAGAAAGCTTATATAGAGTTTATCAATCAGGATTTCTGGTGTCAAAATCAATTTCAAGTAACCAATCAAGTAACCATTAACGGTAAAAGAGAAAACCGTTATGATGTAACCATTCTTATCAACGGGTTGCCGTTGGTACAAATTGAATTAAAGCGTAGAGGTATTGAGCTTAAAGAAGCTTTTAATCAAATACAACGTTATCAAAAAGAATCGTTTGCTTCTAATAATGCATTATTTAATTACGTACAAATATTTGTCATAAGTAATGGTGTAGATACCAAGTATTATGCAAATAGCCAAAAGCAAAGTTTTAAGTTTACTTCGTTCTGGGGAGATGAAAAGAATAAAAAAATCACACAATTAGAGTCTTTTGCAAACATCTTTTTAGAGCCTTGTCATATCGCTAAAATGATAACTAAGTATATTGTATTGCATGAAAGTGATAAAAATTTAATGGTATTAAGACCCTATCAATTTTTTGCAGTAGAATCAATTATTGATAGGGTAAAAAATTCTGATAAAAATGGTTATATATGGCATACTACAGGTTCGGGTAAAACACTTACTTCGTTCAAAGCAAGTCAAATACTAACGCATAATCCTAAAATTAAAAAAGTAGTATTTGTTGTAGATAGACAAGATTTAGATGACCAAACCGTAAGAGAGTTTAAAGCATTTGATAAAGACAGTATTGATGGTACTGAGAACACCAAAATGTTAATCAATCAATTTTTAGACAACAACAGACCTTTATTAGTGACTACTATTCAAAAACTTAATAGTGCAATCTCAAAGGCCAAATTCAGAAAACAAATAGAAGTTTTAAAAGATGAAAAAATAGTGTTTATTTTTGATGAATGTCATCGTTCACAATTTGGAGATACACACAAGCGTATTGTAAACTTCTTTACAAATCATCAATTATTTGGTTTTACGGGAACACCAATATTTGTAAAAAATGCCATTAGTAAAAAGAGTATTAAGCAAACTACAGCTAATCTATTCAATGATTGTTTACACAAATATGTAATCACAGATGCTATTAGAGATGAAAATGTATTAAAATTCTCCATAGAGTATTATAACGTGTTTAAATCTAAAAATGGTGTAGAAGACACCAAAGTAGAAGATATAAATAAACAAGAGGTTTATGAAAGTGATGAGTATATAAATACCATTACAAACTATATTATTGCAAACCACAACCGTAAAACACATCACAGAACGTTTACAGCAATGTTTTGTGTAAGCAGTGTAGATATTCTTATAAAATATTACGAGTTATTTAAATCCAAAAAACAAGCTGGAGAACATCGTTTAAATTTGGCGACTATTTTTTCATATGCTCCCAATCCCGATGATGCCTCGGCAAATGGAGAAATACTAGAAGAAGATTTTCCTGAGATGTCTATGGCGGCTGAACCATCAGATTTTTATGGTAAAATACCACATAAAGATAAATTAGATGAGTATGTAGCAGATTACAATCATCAATTCAAATCTAAACATTCCGCTAAGGATGGAGTTGCTTTTCTAAACTATAAAAAGGATATTTCTAAAAGAGTTAAGAACAAACAAATAGACATATTATTAGTGGTTAATATGTTTTTAACAGGATTTGACAGCAAGTCATTAAATACATTATATGTTGATAAAAATTTAAATTATCACGGTTTAATTCAAGCCTATTCTCGTACCAATAGAATATTAAACGAAAAGAAATCACAAGGAAACATATTAGCCTTCCGTAACCTAAAGCAAAACACAGATGATGCCATTGCATTGTTTTCAGATAAAAACGCTAAAGAAACTATAATAATAGAGCCATATGAAGAACAAGTAAAGAAATTCAATGAAGCTTATAAGGTGTTAATGAGTATTGCTCCAACAATAGATAGTGTTAACGATTTGGTTACCGAAGAAGATGAACTAGAATTTGCAAAAGCTTTTAGAGAACTCATGCGATTAAAAAATATACTATCATCATTTATCGAATTTACATTTGAGGATACTTATATGAAAGAGCAGGAATTTGCAGACTATACAAGTAAATACTTAGATCTTTATGATAAGATAAAAACAAATCATCAAAAAGAATCGGTATCTATTTTAGATGAAATTGATTTTGAACTAGAGTTAATACATCATGATGAAATTAATGTAACGTACATCATGAAGCTTTTAGCACAATTAAAAGATGCAAAACCAAAAGACCAAGCAAAACAGAAAAAACAGATTATAGATTTAATAGCTGGAGAATCTGAATTAAGAAGTAAGAAAGATTTAATCGAAAAATTCATCCAAAATAATCTTCCAAAAATAAACGATAGTGAAGTAATTGAAGAAGAGTTTAAAAAATACTGGAAGTTAGAAACCCAAAAAGCCTTACAAGAATTAAGTACTACTGAAGCCCTAAAACACGATAAAATAGAAAACATCATTAACGATTTTTTGTTTACAGGTAGAATGGCTACAGAAGATGAGGTAATTGATGCTTTAGAAAAACAACCAAGCGTACTCCAACGTGAGTCAATAAGCAACAGAATTACATTAAAAATTAAGGACTTTATCAAAACTTTTATTAATGGTATTGATAGTTAAAAAGTAGAAAATGAATTTATACGCGGTAAATAAAAAGAATGAGTTGCATAGTTTTAAAGAAGTTCCTTTTAGACTGGAAAGTGAAATACAGCATGTTTTTGAGCAAAACCTTTATGCAGTAACAAACTTACAATTGGTGAAATCGGAGTTTTCTATTAAAAACAAACGAATTGATACACTAGCTTTTGATAAGGAGTCCAACGCTTTTATTATTATAGAATACAAAAGGAGTAAAAACAGCAGCGTGGTAGATCAAGGTTTTACCTATTTAAGTTTAATGCTAGAAAACAAAGCAGATTTTATAGTTGAATACAATGAAACTTTAAAATCTAACTTAAAACGTAATGAGGTTGATTGGAGTCAAACTAGAGTTATGTTTGTGTCTACAAGTTTTACAGAGAATCAAAAAGCAGCCACCAATTTTAAAGACATTGCTATAGAACTATGGGAAATAAAAAAGTATCAGAATAATTTAATCAGCATCAATCCTATAAAAAAATCAAAATCTGCCGAAAGCATAAAACCCATTACAGCATCTAATAGCCAACTTCAATCGGTAACTAAAGAAATAAAAGTATATACAGAAGAAGAACATTTAGCTAATAAATCAGAAGAAATCACAGAGTTATACGAAACTTTTAAAGAAGCAATATTACACTTAGCTGATGACATTGATATAATGGCCAATAAACTATACATAGCCTTTAAAAAAGAGAAAAACCTCTGTGATATTGTAATACTTAAAAAAGGATTAAAATTGTTCATCAACTTAAACAAAGGACAATTAGACGATGCAAGAGGAATCATGCGTGATGTTTCCAATACAGGACATTGGGGAAATGGAGATTATGAAACCATAGTAACCAATACTAAAGATTTGGAGTATATTATGAGTCTTATCAAGCAAACTTTATAAATAAATTTTAGTAGTTATCTCTTTTATAATTATATAATTCTCCATTAATAAATACATTTTCTGTATTAATGCCTTTAATAGACGTGTTAATTCCGTTTTTTTTTGCTTTAATATTCAAGTTTTTAAAATTGATATTTGAAACTCGGTCTTTCGGATTTCCATTTATAGATCCAATCGACTGACAATCAATATTTATATTATTAAAATTGATGTTTTTGATAATACAGTAGGGTTGTTCTTCTACATTTTTCATATCAAAAAATTGTTTCCATGAACTAACACTAATGATCTCTTTACATTTACCAGTAATGTTTTCAATAGTAATATCTTCAAATATTTGATAAGTATCAGGTCTAGATTTAAACAACAATATTGCTCTATAATGATTTAACACAATTTTAGATGAAGATTTTACTATAAAGACTACCTAAAATAATATTAATTATTTTAGGTAGTCTTTATAGTTGGCTGTTCTACAATCAATAATAAACAAAACACCAAACGCTATCTAAATGAAAACACGATTATCAGTTATCATAACGATTGGACGGATAAAAATTATAAATAAAGTATAATACATTTCAAAAAAAATCCATTACGTAAAAGGGATATTGTTTTTTAGGAAACAGTTTAACACAATTAGGCAGAGATAGGAACGAAAAATTCAACACTACAAATATTAAAAATAGAGGTATAGTTGGTGATGTTACTGATGGTGTTATAGCAAGATTACCAGAAATTATTGATTACAAACCCAGGGCCATTTTTTACTTATTAGAATTAACTCTAACACTTTTTTACTACTCTTCTATAACATTCATCACGTTTTGATGAATGTGTTTTTGGTCTGTAAACGAATCTAAAACAACATTTTTTAAGAAAATATTTTTAATATACAAATCATCCTGACCTGTTAGTTTAGAAAGGTATTTAGCTTTAGAAGCTTTTATATTGGTAAGGTGAATATCGTGTATAGGGGTTAATTTTTTTTCTATCGTAGGCACTAGGTTTCTCCATTGATACAATACATCGGTTTCTATACCAAGTATTCCGTTTCTAATGCTTCCAGAATTGATATTTTCAACAAAGATGTTTTTTACATACCCACCTCTTCTTTCGTTGGTTTTTATATAGACAAGGTGAAACATACTAGCTCCCTTAGCTACATTACAGTTTTTAACAAATACATTTTCTACCCCACCAGACAACTCACTACCAATAGCCAATAATTGATGTCCATTAACCATGGTACAATTTCTCATCACTATATTTTTTGAAGGAGTATTTATTCTCCAAGCTTCTTGATTTCTACCTGATTTAATGGCAATAGCATCATCTCCTTGGTCAAACACACAATTTTCAATTAAAATGTTCTGACTCATTTCAGGATCAACCCCATCATTATTATGACCATGGGCATACACATTTAAATTTTTAATAATAATATTTTTTGACAAATACGGATGTATGGTCCAAAAAGGACTGTTTTTTATAGAAAAGCCATCCAATAAAATATTCTCACATCTATTTAATTGTATAAACTGTGGTCTAAAGTTAGCATTACTATCTGCCATTTGTCTTTCTTTTACAGGGGTGTTGTATGCAGAAAAATTATATAGCTTTTTAAGGTTATCCATGTGTGCTTTGGGTCTAGAAAACCATGTTTTCCAAACATCCATTTTAGCTTTTAACGTCCCTGTTCCTGTAATGGCTATATTTTTACATTGATATGCATAAATTAATGGTGAGTAATTATAACATTCCATTCCTTCCCATGTACTGTGCACAGCAGGCAAATAATCTTTAGGATTTTCAGAAAACAAAAGAGTTGCTCCTTTGCTTAAATGTAGGTTTATATGACTTTTTAAATGAATGGCTTTGGTTATCCATTCTCCTTTTGGAATTACAACAATACCGCCTCCTGCTTTATGTGCTTCGTCAATTGCTTTTTTAATAGCATTACTATTGGCTGTTTTATTGTTGGGAATGGCTCCAAACTCCGTGATAGGATAAACTTTACAATTTTTAAAATCTGGTGTTATAATATCAGGCATTTCAAACGGTGCCTTAACAATTATTGAATTTGTTTTTATCTTATTCTCAATGGTCTGTCCAAATGAAATAATAGAAATTAAAAATATAACAAGAGCTGTTTTATGTAATTTATTCATATATAAATGTTTATTTTAATATTATTTTATGTGTTTCTATTTTTATTTTATTTATAAATTTTAAAATATAAACACCTTTAGTAAATCCACTTAAATCAATGTTACTTATATTGATGCCATTAATTTTATTTAATAATTTACCAGATGTATTATATATTTCTATACTACCGTTAAAAGTGTTGTTTAAAAAAATTTCTTTAGAGGTTGGGTTAGGAAAAAATTTTATTTTTTTTTCTCTATTTACATTTTTATTAGAAAGTTGATCTTTTAAACTAAAAACATAATTCCCTGAACCTACATCACCAATTAAAAGGAATTCATTATTACATTTTGGTAAATATATTTTAGCTATCATATTATCTGGTATATTTACTTTTAAAGTAAAATCATTCTCATTAGAGTTCCATTCTACATAAATATCTCCTTTATCAGTGGGATATATTCCTTTTGCATATGTAAGTTTATTACCAAAACAAAGTGGTTTTATTTCTATTAAATCGTGTTGAGGCGATAACGGTTTAATTCCTAATATATAATTTTGTATGCCTAGTAACCCTACAGCTCCCCATGGATGTGACATACTTTCATTGTTATCATAAGCATTCCAAGATTCCCAAGTAACAGTTGCTCCTTGTGTAATGTTTTTAGCCCAACCATCCCAGGTAGTATTCGTGTATAAATCGATTAAATGTTCTCCTTCATTTGCTTTTCCTAGTGCTTCGGGTAACCATCTTAGAGAAACCATTCCCACACTCATTTTCTGTTTTTTTATTTCGGTAGTAACACTATTAAAAAATTCTTGAGGAACTATATTTAATGCCATAGGCATAATATTAGCATGCTGTGAAACATGACTACTAATAGAGGTGGGGGTTGATAATCCATCTGTATAAACACCATCACTATTGATTAAATGTGTGTTAATCGCATTTTTTATATTATTGGCTTTAATTTTATATAGGGTGCTGTCAGATTCATTATCTAACACTTCTGCAATTTTTGACATAATTTCAAAATCTATATAAGCATATGCATCAATAACAGTTCTTGAAGAAACAGACATATCGTAACCATAACGCATGCTTTTTGGCCAATCTATAATTCCATATCTATAATCTCCATTTCCACCACTAAGATTGTGAACCAAACCTGTGTTTGAATCTATATGATTATCAACATAATTCGCTATTTTTTTTAGTTTTAAATAATTTTCTTTAAGAAACTCTAAATGACCTGTTTGCATATAATAATCCCATACCCAAACTAAAAAAGATTGAGTATAGTCAGGAATATCTCTACCTCCATCTACATTAGGGTACACGGCATTTAACCGTCCATCTGACCAATATTGATCTTGTGAGTCAATAAATTCATTTAACACTCTTAAATTCATAATTCTATCATGCATTACAGACATACTAGGTACTCCTTGAGACCAACTGTCTCCTAAAAAGGGACCTTTTTCTCTTGTAGGTGTATCAACAAAACCTTCTTGACAACCTACAATTAATGAATGAATCATTAAATTCCAAACAGAATTAAGCATTGTATTAGAAGATTCAAATGAAGATCTTGTTTTATCTAATTCATAATGTCTACTAATAAAACTTACATTAGTTAAATCTAAAGTGTTTGGGGCATTTTTAACCTGTAAATACCTTATACCTAAGTAAACATTTGGATAAAAAACTGAACTTTCTCCATTGTGAACAAAAATAAAATTCAAATTTGTATTTTGATTTTTACTGGTAGAAACACTACCATTATTACTATTTAAAACAAATCCGCCATACATATTAATAATAGATCCAGAAGTACCTCCTGTAAAATTAATTTTAAAACTTCCAGAATATACTTTACCTAAGTCTATAACATATTCTCCATTTCCTATATTGTTAACCGATATTGGATTTATTTCTTCTTCTATAACTCTTGTTAAATCTGGTCTTAAAGTATTTGTCCATAATGATGTAGGATGACTTCCAATTTCAATTGCTGATGACCAGTTAGCATCGTTATAATCAATCATATTCCAATCTTGAATAACTTCTCGACTATCAATTTTTTCTATAAAACCTACTCCTTCACCATTGCGTTGGGGTTGGCCTGTAATCCATTGTTTGGCTTGGGTTTGTTTCCAACTACTATCAGAACCAATAACAGTAGTTGAAGAATCAGAATATTCAATTATAGTTTTTAACAGTAATCCTCTAGAACTTGTTGAACGTCCTTGTCCACCTTCATACCAATGTGTTAAACAGGCTATAACATTATCTGTATTGTTTTTTACTAAAGAAGTAATATCCCATGCTTGATAGTAGGTGTATTGTGGATAATGATGATTGTATCCCTTACCTGCAAGTTTTCCATTAACATAAAGTTCGTAACTATGACTTGCACTTAGGTAAGTAATTGCTTTTTTTATTGTTTTATTAGGGAGTGTTGTTGTTTTTCTATAATAAGTATAGTCATCCTCAACACTTGTATTTCGTTTTATCCATTTAGCATTAACCCAATCGTTATTGGTTAATAACCCAGTACTAAATGATGAGGTATTTGAGTATGAACCCACATTACCATCTTTATCCCATGTTCTAACCCTCCAATAATATTGCTTGGCAGCATCTAGTTGAGCCCCATCATAATATACATAATTTTGCTTTCTAGAAACTATCATACCACTATCCCAAACCTCTCCAGTATTATTTATATTAGGGTTTGTTGAAATAATTATTTGATAGGCAGATTGTATTTCATTATCATCAGGATCATTAAAAATCCAAGAAAAATAAGGTTTGTCTCCTGTTCCAATAGGATTAAATTTATCAAAACATTTTAAATCGGCGGGGCTGCCTGGGGTAGCTGCTTTAATTTGTATAAAAGTGATGGTGAAAATTAAAATAAAAAATTTATCCATTAAATAAAATGTTTGATAAAACAATAAACAGAACAATAATTAGTGAATGTAGATATTATACTTAATCTATGATAATAGTTAATATAATAGTTGCTAAGAAACTTAAGACAACAACTACTATAAATTGAAAATAATCAACCTTTTTTTTTCTCAAAATATTTGATTTTTTTAGCGAAAAGTATAATTAAATTCAGAAATAGAGTAAGAACCAATTTCATCATTTGTTTTTATTTCTATTTTGTAAACAGAATTTAATTTAGCTGTAAAATTATCAATCTTATTTTCTGATGTATTTTTGATATTAATGATTTCAATTTCATCTTCGGCAACAATTAAATCGTAGTATAATTCAGTATTCTCCGAATCTTCATCATTTCCTAACCAAGAAAGAGACGCTATGTTATTAGTTTTATCAATTGTAAAATCAATTACAGCAGCATATGGAACATAGTTTCCAAGAGGCTCACCAGGTGTTGTAAAAGAATAAGTAGTACTAATGCTTTCACCATCACTGTTTTTAGAAATTACCACCCATGAATAAGTTTTACCTTTATCTAGAATAACCTTACTTGATGTACTTGTAGTTTGTTTGGTATCAACAATATTTTCAGATTCACTAATGATTAATTCATAGCTAGTCGTATTAATAGCTCTTTCCCAATAAAAACTAATTTCAGCTTTACTATCATTATTTGGGACTGTAGTATAACCAGTGCATATCTCTCCATTTAATGGAAGCGATAACTTAGCTTTTTCAGGAAAAGTTAATTCAGTTTTAGGATCTGTTTCTAGTTCATTACCATCTCCACCACAAGATATTATTAATACGTAACTTATTATTAATAAAAAATATTGAAATTTTAATTTTATCATTTTAATACAACTTTAAATGTTTTTATATTTTCTTTTTGAATGACTTTTACGATATATAATCCCTGTAAATGTTTTTTTAAACTAATACTGTTATTACCAGAGTATGGAACTTGTAAAAGTAATTCTCCAGCCATATTATAAACTTGAATGATACCATTATCAATTCCATAAATAGATATTTCATCAGTAGTAGGATTTGGTTGTACTGTGATTTCAGATTTGATTTTAAAACGATCCTCTACAATCCCTTGACAATCATTTTTCCCTTTTATAGTTATATAATTTTCCCCTGTAAAAGATAAATCGTTAATCAATAACTCTGTAGGGTTTATAGTAGTAGTTTTGTATGTTGAAGAAACCTCATTAACCATAATGTTATATTCTGTACTTCCCGAAACATTGTAAATAGCAATATCATTGTTTTTTAATCCAATTCTTTCAGCTTTAATTTCATTAATCTGTTTAATAGCTACTATAAATTTTTGTTTGTACTTAATATTCTCTTTAGTAAGTATTACTTCATAAGTTCCAGAATTTAAATCTTTTAATTCTAAAACATTTTCTTCAGAGAGCATTACATTAGAAAAATTTTTATCGATGTCTTCTCCTTTTATACTAATATCAAAAGAGATTTCTTGTAGGCTACTAGAAATTATAATTTTTCCATCTGCTTTGTTAGGGCATGTTGGTGTTTGTGAATAAACAGAAATCCCAGTTTCTTCAATATATGTACAACCATAACTATTTACAGGGGTACCTCTTGGTGTATTAGGACATAAATCTTCTGTATTTAATACTCCATCTTGATCTATATCTAAATTAATCGGTACGGTACTTTCATTGGCTAAGTAAATATTAGGAACAGGAGGGGTTTCCATACCTACACCTAAATAAAAACCAGTGTGTGCAGGTTGATTGTATCCTACATTTTGCCAAGCAATACTTGTACGGTATAGTGGATCATGCATTAAAGTATATATTCTTTCTTCTGTATAATTAGGTGAAGAGAAAATAGCTAAGTAGGTATTATCCGAAGATCTCCAGATAATTTCCTCTCTCCAATCTCCTAATATATCAGCAATTATACATGGTGTAGCTTTTGAATCGTTATTACTAGAAAGTGAGAGACCATCATAATTGTATGCGGTAAGTTTACGGTCAGTTCCTCCTGAAAGATTATATTTATTAATAGTTTGTCTATCTACTAGTTCTCTCATTAAATCACCATCCCACCATGCTAACATATTATAATTGATACCTCCTCCAGGGCTTGTAGGGTAACTTGTAGAAATTACATTTCCTGTTAAATCATGAACTCCAGTTCCATTTGAAGCCCACATTTCTGCCCCAAGATGGTTTGGGTCAATATCAGCAATAACTCCTCTTCCAATGTCTCCACTACCATCAATTTGCCAAAAAATTTCTCCATTTTTAGCATTTCTAAAATCTACCTGAGGAATGTCTGGACTACTAGTTTCTTCATGAGCCATCCAATACTCCAATCCTTTATGTGTTGGATCAAAATCACCTAAATGTGCTGCATCTCCATGTCCATATTGAGTAGAATATAATCCAGTACCATCATCATCTACAGCCATAGAACCATACACAATTTCATCTTTTCCGTCATCATCAACATCCCCTACTGAAATACTATGATTTCCTTGTCCATAATATGGGCTACTACTACCTCCTAAATCATTTGTATCAAAAACCCAACGACTTGTAAGTTGCCCATCCCTATAATCATAAGCTGCTAATACGGTACGTGTATAATATCCTCTACAAAAAACCATACTAGGTCTTTTACCATCTAAATAAGCTATACATGCCAAAAAACGATCTACTCTGTTTCCATAACTATCTCCCCAGTCTGCTACATTACCTCTAGCTGGAATATAATCATCCGTAACAATAAATTCACCTGTTTTTCCATCAAAAACACTAAAATATTCCGGGCCAGTTAATACTCTACCATCAGAAGATCTATAATCAGTATTAGGATCACCTAAAACCGTGCCTGCTCCATCTATAGTTCCATCAGCTGTTTTGCAAGCAATTTCCGCTTTTCCATCACCATCCAAATCATAAACCAAAAACTGAGTATAATGAGGTCCGGATTTAATATTAATTCCTAAATCTATAGTCCACAAAACTGTCCCATCTAATTTTAAACCTTGTAGTATCTGATTACCAGTAAAACCAACCCCTGGTTGTTTGGAATTAGAAGGATCCCATTTTAAAATTATTTCATATTCACCATCACCATCTAAATCAGCTACCGAAGCATCATTTGCAGAGTAAGTATATTCAAATCCATCTGGTGTTGTTCCTCCCTCAGGTTTTGAGTTAAGTGGAATTTTTTTATAAATATTATTCCAAGGCTCCACCGGTTTAGATAATTCTTGCTCTATACCATTAATCACCGCTGCAACACGATAAGTATCATTACTTGTTGTTATATCTACATAGTTACTACTTCCATTATTAGGTATGGTATTTAATAATGTTGGCCCTTTATAAATATTATAAGATGCTATTTCAAATTCTGAAGCTAGTATCCTCCAACTTAGAAGGACTTCATTGCTATTTCTTCGTACAGCTAATAGTCCTCTGTCTAAATCTTCCATTTGCCGTGGAGGATTTTGAGAAAATAATGTAATAGAAAAAATAAAAAAATAAAAAATATATAGATTGTCTTTTACAAAATGACACTCTCTTTTTTTATATAAATTAATACTCACGGGTTGTTTGTCTTCCATTATGTTTTATTTATATTTTGAAGTTTCTTTTAATCGTTTCCGTAGAATCTTTATCTAAAGAATGGGGTTTAAAAGATTGTTTTGAATTGAAAATCAAAATTAGCTCTAAAACTGATTTTTAACAGATGAATCGAGTACAGATTAATGAAGAAAATAGTACAGAGTCATGGTTAAACACCTTTTGTCTAGCTTGATTTACATATAGAGTATAAAGACCTCTAATGATTGTTTACTTAAGTTTTTTGTTGAATCTGTTTATGTAACTATTTAAACAGAAGTCTCTTATATGGAGTTATAAAGTTGCAGTATATATAATTACTTGTATTCATGTCTTTTTATTATGCATTTAATACAAAACACCTCTTTAAAGTGTATTTAAAAGAGATGATGGATTATTTTCTTCATTAATCTGTACTATAATACACAGGTTAAATGAATTTCCTCAGTTAATTTGCTAATCACAATATTTATAATTTTTTAACTAAAAACTCACTAAATATGAAAAACAAAACAATCTGTTTTACTGATTTAACAAAAAAAATGCTTTTTAAAAGAATTGTACCTATGCTTATGAGTATTAAAAAGTTCAATTAAATGTTTAACGTAAAAGTAAAATCTAATTAAAAGTAATTAAACACACAAGGAATGAAAATAAAACATAATATAAAACACTTCTTACTTCTATTAGGAGTGTTGTTAACTTTGCCCATTTATGCGCAAAAAAATTTAAAGATTTCTGGGATCGTTACAGATCAACAAGGAATGCCTTTACCAGGTGCAACGGTATTGGTACAAAACACTTCCGTAGGAACAATTACTGATTTTGATGGTAAATACGAATTCTCTATTCCTGAAACAGCTAAAACATTAGAATTCATTTTTACAGGAATGAAAAATCAACTTGTTAAAATGAAAGAAGGTCAACTGGTTGTTAATGTATCAATGAAACCTGATACTGAATCTTTAGATGAAGTTGTAATTGTAGCATTTGGACAACAAAAAAAAACAGATATGATTGGGTCTGTATCTACTATTAACACTAAAGATTTACAAAAGTTTTCTACCAGTAACCTTACAACTGCATTAGCAGGTCAAGCAGCTGGTGTTATTGCTTATCAAAGAGGTGGTGAGCCAGGGGACGATAATGCAGAGTTTTTTATTAGAGGAGTTACTACTTTTGGTTCTCAGGCTAACAGAAGTCCTTTAATTTTAATTGATGGGATTGAATTAACTACTACCGATTTAGCTAGATTACAAAAGGATAATATAGAAAGTTTTTCTATATTAAAAGATGCTACTGCTACTTCTTTATATGGTGCTCGTGGAGCAAACGGTGTTATTTTAGTGCAAACCAAACAAGGGGTAGAAGGTCCTGCTAAAATATCATTAAGAATTGAAAATTCTACATCAGCACCTACAAGAAATATCAAATTTTCGGATCCAGTAACATTTATGCAGATGTACAACCAAGCTGTAATAGCAAGAGATCCTTTAGGAGAGCAAGCAAACACACCTTATTCTCAACAAAAAATTGACAATACCATATTAGGAACTAATAAATATGTATATCCAAGTACCGATTGGCAAAGTATGTTGTTTAAAGATCATACAACCAACAGACGTGTTAACTTAAATGTAAGCGGTGGAGGAAAAGTTGCAAGATACTATGTATCTGGCTCTTACAATAATGACAATGGTATTTTAAAAACTCAAGAAGTTAATAATTTTAATAACAATATTAAGCTTAAAACCTACTCATTAAGATCTAATGTAAATGTGGACATATCTCCCTCTACAGAATTAGTAGTTAGATTAAATGGGGTGTTTGATGATTATACAGGGCCACTTAATGGAGGTGCTGAAGTTTATAACATGGTAGTTAGGTCTAACCCTGTTTTGTTTCCCGCTTATTACCCAATTGATGAAGATCATAAGTTTGTAAATCATGTCTTGTTTGGAAATTCTGACCAAGGACAATTCTTAAACCCTTATGCACAGTTGGTAAGAGGTTATAAAGATTACAGTAGATCTAAAATGTTAGCTCAATTTGAAGTGAATCAAGATCTATCAGATATAATAGAAGGTTTAAACTGGAGCACAATGGTTAACACTACTCGTAGTTCTTATTTTGATGTATCTAGATCATATTCTCCATTTTATTATGAGCCTAGCGGTTATAATTTTCAAGACAATAGTTTTAGTTTATTTCAGTTAAACCCCGATACAGGTTCAGAGACTTTAGGAAACCCTCAAGGAGGTGAAAAAACAATAAACTCTACTTTCTTTATACAAAGTAGATTAATGTATGATCACAAAATAGGAGAAAAAAATAAAATAGGTGCTTTATTAGTTTTTCGTATGCAAGAAGATTTAAATAGTGATTTTACAAGTTTACAAACCTCATTACCTTCAAGAAACATGGGGTTATCAGGTAGAACAACTTATACTTATGACAATCGTTATTTTGCAGAATTTAACTTCGGATATAATGGATCTGAAAGATTTCACGAATCTAAAAGATATGGTTTTTTTCCATCTGCTGGACTTGCATGGACTATTTCAAACGAAAAATTTTGGGAGCCTTTAAAGGAGGTTATAAATAATTTCAGAATTAGAGGGTCTTATGGATTAGTAGGAAATGATGGTATTGGATCTGCTACTGATCGTTTCTTTTATTTATCTGAGGTGAGTCTAAACAATAGCGGAAGAGGAGCAACATTTGGTAGAGATGGAGGGTACTTTAAAAACGGTGTAAGCATAAGTAGATATGCTAACCCAGACATTACTTGGGAAATTGCTTACAAAACAAACGTAGCTTTAGAGTTAAGCATATGGAAAAAATTAAATGTAAATGTAGACTTCTTTAGAGAAAGACGTACAAATATTTTGATGTCTAGAGAAGCGATTCCTAACACCATGGGATTACAAACAACTATCAAAGCTAATTTAGGAGAAGCTTCTGGTCAAGGGGTTGATTTATCTGCGGACTTTACACATAGCTGGATGAATGGAGCCTGGTTATCTGCACGCGCTAATTTTACTTATGCAACTAATAAGTATGAAGTATTTGAAGAACCTGATTACAATGAACCTTGGCGTTCTCGAATAGGTCAATCTCTACAACAAACTTATGGTTACATAGCAGAACGTTTGTTTATTGATGATGCAGAGGCTCAAAACTCTCCTACACAGGCATTTGGTGGAAGTGCAGTAGGTGGTGGAGATATTAAGTATTCTGATGTTAATGGTGATGGGGAAATTACAACAGCAGATATGGTACCAATAGGAAACCCTACATTACCTGAAATTGTCTATGGTTTTGGATTCTCTTTTGGATATAAAAATTTAGATGTTTCTGCTTTCTTTCAAGGATTGGCTAATGAGTCGTTTTGGATCAATCCAACAAACATTACTCCTTTTGCAACTTCTTCTGGTGGTGGTGAAAACCAAGTTTTACAAGTTATAGCAGATAGTTATTGGTCTGAGAGTAACAAAGATGTTTATGCATTTTGGCCAAAATTAGATACAGGAGTAAACCCTAATAACACTCAAACAAGTACTTGGTGGATGCGTGATGGTTCTTTCCTAAGGTTAAAGCAACTTGAAATAGGATACAACTTATCAGATTTATTTAAAGATAAATATAAAGTATCAAGATGTAGGCTATACATCAATGGATCAAACTTATTAACATTTAGCAAGTTTAAAAAATGGGATGTTGAAATGGGAGGTAATGGATTAGGTTATCCTGTGCAACGTACAATTAACTTAGGAGTAAATATCGGTTTTAATTAACATAATAAAATTTGATTAAACACTTTAAAAAACACAAAAAATGAGACGAAATAAAATATTAAGCTTAATAGGTGGTTTAGCACTTTCTTTATTGAGTTCATGTGATAGTTATCTAGATGTGGTACCTGATAACTTAGCAACTATAGAAGATGCTTTTAGCATGCGTACAAATGCAGAAAAATATCTTTTTACTTGTTATTCATACATGCCTAGACATGCTGATGTCCAAACAAACATAGGACTTTTAGGTGGGGATGAAATATGGGCCTATACTCGACCAGAATCTGGTGGTAACTTTAACTTTAATCATCAGGTATTTGAAATAGCTAGAGGTTTACAAACTAAATTAGATCCGGTGGGTAATTATATTTGGGATAGTATGTATAGAGCTATAAGGGATTGTAATATTTTCTTAGAAAACATTGAAATGGTACCTGATATGGATGAGTTAGAAAAAAGACAATGGATTTCCGAGGTTAAATTTTTAAAAGCATATTATTACTTCTATTTAATTAAACATTATGGACCAGTGCCTTTAATTGCCGATAATTTACCTATTGACGCTTCTATCGAAGAAGTTCGTGTTTCTCGTAATCCAGTTAATGAATGTTTTGAATATGTAATTAATTTATTAGATGACTCGGTTAAAAATCTACCGATTCAAATAACAGATCCTCTAAGTAACTTAGGTAGAATTACTCAAACAATTGCTTTGTCGTTAAAAGCAAAAATATTGGTCTATTATGCAAGTCCGTTATATAATGGCAATAATGATTTTACAGGTTTAGTTAATGAAGATGGAACACCGTTACTTCCATCTGTATATGATGATCAAAGATGGGTAAGAGCTGCTGCTGCTTGTAAAACTGCTATTGATGTTTGTGAAGCTCAAGGTTTTCAATTAAATATTTATCAAAATGCTGTAAGACCACTTTCTCAAGATATATTAACAGAATTAAGTATCAGAAATGCTTTTACTGAAAAATGGAATACTGAAGTAATTTGGGCTAATACTCAAAGTAATGCAACCGATATTCAACGATTTGCATCAGCATTTGTTAATGAATTAAATACTGATAATACAGAAATCAGGCATGAGCTAGGTGTTCCTATAAAAATTGCAGAAAGTTTTTATACAGAAAACGGAGTTCCAATAGAAGAAGATAATTCATGGGATTATAATGCTAGGTTTGAAACTAAGGTAGCTACAGCAACTGACTATCCACATATTCAGATAAATTACGAAACAACTAATCTCCATTTTAATAGAGAAGTAAGATATTATGCAAATGTTGGTTTTGACGGTGGTATTTGGTATGGACAAGGTAAATATGATGAAGGAGATTTGTTTTATATAAGAACAAAATTAAAGCAACCTAATAATGGTGGTTCAACAGGTAATTATATTAAAAAGTATGTTCATTTTGAAAATGTTCAGACTCCTCCAAAAGGTTATTCTGTTAACGCGTATCCTTGGCCAATTATCCGTTTGGCTGATTTATATTTGTTATATGCTGAAGCATTAAATGAAGTAGAAGGTCCTTCTGCACCAGATGTGAAATTATATTTAGATAAAGTAAGAGAACGTGCAGGTTTAGAGGGTGTAGATGTTTCTTGGGCAACATATTCTACCAATCCTAATAAACCACAAAGTAAAGATGGATTAAGAGAAATTATTCAACAAGAAAGACAAATTGAGTTGGCCTTTGAAGGGCAAAGATATTATGATATTCGTAGATGGAAAACTGCTCCTATAGTAATGAATAATAATATAACGGGATGGGATGAACTTAAAGAATTTTCAGAATTTTATAGTAAGCCTAGGGTTATAGCTACTCAGACTTTTGGTATTAAAGATTACTTTTTACCTATAAAAGATAGTTATATACTTCGTAATAAAAATTTAGTACAAAATTTAGGATGGTAACTAAGAAACAATAATATAAACATGAAAAATATTTTAAAATACATAATAGCTTTAATGCTATTTACAACAATATCATGTCAAGAAGAAGGACGTGAAGATTATATAGAAAGCTCAGGAGGTTATCCTGAACAAATTTCTAATATTCAAATTACTCCTACAGCTGGTGGAGGTATTGTTAAATACGACATTCCAAATGATAAGAATTTTCTATATGCTAAAGCCGTTTACGAAGCTCCTAAAGGAGTTATACGTGAAGCTAAATCATCTAAATATGAAAATGTTTTAGTACTAGAAGGTTATGGTGACACCGAAGAACATACTGTAAAGTTTTACAGTGTTAGTAAAAATGATAAAAGCTCAGAGCCTAAAGAGGTGAACTTTACTCCATTGAGAGCTGCTATCTTTGAAATTGCAGAAAACATAGAAATTAATTCAGCTTTTGGAGGTGTTCAAATTAATTATGAAAACCTAACTGAATCAAACATTATAATTGAAGCATTAGTAGATACCATAGGTACGGGAGAAGAATTTTTACCTTTAAATAAAGACAATAAATTGTATACTAGAACACTTAATGGAAGATGGGTCATTAGAGGTTTAGAATCAGTACCAACTAATTTTGGTTTTACAATTAGAGATCCTTTTGGAAATAAAACTGAGTTAATAAAGAAAACATTAACCCCTTTATTTGAAATTGAAGTACCTAAAAATAATTTTGCTGATTTAAGATTACCTGGTGATGCAACACCTTTACGTGCTACAAACCCTATTACTCAACTTTGGGATGGTGTATATGATAATTATGCTAATTTTTATGCTACCGATCAATCTGTACTTCCAATGCCTAAATGGATTTCTTTAGACTTTGGAGGAAAATATGTATTGAGTCGATTAAAAATGTGGCAGCGAAACAGAGATGAATACACTGGTGGTAGAATTCCAACAGACTGGGAAGTTTATGGTTCAAACGCACCTAACCCTGATGGATCTTTTGATAGTAGTTGGGTTTTATTACAAAAATTTGGCCCTCCAGAAAAACCTTCAGGCTTACCATTTGGAGAAAGAACTAATGAAGATGTTGAGTTTGCCAGAAAAGGATTTGATTATGAGTTTGATGCCGTATCAGGAGGTTACCGTTATTACAGGTTTAAATGGTACGAGGTACAAGATTTTAAAGCCATGGTACTAATAGGAGAAATCTCTTTTTGGGGGCAAGAGGTACAATAATTTTAAATAAATAATAAAAATGAAATATATATATAAATATCTAATTGTAACGTTTTTGTGTATAAGTGTTTTTTCATGTCAAGATCAGACTGAAATTTATAATGAATTTGCAAAAGAACACGTTGGTAAAATTTATCCAGGTAAAGTAATTGATCCTATTGCTCATTCAGGAAAAAATAGAGTAAAAATTCAAGTTACTACACCAGGAGATCCGTCTGTAAAGAATATTAAAGTTTTTTGGAATTTTTATAAAGATTCCATAACTCTAATATCCTCAGGAATAAACACTAATATGGAAACAATTATTGATTTACCTGAAAGTTCATATTCTTTTATTATTAAAACTTATGATGAAAACGGTAATGTTTCTGTGCCTACTGAAATATTTGGTACCTCTTATGGAGATGATTATCAAAATCGTATTTCTAATAGAGAGGTTATAAATAAAACAGACGATAGTATGGGAAACTTAACCCTAGAATTTACTCAGTCTGATATTTCTAATGGAGCAGTAGAAACATTAATTACTTATGTGAATTTATCTGACGAAGAAAGTACTATAGTATTAGATGCTAGCTTAGATACTATTGAAATAACTGATTATAAACTAGGTGGACAGTATTATACTGTATATAAACCAGATGCAACATCTATAGATACTTTTATTACAGGGACTAAAAGTATATAGCTTTGTAAACTATTATTAAACTAGTATGTATTAAACGTTATGATTTTATTATCATAACGTTTTTTATTTTTAATTATGTTATTAATAACATTATCTACAACAGCAGTAAATTAACTGTATTTGCATTTTTTTAAAATTTACTACAAAACAATATTAAGTTTAAAAAAAATATAAATTACTTTTACAACCCATACGTCAAAAAATTAGCTGATTTATTCTTAGAGTTTGAAGATTATTTTATTGTAGATAGCATGCTTCTTGAGGTTTGTAAACTCTCCAAAGTCTAAAGAAGTAAAAATGTTATTCTAATTTTAAAAAAGCAATAATAAGGGGTTTTACATATACGGTTTGCTGTATGAGTGGAGTAACTTTTGGTTTTGATATCTCAAAAACTTCTATTCATGATATTCATTACCTACACAATCTTAAATCACAACAATCAGATCTCTTCAGAAAATTATAAAAATTATAGAAATTTAATTTTCTCAATTTTGTGATCAATTTATGATTAGGAGAAATTATGCCAAATTCTTTGCTGGTTTAAGAATTAGAGTCTTTAGTAAAATAATAGCTTCGACTAAAATTCAATACATCATTATATTTCAATAACAGAAATATAAATAAACTAAAGATTAATATTGTATAAATGCACAACGGATTTTACAAGTAATTCTTAATAATATATATTATCTTTTAAAAATATTATTTGTTTTTTAACTGATATTCTTTAGGTGAATTTCCAAAATATTTTTTGAACATTTTAGCAAAATAACGACTGTCGTTAAAACCACAAATAACACTAATTTCGGAAATAGGATAATTGGTTTCTTTTAATAGAACTGATGCTTTTTTCATCTGAATTGTACTAATGAATTGATTAGGAGTATCTCCTGTAATATCTTTCATTTTATTAAAGAAGTTAGTTCTACTTATGCCTAATTCTGAAATAATTGAATTAATTGAAAAATTAGCTTCACCAATACTCCTCTCAACAATTTGTTTTACTTGTTCTATAAATAATTGATCTTCATCAGAATTGGTAATAATACTTGTAGATAATTCTGGGTTTTTACTAAAACTTTGTATTATTTTATTTCTCTGTGTGATGAGTCCTTCAATTTTTAACTTTAAATATTTAAAGTTAAAAGGCTTGGTAATAAAATCATCAATACCCACTTTAACTCCTTCTATTTTTTGATGTTCGGATGAATTAGCCGTTAACAAAATCATAGGAATATGACAAGTGTTAAAATTATCCCTCAGGGTTTTAATGGTTTCAATTCCATCCATTACAGGCATCATCAAATCACAAACAATAATATCTGGAAGCTCTTTAATAGCAATTCTAACTCCTATTTTACCATTTTCTGCTGAAAATACATTAAAATAACTTTGAAATTTTTCACAAAGATAATTCCTCATTTCATCATTGTCTTCAATAATTAAAATAGAATATGTTTTTTTCTTCTCATTTTCATCTATATCATAGTGGTTTAACACCCCTGAACTTTCTATATTCGGTTCATATAAGTTGTTTTCATTAACAATTATATTGTTAACCTCAATATTTTCATCATCATAATATTTTTGACTGATTGGTAAGGTAATAGTAAAAGTTGTTCCTGTTTCTAAATCACTACTAACTTCAATATTTCCTTTGTGGCAACTAACAAGTTCTTTTACATAAAATAATCCTATACCAGAGCTGTTTTCACTTTTCCCAAAACGTTCAAATAGGTTTTGTAAATCATTTTCAGAGATTCCCTTTCCTTCATCTTTTATTTCAATTTGTATAAATTGATTATTATTGACTAGTATTAAATTGATGTATATAGATTTTCCCGAAGGAGTAAATTTAATGGCGTTAGAAAGTAGGTTATATAATATTTTTTTTAGGATGTTTACATCTATATAACCATTGATATCTTCCTCTTCACTTTTATATGATAGGTTTATTTCATCTTTATTAGCTAAGGGTAAAAATTGGGAATAAATATTATGGATAAAAAAGACAATGTTGGTGTTTATTAAATTAAGTTTCATTTTTTCTTCTCTAATTTTTCTAAAATCAAGAATTTGTTCTACTAGATTTAATAAATAAGTGCTGCTTTTTTGAATTTTTTTGGCATTAGATTGAATTTTTTGAGAAGTTAAACTATCATCTAAAACATCTTGTATATAACAAGATATTAAAGTTAAGGGGGTTTTAAATTCATGTGAAATATTGGTATAATAGATTAGTTTTTTATCATTTAGTTTTTTAGCAAAATTAATTTCATTCTTAGTATTTATTTGCTTTTTATATAGATATAAAAAAATACCAAATAATACACTAAAAAACAAAATCATTAAAAAATATCCTAAATATGATTTTATAAAAGGAGGCTTAATATTAATTTTAAACTCAAGTATTTCTGGCAGTTCTATACCGTCGCTATTGGTTGCTTTAAGCAAGAAAGAATAATTCCCGTGGGGTAAATTTCTATACATAGCAGTACTAGTGGTTAATGGTGTACTCCATGTTTTATCGTAATTTTCTAATTTATATGAATATTGTATTTTCTCGGGGTTCTTATAGTCCAAAACAGAAAAATCAAGCTGTATAGTGTTTTGGGTATACGTTAGATTTATTTCTTTTTCATATTCAATATTCTTAGAAATTACATCAGAATTCCTTGGAAATTGTTCAATTCCGTTGATGTATAGTTTTGATAAAACTAATGGATATGAAGTAGTATCTTTTATAATATTCTTAGGGTTAAATGTTATAAACCCATTGTGATGTCCAAATAAAATATCACCATTTTTTAAAGTAGACACCGAGCCTTCTGTAAAATAATTTCCATTTTTTACATCATCAAAAAAACGTTCTATTTTGCCTGTTTTTGGATAATATTTATCTATTCCATTATTGGTACTAATCCAAATATTTTGTTCTATATCTTCTTGAACTCCATATATTATATTAGAAGACAATCCTTCTTTAGTTGTAATTGTTTTCCATTTAAAATCCTTGTTTTTAATATTATAATTTTCTAATATATTTAACCCACCTCCCATAGTAGACACATAAATAGTACTGTCTTTTGCCTGAAATATATGGTCTACAGTATTGTTACTTAAAGAATGTGGATTACTTTCTATATTTTTTATAGGAATTGAACGTCTGTTTTTAGAGTTTAATTGTTCAGCAGGCAAAAAATTAATACCCCCAGAACTACCAATCCATAGATTATTATTATTATCTAATAACAAACTTCTTAAATAGTTATTGGTTAATTTAAACTCATTTTTTGTACCTAACCAATAGGTTGTTTTTTTTATTTCTTTAAAAGGATCACTTAATAAAAAAGTTAAACCGTAATAATGAGATGCTATCCAGTAATTATTATTTATATCTTGAACAATGTCATATGCATTGTTTAACATTTTATGGTTTTTAATATCAAAAGTAAAAACGTCTATGTCTTTAGGAGATGTATTTACTATGTTTTTTAATACATATAAACCTCTTCCTTTTGTACCCACCCATAGATTATCGTCTCGATCTAAAAAAAGTTTATAAACATTGATGTTATGTAATTTTAATTGATTTTTTTTTGATAAATCATCCGGTAATACATACAATAATTCATAATTTTTATAACAAAAAATTTTCCCTCCTTTGCTGCCAACGTATAATATTCCATTTTTATCTTGAACACTACTACGTATTTCATTTATATATATATTGGTGTTTACGTTGGTAGGTAGATGCCAAGTAAATTTATTTTTAGAAATGTTAATTTTATTAATCCCACCATACATAGTTCCAATCCACAAATTTTTAGAAGCATCTTCAAACATAGACAATATTGTGTTCGATGAAATAGTATTGCTTTTTTCAGGATTCGAAGTATAATTTATAAACCTATCTAAAGTTCCATTGTATTCAAACAAACCTCCTCCATTAGTTCCTACCCATATTTTTTGATTGCTATCTTCTAAAAGAATTAGTTTATCACTAATTCCCAAATAAGATCTGTTTTGAGAGTTTAGATTGTAGTGAGTGATCTTTTTAGTAACTATATTGTATTTTAATATTCCATCTTGTTGTTTAGATAACCACAAGTTTTCACCTGAGTCTTTATAGAGTTTATATACATCATTTAAATGTTCGTTTCTTAGAATAGTTATTTGCTCATATGACATGTTAAATTCTAAAACATAATTATTGGTGATTATATGGAGTAAATCATCATTTGTTTGACTAATACATAAAACAGTTCTTTTATCTATCACTTTATTTAAAAGATCAAAAGGAATTATTTTATTAGTACCCAGCATGTGTTTAAACACACCGCTTGTTTTTGTTCCAAACCAAATGACATTATGAAATTTTTTATAACTTACAAATTCAGTGTTTTTTTGATAGTTAGTAATTCTATTTCCTACTATTTTAGAAAGTCCACTTTTAGTTCCAATCCATATGTTTTTTGAATCATCTTCAAAAATAAAATTAATTAGATTGCCATCAATTCCATTTTCAGTATTGTAAATTTTACAATTTATAGAGTTTTTTTCATTAACAATTCTAGCACATCCCTTTTTCCCCCAAACCCATAAATCCCCATTAGAAAATAATTTCATTTTCTGGATGGAAATCCGATCTTTAATAATCTGTTTATTTATATCTAAAATCTTATTGGTTAAAGGATCTATCCTTTGTAAATTATTATTATCTGATAAACACCAAATAAAACCTTTTTCATCTTCAATAATTTCTATAACACGACTACTTTTAAAACTTGTAGTATCTCCAGCAATAGAATTATAATTTATAAAGTTTTTTCCATCATATCTGCTAAGACCATTAAAGGTACCAAACCATAAATACCCTTTATTATCTTGAATAATACCTCTCACAGAGTTATTTAACAAACCATTCTCTAAATTAAGTTTTTCAATTTTTTTGTTTTGAGAAAAAATAGTGATGTATGAGAATATAAAAAGAAAAAAAAAGAAATTCTTCATGTAAAGGTTTGATGATGATTAAAATAAAACTAGAGATTGTTAAAAAAAGCGAATAAAAACAAAGCATTATCAATTTATAGTAAATATCTAAAAGGCTTTATAAAATTACATCCTGTACAATCCTGTTTATACAGTATATGTAATTATAATAACTTAAATTATTAGTTTTTTTTTTATGATTTATTTATAAATAAAGACTTTTTGTACTCTTTTCCTCAGAAATTTGTACTAAAATCCACTTCCTTCCTACTTGTTAGTTATAGTTTTACACCGTTATTAACAATTAAAATAATTTATATTATGAAAAAACAAATTACTCTTTTATTATTATTAGTTACAGGTGTAACTATGAATGCTCAAACAACATACACACAAGATTCTGGAAGTACAGGGTTAGCTATTATGCCTGCTGAAAGCTACACAAGTAATACACCTGGAGGAACAAGTGGTTCTCATGCTGCAACACCTGTTACAGATTGGGATTTATCTACAACACATGCAGATTATTTAGGGGCTGGATTTATGAAAGGGGATAATGACGGAGTTTATAACTCAAGTAATCCAATTGACAATGGTCCAGTATTAACTTACAACGTTAATTTTGTAAAGACAGGAGTACATTATATATGGGTAAGAATGTATGCTGTTGATGATCAAAATGATTCTTTTTGGTTATACTATAACAATACAAAAATAGGAAATAACATTGCAATGTCTACATATGGTGCGTGGACTTGGAAAAAACACAGTGCTACTTTTGAAGTTGCTGAAGCTGGAGCTAACGATATTAAAATTGTTATTAGAGAAAGACAAGTAGCAGTTGATCATATAATTGTAACTTCTGACGATGCTTTTGACCCTACTATTGACACTTCATGGAATACTTCTTTATCTTTAAGTGATGATGTTTTATTAGACAATGTTATTTCATTAAGCCCGAACTCTACTAATAATGTAACTAAATTAAACATTGGGGGGGGTAACGAAAGTACAACTATTTCATTGTATAATATAAATGGTCAAAAACTTTTTTCTAATACATTAATTGCAGGAAACAACAGTATTATCCCTATTGACTTAATTAACTTTGTAAAAGGAGTTTATATTTTAAAGGTTCAAAAAGGAACTGTTAGCAAAGCATTTAAAATTGCTAAACAATAATTAGTTTTTAAAGCACTTATGTTCTTAGTAATATAAGTGCTTTTTTATGTTTATTTCTGTACAAGATTAAACAATAACATTTTAAATAAAATTCGATATTGCTTTTAAAAAATTATTATGGTATCATTAAACAAATTAAACTTTAGTTCAATTTCTAACGTTCCTAAATACAAACAAGTTGCAAACTATTTTATAAGTAATATTTTAAAAGGAACAATTAAAAAAGGAGAACAATTACCTTCGGTTTCATGTCTTAGTAAAGAGTTTAATGTTTCAAGAGATACTATAGAAAAAGCATATAGAGTTCTGAAAGAAAAGGAACTTATTTATACTATTTCGGGTAAAGGCACTTTTGTTAAAAACCAAGAAGTTAGAAAAAAAGTAGAAACTTTTTTTTCTTTCCATAAAAATGAAGCCATCGACATGAATTTATTCAATTTATTTATCAACGAAATTGAAAATAGATATTATACCAATTTGGAAATTTCCAATCACGATACTCATGTCTCTATTAACCTAGTAGAGAAAATTTAGTAATTAGTTAGTCTGTTAAAAGTACTTAAATAACGTGTACTTTATAAACCTCTGGATTTACATTCAGGGGTTTTTTATATATAGTTAGAAAAATATCTTTATATTATTTCCAAAAGTAAACAATTTTGTTTACTAGCTGAGGAATTTGTATATTTGCATTAAACAAAATAGTTTATGTTGCCTCAATTAGCTAAAATAAAAGGAATTCACCCTGGACTTATATTAAAACGCGAATTAGAGCGTAACAATATCAAAAGTTCCTTATTGGCTATGGAAATTAAGGAGCATAAACAAACCATTAGTGCTATTGTAAACAAAAAAAGAGGAATCAACCCAGAGTTGTCCATCAAACTAGCCAACTATTTTCACACAGAAGCAGATTATTTTATGCTATTGCAAGCAAGTTATGATGTAAATAAAAAATTAGAAACACTTTCCAAAACTACTCCTAATTTAAACAACTTTAGAAAGGTTTTGTTTTGGGATACTTCTTTTGATAAAATAGACTGGGATAAAAACAAAACAGCCATTATTAAAAGAGTTTTAGAAAGAGGGAACGAACAAGAAAAAGAAGAAATCAAAAGCTTTTACGGTAAATCCATAGTAGATACAATTAATAACACCATAAAAAAGTCTCCAAGCTTTACACGTTCATTTAACAAAAAAAGAAAACAAAGAATTGAATAAGCATGAATATGTTGTTACACCTAAATACGGTTTCTCAACTTCTTTGTGAATCTCTAAATACCTTAATGAATATAGAAGAATCAATACCTTTCGTTTGGTAGGTGGGACATCATTAAGCTTGCAATATGGTCATAGAGAATCGATAGATATAGATTTGTTTACAGATGAACCTTATGGAAGTATTGATTTTAAAAAATTAGAAACCATATTACAAAAAACTTTTGCTTATGTAGATACTACATCGGTGGGAGAAGTGGTATTTGGAAGATCCTATTTTGTAGGAACAAGTCCAGACAATGCACTAAAACTAGATATCTATTATACAGAACCTTTTGTGTTTCTCATGCTAGAAATAGAGAATATTCGTTTAGCAACTACTGAGGAAATAGCAGCTATGAAATTTGAAGTAATAGCCAACGGTGGTAGAAAAAAAGATTTTTGGGATGTTCACGAACTACTTAACACTTTTACCCTTGATGAAATGTTGTCATTTTATGAAAAAAGGAACCCGTATGTTTCTACAAGACGAGAACTCTTAAAAGCTTGTATAGACTTTTCATACGCAGAAGATGATCTAACCCCCAATTGTTATAAAAACAAAATTTGGGAATTGATAAAATTAGACATAGAAGAAAAAGTTTTAGAACTAACATAAACATCTTATTTACCAAGTAAATTCTAACGGTAAAGGTAAAGCGGTGTTCCTCCTTCAATCGTCAGCAAACAACCCCGCCAAACCCATAACACACTTTTTTTGAGCTTTCCTATCGATTCTAAAGTTTAAAAAAAGAGTGTTATGTCCTAAAGGTTGCCCCATCCGTACCCTGAGCCCAGCCGAAGGGCAAGTTTGTCACGGTTGTTGCGTTCCTCAATCAGTCCTCACGGCAATTCCTTTGTCTGCTTTTGTCACTTCACTTCATTCACACTCATGGCTTCGGTTCATTGCGTTCAGCCACAACACATCCAACCATTGCCATAATTTTAGCTCGCCTTGCAGGTCGCTACGGGCTACGGGTTCTTGATTGTGTTGCCTCCGCCTTTTGCCAACCACATCATCCAACACACAGGCTCTAGCAATTAAATCGGCACCCTTGTGTATTGTTCCGTTTCTCTCTAGGTTTTTGTTTGAAAAAATACAAAAACCTGCCGTTCAACTCCACACATAGCTGCAAACCACATTCGTTCCTCATGCTTTTCTTTGCAACACCCGTTGCTCCACTCGCAAGGCGGCTCGCTAGCGCTTGGTCTGTGTCCGCAAACCGTTCCACTATTTGCACACTCAGCCCACCGTTTGGCTCAAGGCTGTTTTACCTCATTTCAGTCCATCGATACATTTTATAAAAAAGAAAACATTTAGTTTATCATCATAAGAAATTTTACAATTCCAATTTGCCATGTGCTTGTGGGCATTGGAAGCTTTTAAGAAATAATAAAGTTTACAAAACAATCCTCTCAGAACCACACAGCAAGAGCTTATCCATTCCACTGCGTTACACTCCCAAGCACTTGCTTTATACCTTTTTTTGAAGAGAGATATTACTTAAATAAAAAAGCATGCAAATTTCGTTGCTTTCCTTCCTCCAACGCTCAATGCTATCAAGTTCAAGCCCTACGGGTTTTGATAAAAACTTTGATAAGTATTTCAAAAAATAATGTATTCTTTCTCCAAACTTTTTGTCAAAAATCTTGACAGCATCCGCCACAGCAACAATGTTATAGGCATCTTTTTTCTCCAAAAAAATATTGTGGCGAAGCGTAGCGAAGCAATTTAAATTGGATAGCTATGCACTGTTTTGAAATCAAGACCCACCGAGTAGGGATGACCTACGACCAACCACACTTTTTTATTTTAAACAAAGGATTGAACAGCGGTAAACCGCTGTACAAACCTTGTCCAAACTGTTTTGTGGTAATCACTACCACCGAAGAGGATAAAAACACTTTATTCCACTTATCAATGATGCTTCAAATTGGTCGTTTTTATGCTTACTATTTAAAAGGAAGTGTCATTCCTTTCATCACTATAAAAGACTGTTCAAACACTTTAAAAAACGGATTGAATTCAATAGTTGAGGTTGAAAAACACATTCATAATGTTGCTATTATTCAAAAAGAATTAGAATGTTTAAGAACTACGGTTCTGAAAATGGAAAAGCTAAAAAAAGCTTATATACAATCTTGCTTTAACCAAAAGAAACAAAAAATAAGTGCATAAAAAAAACTCCTGGTCATATGAGCAGGAGTTTATAAAATGAAGTACAGGATAAAATCCTTTTACTTTTTACCTTATACCAACAACTGAAATTTACTTCAAAAAAATCTTACGTAAAATGAGAGATACGAAGAAACTCACCACAGCACCAATGATCGCCATGATAATGGTGAAGTAAACATCGTGTAGTTTTATATTCGCTATGGTTGTGAACAATGTTCCTCCAAATACGGTTGATTTTAATTGAAGATTTCCCATAGCTTTTTAGTTTTTGTCTGAAACCACAGCTTGACTGACCGCAGTAGCAACCGTTCCGGCTACTGCTACATATCCAGCTACACTAATAATCACAGCAGGCAGAGCAATTGGAGCGGTCAAAATGGCTCCACTTGCAGCTGCTAATGCTAGACCAATGTTTCTTAATTTTCTAAAAAATGAAGGTGTCGGTTGTTTTAATCGTTCTTGAATATTCATAAGTTCTAAGATTTAATAATGAGTTTAACGGTTTCATTTCTGTCAAAAGCTTGATAACATTTAGAAACCAATTTGTTTAATAAATTTCTGGAAGAAGTACCTTTTCCAATACCTGATAAACAGGTTACAGGAGCGATACAGCCTTTAAGTTCTTTCAAAGCATCATTGGCAGGATGAATTAAAATAAGTGTCCTGTTTTCAACTTTTTCCAAAATCAAATGATGACCAAATTTTTGAGAATACCTTGGTTTTAATACATAGACTCCTTCTGGAATACAAGAAACATTTCTTTTGTTTTCTAACCAGGGTAACTCGATACAGAATCCAAAAAAAGAATCATGGATAAAGAGAGCACCGTTGGTACTCTCTTTAAAATAAGTTCTATGTAAATAGATATCCATATCCTTACACTTTATCAGCTATTTTAATAGCTAAAGCATTGTAAGAACCATTTTTTAACGAATACATTTCACCATTTACTTCTTGATAGAATTCAACACCTAAGACCTGAACAATGGGAAGAACAGAGTTTGCAGGAGCTGAAGCAGTCAAATCAATAATGGCAGTATCATTACCATCGTATGGTAAAATAGCGGTTTCATCATTGTCAAAAGCGAAAGATTCATTCTCAAAATCTAATTCCGCAACCCCAGTCACAATTTTAAAGTGAGTCGTTCCAGAAGGACCTGCAATGTGAGTTGTTGGTTTAAAAGCAGGAATGTTTACGGTGGCTTCTCCTGTAGCTCTATCCAAAGCATTGTTGAAAGTAGCAAATAAAGTTGCTCCTAATTTCCCATTGATGTTGAATTCAAAGTTTGCCAACAAACCAAAAGTTCCATCTTGAATGGTTCTTTCCCCACGAACATGTGTAGTATCTGTTTTAACCACTTTTAAAATAGTCGTTGTTAATCTACTAGAAACACGTTTGTCTTTAGCATTTTGCAAAAGAATACGAATGGCATTTCTAAGTAATTTACCACCTTTACCAGCGGTTCCAAATTCAGAACCATTTTCACGAGTTCTTTGAAAGGCAGGATCGTTTTTAATACGTTCTGCATCCACACCCCCTTTTTCACGAGCCAAATGCCCGTCAGTTGTTTTGTAAAAAGAAATACCACCGATAGTTCCTTTTAATTTGATAATACCTGTTTGTTTTGCCATAATAATATGATTTAAAGATTTATAGCAAAAGAATTAGTATCTTATATAGAAATCAAAAACAGGGTGTTATATAGGCCATTAAAAGCCTTTCTTTCCGAAATGGTGTATATTTACCCCTAGGATAAAGTATAGTTAAAGTATTAAATCATGAAAATTACCAGAGCATGTATATATCCAAAAGATGTTCAGTGTATAACAGGAAGAAGTGAACGTTATGGTAGAAGGCTATTAAAAGAGATTAGAGCACATTTTGATAAGCAACCACACCAATTTATTACCTCTGAAGAATTCGCTGAATACAGTGGAATAAATATCGAAATCATTAATGATTATTTGAAGCAAGTGTCATAAAATTTAATACTATTTATATTGATTTATAGAGTGTTAAATCGTAAATTTGTAGAAAGAACGATAGTTAAATAATACTAAAATTATTTAAACTTTAGGTTCACAAATCGGTTCACAAAAATAATTTATAAGTATTTATATTACTGTTTATAAGGCATAGCGGGATTAGTTCGAGTCCCGTCCAGACCGCTTCTTATGAAGAGAATCATTAAGATTCAACGAAAGCCCCACTAAAATGGGGCTTTTTTATTTCCCACTTCCTGCAAAAACATCCCATTTCACCCTATTGCAAGTGTGCTAATCGGAGGACTAAAACAGGATCATGTCTAATAGTTGTGTTTAGGCAAAAATATGAGACAGTTGTTTAATCTAGTAGCTTTTGATAAGAATTGTTTGGATAAAAGGTGGCCTCAGTTTAATGTTTAATAAAAAACGATACATCTAATAATTGATGTATCGTTTAATCTAATTAAAAATATTAAGAGGGTATCTTATTTTATTATTTTAGAAAAATAAGTTTTCTTAGAATCAGTGTCAGTCACTTTAAGAATATAAATACCATTTGCATAGTTGCTAAAGTTTATTTTTTTAGATGTAGTTGTTACAATTGCTCTACCACTTAAATCGTATACATCAGCTTCAACTTTCCCTGTATAATTGATGTTTAAATCGTTCACAACAGGATTTGGGTAGACAGATATTTCATCAGAATTGTAAATGTTGTTTGATGATAAAGTAACACCTGTATCAACCAAACTCTTCAAGGTGTTTTCAGTTAGTAATTTAACATTATTGTTGTTTCCCGTTCCAGGAGCATACCAATCATACACACCAGACCCATACCAAACAATAGTTCCGTGTCCTCCTGTTCTTGGATTGAACTGAGCTCCTTGGATTTCGTTTCCATCACAATTGTCTAATAATATTTCTGCATTTAAAGTACTTTCAAATTCAGTCCTACGATCAGCAATTGTTCCACCAATATCATCATAAATTCTTCCAAAATCTAAATTATATTGGCATGCACGGTTTTTCTTTTCAGTGTCTGCTGATAAAAACTCAATAGATTGTGTAGAAAAAGAACAGGTAGCTGTAGCTGTTGTGATACCTGAAATATAAGAACTAGAAGAATTACCACTCCAATTGGCACCCCAAGCACCTGCAGTATTTGCAGCATTAACTGTAACATCTCCAAAAGTTTGGTTTGGTCTATATTCCCATGGATTAGTTAAACCATCAAAAGCTCCAATAACCTCTAAAGCTTTTCCTGCATAGTTTCCTAAAAAGATATTTCCTCCAGCTTCATAAAAAGAACGAATACTACTAATAAAAGCATCTTCTAAAGCAATACATGCAGCATCACCACCATTCCATTCAAAACCAGTTTCTTTAATTACACAGTGTCTTGTAACACCATCTCCTTCAGTAGTTCCCCTAGGCCATTCATTTAAACGTTCAGGATAAGTTGCACCATCACTTTGTATCCAAATAGCATCATAACTACTGATGTCAGCACCTTCAGCTACATCTTGAAATGAAAAATATGTTCCACTAATATCTGCTTGAGACGGAATAAAAACATCCATAAACCATACAGCGGCAGCTCTATCGTCATCATAAGTGAATCCATCAGCAGCTGCAGGAATATTATCATTATAAGTAGGAGCTTGTCCTAAAAAAGCGATGCTCTTAGATTGTGCTTTCAAATTGTAGCATTGTAATAAAAAAGAGACAGCAATTAATTTTAAAGTAATTGTTTTCATTTTAGAATAATTTAAAGTTTATTAATAATAGTTTGTGTTATGTTCTAAATTATTGACAAATAAATGATGATTGATTTGTGTTTGTTTCAAACTAATAAGGATTTGATAAGTAGTTCAAAGAGATGTAAAGACTCCTTGTTTTATATAGATTTCAATGGTGACTTAAATCGAATTTTATTTTTTTAATTATGATTATGTAACTAGTACTTATGATATAGTTACAGTATGTTTTATATGTTGGTACTAAGAGTAAATGGTTACATAATTAAGGGAGCAATAAAAAGATTACAAATGACAGATTTAATAAAGTAGCATATGAAATATATTATTTTAAAACGCAGAAAAAGTTCTAATGATTAGGTGCTTAAACATAAAAAAAGCATCTAAGTTTATTTTTAGATGCCTTTTAATATTAAAACTTAACAATTGTTTTATTGTTTTTGAGGGTTTAAAAAGTGATAAATATCTTCTTCTTTAATCTCTGGGTTGGCACCTTCGTGCCCTGCTACAATAGAACCTACTGCACAAGCAAAATCAATTGCTTTTTGTGGATTTCCATTGCTTAGTAATTGTGCAATTAACGAAGCTAAAAAAGAATCACCAGCTCCAACAGTATCAACAACGGTTATTAAAAAACCAGCATTATAATACAAAATACCTTTCCACAATAATACTGCTCCATGTTTCCCTTTTGTAACACAAATAGAATCAGTATTTGTGTATTGAGAAATGAAGTGAATATTTTCTTTAATAGATTTTGAGGTTGAACCTAGTTCTGCAGAAATTTCTAACAATTCTTCATCATTAAACTTAATAAAATCAGCATGACTCATTAAGTTTTTTAAAGTATCTATTTTGTAATGTGGAGCTCTTAAGTTTACATCAAATACTTTATAAGATTTATTGTTTTCTAGCAAACTGTATAAGGTTGTTCTGGAAACTTCATCACGACAAGCCAAGCTTCCATACAAGAAAACATCAGAAGAGGAAACAATATTTTTTAGACTTTGGTTAATTTCTATTTTATCCCATGCTGATGGATGCTCAATAGTATAGGTAGCAGAACCACTCTCACTAAGTTCTACTGTAACAACTCCGGTATCATAGTTGTTTTTTATAATAATTCCCGAAGTGTTTATTCCATGATTATTAATATAGTCGACAAGAGTACTTCCATCCTTATCATTACCCACAGCACTAATCATAGTTACAGGAAAACCAAAAGATTTAATTCTTAAGGCTAAATTTAAAGGAGCTCCACCAATTTTTTTAGCAGTTTTAAAAACATCAAACAATACTTCGCCGTAGCTAACAAATTTTAGGTCTTTATTATGAAACATATTAATAAGGATTTTTTAAGGTTAAGTTTGAGAATACAGTTTGATTGTTTTCACTAAAAAAACTCCACTTTTTTCCTGTAACATCATATAATCTATTGCTAAATGCAACCTCATCGTTAATATAAAGCACACAAATATCTTCATTTGTGGTAATGCTGACTTTGTATTCAGTATTAGCAGTAAAATTAAAAGGGACATGGTTTAGATATAAATCATTTCCATCGTTAACATTGTAAGCTGCTACTCTGTTAAAACCAGGTTCAAAAGCAATTTTAAAAGCAGTATTACTTTCTGTTTCATGATTTAATAATACTCCAAAATCTCCATTAGATTGCATCTCAATTTTAAAATCAATATGATTTGATTTTTTTAAGCTATTAAAAGTAACAAGTGCATTATTAGAAGTTCCATCTAAAGTAAAAGTATTGTTGTTTTGTGTAACAGTACCAATTGTATTTTCTACAGTTAATGTTGCATTGTTTGTGTAAACAGGAGCAATGCTTTCAGGTTGTTTAACACCTAAAGTACCATCGTTATTCTGAATAATTTCATGAGTAACAATATTCCCCCCCCATTCTTTATTTCCTGTATTGTTTTCTGGTGACTTTCTAGCAGTCCAACCAAATAAGTAACGTTTGTTTCCGTCAGAAGCAGTTTTGGCAGCATATAAATAGCTTCCATCAAAACGATCTAAAGCAGGAGTTGTCCATGGTCCGTTAGGAGAATTTGCTATTCTATAATGTGTACCTGTATGATTACTCCAGTTTTCTGAAAAGATTAAATACCAATAGGCTCCCATTTTAAAAATATCTGCACATTCTAGCATTAAATAGTTTTCTTGTGGAGTGGTGGTGTAAATAGGTTTTTGTACTGTCCAATTATTTGTTGCAGGATCATCAGAAGTAAATAATAAAACGACAGCTTTTCTAGCTGGGGCTGTTTGTGTAGACATCAACATCCAATACTTTCCATCTTCTTCATTATAGAATACATGCGGGTCTCTAAAGTCAAAATCAAGATAACCAGCAGGAGCAGTTATCTTAAAATCGTCAATTTTAGTCCAATTTTCTAAATCTGTACTCGTAGCACACAAAACACTTTCTCTAGGGTTGTTTTGAACAAAAGGAGTGTTTCCATTATGACCTGTATAGTAAAAATAATAGGTCTCTCCAACTTTAACCACAGAACCTGTACCTACTCCAAAATCAGGTTCATCAGAAGCTCCATAAGGAATCATTCTACCTTTGTAATTAAATTCTGTAAAATCAGTAGTTTCAAAGTTATGTATATCATGAAACCCTTTACCAGCAGGTTTTGTTTTGGCATCGTGTAAAAAGAATAAATTAAATTTACCATCGTTGTAATAAGGCATAATATCTCCTACATAACCAGAGGTGTAATAAGGATCTGTTTCTCCTAACCATTGTTCTGGTGGTAGTGGATATACGTTTGTTTGAGTCCCTGAATCTACAGGGACTTGAGTAAATGTGTCATCATCATTTGAGCAAGCCAAAATGGTAAACACGGATAGGTATATAAATATTTTATTAGTTAAGTTCATCTTCTTTAAATTTTAATTATCTGCTAAATAGTTTAGACTATTTGCTGTTAAAAGTTTGATATTATCAATAAAACCATTGGCTTGACTTGGTGTTCCACTGCTGTCATCTTCGTTATACCAATCATAAGCACCCATAGAAATAACAACTGTTTTGATATCTGAAGCACCTCCAGGGAATTCAGCAATGGTTACACGACCGTTTAATCCATCATCCCATGCTTCACTAGCTAGATTATTTCCTCCAGTTTGATCTCTCCAACCAGCACCATCGTTATAACCTCCCCACTCTGGTAAAAACCACCATGCAGTATGGTTTAATCTAAATGTTCCTGCTTCTAATAAATTGGCTTTTCCTGTAGCAAAAGTGTCTAGCCCCAAAAAGATAGGATGATCTTCATGACTTACAAATGACATTCCCCATGAATTACCATCTACAAACCCATTTGGCGGAAAATCTCCAAAAACATTATTAGGCCCTTTACCTGAAGGAACAATATTCAATGCTTCTACATATTGAGAGGCAAATGTGGTTAATAATAAGTTACCTCCATTAGTTTGATATGTTTTTAATGCATTTGTAACACTGGCATCTAAAGCAATAGTTGGTAAACTAGTAGCTTCATCATAATGCCACCAAATAACATCAATACCTTCTAAAGAAGCTCCGTTTTTAATATCTGTAAAAGAAATGTACTGAGCTCCTGCGTAGTTGGCAAACAACCAGTCTGATGCAGCAATTTCATCTAAATTTGAGATTGCTTGTTTAGAAGCCGATGTTCCTAAAAAGGCAATAACAGGTCCACTAAGAGGAGTCGTAATATTTACTGTATATTCTTCTGTTAATCCTGTTGAAATTACATTGAATTTTACTGGGCTAGAAAAATCAATAGTGCTACCAGAGGTAATACTAGCAGTCACTCCTTCAGATAATTCAAGGGTAGGTTGCAATGCTGTAAGATCAGTGCCTTCAGGCATGGTAAGCGCAATAACTTTTGAATTATGATTGATACTTGCAGAAAGTTCTCCAATTTTAAAACTTGTAATGGGTTTTTGAGTACTAACGTTAACCGCATATTTTTTAAAGATATTTCCACCATAAACATTATAAGTTACAGTATTACTAAAATCAATACTAGTCCCTAGTTCAGGGATAATAGTAGTTCCGTTTGGAATAGAAATTTCGGGTACAATAGCTGTAATATCTGTTCCATAAGGTAGCGTAGCTGTTATCTTACTTTCCTGATTATTGATTTCTGCACTGATATTATTTACAGTAAACGAATTGATGTTTACAGAAACATTGGTCACAAAAGCAGATTCATCAAAGTTATCTTCACAAGCTGATAAAAGACTCGCTAAAAATAGAAGGACACATGTCAGCAATCCTATTTGTTTATTTATTATTTTTTTCATTGTTTAGCTTTTTTAGAGTTAGTATCTTTTATTTTGTTTGTACAAACCTTGACTGAAATTAATTTGTGCCAAAGGAATAGGGCAGAACTCTTCTTTGTTTTTGTCAAAACCTGCATCTAGGTAATACCCTCTTTTGGTTTTCTCTTCAGCATAGTATGCGTTTAATGTTTCTGAAGCAACTCCCCATCTAACCAAATCAAAAAATCGGTAACCTTCCATGGCAAATTCTAACCTACGTTCCCAACGTAAAGCTTTACGAGCAAAATCTTGACTCCACACACAGTTTACCCCATCTTCATACTGACTAATTAAATTGTTTGAAGTATAGCTACCTGTTAAAGTTGTACTTGCAGCAGCTCTTGCTCTAATTTGATTGATGATTGGTAAAGCTTCATTATGTTGTCCCATTTCTATCAACGCTTCAGCTCTAATTAATAATACATCAGCATAACGAATTAGGATTCTGTTTTTTGAATTCCCGTAAAAAGGATCGATGTTTACAAAACAACCACAGTCTGGTTGTACATTTTCTTTTAAAGAAGCAAAATATCCATAGGTTCCAGGAGATCTATTCCAGTTTTCTTCATAGATATAATCCTCTGCATATTTAAAAGGCAATCCAGGAATGGCTACAGTGTGATATAATCTTGGATCTACATCAAAACTATTTAATTGATTATAATCTAAATCAGTATCATTAAAAGTGTCAAACATTGGCAATCCATCTGCAGTAGTTTTAAAGGCATTAACTAAATTTTGACTAGGTTTATGAAAATCACAACAACCCAAACCTTGTGGTACCGATAATACATCTCCAAAATTTAATCTTCCATGCAAAGTTCCATCATTATCTGAATACTGTACGGCAAACACAGATTCAGAACCGTTTTCATAACTACCTGGTAAAAAGTTAAATCCAAAATCAGCTTCTAAAGAATAAGTTCCTAATACTTCATCTGTAGCATCAATTACTTTTTGCAATGTTTGTTGATTGATATTGGTTACATTGTAATCTTCATCTTGTTCATAAGCTTGATACAATCTTGTTTTAGCCAAATAAGCATAGGCAGCATATTGGTTTACACGACCTACTTGTGATTGGGTAGGTGGAGTGTTGTTTGCTGCAAATTCAAAATCATTGGCAATGTTTTCCCAAAGTTGATCGTCAGTTAATGCTCTGTTTGACACCAAACCATATTCTTCTGGGGCTGTATCTTCAGTTACATAAGGAATGTTTTTAAACATAATTTTAAGCATAAAGTAAAAATGACCTCTTAGAAAATGCATTTCACCCAATCTTGATTTTTTTTGAGGAAATTCTTGTTCTGTAATCTCATTTAATGCTGCAATAGCTTTGTTTGCTCTAGAAATCCCTACATAGTAATTATACCATAGTTTGTCTAATTCGGCAAAGTCGGTACGAATATTATTTGAGATTTCAAAAAAGTGAAAGGCTTGAATATCATTGGTTCCACTACCTCCTTTATAAGCATCATCTGCTCTAACATTTCCATAAGGCCATAAACTAAATGGAGTGTCATAATGGTCGTTTCCTAAAGCAGCATAAGCTGAAGTAATAAAACCATCCACATTATCAGCATTAATAACATCATCTTCGGACAATACGCCCTTTGGTTTGTTTTCTAAAAAGTCCTCGCAAGACACAGTTGTGAACAATAATAAACAGCTAAATATATATACAATCGTTTTCATGATTATTGAGTTTTTAATTAAAGTGAAATGTTTAATCCTAAAGTAATTGTTAACGGTAAAGGATAACCAAAACCAGGGTTTTCAGGATCAATACCTGTAAAACTAGAAGAACTAATGGTTAGTAAATTTTGAGCATTTACATATACTCTAAAGTTTTGGATTTTATAAGTTTCTGTTATTTTTTTAGGAATTGTATACCCTAGTTGTAATACACGCAGTTTTAAATAACTACCGTTTTCTATATAATAAGTTGAAAACCTTGATTCAGCATTACTATCAACAGTAGTTAATGCAGGAATAGTTGAGCTTGGATTTTGTGGAGACCAAGCGTTTAATAATCGGGTTCCTTTGTTTGATCCTACATCATCAACACTCCAAAAATCGGTTTGATACTTTGTTTGGTTAACTACATCTACATCACCTACACCTTGCCAAAAAGTTGTCAAGTCAAAATTCTTATAACCTAAAGAAACATTAAATCCATAGTTAAAACCAGGGTTTGGATTTCCTATCCACGTTCTGTCCTCACTGTCAATAGTTCCATCATTATTTAAATCTTTATATCTAATACGTCCTAAACCTTTTCCAGGTTGAATAGCAGAATTCTCCACTTCTTGTTGTGATGTAAAAAGTCCATCGGCTACATGTCCGTACATAGAATTAATAGGTCTTCCTAGAATATTATCCTCTAGACCATTTCCACCGTAATTGTTCTTTACTTCTTCAGGAAGTTTTGTGATTTGATTTCTATTAGCAGATAGGTTTGCCGACATTTCATATTTTAATCCCCAGTCAGTATTGTTTTTATAATTCAAAGCAAATTCAATTCCTTCATTTTCCATAGAAGCTCCATTAACCCATCTATTACCACCTTCACCAATGACTCCTAAATATGGAGGTAGTACTAAGATATCTTCAGTTACTTTTTTATAAACATCAACACTACCTGTTAATCTTTGATTAAAGAAACCAAAGTCAAGACCAATATTTGTTTGGGTGGTAGTTTCCCATTTTAAATCATCGTTTCCTGTTTGAGTGGCAATAAAACCAGAAGGTAACAACCCTGAACCTGCTCCTGATAAGTCATAAGCAGTTCCGTAAGAGGTGTTCCAAGTAGGATCCCCACCAGCATAATTGGCTAAGTATAAAGAATAAATAGCTTCGTTACTAATTTCTTGATTACCAGTTTGTCCCCAACCTGTACGTAGTTTTAAATCTGAAAAGAAGGCTAAATTATTTTTAGCAAATTCTTCTTTGTTAATTCTCCATCCTGCAGAAAAGGCTGGGAAGGTACCAAAGCGATTGTTTTTTCCAAATCTAGAAGAACCGTCTCTTCTAATGGTTGCAGAAAATAAGTAACGGCTGTCATAATCATAAGTCGCTTTTCCAAAATAGGATAACAAACTATATGAACTAGCTGAACCATAGGTATAAGCTTCTCCTGTACCTGCATCCGGATACATATAATCGGGATCTTCTGTTATAAAATCTTCTTTTCTTAAAGTAGTGTTTCTCGCATCTTCTTTAAACATCTCTGTACCTGCTAATAAATTAATATTATGATTGTTAAGTTTTAAATCATATTGTACAGTATTAGTCCATGTCCATTTTAGATTGTTTGACTGCTCAATAGAAACAGAGTTTTGATCGTTCTTTAGATATCCAGAAACATAACTACGTTGTAAAGATCTTTTGTAAAAATCACTAAGATCCAACCCAAAACTAGTTTTAAAAGTAAGGTTGTCTATTGGCTTTAACTCAGCATAAGTATTACCAAACAAACGCATATAGCTATAACCATTATCTTTATTGTATTCTAATAGTCTAACAGGGTTTTGTCTATCATTCATTCCTCCAACAGGACCTCCCCATCCTTTTCCATCTACAGTTCGAACTGGAATAATAGGTAAAGCTCTTAAAGCAGGATCTAAAACTCCTGGGTCTGATACTTCGTTGGTTCTGTTGATAGTAAAGTTTTCTCCAATTTTTAATTTTCCATCAAAAAAATTATATGAAGAATTGATACGAGAAGACAAGCGTTTAAAATTAGTAGTTTTTACAATTCCCACATTGTCATAATATCCCAAAGAAAACATGTAAGCTCCTTTTTCAGAACCATTAGACATAGATAGGTTTACCGAATTGGCTTTTCCTAATTGAGAAATTTCATCATACCAATTGGTGTTTGAAGACTTAATGGTTTGCTCTGTGTTTAAATATTCTGGAACTAACACATTATTCAGTGTAGGTTTTCCATTATAAACTCCCCAGTTAAACTGATAACTTAAGTTGTTTGTATTAGGATCTATACCATCGTTTATATTTGCTTGCCATAATACTTGTCCATATTCTTTAGCGTTTAAAACGTCTAATTTATTAGCATAGTTAGATAGGGTTGAATAGTAATCTAGATTAAGTCTCATTTTTCCTTCTTTCCCCTGTTTGGTTGTAATAATAATAACACCATTAGAAGCTCTAGAACCGTAAATACTTGCCGAAGATGCATCTTTTAATACTTGTATAGATTGAATATCATTCGGGTTTAATTCATGCATACCTCCTTTGGTTGGTACTCCATCAATTACATACAAAGGATCGGTGTTGTTTAAAGTACCAATACCTCTAATATTTATTTTAGTATTTCCTCCACTAGGAGAACCATCTGTAGAAATATTTACTCCTGCTAAACGACCTTGTAAAGCTTTTATAGGGTTGGGTTCTGTTTGTTTGTTGAGTTCATCCATATCTACCACAGAAACAGCTCCAGTAATGTCTGCTTTTTTCTGTGAGGTATATCCGGTAACGATTACTTCATCTAATTGTTCGTTACTAGGGTTTAGTTTGATGTTTAGAGTAGCATTGTTATTTATAACTACAGTTTTAGTCGTATATCCTAAATAACTAAGCTCTAAACTTTCACCTATTGAGATATTATTGATGATAAAATTTCCGTCAAAATCGGTAATGATTCCAATTGATTTTCCCTTGATGACAATAGATACACCAGGTAATGGCATGTTATCTTCTGAAGATACAACAGTACCTTTCACTTCTATTTCTTGAGCCATTAAAACTGTGAACTGAAGAAAGAATAAAAGAATTAATTTATACTTCATAATTTAGTTTTTATAGTTAGTTTATGTTTAATTGGTTAGCCTTTAATATCGATATTTCTGCATCTTTCCCCGAAGATTCAATAGAAAGGTTCATATATGGTTGGTTTGTGAAAAATATTTCAGTTAATACCTCTTCTCCATTATTAAAGAAGACCTCTATAGATGTTTTATCTAATATGATTTTAAATTCTGCAGAGTTATGTCTTTTGTCTAAGTTTGCTTTTGATATTTTGTTTGCAAATTCATTAGAAAAGTTAACAATTCCTGATTTTTTACGATCTATAAATAAGAAATTTTCTTTGTTGTTAATTCCAAACTCCAAGGTATCTCCAATAGTATTATTTAACGAAAAAGTATAGATATCAGTTTTCATGTTTTTTAAACTAACATCAATTACCGATTTGGACAAGTCTAGATCTTCACTTTTTAATAGTGATGTATTCTTTTTAAAGACTATATCTTTTTTAATAATGGTTTCTTTAAAATAATTACCCAATTGTGATACTGGTGTTGAGATTAGTTTATACCCTGATTCAACCTGTAATAATGTTAGCTCCCTTGGTAGTGTCATACTACTTCTCCATGTTTTTGTAGGTACTTCCTGTGCATATTGCCAGTTAGACATCCATCCAATATAAGTAGGATTAGCACTAGGGCTGTTGTTCCAAGTAACACCTGCATAGTTGTCTTTTCCAGAATCTAACCATAAAGCTTCTTTTTTAGTCAATTGATTTTTAAATTGAGTATCTAGTGTAAATGTTTTCCCATCAAAATCTCCAATAAAATATTGAGTTGCAGAACCTCCATTAGGTCCACCAGGATTTAAACTTTGTAACAATACCCATTTAGTATTTGTTGAGTTATTTACTTTGATAGGGAAAAAATCAGGACATTCCCAAACACCTCCATGCGCACCAATATTTTGACCAAAATCAGATAAATATGTCCAATCTATTAAATTTTTAGAACTATAAAATTGTGTTCTATCATTGGCCGCTAATGTCATAATCCATTGTTGATGAATATCATCCCAAGTAACTTTAGGATCTCTAAAGTTTTTAATACCTGGGTTTTTAAGAACTGGATTGTTTGAGTATTTTGTCCAAGTCATTCCATTGTCTAATGAATAAGCTATTCCTTGACTTTCAATATCAATTTTCCCAGCTTTTTCTTTAATAGGATCATGATAGGTATAAATAGCAACAACTGGTGTTTGAGTTCCATCTCCAAAACCAGAAGTATTGTGATGGTCTACCACTGCACTTCCTGAAAATATATATCCTAATTTATCTGGATACAAAGCAATAGGTTGTTGTTTCCAAGCTATTAAATCTGTACTAGTGGCATGCCCCCAGTGCATTGGACCCCATTTACTTTCGTTTGGGTAATACTGAAAATATAAATGATAAGTTCCGTCTAAATAAAACATTCCATTAGGATCATTCATCCAATTTTCTTCAGGTGTGAAATGAAAATTAGGTCTATATAATTGCTCTTCCGTAAGAACAACCTTTTTTTCTAATGTTGAAGAACTCTTTTTCTCGTTTTTATGAATACTGTTACAGCCTATTATGGCTATAAGGAGTAGTCCTGTTAGTGTAAGTTTTTTCATTGATATTTATTTTCTAGTTTTTGACTTAATTTTTCTAGTGTAATTCCTTTGGTTTCAGGCATCATAAATTTCACAAAGATCAATTGAAACACCATGGCTATGGTAAAGATGAGGAATACTGTTCCTGCTCCAATAGAGGAGAATAAAAAAGGAATAAGTGAAGGAATAATAGCAGCAAGTACCCAATGAGTTGAGCTTCCAAATGCTTGTCCTGAAGCTCTTAAATGATTTGGAAATATTTCTGAAATAAACACCCAAATAACAGCTCCTTGACCAATGGCATGAGAAGCTATAAATAGGAATAAAAAAATGGGAACCGCCATTCCAGTCCATCCTAAATAAAATGCAGCAGAGACTAATCCTAATGAAATAATATAGCCTATAGACCCAAAATACATAAGTGTTTTTCTTCCTAACTTGTCTATTAAGAACACCCCTAATAAAGTAAAAATCATATTGGTAATACCTACACCAATACTACTTAACAATGCAGTTCTTTCTCCTAAGCCAGCCTCTTCAAAAATTCTAGGAGCATAGTATAAAAAAGCATTAATTCCAGATAATTGATTGAAAAAAGCCATCAAAAAGGCCAGAATTAACGGAAACCTATATTTTTTCATGAAAATATTTTCATGCTTTAAATTATCGTTACTATTGTTAATTCCTTGAATTATTTTTTCTACATCCTGATTAGGATCGATGGTGTTTAAAATCGTTTTAGCTTCATTTATTCTTCCTTTAGAAATTAACCAACGAGGACTTTGTGGAATGTTCAGTACAAAAAGAGTGTATATTACAGCAGGAATAGCTTCAACTCCTACCATCCATCTCCAATCGTTTTCACTAATATCATTTAATAAATAGTTAGATAAAAAGGCAACTAAGATTCCAAATACAATATTAAATTGATAAAGAGATACTAATCTTCCTCTATCTTTGGCTGGAGCAATTTCTGAAATATAAGTAGGAGCAGCAATGGTAGAAACTCCTACACCAAGTCCACCAATAAATCTAAAAACCGCAAAAGTAATTGGATCATTTGCCATTCCAGACCCAATGGCCGAAACTGCATAAAATATACCTATAATTAATAAGGTATGTTTTCTTCCTATTTTATTGGTTGGAATTCCTCCTAAAAGAGCACCGATAACTGTACCCCATAATGCCATAGCCATGACAACTGATCCATGAAATGCATCTGAAGTATTCCAGAGCAACTGTAGTTTTTTATCAGCACCAGAAATAACAACGGTATCAAATCCAAAAAGGAAACCTGCTAAAGCTGCTGTAATTGACCACATTAAAATTTTTCTCATTTTCGTAAATATTTTAGTTGTCAACTAAATTATTAATGAAATAGAGAGTTTTATTTTAATGATGTTTCAAAGTATTGAGTTTTTTTGAATGAATATTAGTAAATGTGCTAATCCTTTAGAAACAAAGAGGTTTAGACTCTATAAATTAATGTTTAAAATAATATAAATGTATAATAATGTAACATTAGATTAAGAATATGTTACATTATTAATGCTGTTCTTAATATTAAAGTTATTCAATATCCTTATTAGAAATAGATTTTCTATATGAATTTGGAGATATTCCATATTTATTTTTGAAAACTGTTGAAAAGTAATTAGGAGATGAGAATCCGTTTTTATAAGCAATTTCAGAAATGGTTAAAGTAGATTTATCCAACATTTCTTTTGCAATATCTAATTTAAGGTTGTTGATGTAATCACTTACGTTAATACCAAAAATAGCTTTTACTTTTCTGTATAATTGCACACGAGAAATGTGTAGTGATTCTGCTAAGTTTTCAACTGAGAAATCAGAATTATCTATGTTTTGGTTAATAAAACCATTTAATTTACTCACAAATTCTTGTTCTATATTCCCAAAAGATTTGTTTGAAGTAAGCTTGTTAATGTTGTTTGTATAATAATATCTTAATTTTTCTCTATTGTAAAGCAGTGATTTTATAGATTGTGTTAAAATAGAATAGTTAAATGGCTTGGTAAGATATAAATCTGCTCCAGATTTTAACCCTTGCATATAAGATTCTTGATTTCCCAAAGCAGTTAAAATAATTGTAGGTATATGAGAGGTTCTTAAATCATTCTTCAATATTTCACAAATTTCAAAACCATTTTTAAGGGGTAAGTTTACATCACATATAATAATATCTGGAATGTGTTCAAATGCCTGTTCGGTTGCATCAGTTCCATCTGATAAAATAATTTGAAACTCACTTTGGAGTTTGTTTTTTAAGAAAAAGGAAAGGTCTTTATTGTCTTCAATAATAAGAATAGAGTGTTTGTCTCCAGTTGTGTTAATTTCTTCAGTATAATTGTCTTCATCATCTGGTATTATTTCAGAAGTCATGTCTAAAAGATTTGCATCTATAACTTCAGGTTCTGTAATTATTTGATCTTCGTTAAAATGAGTGTTTCCTTTAAATAAAGTGATCGTAAACTCTGTTCCTTGAAAAGAACTTACTTCTATTTTTCCCAAATGTAATTCTATAAATTGTTTACTTAAATGTAATCCAATTCCAGAGCTGTTTTTACGGTTATTTGATCCTTTAAAAAAGGCTTCAAAAACATTACTCATTTCATCTTCTGGAATTCCAATACCATTGTCTTTAAAAGTGATGGTTACATTATTCCCTTTTTTATTGTCATGAATTATAATATCTATTTTACCATTATCAGGAGTGAATTTAAATGCATTTGAGAGTAAATTAAAGTAGACTTTATCCATTAAATTTCTGTCAAAAAACAACTCTAAATCTTGGTTGTTTGTTGTTAATTCAAACTTAATATTTCGCTTTTTTGCTTCACTTTCAAAATCTCTATAAAGTCCGTTAGAAAAATCATAAACGTTGGTTTTAGAAGCTCTCATGTTAAACATTTTGTCTTCAATTTTTCTAAAATCTAATAGGTTGTTTATGAGTCTTAAAAGTCTGTTTGAATTTTTATTAATTAATTCAATTTCATAACTAGGTTTACTCCCTTTGTTTTTTGAATTTTCTCTTAAAGACTCTATAGAACTCAATATTAACGTAATAGGAGTTTTAAATTCATGAGACAATCCTGTGAAAAAATTAAATTTAGCATCGTTGCTATCTTTAACCTCATTGGCTATTTTTTCAATTTGATTTCTTTGAATAGTTATTTTTTCGTTGTTTAAAGTTAATTGCCTATTCCTTTTTCTTACTGTAAAAATTAAATAAATACTATAGATGGTTAAACTTAAAATAACGATTAAAACAAACACAGATAGTTTTAATAGGTTGTTTTGAGAATAGTACAATTGTTTCTGTTTTTTAATGGCACTTACTTGATTTTCAATAATAGCTTGCTGTTCATCAATTTTATCAAATTGATTTCGCATAATATCAACATTAAAACGATCAATAATAGTAGTACCAAGTACTTGTCTTTTAGCTACAGTTTCTTTATGGTGTATTTTAATAGCTGTTTCAATAGCCTCTACTGCTCCGGTAGGATATAAAATAGTTGCACTAAACTTTCCATCAAGTATCATTTGAATTCCACCAACAGAACTATTTAGTCCATCTACACCAATAAATTTAAGTTGATTTTCTACTCCAGATTTTCTTGCAATTTCCCATGCTTTTCCTGCTAAGTCATCATTAAAAGCAAATAAATAATCAATTTTATTGTCTTTTAATGAGTCAAGTGTATGTTTAAAATCATCAACAGGAAGTCCTTTAAAACTTTTAATAATATGAACATTAGAAAGTTTGTCTAAAACTTCATGGAATCCTTTGCTTCTTTCACGTGTAGGAGAAGAATTATCGTCTCCTTTTATTTCTAATACATTGATTTCTTTATTTGTTGATGAAGCAATATATTGTGCAGCTTGTCTCCCAACCTCAATGTTGTCAGCACCTATATAAGTAGTGTATTTATTAGAGTTAATTTTTCTATCTAGTAAAATAATAGGAATTCCAGAACTATAAGCTTTTTCAATAACAGGAACCAAGGCATCTGGATCAATTGGAGAAACTATAATAACATCAACCTTTTTATCAATAAATGTTTGAATATTTTTAATTTGGTTTTCTACAACATCGTCAGCTTTTAAAATAGTTAGCTCAACTTCTGAATGTAAAGAAGCTTGAATTTCCATAGAATAATTCATAGCAGCCCTCCATGGATGTCCACCTAATCCTTGTGAAAAGCCAATTTTAATATTTGAATCTTCATTATTTATTGTTTGATTACATGCCCAAAAAAGGATTGAACTTGTTACAATAATTATTTTAAATATTTTAGAAGTCATTGAATTTATATTATATGATTTCAGAATAAATCTACCAAATTTGAAAGAATTACAATGTATATTAAATACTTGTAGCGTGCAATTATACTTATAAAATATAAGTATATATAACTTCACTTATTCTTTTTATAAATAGATTTTTTTCAATAAAAAAATCTATTTATAAAACACCACATCAAATCTCACAAAGTTTTAAAGTTTATAAACAAGACTGTTTAAAAAATGATAAATGTTAGTATATATGATTAAAAAGAGGTATTTTTATTATTAAAAAAATCGCACAAATTAAATACACAAAACACTATTTTACAAACAATTAACTTTTTATTCTTAAATTCAAGAAGTAAAAATTAAAAATGAGCAGATAAATTGAAACACTTAATTTGATATTATGAAGATCAAATACTATATTTTATTAATTATTAGCATTATGTTATTTTTTAGCAATAACACCTATGCACAAACCTATACAGACCCTGTAAACATTACCGATAATCAAAAATACTACATTTCTAGAATTTTGATGGGTGATATTGACAACAGCAGTACTAATTCTGCCAATAAATATACTTACTATAACAATAGTACCACATCTGTAAACAAAAACACAAATTACACTTTAACCATCTCATATAGAGCACAAAAATGGAATACTTACTATATTAAAATATGGATTGACTATAATAATGATGGAGATTTTATTGATGCCAACGAAGAAATTTTTGCACTAACAGGTACCTCAAACTCAAACTCAAGTGTTTCGGAATCATTTAACTTTACCATACCAAGTGGAGCTGCAACTGAAACCACAAGAATGCGAGCTGCTATAAAGCACAATTCAGGAGCTCCAACCCCTCAAGATTTAGGTTATCAAAATGGAGAAGTAGAAGATTATAATATTAATATTTTACCAGTACCAACACCTCCAACAGCTATATGCCTAGGAACTACCTTAAATGTAAATTTAGATGTTTCGGGTACTGCTACTATTACTCCAAGTCAAATAAACAATGGTTCGTATGATGATTATGATGCTCCAGAAAACCTAACATACTCTCTAAGCAAAAGTTCTTTTAACTGTAATAATATAGGAAACAATACTGTAACCCTAACTGTAACAGACAGCAATGGTTTAACTGACACTTGTACAGCTACCGTAAATGTAAGTGCATATTCTGGAGCATTTACAGCTCCTACACTACCGACTATTAATACTTATTGTTCGTATACCGCTACAGCCCCTGTAATGGATTATCAATGTGGACAAAAAATTACCGCTACAACTACTGACAACACAACTTTAACAAGTTCTGGAACTATTACATGGAGTTTTTTTAATGGAAGTACTACAGAAACTAGCGTACAAACAATTAACATCACTACTCCTACCACCCCTACAACAGTTACAATATCTAGTATCACAGAAACTACGGCCAAGATAAGTTGGAATGCCGTAAATAGTGGTCCTTTTAAAATAAGATATAGACCCGTAGGGAATACTACTTGGTCACAAACCACAAGTACTAATAAATTCATCAATTTATCTGGGTTAGACAATGGAACTCAATATGAAGTTCAAGTAGCTATAAATGCATCTTGCGCTAGCTACTCGGCATCTACTAACTTTACTACTATTGAAGTAGAATATTGTAACAATTCAGTAGCCATTAATCAAAACAACCAATATTACATTAGCCAAACCACTATTGGAGATATTAACCAGTCTAGTAGTAAAAATCAAGGTCCATATAATTACTATAATGGAGTATCAACTACCGTTACTGCTGGTCAAAATATTTCGGGAACAGTCGTTTATCAAAAAAACCAAAACAACACGGCTGGTTTTATTATTTGGATAGACTATAATCAAAATGGGGAATTTGAAACTCCTGGAGAAGTGGTTTACAGCAATTTAACATCTGGAACCCCTCCTATTGTAACTGTTACAGAAACTTTTTCTGAAACAATACCAACTACTGCTTCTTCAGGTAAAACAAGAATGCGTGTGGTAATGCTACACAATCAAATCCCAACAGACGCTTGTACTTATAACCAAAATGGGGACATAGAAGATTACGACATCTATATAAAACCTGTACCAACACCTCCTACGGCTGTCTGTATTGAATCCATCAATCTAAACCTAGATGTTGCAGGAAATTTAACCATTACGCCAGATCAAATAGACAATGGTTCATATGATGATTTTGATGTAAGCGGAGATTTAACTTTATCACTAGACAAAACAACTTTTACCTGTAACGATCTTGGTGACAACACAGTAATTTTAACCGTAACTGATACCGATGGATTAACAGACACCTGTACAGCAACAGTAAACATTGCTCCTTTTGCAGGTGCCTTTACAGCTCCCGCATTAGATGATGTTGATGCATTTTGTACTTATACAGCTACGGCTCCTGTTATGGATTATTTATGTGGAACACAAATAACAGCAACCACAAGTGACAATACAACATTGACTTCTTCAGGAACCATTACTTGGACTTTTGACAATGGGAGTACTACAGCACAAAGTGTTCAAACAATTAATATCTCTTCTCCAAGTACACCTACAAATGTAAATATTACCAATATTACAGAAACCACAGCAACTGTAAATTGGGAAGCTACGGATGACACTGATTTTATTATAGAGTATAAAGAAACTAGCGAATCTATATGGATACAAACAACATCCACAACAACATCTGTTGAACTTACTGCCTTAAACAATGGTTCAGAATATGAGGTTAGGGTTAGCCTTGATGTAGATCCTGCTTGTAGTAGCACAACCACATCTGCCGTAACCTTTGAAACTATTGCCATAGAATACTGTGATGACAACAATGTAAACATCAACCTGAACACCAATTATTTTATTAGTAACACTAATGTTAATTCTGGTGATATCAACCAAACCACTAGTAACAACAGTGGTCCTTATCAATATTTTGATGGCACCTCAACTACCGTAACAGCAGGAGGTACTTTATCAGCAACCATTACTTATCAAAAAGAAAATAATGCTGATACTGGTTTTACTGTATGGATAGATTTTAATCATGACGGTGATTTTGAAGATAGTGGAGAAGAAATTTACAGCAATTTAACCACCTCTTCGGGAACACAGGTTATAGAAACATTATCTAATATTAATATTCCTATTACTGCAACTACAGGTAAAACTAGAATTCGTTTTGCCATGCTACAAGACCAAACTCCTATTAGCCCATGTAACTACTCTAACAAGGCAGGAGATATAGAGGATTATGACATATATATTGATCCCAAAGACACTTCTTCTTTTGAAGCTGCTATGATTACACAAGTTTATCATACAGAATTAGGAGAACGCTGGATAGAAATCACCAATAAAAGCACTAGTACCATTGCTACAAACACACTTATTGTAGCACTTTTTCAAAACACGTCTGGAGATCAAACAGGAATCATTCCAACGGCAACCTATACCGTAAATACCTCTCTAGCTTCAGGGGCAACAACATTAATCAAATCTAACACCTCATCTATTAATGTTTCCCCTATCACTCCTTTAGACAATAACAATGTTACTGCTTTTGATAACGGTGATGATATTATTGCTATTGTTTCTGAAGTTGGTACTGCAGCTTGGGAAAACAGATTTGATGTTGTTTCAAACGTAACCAACAACACCTCTTATGTTCGTAATGATGAAATACTAACATACAACAATACTTATACTGCTAGTGAATGGACAGCGTTTGTAAACGATAACTTAAACCCTTATAGAGATGAAGAAAATGGAGGTCCAGAAAGACACCCAAATGCTCCATTATTATCGGAGGTAACTTTTGCAGAAAATACTACAAATGCAAAATTAGGTGTTCATAACTTTGGAGCTACAACCATGACTTCTAATGTTTGGGACAATGGAACTCCAGACAGATCAAGATATGCTATAATTAATCAAGATTACGAAGAAACAACCAACCCTATAAAAGCAAGAAAACTAAACATTACAAACAATAACAAACTTACTATTACAGATCAGCTATTAATTGTAACAAATAACATAAATGTAAATACTACTGCTGAAATTAGGCTAGCAGGAACATCACAATTAATACAAACACACACAGGAACCAAACAACTTACCGGAACAGGAAAATACTATATTGATAGAAACGTAAACAACCCTAGTATTTATCGATTCAGTTATTTTTCATCTCCAATGAATTCTATTGGAGAAACTACTTTTACCCTTGCTGATGTTTTAAAAGATGGAACCATTCCTACTTCAAGCACATCTAGCGCTGTAGATATTAATTTTGTTAGTGGTTATGATGGTGCTGCTACCACTCCAATTTCTATTGCCGAACATTGGATTTATACCTACAAAAGTGTTACTGGTAGCACAGGAGACTATGTTCAAAAAAAATCATTGGAATACATTCAGCAAACTGACGGTTTTACCATGAAAGGAACAGGAGTAGCTCAAAACTATACTTATGTTGGAATCCCTAAGGATGGAGATTTAACAACCTCCATAGCTGGGTATGAATCTTATCTGGTTGGAAACCCATATCCATCAGCCATTAGCGCAAAAAAGTTTATTGAAGACAATGAAGATGCAATTACAGGAACTTTATATTTTTGGCAACACGTAGGAGAACAAAGTACTAGTGGAACTGCTGGTCATAATTATGGTGGGTATATTGGTGGATATGCAACGCGTAATAAAACCATGGGAGTTGCAGCAGATAATGTTGCCTCTAACTCAAACATATACACAGGTACTACCCCAGAAGAAAACAGTCTTTATACCGCACCAAAAGCCTATATAGCAGTTGGTCAAGCATTTTTTATTCAGGGAGATATAGATGGGGGTACAGTAACTTTTAACAACAGCCAAAGAGAGTATATTCAAGAAGGTTCTGAGTCAGTATTTTTTAAAGTTTCTACCGATAAAAACTACATGAACAAAACCTCCAAAATACTACCAATTGTAACTTTAGAAAAAGACAATACCATACCTATTATTAAATTAGGAATGAACTTTAAAAATGAGGAGAACAATAATTTACACAAACAAATAGGAGTTTCTTTTAATCCTAATAATTCTTTTGCTTATGACGAAGGTTATGATTCAGAATCTTTTAACACTGGAGCTACAGATATTTATTGGAAATTCCCTAGTGATGAGGAAAAATATGCTATTGCTGGTGTTCAAGAAATTAGTGATGATTTAGAGATACCTTTAGAAATTAAAATGGGGTATGATGGAGAAATCACTTTAAACATAGATGAATGGAAATCTGTAAATAGAGATGTATACTTAAAAGACAAAGTAAACAACACTGCTACTAAAATTAATGGAGAAATAGCAACATTAAACCTATCCCAAAACACGTATAGTGATAGATTTTACCTAGCATTTAACAATAGCGGTACTTTAGATGGCAATAACTTAATTTCTGACTCTTTTAGTATTACTTATAATAAAAAATTGCACTTAATTAAAATTGCGAACACCAACAATATTAGTATTAATACAATAGATTTATACAGTATTATTGGTCAACAAATAAATACTTGGACTGAATTTGAAAACAATTCTGAAATTACTTTAACCCCAGGTAACATTGCTCCAAACATATATATTATTAAAGTTTATACCAACAAAGGAGTTATTAAGAAAAAATTGTTTATTCAAAAACTATAATGATTTAAACTATTTTTTAATTAAAACCCAAAAAACGTCCCTTTATGATTGGTCATAAAGGGACGTTTTTTATAATTCTTTAAAATATTATATTTCTTTATTCACAACATCTATAACCAATCAAAGTATGTCTCTTGCATATCATTATAATACCTAGATTATGATTGAGAATAAAAATTAAGAACTATACTTGTTTTTCTAAATAGTGAAAATCTATGTGATATTGATTTTTTAAATCTTTAATTTTAGAATTAATTTGTTTTGTATCTACTTTTTTATTCGTTTTTGAACCTACTAACATTACATTTTTTCTGGTGTGTTCATTAGAAATAAACTCAAAAACTTTAGTACTGTATTGATGTTTTTCTAGTATTAAGGCACGAATTGTATCTGTAATCATTTCAAACTGACGTTCCTTAAAAATTCCATATTTTAAAATAGGACTCTCCTGCTCTGTTCCTTTTAATTGTTGACGAACTTGCTTATGACAACAAGGTGCACAAACCACCAAACTAGCATTCGCCACAATTCCTTTAGCAATAGCATCATCGGTAGCCGTATCACAAGCGTGTAAAGCAATTAAAATATCAATTTTTTTATTGTCGTAATCTTGAATCAGTTTGTTTTCAAAGCACAAATCTTCAAAACCACATTTATCAGCCACATCATTACAATATTTAACCAACTCATCTCTTAACTCAATTCCTGTTACCGAAACTTCTTTATGCCTATCATTCTTTAAATAATCATACAAAGCAAAAGTTAAATACCCTTTTCCTGAACCCATATCAACAATCTGAATTTTCTTAGGCAACTTCACTCCATTGATTAAACTTTCTATAATTTCTAAATACTTATTAATCTGACGATATTTATCAGCCATTTTAGGAATAACACTTCCCTCTTTATCTGTAACTCCTAAATGAAACAAATAATCTTTATTTGCTGCACGTTTTTCTTTTGGTCTATCGTGAGTTTCGGGTAATTTATTGGTAAAACTTGGGGCTACTTTTTTTAAAGTAATGGCTTTCTTTTTAGAAACAAACACCTGAATATCATCTGGCAAAGTAAAAACCACTCCAGAACGAAATGTATTTGTTAATAAATTCTCAATTTGCTCTAACGCCTCATTCATAGAAAAATTCTTTACCACATCGTTAGTTTTATTACGATAGGTAAACTGAAACTTTTGTTCCTCTTGAATATTTACCAAACGGATATACACATTTCTTAAACCATCATTTTTACGAATAGGTTTACTCAATGTAATCTTCACAAATGTATCTGCAACAATACTACTTTGAATTTCTTCAAAAAGGGTTTTAAATTCTTCCATACTGCAAAATTAGGCTTTATATGTGGATGAAAAAAAATTAGCAAAAAGATATTTTACCGCCTATAAACAATTAATAAATTAGCATTGTTCTTTTTTGTATTTTTGCAAAAACTTTTTTAACTAAATCATTGAGAACAAAAAGATTAGAATACATAGACATTATTAGATCTATAGCTATTATAATGATGCTCGAGGGTCACTTTATGACGTTGAGCCTACAACCTATTTTTAGAAATGTAGAAAACCCAATTTATGATCTATGGAAATTCTCTCGTGGAATTACCGCTCCTTTATTTTTATCGATTTCTGGATTAATTTTTACATACTTATTGTTAAAAAACAAAACTCAAGGATGGCACAACCCTAGAGTTCAAAAAGGATTTAAAAGAATTGGAACACTTATTTTGTTTGGTTATTTACTACAATTTAACCTAAATACATTCTTTTTTGGAAGCAGACCTTTGTTCACAAGTCTTACTCAAATTTTTCATGTATTACAATGCATTGGAACATCGTTATTACTATTAATAGGGGTTTATTTATTAAGAACTTATGTAATTAAAATCCCACTTGGAATTATACTTCTTTCTCTTGGACTGTTTGTTATGATTGTAAGCACTGCTCTCTATGAAGCAGATTACAACAATATTCCTAGGTTTATAGAAAACATGTTAATAGTTAGTAAAAACAACCATTTAAAAACCTCTGTTTTCCCTCTATTTCCTTGGTGTGGTTATGTTTTTTTAGGTGGATCTTTAGGAGCTTTAATTGTTAAAATTAAAGATTTTGCTCATCATTATTTATTTCCTGTAATTCTTATTTTTGCAGGACTTACATTTAAATACGTTTCCTATTTTATATTAGGAATACTACAGCATTTCCCTTTTTTTAACACATTAAAACCTTTTCAATATCAATATGAACCTGTACGCTTTTGTCAAGTATTAACATTTATTGGTGTCATTATTTTAAGCCATAAAATCATTCTATTTATTAAGGAGAATATAGAGTTTAAAACTTCTAAAACACTTAATTACTACTTTTTATTAATTAGCTTTAGTGTAGGCTGTTATCTTTTTACTCAAGAATTAATCACTGTAACTCAAAACCTTTCTGCCTACTTATTATTTTTTACTCCTATTGTAATTACAATATGGAAACTAGCTGGGTGGAATTATAAAACGTTCTTAAAAATAGGACAAAATACTTTATCTGTTTACGTTTTACACGTTATCATTCTATATCAAGGTTTTTTTGGCTTTAAATTTGGAATTTATTTTAAAGACAACCTAAATCCTTTTTTCTCCATTTCTGGAGCAATTGTATTTGTGTTCTTTTTTTTAGCATATACCCAATACGAACCTTTAATAATATACAAACTCAAACGTCTTAAAGTAAGATACAAAGTTGTAAAAAGAAAATTACAATACAGAACAAGCACTATTTAAGTGCTTTTTTTGTTAAAAAAACTTTAAAAAATACCTCCGCTAAAGTCCCTGATTTTATCTAAATTTGCGCTTTAAGTAAAATTTGAACAAACTTCATTCATAATGATATTATTCTTTCAAAAAAATACGACTGTTTTTGCAGTACAAACTTCAGTTCAGTCTCCTGAAAACATTCAGAAATTAGAATGGTTATTTGGAAACGCTACACAAGTAGCAACTGAAACATTAGATGGTTTTTTTATTGGACCTCGTAAAGAAATGATTACTCCTTGGAGTACCAATGCAGTAGAAATTACTCAAAACATGAGCATTTCTGGAATTGAAAGAATTGAAGAGTTTACCAAAGTAGATTCTAAAGATGTTGAAATTGATCCGATGTTACAAAAAATGTATGAAGGATTAAATCAAGAATCTTACACCATTAACGTAAAACCTCAACCTATTATAGAAATTGAAGACATCAAAGCTTTTGATGCTCAAGAAGGTTTGTCTTTAAGTGATGAAGAAATTGCTTATTTGGAAGACATGTCTAAGCGTATTGGACGTAAATTAACCGATTCTGAAGTGTTTGGATTTTCTCAAATCAACTCAGAACACTGTAGACATAAAATATTTAACGGAACATTTGTGATTGATGGTGAAGAAAAAGAAACTTCATTATTTAAATTAATCCGTAAAACTTCTAACGAAAATCCTAACGGAATTGTATCTGCTTACAAAGACAATGTTGCTTTTGTAAAAGGACCTAAAGCGATTCAGTTTGCTCCTAAAACAGCAGACAAACCAGACTTTTACGAAACTAAAGAATATCAATCTGTTATTTCTTTAAAGGCAGAAACACACAATTTCCCTACAACTGTAGAGCCATTTAACGGAGCTGCAACAGGTGCAGGAGGTGAAATTAGAGACCGTTTGGCTGGTGGTAAAGGTTCTTTACCGTTAGCAGGAACAGCTGTTTATATGACTTCTTACTCAAGGTTAGAAGAAAACAGACCTTGGGAAAACTTAGAAGAAAGAAAATGGTTATACCAAACACCTATGGATATCTTAATCAAAGCTTCAAACGGAGCTTCAGATTTTGGAAACAAATTTGGTCAGCCTTTAATTTCTGGTTCTTTATTAACGTTTGAACACGAAGAAATCAACAAAAACTTATCTGATGCAGATTTAAGAACTCTAGGTTTTGATAAAGTAATTATGCAAGCTGGTGGAGTTGGGTATGGTAAAGCTGAACAAGCTTTAAAAGACGAACCTAAGGGAGGAGATAAAATTGTTATTCTTGGTGGAGATAACTACCGTATTGGTATGGGAGGTGCTGCCGTATCTTCGGCTGATACTGGTGCTATGGATTCTGGAATTGAATTAAACGCAGTACAACGTTCTAACCCAGAAATGCAAAAACGTGCTGCCAATGCCATTCGTGGTATGGTAGAAAGTGATATCAACCCTATTGTTTCTATTCACGATCATGGTGCAGGAGGACACATGAACTGTTTGTCTGAATTGGTTGAAGAAACTGGGGGATTGATTGATACAGATAAATTACCTGTAGGAGATCCTACGTTATCTGCAAAAGAAACTATTGGTAACGAATCTCAAGAAAGAATGGGATTGGTCATCAACCAAAAAGATATAGAATATTTAGAGCGTGTGGCTGCTCGTGAACGTTCTCCAATGTACACTGTTGGTGATGTTACTAACGACAATCGTTTTACTTTTAAATCTGCCACTACAGGAGAAGCTCCTATGGATTTAGATTTAAATGATATGTTTGGATCGTCTCCAAAAACATTTATGCACGACAAAACAACTCCTCGTAAATACGAAGAAGTAGTTTATGACAACAAAGATGTACAACAAAACTTAAAAACAGTTTTACAATTAGAAGCTGTGGCTTGTAAAGATTGGTTAACAAATAAAGTAGACCGTTGTGTAGGTGGTAAAGTTGCCAAACAACAATGTGCAGGTCCTTTACAATTGCCTTTAAATGATGTGGCTGTAATGGCTTTAGATTACAATGGTAAAGAAGGAATTGCCACTTCTATTGGTCACGCTCCTGTTGCTGCTTTAATTGATGAAGCTGCAGGTTCTCGCAATGCGATTGCAGAATGTTTAACCAACCTAGTTTGGGCTCCATTAGAAGAGCAAATCACTTCTGTTTCTCTATCTGCTAACTGGATGTGGCCTTGTAAAAACGAAGGAGAAGATGCTCGTTTGTACAATGCTGTAAAAGCCGTTTCTGATTTTGCTATCAATTTAGGAATCAACATTCCAACAGGAAAAGATTCTTTATCTATGAAGCAAAAATATCCTAACAAAGATGTGATTGCTCCTGGAACTGTTATTATTTCTGGTGTAGGACACTGTAATGATATTAAAAAAGTAGTAGAACCTGTTTTTTCTAAAAAAGAAGGAAACGCTATTTATTATATAGATTTTTCTTCGGATGCATTTAAATTAGGAGGATCATCATTTGCACAAGCATTAAATAAAATTGGAACGGAAGCTCCAGATATTAAAGATGCTGCTAAATTTAAAACTGCATTCAATACCATTCAAAATTTAATAGAAAAAGGATTGATTACTGCAGGTCACGATATTTCTGCTGGTGGATTGATTACTACTATTTTAGAAATGTGTTTTGCTGATGTAAACTTAGGAGCCAACATTAACATTTCTGCTTTAAACGAAGCTGATACTTCTAAAGTATTGTTTGCTGAAAATGCAGGAGTGGTTATTCAAACCCTAAACCCATCAGAAGTTGAAGCTATTTTAGCTGAAGGTGGATTAAAATTTGCGAACATTGGTACTACTGTAGAAACAGAGGTACTAACTTTAGTTAATGGAAACACTACCGAAGTATTTAATATAGCTGAGTTAAGAGATGTATGGTTTAAAACATCGTACTTATTAGACAAACAACAATCTGGAGAAGCTAAGGCTACGGAAAGATTTGACAATTATAAAAACCAAGCTTTAGACTTTACCTTCCCTACTCATTTTACAGGAAAACTTCCTAAAATAGAAAGCGGAAAAAAACCTGTTGCTGCAGTTTTACGTGAAAAAGGATCTAACTCTGAACGTGAAATGGCCAATGCATTATACTTAGCTGGTTTTGATGTAAAAGATGTTCACATGACAGATTTAATCTCTGGTCGTGAAAACTTAGAAGATGTAAACTTTTTAGCTGCCGTTGGTGGATTCTCTAACTCTGACGTGTTAGGTTCTGCTAAAGGATGGGCTGGAGCATTTTTATACAATCCAAAAGCAAAAGCGGCATTAGATAACTTCTACGCTCGTAAAGACACTTTATCTTTAGGAATTTGTAACGGATGCCAATTATTAATAGAATTAGGATTGATTAATCCAGAACATGCAGAAAAGCCTGCTATGGAGCATAACGATTCTCACAAACATGAATCTGGATTTACTTCTGTAGAAATTCAAGAAAACAACTCGGTAATGTTAAGTACCTTAACAGGAAGTAAATTAGGTGTTTGGATTTCTCACGGAGAAGGAAAATTCAACTTACCATACTCAGAGGATCAGTACAACTTAGTGGCTAAATATGGTTATAAAGGATATCCTGCAAACCCTAATGGATCTAGCTATAATACTGCTATGATGAGTTCTGAAGATGGTCGTCACTTGGTTATGATGCCACATATTGAGCGTTCTATTTTCCAATGGAACTGGGCAAACTATCCTACCGACAGAAACGATGAAGTTTCTCCATGGTTAGAAGCTTTTGTAAACGCTAAAGAATGGTTGGCTAAATAACACAAGGTCATCGAGCGGAGTCAAGATGCGAACAGTTCTCGACTCCGCTCGAACACCTTATAAATATAACATATTAAATAATATTAAACTCCCGCTAGAAATTCTAGCGGGAGTTTTTTTATAGGATAAACGTTCATACTGTGTAAAAACACAATTGTTTATAAAGACATTAAAAAAGTATCTTTAACAAAACAATATTGAACTTTAAAAGTTCATAAATAAAGAATTTTGCGTTAATGCTAGAAAAAATAATATATTCATAAATGATTTATTTATGGAAAATTTATTATAATACTTTTGAGATCTAAATATACCCCAATTTTTGCTATGAAAATATTTTGTACTATAATTGCAGTTCTTCTTTTTTTAAGTAGTTGTAAACAAGACGACAGTCCTAAAATTCAGTTTCTAAAAGGTAAATTGATAGATACCATTCCTTTCGATTATTTTAAAACTGGACATATCAAGGTCAAAGCTTCAGTGAACACAAATACATATGACTTTTTATTAGATACGGGGGCTAGCTTTTCTCTTTTTGACAAAGATTTAAAATGCAATGGGGAACATGTGTATTTTGACTCTGAGAAATCTCTTAGAAATATAAATGGGGATTCTTTTTTGATTCCGTATGGCACGTTAATACAAAAATTAAATATAGGAAATATTGAAATAAATAATTTTGGGTATTATAGAAACGAGCTTTATCAAGAAAATTTAGACGGCATTTTGGGAAATAATATTCTTAAAAATTTAGTATTTGAGATTGATTTTTATAATTCAGAACTCCGCTTTTCAAAAAATATTAAAAACTTTAATTTGACTGGATACGAAGATGCTTTACCAATGCCTTTCTACGATGAACTACCTCATTTAGATGTAAATATCTTTGGGAAAGTATTTTCCATGATGATTGATGTTGGCAATTCGGAGGGTTTTTTGAGTTTTAATAATAAAGAAGGTGACATTTTTAATAAAAATCAACGTAAAATTTATAATTGGAAGTCACTAAAACAAGCTTCTGTTTTAGATGCAACATGGTCTAAAGAACATGAGGAAATAGAGTCCTTAGGCTTTTCAATCACTGATATTGAAATAAATCAACATAAATTATCTGAACAATTTATTCGCTTTAGCAATGAGCCTTTAAGGCAAGTTGGACTGGTCTTTTTACGGCAGTTTGGGAAAGTAATTTTTGATTACCCCAATTCAAAATTATACCTAGGCAAGACTAATAATAAAATATTACTTGAGCAATTGTTGTATATGGCAAAATATATTAATAGTAATGGAGTTATATTTTCAAATGATAATATACGCAAAGTAACAGCAATAAATCCTGCTGCAGAAAGACAGGGCATCAAACTTCAAGATACATTGGTTAGTTTAGCTGGAAAGGACTTGAAACAAAACAGCCACAAATATCCAGGGTCTGATATGCAAATAACTACGGAAACATTGTTAGACAATTTTTATTATGTAATGGATAATAAAACTGTTTCATTAGAATTTCGATCAAAAGATGGATTAAAAAAATATGAACTGGAACGTCAATACCCAATTAAAACACTTCCTGATACGGTTAAGTCCTTTGGGTTTACTCCAAAATATATCTTTGTCTCACCTACTGCAATCCAGCATGATAATTATATAGAGTATAAAGTCAGGAACCTTCCCAAAGAAATTAAAAATCAAAAACATGCTCCCTAAAAAACAATATATTGAAATTGTAAAAAACACTCCTTTGGTCTCTATAGATTTAATTATAGAAGATACCGATGGTAATATTTTACTAGGCTACCGTTTAAACAAACCTGCTCAACACACATGGTTTGTTCCTGGGGGTGTAATTAGAAAAAACGAACTTTTTTTAGAAGCTTTTAAACGTATTTCTAAAGCAGAGCTAGGCTTTTCTATTGACTTTTCAGAAGCTAGCTATTTAGGACTTTACGAGCATATATATCCTACAAACTTTGCAAACCTTGAGGGTTTTGGAACTCATTATATTGTTAATGCTTTTCATATCAAACTAAAACAAAAAATAACGGAACTCCCTAAACAACAACACTCCGATTACTGGTGGGCTAACAAACAAAAGTTATTATTACATCCTGAAGTACATATCAATACCAAAAATTATTTTAACGGTCACAAAGCTTTTAGTAATTACTAACATCAAACATTCTTTTATAACGGTTAATAATTATTTTATGATTGTTATTTTTATAAACAATATCAAAACTATAATATGAAAATAGAGCACTTTGCCATCAATGTATCAAACCCTATAGAAATGGCTCAATGGTATGTAAATCATTTGGGATTAAAAATTGTCCTTCAAAAAGACACCTCTCCTTTTATGACTTTTTTAGCTGATGATAGTGGAAGGGTTATGATTGAAATTTACAATAATAAAGATGTAGAAGTACCAGATTATAAAAATTTAAATCCTTTAGTAATACATTTGGCTTTTGTTACCAAAAATGCAGAGGAAGATAAAAACAAACTTTTAAAGGCTGGAGCAACTCTTTGTTCAGATAATATTTTAGAAGATGGTTCTCATTTGGTAATGTTACAAGATCCATGGGGGTTGGCTATTCAACTATGTAAGAGAGCGACTCCTTTATTGTTAGAAAAAGAAATATTATAACTGATTTAAATATAAAAGTCCTTATTAACATTGTTAATAAGGACTTTTATATTTATTCAATTTCTTTGATAGCTACGTGTGCAATAGCATCACCTTGGTTTACAATTGGAGAATGATTTAAACAAATAATGTAACCAGACACGGGAGATTTTATTTTTCTTTCAAAAAAACCATAAGGATCTGTAATCAACCCAATAGTGTCTCCTTTGGTAATAACTTCCCCATTTGCGACTATAGACCTGTACATTCCAGATGCATTAGCTCTTACCCACTTAGAGTCGTTAAAAACCACCTGATTTTCCTCCTCTATATAAGGCACAAATGAATCTGGAAAATCCTTAACCCCCATAGCATCTAAAACATTTAAAACACCTGTAACGCCTATCTGAGTTACTTTGGTATTAATATCTAAAGATTTACCTCCTTCAAATAACAAAACTTTTTTACCACAAGCAACAGCAGAAGCCCTAAAAGATTTTTCTCTTTCTGATGAATATTTAACAAACTTAGCTCCAAATATTTTAGCCAAATTAAACGTCTTAGTATCATCGTCCGATATTCTAATTTGTGGATAATTAAATCGATGATCTCCTCCTGTATGAAAATCGATACAATAATCTACATGCTCTACAACTTCATTCATAAAAAACTGTGCAAACTTACTTGCCAATGATCCATTTTTTGCACCAGGAAAACTTCTGTTTAAATCCTTTCCATCTGGAAACTCTCTGGTTTTAATTAAAAAACCAAAAACATTGACCACAGGTACACAAATAATCATTCCAGCATCAGGAATATTATATTTGTTGGCTACTATTTGCCTAACTATTTCTACACCATTCACTTCATCACCGTGAATACCTGCACTAATTAACACGTGAGGTCCATCTTTTTTTGCTCTACTAACAATTATAGGAACTTCTATTTTTGTCCTAGTATGCAAACGAGCAATATCTGTTTTAATTTGATATGTTTTTCCTGGTAAAATTTTTTCTCCAAGAATGGTTATTTTTTTAGGCATGGGTAAAAATAATCGATAATACTATTTTTTGTTCTTTTTCTTAATAGACTTGTTTTCTGTAGATAACAAATCTGCTGTTTTATTTTCTACTAAATAATTGGCTAAAATCTTATCTACCAACTCTTCTTTAGTTAAGTGATGAAATACATTTTTTACTGCTGCTTTTACATCCTCAGAAACCGTTCTGTTAGGTTTGGTTTTAAATATTTTTTTAGCCCAAAGTATGGTATTATTTTCTTCAATACTTACAACTGTAGGCTTTGCATAGGTATGTAAATCAATTTCATATTCCTCTCCTAAAAACTTCATTTTTTCTACCTCATCTGCTTGTAATATTGCCAACGACATTCCTTTGGCTCCTGCTCTGGCTGTTCTACCACTACGGTGAATGTAAGTTTCCATAGCATCTGGTAAATGATAATGCACTACATAAGAAACGTTTTTGATATCAATTCCTCTTGCAGCAACATCTGTAGCCACCAAAGTATTGATATATCCTTCTCGGAATTGTTCCATTATACGATCACGGATTCCTTGTGTTAAACTACCATGAATAGCTCCTGATGATATTTTATTGATGGCTAAATTTTTTGCCAATTTATTAACTGCTGCTTTTGTCTTACAAAATATAATTCCTTGCCCCCCTTCTTTACTTGCCAAAAAATGTAACAATACATTTAACTTTTCTATAGGTTCTACCACTACATAATGATGGGCAACATCTTTATGAGCAGTATAGTTGGTTTCTGCACCAACTTGAGTAACGTGCTTAGATAAATAATTCTGTACCAATTGTTTTACAGAGCCAGGTAAAGTTGCCGAAAACAAAAGAGTACGTTTTTGTTTAGGCATTGCCTCAACAATTTTATCTAACCCTTCTTTTAAAGACAAAACCATTTCATCTGCTTCATCTAAAACAAAGTATTTAACTTGTTTTAAATCTATTTTTCCTCTTTGAATCAAATCTATCAAACGTCCAGGAGTTGCAACCACTACATGAGTTGTTTGTTGTAAAAGTTCTATTTGAGGCTTTACAGAAGTTCCTCCACAAACCTCAGCAATAGACAAACCAGAAACATCTGCTCCAAAATCTGTTAGATTGGTGTGAATTTGTTTCCCTAATTCCCTAGTAGGTGCTAAAACAACTACTTGAATGCTTGGGTTAGACACCTCAACCATTTGTAACAATGGCAATCCAAAAGCAGCAGTTTTACCTGTACCTGTATTGGCCAACCCCACAAAATCATCCTTTTGATTTAAAATTACAGGAATGGCTTGTATTTGAATTTCTGTAGGTTCGGTAATCCCTAAATGGTGTAATGTATTGATAAATATAGAGGATACTCCTAGATCTGAAAACAGCTTTGACATGAAATAAATAATTTGTGCAAAGATAGGAAACAATCTGCCTTAAAATTCACTAATAAATTAATGTTATGTATTCTTAAAACACTTAATAACACAACCAAAACTAACAATTGTTAATTACGTATTTTTTTTTAACTTAATGAATACCAAATGCTAGCTCCCTTAAAATTACCTATATGAAAAATTCTCACGACACAAATAAAGAATTAAAAGCAAAAATTATTGAACTTCAGAAGGAAAACAAAGCTTTAAAACTTACCATCTTAAATAAAAACAAAGAGAAGCTCAGCATTCAAAATATACTTAACAATATTGGTGTTCCCATTTTTGTAAAAGATAATCAAAGTAGATTAATCATTGTAAATAATGCATTATGTGACGTCTTTAAAAAATCAAGAGATGAAATTATTGGTAAAACACTAGCAGAAGATGTATTGCCTGAGGAACGAGAATCTTTTTTAAAAATTGACAAGCAAGTACTTGCTGATGGTATTGAAAACATAAACATAGAAACGCTTACCATTGAAGGAGGTAAAACAAAAATAATTTCAACACGAAAAACTAGGTTTGTTACTAATAATAATGAGAAATTTATAGTGGGGATTATTCACGACATTACCCAAAGTTTTAATACCGAAGCTAACCTTAAAAAATCTAAAATAGAATTACAAAAACTCAACGAAACTAAAAACAAATTGTTTTCTATACTTGCCCACGACTTAAGAAGTCCTTTTAGTAACATTGTTGGAATTTCAGAACTGTTAATTCACAATCCCGAAAATTTTGATTATGATTTAAAGAAATATATAAAAGTTATTCATTCCTCTGCCAAAAGTACCCTTACCTTAGTTGACAACTTATTAAATTGGTCTATATCTCAAACAAATCAAATCTGTTTTAATCCTGAAAAGATACATTTATCTCAAGTTTTCCTAGAAGTCATTAACTTAAAAAACCCCGTTGCAATTGTAAAAAAAATATCTCTAAAACACTTTACCTCTCCAAGTGAAACTATTATTTATGCAGATAAAAATATGTTGATGATTATACTGCGAAACCTTGTTACAAACGCTATAAAATTCACCAACAACAACGGATTAGTAAACCTTTTATCATCTATAGAAAAAAATTATGTAAAAATTACCATTTCAGACAATGGTGTTGGTATATCTAAAGAAAAAATTGATAAAATCTTTAATGTAAATCCTAACAAAAATTCTGTTGGTACTGCAAACGAACAAGGTTTTGGTTTAGGATTATTAATATGTAAAGAATTTGTAGAAAAACATAAAGGTAAAATTTGGGTAGAAAGTGAACTTAATAAAGGGAGCCTTTTTCATTTCACTTTACCATTAAACAATTAACAGGTTTAGATATTATATTTTTCCTTGATAAGTATACAAATCATAATAACGACCTTGCGCGGCAATTAACTCATCATGATTTCCTCTTTCAGCTATTCTTCCTCCTTCTATCACTAAAATTTGATCTGCTTTACGAATAGTACTCAGCCTATGGGCAATAACAATAGTTGTTCTGTTTTTTGTTAATTGTGCCAAACTTTTCTGAATCAACACTTCACTTTCCGTATCTAAATTAGAGGTAGCTTCATCTAAAATAATAATTTTAGGATCTGCTAAAATAGCTCTTGCAATGGCAATACGTTGTCTTTGACCTCCAGATAACTTCACACCTCTTTCTCCTATTAAAGTATTGAGTCCATCTTCAAACCTATCTGTAAACTCATTTACATAAGCTGCATTTACCGCATTTTGCAACTGTTCTTCTGTGGCATTGGGTCTTGGAAACATAATGTTTTCTTTAATAGTTCCTTCAAACAAAAACTCATCTTGTAACACCACCCCTAAGTGTTTTCTAAAACTATTTAATTTTACCTTAGACAAATCTTGTCCATCAATACTAACTATTCCTGATTTTGGATTTAAAAAAGTAGCAGACAATCCTGCAATGGTAGATTTTCCTGAACCGGAACTTCCTACCAAAGCTATTACGGAACCTGATGGTGCATTAAAACTGATGTTATGTAATACATTTTTATTTTCTTCATAAGCAAAAGAAACATTATTAAAAGCAATATCTCCTCTTAAAGCGGGGAGTTCTATAGTTCTGTTTTCATCTTCATCTTCAGCTTGTATATTCATCAACTCCTCTGTTCTATCCAAACCAGCCAAAGCTTCGGTTAATTGACTTCCAATATTACTCATCTGAACAATAGGAGCAATCATAAACCCTAATAATAAAGTAAATGATAGAAAATCTCCAATAGTTAACTCTCCTTGTATAATTTTATAACCACCAATACCCATAATTCCTGTAGAAGCAATTCCTAGTAAAAAAGTAGAGGTGCTCGTCATTAAAGCAGTAGCGGTTAAACTCTTTTTCACGTTTTGAAACATTAAATCAACCCCTTTTTCAAACACCTTATTCTCTTGTTCTTCTGCATTAAAAGCCTTAATTACACGTACTCCAGCCAAAGTTTCGGTTAAACGACCATTAACTTCTGCATTTATTTTTCCTCTTAATTTAAAAATAGGTCTTATGTAGGCAAATGCCTTTAAAGCAATAAATCCAAAAATTCCTACAGGTACTAACACAAAAAGTGTCATAGACCAACTAATTTTAATTAATAAAACCAAAGAAATTACTGCCGTAATAGTTCCCCCAACCAATTGCACCAACCCTGTTCCTATTAAATTACGAACTCCCTCAACATCATTCATAATTCTAGACACCAACGCTCCAGACTTTGTGTTATCAAAAAAACTAATAGGTAAAGACAGTACTTTTTTTTGTACTTGTGCTCTTAATTCTGATATTAAAAACTGTGCTTGTACACTTAAAATTTTAGTCAATAAAAAAGAGGTTACCGCTTGAACAAAAATAGCTCCTGCAACCAATGCTAATAAATTATAAAGTTGATGAAAGTCTTTGTTTGGAATTACATCATCTAACAAAACTTTTGTTTTCCAAGGCAACACCAAACTAGCCAAACGACTAAGAACTATTAAAATTAACCCTACAAAAACCAATCTTCTTCTTGGCCAAATTATGCTCTTAAAAGCAGCAGCCATAGTTGTTTTTGACTTTTTGTTTTTTTGATTAGATGCTTTACTTTGATAAGATTTCATGCTTTGTTATTTATAAAATAAAGATACGTGATTTAAAGTTTTATACAGACGTATAATGTTGCAATGACTTACAGGTAATCAAAACATTTTTTTAAGAATTGTATTTGTATTTTTTGTAAATTAATAGATACAAATTATAAGTCGGTTATGAACACAATAAACAATATTGTAGTTTTTGACGGTAGTCTTGAACTACGTAATCCTGATTTAAAGAAATATGATAGATCTAAAGCAATTTTAGACAGAATTCTTCGTTATTTAAGTAGTAGAGATAAAAAAATAATCAAACAAATCAACAAAGAAGAAGCCACACTTTATATTTACAGATATAGCGGAGAATGGAAAATTAAAAATGCAAGCACAAAACTCATTAATAAAATTTTTGGGTAACTTATATATTTGATTATCAGTGTTATTTTTTGTATCTTATAAAAGAACCCAAAAAACCTATTGATATGAAATATATAAAGAATGTTATTATAAAATCTAGCGACAGAAGTGTTATGATGCATAGAATGTTAAAAAACAAACGCTCTATTTTAACCCAAAAATTATTAAAAATAAACAGTTTATTAAACCGTAAAGACAAGAAACTGATTGAAGATATGAACAACAAAGGTGTTTGCCTAGAAATTAACTATCCAGATTGTAGTTGGAGTATTAAAAATGCCAACCAACAAATGATGAATAGAATTTTTGGATAATACCAATACGTTTATTCTTTAACAAAAAAATCCGTTTGCTTAATTAATTAAGCAAACGGATTTTTAAATTTTATAAACAATACTCTATTAAAGTCCTTTTAACACCTCTCTAAAATCTACTATTTTAAAGTTTTGATTTTTCTTTGTACCCCCATCCATGTTAGTACCATCTTGTACAATAAAAAAACCTTTGGGAAAATCTTTAAAACTTACTGATGTTACATCAATTCCATCGGTATCATTGGTTCCATCAATAACTCCATCATCAATTGTAAAACTTTTTATGTATTGATTTGTAACCCTATCAAACATCGCATAAGAATTGTTTCCTTGTGATGATAAAATAACATAACCTGTGTTGTTTGCTTGTTTGTAAATAGTAACTCCTTCAAAATCATCTTGCATATTTACATCAGAAACTTTAGCGACTAAAGTTCTTTCAGCAGAAAAAGAATCTGCATTGTACTTCCATAAAGCTACATCTTCTTCGGCAATATAAACTTGTCCCAACTCATCGTCAGCAACCATTCCCTCGGTTTGCGTTCCTACTTGAATGGTATTGATTAATTTCCCCACCACTCCATTTGCTTGAGCTATTATTTGCCACTTTTCTACACCTCCATCTTTTCCAGAAATAAACACATAAGTCCCTTGGTTATTTTGATACATACACAATCCATAAACTTCTTTTAAGTTAGATTTTATAGGGTTGATAGCTACATTGGTTAAAGTTCCATCAACATTTACTTTATGAACCGTAATGGTGTTGCTAGTTCTGTTTGATGCTGTTACCAATGAAACAGGCTGATTATTCAACACAAAACCATCTCTGATGTCTACGTTATTTACTTTACCCACAGAATAACTATGTAACAATTCCCCCTGTAAGTTATACACACACAATCCTTGTTTTTTATTGGTTCCTATAATTAAAGAAGCATCCGTGTTATCTGGATTAATCCACATACAAGCATCATCAGCAGCATCATCATTACTATGTACAGGAACGGTTTCTCTTACAGCGTTTACCGAAAAAACCAAACTGTTATCTTTTTTTGTTGATTGACATGAAACTACTTGTAACGCTATCAATCCTACTATTAAAATTCTTTTCATACATGTAAATATAAAAAGAGTCAATCTCAAAAGTACAGTTTTCATCAACCTAAATTAATTTCAGGTTCTCTTTATAATTTAAGATGTAATTCTGATATAAATTCAGAATGACAGATGATGATATACTTTTAAGACGACCTTTTTATGGTGTTATTTTAAATTTGTTAAAAATTATATTTTACTCCTGCATTCCAGTTAAAATTGTAATACTCTGCTTGTGCAGTAAAATCTTTTTTACCTTGATAATATCTCAACTCTTGATTGGTTAAGTTTTTAAATTCAGTAAACAATCTTAAACCTTTAAATATTTCGTAAGTAGCATTTACATCTAAGAACATTTGCTCATCATAATAAATATCTTCAAAATCTTCATCTCCATATTCATCAATATAATCACCAGCGTAGTTTAATGATGCTCTTACCGTTAATTTTTTAGTTTCGTAAGCCAAAGAAGCATTAAACATATTGTTTACCGTTCCTGCCAAAGCCAATTTAGATCTTCCTTCAACTCCATTAGCTTCAGAATCTGTATAAGTATAATTTAAATATGCATTTAAGTTCTTTAAAAATGATGGTAAAAAGTCTAATCTTCTTTGTACAGATACTTCTATTCCGTACACCTTTGCTTTGTCTCCATTTCTTTGTTGAGAATATTCAAAAGTTTCTCCAGGATAACCAGCATCTACAAAACCATCTTCAGCATAAGTGTAAACAAACTTATCTATGTTTTTATAAAATACTCCTCCAGAAATAATTCCCACTGATGAAAAATAATGCTCAAACATAAAATCAAAGTTGTTTGCATAACTTGCTTCTAAGTCAGAATTTCCTTCTTCAAATTCCCAATCATCAGAATTAATGCTTTGGTAAGGAACCAAATCGTAGTAATTAGGACGTGCAATAGAGGTTGAGTAAGCCAATCTAAAAATAGTGTTAGGATTTAAGCTATACTTAAACTGTAAGTTTGGTAAAAAATTAGTATAATTTTTTGTTGCGTTAATTTGAGTAGCATCAGACAATTCATCTGCTGTTTCAATATCAATTCTATACCCAGTATAATCTATATCTGTTCTTTCTACTCTAAGACCAGCCAATGCAGATAATTTTGGACTTAATTTTTGGGTAATCATTCCATAAGCCGCATTTACTTGCTCTTTTGCATTGTAATTTACAGGTACAAATTCCTCAAAAATAGTTTTTTTAGTAAATAAGTTTTCATTGTTTAAATCTAACCCTCCTAAATAATCTTCATTCACAAAATTTCCAGACTTATACTTATCTCCAGGTAAAAATCCATTAACTGTTTTATCACTATAAGGAACATCACTCATCATTTCCATGTCAACAACAGGTTCTTCGTACTCATAGTAGTTATTATCTCTACTTTTCTCTTTGTTTTTGTATCTGTATCCTACTTTTAATGTGTTTTCATATGCTCCTTTTAACATCGGAATTTCAAGATCAAACTTAGCTCCGTAGTTTTTCTCTTCGGTATATTGATTTTCTTCAGAAATTTCATCTAACTCAAAAGCAGCAGGGTTATTAAAATCTGACCCAGCTAAAGGATTTGCATTTGGAAATCTAATGTCTGATAAATCTTGAGTTACTCCAACATTTTCTAATTTGTAGGCTATATATCTTTCACCATTTCTAGTTTCTGATGCTTTAGAATAATTTGTTTTCCAATTGAATTTTACTGAATTAAATAAAATATGTTCTCCGTTTAATGCAAATTTTTGAATCTCTTGCTCTTCTAATCTCGCATCATTATTAGTTCCTCCTTTGGTTTCTCTCACAACTTCCTCTGCAGTATACACACCAGGAGCCGTTTCTGCAATATCCTTTATTTCTATACGATACCTATTTTCCCAGTCTTTCCTGTTGTTTAAAACCGTATTAAAAAAGATAGTGTTGTTGTTATCTATCTTATAATCTAAATTTAAAGCTGCACTTTGTCTTACACGCTTTACATCATATCTTCTAATATCTTGACTAGACAATACCGCTCCATTGGCATCCCCATCCCATTCAAACTCAACGTTGTCTGAACCAAAATCGTTAGACTGTAAAGAGGTGCTTAACACAGCTCCTAATTTATTGTTAAGCATTCTACCAGCAATTACTGCAGAAGCATTGTACAAAGGAGTATCTCTTACAGGGTTTTGCCCTACTGCTCCTGTTAAAGTTATTCTAGTTTTTTCTCCAGCCTTTCTTGTTACCAAGTTTACAGAACCTCCAATAGCATCTGCTTCCATATCAGAAGTTAATACTTTGTTTACTTCTACTGCTTGTACCATGTCTGATGGAATTAAATCCATTTGTACATTTCTGTTATCTCCTTCTGCCGATGGAATTCTCTCTCCGTTTAAAGTAACCGAGTTTAATTGAGGAGCCATTCCTCTAATAATAATATTTCTTGCTTCTCCTTGATCGTTTTGAACAGCTATACCAGGAATTCTTTTTACAGCATCTCCAATATTTGCATCTGGGAATTTCCCTACCTGATCGGCAGCCACAATATTGGTAATGTTAAAGTTAGATTTTTGTTTGTTCAAGGCTTTTGCTTGTCCTTTGGAATTACTCCCTTTAAGTACCACTTCATCTAAGTCGTTTACTGCAGAATCTAAAACAAAATTTATAGCTACAGTTTTTCCATTAACCATAACATTTTTTATTAATGTTTTACACCCTAAACAACTTGATTTTAATTCATATGCTCCATTAGCAATTCCAACAAAAGCATAATCACCATTAAAATCTGTCATAACAGACATATTTAAAGATTCTATCATAATAACTGCTCCCGGAATTGGTAAGTTATTACCATCTACCACATGTCCTACAATACTTCCTTTGCTTTGTGCAAAACTCATCACACTTATTAATGATGATAAAATTAAAAGTTTTAATGTTTTCATTGTTTTTGATTGTTGTTTTTAAGAGCCACAAAACTATAGCACTCACCAACATCTATGCTTAATTAAACATCACTATAATTCAAAAAAAACATCATCTAAATGTTAACAAAACAATTTAAAAACCTTGTATTTACAACAAATTAACATATATAAAATCTTAATTAGAATGCGTAGTTTTGTTTTATGGATTTTAAAGTCGTTTCTAAATACAAACCTACCGGAGATCAGCCTACTGCTATTAAAGAATTGGTTACAGGAGTTAACAATGGTGATGAGCACCAAACTTTATTAGGAGTTACAGGTTCTGGTAAAACCTTTACTGTTGCTAATGTTATAGAACAAGTAAATAAACCTACATTGGTATTGGCTCATAACAAAACCCTGGCAGCTCAGTTATATTCTGAGTTTAAAAACTTTTTCCCTAATAACTCTGTAGAGTATTTTGTTTCTTATTATGATTATTATCAACCTGAAGCCTATATTCCAACTACAGGAGTTTATATAGAAAAAGATTTGTCTATTAATGAAGAAATTGAACGCTTGCGTATTAGCACCTCTTCTGCTCTATTATCGGGCAGAAAAGATGTATTGGTAGTAGCTTCCGTATCTTGTTTATATGGTATAGGAAACCCTGTAGAATTCAAAAAAAATGTGATAACTATTGAAGTGGATCAAACTTTAAGTAGAACCAAATTTTTACACATGCTTGTGCAAAGTTTATACGCACGTACAGAAGCAGAAATGAAAAGTGGGAATTTTAAAGTTAAAGGAGATACTGTAACCATTTTTCCTTCTTATGGAGAATATGCTTACAGAGTACATTTTTTTGGTGATGAAATTGAAGAAATAGAGTCATATGATTTAGAAAATAAACAAGTCATAGAAAAATTTGACAGGTTAGATATTTACCCTGCTAATTTATTTGTAACCTCTCCAGATGTTTTACAAACAGCCATTCATCAAATTCAAGAAGACTTGATGAAACAATACAATTATTTTAACGAAACAGGTAAAACTCTTGAAGCCAAACGCTTAAAAGAAAGAACAGAGTTTGATTTAGAAATGATTCGTGAACTTGGATATTGTAGCGGAATTGAAAACTACTCAAGATATTTGGACGGAAGAGAACCCGGAACCAGACCTTTCTGTTTGATAGATTATTTTCCTGATGATTTTTTAATGGTGATTGATGAGAGCCATGTAACAGTACCACAAACCCATGCTATGTATGGTGGAGATAGATCTAGAAAAGAGAATTTAGTTGAATTTGGCTTTAGACTTCCTGCTGCCATGGACAACCGTCCGTTAAAATTTGAAGAGTTTGAAGCCATTCAAAATCAAACTATATATGTAACTGCTACTCCTGCCGATTATGAACTTGAAAAGTCTGGAGGTATAGTGGTAGAACAGGTTATTCGTCCAACAGGTTTGTTAGACCCTATTATTGAGGTTAGACCTAGTAAAAATCAAATAGATGATTTGATTGAAGAAATTCACAAACGTATTGAAGTGGATGAACGTGTATTAGTAACTACCTTAACCAAACGTATGGCCGAAGAGTTGGCTAAATATTTAACAAGAATACAGGTACGTTGTCGTTATATACACTCAGATGTAGACACTTTAGAACGTGTAGAAATTATGCAAGATTTACGTAAAGGTTTGTTTGATGTTTTAATTGGAGTGAACCTATTACGTGAAGGGCTAGATTTACCAGAAGTATCTTTGGTTGCTATTATTGATGCTGATAAAGAAGGTTTTTTACGTTCTCACAGGTCTATTACTCAAACCGTTGGTAGGGCTGCACGTAATGTTAACGGAATGGCTATTATGTATGCCGATAAAATTACCAAAAGCATGCAGCTAACCATTGATGAAACAGCTCGTAGACGTGAAAAACAAATTGCTTATAATGAAGCCAATGGCATTACTCCTACCCAAATTAAAAAAGATTTCGGAAACAATTTAACTGATAATTCTGGAACCAATTACGAAGAAATTCAACACAATTTAGCTGCAGAAGAAGAGTTAGATTATTTATCTAAGACTGCCATTGAAGAACGTATTAGGGAAAAACAAAAAGCCATGGAAAAAGCAGCAAAAACTTTAGACTTTATGACTGCTGCAAAATTCCGAGATGAGATTAAAGCGTTGAAAAGTAAATTGTAAATTAATTTAAATTTGTTTCTTCAAAATTCAGATTTGTTTTTACATTTGTTACTCTTAAAAAACAAATCTTATGTGGTACGAAGTAAAAGTAAAATACAGTAAAATAGACGATAACGAAAGAATAAAAACTTTCAATCAACCATATTTATTTGATGCCTTGACTTTTACAGAAGCTGAAGCTCGTGCTACTGATGAAATGGGTAAATATTTGTCTGAAGGATTTAAGATTACCAACATTAAAGTAGCAAATTTTTCTGAAATTTTCCCTAGTGAACATGGAGATAGATGGTTTAAATGTAAAGTATCTTTGGTAACTTTAGATGAAGACAAAGGACTAGAAAAAAGATCCAACACTTACGTTTTGGTACAGGCTTTAGATGTTAAAGATGCTTACGAGTATTTAACAGAGCAATTTGCTGACACCGTTTCTGATTATTCAATTCCAAGTATTACTGAATCTCCTATTATAGATATTTTTCCTTTCTTTGATGGTGAAGAAGAGCCTGCTTCTGTTGAAGCTCCACAAACTTATACCGAAGATTCTTTTTCTGAAGACCAAAACATTGATGACGATGTTTTAGAAGATGAAATTGTTGATGAGTCTGAAGAAGTACTAGAAGACTAATGCAAGAATTAGCATATATATTTGGAGGTTTATTTGGTTTTTTAGCCATTGTTCTTGGTGCTTTTGGTAGCCATTTGCTAAAGAAAAAATGGTCTAAAGAAATTTTAGATAGTTTTGAAATTGGGGTAAAATACCAAATGTATCATGCCCTATATTTAATTTTATTAGGACTTGTATTTCCTTTTAAATCTACTACAGAAAACCTCACTATTATTTTTGCTATTATAGGTGTCTTTTTATTTTCAGGAAGTATTTATGGAATTTGTATTTTAAAAAGCAGAAACAAATCAGTTAAAGTATTAGGACCAATTACTCCTTTAGGTGGATTGTGTTTGTTACTTTCTTGGATGTTATTTTTGTTAGCCCTAATAAAATAAGAAAATCAAATATATAATAATAGCCTCTACACAAATATGTTTAGAGGCTTTTGTTTATATATTGTTTGATTTATATTCACAAAAACATAACGGAAATACTCCTTTTTTTTATTCACTATCAAAAAGATAAATACTATTTTTAATGCGTTATCAATAAACTGATGTCAACCAGAAAACATAGTAGGTCATATCGTCTTTTTAGACATTTTATTCATAAAAATAAATCTAAAGTTACCCATGCTCTAGATACTTTTTTTTACGGAATAAAAAGTGGTGCTGTAGATACAAAAACAACCACAGTGATTATTCAAAAATATATTTTACACGGAGGAGATATTAGTAAAGAAGAAGAAAAGTTCATTAAACTATATGTTTATGATATGCTAAAAATAGCTGGAATTGGAATTCCTTTTATTTTATTACCTGGGGCAAGTATTATTATCCCTTTTATCCTTAAAGCTGCAGAAAAAAGGAACATAGATCTTATGCCTTCAAAATTTAAAGGCAAACCCACAAACCTACCTAAACCAAAACTGTAATTTTTTTATTCAACTAATTTTAAGTAAATTAGATAAGGAACTTTTAAAATTACAATCATGACAAATCAAAAAATAGTATTAAAAAATGCTGCTAAAATATATTTAGCCATTGTAGGTTTTTACTTTTTTATGAAACTTATTGGAATGGCTGATATTATAGAGTTTAGAATGTTAAACATTTTATTTGTAATATGGGGAATTAATAGCTCTATAAAAAACAACATATATCAAAATATGGATAATAATTACTTAACAAATCTATCTATAGGTTTTTCTACAGGCTTGTTAAGTATTTTAGGAGTTATAGCTTCTATGGCATTATACGTAACCCTCATTGATGATTCTTTAATTATGACTCTACAGCAAACCTCCTTTTGGGGAAACCATTTAACTTTGCCTAAAATAGTTTTTTCTATGACCGTGGAAGCCATGGCTTCTTGCGTAATTAGTACATTTATTTTAATGCAATATTGGAAAAAGCATAAAATTGAATCTCTGATAAAACAATCATAAAAAAGTCCCAACTATAACAGTTGGGATTTTTTGTTTTAGTACTTTTACTGTACTTAATTTTTACACAGATGATTACCTTAAAAAACTTTAAAATTATTGCCTTACTAGAGGGGATTTCCTATTTATTATTATTAGGTATTGGTTCTCCTTTAAAACATTTTACAGGAAACGATATTTTAGTAAGAACGCTAGGAATGCCACATGGTTTATTATTTGTTACCTATGTAATTATGGCCTTTTTATTGAAAAGTGAGCAAAAATGGACCACTAAAGAATTTGCTATTATTTTAGTTTGTTCTATCCTTCCTTTTGGAACTTTTTATGCTGATAAAAAATATTTACAAGTAAAATAACTTTTAACAAAGTTGAAACCATAAAAAAAGCTCCATTTGAAATTTCAAATGGAGCTTTTTTTATGGTTTTTATTTCTAAAACATACTATTCGTACATTTTAGCTCTTAATTCTTTAATTTTTGGATCGTCTAAATACTCATCAAAGGTAGCATATTTATCAATCACTCCTTTAGGTGTAATTTCTATAATTCTGTTAGCCACTGTTTGTGCAAACTCGTGGTCATGTGTAGAAAACAATACGGTTCCTTTAAAGTTTTTTAAAGAGTTGTTTAACGCTTGAATAGATTCTAAGTCTAAGTGGTTAGTTGGTTCATCTAACACTAACACGTTTGCTCTAGTCATCATCATTCTAGACAACATACAACGTACTTTTTCTCCTCCAGATAAAACGTTACATTTCTTAAGAGCTTCTTCTCCACTAAAAATCATTTTCCCTAAGAAACCTCTTAAATGTACTTCTTCTCTCTCTTCTTCTGTTTTTGCATATTGACGTAACCAATCTACCAAGTTTAATTTTTCATCAACAAAGAAAGATGAGTTATCTGATGGTAAATAAGATTGGTTGGTAGTAATTCCCCACTTATATTCTCCAGTATCTGCAGACTCATTCCCCATAATAATTTGGTAAAAAGAAGTAACAGCTTTAGAGTTTTTAGAAACTACCAAAACTTTATCTCCTTTAGCTAAGTTGATATCTACATCTTTAAACAAAGTTTCTCCTTCAAAAGTTTTTGATAAGTTTTCTATGTTTAAAATCTGATCTCCAGCTTCTCTATCTCTATCAAAAATAATAGCAGGATATCTACGGCTAGAAGGTTTAATTTCATCAACATTTAACTTCTCAATCATTTTCTTACGAGAAGTTGCTTGCTTAGATTTTGCAACATTGGCAGAAAAACGACGGATAAAATCTTCTAATTCCTTCTTTTTATCTTCTGCTTTTTTATTGGCTTGCTGACGTTGTTTTGCTGCTAATTGAGATGACTCATACCAAAAAGAATAGTTACCTGAATAATGATTGATTTTACCAAAATCTATATCAGAAATATGAGTACAGACTGCATCTAAAAAGTGACGGTCATGCGATACTACAATTACTGTATTTTCATAGTTAGCTAAAAAGTTTTCTAACCAAGCAATGGTTTCAAAATCCAAGTCGTTGGTAGGCTCATCCATAATCAACACATCTGGATTTCCAAACAAACATTGTGCTAACAACACACGTACTTTTGTTTTTCCATCTAAATCAGCCAATAAAGTATAATGTAAATCATCTTTAATTCCTAAGTTAGATAATAATGTAGCTGCTGCTGCATCGGCATTCCATCCATCCATTTCTTCAAAACGAACTTGTAACTCACCAATTTTTTCAGCATTTTCATCTGTATAATCAGCATATAGAGCATCAATCTCTGTTTTGATTTTATGTAACTCTTTATTCCCCATCAATACAGTTTCTAAAACGGTGTACTCATCAAAAGCATAGTGATCTTGAGTTAATACAGACATACGCTTTCCTGGATCCAAAGTAACGTGACCAGAGGTAGCTTCCATTTTTCCAGATATAATCTTTAAAAAAGTAGATTTTCCTGCTCCGTTGGCACCAATTACTCCGTAGCAATTTCCTTGCGTAAATTTTGTATTCACTTCATCAAACAAAACTCTTTTTCCGAATTGTACAGATAAATTTGAAACTGTTAACATGACTCTTATTTTTAATTTGGTGCAAAAGTACAAAATTGAGAAAGAAAAACCCTTACTATTTTAATTGCATTAACAAGGAATTTATATCTTTAAATAATGGATTTTAACCTTATTAAGAATGCGGCTTTCTTAGGCTTTTTTTTAGCCTTTATGATTGGACCTGTATTTTTTAAATTGATACAAACTAGTATAGCTAAAGGAGCCAAATATGCACTTGCTTTTGACTTAGGTGTAATTTTAGGAGATATTAGCTTTATTTTAATTGCCTATTTTGGTAGTAGACCTGTATTAAAACAAATTAAAAATGATCCTAGGTTATATTTATTAGGAGGATGTATTTTAATTATTTATGGTTTAATTACCTTTTTTGGAAATTCTAAAAATGAAGAAAACAAAAATCAAGATACTGTCATTAACATAAAAACTACAAACCAATATTTTAAACTTTTTTTAAACGGCTTTTTCTTAAACTTTATAAATGTAGGGGTTTTGGCTTTTTGGCTGGGTTTAATTATTGTTATTGGCCCTGTTTTAAAAATGGATGCTACCGCTATTTTTAGTTTTTTTAGCATTATTTTGTTCAGTTATTTTATTACTGATGTTGCTAAAATTCTATTAGCCAAACAACTAAAACATAAATTAACACCTAGAGTTGTTTTACAGCTAAAAAAAGTAATGGGTATTATATTAATTCTATTTGGAATTTTTATGATGTTAAAAAACTATATGCCTAAAAACAAGGTTGATTTTAACCGTTACATTCAATCATCTACATTACATAACAGCCATTTATTTTATGCTAAACCAATATTATTTTTTTAAAATCTTGACATTAGTTTCTTTGGTAAGCTGCTATTCTCAACAATATTTTGGAGGGCATCCATTAGGGCAAGACTGGCAAGTTATTAAAACTAGTGAGGTAAATGTAATTCACCCTAAAGGGATGACAGCTGAAGCGGAAAGAATTGCAAGAATTATTAATTACATCCACCAAAACAATACAAATTCTGTAGGTAAAAAAGCTAAAAATTTTGATTTGGTATTACAAACTCAAACTACCAATGCCAATGGTTATGTAGGATTAGCTCCTTTACGAAGTGAGTTTTTTGGAACTCCACCACAAAGTAACTTAAATTTAGGATCATTAGAATGGTTAGATGTTTTGGCTATTCATGAATACAGGCATGTGCTACAAAATGTAAATGCTAAAAATGGAATTGTTCATTTTTTATATTTTTTAGGTGGAGAATCTTTTTGGGCTGTAGCCAATAACTTGGTTTTACCCAATTGGTATTACGAAGGTGATGCTGTTATTAGTGAAACTGCTTTAACATTGTCCGGAAGAGGAAGAAATCCTTACTTTACCACACAACAAAGAGCTCTAATTCAAGAAGAGTTAAACTACTCTTATACCAAACACAGGAATGGTTCTTATAAAGATATGCTTCCTAACCACTACCCTTTAGGTTACATGATGTTATCCTATTTAAAAAATCATTATGGAAACAATATTACACGTACCGTTTTAATAGAATCTACTTCATTTAAAGGAATTATTTATCCTTTTTCAAAGGCTATTAAAAGGAACAGTTCTCTAAAAGGAACCAAAGATTTATATAAAAAATCTTGGAATAAGCTTAAAGAAAAAACGGTTCAACAGCTTAATAATACTAAGATTATTGAAACTAAGCCAATTTTAAATAAAGACTTTTCCACAGTAACCTCATACAGTTTTCCTATTTTTATTGATGATAAAACCATTATTGCTAGAAAAAAATCATATAATTCTACCGATGAAATTGTAAAAATAACCCATGCTAAAGAGGAAAAAATCACCTCTATTGGAATTAATAATGATGATTTTCTATCGTACAATCATCAAATATTAGCATGGACAGAAACCACAAGAAATGCACGTAGGGGATTACAAGATTTTTCTGATGTTATTCTGTATGATTTAAATACAAATCAAAAAAAGAGGCTTACAAAACACACAAGATATTTTTCTCCTTCCGTTTCTCCAGACGGAACCAAAATTGCTGTAATTAACATCGATACCTTAGAAAAATTTAACCTTTGCATTATTGATGCTAAAACAGGAAGTATTCAAAAAACATTTAAAAATATTGAGAATGATTTTTTATCTAGAACAACATGGACTCCAGACGGTAAACACATTATAAGTATTCATAAAAGGAATGGTAAACTTTGTATGATAAAACACAATATTATCAACAACAAACAAACTGAATTAACTCCATGGACAAGGCATACTATAGAAACACCAACAGTAAGCAATACTAACGTTTATTTTAATGCAAGTTTTTCAGGAATAGACAACATCTACAAAACCGATTTAAACGGTAGTAAAAAAACACATCAAATTTCCTCGGTTCCTGTAGGAGCTTATCAACCTAATGTTATAAATAATAAAATTATTTTTACAGAATTTACCAGCATGGGTTACGTTATTTCACAACAAAAAATAAACAGAAATGCAAATGTAATTAAGTTTAAAGAACCTGTACACATGGAACAGTTTAATACTGTTGCAAACAAACAAGAAGGCGGGAATATATTAACTAAAATAGATAGTATTGATTACACTCCCATAAAATATCACAGTGTATTTTCTGGGTTAAAGCTCCACACTTGGGGAATTATTCCCTCTCCTTCAGTTTCCTCAGTCAACCTTAGAGCTGTTAATATTTTAAATGATTTGGCTGTAAATTTAACTACGGAAATTAATCATAACGAAAACAACAATATAAGTTATAGCGGTAATGTTATTTTTTCTAAATATTATCCTGAATTTACTTTAAGTGCTAGTAAAACAAACCGAAGTACTATTTATGATAATTCAGCTACAGAAGGATATGATATTTTAAATTTTAACGAAACTCATATAGGTTTTAACACAGGAATTCCACTTACTTGGTACAGAGGAAATTTTGTATCTAGCTTTTTGCCTTATGCAGAAATCAATCAATTTATTTTAAACAACACTAGCAAAAATAATTTAACTGCTTATGAAACCGGATTTACATTTAGTAGTATTAAAAGAACTGCTTATCAAAACCTTGGTCCTAAATTAGGAATGGTCATCAACGCTAGTAAAATGTCTGGTTTTAAAAATAGCAGCAGTAAAATAAACCTTAATTCTACTTTTTATTTACCTGGTTTTTCTCAAAATCATTACACAAGAGTTCGCACATCTTATCAAAAAGAAAGCTTATCAAACCCTTATCAATTTAATGATTCTTATGTTTACCCTAGAGGATACAACACTCCCTTAAATGATGAGTTCAAATCAATAAGTATTAATTACCATTTACCTTTGGCTTATCCTGATTTTGGTTTTTTAGGGCTGATTTACTTTAAAAGAATTAAAGCCAATTTGTTTTATGATTATGGAGTGGGTACTTTAAATAAAAGTAATTTAAAAGCTGAATACAAAAACATAAATTACAACTCAACAGGTACAGAGTTATTATTTGACAATGTATATTTTAATATTTTACCCATAACAGCAGGAATAAGATATAATCATTTGCTAAAAAGAGATGTTATAACAAATAGCAACACCAATAGTTTTCAGTTTATTTTAGGCACCAACTTATCTTTCTAAAAGATATTTTTAGCCTAAATTTGCTAAAAAAGAATTCTTATGTCTTTAAATTCACAACCAAATAATCCACTGCACGGAATAAAACTTGCCGATATTCTTACTGAGCTCATAGAAAATTTAGGTTGGGAAGAGATGGAAAAAGAAACAGGAATCAAGTGTTTTGGAAATAATCCTACTTATAAAAGCAGTTTAAAATTCTTAAGAACAATGCCTTGGGCTAGAAAACGCACCGAAGATTTATATCTTGATTGGCTAGAATATAAAGAGTTACATAATTTATAGGTAGTTCAAAGTAAATAGCGTACTTTTGCACTTTCATAATCAGATTTGCAAACTAGTCGTATAGGTTTGTGGATCATTAAACAAACTATATGTCGACATTTAGCGAATTAGGGTTGAGAGAAGAAATTCTTTCAGCTTTAACCGATATGGGGTATGAAACTCCATCAGAAATTCAAGAAAAAGCAATTCCTCAAGTAATCTCATCAACTGCTGATTTAAAAGCTTTTGCACAAACAGGAACAGGAAAAACTGCAGCTTTTAGTTTACCTATCATTCAACAAATTGATACTGACAACAACAATGTTCAGGCTATTATTTTATCTCCTACCCGTGAATTAGCGGTGCAAATTGGAGATCAAATTCAAAAATTTTCTAAAAACATTAAAGGTTTAAAAGTTGTAACTGTATACGGAGGAGCAAGTATTGAAGATCAATCAAGAAAATTAAATAGAGGAGCACAAATAGTTGTAGGAACTCCTGGTAGAACAGTAGATTTAATCAACAGAAGAAGATTAAAACTAGAAAACATTCAATGGTTAGTTTTAGACGAAGCCGATGAAATGTTAAATATGGGGTTTAAAGATGATTTAGATGCTGTATTAGAAGCTACTCCAGAAACCAAGCAAACTTTATTATTCTCTGCAACTTTTCCTAGAGAAGTTGAAGCTATTGCACGTAATTACATGCACCAACCCGTAGAACTTTCTGCAGGTACAAAAAACACTGGTTCTGATGATGTAAGTAATGAATACTATGTAGTAACAGAGCGTAACCGTTATGCTGCTATTAAACGTATTGCGGATGTAAATCCTGATATTTATGGTATTATATTCTGTAGAACTAGACGTGAATGTCAAGAAGTATCAGAAAAATTAATTGCTGACGGATACAATGCTGATTCTTTACATGGAGACTTATCACAAGCACAACGTGATAACGTAATGCAAAAGTTCCGTAACAAAACAGTTCAAATGCTAGTAGCTACAGATGTTGCTGCTCGTGGATTAGATGTAAACAACTTAACACACGTAATTAACCACAAATTACCAGACCAAAACGAAGCTTATACACACCGTAGTGGACGTACAGGTAGAGCTGGTAACAAAGGAACATCTATTGTTTTGGTTACTGCAAGAGAAGTAGGAAAACTAAGACCAATTGAACGTAAAATTCAAAAGAAATTCATCAAAAAAGAAGTTCCTAGCGGAAAAGAAATTTGTGAAATTCAGTTATTTAAATTGGTTGAAAAAGTAAAAAATACTGAAATCAATACTAAAGAAATCTCTGGTTATTTAGATAATATATACGAACAATTTGAAGGGTTATCTCGTGAAGAATTGATTCAAAAATTCATCTCTGTTGAATTTAATGCTTTCTTAGAATACTATTCTAAAGCAAATGATATTAACGACAACAGACCTGCTAGAGAAAGAGATGATAGAGGTAAAAGAAGAGATGATGAAAACATGTCTCGTTTCTTTATCAACATAGGTAGAAAAGACAATTTAACGCCTCCTCGTTTAATGGGATTGATCAATGATCAAAACATAACAAACAACGTAGAAATAGGACAAATTGAAATTTTAGATACTTTTTCTTTCTTTGAGTTAGACAAAAACTTTGAAAAAGAAACTCTTGATGCATTTTTAGCCAATTCTCCTGAATTTGAAGGAAGAGGTGTTAATGTAGAAATCACCAAAAAACGTCGTTCTGGCGGAGGTGGTGGTCGTGGTGGAGATAGAAGACCACGTAGAGATGGTGGAAATTTCCGTGGAGGAGACAGAAACGATAGACCTCGAAGAGATAGTGGTGACTTTAAAGGAAGACGTAGAGAAGGTGGAAATAGAGAAAACTCTAACCGTAGTGGTGGTGCCGGACGTGTTCAAAACAAATCTTGGGGTCGTAAAAGAGACTAAGATTTTTTAATAAAAACAGACAAAAAAGAGGACTTAATATTGGTCCTCTTTTTTTATGCGAACTTGTTAAATTGTCCGTTTAGTTTCTAATGAAATCTTTTATCTTTGACCATATGAAAAAAATACTGTCAATTCTCTTTCTAGTAACATTTACTACAGCGATCACATTTAGCTGTCAAGATGAATTTTGTCTAGATGCTACCACCCCTGAACTAATTATTAGATTTTACAATAAAGATACCATCAGTCAAACAAAATCTATTTCATTGGTTGTTTGGGCTAACAACAAAGACACTTTATACCTAGGAACCACCACAGATTCTCTTTCCATCCCTCTAGATACACAAAGTAATAAGGTTACTTATCACCTATCAATACTAGATAGCATTAACACACAAGAGGATATAGAAATTAATTACAATACCGAAGATGTTTTTGTATCAAAAGCATGTGGGTACAAAAGCATATTTAACAATGTAAACCTTACGGCAACTAGCAATAGTTGGTTAAGTAGTTTTTCTACTATAAGCACAGAAATTACAAACGAAAGCCAAGCACATGTTAAAATATATCATTAGTAGTATAATAATGCTATATTCTGTTTGTAGCATTTCTCAAAACATAAAAAAGGACTCTCTTACCCAAGTAATAAACGAAATTGATAAAGATAGTGTGAATCCTTTTTACAACCCTAAAACTTATGGATTGCGTATTGGTGTAGATATTATAAAACCTACACTATCATTTTTAAAAGGAATTGAAAAAGATTTTACAGGAGGAGAAATAGTAGCCGATTGGAGAATTAATACTCGTTTATTTGTTGCAGGGGAAGCAGGGTATACAGAGAGAACCATAGAAGAGGATTATTTTAACCATACCGCCAAAGGATCTTACATAAAACTAGGTGTTAATTATAATTTATACACCAATTGGTTAGATATGGATAATGAAACCTATTTAGGTGCTAGATATGGAACCAGTATATACACCAACCGTCTTAACAGTTACACCATTGCGCAAAATGGAACCTATTTTGATCCCAAAGAAGCATCTGGAATAAAATACACAAACTTAAATACTCACTGGATAGAAATTGTTGGAGGGTTAAAAGTAGAGACTTTTAAAAATTTATTTTTAGGATTTATGGTTAGTTTTAGTAAAGTAATCTCTACCAACGATCCCGATAATTTTAAAAACACCTACAGTCCAGGAATGGGAAAAATTACCAAGAATGGATCATCTGCCAACATAAACTACACCATTTCATATAGAATTCCTCTTTATAAAAAATAAGTCATGCAAAAGATTCCCTCAGTTGATTTACAACAATTTCTATCAAAAGATTTATCTGAAAAACAAGCCTTTGTCTCACAAATAGGAAATGCCTTTAGCAATATTGGTTTTGTGGCCTTAAAAGGTCATTTTTTACCTGATAATTTAATAGAAGAATTATATCAAGAAATTAAAAACTTTTTTAGTTTACCTCAAGAAATAAAAGACAAATATGAAATTGATGGCTTAGGAGGACAACGTGGTTACACTTCATTCGGTAAAGAAAGTGCCAAAGGGAAAAAAGAAGGAGATTTAAAAGAGTTTTGGCATTTTGGTCAGTATGTAAATGAACATGATGTTTTATCAGAAGCTTTACAAAAAGTACTAATTCCTAATATTATCGTAGAAGAACTTCCTAATTTTAATAAAGTAGGAAAAGAAGTATATCAACAGTTAGAAAAAACAGCCAAGCATGTTCTAAGAGCTTTGGCTATTTATTTAGAGTTAGAGGAAACTTATTTTGATGAATATATCTACAATGGAAATAGTATTTTAAGACCTATACATTATCCTCCTATTCAAACAGAACCTAAAGGAGCTGTAAGAGCAGCCGCTCATGGAGATATTAACTTAATTACATTGTTAATGGGAGCGCAAGGAAAAGGTTTACAAGTACAAGATGTAAACGGTAATTGGGTAGATGCCATTGCACAACCCAATGAATTAATGATTAATGTTGGAGACATGTTGTCTAGATTAACGAACAACAAATTAAAATCTACCATTCACCAAGTAGTCAACCCACCTAAAGAATTATGGGGAACTTCTCGTTATTCCATTCCTTTTTTTATGCACCCTATACCTACTATGGATTTAACCTGCTTAGACAATTGTGTATCAGCAAACAACCCAAAGAAATACGAAGATATTAGTGCTGGTGATTTTTTATATGAAAGGCTAAAGGAGTTAGGCTTAATAAAATAAGCCTCCGCTTATTTGTTATTTTTTCATTATTTTTATATAAAAATTAAAAAATGCACAGAAAAAGACCCCGCAAGAAAAGAAGAACTTACACAAGAAAAAACAGAATTTTAGACAGACCCAAGCTATTATTCATCTTACTAGGAACTATATTTATACTATTTGGTATCTTTATAGGTGATGTAAAAATTTCAAATTACACCTTTCCTTTTTACTACCCTATTGCCTTTGGTTTACTTCTTGAAATATGCTCTGTTCTTATATTTATTAAACAAAAACAAATAAAAATATAAATGGCTAAAAAGTTAAATGATCTATCTGCTTTAGGAGCTTTTGCATATTCTACAAACAAAGATTTTGAGTTTGATAACGGTGAAGAAGAAATAGAAACTTTACCTAACAACCAACAACAATTAGAAGCATTGTTTTCTAACAAAGGACGTGGAGGTAAAACAGTCACAATTATTAAAGGTTTTGTTGGAACTGATGATGATTTAAAAGCATTAGGAAAAATGCTTAAAAATAAATGTGGAGTTGGAGGTAGCGTTAAAGACGATGAAATTATTATTCAAGGGAAACACCGTGATAAAATCATGGAAATATTAACCAAAGAGGGTTATAAAGTAAAAAGAGTTGGAGGTTGATTTTCATCTTCCAACTCCCATTTTATTTCTTCCTTACATACATTTTTTAAATACTCGTTGGTTTTAGAAAAATGCTTGCACCCAAACCAACCACCTTTATTAGCTCCCAAAGGAGAAGGGTGTGTTGCTTTTAAAACTTTATGGTTGTTTATATTTATTAAACTCTCTTTTTTTTGAGCATATCCTCCCCAAAGTAAAAAAACCACGTCTTTTTTTTCAGATGAAATTTTCTGAATCACAGCATCAGTAAAATAACTCCATCCAAATTTTTGATGACTATTGGCTTTGCCTTCTTCAACAGTTAATGTAGCATTTAACAACAAAACACCTTGTGTTGCCCAAGCAGACAAATCACCAAAATTATTTGGCATGTCAATTTTTAAATCTTCTGAAATTTCTCTAAAAATATTTTTAAGTGATGGTGGAAACTTTTGAGTTCCTACATAAGAAAAACACAAACCATTAGCTTGACCTTTTCCATGATAAGGATCTTGCCCTATTACAACCACTTTTACCTTATTAAAAGCACAAAGTTTAAAAGCATTAAAAATCTCTTTTTTAGGAGGGTAACACGTATTATTTAAATATGCCAACTCTGTTTTTTGCTCTAAGTTTAACCAATACTCTTTTGTAAATTCTTCTTTCAAGATTTCTTTCCAATCATTTGGGAGTAGATTCTGCATATTTATTATTGAATGTGTATTTTTGTAGCACTTACAAAATAACAATATATACTGTAAGTACACAATTAAAGCATGAGTCAAATACAAAGTAAAACTTTACAAGATTTAGAATTTTCTATTATTTTAGAAAGCATATCAGAACACTGTAATTCAGAAAAAGGAAAAGAATTGATTAGCAATATTGTTCCTTTTTCTAACAAACCAGATTTAGAAATTGCACTAGCACAGGTAAATGAATATCTAGGTTCTTTGGTAAGCGAAAACAGAATTCCTAATCACTATTTTGATGACATTGATAAAGAAGTCAAACTTTTAAAAATTGAAAACAGCAAATTACTCCCCGAAGCGTTTTTAAAAATTGCTAATATCTCTAATACTTGTAATGAACTCATTGTTTATTTTCAAAAATTTAGAGACTACTACCCTACTTTATCTTTATTAACAGAAAATATTGAGTTTACAAAAAGTATAGTTGATGCTATTTTTAAAATTATTACCAACTATGGTGAAGTACAAAACAAAGCTTCAGAGTTATTAAATCAAATAAGAAAAAACTTAAATGATGTTCGTGGTCAACTAGGAAGTTCTTTTAATAGCGAATTGGCTAAATATAACAAAGCTGGTTTTTTAGATGATATTAGAGAATCTATTATAGAAAATCAACCAGTTTTAGCTGTACAATCTATCCATAGAAAAAAAGTAAAAGGAAGCATTTTAGGAACATCTAAAACAGGTAGCATTGTTTTTATTGCTCCACAAAACACCTTAAACTTATACAGACAGTTACAAGAACTTTTACTAGAAGAAAAACAAGAAATTAACAGAATTTTAAGAATATTAACCAACGAAATTCGTCCTTTTTATCCTTTAATTCAAGAATATATAAAGTTATTAGTTTCGTTAGATGTTTTAAAAGCAAAGGCTTTTTATGCCAAAGAAATTGAAGGTGTTAAACCTGAATTTTCAAACAATCAAGAAATTAATTACATCAATGCCTATCATCCTATTTTGTTAGAAAAAAACAAAGTAAGAAACCTGCCTGTTGTACCACAAACTTTACTATTAGGCAAACAACAACAAATAATTGTTATTTCTGGTCCAAATGCTGGAGGTAAAAGTATTACCTTAAAAACTATTGGATTATTACAAGTCATGATTCAAAGTGGAATATTAATTCCTGTACATGAGAATAGTACTACTCACTTTTTTGACCATATATTAACAGACATCGGTGATAATCAATCTATAGAAAATCAACTAAGTACTTATAGTTACCGATTAAAAAACATGCGTGGATTTTTAAAAAAATGCACCAACAACACACTTTTTTTAATCGATGAATTTGGTACAGGTTCCGATCCTGAATTAGGAGGTGCTTTAGCCGAGATTTTCTTAGAAGAATTTTATAATGTAGGAGCTTATGGTGTTATTACAACCCACTACACCAATTTAAAAGTATTGGCTGATGAACTTGAAAATGTAGTAAACGCCAATATGGCTTTTGATAGTAGAACTTTAGAGCCCTTATTTACTTTGTTAATTGGTCAACCTGGAAGTTCTTTTACCTTTGAAGTCGCTCAAAAAAATGGAATCCCTTACAGCTTAATTAACAGAGCCAAAAAGAAAATAGACAAATCTAAAGTGCGTTTTGACAAAACAATATCTAAACTACAACAGGAACGTACCAATTTACAGCGCAACACTTTAGACATGGAACAGCAAAGTTCTAAAGCAAAAGAATATGCTGATGTACTGGCTGAAAAAGAGGCTAAAATTCAAGAAAAACTAGAAAGCTTCCAAACCCTATATGACACCAATCAGAAAATATTAAGTATTGGTAGAAAAACAAACGAATTACTAAACAAGTACTTTCAGACCAACAACAAAAAAGAGTTTAAAACTGAATTTGACAAATGGGTAATCATGGAAAAATCTAAATACGACATTGCTCATCCTAAAGTTAAAAAGACCAAACCACAAAAAGTTAGAGAAAAAGTAGCTAAGAAAAAAGCCGAAGTTGCTTTGAAAAAAACGGAAGAAGAAGTATTAACTAAAGTAGTTGAAGTAAGAAAAGAAAAAGCCAAAGAAGAAAAAATAGCTGCTGAGAAAAAAGCCAATTATATTTTTAAACTAAATGACAAAGTTAGACTGATTGATGGTAGGGCTTGTGGAATTATAGAAAAAATAGACAAGAAAAAAGTAACCATTAATTACGGAATGTTTACTACTGCTACTACATTAGATAAAATTGAATTGGTGGTAGCTGCTAAAATAAAAAAATGAAAATTTCTCCACTAAAAAAATTCTTAAACTCTTTTAATATATTAAATGATGATGAAATTGACGACTTTATCAATGCAGCAACAACTAAACATTTAGATAAATTTGATTACTATATTAAAGAAGGAGAAACATGTACGTCAGTTGCATTTGTTTTGTCAGGTCTTTTAAGGTCCTATTACACATCAAACAAAGGAGAAGACATTACCTATTGCATCACATTTCCAAACAATTTTATGAATGCATATTCTTCTTTTTTAACACATCAACCCACACAGGAAAATATACAAGCCATTACAGAAACAGAGTTATTAATTATTTCGAAAGAAAAAATTGAACAATTGGCTCATAACAATCATCATTGGACTCTTTTTCAAAAAACAATATCCGAACAACAATATATTGAATTAGAAAAAAGAATATTTTCATTACAAGGAAGTAATGCCGCTAAACGATATGAAGATTTGATAAAAAATCAACCTCAATATATACAGAACATCCCCTTACAGTACTTAGCATCTTACCTAGGTGTTACACAAAGACATTTAAGTAGAATACGTAAAGAAATTTCTTTTTAGACATTTGTCCTTCGTCATAAAAACAGCTAATTATAGTTTTGTTTTATACAATTAACAAACAAAACATGATTAAAAAAACAGTAATTATAAATGGACACCCTAATAAAGAAAGTCTGAATTTTGGGTTGGCAAAAGCATACAAAAAAGGAGCTTTACAAACTGGTTCAGAAATACAAGAAATTACAATTTCTGAGCTAAAATTCAATCCAAATCTTGAGCAAGGCTACCAAAAAAGAACAGCGTTAGAACTTGACCTTTTAAATGCTTGGGAAAAAATTAAATGGGCAGATCATTTGGTATGGATTCACCCCGTTTGGTGGGGAGGTTTACCAGCTATGATGAAAGGGTTTATTGATCGGCTATTTTTACCCGGTTTTACATTTCAATACCGAGAAAACTCTATGTTTTGGGACAAACTTTTAAAAGGCAAAACAGCACATATCATTACTACTTTAGACCAACCTAGTTGGTATTATTGGTTAATGTATGGTAAACCAAGTGTAAATCAGTTAAAAAAATCAACTTTAAATTTTTGCGGAATTAAACAGGTGAAAGTCTCATACTTTGGTATTGTAAAAAACTCCGATAGCAATTTAAGAGAAAAATGGCTTACTAAAGTTGAAAAACTTGGAAGACAAAACAAATAAAGGCCAGTTATATAGAAAACATAAAATTGGAAGTTATTTATAAAAAAGTAGTTTTAATTTAAAACTACTTTTTTTATGAGTTCTTCTCCAAGCGCTTCATTCATCATAGAGAGTATTTTTTCCTTTCCATAATTTAATTCGTTACGCAGTGAGTCCGATGATATTTTTACCATTAAAACACCCCCTTTTAAACTAATTCTTTCAGTATAAGATTTTACTCCAGGCCCCATTAATTTAGCCCATTCTTCTTCTACATTTAATTTCTGAAACCCCGTTTCTAAATTATTTGCTTTGATAAAATGCTTCATTAAATCAGCAATAGGATTTGCTTCACTGTTCCTTATAGTTCTCTGGTCTATTTTTTTCTTAGCCATTATAAATTAAATATTTTATAAGGTTGATTGGTTCTTTTCACCACATTCTCAGTCCTATCACCATGAGTATCTGTAATAAAAATTTGTCCAAACTGATCTTTATTTACCAAATTAATTACTTGTGTTACTCTATTCTCATCTAATTTATCAAACACATCATCAAACAAAAGAATGGGTTTTTTACCTGTAATTTGTTTCATAAACTCAAACTGAGCTAATTTCAAAGCAATTAAATACGATTTTTGTTGCCCTTGTGATCCAAATTTTTTGATAGGATAACCATTCAACTCAAACTGTAAATCATCTTTGTGAATTCCAACAGACGTATATTGCAACATTCTATCTTTTCCTAAATTTTGTTCAAACAACTCTAACAAAGGAGCATCCTCTAATTGAGTTTTATAAATCAAACTTACCTCTTCTTTAGAATTGCTTATTTCCTGATAACACTCGTTAAAAATAGGAGCAAACTCTTTTAAAAACCAAACACGTTTGTGGTATATATATTGACTTAATTCATTTAACTGATCATTATAAACACTCAAATTAAGGGCATCAAAAGTTCTATTCGCAGCAAAATATTTTAACAAAGCATTACGCTGTGTTAACACTTTATTATAATTTACCAAGTTCTGCAAGTAGGTTCTATCTTGTTGAGAAATGACTCCATCCATAAATTTTCGGCGAGTTTCACTTCCTTCAATAATTAAATCTCTATCCGAAGGAGAAATAATTACCAATGGAAAATTGCCTATATGATCCGAAAACTTATCATAAGATTTACCATTTCGCTTTACCACTTTTTTTGTCCCCTTTTTTAAACTACAAACAATTTTTTCTAATCGTTCATTTTCTAACAAGTAATCTCCTTCAATAATAAAAAACTCTTCTCCATGCTTAATGTTCTGAGTAGCAACGGCATTAAAATAACTTTTAGTGTACGATAAATAATAAATAGCATCTAGCACGTTGGTTTTTCCCACACCGTTGTTACCAATAAAGCAATTTATTTTAGCATCAAAATCAAACAATTCTGATGAGATATTCTTATAATTTACCAAAGATAATTTCTGAAGATGCATATTTATTATACTCAATTAAAAAAGGAAGTGCAATTTATCATTTTTTTGCTGAACCCTGTGTTTTGATATTCGATTAAAAAAACTATTTTTGTCCAACTCACAAAAAAAATTAACACTTAATAATATAAAAATATTAGATGGCAACATATAAAAAGAGAGGCTATAAAAAAGCTGAAGAAGTAGAAGAGGTAGTAGTAGACAATGCAGGAAATGCTGAACACAGTACAACAGCAGAAGTATTTAATACTTTAGATGAAACAGCTAACAAGTCTGAAAAGTGGATTGAAAAAAATAGCAAACCTTTATTTATAGGATTAATTGCTGCCGTACTTATTATATTTGGATATATGGGATACAGTCAGTTTATTACTGCTCCAAAAGAAAAAGAAGCTGCCGATGCTTTGTTTTTTGCCAAACAAGAATTTACAAAAGCAAGTGCTGGTAGCGATGAAACGTTATACACAACTGCTTTAGAAGGTGCTGAAGGAAACTACGGATTGATAGACATTGCTAACAACTACGGAAGTACTGAAGCAGGGAACTTGGCTAAATATTATGCTGGAATATCGTATATAAACTTAAAAGAATACGAAAAAGCAATTGATTATTTAAAAGACGTAAACACAAACGACCCTGTTTTAAACGCTGTTGTTTCAGGAAGTATAGGAGATGCTTGTTTAGCGACTAACAACAACAATGATGCTTTGTTGTATTTTGCTAAAGCTGGTGAAAACTCAACCAACAATGCTGTTGCTCCTGTATATTTAATGAAAGCTGGAAAAGTAGCTTTAACATTAAAAAACTTTGACAAAGCAGAAGATTTATTTGAAAACATAAAACAAAACTTTCCAAATTCTTCTCAAGCTAAAAACATAGATTTATACATCAACCAAGCTAAATACGCTAATAATTAGTTGTTGGTTTACAGTTCATAACTAATAACAAACAACCATAAACTAAAAAACATGGCTACAACAGACTTATCTGCATACGATAAAGATGATTTACCTAACGTAAAAGGATTTAGGTTTGGAATTGTAACTTCTGAATGGAATCCAGAAATTACAGAAAACTTAACCTTAGGAGCTATTGATACTTTGTTAGACAACGGTGTTGCCGAAGAAGATATCATCACTTGGAAAGTTCCAGGAAGTTTTGAATTAATTTATGGATGCAAAAAAATGTTAGAGAGCAGAAATGTAGATGCTATCATTGCCATTGGTAACGTAATTCAAGGTGAAACCAAACATTTTGACTTTGTGTGCGAAGGAGTAACTCAAGGAATAAAGGATTTAAATATAAAATATGACACTCCTACTATTTTCTGTGTACTTACAGACAACACAAAACAACAATCTCTAGACAGATCTGGAGGAAAATTAGGAAACAAAGGAATTGAGTGTGCTGTAGCCGCAATTAAAATGGCTGCGTTAAACAAACGCTAATCCCCTACCAAATACAAAGCATTATTGTCTAATTTTTCTTAAATTTGACAATAATGTTTTTTCTTTTAAGCCATGTTTAAAACCCCTTTCAAACCTGTAGGTCACTATATTTTTAACTACAAACCTCGTTACTACGACGAGCGTAAGGAGCGTTTACAGGCTTTAGAAGATCGCTATAAAAGAGAAAAAAGCGATGAAGAAAGTGAAAACAGTGATTATACTGTTACGCTTTCTAAAAACAACCTAAAACACGAATGGAACAGAGCTAGATCTTCCTCTAATGCTGACAGAAAATCTACCTACAGATTGGCTATTATTATTGCCATTCTTTCTATGACTGCAATTTACATCTTACGATAGTTCTAAAAAAGTTTGAGTTAATGGTTTCTAATATTTAATTATAATAATGAAACCAATCATACTAAAAACGAAACCCCTATAATCAAATGTCCGACATTATTCAATTATTGCCTGATCATGTTGCCAATCAAATTGCAGCTGGTGAGGTGGTTCAAAGACCTGCATCTGTAGTTAAAGAACTATTAGAAAATGCTATTGATGCTGGAGCAAAAAACATACACCTTATCTTAAAAGATGCAGGAAAAACGCTTATTCAAGTAATTGATGATGGAACAGGTATGTCCGAAACCGATGCAAGACTTTGTTTTGAAAGGCATGCGACTTCTAAAATTAGAGAAGCTGAAGATTTATTTAATTTATCTACCAAAGGATTTCGTGGTGAAGCCATGGCTTCTATTGCGGCTATTGCGCAAATAGAAATGAAAACCAAACAAGCTGATGACGAATTAGGAACTTGTATTCAAATTGAAGGGAGTAAAATAACCAACCAAGAAATCATCCCTACTCCTGTTGGAACCAATACCTCGGTAAAGAATTTGTTTTTTAACATTCCTGCTCGTAGAAATTTCTTAAAATCCGATGCTGTAGAAACCAGACATATTATTGATGAATTTCAACGTGTGGCTTTGGTACATTATGATGTTCATTTTATTTTAAACCATAACAATTCAGAAATTTTTAACCTTCCTTCTGGAAATTTAAAACAGCGTGTGGTTAATATTTTTGGCGGAAAAACCAATGAACGCTTAATCCCTATTGACGAAGATACAGATGTTTTAAAACTACACGGATTTATCATCAAACCAGAATTTGCTAAAAAGAAACGTGGTGAACAATTCTTTTTTGTGAACGATAGGTTTATCAAAAGTCCTTATTTACATCATGCCATCAATGCAGCTTTTGAAGGACTGACAGAAAGAGGAAATCATCCTGGGTATTTTTTATATTTAAAAGTACCTACCAATACTATTGATATCAACATACATCCTACCAAAACAGAAGTAAAGTTTGATAACGAAAAAGTGCTGTATGAAATTTTAAGAGCTGCTGTAAAACACAGCTTAGGGCAATACAATATTATGCCAGCTTTGGATTTTACCAAAGATAAAAACCTTGAAACTCCATATAGCTACAAAGACAAACCTATTAGTACCCCAAAAATTGAAGTAGATCCTAATTTTAATCCTTTTAAAACAGAATCTAACTTTAATCCTTTTCAAGAAACAGAAAAAAAATCAACTAATAATTACTCTGCCGGTAGTTCAAAAACATTTTCATCAAAAAAGAACAAAGGAAGTTGGGAAACTTTGTACAATGGTTTAGAATCTATTGCAAATACTCCTGTAATAGAAAATGAATTAAACCCTGAATTATTTGAAACCAAAGAAACCAAACTGGTTAAAGATACTTTTCAAATTCAGAACAAATACATTTTATGTAATTTAAATACAGGAACGTATTTAGTCCATCAACATTTGGCACATCAAAGAGTGTTATACGAAAATTTTTTAGCCAACATTACAGTTAAAGAAGCATCGAGCCAACAATTATTATTTCCCATTAGTATTAGCTATAGCAAACAAGAATTACATATACTCCAAAACATTAAAGAAGAACTAGAGAGCACTGGGTTTATGTTTGAAGACATGTCTAAAGACCATGTAATTGTGTCAGGTATTCCTACTACTATAAGTGAGAGTCAAATTAGCATGGTTTTTGAACAATTGATAGAAGATTTTCAAGAAGACATTCAGGAAAACAGTTTTAGCCAGTTAGATATGATTGCAAAATCATTAGCCAAAACATTAGCCATAAAAACTGGAACCAAATTAACAGAAGTAGAACAAGAAGTTTTAATACAAGATTTATTTGCCTGTAAAGAAGCTAATATATCGCCGTTTAGAAAAAAGATTTACACAACGGTTACCAGTAAAAAACTAGACATTATTTTTAACACCGACTAGGATTATGAGTAGAGTACCCGATATTATAAAGCACATTATTATTATTAACGTTCTATTTTTTGTAGCTACTATAAGCTTACAAAATGTAGATTTGGGAGCAATGTTTAACTTACATTATTTTGCCAACCCTAGTTTTAAACCTTGGCAATTGGTCACTAGTATGTTTATGCATGGTAGTTTTGGACATATCTTTTTTAACATGCTTGCTTTGTACTTTTTTGGAACTCCAATGGTTCAATTATGGGGAAAAAACAAATTTTTATTCTTTTATTTTTCCGCTGGAATTGGTGCTAGTTTAATTTACTTATTAGAACGCCATTTTGAGTTTACTGGAGCTGTTGATGCTTTGGTGAACATGGGATCTAACAAACAAGAAATTTATAATTTGTTTGATGCTAGTAAAGTTTATAAAAACGAGCAACTACAGACTGCTAATAGTATTTTTAACATGCAAATGTTAGGGGCTTCAGGTGCCATATTTGGAGTGTTAGCTGCTTACGGATGGAACTTCCCTGACTCTGAAATTTATTTATATTTTGTTTTACCTGTAAAAGCCAAATATTTTATTCCGGTAATTGTAATTGCCGATTTGGTTTCTGGTATTACTGGACAACCTCTATTAAGCCCTGTAAACACTGCTTATTTTGCACATGTTGGTGGAGCGGTTATTGGATTGATTATGGCTATTATTTGGAAAAAAAATCAATATAGAATGTATTAAAATATGAACGATATTTTTACACAAATAAAACACAAGTATCAATATGGGTCTGTTGTTGAAAAACTCATATTTGCAAACATTGCACTTTTTATTCTTACCTATTTATTAGGTAGTTTAGGATGGCTTTTTGGCAGCAATGGAAATGTTTTTATTACTTGGTTATCCTTACCCGCTTCTGTTGATGAGTTTTTAATAAAACCTTGGACTTTGGTTACTTATGGTTTTATGCATGGCGGATTTATTCACTTGCTATTCAACCTTATTTTTTTATACTACATAGGAAACTTATTTGTAGATTATTTTATTCCTAAAAAGCTCCTTTCCTTTTATTTATGGGGAACTGTATTTGGAGGAATCGTTTTTATGTTTAGCTATAATTTTTTTCCTGTCTTACAGAGCCAGAATGCAACATTGGTTGGAGCATCTTCTGGAATAATGGCTATTTTAATTGGATTGACTACATACATGCCTAATTATGAGTTAAAACTACGATTTATTGGTTTTGTAAAACTTTGGGTAATTGCATTAATTTTTGTAGCCTTAGATTTGGTTCAATTACCAGATGGAAATGCAGGCGGACATTTGGCACATTTAGGAGGAGCTTTGTTTGGTTTTTTAGCTATTTATTATCAAAACAAAATTTCTTTTTCAACTCCTTTTAAAAATACTTTTAAAAGAAAATCTCCGTTAAAAACAAGTTACAAATCAACAAACAAAAGAAAACCAACACCTACACCCACTGAGATACAGCAAAAAATAAACATCATTCTAGAAAAAATAAGTAAATCTGGATATGATTCTTTAAGTAAAGAAGAAAAAGAATTTTTGTTTCAACAGGGTAAAAAATAAACAATGAAGAGGTTAAACTACTTTGACAAGTTTTTATTTTTAATCAATGTTGTTGTGGCTGTTTTGTTGCTTACCACCTATACATTACCCTTTATAGATCCTGAAAAACACCCTAGTATTGCTATTTTAAGCTTGGCTTACCCACTACTATTAGTAACCAATATTACTTTTGTTGTTTTTTGGATGATAAAACTAAAATTTCATTTTTTACTTTCTATCATTTCTATTTTTATTGGTATATCACACCTACATGATTTTTATTCCATTGAAGAAAAAGAAGTTATTAAAGAAAATGACATCAAAATTTTATCTTTTAACGTAAGACAATTTAACAGGTTTAATTGGATAAAGTCTCCAACTGTTAAACAAGACATTTGTGATTTTATAAACAATGAACAACCTGATATTGTTTGTATTCAAGAACACAAGCACGATAAAAATGTTAAAATTAACCTTCCTAAAGTGTACATGCATCGTGAATCTGATTTGGCTATCTATTCTAAATTCCCTGTAGTCAACAAAGGAAAACATCTTTTTAAACCCAATGGAAACAATATTATTTATATAGACTTAAAAATCAATAATGAAATTGTTAGAGTTTACAACGTACACTTACAATCATTTAGGTTAGATACCCAAAAAGAGCACTACGGAGGTGCCAACAACGAAGCTTTGGTTAAAAGATTTAAAGATGTTTTTAGAGAACAATCACATCAAATTAAAATTTTAAAAGAACACATTCAAAAATGTAAATACAGAACCATTGTTGCTGGAGATTTTAACAATACGGCTTTTTCTTGGAATTATCATGAAATTACAGAAAACAGAAAAGATGCTTTTGTAGAAGCTGGAGTTGGTTTGGGAAAATCTTATCATTACTTTTTCCCTTTTAGAATAGATTTTATTTTACCTGATAATACCATGGAAGTTGGGAAGTTTACAACATATGATGTAAATTTATCTGATCATTTCCCTATAATGGCTAGAATTAATTTGAATAATTAGTATTTTTATTTTTAAAGATGATAAAAAAACGTTTTTTAATACTGCTGTACATAACATGTTGCTTTGTAAGTACAACTGCTTTTTCTCAAAGAGAAGTTCCTCTTGAAGAAGAAACTGAAAATAACGAAAATTTAGAGCAAGAAGTTATTGAAGAAAACGTTGAAGTTTATTCAATTTTTAACGATTTTAGAATACCTGTAAGAGAAAACATCAACACATCTGATTTAAGGTACAATGGTTGGGTTACCGATCAAGGAATGTATACTTTTAGATGTAGAAATGGAAAACGAATTAGATTAACTTTTTGGTACTTAGACAGAGGTGCAAAAGAAGTGTTAGATTCTGAATTTATTAATATTACTCCTGCAATTGATAAATGCCAAAAAGGAGATATAGAGTATAGAAAACAAAACTACAGGCAGAGCAAATAAATTTTATAAAACCAAATTATGATAAAAAAAATCACATATATTACCCTTACATTTTGTCTTTTTGTATATAGTTTTAGTTCTGCTCAAGACCTACTAAACTTTAGTATTAAAGGTAAAATTACAAGTGCTATAGACAGTACTGCTATTCAAGGAGCATCTCTTTTAAACTTAACCAATATAGACGGAGAGGTATCTAACAAAGAAGGACTTTTTGAAATTAATGTTACCGAAAATGATACTTTGTTAATTTCAAGTCTAGGATTTGAATCTATTAAAATAAAAGTAACCAAAGATTTATCTATAGGAACGGAATTAAACATTAATTTATTTCCTAAAATAGAAGATTTACCAGAGGTAAATGTGCATGCTTATAAAATTATTGGTGTTTTAGAAATTGACGTTAAAAACGTACCTAAAGACAAGTATAACAGAATTCAAATAAACGGGTTAAAACAAACCTATGAAATTAAAAACAACAGAGTAGGTAGCAGTTTAGGTGCTGGAGGAATTGTAATAAGCAATCCTGCTGATTATGTTTACAAACTATTTGGATCTAAACCTAACAGGCTTAAAGACCTAAAAGAATTAAAAGACAAAGATGCTACTCGTAAAATATTAACTGATCGTTTTGACAGAGAAGTTATTTTAGATTATTTACAAATGGACATTAACAAATTAACAGAAGTTTTGTCTAATTGTAACTACTCCCCTTACTTTATTCAAAAAGCGACAGATTTACAACTTATTGAAGCTGTTTTAGAGTGTTATGATAACCATAGAGCTGTTAAAAATGGAAACACCTCTAAAGAAGGTAAATAAACTATTATTAAGTAAAGAACAAAAAAGCCATCTGTTTAGATGGCTTTTTTGTTTTAAATTAAAGACTCTCCGTTTAAGTTAGTCGTTAATACATCACTCATATAATCTAAATAAGGTCTCGCTATTTTAAAAGATTTTATCACTTCATGGTAAAAATTTGGATCAAGCACTTCTTCATCAGTAAATTTTCTTAACAGAATAAAATCTTTTTTACGTATCAACTCAATCGCTTTGTGTTCTTTATCAAAACCTTTGGGTGCTGTTTTTAAAGCCTCCCCTTTGTAAAAACCTCCAAAAGTTTTTTGAATGGCTACAGAATTAATGATTTCATTAATTTCATCACTATCCATTTCAATTTCTTTTCTAATTCTTAACAAATCTTCTTTATTAGGCTGCCAAAAACCACATGCTAAAAAAGAACCATTTGGTGTAATTTCTACATGGTAACCACCTCTTAAAGCTTCTGTTGCTCTTTTAAAACTACAACTTCTATAAATTTTATAGGGAGATTTGTCTTTAGAAAATCTTACATCTCTATAAATTCTATAAGCTTTCATCCCTTCTATATCATCTTCTTCCTTTAAACCTTCCATTATTTTGGTAAAAAATACTTTTAACTGAATTTCTTCCTCCGTAAACCAAGCTTTGTTTTCTACAAACCACTCACGTGAATTATTTTCTTTTAATGCATTTAAAAATGTAAATATTGATGGTTGAATTTGAATTGACATAATCTTCTTTTTTATCTACCTAAATGTACAAATTCATGCGAAAACACACATACTTTTATTCCTTAAATAAAGTTTTAACTAAACAAAATACCTTAAATTTAAATGTTCAATTTAAGCACTAAAACTCTAATAAAATAAAGGTTTTAGTATCCAATTTTATCGACTTAATAGTCTAAACTAGACAAAGCATGGAAGACATGATTTTTTACGATCGATTGCAATTTGCATTCACGATCACCTTTCACTACATTTTCCCGCAACTTACCATGGGACTCTCTTTAATTATTATTCTATTTAAAGGGTATTATTTAAAATCTAACAAAGAAATTTATAACGATGCTGCTAAATTTTTTATGAAAATTTTTGCCATCAACTTTACCATGGGAGTCATTACAGGAATTCCAATGGAATTTCAATTTGGAACCAACTGGGCTAAGTTTTCTGAGCTTACAGGAGGAATTATTGGTCAGACTTTGGCCATGGAAGGAACCTTTTCTTTTTTCTTAGAATCTTCTTTTTTAGCCTTGTTTATTTTTGGTGAAAAATTGATGGGACAAAAACTGCATTTCTTAACAGGATTTTTTGTTTTTTTAGGGTCTTGGGCTAGTGGATATTTAATTTTGGCAACCAACGCATGGATGCAGCATCCTGTAGGATATGAAATTTTAGAAAACGGAAAATTTGTATTGACTCATTTTTCTAAACTATTTAGTAACCCTTGGTTGTTACCTGCTTTTTTACACAATCAAATGGCATCTTTGGTTACCTCATCTTTTGTAGTAGCTAGTATTGGTGCTTTTTACTTGTTGATTAAAAAACATCAAGAGCACGGAAAATTGTTCTTAAAAACAGGTGTAGTCATCGGATTAATTTCTAGTTTATTGGTTGCTTTCCCTACGGGAGATTTAAACGCTAAAAACGTAGCTAAATATCAACCGGCTTCATTTGCAGCTATGGAAGGTATTTTTGAAACCGAAGAAGCTGGAGCAGAAATTGTTTTGATTGGTCAGCCCAATATGGTAGAAAAGAAATTAGATAACAAAATTGCTGTTCCTAATATTTTAAGTTTTTTGACTTATCAAGAATGGGACAAACAAATTATAGGAATGGATCATTTTGATAAAAGTGAATTACCCGATAACATTCCTGCTTTGTATTACTCCTATCATATTATGGTAGGATTGGGAACTATTTTTATTGGTGTTATGGGGATTTCCATTTTGTTCTTATACCGAAAAAAACTATATAGCTTTAAACCACTTTTATGGACTATTTTATTTTTAGTTCCCTTCCCTTTTATAGCCAATATCACAGGTTGGTATGTTGCTGAGTTAGGTAGGCAACCTTATTTGGTTTATGGCTTGTTAAAAACAGTAGATGGAGTTTCGCCTACAGTTTCATCAGGAAACACCTTATTTACTTTATTAGGCTTTGTTGCTCTTTACATGCTTTTAGGATTATTATTTTTAGTCTTGGTAGGAAAAACCATTTACCATGGACCTCAACACGAAAAACATTAAACTATGGAAATTTTTTGGTTTATTATTATAGCACTGGTTTTAACCATTTTTTTCATTTTAGATGGTTACGATTTTGGAACGGGAATCATTCATTTATTCTTTGCCAAAACAGAAAAAGACAAAGAAGTAATTTCTAAAGCTGCTGGACTTTTTTGGGATTCTAACGAAGTTTGGTTGGTAGCTGCTGGTGGATTGCTTTTTATGGCTTTCCCTACTTTATACGCTTCTGCCTTTAGCGGTTTTTATCTTCCTTTAATTATTGTTTTATGGCTTATTATTTTTAGAGCTATTGGTTTAGAGTTAAGAGGTCAAATAGACCATCCTGTTTGGAAAACCATTTGGGATAAATCTTTTGGGGTTTCTAGCTTACTATTAACCTTGTTTTTTGGAATTGCACTAGGAAACGTAGCTAGAGGAGTTAATTTAGGGGGTGTAGAAAATGGTGTTTCTGCTTATGAAGCTCATTATTTCTTTTTACCGCTATGGAACAGTAGTTTTAGCCCCTCTACCACACATCCTGGAGTAATTGATTGGTTTACCATTGTTATTGGAATTATTGCAGTAATCACTCTTGCTATTCACGGTGCCAATTGGATTGTTTTAAAAACCAACGCTAGTATTAATACAAAACTAAAATCTGTGGTGTTTAATTTAAATATTGCCTTGGCCGTATTTACTGTTTTTTCTGTGAGTATTTGGCATATTATAGAACCACATCCTTTGGCTAATTATTTAGAATATCCTGCCTTTTTAATATTTCCAATGGTCTATTTTGTAGGTTTAATAGGAGCCTTTTTTGTTAAAAAGTTTAAAAAAGAAGTTTATGCTTTTGTATGTTCTACCCTAATGATTGTTGGTGGAATTACTTCTACACTAGCAACTATGTTTCCTACTTTACTTCCTTCTACCAATAACATCAATCCAGATTTAACCATTTATAATACCACAACAAGTGAGTACGGAATGTCTGTAGCCATGCCTTGGATGATTATCGGAATTATCTTAATCATTATTTATTTCATCATTCAAAAGAAATTAACAGCAGGTAAAATTGATGATATGGATTATGGACATTAACTGCTTAGTTCTAGACTAATTAAGAAAATAGAATTAAAATACTTTTACCTTATAAAAACTAAAAAATGACAGAAACGTCTATCTCTCTACTTAGTATTTTAGTTGGAATTATAAGTGCAAACTTGTATGCTTATATTTCTAAAAACAATTTTTTGGGTTTTACAGGAAACACTATTATTGGTGTTTTTGGTAGTATTTTGTTCATCAAATCTTTTGGTAGATTAGGCTTTGCTCCTAACCATATTGTAATAGATAGACACCTAAACCTTTTGTTATTTATTGTTAATATGATGGTTTCTGCTTTGGGTGGAATTTTAGGCTTGCTTTTAGCTTTAAAAATAAAAAAATAATTATTGCCTTCTTATCATACCCCTATATCTTTTATGGCATAGAGAGCTCCTCATGTTTAAAAAACATATACTTTAAGTTAGGATATTAGTATATAAAATTATCTTTGCAAAAAAAAATAAAAATGAAAAAAACATACTTATTATTAAAGCTGTTGCTGCTAATAGCATCAGTAAACTTTGCACAAACTAATGTCTCTGGGGGCATTACCACAAATACGACATGGGGTTTAGTTAATAGCCCTTATATAGTTACTAATGATATAGTTATTTTTGAAAATAAAACATTAACTATAGAGCCCGGAGTTACTGTTAAGTTCAATGATGGTGTACAGTTACGTGTGCAAGGTACCATTATAGCCAAAGGTAATCATTCCAACAAAATAAAATTTACATCAAATAGTCCTAGCCCCCAAAAAAAATCATGGAAAGAAATCAAAATTGAACTTAGAGCAAGATATATATTTGATTATACAACATTTGAATATGCTTATAGTGCCATACATACTAACCATGCAATTTCAAGTAGTATTAAAAATTCTATTTTTCAACATAATTACAATGGGATTGAAGCTGATTCGGGAGGACCTCAATGGGGCGTTACTATAGAAAATACTAAATTCATAAATAATGATAAGGGAATTGCTAATTATCATGATGAAGTAAACTTAAAAAATTGTGAATTTAAAAATAATCGAATAGGTGCAGAATTAACTGAAAGTAATGTCAACTCATGTATATTTGATGGAAATACAGACACAGGTTTATTCGCCAACTATACAAAATTAACAAACTCTACTTTTATAAATAATAAAGTAGCAATAGATAAAAATTTCTTATCAATTAGTTCATTTACTTCTGAGATGACTGGTAATACTATTAAGAATAATTCTACCGGAGTTAGAATAGGATATTTTGAAACTGGTATTAATGTTTCTAACAACACTATCTATAATAACTCTAAATTTGATGTTATAAACACAGGATCAAATGAAGCAGATTTTTCAAATAATTGTTGGGGGACAGAAGACCTTAATGAAATAGAGAATCATATTTATCATGGGATAGATGATATAAACTTTGGTCTAGTAAATTTTACATCACCAACTACAGGTTGCCCTGACTCAACAACTGATGCTGTTCCTATCTTACCTAATCAATCTGTTTCTACAGATGAGGATATTAAATTAAATATAGATCTTGAACCAACTGATCCAGATAGTGATCAATTTTCATATAAGATCGTTTCTTATCCTACCAATGGATATGTGTACATAAGAAATAATACCGCTACTTATACCCCTTTCCAAAACTTTAATGGTTCTGATAATTTTACTATTACTGCTAATGATGGACAATACACAAGTAACACAGCAAATATATCTATAACGGTTAATGCTGTTAATGATCCTCCAACCGCAAATAACGACTATATTAAAGTTGATGAAGGTGCAACAGTAACAACAACATATACGGGAGTCTCTGCTAATGCCACTACTCTACTTTACAACGATTCAGACACAGAAGGAGACCCGTTTACTGCTAGTATAGTTAGCGAACCAACACATGGATCATTAACATTAAATTCAGATGGAACTTTTTCTTACGAACATAACGGTTCTGAAACAACATCAGATAGATTTAGTTATAAAACAAATGATGGAGAATTTGATAGCAATGTTGCTTTTGTACATATTATAATTAACCCTATAAATAATAACTCACCCACAGACATTATCTTATCTAATCAATCTATTGAAGAAAATTCTTATCAACGATCCTTCGTTGGTTTACTTAGCAGTTCAGATATCGATTTACCATCAGACAATCACACTTTTGAATTTGTATCAGGAGTAGGAGATGATAATAATACTGATTTTTATATATATAATAATAACTACTTATACACTAGTAACTCTTTTGATTATGAAGAGCAAGAAAGTCTAACAATTCGTATTAAAACAACAGATGAAAATAATCAGTCTTTTGAAAGGTCTTTAGAAATTAATATAACAAACATTAATGATATTGATATAACTTATGACACTACGGGTTATTCTTCATGTGCAGGAAATTCAGGTACCGGAGAAATTAATATTACCCAAGTTAATGAGACTTCTGGTGATATTACATATAATTGGTCTGCAAGTAATGGAGGAGTAATTCCTTATGGTCAAGAAAACATTCCTAATTTAACAGAACTTGTTAGTGGAAGATATCATTTATCTATCACAGATGATTATCATACCTTCTATAAAAATTTTGAAATACTTTTAACTCCACAATACAATGATTTAAGTATTTGTTATGTATCTAGTGATGACTCCGAAGTCACAAAAAACAGAATTTACATAGATAATAAAGGAAGCTATAATGTTGCTTTTTATGAAATTTTAAGAGAAACAAATATTGCTAATGTTTACACTACAATTGGTACAATTCCCTCTAACGAAAATTCATTTTTAGATGAAACATCTAATAACATAACACAGTCATACAACTACAAGGTTAGGTCTATTAGTAATTGTGGAATTACTTCTTCAAACTCTAGTTTACACAAAACAATATTATTACAGAGTAGTGTTGCAGTAAATCAAACTGTAAACTTAAATTGGTCTCACTATGAAGGAACTGACGTTACAACTTATAATATATATAGAAAAACAAACCTAGAAGAATTTCAATTAATTGGTTCAGTCTCTTCTAATAGTAATTCATTTAATGACATTACAGCCGATGTTGCTAACAATACCTATGAGTATTATATTTCCGTTCAGGTTGATCCATGTTTTACAAATCAAACCAATGCTAAAATAAGTTTAAATACTACTGAAATAAAATCAAACCATCAAAGTTTAGGTCATTCACTATCATTTAACAATAATCTAGATTTAAATCATATATCTATTTACCCAAATCCTGCAAAATCAGAATTAAACATCGAATTAAACTCAGAGATAACGTTAGTAAAATCAGAAATCTATAATACATTGGGACAGGTTGTTATGGAAGCCAAAACCTCTACATTCTCTATAGAAAATATTCCTCCCTCAACGTACTTTATTAAAATTATTACTTCAAAAGGAGTTGGAATAAAAAGTTTTATAAAAAGATAAAAAGAGTAATTCTATTTTACATTTTCACAATTGTTCAGATTTTTAGAAATCTCAACTTCTAAAACAAAAAAGCTCCATTGCAAAATGGAGCTTTTTAAATATCTGTATAAACTTTTTCCTTTAAAAATTACTGTTTAATTACTTTTTTGGTAAACACCCCTTTATTAGTACTTATATTTAAAATATAAATTCCTTTTGAAAGCATTGAAATATCAATTGTTGATTGATGATTTACTTTTACTACCGCCCCATTAATACTGTATAGGTTTATTTCTTTAAAAACAATATCACTATTGGCATATACAACCAAAGTGTTTTGGTTCATTTCAATAGTAAGGTTATCATCAAAAACTCTTTCTTCTACACTTAAAGTTGTCATTTCATTAATAGTAGTAAAATCTTGCCAAAGAGTAGCTGACTCATAATCGGATTTGGCACCCTGAGGTACTGTTAAAACAGCGTTAGAATCAATATCAGTAAAAACACCAGCACCTGAACCAAAAACTACAGGTGTAGGGTTTTCTACAATAACTTCAGACAAACTAGAACAACCATAAAAGCAATAATCTAAAATACTTGTCACTCCACTTGGTAATGTTATGCTCTCTATTTTAGTACAAAAAGCAAAAGCTGCAAAACCTAAACTTGTCACCCCACTTGGTAAAGATATAGCTGTTAGACCTGTTTCAAAAAATGCTTGTTCACCAATAGTCGTAACACCACTTGGTAATGTAATTGATGTTAAACTTTCACATCCACTAAACAAATTATCACTAATTCCAGTAAGTCCTGCTGGTAAAATAATACTTGATAAGTCTGTACAATCTTCAAAAGCACTATCTCCAATAGTTGTTACACCATTTGAAATCGTAACACTTGTTAACTCTTCATTTTCATAAAAAGTATTTTTAGCAATTTTTGTAACACTATATGTTACAGATTCATTAATTACAGAACTTGGAATCGTAATGTCTCCTTCATATTTATTCTCCGAATCTAAAGGGACAACGCTTACTGTAGTACCATCAAAACTTAAATAACGAATTCCATTTGCGACAAAATACCTAGCCTCTGTAGAAGTAATGACAGAAAAATCACTCCATCCATCTGCACCTTCGTAAGCACTTACACTCCCGCTTGGAACTAATAAATAGGCTAAGCTAGAAATATCAGAAAAAACATCTTCTCCAATAGTAAATGGTGTTGCATTTTCAACCTGCACTTTTTCTAAATCTGAACATCCCTCAAAAGCACTATCACCAATAGTTGTAATACTATTTGGCAATGTAATTGTTGTTAAACTCTCACATCCACTAAATGTATTTTCAATAATTTCTGTAAGTCCAGCAGGTAAAGTAATACTTGCTAAAGAACTACAACCATTAAAAGCTTCTCTTTCAATACTTGTCACCCCACTAGGTATAGCAACACTTACTAAGTTACTACAACCTTCAAAAGTTTGATCTTTGATCTCAGTAACTCCATCTGGAATCACTACACTTGTTAGTGCTAAACATCCATAAAAAGCAGTAGAACCAAGTCTTGTAAAGCCTGCAGGCAATGTGAAATTAGTTAGTTTTTTACAACTTAAAAAACCATTTTGACCTATATATAAAAGTCCTGTAGGAAAAATAATGCTTGTTAACTCTTCATTTTGATAAAAAGCCGCATTACCAATTCCTGTAACTGTATAGGTTATAGCATTATAAACTACTGTATCAGGAATTGTAATAGCTCCTGTATATTTACCAGAGGATAGTGCAACTACTTCTACAGTGTTCGTATCAGTAGTATTATAACGTATTCCGTTTGATTCAAAATATTCAGCCTTAGCAAATGCAAAGGTCAATAAACATGTTAAAAGTAATTTTAATTTCATTTTTTTTAATTATTAGTTGACTACGCAAAAATAGAGTCCACTACATAATTTGATTAGCCCAATAAGATAAATCAATATACCAATAGGGTAAATTTCACAATACTTAAATAGTAAATCAACCAAAAAAAGGAATAGAGCTACAGCTCTATTCCTTTTTAATATTCAGTATTTTTATTGTTTTATAAAACGTATTTATCAAATTGATGTTTTAATATAATTACGATTTTAAAACACATTATTATTGTTAATACTCTTTATCCAATGGTACATCTGTTAAAGTTTTCATAAAAGCAATAATATCTTGTATTTCTTCATCCGATAAATCTAAATGATCAAAAGGTAAAGTTTGATATTCTTCGTGAATTCCAATTCCTTGCCCTCCTCCTTTGTTATAAAAATCCATCACTTCTTCTAAAGTATTGTAAACTCCGTTGTGCATGTATGGAGCTGTTAGAGCAATGTTTCTTATTGTTGGTGTTTTAAAAAAGTGTTTTCTTTCTTTAGTTTTAAAAATATCATATCGCCCATAATCACTACTAATTACAGCATTAATAGAATCATTATTTTCAGGAACTCCTAACAATTCTAATTCTGTATCGGTAAAATTTGGAGGAACCGTTCCGTTAAATAATGGAGGAAAATGACAAGTTGCACAAACCGCTTTTCCCATAAATAAGTTAAAACCTTTTTTTTCTGAAGCGGTTAAAGTATTTTCTTCACCCCTAATATTATTATCAAACTTAGAATCAAAACTATTTAAGGTTCTTATATATGATGCAATTGCATGTCTTATATTAAAATCTCTTCTTTTTGCACCATATAAAGAATCTAACATTTTCTTGTATTTAGGTGTTTTAACAACTCTATTTACAATAGAATCCATTGGTAAATTAAATTCATCATGATTATTAGCAACCCCTACAATTTGACCTTCTAGCCCACCTACACGAGCATCCATAAAAAAGGATTGTTGATAAGCTGCATAGGTAAGTGTGGGACTGTTTCTTTTTTGTTTATTACTGAAAGTTTTTTTACCATCTGTAAAAGCCAATTCCTTTACATGACAAGATGCACAAGCCAAATTGTTGTTTTTTGACAATATTTTATCGTTAAACAATAATTTACCAAATTCTTGTTTTTTCTTAATTTGTGTGGTGTCACTTTTGTAATCAGTAAAATAAGATACGTTAATAGCATTTTTACCAAAAAGAGAAGTCATATTGTTCGATAATGCCATCTCAAAAGGAAATTCAACTCCCCAATCTTTTTGAACCTCAACTAATAACTTTAATTGATAATCTGTATTGTTTTTAATAAAAGCATATCTATCAAAATTATTAAAGTCTCCATTTAAATCTTTAATTGATTTTTGAAACGAGGCAATCATTTTATCTTTTAAATCATCTGTTTTAAAAGAATCTTTATAAATCTCTATGATCTTTATTAAAGTATTATATGTGTATTGAGACTCCAATAGAGATTGTCCTAATACTGGAGAATCAAAACCCGTAATTCCTGTGGTAGCAATTCTAATAATTTGATTTCTTAATAACCAAATTGTATGATAATCTTTTAAACTTATACGTGTGTTTTTTTTAATTAGTTTTAACCTGTTTTTAGTAATAGAAACGGTGTTTTCTATTGCTAAACTATCTATTTCAGATTCGTGAAGCAATTCTTCAATTACCTGAAAACCAAAAGGATTTCTTATTTTAATATCGGTTAAATCTTCTTCTTGAACCTGTAAAATATTAGGAGCATTTAAAGATTTGTAATTATTTACATCAATAGATGCCAATATAGGCTCAATGTTTTTAAAATGTTCACGGGCATTTTTATATAGTAATATGTTATCTTCTATCTTTTTTGTAAGCGAAATAGCATCTAATATATTGATACAATCACTTAATTCTGAAATGTAAAAAGTCTCTATTTTTTTATTGATAGAAATAGGAGTTTCTTTACTGTTACAAGCCATTGTTGTTAAAAGCAAAAGACATATACCAAAAGTATATGCCTTAGCTTTCATAAATAATATGTTATTCATGATGTTCTTTAAAATTATCTTTCTAAACCTTTAATTAAGTAAAGCATAGAACCTTCTTTTGAATTTGATAAATTTGTGTTAGCCAATGGGTCTGTAAAAGAAGTTCCATCTGCAGGGTTCCATCCGTGATTTTGAGTAATTAATAAAAAGTTATTATCTCCATTATTAACCACATCTGTAACATCAATCATTCCTGTGATTTCCCATCTACTAGAGGTTGAACCATATCCTAAATTAGCCGCTCTATTTTGATCACATTCTAAAACTGTTTTAATAGCTCCTGTGTTAAGGTTATATTGATACAATTTTGCATAACCATAAACTGAAGTATCTAAATATCCATTAGGATCTTCTTGAATATATGCATAGTTTTCTGTTACCAGAATATTGTCTGGAGAGTGAAAACCATCTGCCTTACCTCCATCTTTATCACCATCTAACACACATGTAATTTTACAAGCTCCTGTAGGATCAGTATCGTTTAAAACAACTTTATATACTCTCCCTAAAGAAGTTCCTTTTCCTATTAAATCTGGCTTAATTCTACCTGTTACACAAAAGTATATTTCTCTTTGGTTTGCAGCAGAACCTCTTCTCCAATCTATATCTTCTAACCTAGCAAATCCCATTACTCCTTTTGTTTTAGCTTCTGTATCTAAAGCAGTAATTTCTTTTTCTGTCAACTCTACAAACTCAGCGTTGTATTCAGTTCCTTCTACCATATCCATTTCAAAATCAATACCTGCAGAAGTTACTTTTAAACCATATAGTTTACCACCTTCTAAATCACCTCTATCTCCAACATACATTCCTAATTGACCAGAAGGTACAATATCATTAGAATCATCATCTCCAATAAATACAACTGTTTTATCTGTATATGCATCTTTTCCAATTGGCACTGCATTTTCTGTAGACCATTGTCCCATAACAGTTAACAACTCTCCTGTACTAGCATCATCTACACTTTTTGATGGATCTGTTACAAACACTCCTTTTGAAGCACCACCCCATTCACCTCCTGACAAATACAAAGGTCCAAATCCGTGTTCTTCTTGAGTAATTAAAGTACCTGAACATTGAGCAGTTTCAGCAGTAGCAGTAGCATTTAAAATGTATTCTCCGTAATAGGGTCTTAAATTTTTATTTAACTGAATACGAGCAATAGCATAATCTGCTTCAATATTATTTATTAATGTAAATGTTTCATCTCCATTATCAATTAACCCTGCACCATCAGCCATAGATCCATAAACAAAATCTGGACTATTTGGAATTACATCTTCTGAGGTTAAAATAGGTGTGATTTTTAAATTAACAAAATCACTTGTTACTTTTAATAATGTTGGTGACTTTGAAGCAGTTAAATAAACGGATGCATCTGAACCATTTGCTCCATTGGTTCCGTTTGTACCATCTGTTCCGTTTACACCATCTTTTCCATTAACTCCATCTAAACCATCTTCTCCACAAGAAATTGCCAAAGCAGCAACAATAGCTAATGATGATAATTTTAATAATTTTTTCATTTTAAAATAATTTGTTTTGTTTTTTGATGTAGCAAACATAACAACCGTAGTACCTAAAACATGTAAGCTAAATTTTAAGAAAACCTACTATTTGTGTTAGTCCTATGTAAAGTTTGTTAAGAAATTTACAACTTATGCTATAGCTCTTTTTCTTAATCATTTATTTTAAAGGACTTACCATGTTAATATTGAGTAATACTCTTATTTAGATTGGCTATAAAGATTTATATTCATCAAATATTAAAACCATTTATGTAGAATTGCTATTAAAATTGGCATTAAACTAAAAACCTTAAATTAGCATATAACGGATAAATACCTAAAACTAGACTGCTATGGATACTTTTAAAAACTTAAAATCAATTCGTCAATTTATATTTGCAGGTATTTTACTATTTACTTTTGGTATTGGTTTTTCGCAAATCCCTGTAAAAACTCCTTCCTATTCTCTAGAGTTTATAAATGGTATGAGTTTACCAATGGGAGATTTTAAAAAATTTGCAGATACTGGATTTAATAGTGCCTTAATGATAAACAAACAATTCTGTGACAAACTATCCATAGGCTTAAATACAAATTATAACTCTTTACCTATTAAACGTAAATATGGCATTTCTAACAAAACGTGGAATGCTACCTCCATAAACATAGGGCCACAATATAATATTGGAGGTAAAAAATTCTCAGCAGGATTGTATGGAAGATTAGGGCTTTCTTTTGTTAACATTCCTGAAATTAATGACTTTTACCCTAATACTGATGCTGTAACAACTAACTTTGAAAAAACCAATACAACAAACTTAAATGCTCGAGTAGGAATAAATATTGTAATAAAAATATGTAATGGTTTGTCTTTTTACTTAGCCTCTGAATATTCTACAAACCTAAATGGAGATATTAATTATGGTACACGAGATCTGTCAAAAGCTGAAACCCCTACAGGTGATATAGATCCAGATTTAGCTAGCACAATACCTTTTAAAAACCAAACTTTTTCCTTTTCATCTCTTAATGTAAATTTTGGGATGCGTATAGATTTAAATAAAGGTCGTAAAGGTACAAGAGCTACTGATTACAATTCAAGCAGAAGTAATCGTTCTACAAGTATTATAAGTCCTGATGATAGTAACAACGATGATGAAAATAATCGCACTAGGGCAACTGATTACAATTCAAGTAGAAGCAATCGTTCTACGAGTATTATAAGTCCTGATGATAGTAACAACGATGATGAAAATAATGGCACTAGGGCGACTGATTACAATTCAAGTAGAAGCAATCGTTCTACAAGTATTATAAGTCCTGATGATAGTAACAACGATGATGAAAATAATGGCACTAGGGCGACTGATTACAATTCAAGCAGAAGTAATCGCTCTACAAGTATTATAAGTACTGATGATAGTAACAACGATGATGATGACACAAAAGCTACTGATTATAATTCAAGCAGAAGTAATAAATCTTATTAGCAATTAATTTCTTAAAAGCACTAATGAACAAAACCGAATTAAAAGAATTCTTAAACAATAAAGTAGAACAATATAACAATCGTGATTTTATAGAAAGTGATCCTGTACAAATACCACATTTGTTTACTAAAAAAGAAGATATTGAAATTGCTGGTTTTTTAGCTGCTACAATTTCATGGGGGAAACGCCCAATGATTATTAAAAACTGCTTGCAAATGATGGATTTACTAAACAACAATCCCTACGATTTTGTAATGCACCATACAAATGAGGATTTAGAAAAATTAGCAGATTTTAAACACAGAACTTTTAATGGTATTGATTTGCAATTTTTTATCACTTCTTTAAAAAACATATATACAAACCATAAAGGTTTAGAAAAATTATTTGCCAAAAACATTTCTAACAATTCTTTACAACCTGCCATACATGAGTTTAAAAAAGTGTTTTTTGAAATAGAGCACCCCATAAGAACAACCAAACATGTTTCAGATCCGTTAAAAGGTTCTGCTGCCAAACGTATTAATATGTTTTTACGTTGGATGGTAAGACAAGACAAACTCGGAGTTGATTTAGGAATATGGAAAAGTATTTCTCCTTCTTACCTATCGTGCCCTTTAGATGTACACACCGGAAACGTGGGTAGAAAATTAGGTTTTATTTCCCGCAAACAAAATGATGCAAAAGCCTTATTGGAATTAGATACCAATCTAAGAAAACTTGACAAAAAAGATCCTGTTAAATATGATTTTGCTCTTTTTGGTTTGGGAGTTTTTGAAGGTTTTTAAAATCTAAAGCACAATCATATTTATTAAATAAGTTCATATCTAAATTATATAAGATCATAAAAAACTATAATACTTGCTTATATTTATAGTTACCTAACTTAATTAATTATAAATATGGCACTTACTATTACTAAAAGAGCTCATCAAGCATGGGATAAAATGTCAGAAAAAGTAGCTACTTGGCTAGATATTATTATTTCAAACCTTCCTAATATTGCAATTGCCATAGTCGTTTTTTTCTTGGTAATTATAGCCTCTAAGCAAATTAGTAAAATCAGCTTAAAGCTATTACATAAAACCAACTTACAGCATTCTATGAAGAGTTTAATCTCTAAATTTATTGCTATTGTAGTTATTTTATTTGGTCTCTTTTTAGTGCTATCTATACTTAACTTAGACAAAGTATTAAATACCATTTTAGCGGGTGTTGGAGTTGCTGGTTTGGCCGTTGGTTTAGCCTTACAGGGTGTTCTTTCTAACACCTATTCTGGAATTGTGCTTTCTTATATAAAACAAGTTAAATATGGTGACTGGATTGAAACCAATGATTATGAAGGTGAAATTGTAGATATAGATTTAAGAGCCATTACTCTTAAACAAATAGACAACAACTTGGTTTATATTCCTAACAAACTAGTTGTGGAAACCCCTATTAAAAACTATTCTTCTACCGCTCAATCTAGGGTTATTTTAGTATGTGGTGTGGGGTATGAATCTGACCTAAGAATGGTAAAAGAATTAACTATAAATACCATTCTTAATAATTTTGATGTGGTTACCAATAAAAACGAAGTTCTATTTTTATGGAACGAATTTGGTGATAGCTCTATTAATTTTGAATTACGTTTTTGGATCAACTCAACCTCTGCACTAGAAGTAGCCAAAGCCAAAAGTGAAAGCATTATGCTTATTAAAGAAGCCTTTAAGCAAAACAACATCAACATTCCATTCCCTATTAGAACATTGGATCTCCCAAAAAACATTACAATTAATACTGTTAAAAACTCAAATGAATCATAATATTTTGAAAAGAGTTCATATGTAAACTATATGAGCTAAGTAACAACGTATACCTGGCTTATCTTTGTAATACACAGTTGTTAATCACTTTATAACAACTTATTTATGAACCCTAAAATTTATATTAAATGAATTATTTAAATCAAAATAACGAGAAATTAATACCTGTAGTAAGCGAGTTAAATGGTTTGTTAGCCGAATATCATATTTATTACCAAAAACTAAGAAATTTTCATTGGAACGTAGAAGGTAGAAGTTTTTTTGACTTACATGAAAAGTTTGAAGAAATGTATACTGATGCCAGAACTAAAATAGATGAAATTGCAGAACGTATTTTAACTTTAAGGCATCATCCGGTTAGTAGATATAGTGATTATTTAGAAATAGCTAAAATAGAGGAATCGGACACTTTGTTAGAAGATATTGAAATGGTTGAAACCTTATTAGCTGACCACGGAATTTTAATTTCTAAAATGTCACACATTATTAAAGTTTGTGAAAACGCCGAAGACGAAGGAACCATTGATTTAATTGGTGCTTATATTAGAGAACTTGAAAAAACAAGTTGGATGTTAAGTGCTTGGTCTAAAAAAAGTGTTAAAGAAAAAGAGATTGCCTAGACTTAAAACAAATAAGTCATGAATACCCTAAAAAAATTATAATGAAAATAAGAATTTCAAATATGGCCACAAAACAGGAATTGGTGGAATTCACAGGAATTCCATTAAAACACCCTGAGCTGTATAAAAAATCTTATATCATTACAGGTAAAGAAGAAACCATTATCCCTATTATAACCCAAGAAAACAGTAAAGAAATTTCATATGGAATTTGGGGATTATTACCAAAAAATTACAACGATGACTGGTTAGAGTTTCAAGATTTAGTAGATACACTAACCGTTAAAAGTGATGAGCTAAAAAACAACATTCTTATTGATAAGTTAGAAAATATTAATCGTTGTTTAATTTTAGTAACAGGATTTTTCACTACTTATTTAAGAGATGGTAAAACATATCAATATCATATAGTCGCTCAGAACCAAAAACCGTTTTACGTGGCAGGTTATTACAATAAGTTAAATGATGGTTTTTTAACGTTTACTTTATTGTTAACACATCAAAACGAGGCTATTAAAAAGTATCAAAACTTAACCAAATATATGCCCACTATTATAGATAGTGGATACAAAAACTTATGGTTATCCGATGATATAACCATAGATAATTTAGAGGGTTTTATACAGAAATCTTCCTCTTTACAATTGAATATAACTGAGGTTAAAAACTCTTTAGAATATTCTTAACATCATCAACAAAATAATTTATTAATTTTTAAATCAAAAAACATGAGTAACAACACAAATACAGCATTAGGAATTTTAGCAGGAGCAACAGTAGGAGCTGCCTTAGGAATATTATTTGCACCTGCAAAAGGTAGCAAAACAAGAAAAGCTATTAAAGAAAAAGTAACCGAAACAGGAGAAACTTTGGTAAATGAAGCAGAATCACTTAGAAACAGTGTTGCCGATAGTATTAGTACCAAAAAGGAAACTTTAGAGGAGCAAATTGAAGATATGGTATCTGCCGGAAGCCATAAAGCTGAAGACGTAATTACTTCTTTAGAAAAGCAACTTGAGATATTAAAAAAGAAGAATAAAACATTACAAAAATCATAATGAGTTTATTAAAAAACATAAATAAAACATCTAGACAAGTTGCCAAAAGCAGCGAAGACTATGTAAATGCTACTAAAGAGTATGTAGAGTTAAAAGCGTTTCAGCAATTGAGTATTGCTTTTACGCTACTCTTTAAAAGCATTATTATTGGTTCCCTATTGTTTGTGGCTTTTATTGTCTTAATTATAGAGGGTATTGTAGTATGTATTGATCTTTTTAACAGCTTACATTACGCATTACTTTTTATTGCTGGAGTTTTATTCTTAATTACTTTACTTGTATATATTTTTAGAAAACCACTAATTGAAAGTCGTGTTATTAAAATGATTTCTAAAACTTTTTTCTCTAAACCTTAAAACTCAATCAACATGAAAGATTATAAAAATTTAGCGGAAATAGATAAAGATTTAAAGGTATTACAGCTAAAGAGAAAAATTGCTTTAGAAGAATTAAAGTATGTTAAAAACAGTGCTATTAACAATTTTAATCCTTACAAATGGTTACAAGTATTTTTACTAAAAAAAGCTGGTGAATACGGTCTAAGTTTTTTATTCCGAAAATAGCTTAAAAAAATAATAACTATTGCGCTTCTTCTTTTTGAAGAAGCGTTTTTTCATTTCTCTTTTTTAAATATTCACTTGGACTAATATCAAACTTAGCCTTAAAAATTTTAGAAAAATAACTTCTACTACTAAAACCAACAGTATAAACTATTTCAGACACATTCATATCAGTAGTATTCATTAACTCTCTAGCTTCTCTAAGTCTAACATGCCTAATATACTCGGTAACGGTTCTGTTGTACAACAATTTAAAACCTTCTTGTAATTTTGCTTGTGTTAACCCTGTTTCTTCAGAAATAGATTCTAAAGAATAATCTACAGCAGGTACTTTAATAATTTTTTTAGCGTACTTTCTAATTAGTTTTAATTCACTTTTTAACAATGAGGTTTCTAACACCTTACCATTCATAGCCTGGTTATGCTGAAAAATATGTTGTGATAATATTTCATAAACTTTACTTTCTATTAACAACATTCTTATCAACCCTTTCTTTTTAATGTTTTCTATAAAATTAATATGATCTGCCAACTTTAAGTTATAAGCTCCATAATGAGAAAATTTATTTTCATGGTCTTCATCTAAAAACACTTCATATAATTGCTTATTAAGAGTATCCATAGGAGTAATAGCTCTTTTTAAAAACTTGTTTCTTAGTACGTGAATTTCATGAGTTCTTACTTTAACTTCTTTAGGAAAATAGGTATAACTAAACCCTCCATCTTTCCCAGAAGTAATAACAGATTCAAACTGGCCAATCTTATGTTTTTTTGTAGAATTATGAAAATGATGCTGGTAAAAACCTTCTAAACAGTATGAAAAACGAATAGGATTGTAAAAAGAAGTGTCTCTAAGCAACAAAACCTCATCATAAAAAATCATGTTTATTTCAAACAAACTAACCCCTCTATCAAAAACAATATACCTAATAGTTCCAAAAGCTTTTTTATTATTTATTTTTAAAATATGCTCTCCCCATTTTTCGGTTAGTTGCCCCCCTAAATGAGCCTGAATTTGTTTAACAGATTCTTCTAAATGAGTAGCGGTTATATTTATTTCTATCATAGCAAATGATTCTTTTACTTTATATAACGTAAAGATACACTTATCAAGTATAGCATTTACTATAAAGCGAGTACCAATAAGTCATAAAATTAAAAAAATAGCAATAGAGTTCATATCCAAACGGATTGCGTTCAATCAAACTTTAGTATCGTTGTATCTTTACAATAGAGAGTAAACAACTTGTTTTACTCATTTGTTTAACTAAAAAAAACATTGTTATGCTAAGATGGACCATATCATTTATTATACTTGCTATTATAGCCGGATTATTCGGTTTTACAGGAATTGCAGCTGGTGCTGCTAGTATTGCCAAAATACTATTTTTCTTATTTATTATTCTTTTTGTACTTTCCTTATTATTTGGAAAAAAAATAGTTTAATTAAAACAACATGAAAAAATTAATCATACCCATTGTAATGTGTGCATCACTTTTATCATTCTCTTGTAAAGAAAAATCTCAAGCAGAAAAAGTAGAAGACAAAATTGAAGAAATTAGCGACGATATAAGTGATGCTGCTCACGATGTAGGAGACGAAATTAAAGATGCTGTTAACGAAGTAGCAGATGAAGTGGAAGATGCCACTGATTAAAAAAAATCATCTTAAAAAAATTAATTTATTAAAATCATAAAAATAAAACACCATGAAAAAGTCAATTTTACCAATCGCAATTGTATTATTTATATCTGTAATTTCTTTCTCTTGTAAAGAGAAGTCTAATTCAGAAAAAGTAGAAGATAAAATGGAGCAAATAGGAGACGATATTGATGATGCTGCTCACGATGCTGGAGATGCCGTTAAAGATGCTGCCGAAGAAGTAGCAGATGAGGCCGAAGATGCTACTGAATAATATAATGATTCACTAATTAAAATTTCAAAATAAAATTTTAACTTTATTATCCTAAGAAACCAGAGAAATTATTCTCTGGTTTTTTATTGTAACAACCCTAAACCCCATAATAATTATGATGTTTGATAATAAAAACATAAAATTTGTTAGCTACGGAGAAATTTTATTTGATGTTTTTAACGATGTTAAAAAAATTGGAGGTGCTCCTTTAAATTTAGCTTCAAGAATTAATTCTTTTGGATTTTCTGTGTCTATGATTAGCGCTATTGGAAATGATAAAGATGGAAAAATACTGATTGATTATTTACAAAAACAAAACATTAACACCAATGGAATTATTACCAACAGCTATCCTACAGGATTGGTTGATGTTGAATTAGACGAACATAAATCAGCTACTTATACCATTAAACATCCCTCTGCTTGGGACAAAATGAAATATAACAGTACATTGGATGATATTGTAAAAACATCTGATGTTTTTTTGTTTGGAAGCCTTGCTTGTCGTGATGAAGTATCTAGAAACACCCTGTACTATCTATTAAAAAACAATCAACCCTATAAGGTTTTTGATGTTAACTTAAGAGCTCCTCATTATAAAATGGAAACTTTAAAAACATTAATGAATCATGCTGATTTTATAAAATTTAATGATGAGGAGTTGTTAGAAATTTCTGCTGAATTAGGCTCCACTTTTACCACTATTGAAGATAACATTAACTTTATTTCCAAACACACCAATACTCATGCTTTATGCGTAACCAAAGGCAAAGATGGAGCTGTGTTGTTGTGGAAGGGTAATTTATATTACAATCCAGGTTTTACAATTACAGTAGTAGATACTGTAGGTGCTGGAGATTCTTTTTTAGCTTCCTTAATAGCTCAATTATTAAGCAATGGAGAAGCTCAAAAAGCCATCAATTTTGCTTGTGCAGTGGGATCTATTGTTGCTAGTAATAAGGGAGCCAACCCAACCATTAGCGAAGAAGAAATCAATAATTTTTTAGATACTTTAAACTAAAAAAAAGGTCAAATCATACATGGTGATTTTATATTTATTATTTAAGAAGCTTTATTTAAAGAATGTACAAAACTTTCCCAATCTTTAAATTTTTCTTCACTCATTACTCTTTCCATTTTAACCTGTCCTCCTTTTTTCTTTTGATGTGCATTCCATTCTGCAAAAACATTGGTAGGGACTATACTTACTTTTATTCCTTTTAAGGCTTTTGTTCTAGCCACTTTATAATTATTATTAGCTTCTGATAATAATTGATCGAGAGTTTTGGCTATTTCAACTTCATCTAAAGAAGCATGATCCGTTCCTAAATACCAATGGTGATGAAATTCTTCATTAATTCTAGTAGCAGCCAAAGTAAATTCTGGTATTTCTATATCGTATTTATTTTCTAGCTCTCTTAAAGCAGCATCCATTTTGCTAACGGATAATTGAGAACCTACTACATTTAAGAAAAACTTGGTTCTTCCTGTAATTTTAATTTCTGCACGTGCTACATCTGTAAACGCAATAGTGTCTCCTATTAAATATCGCCAAGCTCCTGAAACAGTTGAGATTAACAATACATAATCTTTATCTTTTTCTACCTCATCAATAGTCAATACAGGTGCGTTTTGATCTAAAGAACCATCTTCTAAAATATATTCTGGTTCAAAAGGAACAAACTCAAAATAAATACCATTGTCTACCACTAACTTCATGGCAGATGTTTCTGGCCTTTCTTGAAAAGCAATAAAACCTTCTGATGCCAAATAAGTATCAATAACCGTAATAGGATGTTTTAACAATTTATTAAAACTTTTTTCATAAGCAGAAAACGCCACTCCACCCGAAGTATAAACTTGTAAGTTTGGCCAAATATCATGTATATCTTTTGCTCCATGATGTTCAATCACTTTTTGCATCATCATTTCCATCCAAGACGGAATTCCACTAAGTCCAGCAATATCCCATTCTTTAGCTCTTTCGGCAATTTCTTCTACCCTTTCATCCCAATCATCTATTTTTGCAATGTCTTCTCCTGGTTTATAATAGCCTCTAAACCAACTAGGAATATTAGCTGCTGATATTCCACTAATTTCTCCTTCCAATTTGTCATCACGTTTATCTAAATCGGTAGAACTTCCAAGCATCATCATTTCTTTTTCAAAAAATTCTGATGGCAAATCAAAATTAGCCAAAGCCTCTACTTGTTTAATTCCAGCATCTCTAATAGCCGTAATCATTTCATCCGTAACTGGAATTCTTTTACTTTTTTTACCAGTAGTACCAGAACTTAAAGCAAAATAATCTGGACTTCCTGGCCAACTTACATTTGGTCTTCCTTCAATAGTTTTATACCACCATTCTCTTTCCATTTGATGATAATCAAAATAAGGTACTTTATCTGCAAAAGCTTTCTGTATATCTTCCGAGGCTAATATTTTTTTAAACTCATACGCTTTTCCAAACTCTGTATCTCTACCTCTTTCAATTAAATGTTGTAAAACTTCTAATTGAGCTTCTTTGGGTGATACTTCTGGAGTTAATGTTTCTTTTAATTCTATTGCTGTTTTTATAATACTTCCTATAATTGCCATCTTTATTTTTTTAAGTTGTTAATACTGTCTGTTTCTGCTATCAATTCTAAAATTTCATCGGGAGAAACATATAATCTTTTAATTCTATTTTTATATACCTCTGAAAAATCTGCATGATTTAAAATATAATTTTTGGTTGCCAAAATGTACGCTCCCATTCCATTAGAAACCGCATAAGAATCTGCTACTCTTTCTGCTTCTCTAATATGTTTACCTGAAAACAAGTAACGAAAACCAAAAAAAACCAAATTAAGACCACTTCTATTTTTATAATCCATAATGTGCCCCAATTCATGTCCTAACCAACCTATTAAAACGTTTTTAGGTATTTCATCTAGACTTACTTTTTTGTTTTCTACCATAAAATTGTGACTGATGTATATTTTATATTTTCTACTCTTGGTAGGATTTAAAATGGTTGAAAAAACAGGTTGAGCTTTCATAAAAGATGTTTTTAAACTGGGTTTTATAACAAATTCTATGGCTGTTTTTTCTAAGCCAGGATAATGAGACAATGCTATATTGGCTTCGTCTTTAATTTTTTCTGGTATTATTTTGTCTGATATTTCTTGTGCGCTCATATAATGATAAAATCCTAATGCGATTAAAATAAGTAAGATGAATATTTTTACTTTGCTTGTTTTCATAACTAAGCACAAGTTAAACACAGATCCTTTTTTTTATGAATTCATATGCATTAAATATGAACGCTATTGAGTAGATCCCTTTATTAATTATAAAATTAAAAGTAAGTTCGTTGTGTTATCTGTTTAAAAAAGGAATGCATTATGAAAAAACTTATCAATTATTTTATAGTATTTAAAGATTTAAGTGTAGAAACCTATAAAAACTGGACCAAAAACAATCCTTTTCAAATGAGTGCAGCAGTGAGTTATTATGCCTTATTTTCTTTTCCTGCCCTTCTTATTATTTCCATTCATTCTGTAGGACTTATTTACAATAAGAATGAGGTGAAATCTAAAATTATAAATGAAGTTTCTTCCGTTTTAGGAAATGATTCCGCTAATTTAATTGAAACCATGCTTCAAAATTCTTTTGATGAAGAACAGTCTAAAATTGCTTTAATAATTGGACTTGCCACTTTAATTTATGGAGCTACAGGAATGTTTATAGCCCTACAAAAGGCATTAAACAGTATTTGGAACATAAAACCTTTGCCTAGCAACAGTTTTTATAAACTTATAAAAGATCGTTTGTTTTCTTTAGGGCTGGTTTTAATTATTGGTTTTTTACTATTAATGTCTCTTATACTAACAACATTAATCACCATTCTTACAGATTGGATACAAAGTCACTTTTCTAACTATATATTATATCTTTTTCAAATCATTAACTTTTTTATTCCTTTAGGATTAATAACCATTCTATTTGCTTTTATTTTTAAAATTTTACCAGACGTAATCATTTCTTGGAAAGATGTTTGGTTAGGGGCTTTTGTAACCAGTTTACTATTTAGTATTGGAAAGTATGCTTTAGGCATTTACTTTGGAACCACAAATCCTGGCTCTACTTTTGGTGCTGCTGGTTCAGTTATTTTAATCCTTTTATGGGTTTCTTATTCTTGTCTAATTTTATTTTTAGGAGCAGAATTTACCAAAGTCTATGCTACCAAATACGGAAAAGGACTTGTTCCTAACAGTTATGCCAAACTTGTTGATTAAAGTACAACGTTTAGGAATTATATACCTCAAAAACATAAGATTATATCTTTATAATAACTAATTAATAAATCTTTGTTAAAACTGAGGAAAAACAGAAAAACTAAAATAGAATTCATTTACCTTAGTTTGTTTTAGAAAGTGGGTATATAAACCCGTACAAACTATCAACAAGTAATAACATATGGCTCTAAAAGTAGTAATCTCTCATAAGACAAAATACAAGTACGATTGTTCTGTAAATTTATCACCACATATATTTAGGTTAAGACCTGCACCACACAGTAGAACTCCTATAGAATCTTATTCTTTAAAAATTGAGCCAGAAGACCATTTTTTTAACTGGCAACAAGATCCTTTTGGAAATTATCAAGCAAGAGTTGTCTTTCCAGAAAAAACAAAAGAGTTATCCATTGCTGTAGAAATTGTAGCAGATTTAAAAACCATCAACCCTTTTGATTTCTTTGTAGAAGACAGTGCAGAGGAATATCCTTTTGAATATAGTGAGATTACCAAAAAAGAATTAACTCCATATTTAGAAGTCACCGAGGATAGTGATTTACTTCAGGAGTTTTTAAAAACCATTGATTACACTCCTAGAAAAACCATTTATTTTTTAATTGACATCAACAGAAAAATATATGAATTTTTAAAATACAACATCCGTTTAGAGCCAGGAGTACAAAGTTCAGAAGAAACATTGGCCTGTGGTACTGGTTCTTGTAGGGACTATTCTTGGCTATTTGTACAAGTAATGAGACATTTAGGTTTTGGAGCTCGTTTTGTTTCTGGATACATTGTACAACTAAAAGCTGATGAAAAATCATTAGATGGTCCCTCTGGTCCCGAAGAAGATTTTACCGATTTACATGCTTGGACAGAAGTTTACTTACCTGGTGCAGGTTGGATTGGATTTGATTCCACTTCTGGTTTATTGGCTGGAGAAGGACATATACCTCTTGCTTGTACCCCGCATTACGAAAGTGCTGCTGCCGTTACCGGAGGAATTATTACAGATAAAAAATTTGAAACTGAATTTGAGTTTGAAAACTCAGTAACCAGAATTTTAGAATCTCCCAGAGTAACCAAACCTTATACAGAAGAGCAATGGAAAGCCATTGAAAAATTAGGTTATAAAGTTGAACGTGATCTACAAAAAGGAGATGTTAGGTTAACCATGGGGGGAGAACCTACTTTTGTTTCTATTGATGATATGGAATCTCCTGAATGGAATACCGATGCTGATGGACCTCACAAACGAAAACTTGCCAACGATTTAACCAAAAGGTTAATGGAAACCACAGGGGTGGGCGGAATGCTACATCATGCACAAGGAAAGTGGTATCCAGGCGAACCTTTACCTAGATGGGAAATTCAGTTATATTGGAGAAAAGATGGAAAAGCAATTTGGCACAATCCTGAATTATTATCATGCTTTTCACCAAACCCAACAGTTCCTAAAGATGCTGACATTCGTTTTTTAAAAACCCTTAGTAAGTATTTAAATGTTTCCCACAATCATATTATTCCCACGTATGAAGATGCTTTTTATATGCTTTGGGAAGAAGGAAACATTCCTGTAGATATAGACATTAGCAAACCTGATAGCGAAGATTTAATTAGACAAAGACTTGCCGAAATTTTAGCACAAGGAACACACAAAGCTGTAGGATATGTTTTACCTCTAAACAAACACAAAGACAAATGGTTTACTAGCGAATGGGTGTTTAGACGTAAAAACCTACACTTAACCCCTGGTACTTCTCCAATAGGATTAAGACTTCCACTAAGCTCGCTAATTACCAAACCAGAATATGAAGTTTTCCCTGTTTACGAACCCGATTTATTTAAAGAACGTAAACCTTTACCTAGTTTTAAAAGACTAGTAAACACAAGGTATAAAGATTTTTGTATTAACGGTTTAGACACCGACAAACCTAAATATTTTGTTAGAACAGCTATATGTTCTGAAGTAAGAGAAGGTAAATTGTATTTGTTTTTACCTCCTTTAGATAGTGCTGATGCTTTTCTTGATTTAATTGCTTCTATTGAAGCTACTGCTAAAGAATTAAACATTCCTGTTATTTTAGAAGGATACAACCCTCCACATGACAACCGAGTAGAATCTATGAAAATAACTCCAGACCCTGGAGTTATTGAAGTCAACGTACACCCAATGAAAAGTTGGGAAGAATTGGTTACCAACACTATGAATTTGTACGGAGAAGCTAAAAAAGCTCGTTTGGGTACAGAAAAGTTTATGTTAGATGGTAAACACACTGGTACTGGAGGAGGAAATCATGTTACCCTTGGGGGAACAAGCCCTGCCGATAGTCCACTATTAAGAAAACCTAGTTTGCTAAGAAGTTTACTTACTTTTTGGCAACATCACCCAGGATTGTCTTATTTGTTTTCAGGAGCTTTTGTTGGAGCTACTAGTCAAGCTCCAAGAATTGATGAAGCCAGAATGGAAAATTTATACGAATTAGAAATTGCTTTTAGTCAAATACCTAAAGATGGTGAAGTTCCTTTTTGGTTAACAGATAGATTGTTTAGACATCTTTTAACAGACTTAACCGGAAACACACACAGAGCAGAATTTTGTATAGATAAATTGTACTCTCCAGACTCAACCTCAGGAAGATTAGGAATTTTGGAACTTCGTGGTTTTGATATGCCTCCTCATCCACAAATGAGTTTACTTCAAATGTTACTAGTAAGAACATTGGTAGCATGGTTCTGGAAAAAACCATACGAACACGACTTAGTTAGATGGGGAACTGAGTTACACGACAAATTTTTAATAGAACATTTTGTAAGAGAAGATATTAAAGACATTGTTACCCAACTAAACAAAGCAGGATATAAGTTTGAGTTAGATTGGTTTGATCCTTTCTTTGAATTTAGATTTCCACTCCATGGAATGGTAGACATCAATAATATTCATTTAGAATTAAGAGCAGGTATTGAGCCATGGAACGTTTTAGGAGAAGAAATGACAGGTGGAGGAACCGCTCGTTATGTAGATTCATCCTTAGAACGTTTACAAGTAAAAGTGTCTAATTTTGTAAATGAAAGATATGTATTAACCTGTAACGGAGTTAAAGTTCAATTACAACCTACCTCTACTAAAGGAGAATTTGTGGCTGGAATTAGATACAAAGCTTGGGATCCATATTCTGCCTTACACCCAACTATCGGTGTAGACACTCCATTGTCTTTTGATATTGTAGATACTTGGAGTAGAAAATCTATTGGGGGTTGTAAATACTTTGTAGCACACCCTGGTGGTAGATCTTATGAAACCTTTCCTGTGAATAGTTTTGAAGCGGAATCTAGAAGAATCAACCGTTTTTGGGATATTGGAGAAACACAAACAGATGTAGATCAAATTGAAGAAATTACACAAAGCGAAACAGAAGCTCCAAGAAGAACTGTAGAAGAATTGGGAAGTTCAAAAAAATTCAGATATAAAACCATTCCAGTGGATAAAGAATTCCCAAATACCTTAGATTTGCGTAAAAAATAGAACCTTTAAATGACCACTAATTCAAATAAACTTTTTAAAGATTACTTATCTGATATTAAGAACTATGATGAGGTATTAAAACCCAATAAAGAAATCAATCTAAATTGGAAACCTTTATTAGACAACATTGATAATATTGGTGATGACAAACTAAAAAACCTTCAAAGTGAAATAGATTGGTTAATGGTAGAAAATGGGGTTACTTATAATGTTTATAACGACCCTAATGGTTTACACAGGCCTTGGGATTTAAATATAATTCCTTTTGTAATTAATGAAGAAGAATGGTTAGAAGTAGAAAAAGGAATTAAACAAAGAGCTGAACTTTTAGATTTAATTCTAAAAGACATTTATGGTGATAGAGAACTTATTAAAAACAAAATATTGCCTCCAGAGGTTATTTATGGACATAGAGGTTTTTTAAGACATGCTGATAAAATAAAATACACCACTCATAAATCTTTAATGATTTATTCTGCTGAAATCTCTAGAGGTCCAGACGGTAGAATGTGGGTAGTAAATGATAGAACTCAAGCCCCATCAGGAATGGGATATGCTTTAGAAAACAGATTTACTACAAGTAGAATTGCTTCTGAGTTATACAACAACATCAATGTAAAACAACCCTCAGCATTTTTTAACGATTTTAATCAAATGTTAATAGATGCTGCTCCTAAAAATGTTAAAAATCCAAACATTGTAATTTTAACTCCTGGACCACATAATGAAACTTATTTTGAACATGCATATTTATCGTCTCTTTTAGGGTATTCTTTGGTAAAAGGGAATGATTTAATTGTTCGTAATGGTTTTGTTTGGATGAAATCTTTAGATGGACTTAAAAAAGTAGATGTTATTTTAAGGCGTGTAGATGATATTTTTGTAGATCCTTTAGAGTTAAGAGAAGATTCTTATTTAGGAATTGCAGGTCTGTTAGAAGTTGTACGAAATCAAAACATTACGGTAGTCAATCCTATAGGAAGTGGTATTATAGAAAACTCTGGATTGGTGCCTTTTATGAATGCAATTTGCAACTACTTTTTTAAAGAAGATTTAATGCTGCCACAAATAGCTTCTTGGTGGTGTGGACAAGAAAAAGAATTAAAATTTGTTCTTAAAAACATCAAAAATTTTGTTGTTAAAAGAATTGATAGATCTAACAGAGAAAGTTTATTTTTCTGTGAATTTTTATCTGAAGAAGAAATTGAATCCTTAAAAAAAGAAATCCTAAAAAATCCGTATAGATTTGTGGCTCAAGAAAAAATATCCTTTTCATCAGCTCCAAATTACATCAACGGAAAATTAGAACCCCGAAAAATTGTTTGTAGAACATTTACCATTGCAAAAGGAAATGGTTATACAGTAATGCCAGGTGGTTTGGTACGTGTTGCTTCTGAAAGAAAAGAACTACGTGTCTCTAACCAGCGTGGTGGTGTTAGTAAAGATTTTTGGGTAATTAGCAACACTCCACAAACCAATATCCAACAATATACATGGAATAGTGCTCAGAATATTTCTGTATCAGATATCAATGATTTGCCTAGTAATACTGCCGAAAACCTATTTTGGTCTGGTAGATACTTAGGGAGAGCTTTGGTAACAGCTCGTTTTATTAGAATGGTGCTGAATAATATGAATAATGAGCAATATAATACCCGAAAATCTGAATCGGAAATATTGGCTTATTTATACAAAGCCATTACCAACATTACTTCTACTTTTCCTGGCTTTGTGGGGAAAGGTTCTGAAGAAACTCTAGCCAATCCGTTAAAGGAAATTCAATCTTTAATTTTAGATGAACAAAGAATTGGTAGCTTGGCTCAAACTTTAAATAGCTTTAACAATTCTTATTACAGTCTTAGAAATCTTTGGTCTAAAGACATGTGGAGAGTTTTTGATAGTATTAAAAAGCTTTGGAGAAATTACAATGCCAACGAAGAACCATCAATAGTATCTTTAACAAAATTGTTAGACAGAACGGTAACAAGGTTAATTGCTTTTATGGGGTTAATAGAAGAAAGCATATTGGTAAACCAAGGTTTATTACTTTATTTTATTGGTTTGCAAATGGAACAAGCAACCATGAATATTGCCAAATGCCGTTCTTTAATTGTGTTTAACTACGAAGAGCAATTGAATTACGAAATACTAGAATCATTACTTTCTAGTCATGAGAGTTTAAATATTTACAGATATAGTTATCGTTCTTATTTAAGTATAGATAATGTTGTTAATTTAATTATACTAGACAAAGTATATCCAAAATCTTTATCTTATCAATTAAAAAGAATAGAAAAAGATATTGAAAGATTGCCTTTACCAAAAGGGACTTTAGGGTTTTCTAAATCGGTAGAAAACATTAGGCAAGCAAATCAGTTAATAAACAACATCAATACTTTAACCTTATTAGATTTAAACGAAGATTTAACGCTAAGAGATAATCTTGAAAAACTATTATCAGAATTGAGTGATTTATTACACGAAACTTCTTTGGCAATTTCTAACACTTATTTTGATCATACGTATCAACAAACACAAATGGTAAAACAAAAAATTGTGCTATAATGATTTATAAAGTTATACATACAACTCAATATGATTATGAAGAAGGGGTTACTTTTTGTCATAACATGGCCATTTTAAAACCTAAAAACATTTTAGGGCAGCAATTAATTTCTTACGATTTACAAATTAGTCCTAAACCTGTTGAATTTTCTGAACGAGTTGATTTTTTTGGCAATACCATTACAAGATTTTCTATACAAGATCACCACAAACAATTAAAAGTTACTGCCATTAGTAAAGTAGATAGAAATCTTTTATCTGTTCCTTGTATTGACGATTTTGAAGCTGCAAAAAAAATTACTTTAACAGAAGCTTTAGATGTTTTAAAAGGTGTGAGTGATGATATTCTTGAAGCGAGACAATTTCAATTAGAATCTGTATTAATCAAAAATATAGGAGATAATATTAAAGCATATGCCGAGGTTTCTTTTAAACCCGATAGGTCTGTTTACGAAGCTAGTTACGAATTAATGCAACGTATATTTAAAGATTTTGAGTTCAACACTTCCTTTTCTAACGTTGCCACTCCTATTAGTGAGGTAATGAAAGAGAAAAAAGGAGTTTGCCAAGATTTTGCTCAAATTGCCATTGCCTGTTTGCGTTCTATGAATTTACCCGCCAAATACATAAGTGGATACATAGAAACATTACCACCTCCAGGAAAAGAAAAACTAATTGGTACCGATGCTTCTCATGCGTGGTTTTCAGTGTACATTCCTACTTTTGGTTGGTTAGATTTTGATCCTACCAACAATCAAATTCCAAAAAACCAACACATTGTAGTGGCATGGGGAAGAGATTATTACGATGTTGCTCCTTTAAAAGGAGTGTTATATAGCAGTGGAAAAAGTACATTAAAGGTATCTGTTGATATTAGACCTGATGGCGGATATCAACAAACACAATTGCAAATTCAACAGCAACAGCAGCAACAACAATAATTAACTTTCTATAATTTCTAACTGTTTAATAATTTGCTCTTTTGTAATAGGGTACTCTTTTCCGTTAACAATAGTTTGATAAACAGCTTCAAAAATGTGCATATAAGTGGCTGGTTCAGATTTTATGTTGATGGTTTTTCGTTCTATTTCGTTTAAAGCAATGGTCAACTCCCCTTCTACACCTTCTGGTTCAACCCCATAATTTGCATCGGTAATATGCATACCTGCCATCAACTGTTCTTCTTGTAAATTAATTCTTTGCTTTACATAAGTTCCTTTGGTTCCATGTACCACAAAAGACGATTGCGGATTGGGGACCAACATGCTTGCTGTAACATGAACGTGAATGTTGTTTGGAAATTCAATAAAAGCATACATAAAATCATCTACTTGAGTGTTTTCACGGTAATATCCTTTCTTTTTATGCCAACTAATTGGTAACCCAAATAAAGAAATGGCTGCATCAATAATATGAGAACCTAAATCATAAGTAATTCCACCTCCAGGAATATCGGCAGATTCTTTAGATATTTTAGGACCAATTGCGGTTTTGTACCTATCAAACCTAATATGAGCTTCTACCACCTCTCCTAAATCACCAGAGGCCAACACCTTTTTTACAGAAAGATAATCACTATCATACCTTCTATTGTGATAGGCTAAAATTTTACAATTGTTTTCAGCTGCTAAACTATATAAGTCTTTTGCTTGTTTTGAGGTGATCGCAAAAGGTTTTTCCATCAACACATGCTTTTTTGCTTTTAAAGTTTTTACAGCAAAATCGTAATGAGTGTTGTTTGGGGTGTTTACCACAATCAAATCAATGTTTTTATCGGCTAATATTTCATCAATATTATCATAACTAATCACATCAGGATAAACCTCTTTAATTGTTTTTTTACTTCTTTCTACCACCGCAGTTAAATCAAATCCTTTGTGTTCGTTTATAAAAGGGGCATGAAATACTTTTCCTGAAAGTCCATAAGATAACAATCCTGTTTTGATGATTTTTGACATGGATGACTCGTTTTTTTATTTAAGAATTAGCAATTTAAAACTTTAAAATCTTTTAATCACATCCTGTGTATATAATTATTCTAAATGATATCTTTGAGATAAAAAGAATTTATACATGTCAGTTCAATTGATTTTTGACAAAAAATGATATAGAGAACATATTTATAAATCAGAATTATTAATTCTCGATTCAAATTTCACTTAATATTTAGTGATATTCATACGGATTGACAGAGTTTCATAAAACACATTTGCATTGATTTCATTTTTAATAAAAAACATCTTTAAAGGTTTTATCAGCTTGTTTGGAGTAGCAACGCTGCTTTTCTTTTTGTTTAATTTATTGGGAGATCCTTCTAGAATGTTATTAGACCAAAGAGAAGATCAGGAACAATTAGAAAATATCAAAATTAAATACGGCTTAAACCTGCCCTTACACACTCAGTACATTAATTATTTAAATGATCTATCGCCTATTTCTTTTCATAGCAATAACAAAGAGGATTACACTTTTTTACCAGAAAAAAAATGGAGAATTACTTTTTTTAATACCGATGATTCTATTGGGGTGATAAAATTTCCAAACCTTAGAAATTCTTTTCAAAAAAACGATAAAGAGGTCAGCAGTATTCTAATAGAAACTTTACCCAACACCTTATTATTAGCGGTAACAGCCATTAGTATTGCTTTTGTGATTGGATTGTTATTAGGAATTGTATCTGCCTTGCAAGTCAATACTTTTTTAGACAAATGTATCATGGTCATTAGTACGTTGGGAATGAGTTTGCCTTCTTTTTTCTCTGCCATTTTATTCGCTTGGTTTTTTGGTTTTGTGCTACACGAATACACAGGTTTAGGAATGACAGGTAATATTGTTGAGGTAGATGATTTTGGTGAAGGCACTAAAATTGTATGGAAAAATGCCATTCTACCTAGTATTGTATTAGGAATTAGACCTTTGGCAGTCATTGTTCAGTTAACCCGAAACTCTTTGTTAGATATTTTAAGTAAAGATTATATCAGAACAGCAAAATCTAAAGGATTGTCTACTCAAGTCATCATTAAAAAACATGCTTTAAAAAATGCTTTAAATCCTGTAATTACAACTTTATCAGGATGGTTTGCTTCTTTATTAGCTGGTGCGGTTTTTGTAGAATATATTTTTAACTGGAACGGTTTGGGTAAAGAAATTGTAAACGCTTTAAATTCTTCCGACTTACCTGTAATCTCAGGAAGTATATTAACCATTGCTGCATTTTTTATTCTCCTAAATATTTTGGTGGATATTTCTTACAGCATATTAGACCCAAGTGTTGAATTAAAATAAAATATCATGAAAAAAATCACCTTAATTTTAGTTAGCTTTTTATTCTTTGCCTGTAAAGCACAAGAAAAAAAAGCATTTAGTAAAGAAGTATTAGCCGCTCCAATGGTTTCCTTATCTGGTGATGATATTACTTTTCAAAAATTAATAGAAAACTACCAAGGAAAAACCACGGTAATAGAAATATGGGCTAGTTGGTGTAGTGATTGTATTAAAGGACTTCCTAAACTTAAAAATCTTCAAAAAAAATACCCGAATACGAACTATGTATTTATATCTTTGGACAAGAATCAAACCGCATGGAAACACGGTATCAATCGTTTTAGTATAAAAGGGAATCATTATTATGTAGATGGTGGTTGGAAAAGTATTTTTGCTAAAAACATAGACCTTGATTGGATTCCAAGATACATTGTCATTGATGAAACTGGAAAATTACTTATTTACAGAGCAATTGAGGCTGATGATTCTAGAATAATAAACGTATTAGAAAACTAAATTTATATAAAATGAGAAGTAAAATTGTAGCAGGTAACTGGAAAATGAACAACAACGTTGCCGAATCTAAAGCTTTAGCAGAAGGATTGGTAAGCGAATTAAAAGGTGTTTCTTTAGAAAACACAAGAGTTATTGTTTCACCTACATTTGTAAACTTAACTACTGTATTAGCAGCTACTGAAGGTTCTGCTGTAGAAGTTGCTGCTCAAAACATGCACCAAGAAACTAACGGAGCCTACACAGGAGAAGTTTCGGCTAATATGCTAACAAGCGCTGGAATTAAAACTGTTATTTTAGGTCACTCTGAAAGACGTGAATACTTTGGTGAAGACGAAGCTTTATTAGCTAAAAAAACTGATGCTGCTTTGGCAAACGGATTAGAAGTAATTTACTGTTTTGGTGAAGTAAAAGAAGAAAGAGAAGCAAACACTCAAGAAGAAGTTGTTGCTAAGCAAATTTCTGGAGCTTTATTCCATTTAGATGCTGCTGCATGGTCTAACATTGTATTGGCTTACGAGCCAGTTTGGGCTATTGGAACAGGATTAACTGCTTCTGCAGATCAAGCTCAAGAAATGCACGCATTTATCCGTGGATTTGTTGCTGATAAATACGGAGCTGAAGTTGCTGAAAACGTATCTATTTTATACGGAGGTTCTTGTAAACCATCTAACGCTGAAGAAATTTTCTCTAAGCCAGATGTGGATGGAGGTTTAATTGGTGGAGCTTCTTTAGTAGCTGCTGATTTTGCTGCTGTAATTAAGGCTATCTAAATATTAGATATTAATAATATATTAAAATCCCGCTAAAAGCATAAGCTCTTAGCGGGATTTTAACTTTATACATGATCTAAAAATATTGTTTAGTCCAATAAACTCAATAATATTTCTCTAAACGTTTTAACAGGTTGAGCCCCTGTTACTGCACTTTTTCTATTAAAAACAACGGTAGGCACAGAGTTTACTCCTAAACTTTTCCAATACTCTTGTTTGTTTCTAACCTCAGCACGCTTTTCTTCGTTATCTAACAAAGCCATTCCTTCCTTATCGTTTAAACCAACCTCTAACAGAGCTTGTCTTAAAATTTCTCTATCGGAAACATCTTTTCTTTCACTAAAAAAAGCTGTGGTTAAACACATTTTTAAATCTGTTTGTTTACCAAAACCACTTGCATATTCCAGTAAAATATGGGCTTCAAATGTATTTACCATACGCATCTCATCAAAATAATCAAAAGTAAAACCAAGGGCTTCTCCGGCTTCTTGCATTTGTATTTTTGACTGTTTTTGATCTTCTAAAGAAGAACCATATTTTTCACTAATATGTTCTATTAAATTCTGTCCCTCAATAGGCATATTAGGGTTTAACTCAAAAGGTTGCCACTCAATTTCAACCTCATCTTTAATGCCTAATTCTAAAATGGCTTTCTCTAATCGCTTATAACCAATAGTACACCAAGGGCAAACCACATCAGAAACAATGTCTATTTTTAATTTTTCTTTCATTTTGTAATAATAAAAATTTATTCTTAAAACTTAAAGTTAGTACGGTAGTCACCATCATTAATTACACCATACAGCATAAATTTTAAAAGATAAAAATACAGAGGATAAAATACACCATAAATTATAAGCTTAAATAGCTAAAAGCTTTTGCTTTTAGCTATTTTTGTATTCTGGTTTTAAGAACCTAGATTAAAAAATCATCAACTTGACAAACATTACAACTTTTAACTTGATAACTTTATAATATGAATTACACAGGTTATACTTTTACCATTACACCTTTACAACCCGCTACCGAAATTTTAATTGCAGAATTAGGCCAACTAGGTTTTGAAAGCTTTGAAGAAACATCTACAGGTCTAGAGGCTTATATTCAGACACAAGATTGGCATGAAGATATTTTAGATGATGTTTTTGCTTTGCAGTCGGAAGAGTTTACCATTTCTTATACTTATCAAGAAATTGAACAAGTAAACTGGAATGCTGAATGGGAAAAAAACTTTGCTCCAATTCATGTAGATAATAAAGTTAGTGTAATTGCTCCTTTCCATGAAAAAACGGGAATGGAATTTGAAATTGTAATAGAGCCTAAAATGAGTTTTGGTACGGGTCACCATGAAACTACTCATTTAATGATTAAACACTTATTAGAGCTAGATTTAGCTGATAAAAGTGTTTTAGATATGGGAACAGGAACTGGAATTTTAGCCATTTTTGCTGAAATGAAAGGTGCAAAACCTATTGATGCCATTGATATTGATGAATGGTGTTTTATCAATACCGAAGAAAATGTTGAGAAAAACAACTGTAAACACATTACTGCATACCAAGGTGATGCTTCTATGTTGGTAGATCAAAAATACGATGTAATTATTGCCAACATCAACAGAAACATTTTATTGAATGATATGGATGTATATAATAAGTGTTTAAATGATGGAGGTAAATTATTATTGAGTGGATTTTATACACAAGATATTCCCTTTCTTGAAGAACGAACCAAAGATTTAGGATTGACCATTAAAAAAACTTATACCAAAAATAACTGGGTAGGTTTACAATTAGATAAATAATGCTTAATTTTGCATTGATTATGAGCACAATAGAAAAAACTTTAGAAAGTATTGATGTCCTTGAGCAATTAATTAAGGACTATGAAATTATTTTATACAACGATGATGTAAACTCGTTTGACTTTGTGATTGATGCCTTGATAGATGTGTGTGAACACGAACCATTACAGGCAGAACAATGTACTATGTTGGTACATTACAAAGGAAAATGCGCTGTAAAAACTGGAAGCTACGAGGAATTAAAACCTAAGTGTTCTAAGTTATTAGAGTTAGGATTATCTGCAGAAATAAAGTAATATGGAACAATTTTTAGATTACTACAATTTTTCTGAATTTAGCAAAGACTCCTCTTCTTTTTTTGATACCATTGCCTATTCTTGGATCAAAGATGATTTATACATTGTTCTTGAAAAAACAGAAGGAGTTTATAATGTACATTTCACAAGCTATAGTTCCAAAAATAATATTGGAAAACAAAAGCCTGATGGTTTAAATACACTCATAGAAGATTTTAAGCTAGATGATAACGATCATCGAAAAGTTGTTCAACAATATTTAGATTACAATTAAAAAAGAGGTTGGTACAAATGTACCAACCTCTTTTTTAATTTATGAATTACTATATACAGTTATTCAGCCGTATCATACAATCCTTTTTTAAATTTCTCTGGGTCTTCTACCAAATGATATCTTGGATCATCTATATCTTCAACAATCATTTTAGAAAACTTAGGATCAGCTGTTTTTAACAATACTTTACAGTCTTTACTCAAGTGTCTTAATTTTATTTCTTTACCGTTTTCTTCATATTTTAATACAATATTTTTAACAGCTTCTAAACCTGAATGGTCACTAATACGAGATTCTATAAAATCAATCTCTACATATTGAGGATCGTTTTTAGGATCAAATTTTTCGTTAAATACATTGACAGAACCAAAAAACAAAGGTCCCCAAATTTCATAAGTTAAAGTTCCATCTTTCATTCTTTTTCTTGCTCTAATTCTAATGGCATTTTCCCAAGCAAACACCAAAGCAGAAATAATTACTCCTGCAAAAACAGCAATCGCCAAATCAAAAACCACAGTAATAGCCGATACGGCTACCAACACAAAAGCATCGGCTTGAGGAATCTTTCTTAAAATTCTGATACTAGACCAAGCAAAAGTTTCTATTACCATTACAAACATTACCCCAACCAAAGCAGCAATAGGAACTTGCTCTATATATTTATCTGCAAATAAAATAAAAGACAACAATGTTAAAGCCATCATCACTCCAGACAAACGTCCTCTTCCTTTTGCGTTGATATTAATCACTGTCTGACCAATCATTCCACAACCTCCTGTTCCTCCTAAAAGTCCACTCGTAATATTTCCAACTCCTTGTGCTATACATTCACGGTTTCCATCTCCTCTGGTATCTGTTAACTCATCCACCAAATTCATGGTCATTAAAGACTCTATTAACCCTACAGAAGCTGCTAAAAAGGCAAAAGGTAAAATAAACGTAAACGTATCTAAATTAAAAGGTAAGTTTTGCCATAACTCCATATTTGGTGTTGGAAATTCTCCTTTTAATCCTGCTCCTCCACCTTCTCTTATATAAGATCCAACAGTAGAAACCTCTAACCCAGAAAAAATAACAATAATAGTTACCACTAAAATAGCGGTTAATGATGCTGGTAATTTTTTTGTCAGCTTTGGTAGTAAAAAGATAATAGACATGGTTAATCCTACCAATCCCATCATGATATACAATTCTGTACCAGACATAAATTCTGAAATGTAATTTTTTACACCATCGGCAGATACTTCTAAAGTTTTATGAGTAAACATTTTTACTTGAGCCCAAAAAATAACAATGGCCAATCCGTTTACAAAACCAAGCATTACTGGGTAGGGTATTAAACGCACAAAACGTCCTAATTTAAACACTCCTGCAAATATTTGAAAAACTCCCATTAATATAACAGCTGCCAACAAATAAAAATATCCCATATTATCTACAGGGCTATCAAACAACATTCCTTTGGTATGACCTTCTTGTATCATGTGTACAAAAATAACTGCTACAGCTCCTGCAGCTCCTGAAATTAAACCTGGTCTCCCTCCAAAAACAGCAGTAATCAAACCAATAATAAAAGCTCCAGACAAAGCTACTAATGGATCTATTTGTGCAACAAAAGCAAAAGCAACAACTTCTGGAATCATTGCCAAAGAAACGGTCATCCCTGCTAAAATATCGTTTTTAGGGTTTGTGGTAAATTGTTTAAAATATTTAGTCATAGTTTTGTTTTTAACGCCGCAAAAATAGGGTTTATATATGAGCTATACCAAATATGAATACGTTAAATGCCCTACTGAAAAAGATTCTTTTTTTGCATAACTAACAAGACCACAATAGGAATAGCCAATAAAACCACCTGTAAGGTTCCTGTTTGCAAAACACTAGGCATCATTAAAATGGTAGCTACATATCCTGCAATAGCACCACCAATATGTGCACTGTGACCTACATTCCCTAATTGATTTTTCATACCATACATGGAGTAAAACAAATAACCTATTCCAAATACATATCCTGGTATGGCAATAGGTAGTGGAAATATATACAACTGCATTTCTGGAAACAACACAATACTTGCATATACAATACCTGTAACCGCTCCAGAAGCTCCTACAGCTGAATAATAAGCATTGTTTTTATTTAACACCAATGATAAATAATTACCAGCCAACAAACTCAATACATAAATACCCAAATACTGCAAAGGGTTAAAAAAATGCAATACTGTATTAGAAAACAAGTACAAAGCATACATATTAAATCCTAAGTGAATATAATCGGCATGTAAAAAACCAGAAGTAATCATTCTAAAATTCTCACCTCTTTGTACGCTTAATACGTTGAATTTATACTTGTTAAAAAACACAATATTTTTAAAGCCTTGTAAGCTTATGATGACATTGGCTACAATTAAGCCTATTACAATTAAATTCATGTTGTTCCATTTATTTATGTCCGATATATATTCGATATTTGCAATTCCTATTTTTATAAAATGACTAAAGAACGAATTACCTTTTTACTTATATATCCTATTATATTTCTTTTTTCAAAGTTACCGCTTTGGTTTTTATATGGTATATCAAATTTGTTATATTATTTGGTTTATTACATTATTGGATATAGAAAAAAAACCGTTAGAAAAAATTTAGCTCTTTGTTTTCCTGAAAAAACAGAGGAAGAAAGACTAGCTATAGAAAAAAAATCTTTCAGGCATTTTGTTGATATTTTTATAGAAATGTTAAAAGGTTTTGGAATTCCTCAAAAAGAAATAGACAAGCGTTACAAGTATATAAATCCTGAAATTTTTAGAGAACTAGAAGCCTCTGGAAAAAGTGTTATTTTACTTGGAGCACATCATGGAAATTGGGAATGGTTATTTAATATCAATCATCATACAAGTATTAAATGTTTTGGAGCATTTAAAGAATTAGAAAACAAATACTTTAATACTTATGTACAAGAAAACAGAGGAAGATTTGGATCTGTATTTATTCCAACACAAGACACCATTCCACAAATACTTAGCAATTATAAAAATGGAATTCAATCTATGTATGGTTTGTTAAGTGATCAATCTCCACAAATAAACAAAACACATTATTGGTCTACTTTTTTTGGACACACAGTTCCTATTCATACAGGAGCAGAAATGTTAGCCAAACGTTTTAACTTTAATGTTATTTATATGCATATTGAAATGCCTAAACGTGGTTATTACGAAATTACTTTTCAAAAATTAGAAATACCACAGAATGCTACTAGTGAATATCCTTTAACGGATATTTATTTAAGAAAATTAGAAAAAGATATTACAGAAAATCCTGCTATTTATTTTTGGACACATAATCGTTTTAAACATTTAGGTAAAGCTCCTAAAAACGCATAACTTCAATTCTTTTGTTATCTTTACTTTAGTATAAAACAAAACCTACTTAATGATAGCGCAATTTAAAGTTTGGTTAAACAAACCTTATTTCTTAATTGACAAACTTCCTGTTAAACTTTCAATGACCTTAGGGGTTGGATTGTTTACCTTCCTTTTTCTATACATATTTCAACCATTTGGAATAGATCAAGTTGTTAAAGCCAATGCTTTTTTAATTGTTGGTTATGGTATACTTGTTAGCTTTAGCTTATTTATTAGTTATTTTATACTTCCTAAAGTTTTCCCCTTTTATTTTAATGTTAGGAATTGGACAGTACAAAAAGAAGCTACTTTTTTACTAATCTCTTTTTTAATTATAACCACCATAAACTACATATATCATAGTGTATATATTAGTAACTATATGCCTGCTTTTTCTTACCCAAAATTTATGACTTTGGTCTTTTCTATTGGAGTGTTTCCTGTACTGTTGATTATCTTTTTAGTAGAAAAATATTTACAAAGCCAATTAAACATTAGTTCTAATAAAATTATTGAACAAATACGAAAAGAGAAAAAAGAAATCATTACCATTGAATCTGATAATATAAAAGAAACTCCTTTAACTTTAGATATTGATGATTTTTTATATGCACAATCTAACAACAACTACACAACCATAGTGTATTTATTAGACGGAAAACCTAAAAAAACATTAATGAGGGTTACTTTAAAAAAAGTAGAAGACTTTTTAACTATTTACCCGCAATTTGTTAGGTGTCACAGATCTTTTTTGGTAAACAAAAATGAAGTAATTAAAACCGAAGGAAATGCAAGAGCAGCTGTGGTAATTTTAAATCATATTAAAGAACCTATTCCTATTTCTAGATCTTTCCCTAAAGAAAAATTAATTTCATAACAAGCCCTAAACCTTTAGTTCTTAAAGTCCCATTTGTCCCAAACACCACAAATACTACCTGTATATCACATATTTTAACAACCTGAATTTTCTATTTGTATTATTGTTTGTGTAAATTGATAACAAAAACAATATGGAAAACAAAAAGGTAATTATTATAGGAGCCGGATTCTCATCATTATCCGCTAGTTGCTACTTAGCCAAAGCTGGCTACAATGTTACCATATTAGAAAAAAACAATCATATTGGAGGAAGAGCACAGCAATTACACAAAAATGGCTTTGTGTTTGATATGGGGCCAACTTTTTATTGGATGCCAGATGTGTTTGATAAATTCTTTAACGATTTTGGCAAACAAACATCCGACTATTATCAAATTACACAATTAGATCCTGGTTATAAAGTTTATGCTGATGTGATGAGTTCTATGAACATAGCTGCCAATTTTAACACCATTGTAAACACTTTTGAGGAAAAAGAAAAAGGAAGTGGAGATAAATTAAAAAAGTTTATTGCCGATGCAGAAGAAAATTACAACCTAGCCATTAAAGATTTAGTATATCAACCAGGAGAAAATATATTTGAAATTATCACTCCAAAAACAGCCTTAAAAGTGGGGGCTTTTTTTAGCAACATAAAATCACAAGTAGCTAAATACATAAAACACCCCGAGTTAAAACAAATATTAGAATTCCCTGTTTTATTTCTTGGAGCCAAACCAGAAACCACTCCTGGATTTTACAATTTTATGAATTATGCCGATTTAAAACTTGGTACTTGGCATCCTAAAAAAGGAATGCATCAAGTAGCAGTTGGTATGGCAAACCTTGCAAAAGAGTTAGGGGTAAAAATAATATGTGAAGAAAATATTACTAACATCAATCTAGAAAAAAATAAAGTAAACACTGTTACAACTACAAGTAATGAATATAACTGCGATATTTTGCTAAGCGGTGCAGACTATCATTTTACAGAAACTTTACTACCTAAAAAATACAGACAATACTCAGAAGAGTATTGGAACAAAAAAACCTTTGCTCCTTCTGCCTTACTTTTTTATGTAGGTTTTAATAAAAAATTAGCAAATGTATCTCATCACACACTTTTTTTTGATACTGATTTTAACCAACATGCAAAATCTATTTACAATACTTTAACCTGGCCAGAAAAACCTCTTTTTTATGCTAGTTTTCCAAGCATAACAGATGATTATTTTGCACCAGAAGGAAAAGAATCTGGAACTTTTTTAATTCCAATTGCACCTGGAATAGAAGATACTCCAGCTATTAGAGAAAAATATTTTAACATCATTATTAAAAGGTTAGAAAAAATAACAAACCAAAACATTATTGATTTCGTAAGTTTTAAAGAAAGCTATTGTATTAATGATTTTAAAGAACAATTTAACTCGTATAAAGGAAACGCATATGGTTTGGCAAACACATTATTACAAACTCATATTTTAAGACCTAAACTTAAAAGTAAAAAAATTAGTAACTTATACTTCACTGGACAGTTAACCGTACCCGGACCAGGAGTACCACCAGCAATTATATCTGGAGAAATTGTGAGTGAACTTATTAAAAAAAATTAGCATTTATGAAAGCTCTATTTGACAGTACCAGTTACCAATGTAGTCAGTTAATCACAAAAAAATATAGCACCTCCTTTTCTTTAGGTATTTTGCTATTTAAACCTACCATAAGACCTGCCATTTACGCTATTTATGGCTTTGTTCGTTATGCTGATGAAATTGTAGATACTTTTTTAGATTATCCTCAAGAGACATTATTAAATGAGTTTGAAGAAGAATACTACAAATCTTTAGACAGAAAAATAAGCATGAATCCTATTCTCAATGCTTTTCAAGAAGTGGTACTTAAATATAATTTACAACCTTTTGTAAAAGATTTTTTAAAGAGTATGAGAAGAGATTTATCTCAAACCACCTACGCTTCTATACAAGATTACGAAGAGTATATTTATGGTTCTGCTGATGTTGTTGGATTGATGTGTTTGCGTGTTTTTGTAAATAATAATGAAGAAAAATATCAAGAGCTAAAACCTTATGCTATGAAGTTAGGTTCTGCTTTTCAAAAAGTAAATTTTTTAAGAGATTTAAAAGATGATTTACAAGATTTAGACAGGTCTTACTTCCCTAACCTGACCTCTTTACCTATGGATGCCAAAACCAAACAAGAAATTATTATAGACATAGAAAACGATTTTAAAGAGGCTTATATAGGAATTAAAAAACTACCAATAGAAAGTAAATTAGGAGTGTATTTAGCCTATAAATATTATCTAAAACTATTATACAAACTAAAGCAAACTACTAGTGAGCAAATTATGAATGAAAGAATAAGGGTATCTAACCCTACAAAAATGTTGATTCTAATGAGAGCTTACACCAAATATTCTTTAAGATTAGTATAATTTATGAAAACCTTATTCATCTCTTTTTTTGCTGCTTTAACTTTATCGTGGAGCAACAACTGTGAGCAATTGCAAAAAGTTAGAACTTTTTTTCAGGATGGAGTAGACAAAGAGCAGTTAGAAGAAATGATAGCCATTTGTGAAAAATCTAATTGTAGTGATGTTATTCCCTATCACGCTGCTGCTATCATGAAAAAAGCTGAGTTTGTTTGGTCTCCTATGCAAAAGTTATCTAACTTTAAAAAGGGAAAAAAAATGCTAGAAAATTTTATAACAAAACATCCCAACCATGTTGAAGCTAGGTATATTAGGTGGCTCACACAAAATAAAGCTCCTAAGTTTTTAGGCTACTACAATAACCTTGATGAAGATGATTTGTTTATTCAAAAAAACTTAGTCAAAAGTAACATCAATACAGACTATCAAAACATAATGTTAAAACACATTAAAAAAATAAAAAATGAGTAACGTATTAATATATATTCTTACTACACTAGGTACATTTTTATTTATGGAATGTATTACTTGGTGTACCCATAAATTTGTAATGCATGGTTTTTTATGGTATTTACACGAAGATCATCACCAACCTAAATATCAAGGAGTATTTGAGAAAAATGATGCTTTTTTTGTCATTTTTGCCATCCCTAGTATTGCTTTGTTTTATTTTGGAATTAGACCAGAGCTCAACTTTTTGTTTTTTATTGGTTTGGGAATTTTATTTTATGGTATTGCCTATTTTTTAGTTCATGACATCATTATTCATCAACGATTTAATTGGTTTAAAAACATAAAAAACCCGTATATCAAATCTTTAAGAAAAGCTCACAAAGTGCATCATAAACATTTAGGAAAAGAAGAAGGAGAATGTTTTGGTATGTTATACGTACCTATTAAGTATTTTAAACAATATTTTTAATGCAATACACCTATTTACTCATCAATATCGCATGTATCTCTATTCCTTTTATCGCTAGTTTTTACAAAAAACACGCATTTTACAAAGAGTGGAAGTACTTTTTTTTGAGTTGTGTGCTGGTGGGAACTTTCTTTTTAATTTGGGATGAAATATTTACGCAATTAGGCTTTTGGGGCTTTAATCCTACTTACTTAACAGGAATTTATTTAGGTCATTTACCTCTAGAAGAAATTTTGTTTTTTGTTTGTATTCCCTACGCTTGTTCCTTTACTTATTTTGCCTTTCTGTATTTAATTCCCAATAAAAAAAACAATCAAAAACTGATTAAATTCAACTACATTTTAGCTTTGTTTTTGTTAGGCTTAGGCATTTTAAACTACCACAAATGGTACACTTTTTTAACCTTTTTGTTTTTAGGTATTTTCTTACTTTATCTAAAAAAATTAAAAGTTAATTTGTTTTATTACTACTTGACTTTTGCCACCATTCTTCCGTTCTTTTTTATGAGTAACGGAATATTAACTGGTAGTTTTTTAGAAGCTCCTATTGTTTGGTACAACAACACTCAAAATTTGGGCATAAGAATGTTTACCATTCCTGTGGAAGATACTTTTTACGGAATGTTATTAATTTTTGGAAACATATACTTTCATCAATATTTTAAACAAAAAGCACATGCAAAAAGTTAATGTATTTTGGTTTAGAAGAGATTTACGTTTGTTTGATAATACAGCTCTAAACAAAGCTTTAGCAGAGAACATTCCTGTGCTTCCTATTTTTATTTTTGATGATGAAATTTTAGAATTTTTACCAAAGAATGATACTAGGGTATCTTTTATTTATGACTGTTTAAATAACATCAATCAAGAACTAAATCAACATCAAAGTAGTTTATTGGTTTTAAAAGGAACACCTACAGAAGTATGGACACAACTTTTTAAAGATTACAACATCAATGCGATTTACACCAACAAAGATTACGAACCTTATGCTTTAGAACGAGATAGAAATATTTACAAATTGGCTAAGGAACATCAAATTGAATTTTACAGGTTTAAAGATCAAGTTATTTTTGAAGAAAATGAAATTGTAAAAGCCGATGGAAAACCATACACTGTTTACACCCCATATAAAAACAAATGGTTATCTGTTTTTAAAGAAAGAACTCTTACAACACAAACAGGTAATGATCAAAACTTTTTAAAACAAAAAACATCATTTCCCAAAATTGAAGAGATAGGATTTACAGCTTCTTTAATAAAAGTACCTAAGTTTAATACTACAAAAATTATAGATTACGGAAAACATAGAGATTTCCCTTCTATTGATCACACCACACATATTGGTCCTCATTTACGTTTTGGTACTTTAAGTATCAGGCAAGTCATTTTAAATTTACCAAATCAAAGCGATGTCTATTTAAGTGAATTGATTTGGAGAGAGTTTTTTATGCAAATTCTGTTTCATTTTCCTAAAGTTAAAAACCACAATTTTAAGTCTAAATACGATGCCGTTCCTTGGAGAAATAACGAAGAGGAATTTAACAAATGGTGTAACGGACAAACAGGATACCCTATAGTAGATGCAGGTATGAGAGAGTTAAATGCCACGGGACATATGCATAACAGAGTAAGAATGATTACGGCAGGATTTTTATGCAAACATTTATTGATTGATTGGCAATGGGGTGAGGCTTATTTTGCCGAAAAATTATTAGATTATGAACTAGCTGCCAACAATGGAAACTGGCAATGGGCAGCAGGTACAGGTTGTGATGCTGCTCCTTATTTTAGAGTTTTTAACCCCACTACTCAAATTCAAAAATTTGACAAAGACCTAAAATACATTAAAAAATGGGTACCCGAATTAAATGAATTAAGTTATCCTGAACCAATGGTGGAACATAAATTTGCCAGAGAAAGAGCTATTAACACCTACAAAGAAGCTTTAAACAATTAACATGAAAACAATCTTAAAAATTGCTGCTATATATAACCTATTATGGGGGACTTGGGTCGTTTTATTTCCTAATCACTTTTTTGATTTGGTGGGTATGGAACGGTTAAACTTACCTATGATATGGCAAGGAGTTGGAATGATTGTAGGAGTATATGGTTTAGGTTATTGGTGGGCATCATACAATCCATTAAAACACTGGCCAATTGTAGCTGTAGGGACTTTAGGTAAAATATTTGGTCCTATTGGATTTGTAGGTAACTACCTTCAAGGAATCGTTCCTTTTGAATTTTTTTACACCCTTATTTTTAACGATATTATCTGGTGGGTTCCCTTCGGATACATCCTCTACATGGTACATAAAGAGCAGCATTGGAAACTCCACTAATTGTAGTATCTTTATGCACCTTAAAAACTAAAAATAATTTACATGAAAAAAATATGCATAACCCTTTGTGCTCTTTTAATATTAAGTGCTTGTACTAAATACGATAGCCCTAAAAACTACACCGAAGAAAATGAACAAGAAATTATTGATTATCTTGAAGAAAATGATTTGGAAGCTGTCAGAGATCAATATGGATTATACTATATTATTGAAGAAGAAGGAACTGGTTTACAACCTGAATCAACAGATGTTGTTACCGTAGCTTACAAAGGTGCTTTTACAAATGGAACTGTTTTTGATGAAAGCGATGAAGATGGAATTATCTTAAGCTTACAACGTGTTATTTATGGGTGGTCATTAGGAATTCCTTATTTTAAAGAAGGGGGAAAAGGAAAACTAATCATCCCTTCTAGAATGGGATATGGTAGTAGTGACTATAATGCAATTCCTGGTGGGTCTGTTCTTGTTTTTGATATTGAACTACTATCTGTTAACCTATCTAAAGAAGATGATGTTAAAATAACCGAATATTTAGAAGAAAATAATTTAACAGACTTAGTAACCAAAACAGATTCTGGTTTATATTATATGATAGAAGAAACTGGAGATGGAGATACTTTTGCTACTGAAAGCAACAATGTAACCTTAAACTACACGGGTTCTTATTTAGAAGACGGGGAAGTTTTTGATGAAGGTGAAGACACTGTTTTTAACCTTTCAGGATTGATTAAAGGTTTTAAAGAAGGAATGACTCACTTTAAAGAAGGAAGCAAAGGAAAACTTTTTATCCCTTCTCGTTTGGCTTACGGAAGTTATGACTATGGAAACATCCCAGGAGGATCGGTACTGATATTTGATATTGAACTTATTTCCATCAACAACTAAAAAAAGACTGTCTTAAAAGTAAAAATTTCATCAAACTGAACTTGTTTCAGTTTCTCATCACTACTGTTTCATAGCAACTTGTGATTCTGAAATAAATTCATAATGACGTTTTATAATACTTTTAAGACAGCTTTACTTTTTAAAAGATTTTATTCCTTAAAATCTTCATTGATTTCTATCCAATATCCATCTGGGTCTTGAAAATAAAATTGTTTAATTCCATCATTTCTAACATAGTCTTTAGTAGGCGTTCCCAACCAATCAGTATATGGTATTCCTAAAATCTGTAAATGATTTATAAAAGGATGAATGTCATTAATCGCCAACGCAAAATGTACCGCTTTGTTTGTTTTTATTTCAGCATCAGGTCTTGGAATTAAATGAAGTTGTTTTCCTTCCCCCAAAGCAAACCATCTTGTTTTAGAAGTGGATGCTGTGTTTTCTATTTCCTTTAATTGTAATACCCTATTATAAAAATCAGCAGCAATACTTACATCTTTTACAGAAAGTGCTACGTGATTGAATGAAAATGTAAACATCTTTTATCTTTAAATTTATTATTTTCCAAAAGCAGTCAACACTACTTTTCTACTTCCTCCGTAATTTCGATGTTCCCCTAAATAAATTCCTTGCCAAACACCTAAATTTAACCGTCCGTTACTAATAGGTATCTCTACAGAGCAACCCAACATAGATGCTTTTATATGAGCAGGCATATCATCACTTCCCTCATAATCGTGCTTGTAATAAGGCATGTCTTCGGGAATCATTTTATTGATATGTGTTTCAAAATCCATACGAACCGTAGGATCGGCATTTTCATTAATGGTTAAACTGGCCGATGTATGTTTAATAAACACCTGTAATTGTCCTATTTGTAGGTTGCTTATTTCAGGAATGGCTGCTATTATTTCATCCGTGATTAAATGATAGCCCCTCCTTCTTGATTTTAACTGAATTTCTTTTTGATAAAACTCCATAAACATCTAAAAAATAACTTTTTTCAAAGATTGAAAATTTAACTTTGTTATGAAACTATAAACCTTTTATAATTTGCTAAAAATAGCTTTTCATCCTTGTTATGAGCATCCTTTAAAAAAAGGACATCGTTTTCCTATGGAAAAATACGATTTAATCCCTAGACAACTTTTACACGAAGGAACTTGCACTATTGAAAATTTTTTCACCCCACAAAAAGCCTCTACAGAAGACCTAATTGGTGCACACACCAAAGACTATATTACTAGGTTGCTAAATTTAGATTTGACCAAAGATGAAATCAGAAATTCTGGTTTTCCTCTAAGTCAACAAATTATAGATAGAGAACTCATCATTACGCAAGGAACTATTGAAGCAAGTAAATTTGCCTTAACACACGGCATAGCCATGAATGTGGCTGGAGGAACGCATCATGCATACAGTAACCAACCCGATCCTTTTTGTTATTTAAACGATCAGGCCGTAGCGGCTCACTTTTTACTTAAACACCAACTAGCTAGTCAAATTTTAATTGTTGATTTAGATGTGCATCAAGGAAACGGAACTGCCGAAATTTTTAAAAACAACTCCAATGTATTCACCTTTTCTATGCATGGTAAAAACAATTATCCTTTTACCAAAGAAACATCTGATTTAGATATCGCATTAGAAAACAATACTAGTGATGAGGAATATTTAAACATTTTAAAAACTACTTTACCAAACCTAATTACCCAACTACAACCTGATGCTGTTTTTTACCAATCTGGTGTAGATATTTTAGCTACAGATAAACTTGGAAAATTAAACTGTACGCTTAACGGATGCAAAGAACGAGACCAATTTGTATTAGAAACATTTTACCATTTAAAAACCCCTGTAATTTGCAGCATGGGTGGTGGCTATTCTACAGACATTAAATTAATTGTAAATGCTCATTGTAATACCTTTAGAATTGCTACCGACTTACTATTAAATCACTAAAAAACTGTCAAGTAGACTTTTATTCAAGTTCTAAAAATGACATTTTTTCACTTTTTACAATTGGCATTTTCTTTGAAAAACACATCATAAATAAATTGTTTAACTTAAAAATTTAATGTTATGTCTTTAGTAAAATTTTCAAATTCGTACCCAGACTTGTTTGATCGTTTTTTTAACTACGATATGTTAAATAGTTCAGATAAGCATTTCTCTAAAACAAATACCTCTATTCCATTGGTGAACATTTCTGAAAACCATGATGGATTCTCTATAGAAATGGCGGTTCCTGGTTTTAAAAAAGAGGATTTTAAAATAGAGGTAGACAATGGTAAACTAACCATATCTTCTGAAAAAAAAGAAGAAACCAACAACACACAGTCACCAAAATACTCTATTAAAGAGTATAGTTATCAATCATTTAGTAGGTCTTTTACTTTGGCTGAGAGTATTGAGCAAGAAAAAATTAAGGCCAATTATGATGATGGAATACTTAAAATATTTATTCCTAAAAAAGAAGAGGCCAAACCAAAACCTATAAAACTCATAGAAGTTAACTAACCTTTTTTAAACATGTATTTTAATTTTATAAGCTATGGTAGAATTACAAAAACAAGTATTAAGTCAGGTAGTAAACCACAAAAATTTATTTATTAAAGAATTGATGAAATCTAAAAAGTGGTTAACTCCTTCTGAAATAGTGGAACTAAAAAATTGGTTATTACAAGAACAGTTTAAAGAATATCACACAATTATTGAGGCTACTTTTAATAATTACAAATACCAACTAGCTTCATAAAAAAAGGGCTGTCTGAAAAGTAAAATTTCGTCAAACTGAACTTGTTTCAGTTCCTCATCACTACTATTTAAAAACATAGTGTGATGCTGAACTAAATTCAGAATGACGTTTTCTAATACTTTTCAGACAAACTCTTTATTTTTATAAAAACCAACAATCTGAAAATAAACATTTTAAATTATATTGTTTGTTAGAAACCTTTTATTGATGTAAATTTACATCAAAAGTGAATCTCATGGCAAGACAAAGTATTTCATTTACACAACCAAATGATGAATGGTTAAAATCTCAAGTTGACAACAAAGAGTATTCTAGTAAGAGTGAGCTTGTTAATGACTTGATAAGACAAGCTAGAAAACAACAAAGACAAATAGACTGGATAAGTTCTAAACTTGAAAAAGCTGAGAAAAGTGGATTTACAAACGACACTAAAGAACAAATATTAGCTGAATCTAAGTCTTTGCTTAATGGCTAAATTCAAATTAAGCAATGTTGCGAAAGAAGATTTAGTGAGAATTCATCATTATGGGGTTGAAAAATTTGGAATGGCAAAAGCCGACAAAAATTTTAATTCTTTTTTTGAGTATTTTGAAACTATAGCTGAAAATCCGTATTCACTTGAATCTGTAGATTTCTTAAAAAAAGATTATAGACGTTGCACTTGTGGTTCAGACAGTATTTATTATAGAATAAATCATAGTAACGTTGTTGAAATTATGGCTATAATTGGAAAACAAGATCTGAACAATCTCATTTAGTGAAAAAAATTACGGTGGCCAACACCTGCTCATAGTTAGTGCACCCTACTGCCCTACTACATTTTTTTATCTACCAAAACCTCATAAAGAAACAAAACTCTCACCCCCCCAACAACAATGTCAGTTCGAGTTTCTTTTACTGTAGTGACAACGAAAGCAAAAGAAGTATCGAGAACAGCTTTATTCCCCAACCTCCTTCTAAAATTTTATTTGTGAAGAACTTTTAGCTTTTGTGCATAAGTATCTCTTTCAATCATGCCTTTAATTGGGTATTTTTATAAAAAACAAAACAACAGACCAACCCACAAAGTAGTAGGTACGGATATAACATGTTGTGTGCAATTAAAAAAAATAAAATGTTAAATTCTACTTTTGAAATAGAAATCATTGAAATAGGTTGGTATAATGGAGAAAAATCAGCTCCATATGATAGATGTGCACACGGATATTTGAAAGTAATAATTGGAACAGAAATAGTTGTTAAACCAGATTTATGGTTAAATATAAGTGCAAGCGGATTACATTTACTAAGAACATTAGAGTCTAATCATACAAAAGAAAATCAACTATTTAGAATATTACTTCCAACAGATGGACACCACCTTAACCATTTACCAGAAGATGAATGTGTGACAATTGAAACAGAGATGGACAATGGATATAATTGGTGGATTGAACACGACAATTCTTATGTAAACTTAACTACAGAATCAAATACTATAACTAAAATAAAAATAGAAGAATATTCAGAGCAAATTATTCAATTTATTAATAAAATAGAAGAGTTTTTTAGTAAAGACATAAAGAAGACAATTCCTGAGTCCGAATATGACCACAAAGGATATTTAATGTTTAAAAAAGAGTGGAGAAAAACAAAAAATAAATTTGAAAAAGTATAAATAATAAACAGCACACAACACCGGCTAAACTTCATGCGGGTTCTGTGCTTACTTCAAAGTTTTGTGTATATTTACTAGGTCGCCAAATCTTGTTGATTTGGCTTTGTGAAAACCAAAGAAACAAATCCAAACAAAAAGCTTCAGCTTAGTACGTGTTCGAAAATCTGGCCGATTTTCAACCCCGCACAAAGCCTAGCCAAAACCGTTGCAAAATCAACCATATACACCAATCTTATAAAAAAACAAAAAACCGTTTCAAAAATATGAAACGGTTTTTTATCAACCTGAATATTTATCAATTCATTATTTTACTTCTTCAAAGTCAACATCTTCTACATCGTCTCCTCCGTTAGATGCTGTAGCAGGCTCTTCTTGTTTAGCTCCTGCATTACCTCCTTGTGCTTCTTGAGCAGCCGCTTGGAATTCAGCAGCAGCACCTTGTAAAGCAGTGTTTAACTTTTCAATAGCAGGATCAATTCCTTCTATGTTTTTAGCAGCGTGAGCAGCTTTTAATTCAGTTAAAGCAGCATCAATAGGAGCTTTTTTATCTTCAGGAAGTTTTCCTTCTACTTCTTTCAATTGCTTTTCTGTTTGGAAAATCATTTGATCAGCAGTGTTTAACTTTTCTGCATTTTCTTTTGCTTTTGCATCAGCCTCTGCGTTTGCTTCAGCATCTGCTTTCATTTTAGCAATTTCTTCTTCTGACAATCCTGAAGAAGCTTCAATCTTAATTTCTTGAGATTTATTAGTTGCTTTATCTACAGCAGAAACTTTAATAATTCCGTTGGCATCAATATCAAAAGTTACTTCAATTTGAGGAGTTCCTCTTTGTGCTGGTGGAATATCAGTTAATTGGAAACGTCCAATAGTTTTGTTATCTGCAGCCATTGCTCTTTCTCCTTGTAATACGTGAATATCAACAGAAGGTTGGTTATCTACAGCCGTAGAAAATACTTGAGATTTTTTGGTTGGAATAGTGGTATTCGCTTCAATTAATTTTGTGAATACATTCCCCATAGTCTCAATTCCTAAAGATAAAGGTGTAACGTCTAATAACAATACATCTTTTACATCTCCAGCTAAAACTCCTCCTTGAATAGCTGCTCCAATAGCAACAACCTCATCTGGGTTTACTCCTTTATTAGGCTCTTTTCCAAAGAATTTTTTAACCTCTTCTTGAATAACTGGAATACGAGTAGATCCTCCTACTAAAATTACCTCATCAATATCTGAAGTATCTAAATCTGCATCTTTTAATGCTTTTTTAACAGGCTCCATAGAACGCACTACCAAATCAGCAGCCAATTGCTCAAATTTAGAACGAGTTAAAGTTTGTACCAAGTGCTTAGGACCGCTTGCAGTTGCCGTAACATATGGTAAGTTAATTTCTGTTTGAGTAGAAGATGACAATTCAACTTTAGCTTTCTCTGCAGCTTCTTTTAAACGTTGTAAAGCCATTGGATCTTTACGTAAATCTACTTGCTCAGCAGCGTTAAACTCATCTGCTAACCAGTCAATAATCACCTCATCAAAGTTATCCCCTCCTAAGTGAGTATCTCCGTTTGTAGACAATACTTCAAAAACTCCATCTCCAATTTCTAAGATAGAAATATCAAAAGTACCTCCTCCTAAATCGTAAACAGCAATTTTTTGGTCAGATCCTTTTTTGTCAATACCATAAGCCAATGCAGCAGCAGTAGGCTCGTTAATGATACGTTGTACTTTTAAACCTGCAATTTCTCCAGCTTCTTTAGTTGCTTGACGTTGTGCATCGTTAAAATATGCAGGAACTGTAATAACAGCTTCTGTAACTGATTGACCTAAATAGTCTTCAGCAGTTTTTTTCATTTTTTGCAAAGTCATTGCAGAAACCTCTTGAGGTGTATACAAACGACCATCAATATCAATACGTGGAGTGTCGTTATCTCCTTTTACAACTTTATATGGTACTCTAGATACTTCATCAGTACACTCAGAGAATTTGTTCCCCATAAAACGTTTTACAGATGCAATTGTTTTGGTTGGGTTGGTTACTGCTTGTCTTTTTGCAGGGTCTCCTACTTTACGCTCTCCTCCTTCAACAAAGGCAACGATAGATGGAGTGGTTCTTTTTCCTTCAGCATTAGGAATTACTACTGGATCGTTTCCTTCCATTACAGAAACACAAGAGTTCGTAGTTCCTAAGTCAATTCCGATAATCTTACTCATAATTATATTTATTTAATACGTTGTTTATTCATTTTTACACTTACAAATAGTCAATTTGTGTGCCACTAAGAACCAATCCCTAAATTGTCAGAAAGAAGTGACAGGCTGTCAGAAATCTATAAAATAACAAAGCCTTTCATAAAATATTGAAAGGCCTTGTTATTGTTTGTAATTTGATGGTTTTATCTGGTAAAAACAAAATTGGTTTCGGTAGACAAGTTGGCATCAAAAGCATAACCTTCATAATTAAAACCTTTTAAACCTTCTATGGTCTCAATATTTTTATCGATGATATAACGCACCATTAAGCCACGTGCTTTCTTAGCAAAAAAGGAAATCATTTTTAATTTCCCGTCTTTATAATCTTTAAAATCAGGAGTAATTACAGGTACTTTTAACAATTTAGGTTTTACTACTTTAAAATATTCGTTACTTGCCAAGTTTATAAAAACATCCTCCTCTAACAATTCTTTATTTAATTGATTTGTAACTGTATCACCCCAAAATTGATATAAGTTTTCTTTTCTTCCTATTTTTAATTTTGTTCCCATTTCTAAACGATAGGGTTGCATTAAATCTAAAGGTTTTAAAATTCCGTATTGCCCCGATAAAATTCTCAATTTATCTTGTAAAACTTTAATTTGTTCCTCTGTTAATGAATAAGCATCTAACCCTGCATATACATCACCGTTAAACGCAAATACTGCCTGACGAGCATTTTCTAGAGTAAAAGGCAAGGACCAATCTTGATTTCGTTGCCAATTTAAATCACTCAATTTTTCAGAAATTTTCATCAAATCTCCTAATTCTTTAGGTTTCTTCTTTTTTAAAACTTTATTTAGTTTTTCTGCTTCTTCTAGAAAGACTCCTTGTGTAAAATCTTTTGTTGGAATTTCTGACTCAAAGTCTAATGATTTTGCTGGTGATACTACAATTTTCATTTTTCTTTATATTTTTTAATCATGAACGAATTTAAGAACTTACACAAACCTTTTAATATTCATGATATAGCCAAGATGTAAGCCTTCGTGATAATTATTATATTCTATTGCTCCTTGTATTGAATTTATATGAAACCCCATACTGGTTTCTAGTTTTTTATACTTGATAAACTTTCCGTCTTTATAATCCGAAATTGTTTTATCTATCAATGTCAACAAAAGCGTTTTTAACATTTCTACTTCTTTTGCAGATACTTCTTTAGTAGGTCTGGTTCCAGGTCCATAACTTTTAATCATGTCAGTTAACACATAAGTCTCCAATCCTGAAAATTTATAAACCAATACTTGTTGGCAAACAATAACATGAGCAATATTCCAGATAAGATTGTTACTAAAACCTTCTGGAATTTTATTTAACTGTTCAACAGAATAGTTGTTTAAATATGTTAAGTATATTTCTCTATTTCTTTTCCAAATATTAAATACAGCTTCCATTGCTTCACATTTTTCTTATTTCCAAGTTATCATAATTAACTTAGGATCCCTGTGTTATTTCTATTTTTTAATTCCAGATTTCATTTGATTCGGTCAAAATCAAAGGTTCTTGATCCGTTATTAAAATTGTTTGTTCATGCTGTGTCACATAACCTCCTTTGTCACCAACCAAAGTCCAACCATCGTTTAATTCTAATGCAATAGTTGATTTTGTGGAAATAAAAGTTTCAATTGCGACTGTCGTATTTTTTCTAAATCTTTCTCGATTTGTTTTAACTCTATAATTTAGAATATTTTCAGGCTCTTCGTGTAAACTTTTCCCAACACCGTGACCCGCCAAGTTTTTAATTACTTTAAATCCAGATTTTTTTGCTTCTGTTTCAATTATTTGTCCAATGTCAGCTATTTTAACTCCACCCTTTATGTTGGTTATAGCTTTTTTCAAGATATTTTTTGATGCATCTACAAGTGGTTGATGATTATGTATGTCTTTTCCAAGTACAAAAGAACCTCCATTGTCAGACCAAAATCCATTTAATTCTGCTGATACATCAATATTTATCAAATCTCCTTCCTTAAGAATTTTATTTTCAGATGGAATTCCGTGGGCAACTTCCTCATTAACACTTATGCAAGCATATCCCGGAAAATCATAAGTTTCATAAGGTGCTGATTTAGCTCCATAACTTTTTAAAATATCCTCACCATATTCATCTAATTCTTTGGTTGACATACCAACTTTCGCATATTCTCTCATTAATTTTAGTGTAGTACCAACAACTTCACTAATCTTTTTCATTCCGATTAATTCTGATTCTTTTGTTATTGACATATCTTTTTTTTCATTTTTCGATCATCTATTTTCGGTTCTCGACTATACTTCAGCAAAACTCAGTACAGGCTTCTCGAACACCTTCTTAACAACTCTACTCCTTAAATTATTAACTCCTAATATCTACTTATTCGTCAATGTATACCCTCTCCACTTTTCTAACACTTGTTGTAAATCATCTGGAATTTCAGAATCAAAACGCATCATTTCTCCTGTGGTAGGATGTTCAAACCCTAAAGTCTTGGCATGTAAAGCCTGACGTGGAATTAACTTAAAGCAATTGTCTACAAATTGTTTATACTTTGTGTAGGTAGTTCCTTTTAAAACTTTATCACCTCCATAACGTTCATCGTTAAAAAGTGTGTGACCTATATGTTTAAAATGTGCTCTAATTTGGTGGGTTCTACCTGTTTCTAATTTACATTGCACTAGTGTAACATAACTAAAACGTTCTAACACTTTAAAATGAGTGATGGCTGGTTTTCCTTGGTCTCCATCAGGAAATACATCTTGCTGCAATCTGTTTTTTAAATTACGTCCTATATTTCCCTCTATAGTTCCTTCATCTTCTTCTATATTTCCCCACACCAATGCATAATACAAACGTTCTGAAGTTTTATCGTGAAATTGTTTAGACAAATGAGTCAAAGCATGTTCTGTTTTAGCCACAACCAACAATCCACTAGTATCTTTATCTATTCTATGTACCAAACCAGGTCTTCCATCTGCGTTTTCTGGTAAATTTTTAAAGTGATACATAAGAGCATTCACCATAGTTCCATCGTAATTTCCATGACCAGGATGTACTACCAATCCTGCCGGCTTATTAATTACAATTACCTCTTCATCTTCAAAAACAATATCTAACGGAATGTCTTCTGGCAATATTTCTGTTTCTCTTGGAGCAAATTCAAATACTACCGTTACCACATCCCCTGGCTTTACTTTATGATTGGCTTTTACCACCTCCTCATTTACCAAAACATTTCCATCTTTTACCGCTTGCTGAACTTTGTTACGGGTAACATTCATCACAAAATTCATTAAAAACTTATCAACTCTTAAAGGTTGCTGTCCGGCTTCGGCTACAAATCTATAATGTTCATAATTGTCTTCTACTCCCTCCATTTCTGGTGTAAATTCTTCCATAATTATCTTAATTCTCCGTTACCTATTACCACATCTATTATAGACATTTTTGGTAATTTATCTCCAGACTTTAATTCTTGACCTTTAAATTTTAACCCTCTTACAACAGTTCCTATATCATCAATTTCTTCATACTGTCCTACAATAAATCCGCTATTGATAATTAATTGCTGAATTTCTTTTTTAGTTCTTCCGTAAAATGGTGGAATTGGGGCACTGGCATATCCGTCAGGATTAATAGTTATATAAATTTTACGTTTTTCTTTTACTATTTGTCCTGCTTCTGGCAACTGCTCTAAAACTGCTTCTTTAGGAATCTCTGGGTTATAACTTCCTGTTTCTAACAATACATAATCTAACATTTTATCGTCTAATACTACTTTGACTTCATCAACGGTTAGCCCTACTAAATTTGGAACTTCTATTTTTTGATCTTGATTGGTATAAGTGTGTAAGTATTTAATAACTCCCCATAAGATAAGAGCTAATAGTATTACTGAAACAAAAAGACTGATAATAAAATGTTTACTTTTTAGAAACTTGATAAAACTCATTTATAATGTTTTTTGACAAAGATATAAAACCTATATGTAGGGTTTTGAATTAATATTTAATATTTTTACGACCCTAATTTTATTTTCATGAAGCAAAACATTGCAGTAATAATGGGTGGATACTCTAGTGAGTACAACATTTCTATGATTAGTGGTAACGTAGTCTATAATCATATTGATAAAAATAAATACAATCCTTACAGAGTAGTTATTACCAAAGAAAAATGGGTAGCTTTAAATGAAAACAACCAAGAATTTAATGTTGATAAAAATGATTTTTCAGCCATTATTGATGGAACTAAAATCAATTTTGATTGTGTATTTAACGTGATTCATGGAACGCCTGGAGAGGATGGAAAAATATTAGGATATTTTGACATGATTGATCTGCCTTACACCTCTGCTCCTGCTTACCAAATGGCATTGACTTTTAACAAGCGTGATTGTTTAAGTGTGTTACGTAAACACGGTATTAACACTGCAAAATCTTTCTATTTTGATAAAGGAGATGACATCAATCCAGAAAAAATTGCAAATGAACTAGGATTGCCTTGTTTTGTAAAACCTAACAATGCAGGTTCTAGTTATGGAATTTCCAAAGTCAATAAAATAGAGGAATTTTCAATAGCTCTTGAAAAAGCTTTTAAAGAGGATCATGAAATTTTAATAGAATCTTTTTTAGATGGAACCGAAGTTTCTATTGGAGTCATTACTTATCAAAACAAAGTATTGGCTTTACCTGCTACTGAAATTGTATCAGAAAATGACTTTTTTGATTACGAAGCCAAGTACGAGGGAAAATCACAAGAAATTACTCCTGCAAGAATTTCAGACATTCAATTACAAAATTTACATACCGAAGCCATTAAAGCCTATAAAGCTCTAAACATGACTGGCTTTTCTAGATCTGAATTTATTTTTATTGGAGACACTCCTTACTTTTTAGAAATGAATACCGTTCCAGGAATGACTACTGAAAGTTTATTGCCACAACAAGCCAAAGCTGCAGGAATCCCTTTACCAGACTTATTAACTAATGCTATTGAAATGGCCATAAAAAATAAGTAACTTGTAACTATTATGAAAAAAGCTGTATTCCCAGGTTCTTTTGACCCTATTACTTTAGGTCATGTAGATGTTATTAACCGTGCCTTGCCTTTATTTGATGAATTGGTGATTGCCATTGGTATTAACGATACCAAAAAATATAGATTTTCTTTAAAGGAAAGACTCTCTTTTATAGAAAAAACTTTTGAACACGTACCAAACTTAAAAATTGATACTTATACAGGCTTAACTACTGAGTTTTGTAAAGATGTAAATGCAGATTTTATATTAAGAGGGTTACGTAACCCTGCAGATTTTGAGTTTGAAAAAGCCATTGCTATTACCAATAGAAGATTAACAGGCATAGATACCGTTTTTCTATTAACCAGTGCAGATACTTCTTTTATTAGTTCTAGTATTGTGAGAGATTTATTAAGACACAACGGAGATTTATCAAAATTTGCCCCTCAAGCAGTAATAGACGGAAGCAAATAGTCAAAAAAAAATCGCTTAATTTAATTAAGCGATGGTATATTTCTTTTTATATAATTTCTTTTTGGGAGTAAGAATATTTTCTATTCTTTTTACACGCATAAAAACATCTTCTACTTCTTTAGCATCTACCGTATTTTCTGTAGAAGTTTCTGTTTTGGATTCAGAATCCTTTGGGTCTCCTTTTTCCAAACCATTGGCATGTGATGACAATGAAACGGTCAATACAAAAACAAAAAGTATATTTTTAATTATAGAGTGCATCTTATCTTTTGATTAGCATTGCAAATATAGGCTCAACATTGTTTCTTAAACATCATCCTAATGTTATCTAATCGTTAACAAACATTTCCTAGTTTCTGTTTGTAGAGCTGTATTTGTATTACAATATCATCAAATCCTTGTTCCCATCTGAAACATTATGTTCCATATAAGCCCTAGCCCCAAAAAAAATCAAAAAAGAAAGACTTTATAACGTTTCCTTTTACCACTACAACTACTCTTAAACCCTTTGTTTTACTAGCATCCTTGTAAATTATTTTGACTATCTACCCCTTTTTTTAATTTTATTATAAAACCGTTTGTGTACAAATTACGTAGAACTAATAAATAACTTTATTAACGTCAACAAGATTACACATGAAAAACACCAAAAACATTACCAAACAAGAAATCTTAACAGCGTACATGAACCACGTGTTAGACTTTGGTAGTCAACCTAACTCTATTCATTCCTTTGCTAAAAAAATAGGCATTGAAGAAAAAAATTTTTATAAATATTATACTTCTTTTGATCAAGTAGCTGCTGATGTTTATGTTACTTTTTACGAAGAAACCATCAAATTAATGATGTCAGAAATATCTTATAATGAATTAGATAGCCGAAACGAATTATTAGCTTTTTATTTTACTTTTTTTGAGCTTTTAACCAACAATAGAAGTTATGTATTAAGCACTTTAAACAAACCTACTATTGATTTAAAAAAAATAAAATTATTTATTCCATTAAGAAAACAATTTAAAGAATTCATCAAATCTTTAAATATTGAAACCATAGACCTAAAACAAGAAAAACTAAATACTTTTAAAGAAAAAAGTATAGAAGAAATTGCTTGGACACAATTGTTGTTTACCATTAAATTCTGGATGGAAGATACCTCACCCGCTTTTGAAAAAACGGATTTGTTTATAGAAAAATCTGTAAACGCTTGTTTTGACTTATTAGACTACACACCACTTGAAAGTATTATAGACTTTGGAAAATTCTTTTTCAAAGAAAAAATTAAACCCCAATTTTAAATTATGAAAACCATTGATAACATCCCTACAGGAAAAATACAAAGAGCTTCTAAACTAATTAGTACTGGAGCTAAAGTTGGAATAAACTACCTTAAATACAATGTAGAAAAAACTGTTGGAGATGCTGTCATGGCAAAAAACAAACTAGATGAGTCTAATGCTACCGACATTTACGATAGCCTAAAAGACTTAAAAGGTAGTGCTCTAAAAGTAGCGCAAATGCTTAGCATGGAAAAAAGCATGTTACCAAAAGCTTATGTAGAAAAATTTTCATTATCACAATTTTCAGTACCTCCCCTATCTTCTGCTTTGGTGCTTAAAACTTTTAGAAAGTATTTTGGCAAAAACCCTAGTGAGTTATACGATACTTTTGATCTAAACTCTGTAAACGCTGCAAGTATTGGTCAAGTACACAAAGCCAGTTTAAACAATCAACCCTTAGCGGTTAAAATACAATATCCCGGAGTGGCACAAAGCATCAGTTCCGATTTGGCTTTGGTAAAACCCATTGCCATAAGAATGTTTAATATCAAAGGGGAAGGATCAGACAAATACTTTAAAGAAGTAGAAGACAAATTAATTGAGGAAACCAATTACATTCTAGAAGTAACACAAAGTGTTGAAATTGCTAATGCTTGTAAACATATCTCTCACTTAAAATTCCCTAAATACTATCCTGAACTTTCTACGGATAGAATTATTACCATGGATTGGATGACAGGGGTTCATTTATCAGAATTTGATATCAACAATGCTGATGAACATATCAGAACGCAATTAGGTCAAGCTTTGTGGGATTTTTACATGTATCAAATACACATCTTAAAAAAAGTACATGCAGATCCACATCCTGGAAACTTTTTAATTTCTGAAAACAAAGAGTTAATTGCGTTAGACTTTGGATGTATGAAAAGTATTCCCAATGATTTTTATGTCCCTTATTTTGAATTGGCGAATCCAGAAATCATCAATGATGATACTTTATTTAAAGAAAAATTATACGAACTAGAAATTTTAATTTCCGAAGATGGTCCTACAGAAATTGCTTTTTTTACGGAGTTATTTAAACAACTTTTAAGCTTGTTTACCCAACCTTTTCACTCCGAAACCTTTGATTTTTCAGACAGTGTGTTTTTTGGACAAATAGCCGAATTGGGGGAACGATTTAACAAAGACCCAAGAATTAAGGAAATGAATGGAAACCGAGGTTCTAAACATTTTATTTACATCAACAGAACCTTTTTTGGCCTTTATAATTTAATGTTCGATTTAAAGTCTAAAAACATTCAAATAAACAATTATAAAAATTTTGCATGAAAGTATTTACAAACAAAGAAATAGCCTCCCTAGAACACTTGTATAAAATAAATTTAGTCAATAGTGTCACAGGAATTAAATCTGCCAACTTAATAGGCTCTATCTCTAAAAATGGTATTGAGAATGTATCAGTATTTAGCTCTGTTGTCCATTTTGGATCTGAACCTCCTTTATTAGGTATGGTATTTAGACCTACAACAATAGCCCGAAATACATATGATAATATTAAAGAAACAGAATATTATAGTATCAATGCCATTCATCAAGCTATTATAAAAGAGGCACATCATACCAGTGCTAAATATCCTGCAGAAATTAATGAGTTTGACAAAACAGATTTAATAGCAGCATATAAAGATGATTATAAAGTCCCTTTTGTTAAAGAGGCTCCAATTCAAATATTGATGAAATATGTGAATGAATATCCTATTAAAGAAAATGGAACTCTATTGGTCTTGGGTGAAATTCAAAAGTTGTATCTTAAAGAAGAGTTACTACAAGAAGATGGTTTTGTAAACTTAAGTCAAGGAGAAGTGGTTGGAATTAATGGTTTGGATGGATATATAAAACCCAGTTTAATAGAAAGACTTCCATACCAAAGACCTAAAATTTAACCCTTATTATAAAGTATAGATACTGCATAGTTAAAGTATAGTTAAAGCATTAAAACAGGAATATGAAAATCTTAATTACAGGAACCACAGGCTATATTGGCCTAAGATTAATTCCCGAGTTGTTAACAAACAACATGGATCTAGTTTGCTGTGTAAGAGATATCAATAGAGCTCCTGTTGCCTATCTAAACCATCCCAAAATCACTTTTATAAAAGTTGATTTTCTAAAAAAAGAAAGCCTAAACAACATTCCTAAAGATATTGATGCTGCATATTATTTAATACACTCCATGTCTAACACAAGTACAAATTTTGCTGATTTAGAGGCCAATTGTGCACACAACTTTACAGCTTACATTAATAAAACCAACTGTAAGCAAGTATTGTATTTAAGTGGTATTGTAAATGCAAGCACTTTATCTAAACATTTAAACTCTAGAAAAAAAGTAGAAACCATTTTATCCAACGGAAATTTTGCAACGACTACTTTTAGAGCAGGAATTATTGTAGGAAGCGGAAGTGCATCTTTTGAAATCATAAGAGATTTGGTAGAAAAACTACCCATAATGATTACTCCAAAATGGCTTAATACTAAGACTCAGCCCATTGGAATTGCTGATGTTATTTCTTTTTTATCAAAAGGTTTATTAAAAACTGAACTTTATCATAATTCATATGACATTACTGGTCCCGAAATACTTACTTATAAAGAAATGTTATTACAATTTGCACAAGTAAGAGGTTTTAAAAGGTGGATTTTTACAGTACCTGTTATGACTCCCAAACTATCCTCTTATTGGTTGTACTTTGTAACCTCTACAAGTTATCCTTTGGCAGCTAGCTTGGTAAACAGCATGAAAGTTGAAATAATTGGAAAGAAATCAGACATCAATCAACGACTAAACATATCTCCTATTCCTTATAAAAAAGCCATCAAAAATGCTTTTAAAATCATTGATCAAAACGGAATTATATCTAGTTGGAAAGATGCTGTTAACACTCCAATACTTAACGATGCACTAGGAAAACACATTAATTTACCTCATTATGGTTGTTATAAAGACCTAAGGCAGGCAAATATTATTGATGAAGAAAAAACATTAAACAAAATATGGAGTATAGGAGGAAAAAATGGTTGGTATTATGGTAATTTTTTATGGAAGTTACGTGGTTATATAGATCTATTATTTGGAGGAGTAGGACTAAGAAGAGGAAGAACCCATGCAACTGAAATTCAAACCGGAGATGCTTTGGATTTCTGGAGAGTCATTTATGCTAATAAAAACGAAAAAAGATTGCTTTTATATGCAGAAATGAAAACTCCAGGCGAGGCATGGCTTGAGTTTAAGATGATAAAAAACGTATTATACCAAAGAGCTGTTTTTAGACCCAAAGGATTGTTAGGTAGATTGTATTGGTACGCTGTACTCCCTTTTCACGGATTTATTTTTAAAGGAATGATTAACAATATTGTAAAAGACTAAAACATGCATACAAAACAGTCACTTGCCGTTGTTTGGTTAAAAAGAGATCTAAGATTATTTGATAATGAAGCAATATTCAATGCCTTAAATACAGGTAAAAAAACATTGCTTTTATATGTCTTTGAACCTTTTTTACAAAAAGATCCTCACTACAACACAAGACATTGGAACTTTATAAAAGAATCTGTTGCTGACTTAAACAAACAATTACTTACATATAACTCTAAAATACTTGCAATCAATTCTGAAATGGCTCCAGCATTAAACCAGCTACAACAGCATTATTATATTAAAGACTTATATTCTCACCAAGAAACAGGTTTATTAAGCTCCTATCACAGAGATCAGAAAATAAAAAGATATTGTCATAATAATTTAATTAATTGGCAAGAAAATATTTGGAATGGTGTATTCAGAGGTCTTAAAAACAGAAAGGGCTGGGTAACCAATTGGAAAAAATATATGGAAACAAATCCAATTCAATTTAAGCCAAACAACCAATTACTAAGTATTCATGAAATTGAATATTTAGAAACACTTTTTAATGTTACAGACTTATCTACCCCTAACCCAAGCGCTTTTCAAAAAGGAGGTACTACCGAAGCTTTAAAATATCAGAATACCTTTTTTAAAGAAAGATACCTTAACTACACCAAAGGAATTTCTAAACCAGAATTGGCTAAAGAAAGTTGCAGCAGACTTTCTCCATATTTAGCTTGGGGGAATTTATCTACCAGACAGGTTTGGCACAATGCAAAAAACATTAGACCGCTTAGTAAAAACAAAAAAGATTTAGATGCTTTTACCTCCAGATTAAAATGGCAAGCACATTTTATTCAAAAATTTGAAATGGAACATACTATGGAGATATCTAGTATTAACAAGGGATATCACTTTTTAAAAAAGAGTATTTCTATTAAATATCAAAAGGCATGGCAAACTGGAAAAACAGGTGTTCCTATGGTTGATGCTTGTATGAGATGTTTAAACACAACCGGATATTTAAACTTTAGAATGAGAGCTATGGTAGTCTCTTTTTTCACTCACTTATTATGGCAACCTTGGCAAGATTGTGCCGTATATCTGTCCAAAATGTTTATCGATTTTGAGCCTGGAATTCACTTTGCACAAGTACAAATGCAAGCTGGAGAAACGGGTGTAAATACTTTAAGAATATATAATCCTGTTAAAAATGGTTATGAGCATGATACCAATGCTGATTTTATTAGAAAATGGGTACCAGAGTTAGCTCATTTACAAACAAAACACATTCATGAACCCTATTCCATGACTCCTTTAGAGCAAAACCTATATAATTTTAAAATAGGTGTTGACTATCCTGAACCTATTATTGATTTAAAAGAAAACAGAAAAAAAGCCAATAAAATACTTTGGGAAATGAAAAACAGCCCTATAGTAATGCAAGAAAACAACAGAATTTTAACCAAACACAACACTCACAAAAAAACATTAAATATTGCAGGATAATGGAGGCTAAGTTTACAGCAGCACAAATTGATAGGATTATAGAAATGGCATGGGAAGACAGAACTCCTTTTGAAGCTCTAAAACTTCAATTTGGTCTATCAGAACCAGAGGTTATACATATGATGAGAACTGAAATGAAACTGAGTAGTTTTAAAATGTGGCGAAAAAGAGTGACTGGAAGAAAAACCAAACATTTAAAGAAACGAAACTTTATAAAAGGTTCCTTTAAATGTACTCGTCAAAAAAACATTACTCACAACAATATATCAAAAAGATAAAATTATGGCAACATATATCGTTATAGGAGCATCAAGTGGAATTGGATTAGCTACCGCAAAATTGTTAAGCAAACAAAACCATGAAATAATAGGTACTTATTGCCATACCACTCCTGAAAATATTCCTAATGTTAAGTTTCATCAAATAGACATTACTAAAGAAAACTTATCTTTTGATTTTATTCCTGATATCTTAGACGGAATAGTATATTGCCCAGGAAGTATTAACCTACTCCCTTTTACAAGAATAAAACCTGATGAGTTTTTAAACGATTATAATTTACAAGTAGTTGGAGCTATTAAAACCATTCAGGCCTGTCTTAAAAACTTAAAAAAAGGAATCAATCCAAGTATTGTTCTATTCTCTACTGTAGCTGTGCAACAAGGATTTAATTTTCATACCCAAGTAGCTAGTTCTAAAGGTGCTATTGAAGGACTAACTAGAAGTTTGGCTGCTGAATTAAGTCCTACCATAAGAGTTAATTGCATTGCTCCTTCTATTACACAAACACCCCTGGCTAAAAAGTTATTAGGATCAGAAACTAAAATAGAAGCCAATGCTCAACGACACCCCTTAAAAAAAATTGGACAACCAAAAGATATTGCTCACATGGTTAAATTTTTGTTATCAAATGAAAGTTCATGGATTACTGGCCAGGTTTTAGCTGTAGATGGAGGAATGTCAACCATAAAATTATAAAGTTATGATACTACCATTTTTAATTAAAATTCCAATTAAAAAATTACAAAAACAACATCAAAAATTACTAAAAGAAGCTTTGTCATTTTTTAACAAAAACAAAAATATTGCCTACGCTAAAATTGAAGAAGCAGAAAAAATTGCCATTAAAATTCAGCGTTTAAAGAAACACATTGTTCATCACTAAAACGTATTCAATAGCAATCAAAATTAAAGAACTAAAAAAATAATCATCATGGCATTTTATCAATTAAAAAAAGAGCAATACATCAATGCTAGTATAGACGAGGTATGGGAGTTTATATCTTCTCCTAAAAATCTAAAAAAAATCACCCCAAAACACATGGGATTTGATATAACATCTGGCAATGGTAATGATAAAATGTACCAAGGAATGATTATTAGTTATATTGTAAAACCAATATTAGGAATACCCACCAAGTGGGTTACAGAAATTACCCATGTGGTACCCAAAAAATATTTTGTTGATGAACAACGTATTGGTCCTTATAAACTTTGGCATCACCAACATATTTTAGAAGAACAAGAACAAGGTGTACTTATGAAAGATATTGTTACTTACCAACCTCCTTTTGGTTTTATAGGTGCTGTTGCCAATTTTTTATTCATAAAAAAACAATTGAATAATATTTTTAATCACCGCTTTAATATTATCAATAATATATTTAAAACCTCTGCTATTCATGTATAGTATATATTTTTAAAAAATGTATATTTGACCTGTGTTAAATTTTTTTAGGAATAACGTTTTTATAAAAATTCTGTTCGGAATTTTAGGAGTTCATTTACTTAATATTAGTATTGTTACTCCTAAGGCTACTCCTATCCATCATTCAAACGAACTATCTTTTAACAACCAAGAAAACAAGGTGGTATTTTTTCTAGAAAAAATCTTAGGATTTGAAAATGCTATTGAAGAATATGAAGATAGTACTGATGACTGTAAACAAAAAAATAATTTAGATATTGAATTGATTGCGGCTAAAGGATCTTTCTCTAAAAAAAAGCCACTATTACTTAATATAAATAAACAGAAGTTTCCGGAACTTATTCCACAAATTATTGAAGGGCATGAACAGTTAGACACTCCTCCGCCCAAAATATAAGTTATTTATAACCTACCATACCAAATTCTTGGTTTTACATTATTTAGAACATCCTTAACTTTAATTAGATAATATTTATTGTTAATAACCAAGCCATTTACCTAGATCTATTTTAAGAATCAACAAGACAATTATTTAACCTTTATAAATCGGGTAAATATTTGATTACTAAACTCGTAAACAGAACCATTAGTTTTCAATAAAAAAACAAAAATTTAACACATTTTTATAATTAGATAAACTATTAATCAACAACAAAATAGGCATAAATATTGCTCGGTATAAACTTATCTATAAGCAGCCTATTTATTATTTTTGAATAAAAAGAAATTATGACATTATCGCCATTAGTCAGGTTTTGGAAATTAATTAAACCCTATAAAAAACCAATAAGACTTATATACTACTATGCCATTATTAGTGGGGTAGTAAACTTATCTTTACCACTAGGAATTCAAGCAATTATTAACTACCTACAAACAGGTGAGCTAACCACTTCTTGGATTGTTCTGGTAGCTTTTGTATTAATTGGAATTGCTGTTACAGGTAAAATACAAATAAACCAATTACGAATTGTTGAAGATATACAACAAGATATATTTGCCAAATCTGCCTTTGAGTTTGCTTATAGAATTCCCAAAATAAGTAGGGTTAACTTAGACAAAGTTCATGCTCCAGAACTGGTAAATAGATTCTTTGATATTTTAACCATCCAAAAAGGGTTGCCTAAAATTTTAATAGATTTTTCCATGGCAGCATTTCAAATTATTTTTGGATTGATTTTACTTACTTTTTATAGTTCTTACTTTATTGTTTTAGGAATTTCTCTATTCTTAATTATCTATTTAATATTTAAGTTTACAGGCCCTAAAGGATTAGATACCAGTATTAAAGAAAGTAAATACAAATATAAACTAGCCCATTGGTTAGAAGAGATTGCGAGTAACACCAAAACATTTAAAGTACTTAGAAAAGGAAATTTACATTTACAGAAAACAGACAACATTAACCTACAATATTTAGAAAACAGAGAAGCTCACTTTAAAATATTAATTAAACAGTTTGTACTTTTTATAGGTTTTAAAGTTTGGGTAGCTGCTGGGTTACTAGTTTTAGGAGGTGTTTTGGTTTTTAATCAACAAATGAACATTGGTCAATTTGTAGCCTCAGAGATCATCATTATTATGATTATCAACTCTGTTGAAAAAATTATTAGAATAGTAGAAACTATTTATGATGTTTTAACTGCTTTAGACAAAATTGGACATGTAACCGATTTAGAACTAGACAAAGACACAGGTAACGGTGAATTAAAAGATACTGCTAATGGAGTTACTATTGAGTTATCAGATATTTCTTTTAAATATCCTAATCAAGACCATTATGTGTTTAATGATTTGTCTGTAAAAATGAAGCCCAAAGCCAAAGTTTGGTTAAAAGGAGAAACTGGTAAAGGTAAATCAACCTTATTAAATATTCTTGCTAGAATGCACAGTCCAGAAAAAGGAACTGTTTTAATTAACAACAGACCTTCTGAATATTACTCTTTAGATTCTTTTCATGATCAAATAGGATATATTGGACCAAACACAGGACTTTTTGAAGGTACCATAGAAGAAAATATTTTAATTGATAGAAAAATTGAGAGTGAAGAGCTAGATATTATTTTAGAAAAATTATTACTAAAAGACCATATATCTAAACTTAAAAATGGAATAAAAACTAAAGTAGATTCTAGAGGAAGACGTATGCCTAAAAGTACTACTCAAAAAATAGTATTGGCAAGATATTTAGTTAATAATCCTGCTATTTTATTACTAGAAGACCCTTTACAATTTATTGATGAAGACGAGAAAAAAGCCATTATAGACTTTATTATGGATGAGAACAAACCTTGGACAGTTGTTGTAGTTGCCGATTATTTATATTGGGCAAACAAAGCAAATCAAATAATAAAATTATAAGCTCATGTTAAATATATCAGAAAATAGCATCAGCAAATTTGTTAAGTTAAGTGATTATAAATCATACAAATACTTAAAAAACAAAGACACTCAAAAAAAACGATTTTATTACGGTATTGCCATTGTTGGTATATTGCTAATTACTTTTTTTGTTCCTTGGACACAGAATATTAAAGGTAAAGGTTATGTAACCACACTTTTACCAGAACAAAGACCACAACCTATACAATCTATTATTTCTGGGCGTTTAGAAAAATGGTATGTTAGAGAAGGTAACTACGTAAAAAAAGGAGATACACTTATTTATATTACCGAGGTTAAAAATGATTATTTTGATCCTAATTTAATTTCTAGAACTCAAGAACAGGTAGATGCTAAAAGCGAAAGTATTACTTCTTATGATGATAAGGTGATAGCTTTAAAAGCACAATTGGCTTCTATTAGGGAAAGTAGAATATTAAAATTAGAACAGGTTCGTAATAAAATTATTCAAACCAAAAACAAAATAGAAATTGACAGTATTGATTTAAATGCCTATAAAATTAAATACGATATTGCTGTAAATCAATATAAAAGAACAAAAGAATTACATAGCCAAGGATTAAAATCTTTGTCTGAATTACAAGAAAAAGAGTTAAAACAACAAGAGGTTTACGCTGCTTATTTGTCACAACAAAACAAGTTAGAAAACCAAAAAAACATGTTGATTAATTTTAAGTTGGAGTTGTCATCAACAGAGCAAGATTATCAACAAAAAATATCAAAAACCAATTCTGATATTCAAAGTGCCTTGTCTGCTAAATTAGAAGCACGTTCTAACACTTCTAAACTTCAAAATCAACTGAGTAATTACCAACAAAGACAAAACTTATATTACATTACCTCACCTACCAATGGGTATATTACAAAAACCATTAAAAAAGGAACCGGTCAATTGGTAAAAGAAGGGACAGATATTTTAACCATTATGCCTGCTGATTATGATTTGGCTGTAGAAATTTATGTAAAACCTCAAGATTTACCTTTACTACGTTTAGGAGATCACTCTAGATTACAATTTGACGGTTGGCCTGCGATGGTTATTAGTGGATGGCCAGAAAAATCTACAGGAATTTTCTCAGGTAAAATTTTTGCTATTGATCAACATATTAGTACCAACGGAAAATATCGTGTACTCATTGCTCCTGATGAAGCCGATAAACAATGGCCAGAAAATTTAAGAGTAGGAACAGGAACTTATACTTTTGTATTGTTAAAAGATGTGCCTATTTGGTATGAATTATGGCGAAACTTAAATGGTTTCCCTCCTGACTTTTACCGAGCAAACGAAGATCATAATAGTGGAGAATCTGATGTAAAAACCAAAGCTCCTATAAAATCTGTTAAATAATGAACAAAGCAATTTATATAATACTTCTGCTTTGTGGATTAAAAAACTATGCACAAGTAGATTCTTTAAATATTTTAAGCTACAAAGAGTTTATTTTTAATGTCATTAGTGAGCACCCTATTGCTAAAAGTGCTCAACTAAAAGAAAAAGTTGCCAACGCAAAATTATTAGGTGCTAAAGGAGGATTAGATCCTTATTTAACCTCTAGCATAGATCAAAAAGATTTTGATGGAAAAGAGTATTACAACATTTTTAAAAATAAAATTAAAATTCCCACTTCTTTAGGAGTTTCTCTTACAGGTGGGTTTGATAATAATTCTGGTTATAATTTAAATCCCGAAAACAACACTACTAATCAAGGTTTGTGGAGTGCTGGTTTAGAAGTGGATGTTTTACAAGGTTTATTAACCAACCCAAGAAGAACAGCGCTAAAACAAGCAGAAGTTTACCAAACCATTGCAAAAAATCAACAATTACAATTGTTAAATGAATTGGTTTACGAAGCCTCAAAAGCTTATGCAGAATGGCAACAATACAGTTCTATTTATAGTATTTTACAAGACAACTTAAAGCTTAGTGAGCGATATTTAAAAAATGTAAAAAGTTCTTTAGCTAGTGGAGAAAAAACAGCGGTAGATACTTTAGAAGCTACCGTGTATTTACAAAACAACTTAATAGATTTAGTAAAATACAAACAGCTTTTGGCCGAAAAGAGATTAAAAGTAGAAAACCACTTGTGGTTAGAAAATATTCCTGTTGGTTTACAGTCTAATATTGAACCAGAAAGTAATATTATTCCTCATAAATCTGATGAAATTCCATTAGATGATAATTTAGATAGTATTCCTATTATTGCCGAAAAAACAGCAAAAAAACAATCGCTAATTTTAAAGCAAAAATTAAATAGAGAAAAACTAAAACCTAAATTAAAAGTAAAATACAATCAACTTTTAGGAACCAATGTAAACAACATCAATCCTAATTTTGATATAGATAATTACAAATGGGGAGCCAGTTTAACCTTTCCAATCTTTTTTAGATCTGAAAGAGGAAAATACAGAGAGAGTAAATATGCTGTAGATGAAATAAACTACGAAATAGCATACAAAAAGACTGAAATTCATAACAAAATTGTTGCGAACAAAAAGAACCAACACGCTTTGATAGATCAAATAGAATTGTTAGAAAAAAACATTTCAGGATATCAAAGATTATTACAAGCCGAAACTCAAAAGTTTTATTACGGAGAAAGTTCATTATTCTTAATTAACAAAAGACAGGAAAAACTAATAGAATCTGAGTTAAAACTACTAAGTAGTCAAAATAAATTAATCATAAACTATCTTGATTATTTATTGCTAACAAACAGAATAATCCCTGAAGATTAAGTTTTTTATCACTATATCAACCAATTTTAATGGATAAAAAAGAAATTAAAAATATTTGTCCATCAAGCAAACAAGAATGGAGATTATGGTTAGAAAAAAATCATGAAACAGAAGATGCTATTTGGCTTGTGATGTACAAGAAAAGTGCTAATACTCCCACTGTTACGTGGAGTGAAGCTGTTGACGAAGCACTTTGCTTTGGTTGGATTGATAGTACCAAAAAAACTATAAATGCTGAAAAATACATACAGTACTTTTGCAAAAGAAAACCAAAAAGTAATTGGTCTAAAGTTAACAAGGATAAAATAGAAATGTTAACCAAAAAAGGATTGATGTTTCCTGCTGGTATAGAAAGTGTTAAAACTGCAAAACAAAATGGTTCATGGACTATTTTAGACGATGTAGAAGCACTTATTATCCCTAAAGATTTAGAATTGGCTTTTCAACAACATCAAAAAGCTAAAGATTTCTTTTTAAGCTTAAGTAAATCTCATCGAAAATTACTTTTGTACAAAATTGTATCAGCTAAAAGGTCGGAAACAAGACAAAAACGTATAAATGATATTGCTATTCAAATGGAAAATCATCAAAAGCCATCTTAGTTTTTCATTAAAAACCTGAAATAATGTTTAAAAGAATCATCTTATTTTTAGTTATCAACTTTACTGCTCTAACCATTGGTGGACTATTTACTAGTGCAGGTGTAAACTCCAATTGGTATGAAAGTTTTAACAAAGCTCCATGGACACCTCCAGGTTACATGTTTGGTATTGCTTGGTCCTTTATTATGATTTGTTTTGCTGTATACATGGCACTACTCTATCCTAAGCACCAAAATAAAAAAACACTAATTGGTATGTTTATTATTCAATGGATTTTAAATGTTAGTTGGAACCCTGTATTCTTTTATTTTCATCAAACCATTTTAGGGCTGTTTATTATCATTGCACTAACATTAATAGTAACCATATTTTTACTAAAAAACTATTATACCTTAAAGCTAAAATCTCTTTTTATTGCTCCATATTTCCTTTGGCTTTTAATAGCAACTTCTTTAAATGCCTATATTGTTTTCATGAATTAAAAATCAACCACACTAGTTTTTTTATCACAATAAAAAACTAAATTTGCCGAATGCCAAGAAGAGAACGAAACAAGTTTGTAAAAAGAGGTGAAATTATCTCTATTACTATAGAAGACTATGCCTTTGGAGGAAAAGGAATAGGTAGAATTAGAAACGAAAACGGACAATTTGTAGTTTTTGTGCCGAACACTTTACCTGGACAAACGGTAAAATGTCAGATAAAAAAAACAAGCAAACAATATGCTGAAGCTAAATTGTTTGAAGTTTTATCACCATCAGACCAAGAAGTAGAAGTTCCTTTTCAAGCCATTCCCGGAGCTCCATACATCAAACTACCTATTGATATTCAACACGAATATAAAAAAACAAGTACGTTAGAATTGTTTAAACGTATTGGTAAAGTTGCCAATATAGAGGACTTATTTGATGAATTTATTAGCTCCCCAGAAGTATTCCATTATAGAAATAAAATGGAGTATGGTTTTTCTGCCATCCGTTATGATTTTGAACAAAAAACTGATGTAGATGAGTTTGCTCTTGGTTTTAAAAAACGTGGTACTTGGTGGTGTACAGAAAATTTAGATAAAGATTCTGGTTTGTTTGATACTCAGGTAGAAAACAGTTTAAAAATTATTCGTCAATTTTGTATTGACTCTGGTTTAGAAGCTTGGCATGCTCCACAAAAAAAAGGTTTTTTCCGTTATTTTGTAGTTCGTAAAAGTTATAAAACCAATCAGGTTTTATGCAACTTAGTAACAACTTCTCCTCAGCTATCTCATTTTAATATGGATGGGTTTGTTGCATTATTAAAAGAATTGTTTGGAGAAAGATTGGCCGGATTAATACACACAACCAACGATGAAATTGGTGACAGAACTTTAGCTGTTACTGGTAATGAACGTTTGGTTTTTGGTGAAGATAGAATTGTAGAAAATTTACTTGGATTGAATTTTGAAATTTCTATGAAGAGTTTCTTTCAAACCAATCCTAAATCTGCCGAAAAACTTTATAGTAAAGTCATTGATTATGCTTTAGAAAAAGCAGAAACAGTCAACGGAAAAATAGTCATGGACTTGTTCTGTGGAACAGGAACTATTGGTCAAATATTAGCTTCTAAAACTACCGATACTAAAATTATTGGAGTAGATATTGTTGCCGATGCTATTAAAGATGCTAAGAAAAATGCAGAACGTAACGGAATTAAAGGTGTAGATTTTTACGCTGCCGATGTTGGTAAATTCTTAGTAGAATATCCACAATACAAAGGAAAAATAGAAACCATTGTTTTAGACCCTCCACGTGCAGGAATCGCTCCTAAAACCTTAGACAAGGTAATAAGAATTGGTGCTAGTAGAATGGTTTACGTATCTTGTAATCCGGCAACACAAGCAAGAGATACAGAAACGCTAATGCAAGCTGGTTATAAAATATCAAAAATGAGTTTGGTAGATCAGTTTCCTCATACTGCACATATAGAAAGCATTATACTTTTTGAAAAATAAAAGTATGATTAAGAACCTCCCAGTTCTTGAGCCTCTTTACTTTGTAAAGGGGCTTTTTTTATGATAATATTAATTCTATGTAACTATACTCAATTTAGATGCCTGCTGTCTTTCAATCCCCAAGCATCTAAACTTCTTAAAATATTTTCTAATGATTTTCCTCTACTCGTAAGTCCATATTCAACTTTAGGAGGTACTACAGGATATACTTTTCTTGAAATCAACCCATCTTTTTCTAACTCTCTCACTGTTTGAGTAAACATTTTATTAGAAATTCCATCTATCTGTTTTTGTAAAACTCCCGAACGTATATCTCCCTCTAACAAATGAAATAAAATCAATGGTTTCCATTTGGTTCCTATTAAGTTCATTGTATAATTTAATGGACAAATAATATTTTTCATCATTTAACATATCTATATAACTAATAAACAGCAATATACTCATTTAATACACTATAGTACTTTTTAGTAAGTTATTGCTCATAAGTTAAATATAAACTAATTTTGAATTATTAAAACAATATTATGTCAACAAATAAAAATTACCCTAAGTCATTTTCTCATATTGGAATTACAGTTCCTGATATTAACAAAGCCGTTAAATTTTACTCAGAGGTTATGGGTTGGTATATAATTATGGAACCTTCTAAAATTAAAAAAGAAACTGATACTGCCATTGGTCAAATGTGTATTGATGTTTTTGGTAATGATTGGACTGAATTTGAAATTGCTCATTTATCAACTTCTGATGGAATTGGTGTTGAGCTATTCTCTTTTCCTAACGGAATAAAAGAAGCTCCTGAATTTAACCCTTTTAACACAGGTCTTTTTCATTTCTGTATACAAGACCCAAATATTGAAGAACTTATAGACAAAATATTATCCTATGGAGGAAAACAAAGAATGCCTATTAGAGAATACTATCCTACAGAAAAACCCTTTAAAATGTGTTATGTAGAAGATCCTTTTGGAATTGTTTTTGAAATTTACACACATAGTTATGAACTCACTTATTCTTCTGGTGCATACACTAAGTAATATTTTTAAGAATCCAGCATTAGCCCATAAAAGTAGTGTCTTAAACAAAAACTTCAACATATTTTCTTCTTCTTATTTGTAAGAAAAAGTCCTTTTTTAAGACGAACAGTTTTTAAATAAAATAATTAAAACTCTTACTTATGAGAATTCTTAAAATACTTTTTGTATGTTCTTTAATATGGTCTTGCCAATCCAAAAACAAACAATCGGAAAAAGCAATACAAACAAATAAAACAACACAAGACACTCCCTTTAAATTTAAAAACAAAGGGCATGAATTGGTTCACAAAATGGTTCAAAAAACAGGTACTTACCAAGATTTAAAACAATTAAAAGATGTTGAATATAATTACACCTATACAACTCCAGATCATAAAAAAGATAGTGTTACCGAAAAGTATATTTTTGATGGAGAACTTTCATACGGAAAGTACCACATACATCAAAGAACACTAGCTAATATAGATGGAGCTTTTGAACAAGGATATAATGGTAGTTCTTTTTGGATAAAACAAAACGGAAATTATATTCATGACAAAACAGCTATAGACAAAACAACCTTTAATAGAAAAACTAATTTTTATTGGTTTACTATGTTTCAAAAATTGTTAGATCCAGGTGTAAACTATCAATTTTTAAACGAAGTTAATATCCAAGGAAAAAACTATGATATAGTTAAAATAACTTTTGATACTGAAAACAACAAACCAACCGATATTTACCAACTATACATTAATAAAAACACAGGTTTAGTAGATCAATTCTTATTTACGGTGGTTGATTATGGTGTTGTGGAAACACCTTTATTAATGAAAGTAGAATATGAAAAAGTCAATGGAATATTAATTCCAACCAAAAGAAAATATACCCAAGCCACTTGGGATGCAAAAAATTTAACCGAAAACTGGATACATGTACACTGGTCCAACATAAAGTTTAACAACGAATTAACAGAAGAACTTTTTAACGCTAATAAATAAAAAGTTATAATAATTAAATACAAGCCTCATCCATTTTTGTCTGAGGCTTTTTTTATATTTAATCCTATGAAAAACTTGGTTATTTTAACAGGTGCAGGTATAAGTGCCGAAAGTGGAATTAAAACATTTAGAGACAGTAATGGCCTGTGGGAAAACCACGATGTTATGGAAGTTGCTTCTATTAACGGATGGTACCAAAACCCAACTTTGGTTTTAAATTTTTACAACCAAAGAAGAGCACAAGCAGAAACAGTAAAACCCAATACTGCTCATCAATTTTTAGCAAATTTACAAACACAATACAATGTGCAAATTATTACGCAAAACGTAGATGATTTGCATGAACGTGCAGGCTCAAAAAATATAACTCATTTACATGGAAAATTGTCTGAAGCTAAAAGTGAAATTAACCCTAACTATATTATTGATATCACTGGAAAAGAAATAAAACTAGGTGATGTTTGTCCAAATGGACATCAACTAAGACCAAATATTGTTTGGTTTGGAGAAGAAGTTCCTATGCTTGATAAAGCTGCTAAAATATGTAAAACTGCTGATGTTTTTGTAATTATTGGAACTAGTTTACAAGTCTATCCCGCTGCAGGATTGATTCATAATGTACCTAATAATTGTCCTGTTTTTATTATAGACCCTAAGGTTGATAAAATTAATGTTCCAAATCATTTTAGTTGCATAAAAGCCACAGCTGTAGAAGGAGTAAAAATTTTAGAAAAACAACTGAAATAATGACTCTATTAGACAAATTAAAACATCAATATCAAGGATTTAAAAATCAACCAAATTTGTGGAAAGAATCTACTTTTTTTAATTATCCACAAATAGAAGTACCTTTTGTAGAAAACATAGACTTTGCCACTATAGACACTAGTAAACATCAAAGATTGGGGAAACTTGTAGAAGTTTTTTATCAAAAAAACTTAGAAAGTCTTAAAGATTATGAGCCTATAAAAAACAACGTACAAATTCAAATAGACAAACATCAAACTTTAGGAGAGTTAGATTTTGTTTGCAATACTCCAAACGGTATTCATCATATAGAATTAACCTATAAATTTTACTTGTATAAAACCAATATTCCATATGAAATAGATCGCTGGGTAGGCCCTAATTTAAAAGATTCTTTGATTAAAAAACTTGAAAAATTGCAGGACAAACAATTCCCTATGTTACATCATCCTATTGCTAGAGAACTTTTTAAAAACAAAGGTTTAAATGTTAATGACATAAAACAATCTGTACATTTTAAGGCACAGTTATACATTCCGTTAAGTTTAATGAATCACACTTTTCCACATATCAACAATAATTGTATCAAAGGATATTACATCAGTTATAAAGAGATAGATTATTTATTTCCATTGGCCTTATATCACGTTCCCGTTAAACAGGATTGGCTAATTGCTCCAGAACATAATATGGATTGGATTCCTTTTGTAGAGGCAAAACCCATTATTTTAGAGCAAATTTCGGTCAATCACAGTCCGCTTGTTTGGATCAAACGAGGAAATATTTACGAACGTTTTTTTATTACCTTCTGGTAGAGGCTAAGCCTCCTTTATTATTAGCGTAGCAATGTAAAAGAAAAAACTATTACTTTGATTAAAAACAAAACCTAATAATTATCTCTAGATATAGTTATCCATACGCTAGTTACTCAAACTGACATAATAAGTATATTTGTCTAAAATCAACCCTCCATGCATCCAAAAAATCCTTTTCAAAAAGATTATCATTTTGATGAATTATGTCTTTCAAACCCTGAATTACAAAAGCATTTTTTTGTGAATGAATTCGGTAATAAAACCATCAAATTTGGAAATAAAAATGCTATTAAGGAACTTAACAAAGCTTTATTAAAGCATCAATATCAATTAAAATTTTGGGATATTCCAGAAAACAATCTTTGCCCACCTATTCCTGGTAGGCTAGATTATTTATTGCATATAAATGATTTGTTAGACCCAAAAAAAGACATTCATTTATTAGATATTGGTACTGGTGCTAATTTAATATACCCTATTTTAGGAACTTGTCATTTTAACTGGACATGTACTGCTAGTGAGGTTGACAAAACTTCACTAAAAAATGCTCAAAAAATTATAGATGAAAATAAATTGAGTAATCTAGAATTAAGACCTCAACAGTTTAAAAATTCCATTTTAGAAAACATCATTCAACCCAATGACTATTTTGATGTGATAGTATGTAATCCACCGTTTTTTAAAAATGCTTTTGATGCTGCAAAAAAGAATGATAGAAAGGTAAAAAACCTACAACTTAAAGAAGATTCTAAATTAAATTTTGGAGGGGTCTCCAACGAACTTTGGTACAAAGGAGGAGAAGAAGCTTTTATTAAAAAAATGGTTATAGAAAGTGTACTGTTTAAAAATCAAGTAGGTTGGTTTACAAGCCTAGTATCACAAAAAGAAAACTTAAAAAACATTAAAAGAGCCATTAATAAAACCAATCCTACAGAAGTTAAAATTGTAGACATGGAACAAGGAAATAAAAAAAGTAGATTTATTGCTTGGAGATATCAATAAAAAAATCCCTTCTCTAATGAAAGAGAAGGGAAAACTAACTAAACTATCTTTCTTAATTATGAAAAACTATAAACCAACAATAGTTTTTAATAACGACAAATTAAAATTTATCCGAAAGACCTTAAATATTTTCATTAATAATATTTTCAAACAATTCTTGCTTACCACTAATGCTTGGTAATTCACCATTTTCTTTTGCAATAGTATATAAATCTTCAAAAGTTAATTTACCTTCTTCAAAAGCTTTTCCGTTTCCAGAATCAAAAGAAGCATAACGTTTTTCTCTTAAAGCATCGTATTGAGATTCTCTAATAATTTTATCAGCAACCAATAAACCTCTTGCAAAAGTATCTGCACCACCAATGTGTGCTAAGAAAGCATCTTCTAAATCTGTAGAGTTTCTTCTGATTTTAGCATCAAAGTTTACTCCACCTCCTTGTAAACCACCAGCTTTTAAGAAAACCAACATAGCTTCTGCTGTTTCTTGAATATTATTTGGGAATTGATCTGTATCCCATCCGTTTTGGTAATCTCCACGGTTAGCATCAATACTTCCTAACATTCCTGCTTGTGCAGCCACATCCATTTCGTGTTGCATAGTGTGACTAGCCAAAGTTGCGTGATTTACCTCTAAGTTGATTTTAAAGTCATCTTGCAAACCGTGCTTGTTTAAGAAACCTATTACCGTTGCGGCATCAAAATCGTACTGATGTTTGGTTGGTTCCATTGGTTTAGGCTCAATAAAGAAATTTCCTTTAAACCCTTTTCCACGAGCGTAATCTTTAGCCAATCCTAAAAATTGTCCCATGTGGTTTAATTCACGTCCCATATCTGTATTCAATAAAGACATGTAACCTTCACGTCCTCCCCAGAACACATAGTTTTCTCCACCTAGTTCCATGGTAGCATCTAAAGCTAATTTAATTTGCGCTCCAGCTCTTGCTACTACATCAAAATTTGGGTTAGTTGCTGCTCCGTTCATGTAACGTGGATTAGAAAAACAGTTTGCTGTTCCCCATAATAATTTTACACCACTTTCTTCTTGTTTCTTTTTTAAATAAGGAACAATTACTTTTAATCTTGCCTCTAACTCTTCAAAAGAATCTCCTTCTTGAATTAAATCAATATCGTGAAAACAGTAGTAGTCAAATCCCATTTTTGTAATAAATTCAAAAGCGGCATCTGCTTTGTCTTTTGCAGCCTGAATTGGGTCTGGGTTTTGATCCCATTCAAAATTTTGAGTTCCTGGTCCAAAAGGATCAGAACCTTGTCCACAGAAAGTATGCCAGTAAGCAATAGAAAACTTAAAGTGTTCTCTCATTGTTTTTCCTGCCACTACCTGATCTGGATTGTAATATTTATACGCTAAAGGATTTTTAGACTCCTTACCTTCAAACTTAATTTCTCCAATTCCTGGGAAATATTCTTTGTTTCCTATGGTTAATTTTGACATGATATATTATTTTAACTTTATTTCTAATGATGTAAGCCATTTATCGTATGCTTTTTGATAAGCCTCTAATTTTGATAAATCTGCTTGATATTTTTTAAGGATATTTTCTTCTGCAAAAGCATCTTCTAAACTTTTTATTTCTCCTGCTCCAAATCCTGCTCCAATAGCTGCACCTACAGCTCCATTGGTTTCTTTTACTTGAATTTCGGCATTGGTTAAAGTGGCGATAGTGGTCGCAAAAATTTCAGATTGAAACATATTATCACTTCCTACTTTTATCACGCTTGGAGACAGCCCTAATTCCTTCATACATTTAATTCCGTATACAAAAGAAAAGGCAATTCCTTCTAAACATGCTCTTACCATATGAGCTAATTTGTGTTTGGTAAATTGCAAACCATCAAACTGAGCACCAATAATTTTGTTTTGCAACATACGTTCTGCACCATTTCCAAATGGTAAAAAAGACAAACCGTTTGCCCCAACCTCAACAGAAGATGCCAAGGTTTCTAACTCAAAATAATCTTTATCTACTGCTAAATTATTTCTTAACCAGGCATAAGCACTACCCGTTCCATTAATACACAAAAGAACTCCTAACCTACGTGCATCTCTTGTATGATTAATATGTGCAAAAGTATTTACTCTGTTATTTGGATCGTATTTTAGTTGATCTACCACTCCATAAACAACTCCTGATGTTCCTCCAGTTGCAGCAATTTCTCCAGGGTTTAAAACATTTAAAGAAAAAGCATTGTTAGGTTGATCTCCTGCTCTGTAAGAAACTACAGCATTTGGGTTGAATCCAAATTCCTTTGTCATTTCAGCGGTTATTTGTCCTTGATTGGCAAATACAGGAACTATTTCTGGTATTAAATCTCCATCAAAACCATAGTGATTCATAATGGTATCACTTAATTGTTCTTTTTTAAAATCCCAAAAAATCCCTTCGGATAAACCTGTATTGGTGGTGGTATGTTTTCCTGTGAATTTATAAGCAATAAAATCACCAGGTAACATTATTTTTTTGATGGTTTTATAAACCTCTGGTTCGTTTTCTTGAATCCATTTTAATTTAGAAGCCGTAAAATTCCCAGGAGAATTTAACAAACTTTCTAAACATTTTTCTGATCCAATTTCTTTAAAAGCTTTGTTTCCAACTTCTACTGCTCTACTATCACACCAAATAATAGCAGGTCTTGCAGGTTCATTCTCGGCAGTTAAAGTTACCAAACCATGCATTTGATATGCCACTCCAATAGCCACAACCTCATTTCTATTTGCTGGAGTTTTATCAAAAAGAATATCTGTTACTTTTTTAATGTTTGCCCACCAATCATTAGGATGTTGTTCTGCCCAATTTTCTTGTGGAGCATCAATAGGCATTTCTCTTTCTGGATATTGAGCTGTAGCCAAAACTTTTTTTGTTTTGCTATTAACCAAAGAAGCCTTTACCGATGAACTTCCTAAATCATAACCTATTAACAACATATTTTACATTTTATAATTATCTACCTAATCAAACTTAGTTTACAACTTAAACTAAGCAAATATATAGAGTATTTTTTTCAGAACAAACAAATACTTAGTTTATTTATAAAACTATCCTTAATTTATTTATTTTTACTATTGTATTTTTACAAATATTTAAAAATATTAATATGATTTATAACTCTGTAGATTGTGTCATCTTTGGTTTTAAAGATGAAAAACTAAAAGTGCTGTTAATAAAACGTAGTAATGAACCTCAAAAAGGATTGATGGCTTTGCCTGGTGATTTTTTAGATTCAGAAGTTAGTATATATGATAGTGCTCAAAACACATTAAAAGAGTTGACCTCATTAGAAAATATTTACTTAGAACAAATTAGAGCGTTTGGAGAAATAAATAGATATCCAGGAAAAAGAGTGATAACCATTAGTTATTATGCTCTAATTAATATAGAACATTATACACCTCAACCTGGTTATACTGCCGAAAAATTAGAATGGTGCGATATTGATGCTTTACCAGAGCTAGCCTTTGACCATAAAAGCATTATTAATATTGCTCATAAAAGGCTTAAAAGAAGAGTACGTACTGAACCTATTGGTTTTAATTTATTACCAGAAGAGTTTAGTTTAACCAATTTGCAACAGCTTTATGAAGCAATTTTACAACTAGATTTAAACAAACGTAACTTTAGAACCAAAATCAATCAAATGAAGTTATTGATTGACTCAGGAAAAAAGCAAGAAAATGTTGCTCATAAACCTGCTAAACTATATCGTTTTGATGAAAACATTTATGAAAAATTAAAAGAAGATGGGTTTTACTTTAACTTATAATTTTATCATAACTAAAAAAGCCAAAAAATTGTGAAACATAATTTTTTGGCTTTTTTTTAATTGTAAAGATTTACTTACAAATCCATTTCCTTTAAATTTTCTACTTTGTTTCTTTCTAAAAAAGCATCAATAGTTTCAAAATGTTCTACCACTCTTTGTTCCTTAAACTCATATACTTTTTGAGACAATCCTTTTAAGAAATCTCTATCGTGAGAAACTAAAATTAAAGTTCCATCAAAGTTTTGCAAAGCTTCTTTAATTACATCTTTAGAACGAAGATCTAAGTGGTTGGTAGGCTCATCTAAAATTAAAACATTTACAGGTTCTAATAATAATTTTACCATAGCCAAACGTGTTTTTTCTCCTCCAGATAACACGCCTACTTTTTTCTCAATATCGTCTCCCTTAAACATAAAGGCTCCCAAAATATTTTTTATTTGAGTTCTGATATCGCCCACGGCAACATTGTCAACCGTTTCAAAAATGGTTAAATCATTATCTAATAAAGATGCTTCGTTTTGAGCAAAATATCCCACTTTAGCATTGTGACCTAATCCACATGAACCTTCAAAATCTATTTGTCCCATAATAGCTTTTATCATAGTAGATTTCCCTTGTCCATTCTGACCTACAAAACTTACCTTTTCTCCTCTGGCAATAGCCATATTGGCATCTTTAAAAATAACATGATCTCCATATGATTTACTCATGTTTTCTACCTTAACAGGATAATCTCCTGAACGAGGTGATGGGGGAAAACGAAGCCTTAATGATGAAGTATCTACCTCATCAACTTCTATAATTTCCATTTTTTCTAGCATTCTTTTTCTTGAGGCTACTGAAGAGGCTTTAGAATAAGTTCCTTTAAAACGTTCAATATACAATTTGTTATCAGCAATCATTTTTTGTTGCTCATCATAAGCTTTTTGCTGATTGGCTCTACGTTCTTTACGTAACTCTAAATAATGAGAATAATTGGCTTTATAATCATATACTTTACCCATAGAAACCTCTAAAGTTCTATTGGTAATATTATCAACAAAAGCCTTATCGTGAGAAATGACAATTACTGCTTTTGCTTTGTTTAATAAAAAGTTTTCTAACCAAATAACAGATTCAATATCTACGTGGTTGGTAGGCTCATCTAATAAAATTAAATCTGGTTTTTTCAACAGAATTTTAGCCAACTCAATACGCATTCTCCATCCTCCACTAAATTCAGAAGTAGGTCTGTTAAAATCTTTATGTGTAAACCCTAATCCTTTTAATGCAACCTCTACTTCGGCTTCGTAATTTACTTCTTCTAAAGCATAGTATTTTTCTCCTAAATCTGATACACGTTCAATAATTTTCATGTATTCATCAGATTCATAATCTGTTCTGGTTTCTAACTGCTTATTTAAGTCTTCCATTTCAGATTTCATAGAAAAAACCTCATCAAAAGCTTTAGAAGCTTCTTCTACAACTGTACAATCATCATCCATTAGCAAATGCTGTGGCAAATATGCTATAACAGTATCTTTAGGACAACGAATTCCTCCACGTGTAGGGGTTTGCATTCCTGCAATAATTTTCATCATGGTAGACTTTCCTGCTCCGTTTTTACCCATTAAGGCAATTTTATCATTTTCATTTATCACAAAAGAGACATCACTAAAAAGGGTATGCCCGCTAAACTCTACTGCTAAATTATCTACAGAAATCATAAAAGTAATTTTTAAAGCACCAAAAGTACAAAAAAGAAACCCTAGACTAATGTCTAGGGCTCCCCTATTTTATACGTGAAATAAATTAAAAACTTGCCATTCCTGACTAATGAAATGGCAAGAGATAACTAGAAACTATTAAAACTAGCTTAGTATTTAAGCATAGGATAATACATATTAAAAACCTGCAAAGTATTGATGTTTTATATCATAAATTAAACTCTATCATGAAAATAAAACTTAAAAAATTATCAACTTGAGATGTGTTCAACCTAATCCAATATTGATATATAATAGCGTTTATAAGCTCTATATAACTAACAAATATTTAAAAAACCTCCCAATTCTTTATTCTACATTTGCTTATTTAATAATACACAACACTCTACAGGTAACTTTATTTTATTTTGATTGACATCAATTAAAAACACTACGTAAACAAAACTAAGTATTTATACTTGCAAAACTAAGTAATAATTATAGTTATACCAAAGATTAAGTTTGTTTTTTTATTTTTTCTTATTTCAGTAATACCAATTAACTAACAACATAAAAAAGTCTTGATTAAATTAATAATCAAGACTTTGATGTTTTATATTATATTAACTTATAAAATTATGCTGTTTCTATATTATTAGCTGCTGCAACAACTCTTTCATCTTCTTGAGAAAACTTAATGGTTAATGCAATAGCTGCAGTAATTACAACCAAAACACCAATAATAAAATAACCACTAGAGACCGCACTTGAAGATGCTGCTGCTTGTGCCGATTTTATAACTTCTGTTGTTGCTCCTTTGGTAGCAAAAATAGCTTCTTTTTCTGCTACTGCTGATTTTGACTTCAGTAAAATAGCAGCTAAAAATGCACCTACATTACCACCTGCACCAACAATACCACTAATAGATCCAATGGCTTTTTTATTAATAAAAGGTACTACTGAAAATGTTGCTCCTTCTGCCATTTGTACGGACAAACTAAAACAGATTAAGAATATAAAAGCTACAATAAAGTTTTGTGCTCCAGAAAAAGTAGCCAACATTAATCCTTCTATAGTTAAAATAACAGATAAGAAAAGTACTCTACCTCTTAAACCTTTTAACTTTCCAAATTTATCTCCAAAGAAACCTCCTAAAGTTCTTGCAAAAATATTCATTAAAGCAAAAGATAAAACTAAGTTACCAGCAGTAACTCTTTCTAACTGAAAAGTGTTTTGTAAGTAATCATCCATAGTTCCATAAACTGTTAACTCCATACCAAAACTAGCAGCATATACTAAAAATAAAATCCAAACACGGTAATCTTTAACCGCCACCATAAATCCAGCTTCATCTTTTTTAAGCTCTGGCATATCACCCGATGCTTTTAAATCTTTAAAATTTCCTTCTGGTGTATCTTGTGTAAAAAAGTAATAAACCAATCCCATTAAAAAACAAATACTACCAGCAACAATCATAGAATATCTCCATGCTTCAGTCTCGGCAACACCAAAACTAACCACTGCAGCAGCAATTAAAGGCATACCTAAACGGTTAGCTCCACCTCCTAAATTACCCCATCCGGCAGAAGTAGCATTGGCTGTACCTACAATATTAGGTGCAAACATTATTGAAGTATGAAATTGTGTAATTACAAACGATGCTCCAATAAAACCAATAAACAATCTACACACTAAAAACTGTAATGGAGTTTGTACAAAACCTATGGTAATAACAGGAATTGCTCCCAACATTAACAACCAAGTATAACACAAACGTGGTCCATATTTATCACATAATTTACCTATTAACAATCGTGCAAAAACAGTTCCTGTAACAGCCAAAATAATTGAATTCCATTTTTGATCTGGAGTCAATCCTAAATCTTTTACTACTGATGGCATAAATGGTACGATTCCAAACCATGAAAAGAAACACATAAAAAATGCGATGGAAGTAATCCAAAAAGTTTGTATTGGTTTACTTTTTAAATTAAATAAATCTAATTTTGTTGATTTTGCAGATACTGACATAATAATTCCTTTTTATTCCTTAAAAATTATAAATACGTAAAAAACTACGTATTTATACGTGCAAAAATACTAGACTAAAAACAATCTGAAACAATTTTTCTAATCAAATTTCAATAAACTGCTTAATAACATTAAAAAAACAAGTATTAATCAATAAAAAAACTGCTAAAAAACAGTTAATAGTGTTTTGGGTTAAAATTTTAGAATGTTAGTTTAATTTTACATCTTTGGTTAAACACAAAAATTACGTATGTCTATTAAAAATATCATCTCTAAAAGAAGAACACTAAAAGTTCTAAGTAACGAATCTCTTCCTATTAACAATAATGAAATTACTATTACCGAACTGCAAGAAATAATTACTTATGCTGGTAAAGCTCCATTTCATTACCCTGCTAATAAAGAAGTTTTAGAACATAGTAAATTAAAATCTATAGCTCCATGGAGATTTTATATTCTTAATACAGAAACCTGTAGAGATTTGGCTAAATATTATACCAACAACAATATTGATGGTGGAAAAATTATACAAATGTTATATTCAACTTCTGCATTAATTATGGCAACATGGATTCCAGAGCCTGATGAAAATAACAACATAGAGTTTAATCAAAAAAACATAGAACATGTAGCAGCCACAAGTGCCGCAATCCAAAATATATTGTTAATAGCTACTGAAAAAGATTATGAAACATATTGGTCTAGTGGTGGTAGTCTAAGAAATGATGCTTTAAAAACGGTGCTAAACATTCCTCTAAATGAACAGTTGTTAGCAAGTATTTTTATTTTTAACAAAGACAATATTAAAAAAACCAAACAAATTACGGGTGCATGGAGAGATCAACAAGGAGACATTAAAGACTTTAGTAGTTTTGTAACTATATAAAGTTAAACTTGTATTTTTGCACTACCAAAAAACTAATAATGAAAAACATTTTTTACATATTTCTTTTTGTATGTAGCACTCAATTATTTGCTCAAGAAATTGGAATTAGATTAGGAAGTTTTGGAACAAGTAGCGTAGCTATTGATGGTATTGTAAATTTTGAGGACTATACACGATTACATGGAGACATTACGTTTGGTAACGGAATTGGTGCCAATTTACTTTATGATTTTAAAGTAGCCCCCTTTAAAGAAAGTAATCCTAATTTTCAGTATTATTTTGGAGTAGGAATTGGTACTTTTATAGGAGATCCTTTTATATTAGGAGTAAACGGGGAAACTGGCATGGAATATATTTTTAGAAAAACTCCTATTACACTTGGTTTAGATTGGAGACCACAATTAAATATTCTTACCAAAACTTCTTTAGATATATTAAGAGTTGGTTTTAACATTCGTTATAGAATTAACGAATTATAATTAAAAACGAATGCAAAAAAAAATAAACATACAAAATAAAAGAGCTCGTTTTGAATATGAGATTCTTGATAAATACGTAGCCGGACTTGTATTAACGGGTACAGAAATAAAATCTATTAGATTGAGTAAAGCTCGTATTACAGATAGTTTTTGCGAGTTTAATGATCAAGGAGAATTATTTGCCATCAACATGTTTATAGAAGAATATTTATATGGAAACGCCTATAATCATAAACCTAAAAGTTCTCGTAAACTATTATTAAACAAAAAAGAACTAAAAAAACTAAATAAAGAAGTTCAAGCAGGTGGATTGACCATTGTACCTTTAAAAATGTTTTTAAATGATAAAGGTTTGGCTAAATTAGAAATAGCACTTTGTAAGGGTAAAAAACTATATGATAAAAGACAAACAATTAAAGATAGAGACAATAAAATATCATTAGACAGGGTAAAAAAATCTTATTAAATGATAAACATACTCCAGTTAATTAGGTGGAAAAACCTAATATTAATTAGCATCAGCCAAATTATTATTATATGGAGTGTGTTTTCTAAAGAACAATTTACAGTTCCTGTAATTATTTATATTTTATGTACGTTTTGCTTTGCTGCTGCTGGTAATATTATTAACGACATATTTGATATTATTTCTGATAATATAAACAAACCAAATAAGGTTATTATTAATAAATATATTAGCAAACAAAAAGCATACGTAATATATTTTGTTTTAAACACTTTAGGGTTATTCCTTACTTTATATGGAAGTTATCTTTTAAAAGATTTTAACTTTATTTTATACGGTCTAATAATAATAACATTGTTATACATTTACAGTGCCTACCTAAAAGGGACTTTAATTGTTGGTAATATTGTTATTGCTTTTTTCACCAGTTTGTCTTTGCTGTTTTTACTTTTAATTTTTAATAGTTCTACCAAACAAACAAACCTTATTTTAGTATTATCCTTATTTGCATTTTTAATCAATTGGATAAGAGAAATCATTAAAGACATTGAAGATATTAACGGAGATAATAATGCAAATCTTAAAACATTACCAATCATAATTGGTATTAAAAGAACCGTAAAACTAAGCAGCGTTCTTACCTTTATTACCATTATTTGTTTGGCTATTGTAATGTTTATAACCGATAAGATTTCATTAAAATTTTACATTTTCACCACTTTAATTCTTCCCCTATCTTATATTTTTATTATCTTAAAAAAGAGTCGTAAAAAAAACGATTTTTCTAATATCAGTAAAATTCTTAAACTCATTATAGTTTTTGGAATTTTTACAATACTTTTTACCTAAACATAAACTATATACATGCTAAAAGAAATTCTACAAAAATACAAAGTGATTTTAGGCTCTAAATCACCTAGAAGAAAACAGTTCTTACAAGATTTAAACATCCCTTTTGAAAGTAGAACCATTGATAGTCAAGAAATATATCCTCATCATTTTAAAGCAGAAGAAATTACAGAGTTTTTAGCGGAATATAAATCTAATGCTATTCATTTAAATGATGATGAATTACTCATTACTGCCGATACCATTGTTTGGTCCAATAATAAAGCCTTAGAAAAACCTAAAAACAACTTAGATGCTTATAATATGTTAGAAGAACTATCTAACAACAGTCATCAAGTAATCACTTCTGTTTGTATTGCTACTACTAAAAAAACAAAAGTCTTTACTGACAAAACAACAGTTTATTTTAAAGAATTAACACCTAAAGAAATTAACTATTATATTGACAACTACAAACCATTTGATAAAGCTGGTAGTTACGGAATACAAGAGTGGATTGGAATGATTGGTGTAACCAAAATTGAAGGTAGTTATGCAAACGTAGTTGGCTTACCTGTTCAAAAGTTATATAATGAGCTTAAAAACTTTTAATATTATTCCTGTAACCATATAAAATTATTACTTTTGCCGACAATTAAATGTTAGAACTGTAAAATGAAAAAATACACTTACACAGAGAAAAAAGATACTCGTTCAGGTTTTGGTGCTGGTTTGGCTCATTTAGGAAGAACAAATCCTAATGTTGTAGCGTTATGTGCCGATTTAATTGGTTCATTAAAAATGAATGAATTTATTAAAGAAAATCCTGAAAGATTTTTCCAAATTGGTATTGCAGAAGCTAACATGATGGGAATTGCTGCTGGATTAACTATTGGTGGAAAAATTCCTTTTACAGGAACTTTTGCTGCATTTTCTACAGGTCGTGTTTACGACCAAATTAGACAGTCTATTGCTTATTCTGATAAAAATGTAAAAATTTGTGCTTCTCATGCTGGTTTAACTTTAGGAGAAGATGGTGCTACTCACCAAATATTAGAAGATCTTGGATTGATGAAAATGATTCCAGGAATGACTGTAATTAATACTTGTGATTACAACCAAACTGAAGCTGCTACTATTGCTATTGCAGAACATGAAGGACCTGTTTATTTACGTTTTGGTAGACCAGTAGTGCCTATTTTTATGCCTAAGTTTGATGATACTGCTAACGAGAATAAATTTGTAATTGGTAAAGGAATTCAAATGACTGAAGGAAATGATGTAACTATTGTTGCAACAGGTCACTTGGTTTGGGAAGCATTACAAGCAGCAGAACAATTAGAAAAAGAAGGAATTACTGCCGAAGTAATTAATATTCACACAATCAAACCTTTAGACGAAGAGTTGATTTTAAAATCTGTTGGTAAAACTGGATGTGTTGTTACTGCAGAAGAGCACAATATTATTGGTGGATTAGGAGAAAGCGTTGCTAGAACATTAGCAACAAACAGTCCTGCTCCTCAAGAATTTGTAGGTACTCAAGATACTTTTGGAGAATCTGGTACACCTGCTCAATTAATGGAAAAATACAATTTAAATGCTGCTGCTATTGTTGCAGCCTCTAAAAAAGTGATTAAAAGAACATAATCTTTTAAAACTTAATAAAACCAAAAAAGGCATCCAATTGGATGCCTTTTTTAATATCAATTATCTTGATTTATCCCAACCAAGCATTTAACATCCATAAAGTTTTTTCTTGCTCACTTACAAAATCACTAATCATTGAGTTTGTTCCTTCATCATCTGCTTCATCAGTAATAGACAATAACTCTCTTTCAATTTCTAGCAATTGCTTATATCCAGTAACCACTAAGTTTACAGCTTCAACATCATTGGTAATATTTTTTCCTACAACTATTTTAGAAGCCTCTAAATAATCTGTAAAAGTATGTAATGGTGTTCCTCCTAACGTTAAAATACGCTCTGCTATTTCATCAATTTTAACTTGCGAATCTGTATAATATTCTTCAAACTTAACGTGTAGTTCAAAAAAGTTTTTCCCTTTAATATTCCAATGTATACCTCTTAAATTTTGATAATGGATTTGGAAATTTGCTAATAAATTATTTAAATTTTCAATAATCTCTGTGGCACTTTTAGTTTCAATTCCTACAATTGTTTTCATTCTATATTGTTTTTTATTGTATTTCAAATCTACAGGTAATTTAGAATTTTTATCGATAATTTTAATTGATAATTTTAATATCTTTATAAATAATATCGATACATAAAACATAATTATGACGATCACACAATTAAAATACGTTTTGGCTGTTGCAAAATACCAAAACTTTACTACTGCATCTGAACACTGTTTTGTAACGCAACCTACCTTAAGTATGCAAATACATAAATTAGAGGAATCGTTAGACATTCAAATATTTAATAGAAATAAAAAACCTATTGAACTTACAGATGTTGGTAAAAAAATAGTGGCTCAAGCTAAAATTATAGTGAATGAAAGCAATAGAATTTCTGACATTGTAGACCAAGAAAAAGGATACATTGGAGGAGAATTTAGAATAGGTATTATTCCTACCATTATGCCTAGTTTATTGCCATTATTTCTTAAAAACTTTAACAAAAAATATCCTAAGGTAGAATTGGTTATTAACGAGTTAACCACTGCCGAAATTGTACAAAAACTAAATGATGGTTATTTAGATGCTGCCATTGCTGCCACTCCTTTAAACAACGAAAATATTATAGAAGCTCCTATTTATTACGAACCTTTTATTGGTTTGGTTAACAAAAACCATAGATTATACAACGAAAAACACTTAAACCCTCAAGACTTGAGTTTAGATGATTTATTGTTGTTAGAAGATGGGCATTGTTTTAAAGAAAGTGTACTAAATATTTGTAGTTCTTTAAGTCCTAATACAAAAAAACAATTTGCCTTACAAAGTGGAAGTTTTAACACCTTAATTAAACTTACCAAAGAAGGAATGGGAATGACACTTTTACCCTATTTACATTCTTTAGATTTAAACAACGAAGACAAAAGTCTAATTCGTGAGTTTCAAAAACCATATCCTGCAAGAGAAGTTAGTATGATTTATCATAAATCGGAACTAAAACTACAACTTATAAATGCTTTAAAAGATGAAATTTCTGGAGTTATTAGAGGTCTCATCGCCTTTAGTGATGTAGACATCATTAGCCCTTTAAAAGCAATTAATTAAATATTGATTATAAAAATTAATTTTTATAACTTATTACTTTATTAAATTACATATAATGCAATCTGTAACTAGGATTTTTGATTTTCCAATATATCAATTGGAAAACCTTCCATTAAAAAAAGCATTCACCACAAAATATAATGGTGAATGGGTTTCTATTTCTACACAAGAGTTTATCAACCAATACAACTTTACCTCAAAAGGATTGTTGGAATTAGGGATTGAAAAGGACGATAAAATTGCAGTAATTTCTACCAACAACAGAACTGAGTGGAATATTCTAGACATGGCAATTCTACAAACAGGAGCACAAAATGTACCAATTTATCCTACCATTTCAGCTAATGATTACGAATATGTCCTAAATCATTCTGGAGCTACCTACTGTTTTGTTTCTGATATTGATGTTTTAGAAAAAGTAAATGCCATTAAAGACAAAACATCTATAAAAGAAATTTATTCTTTTGATAAAATTGAAGGAGTTAAAAACTGGTCTGAGATTAGAGAATCTGGGGAAATTTCAGATAAAGACCAATTATTACAAGACAGAAAAAACAGCATTTCAGCTACCGATTTAGCTACTTTAATATACACTTCTGGAACCACAGGAAAACCTAAAGGCGTTATGCTAAGTCATCAAAACCTAGTGTCAAATACCGTAGATAGTTCTCCTAGAGTCCCCTTAGAAAAAGGAAAAGGAAAAGGACTGAGTTTTTTACCTATTTGTCACGTTTTTGAAAGAATGATTTTATACTTATATATGTATGAAAGTATTGAAATTTATTTTGCTGAATCTATTGAAAAAGTTAGCGATAATCTAAAAGAAATAAAACCTAATATTATGACGGGGGTTCCTCGCTTATATGAAAAAGTTTACGACAAAATATACGCTAAAGGACACGAATTATCAGGAATTAAAAAAGCTTTGTTCTTTTGGGCTGTAGATTTAGGTTTAAAATACGAACCCTTTGGTGCCAATGGATGGTTTTATGAATTTCAATTAAAAATTGCTAGAAAACTAATATTTAGTAAATGGAAAGAAGCTTTAGGAGGAAATTTAAGCACCTTAGTTTCTGGTAGTGCAGCATTGCAACCAAGACTAGCCAGAGTTTTTGCAGCTGCTGAAATGACTATTTTAGAAGGATATGGATTAACTGAAACTTCTCCTGTAATTGCTGTAAACGATATTAAAAACAAAGCCTTTAAAATAGGTACTGTAGGAAAACCTATCGACAACGTTGAGGTTAAAATTGCTGATGATGGAGAAATTTTAGTCAAAGGACCTAATGTAATGCAAGGGTATTACAAAGACCCTGAAAAAACAAGTCAAACCATTATTGATGGTTATTTTTATACTGGTGATATTGGCGAAATAGACAGTGAAGGATTCCTTAAAATTACAGACCGTAAAAAGGAAATTTTTAAAACCTCTGGAGGTAAGTATATTGTACCTACATTATTAGAAAACGATTTAAAGCAATCTAAATTTATAGAACAAATTATGGTGATTGGTGAAGGTGAAAAAATGCCTGCAGCTCTTATTCAACCTAATTTTGATTTTATGAGAGATTGGTGTAAAATTAAAAATATAGAAAACATAGAAACCAATGAAAAATTGGTTAAAAACCCGCAAGTTATCGATAGAATTCATCAAGAGATACAAATTTGCAACCAAAAATTTGGAAATTGGGAACAAATTAAAAGGTTTGAATTAACCCCCGATGAATGGAGTATTGACGGAGGTCATTTAACTCCTACAATGAAAATAAAACGAAAAATAGTGTTAGAAATTTATAAGGATTTATATCAAAAAATATATGGAGTACATTAAGCACGTTTTCCCAATTCTATGACCTCTAAATTTTTAACTTCTGCATTTACAACTTCAAAACGCAACATGGTTCTAACCTGATGAAATCCGTGTTTACCTGCTGCACCAGGATTCATGTGTAGTAATTGTAATTTAGAATCGTACTGAACTTTTAAAATATGAGAATGCCCACTAATAAATAATTTTGGTGGGTTTTCTTTTATCATTTCTTTAATTCTTACATTATACTTGTTAGGATAACCTCCAATATGTGTCATCCAAACCTCTAAACCATTTACCGAAAACTTATTATCTAAAGGAAATTCAGCCCTTGCTTCTGCTCCATCAATATTTCCATAAACTGCTCGTAAAGGTTTTAGTTTTTTTATAGCATCTGTTACTGTTATTTCTCCAATATCTCCCACATGCCAAACTTCATCAGCCAATTTTACATATTTTAAAATAGCCTCATCTAAATAACTATGCGTGTCTGATAGTAATAGTATTTTCATAATCACAAAAATCGATATTTTTATTCAATTCCATTCACTTTCTTACTTCATAGTTTGTGTTGATTGTAACCCCATAATTCAATACCTTTATACTCTAAAAAAATAATCAATTGAGGTACTTTGCAGAACTCTCTTATTTAGGTAAAAATTATCATGGATGGCAAATACAACCCAACGCTATAAGTGTACAAGAGGTTGTTCAAAAAAGTTTGTCTACACTTTTAAGAACTCCAATAGAAGTAGTAGCTGCTGGTAGAACTGATGCAGGTGTACATGCTTCTCAAATGTTTATTCATTTTGACACTAAACTTGAATTAAATGCAGAGATTTACTGCTATAAAATGAACGCTTTGTTGCCTAATGATATTGTTTTTCATGATATTTTTAAAGTAAACAAAGATGCTCACACCCGTTTTGATGCTATTAAAAGGAGTTATGAATACAAAATACTGTTAGGAAAAAGTCCTTTTACTACAGATACTGAATGGCAAATAAATCAACAATTAAATGTTGAGGCTATGAACCAAGCTGCTAAACATTTATTAGATTATACTAATTTTCAATGTTTTTCTAGATCAAAAACAGATGTAAGAACTTATAATTGCGATATTACAAGAGCTGAGTTTGTTAAAACTGATGACAAACTAGTGTTTCATATCTCTGCAGATCGTTTTTTAAGAAATATGGTACGTGCTATTGTTGGCACATTATATGCTGTTGGAATTGGCAAAATGGAACCAGCATACATAAAAGAAATTATTAACAGTAAACAAAGATCCAAAGCAGGTGCTTCTGCCCCAGCTCACGGCCTTTTTTTAACTGAAATTATATACCCTGAAAAAATTAAGAATGTCAACTAATAAAAAAATAAAAATACTCGACACCAATATTTTTGGTAGAATTATGAGTTATGCCAAAGCATACAAAGGCTTGTTTATTTTTACAAGTATCTTTTCTATTTGCTTGGCTGGTGTTTCTACACTAAGGCCTTACTTAATTATAAATGGTATAGACAAATATGTTTATACCAAAACGGAAGAAGGTTTTTTAAACTTTATTATTCTTATTGTAGTGGCTCTTGTTTTAGAGGTGCTATTACAATTATGCTTTATTTATTTAGCCAATTTATTAGGACAAAGTGTTATTAAAGACATAAGAACAAAGCTCTTTAAACATATTCTAAAATTTAACATGGCCTATCTAAACAATTCCTCTGTAGGTAAAATGGTTACAAGAGTTGTTTCCGATGTAGAAACCATTGCTCAGTTTTTTAGCCAAGGATTATTTATGATTGTAAACGATATTCTTAAAATGTTTATCCTCGCTATTGTTATGTTGGTTATCAACTGGAAATTAGCTTTAATTGCTTTTGTGGTTTTACCTATTTTAATTTATGCCACTAAAGTTTTTCAAAAAGCTATAAAAGCGGCTTTTCAAGAAGTTCGTATACAAGTATCTAACCTAAATGGTTTTGTACAAGAGCGAGTAACAGGAATGAAAATTGTACATCTTTTTAACAGAGAAGATATTGAATATCAAAAATTTCAAAACATCAATAAAAAACATAGAACCGCTCATATTAAAACAGTTTGGTATTTTTCTATTTTCTATCCTATTGCAGAAGTTTTATCATCTATTGCAGTAGGTTTAATAGTATGGTTTGGAGGTAGAGAGTTGGCTGAAAGCAACAATGTAACAGCTGGAGAAATTATTGGTTTTATTATGATGACAGAAATGTTATTTAGACCTTTAAGACAAATTGCAGATAAGTTTACAACCCTACAAATGGGAATGGTTGCTGGTGATCGTGTTTTTGAAATTATGGATACCAAAAGTCATATTGATGCTCAAGGAACTTTTAAACCTAAAAACATTAAAGGAAATATTGATTTTAAAGATGTTGTGTTTAGTTATTTAAAAGATGAAAAAATTTTAAAAGGAATTTCTTTTAATGTTAAACAAGGAGAAACCATAGCCATTGTTGGAGCAACAGGTGCAGGAAAATCAACAATAATTAATTTAATCAACCGTTTTTACGATATTGATAGTGGAAGTATTTTAGTTGATGGAACGCCTATAAAAGATTACGATTTAAACTTTTTAAGGAATGAAATAGCCATTGTTTTACAAGATGTTTTCTTATTTTCCGACAGCATTAAAAACAACATCAGCTTACAAAAAGAAGAAATTACATTAGCAGAAATTAAAAGTGCCGCCAAACAAATTGGAATTGATGGTTTTGTAGAAAGTTTGCCTGGAGGGTTTGAATACAACGTTAAAGAACGTGGAGTCATGTTGTCTTCTGGACAAAGACAATTAATTGCTTTTTTAAGAGCCTATGTGTCTAATCCAAGCATTTTAATTTTAGATGAAGCAACCTCTTCTATTGATTCACATTCAGAACAAATGATACAATTTGCTATTGATAAAATTACACAAGATAGAACCAGTATTGTTATTGCTCATAGATTAGCAACCGTAAAAAATGCTGATAGAATTATAGTACTAGATCAAGGACATATTGTAGAAGAAGGAACACATCAGGAATTACTAAACACAACTGATGGTTATTATAAAAATTTATACGACAAACAATTCGCTAACCAACAAATTGCCTCTTAAATGAAAAAGATTTATCAAACGGTAAACGCTCCTGCTCCAGTAGGTCCTTATAACCAAGCAGTGGCTATTAACGGAACTTTATTTGTTTCTGGACAAATTGCTATCCATCCTAAAACAGGAAATTTTGAAACTCAAAATATTGAAGTAGAAACACATCAAGTAATGAAAAATATTAAAGCAATATTATCAGAAGCTGGAATTACATTTGAAAATGTAGCAAAAGCTTCTATTTTTTTAGCTAATATGGATGATTTTGCTGCTGTAAATAAAGTATACGCTACTTATTTTAATGAAATCACAGCTCCTGCAAGAGAATGTGTAGAAGTGTCTAGATTACCTAAAAACGTGTCAGTAGAAATATCTGTCATTGCTCATCTTTAACATCTGTCGTTATGATTCGTAAACTCTTTAAATTTACTTTTTTTATAATCTTTTTAGGGACTTTAGGAATTATTAGCTTTATAGGCTTGGTTTATATTGGTGCCTTTGGTCCTATTGCAAATAACAAAGAGTTAACCGAAATTAAACAAGCACAAGCTAGTGTTGTTTATAGTGCTGATGATAAAATTATTGGACGTTTTTTTCACACCAATAGAACCAATGTAGCCTATAAAAAACTACCTCAACACTTAATCAACGCATTAATTGCTACCGAAGATGCTCGTTTTTACGAGCATAATGGTATTGATAAAATTGCCATGCTTAGGGTTTTGTTTAAAACCATTTTATTAGGAAATGCTTCTTCTGGTGGAGGTAGTACTATTTCGCAACAATTGGCTAAAAACTTGTTTTCAAGAAAAGATTTCGGAATACTTTCTATGCCCGTAAACAAGACTAAAGAAGCTATTTTAGCAAATAGATTAGAATCTATTTACACCAAACAAGAAATTCTATCTCTTTACTTTAATACCGTGCCTTTTGGAGAAGGTGTTTACGGAATTGAATCTGCTGCCCAACGTTATTTTTCAGTTCCAGTAAATAAACTAACCTTAGAACAATCTGCTATTTTGGTTGGAATGTTAAAAGCCAATAGCTATTACAATCCTAGACAACATCCAGATCACGCTTTTAAAAGAAGAAATACTGTTTTGTTTCAAATGAAAAAAGCTGGTTTTTTAAGTGATGATGAATATTTAGAAAAAAGTAAAGATTCAGTATATATTCAATATCAAAACTTAGTGATAGAAAATCCAAATGGATATTTTTTAAAACAAGTAAAAAACAATGCTGAAGAAATTTTAAAAGATTTTGAAAAAGAAGATGGTAGTAATTGGCAAATAGAAAATGATGGATTGATTATTGAAACAACTCTTGTTTCTTCTTTACAAAAAAACGCCTTAGAAGCTCGAAAAACCCATTTAATAAAGCTTCAAAAAGCTATGGATACCTATTGGAATATCCTTAAACACAAACAGAACATTCAAAACATTATTAGCAAAGAATGGCAACAAACTAGAACTTACAAAAGATTAAAAAACGCTGGAATAAGTGAAAAATCTATTAAGGACAATAGTAAAATCAAACAAAAAAGACTTGTATTTAACTGGGAAGATAAAAACAACAATTATTCGCAATTAGATTCTATTAGTCATTATTTAAAAATGATTAACGCAGCTATTTATGGAGTTAATACGCACTCAGGCGCTGTACAAATATATGTGGGGGGAAATAATTTTGAATTTTTACCATACAACTTAATTACCAGTGAAAGACAAGTAGCCTCTACCTTTAAACCAATTATTTACACAGCCGCATTAGAAAACGGACAGCAACCATGTGATTGGATAAATAACGAAGTAAAAACTTATACCGATTATGATGATTGGAAACCTGAAAATTACGATCATTCCGATGGAGGATACTACACTATGGTGGGAGCTTTAGCCAAAAGTGTAAACGTACCTACAGTTGCTACCTATTTTGATGTTGGAGCAGATAAATTACAAAAAACAGCCAATGCATTAGGTTTAGACAAAGAATTAAAAAGAGTTCCATCTACCGCTTTAGGAACTACTAATTATTCTTTACAAAATATTGTTCATGCCTATATTCCATTTGCCACAAGGGGGTATAGAGTAGCTCCGTACTACATTACTGCCATAAAAGATAATAAAGGGAATATTATATACCAACATCAAGAAAATACCGATAAAAAAGAACCTGTATTAGATGTAAAAACAATGGAAACCATGCAACTTTTATTAAAAGGTGTAGTAGACAAAGGAACAGCTGTAAGACTCAAGTCTCAATATGGAGCTAAAGGAGATTGGGGAGGAAAAACAGGAACTTCTCAAGATTACAGTGACTCTTGGTTTATTGGTTTTAATAGCAATATTATTATTGGAACTTGGGTAGGGTGTAAATACCCTACAATTCATTTACCTTCTAGAATTGGAGGTGGTTCTGTAGCAGCCTTGCCTATTGTTGGACAAATAATTGGGAAAAATTATGAAGATAAAAACATTCAAAAAGATCTATCTGCTGGTTTTCCTAAATTTGATGAAAAGATTTTAAGTAGTTGTGATTGTGAATTTTTTAGAGAAGAAAATACTTTTGAAAAAATATTTGATCTCTTCGATAAAAAGAAAAAAAAGAAAGGGAACTTTTTTACTAGACTTTTTGGTGGTAAAAAAGAGGAAGATAAAGATAGTATTGAATAATAAAAAAGCTCAGTTTAAAACTGAGCTTTTTTATTATACTGATTTTATTAATAAACCTGCTGTAGCTGGATTGGTTGCCAAAGGTACATTGTACACATCGCACAAACGCATTAACATAAAAATATCTGGTTCATGAGGATGCTTTTCTAAAGGATCTCTAAAGAAAATTACCATTCCTGTTTTTCCTTCTGCAACCCTTGCTGCAATTTGAGCATCACCGCCTAAGGGTCCAGACAAATATTTATGCACATTTAAACCAGCAGCTTCTACTTTAGAACCTGTAGTTCCTGTTGATATTAAACTAATTCCTTTTGCTTTTAACAATTCTTTATGTTCCATTAAAAACTGAACCATATCAGCTTTTTTTCCGTCATGAGCTATAATTGCTATTTCCATAATTCTATATTTATACTTGCAATATATCAATTTCTATAAAAAGAAACCTCTATTAATTATTAGTGATAAAACTGTTTTCAATCTATTTATAAAAAAACCTCGATTCTAAATAAGAAACGAGGCTTTTTTATAATGTATATCTAATTCTTATAAAGAAGCAGAATATTCAATTAAGTCAACAATCTTAGTAGAGTAACCAATTTCGTTATCGTACCAAGATACGATTTTCACGAAGTTGTCATTTAAAGCAATACCTGCTGATGCATCAAATACAGAAGTACGAGTATCACCTACGAAATCTTGAGAAACTACTGCATCTTCAGTGTATCCTAAAACTCCAGCCATATCTCCTTCAGAAGCAGCTTTCATTGCAGCACAAATTTCAGCATAAGTTGCAGGCTTTTCTAACTTTACAGTTAAATCAACAACAGAAACATCCATAGTAGGAACACGGAATGCCATACCTGTTAATTTTCCGTTTAATGCAGGAATTACTTTCCCTACAGCTTTAGCAGCTCCAGTAGAAGAAGGAATAATGTTGTGAATTGCAGAACGTCCACCTCTCCAGTCTTTCATAGAAGGACCATCAACAGTTTTTTGAGTTGCAGTTGCAGCGTGTACAGTTGTCATTAACCCTTCAGAAATTCCCCAGTTATCGTTTAATACCTTAGCGATAGGAGATAAACAGTTAGTAGTACAAGATGCGTTAGAGAAAATAGTCTCGTCAGCTTTTAACTCAGTATTGTTAACTCCCATTACAAACATAGGTGCATCTGGAGATGGTGCTGATAATACAACTTTTTTGGCTCCTGCATCTAAGTGACCTTGTGCTTTTTCTTTAGTTAAAAAGAATCCTGTAGATTCGATTACATAATCAGCTCCAATTTCATCCCACTTTAAGTCAGCTGGATTACGCTCAGCAGTAATTCTGATTGTGTTTCCGTTAACCACTAAAGCACCATCAACAACCTCTACAGTTCCTTTAAATTCACCGTGAACTGAATCGTACTTTAACATATATGCTAAATATTCAACATCTAACAAATCGTTGATACCAACAACTTGTACGTTTTCTCTTGCTACTGCAGATCTGAATGCAAATCTACCAATTCTTCCAAATCCGTTAATTCCGATTTTTACCATGATAATTTAATTATATTTAATTAATTTGTTTTTTCTTTTTTTTTAGATACTTAAAATATCTGCCACTCTTAACAAGTTCATGTTTATGTCGTGGTGTAATTTTACTGCTTTTTCTAAGTTAATTGATGTAATTTCATTGTTGTTAATTCCCACCATTAAATTAGATTGTCCTGCCAATAGCAAATCTACAGCTTTAACCCCTAATCTACCAGCTAAAACTCTATCAAAACAAGTTGGAGAACCTCCTCTTTGCATGTGACCTAATACAGATACACGTACATCGTATTCTGGCATATTTTTCTCAACATAGTCTTTTAATTCAAAAACTCCTTTTCCTGTTTTATCACCTTCGGCAACAACAACAATGCTTGATGTTTTTCCTGATTTTTTACTATTTTCTAGAGATTCAACCAATCTTTCAATTCCTAAGTTTTCTTCTGGAATTAAAATTTCTTCAGCACCAGCTCCAATTCCTGCATTTAAAGCAATAAATCCAGCATCACGTCCCATTACTTCAACAAAGAACAATCTATTGTGTGATGATGCAGTATCTCTAATTTTATCTATTGCTTCTACTACTGTATTTAAAGCAGTGTCATATCCTAGTGTAAATTGAGTTCCGTATATATCATTATCAATAGTACCTGGTATTCCAATAACAGGCACTTTATATTCTTTATTAAAAACCATTCCTCCAGTAAAAGAACCGTCTCCTCCAATAACAATTAAAGCATCTAATCCGTTTGCTTTAAAATTTTTGTAAGCCTTTTCTCTACCCTCTGGAGTCATAAACTCTTTTGAACGTGCTGTTTGTAAAAAAGTTCCTCCTCTACTTATTGTATTTCTAACACTTCTAGAGTCTAGCGGAATTAATTCATTATCAATCAATCCTTGATAACCTCTTAAAATCCCCATGCACTCTATATTATTAAATACACAAGCTCTTACAACAGCTCTTACCGCAGCATTCATACCTGGAGCATCTCCTCCAGAAGTCATTACGGCTATCTTATTTACTTTAGCATTCATATTGTCAGTTTTATAATGTATAAAATTAGTAATAATTAGGGCTTGATATAAATTGCGCTAATATAAATACGAAAACGATATAGACCATTTTAGTATGTTTTAAAAATAAAAAAGTCTGTATTGTTACTAGCTATCTTATGTTAAAAAATTATGATTCTTGTGCCCAAAGATACTTAGGATACACTCCTCTTTGTTTTAATTCTGTAATGGCTTTTGTAACCACAGGTTTGTCTTCAGCATAAGTAACTCCATACCATTTAGCATCTGATGTTAATACTTTTACAACACCTTTATTGGCATGTATTACATTACTCACTACTGTTGGAATAAAAAATTCACTTTTTAACTCAGCAGACCTCTCTTTCATAAAACATTGAAAGTCTTGCTCAAGTACTTCTAAAAACTTAGGAGTAAAGCCCCAAAAATTCATAGAAACAATAGTATCATTCTCCATGCTTACTAAATTACCTTCGCTGTCCTTTCTTAAAATTTCATCTTCTATTTTTTCTATATGAGTTCTTTCTATTACATCTGTTAGTTCATGATTGTCATTAACATAACATTGTCCTCTAGAAACATAACCATTGTCTGATATTGTTTTGTCTAAACTATAACCAACCATACACATATCATAAGACTCTTTATCTAATTTAGATAACTCTCCAATAATACTGTTAAAAGCTTCTTTACTATAAAAATCATCACCATTAATTACTATGAAATTATCTTTCACAACCTCTTTAGTCATTAATAAAGCATGTCCTGTTCCCCAAGGTTTGGTTCTTTCTGGGTGAATAGGGTACCCTGAAGGAACTTTATCTATTTCTTGACAAACATATGCTACCTCTATTTTACCAGCTAATTTTTTATCAAAAATACTTTTAAATTGATCTATAAAATCTTCTCTAACAATAAATACTACTTTTGTAAATCCTGCTTGAATAGCATCATATATAGAAAAGTCTATAATTGTATCTCCTTCATCAGACATGGTGTCCATTTGCTTTAATCCTCCGTAGCGACTTCCCATTCCGGCAGCCAATACGACTAAAGTATATGTATTCATTTTTATTAATTGAGTTTTATTAGGGCGTTAAAAGTATGGTTTTTATAGTAAATCTGGCAGTATATAGAACAATTTATCGTCTGTAATTTCAAATTCTTCTTTCTGCTCTACTTTTTTTTCCTTCTTTTTTTTAAGCCCAATTTTCTGTAGCATTTCGGTTAAATTATTAAAATCTATTTGATAACTTAATCCCAAACCTTGTGTATACCCTTGTTCTTCTTCTGAATATTGAATCTCATTTTGTCTATTAAAAACTGAAGAACGTAAAGAACCATCTTTATTTATTAAAAATTCTATTTTTACTTCTCCCACAACTGCTGTTTGCGTTTTAGCTCCTACTGGCACTCCTAATTTTCCGTTAATTAAGACTCTTTCATTTATTTCTGTAGCTACTCCTATATCAATTTGATCATCAATGGCTAAATCTTCTACATTAGAGGTTTCTCCTGAAGTATATCCAAAATTAATATGAAACTTGTCTTCATCTTTGTTAAAGATTTCTGTTACTGCACTGGAAATAATTTCAGAAGTAGTATTTGTAATTACGGAACTTGTATTGTTGATGTTATTTTCATCGTAAAAATTCTTGGTTACCAATAAAGAAAAGAATTGTCTCATCTTAGAATTTTCATCAATATTTAATTTAAAATCTAACTCCGATGAAACTGTTGAACTTGCATTTGGAATTGTGATGAAAAATTCTTGTTTAGAATTGAATAATTCTCCTGTAACCTTGGTAATTAAATCAACATCAATTTTTCTATTTACTGTTAAACTTTCTAAAAGAACTTTTGGATTGGCTTTTACGTAATGAATGGCTTCTATATTTAATTCTGCCTTGTATGGATCTCCACTCCAAGAAACTGTTCCTCCTTTTTTTACAGAAAAGGGTTTGTTAATAATGCCTCCATATCTAAAATTATAAAAACCTTCATCTACCACTAAATCACCATACATTCTTATATTAAAAAGTTTATCAATATCTATCAATAGTCTTCCATCTGTTCTTCCTTGCAAAGAGCTTCCTGATGTTTGATCTATTACTACTTCTCCTAAAGCATCTTTGGTAATATCTAAGTTTAAGGTAACTGTAATTCCTCCTATAGTTCCTGTATTTACTTCTCTTGAATCATCATCTGTTTCAGATTCTTTAAAATAGATAAACCTGTTATTCTCTGCTTCTTTTATATCGCTAATGGGTAATACAAATTTTGTATTAGGTAAAGTAGTACCTGTTACATTAATAGCAAGATCTGTTGTTGGTCCTTTTATACTAGCGGTTCCTTGCATAAAAGCGGTTCCATAATATTTAGAATCTTCTTGTTGCGTGGTATTTAAAACCAATAAATTACGACTGTCTAACTCTAAATCTAAATCCCAATTATTATACTTATCGTAATTTATTTCTCCTGTTAAATTACCATCTGTATTATAAACAGCATCCTTTAAGGCTATATTGTTAAACACAAACTGTTTCTTTTTGATCTCAATTTTTGTATCTCCAACAAAATTATAATCTACATTAAGATATGGAAATTTTAATCCCGCATCTTTTAATTCTATGGTTCCATAACTATTAAAATCATTTAAACTTCCTGAAACAGTAAAGCTTCCTTTTGCTTTTCCTCTTATGGCCGATAACACATTTCTTCCCAAAGGACTTAATGACCCCAGCCTTAAATTATTTAAAACAACTTTTAAATCTATTTTAGAATCTGCAAAATTACTTTCATCAACCAGTATTTCACCATGAGCATCTATGTTTTGAGTATCTTGATTGCTAATATTAAAATCTACATTATAACCTAATTCTTTTTCATTAGGTTCAATACTAGTAACCATATTTCCATAGTCAATTCCATTAATTTTTAGCTTTTCTACTTTTAAAGATCCATTAGGTTTTAACAATGTGTTTTTTTCTTTAAAAAAGACTTCTCCACTAGCAATTCCTCCTACACTTAAACTATCTACTCCTGGTAAAACTTCTTCTAACTTTATGTTTTTTAAGGCTAATTTTAAGTTTTTAGATCGATCTCTTTTTATACTTCCATCAAACTCAAATTCTTGTTTACCATTGGCAAAAGAAATTTCATAAAAGTCCCAATCTCCTGTTTCGTAATTATAAAATATTTTATTCCTTTTACCCTCTAAGTTTGCCCATACAGATTTTAAATATTTAAAGTATACACTTTCAATTCCTAAAGAAACTTGCTTGTTTTCTGTTGTTAAATAAAAAATAGCTCGGTTGTTAATTTTATCACTTTGAAAATTAGACCTTACAAACAGCGTATCATTTACCTTTTTTCCTAACAGAGATAAATCTTCGTAAATCTGCTTTTTAAATTTAAATTGCTGAATAGAAATATTAGAGTTTATCCATTGATTAGAGTTGTCTAATATAACTTCTAAACTATCAACTTTTAAGTCTTTAGAACTAATACTTGGTACCTTTGCATAAATGGCACCTTTATCTCCTTTAGCATCTAAAACTCCGGACATGGTTAAATTATTATCTAACCAAAATTGATCTGTAAATACCTTTACAATGGTTGGATATACTTGCATTTTAAAGGCTAATGTTTGATTAGCAATTTCTGACCTTATTTGCGTTCCTGGAATAAATTTATAAAGAGCATTTTCGAACAAAATTTTTAAATCCTCTAAATTAAATTCTCCCTCTCCTTCTAGACTTAAAATGTCTTTAGAGTCTATGAGAATGTTTTTGTTTTTTCCTTTAGACTGCATAGAGACTTTCATTTCACTTAAATCTAAAGAATCTTTTGGAGTCTCTATATGCAATCCCCAAACCAAACCATCTAAAGAAAACTCATTAGGTTTATTAATTAATTTAATTTTTCCTGAACCGGTTATGTTTTTTTGATAATAACTTTCATCCTTAAAAATCTTATCTACTTTAGCTTTTTCTACTTGTAGATCTAGATTGTACTCTTTTGTATTCTCTATTTTTGATTGTGTGATTTTAGTTGTAAATGTTAACAAAGTGTCTTTTGATTCAAAATCTGCAATAAAGGAATTTTTATCTACATGAAAATCTATGTTAGATTTAGATAGTTTTACTTTTTTGTATTGAAGATTTTTAAATTCTAAATTTGCATTCACATTTAAATTCTCCTTGCTAATATTTCCTTTTGCTGATCCTTTAAAACGAATATTTTTTAAACCTTCTACTTGATTAATTTTTGGAGTAAAACCATCAGAAATGAACACTTCTAACTGTTTATCTTTCGTGTTTAACTGATTGATAAAACCATCAAAAGTTACATTACCTATATTGGTTTTTACTTCTCCTTTTACTATTAATTTTTCTAGACTAACCTCTAAATCTCCTAAATAATTTACTTTTTTTATGCCAATATAATCTTCTGGCAAACTTTTATTATAAGGATTTGGCACTATATTTTTTAACAAATCAGTTTCTAAATCAACTCTTCCATTTTTTATTCTAAACCTTAAATCTTCTCTATTTTTTATGCTGTTTTTTAAGTATAAATCACCTTCTATAACCAAAGACTTGTCACTAGTAACCATTGTGGTATTGGTGAGTCTTAAATTATTTAAAGTTCCTTGTACTTTAGAACTAACATCTATTTTTTGATGATAATTAAAATGAGGATATATTTTATCAATGTCTTTTAAAGATACCTGACCTTGATGAATTTGTCCCTTTAAATTTACCTTTTGCACAAAATCTGAAAAATCTGATTTATCATAATTAAAAACCACTCCTAAAAAAACATCAGAATTTTCAGTAAGTATATGAGTATTTTCAAAACTCATTTTAGACAAAGTATATTTAAAATCTGTCTCTAATTTTTGATATTGAATATTATAAACATCTTTAAAACTTAATGAATCTGTTAACACCTCAATTTCAGGTCCAACAATATTTAATAATTTTAAATGTCCTGAAACATTATTAAAATCTACCACATAATTGTTGTTCTTTGTTAAAGAGTATCCCAAATTAGTGGTAAGCACCTCATTAAACCTTAACTCTAATGGCTTAGATGTTTTTTTTCCTTTGGCAAACTTTGAAGAGAAAACACTTAAACTACCCGATTCTTCTCCTGGATAAATAATATCATTTACTCCTCCATTGGTTACCTCAACATCAGCAAAAGATAAAACTTTGTTTTTTAAATTGTGTAAATCAACCAAACGCCCTTTCGCATCTTGTGCATAAATAAGGGTATCTTGATGATGGTCTTTAATTAGTACATTATGAATTGTAAATTCACCAAAAGGATTTATTTTGATGGCATCTACCTGAAAAGAAACATCGTATTGTTCTTTTAACATTTTAAAAATACGTTCGGTAATTAGCAATTGTGTTTTACCAAATTGCAAGCAAATAACCAGCAAAAGTAGTAGTGCAACTACTGCTAGTAAAAATCGACCAAGTATTTTTATTATTGTTTTTATAAACGCTAAATTTGTGCCACTAAATTAGTTAATTTAACTGTAATTATGCCTGATAAAACCTACATCTTAGCAATAGAATCTTCTTGTGATGACACCAGTGCTTCTGTAATATGTAACGAACAGATTCTTTCTAATATTGTAGCCAATCAAGAAGTACATTCAAAATATGGCGGAGTAGTACCTGAATTAGCATCAAGAGCACATCAACAAAATATTTTACCAGTAGTAGAAACAGCTTTAAAAGAAGCTAATATAACCAAAGAAGATTTAAACGCTATTGCTTTTACACAAGGACCAGGCTTAATGGGATCTTTGTTAGTAGGAACTTCTTTTGGAAAATCTATGGCTTTGGCTTTAAGCATTCCTTTACTAGCTATTAACCATATGCAAGCTCATATTTTAGCACATTTTATTGATGATGCCAACGAACAAAAACCCACTTTTCCTTTTTTGTGCTTAACCATTAGTGGTGGACATACTCAAATTGTTAAAATAAACGATTATTTTGACATGGAAGTTTTAGGTGAAACCATTGATGATGCTGTAGGTGAAGCTTATGACAAAACTGCCAAAATTTTAGGTTTGCCTTACCCTGGGGGGCCTTTAATTGATAAATACGCTCAAACAGGTGAAGCTGTATACTCTTTTTCTAAACCCAAAGTAAAAGAACATCATTTTAGTTTTAGTGGTTTAAAAACAGGGATTTTATATTTTATACAAAAACAAGTAAAAGAGAACCCTAAATTTATTGAAGAGAATTTACATAATATTTGTGCGAGTGTACAAAACACGATTGCAGAAATTTTAATGGATAAAATAAAAAAAGTAGTAAAAGAAACTGGAATTAAACAAGTAGCTATTGCTGGAGGAGTTTCTGCAAATTCAGAAATTAGAAAACGTCTTAAAGATGCTCAAAAACATTTTGGGTGGACTGCTTATATTCCAAAATTTGAATACACCACAGACAACGCTGCTATGATTGCTGTAACTGCTTATCAAAAATTTAAACTAGGATTGTTTGATGACCAAAGTACAACAGCCAATCCTAGATTAAAAGTAAATTCTTAATAAATTATAATTTATAGGTAATTGCATTGATGTTCATTCCAGCTCCTACTGAAGCAAAAATAACCACATCATCTTTTGAAATTGAATGATTTTTAATTTCATTTTTTAAAACCATATCATACAAAATAGGAACAGTAGCCACTGAGTTATTTCCTAATTTTTGAATGGACATTGGCATTACATTTTTCTTAACTGGCCTTCTGTATAAACGATATAATCTTTTTACAATGGCCTCATCCATTTTTTCATTCGCTTGATGTAAGAATACTTGACTGATATCATCAATATCTAAATTTCGTTTGTCCATAGCTACTTTTATAGCAGCAGGTACATTTACCAAAGCAAATTCATATATTTTACGACCTAACATTTTTATGTAATGAATGTCTTGATCCTGATCTTTATTATAAGTAGATCCAGAGTATAAATATCCTGCTTCTTCTATAGCATAAGTTTGAGCAGCTGTACTTAAAATTCCTCTTTCTTTATCTTCTTCCTTTAATTCAATAATTGTTGCTCCTGCTCCATCAGAAAAAATCATACTATCTCTATCATTATGATCTACTACTCTAGATAAAGTTTCTGCTCCAATAATCAATGCTTTTTTAGCTTCTCCTGCTTTGATAGCTTGGTTGGCTTGAATCATTGCTTGTACCCAACCTGGACAGCCAAATAAAATATCATAAGCTACACAATTAGGATTGACAATTCCTAAATTACTTTTTACTCTGGTAGCAATGCTAGGCAACATATCTCCCTGAATACTTCCTTTTTTTACGTCTCCAAAATTATGAGCTACAATAATTAAATCTAACTCTTCTTTATTGATGTTAGCTGCTTGAATAGCTTTTAAAGAAGCTTCTGAAGCTAAGTCAGACGTGTTAATGTTATCCTCTGCATATCTCCTTTCTTCAATTCCTGTAATTGCTTGAAACTTTTCTATTATTTCTCCATTTTCTTTTTCAAACAAAGTTCCATCTTCATTTAAAAAAACATGGTTATTAAAATCGTTATTCTTTACTATTTTATTAGGAATTGCACTACCTGTACCGGTAATGACTACATTTTTATACATACGCTATTAATATCAAAAACCAGTGTTATAAAATAACACTGGCTCAAATGTAAATATATTTTTATGATTAGTACTCGTAAATATCTCCTAAATCAAAAGATAAAGAGAATCTAAGCGTGTTTTCTAAAGGATTATTCACTACAGCATTACTTGCTAAGTAAGAAATATCTACATTAAAAGAACTTGCTTTAAACCCAGCTCCTAATGTAAAAAAGTTTCTATTTCCTTTATTTTCATTTTCTTTAAAGTAACCTGCTCTAAAAGCAAAAGAATTGTTATATAAGTACTCAGCTCCTAAACCTATTGTAACCTCTTGTAATTCTTCTTTAAATCCATCTGGTGCATCAGAAAAAGAAGCAAACATTCCTTGTAAAAAGTTTTGATCTTCTCCCCCAACTGCTGGAACCAAAAGCTTTGTAAATTCTAAAGTAACTCCTAATTGATTAAAATCATCAACAATAAAATCAAAACCACCTCCTAACTTTAAGTTGGTTGGTAAAAATCCTTCTCCATTAGTAACGTCTACTTTAGGACCTATATTACTAATATTAAAACCTCCTCTAATCACTCCATTAAATTTATCAAAGGCCATTTCATTAGATCTATAATATCCTGAAATATCTACAGCAAATCCATTACTAGGTTCATAATCATTCACCTGTGTTCCCGATATAGAAAGATCTGAACGAATATATCTTAAAGCAACTGCCATAGAATAATTCTCACTTAATTTTAATGAGTATGCACCATCAATAGCCAGTTCATAAGGAGATGCTGTTGTTGGTGTTGAACCATCTGGTGATATTTGAACTTCACCGTAATTAAAATACTTAATTCCTCCTCCAAAAGCACTTCTTTCATCTATTCTTTGCTGATAGCTTAAATTTCCAACATATATATCATCTGTTAAATTTCTTAACCAGGGTGTATAGTTAACAGCAACAGTAACCTCTTTTTTATGAAAAACCATTTTTGCGGCATTGTGGTAAATTGCATTTCCATCTGCTCCAGAAGCAACCCCTACATCTCCCATACCCGCTGCTCTTGCATCGGTTACAATATTTAAAAATGGTGCTACTGTTGTAATGGTATTATTTTGAGCATATGCTTGAAAGCCTAAAATGGCTAATAATAAAGTGAAGTGACTTTTTAGCTTCATAAAATTCATATAGTTCTTAGTTTTTTCTAGTTTTTACAATATTACTAATTTTTCAATCTTTTCATCGGATTGACCTGATATTATTTCTTTAACAGTTAATTTATAAACATATACCCCTTTTCCTAATTTATTTCCAAAATCATCTTTTCCATCCCAAGTGACTACTCTAGAAATTTCATCAAGATTGTTATCAGAAGTGTGAATGGTCTTAATTAATTTACCAGACAAAGTGTAAATTTGCACAGTAATTTCCACAGGATCCCCCTGTCTATTATTTTTAAACCAAAACTCTGTATGATTGATAAAAGGGTTAGGATAATTTAATACTCTACTTAACTTAAACCCCCTATCTTCTTGAGCATAGAAGCTTAACGTTTGTGTTGATGAATTATTGTATGTATCCCAAGCTTTAAATGTAACGGTATGATTTCCTGGTGTTAATTCTGGCAATTCATACGCTACAAGTCCAGTAGTAAAATCATCTTTTTCAGTGGTATAAAACTCATTTAAGGAAATAGGATTGGCTAAATCTCCATCTATAACTACTGTAATATTATGACCAATAGAATTTAAAGAGGTATTTACACCACTATCATCTTTAATTTTTGCTAATAATTTTGGAGTGGTACTTGTGTTTCCTCCATCAACAAAAGTTTCATCATCCATATACAATTGGATTACTGGAGGTGTATCATCTTCTGGAGCATCTGCATCTATTCCTCCAACTTTAAAATTAAAATCACTTCCTATTCTTTCTTCAGTGTCAGAAACGGCATAAAAACTAAATTTAGCGTTTTCTGGAGATACACTTACATCTTTAGACAAAATAAAGTCAAAAGAGAATTTACCATTTTTTACAGAAGCTTCTCCCACAAACACCTTACTTTCTAAAGATTTAAAATTAACTACCGTTCCTGATCCTTCATTTAACAAAGTCTTTCTATCAATTTCTTTATCAAACAAAGTGACTGATAACGTTCCTGTAAAATCAGATAAAATACTCCCTGACTCTGTAACCGTACCTGTTACTTTTACTTTGGACAAAGCATTTAAATCGGTTACGTTTTCTAAAGTAACATTTCCAGAAACGGGATCTGTTTTATATTTTTTAATTTCACTTATTTTAACTCCCTCTTTAGGCAAAGACAACTTCATGGCTGGGTCTCCTAAAAAAAATACAAAAAACTCGTTGCTTAACCCTACATTGTTTTTTACATCTTTAAGTGCTTCTGCTGCAGTTCTTATTTTCCCATCAAAAGAGTACAAGTAATTTGCTAAATTTTTGTTAATACTATTACCCGCAAAAATGGAAATTTCTCTGGTTGTTGCAACCATGGCTATGGCTCCTCCAAAAGCGCTTTCTATTAATTCTTCTCCTCCTGACAATATTGTAGGATCATCAAATCTAGAAAAATCACAAGTTACTGTAATGAATAAGGGTAAATTATTTAAGTTTCTAAATCCTCTTATAGCAGCAATATCTAAAAAAGTTTCTTGTCCTAAATTAAAATTGTTTCCATGTCCAAAGTAATTAATAACCAGTGAACCTGTGGTGAATGATTCTCTAAACCTTTTTGTAACCTCAGGATATGTTCCACCTCCAGATGTAATCACTTCTTTATAAGCATCTGTATATAATTTTGAGATGTTTAAGTTTGGATTATTTGCTTCTATAAGTAAACTTGAGTCTTCTAAATATCTAATTAATGATTGGTCTGATCCTTCTTGACCATCATCTCCTAAAAGTGTTATTTTACTCTTCCAACTCCCTCGCGTTCTAGTAGAGTAATAATTTAATAATTTTGTTACATATTGATTTGCTTTGGTAATTGTTCCTACTGGTATTCTACCTGTAACAATATCTAACTTACCCGTTACTTGTAATTCTCCATTATCATTGGTATCATCGGTTGCATCTAAAAAACCATAATAATCATCTGAATTATAGGAATTTGACAAGCTATTACTTACATTAGATAAGTATGATGGGACAATTTGAGTGTCTTTATACATAATCCCTTTGTAATCAAAAGAAGCATCTCCAAACAAACACAAATACTTTAGTTTATAATCATCTGAACTAGCATTATCATATAAAAACTTTGCAAAATCTCTTATGGCTGTTATATCTGGAGATCCCGATCCAAACTCATTATAAATATGTTCTACATCTACCACTTCAACATTTATTTTATTTGAATTGGTTTCTGATATTGTTGTGTTATTTCTATGATAATCTCTAATCTTATTAGCCTCCCCTATAAATTCTTTTTGGGTAACAATTATATATTGTACATCTTTTAAAGCATGTAAATTCTGATTATTTACATTAGAAGTACTACTTAACTTAATGGGATTATATGCTTCGGATGTTTTTACTACTTGATATTTATTTAAGACTTCGTCTGTAATTTCTTTAAATTTAAAGTTATTAGCACCCAAATCTGTATCTATTACTTGAGTTGGATTTATATGGTCTGTAACATCCCAAACAAAATCAATATTAGCATCGTTAGTTATATTATACTCTAATACTTCTCCTAATTTTTTAGATTCAAAATTTAAGAATCCAAATTGACTTCCTGTAGCAATTAAATTTCTATCAGCAATGATTTCAAAATAATCAAAATAAGCTGTTGCCGAAAGATCTCCATTATTATTCCAAGTAACATTTAACACCAAATTATCATCTACAGGCGTAAAACTTCCTGTTCCTTTATTATCTCTAAAAGCCAAACTTCCTGATGATGAAATCACCGTATTAAAAACATTAGCATTGTTGTAAACAACCGAATATGTAGATGATCTACTAGCAGACTTAGCACTAAAACTTCCATTGATAATTACAGGTTCTGTATTTATTATATTTGGAAAATTAAATGTAAAATCTTGCTGATTGTTAACCGTAAAATCCTCTCCAAACCATTTTCTACCTACACGAATGTAATTAAACAACTCTTTTTCGTGTAATTGATAATCTGTAAAAGTATTTACATCAATTGTTTTTGGATTATTAACAACCGCTTTGTTTGTTATTCTTTTTCCATCTACACCAGAATCTACATTAATAAAATAATAAGCATATTCACTATAAATATTTTGTTTATGAGTAATAGCTGTTCTGCTTTCTAAATTCCATGATATTGGTCCTTGGGCATAAAACAATACATAATCGTTATCATTAAATACTCCGTCATTTTCTCCATCAACATAAATAGCATTTTCTAACAAATCTTCCTTTCTTGGTTGACTGACCAATTCTGGCAACATTGCTCCCCCATTACCAAAAACTCTAATTTTTTTAGGATCTATATTAGAAGTTTCAATTCCGATAGACTTTAAAAAATTTGCATCTATTTTAAAAACACCTGTTTTATCAACCGCAATTTTATACCAAGTTCCTGAACTCAACACTGAGTTTGTCACCAAATTGGTTTGAGCAACTCTAGCATTTATATTTGTTTTGTTTGCCAAACTTAATCCGTATGAAACTTGAAAAGATTGAACTTGAAACACCTCTCCATTACCATTTTTATACATAGCATTTGCTTGCACAGTATAATACTCAACATCTCCTTCTTTTACAATACTCAATACTGGTTGAAAATTGCTAGGCAGTGAAGACAAAGAAACACCTGATAACAAATTAGTATTCAACCTACTAGTTACTATATTTAGAAATTTAATATTGGTTAAATTACCTGTTTCATCCTTCTTCCACTGCTTTATATACATAGGAATAAAATCGTTTTGAAGAAAAATATTAGTCCCTACCCAAACATTATCATTAATTGTTGGTTCATATTGTTGACTCCAATCAATTGAGAATGTTGAATTTTGTTGACTAAACCCCAAAAAAGTACCTAGAAAAAAACAGATTAAATATTGTAGCTTCATTTTTAGCAAATTATTGTACGAATATAACAATTTACACGTTGTAACTATATCATATTTGTTCTTATAATTAAATTGTGTAATTAAGTATTATATGATATCTTGCGAGTGTTTTAACATGATAGAGACTACTATTTATATGAAAAAAATAATAAAATCTTCACTTGTTTACAGTGGTGTAATTCTTATTATGACAAGTTGTTTTAATCAACAACGAGATTTTGGTTCAGACAGATATTCCGAAAATATAGGTTATGATTTTAGCAATCCAGAATATGGTGGTTTATCTAGACTTACAGAAGTAATAGAACAAGAAATTCCACCAGGTATGGTATCTGTTGAAGGAGGTGTTTTTGTAATGGGACAAACCCAACAAGACGTAATGGGAGGAGTAAGTAACAAACCAAAAAATGTACACGTACAAAGTTTTTATATTGATGACTCTGAAGTTTCTAATAAAGAATACTTAATTTATTTAGATTGGTTAGCTAAAGTTTTTCCAAAAGACAACCCAAAATACAAGCACATATATACTGCTGCTTTACCAGACACCACTGTTTGGAGAAATCCACTAGGTAGTGATGGTAACTTACCTAAAACATACCTAAGACACAGAGCATATGAAAATTACCCTGTAGTTGGTGTTAGTTGGCTACAAGCTAACGATTACTGTAAATGGAGAACTGATAGAATAGCAGAAAAAAAATTAGTAGATCAAGGAATTTTAAAACCTTTATACAATAACGGAACTGTTTCTGTTGAAGGAAGAAATCATTTTGATATTGAAGTGTTTGAAGCAAATCCAAATCTTTTATTTGGTGGAGACAAGTCTATTTACACAGAATATGTAACACAGCCTGAGGAGGAATTTTATGAAAATGACTCTATTATCAGCGTTAGTCCAAACAATTCAAACAATAACAAATTAAACATCAATAGACAATCTCCAACCCCCGATTTTAGATTACCTACCGAGGTGGAGTGGGAATATGCTGCAAAAGCTGATGTTGAGAACAGATACTACAACACCATAAGAGGTAGAAAAAAATATGCATGGTTAGGAGAATCTACAAGAGATGAACAAAATAAATACTATGCACAGCATGCTAACTTCAAACAAAGTAATGGTGATTATAGCGGTATAGCTGGTTGGAGTTCTGATTATGGAGATATTACAACCCCAATAAGAAGTTTCCCTCCTAACGCCTATGGACTATATGACATGGCTGGTAACGTTGCCGAATGGGTTTTTGACGTTTACAGACCTACTATTGACACAGAATTAAATGACTTTAACTACTCTAGAGGAAACATATACCGTAAACCAAAATTAGATGAAAATGGAAATGTAATTGTAGCAACGTTTAATGATATTGTTTACGATACGCTTCCTAATGGAAAAATAGTACCATCTGTTTTACCTGGTCAAATAGTTAAAGAAAACATTACTAACAATGATGTTTATTTAAACCCAAGTTATCAGCAAGCAGATAATAGAGATTATGCAAATGGAGACAAAGCTTCTAGTATAGACTATGCAGAAAGTAATGATCTTAGAAAAAGAATGTATAATTCTCCTATATTGCTTCCTCCTACTATAAATGAAGAAACAGGTGAAGTTGAATACAAATATGACGACAAACCCCGAACTACTTTAATCACCAACTATTCTAGAGTTTACAAAGGTGGATCATGGAAAGACAGAGCTTATTGGTTAGATCCTAGTCAAAGAAGATACCTAGAGGAATATATGTCTACCAATTATATAGGATTTAGATGTGTAGTGACTATGGTTGGTGAAAGTCATGAAAAAACAAGAAGATCTCCTTTTAATATATCTTATTAAAACAAGTATTAACAATGAATAGTTTTTGATTTATAAACTATACCATTAACAAATAGTGATAAAAAAAGAGCTCGATTGTTAATCGAGCTCTTTTTTTATCAATTACATATTCTTAATCACTATGCAGCATTTTGTTTTTTAATCAAGTTCAACGCAGATCCCTCTTTATACCATGCAATTTGACTGTCATTATAAGTATGATCTAACTTAATTACATCTTTAGATCCATCGGTATGGCTTATTTCTAAGCTTAACTGTTTACCTGGAGCAAAAGCATCTAAATCAATAAATGTAAAAGTATCATCCTCTTGAATTAAATCATAATCACCTTCATTAGCAAAAGTCAACCCTAACATTCCTTGTTTTTTAAGATTCGTTTCGTGAATACGAGCAAATGATTTTACAATTACCGCTGCCACCCCTAAATGACGTGGCTCCATAGCAGCATGTTCTCTAGAAGACCCCTCTCCATAATTATGATCTCCTATAACAATAGAAGGAATACCAGCAGCCTTATATTCTCTTGCTGTTCCTGGTACTGGTCCATATTCTCCTGTGAGCTGGTTTTTAACCATATCTGTTTTTTCATTAAAAGCATTTACCGCTCCAATTAAACAGTTATTAGATATATTATCTAAATGACCACGAAAACGCAACCAAGGCCCTGCCATAGAAATATGGTCAGTTGTACATTTTCCTAAAGCTTTTATTAATAATTTCGCATCCTTGATATCTGCTCCTAAAGGAGTGAAGGGCTCTAATAATTGTAACCTGTCAGAATCTGGAGATACAGCAACCTCAACACCAGAACCATCAGCCACTGGAGCCTGATAACCTGCATCTTCAACTGCAAATCCTTTTGTAGGCAACTCATCACCAGTCGGCTCATCAAACATAACCTCTTCTCCTTTTTTGTTGATTAGTTTATCCTTTGTAGGGTCAAAATCTAAACGACCAGAAATAGCAATTGCTGCCACCAATTCAGGAGATGTTACAAAGGCATGTGTATTAGGATTTCCATCTGCACGCTTAGCAAAATTTCTGTTAAATGAATGAACTATTGAATTCTTAGGTGCATTTTTAGGATCTGAGTAACGAGCCCATTGACCAATACAAGGTCCACAAGCATTGGTAAAAATAGTAGCTCCTAATTTTTCAAATTTACCTAACAACCCATCTCTATCTGCCGTAAAACGAACCTGCTCAGAACCTGGGTTGATTCCAAAATCGGCCTTTACTTCAATACCTTTGTCAAGAGCTTGTTGCGCTATTGAAGCGGCTCTAGACAAGTCTTCATAAGAAGAATTTGTACAAGACCCAATTAACCCCCATTCAACATCTAAAGGCCATCCTTCTTTAACAGCTTTAGCTCTTACATCTTCACCGGCTTCAGAAGCCAAATCTGGTGAAAAGGGTCCGTTTATATGCGGTTTTAACTCACTTAAATTGATTTCAATTACTTGATCAAAATATTTTTCTGGATTTTCATAAACCTCATCGTCTCCTGTTAAATATGGTGCTATTTCTTTAGCAGCATCAGCAACATCAGCTCGATCTGTAGCTCGTAAATAACGATCCATAGACTCATCATAACCAAAGGTTGAAGTAGTTGCTCCAATTTCTGCTCCCATATTACAAATGGTTCCTTTTCCTGTTGCGGATAGATTTTTAGCCCCTTCACCAAAATATTCTACAATTGCACCCGTTCCTCCTTTTACTGTTAAAATACCTGCTACTTTTAAAATAACATCTTTAGAAGCTGTCCATCCTGATAATTTACCTGTTAACTTTACTCCTATTAATTTCGGGAACTTTAATTCCCAAGCCATACCAGCCATTACATCTACAGCATCGGCACCACCAACACCAATAGCTACCATTCCTAATCCTCCTGCGTTTACAGTATGAGAATCGGTACCAATCATCATTCCACCTGGGAATGCATAATTTTCTAAAACCACTTGATGAATAATACCTGCTCCTGGTTTCCAAAAACCTATACCGTATTTATTAGAAACAGAAGATAAAAAATCGAATACTTCTGCACTTGTTTTATTGGCAAACTGTAAATCTTTAGCTGCCCCTTCTTTTGCTTGAATTAAATGGTCACAGTGCACTGTGGTTGGTACAGCAACCTTTTTCTTTCCTGCTTGCATAAATTGTAGCAATGCCATTTGTGCCGTTGCATCCTGACAAGCAATTCTATCTGGAGCAAAATCTACATAATCTACCCCTCTTTTAAAAGCTGTAGTTGCATTTCCATCCCACAGGTGATTGTATAAAATTTTCTCTGATAAAGTTAGAGGTTTCCCAACTACTTTTCTTGCAGTATCTACTCTTTTGGTCATACGAGCATATACTTCTTTTATCATTTCAATATCAAATGCCATATTTTTTGTTTTTAATGTTAAAATTTATTCCTTTTTTGGATACCTACAAATTACAAAAACTAATACTATACTAAAAATCCATATGCTATGATTATGAACTCATTTGAAATAATGAGAGATTTTATTTAAAAAACAACTTTTATGATATAAAAAAAGCCTAAATCTTTCGACTTAGGCTTTTGTATTTTAAAGCAATGTAATTACTTAATTAACTGTTTTAAAGATGGTGTAAACTTAGTTAACACAATTCCATCAACTGCAGCTTCGTATTCTTCCATTGTTGGAGTTCTTCCTAAAATAGTAGACAGTACCACTACTGGAGTAGAAGACAATAAAGATTCTCCTTTTTTCTCTCCAGAATCTTTTACAACTCTTCCTTGGAACAAACGAGTAGAAGTTGCCATTACAGTATCTCCTGGCTCTGCTTTTTCTTGGTTCCCCATACATAAGTTACATCCTGGACGTTCTAAATACAACATATTTTCGTATTTGGTACGTGCAGCCGCTTTAGGATCATTATCATCGAACTCAAAACCTGAGTATTTTTGTAATACTTCCCAATCTCCTTCTGCTTTTAACTCATCTACAATGTTATACGTTGGAGGAGCTACTACTAATGGAGCTTTAAAAGTTACACTACCTTGTTGAGCCTCAACGTTCTTTAACATTTGAGCTAAAATTTTCATATCTCCTTTATGTACCATACAAGATCCAACAAACCCTAAATCTACAGTTTTTGTACCACCGTAATAAGATAATGGACGAATTACATCGTGTGTATAACGTTTAGAAACATCATCATTGTTTACATCTGGATCTGCAATCATTGGCTCAGCAATTTCATCTAAGTCAATTTCTACTTCAGCATAATACTTAGCATTTGCATCTGGTTTTAAAGCTGGTTTTTCACCTGAATTTAATTCAGTAATTCTCTTATCAGCTTTTTCTACCAATCCTTTTAAAACTTGCTTTTCGTTATCCATTCCCTTATCAATCATGATTTGGATACGGCCTTTGGCAATCTCTAATGATTCTATTAATGTTTGTTCTTCTGAAATACAAATAGAAGCTTTTGCTTTCATTTCTGCAGTCCAGTCAGTAAATGTAAATGCTTGATCTGCAGTTAAAGTTCCAATATGAACTTCAATTACTCTACCTTGGAATACGTTATCTCCACCAAACTGCTTTAACATTTGTTGTTGTGTAGCATGTACAACATCACGGAAATCCATAAAAGATTTCATTTGTCCTTTAAAAGTAACTTTTACAGATTCTGGAATTGGCATAGTTGCCTCTCCTGTTGCTAATGCTAATGCTACAGTTCCTGAATCTGCTCCAAAAGCAACCCCTTTAGACATACGTGTATGAGAATCTCCTCCAATAATAATATCCCAATCTCCTACAGTAATATCATTTAATACTTTGTGGATTACATCCGTCATTGCATGATATTTCCCTTTAGGGTCACGAGCAGTAATTAAACCAAAGTCGTTCATAAACTTCATCAACTTAGGAATGTTAGCCTTAGACTTATCATCCCATACAGAAGCTGTGTGACAACCTGATTGATAAGCTCCATCTACAATTGGAGATATAATAGTTGCAGCCATAGACTCTAATTCCTGAGAAGTCATTAAACCTGTAGTATCTTGAGATCCTACAATATTTACTTCTACACGAACATCAGAACCAGCATGCAACGTTTTACCTGGTGTAGTTCCTACTGCATTTTTATTAAAGATTTTCTCAACAGCTGTTAATCCTTGACCTTCATGAGAAATTTCTTTAGATGGTGCAAAAACTTGAGGAATATCTATACCTAATGTTTTACAAGCAAATGTTTGTAATTTTTTTCCGAATACAACAGCATAAGATCCTCCTGCTTTCATAAACTCCATTTTTTGTGGTGTAAATGCATCAGAAATATCTTTTAATTCTTGATCTCCGTTGTATAATTTTTTAGTCTTAGTATTTATTGTTAAGACCGTTCCTGTTTTTACAGAATATTTTTCTTCTAAAACTGGTTCTCCATCTGCATCTAAAACTACGTTTCCATCTGCATCTGTTTTCTTTACCCAGTTTTTTAAATCTAAACCAATACCTCCTGTTACCCCAACTGTAGTTAAGAAAATTGGAGAAATTCCATTTGTACCAGCAATTACTGGTGCAATATTAATAAAGGGAACATAAGGACTTGCTTGTATACCTGTCCACAATGCTACGTTGTTAACACCAGACATTCTTGAAGATCCTACTCCCATAGTTCCTTTTTCTGCTACTAACATTACACGCTTATCTGGGTGTTGTTCTTTTAAAGCAGAAAGTTCTTTTTGCATTTCTTTGTTGTGCTCAAAAATACATTGTCCATGTAACTCACGATCAGATCTTGAGTGAGCATCTGCTCCTGGTGATAATAAATCTGTTGAAATATCTCCAACACCAGCTATAAAAGTTACAATATCTATCTTCTCTTCAAGTTCTGGTAATTTTGTAAAGAACTCAGCTTGAGCATAACTTTCAATCAATTCTTTAGCGATGGCATTTCCTGCTTTGTATGCATTTTCTAAACGCTCAGTATCTGCTTCATATAAAAACACTTGTGTTTTTAAAACTGTTGCAGCTTCTTTTGCTGTAGTTTCATCATCTCCTAATGCTATATCAAGTAATACTTCTACTGAAGGTCCTCCTTTCATATGAGACAACAATTCAAAAGCAAAAGCAGGTTTGATTTCTTCTACTACAGATTCACCAAGAATAATTTCTTTTAAAAATTTAGCCTTTACACTAGCTGCTTCTGTAGTCCCTGGTACCGTATTATAGATAAAAAACTTTAAAGAATCTTCTCTGTTTTCGTTATCTGAATCTTTAATTTGAGTGATTATTTCTTTAATCAACTCTCCTCCATCAATTGGCTTAGGATGTAGCCCTGCAGCTTTCCTTTCTTCAATCTCCTTGATGTAATCTTGGTAAATACTCATAAGACCTAATATAGTTTATTTAATTGTTCATTTTTGGTCTTGCAATATACAAAATATCAAACCCATAAAAAAAGCCGAAAACGTACTGTTTTAAGTAAATAGGCTATTTTTAACAAATTCACTTATTTCTAATTATTTTACCACATACACCTACGTATAAATACGTAACAAAAGTTTGGTAAATGCCTATATAATGGGCTATCTGTTTAACTGTAAAGAAATATTTATTTTGTTTAAGCAAAACATCATTAAAAAAGTAGGCCTATAAGCCGAGTTTTGTATTCTGAAACAAGTTCAGAACTCTTATCATTTATCTAAAATTGCTGTTACCAACAACCTTTATCTGCCTACCCCTTGGAATTGAGCGAACAACTCTTACCTATTAAAAGGACTCCAATATACATGACATTGCACCGCATAGAGTTTACCTGGTTTCACTACAGCCGAACTGTACTTGCTTTCTGTTGCACTTGTCCTCTCCTGAAACAAGTTCAAGATGACGGATGTTATCCGCTATGCTGTTCTATGGTACTCGGACTTTCCTCCCCGTATTTATACGCGGCGATAAGACAACCTACTTCTCAATGATCTATATTAAAAGAAAAACCCACCTAGTAAACTAGGTGGGAAAAATTGCTATGAAAAAGAAAAAGTGTGTTATAAATAACACAACAGGACAAATATACATACTTTTTATAGTTTGCAAAAAATATTTTGTCTTTTTTTTATCTTTTCCTTAATTTGTTAAACTTTGTTTATTTTAATCTGTTTTTTATTAAGAAAACATGTCTTTTACTTTCTCAAAAAAAGATTTATCTCCTTTTGTTGGAGCTGGTTTAAAGTTATCATCTTCAAAATTTGCTTCAAAAAACTTTTTCTGATCTTTATTTAATTCTTGAGGAGTCCAAATATTAACATGCACCATTAAATCACCTGTTCCATATCTTTCAATACTAGGCAATCCTTTTCCTTTTAATCTTAAAATTTTTCCTGATTGAGTACCTGCATCTACTTTAATTTTTACTTTTCCTGATACTGTTTCAATTTCTTTGCTTGCTCCTAAAACAGCTTCAGGGTAACTTATATATAAATCATAATGTAAGTTAACTCCTTCTCTTGTTAATGTTTCGTGTGGAATTTCTTCAATCAACACTAACAAATCTCCTGCTATTGAATTGTTCCCTGGAGCTTCATTACCTTTTCCTGCAACTTTTAATTGTACCCCATCAGTAACCCCAGCAGGAATGTTAATACTCACTGTTTCTTCTTCAATAACCAAACCTTGAGCATCTGCACCAGCAGCTTTGTTTTTCATTATTTCACCAGCACCACCACATGTGTTACAGGTTGCAGCTGTTTGCATTCTACCCAAAATAGTATTGGTTACCTGCATTACTTGTCCAGCTCCATTACATGTAGTACAAGTTCCATAGGTTACTCCCTTGGCTTGTTTTTTTCTACGAACTTTTATTTTTTTATCAACTCCATTAGCAATTTCTTCTAAAGTAAGTTTTACACGAATACGCATATTGGTTCCTTTTACAGTACCTCTACGACCTCCTCGGTGACCTCCACCACCGCCAAAACCTCCGAAACCACCACCAAAGATGTCTCCGAACTGACTAAAGATGTCGTCCATATTCATACCACCACCGAAGCCTCCTCCTCCGCCATGTCCACCTTCAAAAGCTTGGTGTCCATATTGGTCATATCTAGCTCGCTTATTTTCATCACTTAAAACTTCATAAGCTTCAGCTGCAAGCTTAAACTTTTCTTCAGCTTCAGCATCTCCTGGATTTTTATCTGGATGATACTTAACTGCCATTTTACGATACCCTTTTTTGATCTCTGCAGCAGATGCTCCCTTTGATATTCCTAATACTTCGTAAAAATCTTGTTTTGCCATTTTTTATCAGTTTTCAGTTATTAGTTTTCAGTATGCAGTTAATAATATAACTGAGTACTGCTTACTTTTAAACTGTTTTATGCAATCATCAATTGTTATTTGTAATACTCAATTAAAATTGATAATTGTACATTGTTAATTTTAACTACTGTCCTATTACTACTTTAGGAAAACGAATAATAGTATCTCCTAATTTGTATCCTTTTTCAATTACATCAATCACCTTTCCTTTTAAGTCTTCGGTAGGTGCTGGTATTTGAGTAATTGCTTCTTGTGTATCTGCATCAAAAGCATCTCCTTGATTTACCTCTACCAAAGTCAATCCTTTTTGCTCTAATGTTTTTACTAATTTATCTTGAATTAAAGCTACTCCTTTCTTTAATTCCTCATCTTCACTTTTATTGATTTCAATCATCCCTCTGTCAAAATCGTCAACTACAGGTAACATTGACACTATGATGTCTTTTCCTGCTGTTTTAAACAACTCAATACGTTCTTTAGAAGTACGCTTTTTGTAGTTTTCAAACTCTGCAAACAAACGTAAATATTTATCTTTTTCTGCTTGAACTAATTCCTCAACAGATGGTTCTTTTTTAGTTTCTTCTGTTTTCGCCTCATTATCAGCAGCTTCAACAGTTTCTTCTAATTGCTCTGCAGTTACTTGTTCTTCTACTGCTTTTTCTTCTTGTTGAATATCTTCTTTCTTACTCATGGTAAATAATTATCAATAAATTGTTTGTGCTCTTGCTAGGGCAAAAGGTTTGCCATTCCTTTTAAAATGCCAAAATGACACTTTAAAAAGTGATGCAAAAGTACAACTTTATTTATTTTATATATAATTGTAATAAACTCAGTAATATAAACTGAAATTAATGTAGAATTTTAAATAATAATTCTTTAAGTAAGTCTCTATCTGACATGTTTGCTCCTACTCCTTTACTTTTAACATCGGCATCTCGTAAATAAGAAATTATTTGAGATACCTTTCTCATTGGGTAATTTTTAGCAGCCAACACATAATCATCAACAAAATAAGGATTTACTCTTAAGGCTCTTGCAACGCCTGCTTTTGATTTGTCTTTTAAACCATGATATGTTAATAATTGAGTAAAATAACTATTGATTAAAGAAATGGTCATTACCAATGGGTTGCTTTTAGGATTTTCTGCAAAATAATTAATGATTTGATTACATTTTAAAATATCTTTTTTTCCTATAGCTTTCCTTAGTTCAAAAACGTTATAATCTTTACTTATTCCTATATTTTCCTCAATATGTTTTGCCGTAATAGTAGTTTCTTTTGGTAACAAAGAAGTTAACTTATCTAACTCATTACTTATTTTACTTAAGTTGGTTCCTAAAAACTCTACTAACATTTGAGCCGCTTTTGGTTCTATGCTGTATTTTTTACCTTTTAACACTCCTGTTATCCAATCTCCAACCTGATTGTCATATAGTTTCTTAGATTCAAAAACAACTCCATTCTTTGCAATAGCTTTTATTAGTTTTTTACGTTTATCTAAGGTTTTATATTTATAACAAATAACTAAAACAGTACTGTTTAAAGGATTTTCTACATAAGAAACTAAATTTTCTATAGTCCTAGACAAGTCTTGAGCTTCTTTAACAATAACCACTGTTTTCTCTGCCATCATGGGAAACTGTTTGGCCTGACCTATAATTTCATCTATAGAAGTATCTCTACCATAAATAACGGTTTGGTTAAATCCTTTTTCATCTTCAGTTAAAATATTTTCTTCTATGTATTCAGAAATTTTATCAATATAGTAAGACTCTTCTCCCATTAAAAAATAAATGGGTTTAATTCTTCCCTGATTGATATCAGCTACCAACTGTTTTACTTCTACCATAGACTACTAAAATTGTAAGGAATTGCTCAGAAAGAATGCTTATTTTTGGCATATGCAAAAATTAAATCTTCCTGATGTTCATTTAAAAATCAAAAGTAAAGAAAATAAGCTCTTTATTTTTGATCCTTTTAGAAAAAAAGACATAATGCTTACTCCCGAAGAATGGGTTAGACAACATTTTGCTCATTATTTAGTACATCATAAAAAATATCCTATCTCTTTAACTGCATTAGAAAAAGAACTAACCTTAAACAATACTAAAAAAAGAACTGATATTTTGATTTACAATACCTCTGGAACCCCCGAAATTATTGTAGAATGTAAAGCAAGTTCAATAAAAATAACCCAAGAAGTGTTTGATCAAATAGCTAGATACAACCTTGAATTAAATGCCAATTATTTAGTTGTTACTAATGGCTTGGAACATTACTTTTGTAAAATGGATTTTGAAAACAAAAAATATGTGTTTTTAAAAGACATTCCTAACTACACTATTTAAATGAATATAGCATTAGTTGTTTTAAACTGGAACGGAAGAGATTTGCTTGAGAAGTTTTTACCTACTTTGGTAAAAAATAGCCCCGAAGCAAACATATATATGGTAGACAATGCCTCTATGGATACTTCTGTAGCTTATGTAGAAAAGTTTTTTCCAGAAATCACAATAATCCAACATTCTAAAAACGTTGGTTTTGCCAATGGCTATAATTTGGCTTTATCTAAAATTAATGCTGATGTATATGCTTTAATTAATTCTGATGTTGAAGTTACTCCAAATTGGCTTAAACCTATTATTGAGTTTTACAATACCAATAGCAAAGCAAGTATAGTTCAGCCTAAAATTTTAGACTTTAAATACAGATCTTATTTTGAATATGCTGGTGCTGGGGGTGGTTTTATTGATAAATATGGGTACGCATATTGTAGAGGTAGAATTTTTGAACACATAGAATCTGATAAAAACCAATACGAATCTGCTCCAATTTTTTGGGCATCGGGAGCTTGTTTGTTTATCAAAGCAAAAGACTATAAAAATTTAAACGGATTTGATGATGATTTTTTTGCTCACTACGAAGAAATTGATTTGTGCTGGAGAGCTCAAAATCAAAATTTGTCTGTAGATTATATTGCCGAAAGTACAGTTTACCATGTTGGGGGAGGAACTTTAAGCAAACAAAGTCCTTTTAAAACCTATTTAAATTTTAGAAACTCTCTTTTTACACTGGTTAAAAATTTACCTAAGAAAAAACTATTCCCTATTATTTTTACAAGAATGATTTTAGATGGTATTGCTGGAATTAGATTTTTACTATCTGGAGAACTCTTACATTTTTGGAGTATTTTAAAAGCTCATTTTTCTTTCTACTCACATTTTTCTAGCATGTATAAAAAAAGAGAGAAACAACAAAAAAACAATTATTACCAAACAAAAAGTATTGTTTGGCAATCTTTTATTAAAAAACAAAACACCTATAAATCTTAAACACTCATGGCCGAAGCTTTAAAAAGAATCAATAAGTATTTAAGTGAAATTGGATATTGCTCAAGAAGAGCTGCTGATAAACTGATAGAAGAAAAACGTGTTACCATTAACGGATCTGTTCCAGAAATGGGTACTAAAATTGCTCCTACTGATGAAGTTTGCGTAGATGGAAAACCAGTTACAGCAAAAGAAGAAGAACATACCTATATTGCATTTAATAAACCCGTAGGAATTGTTTGTACTACAGATCAAAAAAGAGAAAAAAATAATATTATTGATTACATCAAACATCCTAAAAGAATTTTTCCAATTGGACGTTTGGACAAACCTAGTGAAGGATTGATTTTTTTAACCAGTGATGGAGATATTGTCAACAAAATTTTACGTGCTAGAAACAACCATCAAAAAGAATATTTGGTAAGAGTAAACAAAGCCATTACTCAAGATTTTATCAACAAAATGAGTAACGGAATCCCTATTCTTGGAACTATTACAAAAAAATGTAAAGTTGAAAAAGTTAACGATTACGAGTTTAAAATTACTTTAACCCAAGGTTTAAACAGACAAATTCGTAGAATGTGTGAATATTTAGAATACGATGTTAAAAAACTTAAACGCATTAGAATTATGAATATTTTCTTAGATATCCCTGTAGGTCAATGGAGAGATTTAACCAAAGCTGAATTAAAAGAATTAAACAAATTAACATCAGACTCTAACAAACATTTTGAATAAAAAAAAGCTCGTTTGTGCTGTTTTTTTTACATCACAATCTAAAAAGTTAATTCACTTACTGTAGTAATTTTTAACTCATCAGAATTACTTAAGTCATATTGATATATTCCAGTATCTCCAACAGCAAACAAATGGTTGTCTCTAATAATTAAATCATTTACATACTCATCTATTTTGGTAACAAAGTAAACCTCTCCATTCTCAACGTTAGAAATATCAAACACTCTAATAGCCGTATCAGCAACAAAAATATAATCACCATACAAAGCCATTCCTTTGGGCTCTATTAGGGTTTTGTCTAACAATAATATTGGATTTTTCACATCAATAATATCATATACTTTTAATGTATTAGTATCTCCTCCACACAAAGTCCCCCCTCTAACAGTTACAAATGCATTTAAATTATTTGCCACTACAGGATCACAAGCTCTAAAATGGCTAGAAGTAGATTCGTGCTCTGGTCTCTCAGGATTGTCTAAATTATAAATATACATGGCCGATGTACTACCTATAAACAAATTGTTACCAAAGCCAAACAAGGTTTCTATTTCCAATCCAACATTCACAGCATCTACAAAACTTGGGTTTTCTTGAGACTCATCTGCTATTAAAAAAGAATTAAGTTTTTGACTATCTACGGCATATAAATAATCTCCTTTAAGAGTAAAAGTAGCTAAAGAACCTCCTTGGCCATCTCCTGTAGGACTTTCAACAACATCATTAGTGTTTTCATTACAACCACAAAGCATTAATAAACTTAAAACAAATATCAACTTTTTCATTCTTCTATTTCTTTAAATTTAACAATAACTTTATCATCATCTGCAATAAAATACCCTCCATCTGGCGATAGATTTAAAGGAGTAAATACTTTAATTTCTCTACCTGTTTCCGTAACACTATAATTTGTACTGTTAAACTTTAAAGTAACCAAATCTGTAGCTTGATTTATGTAAAAAACATCATCTCTAATTGCAATATCTGTAGCTCCAGGAACTTCTAAAAACCTTACTTTTAAAGGAGATGATGGGTTTGAATTGTCATAAATATGGAAACCCTCATATTTTTCATTTACAATGATAAAATCATCTTTTATATAAATTTTACCCGCATTTAAAACTTGTCTTACATCAGTTATTGCAATAGAAGACTTTAAAGATTCCCGTGACATTTGCACAGGCTCATAGACTGAAGTAACCCCATCAGCTCTACATAAATCTATACATGCTATTAAAACCAACGGTATAGATAAAAGAAATAGTTTTTTCATAGTTATTTTTATTTAACACAAATAAACACAAACTATTTAAAATTAACAAAGAAGATATATTTTTACACTAAAAATATTTGTAATAAATACTATTCTATACCATTTACCCTCCTATAAGCTTTGCTTTTTTTTACAAAAAAATCTAGCAATTCTAATTCTTGGTTATTGTAATACATTAAAGCAATGTCTTTGTCCCTTTTGCAATAAAACAAAAATTCATCTATTACTAGCTTAGGGATTTTTAGATCGTTGGTAAAAAAAGAAGTTCCATATTGTTTTAAAAAATCCACTTTAAAACGCTCCCACCTTTGAAGTTTTTCTACAGGAGTCGTAGGTTCCTCCTTTTTCTTTTTTTTTAATAATTTGGACAACAAAGAAATTCCTCCTAAAATATTAGCTCCTCCTCCGCCAACTGATGCACTCCTTGTTGGATCTGTATTTGCTAAATTTCGTATTTCATTTCTACGCATCGTTTTAAAGTCAGGATTGGTTGTTGGCATATAAGCTGCAGAAAAATCTAATGCAGGTTTGCTTAACATATTATTAAGCACAACTGCATCTATCTGATTAACTTTACTAATAACCGCTACCTCAACTCCTCCTCTATTTAATATTTCTTGATTGACAAATAACAAAACATCTTTAATATGAATGGCTGATATTAAAATTGAATCTCCCAAACGAACAGGAATTTCAAAAACTCCAAACTCATTAGTACCTGTACTTAGCTTTAAGTTTTTGTTAGTTATTGCAATATTTTCAACAGGAATGGAATCATTTACCACAATTCCTTTTAAAAAGTTTTGTTTATCCTGTGAAAACCCTTTGGGAATTATGAACACTAAAAAAATCAATATGACACTATTTTTCAAAAGCTTTTTTTCGTTTAGGTAACAAAAATGAAACCAAAAAAAGTTTAAAACAGCCTCAGGCTTTTCTAGTACGTTTTCTCAATTTAAACAATCTATCATTGTAATAAGCTTTTACTTCTTGTAAATAATCTTTAGGATTGGAATAAGTAGTTAAAACCACAAAAGTATTTCTGTTTTCCAGTTGATGTAATTCTTTTTGCAATTTTTCTTTTTTGTGTTGTAACAATTCTAAAGTATCTAATGGTTTTTCTTGAGAAATTTGAATACTAGAAAGTTTTTTTTGAGAAGTAATTTGTTGATGTATTTGCTGTAACTCTTGCAATGTTCCTTGTTTGTAAATTCTAATTAATTCGGTAGTGATTTCCGTTGCCAAATTTTCATCTTGCTCGTTGTTAGAAAACCTATCAGGATGTACAAATAACATTGCTTCTCTATAAAGTTTTTTCTTATCCTTTAATACAACTTTTTCTTCCTCCGTAATTTTAGAAACTACAGGCATGGAAATAGGGTCTTTATAATTTTTTCCCTTCTTTTTTTGTGCTAATCTTTTTTCTTTTTTTGCCTTTTTAAGATTTTTATAAAGAACTGTCAACTCTTGCTCTTCTATAATTTCACTCTCTAACTCATTTCTTAAAAAGTTTTCAAATTCAAAAACTTGTATTTTTATTGTTTGAATTTTATTAGAGAGCTGCTCAATTTCTATTTGTAAAGAATAAAATAGAAAATCATCTTCTTTGCTTAATTGATTGCTAAACAAAATATTGTTTTATAAAATATCTAAACTTCCTTTTCCTTCTCTTAAAACAACAGGTTCACCATCACTTAAATCTATCACGGTAGAAGCAACATTATCACCATAACCACCATCAATAACAACATCAACCAAATCATCCCATTTTTCATGAATTAATTCTGGATCTGTAGTATATTCAATCACTTCATCCTCATCATAAATAGAAGAAGATACCAAAGGATTTCCTAATTGTTTAATTATTTCTCTAGTAATGCTATTGTCTGGAACTCTAATTCCAACTGTTTTACGTTTTTTAAAAGCTTTAGGCATGTTGTTAATGGCTGGTAGCACAAAAGTATAAGGACCAGGAAAAGCTCTTTTTAATATTTTAAAAGTACTGGTATCAATAGGTTTTGTATAATCGGACAAATGACTTAAATCATTACACACAATAGAAAAACTGTTTTTTTCTAACTTAATGTTTTTGATTTTAGCCACTCTTTCCATGGCTTTATAATTGGTAATATCGCAACCTAAGGCATACACAGTGTCTGACGGATAGATGATGACACCTCCGTTTTTTAAAACCTCAACTATTTTAAGAATTTCTTTCTCATTGGGGTTTTCTGCATATATTCTTATAAGTTTTGCCATTATAATGGTTATTGATCTATAATATTTTAATTATTTAGTACTTACTATGTAACGAAACCTTACAAAATATTGTTTTTTTAACTAAACAATGTTTAAAACTACTCTGCGTATTTTTCCATTTCATTGTCATAAAACTCCGAAGCATCTTCTATAAATTGTGCTACTTGAATAGAAAGTTCTTCCTCATCTGTTCCTTCTAAATCATCCCACAACTCAATTTCATCATCCTTTAAGTTAATAATAAACCTTGGAAATTCTGTATGAATTACAAAAATATCTTCTGCACAATCTGAATTATCTGCTAATATAAACCTTGGTAACTCCATTTTTTTTATTTTTTATAATTGCTTAGACAAAAGTAATCTTTTTGTTAAATGCTGAAACCTTAGATACAATAAAGTAGCAGAAACTGTTAACCCTACTAATAAGCCTATCCAAACCCCAAAAGTTCCTAAGTCAGTTTTTAAACCTAAATAATAACAAACAGGAAAACCAACAATCCAATAGGAAACAAACACCAATAACATAGGTACAAACATATCTTGCAAACCTCTTAAAGCTCCCAAAACCACTACTTGAATTCCATCAGATATTTGAAACAAGCCAGCAATAATTAACAATTTTGCTGCTATGTTTACTACATTTTCATCATTTATATACATCCAAGGTAAATAAGTTCTTAAACTCATAAAACCAATTGCCGCTATACAAGCAATAATAATCATTAAAAAAACATTAGAAATAGCTATTCTTTTTAAATTGTAGTAATCTTTTAACCCTTTTTGATTCCCTACACGGATGGTTGCTGTAACCGCTACTCCTGTAGCCACCATAAATGTCATGGTAGATAAGTTTAAGGCTATTTGGTTCGCTGCTTGCTCATCAGTTCCTAACATTCCAGACAACAATACAGCACAAGCAAAAATTCCAATTTCAAAAAACATTTGCAATGCTGTAGGATAACCCAATTTAAAAATTTTCGTTACTCTTTCTTTTTCTAAAGTAAACCATGAAATAGCAATTTTATAAGGTTGAAACTTTTTTCTTTTACTGATGAAATACAACAATACAAAAATCATCAATACTCTTGAAACCAAAGTTCCGTATGCTGCACCTACAGCTCCTAGAGCAGGAGCACCAAATTTTCCATAGATTAAAATATAATTCAATAAAACATTAATACAGTTAGATCCTAAAATAGCAATCATTGCGTATTTTGTTAAGCTCAATCCATCTGTAAATTGTTTGATGGCCTGAAAAACTAACAAAGGAATCATAGAAAAAGCCAAAACATTGTAATAAGGAGTTGCCAAAACAACTACATCTTCTGGCTGATTCATTTTTCCTAACAAAGGCTCCATGAACAATAACACCAACGCTAAAACTACTCCTAGAACTGATAGAATGATTACTCCATGTTGATAGTTTTTTTTTCCTTCCAAATAATTTTTAGCGGCATCTGCTTCAGAAATTAAAGGAGTCATAGCAAAAGAAAAACCTACCCCCAAGCCCATTAAAATAAAGAAAATTGAGTTGGCTAAAGAAACAGCAGCCAAAGCTGGAGCTCCTAACTCCCCTACCATAATATTATCTGCAAAACCAACCAACACATGACCTAACTGTCCTAACATAACAGGCACGGCTATAGAAATATTAGTTTTAAACTCAGAGGTATATTGCTTAAAATTCATAAGGGTTTGATAAAATTCTGCGCGAAGATACAAAGTTTTACAGCTCACCTTTACAATTCACACATCAATTTTTATGTTAAAAAACATTCCGAAACATAACATTAAGCTGTTGTAAATCAGTATTTATACAAAAAAGTTTAGGTACATTTAATATTATATCAACAGAAATATAAACTACAATTAAATTTATATGAAAACTGCATTAATTACTGGAGCTACAAGTGGCATTGGAAAAGAGCTAGCTTATATTCACGCTAAACATAAAGGCAATCTTGTTTTAGTAGCTAGAAATTTTAACACACTTTTAGAAATGAAAAATGATATTGAATCTATTTTTAAAGTTTCTGTATACATTATTCAAAAAGATTTAACCTATTTAAATGCAAGTCAAGAAGTTTACACCGAAGTTATTTCCCAAAATATTGTTGTTAATTACTTAATTAACAATGCAGGCTTTGGAGGGGTTGGAAAATTTTATGAGAGAGACTTATATAACGATTTAAACATGATTCAGCTAAATGTAGTTTCTCTAACAGCCTTAACTCATTTCTTTCTAAAAGATTTTGTAGCTAGGAACGAAGGAAAAATACTCAATGTATCTTCTACTGCTAGTTTAATGTCTGGTCCACTACAAGCTGTTTACTTTGCTACCAAAGCCTATGTTACTTCTTTTTCTAATGCTATTTCTGAAGAACTGAGCGACACCAATATAACGGTAACCAACTTAATGCCTGGAGCTACACAAACCAATTTCGGAGCTGTTTCTGGTATGAATAAAACTGCTTTATTTAAAAAACCTGCTAACGCTAACAAAGTAGCTACTGAAGGATATAATGCTATGCTTGATGGAAAAATTGATCTTATTTCAGGTGTAGGTTTTAAACAAAAACTCATGATGAAACTACTTCCTTTTATTTCTAAAAAGAATATTTTAAAACAAGTTAAAAAACTACAAGAAACTAAAATTAACCTATTTTAGTTCCGTTAGGCATTGTTCTTTCTGGCTGTAACAAAACAATATTGTTTTCTTCTCCCACTCCTGCAATCACCAAACATTCGCTCATCATATTGGCAATTTGTTTGGGAGGAAAATTAACCACTGCCACAACTTGCCTTCCTACCAACTCTTTCGGATCTTGATATATTTTTGTAATTTGAGCAGAACTTTTTTTAATACCCAAATCTCCAAAATCTATCAATAATTTATAAGCAGGATTCTTTACTTCTTTAAAAACTTCGGCTTTAATAATCGTCCCAATACGCATATCTACTTTGGCAAATTCAGACCAAGATAAAGGTGATGTATTTTCCATTATTCTTTTGTTTTGTAAACTCTTTTTAAATTCAACAAATTGGTTGGATTGGTGGTTAATCCTTTTACATTACTATGTTTAAAACGAATAATTTCATCGTAAAACAAAGATACTACTGGTACTTCTTTTCTAATAATACTATCCATTTTTTTATACAACACAACTCTTTTTTGTGGATCTGTAATGGCCATAGATTGTTCGTACAAATCATCATAAGTAGTATTTTTATAGTGCGAATAATTAGGGCCTTGTGGAGCAAAATTCTTACTATAAAAAAGTGATAAAAAGTTTTCTGCATCTGGGTAATCTGCAATCCACCCCACTCTAAAAGTGGGTAGCTTTCCATTGGCTTTTAATTGTCTTAAAATAGGTGATGGCAATACTTCTAACTGAATATTTAATCCTATTCCTTGCAATTCTCTCTGAATAAATTCAAACAAATCTGTGTAACTAGAATTGGTAGCAATTTTAACTGTCGGATTTAAATCTCCTGTTTCTTTTTTATACTGATCCATCAACGCTTTGGCTTTTTCTGGTTGATATAAGTTCAATTCACCCGAATAATGCCCAGGCAAACCTTTTGGAACAAACCCCGTAGCAGGATTTCCTATATTATTTCTTAAATATCGTAACATTTTAGCCCTATCAAAACCAATATTAACAGCTTGTCTTATCAACAAATGATTATCTACCGTTTGTCCTTCCATAAAAAAAGCAATGTACTCGGTAATTAAATAAGGAGTTTTATCTAAGGCTAATTTGTTTTTATACTTTGGCAACAACTCTCCTGTTGGAGATAATAATTCATCTTTATAAGATGTGTGTAAATCATACAAAACATCCGAATTCCCTTGAATAAATTGTAAAAACTCTGTTTGTTTATCGGCATAAAAAGTAATAGCTACAGCTTCTAAATAAGGAAGTTGATTTCCTTTTTCATCTTTTTCAAAATACAAAGGATTTTTTCTAAACACTAACTTTGTGTTTTCTACCCATAACTTAAAATAAAAAGGACCTGTACCTACAGGATTAGATCTAAACTCTGTTCCATAATATTCCACCGCTTCTTTGGGTACTACAGAACAGTACTGCATAGACAACAACCCTAAAAAAGGCGGAAAAGCCTTGTGTAAATCTATCTTAAAAACAGAATCATTTACAGCCTTAAAACTTTTAACATTTTGCATCACCCATCTACCTGAAGAGGCTACTTTAGGATCTAAAATTCTATCAAAACTATATTCAAAATCATGAGCTGTAACCGTTCTTGTACTATCTTTTCCAAAAGCAATGTTTTTATGAAAAAACACATCATCTCTTAACACAAACTCATACGTTTTATTATCGTTAGAAATAGACCAAGATTTAGCAATACAAGGTTTTACATGTAAACTATCATCAAAAACCACCAAACCATTAAATAGTTGATTTGTAGCCCAAACATTAGGTTCATTTTTAGCAAAAGCAGGGTCTAAAGAAGTGATATTGTCTTTTTCATTGTACCTAAACACCTCCGAAAGGCTGTGTTTATGCTCTTTATTTTTACAAGAAATAAAGCATAAAACTAAACACAAAAAACTTACTATTTTTTTAATCATTGGGTTAATTTACTACAAATGAATTTATTAACTATACCATTACACAAAAATCAACCTATAACAAATACCTCAATATCGTAGAAAAAACGTACCTTTGTGCCCCGTAAATTTACAAGAATGAGTCCGCAAAAAAAAGTAGCTTTTTACACATTGGGTTGTAAACTTAATTTTTCAGAAACTTCTACCATTGCTCGTAGCTTTCAAGACGAAGGTTTTAGCCGTGTAGATTTTGAAGAACAGGCCGATATTTATGTAATTAACACTTGTTCTGTTACAGACAATGCAGATAAACGTTTTAAGACTATTGTAAAAAATGCCTTAAAAAAGAATGATCAAGCTTTTTTAATTGCCGTTGGGTGCTATGCTCAATTAAAACCAGAGGAATTAGCTGCTGTTGATGGAGTGGATTTGGTTTTAGGGGCTACCGAAAAATTTAAGGTGACAGACTATATAAATGATTTATCAAAAAATGATTTAGGTGAAGTGCATTCTTGCGAAATTGAAGATGCCGATTTTTATGTAGGTTCTTATTCTATTGGAGATAGAACTCGTGCCTTTTTAAAAGTACAAGATGGTTGTGATTATAAATGTACTTATTGTACCATTCCTTTGGCTCGTGGAATTTCTAGAAGTGATACTTTGGAAAATGTATTAAAAAATGCCAAAGAAATTTCTGAACGTGGTATTAAAGAAATTGTACTTACTGGAGTTAACATTGGAGATTACGGAAAAGGTGAATTTGGAAACAAAAAACACGAACACACTTTTTATGAATTAGTTCAAGCTTTAGACAAGGTTGATGGTATTCATAGACTTAGAATTTCATCCATAGAACCTAACTTGTTAAAAGACGAAACTATTGAATTTGTAAGTACCTCAAACAGTTTTGTACCTCATTTTCATATTCCATTACAAAGCGGAAGCGATACCATTTTGAAAAAAATGAAACGTCGTTATATGAGTGATTTGTACGTAAACAGAGTGGCTCGTATTAAAGAAACCATGCCTAACGCTTGTATTGGGGTTGATGTAATTGTTGGTTTTCCTGGAGAAACTGATAAAATTTTCTTGGAGACTTATAAATTATTAAGCGAATTAGATATTTCTTATTTACACGTATTTACTTATTCTGAAAGAGATAATACTGAAGCAGCTGACATGGACGGAGTAGTTCCCAAAAATGTAAGAGCTAAACGTAGTAAAATGTTACGTGGGTTGTCTGTTAAAAAACGTAGAGCATTTTACGAAAGCCAATTAGGGAATACGTTAACTGTTTTATTTGAGAGTGAAAACAAAGATGGATACATTCACGGATTTACAGAAAATTACGTAAAAGTTAAAACTCCATGGAATCCTAGTTTGGTAAACGAATTACACAAAGTGACATTAACAGAAATTGATGAAGATGGTTCAGTTCGTTTTGATTGGTTACATCAACCTACAGAAAAAACTGTAAATTTGAGTGAATTGATTTAATCAACACTTGAAAACCGAAAACCTAACACACGTTTATTTTTTACCAGGAATGTCTGCTTGTTCTAAAATATTTGAACGCATAAAGTTACCTGAAGAAAAGTACAAGATGCATTATTTAGAATGGCTCATGCCTTTGTCTATAAATGAATCTTTACAAGATTACACCAAGCGGTTTGCTACGCAAATAACAACCCCTAACCCCGTATTAATAGGTGTTTCTTTTGGTGGTGTTCTAGCACAAGAAATTGCCCAAACAATTCCTTGTAATAAAATAGTACTTATTTCTAGTGTAAAAAACACCAAAGAATACAGTCCTTTTTTTAAATTCGTTAAAGCAACCAATCTTTATAAATTATATCCTGTAAGCTTTGTAAATTGGTGTGAGAATATTTTGTTTTGTTACGGAACAAAAAGAATAAAAAATACTTTAAAAGTTTACAGAAAATTTTTACCCTTAAGGAGTAAACTTTATACGCAATGGTCTATTCGTAATTTTTTGTTTTGGAAAGGTTGTAATCACAAATCAGACCTATTGCATTTACACGGAGATAAAGACAAAATAATCCCCATAAAACACATACAAAATTGCAAAATTATTAATAACGGAACCCATGTAATGATTTTAACAAAAAGCACTACCATTCAACGTTATTTAATAGATTTTTTGGCTTAATTTTTGTAACTTATATACTAAATCTATCCTTATGAAAAAACACTTTATCTGGATTGTTTCAGCTGGAGCAATCTTAATATCCATACCATTTTTCACAAACGCTACTCCATCAACTAAAAAAACTGGAGACAGTTATATTATTAAGGCTTTAAAAATACCTAGCGGAATTCAATTTGCTAGTGAGGACATACCTATTCACAATCAAGATGTTAGAGAAAGAGTTGATAAAGAATTCTTAGTAAATACTTATTGGCAATCTAACGGATTGTTATTAATTAAAAGAGCTCACAAATTTTTTCCTGTGATTGAACCTATTTTAGCTAAAAACAATATTCCTGATGATTTTAAATATTTGGCAGTAATTGAAAGTGGTTTACAAAACGTTACTTCTCCTGCAGGTGCTAAAGGTTTTTGGCAATTAATGCCTGCTACAGGTAGAGAATATGGGCTAGAGGTAAATAGCAATGTTGATGAGCGTTATGATTTAGAAAAAGCAACTCATGCTGCTTGTCAGTATATTTTAAAAGCTAAAGAAGAGTTTGGAACCTGGACGGCTGCTGCTGCATCTTACAACATTGGAATTAATGGTCTTGGAAGAAGAATGGAAGAACAAATGGTAACCTCTTATTATGATGTGTTACTGCCTGATGAAACTTCTAGATACATTCCTAGAATTGTAGCTGTTAAAGAAATTTTAAGCAAGCCTTATGATTATGGTTTTGTGTATGATAAAAATGATTTATACTTATTACCTAAATACAGAACCGTTAAAGTTGATACCGCTATTACCAACATAGCCTCTTTTGCAAAAGATTTTAACACCAATTACAAAGAGTTAAAAATATTAAATCCTTGGCTAAGAGAAAACAAACTAAATAACAGATCTAGAAAACCTTACGATGTAAAAATACCTATTACAGTAAATTAATTTTTATCTTTAGATTTCGAAAAAGAAAAAGCTATGCTTCAAATTGAAAACCTACACAAATCATACAAAGTAGGAAAGGATTCTTTACACGTTCTTAAAGGGATTAATCTTCATGTTAAAGAAGGAGAGTTAGTATCTATTATGGGATCTTCTGGATCTGGAAAATCAACCTTTTTAAATATTATTGGTTTGTTAGACACTCATGATGAAGGAATCTACAAACTGAACAATGAAGTCATCAAAGATCTAAACGAAACCAAAGCAGCTCTGTTAAGAAATCACTTTATTGGGTTTATTTTTCAATCTTTTAACTTAATATCTTATAAAACAGCTATAGAAAATGTGGCTTTACCACTTTATTACAAAGGAGGCTATAACAAAAAAGAACGTCAAAAAATTGCTTTAGAATATTTAGAAAAAGTTGGATTAAAACCATGGGCTAATCACTTACCTAACGAACTTTCAGGAGGTCAAAAGCAACGTGTTGCCATTGCTAGAGCCCTGGTAACCAAACCTAAAATTATATTGGCCGATGAACCTACAGGAGCCTTAGACTCTGTAACCACACAAACAACCATGGAATTGTTAAAAAGCATTAACAATGAAGGTATGACTGTGGTAATTATTACTCACGAAGAAGATGTTGCTGAGCAAACCGATAGAATTATTAGGTTAAAAGATGGAGTGATTATGAGTGATGAAACTGTAAATCACAACATAAATATATAGTTATGTTTGATAGAGATTTATGGGGAGAAATATTTCAAAGCATTAGCAAAAACAAACTAAGAAGTATTCTTTCTGGCTTTACCATTACTTTTGCTATTCTTATTTTTACCTTACTTTTTGGGATATCAAACGGATTACAAAATACATTTTCTAGCTTTTTTGTAAACAGAAGCACCAATGCTATTTACATCTACTCTGGTAACACAACCATACCTTATAAAGGAAAAAAATCTGGACGAAGAATACATTTAACAAATGAAGTTCTAAGCTTTATAAAACAAAAAAACAGTAAAGAAGTAGCGTATATTTCTTCCAAAATTCACAAAACCTTTAACGTTTCTTACAATCACAACAAAAACAACTATAGCATAAATGCTGTACTTCCCGATGATCAATTTATAGATACCTATCAATTAAATTCAGGAAGGTTTATTAATATATCTGACATTAACCAAACTAAAAAAACAGCTGTAATTGGTCAATTGGTAAAAAAAGATTTGTTCAAAAATAAAAATCCAATAGGAGAATATATCAATTTACAAGGAGTCAACTTTAAAGTAATTGGTGTATTTAATAAAGAGGGTGATGACAATGCAGAAAGGAGAATATACATTCCTATGAGTACTTGTCAAACCTTATATGCCAATAATGATTATGTAGATCAGATTGTTTTAACAGCAAACAAAGACTTAAACTACACCCAAGTAGTTGCATTTTGCGAGGACCTACAATCTCAACTAAAAGAACTGTTAGTCATAGCTCCTAATGATCAAAACGCTGTTAGAATTCGTAATGCAGCCGAAGCCGTTAAAAACACCAATATGATGATTTTTATATTAACCATACTTATCTTTTTTATTGGTTTTGGAACCTTAATCGCAGGGATTGTGGGAATTAGCAATATTATGATATATGTGGTTAGCGAAAGAACCAAAGAATTAGGTGTTAGAAAAGTATTAGGAGCCTCTCCTAAATCAATTGTAGCACTAATCTTGTTAGAGTCTATTACTATTACTTCTATTGCTGGGTATGTAGGGATTTTAATTGGAATTGGTTCTGTAAATTTAATAGGAAATAGTTTAGAAAAATATTTTATCACTGACCCAAGTGTAGATACTTCAATTATGATTGGAGCTATGATTACTTTGGTAATTTCTGGTTGTATAGCTGGTTATGTGCCTGCAAAAAGAGCTTCTAAAATAAAACCTATTGTAGCACTAAGAGACGAGTAATTATGAAATTTTTATTTGAAAAAGATACTTGGCAAGAAATTTATGAAAGTGTACGCAAAAACAAAATGCGAACCTTTATCACGGTTATTGGTGTTACTTGGGGTATTTTTTTACTGGTAACTTTGTTAGGCTGTGCTAGAGGAATGGAGAATTCTTTTAATAGATTGTTTGGTGATTTTGCAACCAACAGCGTATTTATTTGGGGAGGATCTACGGAAAAAGCTTTTCACGGTTTTCAAAAAGGAAGACAAGTAAGATTAAATTTGAATGATGTTGAAAACATCAAAAAAGAAATCAACGGAATTGAATTTGTAGTCCCAAGAAATCAAAGAAATGGTACTATTATCAGAAACTTTCAAACAGGTGATTTTACCGTAAACGGAGACTTTCCTGTACTTGATAAAGTGCAAAAGAAAAACCTTATTATTGGTAGGTTTATCAATCAATCAGATATTAATCAAAAGAAAAAAGTAATTGTTATTTCTGAAGAAGTTTACAAACAGTATTTTAAAAAAAATGAAAATCCTATAGGTGAAAATATAGAACTTAATCAATTAAACTTTATTGTTGTTGGTGTTTTTAAAAACGGAAATGTAGGAATGCCTTCTGATATACATATTCCATTTACAACTTTTCAACAACTATACAATACAGGCCAACAAATTGGAATGATGATGGTAACTGGTAAAAAAGATAGTGATATTAAACAACTAGAACTAGATACTAGATTACTACTTAAAAACTTACACAACATTCACCCAGATGACAACCGTGCTTTTGGAGGCTTTAACCTTGGAAAAGAATTTGAAAAAATGAATGGTTTTTTAACTGGTATGCAATTTTTAACATGGTTTGTAGGAATTGCTACTTTAATTGCAGGAGTATTTGCCATTGGAAATATTTTACTAATTACTGTTAAAGAACGCACAAAAGAAATTGGAATTAGACGTGCCATTGGAGCCACTCCTCTTATGATAAAAAGACAAATAATACTAGAAGCTGTAACACTTGCATTGCTTGCTGGTTTTTTAGGAATTTTAGGAGGTGGATTGGTTTTAATTCTTATAGACTTTAAATGGGGACAAGGGGCAGATGCCGTTTTAGTAAACCCATCGGTATCTATACCTATTGTGTTTGTTGCTGTAGGAATTTTAGCCGTTTTAGGAACACTCATAGGATTGATTCCTGCAACAAAAGCAACCCAAATACATCCAATTGAAGCATTAAATAGTTAATAAATAGAGATAACATACATCAACATCATGAAAAACGCTATAAAATTTATCATCATCATTGTCCTGTTAGCAGTTTTTGGTTTCGTTATTAAGTTTTTTATAGACAAAAACAGTAAATCGGCCATAGAGTTTAAAACAGAAAAACCTTTTATTACCACAATTGAAAAAAAATCAGTAGCTACAGGAACTGTTATCCCCGAAGATGAAGTAGAAATTAAACCTCAAATATCTGGGATTATAGAGCAAATATTTGTGGAAGAAGGAAAATATGTAAAAGAAGGAGATTTAATTGCTAAAATTAAAGTAGTTCCTAACGAACAATCTTTAAATAGTGCCAATGGAAGAGTTATTACGGCTCAACTTTCTTTAGAAAACACCACAAAAGAATACAAAAGAAGCAAACAACTTTTTGACAAAGGAGTTATTGCTATACAAGAATTTAATACTGCTGAATTACAATACAATCAAGCCAAGCAAGATTTAGAAAATGCAAAAAAAGATTTTCAAATAATAAAACTAGGGTCTGCTAACGGATCGGCTTCTGCAAACACCAATATTAGAGCAACCATATCTGGAACTATTTTAGAAATTCCTGTAAAACAAGGAGACCAAGTAATTGAAAGCAACAATTTTAATGCAGGAACTACCATTGCTTTTATTGCTGATTTAAAAAAAATGATTTTTGAAGGAAAAGTTGATGAAGCAGAGGTTGGAAAATTAAAAGAAAACACTCCATTAGAAGTTACTATTGGTGCCATTGATACCCAGAAATTTAATGCCAATTTAACTTTTATTGCTCCAAAAGGAGTGGATGAGCAAGGAGCTGTTTTATTTAAAATTAAAGCAAGTTTAGAGCTGTCAGATAGTGTAAATGTTAGAGCGGGTTATAGTGCCAATGCTGCTTTAATTTTAGATAAGAAAGAAAATATTTTAGCGGTTAAAGAATCTTTAATTCAATATGATAGAAATACTGATAAACCTTTTGTTGAAGTTGAAAACACACCTCAACAATTTGAGAAAAAAGAAGTTAAACTAGGAATTTCTGATGGAATTAATGTAGAAATTAAAGAAGGGGTTTCAAAAGATGACAAAATAAAAGTTTGGAATCAAATCACTGGAAATGAAGCTGATTTTGATAAAAAGAAAAGATAAAACCATGAATACAAAATTATTATTTCTCATTGTTTTATATACATATACACTTGGGAACGCTCAAACCAAAAAATGGACCTTAGAAGAATGCATCTCTTATGCTTTAGAAAACAACATTTCTATTCAAAAATCTAAGTTAGATATAGAAAGTTCTAAAATTGATATTTCAAATGCCAAAGGAAATTTCTTACCCAATTTAACGGCAAATGGTAGTCATTCTTGGAGAACAGGTTTAAATCCAAATATTGATAATGTTAATGTTATTTCGACAAATCAAAATACAAGTATAGGAGTAAATTCTAATGTAACGCTTTATGATGGAATGAGAAATATCAAACAACTAAGGAGGTCTAACCTTAATTTATTGTCCAGACAATATCAATTGGCTGATATGAAAGACAATATTTCTTTAAATGTATGTAATGCTTTTTTGCAAATTGTTTTTAATAAGGAGTCCTTAAAAGCATTACAAGAACAATATAATTTAAGTGAAAAAGAAGTTGTAAGAGTTAAGGAACTAATTAATGCCGGAAGCAAACCAAAAGGAGATTTATTAGAAATAGAGGCTACATTGGCAGACCAAGAAAAAGCGATTATTGATATGGAAAATAATATCTTAATTTCTAAATTATCTTTATTTAATTTGTTGGTTTTAGAAGATTTTGATCAATTTGAAATTTCTGATAATGCTTATGAATTGATTCCTACTGATATTACTTCTAATAGTCCACAAGATATATTTAACAAATCTTTGACTGTAAGAAATGACATCAAATTATCTGAATTAGCTATTGAAATTGCAGAAAATGATATAAAAATATCAAAGGGATCATACTTACCTACTTTAAATGGTTCTTTTGGATTTAATACAACATATATTAACCCTAATAACTTTAACTGGACCAATCTTTTAACTCAGTTTAGAGACAATAGAGGATTTTCTTATGGATTAGGTTTAAGTATTCCAATATTCAATAGGTTCCAAACAAGAAATGCCGTTAAAAAATCAAAGTTGCAGCTTGAACAAGCAAAGCTAGATTTAGAACAATCTAAATTTGATTTAAGAGACAAAGTTTATCAAGCTTTTAACGATACCAAAGGAGCTTTAAAAACATACGAAGCTAGTCAAAAAGCACTAGAAGCGAGAACACTTGCTTATGAATATGCTACTGAAAAATTCAACTTAGGAGCCATGGATTCTTTTACTTTTAATCAAAGTAAAACAAGTTACATTAATGCAGAGACTGATCTTATAAAAGCAAAATATGATTATATTTTTAAATTAAAAGTATTGGAATTCTATTTTGGTATTCCAATCAATTTATGATCATCCAACAGAAAACAAGGCTTTCTGAAAAGTGAAAAATTCATCAAACTGAACTTGTTTCAGTTTCTCATAATTATTGTTTAATAGGATATTGTGATTCTGAAATGAATTCAGAACAACGTTTTCTAATCCTTTTCAGACAGCCTCATATGTAAATAAATAATATTTTATTTATCACAACTAGCCAATCTTCCTAACTCTAAATCAGCCTGTTTTTTCTTATTGGTTTTAAGTAATAATAAAGTAAACCCCACTCCTATTATGGCTAGAACAACACCTAATAAAGATGGATATTTATAACCATAGCCTAATGTTAGAATTAATCCTCCTAAAAAAGCTCCTACTGAGTTCCCTATATTAAAAGCTGCTTGAGTAACTCCAGCCCCAACCATTTCGGCCTTTCCTGCTGTTTTAATCATTAAAATTTGTATGGGTGCTCCTAGCGCTAAAAAACATGCTCCCCCTGTAAAACACAAAATTAAGGCAATAATAGCATTATCTGCTAACAGAAAAACCAGCAGTAGATTTAGAGCAATGGCTCCAAACAAAATCATACAAGCTTTAACTGGAGCAACTTTATCAGCTAATCTTCCACCACATATATTTCCAACCACCATTCCTAAGCCAACAAGCATCATAATTCCCATTAAATACTTTTCATCAACCCCAGCAACTTTTGTCATTAAGGGAGCTATATAACTTAACCATGCAAAACCACCTCCAGTTCCAATGGCTGTCATTAAAGTAATAATCCAAGCTTCTTTGGTTTTAAAAAAAGATAGTTCTCCTCTAATATCAGTTTGTTTTCTAATAGGCAAATTAGGCAACCATAAAAATAAAGATAGCAGAGTTAAAAAACCTATAATTGCTACAATTCCTAAAGTTATTCTCCAAGAAAAAGTTTGTCCTAAAATAGTCCCCAGGGGCACCATAATTAAATTTGCAAAAGTTAAACCTGCAAACATCATAGATATATTTTTGGCCTCTTGACCTTCTTTAGCCAATCTACTTGCTACAATAGACCCAACACCAAAAAATGCCCCATGAGGCAACCCAGACAAAAATCTGAAAATATACATAAAGGTCTCGTTAGGGCTTAAAGCACTTAATAAATTAAATACCGTAAAAATAACCATTAAGGCTAATAATATTTTTTTAGAAGTAAATCTTCCAGATAAAAACACGATTAATGGAGCTCCAATAACCACTCCTAAAGCATACATAGAAATAAAACCTCCTGCTTGAGAAATAGTAATATCAAAATATTTAGAAATGGTAGGCAACAATCCCATCATTACAAATTCGGTGGTTCCTATAGACAAACCTCCTAAGGCTAAGGGTAGTAATTCCTTTTTCATAAAATATATAGGGTTAATTTAATATTGCAAATGTACGTTGATTTTTTTAGCAACAACAATGAATATCAGTGACTTCAAACAGATTTAAACATTTGTTTGAAACTTATTAAAAACACTAAAATTTTAGAAACAAAAAAGGTTTCTAATTGTTAAATTCGTATTAATTTTTGTGATTATAAAAAACCAAAGCCAAAACAAAATAGTTTTGGCTTTGGTTTTTAAGAATTACTTTTTTTGACTTTCTTGTTGTTTAAGAAACAATCCGTTTAAAAAATTTCTCAACACTTGGTCTTGACATTTTTTATAATGCTGATGTCCTGGTTTTCTAAAAAAAGCAGACAACTCTGATTTCCCAAAATTGAATCCTGCTAATTTTAGCAAATCCAAAATATCGGTATCCTTTAAATTTAAGGCTATCCTCAATTTTCTAAAAACAATATTATTGTCTAATTCTTTTTCTGCTACCGGAATTTGCCCATCTTTTTTTCCTCTATTTTCAATAATCATCCCGTTTAAAAAACTAGCAAATTGCTCATCAGATAAAGATAAGTTTTCTTTTTCCTCGGTATCTTTTTCTAACCATGTAGAAATATCTTCTCTCTCTACTTTTACACCAACATGGTTAAAAAGTAATATAATTTTTTCTGGATTGTAATTAAAAGCATATTTCAATCTTCTAAACACATCATTATTTGTCATTCCTTTTAATTTAAATTTTGTTTTACAGTTTTGTATTCTGTAATCATTTCCTCCATAATAGTAGCAATGGGCTTAACTTTTTTTATCAATCCCGCAATTTGCCCTATTTCTAATTTCCCATCAATTACATCTCCCTCAAAAATACCCGTTTTAAGTTTAGCATTGTCATAAAAGGTTTTTAAAGTCTCTTTTGATGGATGGGTTTGATATAAATCTAATAATTTTTGATAGTAATTATTTTTGATAATCCTAACAGGAGCCAACTCTTTAAAAGTTAATTGTGTAGTACCATCTTGCAACTCTGTAATTAAATTTTTAAAATTTATATGTGCCGATGATTCTGTACTCACAGCAAACCTACTCCCTATTTGCACACCATCTGCTCCTAAAATCTCAGCTGCTAAAATCCCTCTTCCGTTAGCAATTCCTCCCGCTGCAATTAAAGGAATGGTTAAATGTTCTTTAACCATTGGAATCAAGGTAAACGTGGTAGTTTCTTCACGTCCGTTGTGTCCACCTGCTTCAAAACCTTCTGCCACTACAGCATCAACTCCAGCTTCTTGAGCTTTTAAAGCAAACTTTATACTACTCACCACATGTACCACTTTAATGCCATGCGATTTTAATTTTGATGTCCATGTATTAGGATTCCCTGCCGATGTAAAAACAATTTTTACTCCTTCTTCTATCACAATATCAACCATTTTATCGATATCAGGATAAATCAACGGCAAATTTACTCCAAAAGGTTTATCTGTAGCTTTTTTACATTTTTGGATATGTTCTCTAAAAACTTCTGGATACATAGAGCCTGCCCCTATCAAACCTAATCCACCAGCGTTACTTACTGCCGATGCTAATTTATATCCACTAACCCAAACCATTCCTCCTTGAATGATGGAATAATCTATATTAAATAATTTTGTAATTCTATTATTTTGCATATTATCTTTTGAAAAAAGTCATCACCTTACTTTTACCCATAAATTGATATTTTACATAATATATTCCAGGCGATAAATTTTCTATTAAAAAACCATTGTTATTCTTTGTCAGTTTTTTATCTGCTATATAATTTCCCAACGTAGAGAATATTTGGATGGAAACCTCATTAAAATTTTGATGTAATTGTACATAAACACTACGATTTCCATGTATAATATAAAAAGGAGGTTCTGTAAAAGGAAGTTCAAATAGTAACTGAGAAGCCAAATTACTTATATTTAAAACCCCAAACCCTCTTTGATTTGTTGGATTTATATAATCTTTTGAGTTTTCCATAACCATTTGCCTAATTTCTAAACTTGTTTTCTCAGGATATGCTTCCCATAAACAAGCTACTGCCCCAGCAATAATAGGCCCTGAAAAAGAAGTTCCATTAGATATTCCTACCTGATTATTTTCATTAACAACAAAAACATTACCTCCTTGAGCTAAGGTTTCTGGTTTAATTCTATTATCTGCAGAAGGTCCAAAAGAAGAAAACCCAACAATATCTTCATTGGCATTTACAGCACCAACCGCTATAATATTATTTGCATCTGCAGGAGCAGTTAAATAATGCCAAGTATCATTTCCATAATTCCCCATAGAATTTACAACTACCATTCCTTTTTGTGCAGCAATATTGGCTCCACGTGTAATAAACGTGATTTTTCCATCCATATCGGCATAAGTGTAATCATACTTACTTTCATCAAACTCACTGTAACCTAAAGAAGTGTTGATAATATCAACCCCCAAACTATCTGCCCTCTCTGCCGCTTGTACCCATAAACTTTCTTCTAAAGGAGTTTCATTTGCAGCATCTTCTGTAACAAACAAATAAAATTTTGCTTTAGGAGCCATTCCAACAAATTCGTTTTCTTTAATGGCTGCAATGGTAGACAATACTTGTGTTCCGTGGGTAGTTCCTGTATGGGTATAAAAATTACTAGTATTATTTACAAAATCATATCCTCCTAAAATTTCTCCATTACTTTCATCATTATCAAACAAATGACTAAAAGCACTGGCTGTATTTACACCGTAAAAACCTGCATCAATAATAGCTATTTGCATGCGATTACCTTCAATTCCTGTGTTGTGAAACTTTTCTACTCCTAACATTTCTGTTTGATTGGTAGCTTGTCCATAATTATAAACAGAGATAACCTCTTCATCAAACTTATTTATTTTAGAAACTTTGCTAAGTTTAGAAGTTGATGTATTAATAACAGCTAAATTTTTATTGGCAAACTGAATGCTATCTACCAATGTTAAATTTTGAAGATTGACAATATCCGTTTCTGAACCAAATACATGAACCGCATTTAACCATTTTGATGTTGCTTTTACCGTAATACCGTTACTGTTTTTTACTGATAAAACATAAGAATCCTCAACAGGAACATCTTGAGTAGTAATGCTAATGTTTTGATGATCTCTACGGTCTATAGCGCGTTGCGATAAAAAACTTAAAGGATTATTTAGGTATGTTTGTGCATCAGGCTTGTCTTTAAAATAAACCCATGCGTGTTCTTGAGCCTGTAACATGCTTGAGCATAAAAACATCAAAAACACAAACTTTTTCATCCAGATTTTAGTTTGTAGTGAAGTTACGCAATTACTCCCGATCCTAAAAGTTCATCTTCTAAATGCCATGCCACAAATTGTCCTTCTTGAATGGCTGATTGTGGATTTTCAAATTCCACATACATTCCGTTAGGCACTTGATATAAAGTTGCTTTTTCTAAAGGTTGGCGATAACGAATTCTTGCCAACACATCAAGAGAGTCGCCTATTTCTAAAGCCAAATCTTCACGAATCCAATGTAATTCTTCGTTACTTACAAATAATACTTTTCTATACAATCCTGGGTGATTTTTTCCTTCGCCAGCATAAATAACATTTTCGTTTACATCGGTTTCAATCACAAACAAAGGCTCTTGTGTTCCTCCAACAGCCAAACCTTTACGCTGACCTTTGGTAAAATAATGAGCTCCTTGGTGCTTTCCTACAATTTTTCCGTTGGCAACAGAGTAAGTGTATTTTTGACTGTGAAAGGCCAGCTCTTCTAACTTATTATCAAATACAGGAATTTTTCTTGTGTATCCATCAAAAGTATTAGGAACTTGAACAATCACTCCTTCTTTAGGCTGTAATTTTTGTTGTAAAAACTCTGGCAAACGAACTTTACCAATAAAACACAACCCTTGCGAATCTTTTTTATCGGCAGTTACCAAATCTAATTCTTTGGCAATTTCTCTTACTTCTGGCTTGGTTAATTCTCCAATAGGAAACAAAGCTTTAGACAATTGTTCTTGAGATAATTGACACAAAAAGTAAGATTGATCTTTATTATTATCAACTCCAGCTTTTAATTGATATACTTCATTTCCATTAGTATCTTGTGTAATTCCTCTACGGCAATAATGCCCCGTAGCTACATAATTTGCCCCTAAGCTCAATGCTATTTTCATAAACACATCAAACTTAATTTCACGATTACAAAGTACATCAGGGTTTGGGGTTCTCCCTAATTCGTATTCCTTAAACATGTAATCTACAATACGATCTTGGTACTCTTTACTTAAATCTACTACCTGAAAAGGAATTCCCAATTTTTCTGCCACCAGCATGGCATCGTTACTGTCTTCTAACCAAGGGCATTCGTTTGAAATAGTTACAGAATCATCGTGCCAGTTTTTCATAAACAAACCAATCACTTCGTATCCCTGTTGCTGTAACAAATACGCTGCTACACTACTATCTACTCCTCCTGAAAGTCCAACTACTACACGTTTCATATTCAAAAAAATTGAGGTTACAAAGATAGTATAAAAATAAGAGTTAGAAACCCAAACCGTGGATCAAAAAAAAGCTTGTTTATCTTTGTTAGACAAACAAGCTTCTCTCTTAATTTTTGCTTTCTTTTTGTTTCTTTTTAATGTTCTCTAAAATCTCTTCATCAGTTAGTTTTCTAACCCTTTCTTTTTCTTCTTCAGCTTTTTTTCTTTGGATGTTTTTTAAAATCTCAGCATCTTCTATTCTTTTAATCTCCTTTATTTTAGCTTCCATTTTTGCAGCAATACTTTTAAGAATTTCATCATCTGTAATTTTAGAATATTCCTTTTTAGGGGCTTTTTTCCTTTTGATATTTTCTAATATTTCTTCATCAGAAGGAGGATCGTATGAATATTCTTTCTCTTTTTTACGTTCAATATTTTCTAATATTTCTTCGTCACTAAGTTTAGGATACTCTTTAGGCTTTTCTGATTTTTCATCAATACTTGCTAAAATAGCTTCATCCGATGGGTGTTCTCTTTGTTTGTTAGGTTCTTTATACCCCATATATTCTCCTTTGATATAAAAATCCCATTTTCCTACTTTATAATCTTTATAGTATAACCCAGACTCTTTAAGATTTCCATTCACTTCAAAAAACTTTGCTCGTCCGTGTAGCAATCCTTCTTGATAAGTCATTTCGTGCAACTTAATACCATCTTTAGAAAAACGAGACGTAACACCATTTAACATTCCATTTTTATACTCACTAACTTCAGCAATACTATCATTACTATAAAACACCTTTCGTACACCATTTAATTGATTATTTTCATAATGTTCAATCAGAATTAACTTCCCCTGAGGGTCATAATACTTCCAAAGCCCCACACGGTTTTTCCCCATCATTACACCTTCACTTTTCTTTTTACCATATATATCATAAAAAGTAACCGTTGCTTTGTCAATATCATTATCAAACATTTTTCTAATTGCAGGATAATTGTTAATAATTTTGTTTTCGTAAAACAAAAACTCCCCTACTTCTTTTCCATGTTCAAAAGTTCCAGAATAACGAACTCTACCAGAATCATATCTTTTTTCCCAAAACCCATGTCGCTTTCCTTGCGCATCAAATTTGTTAAATTCTTGAGCAAAAATGAATAAAGGCACACAAAACAATAAAAAGAATACACTTTTTTTATACATGAAAATATTTTTTAACGTGATAACATTCTATATAACGTAAGACCTAGACAGGTGTTATGTCTATAATTTTTGATTATAAAAAAATTGAAATTACAAAGTTTAAGGATTACAAAAAAACATCTTTTAACTTTTCTTAATTTGACGTACTTTTGTCGCTTAAACATATTTACAAAAACATGAGTTTATCAAATTTAAATGCCATCTCTCCTATTGATGGAAGATATAGAGGAAAAGTAGAATCTTTAGCTGCTTACTATTCTGAAGAAGCATTAATTAAATACAGAGTAAAAGTTGAAATTGAGTATTTTATTGCTTTATGTGAAATTCCTTTACCACAATTAGAGGACTTCAACACAAATTTATATGCAGATTTAAGAAAGATTTATCAAAACTTTACTTCTGCTGATGCTCAAAAAATTAAAGACATTGAAAAAGTAACCAACCACGATGTAAAAGCAGTTGAGTATTTTATTAAAGAAAAATTTGATGCTTTAGAATTACAAGCATTTAAAGAATTTATCCACTTTGGATTAACTTCTCAAGATATTAACAACACAGCCATTCCTTTATCCATTAAAGATATGTTTGATGAAGTTTACGATGCTGAATTAGAAGCTGTAGTAAACAAGTTAAAAGAATTGGCTGCTGAGTGGAACGATGTTTCTATGTTAGCACGTACTCACGGACAGCCTGCTTCTCCTACTCGTTTAGGAAAAGAAATTATGGTATTTGTAGAACGTATTGAACAACAAATTACTTTATTAAAACAAGTTCCTCATGCTGCAAAATTTGGTGGAGCTACAGGAAACTACAATGCACACCACGTAGCTTATCCAAACATCGATTGGAAATCTTTTGGAACTGACTTTGTAGAAAACATTTTAGGGTTACACCACTCTTTCCCTACAACTCAAATTGAGCACTATGACCACATGGCTGCTATTTTTGATGCTGTAAAAAGAATAAACACTATTATTATTGATTTAGATAGAGATGTTTGGACATATGTTTCTAACGACTATTTTAAACAAAAAATTAAAAAGGGAGAAGTAGGTTCATCTGCAATGCCACACAAAGTAAACCCTATTGATTTTGAAAACTCTGAAGGAAACTTAGGAATTGCAAACGCTATTTTTGAGCACTTGGCTATTAAATTACCTGTATCTAGATTACAACGTGATTTAACGGACTCTACTGTTTTAAGAAATATTGGAGTTCCTTTTGGTCACACTTTAATTGGTTTTGCTTCAACTTTAAAAGGTTTAGGTAAATTGTTAATTAACCGTGATGCTTTTGCTAAAGATTTAGAAAACAACTGGGCTGTAGTTGCAGAAGCAATTCAAACTATTTTACGTAGAGAAGCTTATCCAAATCCTTACGAAGCTTTAAAAGGATTGACTCGTGTTAACGAAAAAATTACTGGAACTACTATTGCTAACTTTATTGATACTTTAGAAGTTTCTGATGAAATTAAAGCTGAATTAAAAGTAATTACTCCAGCAAACTATACAGGAATCTAATTGATGAGATTTCTACTATATATCATATCAGCATCCGTTTTTATTTCCTGTAATTCAGGAAATAAAACGGATGTTTTGTCTTTTAGAACAGGACATTTTAAAACTTATTTGGGAGAACGTAAAGACAGTTCTCATTTTTATAGAACCAAAGATTTACAAATAGAATACTACAAAAATCAAACTGATACTTTTCACATTCATTGGAATTCTAATTTTGAATATGAGCTACTGAAAGTAAACCCACAAAGCAAACTAGATAGTATTCCTTTTAAAGTAAGAATTACCGCCATTAAAAATAATTATTATAAATTTAAAGGTGCTTACTTAGGAAGTGATTTTGTACAAAGTGGAACAACTCATATTGTACAAGACTAACTTTTTTACACAAAAGCACATTTTAAATAATATTGCTATGTATAAGTTTACCCTACTTTGCACTTTTTTGTGCAGTTTTTTATATGCTCAAGATTTTACCCCTAAAACTACTTTCACTAAACAGGATAGCCTTAGAGGTAGTATTACCCCCGAACGAATTTGGTGGGATGTACAAAATTATACTTTAGATGTTCGTATTTTTCCTAAAACCAAAAGCATAAAAGGAAGTAATACCATTACGTATAAAGTTTTAAAAAAACATCAAACTTTACAAATAGAACTACAAACTCCTTTACTAATAGACTCTGTAATTCAAAATCACACAAAATTAAAGTATAAAAAAAATGGATTTAGTTACTTTATTAAGTTGACAAAACAACAAAAAGTCAATGCTTATGAAAAAATTACTATTTATTACCATGGCACACCAAAAGAAGCAGTAAAAGCTCCTTGGGATGGCGGAATTGTTTGGAGTAAAGATAAAAATGGAAATGATTTTATTGCCTCTGCCAACCAATCTATTGGAGCCAGTGTTTGGTGGCCTTGTAAAGATCATCCTGCTGACGAAGCTGAAAATATGCAAATTACCGTGACTTGTCCAGATTCTTTGATGGATGTTTCTAACGGTAAAAACATCAAAATCCAACAAAACAAAGACAATACCACTTCTTATACCTGGAAAGTTACTAACCCTATTAACAATTATGGTATTAGTTTAAACATTGCTAAGTATGCTCATTTTAGCGAAATTTACAAAGGAAAAAAAGGAAACTTAGATTGTAATTATTATGTACTTCCTAACAACTTAAAAAAAGCCAAAGAACATTTTAAAGACGTTCCTAAAATGTTAGCTGCATTTGAATATTGGTTTGGACCTTATCCTTTTTATGAAGACGGATATAAACTTGTTGAAACTCCATATTTAGGAATGGAACACCAAAGCTGTGTAGCTTACGGAAACCAGTATTTAAAAGGTTATTTAGGATATCCTATGGGAACCTCTACTTGGGGTAGCAAGTTTGACTTTATTATTATTCACGAATCTGGTCACGAATGGTTTGCCAACAACATTACCTGTAAAGATGTTGCAGATTTATGGATTCATGAAGCCTTTACCTCTTATTCCGAAACCCTTTTTGTAGACTATCATTATGGAACAAAAGCTGGAAATGAATATGCACAAGGACAAAGATCTTTGGTAAAAAATGATATTCCAATTATAGGTGTTTACAATGTACATCACGAAGGAAGTGCTGACATGTATCCTAAAGGACATTTAATGCTACATACCTTACGTCAAATTATTAATAATGATAAAAAATGGAGAAGTATTTTAACAGGAATAAATCAAGAGTTTTATCATCAAACAGTTACAGGAACTCAAATAATTAATTATATAAACAAACAATCAAAGCTAGATTTAACAAGCTTTTTTAATCAATATTTAACTACAACAAAAATTCCAACATTATTAATAGAAATTAAAAATAACTGTATTTACTATGCTTGGGAAAATGTGGTTGATGATTTTAACATGCCTATTAAAGTTTATATTAACGGAAAAGAAAAGTGGATCATTCCCAATGAATATCAATGGAAAAAAATTAATGGAAAAAACTTACAATTTAAAGTAGATCCAAATTTTTATATAAATGTTAATAGAATTTAAACTACACCTCTATTTGCAAGCCATCATACGCTAAAAACACATTGTCTGGTAACGTTTTACTCACTTCTTTATGATACCCAAGTCTGTGACTAATATGAGTAAAATAAGCCTTTTCTGGATTGATTTTTTTTACCATATCCAAAGCTTCATCTAAATTTAAATGGGTGAAATGTGGCTCTATTCTAAGTGCATTTAAAACCAATGTTTTTACTCCTTGTAGTTTTTTAATTTCAGATTCTTTAATTGTTTTTACATCTGTTAAATAAGCAAAATCATCTATTCTATACCCCAAAATAGACAAACCTCCATGATCTACTTCAATAGGAATAATCGTTTTATCTTTAAATTGAAATGAAGTATTTTCTATTATATTAGGAACAACTGCTGCTGCTCCAGGATATCTATTTTCAGTACTAAAAATATAATCATATCTTTTAGCTAAACTATTCATTACCCTAGACATAGCATAGACTGGCATTGGTCCTGCTTTGTAACAAAAAGGTCTAATATCATCTAAACCAGCAATATGATCAGAATGTTCATGGGTAAACAAAATTCCATCAATATTCTTTACATTATTTTGTAACATTTGCATTCTAAAATCTGCTCCACAATCTATTAAACAAGAATTATCTTTCCATTGAATATAAATGGAAGAACGCATTCTTTTATCTTTATTGTCTGTAGAAAAATTTACAGGTTCATCAGACAATAACATCGGAATACCTTGCGAAGTACCTGTGCCTAAAAAAGTTATCTTCATCTAAAAAAATCTTACTCAAAAATACGAAAACACAGTTAGTTAAGGCACAAAATTTGGTATATTTGAAAGTAAACATAGAATACAATCACATGGCTGTAATACACAAAGGAGACATACCTGTAGAAAATATCCTAACCAGTAAAACAAAGGCTCTTAAAATTAACCTTAATAAAAATATTTACGGAACATTTTCTGAAATTGGTGCCGGACAAGAAACTGTAAGACATTTTTTTAGGGCTGGAGGATCTTCGGGAACCATTGCAAAAGCTATGAGTGCATATGATAAAGATTTTTCCGATGCGATATATGGCGTTGAAGAACACCACCGATATGTTACCGAAAGTCGTTTAAAAAAAATGTTACGTCACGAAATTCAGTTAATTGAAGACAGACTAGACAGAAACAAACACCCTGAAAAAATATATTTTTCTTATGCCAATACCGTAGCCACTATAGATTTTGCTAAAAAATTCAAAGGTCACGGATGGGTAGGAATTCAGTTTCAATTAGACCCTAATGAACGCTATAACGAAATTGTATTACACACTCGTTTTAAACAAACAGATGCAACTTTACAACAAGAAACCTTAGGTCGTTTAGGTGTAAATTTAATTTATGGAGCATTTTATTACAACGACAATCCTAAAGACTTAATTCAATCTTTATATGATAATATAGATTTAGATGAAATTGAAATTGACATGATTAATTTCTCTGGACCTCGTTTTACATATGTTGACAACAGGTTGATGAGTTTACAATTGGTTAAAAACGGAATGACCAATGCCGTAATGTTTGATTCTTTAGGTAAAAACTTATTACCTGCTCAAGAATTATACAAAAAGAATATTTTAGCACTAAGAGGGCGTTTTAGACCTGTTACCAAAATTAACATGGATGTTTATGAAGGTTCTCAAAAGTTATTTTTTGAAAACAAAAGAGTAAACCCAGAAGCCACTAGAACTATTTTTGAAATAACACTTTCTAATTTAAAAAATGAAGGAGAAATTAATGAACGAGACTTTTTAGACAGAGCTGATTTGTTGTGTTCATTAGGACAAATAGTAATGATTACCAATTTTCAAGAATATTACAAGTTGGTAGAATACTTTGGAGAATTTACCAACGAGCAAATTGGTTTTGCTATGGGTACAGACAGTATCATGAATATTTTTGATATTAAATACTACAACAACCTAAAAGGAAGTATATTAGAAGGAATAGGAAAGTTATTCTCTAACAACTTAAAAATATACTTATACCCTATTTTAGGAGAAGATGAGAAATCAATTATTGATAGTAATAATTTAAGGCTAAACCATAAAGTTAAAGAACTATATAAGTACTTTAAACAAGCCAACAAAATTATAGATATTACCGAATACGATGTTTCCCACATGAAAATACAAGGGCAAGATGTATTTAGAAAAATAAATGCTAATGAAGAAGGTTGGGAAGCAATGCTACCAGAAGGAATTGCTGAAACCATTAAATTTAAAGGTCTATTTGGTTACAAGAAAAACTTAAACAATTAGTTTGATAGAAGACGAAAAAAGACTAATTAACAATTTAAAAAATGCAAAAACACAAACCAAAGCATTTGATGAATTGGTTAAACTATACAAGGTACGCTTATATTGGCATATCCGTAAAATAGTAATTAGTCATGATGATACTGATGATGTTTTACAAAACACTTTTATTAAGGTGTTTAAAAACATTCATGGATTTAAGGAAGAAAGTAAACTTTTTTCTTGGATGTATCGTATTGCTACAAACGAAGCCATATCTTTTTTAAATAAAAACGCTAAAAAAAATAATTTAAGCCTAGATGAATATCAAAAAGATTTAAGAACTTCATTACAAGATGATGTGCTTTTTGATGGAGACAGCATTCAAATTCTATTGCAAAAAGCCATTGCACAATTACCTCAAAAACAGCAACTGGTATTTAACATGAAGTATTTTGATGAAATGAAATATGAAGAAATGTCTGAAATTTTAGAAACATCCGTTGGAGCCCTAAAAGCATCCTATCATCATGCTGTAAAAAAAATAGAAGCTTTTATAAAAAACAATTAAACCTTTTAATACTAAATCTATCTAAAAGATAAGATGAATAACGATAATCAACATAATGACCAATTTTTAAAAGATTTAACCCAAGGTAAAAATCCTTTTAAAACTCCTGAAAATTACTTTGATAATTTATCAGACAAATTAGCTGTTGATATTTTTGAACAAAGCTTACCAAACAAAACTGGCTACAAAACGCCAAATAATTATTTTGAAAACTTTACAGTTAAAAAACCAAAAAATAGAATTATATCATTAATTCCTTATTTATCTACAGCTGCAATTATAGCTTTTGGATTTTTTATATTTAATAACAACAACCAATCATCTATAGATAAATTAAGTAATGAAGAAATCATTAACTACCTTAGTTCTGATGACGGAATTGAAATCAATGATATTATTGAAAACGCAATCATAAACACAGACAATATCATGTTTGCTAATTTAGACAATATTGATGTAGATATTGATTTATTAGAAATGGAGTTAAGTGAATATGACCTTATAGAATACTAATCTTATGAAAAAACAGTTAAACATACTAGCCATATTACTTTTATTTAACATTAGTTTTTACGCTCAAAAAAATGACAAAGAGTCTCGTGAAAAAATAAAAAGTGCTAAAATTAGTTTTATTTCTGATGAACTTTCTCTCACCCCTAAACAAGCTGAAAAGTTTTGGCCTATCTATAATAGTTTTAGAGATACTTTTTATTCACTATACCGAGAAAAACGAGATATTGAAAGAAATATTAATTATGGTAAAATTACTGAGAAAGAGGCCAAAGAACTGGTTGAAAAAATTCAAGATAAAGAAAATGAAATCAACCAAAAAAGAATTGAGTTTATAAAAGAAACTAGTAAAATAATAAAATACAAACAGCTCCTAAAACTTAATTATGCAGAACACAAGTTTAAAAAGAATTTATTAGAAAGAATTAAAAAGGAAAATTAAAGAACGGCCTTAATAATTTTACTTTTAGCAACGGTTTCCTCCCATTCTTTTTCTGCATTACTATGTGCTGTAATACCTCCTCCAACATATAATGTTGCTATGTTATTTGATATTTGAAAACACCTAAGGTTTACAAAAAAAGAAGTCTCTTTATTTATATTTAAAACTCCCAAATAACCACTATAAAAAGTTCTTTTATAGTTTTCATTTTGTAAAATAAACATTTTACTCAATTCTTTTGGCAAACCACAAACAGCTGGTGTAGGATGTAATAAGTTTACTAAAGTTTGTACATCCTTTGGATTTTTTAAACAACCCGTTATATTGGTTTTTAAATGCAGCAAGCTACCTGCCTTTACTGTTTCAACATCTGATAATTTAAGTTCATCTACAACACTCTCTAAGTGTTGTTTTATAAAATCGGTAACCATTTGTTGTTCTTCTAACTCTTTGCTTCCCCATATTGGATTCAAATCACCACAAAAAGGCTGTGTACCTGCCAAAGCCATGGTTTTAAAAGTGTTGCTTTTAACTTTTAACAATGTCTCTGGTGTTGCTCCCATCCATAAACCTACCTTGGGATGATACCATATATAAACATAAGCGTTGATATATTTATTCATCAACTTATTATAAACCTCTAACAAGTTAAAATCAGACACCGAAACTTCTTCTTTTCTAGAAATTACAACTTTTGACAATGCTGTTTCTTTAATTGTATTAATTGCTTTGTTTACAATATGTATATGACCTTCCTTTTCTATATTTTGATAAATATCATCTAACAAATTAGATTTAACATCAACCTTATTTACATCATCAACAAATAAAACATCAGGTTTAATTATATATGCTTTTTCATTATTATTAAAAGGGGCAAAAACATAACCAGACATAGAAAAATCGTTAAATTCAAACAACTCATCAGAGTTTTGAATCATAACATTCACTAATTTTTCATTTGGATTTTTAAAAGCTACAAAAGGCTTCTGCTCACTAAAGGCACTATTTATTTGTTCAGAATAATTCAATCTTAAAGCTTACTTAGGTAATACAATATTGGTGATTTTGCATAAAGAAATCAACACTCCTTCTTCATCAGTAACCGCTATTTGCCATAAATGCGTGGTTCTACCTTTATGAATAATAGTTGCTTTTGCAGTAACAGTACCTTCTTTTTTACTTTTTAAGTGGTTGGCAGAAATTTCTATTCCTTTAATAATATATTTTTCAGGATCTGCAAATAAAAAAGAAGCTGCACTCCCTACACTTTCTGCCAAAGCAACTGTAGCACCTCCATGTAAAAGTCCCATAGGTTGATGAACTCTTTTATTCACGGGCATGGTGGCAATTAAATAATCTTCTCCAATATCAGTATATTCAATCTCTAATGTTTCCATTAAGGTATTTTTACTAAATTGATTTATTTGCTTTAATGCTTTTTTAAAATCCATTACTCCTATTTTAATTCTTGTAAAATTACATATTTATTGAGTTTTATAGCTATTTTTGTGACGTTAAAAATTGTTCGTTACCGTTTAAATTTTGCTTTTTAGCAATAATATTGCATATTGCTAACGGGACTTAATTTTATTAAACTTTTTAACCTTAAACTTTAAACAAAAACATGATATATAAAATAAGAGTTATTCTAGACACTAAAGAAGATGTTATCAGAACACTTTTAGTAGACTCCTCAAACACATTAGAAGAGTTACATAAGTTAATTGCCAACGTTTTTGGATTTAACGGTCAAGAAATGGCTTCTTTTTACAGGTCTGATGATGATTGGAGTCAAGGAGAAGAGATTCCATTATTCTCTATGGATGATGATCCAAATGCATTATGTATGGCCAATACTACAATTGAGCAAAACATTGAAGACCCTGAAGAGAAACTTATTTATGTTTATGATTATATGAACATGTGGACTTTTTACTGTGAATTGATAGAAGTGACCAAAACCACAACTGCTGAACTACCTAAATTAATTTTATCTATAGGAAACACTCCCGATGAAGCTCCAGAAAAAGAGTTTAAAGCAGAGAAAGAAAAAGATGAGTTTGATTTAGATGATGATGATTTTGATACTCACTTTGATGAATTTGACAGTTTAGATGATATTGATTTTGATAAGTATTAACTCAAAATCATATCATTATATGATATAATAGTGTTGTAATTTTTATTGGTAAAATAGTCTTTTACATATTTTTCAGTACCCGTTACCAACACAAAATCGCCACCCCAAGCTCCTAAACTTTTTACAGCTCCATTAAAATCAGCAAATAATTTTTGTTTTACAGAAGTTACTTTTAAAATACCCGCTAAAAAAGTTTCATGCTCATGTAACAAATTTGAAAATTCATTTATACTGATTGCTTTTATAAGTCTATTGGTCAAATTATTAATTTCTTTAATATACTGTTGCTTATCTATAGTTAAAGAACGGTACATTTTAATTCCTTCTTTACTATCTTGTTTTTGATTTAAATACACAAAAAACAATTCATTTTTAAAAGACGGATTAAAATCTATTTGTTTTACATCAGGATAGATTCCATTTCTTTGATACGTAATTGCTTGGTTATTTTGTGCACAAGCAATATCATAACCACTACCACCAAAAGACTTTTCTAACAACTCAAAAGCATTAATATTTGCCCAAGCAGCAATATTATTAATTAATGTTGATGAAGTTCCTAACCCCCAATGATTAGGAAATGTTAAGGCTGTTTTTACTTTTAATCCATCACTATTTTTAAGAAAATCAGGATTTATGTTTTTTGCGGTTTTTAGTATATCTTGAAGTGTTCTAGCTATTTTATCATTATCATTTTTCAAAGTCAATGAATTGATAATATTAAAATTATCAACATCAAATTCAGCCTTAAACCAACATTCTTGTGCTACATTATAACTTTCCCAAAGAATTGTTTTGGTATTAACATTTACAACCTCTAAAAACTGCCCGTATTTGGTTGGTAAAGCTAAAGATATAGCCCCATCTAAGACCAAATACTCTCCCGATATCAATAATTTTCCGTGACTATAAAATTGTTGCATTAGGCTCTTAACGTTTTTAAAACATCTGCAACTCCACTATAACTTACTGTTTTGCCAACCAATTGTTTGGTTACTAATTCTTTTTCTTGTTGAGTAGCTTCTAGTTGATTTAAAATATTTACCAAGTGCATTTTCATATGTCCTTCTTGAATTCCTGTAGTAGTCAATGCTCTTAATGCTGCAAAATTTTGTGCCAATCCTGCCACAGCAATTACCTGCATTAATTCTTTTGCCGATGGATTATGTAGCATTTCTAAAGATAATTTAGATAGTGGATGAGTACTTGTTAAACCACCAACTGTTCCCAATGCTAAAGGAATTTCTATAGAAAAAGTAAAAATATTATTTTCTACTTTACAAGCTGTTAAACTTTTATATTTACCTGTTCTCGAAGCATAAGCATGTACACCTGCTTCAACTGCTCTAAAATCATTACCAGTAGCAATCACAACGGCATCAATTCCATTCATTACTCCTTTATTGTGAGTCACCGCTCTATGTGGATCTACATTAGCAATAGCTACAGCTTGTATCATTTTTTTTGCAAACAGAGCTCCATCTGTTGGATGTAATTTTTCTACAGAACAACTTACCTCAGCCCTAACCAAACACTCTGGAACATAATTAGATAAAATACTCATCACTATTTGAATATCTTCCTTTTTAAATTCTTGAGCCATCGCCTCTAAACAAGAATTGATAAAATTAGCTCCCATAGAATCTTTCGTTTCAAAAGTAACATGTAACTGATAATAATTATCTAACTCAGCTGTTTTGTCACGTAATTCTATTTCTAGAATACCACCTCCACGCTTGCGCATGTTTTTGGTTATTTCATCTGTAACAGTTAATAAAACTTCCTTTTTTGCTAAAAAATATTCTTGTAAATACGTTTTATCACCTTCGTACATAAAATGTACTTGACCAACTTTTACCGTATTTAAAACTTCTGCTTTAAAACCTCCTTTATCAGACCAAAATTTAGCGACTAAAGAAGCTGCTGCTACTACAGAACTCTCCTCTATAGCCATAGGAATAGTATAATGCTTTCCGTTAATAATAAAATTAGGGGCTATTCCAAAAGGCATGTAATAATTAGAAACTGTATTTTCTATAAAATCATCATGCAACTGCTGTAATTTTTGATCAGAATTCCAATACAAACGTAGTATGTCACTTGCATTAACGTTGTCTTTTAAAAAATAATTAGACAACCATTCTATCTTTTCTTCTTTGTTCAGTTTGGAAAAACCAGATATTAATTTTGGCATTGGATATTTGCTATATTTTTTGACAAATATACATTGCTTATTTTAAACTTCGCTTAAGAGATAATAGCTTAAGTTTCATATTTAACACACACTATTTATTTATATAAAAATTCTAATGCCTTTCAATTTTGTATACATAAGTTTTTCATAAATCTATATTTTCACGTCTTAAATGTCTTTTTGGGCTATTGATTTGTCTTAATGGAGCACTTAATAAGTTTTTATATATGATAGTTTTGCTCTAATATATCTAAAAATGATGAAGAAAACTTAGTAACAAACTAGATGTTGATTTAAAATTTGAAAACTTTATTTTTCTAATTGTAAACAAACCTTGATGTTTTTATAAATACATACTGCTTATTTTAAGCTATAAAAACATCATTCTTAAATCAAAAACAAAGGTTAATACAAACAACATTTGTTAAACAAAGTTCCTTTCACTATTTTTGGGGCTACAACTATACCTAACATTATGAAAAAACACATGAAAAAGACAAGAAACCACATTCTTGTAGTAGCAGCACTTTGCTTAAGCACTGTAAGCTGTTCTGACAGTTTTGACACATCTTTTTTTGACAAAGAAATTGATGATCCAGAATTTGATATATCCATATCTGGGGTTCCCATCGGATATATAAATTACACCGCAACCCAATTATTTCAGGAGCTTAATGAAGACTTAACAGTTGAAACAGGTACCGATGACATCATTAGTTTTTCTTATTCACAAACTTTAGATGGTTCTGGAAACGCTGATTTTGTTAGCGTTGATGATCAAATGTTTGATGGAGAATTTGATTTATTAGCCAATGCTAATATACCTGGTGGTAGCTATGAATATGGTAGTATTCCTGCCGCTGATGATATTATAGGAACTTCTCAATCTGATAATTTTGAAAAAGTACAATCATTAACTAAATCTGGTGGTGCTAGTTTAGATGTTGATTTAACTGCTGCTGATTTTTCTGCAGGAACATTAACTATTAATATCACAACAACCACTGAAGCACAAACAGAAATTAACTTTAGAATCCCTTCTTTAATAAGAAAAGATAATGGTAATGCTTATGACAAAGATTTTTTATTAAAATCTCATTCAGCTGAACCAAACGTAAATACAATTACTGTAAACTTATCTAATTATACTTTTGACTTTACTGAGTTAAACCCCGATAATAATACAGAAGTTAACAACATTAAAGTTGAATTAGCTGCTACTGTAACTTTTAACAATGGTGATAACATTAGTACAGCTGACAAGTTAAACTATACTATTACACTTAACAACCCTGAAGTTTTATCTGCAGAGGGAGACTTTAAACAATCTCCATTTAACGTAAGTGGTCAAAGTTTTGATTTAGATTTTTTTAATGAAATAGGAAATGGTACTCTTGTATTTGAAAATCCTATCTTAACACTTTCTGCAACTAACCAATATGGTTTTCCAGTAGGTATTAGCTTAGAAGGTATTTCTACGGATGCTACGGCTAACAACGTATTAGAAATTAAACCAGCAGGAGTTACAAACAATGACAATTTAGAAGACAATACTGATACAGCTGCAGCAGGAGATTACTACGCAATTATAGATGCTGGTTTAAGCACTGGTTCAGTTACTTCAGACATCGTTTTAAACAGTTCTAACTCTAATTTATCTGAGTTACTTGGTGAAAAACCTAAACAATTCTTACTAAACGTTAGTGGTACTTCTAACCCAAATGCTACAGGTGTAAACAATAACTTTTTTAATGTAAACAACTCTCTAGATGTTAGTGTAGATGTAGAATTACCTTTACATGTTACTTTTAACGATGTAGAATTTAACCCGGATCCTATTGAGTTAGATTTAGATGATGACATTCAAGAAAACGCAAAAACATTGTCTTTAAGAGTCGCTACTAAAAATACTATTCCATTTAACGGAACTATTAATTTAGACTTTGTTGACGATAAAGATGATGACAATGAAAGTAATGACGAAGTATTATTTTCAAAATCTGTAGATGCTATTGTTGCTGCCCCTGTTGGTGCTGACGGTTTCTCAACTTATACTTTAGGTTCTGATAACATTTTAAAAGACGAAAACGGAACTGTTATAAACCCTAACGTACCTATGGTTGGTGGAGATTTTGCAATTACTTTTAACGAATCTGAAATCACGTTATTAGGAAATGCCAACCAAGTGAAATTAGCTATTGTTTTTGACACCGATACAAATGGTAACGGAACAGCTAGTGCTGTAAAAGTTAAAAGCACTGACCAAGTTAGAATTGACTTGGCTTTAAAAGGAGATTTAAGAATAAGCACTAACGACTAATTCCACAGACATGAAAAATTATACAAAATTAATAGCAGTAATTGCTTTCACTGTCTTAGGTTATAACAGTGTTAAAGCACAAAGTGAAATCTCTTTCTTTCATTTAGGAGATTATGTTCAACAATCTACAGATGTATCTCCAGTATACATTCCTAAAAACTCATTCTCTTTTGCCTTACCTAGTATTGGGTTGGCTGTAGGTAATGGATTTGCAGCTTCAGACTTATTAACAGAAGTTCCAGGAACAGAAAGATTAGAATACAATTTTAAAAACGTTTATAGTTCACTTGATGGAGATTACAATCAATTAAATCAAAAAGTAACTCTTAATGTTTTAAACTTAGCCTTTAAACGCAAACACGGATCTTTAAGTTTCTTTGTAAACATGAAAGAAAACGTGGGGTGGAACATCAGTAAAAACGGTATTGTTAACTTGTTGGCTAATGGCGTTCAAGATGAAGTTTTAATTAATGATGAAATCAACTCTACAGCTTATGCTGAAGGTGGAGTTGGATTTACTCAACAATTTTTAAACGACAAATTAGCCGTTGGTGTACGTGTTAAATATATTATTGGTCTGGCAAATGGTTCTACTAAAGAAGATGGTTTTGCTAAAATTAATGTAAATGACGATTTAACATGGACTATTAATACTCAAAATGCAATTACAAGAGTTGCAGGATATAAAGATGGAGAAGATTATGAATTTTCTACAGCAAATAGTGGAATCGGTTTTGATATTGGAGCTAGCTATGAAATTATTCCTAATTTAACAGTAGAAGTTGCAGTAAACGATATTGGTTCTATTACTTGGAAAGAAAAAATAACAGAATATTATTTAAATGACGTAACCAACTTAATTGTTGATGGAGTTGACTTAGATACCGATGAAGATATTTTAGAAGAACTAGGAGACAAATTAGCCGATGATGTTGGTGCAGATGAAAGAGAAGGTGAAAGCTACAAAACATCTTTAGCTACTAATTCATATTTCTCTGCTAGTTATAAATTAAGTGGTATACACAATATTAGATTTACCATGTTTAATGATTTAGTAAATTCAGATCAAGATGCAACATTGGCATTAGGTTACAATGTAGATTTAGACAAATCTACTTATGGTATAGTTGGTATTAAAAATGCACAGGGAAATCTTGACTTAGGATTAAACTTTGCTGCTAAACTAGGACCTTTACAATTATTTCTAGCAACTTCTCGTTTAAATGAAATTTTAGGTAATCCTAAAGACATAAAAAACGTAAACTTACGATTTGGACTTAACTTTGTATTTGGTTACAACAAATGGTTGTAAAAAACATATGTAAAATAAAAAAAGCTGCCTATTGGCAGCTTTTTTTATTTTACATATCAAAAGGAAACAAAATTCAAAAATGTATTTTTGAATTTTTAAAACTAATAATATATGGAATTTGTATTTGGAGGTAGTAAAACAAATCAAAAAACAGTACTAGGACACCCCTCTGGTCTATTTGTTTTATTTTTTACAGAAATGTGGGAGCGTTTCTCATTCTACGGAATGAGAGTTTTGTTGGTTAACTTTTTAACTATGGCAATTACAGGAGTTGACAATCCTGGCTGGGGATGGAGTCCAGAACAAGCAGGAGCTCTTTTTGGAACTTATGCTGGTTTGTTATATTTAACCCCTTTACTTGGAGGTATTATTGCCGATAAATTTACAGGTTATAAATGGGCTGTTGTTATTGGTGCTGCTATTATGACTCTAGGACATGCTTCTATGGCTATTGAAACCGAGTCCTCAATGTATATCGGGTTAACTTTATTAGTATTAGGTACTGGATTTTTTAAACCTAACATGACATCTATTATTTCTGAAATGTACAAAAATGTTCCTGAGAAAAAAGATGGAGCATATACTATTTATTACATGGGAGTAAATGCAGGAGCATTTTTTGGAATGATGCTTTGTGGGTATTTAGCTGAAACTCTTGGATGGTCCTATGGTTTTGGTTTGGCAGGAGTTTTTATGCTTTTTGGAACTATTCAGTTCTGGTTATCCTCTCCTCTATTTGGTGAAATTGGTGAAGTCCCTAAAAAAGAATTAAAACCAATTATTGAAATTGAAGAAAAAAAACCAAATACAACAAAACAAAAAACAAATCCATTTACAACTATAGACAAAATATTAATTGTTATTAGTGCTGTAATTGGTCTTTTGTATTTGTTAGATGATCCTGCTTCAAAAATTGCAAATATTCATTTACTACCATCTACTTTAATTGGTAGTTATGAAAATATATCAGGAGCAACACAATGTATATTGATTGCGTTAGGGGCTTTTTTATTTTTAATCATCAGTAGAATACTTAGATATGAAAGCATTGTAAAAGATAGAATGATTGCTTTGATTGTATTTGCTATTTTCACTATTTTCTTTTGGATGTCTTTTGAACAAGGAGCTACTTCATTAATTATTTTTGCTAGAGACTACACACAAAGAGAATTAATTGGAAACTACGCTATTACTTATAATATTGTAAACACTTTATTAACCGTGATTCCATTAGCTATTATATCTTGGGTTTTATTCTTATTATACAAGCAAACTCATAAACTTATAAAAGTTTCTAATATCATTTTAATTATTAGCTTTTTGGCAATTTGGTTAATTGTAGGTTTTATGATTTATGGTCAATTTAAATCTGAAACAACTACCGTAACCGTATCATGGTTTAGTACTTTAAACTCATTTTTTATTATTGCATTTGCCTCTTTCTTTTCTAAATGGTGGGAAAGTAAATACAACCCAAGTTCTGCACAAAAATATAGTTTAGGACTTATTTTACTAGGTATTGGTTTTGCCTTTTTAGCTTTTGGAGCTAGTACAATTCCTCACGATGCCGCAGTAGGAAATTTTAGAGTAAGTATGATTTGGTTAATCTTTGCTTATTTATTTCACACCCTAGGAGAACTCTGTTTATCACCTGTTGGACTTTCACAAGTAAGTAAATTAGTTCCTGCAAGAATGATTGGGTTTATGTATGGAATGTGGTATTTAGCCATTGCTGTAGGAAACAAAGTTGCAGGTTCTTTGGGAGGACAAATTGAAGCTATTACAGCCAAATATGATATTTCTACGTTCTTCTTAATTTTTACACTTGTGCCTATTACTGCAGGTATTATTATTGCGTTTTTAAACAAAACTTTGGTACGAAAAATGCATGGTATAGATTAATTATTTTTCATCAGTCATTCATAAATATTTACATGAAATCATTTTTATTATCACTCATATTAATTCCTAGTTTGTTATTTGCTAATCCTGAGCCTAAAACCATTAAGTGGATTAGTTTTGAAAAAGCAATAGAACTAAGTAAAACCACCCCCAAACCCATTTTAATTGATGTTTATACAGATTGGTGTACTTGGTGTCATAAAATGGATGCTAGCACCTATAACCAAGAAGTGATTGTAGATTATATCAACGAACATTTTTATGCTGTAAAACTAAATGCTGAACAAAAAGAAGACATCACATATAAAGATCATACCTTTAAGTTTGTTCCTAGCGGAAGAAGAGGAACTCATGAATTTGCAGCTTCTCTTTTAAATGGAAAAATGAGTTATCCCTCAACTGTTTTTTTGAATAAAAATCAAGAATTGATACAAGCTATTCCTGGATACTTACAAACACCTATTATGGAAAAACTTATTAATTATATGGGAGAAGAAATATATTTAAACAAAGAATGGGAAGTTTTTGACAAAGAGTTTAAAAGCAAAATTTAATTTTTTTGATAAGCTCCTAATTCTGCAATACTATAAAAAGGCACTTGTAATTTTTTACAGGTGCTTTTCCATTTTAACTGATTACTTATATAGTTAGAACTTTCAATAATTACCTGTTTGGGTTTTAAATGCTTTAGTAATCTTTCAAAATTAATTTTAGGATTGTTGGCTATTATTAAAATCAATCCTTTTTGTGATAGTAAGTAATACGGTTTATTATTATTGATAATTAAATAAGTGTTATTCTTAAAATTAAAGACCTCGCTTTCATTACATATAAATTGATTTATCTTATTTTTTAATTGATTCCCTTTTAATAGAATTGAATCTTTTTGTGCTAGCGAATCTTTTGAAAAAATAGTCATCTTAAAATTATTTCTAACAGCAACAATACTATGAGCATAGTGATTATAGATTAACAATTCTTCCTTATTTTCTTTTTTATAAAATACTTCTATTAAAAGAATTAACTGACAAATAACAATAAAACACAACGCTTGTTTAAATCTCTTTATACTATAAACCTTAACAACGTACCAAACACAAAACAAGAAAACATAATAATATAAGATTTCGGTTTCTTTAAAAGAAATATCTTTTAAAATCCATTTAGAATATGAAGAAAAATACTGAACACTGTTTAAATAAAAAGTAATAAAATCATTATAACAATACTCTATAAAACTGTTTTGTATTGTAAACATCACCTTAATTAAAACAATAATTCCTCCATATAAAACAAGAGGCAACAAGGAAACTGCAAAAAAATTAGCTCCCAAAAACTGTAAGGGAATCTGATGAAAATAATAGAGAGACAAAGGTAAAACCCCCAACTGAGCTATAACCGATACTACCAATACATCTATAAAATATTGAGCTATTTTGTTGTTTACTTTTATCCATTTAGAAAATAACGGATAAAAAACGACTATAGATATAACAGCCGCATAACTCAACTGAAAACCTACATTATAAAGATATTGAGTATCAATCAATAATAAAACCAACATAGAACTAATCACTGCTTCTAAGACCAGCCTTTTCCCTTTTGTGAGCTTTGTTAATGTAAAAAAACTAAACATGGTTACAGACCTTATAACCGAGCTAGACAAACCTGAAAAAATAGCAAAACTCCACAAACACAAAAGAACGATTATTACATAAATATAATCCCCGTACCTAATCCTTTTGACAAAACCAAAAGTGTACAACAACATAAAATACAACACCCCAACATGCATTCCTGAAATTGCAATTATATGTACCACTCCAGAATTGGTAAAAGAAGTTTGCATTTCATCTGTTACTCCATCTTTATCTCCCAACAACATGGCTTTCATTAACCCAATAGTATCACTAGATAAATTTGATTTATCTAAACTTGTACTTATAGAATTTCTTAATTTTTGTAACTGAATAAACCAAGACGAATCTTCTCCTAGCTTTATATAATGTTCATCTAATATTATTTTCGCATAGACGTATTGTCTTGCTAAATAGGTTTTATAATTAAAATCATAAGGAGAGCTAGGCAAATTTATTTCTCTAAACCTGGTTTTACACATCAATACATCTCCTATTTGCAAGTTTGATGGTTTATTTATAGGAAACTCAACTAATATTTCTCCAGTGACAACCGTATTATTAACCGTCTTGACAGTTGCATAAAAACGTTTTGATGCTTTTGTAGTTGTTAATTGTTTTGTTAATGTAATTTTAGTTGTAACAGATTTACTTACAAACTTTGTATAATGATTTTCCTTAGATAGTTCATTTCTAAAAACTTGAGAAAACCAACTTAAAGACATTCCAAACATCAATAATAACAAAAAGAAAAACTGATGTATTATCAATCTTTTCATCATAAAACAATGTAAGAAAAACATCGTTAATAATATGACAAACGGAAAAACACAAACTATATAAATGTTTGATACCGGAAATAATATCCCCAACAGAACCCCTAACAATACCTGAAAAGGTATATAGGTAATTAGTAACTTCATAGCATAAGGAAGTTACTAATAAAGTTTTTATTTTAAAATAGCTGTAGCCAATTTTTCAGAAGCACCTACTCCACCTAATTTTTGATGAAGTTCTTCATAATCTGCTAACATTTTAGCTCTTCCTTCACCTGTTAAAATTTTATTCAACTCCGCTATTAAATTTTCTTTATTTAATTCATCTTGAAGAAGTTCTTTTACCACCTCTCTATCCATCACCAAATTCACCAAAGAAAAGAATTCCATTTTAACCAACAACATTCCTGCTTGGTAAGTTAACCAACTGGTTTTATAACATACCACTTCTGGCACTTTAAACAAAGCTGTTTCTAAGGTAGCTGTTCCAGAAGTTACTAAAGCTGCTGTAGATATTGAGAGTAAATCGTATGTTTTATTGTTAATCAACTTTACATTAGAATCTCCAATAAATGGTTTGTAAAAATCATTTGACTTACTTGGAGCTCCAGCTATTACAAATTGATACTCTTTATAATGATTAATTACAGAAAGCATTACCGTTAAGATTTTGGTAATTTCTTGTGTTCTACTCCCTGGCAAAAGTGCTATAATTGGTTTTTCTCCTAAATGATGTTCTCTTCTAAAATCAACTTCGTTTACCTCGTCCCTATCAGCAATGGCATCTAACAAAGGGTTTCCTACATAGTTTACAGGAAAATGATGTTTCTTTTCATAAAAATCAATCTCAAAAGGAAAAATAACATGCATTTCATCTACATCCCTTTTTATTTTATGAATTCTATTTTCTTTCCAAGCCCAAATTTTTGGAGAAATATAATAGTGAACTTTAATACTGTTCTTTTTAGCAAATTCTGCTATTCGTAAATTAAACCCAGGGTAATCTATTAAAATAACCATGTCAGGATTATAATCTAAAATATCTTTTTTACAGGTGTCTATATTTTTAAAAATACTTCTAATGTTTTTTAAAACTTCTAACAAGCCCATAAAAGCTAAGTCTTTATAATGCTTTACCAAAGTACCTCCTACACTTTGCATTAAATCTCCTCCCCAAAATCTAAAATCTGCTTTAGGGTCTTTTTTTAACAAAGCTTTCATCAAGTTAGCAGCATGCAAATCTCCAGAAGCTTCTCCTGCAATTAAGTAATATTTCATTCTATGATATTTTTAGTATGGCAAAAAGAACAGCCAATAAAATTACAGCCATTAGCACTCCTCTAGCCATATAATCTCTTTTACTTTTAATTAACAAATGAAAAACAATTGCGTTAGGCAGAGTTCCTAAAGTAATTATTTTGGTTAGTAAACCACTTGTTAACAATTTATTGAAAGTGTCTTGTAAGTCGTTTGTTGGTAATAAAATCAGTACAAAAATAAATGAACCCAAAGTACTTACCAAAAGCCCTAAAACCGTTCCTGCCAGTACTTGTTTTACAATACTATTCATTCAATTTCCATGTATTTAATTTCTGAATCATGTGATGAGCTGTTAAATCAAACTGAATTGGCACCAATGAAATGTAGTTTTTTGCCAACCAATATTCATCTGTATCTTCTCCTGCATCTAAGTTTTCAAACTCTCCTGTTAACCAAAAATATTCTTTTCCAATAGGATTAACTCTCTTGTCAAATTTTTCTCTCCAATTGGCTCTTGCTTGCCTACAAACCTTAATTCCTTTATACGGATTTTCTGATGATTTAGGAAAATTCACATTTAACACTACACCATCTGGCAATCCATTTTCTAAAACCTGTTTTGCTATTTTGTACACAAATGGTCTTGCTTCTTTAAAATCTGCATTTTTAGAATAATCACACAAAGAAAAACCTATAGATGGTATTCCTTCAATACCCGCTTCAATGGCAGCACTCATTGTTCCAGAATAAATAACACTGATTGAAGAATTACTTCCATGATTAATTCCAGAAACACACAAATCTGGTTTTACCTCTAAAACCTCATTAATGGCTAATTTTACACAATCGGCAGGAGTTCCAGTACAAGCAACTTCTACCAAAGCACCATCATCTACTTTTATAGGTTTTAACTCTAAAATAGCATCAATAGTAATGGCATGTCCTTTTCCACTTTGAGGGCTATCAGGAGCAACTACATAAACATCACCTAATTTGCACATTTCTTTAATTAAAGTTCTAATTCCTTTGGCAGTAATTCCATCATCATTGGTCACTAAAATCTTTGGCTTGTTTTTTGACATAAGTAGCGTATTATGATTCAAATTTACCATTAAATTTTAGGAATAGATAAAACAAATCAAGAGATTCTTTATTATTTAAAGATGTTCTAAAATTTATTTTAATTCCCTTTGAAAAAAACCTAAATTAGTAGCTTTCAACATAGATTCCATCAATATACATGAAAAAATATATCAAACACATATACGTTCTTACATTAATTATTGGACTATCAGTATTTTATAGTTTTAACACTCGTCAAGAAACTAAAGATCCTGAAAGAGATCAAATACTAATAGAAGCCTTACGTTTTATTCTTGAAAAAGGACATTACGAACCTAAAATGATTGATGACAACTTTTCTGAAGCTGTTTTTAAAAAATATATTGAAGATTTAGACCCTTATAAACGTTACTTTTTAGCTAGTGATGTTGCTGAGTTTAAAAAATATTATCATGATATTGACAATCAAATCATTCGTAGAAAATTCGATTTTTTTAAGGAAGTAACTGATACTTTTGTGATGAGATTACAAGAATCAAAACTTATTTATCAGGAAGTTTTAAAAAACAAGTTTGATTACGATAAAAAAGAATCTATTAACCTAGACCCTAAAACAACCGAGTATCCAATAGATCTTAAAGCTAAAAAAGATGTATGGCGTAAACATTTAAAATTCTCTACCGTTAGTAAATTAACAGATGATTTAAAAGATGAAGAAGACAAATTAAAGGAGGATAAGAATTATCAAAAATTAAGTTTTGATGAATTAGAAAAAAAGGCTAGACAAAAAACTTTAGACAATATTGAAGACTTGTTTTACTATGAAAATAGTACTCCTGAAAATGATAGGTTTGCTATTTTCTTAAACTGTATTACCGCTCAATTTGATCCACACACCAATTATTTTGCACCCGACATGAAGAAAAAATTTGATTCTAGTATGGCGGGATCTATTGAGGGAATTGGAGCAAGATTATCTGATGAAAGAGGATATACTAAAATTGTTGAATTAATAGCTGGTGGACCTGCATATAAACAAGGGGAGTTAGAAGTTGGTGATATCATTACAAAAGTAGCTCAAGGACAAGATGGAGAGCCAACAACTATTGTTGGAATGCGCTTAACTGATGCTATTGAATTAATTAAAGGAAAAAAAGGAACTACAGTAGTACTAACAGTAAAAAAAGTTGATAATACTTATAAAAAAATAGCCATTGTTAGAGACATTGTTGAGTTTGAAGATACTTTTGTAAAATCTACCACCACAATTAAAAATGGTAAAAAATATGGAATTATAGATTTACCTAAATTTTATATTGACTTTACAAAACAAGGACAACGCAATTCTGCTACAGACATGCGTAAAGAAATTGAAGCACTTAAAAAAGAAGGAATTGAAGGATTGGCTATTGATTTAAGAAACAATGGTGGTGGTTCTCTAAGCACTGCTATTGATATAGCAGGATTGTTTATAGACAAGGGTCCTGTAGTACAAGTAAAATACAAAGACAACAAACCTGATATTAAAAACGATACAGATAGTGGTTTGCTTTGGGATGGTCCTTTGGTAATTATGGTGAATGAACTTTCTGCTTCTGCATCAGAAATTTTAGCGGCAGCTATGCAAGATTATAAAAGAGCAGTAATTATTGGTAGCAAACAAACGTATGGTAAAGGAACTGTTCAAAATGTAATTCCTATCAATCAATACTTAAATTACAGTGAGGATTTAGGAGCTTTAAAATTAACCATCCAAAAATTCTACAGAATTAATGGAGGTTCTACTCAGTTAAAAGGAGTTAGTTCTGATATTGTAATGCCAGATAGATATAGTTATTTAGATATTGCTGAACGTGAATTAGATGCTCCTCTAAATTGGGATCAAATAGCAAAAGCAAAATATAACGATAGTAATTATTATTCTAATTTTGATGAAGTTGTTGCCGAAATGCAAAACAGCATCAATACAAATCCTCAGTTTAATAAAATTAATTCTTATGCCAAATGGCTTAAAAAGAACCAAGACAACTTAACATATCCATTAAACATAAAAGGTTATGAAGAGGAACAAGAACAACTAAATAGAGAAGCCAAAGAGTATAAAGATATTTTAAAATATGATTCTCCATTTACTTTTTCATCTCCTACTTATGAAAGTAATTTAATTGCAACAGATACCATTTTAAGAGACAAAAGAAAGTTTTGGCACAAAAATTTACATGATGATATTTATGTAAACGAGGCTATAGAAACTTTAAGTAAACTAAAAGTAGCTAACAAATAAAACAATGCCACTCTTAAAAAACATTTTTTCTAAAAACATTCTAGCCAACCTTTGTGTTGGCTTTATTTGTTTTGGTGCCTTCCTTGCTTTATTTGCTTATTTTATTGCTCCAGATAGCTCAGCCAATGCTAACACCATGCATGTTACCATACAAACAAAACCTCCAGGTTTTTCTACCTATATGCTACAAGAAAGCAATAAAAATATCAAACAAAGTTTATGGAGCAAGCTAGTTTCGGGAAGCAAAACATATCACAAAGAAACTCCTATTAACAACAATTACAAAATAGGAGACAAAACAATTCAATACCAATTATTAAACCAAGAAGAAAATTTAAGTATTGCTAAAAGCGACCAAATAAAAGTCATAAAAAAAACATTTTGGCTAGGAACGGATAAATATGGAAGAGATTTGTTGAGCAGATTAATTGTTGGAGCTCGTATTTCCTTTTCTATTGGAGTAATAGCAGTTAGCATATCCTTAATTATAGGAATGACTCTAGGAGCCCTTGCAGGTTATTTTGGAGGAGTTATAGATAGTGTTATTATGTGGCTTATTAATGTTACCTGGTCTATTCCAACCATATTATTAGTTATTGCCATTACTGTTAGTTTGGGTAAAGGTTTGTGGCAAATATATGTAGCTGTTGGACTAACCATGTGGGTAGAAGTTGCCAGAGTGGTTAGAGGTCAAACAAAAAGCGTTAAGAATTTACAATATATAGAAGCTGCTAAAGTTTTAGGACTTTCTAACTTTAAAATCATTACCAAACATATTTTACCTAATATTATTGGTCCTGTTATTGTTATTTCTGCCTCTAACTTTGCCGCTTCTATTTTAGTGGAAAGCGGCCTGAGTTTTTTAGGTTTAGGAGCACAACCACCTACTCCCTCATGGGGTATTATTATTAAAAACCATTACAACTATATTGTAACTGGTAAAGCTTATTTAGCAATTATTCCTGGTAGCTTAATTGTACTTCTTGTACTTTCTTTTATGATTATAGGAAACCACCTTAGAGATTACTGGGATGTAAAAAACAACAATTAACATTTGTTTATTGTTGTTTTTTCACTAAATTTAAAAAATAATGCTTAGGGGTAAGTATTTAAATCAAAATGGCTTAGCTGATGTTTATACATCTCTAAGCCTTTTTTCTTTTATAATATGGTGTTGTAACATTGTTTTACAAAAAAAAGATTGCTACTTTTAGAAAACTCTAAACATTACAACATGACAAAAACACATGCTAAAAAAATCTTTGTACTAGATACTTCCGTACTACTTTTTGATCATAATTCAATTAAAAACTTTCAAGACAACAATGTTGTAATTCCCATCACCGTATTAGAAGAACTCGATAATTTTAAAATTGGTAACGACACCAAAAACTTTGAGGCAAGATCTGTTATCCGTTTTTTAGATAAAATTTCTGAAAATCAAAATTTAAACGAATGGATTAGTTTAGGAGATAATAAAGGAGATTTGTTTATTTCCATGCATGATAATGCAACAGGAACAAGTGCCAAAGAAGCATATGGTTCTAAAAAAAATGATCATAGAATTATTGATACTGCTCTACTTATTAAAGAAACCTATCCTGATTTTAAAGTAACCTTAGTAACCAAAGACATCAACCTAAGAATAAAAGCCAAAGCATTAGAGCTAAAAGCTGAAGATTACAAAACAGGTAAGGTTGAGGACATTAAAAAAGTTTCTAAAGGGTCTATCAATTTAAACGATTTAGAATCTGATGTCATCAGAGAATTATATCAAAACAATCAAATAGCAGAAAACGGAATTTTAGGAGAGCAAAAAATGGCCAATGGTTATTATATCATCAACAACAACCAAGACTCTGTTTTAGCTAGATATAATCCAGAAACAGATCAAATAGAACGTGTTGAAAAAAGTTATGCTTACGGTATTAAACCCAAAAATGCAGAACAAACCTTTGCTATTGATGCTTTGTTAAATCCTGATATTAAGCTAGTCGCTTTACAAGGAGTTGCAGGAACCGGAAAAACACTTTTAGCCTTGGCTACCGCTTTGGAACAAAAAGCACTGTACAACCAAATTATACTAGCCAGACCTATTATTCCATTAAGTAATAGAGATATTGGTTTTTTACCTGGAGGAGCTGAAGAAAAAATATCTCCATACATGCAACCTTTGTTTGATAATTTAAAATTTATTAAATCACAATACAAAGCAGACTCTAGAAAAAGAAAGGCTTTGGATGAAATGGAAGAAAATGAAGATTTAGTGTTAACCGCTTTGGCCTTTATTAGAGGTAGAAGTTTAGCTGGAGTCATTATGATTATTGATGAGTCTCAAAACTTAACACCACACGAAGTTAAAACCATAATTACTAGAGCTGGAGAAGGAACTAAAATTATTTTTACGGGAGATATCAACCAAATAGATACTCCTTATATGGATGAACACAGTAATGGTTTAACTTATTTAATTGATAAATTAAAAGGTCATAAACTATTTGCTCATATCAAATTAGAAAAAGGAGAACGTTCAGAATTAGCAAATCTTGCAAACGACTTGTTGTAGATTTTCCTTATTATAGAAAACAAAAAAGCTGTTGAAAATTTCAACAGCTTTTTTATATTTCTGAAAAGTTAAAAAATTACTTTTTAAACTTAGCGTATTTAGTTTTGAATTTGTCAATACGTCCTGCTGTATCAACTAATTTAGACTTACCTGTATAGAAAGGATGAGAAGTTCTAGAGATTTCCATTTTAACAACTGGATACTCTACACCATCAACTTCTAAAGTTTCTTTAGTGTTTGCTGTTGAACGAGTTAAAAATACATCACCATTAGACATATCTTTAAAAGCTACCATTCTATAATTTTCTGGATGTATTCCTTTTCTCATAATTATATCTATGTTTTAACTGTGTTTTATTTTTGAGACTGCAAATTTAAGTATATTTTTGATTAATAAAAAAATAAAAAGAAATATTTTTACATAATCAACCTTATTTTTATAAATCAGATGTCTTTTAACCGAATTATCTTACTACTTTCAATTATTTTATGTTTTTCTGCCTGCAAAAGCAAGGCTGATTTTACCATAGAAATCCCTGCAAAAATACAAATTAATCAATCATTAAACATTTCTATTTCCACTCGTCTTGAAGAAAATTCTAAAATCACTTACTTTTTAGATGGAAAAGAAATTAGCAACAAACAAAAAGCAACTATTGATATTAAAAATTATCGTTTAGGAAAACATACCATAAAGGTAAGCATTGGAGAAAATGATGATATTGTTAGTAAAGAAAAAGTAATTATTTTTTTAGCAACTAAAAAACCTAAAGTTTACGGTTATAAAGTAATCAATACATATCCTCATGATAGAAATGCTTTTACTCAAGGATTGGAATTTCACGATAACGAATTGTATGAAAGCACAGGACAAAGAGGACAATCTGTGCTAAGAAAAGTAGATTTAAAAACAGGAGAAGTTTTAAAAGAACACCCCTTAGCCGACAAATATTTTGGTGAAGGAATGACTATTTTTAACAATAAAGTTTATCAACTAACCTGGCAAAACAAAATTGGTTTTATATACGATGTAGATACTTTTAAAACCCTTAAAACGTTTAATTACAATCAAAGTAAAGAAGGTTGGGGGTTAACACATAATGATACTCACTTAATAAAATCTGATGGAACTGAAAAAATTTGGTTCTTAAATCCTGAAAACGGACAAGAAGAATCTTATATTGAGGTTTACACAAACAAAAGACTGGTAAAGGAGCTAAACGAGTTAGAATATGTAAATGGTGAAATTTATGCTAATATTTGGATGAAAAATGCCATCACCATCATCAACCCTAAAAATGGAACTGTAGAGGCAATTATTAATTTAAACGGACTAACAGATCATTTAGACAACAAAACCATTGCGCAATCTCAAGACAAGGTCTTAAACGGAATTGCCTACAACCCAAACACAAACAAATTATATGTTACAGGAAAAAACTGGGACAAATTATTTGAAATTGAAATTATTAAATAAATGAAGTTAAGTTCATTCATAAAAACAGTTCTTATACTCCTTGCGATATGTCAGTTTTCATGTCGTAAAGATTTTAGTACCATTAACAGCAATGGAAACTTAAGTTTTTCTACAGATACTTTGTTTTTAGACACTGTTTTTAATGATTTAAGCACCACTACTAAAATCTTAAAAGTTTACAATAAGAGTAATAACGATATTATCATTCCTAAAATTCAACTAGAAAAATTAGACTCTAAATACAGAATTAATGTTGATGGTATTTCTGGAACTGAATTTGAAAACATACTCCTCCTTAAAAAAGATAGTTTGTTTGTTTTTATAGAAGGAACCATTGCTGCTACAGACACCAATGATGAAATGATTTACGAGGACAAAATTTTATTTGATCCCAATGGAACACTACAAAAAGTAAATCTTGTAACACTGGTTAAAGATGCCATTTTTTTGTTTGATAGTAATAATACTGATTTTGAAATATCAGAAACAAATTTTACCAATATCAAACCCTACGTAATTTACGGTAATGCTATTGTTCCCCAAAACGGAAATTTAACTATTGAGGCAGGTTCTATCATTCATTTTAGTAAAAACTCAAGTTTAACCATTTCACAAGGAGCAACAATAAACATCAACGGAACTCAAAATGACTCCATTGTTTTTAAAAGCGATAATTTAAATTATGAGTACAATTCAGTTCCAGGACAATGGCAAGGAATTAACATCAATAATACCGATGTTGTAAACATTAATTATTTAAAAATTTTAAATTCAACTATAGCATTAAACATTCATAACACTACCAATCTTATCACTATTAAAAACACAGAAATCTACAATGCTTCAGAAAACGGAATTTACAGCATAAACGCTCTTATCCATGGAGAAAATATTGTGACAGGACAAACCGGAAAATCTAGTCTCTATTTACAAGGTGGGAATTATACTTTTAAGCATTGTACATTTGCTAATTATTGGAGCAAAGGAATAAAATCAGAAAACACAATTTCTTTGGCTAATTATTATATTGATGATATGGAATCAAAAATAAACGCTCCATTAAACAGTGCAAATTTCATCAATTGTATTATTTCTGGATCTAGAAATTCTGAATTGTTTTTAGATAAAAATGAGGATGAACCTATCTTTAATTTTAACATCAAAAACAGCCTTTTAAACCTAGAAAAAGGTGATGATCTATACAACACAGATAATAATATTTATTACACAAATGTGTTGCTTAATAAAAACCTTGATTTTAGAAACACCTCTATTAACGATTTAAGAATTGGTTTAGATAATGAGGGAATTAACCAAGCTGATATAACTACGGCAACCGAAGTTCCTTTTGATATTATTGGAACAGACAGAACCACAGCTCCCGATATTGGAGCCTACCAACACATAGATTTTAAAACATTAGATACAGAAGATGAGTAAAACTGTAATTATAACAGGAACAAGCAGAGGAATTGGATTTGAATTGGCTCAATTATTTGCCAATCATAATTTTAAAGTATTGGCTTTATCAAGAAACACAAAAACTTTAGCAGTCATAAACCATCCAAACATTACCACTTTTGGAATAGATTTAAGTAAAGAAAAAGAGATTGATACTTTGGTTGATTATTTAACTAAAAACAATATCAAACTAACCGCTTTAATACACAATGCAGGAAAATTGGTAAACAAACCTTTTGCAGAAATATCTCAACAAGATTTTCAAGAAGTTTATCAAGTAAATGTTTTTTCAGTTGCCTTGTTAACACAAAAAACCATTCCTTTTTTACAAGAAAATAGTCATGTAGTTACCATTAGTAGCATGGGAGGAATTCAAGGAAGTTTAAAATTCCCCGGTTTGGCCGCTTACAGTTCATCAAAAGGGGCTGTTATTACTTTGTCTGAATTATTGGCAGAAGAATATAAAGCACAAAAAATAGCATTTAACGTGTTGGCCTTGGGAGCCGTACAAACAGAAATGTTACAAGAAGCCTTTCCAGGATACCAAGCTCCTATAACCCCTAGCGAAATGGCAAACTATATTTTTGATTTTGCCACAACTGGACATAAATTTTACAATGGAAAAGTTTTAGAGGTATCTAGTACAACACCCTAATTTATGATTGATAAACTACTCCCCTACATTCCTATTTCATCAAAAAAAGATTTAGAAGAACTCCTTAACAATTATACCTTTCATTTAAAAATTGTAAACGGGAGAAAAACCAAAAGAGGAGATTTTAGAGCAACCAAACCTATAGCAAGCATTAGCATTAACAACAATTTATCAAAAGAGCAGTTTTTAATTACCTTGGTGCATGAAATTGCTCATTTAGATGTTTATTTAAAATATCCTAAAGCCAAAGCACATGGTATTGAATGGAAACAAAGTTTTAAACGTTTGATGTTACCTTTCTTAAATGACACTATTTTTAGCAATGATATTTTAATGCCTTTGGCAAAACACCTTATTAATGCCAAAGCAACTACAGACTCCGACCCTATTTTAGCAACCAAACTACAACTAAAAAACAACAATTTAGATAACGATAAATGTTTTATATTTGATTTAGAGCCAGGAGTTTTGTTTACGCTAAACAACAGAACTTTTAAAATACTTAATAAACGAAGAACAAGATATGAGTGTTTAGAAATTAGCACAAATAAAAAGTTTTTAGTCAAAGGTAGCGCTCCTGTAAAAATTGTGTCTCACTAATGTTTAGACTATGGAAAACACCACTCCCGACAACAATCAAGATCATATAGAAAACAAAAAAAAAGAAGTACAAAAAGAATTCAAAGGATTTTTTAGTGCCTTTAAAGACTTTCTTATTAACCTTTTAGACATTAGAGAAGATACCAACAAGGAAGTTACAATTGAAAAAATAAAAGCAGGAATCCCTGTAAAAAGTCACAATGCTTGGGTTTTAATTTTTTCTATATTCATAGCCTCTATAGGATTAAATGTTAGTTCAACAGCAGTTGTAATTGGAGCCATGCTCGTATCTCCATTAATGGGACCTATTCTTGGTTTGGGACTATCTATAGGTATTAATGATATTGATACACTTAAAAGATCTTTAATAAACTTAGGAGTAATGGTTGGTTTAAGTGTTACTACCTCCTTTTTATTTTTTAGCATTCCATTATTTCAAGAAGCTACTCCAGAAATTATTGCTAGAACCGCTCCAGATGTAAGAGATGTGTTAATTGCACTCGCTGGTGGACTCGCCTTAATTATTGCTTTAAGTAGAAGAACTGAAATGACCAATACTATTGCTGGTATTGCCATTGCTACTGCCTTAATGCCTCCTTTATGTACTGCAGGATTTGGATTGGCTACATGGAATTTAGAATATTTTTTTGGAGCCATGTTCCTATTTATTATAAACGCCATTTTTATAGCTATTGCTACTTTTTCGGTAGTAAAATTTTTGCGTTTCCCAATGGTTAGATACATCAACCAAATAAAACGTAAAAGAATTGCTCAATTAGCGGGTTTTACTGCTGCTGTAATTATAGCTTTTAGTATTTATCAATTTTACATACTATTCAAAGGAAATCAATACAAATTAAACGCAGAAAAATTTATTTATGATCTTCAAGAAAAAACAAATGCAGGTATTATAAATACTGATATTAATAATGAAAAAAGAATTATCAAAATAGTTGTATTAGGAACCAATATTGATAAAACTCAAAAAACCATATGGTCTAATAAACTAGATGAATATGGTTTATCAAACTCAACTTTAGAAATTCAACAAGATGACAAGAGTTCTTTATTAGAAGATGAAATTAACATGATAAAAAACTCATATGTAAAAAACCAGAACCTAATAGCTAATAAGGATGAAATTATACAGCAAAAAGAAGCTTTATTAATAGAAAAAGAAACTCAACTACAACACATATTAAAAGAACAAATCCCTTTTATTCAAATTAGTCAAGAAGCAAAAATTATTTATACTGATTTGGAAAAATTAAGCTTTGCTAATAAATTAGAAACCAATTTTAAGACCGTTGATACCATTGTAGTTTTTGAAGCCAGCTGGAAGCTTAAAAACACTAAAAAACAAGAACAACTAAAACAATGGTTACAAACAAGACTTAACAAGACAAAACTTGAAGTGATTAATTATTAAAAACAGATAAACCACAAAAAAGACCTAACATCAATTGATGTTAGGTCTTTTTTTATATCAAAATTGAACCTATTTTAAATTAAAAAAGCCTTACTTAAAGTACAAGACTTTGTGACAGGTCTTGGAGATCACCTCAACTACACCCAACATAAACTTATCTCCCATCATAATAAAAAAAGCCTTTCGTAAAACGAAAGGCTTTTGTGACCGGGCTGGGGCTCGAACCCAGGACCCTCTCCTTAAAAGGGAGATGCTCTACCAACTGAGCTACCAGGTCGTCCGTGGTGAGAGAAGGATTCGAACCTTCGAAGACATAGTCAGCGGATTTACAGTCCGCCCTCGTTGGCCACTTGAGTATCTCACCATGCAATAACTTATGTTATGTTTTAAAATTTGTGACCGGGCTGGGGCTCGAACCCAGGACCCTCTCCTTAAAAGGGAGATGCTCTACCAACTGAGCTACCAGGTCATGAATACCACTCGTTATTGCGGGTGCAAATATAGGACTTTTATACAGTTACACAAAAGAAAAATAAAATTTTATTCTTCTAAATATGCCTTACGTACTTTCTTAAATAAATTAGAACTATAAACAAAATTCACAACTGCTTCATTATCAGTTTTAAATATATCATTACTGGTTCCTTCCCACTCTTTTAAACCATCTTTTAAAAAAATAATTTTTTCTCCAATTTCCATCACAGAGTTCATATCATGGGTGTTTATTACGGTTGTAATTTGATATTCATCAGTAATTTCTTGAATTAAATTATCTATAACAATAGAAGTTCTTGGATCTAAACCTGAGTTTGGTTCATCACAAAACAAGTATTTAGGATTGGTAACTATTGCACGTGCAATGGCCACACGTTTTTGCATTCCTCCAGAAAGCTCTGCAGGAAATTTATGATTAGAATCTTTTAGGTTCACCCTATTCAATACAAAGTTTACACGATCTAACATTTCTGATTTAGATTGATTGGTAAACATTTTTAAAGGAAACATTACATTTTCTTCTACGGTTAAGGAATCAAACAAAGCAGATCCCTGAAAAACCATTCCTAAATCTTGTTTTAACTGCCTTTTTTCTTCGGAAGACATAGACTTGGTTGTTTGTCCGTTATAAGATATGGTTCCTTTATCAGGAATATGCAATCCTAATAGGTTTTTTAAAAAAACTGTTTTTCCAGAACCACTTTGTCCTATAATTAAACTTGTTTTTCCTGGCTCAAAAGTAGCATCAATTCCTTTCAGAACGGGTGTATCACCAAAACTCTTATATACATTTTTAACTTCTATCATAATCTTAACTTAATAACATTTGGGTTAAAAAATAATTGGCCACAATAATTACAACAATTGTCCAAACCACAGCTTTTGTACTTGCACTACCTACTTCTAAAGAACCGCCTTTAACATAATACCCAAAATAAGAAGGAATGGTTGCTATTAAAAAAGCAAACACTACTGATTTTATTAGACTATAACATACCAAGTACGGCTCAAAATCTAATTGTATACCTGCTATATAATCTTGTTGTTTAAACAAACCTGTAGCAATGGCAGAAACCCATCCTCCAAAAATCCCTAAAAACATAGCTAATAAAACTAAAAATGGATAGAAAAAAACAGTAGCTATAATTTTAGGTAACACTAAATAATTTAATGAATTAATCCCCATTACCTCCAAGGCATCTATTTGTTCTGTTACACGCATTGTTCCTATACTAGAAGTTATATAAGAACCTACTTTACCTGCCAAAATTACCATGATAAAAGTAGATGAGAATTCTAATATAACAGATCTTTTAGTGGCAAAACCAATTAAATCTTTAGGAATAATAGGATCCTCTAAGTTTAAAGCTGTTTGTATGGCCACTACTCCACCTATGAAAAAAGCAATAAAAGCTACAATTCCTATAGACTTTACTCCCAAATCATCAACTTCTCTAAAAACAGCTTCCCAAAAAATTTTACGTTTTTGGGGCTTTTTAAAAACGCTCTTTAACATAATTGCATAGGCACCTATGCTCTTTACATAATTCATCGACTAAATTTTAAGCTAAAATATCAAATCCTTAACAAACAATTACTCTAATATACCTACTTTTAATGCCATATAAAATAAAAGAGAACCTCAAATGAAAAAACTAATCACCCTAGTTATTTTAAGTAGCATTTTTATTGGAAATGCACAAACATCAAAAAAACCAAAACTTGTAATTGGAATTGTTGTTGACCAAATGAGATATGACTATTTACAAAGGTTTAAAGAAAAATTTGGAGCTAAAGGATTCAATGAAATTATTAAGAACGGAACAACTTTTGAAAATGCACATTATAATTATATTCCTACCTATACAGCTGTAGGACACGCTTCTGTATACACTGGTACTACCCCAAAAAACCATGGAATTATAGGAAATAATTGGTACGATAAATTTGCTGAGAAATCTATTTATGTAGTTGATGACAAAAATTACGAAACGATTGGTAGTAAAACGGACGAAGGAAAAAAATCTCCTAAAAGATTAATTGCCTCTACAGTTGCAGATCAATTAAAATTAGCTCAAAACTTTAATGGTAAAGTAATAGGAGTTGCTGTTAAAGATAGATCGGCTATTTTACCTGTAGGACATGCTGCAGATATTGCTTATTGGTTTGATGGAGGTAACATTGGTAATTGGGTCTCTAGTACGTATTATGCTAAGCAAATTCCTAACTGGGTAAACTTATATAACAACACAAACAAGTTAAAACTTAACGAATACTTAGCATCTCCTTGGATGACAGAAAAAGAAATTGCAAAATACACTGAAAGTATTAGTGACCACAATCATTACGAAGGGTTGTTTAACGGAGAAGAAAAACCTGTATTCCCTCACAATTTAGCTACTCTTAAAGAAAAAAATGGAGGCTATAGCATTTTAAAAACAACTCCTTTTGGGAATACTATGACTTTAGATTTTGCCAAAGAAATTATCAAAAATGAAGAACTAGGTAAAAACAAAGAGTATTCTGATTTCTTGGCCATTAGTATTTCTTGTACCGACTATATTGGTCATAAATACGGAGCTGTATCTAAAGAAGTACAAGATGCTTATATTCGTTTAAATAATGATTTAGATGATTTTATTAGCTACTTAAACAGAAAAGTAGGAAAAGATGATTATGTTTTATTCATTACTGCCGATCATGCTGTAGCACAAATACCTAACTACTTAATGGATAATAAAATTCCTGGAGGATATTTTTCTAAAAAGGAGTTTTTATCAAAATTAAACGAGTTTACAGAAAAAACTTATCAATCTGCTAACTTGATTAAGAACTATTCTAACGAACAAATCTTCTTGAATCGTGATGAAATTGCAAAATTAGATTTAAATCTAGAAGAAGTAGAAAATGCAATAATTGATGAAATTATAACCTATCCTCTAATTTATAGAGCTGTTTCTGAACATACATTACAGAGAAGTGAGTTTACACAATCTCCTGTTAGTTTGTTACAAGAAGGATACAACCAAAAGAGATCTGGAGATATTTTAATTGCTTTAGAGCCTGCTGTTATTAGCGATGGATATATTAAAACAGGAACCACTCACGGAAGTGGTTATAATTACGACACTCACATTCCTATTATGTTTTATGGAAGAAATATCAACAAAGGAAAAACGGTAAAGTCTCCTGTAAACATTACTCAAATTGCTCCAACCCTATCTAACATATTACAAATACAAGAACCTAATATGAGTTCTAATGATATTTTAACTGAAGTTTTTAACACTGAAAACAAATAAGTTACAACCGTTCTACAATAAAAAAGTCCTGCTAAACTTACTTAGCAGGACTTTTTTTATGACTTAAATGATTTGACTACAGTTCTTGATTTGCATTCCAAGCCTCTAAAATATCTTTTATTTCTTTGATAAACATTCCTCCTAAGGCACCGTTAATCACTCTATGATCATATGAATGTGAAATATACATTTTTTGACGGATCCCTATAAAATCTCCTTCTGGAGTTTCTATTACAGCTGGTACTTTTCTAATAGCCCCTAAAGCCAAAATAGCACTCTCTGGCTGATTAATGATTGGAGTTCCAAAAATAGACCCAAAACCACCAATATTGGTTACGGTATAAGTTCCTCCTTTTACATCTTCTGGTTTTAAATTGTTGTTTTTAGACCTTAAGGCCAAGTCGTTTACTGCTTTGGTCATTCCCACCAAATTTAAGTTTTGTGCGCTCTTTATTACAGGTACAATTAAATTCCCATCAGGTAAAGCAGAAGCCATTCCTAAATTGATAGATTTTTTAACCACTACCTTATCAACACCATCAAAAGTAATATTTACCAAAGGATATTTTTTAATAGCCTGAGCAACCGCCATCATAAATATAGGTGTATAAGTTAACTTTTCCCCTTCCCTTTTAAAGAAAGTATCTTTTACTTTATCTCTCCACTTAACAATATTGGTAACATCTACCTCTATAAAAGACTGTACGTGTGATGCTTTTCTTTTAGAATGAACCATATGATCTGAAATCATTTTTCCCATTCTAGATAAAGTAATCAACTCATCCCCTGAATTTATTTCTAAATTTACAGGAGCTTCTTGTTTTTCCTTGGTAGTTTCAACTACTTTACTTTCTTTAGTTATTGTTTTAGTTGTAGAAGTATTTAATCCTTTAGCCTTTTGATTTACATAAGACAAAATATCATCTTTGGTCACTCTACCCTCAAGTCCAGTACCTTTAATAGCATCTAATTCAGATTGAGACACTCCTTCTGTACTTGCTATTTTTTTTACCAATGGAGAATAAAAATTTCCATCAGTATTTTCAATGGCTATTTTTTTATTAGTTGTTACTTTTGCAATAACATCATTAACATCCGCTTCTACAGTTGCTATAGTCTCTTCTAAATCAGCAGGATTTTCTTCAACTTTATTTACAACAGGAGCAGAAACTTGTGCTTCTTGAGCATTGGTTTCTATAACTGCCAATACTTGTCCAACTTTAACTACTTCTCCTTCTTGGTATTTTTTTTCTAACAAAACTCCTGATACCTCACAAGGTACATCAGAATCTACTTTATCGGTGGCTACTTCTACAATAGAATCATCTAACTCAATAAAATCTCCAACTTCTTTTAACCAAGCAGTAATAGTAGCTTCTGCTACACTTTCACCCATTTTAGGTAACTTCAACTCAAATTTAGACATGTGTACTTTTATTTGTTTTGCGAATTTAAGAAATATAGCCGTCTTATATAGTAAGAATATTAAAATACGATTTAAAAAATAAAGCCCAATAGCTTATAAGCTATTGGGCTTTATTTTTTTCTATTTACAAATTATTTAGAATACAATGTTAATGGTTAATTCAAACTGATCATTAATTGCTTTGTCTTTTAAGTTATCAAAGAAAGAGTTAGATCCGTAACGGATTCCAAATTTAGTTCTATCAATCACAACATTACCACTAATAGTATTGTCTTTAGTTATTAAAGTAAATGCCTCTTTTTCTGTATGACCTTTAATGGTTAAATCTCCTTTTACTACATTTCCTTTAACACTTGTTATAACAAAAGTTGCTTCCGGATATTTTTCTACACCAAAGAAATCATCAGACTTTAAGTGTCCTTCTAATTTTCCTTTGTACTCACCTTCTAAATCAGTTACGTTAATAGAGTTCATATCTACTACAAATGATCCTCCTACCAAAGATCCATTTTTTACTTTTACATCTCCTTCCTTAAAAGAAATAGTTCCCGAGTGTTCCCCTGTAACTTTCTTTCCTACCCATGCAATAGTACTTTTACCTACTTTAATTGGGTCTTTTCCTCCTGCAAATGCAGATAGAGTTAACGCTAAAAATGCAAATCCTGCTAATACGGTTGATTTAATACTTGTTGTTTTCATCTTTTTTTATGGTTTTTATTTATTAATTTTTTACTTTTTTTAATAATTCTATTAATGTTAATATTTCATCATTAGTCAATTTGTGTACCAAATTCTTCTCATAATCTATTAAAGACTGATCTATTCCTGCTAACAACCCCAAACCTTTATCAGTAATTAAAATTTCTATTTTTCGTCTATTTGCTTCACAAACTCTACGTTCTAACAGCTCCTTCAATCTTAATTTTTCTACCAGTCTAGTAGTATTACTCATTTTGTGAATCATATGGTCTTGCAATTCATATAAATTAACAGGTAAACCATCTTGACCTCTTAAAATTCGTAATATATTGTACTGTTGCACTGTTAAATCATATACCTTTAAGAAACTGTTAAGATGTTCTACAACATAATTACCTGTTAACATTAAGTTTATGACAGCTTTATTATGAATATTATCCATTTTTTGACAGTTTTTTCACTTGTTCCTACAACAAATGTATATACAACTATTATAAAAAACAAGCTTTTTTTTATATTTTTTTTAAGCTACTTACTCAGTATTTACGGTAGTTACGTATAAAACTGCGAAAAAACAGGTAGTTTTTTCTTGCAACATACGTATTAATACGTAGCTTTGTCAACAGATAAAACTTAAAAACATAAAAAACTTTATCATGAAAAAAATTATTTTATCAGCAATGATGTTAACAGGAATGTTAACTTTTGCACAAGAAGGAAAATTAACTGTATCTGGAACCGTTGATGTTTATGGAACAGTAAACACTGTTGATGGACCTGGTGCTCCAGGTTTATTAGTTGACACTCCTGAAAACGCAACAATGTTTGGTTTAGGTATGGCAAACACAATTTTTGCTTATGAATCAGGTAAAGCTGGAGCTGTTGTAGATTTAGCATACGGACCAAGATCTGCTGATGCTTCTGGATGGGGAGGTATCGTAAACCAAATGTATGCTTACTATAGCATTAACGATGCACTTACTGTTACTGCTGGACAATTTAATACATTTTTAGGATACGAAGTAATCTCTCCCGCTTCAAACTTCAATTACACAGTATCTTACTTATTTAATGCTGGTCCATTTACTCATGTTGGTGCTAAGATTGACTATGCTGCATCTGAAGATTTATCTTTCATGTTAGCTATCACAAACCCACATGGTAACTTTGGTACTGGATATGGTGATGATTACGCACAGTTAGGTTTCCAAGTAGGATTTAAAGGTCAATACTTAAACATTGCTTATGGTGCTGATGGATTTGGTGCATCTGACCAATTATATATTGATTATACTGGAGGATTTGACATTGCTTCATCTACATACTTAGGAATTAACGCAGCATATTCTTCTTCTTCTGATTTAGAAGCTGGTTACCAAGGTGTTGCTCTATATTTACAACAAGCAATTTCTGACTCGTTTTCTTTAGGATTACGTCCTGAATACTTCGCTTTAAATGGAGATGCTAATGCTGATGAAGCTGTAACAGCTATCACATTAACAGCTAATACTACTTTAACTGAAAACTTAAGCGTAATTGCTGATTTAAGAGTAGACTCTTCTGACGATATGATGATTGAAGGATCTGCTGAAGATAGCTTAACTCAATTCACAGTTGCTGCTGTATACTCTTTCTAATTCTTAGAAAAGTTTAAAAAAATCATCTGGCAAGATGTGAGTCTTGCCAGATAACAAAATTATATTCAACCTAAATTTAAACTTTCAATTATGAAAAAAATCGAAGCAATCATCAGAAAATCAAAGTTTTCTGAAGTGAAAGAAGCTTTACACGATGTGGGTGTTAACTTCTTTTCTTACTGGGATGTGACTGGATTAGGAAATGAAAAAGTTGGTAAAGTATACCGTGGAGTATCTTTTAGCACTAATGACATCCAAAGACGTCAATTATCTATCATTGTAAATGATGATTTTGAACAAATAACAGTAGAAACCTTATTAAAAACAGCTTCAACTGGTGAAGTTGGAGATGGAAAAGTATTCGTATCAGACGTACTAGAAACTTACCGTATCCGTACTGGAGAAAAAGGTGGAGAAACTTTAAAATAAAACTAAACAAAAAAACTTTTAAAAATTTATATTATGGATACAAGTGCAATCATGGGAGCTTTGTGGATAATTATATCGGGAATCTTAGTATTCTTTATGCAAGCTGGTTTTACCCTAGTAGAAACAGGGTTTACACGTTCTAAAAACGGAGGAAATATTATTATGAAAAACTTAATGGACTTAATTGTTGGTTCTATTGGTTTTTGGGCTGTTGGATACGGAGTAATGTACGGTAGCGATTTAATTGCTGGTGGATATTTAGGTAGAATGAGTCCATCTGAACAAGGATATTTCTTTTTTAGTGCTGATGATTATTACAATTTATTCTTTCAAACAGTATTTGCTGCAACTGCTGCTACTATTGTTTCTGGTGCTGTAGCTGGTAGAACTAAATTCTCTACTTACATTATTTTCTCTTTAATTATGACAACCATCATCTACCCTATTTCAGGAAGCTGGTATTGGCCTTTTGATGATAATGCATGGTTAAACACTTTAGGATTTGTAGATTTTGCAGGATCTTCTGTTGTACACTCTGTTGGAGGATGGGCTGCATTAGTTGGAGCAATCATGGTAGGACCAAGAATTGGAAAATACAAAGATGGTGTTTCTCAAGCTATTCCAGGACACAACTTACTATTAGGAGCATTAGGGGTAATGATTTTATGGTTAGGATGGTTTGGATTTAACGGAGGTTCTCAATTAGCTTTTGGATCTGAAGAAGATGTAATTGCTGTTGGTTCTATTTTAATTACAACAAACTTAGCTGCTGCTGCAGGTGCTGCTGCTGCTTTATTATACACTTGGTTACGTTACGGACAACCAGATATTTCTATGACATTAAACGGAGCATTAGCTGGGTTGGTATGTATTACTGCTGGTTGTGCTGCTGTAACTCCTGGTTCTGCTGTAATTATGGGATTAATTGCTGGTGTAGTAGTAGTAATGGCTATTACTTTTATTGATGAAAAATTAAAAATTGATGATCCTGTAGGTGCTGTTTCTGTACACGGAGTATGTGGTGCTTTAGGTACTTTATTAGTTGGTGTATTTGCAATTGATGGAGGATTAATTAACGGTGGTGGATTCTCTTTATTAGGAGTTCAAGCTGTTGGAGTATTAGCATACGGAATTTGGGCTGCAGTAATGGCTTTTATCGTTTTCAAAATCTTAAAAGTAACTATCGGATTGAGAGTTTCTGAAAAAGAAGAAATCGAAGGTTTAGACAAAGCTGAGCACGGAATTGGTATTTACAACGAGTAATCTTTTGTTTTAAGTTTATATGGAAAACAGCCTAAGTCTTTTTACAGAATTAGGCTGTTTTTTTTAGAACTAAAGTTGTATATTTATTAAATTAGAAAAACATTATTTAAAATGAAAAAAATTGAAGCAATTATAAGAAAATCTAAGTTCTCAGAAGTAAAATCTGCTTTGCATGATGTAGGAGTTAACTTCTTCTCTTATTGGGATGTTACGGCTTTAGGAAACGAAAGAATTGGTAAGGTATATCGTGGTATTTCATTTAGCACAGGAGATATTCAAAGAAGATTTTTATCCATTATTGTTAATGATGATTTTGAACAAGTAACCATAGAAGCAATTTTAAAATCTGGAGCTACTGGAGAGGTAGGTGATGGTAAAATATTTGTTTATGATGTTAACGAAACTTACAGAATCCGTACAGGAGAAAAAGGTGGAGGAACATTAAGATAATATACTTAGATTACTTAGAATATCAAATAAAATACTGATATCATAAAAAATACGTAGAATTTTTAAGTTCTACGTATTTTTTTTATTCTAAAATGGCTGTTAATTTCATATCCCTTATATTTGCCATCGAATATAAAACAAAACTTGATGAAAAAAATTGAAGCTATCATTAGAAAATCCAAGTTTTCTGATGTAAAAAAAGCCTTACATGATGTAGGTGTTAACTTTTTTTCTTACTGGGATGTAACTGCCTTAGGAAATGAAAGAATTGGTAAAGTATATCGTGGAATATCTTTTAGTACTGCCGATATCCAAAGAAGATACTTATCTATAGTTGTAAACGATGACTTTGAACAAATAACCATTGATACACTTATTAAAACTGCCGGTACAGGAGAAGTAGGTGATGGTAAAATATTTGTTTACGATGTAAAAGAAACTTATAGAATAAGAACTGGAGAAAAAGGAGGAGAAACTTTAAGATAAATACAAACTATGGAAACTACTTTAAATTTTACAATTAACAATTTATGGATGATGGTATCAATAGCATTGGTATTCATTATGCACTTAGGATTTTCAACTTTAGAAGTCGGGTTGGCTAGATCTAAAAATGCCATCAATATTTTATTTAAAAACTTTATGATTGTTGCAATAGGTTTATTAACCTTTGCTATTTGCGGTTTTAACTTAATGTATCCAGGGGGAGATTTTTCTGTTTTTAACTTTGCTGGGTTTGGAATCTCACTCCCAGAAAACGGTTTAACCGTAGATTACAATGGAAGTTTTACTTATTGGACGGACTTTTTATTTCAAGGAATGTTTGCTGCCACTGCTGCAACTATTGTATCTGGTGCCGTAGCAGAAAGAATTAAACTAGGAGCTTTTTTAATTTTCTCTTTGTTCTATGTAGGAATTGTATACCCTATTGTAGGCTCATGGGGATGGGGAGGTGGATTCCTTGGTCAAATGGGATTCCATGATTTTGCTGGATCTACTTTTGTTCATTCTGTTGGTGGATGGGCTGCTGTGGTTGCTGTAATTTTATTAGGGCCTCGTTTAGGAAAATATTTATCTGATGGTTCTATAAAGCCAATTGTTGGTCACAACATTCCATTAGCTGCCTTAGGGGTTTTCTTATTGTGGTTTGGTTGGTTTGGATTTAATGGAGGTTCCGTTTTATCTGCCGATGCAGGAACAGTATCTTTAGTATTGGTAACAACATCTTTAGCTGCAAGTGCTGGAATTATTGCTGCATTTATTACCTCATACTTAAAATTTAAGACTTATGATATTACCATGGCATTTAACGGTGCTTTAGCTGGTTTGGTTGGTATTACTGCTGGTGCAGACTTGATGTCTCCTTTAGACTCAATAATTATTGGTTTTATATCTGGTGTAATTATTGTTTTTGTTGTAGGAATTATTGATAGATTAAAAATGGATGATCCTGTTGGAGCTATTGGTGTTCACTTAATTTGTGGAACCTTTGGTACTTTGGCTGTTGGTATTTGGGGAGACAAAGGTTTTGTTAATACAGGTTCTTTTGCTCAGTTAGGTATTCAAGCTTATGGAGTATTGGTTGTAGGTATTACTTGTTTAATTACTTCATTCATTATTTTATTTACTCTTAAAAAGACCATTGGATTAAGAGTTTCTGAAAAAGAAGAAAAACAAGGATTAGATATTCATGAACATGGAATGAATGCTTATGAAGATATCAATTTAAATGATAATGAATAATAATTAGCTGTCATTTTAAGTTAAAAAACAAAAACTCGTATTTAGAAATTTCTAAATACGAGTTTTTGTTTTTTATACTAACTATTAGTTATTACACCACAAAGAATTTGTATTATTCCACCAAACCTTCTAAATCTAAAATAAAAGCATATTCCATGGCCGTTTCTTTTAAAGAATCAAAACGACCAGAAGCACCACCGTGTCCTGCTTCCATATTAGTGTACATATATAACTTATTGGTATCTGTTTTTAGTTCTCTTAATTTGGCTACATATTTTGCAGGTTCCCAATACTGCACTTGAGAATCATGTAATCCTGTAGTGACCAAAATATTAGGATATGCTTTTGCTTCAATATTATCATAAGGTGAATATGATTTGATATAATCATAATAAATTTTATCATTAGGGTTTCCCCATTCATCATATTCTCCAGTAGTTAAAGGAATGCTTTCATCTAACATAGTAGTAACCACATCTACAAAAGGAACAGCAGAAATAATTCCATTAAACAATTCTGGATTCATATTACATACAGCTCCCATTAACAAACCTCCTGCTGATCCTCCCATAGCGTATAAATGAGCTGGGGAAGTCATTTTGTTATCAATTAAATACTTAGCACAATCTACAAAGTCATTAAACGTATTTTTTTTATTTAATAATTTTCCATCTTCATACCAAGGTCTTCCTAAATATTCAGACCCTCTAATGTGAGCCAAAGCAAAAACAAAACCTCTGTCTAACAAAGTTAAACGAGTGGTACTAAAACTGTCATCAACCGTATGCCCATAAGAACCATAAGCATACATAAACACAGGAGTGTTTTCATTTATTTTGGTATCTTTTCTATGTACAATTGAAAGTGCTACTCTTTTTCCATCTCTGGCGGTTACCCAAATACGTTTGCTGGTATAATTTTTCTTATTGAACTTACCTCCTAGTACTTCTTGTTCTTTTTTAATGATTTCTTCTTGAGTATTCATGTTGAAATCTATCACAGAACTTGGAGTCGTCATTGAGTTATATCCGAAACGCAACCAAGGAGTATCAAACTCTGGGTTTCCAAACACGTATGAAGCATAAGTTTCTTCAGCAAAAGGCAAGTAATAATCCTTACTTCCATCCCATCTAATAATTCTAATTTTACCCAAACCATTTTCTCGTTCTTCTAAAACTAAAAAATCCTTAAAAATAGTCATGTCTTCTAACAAAACATCTTCTCTATGTGGAATAACATCCTCCCAATTTTCTTTACTTGTTGATAATTCAGAAGTTTTCATCAACTTAAAATTAGTAGCTCCGTCTTTATTTGTTTGTATATAAAAAGCATCATTAAAATGTGTAATGCTATACTCTAGCCCATCTTCCCTAGGTTGAAAAACTTTGAATTCCCCTGTTGGATTCTCTGTTTCTAAGTACTGATATTCGGTTTGTAAAGTACTATAAGAACCTATTAAAATATATTTTTTTGATTTTGTTTTTCCTACATAGACTCCATATGTATCATCTTTTTCATGAAAAACTAAGGCATCTTGAGCTGTAGTTGTTCCTAAAGAATGTCTATAAATTTTATCACTCCTAAGAGTAATATGGTCTTTTTTAGTATAAAATAATGTTTTATTATCATTTGCCCAAGTAGCAGATCCTGTGGTAAATTCAATAGAATCTTTTAAAAATTCCCCTGTGGTTAAATCTTTAAAAAACAAAGTATATTGTCTTCTCCCTGTATTATCTACACTATAAACCAATAAATTGTTGTTTGTGCTAATAGACAATCCTCCTATATCAAAATATTCATATCCTTCGGCCAAAATATTTACATCTAATAAAATTTCTTCATCAGCTTCTAAAGAACCTTTTTTACGGGTATAAATAGGGTATTGGCTACCTATATTGTAACGTGTGATATAGAAGTATCCATTTTTAAAATAAGGAACCGAACTATCATCTTCTTTAATTCTACCTTTCATTTCTTGAAACAAATCTTCTTGAAACTGTAAAGTATGCCTAGTTTCTTCCTTATAATAAGAGTTTTCTTCACTTAAATAGGATAATACTTTTTGTGTTTTTTCCGATGGAAATTCAGCATTTTTTTCTGTATCAGACAAACGCATCCAATAGTAGTTATCTATACGAATATCGTTATGTTTTTCTAGTTTAGTTGCTATTTTTTCGGCTATTGGGGCTTCTATCACCTTCATTACGTGGTATTTTATTGAATCAGCAAAAGTAATAATTCCCCATCAGGTTAAAGAAATTTATCTATAGAATGTTTACCACACAAGTCATAAAATATCATTAAAGTATTTGATAATCTTTTTATATTGCTCAAAATTTTAAAATAGTAGTTATTATGTTTGGAGATATGTCTAAAATGATGAGTCAATTACAAGATGCAAAAAAAAATGTGGAAGAAGCCAAACTACGTTTAAATGATATTTTAATAGAAAGCAACAGCGGAAACGGTTTAGTAAACATTACTATTACAGCTAGTAAACAAATAAAAAATATAGATGTTAATGAGAACTTATTAAGCGATAAGGAAGCTTTAGAAGATTATCTAATTTTAGCTTTAAATGAAGCCATTACCAAAGCAGATAAAATTCAAGAAAAAGAAATGGAAGTAGCAGCAAAAAAAGGAATAGCTTTTGATTTTTAATCACACTAATAAGAGTTCTCCTAATTATTTATTTTAAAACTTTATTAAATTTTCATGTGTTTTTACAGAACAAAAAACACCTTACAACATACTGAATATCAACACAATTAATCAATCACACAGTGTAATTGATTTTTTTTTCACTTTTTTTAAAAATTACTTTTTCAGTTCAAAAAAAAAATTACTTTTGCTCTTATATACAATTGTAAAAATGTTATTGTTTTTATTTTTCGGTTATGTGTGCATGGAGATATTAAGCAACCATAATATGGCAAGGAGTCATAACGAAATAAAAAAGTATTCTTCAAAATTTTTCCTTTTTGTAAACAATCCTTTTAAAGTTTTAAGGTTAAGACACGTGTATTTAGTTATTAGAGTATAGTATTTGTATTTTCTTAAAAAAATGTCCAATTTAGTATAGCTGCTATGGAATAATTTATCAAAATTCAAAAAACAAAAATGCGTAATAAATACAAAGATTTAATCAACCAAACTTTTTATTTTCCTCAAGAAGAATTTAAACTTACAGATGATGACGAGTTAATGTTTCACGACATAAACGTTGCCAAACTAATAGAAGAACACGGAACTCCGTTAAAAATAACTTATTTACCTAAGATATCTGAAAACATTCAAAAAGCAAAAAAATGGTTTGCCAATGCTTTTGAAAAACACGATTATCAAGGAAAATACTTTTATTCTTACTGTACCAAAAGTTCTCACTTTAAACATGTTTTAGACGAAGCTCTAGAGAATAACATTCACATAGAAACCTCATCGGCATTTGATATTAATATTGTGAATTCTTTATTAGAAAGTGGTAAAATAAATAAAGACACTTTTGTTATCTGTAATGGATTTAAAAGAGAACAATACATTAATAATATTGCAGATTTAATTAACAACAAACATAAAAACTGTATTCCTATTATTGATAATTACGAAGAATTATCTTTATTAGAAGAAGAAGTAAACAGCAATTTTAATGTGGGAATACGTATTGCCTCTGAAGAAGAACCAAAATTTGAATTCTATACTTCTAGATTGGGTATTGGTTATAAAAACATTGTTCCTTTTTACAAAAAACAAATAGAAGACAACCCTAAAGTAAACCTTAAAATGTTGCACTTTTTTATCAACACAGGTATTAAAGACAACGCGTATTACTGGAACGAGCTGCATAAATGTTTAAAGGTATATGTAGCCTTAAAAAAGATTTGTCCAACCTTAGATTCTTTAAATATTGGAGGAGGTTTTCCTATTAAAACTTCTTTAGGTTTTGAGTATGATTATGAATATATGATTGATGAAATTGTCTATCAAATCAACATCGTTTGTAACGAAGCCAAAGTAGATGTCCCTAATATTTTTACAGAATTTGGAAGTTTTACCGTTGGAGAAAGTGGAGCCAATTTTTATAAAGTTTTATATCAAAAACAACAAAACGACAGAGAGTTATGGAACATGATTGACTCTTCTTTTATTACCACTTTACCAGATTCTTGGGCTATTAACAAACGTTTTATTATGTTACCCATTAACCGATGGAACGAAAGTTATGAAAGAGTTTTATTAGGAGGTTTAACATGTGACAGTGATGATTATTACAACTCAGAACAACACAGTAACGCCATTTATTTACCAACATATCACCCAGAAAAACCTTTGTATTTAGGTTTTTTTAACACTGGTGCATATCAAGAATCTATTGGGGGGTTTGGAGGATTACAGCACTGCTTAATTCCACAACCAAAACAATTAATTATAAACAAAGACAAAAACGGAAAATTAACAACCACCGTTTTTAGAGAAAAACAAACATATCAAGAATTTTTAAACATTTTGGGTTATGAAAAATAACTACGCAAACATTGGTAGCGAATACGCTAAAAAAGAAACTGCTAAAGTCGTATTAATCCCTGTTCCTTATAACGGAACCGATTCTTGGCAAAAAGGAAGTGACAAAGGACCTGATGCTTTTTTAAAAGCTTCAGAAAACCTTGAATTATATGATATTGAAACCGACTCAGAAGTATATAAGCAAGGAGTCTTTTTAGCCGATACTGTGGCCGAAAACAAAACTCCAGAAGCCATGTCTGCTGCTGTTTACGAAAATGTAAAAACCTATTTAAACACCAATAAATTTGTAACTATTGTTGGTGGAGAACATTCAGTTTCCATAGGTGCTATTAAAGCTTTTAACGAGCACGTAGACAACATTACCGTTTTACAAATTGATGCACATGCTGGTATTAGAAAAGAGCACAAAAGCTCTAAAATTAACCACAGTTGTTCAATGTACCATGCAAGTCAAGTAACCAATTTGGTACAAGTTGGAATACGTAGTATGGCTCACATAGAAAAAACAGTAATTGATTACGATAAAGTTTTCTTTGCCGATGATTTAGCAACCGATGATTATTGGATGGAAAACGCTATTGAAGCCATGACAGATGATGTATATATTTCTTTTGATTTAGATGGATTTGATCCTTCTATTATGCCATCAGTAGCAAACCCAGAACCTGGAGGATTATTTTGGTACGAAACTTTAGATTTTTTAAGAAAAGTATTTGAAGAAAAAAACGTGGTAGGATTTGACATTGTAGAGCTTTGTCCTAACGAACACGACAAAACCTCCGATGCTTTGGCTGCTAAATTATATTACAAAATGCTAAGCTATAAGTTTGAGTTAGAAAAAGAAGATAACTTAGGTATTGATGAAAATGATTTTAGCACCAAAAAAAATAAAATTGGTAAATTTTCAGACGAAGAAGAATAAACAACTATAAAACAAATAACCTATTAGTCTTTTATATAGACAACTAAACAAAACTTAGTTCTTATGAAAAGAATCATTATTGACCACTCAAAAGTAACGGACGAAATATTAAACATAATTATGGATGAATATCCTGATGGATATACCGACAGAGATGTTTTAAAATTTAAAAATCATAAAGGAGAGCTTATTGAAGCTCTAGAAATTAAACTAGATGATGATATCTATTTGGTAAAAGTAGGTACCAAATTAGACAAAGCACTTGATGATTATGTTGAAGACAATGAAGATGACAACGATGCAGATAGCTCTGATGATTTAGAGGTAGATGAAGACTTATTAAAAGGTGAAGATGCAGACGATGAAGATTAATCTTTTATAAACAAAAAACAGCCTATAAATTTTATAGGCTGTTTTTTGTTTTATTTAACCTCTAATTTTATCTAAAAGATAACTGAGTAAACTAGCTTCTTCCTCTGTTAACTTTTGTATTTGTTCCATGGTGTTGGTAAAAGATATTTTATCTAACAATGCTAAACCTTTCTCAGTTATAGATACGTAAACCACTCTCCTATCCTCTTTACACCTTACTCTATCTATTAATTTTTTATCACACAACTTATCAGTCAGTCTGGTTGTATTTGGAGATTTTTCAATCATCCTTTCTTTAACCAACTTCATCGTAATAGGTTTTTTAGCCCCTCTTAAAATTCTAAGTATATTATACTGGGGGTTAGATATTTGATATGGCTCTAATTCCTTATTTCCTATCGCATTTATAAAATTGGTTGTATACTTTAAATTCAATAATGCTTTAATATAATCAGAATCAAAAACAGCATTTACTTCTTTAGAAAACTCCATACTATATTAAATTAATTAGGGGTAGTAGTATTTATATTAAATTTCTTTCTGTAATTTTTCTACCAAACTCGTTAATTCTGTATCTAAACCTTTGTTTGTAATAGCTCCGTTCACAAAATTTTCTCCAAAGGAAGGAAAAGAAAAAGTCCCTGTTACTATAGCTCCATGATAAGGCATTCTACCTGCCGCTATTTCTAAAATAGTAATCCCTCCTCTTTCACCTGGTGATGTTGCCATAAACAAAGCTGGCTTGTCATTCCACATCTTTCCGTTAATTCTAGAGACCCAGTCAAAAATATTTTTAAAGGCGGTAGCATATACTCCATTATGCTCTGCAAAAGAAACTATAAAAGCATCAGCTGTAGCCATTTTATCATTAAATTCTTTTGCCAATTGTGGAATTCCACTCTCTCCTTCTTTATCTATACTATAAATTGGCATTTCATAGTCATTTAAATCAACCGTAGTAATATTTACCTCTTTTAATTTACTAGCTGCATATATAGCTAATTGTTGGTTAATTGAACTCTTACTATTACTTGCTCCAAATACGATTACGTTTTTCATTTTTATTATTTATTTACAATTTTACAAAACAAAGATATAAAAAATAATTACCACGGTAAATAAAACCATGTTAAATATTTTATTCTTCTGCATTAATAAATAGTTAAGTAAAAAAAATGTGATGCTTTTTGTACATTTGGCACTGCAAAAAATAGACAATGAACATCAACTTTAATAAAAACGAAGACCATAATAAATTAGCTTTATCAGACTTAAGATCAAGATTTGCTAAGGTAGCCGTAGGAGGTGGTTTAAAAAGAATAGAAAAGTTACACCAAAAAGGAAAACTAACTGCAAGAGAAAGAATTGATTATTTATTTGATGATCGTAAAAAATCAATTGAAATTGGAGCTTTTGTTGGGGATGAAATGTACAAAGAACATGGAGGATGTCCTTCTGGTGGAGTGATTGTTAAAATAGGATATGTTAGCGGAAAGCAATGTATTGTAGTGGCTAATGATGCTACTGTAAAAGCTGGAGCATGGTTTCCTATTACCTCTAAAAAAAATATAAGAGCGCAAGAAATTGCCATGGAAAACAGAATCCCTATTATCTATCTAGTAGATAGTGCTGGGGTTTACCTTCCTTTACAAGATGAAGTTTTTCCTGACAAAGAACATTTTGGTAAAATTTTTAGAAACAATGCCAAAATGAGCAGCATGGGAATTACTCAAATTTCTGCTGTTATGGGTAGTTGTGTTGCCGGTGGTGCCTATTTGCCAATTATGAGTGATGAAGCTTTAATTGTTGACAAAACAGGAAGTATTTTCTTAGCGGGGAGTTATTTGGTAAAAGCGGCTATTGGAGAGAGTATAGATAATGAAACGTTAGGAGGAGCTACTACGCATTGCGAAATATCGGGTGTTACGGATTACAAATCTAAAGACGATAAAGATTGCCTAGATACTATTAAAAACATCATGGATAAAATTGGTGATTTTGATAAAGCAGGCTACAGCAAAAAAGAAGCATTACCACCTAAAGAAAATCCTGAAGAAATTTTTGGAATTTTACCAAAATTACGCTCCGATCAATATGATATGAACGAAATCATTAAACGCTTGGTAGACAATTCTGATTTTGAAGCCTACAAAGATGGTTACGGAGAAAGTATTATATGTGGTTATGCTCGTATAGAAGGTTGGGCTGTTGGTATTGTGGCCAATCAACGTAAAGTCATCAAAAACAAAAAAGGAGAAATGCAGTTTGGTGGCGTTATTTATTCAGACTCTGCTGATAAAGCTACCCGCTTTATAGCCAATTGTAATCAAAAGAAAATTCCATTGGTCTTTTTACAAGATGTTACAGGATTCATGGTAGGGAGTAAAAGCGAACATGGTGGCATTATAAAAGATGGTGCTAAATTGGTGAATGCGGTATCAAACTCAGTTGTTCCTAAATTTACTGTTGTTGTAGGAAACTCTTACGGAGCAGGAAACTATGCCATGTGTGGTAAAGCTTTTGATCCTAGATTGATTTTTGCTTGGCCATCTGCAAGATTAGCTGTTATGGGTGGTGCTCAAGCAGCAAAAGTACTGGCACAAATAGAAGAAGCAACCCTTAAACGCAAAGGAGAAGAAATTACTCCAGAAAGACATGCTGAGATTTTAAAGAATATTGAAGAAAAATACGACAAACAAACTTCCCCTTATTATGCAGCAGCAAGATTGTGGACAGATGCTGTGATAGATCCTTTAGAAACCAGAACTTGGATAAGCATGGGAATTGAAGCAGCCAACCACGCTCCTATTGAAAAACCTTTTAATTTAGGAGTTATTCAAGTTTGATAAAAACACTTGGAGCAGAATATAAAAAATAATAATTTTACGACACTTTAATAATATTACATAGAAATGGGTAGAGCATTTGAATTTAGAAAAGCTAGAAAGATGAAACGTTGGTCTGCAATGGCAAAAACGTTTACAAGAATTGGAAAAGACATTGTAATGGCAGTGAAAGAAGGAGGTCCAAATCCTGATGCTAATGCAAGACTTCGTGCTGTTATTCAAAATGCTAAGGCAGCTAACATGCCTAAAGACAATGTAGAAAGAGCCATTAAAAAAGCAACAGACAAAGATACTGCCAACTACAAAGAAACTCTATTTGAAGGATACGCACCTCACGGAATTGCTGTAGTAGTAGAAACTGCTACAGACAACAACAACAGAACCGTAGCCAATGTACGTGCTGCATTTAATAAATGTAACGGAAACTTAGGAACATCGGGATCGGTAGTTTTTATGTTTGACCACACATGTAACTTCCGTATCAACTCTGAAGCTAAAGAAATTGACTTAGAAGAATTAGAGTTAGATTTAATGGATTTTGAAGTAGAAGAGGTTTTTAAAGATGAAGATGGAATTTTAATCTATGGACCTTTTAATCAATTTGGAGCTATTCAATCTTACTTAGAAGAAAATGAATTAGAAATTTTATCTTCTGGTTTTGAAAGAATTCCAACCTCTACTACCAGCTTAACGGAAGAACAACAAGCAGATGTTGACAAATTATTAGAAAAATTAGAAGATGACGATGATGTACAAAACGTATATCACTCAATGGCTTAATGCTTTTCTTTAAAATTTTAACAAACCCTCTGCATTTTTGTAGGGGGTTTTTATTTATTATTAATTTAAATCTATCGCTATGAAAAAAAATCGAAAAAAAATTTTATTGTTCCTTTTGGCTATCACTTTAGTCATTGCTTGTAGTACACTTATGAAAAAAAATCAATCTCCTCAAAAAGATGATTCCGTAAATCATACAAATACAGAATATGGTTTTCAAAAGTTTTTACCAACGGCTAGTAATAAAATTTACCATCATACTTATTATTCTTTGTCCTATAACGAAAAACACGAACAAGCGGATTGGGTTTATTACCTGCTAACCAAAGAATATGTAAACGGAACTGCCAAAAGAAAAGATAATTTTAGAGCAGATGACCTTATCACCACAAAATCGGCAAGTTTACAAGATTATAAAAAAAGTGGATATGATAGAGGCCACTTGTGTGCTGCTGCTGATATGAAAATAAATAAAACCGCCATGTCCGAAACATTTTTTCTATCAAACATGTCACCACAACTTCCTGGACTTAATAGAGGAGAATGGAAAAAATTAGAAGACAAAGTTAGAGATTGGGCCATTCAAGAAGATTCTATTCTTGTAGTCACAGGGCCTGTTTTTAAAGATAATATCAAACAAATAGGAGAAAACCAAGTAACTATTCCTGGCTATTATTACAAAGTTATTTACGACTTAACCAAACCGCAAAAAATGACTGCGTTTATATTGCCACATCAAGCCAAACCTCAATCTTTTATGAATTATCAAACAACAGTAAATGAAGTTGAAAAAATTACAGGTATTGATTTCTTCTCAATTTTAGAAGATGAATTTGAAGAGCAACTAGAAGCCAATCAACATTGGTAATTAGTATCTTTGCACAAATAAATAATATACATGACTGTACAAGAATTTAGAGAACAATATATTTTAGGTTTTGGTTACGAAAAAGGAACTAAAAGTAAAAGATTCCGCCTAGTTGTTTTAGACCGTAACAGTATGCAAGTAATGAATGAAGTTTTAGAAAACGAAAACAATACTTGCTTTAAACAGTTTTTAGCGGGAAAAGACATCAACAAAGCTATTTTAAAATTTAAGATAGATTCACTAGAAGAAGTTTTACAAGTACACAATGTAACCGACATCAATTTATCAGAAAACGAAATCAATAAATATTTTGAGTAATCACGAACATCACCATCACGATCATAAACACGACCACCATCATCACGATGATGAAGGAATTATGACGATTGAAGAATATCACAAAGCAAATATGATGTTGTTTAACATCAAAGATCTTAGAACTACAGACACTGTACTTTGTACCTTAACTTCTATAGATAGAATGAGTTTTTTGCCAAATGGTATTGAACATCACGAATGTAAAAAATCAGAATTAACGGAACATTTTACCGAAGTCATCAAAAGAAACCTTATTTTGGCTTTCTTTGATAAAATAGAAATTGAAGAGTTTGATGTGTTAGACATTAACACAAACATTGACTTTTTATTTGAATAACCTTAAATAACAAATAGTATGGATATTAAAGAGTTTAATAAAAAATTTATTTTAAACTTTAATGTAAACGAATCTCACCCAGAGAATATTGAGTTTACTTTAGAAACTATAGAAAGAAGTACTTTACAACCTAGTTTAGATTTTAAAAGATTAAAAAACGAAACGCCCGTGGAGTGGTTGTCTGATAAAATTGGAGAAGAAGCTTTGGCTGGAAGAAACCCTGCTAAATTCCAAACTAGTTTTTATGACAATGTAAAACGTAAATTAATTAACACTTTAATCATTAAAAACAATATTAAAGGTTTTGATGCTTTAAACACCGATGAAAGCGTTTCTTTTTTGTTTAGGTAATTTACTACTCTATATTATAAACTTATCAAATCCAACGTTTTTTTACGTTGGATTTTTTTTGTTTCTGTTTCTACAAACTCATTTACAAAATAAATGTGTTTTGGTATTTCATATTTAGATAAAGACAAGGTATTAAAATCATACTCTTTATTTTCTCCCTCTATTACCAATATTAATTTTTCTCCTAAAGTTTCATCTGCTATTCCTGTCACAAAAAATCGCTGAGTTATCACTTTAGAAAGCTCCTTTTCAATTTGTTCCGGATGCAATTTTACTCCTCCAGAATTAATTACGTTATCATAACGACCTAACCATTCAAACTCAGTAGCTGAGTACTGTTTAATAATATCGTTAGTAATTATTTTTTCATCTGATAATAATGGAGCATCAATTACCAAACAGTCTCTGTCGTCTTGAGAAATGGTGATGTTGGGTAATAATTGATATACATTATTGGTTTTAGTTCTGATGTCTAGTTCATTTTCGGTGTCTGCTTCTCGACTATGCTCGAAGACCTCATCTTTAGTTACTTTTCTATTTTGCTCATCAGATTGAGCAGAAACAACATCATTCTGAATTAGACTCTTAGAATTACTATCATCTTCCAAAACTTGGTCATCGAGCGGAGTCGAGATGTTTTGTTCTGGCATAGTTAAAGTAGCATCCTTAAAATAATTCAATTTTCTAATCGCAATATGAGTTACGGTTTCTGTCATTCCATAAGAAGCAAAACATTGGGTAGACAAACTTTGCAAATTCTCTTGTAAACTTTGCGACACTACTCCCCCACCAATCAATAAGTTTTTAACCAAATGCAAATCCCATAAACTGTTTTGTACCTGCATGGGTACCATAGCACAAAAATCGTATTCGTCAAAAGCATCTTCTAACGGATTGCTAACAGGTTCTATAAAATCTAAATTCCAACCCAACTCTAAAGCACGAATCACCATCATTTTCCCTGCAATATAATTTACCGATAAACAACATAAAGCTTTAGTAGCTGCTCCCAAATTGAAAAAAGTTCCTGTAGCTTTAGCAGAGTTTTTCATAAACTCCTTTTTTATTTTTATGGGTTTTGGTGTTCCTGTGGAGCCAGAAGTTTGTACTGTTAAAAACTCATCATCACCAAACCACAAACACAAAAATTGATATAATTCTTCTGAAATGGTTTCAGAAAAGCTAATCAACTCTTCAATATCTTCAAAAGACTGACCTTGTAATTGGAAACTTTTATGCATTGAACTTTATATTTAATTCTTGCTCTAACTGATGTTGTTTTAGTGCTAGTTTTTGTAAGAACTCTTGATGAACTATAGAGTTTGGCTGAAAAGGTTTGTGTAATTTACTTTGTTGCACAGAAGCTATTCTTTTAAAATAACTTTGTGATTTTTCACTAATCCAAACTTTAGAAAATTGTTCCCAAATATAATTGATAGCTACTTCGTTTGGATGAATCATGTCCGATTCGTAAAATCTATAATCTCGTAAATCATCCATCATTATTTCATAACTTCCAAAATAGGCCACATTGTGGCTTTCTTTAATTTTATGCGTAGCGGTTAACAATTGGGATTTACTTAATGAATTTTCAATCAATCCATCTTTAGTATGTCTAACAGGACTTACCGTAAAAATAATTTGGGTTGATGAATTTACTTTTCTGATATTTTTAATAATATCCTCTAAAGCCACCTCTATTTCTTGCAAAGACAACATACGTTTATCAAATTCCGTTTGTGGAATTTTATGACAATTTGCCACCAACTGATTACTCAATAAATGACCATACACCCAAGAAGTTCCTAAAGTAATAACAACATGTGTAGCTGATTTTAACTGAACTAAACACTTTTGTTGAGCTTTATGAATATTCTCTATCACCTCAACAGCTGCCACACCCGATAAGTTAGAGTGGTGATGTAATGAGTGAAAAAACTCACCTTGTTTTATCAATTCACTTTCTTTATAAGTTCTTTCATCAACAGTATCTTCCAGAACTTTGGCAATAGCCATAGGACTAAATAAGGTTCCAAAAGGATTTATAACAGTATTGAATTGATAATAAGAAAGTTTATTTCCTATGTTTTCAGAAAAGCAAGATCCCAACAACAAAACCTTAGATTGATGATCTAAAACATTTTGTTGTTGGGATGCTAATTTTATTTCTGTTCTAAAACTTGTCATTTACTTTTTATGTCACTTCGAGTGATTTCGAATAAATGAGAAATCGTATCGAGAAGTTTTTATAAATATAAAACATTCTTTTTGTCTTCGATACATCCTGAAATAAATTCAGGACACTCAGACTGATAAGAATATTTTATAAATATTCTTTTACTTTTTCAATAGCTTCAGACAATCCATCAGGGTTTTTACCCCCTGCAGTTGCAAAGAACTTTTGTCCTCCACCACCTCCTTGGATTAATTTTCCTAATTCTCGAACTATTTTACCAGCATCATACCCTTTTTCTTCTACCAAGTTTTTAGCAATGTAAGAGGTTAAGGTTGCTTTTCCATCATTTTCTGCTCCAGCAAAAAAGAATAAGTTTTCTACCTCTCCTCCTAATTCGTGAGCAATATCTTTAATAGCTCCAGCATTCATATCAATTCTAGTAGCCAAGAAATTAATTCCGTTTACTTCTTGAATATTTGCTTTTAAGCTTCCTTTAATGTTTTTAGCTTTTTCCTTTAATAAGGTTTCTATTTCTTTCTTTAAAGCTGCGTTTTCATCTTGTAAACTTACAATTGCTTTAACCGGGTCTTTTGCATTCTTAAGAATTTGTTTAACAGCCACAACAGCTTTATCTTGCTTGGTAAAGAAATCTTTTGCAACATTACCAGTAATAGCCTCAATTCTTCTTACTCCAGCAGCTACAGCACTCTCACTTGTAATTTTTAAATGCCAAATGTTTCCTGTATTCGCAACATGAGTACCACCACATAATTCCTTAGAGTTTCCAAACTGAATCATACGAACAGTGTCTCCATACTTTTCTCCAAACAACGCCATAGCACCTTTGTCTATAGCTTCTTGCATTGGAATATTTCTAAACTCTTGTAAGTCTAATTTTTCACGAATGCGAGCATTTACAAAATTTTCAATTTCATCAATTTCTTCTGGAGTTACTTTAGAAAAATGAGAAAAGTCAAAACGTAAATATTTTGCATTTACCAAAGAACCTTTTTGTCCTACATGTGTTCCCAACACAGCTCTTAATGCTTGATGTAATAAATGTGTTGCAGAGTGATTGTTGTTAGACAACTCTCTGTTTTTTGCATCTACCACGGCTTTAAAAGTATCTGTTGTATTGGCTGGCAAATCTTTAGCAATATGCATTACTAAATTGTTTTCCTTTTTAGTATCTATGATATGTAAAACATCACCATTGCTAGCTTCTAAAAATCCTCTATCTCCAACTTGTCCTCCTCCTTCTGGGTAAAATGGCGTTAAATTAAATACCAATTGATACAACTCGCCTTCTTTTTTAGAAGTTACTTTACGGTATCTGGTAATTTTTACATTGGTTTCTAAATAATCGTACCCAACAAATTCTTGTTCAGCATCTTCCTTTAAAATTACCCAATCATCCATATCCATTTCTGCAGCAGCTCTAGATCTATTTTTTTGTTTTTCTAAAGCAGCTTCAAATTCAGATTCGTTTAAAGTATACCCTTTTTCACTTAAAATAAGTGCTGTTAAATCTATAGGAAACCCAAAGGTATCATACAATTCAAATGCTTTATCTCCAGAAACTTCTTTTCCTTGGGTTTCAGCAATTACATTGTCTAACAATCCTAACCCTTGCCCTAAAGTTCTTAAGAATGATGTTTCTTCTTCTTTAATTACATTCATCACCAATTGTTTTTGAGAAACAATTTCTGGGAAAGAAGCTCCCATTTGATTACTTAATACTTCTACCAATTGATAAATAAATGCTTCTTTTTGATTTAAGAAAGTAAATCCGTAACGAATCGCACGTCTTAATATTCTACGAATTACATATCCTGCTCCTGTACTTGATGGTAACTGACCATCCGCAATAGCAAAAGCAACTGCTCTTACGTGATCTGAAATCACACGGATGGCAATATCTATTTCTTCTTTTTCTCCGTATTTAAATCCTGTTTTAGATTCTAACTCATTAATTAACGGAGTAAATACATCTGTATCGTAATTAGATTGAACACCTTGTAATACCATACAAAGGCGTTCAAACCCCATACCTGTATCTATATGTTGATTTGGTAAGTTTTCTAAAGAACCATCAGCCTTTCTATTAAACTGCATAAATACCAAGTTCCAAATTTCCACTACTTGCGGATGATCCATATTCACCAATTCTGCTCCTGGAATTTTAGCTTTTTCCTCAGCAGAACGAATATCAACATGAATTTCTGAACAAGGTCCACAAGGTCCTTGCGCACCCATTTCCCAGAAATTATCTTTTTTGTTTCCTAATAAAATTCTATCTTCTGGCACATGTTTCTTCCACATATCATATGCTTCTGTATCTTTAGTCAATCCTTCAGACTCATCACCTTCAAAAATAGTTACATATAAGATGTCTTTGTCTATCTTAAATACCTCTGTTAATAATTCCCATGCCCAATCTATAGCTTCTTGTTTAAAGTAATCTCCAAAAGACCAGTTTCCTAACATTTCGAACAAAGTATGATGATAAGTGTCAATTCCTACCTCTTCTAAATCGTTGTGTTTACCAGAAACTCTCAAACATTTTTGTGAATCTGTAACTCTTGAGTTGACAATTTTACGTTGTCCCAAAAAGAATTCTTTAAAAGGAACCATTCCAGCATTTACAAACATTAACGTTGGATCATCCTTTAAAACCATAGGTGCTGAGGGCACTATTTTATGTTGTTTTGATTCAAAAAACTCTAAAAACTTCTTTCTAATATCCTGAGATTTCATATAATAAATTGGGTTAAGCAAACATCAATAATTACCTTAACAAAACATTTTGTAATTTTGTACGTTAATAACATCAATTAAATTGCTTTATTTAATTAGGTCACAAAAATAGTTATTTTAGATTCATGGCGAAAGCAAAATTTTATTACGATTCTGATACCCTTTCTTATCAGCCTATAGAAAAGAATACAAAGCGAATTTTAAGAAATTCAATTCTATATATTTTTGCTGTTTTTTTAATAGGATTGATTGGTTTTGTTGCTTTTAGCGCTATTTTAAAGTCCCCTTCGGAAAGAGCTACTTTAAAGGAATTAAATAATTTAAAATTTAATTACGAGTTGTTAGAAAAAAGAATGGAAGAGTCTGATGCCATTTTACAAGAAATTCAACAACGAGACAACAACGTTTATAGAGTTATTTTTGAAGCAGAACCTATTTCTGAAGATGAACGTAGTGCTGGTTTTGGTGGGGTTAACCGATACAAAAACTTAAATGGTTTTAAAAACAGTGAATTGATTAAAGAAGCCACAAAAAAAATGGACATTTTGGCCAAACGTTTGGTTATACAATCTAAATCTTTAGATGAAATTGTAAAATTGGCCAAAAACAAATCAGAAATGTTAGCTTCTATTCCTGCCATTCAACCCGTAGCAAATAAGGACTTAAAAAGAATGGCTTCTGGTTATGGAATTAGAATTCACCCTATTTACAAAACAAGAAGAATGCACTGGGGAATGGATTTTTCTGCTCCGCAAGGGACTAATATTTATGCAACTGGTGACGGAGTGATAAAATCAGCTAAAAAATCTAGAAAAGGATTTGGAAACCATGTTGTAATCAATCATGGTTTTGGTTACGAAACAACCTATGCTCACATGAGTACTTTTTATGTACGTACAGGTCAAAAAGTTAAAAGAGGTGATTTGATAGGTTTGGTAGGATCTACAGGATCTTCTACAGCTCCTCACTTACATTATGAAGTAAAAAAAGGAAATCAAAAATTAAATCCTGTTTATTTTTATCATAATGATTTAACTCCTGAAGAATATGAAGCGATGTTAGTATTATCTTCACAAGAAAATCAATCTTTAGACTAATGCATATAGAACTCCCTAAAAAAAGGTATTATAAAATAGGTGAAGTAGCCAATGCTTTTGGTGTTACTTCTTCTATGATCCGTTATTGGGAACGAGAGTTTGACATGATTAAGCCTAAAAAAAACAGTAAAGGTGACAGAATGTTTACCCAAACTGATATTGAAAACTTTAAACTTATTTATCACCTAGCCAAAGAGCAAGGCTATTCTTTAGAGGGGGTTCGTAAAAGGTTACGTGAAAAACCCAAAGAAACCATTACCAATACTAAAATTATTAGTCGATTAGAAGCCATTAAAACAGAACTCATCAAAATTAAAAATCAACTATAAAAGACATTCTGTCATATTTAGATATTGGTATCATTTATGCTCTATTGTAAACTATAATTCTTAAATTAGAGCATGAAAAAAATTGTAAAATATTTAGTGATTTGTATCGCAGCAATCTCTTTGAGTTCTTGCGGATACAATAGTATGGTTAGCGCTCAAGAAGCCGCTACTGGACAGTGGGCAAACGTAGAAAGTTCTTACCAACGTAGAGCCGATTTAATTCCAAACTTGGTAGCTACCGTAAAAGGATACGCAAGCCACGAACAAGAAACATTAACAGGAGTAATAGAGGCTAGAGCTAAAGCAACATCGGTAACTATTGATGCAAATAATTTGTCTGCAGCCAACATTGCAAAATACCAAGAAGCACAACAAGGTTTAACCGGAGCTTTAAACAAGCTAATGGTTGTTGCAGAAAGATATCCTGACTTAAAAGCAAGTCAACAATTTACAGGTTTGCAATCTCAATTAGAAGGAACGGAAAATAGAATTAATGTTGAACGTAATCGTTTTAACAACATGGTAAAAGATTATAATACTATGATTAGAAAATTCCCAAAAAACTTAACTGCAAGTATATTTTCTTTTGAAAAAATGGATTATTTTCAAGCAGATGCATCAGCTAGTAAAGCTCCTGAAGTAAAATTTTAATCATGAGTAAAACCAAACCGTTTTTTACCGAAATCGAAGAACAACAAATTGTTGCTGCCATTCAAAAAGCAGAAAAAAACACCTCTGGTGAAATTAGAGTTCATATAGAACCTACTTTTGAAGGAGAAGATGTTATGAATAGAGCTATTACTGTTTTTAACGATTTAAAAATGTTTGAAACAGATGCCAGAAATGGGGTTTTATTTTACGTTGCTACAAAAGACAAACAATTTGTTATTTTAGGTGATGATGGTATAAACGAAGTTGTACCCGATTTATTTTGGGAAACCACCAAAGACAAAGTTATTAATCAATTTAAACAAGGACAATTTGCTCAAGGACTAATCGATGGTATTGAAGAGGCAGGAAACCAACTAAAAACCTACTTTAAATACCAAAGTGACGACACAAACGAATTGTCAGACGAAATATCAAAAGGATAATTATTATGAACCCATTTACTATTGAAAGCAGCTCGGTTAAAGAGGCTGCATTTATGAACAAAGTATACGCTTGGATGAGTGGAGCTTTGTTAATTACTGCATTTGTATCGTGGTGGGCAGCCACTACTCCAGCATTTTTTCAACTTCTATACACTACAGATGGTGTAGGAAATATTACTGGAATTAACAAAGTAATGTTCTATGGAACTATTATTGCCGAATTAGGTTTGGTTGTATGGTTATCTGCTAGAATTCAGCAAATGACTGCAGAAAGAGCTAGTTTGCTTTTTGTATTGTATTCTATTTTAAATGGAATTACCATGTCATCTATATTTATTATTTATACCTCTAGCTCAATTGCCTCAACCTTTTTTATTACAGCAGGTACTTTTGGAGCCATGAGTTTGTACGGATATACTACTAAAAAAGATTTAACTAGCTGGGGGAACTTGCTATTTATGGCTTTAATTGGAGTTATTATTGCAACGGTAGTAAACATGTTTTTACAATCTGCAGCTTTATACTGGATTTTAAACTATGTAGGAGTTGCCGTATTTGTAGGATTAACTGCTTATGACACTCAAAAAATAAAAAGAATGGCCAACCATTTAGACTCTGAAGAGAATGCTAAAAAAGGAGCTATTATGGGAGCTTTAACGCTTTATTTAGATTTCATCAACCTATTTTTATTCTTACTACGTTTGTTTGGAGATAGAAAATAAAATTATATGTTAAAACACATCACAAAGCTAGTCCTTGGACTGGCTTTTTTTTCAACAGTACTTACACAAGCACAAGAGCCTTTGGCTAAAAAAGAAACCACTTTTAAAGGGGTTTATGATTATGCTCATATTTTATCAAACCAAGAGGTACAAGCTTTATCGCAAAAGTTAATTCGCTATAAAGACACTACATCAACTCAAATTGTTATTGCTACTATTAAAAGTTTAGAAGGTAATGATATTGCTATGCTAGCAACCGAAAAAGCGCATGAATGGGGAGTTGGTCAAAAAGGTAAAGACAATGGTGTTTTTATTTTAATAGCTCCTAACGAAAGAAAAATTCATATTGCCACAGGTTATGGTGTTGAACACTTACTTACTGATTATTTAAGTAAACAAATTATTGATGATATCATTACTCCAAACTTTAAACAACAACAATACTACAACGGTTTAAACCAAGCCACAGATGTTATTATTAAAATATTAGCAGGTGAGTATAAAGGAGATCCTAATAAAAGGAGTACCAAAAAAGGAAAAGGGAGTATACTTATCTTAATTATAATTATAGCTGCTGTACTTTACTTTATGAGTAGAAGCAATAATTCTGGCAAAGGAAATGGAGGTTCTAACAACCGTGGAGGTGGTTTAGATTCTTCTGATATTTTTACCGCTATTTTATTGGGTAGTTTAGGAAGTAGTAGAGGTTACCGAGGAGGATCTTCTGGAGGCTTTGGTGGCGGTGGAGGTTTCTCTGGTGGCGGAGGCTTTGGAGGCGGAGGCTTCGGTGGTGGTGGTGCCAGCGGAGGTTGGTAATATCATACATCAAAAAAATTATTTAAAAAGCTCTTTAACTATTTAGGTTAAAGAGCTTTTTAAGTTAATAAAATATATTTTTCATCAGTTTTAAGAAAAGACCTCTGTTAGTAAATAGTAAAATTACGTACATTCGTAAAGTTGTTTATTTACCTCCCAATACATAATATAATGAACCTTAGAACCTGGCTTGTCCTTATTGTTAATTCACTACTATTTTTAGTGGTTATTGCTCTTTCTACATCATTTTACAATCAATTTGAAAAAACGTTAAATGAAAAAATTCTCTCTCAACTAAGTTCAATTGAACGATTAAAAAGAGTCCAAATTGAAAAATATATAGATACTGAATGGACAAAATTTATAGAAAGAGAAAACGATTCTTTACATAACTTTAATCTTGAATCTTTAAAAAGTCTTCCTTTTGATATTTCAAAAACAGGAATGTATGATTTTACTCCTATATCAAAAAACGGAACACTATTGATTGGATTTGTAAAACTTAAAAATGATAGTATTGTTAGTTTAAAAACCATTAGTCATGAATACATTCAACAAATTCTACTAGAGAGAACCGGAATGGGTAAAAGTGGAGAAACGTACTTAGTAGGAACAGATTATAAATTAAGATCTGCTTCTAGGTTTTACCCTAACAAAGCCCCTTATACTATAGCCTCCAAAACTAAAAGTGTTAAAAATTCTTTTAACAATATTTTAAAAAACGGAATTTATAAAGACTACAGAAACATTCCTGTTTATAGTGCTTATCATATCATTAAAATATCTAACATACAATGGTCTATTTTGTCTGAAATGGATGTTACAGAGGTTATGCAGCCTTTGTATAATATGAAAATAAAACTACTATTTATAGCCTGCTCCATTTTTATTATAGCTCTTTTATTAGGAGTGTATTTTACACAATTTGTATCCCGTCCACTAAAAACTATGGAAACTCAATTGCTAGCCATGACAGATGGAAACTACAATGTAAACATGACCAAAAAAACTCATTTTAAAGAAATTAATGATATTCTAAAAGCCTTAAATTCTTTAAAAGATTCTTTAACTAGAGCCATTACATTTTCTCACGAAGTGGGTGAAATGAAATTAGATAGCAACTATAAGCCTAAATCTAAATCAGACGTACTAGGGAATTCTTTGGTAAAAATGAAGGACCAATTAATTGAATATCAAACAAAAGTAGCACAAGCAAACACTAATAAAAAGAGAATTTTAATTGAAGGGCAAGAAACAGAAAGAAAAAGACTCGCTCAAGAATTACACGATGGTATTGGACCATTACTAACCAGCTTACGCTTTTTTGTAGAAAACATGGATATTGAATTAGAGGAAAAAGAAAAAATGAAATCCTTAATAGATCATACCATTGCAGAAATTAGAAGAATGACCTATGCTTTAATGCCTCCATCTTTAATTGATTTTGGTGTAGGTGAAACCTTAAAGACTTTTGTAAAACTAATTAAGAATACCACTAATATTGATATTGAATTTAATAATTCTATTAAAAAGAAACATTCTAAAATTAACACCAACATTGCCATATCTATTTTTAGAATTAGCCAGGAGTTAATTAACAACAGTGTAAAACATGCTCAAGCAAATAAAATTAGAATTTCCATTACTGAATTTGATAATTACCTTTCTATTTTTTATTTTGATGATGGTATAGGTTACAATACAGAAACGGTAAATTTAGGCTCTGGAATTATTAACATAAAAGAAAGAGTAGAAATTTTAAACGGCTCTATTACCTTTGAATCTGAACCAGAAAATTCTAATGTTGAAATTGAAATCCCATTAACTCATGAATAAAATCAATCTTATTGTTGCAGACGATCATCAACTATTTAGAGATGGATTAACTGCTTTACTAAACAAACATGAATTTTTAAATGTTTTAACAAATGTAGAAGATGGTTTAGAACTGATTAATGTTTTAAAAGAAGGTACTATTCCTGATATTATATTACTGGATTTATCTATGCCTAACATGAATGGTTTTGAAGTTTTAAAAACCATTAGAAAAAAATACAGTTCTGTTAAAGCCATTGCTGTTTCTATGCATGATGATGGAAACTATATTGCCAAATGTGCTCAATATGGAGCATATGGTTATCTTTTAAAAAACTCTGATGAAAAAGAAGTTTTACAAGCAATTAAACAAGTACATAACGGTCACAAACATTTTAGTCAAGAACTTTCTCAAAAAATGATAGACAGCATGGCTGATGTCCATAATGTTAAAAAATTAACTAAAAAAGAATCTGAAATTCTAGACTTTTTAGCCAAAGGGCTCACCACAAAAGAAATTGCTACAAAACTCTATATTAGTACCAGAACAGTAGAAACACACAGGTCTAATATGCTAAAAAAACTTGAGGTAAAAAACACTGTTGAGTTGATAAACAAAGCCAGTAATTTAAACATTATTTAAACCTAATACGTATTTACACGTAGTCCATTATCCGTAAAACAACCATAGCAAAATACCATTTTTCTCATATTTCAGAAACACTATGTTAAGCGTAAATTTACCATATGTTTAACGTTTAAAAGAGTGAATTTATGAAGAATTTTATTTGGATTTTAGCAATTATGATTGGAGGAAGTGTTAGTGCTCAAAAACAAAACGACCTAACAGGTCCTGAAGCAAAAAATTACAAACCATGGCAACATAATACAGAAGCTACAGTAATTACTAAAACTGTTGCCAAATCCAACCTAAAAAGTAAAGATGTTAAAAATCAAAAACGTTGGAAAAACAATGGAAATACAGAAAAAACATATGTAATTGCTTCAAATTATAACAGAAATAAACTTCAAGGACCGGCAGCTAAAAACTACAAACCTTGGAAAAATTAATATTTTGTAATTAGTAAACAGTAAGTTTGGTTAGCCAAAAAGCTCTTTGATGAACGTCAAAGAGCTTTTTATTTTTTATATTGTTTGGTTGTTACCCTACATATTGATCAACATTCTCCCAAGGACCTCCATTCATAATATCAACCCCATGTTGTTTTAAAAAATCTGTTGCTTGTTGACTTCTTGCTCCACTTCTACAAACAGCAATTACTGGTTTTCCATAATCTTTTACCACATTTACTTTACCTGGTAATGTTTGCAAAACAATGTGTTCAGATCCTGGAACATGACCTTCGGCATATTCTTCATTTGTTCTTACATCTAAAACCACAGCTCCAGCTTTTAAATATTCTTGAATTTTTTCGTTATCAAATTGGCTCATTTTTCTTGTTTTTAATTCCGTTAACAAATTTAAGAATTGTTTTAGTATCTACATCATTTATACCCTTACAATATAAATCATTAGGAAAAAACTATATCATACCTAAAAAATACGTAAATTACACTTTATTATTACTCTATTAAGTTCAGTTTAATATGCAAAGTGCTCATCACGTTTCTACACCAAAAGTTACTTCTGAAAAACAATACAATTTGGAGCGTTTTTTTGACATCTCTCCAAGTATTCTTTGCATTGCATCTCACCAAGGGATTTTAAAAAAAGTGAATCCGGCTTTTGCCAACATATTAGGATACACTATAGAGGAAGTTATGCAAAACCCTGTAAGCCATTATATACATCCTGAAGACAGAGAAATTACTTCTAAACTAAGACATGATATCAGCAAAAATATCCCCATGATTAATTTTGAAAACAGATATATCACCAAAACTGGAGATGTTATCTGGTTGTCTTGGACATCTATTACAGAACCCGAAGATCAATTGATATATGCTGTTGCTAAAGATGTTACACAAATAAAAAAGTTAGAAGACAAACGAAACTCTTTATTAATAGAATTAACCAAGTTAAATGATGAACTTAAAAAATTTGCATATACTACTTCTCACGATTTAAGATCTCCTATAGACAATATTATTTCTTTATTTGGTTTGATGGATTTTTCTAAAATTGAATGTAAAAACACACTTACTTATATAGAGGTTTTTTACACATCACTCCTTAAACTAAAACAAACACTTAACAACCATTTAGATACTTTAAGTACTAAAAACAATATAAATATTGAAGTTAAACCTATTGATTTAACTTATCACTTAAACATAGTAAAAGATTCTATAGATGAGTTAATTAAAAATTCTAATGCTAACTTTAATGTTGATTTTTCAGAAGTTAAAGACATTCACTTTAGTCCATTTTACCTTCAAAGTATTTTATTAAATCTAATTTCTAACTCCATTAAATACGCAAACCCGAACAAAGAATTATTAATAAACATAAAGTCTCACAGACTAAATAACAATACTCAAATTATTTTTTCTGACAATGGGTTGGGTTTTGATCTTAACAAAGCAGGTAATAATGTTTTTAGTCTTAATCAAAGTTTCCACAATCATAAGGAGAGTAAAGGAATTGGATTATTTTTAGTAAAAAGTCACATGGAAAGCTTAGGAGGTACTGTTACTGTTGACAGTACAGTAAACAAAGGAACTACTTTTACATTAACTTTTAAAGATTAATTTTACTACAAAATTTAAACTAATGGATACTATATTACATAAATCTGCAACAAGAGGGAATGCTAATCATGGTTGGTTAAACTCATACCACACCTTTAGCTTTGCCAATTACTACAATCCAGAAAGAATGAATTTTGGTGCACTTAGGGTTTTGAATGATGACCATGTTGCTAAAGGAATGGGATTTGGAACTCACCCACATGATAACATGGAAATTATTTCTATTCCATTAGAGGGAGATTTAGAGCATAAAGACAATATTGGAAACACAACAGTAATTAAAAAAGGAGACATACAAATAATGAGTGCAGGAACAGGAGTTTCTCACAGCGAAAAAAACAAAAGCAACAAAAACGATGTGAAATTTTTGCAAATATGGGTGTTTCCTAACCAACAAAATGTAACACCTCGCTATGACCAAATAGCGACTGAAAACATAGAAAAAATTAACGAATTTTATCAAATACTTTCACCTAATAAAAATGATCAAGGAGTTTGGATACATCAAAACGCTTGGTTTAGTTTAGGAAATTTTAACAAACAAACTGAAACAAGCTACATATTAAACGACACCAGTAATGGGGTTTATTTTTTTATTTTAGAAGGAGCAGCAATTGTTGAAGAACAAGTGTTAGAAAAAAGAGATGGTTTTGGTATTTGGAATACAGATCGTATTAAAATTACAGCAACACAAAACACTAAAATATTATTAATGGAAGTGCCAATGATTTTATAACAAACACCCCTTAGTTATATTTTTTCTATCCTTAAAGGCACACCTTTAAAAAATCTTAATATTTGCTTTTTTTCACTATCAACATACAAGTGTAAAACATTAGATTGTTTATCAAAAGAAGAAAACAACAAAGTATTTTTAATACTTACTGTTTGATAATTAGGTAGGTTTTTAACATCTCCTTTTAAAACCACCTGACAAACATTATCTTCAGTTTTAACTATAGATGTTAAGGATAATAAAACTTGGCTATTACCTAAATGAACAACTACATTTTCCTTTACATAGTTTTCTATAGTCTCTCGCATTTCAGCACTTGAATTCTCATAATCAAAAGGTTCTTGCGGATACATTTTTATCATTTCACTTTCAAAATCATCAATAAAAAAATTAATGGTTAAGCTACATGTTTTGTGTGCATTATCTATCTCTAATTTGGCCGTTGTCATTTTTATTGCATGAGCAAAAAGGTTAGAAACACCAAACAAAATTAAAAACGCTGTTATAATATTTTTCAAAGCTATTTATATTAATTTTTCAATAATCATCATTAAAGCAATTCCACCTCCTGCACCTGAAACCACCAAATTCCATTCTCTATGTTTTACAGATAATAATTTTGTTAAAACAAGGTTTATCAATAAAAAACAAGCTACTATTATTAACTGTCCAGCCTCAATACCAATATTAAAAGAAAACAACGGAAATACAATAGACTCATCATTAATCCCCATCATCATAGAACGGAAAAAATTAGAAAACCCCATTCCATGTATAAAACCAAAAAACAAAGCCAGCAAATAATTTATTTGAATTCCTTTAGGATTTTCGCTCTTTTTAACAATATTATAAACAGCTGTTAACAAAATAGTTACTGGTATTAACGTTTCTATTAATTGTTGGTTTACAGTTATTACTTTTAAACCAGAAAGAGCTAATGTAACAGTATGTCCAATAGTAAAGGCAGTAACCAAAACTAAAATTTGCTTCCATTGTTTTATTTTATAAACAGCACAAAGGGTAATAATAAATGCCATATGATCTAAACCTTGCAAATCGGTAATATGGTTAACTCCTTGTTTTAAATAAAACACAAATCCATCCATTTTGTTACGAATATTTTAATTAATTTGGCAAGCAAATTACGGATTTTCTATTCCCTAAAAAAACTTTATTTAAGCTCATACATCAACGATTTACCAAAATGAAAAAACACACAATTCTTATAACTTTACTTTTATTCACAATTCATACTTTACATGCTCATAGAGAAAAAACCTATTATTTAGTAGGTAAAATTGACCATAAAGAAGTGGCTTTTAAAATTGATGAATATGGTACAGATTGTGTTGCTGTTTACACAACAATAAATGATAAGTACGATCATTTTCTTGAAGGTAATATTTTAGAAGGAGGATTATTTAAATTATTTTCCAAACATTGGGATAAGGAGAAAAAAGCAAATATTGTTAACGAATCTATTGAAATAAGAGAGGTAGAAAAAAATTTATGGGAAGGGGTTTGGAAAAAAAAGAATAAGGAAATAAACTTTTCTTTAAAACCTATTGATGTTGATAAGCTTAAACATAAATATATAAATGCGATTAAAAAACACGATATAGATCCTTATACTGCCTACAAAACAAAAAATATTAAGTTTAAAAAAAGAAGAAAAGAAGAAATAGCTAAAGGGGCTTACATTAGAAAATACGTAGACAAAAAATCGGATATTTCTTTTTTTAGAGTCGTTAATAATCCAACACACAATATCGAGCCAGATAGCATCAACCTTAAATTAACCGCTATTCACTTAAAAATGATTGGCTCAAAATACTCTTGTGTTTTTCAAGGAGAAATAGGTGAATATACTACAAATTATAAAGTAAATTACTTAACCTCAAAATTCCTTAGCTATACATCAAATATCCATAGATCTTGCTTTGGTTCAGCTGGTAATGATGCTATAGAGCATATAACTTACAACATGGAAAACGCTATAGAACCAAAACTTGAAGAACTTTTTTGGTTTGGTAAACAACCCATGCCTAAACTTTCTAAAGGAGAATATAAATGGATGCAATACAGGTATAAAGTCTTTGGTCCTAAAATACTAGAAATTTTAACGGCAATTTATCCTGAAAAAATCAATGAAAATCAAAATGCAAAATGTGACTATAATAATGTAAAAAATTGGCAATTCCCTTTATGGTATTTAACCAAAGATGGTCTTTTGTTAAAGAAAAAAAACAATAATGATTGTGATTATTCTTGGTCTATTATTCCATATAAACACCTAACAGCATACACAAATTCACAATATAATTTTGTTGAATAATTTTCACCCCATCTATTAATACTTAAAAAAAATTATTTACACATTTTACAAATTACATTTATAGATTTCAGACTTAAAAAAGCAGAATAGTGCAGGATGGTTTTTTACAGTATTTATATCAAATTGCTTAAAATTTTTTTAATGAAATACTATAAACACCTTTTTACTTTTTTATTATGTTTTTTTGCATTCAATATTTATGCACAACACAAAGAACAGAATCATGAATTTTTCTTTGGTAAAAAACAAAAACAGTCTAACGGAACAATAATTAATTCACCTATTGAATACAATGAAAAAACCGGTTATGGTTTTGATTACCAATCTGCAAAAAACGTAGAATTTCAAAAAAAAAACATTTCCTCAAAAACATCTATTTACTTTTCTGTAAAACTTCCAGAAGGTAATTATACTATTGATGTTGTATTAGGCGGAAAAAAATGTGCTACAACTTCCGTAAAAGCTGAATCTAGAAGGTTATTTCTTAAAGAAATAAAAACCGATAAAAAACAAAGTATACACAAAACTTTTAGCTTAAACGTTAGAACACCTAAAATTGATAGCAACAGCTCTATAGCTGTTAAAAAAAGAAATTTAGGACAACTAAATTGGGATGATAAACTAACCTTAGAATTTTTAGGAACTCCTGCTATTCAAAGCATTAAAATTTCACCAGCTAAAAACGTTACTACATTATTTTTAGCAGGAGACTCTACAGTAACGGATCAAGATACTGAACCTTGGGCTTCTTGGGGTCAATTTGCTACAAATTATTTTACTTCTGATATTGTTATAGTCAATTATGCAGAATCTGGAGCTTCATTACCATCTTTTAAAGGAGGAAGAAGGTTAAAGAAAATACTTGGTCTAATGCAACCTGGTGATTACCTTTTTATAGAATTTGGTCATAATGATGAGAAAATAAAAGGAGAAGGAAATGGTGCTTGGGGGTTATACACCAATCTATTAAAAGAATTTATTACAGAAGCTAGAAAAAAAGGCGGAATTCCAGTTTTATGTACACCAACACAAAGAAGAGCTTTTAACAATGATGGTACTTTAAGACCAACCCACGGAGAGTATCCTGCCGCAATGAGAAAAGTTGCAAATGATTTACAAGTTCCTTTGATTGATATTACTCAAATGACTACCAAAATGTATGAGGCATGGGGAGTTGAGCCATCTAGAAAAGCTTTTGTACAATACCCTGCAAATACTTTCCCAGGACAAACTAAGAAATTAGAAGACAATACACATTTTAATAGTTTTGGTGCAAACGAAATTGCCAAAGCTGTGATACTTGGAATTCAAGAACTAAAGTTAGACCTTGTAAAATACATCAAACCTAACACTCCTAAATACAATCCTGCCAATCCAAATCAATTAAGTGATTGGACTGTGCCATTTAGCACAAGATTTGAAATAGAAACACCTGATGGTAATTAATAATTATATGACTTATAACAAAACAAAAACAAAGCAAATAGCTACGCTATTTGCTTTTGCATTACTTTATTGTATCAATGCAATTGCTCAAGAAACCGAAAAAATATACCTATCTGGTAAAGACTTTAAGAACCCTGTAAAATGGGAATTTATGTGTACCGATGGTCATAACAGTAACAAATGGACAACTATTAATGTTCCATCAAACTGGGAATTAGAAGGTTTTGGAGAATATACTTATGGTAGATGGTATAAAGAATTAAACCAAAAAGAACCTAGTAAAGAAGAAGGTTTTTACAAATATAAATTCAACATTCCTGCTAATTACAAAGGTAAGAATGTAACCATTGTTTTTGCTGGAGCTATGACTGATACTGAAGTAAAAATTAATGGAAAATCTGCTGGAGACATTCATCAAGGTGGATTTTATGAATTTAAATACGATATTACATCATTATTAAACTACGGAGCTGAAAATATTTTAGAAGTTCACGTATCAAAACACTCAAGTAACAATACAGTAAACAATGCAGAACGTAAAACAGATTGGTGGTTGTTTGGTGGAATTTATAGACCTGTTTGGTTAAATGTATCTCCAAATACTCATATAAAACACGTAGCTGTAGATGCTAAAATGGACGGTTCTTTATCTGCCGATTTAGAGCTGGTAAACATTCCTAAAAACAGTACTATAGAAGCAAGCATAAGCCCTATTGGTAGCCAAGAAAAATTCCCTTCTATTACAGTTGATATCAATCACAAAGAAGATTTACAAACCATTAAAGCAAAATGGGACGGGGTAAAAACTTGGGATCCTGAATCTCCAAACTTATACACCTTAAGTTTGTCACTTAAAAATAATGGAAAAACAATTCACACTTCTAAAACCAAAATAGGATTTAGAACTATTGAATTCCTTAAAAAAGATGGTATTTACGTAAATGGTAAAAAAATCATTATGAAAGGAATTAACAGACATACCATTTGGCCTGAATCTGGAAGAAGTACCGATAAAATCATTAGTGTTTTAGATGTTAATTTAATTAAAGACATGAACATGAATGCCGTTCGTGGTCATTACCCTCCTGACACACACTTTTTAGAGGCTTGTGATTCTTTAGGTTTATTTGTTTTGAATGAAGTTGCCGGTTGGCAAAACGGATATGATACCAAAACAGGAACTAAAATAATTAAAGAAACAGTTCAAAGAGATGTTAACCACCCATCTGTAATAATTTGGGATCATGGAAACGAAGGTGGTTGGAATTATGAAATAGATCATGTTTTTTATGACAATGACCCACAAAATAGAATTGTTATTCACCCTTGGTCAGATTTTGATGGATGGGATACCCACCACTACCCTACTTACTTAACAGGTATGCATAGGTTTAACAGTGGAGAAAATGTATTTTTCCCTACAGAATTTATGCATGGAACCTACGATAATGGAATTGGTGCTGGTTTAGAAGATTTTTGGACTCGCTATAAAAAAAGTCCATTATTTGCTGGTGGATTTATGTGGGCTATGTTAGATGAAGCTGTATTACGTACAGATTGGACTGGTGAACAAAAATTTGATTCTAAAGGAAATCTTGCTTCCGATGGAGTTTTAGGACCTCATAGAGAAAAAGAAGGAAGCTTTTTTACTGTAAAAGAAGTTTGGGCTCCAATTCAGTTTGAACCAAAACAGGTTACTTCTAAATTTGATGGTTCTTTCTTAATAACCAACGATTATATTTATAGCAACCTTAATACTTGTAATGTAGAGTATAGAGTATTAAAAGCTAATAATGATATTATTTATAATGATGATAAAGCAGAAATTATAGCAAATAACCCTATTAAAATCACCGATATAAAACCAGGTGAAACTAGAAAAATTAATTTTGATTTACCTGATAACTTTTTTGAAGGAGATTGGTTAGAAATAACTGCTAAGGACAAACACAATAGAGAAATTTATACTTGGTCATGGCCAATACACAAAGCTCCTTATTTTGCTAATAAATTCATCAAAAAAGAAAAGGAAAGAAAAAAGACTAAAATATCTCAGTCAGAAACCGAAGTAACTTTATCTAGCAAAACTGTAACTTTAACATTAAACACCAAAACTGGAGAAATTACTAGTATTAAGAACCAAAAAGGAAATGTACCTTTTAACAATGGACCTAGACCTATAGGAATGAAATTTGAAGTGGACAAGGTTACTACAGAACAATACAAAGATTCTGCTGTTTGTTATATTAAATACGCTGGAGGATTAGATCACATTACATGGACTATGTACAATGATGGAAGTATTAAAATGGATGCTTTAATGTTAAAGTATGCTGGAAGAAGTAGTGGTTTTGATGATGCTTTTATTCAAGGATCTATTAGTGAATTTGGATTGACTTTTGATTTTCCTGAAGAAGGAGTAACTTCTATGAAATGGTTAGGTAATGGACCATATCATGTTTGGAAAAACAGAATTAAAGGAACTACTATGGGTATTTGGGAAAAAGACTATAACAAAACCATTACAGGAGAAAGCTTTGAGAATCTTGTATACCCAGAATTTAAAGGATACCATGCTAATACAATTGCTGCCAACTTAAAAACCGAAAATGGAAATATTCAGTTTTTTAGTGAGTCTGATAAATTATTCTTAAGATTATTTACACCTGATTTACCACAAAAAGCAGTATCAAAAGTATTCCCTCAACCAAGATTCCCAGAAGGAAACATCTCTTTTATGTACGAAATTCCAGGAATGAGAGCATTTAAAGGATTGTCAGATCAAGGGCCAGAAAGTCACCCTACTAATATTAGAATTAAGAGTGGAGACCATGGTATTCCAATGACTTTATGGTTTGATTTTAGAAATAATTAACGATTAAAAATAAAATGAAAAAATTAACATTATTTACAATAGCTTGTTGTGCTTTATTGCTATCTAACTGTAAATCTACAGATAAAACCACAAAAAACAGCAAACCAACTGTTTATACTGTAGGAGATTCTACTGTTAAAAACGGAAGCGGAAATGGTTATAATGGTCTTTGGGGATGGGGTGACTTTATTGGTCAATTTTTAGACAAAACCAAAGTAAACATTGAAAACCATGCTTTAGGTGGTACTAGCAGTAGATCTTATCAATCTTTAGGTTTGTGGGACAAAGTAAATAACAAACTACAAAAAGGAGATTATGTGTTAATCCAGTTTGGACACAATGATAATGGAGCTATTAACGATACCATTAGAGCCAGAGGAACGTTTAAAGGAATAGGGAACGAATCTGAAAAGATTGTTAACATGATTACTGGTAAAAAAGAAACGGTGCATTCTTATGGATGGTACATTACCAAGGTAATAAAAGATGCTCAATCTAAAGGAGCCATTCCTATTGTGATGTCTCCTATTCCAAGAAACGATTGGAAAAATGGTAAAATTCCTAGAAATAATGAATCTTATGGTTTATGGGCTAAACAAGTGGCTGAAAAAACAGGAGCTCAGTTTATTGAATTGAACGATAACATGGCTAGCCAATTAGAGAAAATTGGAGAAAATGGAGTTACCGGAACGTATTTTTATAAACGTGACCATACACATACTTCTGCTAAAGGTGCTGCTTTGGCAGCTTCTATTATTGTAGAAGAGTTAAAGAAAACTAATAATTCTATCAAAAATTATTTTCTTGAAAATCCTACTGTAAAATTACCTGCTAAGCAAAATATCTATTTAATTGGAGATTCTACCATGGCTTCTAGCAGTAATCCTAATACCATTGGTTGGGGAGTTGCTTTTCCTAGTTTGTTAGATACTACCAGAGTAAATGTTTATAACAAAGCTAGAGGTGGTAGAAGTACTAGAACTTTTGAATATGAAGGTTTATGGCAAGCAGCTATGAAAGAATTTAAAGCAGGTGATTATGTATTTATTCAGTTTGGACATAATGATGCTGGAAATATTGATAAAAAGAAATACAGAGGTTCTTTAAAGGGTATGGGAAATGAATCTCAAGAAGTAAATAGAGATAGCCTTGTTGAAGTGGTTCACACCTACGGATGGTACATGAAACACATGATTAAAGATGTAAAATCTAAAGGAGCCATTCCTGTTGTTTTAAGTTTAACCCCAAGAAATGAATGGCCTGAAGGGAATGTAGAAAGAAGAAATGATAGTTATGTAAGCTGGGCTAAACAAGCTGCCGAGGCTGAAGGTGCTTACTACATAGATTTACACAATTTAGTAGCTAAAGGTTATGAAGCTTTAGGAAAAGAAAAAGTAAAAGAATTCTTTCCTCAAGACCATACGCATACAAATATCAAAGGAGCTACTTTTATAGCCAATACGGTAGCTGATTACTTAAAAAACGAGAAAGAAATTGGTTTAAGATTTTATGTAAACAGTTTTTACGAAAAATAATTACATTAAAAATTAACATATAAAAAAAGGCTCTAAAATTAAATTTTAGAGCCTTTTTTGTAAAATATTTTATTTACTTATTTATATATGAGGATATTTGATTGTTAATTTGCTCCATTCCTTTTACAGAAGGGTGGCCTGATTTTTTATCAATATCTTTTAACTCAATACAATCTATCTGATAATACTCACAAATGGTTTTTACAGATTCGTTGATTTCTTCTTTTAATTCAGAATTCAACATAAAATAAACCTCAACATTTGGATATCTATTTTTAATGTAATTTAACATATAAGCCATTGCTGGACGAAAGTTATACAAATCATCTTTACTCCAATGCTTGTATTGATACTTTCCTATTGGAGCTCCAGACCAAGCATCGTTTGTAGCACCAAAAATTAAAATCATGTCAGGAGATCCTAAATTCTTCATTCTAGTAATAAAAGAACAAAAAGTATAGTCTTCTTTTCTATATCCTGTATTACAAATAGTTGATCCTGAGAATGAATTGTTAATTTCTAGCTTATAATTATTTTCTTTTACAAACTTATGCCACCAAGTTTGATTAACCTCTACAACATCTGTATTATTGATTGGAGTTTCAAAGTACCAAATTCTATTATCATTAGGTGCTACATATCCATCAAAAGTAGAGTAAGAATCTCCTAAAATAGAAACGGATTTTAAGCTTTGCGAAAAACAGAAATTCCCTATAAAAAAAGCTAATAACAATATTTTTTTATTCATGATAATTGTGATATTTATTTGATTTTATTTTTTAAAAATACTTATTTAAATCAATAAAAAACACCTCTTTGATTAGCTATTTTTATATCAACATCTATTGATTAAAATTATCATCTGCCCTAATGTTATTTATAGTTTTTTTACATAAATTAACAACACTTTACACAAACAACTACAAAAACCTTTTTTTACTACCAACTAAATAAAAAACAAGCCGTTATTATGACAAAAAAATACTTTTTTTTATTTTTTTTAATACACCTTATATCAAGTGCCCAAAACATTCACATTGAACAATTAAATATCAAAAATGGCCTTCCTGACAATTCTGTAAGAGATATTATTCAAGACAAACAAGGCTATTTATGGTTTGGAACTTTAAATGGTCTTAGCAGGTTTAATGGTAAAAGTTTTAAAAACTACAACTCTATTCCTGGTGATACTACAAGTTTAGCTAGTAGTAGAATGGTAAAAATAGTTGAAGATAAAAAAGGATTTATTTGGTGTTGGGCAGACGATTTAAACTTACAAAGAGTAAACCCAATTACCAATGAAGTTATTAACTTAAACAAACATATTTTAAAAAAACAATTCCCTATAACAGGTTTTAAAATTGTTAACAATGGAGATATTTGGGCATGGGGAAATAATGGATGCGCAAGAATTGTATATATAAATGATACAGGAAGTATAAATGCCGAAATATTTAATATTAAAAATGGACTTACAAACAACAATGTAACCAATGTTTTTGAAGATTTTAACAAAAACATATGGATTACAACAGAGAAAGGACTTGTTAAAATGAACTTCTCTAACAACCAAAAAACAATAAACACTTATTACGAAAACATTCATTTTACTAGTTTAAACATATATAAAAACAATATTTGGCTAGGTACAGAATCAAGTGGAGTTTTTAAATATAATATGGCCAATAATAAATTTGTTCCGTGTACTAAAATTAATAACGATTTAAAAAACATACACCTTTTATCTATAAATCAATTTAACGACAATACTTTACTTATAGGAACTCAAAACTTTCTCTTAGATATTAATTTAAAAACTCATGAAAATTTTCGTGTACACCATTCAGGTTTTAACGGAATATCTAGATTTTATAATGATTCTTTTAATAATACTTGGTTTACAGCCCAAAAAAGAGGGGTTTTTAAATACAACATTGATGCTAAAAAAGTAGAATATTTTGATTTAAATGCAGAAGAAAGAATCTTTTTAGGAGATTCTGACAAACAAAAAATACTTGAAGACAGTAGTAAAAACCTTTGGATAGGAATTCATGGAGGTGGTTTATTTTTATATGATAGAACTAAAAATAGTTTTGTTAATTATAAATCTAATGAAGAAAAAATAGGTAGTATTTCTTCTAATATTGTCTTAGATATTTTTGAAGATACCTCTAAAAACTTATGGATAGGAACCATGTATGGAGGAATTAACAAAATTAATCTATTCAAAGAAAATTTTATTTGGCATTATCCTATTTATCGTCCTGAAAACATTTATGAAAATGAAATTCGTAGTTCTGTAGAAGACAAAAATAATACGGTATGGTTAGGAAGTAAAGGTGGAAAAATATTTTGTTATAAAAACAATGCTTTACAATGTACTTTTCCTGATGATCTATCTAAAGAAAATAAATTAAAATTTAAAGACATAAACGTTTATAGTTTATATATAGATCATCAAGATAATCTATGGGTAGGAACTAAAGGTAAAGGTTTGTTTATTATTAAAGATATTGTAAATACTCCTCCAAAGGATTTAGAAATTCTATTATTTAGTTCTAAAAAATCAAAAGCGCTAAACATTGTGTATGCAATCACTCAAGACAAATACAAAAACTATTGGATTGGTTCTCATGGATATGGGTTGGCACAAATATCTACCCCTTTTAACAATCCTAAAATAACCACGTACAATCAAAAAAACACTAACAACCAAATACTAAGTGATTATATACGTTGTTTATTTTTTGATGATCAAAATAACTTATGGATTGGTTCTTCAGAAGGATTAAATATGCTTACCAAGTATCAACTAAACAGTTCTACTAAAAAGTTTATATCTATAAAAAACATAAAAAAAGACATTCATTCTTTAAGTTATAACTCCATAGACCACATATTTCAATCCTCTAATAAAAACATGTATATATCTACTATGGGAGGTGGAATTAACATACTGACCTACAAAAATCTAAAAAACAAAAACTTTAAGTTTAAGCATTTAGATATTTCAAACGGTCTAACTTCAAATAAAATTTTTGCTATGCAAGAAGACTCAGATCATAATATATGGATTAGTTCTAGCTTAGGTTTAAACAAATACTACCCAAAAACAGATAAATTTGAGGCCTTTTTTGTAGAAGAATATGGTTTAAATTATTTTACAGAAGGTTGCGTATCAAAATTATCTAATGGTGATTTTTTATTTGGTCATCATAAAGGTTTTTTAACCTTTAATCCTAAAAGTATTACAAAAGACACCACATCTTACCCTTTGGTTTTATCTAAATTATTTATCAATGGAAACGAACAATTACCTCGAAAATCTAAGGTTATTCATAAAAATATTGAATACGAAAATGGAGTTAATTTAAGCTATACACAAAACACTCTTCGTTTTGATTTTGCTGTATTAGACTATAAAAATCCTGACAAAATTCAATACTCTTACAAATTAGATCATTACGATAAAGACTGGAGTACTCCCTTAACCACAAACACTGCTATTTATCAAAATTTACCTCATGGCAATTATACTTTTTTGTTAAAAGCAACCAATAGCGATGGTATTGAGCTCCCTAAAACACTTAGGTTTAACGTAAATATTACCCCTCCCTTTTTTAAGTCCTATTTAGGATATTTTTTAATGTTTATGTTTTTTAGCATTCTACTTTTCACTTTTTTATATCTCTATAAAAGACAAATATCTGCCAAAAATGAAATTGTATTTTCTGATAAATTAAACGAAAAAAAATTGGTTTATTACACCAATATTTCACACGAATTTAAAACTCCATTAACCTTAATATCTTGTCACTTACAAGATATTATGGAAGATGAAAATGTATCAGAATCTACCAGAACAAGCACTTCTAAAATTCAAAAAAGCACTTCTTATTTATTAAATCTTGTAGAACAAATACTTGATTTTAGAAAAATTAGAGAAGAAAAAATGAAACTACATTTAATGAACATTAACATTGTTGATTTTATTAAAAACATACATACTCAATTTACTCCCTTAGCTTATAAAGAGAATATTAATTTAATTTTTAACTATTCCGAAGAAAACATTGTTGGTTATATAGATGTAAAAATGTTAAAAAAAATTATTTACAACTTACTTTCTAATGCCATAAAATTTACTCCTGCAGACAAAACAATAAAAATTTCCGTAAAACTTATTCAAAGCAACCAATTCATTAAAATAAAAATTAAAGATCAAGGAAAAGGAATTACTCCTGAAGATCAACAACATTTATTTCAAAGATTTGGAAAAAGCGAAAATAGCTCTGGAATAGGACTGTTCTATGTTAAAGAGCTTATAAACTGTCACAAAGGAACTATTAAAGTAGATAGTGTTGTTGGACAAGGAACTTCTTTTATTATTACGTTACCTATTGAAAAAAGCTATTATTCTGATGAAGAAATTGAAGTAGAAGATATACATATTAATGAAAATAATGATTACGAACCTAAAACAAAAACTATAAGTAATAAAGATAACAACACAACTAAAAACAATACTTACTCCTTATTAATTGTAGACGATAATGATGAAATGAGAGAATATTTAAGTACTAAATTTAGTGAATTATTTAATGTATTTACTGCTAAAAACGGAAAGGTTGGAGTAGAAATAGCCACCAAAGAAATTCCTGATATTATTGTTTGTGATCTTATGATGCCCTTGGTTGATGGAATTGAAACTGTTAAATTATTAAGAGAAAACTTTAATACTTGTCACATTCCTATTATTCTTTTAACAGCAAATTCATCAGAATATCAAAAAATAGAAGGAATTAAAATTGGAGCCGATGATTATATAACAAAGCCTTTTAATTTTAAATATCTACAATTAAAAATTGATGCACTTATCAATCAACGAAATAAAATTATTCAGAGTTTTAGTAAAAACCCAGAACTGTCTATGGATATTTTAACCAATAGTGATGATGACAAAAAATTTATAGAACAAGTAAAACAAATTGTTGAAAAAAATATTGGAGAATCGGACTTTAGTATCAACTTAATTTTAAGTGAAATAGGCTTAAGTAGAACTGTTTTTTACAAAAAAATGAAAGAAGTTACAGGAGAAACGCCACATGAGTTTATTAGCACTATACAAATGAAAAAAGCTGCTTTAATGCTACAAAACACCAATTACACCATCTCTGAAATTAGTATGATTTGTGGTTTTAATGATGCCAATTATTTCACAAAAATATTTAAAAAATACTTTGGACAAACTCCAAAATCATATCAGCTAGAACACAAATCATAAAAAAATGGCTTTATGAAAGAATCCATAAAGCCATTTTACCTTAACCAATTACTAACCAAACTTTATTATAATACTATCTTTATTTTTTATCTTTTTAGATATTGTTAAAACTCCATTATCATAAACAATTCCATCAGTACCCACGTTAAATTCTTTTGTATTGATGCTAACTGACAACGGATTTTCTTTTAAGTGAAATCTTAAAAAATATGTAGTCTCTGTCTTATTTTTATACGACCCTTTTGGAGCCAATATTTTAAAACCAATTTCATTTTTAGATACTGTAGATATAAAATCTGTAATACTATAATTACCTTTTTTATAATCTAAGGTTTTTCCGTCATCATTATACAAACTAAATTTGTTTGATTTATTAGCATATATATCTAAAGTCAATGCAGTAATTTCTTTTTCGCCTATATAATTTAAGGGTTCTTGTGTGGGAATAATAGCTCCTTCCTTTATAAAAATGGGTAATTTATCTATTGGACACAAAACATTATAATGCTTTTTTCCTTCATAAACTTTCCCTGTCCAATAATCTGTCCACATTCCTTTTGGTAAATAAACAATACGTGTTTTTGCTCCTTTTTGGGTTACAGGACAAATCATTAAACTTTCTCCTAACATATATTGATCTGTAATATTATATACATTTTCATCATGCTGATTAGACAAAACCAACGCTCTCATTAAAGGCGTTCCTTTTTTATACATTTCGTAAGAATAACTATATAAATAAGGAATTAATGCATAACGCATTTTATCGTATTTTGTGAATATTTTTTGTGCTTCATCTCCATACCCCCAAGGTTCCTTATAATTAGGATGATCCATTCCAAATAAATGAGCAATAGGACTTAACATTCCAAACTGACACCAACGAATATAAAGTTCAGGATCTGCAACATGTTCAAACCCTCCCATGCAATGAGACCAATTTCCAACCCCAGAAAGTCCTATATTTAACCCTGCTTTAATTACTGGTTCAAAATACTGCCATTCGCTTGGCCAATCTCCAGCAAAAATATATGGATAACGCTGTATACCTGCATAACCTTCACGTGTCTGATTCATTCCTCTTATTCCATTGTATTCTTGAAATTTTTCATAAGGAGCTTTGGCATACGCAATAGGAAAAATATTATGTAATGCTTTAATATTATCGCCTGTAGGACCAACTTTATTACTTTCATTAGCTTTTCTTCCAAAAGCACTTCCTTCATCAGTTTTTAAAAACATTGCTCCTTGATCTGCTATTCTTTTTACTCCATTTTTCCACCACCAGTTAACAGATTTTTCATCAAAAAAATTAACAAATTCTCCTAAGTTATTTTCTTCAGGATATACAAATCCTTTTTCTCTGGCCTCGTTTAATAACTTTAATTTTTTACCATTATCAAATCTTGGCCTTAAATGAAGTCCTACCATGTTTACATTTAAATCATATAAATCTTTAAACATTTTTTCTGGATTCTTAAATGTTTCTCTCCACTCAAAAGTAGTTGCTCCTTTTCCTCCACTTTTTCCAAAAATTCTCCAAGTGGAATCTAAATGCAAAACATCTAAAGGAATTTGTAACTCTCTAAATTTTTTAACAAGATTTACCACATAATCTGTAGAAGTATTTTTTTCATGTCCCCAAGTTCCTCCGCTATAAGTTCCTACTTGCAAGCCTAATGCAAACTTTGGTAATAATGGAGACTTTCCTGTAACAGTAGTATAGCTATCTATAATATCTTTAAACGAAGGCCCATAAATAAAATAGTAATCTAATTCTCCTCCTTGTGCTTTAAAACTGTAAGTATTTGTATTGCTAGATCCCATATCCCACGTTGTAGGATATGAATTATGAAAAAACACTCCATAACCGCTTGTACTCATAAAAAATGGTATTGGACTATAATTGGCTTCCAAAACATTATAAGCCCCTACTTCATGTGGTCTCCCTATTCCTCTACCCACATTTAACTCAACTTTTTTACCTCTTCTATCTAAAAAATCCATACGTTCTCCAAAGCCAAAAAAATGTTCATCGGATTGTAATTGTTTGGTAACACCTATAGTATTTTCGTTATAAAATGCCCCTAAAGTAGTAGCTAAGTTTGTACTTGTTTCCGATGACAATATTTTTCCTTTTTTATCAAAAATTTGAATACGAAAAGGCTCTTTATTTATTTGAATATTTAAAGTACTTGTTATTATACTTAACTCTTTTTTTGTTTCGTTAATTTGATAACCAACCCTTTTCCAGTCATATTTAGCAACCATCCATGGCTCATTTTTTTCAAATATATGATTCCAACTTGTCCGTATTCTTATAATATTAGAGGTGCAAAACTCTAGTTTTACCGTAGCGTTGTCTGTTTTTAACAAAACCTCATTACCCTTTTGAGATACTAGCTTATTAAAATTTCCTATTGATTTTTGAGCATGAGAAATCCTTATAATTAATAAGAAAAAACATGAAAAAATTAAAGAATTATATTTCATAATTTTATGTTTCGTCGTTTATTTTTAAATAAAATATTCGTTATTTATTATAATATAATTTTGAGTTTGGTAGCTATAGTTAGCCATTATACCAAACTCAAAAATTATATATTTCTTAGTTTATAAATCTCTATTATATACTAGTCCACTCAGTATTAAAAGTATCAATACATGTTTCTTCAGGTAAATAAATGGTAGAAAACTCTCCTCCAGATTTATAATTATCAATAACTATTGTTTTCTCATTGGCAAGTAATACAACCACTTCTTCTGTATCTGATGTGTTTATGTATCGTATTCTTGTTTCAACAGCTCCGTTTGATATATCTGCATCACCAAACTTTAGTGTTAATGCTCCAGAACTTGTATCAATCGTATTTTCTTCTAAGGTTCTATTAGAAATTAACTTTTGATAATTATCACCATATGATGTTCCGAAAACTTCCATAGGAACGGATATATTTCCTTTATTATCATAAGTTTTTACCACAAAAGAATACGAATTTTCGGGAAGACTATTGATGAATATATCCATCATTTTATTTGTTTCTGTTACAGCAACAGAAATTGAATCTGTGTAAAAGTTCCAAAAAACACGTGCTTCTTTTACTGATGGGTCTCCTGGAGTTAAAACCGTTATTTTAACTCTATTTTTTCCAGCATATGATACTGGTTCTAATACTTTTCCTGGATAATTTTTGTTTGAAAATTCTTTTACGAAATCTTCATAAACTTCAGTTTGATCTTGACAGGAAAACATCGATAAGATCAACACAACCATGAATATATTTTTTATTTTATTTTTCATTTTTCTAATGTTTTAATTTGCTTTTATTCATCAACTTTACCAAAAAAGGTCATTTCACTAATAATTACAAAAGCTCCGTTTCCATAGGTTTCATAGAATTTTAAACGATAATACCTATAACCATCAGGCACTGTTATAAATTCATAATCAAGTCCTGCTTGTGCATAATCAATATCTTCTTGTGTACGTTGTTTGTGAGGCAAACCTGATGGTTTATAAGGTCTACCAAATCTATCTATCAAAGTCCAACTATCCCAAGAACCATCTGGGTTAGGATTATTAGATCCATAAATTTCCCAGTCTGTTGGTAAATTTCCATCAGTATATTCTTCGTTTCCACGTTGCCACATTTTTAATCTACTTAATATGTATTTTTCACCAAAATCTAAAGAAATCCATTTTGGCATTGGATCTTGATTTTGATCAGAAGCCCAGAAATTACTATTAGAATTTATAACACCATCCCAAATGTGCGTAATAGGATTTTTAGATCTTAGCGATCTAGAATCACTAGGTAACCTTAAATCTGCAAAATCATTTTTAGGAATTTCAATTTCAAATAAAGGAGTTAATGTTGCTTTTATTACATCTGTAGTATTTCCACATGGATCATTTACAGTAAGTGCAAAATTGGTTTCTTCAGCATCAAACCCTCTAAGCACCCATCTTCCTGTACTTAATTTAGTATAGTATTTATCGTAGGCCACATATTCTTTTGCTGTCCCTATAGTATCAACCATTACTTCTAAAATAATATTAGCTTCATCAGGATTATCAAACAACACTTCAATCCCTCCAAACACAGCATTCATTTTTATGGTTTCTGCTACAGTAAAAATGGATGGTTTTGAGGGGTTAAAACTTTTTTCTACAAACTCTGACTCTTGAGAATTCCTTCCTACACTATATAGTTTTACATTGTGAGCATCTGTATCTCCATAACACTCTAATGTTATTTTATTATTATACTTAGATGACTTTGCTTCTCTAACAACTCCTTTAGGAGCTTCATAAACTGCTTTTACATAAAGAAAATTTTCTTCATTTGGAATATCATAAGTAACAACACCACCTCCTGGAGTTGGTGTAATACTTATATTGTTAATAATACTAGGTGCACTACCTGCTGTACTAATTAAATCCTCTCGTCCTTCTTCTTGACAACCTATGGCTATTAACAAAACAAAAAGGTATATATATTTTAAATTGTTTTTCATGATTTATCTTTTTATGATTCTACGTTTACCAACCTAAATTTTGAACAAGATTTCTATTACGAATTATATAGCTATCTTTAATTGGTAAAAAATAATCTTTAATACCAAACTGTTGTGTAAACACAACTCTTGGCTTACTATAAAGTTCTGCTGTTTCTTGTCCTAAGTTCCATGTTAAAACATCACTATTCATTTCAACCGGTGCCGTTTTCCATCTACGTAAGTCCCAAAAACGTTTTCCTTCAAAAGCCAATTCTATTCCTCTTTCTTGATGGATAATAGCTCTTAAACCTTCTTTTGTTTGTGGCTTACCTGGATTTGTAGAAAAATTACTCCATGCATCATCAACTCCATCTAAACCTGCTCTTTCTCTAACTTTATCTATATATGTTTTTACTTCGGACAAAGCTCCATCAGCTTCATTTAACGTTTCTGCATACATTAAATACAAATCTGCCAAACGTATAACAGGCCAAGGATATGCATTTACAGAATAGGTTGTTGCTGGAGTTTGTACGTTTTCATAATGCACTAATTTTTTAATATAGCTCCCGGTAGCATTACTGTTGTTTTGTTGGGTAAGTTTAGTACGGATATAAAACAGATCTCCTTCATCGTATTTTCTTTGTCCATACCAAATACCACCATCAAAACCTATGTTGGCATAAAACCTATTTTCTCTATCGTAATTATAGTTGGCTGTTTCATAGTTAGTATGAATATTTGGATAATCATTTACTGTGGCTACTTTTGTATTATATCTACCCGAATAATCCCATGAGTTATCTTCTTCAATAGGAACTCCATTTTTTGTGTAATACAAATCTGTAATTTTTATAGGAGCACCTAGTTCATGTCTTATTTGTGAATTTTCTGTATTTGTTTCATCTACAAAAGGAGTTGCAAAACGTTGTAAACTACTTACCATACTTTGTGTATTTCCCCAAATAATCTCTGTATTCCATTTTTCTGTAATAGCAGTTCTTAATGTTAACTGAGTAAGTGTAGCTTCTGAAAGTGGTTTCCCTATTGTATTTTGATACTCGTGTAGTTGATACCCTAAACTTTCACACAAATCAATTGCATCTTTACAAGCATTGGCTGCTGTTAACCAACGTTGATCATCATATGTCTGATTAAATAATTGCGTACCATCTTTATTTACCAAGGCTGCAAAATCACTATTTCCGTTAAAAAGTGGACTTGCATAAAATGTTAAAACTCTTGCCTTTAAAGACATAGCTATAGGTTTGGTAATTCTACCTAAGGCACTAATTGGATCTGTTATTTCTTGTGGTAAATTTGTAATAGATTCATCTAGAAGATTGGTTACAAAATTAAAACAATCATCTACTGGTTGACGTGACACACGTACCTCGTCTATAGAAGCATCAATAGGTAAGCTATTATTTACAAGAGGAATAGGTCCGTAATGTTTAATTAAATAAAAATGATAATAGGCTTTTAAAAACTTTACTTCTGCAATCCATTCTCTTTTTTCTAATTCATCCATATCTGGAACAGATTCTATATTCTCTAAAAAAATATTACAGTCTCTAATAGCTTTGTACATATTGTCCCAAATTTCATTACCTATTGGATCTATTTTGGTTTGTCCTCCTTTAGCGGTATCAAAAATTCTATGTTCAAAGTTTTTTGATGCTCCTGGAGCAGAATTAAAAGCCCATATTTCATCACCTCCAACCAATCCAAAATTACTTGCAGGATCTGAGTGATTTGGCATATATGAGTAACATGTAAAAAGATATCTTTCTGCATTTACTCTTAAACTAAACGCATCGTCTATAGTTGCTAGGTTGTCTGGCACTACATCTAAATAGCTATCGCAAGACCAAAATAAGCTGACTACGACAACTATTAAACTCCATATTTTATTTCGTATCATTATGTTCATTTTTTTGTTAGTTAGCATACCTTTTTAATTAAAACTAATATTCATTCCTACATTGATTGTTCTTTGTACCGGGTAACCTAAACCATTACCTCCCATTTCTACATCCCACTTTTTAAACTTGCTAAACGTTAATAAATTCGATGCATTTAAATACAATCTAAAGGTTGACATTCCTAATATTTCTTTTAGCTTTTTTGGCATATTATACCCTACTTCAACTTGTTTTAACCTTAAAAAAGAGCCATCTCTCATAAACCAAGTACTTTGTTGTGTATTGTTTTCATTTAATTGTGTATCTAACCTTGGCCAAAATGCATGTAAGTCTCTATTTCCTTCAGACCAATAACTATCTGCTACCACTTGTAAAACCTGATTTTCACCTCCATTATTTGGCACAAATGGAGAAATAGCTGTTGGGTCTATCCAAAAAGATTCATTTGCCAAACCTTGAAAAAAGGCAGACACATCAAAGCTTTTATATCCTAAAGAAAAACCAAAACCATATACAATTTCAGGAAGCGTTGGGTTACCAATAGCCACTTTATCAGCTTCGGTAATTTCACCATCATTATTAATATCTGTATATTTTATATCTCCACCTCCTACTGCAGTACCTCCAAAATTTTGAGTTGGAGAATTTAAAGCTTCTTCATCATCAACAAACAAACGTTCTGCTATATATCCATAATTTTGATGGATAGAATTTCCTACTCTATAACGCCAATACTCATCGTATTCTGGTTCTTCATATACTTTAATTTCACTTGTTGCATAAGTAAAATTAGCACGAGCAGATAACCAAGTACCATTAGACCAACTATGACTAAAGTCTGCTGATATATCAACACCATTGGTAAAAGACTCCCCTAAGTTTGCCTTAATAGATGTTTGTAACCCCATGGTACTTGGAATAGCTTCCCTTTCCATTAAAATATTAGTACGTCTTTCTCTAAAATAATCTGCTTGTACTGTTAACTTATTAAACAATCCTAACTCAATTGCCATATTAGATTTATGGGCAATCTCCCAAGTAATATCTGGATTAGGATAACGACTTATTTTAACTCCATTTTTACTATAACCATTGTCTCTACCAAAAGTAGCAGACCTATCACCATTATTTAAATCTACCTCTGACAAGTAAAAAAATCTATCCGATGAAGATCCAATACCATCATTTCCTACAAGACCGTATGAACCTCTTAATCGTAAGTTGTTCACTACATCTTTAAATGGTTTCCAAAAATTTTCGTTTGATATAGTCCAAGCAGCACCTGCTGATGGGAAGAAACCAAAACGTTGAGATTGATGAAATCTTTCAGATCCATTATATCCAAAGTTAAACTCTGCAAAATAACGATTGTCATATCCATAAGTAGCTCTACCCGAAATTCCTAAATTCCTAGATGGAAGAGAGGTTTGAAGACTACTAAAATCACTTGTTAAACTCTCTTGTAAACGATACACCAACAATCCACTAATATTGTGTACATCATTAAACTTTTTATTATAAACCAATTGACTTTGTAGCAAAAAGGTAGAACTTACTGTTTTTCCTCCTCCTTGAGGTTCTCCAAGAGTTTCTGTTCCTGTATCAGGGTTTAATTGCGTTAACGAATAAGTATTATCAAAACGATTATAATTACTAGCCTCGTAATAAAATGGATTATATGATCTACTAACATCAAAATATGAGTTACGATTTGTGTTCACCATTGTAGTAAATTTTAAACCATCAATTATACTAGACAGGTCTTGATTCACTTCAAACTGAGCCAACATTCTAGATCTTGAATAATTTTTATAACCTCTAACCATTTCAGCATATGGGTTTAAATAATTTCCATCACCGTAATTCCCAAATAAAATGTGATTTACAAACTTATGATCCTCATCAACAGGATAATATGCAGGAAATAAAACGGGGTTAGACCTAACAGCCATTTTATATACATCAGACCCTCCGTTTAATGGTCCTGTATAATCATCAAACACTCCGTTTAACCTAACTACTAACTCTGTTGATGGAGAAACATCAATATTTACATTAGATCTTAACGTATAGGTGTTTAATTTTATATTACTATTAAAATTATTACGCTTATGTGTTTTTAAAATACCATTATCTGTATTATATGATCCTGCTACATAATACCTTGCTACTTTCCCCCCTCCACTCACATTTAAATTCATACGTCTATTATTGGTATGGTCTTTAAATAGTAATTCATTCCAATTATTGGTTGGATAGATATATTTATTAGTTCCATTAATAGTATTTTCTATTTTTTGAGGGGAATAAAGTATTTGCCCCAAAGGATCTCTTGTAACAACAGCCTCATTATGCATTTTCATAAAGGTAATAGGGTCTGCAAATTCAACACTTCTTGTAGGTGAAGATGTTGAATTTTCAATACGCAAAGATATTTTTGCAGGTCCTTCTTCTCCTTGTTTTGTTTGTACTAAAATAACTCCATTAGCTCCACGTGCTCCGTATAACGAAGTTGCCGTTGCATCTTTTAAAACCGAAAAACTTGCAATATTATCTTTTTGTAAACGTGCCAAATCTGTAGTTGTTAATTCAACACCATCAATTAATATCAGTGGACTTCTATTAGCTTGTGTACCAAAAGTAGCCACTCCACGCACAAAAAAATCAGCATTATCTTCTCCTGGTTCACCACTTCTTTGATAAGCTATAACTCCTGCTACTTGCCCTGCCAGTGCAGTTGTTAAATTACTGGTTGATACTTTTTGTAAATCTTTAACATTTACTGTAGAAACAGCCCCAATCATATCTTCTTTCTTTTGTTTTCCAAAAGCGACCAATACTACTTCTTTTAAAGACTCTGTATCATTTTGCATTACAATATTAATGACCGATTGTCCTGCAATATCTACTTCTTGTTTTACCATTCCAACAAACGATATGGTCAAAGTTTTTGCATCATTAGGCACAAGAAACTCATATTTCCCATCAAAATCAGTAGTTGTTCCTATAGCTGTTTTATTTACCGTTATTGTTACCCCTGGCAAGGGCATTCCCTCTTTGTCTGTTATAGTTCCTTTTATACTAGACTTACTTTGCGCATTGATTGGCAAAGTAGATAATACTACTATTAACAAAAAGTAGTATTTTAAATTCTGTTTTAGTTTCATGCCTTATTTATTTAGTTTTAGTTTTTTAATTTTTATGACTTGTACTTTTTTAAAGACTCAGGCATGCTGTCTTTATTTATATACTTCTTAATTGTCATAAAATCTTTAGAATTGTTTTTCATATTAGCTGTTTTAAGATTGATATTTTAAATAATTAATAGAATCCAAATTAACAGCTATCTCTACTTACCCATAAAGAATATTGTACTGATAAACCAAGAAAAACATACTTATCCCTAATAAAAACACCGTGTAAATAAATATTTAACACAAAAACATTAAAAAAATTAAACATATTTTAATTTCGATAAAAAACATAAAAAAAGGATTAGAGAAAATCCCTAATCCTTTTAAAAAAGTATTTTGTTTTGTTTAATCTTCCGACTCAAAACATCCTAAATCAGGGGCTACCCCAAAGAAAGAAAAACCTATATCCAAACCTGCATTTATAAATTTACTTTTAGGACTTAGTCTAAAACTGTTGATATTGGGTAAACTCCCATCTACTTGCCTTTTAGCTGTTAACAAAGATTCATCAATACTTATAAAATCAGATGAAGTTACTTTTATATTCATGTCAAAATAATTATTCTTTAAAGTACATTTTAACTTATCAATAGAAGTTAATTCTCCATGATCTCCCTCAGCCCCTAAATTATTAATCATCACATGGTTCCAACCAGGAACATCGGTTGCATAATCTTCTGGTGTTAATGCTTTACAGTTTAACATACTATAATTTCTTTTGTTTCTATACGCTGTATTGTTGTACCAATAATTTCCTTCTAAATGGTGATTAGCATAAAAACCACTTTGTTTATTTCCTACAGCCAAACAGAACTGAATGGTGTTTTTAGGAATAGGTACAAATTGATCCATAATGCTTTTAAAAGATCTTCCTCCTTTTCCATATCCTCCTGCTTTGAAACCATTTCCATCAGCACGACTCACAAAATTATTAGGCTCCATTAAACTATTTGGAGATTTAGAATAGCCATTATAAAATGCCCAACAATGATCTATTAAAACAGGCTCTGCATTATTAATTAAATCAAAACCATCATCGCTGTTTAACCAAGCTCTACAGCCTCTAAATACATTGTTAACACTTCCTTTAGGTACATGACAACCAAAACCATCTGTATTACCTCCTTTACCCCCTTCGGATACGGAGTCCCAATTTTCATAAGCATCGCAGTTTAATATTAGATTATTAGAACCTCTTAAAATATAAACCCCAATAGCCATATTATGGTGCATTTTAATATTTTCTAAGATTGTATTATTACCTCCTTGAATTTTAAAACATTCTGATTGTGTATGTCTTTTAATAGTAACTTGTACTCCTGTTATTTGAATACCTTTGATATGAATATTATCTCCGGTTATATAAAAAGCTGTAATCCTTTTATTTAATGGCTTTACATTGGTAAAATCAAAAACTGGAACTTCATTAGCATATGCATGGTAAGCTATACCCGATTTATACAATTCTGTTACATGAGCGTAATTTCTTCTAAATTTAGCTATTTGATTTTCTCTCATTTGATAAATCCCTCCCATAATATAAACTGTATCTCCTGCACTTGCCAATTCTTGTGCTCTTTCAATAGACTCTATAGGTTTTGAAAAAGAACCATCATTGATATCATCTCCATTAGGAGCTACATACAAATTTGTTGCAAAAGACATTAAACTAGCAAACACAAAAAAAACAAATATTAAATACTTTTTATAAATCATGATATTTTAAGGTTAAAATATAAACTACTATATGAGACTAAATATTATTTAATAAAAAAGATAGGTTTTTAAAAAGTAAACTTTTTAAAAACCTATCAAATTAAAAACTATATAAATTAATTATTATTCTTCCCATGTAAATGGTAAATACCAGTTATCTGGGTTTAATAATTTAGAATAAACAGTACCAGCATTTGGATTTCCTTCTTTTAATAATTTTTGATAAACTTTATCAGCTAAAAAACTTGGATCATTACGTCTTAAAGCAATACGCAAAATATCTTCCCAACGGTTCCCTTCATAAGCCAATTCTAAAGCAGACTCTTTAATAAGATTATTTTCTATAGAAATTAAAGGATCACCAACAACTGGAGCGCTTTGAACATATGCTCTACGACGAATACCGTCATTCCTATGCCAATCTGCTCTATAGTATGGAAAATCTCCTTGTCTTGCATCAAAGTCATAAGGGAATGGTAAATCCGTTTTTTCTTCATCTGTAACATCTACAGCTCCTGTTGAGTATGCTGATTGAATTCCATTATTCAACAATGCATTAGCTAACTTATGATGCCCTTCTCTATTGGCAGCCTCTGCAAAACGTAAATGTAATTTTCCTGCACGATATAAAAACCAATCACCATCTGTCTGAAAAATATCTATAGGCAATTGATCTTCATTTAAATAGTTATACAAATATTTCATAATTACAGGCTGATCATTGATCATATTGTAAGTGAATTTTTTCCCTCTAGCATCATAACTAAACCCATTTTCTTGTGTTTGCTCATCCCAATAATCCATAGCTGCTTGAGATGGCTTAACTAAATAACTACCTGTAGGCGAAAAGATATCAATAAATGGATTTTTTGGAGCAAAAGTTGCATCAAAAGGTAAAGACCATATCCATTCTGTATTCCATAATTCATCTTTTTCTCTTGAAAACATAGAACGCCAACCATCATCATTAGTATTTATTAAAGAATTAATGTCTTGCTCTCTATATCTTAAATACCCTACAGCCAAAGTAACCTGATTTGGGAAATTAGCTCTAATTCTGTAAATGTTATATCTATCATCAATATCTGCAGCTCCATCAGCAGTTGACATAACAACTTTATAATGTGATGCTGCATCATTATAGTTTCCTTTCCATAAATGTAAATCTCCTAATAAGCATTCTTTATTAACAAAAAACTTTGTTGTATTGTAACCATCAACATCTATAATTAAACTACTGCTTGTACTGTATGGATCTGTATAAGGTAATCCTTCAGTAAATATTATTAATGCATCTAATAAATCATTAAAAGATAACTTAGCATCTTCTTTAATGTTCTTAATATCATTTATATTTTCAACTGGTTCTGTTAAATAAGGTACACTTCCATAATGGATTCCTAATTGCAAGTACACCCAACTACGTAAAGCACCAATGTCAGAATAACGTTCATTATATTCTCCCACCGACATCGTCTTTTTACTCAACATAATTTTAAAATTTTTAAGAGCATCATTACATAAGTTTATAAGCTCATAAAATTCTTTAGGACTAGCGTATGGGTTATTATCGCTAACGGAATGCTCACTTAATTCTTCTAAAAACTTATTTGCATTTTCTGTTGGACTCGCCAAATCTGCTCTAAGTTCATTTAATAATATGTGTTTTTCTGCAAGTTGCATAAACTTACCATATATCCCCACAACCACAGCATCTGCATCATATATGTTATTATATACTTGCTCACTGTTTAACTTATCTTGTGGTTCTATATTAAAGGAGTCATCGCAAGAACTTAAACTGAAAAGAGTAGCAGCCAAGGCTCCTATGATATATTTTCTTCTAGTATTTTTAATCATTGTTTTCATTTTGTATAATTTAAAAATCATTATAGTCCTATACGTAATCCTAATTGGACTGTTCTAAATTGAGGCATTAAACCAACATCAGTACCTTGACCATAAATAGACGAAGTAGCGCTAAACTCTGGATCAAACCCTAAATAATCTGTGATTGTAAATAAATTATTAGCACTTGCATAAAGTTTTAAATATCTAATAAGACTAGTCTTTACATTAAAGTCATAAGAAACGGCAACTGTTTTAAGTCTTAAATACGAACCATCTTCAATCCATCTACTAGAAAACTGTGAGTTCCCCATAGGATCACCCCAAGTTGCTTTTGGAATAGATGTTTGTTGCCCTTCAGCTACCCATCTGTTTTGAACAGCAAGACTCTGGTTTTCGTAACCACTCATTTTTTCTAAATTATAACGAACACTATTATAGATATCATTTCCTAAAGAAAAGTTTAACAATCCTGATACGGTAATTCTCTTATACGTGAAGTTTGCACTAATACTTCCTGTTAAATCTGGATTTGGATTACCAATTACTCTACGATCATTATCGTCTATAATATTATCTCCATTTAAATCTTCAAAAATAACATCTCCACCTCCAAAAGGAATTAATGCACCTTGACTATCTCTTTTAAATAATCCAGCTGCAGAAGCTTCAGCTGTAGAGCTATATACTCCATTTGCTTTTAAACCATAAAACAAGTTAGCATCTTGACCCTCTGCTGTAATATATGTTGCTCCACCAAATTCATTAAAAATACTACTATTATTAGGAAGGCTTAATACTTCATTTTTGTATCTAGATAAATTTAATCCTAAATCAAATTTCATATCTTTTGATTGAATTAATCTTGTATTTAATCCTAAATCGTATCCATTTGTTTTCATACTACCTCCATTAGCTACAATGTAGTCTAAACCAGTAATTGTATTGATTGATTGATATGTAATCATGTCTGTAGTTTGATTTTCATAAAAGTCCAATGATGCATTAAACCTTTCATTAAACAAAGACACATCAACACCAATATTAAACTTACGAACTTGTTCCCACTTTAAATTTGGATTTCCAATATTGTCTTGAACCAAACCTTGAACACCTAATAAATTTTGAGAAACATATAATTCTTGAGCTGTATAATTTCCAATATCATCATTTCCGCTTAAACCATAGCTTGAACGTATTTTTAATAAATCAATTGCACTAAAATCTTTCATAAAATCCTCAGATGAAACTAACCAACCAGCTCCTATAGACCCTAAAAGGGAAGTACTATTGTTGTTACCAAAACGGCTAGATTTATCAATAGAAGAACTTAAAGAAAAGTAATATTTATTAGACATGTTGTAATTAAATACACCATAACCATTATACCACTTCCATTCTCCTATACCACCTCCAATAACTCTTAATGAGTTATCACCTGCTCCAATAGTGGTAAAATCATCAGTAGCTGAATTATACCCTAACCCTAAATCATTTTCTGATTTATTAACCTGAGTTCTAAAACCTGCACGGATATGAATATTATTAACATTATCAAATGTTTCTTTATAATCTAAAAATGCATCTGTAAAAGTTGACTTATATTCTTGAACCTCACTACCACTTCTATTAGTTCCAATAGCTGTTGGTAAAATTATGTTGGCTGTACCAAAATCAGGAACAAAGAATTTTTCTCTTTCTTTACTATAAGTCATTCCCAATAAAACATTAGCACTAAATGAATCAGTAATTTGATACTTAGCATTTAAGTTTCCAAAAAAACGATAGTTTTTATTAAATGCATATCCATATTTATTAATAGCATTTGGATTACCTCCATCAAAAATATCTGTATCTGTTAAATTTGGTGATTCTTTACCAAATTCATCATATTCATAAATTCCTATTAACGGAGATTTTGTCAATGCTAAATACATTGGGTTTAATTTATAGGCTTGTCCTTGGTGCCCTTGAGTTTCTTCATTGTAAGCAAATGAAATATTTGATAAAACACTTAATTTATCAGTCAAACGAAGATCTGCATTTAGTCTAGTATTATATCTACTTAAAGCAGATTCTTGTACTACTCCTTCATTTTTTAAATAACCAACTGTTAATCCATATTTTGCAATATTATCTCCACCTCTAATCTTTAAAAAATAACTAGAGTTTTGTGTAGAGTTAAAAACTTGATTTTGCCAATTTGTATTATTATGGTATCTATAATAGGACAACGATTGAGGGTCATCATTCATCCATGGTAAATTTGAAATAGATTGTTGACTATCTCCTCTGCTAGCAACTAGCTGAGACATGTAAGTTCTATATGCATTAGATTCCATTACAGGTAATTCAGACGGAGCTTGATTTATTCCTCCTTGCATAACAAAATCAATTTTTGTTGTTAATTCTGATGCTCTAGTAGTTGTAATAAGAATAACACCGTTAGCTCCTTTAGTACCATATAATGATGATCCATCTTTAATTACAGTAACATCTTCTATATCTTTTACATCTATCATTGTTAATGCTGAAGATGTGTTATTTTGAATAATACCAGATCCGTAATCATCATCTTCATAAATCATTCCATCAACAATAATTAATGGTTTATTAGTAGCATATAATGAGTTAAAACCTCTAATAGTTAAGTAAGAACCTGCACCTGGAACTCCAGAGTTACCAACACTGTTCAAACCAGCAACTCTACCTTGAATAAAGTTACCTACTGATTGATTAGAAGCTATCCCCCATTGATCTTTTTCAAAATCAACCACAGATGCTGACTGCATGTTTTCATACTGTAAAATATTTTTACTTGGTGTATTGGCTACTTGAAAGTTTTGAGAATAGTTCTCTTCATAAAGAATAATTTCAACACCTTCTTTTCTTGAGTTTATAGGATAAACTTTTGTTTGATATCCTTCTCCATTAACAGTTAACAAACTGTTTAAATGAGGTACTTTAATTACAAAAGTTCCACCTTCTTCTGTTATAGTTGCAGAATAATTTTCTACCGCTATATTTATACCTGCTATTCCTTGACCAGTTGCAGCATCTTTCACAATACCACTTATTGTATTTTTAGCTTGTGAATTAACAGTATTTGAGTCTGCTTGTGCATAAACCTCACTATTTATTCCTAAGAATAACAGTGCGCATGCAAGACTTGTTAGTTTAAATATTTTGAGCATAATAGTTAGTTTATAAGACATTATTTAATTACTGGAACTAATTTTAGATAATCCAACGTCAAAGTATTATTACCATTTGTTCCTGTGTTTGCAGATATTAATGATACGTTAACTGATCCACTTGTGGCAGATATTAGTTCAAAAGTACCCACTTCTACTTCATCGTACACATTAGGAGCTACATCAGCATATGGTACATCTACAAAATCCCCTTGTATGGATAACTCACCTTGATCATCAACCTCTAAATTACCTCCAATTCTTAACTTCTGTTGGAATGTGTTTGTTTGAATATCATTAATCGCTCTCCAATAAACTTTATACTCAGTTGTATGTAAATCATTAGCAGTATAAACAATAGTCAACTCAGGAATACCGTGATTTTGAATCATAAAATCAATAAAAGGTTCTCCAATTAAATCTTCTTTTTCTCTAGTAAATATACTTTCATTAGAAGGACGAGGGAATATAGTATTATAAAATTCACCCTCAACTTTTATAGGACGTAAACGTGTTGTTAAAGGAATATCTATAGCACTCATTACATGTACTACACCATTACTTAAATTTATTGTTTCTGATATATTTGCTATATTAATAGGTACTTCTACTTCAAATTGAGAAGTTAAGATAGTTGGAAGTTTCTCTTTTGCAACTGCTTTATAAAAAGCTAAATCTCTAACATTAAAATAACTTGCATAAATCGCTGTAGAATCTGCAGTTCCTTTTGTTTGATATGGTTCTAATTTAGCAACCTCTGCATCAAAAGCAGCATCTTCCAATAAAAAGAAAGTATATTTATTTCTCTCATTATTTAAGTTAAATACATTTTTTAAATATGAATTACTTAATGAATCAGAATAAATACCTGTAAGAGGTGCAATATTAGCAATACTATCTCTAGATTTAGCTATACTGTCAGGTCTATGGTATATGTTAAATTCATCTAAACTTAATAAGTAATCAGCCATTTTATTACTTCCTTTTAAACTCTTTATGTATTGCCATATATTTTTTCTAGGAATAATAGCCTTATCAATTACATGCAACAATCCATTAGATGCATATTGATCTGCTTTTAAAACACCAGAATCATTTATAACGGTTCCGTTTTCTAAGAAATCAAAATACTTGTTAGATAACATTTGAACGTTTACAGTATCCATTTCACTAACAGTAGAAAAAGCCGTTAATGCAATATGATTTTGAACAAACAATGTTTTACTCTCCATGTCTGAAAGTAAACTAGGATCTACTTGATTAATAGCTTCATTTGTTGGTGCCCAAACAGTATATGTTTTAGAACTAGATAAAGTTTTATCCATTCCTGTTTCTTTCAACAATTTACTAAATTCACTTGTTTCAGACGTCTTACTTATACGTTCAGTAAGATTTTCTGATAAGTTTTGATCTTTTATTTCGCTTCTATCATCCCATGGGTCTGAACAGGAAACGACTGTTAGAATGGCCATACCCGCAAATATGGCCTTTGAAAATTTGTTTATTGATATCATCCTTAGTAGAATAAGTTAATTTATTAGTTTTTTTATTGATAGATTAGTCCATCTCCCCCAGACTCAAACTTAGGATATAATTGATCCATGTCAATTGGTCTAAACTCAACTACATCAAACCAACTATTTCCTCCTGATCCTGTCAACGCTTCAAATCTTATTTTGTGTCTTCCTGTTGTCTCCACTGTAATAATCCCCAATAATCTACAGTTAAACTCTGATCTGTGTGGAGAAATATGACGTTTATAACCTTGAGACTCTAATACTCTTTCTGCTTCAGAAGTATTACCATATTCGGTCATATTTAACGTTCTTGCTAATGGTATATCATTGTAATACATTCTTACAGAACTTGGAGCTCTACCATTAGTACGATATGACACCCAAACTTTATATTGTCCTTTAATAATTACAGGAGTAGTAAGTTCTAGATTATTAATATATCCTGTTCTTAATCTTAAAACATCAAGTAAATCTCCATGCCAACCCGCAGCATTTTTATCTCCTATTCCTGGTGCACTATAAGAAACTGAAGGACTTCCTTCCCAAGTTATATCTGCTAATTCAGCATCTGACAAAGATGCAGAATTACCTGGTTTTCTAAATACTGCACTTAATTTTCTAAACTCTGGCTGATCACCTAAGTCAAAGTAAACAGGAGCAGGTAATCTTTTCTTTATAAAGAAATTTTCCTCAACATTATGAATCACCCCATTCGAAGTAGTAACATCGCTTAAAGATCTTTTAATCGCAACTCCTTTTTCTAATACACCGTTAAAGGTTTCTTCATTTAATAAAATCGTATCTAAAGCCAATTTTACACCTATAACTTCTAATGGAGCTTTTGTTAATACAGCTTGGCTTACAGCTAAATCTGCCATATAATTTAAACCAGGTACAATTCTATAAGCAACAAATAAGTTAAGACTATCTGTTGGATTAGTTGGGTCATTTAAATGACTATACTTGTTCTTTAAATCAGCATAACTATTGATACCATCCTTTGCAAAAACATCATTTGTTTGTGCTAAAACTGTTAGGTGTCCTGTATAAGTAACTTCTACTTCATCATCAACAATAATTTCGTTACGAACAAGGGGTTGGTTTAATTCATCATACCAATTTGTTGCATGTATTGCCTCTGCTAAAATTGAAAGATTTGGATCACTATCAATAGCCTCTGCTAATGTTTTTACAGCTACAATTAGCACTTTATCAATAACATGAATAATTCCATTACCTACTTCAAAATTTGAAATAACAATTTTAGCATTCTTGTTAACAACAATGCTAGACCCTTCAGAATCATTTACTGCACCTGTAATTAAATACTGACCTTGTAAAGTTGGACTTGCAATTTTTCCATCTGTAAACTCAGGAGTTGTAATTTTTTCCTCTAATACATGTAGCTTAGCAAGTTCTTGTAAATCTGTTAAAGGTACTTGATCTAACGAAGCATATCCATTGTCTGTTAAATAGTTATCTATTGCAGTGTTTGTTGGTAAAAACAACGTATAAGTACCATAGGTATTCATAAAAGTAGAATATCCTGTTTTATCTAAAATCTCAAGAAAAGATGAATATTCTGGTGTATTTCTTAAATACTCAGTAATATTTGGTGTTTCATCTGTTGTTTCCTTGTATTGTTCTGGCTCACATCCAATTAAAATTGTAACTGAACATATTGTCAAAAACATCAACCTAAGTATAGGTAATTTAATAATATTTTTCATGACTTTTAGTTTTTATTTATAATAAGGATTTTGCTCAAGAGCTTTGTTATTAAACAATTCTGTTTCGTTTATAGGCATGTAATGACTATTAGGATCTTGAAGCTTGGCTGTAATAATTTGCTGTTGATTTGCTGGTGCAGACTTTAATGCAATAGCTATAATAATGTCTTTGTATGCATAATTGTCTTTACGTGCATTTCTTAAGATATCAAACCAACGTTTTCCTTCAAAAGCAAATTCTCTAGCTCTTTCGGCCAAAATATATTCTCTAATACCTATTTTATCACTAGGAGACACTACTTGTTCTGTTAAATCTATAGCTTGTCTAGAATAACGAATATCTTCAATAATATCTATAGCTTCTTGACCTCTATCTAATTCATTTAAAGCTTCTGCTTTCATTAAAAGTAAATCAGCATATCTATACACAAACCAATGTGTATCTGATTCTTGTGCTCCTTTACGTCGTATATTTGCACTTGTAATTCCAGTAAACTTATAAATTTCATTAGTACCTGGTATTAGAGATGCCCTCGGTCCTCTTACATCTATATTTGTAGCATCGTTAAAATCCAATCCAAATACATCTTCTAAAACACTAGCTTCAGCAATAAAATTTGGATTGTTAGAAAACATTTGGTAAAACGGAGAAAGAATCTGAACATCATATTGCAATTCAAAAATACTTTCAACAGAATTACCTCTTGAAAACACAGTATTAAACCAGTCTAAAGTTCTAGAATCAAGTAACTCATAATTTTCATTAGAATTTATTACTTTATCTGCAGCTATCAAAGCTTCATCATAATTTTCTTGCCATAAATACACATCTGTTAACATGGTATTAATAGTGTTTTTTGTTATTCTTCCTTTGTTTGAAGCATTATCCTCATAATCTTCAACAGCTTTTCCTTCTGCTTCAACTAAATCAGCTACTACTTGCTTAAATATATCCTCTTGTTTGGTTACTGGAATTTGGAAATTATCTCCATCTGATAATGTAGCTGTTAACACTAAAGGAACATCTCTAAAAATACGGGCTAAAGAAAAATACATGTATGATCTTATAGCTAATACTTCTGAAATATAATTATCTAGCTGCTCTTGTGTAAAAGTGGGATCTTTTTCCAGTACACCTGGTCCAAATGCTAATACTTCATTACAATAGTTGATAATTTCATAAAACATGTCCCATCTTGCAAGACTATTTGAAGGAAGAATATTTGTCGTTAACATATCTAACTGGTCTCTTGTTGTAAAAGCCAGATCTACCATACCTCCTCTAATTTCACCATGAACAAACATTTGTTCTGCTATTGTGGCACTACCTAATAGTTGGCTGGAATTTTTTGGAGAATTTAACATCGCTGTATAGACTCCAAAAACAGCAGCCCTTACATCTTCTTTTGTTTGCCAAAACTCATCTCTAATAGTTCCGTCTTCTGGTTTTAAATCTAAATACGCATCACATGATGTTAGATTTAAAGATGCTATGATAATAGCACATATATATATTATTTTTTTTCGCATGATCTAATATTTTTTAATTAAAATCTGGCAGATATTCCGACAGTAAATTTACGTGGTACCGGAGTTCTTGATTTATCTACTGCTATACCAAACATATCACCACCTTTCATTTGTGTATCAGGGTTTTGTCCGCTATACTTTGTAAATGTGTAAATATTATCTACAGTAAAAAACATTGATAAATCATCCATTTTTAACCCTTTAAGAACTTTTTTATCGAAGGTATATCTTAAACTAGCTGATCTAAATCTTAAAAAAGAAGCATCCTCAACATATCTATCAGAACCTAACCAATTAAACCCTCCTCTGTAAACTGCACGTGGCATGTCAGTTTCATCTCCTGGGTTTCTCCAACGAGACAATACAGCAGTGCTTTGGTTATCAAAACCATACATGTTTGTGGTATACATATCCGTTTCGTTAATTACATCATAATCTAAACGGTAAGTAAAAAATACCATTAGACTAAGATTTCTATTGTATTTTACTGTTGAACCAAAACCTCCTGTAAACATTGGGTTACTATTTCCTAAGTATACAACATCTTTACTATCTATATTCCCATCATTGTTTATATCTTCATACATAGCATCTCCAGGTTGAAAAGTATAATCTGTATTAGGGTAATTAAACCTCATATATACGTCTTGACCATTAGGTCCTGTAATTACATTTCCTTGTGCATCTCTAGCTTTGGTAGATTCTAAATCTTTATACACTCCTTTAAACTTATATCCGTAAAAAGATCCAAAAGGATTGTTTTCCTTTACATATCTTTTATAAGAACCATTTTGTTCTGCACTACCTGCTTCTGTTACCAAATATTCAGATAATTCACGAACTACGTTCTCGTTTCTTGCAATGTTAAAGTTAAAATCAACTTGCCATTTATCAGACTTGTAAGGAGTTGATTGTAAACCAATTTCAAAACCTCGATTATCCATAGTTCCGGTGTTTTTCATTCCTAAAGCACTATAACCAGATGATGATGGTATTGATAAATTAGGGAATAATAGATTTTCCGTACGGTTTTGATAAAATTCTACATCTAAAGAAAATCTGTAATCAAATAACCTAGTGTTAAAACCAATGTTCTTACCTGTTAATGTTTCCCACTGTAAATCATCCAATTGAACATTACCTGAATACACTCCATTTTCTCCTAAATAAGTACTCCCAAAGGTATTATATTGGTTTTGGTATATATAAGACCCATATTTATTATCCGGAGATCCTCCAGACTGCCCAATACTGGCACGTAAACTTAAATCATCTACAAACTTTAACCCTTTCATAAATGGTTCTCCAGAAATTCTCCATCTAGCAGATAAAGAAGGAAAAGTAGCAAATCTTTGCCCTGGCCCAAACTTAGAATCTCCATCCGTACGCACTCCTGCATTAAGTAAATATCTATCTAACAATCCATATTGAGCACTAAATACAGCAGCAACACTTCGGTGACTATTACTACCACTACCAATAACTCCTGTATTTGTTCTTGAAGGAATAGAAGGGTCTCTTAACAGTACTGATGCTGAATTAGAAGTAGTTGCTCTGTAACCTTCACCTTGGTATTGGTTTGTTTGGAATGAGGCAACAGCACTTAAAGTATGAATATCTGAATTCATTTTAGGTGTAAAAACAAAATTCGTTTTTGTTTGAATCCCTAAACCATCAGAACTTGATTCATCTACCAAGTTCACAATACTTTCTGTAAATGGTCTACCCGATGCATTTTGTGGTAAAAATCTTTTTCTCTTAATACTGTTAAAATCAAACTGTAAATCAAAGATTGTTTTTAACCAACCAGGAACAAGATCCGCATCTAATCTAAATTTAGGAATAATACGATTGTCTTCCTGAGTATTTTGAGCAAACTCTATCATTGCCAAAGGATTGTAAGTTCCTGGGTATGATCCTTGAATATTACTTTCAGGAGAAAATAAATTTGGGGTTAAGTTACCTTGTTCATCATACTCATAAATAGCCATGTTTGGCATTTTTTTCTGAGCAACACCTCTGATTAAATCACGATCTCTATCTCCATCTGTATAGTTTCTGTCATTTTTTGCAGTGGTGTAAGATAAATCTGCTCTAAACCTAATTCTATCAGAAACTGTATAATCTAAATTTAAACGACCATTTAAACGTGTATAATTAGTTCCTTTGGTTACCCCATTAGAATCATAAAAACCAACTGAAGCATAGTATTTAGCTTTATCTCCTCCACCATTCATGGTGATGTTATGGTCTTGTGTAAAAGCTGTTTGAGTAATAGCATCTACCCAATCTGTATTGTTTGAATAGTTTTTATACCAATATACTTCTTGTGGATCGTACTGAAATTCTTTTACTGTTAATGTATTTAACGGCACTCCACTACGGTTCATATACGCTTCTGGTATTAATTGAGAGTACTGATCACCATTTAACATAGGTATCTGTTCTGGTAAAGATTGTAATGTTCCTCTAAAAGAATATTGAAATCTTGGTTTACCAATAGCTCCCCTTTTGGTGTTAATAATTAAAACCCCACTCGCAGCACGTGCTCCCCACATAGCTGTTGCAGCAGCATCTTTTAAAATACTAATGGTTTCAATATCACTTGGTGCAATATTTAACATGGCTGCATATCCTTGTTGGTCTGCAGTACTAAAATTAAATCCTTCAGGGACTGAAGTTTCAAGTGGCATACCATCTACCACTATTAAAGGTTCTGAACTACCATTAATAGAAGAAGTACCTCTAATACGAATTTGCATTCCTGCACCAGGATCTCCAGAACTTGCTGTAATATCCATACCAGGAACACGTCCTTGTAATTGCTCAGCTATAGAGGCACCTTGTACATTCTCAACTTCTTTTGCATTAATAGTAACAACACTTGTGGTTAAATCGCGCTCAGCAATATTTAACAAACCACTCTCGGGTGTTTTTTTAGCTGTTAATACTACTTCATCTAAATCTTCTGTTTTAGAGACTAAAGAAACTATAATATTTTTATTCGCTGTAACATTTAATGTTTGAGTAGCATATCCAATTGTTGACACTACCAAACGGTTACTTGCCTTTTTAAAACGGATAGCAAAATTCCCATCAAAATCTGTAATTACAGCAGTAACAATACGACTGTCAGCATCCTGTTCTGTTACTGTTGCACCAAGTACAGGTTCATTGGTTTTTGAATCAATTACCGTACCTCTAACCAACATAGTACCTTGCTGCGCAAAGAGATTGTTTGATGTTATAGAGATTAAGATAAATGAAAAACAGTATAATAAGTTTTTTATATTATGTTTCATATTATTCAGTATATAAAAGATAGTTATCAACTAAGTGAATTAAAGTACGATTGGCAAGGTTATTACTTTGAGCAGGAATAAAACTAGCCAACCTGTTTCCATCATCTGTAAAGACCAAATCACCTGGAGTACCAGCTACTTTGTCTCCTGGAGTATTTGAAATATTTACATAAGTCTTTTCACCTAATTCAGTTTTCAATAAAGTTTCTGTCAATCCGTTAACCAATCCGTCATCCGAAGCTGTTCTGGTTGCTATGATATGGTATTTAAGAAAAGCAGCTATTTTCTCTTCTTCCAATACATCTGCAGCTGTGTAAGTAGGAACTCCAGTTGCAGAATCTCCAGGCAACACACCATCTCTTACTGCTTGTTCAATTGCTGCATTATTAGGAATTATAAACGTGTAAGAAGTCCCCAACTCTACCCCATCTATAGAACCAACAGTATTATCAAAAATTGAACTATTATTTAAGTAGTTATAAAAATATTCAAACTCTGATCCTGGTTGGGTTGCAAGTTCTTGTAAAACTGCCCCTGGGAAATTTTCAGCTGGTTCTAACAAATTATCTATATAATAAGTACGTCCATTAGACTGTTCTTCGTATCTAGGTAAACCTGTATCAGAATCTATCATTAAATTTACACGATTTCCTATCTCATCATTTCCAGCTGTCCATATCTGATTGTTTTCCCATTTGATATATTCACCAGCCAAATCTAAATCTCCACTTCTAATAATTCCTGAACCAGCTAGCACACTTAAGCTTAATTCATCATTTGGTGTTGGCACAATACTATTAAACAAAACTCTTAACAGTCTGTTTCTAGCCAAAGTTCCTCTAACCTCGTTCCCATTTCTATCTCTATACACCCATTCCGTACGATTGATATCGTAATCAAATCCTAAATTTCCTAAAACTCTATCTGAGGGCAAGAATAAAGTATAATTACTATAAATATTACTTATAATTTCTTTGTAACCAGAACCATCATTAAACAAACGAGTTGCCAATGTAAACTCAGGATCTAAATAAGCTGAAGTATATACACTGTAAAACAAGTTTGATTCTTGAATTTTGTTTGTACCGTAAAAGAAACCATTACTTAATATCTCTACATTCTTTTTTCCATTTACAATATCAATATCATTATTTAAATCTATACGAATATCTTCTTCTAAGGCATTACTATACCCACCTACTAAAGAAGGCCATACAGCATTTTGAACCATGTGTGCATTGAAAAAATCTTCATATATATATTTTGGCAATTGACTTAATGATGTGTAATTTTTTAGTAAAACATCATCTATAAAAGTTTGCAATACTGTATTGTTTGGAGCAAACAAAGTATATCCATCTGATTGAGCATCATTATCATCACTTTTTATATAATTCTCGTTGTTTGGAGAATATATCAAAGCAGGATCATATGATTTTAACAAAACTGGATCAGTTTTTCCTGTATAATTAAAATAAGATGTTGTAGCATCTTGATTTTCTGGATACTCTACAAGATGCTCTTCTAACATCTCTCTAAAGAGACTATAGTTAGGACTATCTTCTAATTTTTTATCTATACTAGGTAAAGGCAACAATACTTTATTTGACTCATGAATAATTCCATTCTCTGCCACAATATCAGCCTTTACAACCTCTGCATCTAAAACATTAAAACCTGTATAATTTGCATCTGGATAAAAATAGTTATAATCAGTAGCTCCAAGTCCATTAGCCATCATAAACTCATCCATAAAATAAGTAATATGTTTATTATTGTTATCACCATCTACATAAGGAATACTCCCCTCTGCATTGTTTCTATTTGACTGGATTACTACACTATTCTTTCCATCTACAAGCTTATCCTCCTCATAACCTACATAATAAGCCGTTCTTCGTTTAAAAGCCATGTCTTCCATCCAGCCTGCAGGAGATTGATAGTCAGACATTCTTTCTGTACGAAATGCGTTATAAATTAGTGCGTATTTAACTATTTGACTAGCCATTTCTGAATCTATCTCAGAAACACCAGATATTCCTTGTTCTTGAAAAAACTCAGCAAAAGCGGCATCATTAGGAGCGATCATTGTCCAATATCCTGACTTCCCCAATATATCTTTATACCCTGCTTTTTCTATTAAAGTTGTTAAATTGGTAAAATTACCTCGAGAAACCAATTGTTGATATATTGGATCTTCAAGACTATCTGGTCTTGCATAATATTCATTAACCTCATCTTTACTACAGCTAGTAAAAAGAATTAAAGGCAAGAAAAGCAAATAGTAGCGTATCTTTTTCTTCATTATTTGTTATTTAGATTAGTTAGTTGTTTTAATTAAATTCTTAGCAGATAAGACTGTTTATCTTCTCCTTTTTCTGATTTAAGCAATCAAAAAAACATTAGAATTGAGAAAATCAAACGGTCGCCAATTTTGTACCCCATGAGTGTGTATAGTTTTAGTTAGTTATTAGAAAATAGTTTAGTGTTAAAAAACGGCCTTTTTAAAAAAGTGTCTGTTTTACACCAAAAATAATAAATCTAGCCCCTTCTTTCCGTCCTGCACTATCCTGTTATTTTTGGTTTAATGATATAAACCTACATCTTTTTTTATGATTTCATCAATACAAACACCATACACATCAAAAAATGATAAGTTTTTACTCAATATGATAAACTTTTACCTTTCAGTAAACCACCAGAGATAAGCTTAAGCCCAAAAAACAATCCCCTAACGTTATTCTTAACACTAGGGGATTATTTTATCAATACTAAAAACAAAGAACAGAATTAGTACATTATTCTTAAAAAAATCAATTCATATGAAAAACTTCCTTTAATGGTTTCTCTATAGGTGAATTATCAGGATGTGTCTCCATAATATCTGCCATATATGCCCACCATTTTTTTACAATAGGATGACTTGGTAACAAATCAGCATTAAAATCTTTACTTACCTTTTGAACAGCAAAAAGAATTAATGTTTCTTCATCTAAAAAAATACTGTAATCCTGTATTCCTGTTTTTGACAATAACGTTTCTAACTCTGGCCATATTTCATCATGACGTTTTTTATACTCCTCTTCATATCCTGCTTTTAATTTCATTTTAAAAGCATTTCTAACAAAATTATTTTTCATTCTTTATTATTGTGGTTTTAAATTTATAATTACAGGTAAATCTCTATTACATTCAATTCTTCCATTTACATATTTTAACTCAGCTACCTGTATAGATGTTCTCCTGGTTTCTGTATTATCTTTTCCTTTATTTGATGGAATTCTTCCCGGATGAGTGAAATAAAAAACATACGCTTTATCTTCATTTACAACAACATCAGGATGCCCTCCTATTACTTTATCATCCGTTCCTGTTCCTGGTATTTGTAATATATTTTTTTCTTGTCTTTTCCAGTTTTCAAAATCACTCGAAGAATACACTCCCAAACCTCTCCAAGCATCATTCATCATCCAATTTGTACCCTTCCAAGCAAATACTACAGGCCCCTCACCTCTATCTTTTACTACTTTTTTCCCACTATCTACCCAATTGTATAAATCTTTACTATCAGCATAATATATAGATTTCCCATCATTTTCATTATTATAATACATCCTCCATGTTCCATCTGGCAACTGAAAAACATCTGCATCTATACATCTTTCTGAAGCCAATGATAATTTTGATTCAAATTTCCAATCCATCGCATTTTTACTAGTTAAGTGAACAATATATCTAGGGTGATACCAATCTTTAAAGATTCCTGGAACAATGGTTAAATACATATGATAAATACCTTTATATTTAATTACATCGGGAGCCCAATAAGTAACATCTTTTAATTGGTAACCTATATTGCAAGTATCTTTATATATCCAATTTGCTCCATTTTTAGAAACAGCCACACCAATTTTAGTACCATGTACCCAATCTATTCCTTTTATACTTTCATCATTAGCCCTTCTATTTGTGTAAAACATCAGCCATTGTTGTTCTTCATCACTCCATATAATAGTTGGATCTGCCGCTCCATTATACACAGGATCTCTGTACAATGGCTTATCCGCTACCTTATTAACCTCTTGAGCATTGACCGATAATGAAAACATCATTAATAAAAAAATAATTACTTTATACTTCATCTTAAACTCTATTTTAAATCAACATTAACTGTTTTATCATCTTTTACAAACTGAGCTTCTAACAAAGTTTTTAACTCATTTACAACAACAGGTTTGTTATCAATTAAATTATTTTTTTCTTCAGGATCTAAATCAATATTATATAATTGATACTCTGGCGGAGACAAATCTTTATGTCTTGTTCTAACAATTTTATAGGGTTGATGAATTAAACTTTCTTGCTTATGTCCTCTTACGTAAATATCATGATTTGTTTTAATATTAGCATCTGTTATTGATGGCCAAACATTGACTCCTTCAACGTCTTTTGGAATCTCTTTATTGATTAATGACAAAATGGTTGGCATTATATCACTTACAGATATATAATTATCGTTCTCACCATTTTTTAAATAACCTTTCCAATACAAAATAGCTGGTACTCTAATAGCACCTTCATAATTAGATGTTTTCCAGTCTTTTAAAGGATCATTACTACCCAAAACATCATTTGCTTTAAATTTTCCATGGTATTGATATGTTGGAAACCAATCCTGCATAGCACCATTATCACTCATAAAAATCACCAAAGTATTTTTTTCTAAATGTTGCTCTTTTAATGTACTTAAAACCTGACCTATGCTATAATCTAAATGGGACATGGCTGCTGCAAAATCTCTACGTGATTCATTTTTTATACTTTTCTTATAAGGCTCTTTCCATTTATCTTCTTCTTGCAATGGAAAATGTGGAGCACTATAAGCCAACTGAACATAAAAATTCTTAGTCACATCTCTTTTTTTAGTTACCCAACTAACAAACTCTTTAGTGATCAAATCAGTGGTATGTCCATTTTCTTCAATCATTTCACCATTTCTATACCAGCTAGCATCTCCGTTTTTATACCTATGAGTATATTGATCTATTTGACCATGAAGAAAACCATAAGAATAATCAAACCCAAAAGCATTAGGACCGTTAGATATATCTAACCCTAAATGCCATTTACCAAATAAAGCATTTTGGTAATTGGCCCTTTTTAACGCTTGTGGTAAAGTAACAATAGAATCTGGCAAAGTTTTATTGCTTTTTCCACTAATAGGAGCTACAATACCAATCCTGCTGGATGGCATTCCTGTTAACAAAGAAACTCTTGTAGGAGAACATGTAGGATTTACATAAAATCGATTTAACTTTACTCCTTTTTTAGACAAATTGTCAATATTAGGCGTATTGATTTCGGAACCATTGTAACCAACATCATTCCAACCTGCATCATCAGCAATAATCACCAAGACATTTAACCCTTTTGGTTTTGCCTCAACCTCTTTGTCTTTTGATTTTTGTTTACAAGCAACAAGAAACATCCCTATAAAACAAAAAACAAACACTTGTACTACATTTCTTATCATCTTATTTACCAATATATTCATTATTTTCTTTGTGATTAAAATAGCTATTTTAAAACTATTTCATTTACACAAAATCACCATCCTGCTCCTTACTGTTTAACACAAAAAAACACTATGATTAAATATCATAGTGTTTTTTTGTGTTATTAATAAATTATTTTATTAATTCGTATATCCTGGATTTTGCCATGCTGCTTTTTGAGCATCAGACAAATTAGAACCATCATCATTCAACAACCCATCAATAAACGACTGTGGAATAGGGCGTAATTCATGCTTATTAGCCGTAATCCCTGTTGCTTCAGTATTAAAGGCTTGCGTTCTAGCAACCAATGTACCTGTTCTAGATAAAGTCTCCCATCTTTGCCATTCCCCTAACAACTCACGCGTACGCTCGTTTAAAATAAAATGTAAAGCTCTTTCATAGTCACTAGAGGCTCCAACTGCAGACAACACTGTTTCATCTTCTGCAGGTAAATTCCCTGGAAAAGTAGTTAATTCCAAATCAGATGCATCTGTAGTCACAGGTTGACTAGGATTAGATAAATAATAAGTATTCATATTTAAGTTAGAATACTCATAATTATCAGCTGCTGAACCTGTATTTAAAGGATTATTTTCAAAAGCCAAAGAACCATCACTATAATACGATCTATTTTCTCCATCTTTAAACTCTGCTCGCCTACGAATAGTATTAATATCATCCATTGCAGATGCATAATTTCCTTGACGAACATAACACTCTGCTCTTACTAAATAAGTTTCCGCCAATCTAGCCATAGTTACATCTCTATGAGCATCTCCTTTTTCTGCTGTTCTAGACCCATCATCTGTTTTATTAATTCCCGCAAAGAAATTACAAACAGCTTGATTTCCAAAAGTTGGAGCTACATATTGTCCACCTTGATAAAGCACTAACGAATTAGGCACATACTGACCTACAGTACTAGTTAAAGAACCTGAAGTTGGAGTTTGTCTAGAATTTACATCCCATTCAGCCAAACGACCAGCATCATCAGTCCAATCAGGATTTTGAACATTAGCTCCAAAAGTATACCCGTCATATGTATTATCATTTTTAGTATTTAAGATCATAACAATACCTGGGTCTCCTTTTTCTACTCCTGCAGCTGCATCTACAATATTATTAGCTCCATAAACCGTTTTAAAGGTTTTCCACATACGGGCATCATTCACGTGATCAAAAACACCATAACTATATTCTGTTGGACGACAACGTTGAAAATCCATTCCACCGATCCAAACACCACGTCTTACCCAACCTCCTGAAAAGCTAGAAAACTGAGGGTTAAAATAATTATAGGTCCTATTACCAAAACGACCTTTAGTAGAGTCATCTAAATTATAACCTGCAGCCATTAATATTTCATCTGACTGCTCGATAGGACAATCAACTCCTGTCCAATTAGCATACAAATCACTATAATTATTCTCTAAACCACGAGCCCCTATAGCGTAATTACAAACTTCAATAGCCTCAGTTAAATCACTATCTACATAAGAACTATTCCAATCAGAATTACGTTCAGAAGAACGAAACAACAAAGCTTTTGCCAAGAAATGAGCAGCGGTTGCTTTGGTCCAAGTAATACCTTTACCATAGGTAAAAACTTCACCTTCAAATAAATTATAGGCATTTCTAAAATCCGAAGTTACCAACTCCCAACATTCTTCCTCTGTTGATCTTTCAAAATTACGCACAAGCCCTTCTACAGGTTCTGTTTGTAACACTACACCTCCATACTGAGCTGTTAACCTATAATAATTATAACCTCTCAAGAAATAAGCATGTGCCAAACAGCGATTTCTTACTGTTTCATCCTCTATAATATTAGCATTAGCTATAATTCTATTTGCAGAAGCAATACCATAATACAATTGATCCCACAATGCAGCAGGTGAAGTTGCATTACCATTTGCAGCCCCAGTAGCTGGACTTGCTCCTATTGGACCAAATCGATTATCGTAGGTATTCCACATTTCATTAGTTAAATCATTCGCATTGGTAAACTCATCAGTACCGTACAAGGTAGTACCATATGCCCATTCATATCCAAAATGCCAACGAATATTTCCATACAAAGAAACCGTTAAATCTTCTAAACCTTCAGCTGTCTCAAAATACTCTGTTGAATATCTATTAGTTTGTTCTTCGTCTAAAAAATCTGGACTACAAGAGCCAAGAGATAGCCCTATAGTAGCCACAAGACCAAAACCTATATTTTTTATATTATTCATTTTCTTACTTTTTAACAATTAATTAAAATCCTACTTGAAGCCCCATTACAAAACTACGATTGAAAATCGTTGAGTTTGTATCAAAATCATACCAATCAACAGATTGATATAAACTACCTGGATTTAAAGCTTGTCCGTAAACCTTTAAATTAGACACACCTATATCAGAACATATGTTCTTTGGGAAATTATACCCTAATGAAATATTACGCACTTTCACAAAAGCTGCCTTTCTAAATCCTAACAAACCAGAAAAATCATCTTGAGATCCTGAAGTTGCTTGACCTAAAATAGGTTTTTGGAATTCTGCGTTTGGATTATCTGGTGTCCAATAATTTGTTTCCATTTGGTTAGAATGTCCTGTAAGAGCCTGTCCTCCAATATCAGCCGTGTATCCAAAACGAGAGATAATATTCATTCCTAAATCAAAGTTTTTATAACTAAAGGTATTATTCCATCCTAAAGTCCAATTTGGATTTTCATTACCAATCACTACACGATCATTTTGTGTCATTTCGTAGTCACCATCTTGATCTTTTGGACGAACATTACCAGGTGAAAAATCATACCCATTTGCATTCCACAAAGCCATTTCTGCCTGATCTTCTGGAGTATCTTGCCAAAGTCCTTCATTTTCAAAACCATAATGAACATTAATAGATTCACCAATAAACCATGAGTTATCTACCATATCGTTTTTTCCATAAGCCAATTCATCTATTTGATCTTTTTGCCAAGCTACATTAATATTTGAATCCCAATAAAATCCTGATTTTGTTGCAATAGGTGTTACATTTAAGGTTAATTCAACTCCTTTATTACTAGTTTTACCTACGTTTGCTAATGTTCTTGGATATCCTGTCAAAGTTGGTATAATTACCTCCATCAATAAGTCATTTGTATGTGTTCTATAAAACTCAAGCGTTCCACTTACTTTATTTTCAAACACTCCAAACTCAAGTCCCAAATTATACTGAGTTGTTTTTTCCCAGCCTAAACTTTTATTAGCTAATAAAACTTGATCTCTAGAATAATAAGGTTCATTGGTTGTATAACCTTGTACATTACTCATGTCATTAAACGGCAGAAAAATACTTTGAATAGCCCCTAATGTTTTATAGGGATCTACTGCTGCATTTCCTGTAACACCTACCCCAAAACGTAATTTTAAATTATCAACCCAGTCAACTTTCTGAAAAAAGTCTTCTTGATCTATACGCCATCCCAATCCTAAGGCAGGAAAGAAGTCCCACTTATTTCCATCAGCCAACTGAGAAGCTCCATCCCAACGACCTGTCAATGTAACCATATAACGGCTTTTATAACCATAGTTTAAACGAGCCATATATGAACTTAATTGGCGTTTAGTAATACCTGATCCTATAGATACATTATTACTAGATTCTGAGATATCCACAGAGCCCATGTTGTCCCAACCAAATGATCTTTTAGGAATATTATTTGCACTCATTGAAGAATCTTCAATATTCCATGAAGAAGCTGTTTGAAGTAATGTTACTCCTACTTTATGAACATTTTGAAAAATTTTATCATAGTTAATCATATTATCCAATGTCCATGAAAAATCTCTACGGTTTCTCAAACGAGCAAAATTAGTTCCTGTACTCCCATCGGAATTAACTCTATGAGAAGAGGTACCATCAATATAAACACCTTCTCTCCAATGACGAAAATCTGGTCCAAAATTAGTTTTATATGTCAAACCATCTAAAGGTTCCCAAATCTTCCCTAAATCAAAAGTTGAAGAAAAACTACCTAAAGCTCTTAAACTTTGTGATTGTTGAGTACTTTTATCCCACTCATTCATAATAGTGTATATAGTAGACTCTCCTCCTGGGTTTATAACTAAGTTCCCATTAGCATCATAAGGAACTGCCATGTTATATATAGACTTAGCTGTTCCATATATAGCATTTGGTACAGAACCACTACGACCTCCTAAAGTTGACATTCCATAATCTTGCTCACTCCATGATACATTCATCGAAGCATCCAAAGTAAACCACTCAACAGGTTTTATATTAGAAGTTAATTTTGTAGTATAACGCTTATACCACTGTCCTTTTTGCGTACCTTCATTATCTAAGTAACCAAAAGATCCATACGTTCTCATTTTCTCAGTACCTCCACTAGCACTAATTACATGTTCACGAGTAACACCTGTTTTGGTTACATAATCGGTCCAATCTGTATTAGTAACCTTTGAGGCATCATATGAAGTTTTACCACTATTCCATCCTTGTAACACATTATCTCTAGAGGTTTGTCCATCTAAAGCACTATCAAAAATCAATTCATCATTCGCATATGTTGGTGAATCTGGATGTGCAAAAGTATTAGGATCTGAATTATAAGCCGCCCAACGTCTAAGTTCAATAAAATCAGCCGCACTCATAGATGGAGATCTATCTACTATATTAGCAGTTGTTAAAGTTCCTGTGTAATTTAACTTAAACTGCCCTACCTTACCTTTTTTTGTAGTAACTATAATTACCCCATTAGCTCCTCTAGAACCGTAAATAGCTGTAGAAGATGCATCTTTCAATATATCGATTGACTCAATATCTCGCGGGTTAAGTGTCTCAATCGCTGATGCTGATAACAAAGGAATTCCATCAACAACATATAGAGGAGAATTACTTCCTGACAAAGAACGATTACCACGAATACGAACACTTCCTAAAGTACCAGGTCTTTCACTAGTGGTAATATCAACCCCCGCAGCTTTACCTTGCATTGCTTCAAAAGCATTACTAACAGGCTGAGTCATTAACTCTTCAGAAGAAACACTTGCAATAGCCCCAGTTACATCAGATTTTTTTTGAGTACCATAACCCACTACCACTACAGCATCTAATTCTGTACTATCTGATTCAAGAGTTAAATTGTAAGTATTTCCACTACCTACAACAATCTCTTTTGTTTTATACCCTAAATAAGAAAACTCTAAAGTTTGACCTTCACTAACAGAAATACTGTAGTTTCCATCAAAATCTGTAGCGGTTCCTTTATTAGTACCTTTAATAACAACATTTACTCCTATCATAGGAATACTCGAGGAATCATTAATTGTCCCCGTAACAACTTTTTGCTGAGCATAAATTGACACATTTGTAAAAACAAGCACCAAAAAACACCAAAACAAAGATTTTTTGTTTTTCATATTAATAAATATTTAATAATTGGTTCTTTCAAAATTATCTACTATTACAAACAAGTGTGTCCTGTACATCCCTGCACACACCCAGTGTTAAAAAAACACTTATAAACAATAAAGCCTTATGCTTTAAGGAGATATCAATTAATTAAAAACTTAAAAAAAAATTAAATCAATTATTAATTTAATAATAAAACCAACAAAAAACTATTAAGAGCTGAAAAATATAATTAAACAGTAATGAATCGCTATCGAAATTAAATCTATTAAGCGATGATAACAAAACACTATAACTCCAATCAATACAGGAAAGAACAGGACACATTATAAAACCAAGTTTAATAGTTTTATAATCTCATTATCGGTATGTGTTTTTTGAACTATTATTAAAAAAACCATACCTTTTATCTAAATTTCTATAAACACATAATGAAAATAAAACTCAGTTATATTCCTGTACTTTTTTTGATATTAAATACAGTAGGTTGTTCAACTCAAAAGAAAGAAACAAATAACCATAATTTAAATAAAAAAGCTTGGCCAGAACAAACTAACACAACAAAACCATGGACACGCTGGTGGTGGATGGGTAGCGCTGTTGACAAAGAAAATATAAAACAGAATCTAATAGATTTACATAATGTAGGAATTGGTGGTGTTGAAATTGCTCCTATATACGGAGTAAAAGGAGAAGAAGATAATTTTATTGATTATTTATCTCCTAAATGGATGAGCATGTTAGATTACACTGTTAAAACTGCTGATAGCTTAGGAATGCAAGTAGATTTAACCTTAGGAACAGGTTGGCCATACGGGGGACCTCAAGTAACTCCAGAGTTTGCAGCAACTAAATTAGTAACCGAAAAGTACGAAGTTAAAAAAGGGAGCGTTTTATCAGAACAAATTGTTGTAAAAAACGAAATAGATAAAAAGAACGCTACTTTACAGTACGTTTTAGCATATGGCAAAAATGGTGGATATCTAAATTTAACCGATAAAGTAAACAACAACATACTAAATTGGAAAGCAGAAAATGATGATTATGATGTTTACGCTATTTTTGAGGGTAAAACAGGACAAAAAGTAAAAAGAGCTGCTCCAGGAGGTAGTGGTTTTACCCTTGATCATTATTCTACCGAAGCTTTAAAAGTTTACACCAAACCTTTTGATGATGCTTTGATTGGTTTTGATGGAAAAATAAGATCTATCTTTAATGATAGTTATGAAGTTTATGGTACGGATTTTACTCCAGATTTTTTTAATGCTTTTCAAAAATACAGAGGGTACGACTTAAAACCATACATACCTTTATTGTTAGATAAAAAAGATACTGAGGAAGGAAATAGAATTAAAAGTGATTATAGAGAAACTATTTCTGATTTATTAAATAATTTTGACAATTACTGGACTGCTTGGGGAAACAATAAAGGTTTTAAATCTAAACTACAAGCACATGGTTCTCCAGGAAACATTATTGATTTATATGCTTCTGCTGACATTCCTGAATGTGAAACTTTTGGATCTATGCCTTATGACATACCAGGACTACGTAGAGAACAAGAAGATATTAGAGAGGGAGATGCAGATCCTGTAATGTTAAAATTTTCCTCATCTGCAGCTCATATTTCAGGTAAACCTTTAACCTCTTCAGAAACTTTTACTTGGTTAAGAGATCACTTTAAAGTTGCGTTGTCTCAATGCAAGCCAGAAGTAGAAGATTTACTATTAAATGGTATCAATCATGTATTTTTACATGGAACAACATACTCGCCAAAACGTGCTGCATGGCCAGGTTGGAAATTTTATGCATCTGTTAACTTCAATCCCAATTTAACTATTGGAGAAGATGAGTCTCAATTGTTTTCATACATTGCTAACTGCCAATCTTTTTTACAATCTGGAACTCCTGATAACGAAAACTTACTATACTGGCCTATTTACGATACATGGGGTAAAAACTTAGATGGAACTTTATTTTTTGAATTTAAGATTCACTCTTTAAAAAAGTGGTTACACGGTACTTCTTTTTATGATACTACAAGAAAATTAATGGATAAAGGTTACGGAATGGATTTTATTTCTGATAACTTTATCAAACAAGCAACCTTTGAAAACGGAATGATTCATCTACCTGGAGGAAACTACAAAACCTTAATTATTCCTACTTGTACAAACATGCCTTTGGCTACGTTAGAAAAGTTAATCAATTTAAAAAAACAAGGAGCTAAAATTATTTTTGAAGGACTACCAAAGTCTGTTCCAGGATTTAAAAATTACGAAAAAGAAAATAATAAATTAAAAACATTGTTAGCTAAAAATGAATCATTAATAAGTGTTTCAAACAATATTTTTACTGATTTAAGCGAAGCTAATGTTTTACCAGAAGAATTGGTTAAAACTGGATTAAAATTTATTAAAAGAGATGATAATGGAAATAAAATTTACTATTTAGTAAACCATACTGCTAAAATAGTAGATCAATTTATTCCTATAAATATAGATGCTCCAGAAGTTGTTATTTTTAACCCAAACACTTCAGACTACGGAAAAGCAGAAATAAAAAAGACAGAAAATAAAACTTTAGTTAAAATTCAAATAAAACCAGGAGCTTCATTATTCCTTAGAACAGGAAAAACATCAACTATAAAGCCTTGGAAATATTTTAACATATCAGAAACATCATACAATGTTAAAGGTAATTGGGAAATCTCCTTCTTAAGAGGAGGACCTAGTATACCAAAAAATGAAACTATTTCTGAATTAACTTCTTGGACAAATTTAAGCAAAGAAGCCGAAGCTTTTTCTGGAACAGCTAAATATCAAATAACCATTCAAAACCCTGATAAAAAAGTTCAAAATTGGTTATTAAAATTAGGAGATGTTAGAGAAAGTGCTAAAATTTGGGTAAACGGTAACTTCGTTGGTGCTTTATGGTCTAATCCTTTTGAAATGAATATTGGATCTCTAAAAAAAGGAAAAAACATTTTAACCATAGAAGTAACTAATTTATCTGCTAACAGAATTAGAGCCAAAGAAATGAGAGGTGAAGAGTGGAAAAATTTCTACGAAATTAACATGGTAGACAAAGATTATAAGAAATTTGATGCAACCAAATGGAACCCAATGCCATCAGGTTTGTTAGGCCCTATTACCTTAACTCCATTAACAAAAAATTAAAAAAACAAACATTAATAATATATCACATGAAAAAACACATCTTACTTGTATGTATTTCTGTACTAAGTCTTCAAGCTACTTTTAGTCAAATTTCTGATAAAAAGAAGATTTTAGAAAAAATGCAACTTGCCAATGAATATTTTATGAATAAATGGCAAGATGTAGGAAAAACCATTATCACCAATAAAGAACGCCCAAGTAATATTTGGACTCGTGGAGTTTACTACGAAGGTCTAATGGCTTTGTACGAAATTTATCCAAAAGAAGAATATTATCAATATGCCTACGACTGGGCTGAATTCCATAACTGGGGATTTAGAAACGGAAACGCTAACAGAAATGCTGATGATTATTGTGCTGCTCAAACCTATATTGATTTGTACAACTTAGAGCCTGATGCTAAAAAATTAAAAAACACTAAGTCGTGTATAAACATGTTATTAAATACTCCTCAATTAGATGATTGGTCTTGGATAGATGCCATTCAAATGGGGATGCCAGTATTTGCAAAATTAGGTGTTTTAGAAAACGACAATCGTTACTATGATAAAATGTACGATATGTATATGTATTCTAGAGACAAACATGGAGATAACGGACTTTACAATCCTAAAGATGGGTTGTGGTGGAGAGATGCTGATTTTGATCCCCCTTACACTGAACCAAATGGTGAAGATTCTTACTGGAGTCGTGGTAATGGATGGGTAATAGCTGCTTTGGCTAAAGTCTTAACTATAATTCCTGAAGATGCTCCACATAGAGAACAGTATATTATGGATTTAAAATCTATGGCACAAGCCCTAGTTCCTATACAAAGAAAAGATGGTTTTTGGAACGTTAGTTTACACGATCCTAAACACTATGGAGGTAAAGAATTATCTGGAACTGCATTATTTGTTTATGGAATGGCCTATGGTGTAAATAATGGAATTTTAGATAAAGAAACTTATTTACCTGTGATTGAAAAAGCATGGAATGCCATGATTAAAGACGGAGTTCATAAAAATGGATTTTTAGGATACTTACAATCTACCGGAAAAGAGCCTAAAGACGGACAGCCTTTATCTTATGATAAAATTCCTGATTTTGAAGATTACGGTCTAGGATGTTTCCTTTTAGCTGGTGCCGAAGTATACAGAATTAAGTAATAATATAAAGTAAGACATCAAAAACAACTATCAAAAAAAACGATAGTTGTTTTTTTATCTACCTCAATCAATAAAAATCACCATGAAAAAAGTTATTTTTCTATTATCTATTACAGCAACATTGTTATATGCATGTAACAACAAAAAAGCTACAATTGCTTTTGATGAAATAAAAGTGGCTGCTCCCTTTGAAATGCCAACTATAAAAATTCCAAACTTTAGCAATTGCGAACAATTTTCTATTATAGACTTTGGGGCAGTTAAAGGAGATAAAGACAAAACTGCATTAGCTATTGAAAAAGCCATTTCTGAAGCGAATAAAATAGGTGGAGGAACAGTTATTATTCCAGAAGGAGAATGGATTACAAAAAAATTGCATTTTAAAAGCAATGTAAACCTACACTTAAACAAAGGTGCTGTATTACTTTTTTCGGGAGAACCAAAAGATTATTTACCTGCTGTACATACCACTTGGGAAGGAATGGAGTGCTACAACTACTCTCCTTTAATTTATGCATATGAGTGTAAAAACATTGCTATTACAGGAGAAGGAAAATTAAAAGCTGAAATGAGTACCTGGAAAAAATGGTTTGCTAGACCAACAGATCATATGAATAGCTTAAAGCATTTATACAATTTATGTGCTAAAAACAGTTTGGTTGAGGACAGACAAATGGTAAATGACACCGCTAATTTAAGACCTCAATTTATTCAATTCAACAGATCTGAAAATATTTTATTAGAAGGTGTTAGTATTGTAAACAGTCCTTTTTGGACCATCCATCCTTATTTATCAAAATATGTAGTCATCAGAAACATCAACGTTTACGCTCATGGGCACAACAATGATGGTGTAGATCCTGAAATGTCTCAAAACATGCTTATTGAAGATTGTGTTTTTGATCAAGGTGATGATGCCATTGCAGTAAAATCTGGTCGTAATCAAGATGCGTGGCGTTTAAACACACCAACCAAGAACTTAGTTCTTAGAAATTTATTGGTTAAAAATGGTCATCAATTATTGGCAGTTGGTAGTGAACTTTCTGGTGGAATTGAAAACGTTTATATGGACAATTGTGAAGTTGTTGATGGAGCTAAATTAGGTCATTTGGTATTTATTAAAACCAATGAACGCAGAGGTGGTTATGTTAAGAATATTCACGTTACCAACATTAAAAGTGGAAAAATTAATCTAGGTGTTTTGGGTATTGAAACAGATGTATTATATCAATGGAGAGATTTGGTACCAACATACGAAAGAAAATTAACCCCTATTAGTGATATTTATTTAGAAAACTTTAGTTCTAAAAATGTAAAATTCATCTCTAAAGTACTAGGACAAGCTGATGAACCTGTTAAAAACATCAGCTTAAAAAACATTAAATGTGAAGAAGTTACGGGTGAAAAACACATTCATGAGAACTTAATTGGCTTTCATGAAAAATAACCTTTTATAAGCTAACTAAAAATCGCTAAGGTTTGATCTTCATTCAAATTTTAGCGATTTTTTATATTACATCAATCACAACAAAAAATAAGCGTTGATCCTATTTCAATTTGTATATTAGCGTATCATTGTAAAAGTGTATATTCAACACCACTATTTTTTTAATCATTATTAAATACGGAACCTTACCTTTATGAAAAAAACTTTAAAAAAAATGAATAAATTTTTTCTTTTTGGTGCAATGCTCTCTTTAACTTGTACACACAACTCTTTTGCACAAAGCGAGCAAATTCCTTTATGGGATAAAATTCCTGGGGCTAAAAAAGACAAAGACTACAAAGAAGAACCTAGATTAGACAAAAACGGAAACCGAACAGGAATTAGAAAAGTAACAACCCCAACTATTACTCCATATTTAGTTGATAGTGGTTCAGATGAAAATACTGCTGTTATTATTTGTCCTGGAGGAGGCTATTCAGTTTTATCTTTTGACAAAGAAGGAATAGACATAGCCAAATACTTTAATTCTATTGGTATTTCTGCTTTTGTGTTAAAATATCGTCTTCCATCGGATGTAATTATGAAAAACAAAACCATTGGTCCTTTACAAGATGCTCAACAAGCACTTAGAATAGTTAGACGAAATGCCAAAGAATGGAATATCAATCCAAGTAAAATTGGAATTATGGGATTCTCTGCAGGTGGACATTTAGCATCTACTCTTTCCACTCATTATAATAATGATGTATACAAATCAGAAAAAACAAGTGCAAGACCTGATTTTTCTATCTTAATTTATCCTGTAATTTCTATGCAGGATGGCATTACACATAATGGATCAAAGGTAAATCTTTTAGGAAAAAATGCATCAACTGATTTAATTGAACAATATTCAAACGAAAAACAAATTGATGCAAACACTCCTCCTACATTTTTAATTCACGCTACTGATGACCATGCAGTACCTGTAGAAAATAGCATCAACTATTATTTAAAGTTAAAAGAAAACAAAGTCCGTACAGAAATGCATATTTATGAAAATGGAGGTCACGGATTTGGTTTAGGAAAAAAAGGAACGAGCTTAGATTGGTCTAAAGCCCTTACAAGTTGGTTAACAGTAAATAATTTAACACCTGAAAAACCAGTATACATGTTCTCTTATTTTAAAGGAAATGGAGAAGATGGCCTACACTTTGCTTATAGCCATGATGGATATACTTTTACAGCTTTAAAAAACGATACTTCCTTTTTAACTCCTAAAGTAGGAAAAGATAAGCTAATGAGAGATCCTTGTATTATTAAAGGAGGAGACGGATTATACCATATGGTTTGGACTGTTAGCTGGACAGACAAAGGAATAGGTTATGCCAATTCCAAAGATTTAATTCATTGGTCAGAGCAACAATTTATTCCCGTAATGGAACATGAAAAAGGAGCGCGAAATACTTGGGCTCCTGAAATTACTTATAACCAAGAAACTAAAGAGTATATGATTTATTGGGCTACCACCATAAAAGGAGCCTTTCCAGAAACACAAACTTCAGAAGATGCAGGATACAACCACAGAATGTATTATACAACTACCAAAGATTTTAAAGAATTTAGCAAAACAACATTGTTATACGATCCAGGTTTTAATGTTATAGACTCTTCTATTCAAAAAGATGGAGATCAATTTGTAATGTTTTTAAAAGACGAAACTAAAAAACCTGTCCGTAAAAACCTTAAAATAGCTTATAGTAATAAACTTACAGGCCCCTACACCAAAGCTAGTGAACCAATTACTGGTAAATATTGGGCTGAAGGTCCTACTGCAATTAAAATAAATGGAGAATGGATTATTTATTTTGATAAATACACCGATCATAAATACGGAGCAGTAAGTTCAAAAAATCTAAAAGACTGGACCGATATTTCTGATAGAATAACATTCCCTAAAGGAACAAGACATGGTACTATTTTTAAAATTTCACAAAAAGAATTTAAAAAACTACAAGAACAAATAAAATAAACACATGATTTATTTTATCTAATCCATCCCCCTTAAACGTGAGTTAAAGGGGGATATTTTTTATAACACTAATTAATAACAATCATTTACCAAATGAGCACCAATGCGTATTGATAGCGCTTGTACATTCTTTAAAAAATAACGACTTTTGCATTACCATATTTGTTTTTTCATTATTAGAAGCAATAATCACCATGAATGTTATATCTAAGAAGATTTTAATTAAAATAGGTTCCAATGTTCTTACACTTTCATCAGGTGCTCCTAATAAAGAACGTATCAAACATATTGTGGAACAAGTTGCTAATTTAAAAAAGCTAGGACATCAAATTATTTTGGTATCCTCAGGAGCTGTTGCAGCAGGTAGGTCTCAAGTTCATTTACCATCATCGTTAGATGCGGTAAGTAAAAGACAAGTATTGGCTTCAGTAGGTCAAATTTCTTTAATGAATTTATACAATAGCTTTTTTAACAACCATCAATTGGTTTGTTCTCAGGTATTAATTACAAAAGAATCTTTTAGTACTAGAGAACATTATTTAAACATGACCAATTGCATTGAAGCATTATTAAAATGTAACATCACTCCTATCATTAACGAAAATGATGTGGTTTCTGTTACTGAATTAATGTTTACTGATAACGATGAGTTATCAGGATTGGTTGCAAGTATGGTACAAGCTGATGAATTACTGATTTTAAGTAATGTTGATGGAATTTTTACAGACCATCCTACAAAACCTAATGCAAAACTAATTAGAGATTTTGACAATGAAGAAATCAACTTAGAAGATGCTATTAGCGAAGAAAAATCAGAATTTGGACGTGGGGGAATGTTAACCAAAGCCAACACCGCTATTAAAATTGCTGCTTTGGGTGTAAATGTATCTATAGGAAATGGTACAGTCCCCAATATTACTGCTCAGCTCTTAAACAGAGAAACTGGAACGTTTTTTAAAGCTCGTCACGATAAAAACAAATCGGCAGTAAAAAAATGGATCACCAATTCAGGTACTTTTTCTAAAGGAAAAATAACCATTAACAAAGGAGCGCATGAGGCTCTTTTAAGTAATCAAGCCAACAGCTTATTACCTATTGGGATTGAAAAAATTGAAGGTGATTTTAAAAAAGGTGACATCATTACCATTATTAATAGCGAGGGTAATGAAGTAGGTTATGGAAAGGCATCTTATGGTGCAGAGAAAGCCCATGTGTTTCAAAAAAGACACAACCAGCCTGCGTTAGTGCACTATAATTACTTAACAATAAAGTAAGAATGGAATTTAAATTAGAACAAACATTTCAAAATGCAAGAAACGCAAGTAGAGCATTAATTGAAATCTCAACTGAAGAAATTAACAACATATTGGTAGAAATTGCAGACAAAGCAATTGCCAATACAAATGCTATTTTAGAAGCGAATCAAAAAGATTTAGATCGCATGGATAAAAACGATCCAAAATACGATCGTTTGTTATTAAATGCAGATAGAATTGCAGGTATTGCTGGAGATATTAAAAACGTTGCCAAATTAGACAGTCCAGTAGGAAAAGTAATGGAAAACAAAATTTTAGATAATGGTTTAGACATTTCTAAAGTTAGAGTGCCTATTGGTGTTATTGGTGTTATTTATGAAGCTCGCCCTAATGTATCTTTTGATGTATTTTCTTTGTGTTTTAAAACAAAGAATGCTTCTATATTAAAAGGTGGTAGCGATGCAGAATTTTCTAACATTGCTATTGTAAATATTATTAAAGATGTTTTAAAAAAACACAATGTTAATACAGATGTTGTAACTCTTTTACCAGCAGATAGAAGTGCAACTACAGAAATGTTAAACGCTGTAGATTATGTAGATATTATTATTCCTAGAGGTAGCCAAGGATTGATTAACTATGTTCGTGAAAACGCAAAAGTCCCAGTAATTGAAACAGGGGCTGGTATTGTGCACATTTATTTTGACAAAGATGGAGATGTAACAAAAGGTACCTCTATTATTGCCAATGCAAAAACCAGAAGAGTTAGTGTTTGTAATGCATTAGACTGTTTGTTAATTCACGAATCTCAATTAAGTAACTTAAATAAGTTATCTACAGAGCTAGCTAGCAAAGGAACTTTGGTATATGCTGATGAGAAATCTTATAAAGAATTAACAGATTACCCTAAAGATTTATTAAACAAAGCTGAAGAAACTCACTTTGGAACTGAATTTTTAGCCAATACCATGTCCATAAAAACGGTTGCTAGTATGGATGAAGCTTTAAATCACATTGCAAAATACAGCTCTAAACACAGTGAAGCTATTATTTCTGAAAATGCAGAAACCATTGCTAAATATTTAAATGTGGTCGATGCTGCTGCTGTTTATGCCAATGCATCTACCGCTTATACAGATGGTGCACAATTTGGTTTGGGAGCAGAAATAGGAATTAGTACACAAAAATTACACGCTAGAGGACCTATGGCCTTAGACGAAATTACCTCTTACAAGTGGGTAATTAAAGGAAACGGACAAACTAGATCTTAGTACTTCTAAAAAAATATAATTTTTTATACAAGCATAAAATCTGTATATTTGAATAGTTACCTCCTTACAATACAAGAGGTAACTATTCTTTTTTTATCAAAACTAAACTTAAAATGCCTAGAAGAATTGTAGATTTTCTATCTAAAACTCATGAAATACCAAATGCAGAAGCTGATATATTAATGAGTTTGGTAAAAACTACCACCCTTAACAAAGGCGAATACTTAAACTTTGAAGACAAAATTCCTAGACATGGTGCATTTGTTATTTCTGGAGTTTTAAGAGAGTTTTACACAGACACTAAAGGGATTGATTACATTAGGAGATTTGCTTACGAAAACTGGTGGATGGTTGATCTATATGAACTTTTACATGATAAACCAGCACTTTGTAGTGTTCAAGCTATTGAAAAAACAGAATTATTAACTTTTACTAAAGACGATTGTAATGTGTTGATAAACAAATGTCCTGTAGCAACAAAAGTTTTACGAGAAATTTCTGCTGCCGAAAAGTATTCACTTGCAAAAAAAGAAAAACAAAAAAGAAGTTTATCTGCCCAAGAAAACTACGAATCTTTACTAAAACTTCATCCTGGAATTGATAAACGAATAGCTTTGTTTCATATAGCTTCATATCTAAACATCAAACCAGAGTCTTTAAGTAGAATTAGAAAACAAATGAGTTTAATAAAATAACCTTTTAACAACCTCATTTTCTTTTATTTACAAAATATTCAATCAAAAAAGAGATATTTTATTATATTGATTTTTTTTTAATGTAATTTTGTAATCCTATTAAAGAAAATTAACAAAGTTGTAAAACGGCTTTATTTTTGTGGCCTATAAATACCTGCTAAGTATTTATATATCTGTGCTATGTTAGATACTACAATTATAAATCCACCCTAAACCATTTGAGTAATGCTTAACAAAATAAAAGAGTACTACAAAAAAAGAGATGTCTTAATCCCAGATCATGAATTTGAGATTATTTCTAATTTACTTACCTGTAAAACCCTAAACAAAAAAGAATATTTTTATAAAACTGGAGATACCAACACTTCAGTTGCCTATATCCTTAAAGGATCTGTAAGAGTTTTTATTACAGGCAGTCAAAAACAAGAATTTAATCGATTTTTTGCCTTTGAAGATTGGTGGATAGGAGAATATCACCAAGTAATGAACAGCTTACCTTCCAAAACCAGTATTCAAGCACTTGAAAAAACTGAAATGATTGAAATTACAAAAGAAGCTGTTGATGTTATTTTAGAAAAATGTCCTGTATTTACAAGAGCTACTTTTAATTTTTATTTAAAAAGCTATGCCAATCTTTTAGAAAAAGAAGAAATAAAAAAAACACTAACCATAGAAGAATTATACTTAGATCTTCTTAAAAACAAACCTCAAATTATAAAAAGAGTACCTCTTTATCATATTGCAAGTTATTTGGGTGTAAAACCAGAATCTTTAAGCAGAGTTAAAAAGAAATTCCAATAAATTCTAGCGATAAAATTTAATTTTATCGCTTTCATTATTTGCTTTGATTTTATAACCATTCATTTTACGTATCTTTGCACAAAATTTACATTTCATGAATAGTATTGTAGCCATAGTAGGAAGACCCAATGTAGGAAAATCTACTTTATTTAATAGATTGATTCAACGTAGAGAAGCTATTGTTGATGACGTGAGTGGTGTTACAAGAGACAGACACTATGGTAAAAGTGATTGGAATGGAAAAGAATTTTCTCTAATAGATACTGGTGGTTACGTTGAAGGATCTGATGATATTTTTGAAGAAGAAATTAGAAAACAAGTAATTTTAGCTCTTGAAGAGTGTGATATTATTGTTTTTGTAGTTGATGTTACTTCAGGAATTACCCCTTTAGACGAAACTGTTGCTACCCTATTAAGAAAAAGTAAAAAACCTGTATTTGTTGCCATTAACAAGGTTGACAATGCAATGAGAGAATCCGATGCCTATGAGTTTTATAATTTAGGTTTAGGTGATTTCTATACTATTTCTTCTATTAATGGAGGAGGAACAGGTGAATTGTTAGATGCTTTGGTAAATGAAATGCCTGATATTAAAGAGGAAGACACACAAATTAATCCTACCGATGAATTACCTAGATTTGCAGTAGTAGGGAGACCTAATGCTGGTAAATCATCATTTATTAACGCATTGGTTGGTAAAGACAGAAATATTGTAACAGATATTGCAGGAACTACAAGAGATACTATTGATACTGTATATAACAAATTTGGTTTTGATTTTAAACTAGTAGACACTGCAGGAATTAGAAAAAAATCTAAAGTTAAAGAAGATATTGAGTTTTACTCAGTAATGAGAGCTGTTAGAGCAATTGAATATTGTGATGTTGCTATTTTAATGATAGATGCTACTCGTGGTTTTGAAGGACAAGACCAAAATATATTTTGGTTGGCTCAAAAAAACCGTAAAGGAATTGTAATTCTTGTAAACAAATGGGACTTGTTAGACAAAGAGACCAACACCATGAAAAAATGTGAGGAAATGATTCGTAAAGAAATTGCTCCATTTACTGATGTCCCTATTATATTTACTTCAACCATCACCAAACAACGTTTATTAAAAGCTTTAGAAACAGCTGTAGAAGTACACAAAAGCAGAAGCAATAAAATTGCTACAAGCAAACTAAACGAAACCATGCTAGAGGTAATTCAAAATTACCCACCTCCAGCTATTAAAGGTAAATATGTTAAAATTAAATACTGCATGCAGTTGCCAACACCAACGCCTCAATTTGCTTTTTTTGCTAATTTACCACAATACATTAGAGATCCCTACAAACGTTTTCTTGAAAATAAAATGAGAGAAATTTACGACTTTAAAGGAGTACCTATTACCATTTATTTTAGACAAAAATAAGTTGTTATTATTTACACCTTTTTACGACCTATAATTTGTAAATTCATTTATAGTAATAAAGGTACATGTATATATTAAAAAGCCCATTAGTAAATAAAGAACTTCCTATTAAAGTACATATTAGCTTTGATAGTATTTTTGAATATTTAGAAAATCAAGCAAAAAATAGCGATAGTATATTTCACGAATCTGCTATCAAACTACTTGATGAGCTAAAGGACTACCCTATATTAAAAGAAGGATTTACAGATTTATCTTTATTAAAAACTTACGAAAATCAAATTAAAAGATTACTCTCTATATTATTTCCAGACCTTTTACAAAGCAATGAAATAAAAGCAGCCTCTATTCCTTTTGACATGACTTCGTTTATGTTATCAAAAAGATTTAGAGATATTATAGACAATGCTGGTAATGATTTTAAATACGAAATAAGAAACTTTGACACCAAAAACATGTACATACTTACCTGTGTGTACATTTTAAGTTTTTACTATAATGAAAAGGTTGATTTTAAAAGACCTTTTTTCTATGATATTCCCGATATAAAAAACAACACCATTAAAAGCTACAGAGCTTTATATAATGCAGACTTTGCTAAAATTATTAAAACAGACAAAGCTCCTGAATTAACCAAAGATGACATCAAACATTTATTAAACAATTTTGATAATATTGATGTATGGAAAGAAAAACTACCTCCAAATTCTTATATTTTTAAAGGTTTTGGAATGATGAACCTTTTTGATGTAACCCAAGACGAAACCATTTCTAACATCAAAAATATTTTTATCAAAAGAAATTTTGAATCTTTAACCTCTTTACAACAACACCTAAGAGATTTATTTAATCTCCCTAATTTAAAAATGGGGGTTTCTATATACAATAAAAATCAAGAAGGAAGAAAGGTAAACTTTGTTAAACACAAGCTAGACCATAGCCTTATTGCTAATGAAGATTGTTGTAATGTTCAAGATTATTTTTGCCATGAAATTAAAGATCGTGTGTTTAATGATTGTCTAATTACCAGCATAGCTGATATTGATGAGTATAGAAAAAATTCTAACGAAAATGATTTTTATAAATCCATCAACTCTAAAAAAATAAAAAGTATAATTCTTGTTCCTATAAAACTGAATAATAATTACATGGCTGTTTTAGAGCTAGCCTCTTCAAAAAGTTATGCCTTAAACTCTATTAACGCAAACAAATTAAAAGACGTTTTACCAGTTTTAAGCATAGCAGTAGAAAGATCTATTGATGAACGTCAAAATTTATTAGAGTCTGTTATTCAAGAAAATTACACAACCATTCACCCAAGTGTAAAATGGAAGTTTTACAATGCTGCAGATGAATATTTATCAAATCAACATCAGCACATTAATACTAAATTGAGAAACATATCTTTTAAAAATGTGTATCCATTATATGGTCAATGTGATGTTAAAGATTCTTCAGCGGCTAGAAACAAAGCCATTCAAGATGATTTAAGCTATCAACTTAAACAAACTATTCTTTTATTTGAAAAAATACATCAAGATGAAAAGTTATTTATTTATGATGAAATTATTTTTAGATTAAACAAACACTTACAATCTATTAAAACAGGAATTAAAACTACTGATGAACTGCAAATAACTGATTTTTTTAAAGATGATATATATCCGGTACTAAACCACATTAAACAAAATAATTCCTTTATTCATAAAGAAATTGTTGCTTATGAAAATGAAATTGATCCAAACTTAAACATTGTTTACAAAAAACGTAAAGCATACGAAGATTTTATAATAAGTTTAAATAGTAGTTTAGCAAAACACCTTGACAAAGCCCAAAAAGAAGCACAAGAGTTTTACCCTCATTACTACGAGCGCTTTAAAACAGATGGTTTAGACTATAATATGTACATTGGTGAAAGTATTAGCAACACCAAAGAGTTTCACCCTATATACATTAAAAACATAAAACTTTGGCAATTAATTCAACAATGTGAGTTAGAAAAAATAGCCAAACAAATAGATATTGAGCATCCTGAAATCAGCCTTCAAGTAACCTCTTTAATTTTAGTTCACTCTCAACATTTAGACATTAAATTTAGAATGGATGAGAAAAAGTTTGATGTAGATGGAGCCTATAATATGAGATATGAAATCATAAAAAAAAGAATAGATAAATCTTACGTAAAAGGAACCAAAGAAAGATTAACTCAAACCGAAAAACTTGTAATTGTTTATACTCACGAATACGATTTGGAAGAATATTTAAAGTATATTGAATACTTAACCCAACAAAACTATTTTATAGGAGAAGTAGAACATGTTGATATTGAGGACTTACAAGGTGTTTCTGGTTTAAAAGCTATTAGAGTTAAAATTAACTATAATAGAGAACAAAATGATTTACTCTCTTTTAAAAACCTACTAAAGGCCACCAAGTTAATTAGCGAAAAAAACTAAAGTTCTAAGCTATAAAATGCAATTCCAAAAGAGATTACAGACAATACAATTCCTGTCATAAAAATAGCATAAGTTAACCTTAGCAACTTATATTTTTTAGCCAACACAAGTCCTAAAAAATACAAATCTTTATTTAAAGATTTATACAAATACTCTCTGTCATCTATCAAAGAAAACATACTTTTATTGAACATGTCTAGTGATACTTTATGGAAATTACCAAAAAACAACAAGTTCACTTTTTTATTATCAACATCCTCTTGAGTAAAGGTTCCTGAAGTAACTTTTGGTCTGGTTGATAGTATAGCAAACACAATAGATGTTACAGCTGTTAGTAAAAAAACAATGGTAGGTATAATTAAATATTGATTGCCTACTTTATCTAATTTAGGAAATAAATTAGCCAAAGCTAAAGACAATATTATAGCGTTTATACTTAGTAAAATGTTAGCTTTAGAATCTGCAATGGCACTTAAATTTATATGGTTTCTTAGCGTAACCCTATACATTGTCTCCACTGTTTTATCTGCTTTTTTATCAAAAGAACTTTTGTTTGATTTTGCTTTATTTTTTTCTCTTTTTAACAAAGCATCATCTTCTTTTTGAATGGCATTTTTTAATTTTTTTTCATTAGCTGCCAAGTTTGATGATTTTAAGGCACTCCAATTTCTAAAGGCAAAATCTGTATAAAACTTATGACCTCTCAAAAATTCAGAATTGCATTGATACCATTCAACATCTGTCAACGTTTTTCCCTCTAACAACTCCCACTCTGCTCTTAATAATTTACTATCAGACTCAAAAGAAGAGGTAGCAACATGGAACAAGTCCGCATCACAAATAATTTGTTCTAATTTATTTGTAGGGTTCTGAGGCATTTTAGTAGCTCTAATACAATTTACAACCACCTCTATTTTATCTTTAGGGTAATGGTGGTCTTCTAAAAAACTTACAACCTCTTTAACACCTCTTTCTTCATGATTTTCGCCTCCTGTTGCATAACCAATATCATGAAACCATGCTGCCAATAACAAACACTCTTTATCTTCATCAGAAATTTTTTCCTCTTTTGCTAGTGTTTTAGCAGCATCAACCACATCTTGTGTATGTGTAATGCTATGATAAATAGTACCAGAAGGCAAATTATGTTTTAAATAACTAACAACATATAATTCTGCAGACTCAACTATGGAAGATTTCATATCTTTATATTGCGATTTAACCAAATTTATTAAAAATAAGTTTACTTTTAGTTTATCATTACATCAAATAAAAATGAATTTAATTTCAATCAAAAATTTACTTCTATTCATTTCTTTTACACTGGTAATGAGTTGTGCTACCTACAAAAAACAAATTTCTAGACACTTTAAAAACTGGAATGTAAACAAAACATCAAGCAAAGAAGTTAGTAATATTTATTTAATTGGTGATGCAGGAGACCTTGCAGCGGGAAATAAAACCTTAGAAAAGCTACAAAAAGAACTACAACAAGAAAATGAAAATAGTACGGTTATTTTTTTAGGTGATAATGTATATCCTAAAGGAATTAATCCTAAAAAGGGCATTTCGCAAAAAGATGGAATTGCAAAACTAAACGCCCAACTTAACATTCTAAAAAATTACAAAGGAAACACCATTTTTATCCCTGGAAATCACGATTGGTATTATGGATTAGATGGATTGAAGAAGCAAGAAAAACTAGTAGAAGATTCCTTAGGTAAAAACACCTTTTTACCCGAAAATGGTTGTCCGTTAGAAGTTGTTCACCTTAATAAAGAGGTTGATGTAATCATAATAGATTCACAATGGTATATAACAGACTGGAACAAACATCCTAAAATGAACGACAAATGTGATGAAATTAAAACTCGAGAAAAGTTTTTTGTTGAATTAGAAGGATTGATTAATAAAAGTCAAAATAAAATTACACTAATAGCCATTCATCATCCTTTAACTAGCAAAGGAACTCATGCTGGAGAAAATTCTTTTAAAAAACACATTTTTCCATTTTCTAATAACATTCCTATGCCTATCGTAGGAAGCATTTTTCAAACAATTAGAAAAACCAGTGGTTTAAACCCACAAGATTTAAACGCTTACAGATATAATGAATTAACAAAAAGAGTTAGCACTTTAGCCAAAGAACACTCTCATCTTATTTTTGTATCAGGTCACGAACATAACCTACAATATTTATTTAAAGATGGAATTCCACAAATTATTAGTGGTGCAGGTTCTAAAACCTCTCCTACTTATTTAGGAAAAGAAAAAGGGTTTACCTATGGAAAAAACGGATATGCAAAACTTAGTATTTATCCAAAAAAACACGTTGATGTTACTTTTAAAAACAATGAAGGAACCATTTTTAAAACTACAGTTTTTAAACCTGAACATAAGAAAAAAGACACTTTGTACAATAAAAGCATCAAACCCTATGCAACTACATCTATCTATCCTAAATCATTAACCGATAAAAGTAAATTTTACACCGCTCTCTGGGGGCATCACTACAGAAAAGAGTATAGTACTCTTGTAAGGGCAAAAACAGTTATGTTAGACACTTTATATGGCGGGTTAACTTTGGTAAAAAAAGGAGGAGGACATCAATCTAAATCTTTACGTTTGATAAATCCTGAAGGAAAACAATACGTAATGCGAGCTTTAAAAAAGAGTGCCGTTAGATTTTTACAAACAGTTGCTTTTAAAAATGATTACGTTACCAATGACTTAAAAGATACTTATACCGAAAATATTTTATTCGATTTTTATACCTCTGCACATCCCTATACACCTTTTATTATTGGTGACTTGTCTGATGCTATTAAAGTATATCACACAAATCCAAAATTATTTTACGTTCCTAAACAAAAAACCATTGCCCCACATAATGATGAATTTGGAGATGCTTTATACATGATCGAGGAAAGACCTGAAGATGGGCACAATGATTTGGCTTCTTTTGGGTTTCCTGATGATATTATTAGTACAGATGATTTATTTGCAAAACTTAGAGATAGTAAAAACAACAAACTAGATGAAAGAAATTATGTAACCGCTCGTTTGTTTGATATGATTTTAGGTGACTGGGATAGACATGTAGATCAATGGAGATGGGCTGAATTTAAAAATGGAAAACAGAAATTATTTAGACCAATCCCTAGAGATAGAGATCAGGCATTTTCTAACTACGATGGCTTTATTTTAAAAACCCTAACCACACTTATAGATCCCATTAAATTAATGCAAACTTACGATAAAGACATTCGTAATTTATATAAGTTTAATGATGAACCCTACCCTATAGATGTATCGCTTTTACAAGAAAGTGACTACTCCATTTGGCAAGAACAAGCCAAATATATCAAAGAAAACTTAACAGATAATGTTATTAACAAAGCCTTTGAACATTTGCCAGAAACTGTTAAGAATGAAAACATTAACAACATAAAAAACGTATTAAAGTACAGACGAGATCACGTGGTTGATATTGCCAAACAATATCAAAAAATACTAGAGAAATTTGCCATTATAAAAGGAACAGATAATAGTAATTACTTTGAAATTTCTGCTAACAAAGAAACTACAACCGTTAAAGTTTACGACCTTAAAAAAGATAAAATAGGAGAACATTATTTTACTCGTAAATTTAGCAACAACAATACCAAAGAAATATGGATTTATGGTTTAGATCACGATAATTTGTTTCATGTTTTAAATACAGATGCTAAAAGCCCTAAAATTCGTTTGATTGGTGGACAAAATAAAGATACTTATCATGTTGAAAAATCGGCTAAAAAAGTCCGTGTGCATGATTTTAGTAGCAAAAAAAATATTTTTAAAGGACCATTAAAAAAACACCTTACAGACAGGTATGACAATAATATTTACGAATTCAGAAAAGTAAAAGATTACACCCAAACCATTACACCTTTAATAGGTTACAATCCTGATGATGGTTTAGCTATTGGAGCCTCTTTTAACAGAACATTTTACGGATATAACCGTCAACCATTTAGCAACAAACATGTTTTTAACCTTAAGTATTATTCAGCTACACAAGGGTTTGATTTCTCTCATCGTAGTGAGTTTGCTACTTACTTAAACCATTGGAATGTTTTTGTAAAAAGCCGATTGACAAGTTCTAACTTTAGCAATAACTTTTTTGGTTTTGGAAATAATACTGTTAATCATGATGATGATTTAGGCTTAGATTACAACCGTGTAAAATCTGAAATAAAAAGTATAGAACCAGGTGTTACTTGGAACAATTTAATGGGAGCCAGTTTTAATATTAGCATTCCTCTTACCATATATGAATTAGAAGAAATGGAAGATAGGTATTTAAATACCTTACCTGTTGAATTTGATGAACAAAATTTTGCTGGAATTAAAACCAGCCTACACTATAATAACTACAACAGTAACGCTTTACCTATTTTAGGTTTTGATTTTAACCTTACTACTGGATGGGATTATAACCTTTCTAAAAATTCTTCTTTGGCCTATTTAAAGACTGATTGGGGAATGCTTGTTCCTATATCATTAAACAAAAAATGGGCATTGTCTAGTAAAATTCGTTCTCAATTTAATTTTGGTGATGATTTTCAGTTGTATCAATCTGCTTTTATTGGTGGAAATAATGGCTTAAGAGGATACAGAAATGAACGTTTTTCTGGAAAACAAAGCTTTGTACAAAACACCAATTTAAGATATACCATTAACAATGTTAAAACACCTGTTTTACCCTTAACTTACGGTGTTTCTTTGGGTTATGATTATGGTAGGGTTTGGTTGCCCAACGAAGAATCTGATAGGTGGCATACTTCTTACGGAACTACTTTATGGTTTAGTGCTCCATTGGCTAAAATTAATTTTAACTTATTTAATAGTACAGAAGGATTAAGATTTACCTTTGGTGTTGGTGTGAATTGGTAAGTTGATGTTTGATAAAACTCTAAAATCAATAACTACTTTTTTTATTGATGTGCTTCATCACTCAAAAAAACTTAACTTGTAAACAATCTAAAAGTAATGGTTCATAACAAACAACTAATCGTTTACCCTAATATCTTTTAACATTAATTGTAATGAAGTAAAACCATTCCAATTATTTTCTTCTAAAGTAAAAGCAGCTTCAAAAGTTTCGGCCTGTTGAATTTCATCTAACTGATGTCCCATACCAAAACCTATAGCATTATAGGTTTTATCATCGGCTCCATAAATAATATTTAAACGCAAATGTTCTGGCAAATCATCTTCATACTCTACTTTACCTATACGTTTACCATAACCATTGTCTCTTAATGCAGTGGCTTTAAAAACAGGTTTCATATTGGCAGGACCAAATGGAGCAAATTGTGATAATATTCTATAAAATTTTGGGGTTAGGTATGATAAATCAACCTCAGCATCAATAGAGATTTCTGGTGTTTTTTGTTCTTCTGTTAAGGTTTCTTTAACTACTTTTTCAAAAGCATTTTTAAAAGCATTGTAATTTTCTGGTAACAATGTTAAACCTGCAGCATATTTATGACCTCCAAATTGTTCTATATGCTCTGCACAAGCCTCTAAAGCATTATACACATCAAAACCTTTAACCGAACGTGCCGATGCTGCTAGTTTATCTCCACTTTTGGTAAATACCAAAGTTGGCCTATAGTAATTCTCTATGAGTCTTGAAGCCACAATACCAATAACACCTTTATGCCAAGTTTCACAAAAAACAACACTCGTGCTGTTTTGCTCTTCATTATTTTCTCTAATTTGTTGTAAAGCTTCATCGGTTATTTTTTTATCTAGTTCTTTTCTATCAGCATTATATTGGTCAATTTCACTAGCAAACTTTTTTGCCAGAGATATGTTTTGTTCCGTTAACAACTCTACGGCATGAATTCCTTGTTTCATTCTACCAGCAGCATTAATTCTTGGAGCAATTATAAACACTACATCTGTAATGGTTAATTCTGTTTTTTGTACTTGCTCTAAAATAGCTTTAATTCCTGGTCTTGGATTTGAATTGATTAATTTTAATCCATGATAGGCTAAAATTCTATTCTCACCATCCATAGGAACAATATCTGCAGCAATACTCACTGCTAACAAATCTAAATACGGTATTAACGTTTCAAAAGGATGTTCTAATGTTTCTGCGATGGCTTGAATTAATTTAAATCCAACTCCACAACCAGACAATTCATCATAAGGGTAATGGCAATCTACTTGCTTAGGATCTAATACCGCTACGGCATCAGGAACAGTATCTCCTGGTCTGTGGTGATCACAAATAATAAAATCTATGTTTTTTTCTTTTGCATAAGCTACTTTATCAATGGCTTTAATTCCACAGTCTAAAGCAATAATTAAAGTAATTTCGTTATCATCAGCAAAATCAATTCCTTGATAAGAAATTCCATATCCTTCTGCATATCTATCAGGAATATAAGTTACCACATTAGGATATAGCGTAAGCAGATAAGTAGACATTAAAGCTACAGATGTAGTTCCATCTACATCATAATCGCCATAGACCATTATATTCTCGTTATTTTCTATGGCAGTAAAAATTCTTTGTACAGCCTGTTCCATTCCTTTCATTAAAAAAGGATTGTGTAACTCCGCTAAGTTTGGTCTAAAAAAACTTTTGGCTTCATCAAATGTATTGATTCCTCTTAAAGCCAATAACTGAGCCAACACTCTATCTATTCCCAAAGATTTAGACAAAGAATTTACAACATCATTATTAGGTAAAGGTTTGGAAATCCAACGCATAGCTTTTAAGTTTCAATTTACAGAAATATAACAAACTTAATAGAAAACAGTGCATTTGAATAACATTGATTAAAAAATTATTTAACAGTTTTTATAAAGTAGGAAAAGCTAATAATCAACAGAGATTACTTAACATACATTTTTACAAAAACTTTATTTCCTAAGTGGTCATCAGCAATTACAATATAAACTCCATCTAAGTTTTGATTTGGAATTTGTTGCCCTTTTGTATTATAAATTGCTAAAGAAACATAATCTTCTAAATTATTAGTTACTGTTCCCGAGTGATAACCTAATATTAAACCTGGTATTTGGTTACCTGTAGTTTCTATTAAATCATCTCCATCTTTAACGCTTTTAAAGCCCTCCCAATAAGCATGGTTGTAGGCATAAAAAGTATTCTCTGGTATAGTTAAGTTGATATCACTTTTATTAGAAAATAAATCATTATACTCAAAGGGAATGGTACTTTCTGACACCACTTCTGTGATTGGATTATTATGAAAAGCCAAATAATCAATACTTTTTACATTTTCTGGCAAAGTAACACGAGTTATTTTATTATTACTAAAAGCAGAAATACCTATGGTTTTTACAGCATTCCCAATAATTAAAGTTTCTATTTTATTATCGTAAAAAGCAAGATTAGAAATGGTAGTTACTTTATTTGGAATAGTAACACTTGTTAACTTGTTATTATTAAAAGCGTAGGAACCAATAGTCTCTACAGCATCACCAATTGTTAAACTATTTATACTGTTGTTATAAAAGGCTGCGTTGGCAATAATTTTTACGTTATTAGGAATTAAAACACTTGTTAAAACATTGTTAGAAAAGGCTTCATTCCCTATATAATTAACATTAGCAGATAGTACTACACTAATTAAACTATTATCCTTAAAGGCATAGGAATCTATAGTGTAAACGTTGTCTGGAATGGTTATGTTTATTAAGTTATTTGCTGAAAAAGAATCATAACCTATGATATTTAAAGTATTTGGAAAAGTTACGCTAGATAAATTTTTGTTTTTAAATGCAGTTGTTCCTATTTCTGTTACTGTATAAGTATTTCCATGATGGCTAATTTCACTAGGAATGAGAATACTTGTATTAGTCCCATTATAATTTTCTATTTTAACATATCTTTCTCTAACATTTACAATGGAATACTCAATTTCATCTATTATAAATGATTCTAACGCTATAACTTCACCATTAACAGTCTTAAAACTTGTCCACCCTGCATTGGTATAAGCTTCTAAAGTATTTTCAGGAATTGTTAAATCTATATCAAAATTATTATCAAAAGTATTAGATGGTAAGCTTGCAGGATTTATACTTAATGAATTTACACTAGTAATAGCATTGTATAAAAAAACACCATCTCCAAAACTTGTTACGCTAGAACCTATGCTTACATTTTCTATAGCATTACTAGAAAATACATTTTTTTCTATATTGATAACCTTGTTAGGAATTACTACTTGTGTGATAGAGTTGTTATTAAAAGCGGCTTCTCCTATATTTTCTAAATTATCTCCTAAAGAAATAGTTGCTAAAGAATTACTGATAAAAGCATATTTACCGATATCTGTTACATTGTTTGGAATACTTATGTGTGTTAATGAATTATTTGCAAAAGCCGAATTCCCAATAAAAGTAATACTATTGGGCAGTGTTATATTGGTTAAAGAATTATTAGAAAAAGCATCAGAACCAATACTTTCAACTCCATTCGCAATAGTTAATGTAGTTAATTGATTGCTTGAAAAAGCTCCTGATTCTATAATTAACACAGAACTAGGAATGCTAACATTTATTAAAGAATTTTGATAAAAAGCTCCATTCTTAATTTTTGTAACTGGATAGGCAATGCTGTTATATTCTACTGAATTGGGAATATCAATTGAGGTATCACTTCCTAAGTAGTCTAGAATTTCAACCTCATTACTATTTACAATATTGTAGTGTATATTGTTATCTGTAAATGTTTGAGCATTTGTTAAATAAACATTTAATAATAAACTCAGTACTAAAAGTAGTTTGCTTTTCATAATCCTCCTTTAGTTTTAATTAGCTAGATAAGATGTTACCGCTTCGTTTCTAGAAACACAGAACGCTTTCATAGTTTCTATAGCTGTTTCAAAATCTTCGGAACCATCAAACAAACTTGTGTATTCTGGACTTTCTGATGTAACACTTGATAAAATTAAATTATAATAATTATCAAATTTTGTTTCCATTATACTTGGGTTGTAATAATTGTCTACAAAATCTTTTAAATATGTTTTATAATCTTGTTCATAAGAGGCCACTCCCATTAAAAAAGTGATTAATGTCCAATCATCCGAAACTTCTGTCATTCCCAAGGACAAAGCTTGTAATTGTGCAGAACCACTTAAAAAAGCTTCATTATTATCCCAAACAATCCATTTGATAAGTCCATCAGCAGGATCGTGATACAAAAAATAATTATGTCTCATATTTCCATATGTATCCCAATTTTGGATGGTATTATTTACAGCCAAATACTTTAAAAATCCTTGAACATCAAAAACACTTTCTAAATTAGTTTTCCAAGTTTCAACATCAGTAGTTCTTAAAGGAGAATGTAGTATGGCATATAATTCTTGAATATCAGACCAATCGGCTAATTCTTCATTTGTTTTTTTCTCAAAATCTTCTAAGTTAAATTCGTTAGCAGAAAACATTGACCCTCTTCCTTCTGGTTTATAACAATTTCCGGTATTACTCCCAAAAACAGAAAATAACATGGTATCAAAAACGACTTCATCTAACGTATATAAACCATAATAAACAGGAACTCCAGAACCCTCATCTACATACACTTCGTAAAAAGCAGTTTTCACTGCCGGCACTCCAAAATCTCTAAATAATTCTGTAGCTACCTTTTCTCTTATATATGAAGCATCATTATAATTACTTCCTAAGGAAAGGTCTTGAAATCCATAAAATCTCTGATTTTTAATTTCAGGATATTCATCTTCAAACACATCAAACTTAAGTCTTAAAGGTAATTTACCATTTCCGTTATTATACGCTCCAAATAAACTTGAATTTCCTTTATACCTAATACCTACATGAAACCATTGTTGCTCATTAAAATATAAATCGCAAGGAGCATATACCGGTTTATCATCAGAAAAAACATTAGGCCCTGCAGCTTCTGTTATTAAACTTGCCAAATTAGACCTCATACTTTTATATTCCTCTGGAGAAAAAACTATATCTACCCTATTTACTTTATTTTGTGGAAAAACAATATTATAATTAATTCCTTCTACATCGGTATGAGTTGCCAAAGTCCATTCCTGAATATCTTTATTAGGAACCACCTCTACTTCTCTACAAGAAACTGCTAAAAGTGCTATGATTAAAACCAATAATGCTGGTTGAATATTTTTTATTTTTATATTCATAATGGATTATTTTAAAGTGTAAGTATATTTTACCCCAACAATATTCACCGCTTTAGGATAAGTTGTGTTCAACTCATTATCAAACCCATAAAATAGTTTCATTTTGGCAGATTTATGCACCTTAAATGTAGTTCCAAGCGTAATTCTATAACTTTCTAATTGATTTTCTGATGCCGCCCCTATAGAACGAAACAATTCTCCTGATAACTCTGGATCTAACTTCCATTTTTTTATATTGCAAACAGCTTCTGCTTTAAAACGAAGGGTTTCCTTTAGTTCATCCTCTACACTTAGTTCATTTCTATTTTGATAACGGATCCTGTATTTAAAATCAATATTATTTATTTTATGTTCATATGTTCCATCCACATGATATCTAAAATAATCTTCGTACCCCTGAACTTTGCCAGTATTATCGTTGTTTTTAATATAACGTAACCCTCCAGATAATTCAAAACGTTTAGATAACTTATACTCTAAATCTAACTGACCAAAATACTGACTTACTTCTGAACTATTATTTTCTAACCTTAACTGACCTTGTAGTGCTACTGCCCATTTTTTATTGACCTTGTATTTTAAGTTTATACTAGACCATGTTTCCAAATCTCTAACTACAATGGTATCTTGTCCATAAGTAGCTAAAGAAAACAAAAGAATCCCTATCAAAAAAAACTTACTAATGATGGTTTTATTTATTTTGATAGTATATGGTAATATTGGCAAACTTTCTTTTAAAATTAACTTCATGCACTTTTATTTTCTCTATAGTTAAACCTGTTTTTTCTTCCAAGTCTTGCTTTAAAATTTGATAATTTTCTGGTTTTATATTCTCTATAACTTCGTAAACAATTTTTCTTGATACCAAGTGTTTTAAACTCCAAAACCACTCTGTAAACCAAAGAACCGCAATAATTAGAATATTAGCCGTAATTAACTCTATGTGACTCATTTTTTTATTGGCCAAAGAATTTATAACGGAAACGCCTATGACCACAAACAAGTAAGTCATTTCTTTAATTTCTATAGCGTTTGTTCTATATCGTATAATTCCAAAAATGGCAAACAGTCCTAATGCCATCCCCAAATCTAATTCAAACTTTTTAAGGGTAAAGCACAAAAAGAAAACGATTACACTTATCATATAATAAGTAAAAAAGTACTCTTTGTTTTTAGCTTTTTTATAATAAAGACCTCTTATTATAATGGTTAAAAAACCAATATTTATACAAAACTTAAAAAGCATTTTGTAAAAATCATCATCAAAAACAGGTATATTATATATTTCCATATTCTTTAGCTTAACTACACAAAATTAAGTGTGCTTATGTCTTAATTGACAAAAATGGGAAAAATAAAACAAAAAAACGCTGTAAAAACACAGTAGGCAAACTAATCTATAAAAAACTGATTTTAAAACAATTAAAGTCCATCCATTATTTTATAAAAAGAGGAGGTAATCCTAATTTATAGAATCACCTCCTCTTTTGGTTTTATTTAAGGTTTTTTTTATTTTACTCTAGTAATGGTTAGCCCATCTCTAATAGGTAACAAAACAGTCTCAACCCTAGAGTCTTCATTTATTTTTTTATTATAAGCTACCAAAGCAACCGTATCAATATCTTTAGGATTAATTTCTTGAACAACTTTTCCACTCCACAAAACATTATCAGATAAAATAACTCCTCCTGAATTCATTTTATCTATAATCAAATCAAAGTAATTAGCATAATTTGCTTTGTCGGCATCAATAAAAACCAAATCAAACTTTTGTTTAATGGTTGGAATGATATCAACAGCATTACCTACGTGTTGATGAATTTGATTTCCCCAAGAAGACAAATCAAAATACTTGCGTTGTAAATCATACAACTCTTCATTTTTATCTATGGTATGTAAACTTCCTTTTGCCTGAATTCCTTCACACATACAAAGTGCTGAATAACCTGTATAAGTTCCTATTTCTAATATATTCTTAGGGTTTATTAATTTAGAAATCATGGCCAAAAGTCTACCTTGAAAATTTCCACTTAACATTCGTGGATTTAAAACGGTTTGCCAAGTTTCTGTATTAAGAGCCTCTAAAAGTTCTGGTTCTGGTTGAGAGTGATTTACGGCATAATCATCAATCTCATCGGGTAAAAAATGCATTTGTTATAAGGTCTTTTCTAGTTCTTTTATTTGTTGTTTTAATTTTTCTTTATCTACTTGTGACAAACAACATTTTGATAGTTCTTTTCGTTTTTTAACCAAGTTACACATGGTAGATATTTCTGAATTTTGTTTGCTAAACACCCTACATACTTTACAGTACAAAAAATGTAGGTTTAATTTTATTTTTTCTAATATTGAAGCTTCTCCATATTGTGCTTTTGTGCAAATTGTAGTTGCTTGTTCGCATGTAATTTTCATTTTTCCCATCACCTAAATTACTTTTTAAACCAATTATCTTCCATACATTTTCTTAGTTGAGTTCTTGCTCTGTGAATAATTACCCAAAGATTAGACGGAGTGATATCCAGCTCATTACAAATATCTTCTGTATCAAAACCTTGAATGGTTTTCATTTCAAAAACAATTCTATACTTTTCTGGTAATTTAGCAATACAGGCTTGCAAAGCCTCTCCTAACTCTTCTGTTTCTATGTCAGCATCAGTATCACCAGACCAATCTTGTGGCACACGCTCTTCTATCCAATCTCCTTCTCTATCTCCATCATTATAAAAGTTCATACGAACTTCGGCTTTTCCTTTATTAGAATTTATCTTTCTATAATGATCTATTATTTTTCTTTTTAAAATTGAAATCAACCAAGTTCTTTCACTCGCTTTACCTTCAAAATTTTTCATAGATTTTAAACCTGCAAAAAAAGTTTCTTGCACCAAATCTTTAGCTTTATCTGCATCATTAACTCTTGCAATGGTATAATTAAAGAGGTAATCTGCATAAGCATCTATCCAATTGTCTGGGTTTAAAGTATGTATTTTGGTTTCTGGCATATTCCTTAAAAGGTTTTATCTGAAGATAAATATAAGGTATAGAATTTATACTTTCTTAAAATCTAAAAAAAATGATAAAACCATTTTGCTCCCTACCAAAACTTTATTTTTATTTATTATAAATAAAACATATATTTGCACAAAATTTTTATAAACAAAAGTATTGTGACAAATATTTGTGATGTTAATATTTCTGTAAGTTTAGAAAAACTGACCTTGTGTAAGGTTCAATTGCATTTTTTTGAAAAAAGAATACAATTGAGTTTTCCTCAATTATTACAATTAAGACAACAGTTAAACTATTTAACCAGCCCGGAAAAATTAACAAACATTATTGACAACGAGAACTTTGTACTACTTTTTCTAGCAGATAAGCAACATTTACTTTTTGTTGAAATACCTTATCTATTAAATTTAAAGGATGAAATTGACTCCTTTTTTTCAGTCTCAGTTTAAATAATGCATTAATTTAGACTCTTTTCAAATCACGTTTAATCAACTATTTAGCTTCATTCTACGCACACTATCTTGTAATTTTGTATTGTAATTTAAAAGGAAAGAATCATGAATACAATTATAAGAAAACAAATATCTATTCACCCCGAAGTGATGGATTTATTAAATAATCAGATTGCCATGGAAATGCATGCATCTGCTTCTTACTTAGCAATGGCTTCATGGTGTGACCAAAGAGAATTGTTAAATAGTAAAGCCTTATTTTACGAGCAAGCCGAAGAAGAAAGAGAACATGCCATGAAAATTTTTAAATTTATTAACGACAACGGTGGAGCTGCAATTTCTCCAAGTGTAGATCTTGTTAATAATGATTTTGATAGCTTACTTGCCATTTTTGAAAAATCTCTTGAGCAAGAAATTGCCGTTTCAGAATCAATTAAAAAAATATTTAAAAAAGCTAGAAACGTAGATGACTTTGTATCTGAAGCCATGCTACAATGGTTTATTACAGAACAAGCTGAAGAAGAAGATAAATTTAGAAGTATTATTGATATTTTTGAATTAATGGAAGGAATGCCATTAAAAATGATTGATGAAAGAATTCCAACTGAATAAAAAATATTTAAACACATAAATAAAAACCTCCTTAAAAATTACTTTAAGGAGGTTTTTATATTTATCACTTTATCCTATTCGCTATTTTCTAATAAATAATCTGTAATTTTACCGCCCTATTTATAGATTTTAAAATCATGTCTGCAATAAAAAAAGAATACAAAAGAATAACTACCAACTCATTAATAGAAATGAAAAGCAATGGAGAAAAAATCTCTATGCTTACAGCCTATGATTATACCATGGCTAAAATTATTGACAATGCAGGAGTAGATGTTTTACTTGTTGGAGATTCGGCTTCTAACGTAATGGCTGGTCATGAAACAACCTTACCTATTACATTAGATCAAATGATTTATCACGCTAGTTCTGTAGTTAGAGCAAGTAACAGAAGCCTTGTAGTTGTAGACATTCCTTTTGGTAGTTACCAATCCGACTCTAAAGAGGCTTTACGTTCTGCTATTAGAATTATGAAAGAATCTGGTGCACATGCTGTAAAAGTAGAAGGTGGTATAGAAATTGAAAATGCTCTTTCTAGAATTATTCAAGCAGGAATTCCTGTTATGGGGCATTTAGGATTAACACCACAATCTATTTATCAATTTGGAACTTATACTGTTAGAGCCAAAGAAGAAGCCGAAGCTGAAAAATTATTAGCAGATGCTAAACTTTTAGAAGCCAAAGGATGTTTTGCCTTAGTATTAGAAAAAATCCCCGCTAAACTAGCTAAAAAAGTTGCAGAAAGCTTAACCATTCCTGTCATTGGAATTGGAGCTGGACCAAATGTAGATGGACAAGTATTGGTAGTACATGATATGTTAGGAATGACTCATGAATTCCACCCTCGTTTTTTACGTAGATATGCCAACCTATATGATGAAATGAGTAACGCTTTTACACAATACAATGCCGATGTAAAAGCAAAAGATTTTCCGAACGAGAAAGAACAATATTAGTTTCTTCTTGATTTTTTTAAATCGTGTATTTGTTGAATTAATTTAACCAAACAAATCTTATTTTCAAAGACTAAGGTCTATAACTAAGATATTGAATTAAGTATTTATACGATTGATTTAAAATAATAAAATCATCATACCAGATACCTAAAATGAAAGTACTTCACATAGATTCAAATCACGCTGTATTAAAGAACGATTTAGCTTTATTAGGATGTAAAAATCACGAAGATTATACCTCATCAAAAACCGAAATAGAAGCTAAAATAAGTGATTATGATGGTATTGTAATCCGTAGTCGTTTTAACATTGATAAAACCTTTATCAATGCTGCTACAAATTTAAAATTCATCGCCCGTGTAGGTGCTGGTTTAGAAAGTATTGATTGTGAGTATGCCCAAAGCAAGGGGATTGTTTTAATTGCAGCTCCTGAAGGAAATATGAATGCGGTTGGGGAACATGCTTTAGGAATGATTTTAAGTTTGTTCAACAATTTAAAAAGAGCCGATTTACAAATTAGACAAGGACAATGGTTACGTGAAGCCAATAGAGGGTTAGAATTAGAAGGAAAAACAATAGGAATTATTGGTTATGGTAACATGGGAAAAGCCTTTGCTAAAAAATTAAAAGGTTTTGATTGTAAAGTAATTTGTTACGATTTAAAAGAAAATGTAGGTGATGAAAATTGCCAACAAGTTTCTTTACAAGAGTTACAAGAAAAAACAGATGTATTAAGTATTCACACCCCACATAATGAACAATCTTATAAAATGATTGATGCAAATTTCATCAATAACTTTAAAAAATCATTTTACATTATTAACACAGCAAGAGGAACAGCAATTGTAACCAATGATTTGGTTAACGCCATCAAAAAAAATAAAATATTAGGAGCTTGTTTAGATGTTTTAGAATACGAAAAAACGTCTTTTGAAAATCTTTTTGAAAACGATGAATTACCAACTGCTTTTGAATATTTAATTCAATCAGAAAACATATTACTTTCTCCACACATTGCAGGTTGGTCAGTAGAATCTAAATTTAAATTAGCAAAAACTATTACTAAAAAGATAGGGCTACATTTTTTTAATAAAGAATTGTAATGTTTACTTTTATGCTTAGACAAGTAAAGCATGGAAAAAATTATTAAAGAACTACAAAGCATTAAGCAAAACACCGATTTAAACTACAGTGTTAAAACTAGTGTTGAAGATTTTACTCAAAAAATATTTAGTGTATTATTTGATGACAGTATAGATTTGGCTCATAGTTTTGAAGAATTAGAGAACTTATTTAAAGCAGCTGCTAAAATATCATGCATGTGTCCTCAAGAAGTTTGTGATAAAACTTGGGAAACTTTTGCTCAAAAATTACCTGCAATTTTAAAAGATTTAAATAAAGATGCTGCATACTTTATGGAATCTGACCCAGCTGCAAGACGAATTGAAGAAATTTATTTTGCTTACCCTGGTTTTTACGCTTTGGCAATTCACAGATTAAGTCACGAAATATACAATCAAAACTTATACTTATTCTCTCGTTTAATGAGCGAATATGCACACAGACAAACAGGAACAGATATTCACCCTGGAGCAACAATTTATGCCCCAGTTTTTATAGATCACGCAACAGGAATTGTTATTGGAGAAACCTGTATTATAGAGCCCCATGTAAAAATTTATCAAGGAGTAACACTGGGAGCATTGAGTGTTAGCAAAGACAAACAAGACAAAAAAAGACACCCTACCGTAAAATCTAATGTATGCATTTATGCAAATGCAACTATTTTAGGAGGAGAAACGGTGGTTGGAGAAAACTCTATTATTGGCGGGAACGTTTGGGTAACAAAATCTGTCCCAGACAATTCAGTTGTTTATAACACAATTGAAGCCAACATAAAAACAAGATAACTAGTGAAAACATCCCCTTTAAAAAAACTATCAATAGTAAGTTTCTTAATTTTATCCTTTACTGGATTTTCACAAGCATCGCTAGAACAAGTAACTAAAGAACAGTCTTTAAAAGAAGATTTTGGCTATACTTGGAAAGGAATTGCTCATTTTTACACAGCTCCTATAAGATGGGAAAAAAAACAATGGTTACAAGCCGGATTGGTAGCAGGAACTTATGCAGCTTTAACTTTTATTGATGAACCTTTAAACCCTGTTTTTAAAGATTTACAATCCGAAATACCACACCCTATAAGAGAATTTGGAGATTGGTTTGGAGGTCCAATTAACGCTGTTGTTTTTTCGGGTGGTTTATATACTTATGGATATATTGCAAAAAAAAACAAAGTTAAAAAAACAGGAATATTGTTAATGTCATCCATCGCTGCTGCAGGTTTTTTACAAACTTCCATTAAAACAATGGTTGGTAGAGCAAGACCCTCTGCAGGAGTAGGTGCAAGAGCATACAAACCGTTTACCCCTTTAGCAGCATATCACTCTTTCCCCTCTGGTCATTCTGTGGTTGCTACAGTATTTGCTCATAGTATTGCAAGACAAATAGACAATACATGGGGTAAAATTGCTGTTTATTCTGTTGGAGCCATTACTCCTGTTTCTAGATTATGGGATGGTGCTCATTGGTTTTCTGATGTAGCCCTAGGAACATTTATAGGTTTTGTTACCGTTGATAGTCTAGATAGGTATTTAACAAAAATATACGAAGGTGATAAAACAGACACTAAACTTACCAATATATGGAAGTTAGATGCTGGACTTACCAACTTTAAAATTAGTTACACTTTTAATTAAAAAACATGTATCATAAATTATTAGATTGTATAGGAAACACTCCTTTAGTAGAAACAACACGCTTGGTTAACAACCCAAACGTAAAATTGTTATTAAAACTAGAAGGAGACAACCCTGGAGGAAGTGTAAAAGATCGTGCTGCCTATAGTATGATTAAAGGAGCCATTGACAGAGGTGAAATAAAAGATGGAGACAAACTAATTGAAGCAACTAGTGGAAATACCGGAATTGCTTTGGCCATGATTGCCCAACTACTAAATATAGATATTGAATTGGTATTGCCAGAAAACTCTACTGCAGAACGTGTGCAAACCATGCGTGCTTATGGTGCTAAAGTAACTTTAACACCAGCAGATACAGGAATTATTGGGTCTAGAGATTATGCCGATGAAAAAGTAGCACAAGGAGGTTATATTATGCTAAATCAGTTTGCCAATGATGATAACTGGAAAGCGCACTACCGTACCACTGGACCTGAAATTTGGAGAGACACTAATGGTGAAGTTACACATTTTGTATCTGCCATGGGGACTACAGGAACCATTATGGGAACTTCAACTTATTTAAAAGAACAAAACCCAAACGTGCAAATAGTAGGAGCTCATCCTAGCGATGGTTCTCAAATTCCGGGAATTAGAAAATGGCCTGAAGAATACTTACCAAAGATTTTTGACAAATCTAAAGTTGATACTGTAATGGAAGTTTCTGAAACTGATGCTAGAGCTATGACCAAACGTTTGGCCAAAGAAGAAGGGGTGTTTGCTGGCATGAGCTCTGGAGGTTCTGTAGCTACAGCTGTTAAACTTGCAGAAACCTTAGAAAGCGGTGTAATTGTTGCTATAATATGTGACAGAGGAGATAGATATTTATCTTCTGACTTATTTGATTAATTAAAGTATAAATATGAAATTTCTAAAATCTTTTATCATTCTTATTAGTGCTTTTACTTTTATATGTTGTAAATCAAAATCTAAAAAAACACCTATAAAAGCTATTGAAGAAGCTCATCATAAAACAGATTTTTTATCACACAAAGCCGTTAAATTTGATATCTTATTGACATTTAGAGGAAAAGAAAGATTAAATGCTAGTATTACTTTATTAACAAATTCATCAAAAGGATTGATTGAAAATAAAGACAATAGCAAAATATATACACATAACGAATGTGTGTATTATTCACCCAATTTTAAAAACGTAAAAGCCGTTAGGTTTGATGCTTATACATGGGCTTACTTCTTTTTATTTCCTTACAAACTAAATGATTCTGGAACAAAGTGGTCAGAATTTGGAGAAGGTAAATTAAATGATGAATTATTTTACACTCAAAAATTAAGTTTTACATCAGAAACGGGAGACTCTCCTGATGATTGGTATTACCTATATGCTGATCAGGATGACTACTTAATAAACACAGCTGCCTATATTGTAACTTTTGGAAAAAACGTAAAAAAAGCAGAAAGCGATCCTCATGCCATTAAGTATGAAGACTACAAGGATGTTGACGGAATTCCAATAGCTACCAAATGGTCTTTTTGGGAATGGAATAAAACAACTGGAATTTCTAATCAACTAGGAGAGGCAGTTATTAGTAACATTCAATTTATTAACAATTCTAAATATTTATTTAACATCCCTAGTAATTATATAGAAAAAGAATAAAATAATATGTCACACGATCACCACCATCATCACGATGCTAGTAAAAACATCAAAATGGTTTTCTTTTTAAATTTGGCTTTTACCATTTTTGAAATTATAGGTGGAATTTACGTAAACAGTGTGGCTATTATTTCTGATGCTATTCATGATTTGGGAGATAGTTTATCTCTTGGGTTTTCTTGGTACATGCAAGAAAAATCTAACAAAAAACCAACAAAAACTTTTTCTTTTGGCTACAAACGTCTATCCTTATTAGGGGCTTTGGTTAATAGTCTAGTATTGCTTACAGGTTCTGTTTTTGTGATTTATGCTGCTGTTGACAGATTGATTACTCCTCAACATTCTGATGCGCAAGGAATGTTAGTTTTTGCCATTTTTGGTGTAGCTGTAAATAGCTATGCTGCATGGAAAATTAGCAGCGGAAAAACACTAAATGAAAAAGTATTATCATGGCATTTAATGGAAGATGTATTAGGATGGGTGGCTGTACTTATTGTTGCTATTGTTTTAAATTTTAAAGACATTCCTTATTTAGACCCTGCATTATCTATTGTAATTACCATCTATATTCTTTGGAATGTTATCAAAAGACTAAAGGAAACTTTGTACTTATTTTTACAAGCTCAACCTTTAGATATTGATATTGATATTATTAAAAAAGAAATATTAAATATTTCTGACATCAATAGCACTCACCACACACATATTTGGTCTTTAGATGGAGAACACCACGTGTTTACCACTCATATAGTTTTAAAAGAAAACACTACGTTTAACAAAGTAATAAAAATTAAAAAAGAACTAAAAAAAGTACTGCATAAATACCCTTTTGATCATATTACTATTGAGACTGAATTTGCTAATGATGAATGTTCTATGTAAAAACATTTTGATTGATTTTATCCCCAAAAACATCCATGTTCATCTTTCTTAATAATCTCAATAACTTTTGAAAAGTGTTGCTCTTCAAAATTTGGTTTGTATTGAATCCATTTTTGATTGGAATCCATCCAATAAATTCTCCAAATATTTTTACTTTTTACATGCTTAACTCTAGCAATTGGAAAGTTTTCTATAACCTTAATATCATCCCATTTAGGACGTATTTCAAAAATTTCAACAACATTATTTTCATAAGAATAAGACAAATCTACTTCTTTTCTTATCTCTCTAGGGGGTCTAATTTCTTCTATATATTCTCTTATCTGAATCTCTGTAAAATCTATAACTTTCATAACTAACACTTATTATTCAAAAATTAGTTTTAATGTTGATGTTTTAATCTCCTCTTCATTCATCAACATTTTATAATATTTTCCTGTATTATAATAATTAGTCTGATTGCTGTAAAATGGACTTAAAAAATATCCAGATTGTCCTGTTGGTGTTACTGCATAAGAGTTTTCTATATCAGAAAAATCTATAACTCTACGACTTGAAGGACCTGCATTTACCTTAAACTCATTGCCTTCTGTATAATCAAACATTAAATTATTAATAGTTTCATTTCCTCCTACCATAGGGAAAGCCCCCACGTTAAAAATCTTTTTAAGCAAATCTATTTTAGCCAAAGCATGTTCATGAGTTACGGTATGTACTTTACCCCATTTCCATTCATTTATATCCTCTCCCAAGGTTGCTTTGAGTTCTGTTACAGCGTTTTTAAACGATAAAGTTACAATGTCTTTAAAAGTTTCTTTTCTTAAGGTAGATATATTGTCCCACCATACTGAGTTTGGATTTTTTAAATATTTATTCTGAGTTCTTCTTGATAGGTTTGAATTCACAAAATCTTTAAAATCATCGGCTCCTAATTCATCTTCAAACGTATTTTTCCAAAGCCTAAAAGTCAATTTATAATAAATAGTAGGCTCTATATTTTCTAAATGATGGTTTCCTTTCCATTTAACCAACCTATCTAAAACGTTTAACTCAAAATCATTTAATTTATCAAGGTCAATCCCATCAACCAAATCTTTAATATTTTCTATGGCTGTAGTATTGGTATGGCTGTTCACCAAACTTTTCATATCGCTTACCGATAATTTTTCTTTGGCTTCAATTCCTTTTTTAATAGCCACTGCCCTGTCTTGTGACAAATAATACCCTGGATATAAATCTCCATCAATAGCCTCTGGTTGTACATTAGATGTAAACAGATATCCCTTTGGAGGATTGATTGCTTTTGGATTTTTAGTAAATGGCAACCATTCTTTTTGTACTTCAGACAAATCTGTTCCATCAAGCACAAATTTGGTATTTACTTCAGGCGATATGTGTTTATATAATTGTCCTGCAGACCACAATCCAATGTTGTTTTTTTTATCACCATACACAAAATTCAATCCAGGAGCAGATAAAGTAGCAATGGCATTTTCAAAATCATCAATATTATTAGCATGGTTCATACCATAAGCTGTTTGTAAAACCTGATTAGGTTTTTCGTTATACACCCAATTGACAACAGTAGGTACAGAGTCTAAATTTTTAGAACTTACGTTAAACACCGTTCCTAAAACCGTTTTTTTGATGATCATTTTTTTTGAGGTTTCTCCCTTTATCTTAATTTCTTTTTCAACAAACTCATAATCATAAAACCCTGTGGCAACGCTGTATTTAGTACTATCCTTTGGGTTTTGATTGATTTGATAAAAATCTAAATCATCATTTTCAAACATGGTCAAACCAAAAGCATAATCCCTATTATGTGCTAACAATGGAAAAGGAAACAAACCTAAATAAAATCCATAATTTTCATAGGTTGGGGTTTTAATATGTGCTTGATACCAAACCTGTGGCTGTGCAAAACCAATATGGGGATCATTTTCAAACAACACTTTACCTGTAGTTGTTTTTTCTGGAGCCAATACCCAACCATTACTTCCTATAAATTGGGGAAATGGTAATTTTTCTAACAGATGATTGATGCTTGAAATACTATTTTTTCTTACATCATAATTTTCTTGATATACGGTGTTTTCATCCGCATCAATAGCCAAATCTTTTAAATATGCTGTTCCTAAATTATTTTTTATATGAGTTAAAACTGGATCTGTTTTAAAAGCATGGGCAAAACTAAAAGCCATGTAAGCCGTAACATAATAAATATCTTTAGGAGTATAATGTTCCTTTTCAATACCCAACAAAGAGAACTCTATTGGGGTTACACCATTATCTATATAAGTATTAATTCCTTTTAAATAAGCGTTTACAAGTCCCTTAACTTTTGAATTTTTATTTAAAGCTAACACTTGTTTTTCTACTGTTTCATCAACACCAAGATTAGAAAAAAACACATCCACATCAACCAAATCTTTTCCTAAAACTTCAGCCAATCTTCCCGATGCAATTCTTCTTAACAATTCCATTTGCCACAAACGTTCTTGTGCATGTACATACCCCAAAACCGTCATGGCATCTTTTTCAGAATTGGCAAAAATATGAGGCACTCCAATGCTATCAAAATAGACTTCTGTACCTTGAACTCCATCAATATGTGCCGTTCCTTTATAGCTTGGTTTTAAATATTGTAAATAGCCATAAACCCCAATAGACAAACCTACTAGTAGGCAAAAAACACTAACAATAACATACTTAAAAATCTTCATGATATTATTTTAAAAAGTAGCCTAAAGATAAAGAATCCTTTTACACTTGACTTAGGAAACCTTGCGATTATTTTGTTAATTTGTAACGTAATCTATCCTAGATGAGAAAACTTCAAATGGTTGACTTAAATAGTCAATACCTAGACATAAAAGAACAAATTGACAACTCTATTCAACAAGTAATAGATCAAACTTCTTTTATAAATGGACCACAAGTCCAAACTTTTAAAGAAAATTTAGCCACTTATTTAAATGTAAAACACGTAATTCCTTGTGGTAACGGAACCGATGCTTTACAAATAGCTTTAATGGCTTTAGATTTACAACCAGAAGATGAAGTAATTACTGTAGATTTTACTTTTGCAGCTACGGTAGAAGTGATTAAACTTTTAAAATTAACGCCAGTGTTGATTGATGTTGAATTGGATACTTTTAACATCAGTATTAAAGCTTTAGAAAAAGCCATCACTCCAAAAACCAAAGCGATTGTTCCCGTACATTTATTTGGACAATGTGCCAACATGGAAGCTATTTTAAATTTAGCTAAAAAACACAATTTATATGTAATTGAAGATACTGCTCAGGCCCTAGGAGCAGATTATATTTTTGCTGATGGAGCTACAAAAAAAGCTGGAACCATAGGAACCATAGGAACTACTTCTTTTTTTCCTTCAAAAAACTTAGGATGCTATGGTGATGGTGGGGCCATTTTTACCAATGATGATGCATTAGCTCACAAACTAAAAGGAATGACCAACCATGGAATGTATCAAAAATATTATTATGATGTAGTGGGAGTCAATTCTAGGTTAGATAGTATTCAAGCAAATATCTTAAATATTAAATTACCACATTTAGACCATTATAACAAAGCAAGACAGCAAGCAGCTAATTTTTACAACCGTGCATTTGCCAATTCTAAACATATTATTACTCCAATTACCTCAACTTTTTCTAACCATGTATTTCATCAATACACCCTTAGAATTACCAACGGAAAAAGAAATGAATTGCACGAATATTTAAAAGAACAAAATATTCCTAACGCTATTTATTATCCTGTTCCGTTACACAACCAAAAAGCATACAAGCAAGAAAACGTTATAGAAGATAACTTTACAAACACCAATACATTGGTACAACAAGTAATATCTTTACCCATGCATACTGCTCTAGAAATTGAGCAACTTGAATTGATAACAAAAACGATACTTAATTACTTAAAATAATACTTATTAATATGGCTAAGCAAATATTAGTTACTGGAGGTTTAGGATTTATTGGATCTCATACCGTAGTAGAATTACAAAACGCAGGATTTGATGTTGTGGTAATTGATGATTTATCTAACACAACTATTAAAGTTTTAGATCAGATTACAGAAATTACAGGAGTTAAACCAGCTTTTGAGCAAATTGACTTACGCATTAAAGCAGATGTAAAAGCCTTTTTTGATAAGTACAAAGTAGATGGAATTATTCACTTTGCTGCTTTTAAAGCGGTTGGGGAAAGTATGCACAAACCTTTAGATTATTACGAAAACAACTTAGGGGCTTTGGTTTACATTTTACAAGAAATGAGAGACAGAAAATTAGATAACTTTATTTTCTCATCTTCATGTACTGTTTACGGTCAGGCTGACGAATTGCCTATTACAGAAAAGGCTCCTGTTAAAAAGGCTGAATCTGTATATGGAAACACCAAACAAATTGGTGAAGAAATTATTCAAGATGCTTCTAAAGCCCACGGAATTAATGCCATTGCTTTAAGATACTTCAATCCTGTGGGAGCTCACGAATCTGTAAAAATTGGAGAATTACCTTTAGGGGTTCCTCAAAACTTAATTCCTTTTATTACACAAACTGCTGCTGGAATGAGAGCTGAATTATCTGTTTTCGGGGATGATTACGATACTCCTGATGGAACTGCTGTAAGAGATTATATTCACGTAGTAGATTTGGCTAAAGCACACATTGCTGCTTTAAACCGTTTGATTGAAAAAAACAACAAAGAAACTTACGAGTTTTTTAACGTAGGAACAGGAACAGGAAGTTCTGTTTTAGAGGTTATCAATGCTTTTGAAACGGCTAACGGAGTAAAATTAAACTACAAAATTGTAGACAGAAGAGCTGGAGATATTACTGCTGCTTATGCAGATACTACTATTGCTAACAAAGAGTTAAATTGGAAAACTGAGCTAAGCTTAGAAACGGCTTTAAAATCTGCTTGGGAATGGCAGAAAAAACAAGAATAGTTTTTAAAAACTAATAAAATAAGAACGTCTTTCTAGCATGCTAGAAAGACGTTCTTGTTTTTTACGGATGGAAAACACTATCCAAAAATCGAAAATTTCGTCAAACTGAACTCGTTTCAGTTTCTCATCACTACGCTTTCAAAACATATTGCGTTTCTGAAATAAATTCAGAATGACGTTTGCTAATATTTTTAACATCCTCTTTTTCACCTCCATATCACTAATTAAAACTAGCTCTAAATTTTAAAGGAGAATAATTGGTTTTAGACTTAAATACTTTGCTAAAAGACTGGGAATGTTCAAAACCCAACTCAAAAGCAATTTCACTTACCGAGAGATTTGTGGTAGATAATTTTTCTTTTGCTTCTTCAATTAATTTGGTATGTATATGCTGCTGCGTGCTTTGTCCTGTTAAATTTTTAAGTAAGCTACTTAAATAATTAGGAGATAAATTTAATTGCTCAGAAATGTATTGAACGGTAGGCAATCCTTTTTCGGTAATTGCATCGCTTTTAAAATAATGATTTAATAAATCTTCTAACCTTGACAAAACTTCATGATTGTTCTTTTTTCTGGTAATAAATTGTCTTTCGTAAAATCGTTCAGCATAATTTAACAACAATTCAATATGAGCTATTATAATGTTTTGACTAAAAGCATCTAGATTAGATTGGTATTCTTGTTTAATCTTTTTAAATACATCTAAAACAATGTTTTCTTCTTTTTCTGATAAGAACAAAGATTCTGTTAGAGAGTAATCAAAAAAATCATATTGTTTTATTTTATGAGCCAATATAGATCCCCACAAAAAATCAGGATGTATTAACAAAATCCAACCCGATGGAACTTTGTCAACATCACTTTTAATATACTCAACATTTAGTATTTGATTGGGAGCAAAAAAAGACATCAATCCCTCATCAAAATCATAATCTTTTTGACCATATCTGTATTTCCCTATAATATTCCTTTTTAAGCCAATAGTATAATACCCTTGCAACCAACCTACTTTGCTATACGCTGGCAAATGCTTAATTTGACTATAATCTACCAAACTAATTAAAGGGTGTTCAGGAGGCTTTAATCCCCTTACTTTATGAAACTCTGCTATGGTATTTAATTTTACAATTTGATATTCTTTCATATATACTTACTTATAATAACATCCCACCAGAAACCTCTATACGTTGTCCATTAATCCACCTAGCATCTTCGGTACATAAAAAAGCAACCAATGCTCCAATATCAGTAGGCTCTCCTATTCTACCCAAAGCAGTAATACTCGCCACAGCTCTTCGTTTAGCTTCATCATTTTTATTAGCTCCTCCACCAAAATCAGTAGCAATGGCTCCTGGAGCAACAGTGTTACTTGTAATACCTTTGTGCCCTAATTCCTTAGCTAAATACTTGGTAAAAACCTCAACCGCTCCTTTCATCATAGCATAAGCTGATGAATTTGGAAATGAAAACCTTGTTAAACCCGATGAAATATTAATAATACTTCCATTATTATTTAGAAAAGTTAAGGCTTTTTGAGTAAAAAAGTAAACTCCTTTTAAATGAATGTGATACATTTCATCGAATTGATTTTCCGTAGTTTCTATAAAAGGAGAATAAATTCCTGTTCCTGCATTATTAATTAAGAAGTCAAACATAGGTGCTCCATTCTCTTTGTTTAAATATGTAGACATTTGATTAAAAAACTCCTCAAAACTTTCTATTTTACTTGTATCTAACCGAAATGCTTTTGCTTTTTGCCCTGTTTTATTAATTTCCTTAACTACTTCTTCGGCAGCAGATTTATTTGTGTGATAAGTAATGACTACATCAATTCCTTTTTTGGCTATATTTATAGCCATTTCTTTTCCTAAACCTCTACTTCCTCCTGTTACCAATGCTATTTTACTTTTTGACATCTTAAATTATTTTTTTGTTTATACAAAGTTCAACTTAATTTGATGTCTTTTTTTAGCTAAATCTACGTTTGTTGTAGTTAAAATCTATAGTATATATTTATTTTCACTAAAACAAGCAACCAAATAACCAAAATCCCATCTTAAAAATAAATCCTTATAATGAAAAATATATTCTGTATTGCTGCTTTAATATTCATTGGTTTAATTTCTTGTGATAAAAACAACGAATCTACCCAAGAAGAAGATTTAAAAACGCTAAATATCTTACGTGAAAAAATAAGCACACTTGCCTCTAGTACAACCTGTGATAACAGTATAGATTGGAGTTTTACAGCCATAGGAAACAAAGCCTGTGGAGGACCAAAAGAATACATTGCTTATTCTAAGCATATAGATGTAACTAACTTTTTAGAAATGGTTGCCGCTTATACTGAAGCAGAAAAAAACTACAATCAAAAATGGAATGTCTTTTCTGATTGTTCTACTCCACAACAACCAACTGCTGTTATTTGTACTAACGGAACTCCTACTTTTGAATATTAAACAAGTTGTTAAGCCTTGGTTCTTTTAACTATATTTACAAAGTTCTAAGAATTATAAAACATGCGTTTTTTATACATTTATATTTGTTTCTTCCTAATTACAAATATTACATTCTCTCAAATCATCAATCTTAAAATAGACAACAATGCTGTTTATTTTACAGAAGGGAATGATTCTATTTTGGTTTATCAAATTGCAGAAAAATCAATCAACGGACAATTTGCTAGAAACAATTATATTCATCCACTCTATACTTTAGACGGACAAATATTAACTGAAGATTTCCCTAAAGATCATCCTCATCACAGAGGAATTTTTTGGGCATGGCATCAATTGTATATTGGCGATAAACGGTTGGGAGATGGATGGGAATTAGAAAACTTTTATCAGGAAATTAACGAGGTAAAACAATTAAAAACCAAAGGGACATCAAAAAGTATTAAAACCACTGTTTTTTGGAAAAGTAATCTTTGGTTAGATGAATATGGTAAAGAAAAACCAATGGTTAAAGAAAATACCACAATAACCGTTTATCCTAAAAAAAACAATTCTAGGCTAATAATTGTAAAAATATCTCTTTTTGCTTTAGAACCTTATATGCGTATTGGTGGTTCTACAGATGCTAAGGGTTACGGTGGTTTTTCTCCTAGAATTAAACTTTTTGAAAACACAAAATTTACAGGTTCACATGGAACTGTAACCCCAAACATTTTACCCATAAAAGCTGATGGATGGTTAGATATTTCTGGTCCTTACGGACAAAACAAAACCATGGCTGGACTAACCATATTGTGTCTCCCAAACAATCCTGGCTACCCTTCCCCATGGATATTACGTGCTAAAAACAGCATGCAGAATGCTGTATTCCCTCATCCGGGAGCTAAAACAACACCCTTGTATCAAGAAAAACCTATTACGTTAAGTTATGGTTTGCTTATACACAATGGAACTGCTAATGAAGTAAATATTGAAAGATTATACGAGAAATATAAAATAACAAGACCTTAACAGTAATAATATTAACTTCTTTAGCTTTATAGTATTTTTCGTTTTTTAAACCAGTTTCCATTAAAACTTAAGTTGATGCTGATTTTATGGAAATTTTCTTGTACCAATCTACTATTTGTTGTTCCTTCTTTACCGTATGAATAAGATATATTTAACCTATTTCTACCTTCTTTATTAATAGGAATTCCAACCCCTAGTGAACCAAAACAGCTATTGATTTGTTGGTTTGATATTTGTAAAAACCCTGAATTATAATTTAATCCAAACCTATATTTTACCTGTCTAAAAAAATCTGCCTTGTTATTGTATTGCTTATATTCTAATCCAAATGCATAAATGCTTTGATTTGTATAACGTCCATCATTCTCTTGTTGATTGGTATTTTGCCAAAACAATTTTTTATAATCTAAATTGGTGGTGAAATTTTTAAAAGAAGAACTAAGTCCTAAACCAAAAGTAAGAGGCATTTCAAAATCATCTAACTCATTTTCTACAGCGTTTTCCATATAAGTAATGGTTCCAGCATTTGAAGTTTTGTAAGAGGTTCTGATTTGTTTTCCACTTAAAGATGTAGGCAATTCTACAACTCCACCAAGAGTAGTTTCATTTTTTTTACTCCTAAACACATCATATTGAAATCCTGCTTTTAACCTTATACCAGAGTAATGATTTTTGTCTTGTATATCAATCAAATAACTAGAGTACAATTCGCTATCCTGATTTACATTTCCAAACAGAGCAGTAAAATCTAATCCTAAAGACAATTTATCTGTAACTTTTACACCACTAGAAACATAAAACTTATTCAACCCTCCTGTTCCTACCATTCTTGTAGTATAAGTTTGTGTGGTTCCTTCTATATAATTTTCAACATCAATTTTATAGCCTGTAGTAGTGTAAGGCAAAAGTCCTAAACTCATTCCCCAACCTTTTGCCAAAGGAAAAGCAAATACTATATGAGATATATTTCCTTTATAAGTGGTTTGATTGGTGTTGTAATTTTTTAATTGAGAATACAACCCACTAATTCCAAAATCTTGTAAAAAAGATTGTTGCTGTATATTTGCCAAGTTTGAGGGATTAAAAATATTAATCTCATCAAATGTTTTCTGAGCAACACCACTATTCCCCAATCCTGTTAGTCCTCCAGTTGCAGTATTATTTTCTACTCCCAACCCAAACAAAGAATACGGAGTGTTTATATTATTTTGAGCCGTTAAAACTTTTACCACTCCAAAAACCAACAATATTGTTATTTGTTTTAACATTTGCTTAATAGTTTAAATATTTTACGGTTAATTTTACCCTATCACTTTCGCTCTCAGGATCTTCAACAATTACTCTATCTACCGAATTATTAACATCAACAAACTGTATCATTAAAGAATAATTTAAATTTTCTTCAGTAGTTAAAATTTCTTCTACAAAACCACCCAAATCAACGCTGTAGTATGTATCACTATCAAACTCATCATCATTTTCGTTTAAAACTGCATAAGCAGTATAACCATCAACATCTGTTAATAAATTCATAATTCTGTTTTTATGATCTATTACATAAATGCTTAATGAATCTTTTAATGGATTGTATTTATCATAAGTTCCTTTTAAAGGCCTAAAAGTTAATGCAGCTCCCAAAGAAGAACCTACTTGAGACATTTCTTTTAGTTTTTTTATAGAGGGAATGTGAACTCTGGCTGAAATTCCTGTTCCTGCCTGTGCGTATATTAAATTGTTTGTTTGCTGACTAGGAATAACTGTTTCTAAATCATTCACCCCGTTAATATTGGTAGTTGTAACATCTGTTTTAATGGCATTAAATTGTTTATTTGTTGATGAAACAACAAACTCAACATAATAACTTTCTCCTTCAGCATCTTCATCTTTAAGCGTATAATAAAGTCTCATGCTAGAATTTTTATCGGTACTGGTTGTAGTATAAGCGTTAAAGCCTAACACATGACTGTTTGATAAAGTATCGGGTAGAATGGTTAATCCTTTAAAATATTGAAGAAAATCATCGGAGGTATTGATATCATCATCAATAATTTTATTGAAAATTTCTTCACCCAACTCATACTCCATTGGAATATAAATAGAGTCTGTACTTGTATTTGGCCTTGGAGTAAAAGTAACCTCTCCCAAAGACTCATGATCAAACGTAAGTTTTGATGTATTGTAAAAATCATCACCATCATCTTTTGGTTCAAAAGTTTCGGTAATTCTATGAATTTTATAGGTTTGAGGTTGCAGGGTATCTCCATAATAATAAGAATCATAATTCAACACAAAACCAATAGAATCATACACGGCATTTTTATCTATACTAAAAATATAATTCTGAATTTGAAAATAAGATTGAGCAGTAGTTTGCCCCAAATAAGCATCATTAACACTACCAATTAAAATACGATTGGTAGCCGAGGTTACTAAAGAATCTAATTTATAAGTTCCCGTATTTACAGTAAAAGTATCTATTACTTTAACCTCTACAGTGCTATCTATAAAATCACTCCCAACAGCATATTCTGCATCATCCGTAGCACAAGACATCATAAAAACGGTAACTATAATACCTAAAATTGTAAACTTCATTTTACTTTTTTAAGCAAATATATCTTGAGTGTTTCTTTTGTGTCTTCTAAAATATACCAACACTGCTTTTTTATAGATGAGTTAAAAAAAACAATAGAAAAAACCTAAAATCTTGTTTGTCGATATTTTTAAATGATAAAGAGATACAAATACCTTGTTGGTCTATTTGATGCTGATTTCTATACAATTGCCTCTATTTTTGAGCATTGTTAATAAACTTGCTAACAAAAGTAAGTGGAATTAAAGAAGTAATTATAGTAATCTAATTAACGAAAAAATGAATTTAATAAAAAAAGGAAACATTTTATTTTTAACAGCACTTTTAGTCTTATGCTTTGTAGGCTGTACTGAAGATGATGACGATGATGAATATGGTAACTGGGTAGAGAGTTCTACTTTTGACGGGAACTCACGTGCAGGCTCTGTAAGTTTTACTGTGGGAACCAAAGGATATTTAGTAACAGGTTATGATGGTGATGATTATTTAGCTGATACTTGGGAATACAATTCTGAAGATGATTATTGGGTTAAAAAAACAGCTTTTCCAGGAGTTGCCAGAAGTGGTGCTGTTAGTTTTGCTTTAAACGGAAAAGGATATGTAGGAACTGGATATGATGGAGATAATGAATTAAAAGATTTTTGGGAATACGATCCTAGTACAGATACTTGGACACAAAAAGCAGATTTTGCAGGTACCGAAAGATATGGAGCTATTGGTTTTGCTATTGGAAACTACGGATATATTGGTACAGGTTACGATGGTAGTGAACAAAAAGATTTTTGGAAATACGATCCAAACACAGATACTTGGGAACAAACTCTTGGTTTTGGTGGTGAAAAACGTAAAGAAGCATCTGTGTTTGTAATTAATAATGTTGCTTATATAGGTTTAGGAATTCACAACGGATCTTACGAAAAAGACTTTTATGCATTTGACGGTACTACCTGGACAAGATTAACTGATTTAGATGACGATGATGACGATGATGATGACTACGAAATTTTGCTAAGTAACGGAACTGCTTTTTCTCTGAACGGAAAAGGATATGTTACTACAGGAATTGCTAGTTATGTAAACACCAATGCTTGGGAATACACCCCAGCTACAGATACCTGGGAAGAATTACCTGCCTTTGAAGGTTCTGCAAGACAAGATGCTTCTGCTTTTACTTTTGACTCTAAAGCCTTTGTACTTATGGGAAGAAGTGGTAGTTATTATTTTGATGATGTTTGGGAGTTTAGACCAGAAGAACTAGAAAATGAAGATGATTAATCTTTAATGGTCTCATGTTTGTATAAGGTGATTTTAATAAACTCATCTTATACAAACAATTAAAATGATACAACTTATTATTTAAACGAATGAATCAACTAAACTCAATTTCAAAAAGCCCTTCTACAGTGTTTATTCACATGCTTATATGGGGAATTTTTTTTGCTATTATAGCCATTCAGTTTTTTCTAAAGTTTAATACCATTCCTTATGATTTTTATATTAGAACAATTGTTTTTGTTGGTCTATTTTATCTAAACTACTCCATTCTTGTACCTAACCTACTCTTAAACAACAAAATAATTTTGTATGCTGTAGTAGCAACAACGTTTTTTTTATTAATTATTTATGTAGTAGAACCCTTAATTCCTCATTCAAGGGATTTGCCGGTTTTTAATGAAGTTCCTCCAGATTTTCCTAAAAAATTAGACAATCCCAATTTTAAAGATTTTCGTCCAAATAACAATAGAATGATGCATCCATCATTCCCTATATTTTTATTAGTTTCTTTATTTTTTGCACTTAGTACAAGTATACGTTTGGCTTTAGAATGGTATAAAAAGGAAAAGGAAAGAGTTGTGATTCAATCACAAAAAGTAAATTCAGAACTATCTTTTTTAAAAGCACAATTAAACCCTCACTTTTTATTCAATACCTTAAACAGTATATATTCTTTGGCCAATAAAAAATCTGATGATACTACAGAAGCCGTTGTTACGCTATCTGAATTAATGAGGTATATGATTTATGAAGCCAATGAAAACCTTGTTCCTTTAGAAAAAGAAGTAGAACACATTAAAAATTATATTGCTCTACAATTACTTAGAGTTAAAGATTCTAGCGGTGTTAGAGTAAACATTCAAGGAGATTTAAACTATAAAATAGAACCTTTATTACTAATCTCTTTTATTGAAAATGCCTTTAAATATGGAACCGATTTTAAAGGTAAAACAGAAATAAGAATTAAAATAAATATTATAAACAACGAGCTACATTTTTATACCTATAATATTTCATCTCCTCAAAATTACAAAAGTGAAAATTCTGGAGTTGGCTTAGAAAACATCAAAAACAGACTTCATTTATTATATCCAAACTCACACAACCTAGAAATTATTAACAATGGAAAATCTTATGAAGTTAAATTAATAATTAAACTAAAAAAGGCTAACAAATGAAATGTATAATTATTGATGATGAACCATTAGCACTAGAACTGCTAGAAGATTTTATTTCTAAAATCTCTTATTTAGAATTGGTTGCATCATGCTCAAACGGATTTGATGCTACAAATATTTTACAAGAAAAAGACATTGATTTAATTTTTACTGACATTGAAATGCCTAATTTTTCTGGAATTGATGTGGTAAAATCATTAGACAAAAAACCCATGTTTATTTTTACAACCGCTTACTCTCATTACGCGGTAGAAGGCTTTAATTTAAACGCCATTGATTATTTAATAAAACCCATTCCTTTTCATCGGTTTTTAAAAGCCACCACTAGAGCTCATGATTTATTTAAATTAAAAAAAGAAGAAACTCCTAATGCTGTTAACAAAGAGGTTACATCAGAATTTATTTTTGTTAAATCAGAATACGAAAACCTAAAAATAAACTTGTCAGACATTAGATATATTGAATCTTTAAAGGATTATATAAAGATTTACACCAATAAACCCAAACCTATTTTAACCCTAAGTAGCCTAAAAAGTTTTGAAGAAAAACTAGGGAAATTAAACTTTATAAGAGTTCATAAATCTTATATTATTTCTTTAAATCACATACACTCTGTACAGCGAAACAGAATTATAATTGAAGACAAATGGATTCCTATAGGATTGAATTACAAAGATGATTTCATAAAAAAAATAGAAGGATAATTAAAATTCATAAAAAAATGGATCGAAAAAAATTTATAAAAAATGGTTTAATAAGTATGGGGTCTATTGTTGCCATACCAACTATTATTAACGGTTGTTCTAAGGATAATGAAACAGACAATGTCTCTGATGAAAATTCAACTTTGGGAGACTGTACCTTATCTCCTAGTGAAACAGCGGGACCTTTTCCTATAAAAACACCTAGTGATTTGGTTAGAGAAAATATTATTGGAGATCGAAGCGGAGTTGCCATGTTAATTACCTTAACCGTTCAAGACCAAAGTAATAATTGCGAACCTCTTTCTGGTGTATTGGTAGACATTTGGCATTGCGATGCACAAGGAGATTATTCTGAATATGGAGGTACAGGCATGCAAAACACAAACTACACAAATAATCATTTTTTAAGGGGCAGACAAACAACAGATAGTAATGGACAAGCCTCTTTTATTAGCATTTTTCCCGGTTGGTACAATGGTAGAGCTCCACATATACATGTAGAAATTCTAAACAGTAACAAAAGTTCAATTAGAGTCACTCAAATTGCTTTTCCTAAAAATATTTGTGACACTGTTTATGCAACTAGTAATTACAACGGAACAGCAAATACTTTAAATGAAAGAGATAATGTTTTTTCTGATAGTTTAGACCAAAACATGGCAGACACATTATCTGGAAACACTACAGATGGTTATACACTTTTAAAAACGATTATTGTTTAAATTGATATTGTTTATTTAGTAGCTAAATTTTAATTATAATACAATCATATTGTTTTTTTAGCATATCTTAATTACTTTTATAGTATTATGCCAAATTATTACTCGCTAACTTTATAATATATGCAAGATGTAAAGAACAATGAACCTTCTACTTTTGTAAAAAAATTAAAAATATTGATTGCCGAAGATGATGAAGTTTCTAACTTTCTTTTAACCTATTTATTAAAAGAAAAAAAACCAGAACTTTTAAGAGCTAAAACAGGAATAGAAGCCGTTGATATTTGCACTAAAAACCCAGATATAGATATTATTTTAATGGACATTAATATGCCTGAAATGAATGGCTATGATGCTACTAAACAAATTAGAGAGTTTAATAAAGATATTATTATAATTGTACAAACTTCAAAATCTCATTCCAAAGATAATGAGCTAGCCATAACAGCGGGGTGTAATGATTTTTTAACAAAACCCATTCGTAAAGACCTTTTATTTTCTACCATCCAAAAATATTTTAACTAATAATAATCATAAAAAACCCAAAGTTTATTTACTTTGGGTTTTTACTTATTCGTTATTTTTTTATACTACAGCCAATAGCTCTGGTTTCCTTTAACTCAATATCTTTACCTGCAAGCAATGCATCAACAGCATTTTCTGTATACTTTACTTTTACAGCATTGGCATCTTTATAATTATCATCAATAGCACCAATGTATTTTACTATATTTCCTTTTTTTGTTTTTTCTAACACAAAAACATGTGGTGTTTTGGTAGCTCCATATTTAGGGTATATTGTTTGATTTTTATCTATTAAATAAGGAAAAGTAAATCCTTTTTCTATAGCTCTAGCTTTCATTGCTGCTAAATCATCACCTGGTTTAACTACTGTATTATTTGGCATAATTGCAATGACCGGATATCCTTTTGAAGCATACTTATTATTCAATGCTATAATTCTATCTTCATAAGCCACTGCATATGGACAAGTATTACAGGTAAACGTTACAATAAAACCTTTGGCATCTTTATAATCTGATAGAGAAACCATTTTTCCATTAACGTTCATTAAGCTAAAATCTTCGGCTACGTCACCTATATTATACCCCGATGTTTCATTTTTCTTATAAACAGTAAATGCACTTATTACTACAACAAGTACTAGTAATGATAAAATTTTAATTGTTTTCATAATATTTATTTTAAAAATTGTTTGACTTCAGTTTCTAACGCTTCATAAGTAAAAGATTGTTCAAAAAACACGCTCTTATCGTTTTTATATATAATGGTAGCTGGCAAAGCACCAGACCAATTTTTATTTACCTTAGGAATCCAAGTATTCATGTCAACATCATCCAAAGCAATTACTTTTGATTGTAGTTTTTGGTTTTTAATAAATGGTTTTAACTTAGTATCGTACTGATTAGGAAAATCTAAGCTTACCAACAACACTTCTACATTTTTATTTTTATAAATTTTTCCTAGTTTTTCAAAATACGGGAGCTCTTTTACACAAGGAGCACACCAAGTTGCCCAAAAGTTTACTACATAAATTTTATTATCTTTTTTTTGTAAAAAGGATTCAAAACCATCAAAATCATAAACCTCTAAATCAATCTCTTTCTCAAGTTTAGTAGTTTCTGTTATTTTATAATTTTCTGATTTTTCTTTTTTTGAGGAATTACAGGAAATTAAAACCAGCATAAAAGCTAGCCATGCAAAAGTTCTCATACTTGTATTGATTTGTTATAAAGTTAATTATTTCTCCCCAATACCAACATCATAAATCATACCTTAAACATTAAATATTTTCATATTTTATGAATATTAAAGAAAATAAAAAACGCTCTTTCCCTCTTCAATAAAAACAACACAAAACACCCATATGATTAAATTTTAAAAGTATTTGATTAAAATTTAACATCAGAAACAACCAATCATTGATATTTTCGCAAATCTATTACTAAACAAACATAACGAATGACTAAAATAAAACGACTGATATTGCAATTAATGAGTTTTTTAATACTAACAGCATGTAGTACAGAAGACAGTATTGAAAAAGATGTTTTGGTAACTCAAATTAATATCAACTCAAGTGATATAACAGATGGTAATGCTATCAGAATTCCTATTGCTATCATACCAAGTAATGCTACTGATAAATCTGTTACGTGGTCTATTTCTGATGAAAGCATTGCTCTTATTTCAGAATCGGGTGTAATAACACCTATACAAAATGGTTCAGTAATAGTTAAAGCTACCGCAAACGATGAATCTGGGACTGTTGCTCAAAAAAACATTAAAATATCTGGTGTAACAGGGGCTATCATTCTTGTAGAAAACATAAGTATTTCAGGAGGAAATATTACAGATGGCATGCCTAAACAGTTTAACACAACCATATCACCCACAGAAGCAAACAATAAAATTGTTACTTGGACAGTTTCAGATGTCAATATTGCTAGCATAAATAGCAGTGGTCTCCTTAGCCCTAAGAAAAATGGAATGGTTAAAATTATAGCCACTGCCACAGATGGTAGCGGAATAAAAGGTGAACTCAATGTGACTATTTCTGGTATTCCCGATGAAATTTCAACAAATTTAAAAGCAGAAAATATGCTTTTATGGCAACGTAGCAATGGTGGATGGCCAAAAGAACCTTATAACGATTTTTCTGGATACGACAGAGAACAAACAGAGGCTGAAAAATCAAGAGCATTAAACGAAAAAAACAATACAGATACCACTATTGATAACAACCACACCATTGGAGAAATTAGAGCATTATTAAGTGCTTATAAAACCACCAATAACACCAATTACTTAGAAGCTGCAGAAAGAGGAATTGATTACTTATTTGAAGCACAATATGAAAATGGTGGATGGCCTCAATATTATCCTTTAAGAAATAATTATAGTCGCCGTATTACTTATAACGACAATGCTATGGGAAATGTAATGAATATTATGAGAGACATCTTTAACAAACAAAACAATTTTGATGTTGTTAAAACAGAATATGCTACCAAAGCCCAAACCGCTTTTGACAAAGGAATTCAAGTAATATTAAATACTCAGGTAACCATTAACGGAACCAAAACCGCTTGGTGTGCACAACATGATGAAGTTACTTTAAAACCTGCCATGGCGAGAGATTATGAATTAGAATCTAACAGTGGGTCTGAATCTATAGGAATTATTAGACTTTTAATGACCTTAGACAATCCATCTCCCGAAGTTATTGATGCCATTCACAAAGCAGTTGCTTGGTTTGATGAAGTTAAAATAGTAGGATATGCTTTAGTGGAAGAGAATGGAGATAAGGTATTAAAAGAATCTCCTGGAAATATTATGTGGGGAAGGTTTTACACTTTAGATGATTATACAGGAAACCAACATGAGGCTTTATTCAACGAATTTGAACCCAATCAGCCTTTTTTCTGTAGTAGAGGAAGTGGTCCAAGAAAAACCATTGCAGAAATCTCTCATGAAAGAAGAAATGGATATGCATGGTATGGTAACTGGGGGAAATCTTTAAACAATGAATACAACTCGTGGAAATCTAAAAATGGACTTTAATATTCTCAAAAAAAAAAATCAGCCAATTGGCTGATTTTTTTTGGGTTTATAATTAGTTTGCATGTTCTAACAAACGAATTCCATTTTCTTCTAAAGTAATTACTTTGTTTTTATACAAACCTCCAACAGCATTTTTAAATGCTTTTTTACTCATTCCTAATTCATACTTAATGGTATCAGGTTCAGATTTATCAGTAATGGGTAAAAATCCGTTATGAGCTCTTAATGCATTTAATATTTGTACTTGAAATTTAGTGATACTATTCCTAAAACCAATAGGTTGTAAAGAAATATCTAACCTACCGTCTTCTCTAACTTTTTTAACATAAGCCTTTAGTCTTTGTCCCTCTTCTAAACGTTGGTATACTTCATTTTTATACAACATTCCTTCACAAACCTCATCAACCAAAACCGTAATTCCTAATTTAGAAAAACTCCCTATCACAATACCAACTTCTTGTCCTTCTTTAAACTCTTCCATAATTTATCTTTTAAACATTTCAAAATAAGTTTTTAATACCTCATCATTACTAATGCTAGGTGTAAAAACTTCTAATATTTTTGGTTGATTACTGTCGTCATAAAACGTCATCAACTCTTTTTCTGTACCCACTACATCCGTAGCTTTTACATAATTAAAGCCATACATTTTTGCCAAATGCTCCGCTGTATAATGATGGGGAGTTTCAAAATAAGACAAAGCAGGTGTTTGCTTAGGACCTGGTAATATTTTAAAAATTCCTCCTCCACTATTATTTATAATAATAATTCTAAAATTTGATGGAATGTAATTATTCCACAACGCATTACTATCATATAAAAAACTTAAATCACCCGTAACCAACGTTACCTGTTTGTTACTTTTTATAGCAAAACCAATGGCTGTAGAAGTACTTCCATCAATACCACTTGTACCTCTATTGCAAAAAACAGAAATCTTGTCCTTAATATCAAACAACTGGGCATAGCGTACCGTAGCACTATTACTTAGCTGTAATACAGATGGTAAAGGTAAAGACTTGTTAATCAAATCAAACACTTTAAAATCAGAAAATTCAATAGTATCTATATATTTTTGATGTGCTTCCTTTCTCAATTTTTTTACAGACAATGCTGTGGCTTGATAATTACTATCCACCTTTTTAGTCAACCAAAAAAACTGACTAAAAAACAACTCTGTAGACAATTTAAAATGCTTAGTTAAGCAATTAAATGTATTATAACCAACCGTTGGGTGTACTGAAAAATGATATTTAGGTTTATGACTTCTAAAATATTGTTTAATCCTTTTAGAGACAACCAACCCTCCAATACTTAACAAAACATCTGGTTGATAATAATGTTTATCTTCCTCTGTTAAGCCTGCTAAAAACTGATCTATACTATTAATTACATTATTATTGCTAATATTTGAAGTAGTCTCCGTTAACACCAAAACAGAAGGATCTTTTAACAAATGATTGATTTGTTTTTGCAATAACTCACTTGGCTGATGTACCCCTATCAATACTATTTTTTTAGTAGCTTTATTCCAAATTTCTGCAATAGGTTCTAGTTCACTTAACTCTAAAACTTTTTCATTTACCAACTGCGGTTCTGGCTTTTCTACAAGATCATACGCTAATAAATCATCAACCAAACTATACAAAGGCTCGTCAAAAGGAACATTAATGTGTACAGGCCCCTTTTGTTCATTGGCAACCTTAATAGCTTTAAACAGCAATTGTTTATTATAGGTGCTATCCATCTCATTTTTTATTGCCGTTAAATTGGCTTCAAATAAAATATGATTTTTAAACACTCCTTCTTGTCTAATGGTTTGTCCATCTCCAACATCAATCATATGCTTAGGTCTGTCTGCAGAAATAACCACCAAAGGAACATCTCCATAAAAAGCCTCTGCTACAGCAGGATAATAGTTTAACAGGGCGGAACCCGATGTACAAACTACTGCAGTAGCTTTTTGAGTTTGTTGAGCCATTCCTAAAGCCACAAAAGCAGCACAACGTTCATCAACAATACTATACGTATTTATGCTTGATAATTGACTAAAACCAATAGTTAATGGGGCATTACGAGAACCCGGTGATATGACCACCTCGTTTATATGATTGGCTACACAAGAAGCAATGACTATTTGAGCCAATTCATTTTCAGGATATTTCATTCAAATATTTCTCTAAATAAGAGTGTAAAATTACAAATAAAAAGATAGTATATTTACGTATATAATGTTTCTTTTTAGCCATGGATGAATTAATTGATATTGTAAATTTACAAGGACAACCTACCGGAAATGCTTGTTTAAAAAGTTTTGCTCATCAAAACGGAATTTTACATGCTAGTGTACACATTTGGTTTTATACTACTGATGATAAAATCTTAATTCAAAAAAGAAAAGAAAACAAAGATACTTTTCCTAATTTATGGGATGTATCTGTAGCAGGGCATATTGGTTCTGGTGAAACCCCTATAGAAGCTGCTATTAGAGAGGTTAAAGAAGAAATTGATTTAACTGTTGATAAAAAAGAATTAAAATACATTGACTTTTTTGAAGAGAAACATCATCACCCAAACGGAATAATAGATTATGAAATCCATCATATATATATTGCTCAGTTAAAGATTGATATTAAAGAACTTACTCCTCAACAAGAAGAAGTTTCCGATTTAAAACTTATTGATATTACAACGTTAGAAAAAAATTATAGTGATAAAAATACTTATGTACCTCATACAAATCAATACTATAATTACATTATTAAAAAACTGAAAGCAAGACATTAATGAAGAATACAATTGCAGAAAGAATTACCGATTTTATTAAAATGTATCCTCCTTTTGATAATTTACCTTACAATGATTTATACAAACTTTCAGAAGAAATTAGAGTAATTTACTTAGATAAAGACGAAACTTTATACAATCAAGGTAAACCACCTAAAGAACATTTTTTTATTGTAAACCAAGGTGCCATTAGAATTTACAGGCAAGAAGGCGAAAAAAGTATTGAGGTAGAAATGTGTGATGAGGGAGATGTATTAGGCTTAAGACCTTTAATAGTTAGCGAAAATTACACTTTAAACGCTAAAGCTTATGAAGAGTCTATAGTTTATGCCATTCCTATTGAAAATTTTAACAAACAGTTTGAAAACAACCCAGAGGTAAGTAAATACTTAATCACCCGTTTTGCCAGCAATTCTGCCACTAGATTTTCTCAAGAAGACAACGAAAGAATTTTTGCCGATTACAAAAGAACTACCAATACTGATTATTTTAGTTCTAAGATTAGCAATTTAATGACTTTAGCTGTTTGTTGCAATCATAAAGCAACCATACAAGAAGCAGCAAAAACAATGAGTGAAAATAAAATCAGTTCTATTTTTGTACTCAAAAAAGACAAACCTGCTGGTGTAATTACCAACAAAGATTTGTTACACAAAGTAGCTACGGGCAAATTTACTATTGATCAAAATGTAAAAAAAATAATGTCTTCTCCTGTGGTTTCTGCTTCTCCTAATATTTCTATTGCCGAAGCTCAGATTATGATGCTTAAAAACAAAATTGGGAATGTATGTGTTACCAAAGATGGAACTCCAGATAGTAAGTTATTAGGAATGTTAACACAACAAGACATTGTAGCATCACTTAGTAACAATCCTGCTGTTTTAATGAAACAAATTAGTAGAGCTAGAACCATTGCCAGACTAAGAGATTTAAGACAACAATTAAACGAACTTTTACAGAGATATATAAATCAACACATTTCTTTTACACATACGTTAACAGTAGTGGCAGAGTTAAATGAAACTATAACACAAAAGGCCGTTGAGATATCTATAAAAGAACTAGACAAAACACCCCCTGTAAGATTTGCTTTTTTTGCTTTAGGAAGTCAGGCTAGAAAGGAACAATTGGTTCCTACAGATCAAGACAATGCCATTATTTTTGAAAATGTTCCCGATAACAAATTAGAAAACATTAGATCTTTCTTTATAGAACTTGCTACTTTAATTAATAAAAACCTCCACTCCATTGGTTACGAATATTGTCCTGCAGAAATGATGGCTAGTAATCCTAAGTGGTGTTTATCAAAAAAAGAATGGGAAGATCAGTTTAAAGATTGGATCTTTAATCCTACTGAAAAAAACATTTTATTAAGTTCTATCTTTTTTGACTTTAACTTTGTTTATGGTGATAAAGAATTGGTAAACGATATGACTGCCGTTGTTCACGAAAGCACCGAAAACAACAGTAGATTTTATATGTTTATGGCTAAAGATGCCTTAAAAAGCCCAAGTCCACTAGGTTTTTTTAGACAGTTTTTAGTTGATCAAGATGGGGCTCATAAAGATCATTTCAACATCAAACAAAGAGCCTTAATGCCATTAATTGATGCTGCTAGAATTTTAACTCTTCAACATAATTTGCAAGGAATCAATAACACGGCAGAAAGATATTATAAACTAAGAGAAATTGAACCTCAGAATGCAGAAATATACGAAGCTTGTGCCTACGCTTTTAAAGCTTTATTAAAGTACAAAACCAAAAATGGATTGACTACACTTGGAGAAGATGATGGTAAATTTATCAAATTAGAAAACTTATCAAAATCAGACAAAGTAAAACTAAGACGTTGTTTTAAACCTATAAAAAGTATTCAAGAAGTCATCACCATCCGTTTTCAACCCGTTTTATAAATAGAACCTATGTGGAATTACATCAAAAAAAACATAGCGTATTTCTTAAAAAAAAGACATTTACCTGAGTATTGGAAAACCTATGTAGATACTTTAAAAAACATTCAAACTAAAAACATTAAAGATTCCAAATTTGTAGTTTTTGATTGTGAAACTTCTGGTTTAAATCCTAAAGAAGATAGAATTTTATCTATGGGGGCTGTTACTATAAACGGCAATACCATTAATGTAAAAGACAATTTTGAACTGTATTTAGAGCAAGATGTTTTTAATAGAGAAAGTGTAGCTATTCATGGCCTTCTAAAAAAAGGAAAACTAAAAAAAATAAGTGAGGAACAGGCTATTAAAAAGTTTCTTATATATATTGAAGGTGCTATATTAGTAGGACATCATATTAGTTTTGATGTGGCTTGTGTTAATTACGCCTTAAAAAGAATGGGACTTCCAAAATTAAAAAACAAGGTTTTAGACACTGGTATTCTTTTTAAAAAAACCAAACATCAATTGTATGCTGAAGCATTTACCAAAGTATTTAGCTTAGATGAAGTTTGTGACGAACTCAAAGTAAAAAAGAAAGACAGGCACACTGCCTCTGGAGATGCATACATTACAGCGATTGTCTTTTTTAAAATTCTCGGAAGGCTTAACCGAAGTAATGATTTAACCCTAAAAGAATTATTTTACACACCTAAAATGATTTACTAAAATTAGTTTTAAAACACTCAACACCATTCATTTCTAATACTTTACAAAGTATTTACTTATAGAAATAAAGATATTCACAAGGAGCTGTCCTGAAAAGTAAAAATTTAGTCAAACTGAACCTGTTTAAGTTTCTCACAACAACTGTTTAACAGCATGTTGTGATTCTGAAATAAATTCAGAATAACGTTTTCTAATACTTTTTAGACAAGCTCTTTTTTATGCAATAATTTCGTTTATTACTTTTATTATTTTTGCGCAGCCAATTTTTATCTCTTCATCTGAAATAGTAAGTGGTGGACTAATTCTCACAGCTTTTTTTTCAAATAGCAAAAAGAACAATAACAAACCTTCCTCCATACATTTTAATACTACTTGACTAGCTATATCTGCAGTTTCCATCATCAAAGCCAACATCAACCCCTTACCTCTAATTTCTTTAATAGCATGGTGCTGTAAGCCATCTTTAAATAACTGTTCTTTACGTAAAGCTTCTTGCATTAAATTGCTTTCTGTAATTTCTTTAACTGTTGCCAAAGCAGCAGCAGCAATTACTGGGTGTCCTCCAAAAGTAGTTACATGTCCCAATACTGGATTTTCTTTTAACATAGACATGTTTTCAAAACTACTAATAAAAGCTCCTATTGGCATTCCTCCACCTAACCCTTTACCTGTAACAACAATATCTGGAGTACAATTATAATGTTCAAATCCAAAAAAGCTTCCTGTACGTCCAATTCCTGATTGAATTTCATCCAGAATTAATAAAGCTCCAACTTCATCACATCTTTTACGTACTTTCTCTAAGTAACGATTTTGTGATACTATAAATCCTGCACCCCCCTGAATAGTTTCTAATATAACAGCTGCAGTATCTGTTGTTATTTTACACAAATCACTTATGCTGTTATAGGTAATAAACTTTGTTCCAGGAATAAGTGGTCTAAATGCCCTATTTTGAATTTCTGCTCCACATACACTCATTGAACCTTGTGTATTTCCGTGATAAGCATTTTTTGCTGCTACAACTTCATGTCTTTTGGTAACTCTTTTGGCTAATTTTAACGCTCCTTCCGTTGCCTCAGTACCAGAATTTACTAAATAAACAGTATTTAAATTTTCTGGTAAAATAGCTGCCAATAGCTTACAAAGTTCTGTTTGTGGTTGTTGCACAAACTCTCCATACACCATAACATGACTATAAGCATCTACCTGATCTTTAATGGCTTTGGTAACCCTAGGATGACCATGACCTAAACTATTGGCAGAAACTCCTGCTATAAAATCTAAATAAGCTTTGCCATTAGTATCATATACATAAGAACCTTTAGCACTTGCTACCTCAATAACCAACGGATAAGGTGAGGTCTGAGCTTGATGTTTAAAAAAATCTTCTCTTAAATTAGTCATGGTTAAAAATATCTTCTTTGGTTAACGGACGTTCATCTCCTCTCCAAATAAATCCTTTTAATAAAGCTTGATCTTCTGGAAATTTAGAGGGAGGGTATGTTTTTCCGTCAGGCTGTTTTAAAAACTTAATAGTTTCCATTCTATTTTCTTTTAATGAAAACAGTATGTTACTACATTCCATTTTCATAATGGCTGTTAACTCATTGGTTTCTTCACTTCTTGCATAATTAATAACCGCTCCATTTCCTTTTACCAATAAAGTAGATAGTCTTTGTTCTATAAATTTACCAAACATATCTTTTCCTTTAATTTGATTGTATCCTTTTACACTGTCTTTTTGAACAATAAAAGCATTTTTTACAATCTTTAAAGAATCTAATTTGTTTGTAATTTTATCACTTAACAATTTTATACTATCTCCTGTAATTTGATTTTCTCCCGACCATAGAATTGGATTTTTAAACAATTCTGTAATCCCATCACTTTCTTTAGTAACCAAAGAATCGCATTTTCCACTTAAATCAGATTTAAAAAATTTTACATGGTGAAAGACTTTCATCAATTTGTTTTTTTCTTTTCCTGTAATAGAAATGGTATCGCCATGAATATACATAGAATCCTTGTCTACAATAGAAATTGCCACAGGTCTTTTTGTAACAATCATGGAATCTTTACGTCTATATATTTCACCATAATCACCTTTAACAACAATTTTGTTTACAGTGTCTGTAATGATTAAATTCCCTGTTCCTGAAGCAAAATCATTGGTTTGATTATAATACAAGCTATCACCTTCTATCTCATTATCTTGATGATAGATAACAGAATTTTTCAACAAATACCCCAAAGACAATCTCGTATCATAAATACCTCTTTCTGTATACAAATCACTTTCTTTGTTCTTAATGGTTGAAGGCCCGTACAAATAACTTTTCCCTGTTTCTGTATAATAATCTAAGTGGCCTGTTTTTAAGGTCATATCAGGATTTACAACCACTACATTTTGTCTGGCTGTTAACTTTTTATCATTGGCAAAATACTCACCTATTTGACTTGTTAAGGTGTTTTGTTTATTTACAATTTTACCAAAACAATCATAACTCAACACCTGAGTAGCTCTATTAAAACGGAGGGTATCTGTGGTTAAAGTCATCTCTTTATCTTTTACCAACACTTTTCCCCATGAGAGTGCTTTTTCTGAATCTCCATCATACTGTAAGTGATCGCTATATTGTTTAATGGTATCTCCTTGATTTACCACAACATCACCATATGCATACAACCTATTATCTAATCGGTAGTACAATGCTTTTTTACAAGTCATAATAGCTCCTTTGTGCTGTACACGAACAGCTCCATTTAACACCAATGCATTGGGATATTGCTTTTGGTCTGCATATGTTTGGTTAGCATGTAATATTTTTATTTTGCTTTCTTGAGACATTCCTAAAAATGAAAGGAACAAAAACAATATATTTAGTTTTATTGATGTTTTCATACGTTAACAAAGATACTTTATTCGTGCTATTTTTTGAAACCTTTATAAAACAATTGAACAGTCAAGTATAGTGCCACAAAAAAGAACAAGTCTTTTTATTTAAAACAAAAAACCTCATCAAAAAATTGATGAGGTTTTTATAAATATTTTGATAACTATTTATCTTTCAATAGTTTGTTTTCTATCTGGTCCTACAGAAACAATGGTAATTTTAATTCCTGTTTCTTTTTCTATAAAAGCAATATAATCTAACAAGCCTTGTGGCAATTGATCTTCAGAAGTCATTCCTGTTAAATCTTCTTGCCATCCTGGTAATTCAGTATAAATTGGTTTTACGTTTTCTGGTTCAATATTATAAGGGAAATGTGTGATTACTTCTCCTTTATATTCATAAGCAGTACACACTTTTAAAGTTTTAAAACCTGATAACACATCAGCTTTCATCATATTTAATTGAGTAACACCGTTTACTTGACAAGCGTATTTTAAAGCTACCATATCTAACCATCCACATCTACGTGCACGACCTGTTGTAGCTCCAAACTCATGACCTACTTTTGCCATGGTTGCTCCATCTTCATCAAACAATTCTGTTGGGAAAGGTCCAGAACCTACACGAGTAGTATAAGCTTTAAAAATTCCGAATACTTCTCCTATTTGGTTAGGTGCTATTCCTAAACCAGTACAAGCTCCTGCAGCTGTTGTGTTAGAAGAGGTTACAAATGGATAGGTTCCAAAATCAACATCTAATAAAGAACCTTGAGCTCCCTCTGCTAAAATAGTTTTATTGTTTTTAATAGCTTGGTGTAAATACTCTTCACTATCAATAAAAGTTAATTTTCTTAATTCTGCAACACTTGTAAAAAACTCTTCTCTTAATGCATCTAAATCGTATTCTAATTCTACATTGTAGAAATCGATCATTTTAACATGCTTTTGAACTAAAGTTTCAAAAATTTCTTTCCAATTATCTAACTCTAAATCTCCAACACGCATTCCGTTACGTCCTGTTTTGTCCATGTAAGTTGGACCAATACCTTTTAGAGTAGAACCAATTTTATCTTTCCCTTTTGCTTTTTCAGATGCAGCATCTAACAAACGGTGGGTTGGCAAAATTAAATGTGCTTTTCTAGATATTAATAAGACTTTTTTAAAGTCAATATCAAACTGAGATAAGTTTTCTATTTCTTTGTTAAAAATAACAGGATCAATTACTACACCATTCCCTACAACGTTCACTGCATCTTTGTGAAAAATTCCAGAAGGAATTGTGTGTAAAACATGTTTGTGCCCGTCAAAAATTAAGGTATGTCCTGCATTTGGACCTCCTTGAAAACGAGATATTAAGTTGTAATTTTGAGTTAAAACATCAACTATTTTTCCTTTTCCTTCATCACCCCACTGCAAGCCTAATAATAAATCTACCGCCATCTTACTTTATAAATGTATAATTCTAATTTTCTTTTTTAGTTCCGTAAAAATATAGAGAGTGTTTATGAATCTCTACTCCAAATACGTCTTCTATAGTTTTTTTAATGGTTTGTATTCTAGGGTCGCAAAACTCTACCACCTCTCCATTATCTAAAATCAAATGATCATGCTGTTTATCAAAAAAACTTTTTTCGTAATGTGCTTGGTTTTGTCCAAATTGATGTCTCCTAACCAATCCACACTCTAACAACAACTCTATAGTATTGTATAGTGTTGCTCTACTTACACGGTACTTTTTATTTTTCATATTGATATATAAAGATTCAATATCAAAATGTTCTTCTAAATCATAAATTTCCTGTAAAATGGCAAAACGTTCTGGCGTTTTACGATGCTTGTTAGTTTCTAAAAACTTAACAAACACATTTTTAACGATTTCTTGATTTTTTTCTTTAGTATCCATGACTGGTTGTTGTTTAAAAACAGCAAGATGCAAATTTATACTTTTATTTGTTTTAACCTGTTAAAAAATAGGGCTTTTTTTTAAATAATACGTTTTATACGCTTTACCCCTTTTACACCTTGTAACTGTTGTGTTATTTTTTTCAGTTTATTTTTGTTATTAATGGTAATGGTAAATTTCCCTTCAAAAAGGCTTCCATCACCAGATATGTTTAAGCTATTAATGTTTACGTTATTAATGTTAGAAATAACTCTAGTAATATTTCCTAGCATACCAGCGCTATCTTCTCCCGTAATACTTAAGGTTACTTTAAATTCTTGCTTGGTTGAATCTACCCAATGTGCCTTCATTATTCTGTATGCATAGTTTGACTGCATACTAATGGCATTAGGACAATTTGTTTTATGAACTTTTATACCTTCATTCACGGTTAAAAACCCAAATACTTTATCTCCTGGAATAGGGTTACAACATTTAGCCAATGTATATTCTAACCTTTCATTATCATTTCCAAACAAAAGCATGTCGTAATTGGTAGACAGCACTTCTTTCTTTTCTACTTTAGATGGATCTGATTTTGTTCTACGGAACAACTTGGCAAAGGTACTGGTTTGCTGATTGGCAAAATTCCTTATTTGAGTATTATCTATAGTACCTACTCCTACTCTATAAAACAAATCAAAAGTTGTCTTAAGCTTAAAATAAGACACCATTGCCCCTAAATTTTTATCTGTAGGTTCAATTTTTAAGTGACGTAATTTTCTTCTCAACAATTCTTTTCCATCCGCAGCCACTTTTCTTTCTTCCTCTTTTAAGGCTTGACGAATTTTAGCTCTTGCTCTGGCAGTAACTACAAAAGTTAACCAACGTTCCGATGGTTTTTGATTTTCAGAAGTAATGACCTCTACTTGATCTCCACTATTTAAAACCCTATCTAGCGGAGTTAATTTTCCATTTACTTTTACCCCTCTACATTTTAATCCAATATCTGTATGAATGCTAAAAGCAAAATCTAGTGCAGATGCTCCTTTTGGCAAAGATTTAATATCTCCTCTTGGAGTAAAAATAAAAATTTCTTTAGAGTATAAGTTTAATTTAAAATCCTCAACAAAATCAACAGCATTCATACTATGATTCTCTAAAGTATCTTTTAACCTATTTAACCAAGATTCTAATCCGCTTTCATTAATATCACCTTGCTTATATTTAAAGTGAGCAGCATATCCTTTTTCTGCAATTTCATTCATTCTTTTAGAACGAACTTGTACTTCTACCCAACGTCCTTCTGGCCCCATTACTGTAATATGCAAAGCCTCGTACCCTGTTGTTTTAGGCTGTGATATCCAATCTCTTAAACGACTAGGATTAGGTCTGTAATTATCTGTAACAATTGAATATATTTTCCAAGCATCAAACTTTTCATTCTCTCCTTCAGAATCATAAATAATACGAATAGCAAACTTATCGTACACCTCTTCGTATTTTACTCCTTGTGAGAGCATTTTTTTACGGATTGAAAAAATGGATTTGGTTCTTCCTTTTATCTCAAATTTAAATCCTTGTCTTTCTAAAGCTTCACTAATTTTAGAAGAGAAGTTTTCTATGTAATCTAACTGATTGTCTTTATTGGCTATTATTTTTTTCTCAATAGAATTATACACCTCTGGTTCGGTGTATTTTAAGCCTAAATCTTCTAACTCACTTTTGATGTTAAACAAACCTAAACGATGAGCCAAAGGAGCATATATGTATAAAGTTTCAGATGCTATTTTAACCTGTTTATGAGGTGGCATCGCATCCATGGTTTGCATATTGTGTAAACGATCTGCTATTTTTATTAAAATAACGCGAACATCATCATTTAGCGTTAGCAACATTTTACGGAAGTTCTCTGCTTGAATAGAGGCCATTTGGTCTTTACTCATTCTAGAGATTTTGGTCAATCCGTTTACTATTTTAGCTATTTTTTCACCAAACAAGCGTTCCATATCTTCTATGGTATAATCGGTATCTTCTACTACATCATGCAACAGAGCTGCAGCAATAGACACAGCTCCAAGTCCAATTTCTACTGCTACCAATTTTGCAACTGCAATGGGATGATAAATGTATGGCTCTCCTGTTTTTCTTCGTTGTTCACTGTGTGCCTCTACAGCAATATCAAATGCTTTACGGATCAATTTTTTATCATCTTCCGACAAGTATTGATAGCTATCTTTTAAAAGGTCTTTATACCTACGCGTAATTTCTTTATTTTCCGCTTCTGCATCAATTATATAGCCCATAAACCAATCTTTTTTAAAACAAAAATTACCGATGGCGTTTTTAAAACACCATCAGTAAATTCGTATGTCACTTCTAAATAAATATACTATTTTTTATACGAAAAACGACTATTTTTTCAAATTCAATACTCGTTGTAACAAGGTTGGATGCGAATAATGAAAAAACACATTCCATTTGTGCGGAGTTAAGTTACTTAAACTGTTTTTAGATAGTTTTTTAAGTGATGATATTAAATACTTCCCATCAAAAGTTTCTTTGGCAAAATCATCTGCTTGGTATTCAAATTTTCTGGAAATAAAATTCATAATAACTCCTGTAATCTCCGAAATAGGACTGTATAAAATTCCGAATGCCAACATTCCTACATGAAAACTGCTGTTGTCAACCCCAAAAGCATCTGCTAACAATGGATTCCCCAATAATTTACCTAAAATAAATAATGTAAATCCTGTTAAACACAAAGATGCTATCATATTAAAAGTAGTGTGTTTTCTTTTGTAATGTCCAACTTCGTGTGCAAAAACTGCTACAATTTCTTCTTCGCTTAAATCATTCACCAAGGTATCGTACAACACTATTCTTTTTTTAGGTCCTAGTCCAGTAAAATAAGCATTGGCTTTTGTAGATCTTTTGGAACCATCAATCACATAAATACTGTCTAATTTAAAGCCTTGTTCCTTTGCATATTTTTTTAATTTATCTTTTAAAGTCCCTTCTTCTAAAGGTGTTTGTTTATTAAACAAAGGCACTATTAAACTAGAATAAAACATAGTTAAAAAAACAGTAAACACCGAGAAAACCAACCAAGCATACCACCAAAAATCTTGCTCCATTTTACTATACAACCAAGTAATTAACAACAATAATCCACCTCCTAATACCAAAGTCATTAACAACCCTTTAATCTTATCAATCACAAATAATTTTTTGGTGCTTTTGTTAAACCCAAATTTTTCTTCAATGACAAAAGTATGATAGTAACCAAATGGAATTTGAATGATAGAACTAACCAAACCTATAATTCCAAAAAACACTAGTGTTTGCAACAAACTATTTGAAGTGATTTGTAAAGACCAACGCTCTACTAATGCTACTCCGTCTAACAAAAAGAATAACAAAGTAACAATAAAAGTAAACAAACCTGAAAGGGTTGAGAATTGATAATTTGCCATTTTATATGCTTGAGATTTTTCATAAGCTTCAGTATCATAAACATCTTTTAGCTCCTTAGGAACAGGATCGTTAAAATGTTGTGCATTTACAAAACTAATAATTTCATCTTTGATAAAATTGATCACAATTAAAGCGATGATAATAATAAATAAAATACTTCCTGTCATATTCTGGTTGTTGGTTGTTAGTTGTTGGTTGTTGGTTGTTGGTTGTTGGTTGTTGGTTGTTGGTTGTTGGTTGTTGGTTGTTGGTTAAAGAACTAAGTTTTTTTTCACTTTTAACTTATAAACTTTTTACTTTTCTATATTATAAATCCTTAACTCCTTAACTTCTCTATTCTTAACTTCTTAGCTCCTCTTTACTCAATACTTTTTACTTAAAATCACGTTGCCTTTTAGCTTCATACATTAAAATCCCTGCCGCTACAGATACATTCATAGAATCTATTTTCCCTAACATAGGAATAATAATTTTTTTATTGGCATTGTTTAACCACTCATCAGAAAGTCCCACTGCTTCTGTACCTACTACTAAGGCCGTTGCTTTGGTAAAATCTTGTTCATGGTAATATTCTGAATCTTCTTTTAAAGCAGCAGCATAAGTTGCAATCTTCTCTTTTTTTAGATATTCTAAAATTTCCTGTGTGGTTCCTGTCGCAATTTGTGTAGTAAACAAACATCCTACACTTGAGCGAATAATGTTTGGATTAAACATATCTGTTTTAGGATTGGCAATTAAAACAGCATCTACATTAGCAGCATCAGCAGTTCTTAATATAGCCCCTATATTTCCGGGTTTTTCTGGAGCTTCGGCCACCATAATTAATGGTGTTTGGGTATTAAATTTTAACTTTTTTAGCGCTAAAGATTTGTCTTTAACCACTGCTAAAACCCCTTCGGTAGTGGCTCTATAAGCAATTTTCTCATACACTTCTTTGCTAACTTCAATATATTCCTTTGCTGCAAATTGGTTAAGATCAAAATCTTGAGGCAACAATGCTTTGTAATAAAACACTTGTTTAATTTGATATCCTCCCTGCATAGCCAAACCTAACTCTCTTCTACCTTCAACAATAAAAGTACCCGATTGTTTTCGTGCTTTTGATTTTTCACCAAGAACCACCAAAGATTTAATGATACTATTTTGAACACTACTAATTTGCTTATGCATTTTTTTATTAACTATTTTAAAGAATCAAAAATACTATTTTTTAATAGGTTTTATCTCTTTGGTTTGCTTTTTGAAGAAGTGCTGTTAAAAATGACTATGAAAAATAAAATTATTTACTTACTGCTTGCTCTTTTCTATTTCCAAACAAACGCACAACATATAGAACTTGATATTTTTAACAACTTAAATTATGAATCACATAAAAACAACTATAAAGCAACATTAGAACAAAATATTTTTAAGGATCTTGTTTTTACAGATAGTTATAAAAACAAAGTTACTTTTGAAAAAAAATATCTTGACTTAAAATTTCCCAAAGTTTTAAATAACGAAAACCACAAACGACAGTTTTTTAAACATTTAATTCGTGAATATAAAAAAGAAGCAAACTATACCATTTCTTACTCCATAGACATTTTTAATAATGAAATTATTAAAGACAATAGAAACAATAAAATAGAAACAGGAAAAGATATTTTTGGAAACAACACTTATAAAGAAGTAAACAATGGAGTAAAAACTTCTATCAAAACAAACTTAAGCGGAACTTTAGAATACATCTCTAAAAATAAAAAAGCAACTCTAAGTAAAAATATTCAAAACAAATGGGTTTATAGTGATAACTCTGGAAACAAATTTGAATTTGGAAATACTACTTGGAATCATTTAAAAAACACCTACAATAGTAACGAAAATATTTTCACTTTTTTAATTCATCAATATCTCTAAAACCTAGCAATTAACTTTCCTATAATTGTTTCTACCCCTAAATTATCATTAGACAATGTTTTATAGTTTGCCACTTGTTGCACATCTTTATGGGCATTTTCCATTGCAAAACTAAACTTTGCTTTTTTTAACATTTCTATGTCATTTTGATAATCTCCAAAAACCATCGTTTCAGCATCAGAAATACCATATTGTTCCTGTATACGAGTCAAAGCATTTCCTTTATGATTGGTTGGTAAAGCAACATCCACCCACTGTTTAGCCGATACTTTTATTTGCCAATCTCCTTCAATATCTTTTAAATAAGGATAAATGTTTTTTTCAGAACTTTCGTAATTACACAAAGCAATCTTAAAAAAAACATCTTCTGGCAGCTCTTCAAAAGTATCTATCAACTCATACTCGCTATAATATTCTGTAACAATATTTTTAAACTCTCCTGAATCTTTTAAAAAATAAGCTTTCTTTTTACCGCAAAGAATAATATGTGTATCAGGAATTTGCTGTGCTATTTTTATTAAAGTTTTTATATCTTTTTTATGAATAGCATTTACATATAATTCTGTTTCATTTTCTACCACATAAGCACCATTTTCAGCAACAATAGTAATGTGTTCCTTAATACTTTTTAACTTGTCTAAAATACTGTGATATTGTCTTCCGCTAGCTGCCACAAATCTAATATTGTTCTCTTTTAAAACTTTAAACTGCTCAAAAAACAAATCACTTACGTTATGCTTAGAGTTTAACAAAGTTCCATCCATATCGGTTACAATCATTTTTACTTTAGATAAATCCATGTTTTTTACTTTTATTTCTTTTTGCTAAAATACACTTTGTACGGTGTTGTTTTTATGAAAACACCATGAACTTTTTAATAAAAAAACGCTGCATGTACTAGCCTTACTAGACTCAAAAAAACTTATTAACAAAATAAAAAGTTGTTAACAGGTTTTGTTCAGAAATTAACTTTCATTTTTTTATTAAAAAATCAGAATATCGATTAAATTTGCCTTTCTATGGAACAAACAAAAAGCTTTTCGGGAAAAAAGATTGATAAGAGTAAAATCATCAATTTGGCACACGGAAAAATCCCTCCACAAGCAGTAGATATGGAAGAAGCTGCACTTGGAGCCATGATGATTGATAAAAAAGGAATTGATACTATTATTGATATTTTACATGCTGATGCCTTTTACAAAGAGCAACATCAAGCTATTTATGCAGCCATTCATACTTTGTTTCAAAACTCGGAACCTATTGATTTATTAACAGTTTCTAACCAGTTAAAAAAGGATGGAAAACTGAATATGGTAGGGGGCGATTTTTACCTGATTGGATTGACTCAAAAAGTTTCTTCATCAGCCCATATTGAATTTCATGCACGTATTATTTTACAGAAATACATTCAACGACAATTAATTACTATTTCTAGTGAAATTATAGAACAATCTTACGATGAAACTGCCGATGTTTTTGATTTATTAGATATGGCAGAAACCAAGTTCTTTGAGGTTACCCAAGGAAACTTAAAAAAGAGTTCTGAAAGCTCTGATTCTTTAGTAAGACAAGCTCTTAAAAAAATTGAAGAGTTAGGAGGTAAAGAAGGAATGTCTGGTTTTGCTACTGGATTTACAAAATTAGATGCTTTAACTTCTGGTTGGCAACCTTCAGATTTAATTATTATTGCCGCTCGTCCAGGTATGGGTAAAACCGCCTTTGTAATTTCTATGGCCAAAAACATGGCTATTGATTTTAATCATGGAGTTGCCGTATTCTCATTAGAGATGTCATCAGTACAGTTAATTACTCGTATGATTTCTTCGGAAACTGGTTTGTCTTCAGAAAAATTAAGAAAAGGAACTTTAGAACCACACGAGTGGGAACAATTAAACGTAAAAGTTAAAAACTTATCCGAAGCTCCTATTTTTATTGATGATACACCATCGTTATCTATTTTTGATTTACGTGCAAAAGCCCGAAGACTAAAATCACAACACGATATTAAAGTTATTGTAATTGACTACTTGCAGTTGATGACTGCCGGTGGTGCAGCTGGAGGAAACCGTGAACAAGAAATTTCTATGATTTCTCGTAACCTTAAAGCCTTAGCAAAAGAATTACACATTCCTGTAATTGCACTGTCTCAGTTATCTCGTTCGGTAGAAACTCGTGGAGGTAGTAAACGTCCTTTGTTATCCGATTTACGTGAATCTGGAGCGATTGAGCAAGATGCAGATATTGTATCATTTATTTTCCGTCCAGAATATTATGGAATGACTGAATGGGATGATGATGATCATAGCCCATGTGAAGGTCAGGGAGAGTTTATTGTAGCCAAACATCGTAATGGTGGATTGGATAATATCAGATTAAAGTTTACAGGTCATTTAGCAAAATTCTCCGATTTAGAAGATGATTTTGGTGGTCAACTAGAATCTTCTATGAACAGTAGTTTTAACGATTTGTCTAGTAGTATCAATCCAGCAGATGCTTTTGATGCTCCTGTACAACCAGATAATGATGATGATGTTCCTTTTTAAAAAACATCAGCCCTTAAAACATATTTTAGTAAAACCCTTACATTTCTGTGAGGGTTTTCTTTATGGATAACAACCTAATCAGTTATTCCGTATTTTTAATACCTTAAAACAAAGTATTAAAATGAAAGCTACCGAGAAACACAATCAACGTATATCTAATTTAACATTTGCTTCTGTTTACCCACATTACATTACCAAAATAGAGAAAAAAGGAAGAACTATAGAGGAACTACATATGGTAATTGAATGGCTAACAGGCTTTGATAAAAAAAAATTAGAGCAATTAATAAAAGAAAAAGCTACTTTTAAAACATTTTTTGAAAGCGCGAATTTACATCCAAATGCACACTTAATTAAAGGTCTTATATGTGGATATAGAATTGAAGAAATAAAAAATCCATTAACCCAACAAGTACGCTATCTTGATAAATTGGTTGATGAATTGGCTAAAGGAAAAAAAATGGAGAAAATATTACGTAAGTAAAATCTATATTTAAAAAAGCTAATCTTTTTCATTACTGGGTAAAACAGATAGCTAAAAACACCCAGAAACAGTATACCAATAGTTGCTAATTCTAAAAAAGGAAACAATAAACAACAATATTATAGCTTTTAGAACACCCAAAAATTATATTAAACCATAAAAATCTATATCATTATTGTTATCCTTTTCCAATTGTTCAACATTATTCTGATATATTTACTTTTTAATTATTTTACAAAATGGGAAAAAAATTCACAGAAATAGCTCCTGATCTACAAGACTTCATAAAAAATCAAAAAATATTTTTTGTAGGTACAGCAGCAAAAACAGGAAACGTAAATGTTTCTCCTAAAGGAATGGATTCTTTTAGAGTAATAAATCAAAACAAAATTGTTTGGTTAAACTTAACTGGAAGCGGAAACGAAACGGCTGCACATTTATTAAAAAATGACAGAATGACCATTATGTTTTGTGCTTTTGAAGGAAAACCCATGATTTTAAGATTGTATGGTACTGCCAACATTTATCACCCTAGAGATAAAGAATATCAAGAATTTATAGATTTATTCCCAACAACCCCTGGATCTAGACAAATTATAGAAATGCAAGTTGACTTAGTACAAACTTCTTGTGGATATGCAGTTCCTTTTATGGATTATAAAGAAGATAGAACTGTTTTAAAAGATTGGGCTCAAAAACAAGGACAAGAAAAAATAGAAGCTTATTGGACTGAAAAGAATTCTGTGAGTATTGACGGATTTGAAACAAAAATCAACTAAGAGTATTTCTTAGTTGATTTTTATTATCTCATTATTTTTTTAGCATAAAAGGTCTGCTTGACGATTTATATTGAGTAGGAAAATCACTTGGAATTTCTTGAGTTACTTTTCCTGTAGCTACCCATTCTACCCCTCGTGTAAACGAAGTTATAAATCCTACGCTTTCAAAAGATACAGCATCGTGTCCTAAAATAGTATTAAACACTTTTCCCTTTCCGTATTCAGTTACAATAAAAATAGGTTCATGTCTATTCGTTGGTGCTTTTTTACTTTGATCTTTTCCAGTAGCCAAAATAGTCATATTCTCAGCTGGTCCTCTTAGCTTGGCATAACATTCATCTGCTGTAGTTAACCAAACTTTTGGCATTCCTTTGGTAATAGGATGATTGTTTTCTCTTATGGTTACAGGAAATTCATGTCGACTTCCATGAGCCCCTGCTTTTCCTGGAGCATTGTCTACAATTTTCTCTCCATCATTATTATAATACACATATGGTCCGTTAGTTTCATCTCTACCTCCCCAACCTCCAAGGCCAATCATTTTATTATAATCTAACCATTCTGGGAAAGAATTGTTAGCAGCATGTACAGAAACAAAACCTCCTCCTTTTCTAATAAATTTTTCAAAAGATTTTTGAGCCTTTTCTGACCAACTTGCAGCTTTCCAACCAAAGTTAGATACCACTACATCATATTTTCTAAATTTAGGACAAAAATCAGGGTCTTGTTTTGGAGATTTCACCAAAGTTGTTTCTTTTTCAACACCGGCTAAAGGTAAAAAGTCTTGTTCTCCTTCTGCTTTCCACAAATATTTAGTTCTTTCAACATCTACTTTAAATAAACCTGTTTCTTCTAAATATTGCTTCATCATAATGGTAGACTTTGGCCACACACCATGATTATTTTGCCCATCAATAATTAATACTTTTATTTTTTTAGGTGGTTTTACATTTTCTATTAAAGAAACCTGATTGCTATATGTTTTGGTAGATAAAATCAATAGGAAAAAAAACAACCCTAAAAACAAAAGCTTTTTATAATTCATAATTAAAGGATATTAACATTATAACATCACAATATAAGAAGCCTTTTCTTTTTTACTGTTTAAAAAAACGCAATGAAAAAATTCCAACAACTATGAGAAAAACTCTTTATTTAAAAAACATCGATTTTAAAAAACCTAAACCATATCCGGCCATTTGAACCAAAGTAGTAATGACAGATAAAAATGCTACTGTTATGTTTTTATTTACAAGCAAAGAAGTCATAAACAACAACATAAAATACAAATAATATAAACTGATGAACTCCCATTTCCCCATCATAAAAAGGATAGATGACAATATAAATCCAACAATAAAAACACTAGGAAACCAATAAGTAAGTTTAGCCGTTCCTGGAAATTTTTTATTTAACAAAGGTCTTGCACTACCAAACTTAAAAGTTTGCTTGTAAAAAGCATCTAACGAAGTTCTTCTTTTATGATACACAAACGCTTTTTCTATTAATTGGGTTTCAAAACCGTGTTCCCATAACCTAAAAGATAAGTCTATATCTTCTCCTATTTTCATGGTAGAAAAACCTCCTGTACTTTCAAAAGCTTTTTTTGATATTCCAAAATTGAAACTTCGTGGCTGAAACTTTCCTACTCCTTTCTTTTTTCCTCTAATCCCTCCTGTAGTTATCATAGAAGTCATAGAAAAATTAATAGCTTTTTGTAAAGATGTAAATGTGGGGTGTGCTGCATCGGGACCACCAAAGGCATCAGTATAATTAGCCTGTAACGCTTTTTTTACTTTTTTTAAATAATTACTCGGCACCAAAACATCAGAATCCAACACTATAAAATAATCTCCTTCTGCATGAGACATTCCGTAATTTCTTGCCAAACCAGCTCCTTGATTTTCTGTTAAAAAATACTGAATATTTAATCTATCTTGATAACTTTTAACAATCTCCTTTGCATTGTTATCAGAACCATCTTCTACAATAACAATTTCAAAAGGTTTAGGATAGTTTTGTTTTGTTAAGCTATATAACAACTCATCTATTTCTTCTGATCTGTTGTATAAAGGGATGATGAAAGAAAACATTTAAGATGCTTTTATAAAGATTTTAAAATAGCCTTGTTTATCTTTTTAACCAATGATGGTCCTTCGTAAATAAACCCAGTATACACCTGTACCAAATCAGCTCCTGCTGCTATTTTTTCTAAAGCATCTTCTGCAGAATGAATTCCTCCTACTCCAATAATTGGAAATGCTTTGTTTGATTTTTCTGCCAAATATTTAATGGTAGCTGTACTTCTATCTTTAATAGGTTTACCACTCAACCCTCCATTTCCTATTTCCTGTAATCTTTCTTCTGTTGCTTTTAACCCTTCTCTATTGACTGATGTATTAGAAGCTATAACCCCATCAATATTGGTTTCTGCAACTATTTCTATAATTTCATCAAGTTGAGTATTATTTAAGTCTGGAGCAATTTTTAATAAAATGGGTCTTAGTTCTTTTTTTGATTTGTTAATTTCCTGAACTGCAGCAATTAACTCTAACAAATAATCTTTATCACCTAATTTGGCATGACTCCCTACATTTGGACAGCTAACATTTAATACAAAGTAATCTACATGGCCATGTAAAGCCTCAAAAACCTCACAATAATCTTGTGTATATTGTTCAGTAGGGATATCGGTGTTTTTTCCAATATTCCCTCCTACAATAACTTTACCTTTATTCTTTTTTAAATTTTTAATAGCAGCATCAATTCCCTCATTATTAAACCCCATTCGGTTAATAATTCCTTGATCATCTTTTAAACGAAACAATCGTTTTTTAGGATTTCCTGCTTGTGCTTTTGGTGTTACAGTTCCTATTTCTATAAATCCAAATCCATAATCAGCCAATTCGTTAAACAATACTGCATTTTTATCGAATCCTGCAGCCAAACCTACTGGATTTTCAAAAGAGATTCCAAACAATTCTTTTTCTAGCCTAGTATCCTTTACTCTATACAAACTTCTTGTTATGGCAGAAACTCCTGGAATTTTAGACATGAATTTAATCATATCAAAAGTAAAATAATGTACTTTTTCTGGATCGAATTGAAAGAAAATGGGACGGATAATAGTCTTGTATAGACTCATGAGTATTGTCTTTGTTTATTGATTGCAAATTTACGAACTTTATTTCATTAGTCTCGTGAAACGAAACTCAAAAAAAAGCCTTTGAAAAAAATCAAAGGCTTGAATTATTTATCTTAACGATGCTTCAAACTGTTTTTCAAACGAACTTTGCAGCTTGGTCATAATTTTTTCTATTTGTTTGTCATTAAGTGTTTTGTTTTCGTCTTGCAACACAAAACTAAGAGCATAAGATTTTTTACCTGCTGGTAACTTATCTCCTTCATAAACATCAAACAAATCAACTTCTTTTAACAATTGTTTTTCTGATTGAAAAGCAGCATTGTATAAGTCTTTAAAAGCAACATCTTTGTTTAACAACAAAGCTAAATCTCTTTTTACCAAAGGATATTTTGGTAAAGCAGTTACTTTTAATTTATTGTTTTGTGATATTTTTAAAATAGTATCCCAGTCAAAATCTGCATAAAACACCTCTTGTTTAATTCCAAATTCTTTTAATATTTTAGGACTTACCATTCCAACATCTACCAATTTCATTTTTCCCAATCCAAAAGTAATTCCTTCAGAAAACACATCATTTTTAGTTGGTGTTACTTTTACATTTTGATGTCCTAATCTTTCTAAAACACCATTTACAACAGCTTTTATATAATAAAAATCAGTAGTTTTTTTAGGAGCATTCCAAGATTCTTTATCTCTATTTCCAGAAACAAAAAGAGTTAGATGTTTGTTTTCCTGATATTTGTCACTGTATTTATGATAAGTTTTACCAAACTCATAAAACTTAATATCGTTATTTTTTCTGTTGATATTATACGCTACAGATTCTAAACCACTAAATAATAATGATTGTCTCATCACTGCCAAATCTCCACTTAATGGATTTAGCATTTCTACATTGTTTTCAGGATTTAATTTTTCAGACAATTCAATATAAGAAGCTTTGGTTAGTGAGTTTGCCATGGTTTCATTAAAACCTTGCACTCTTAACTGCTCTGCTACTGTATTTTCTGTTTTAACTCCATCAAACTTAGAAGGCTCTATAGAAGTATTTAGTTTATGTGAAAACTCTATGTTATTGTAACCATAAACTCGTAAAATTTCTTCTACAATATCTGCTTCTCTTTGTACATCTACTCTATAAGCAGGAACTACCAACCCTAAACCTCCTTCTGTTTCACTATTGATTTTAATTTCTAAAGAAGCTAAAATATTTTTAATAGTGTCATTAGGTAGTTTTTGACCTATGATTCTTGCTACATTTTCATAAGACATAAAAACTTCAAAATCTTCAATCTTATTAGGATATACCACATCTACATCAGACACTGCTTTTCCTCCAGCAATTTCTTCAATTAACAAAGCAGCTCTAATCAAAGCATATTTTGTGTTATTGGGATCAATTCCTCTTTCAAAACGGAAAGAAGCATCAGTATTTAAACCATGTCTTTTAGCTGTTTTACGTATAGAAACAGGGTTAAAATAAGCAGCTTCTAAAAAGATAGAAGTTGTATTTTGAGTAACTCCAGAATCTGCACCACCTAACACTCCTGCAATACACAAAGGAATTTCTTCGGCATCACAAATCATTAAATCTTCAGCACTTAACTCGCGTTCTACACCATCTAAAGTAGTAAACTTTGTTCCTTCTTCTAAAGTGGTAACAATTACTTTTCCTCCTGAAATTTTGTTGGCATCAAAAGCATGTAATGGCTGTCCTAACTCATGTAAAACATAATTGGTAATATCTACCACATTATTAATTGGTTTTACCCCTATGGCCTTTAATCTATTTTGCAACCACTCTGGAGAAGCTTCAATCTTAACATCTTTTATAGCAACTCCAGCATATTTTGGAGCCAATTCAAAGTTTTTTACATGTAAATCAAACTTTAACAACCTTTCATACACGTGAAAATCACTTACAGACGGAGAAATCAATTCCTTTTGAATTCCTTGTTGCATTAACCCAGCACGTAAATCTCTGGCCACTCCTAAATGACTCATGGCATCGGCACGGTTAGGTGTCAATCCAATTTCAAATACCTCATCTACCTCTATATTAAAAACTTGGGCAACTGGAGTTCCAGGAACCAATTCGGCATCTAAAACCATTATTCCATCATGACCTGCTCCTAAACCTAACTCGTCTTCAGCACAAATCATTCCGTGACTTTCTTCACCTCTAATTTTTCCTTTCTTAATTTTAAACCCTTCCCCTTTTTCATCATACAAAACAGTTCCTACAGTAGCCACAGGCACTTTTTGACCAGCAGCAACATTGGGAGCTCCACAAACTACTTGTATAGGGTTTTCTCCTCCAATATTTACAGTAGTTACACTTAATTTATCTGCATTAGGATGTTTTTCACAGGTTAAAACCTCTCCTACAACCACACCAGCCAAGCTACCTTTTATAGACTCAACCTTTTCAATACCTTCTACTTCTAAACCAAGATCGGTTAACAATTCACCTGTCTTTTCTGCTTCCCAGTCAATCTTAATAAATTGTTTTAACCAATTGTATGATATCTTCATCTGTTTAAAATTCTGTTTTTAAATGCGCAAATTTACAACTCTCAATTGAGAATTACGAATAAGGGTTTATGATTTTTTTGGATTGTCCATATTACAACAAAATCAGTTTTTTTGCTTTAAATATTTAGGATGTTTCCCTGAAATAAATCTTGACTTCGCTCGATGATCCTATTCTGTATTATAGATATTTTTTTGGAACAACATCTATGTGTTCGAGTAAAGTTTAGAACACATAAAACCTAACTAATATTCGCCCAAATACTAGTTCTTTTATGTATTTGTTTATAGGCATTTTTTATAGGTGTGTTTTTTGTCTTTTCTAAGTTTGGATCTTCTCTTAACACTTCTAAAGCAGTATTTCTTGCCATATGCAACTCTTTAGAATCTCTAACCAAATCTGCTATTTTTAAATTCAACACACCACTTTGCTGAGTTCCCATCAAATTTCCGGGTCCTCTTAATTTTAAATCTACCTCGGCAATTTCAAAACCATCACTGGTCCTTACCATAGTTTCCAAACGTGTTTTAGAATCGTTAGAAAGTTTAACACCTGACATTAAAATACAATAACTTTGATCTGCACCACGGCCTACTCTACCTCTTAGCTGGTGCAATTGTGACAAACCAAAACGTTCTGCACTTTCTATAATCATTACCGAAGCATTGGGCACATTTACACCAACTTCAATCACTGTGGTTGCTACCATTATTTGTGTTTCACCTTTTACAAAACGCTGCATTTCTAATTCTTTATCTGCAGGTTTCATTTTACCATGAACAATACTAATTCTGTAATCTGGTAAAGGAAATTCTCGCTGAATACTTTCATATCCATCTTGCAAATCTTTATAATCCATAGCTTCGGATTCTTCTATTAAAGGATACACTACATATACCTGTCTTCCTTTAGCAATTTCATCACGCATAAATTTAAAAACTCGCAAACGAGCACTATCAAATCTATGTACCGTTTGTACTGGTTTTCTTCCTGGTGGCAATTCATCTATCACAGAAACGTCTAAATCTCCATAAGCACTCATTGCTAATGTTCTAGGAATAGGGGTTGCTGTCATTATTAGAACATGAGGTGGTAAAGTGTTTTTCATCCACATTTTAGAACGCTGAGCCACACCAAATCTATGCTGTTCATCAATAATAGCCAATCCTAAATTTTTAAAAACTACTTTGTCTTCTAAAATAGCATGAGTTCCTATTAAAATTTGCAAAGATCCTTCTTCTAAACTTTCGTGAATCACTCTTCGTTCTTTGGTTTTAGTAGAACCTGTTAATAATTTTACCGTGATATTAAAAGGTGCCACCAACTCCGAAACTGCTTGGTAATGTTGTGTTGCTAAAATTTCTGTAGGAGCTAGCATGGCTGTTTGAAAATGATTGTCTAAGGCAATTAACATGGTTAATAAGGCTACAATGGTTTTTCCTGCTCCAACATCTCCTTGTAACAACCTATTCATATGAGCTCCACTGGCCATATCGGCCCTAATTTCTTTTAATACTCTTTTTTGAGCATTGGTCAAATCAAACTGCAAACCTGATTTATAAAAATTATTAAAATAATCACCAACCTGCTCAAAAACAAATCCCTTAATTTTATCCTTTCTGACTAATTTATTTCTAATAAGTTGCGTTTGTATAAAAAATAATTCTTCAAACTTGAGTCTCTTTTGGGCTCTGGCTAAATATTCTTGATTTTTAGGAAAATGAATATGTAATAAAGCTTCTTTTTTACTTAACAATTGATGTTCTTGAATAATTTCATCAGACAATGTTTCTTGAATAAAAGAATATGCTTCTTTAATAAGGTGTTGAATCGCTTTAGACATTACCTTATTATTAAAGCCTTTAGCACTCATTTTTTCTGTTGATGGATAAATAGCTTGTAACCCTGCAACAAAGTTCTTTTTATAATTTACCTCTAACTCCATATCTGGGTGAGGCATGCTAAAGTTTCCGTTAAAAAAATTTAGCTTTCCAAAAATAATATAAGATTCATTAATTTTAATACTTGATTTTAACCATCTATTAACCCTAAACCAAACCAACTCTATACTTCCTGTTTCATCTGTAAAAGTAGCAACCAACCTAGAACCTCTTTTTTGTTTTACTTCCTTTACATCTGTAACAACTCCTTTTAGCTGTACCTCTGCATTACTATTTATTTGCAGCTCCCTAACTGTAAATATTTTTGATTTATCTACATATCTATTCGGAAATAAATTCAATAATTGATTGGCATTAAACACTCCCATTTCTTTTTGGAGTATTAATGCTTTAGCAGGACCAATACCTGTTAAATAAGTAATATTTGTATCAAAATCAAACATAGGCTATATAAACCATGTGCAAATCTAAGACAATTAGACTTTTTATCATGATAATAAATCATTTTTACACCTGTTAAAAGGTTTCTTTTTAACGTTTTATTGTTAAACATTTGTTAAAAACACAACTTTTCACCCTAAAAAACAAAAAGCCTACCTGCTTAATTATGAGATATTTAATCTAAAAACCCTGCTTTTACTAGAAACTTAACAAATGCACATAAAGCATCAACTGGGTTTTGCATTGAAAAAAAGTATATTTTTGAACGAACCTTAATAGAAACTTTTTCTACTAAACAACTAAAATGAACACATTTCGTACTGTTATATTTATTTTAACATTATTTTTTTCTTTAAATATTTTCTCTCAACTATCGAATACAAAAAAAGGAACTGGAGTTTCTGTATCACCAGCTCATTTACATTTAACTCAAACACCTGGTTCTACAAAAAGCTACAAGATTACGATTAACAACGATACACAATCTATTAATAGTTTTAGAATTAGAATGAAAGACTTTGAAATGACAAGCAAAGGTCAGAGTGTGTTTTTAGAACCTGGAAAAGGAAAATACCCACTTTCTCAATGGACCTCTGTTTCTCCAAACTTTGTAGACTTAGCTCCTTTTGAAAAAAAGGAAATAACAGTAACTGTTTCTATTCCTGTTAATAGTGCAGGAAACAAAGCTGCTTGGGAAATATTAATGATTGAACAAGAAGAACCAAGAGAAAGCTTAAACATTACGGAAAAGAGATCGGGATCTATAGGAATGGGAGTCATTCCTACTTTTGCTTTTGGAGTATTTGTATATCAAAACCCACCTACGGTTAACAACAACAATGTACAGTTGATTAATTTTAAACAAGAAGAAAGAACCATTTCTATTCAAGCCGAAAACAAAGGAGATGGAATTGCCTACTGTTCTGCTTACATAGATTTAACCAACTTAACCACAGGTACTCAAGAAAGATTTCCTGTAAAAAAATTCACCATTTTACCTGAACTAATTAGAGATTTTAAATATAAAATCCCTGAAAAATATAAAGCTGGAAAATACATTGCTATTGGAGTCTTGGATTATGAAAGTGCTCCTGAAATCCAAGCAGCTAAACTAGAATTTGAAATTAATTAATCTTTAAATATTTATTTTTTTAACCAAACTTTTTTATGAAAAACCTATTAAATTTAACAAAAGGAGTGTTTGCAGTAGCTATGCTTGCTGGTCTATCAACACAAGCACAGTTAATTGACGAAAAGGATGTAACTGTTACTATGGACTTACAACCTGTATTACAGTTAGACATGACCACTCCTAACCAAATTCAATTTATTTTTGATGATGTATTAGAATACCAAGCAGGTATTGTACAATACGCAGCAACTACTTTAAAGATTAGTTCTACAGTAAGCTGGGATTTATACGCTATCGGTAGATCTCAAGGAAACATTGGTGCAAACTTTTGGGACCAACAAGTAGATTACGGAACAGGTACTCCTAACAACTCTACAAACGAATTACCTTTAAGTTTATTAGAATTAAGACAATCTCGTGCCAACTCTGGTGCTGCTGCTGCTACAGGTACTTACGCTGACTATAGTAGTCCTTTTACTACTTACCAGTATACAACTGCTGCAGATCCTACTGATCCTGATGTAGCTCCTGCTGGAGCAGGTGCAAACAGTATTTATGTAGATCCAACGGGTGCTGGAAACATCCCTGGTCTTGACAATAAATATATTGCAGGTCATTCTGGAATTACAGGGGTTGGAGACTCTATGACAGGAGGTAGTTACATGACTGCTACAAGTGGAGTAAGTTCTAACTTTTACTACAATATTGACTATAGAATTTTACCAGGTTTACCTGCTACTTTCCCAATGGCTTTTACTGCTGATGGAGATACTTCTGAAGAGTTAACTGCTGGAACTTATGCAGAACCAGGTGTTTACACTATGTATGTTCAATACATTTTATTAGAAGACCAATAAAATATAGTTATTTATTGACAACAACATAAAAGGATAGATGCTATAAACATCTGTCCTTTTATACATTTTATATTTAGCAACATGCTAAAATCTAATTTCATATTATTATTTCTATTTAGCACCTGCTTTTCTTTTGCCCAAGTACATTGTGGAAGAGTAGAGTTGGTAGATAAAGAACCTGTCAATCAATATTTTACTTTTGATACTTTTAGCAAATACAACTCAGGAATTACATTTAACAATGTAGCTCGTTTAAAAGTTGTGGTAGAAGACAAAACAGTTGTAGACCCTCTTTGTCAATGGTTTTTAAACATTCAGGTTGACAATAACTCTGGAGCAGGAACTCCTATGGATCAATGGGAAGAGCTGTCTTTATACGGAAATGGAGATGCTACCAATCCATTGATTAATGTGCTAGAAATTAGAATACGAAATGCATGTGAAACTTCACCAATAAACAACACCTTTGTTTCTTTTACAGACAAAACAGATGTTATAGAAATTATATCTGAGTTATTACCCAAAACTACAGAAACTGCTGATTGTGACACCAATGCAAACTTTCCTGGAGATTACATGACCAACTACAATGAGTTTAACTTTATTATTGATTTTAGAATAAACCCTGGTTATACTGCTAACCCTGGAGTATTCCAACTAAACTTTATTTTCCACCTACAGGAAAAAATTTAAATTGAAAAAACTTACCAACACATACATTCAATTTATATTCAAAAAAATACAGCTGATTACCTACATCATGTTTGTTTTTTTCTCTTTATCTATTTCTGCACAAGAAAAAGATAAAGTAGATAATAATGAATTTCATTTTGAAGATAGCGGTCAGCTTTTAGGAACAAAAATTCTTAAAAAAAACATCGATATTAAAAAGGGAGAAATTGTAACCAATGTATTGCAACTTTTTAACAATAGTGCTTCGGAATCCATTACTTTTTCACTAGAAATTTTAACCCCAAAAGGCTGGACTCCGGTTATCAACCCTAGAGAAATTCATCGTGTAACACCTAAAGACACTATTTCTGTTCCTATTATTTTAATCCCTGCCAAAGAACAAAATGATATTAGTGAAACAAACATCAATTTATTTGTAGTAAATCTAGAAGGTGTTCAACTAGCCAACGATTATTTTACTGTGCAAACCATTCGTAAAAATGGCTGGACCATACAAACCAACAAACAGGTTCAGTATTTAAAAAACGGTGAAACCAATACAGATTTTAAATACGATATTACCAACACAGGAAATCACGATCAGGATATTTATATTCAATACAAAACTCCGCAAAACAATGTCTTAATCAAAGACAGTTTGCAGGAACCTGTTGATGCTTCGGAAACCATTACCTTAAAACCACAAGAAAATCTATCAAAAGAATTTTTGGTAGAAATGGTAAAAAAGGAAGAACGAAATAAAAAACAGATTTCTGTAAATAGTTATGACCCTGACAAGGATGAAGAAAGAATTAGTCATGATATCATCGTTCAAACCAAAGAGCCCAAGTACGTAAACGGCAATGCTGTAAATAGAAATTCTAAAGTTTCGTTTGTAAAAGTTCCTAATCAAATAGTTGCCGATAAACATGGATATAGTACTTTACCTTTAATTGTAGATTTAAATGTACAAAATGTATTAAGCGATAGGTCTTATGCTACCTTAAATTTAAGAGGTCAAAAAAACTTATCTCCTACTTCACAAATAGCATATTCCACACAACTAAGTTATGCTACCAATGTACTTACCAATGATGTATTAAAAAATGCTCCTTGGTATGTTGGTTACTTTGATGATAAAAAATCTATTGAAGTAGGTCAAATTAGCGGAAATGTTTTTGGTTTACAATCTTCTGGATATGGGGTTAGAGCCTCTTATCAACTAACATCAAACCATGGGGTAAGTGCTTTTTATATAAGACCAGGTAGTTTTTTTGATCAAAAATATAGAAACGAAAGTTATGGAGGAGATTATAAATTTAGCTTTAGAAACTTTTTTTCATCAAAAATTGGAGGAGGTAGAAACATCAATGAGGCTTTTGATAGAATTTTAAATGTAGCTTATTTTCAACCCAAGTTTAACCTTTTTAAAAAACATAGATTTTCTTTTTTAGGAGCCTACTCCTCACAATCAAACCAAAGTGATCCTACTAAAGACAAAACAGGTTATGTATATGGAGGAAGTTATTCTTCTAATCTATTTAATAAAAAATGGAAACCTTTTGTTAGTTATAGAACCAATACTAAAGGATACGGAAACAGTAATTATGTGCGAACACTAATCAACCATCGTTCTACATTTACCCTTAACAAAAGATGGGATTTTATTAGTACCAACTCACTACAAGAGTATGAAAACTATAGTACTGTTACAGACACGCTATTAACTTATCAAAAAGTAATTACCAATAACTTATCATTGGCTCGTCACTACAGGAATAATAGTATTCAGTTTGGAGGATATTATCATTACTACAACACTTATAACACACCAAGATATGAGAGAGGAGCTTCTATTAGACATTCTATCTCTAATTTTAATCATAACTTTTTATCATCAACACACGTAAGAGTTGGTTACAATAAGGCTGCAGAACCCTTAGCTCCTAATTATTTTAATTTAGAATTATCTTCTTTTTTACGCTATAAAACTTGGTCTTTTACCAACAGATATTTTTACGGTACCACCTCTTTAAGTACAGCTTTAAATCCAAATTTATTTATTACTCCACAAACCTTTAGAAGTTCCATTCAAAACCAATATATGTTTAAAAACAAACGTTTGGTTATGGAAAATAGTTTGATTTATAATTACACCAATATCAACCAAAAAAACGGAGTAGGTTTTTATAACAATATTTACTTTTTTGCCAAACACGGATTTAGATACAACTTACAAGCCAACTTAAACTACAGTTCAAACACATACCAACTAAACTCATTAACAAGTCAAAACTTATCTACTCCGATTTTACAAGATAGAAGTTTGAGTCAATTAACTTTTAACATAAGTTTTGGATTGAGAAAAGAATTAGGAATTCCTGTTCCGTTCTTAAAAAATAAAAAAACAGACTTAAACTTTATTGCCTTTTTAGACATTGATGGTAACGGTATTAAAAACAATGGAGAGGTTCCTATTAACAACGTAGTGATTAAAGTGGGAGAACACGAAGTAATTACCGACCCAAATGGTGAAGCTAGTGTTAAAAAAATATTTAAAGGAGCTTATAAAGTAGATATCATTCCACTAGAAGATGTAAACGGATGGTTTCCTAACATCAATACAGAATCTCCAGTTGAGTTTAAAGAAAAAACTATTTATGTGCCCTTCTCTAGAGGTGTTAAATTGGTGGGTGATGTTATTCTAGACAGACAAGAAATTGCCAATGCCGAAAATAAAAAAACAGATTTATCTAGAATTAAAATTACTGCATCAGGGAAAACGGCCGAAGGTAAAGACAAAACTTTTGAAACCTTAACAGACAAAGATGGACATTTTGAATTCTATTTAGCCAACGGAAGCTATACTCTTACCATTGATGAAAGTATTTTAGACAACAATTTAAGGTTAATGAGAAACAACATTCCTATTACACTAAAAAACTCACAAAACAGTGTTTACACCGCTTTTTACATCAAAGAAAAAAGACGTGAGGTTAAAATTATAGACTTTACCAATAGAAATTAAATTTGTTGAATGCACTAGTTAAAAAACACGTAACTTTGCAGCCAAATAGTTACACAATACATGAGACTTCACAGAAATTTAGTATTTACCATTATAGACTCTTTAGAGGATGTTTTTAACGAAAAAGAATATGCTGATAAAGTAGTACAAAAAGCCCTAAAAAAAGATGCTCGCTGGGGAGCAAGAGATAGAAAATTTGTTGCTGAAACCTTTTATGAAATTGTACGTTGGAAACGTTTGTACAATGAAATTGCAGGAACAAAAGATCATTACTCAAGAGAAAATCTATGGAAGATTTTTGCTGTTTGGGCTGTATTACGTGGTATTGATTTACCTGACTGGAAGTACTTTGCCGAAACTCCTGTAAGAAGAATTAAAGGAAAGTTTGATGAACTACAAAGCAATAGAGCCATCTCTCAATCTATTCCAGATTGGATGGATGAATTGTGTATAAAAGAATTGGGAGAAAAGAAATGGACTGCCGAATTAAAAGCACAAAACATACCTGCTTCAGCTATTTTAAGAGTCAACACCTTAAGAGCCACTAAAAAACAATTACAAGATTTATTGGCTAAAGATGATATCATTACCAAACCTATAAAAGGATATCCATCTGCATTGGAATTAGATGAACGTAAAAACGTATTTGTTACCCAAGCTTTTAAAAGCGGAATGTTTGAAATGCAAGATGCTTCGTCTCAATTAGTGGCAGAATTTTTAGATGTGCAACCAGGAATGAGAGTTGTAGATACTTGTGCAGGTGCTGGAGGAAAAACCTTACACATTGCTGCTTTAATGGAAAACAAAGGTTCTATTATTGCCACAGATATTTATGGTGGTAAATTGGTAGAATTAAAAAAACGTGCAAAACGTGCAGGTGCTTTTAACATTACTACTAAAAAAATAGAATCTAGTAAAACCATCAAAAAACTTTACAACACTGCCGACAGAGTGTTAATTGATGCTCCTTGTTCTGGACTAGGGGTTTTAAAACGTAACCCTGATAGTAAGTGGAAATTAGAGCCTGAGTTTGTTGACAACATAAAATCCATTCAATCAGATATTTTAGAACGTTATACCAAAATCGCTAAAGTTGGGGGGAAAGTGGTCTATGCAACCTGTTCTATTCTACCATCTGAAAACCAAGAACAAGTAGCTAATTTTTTAGAAAAAAACGACAACTTTAAATTGATAAAAGACAAAAAAGTATTGGCCTCAGTTTCTGGATACGATGGGTTTTACATGGCATTACTAGAGAGAATTAGTTAATTTTTTAACACTCATAAAAAAACTCCATGATTATTTCATGGAGTTTTTTTATGAGTTAATATTTTGGAGAAACATTATTCACATCTTGATAATGTTTGATGACAAACTTAAAAGCGGTTTCTAAAACCTCCCCCATACATGTGCATTTTTTAAAAGATTCATCTTTTGTATGATCAAATAAGTCTTGTTTTAGTTGTCCTAATTTTTCATCTGAAGAAATCCTGTCTCGCAACATACAAGCTAACAATTCTCTAATTCTTTTTTTTCCTAACAAAATACGTTTGGCAATGGTAGAGCGTTCTTCTTGTTTGTATTGCTCAATAGATTCAGGTCTTAAATTATTATGCACCATGGCTACGTACTGATTGTTTTCTTTTAAAAACTGAGGCATATATACTCTTAATCGTCCTTCGTAACATTGTTGATCAAAATCAATAGCTCTAATTCTGTAACGCACTTGATCAAAATCATGCGTAGGTACAATTACATAATTATACGCTCTCATATCCCCTAACAAACGCACAATACAACGTTCATTAAACTTTACAAACTCTTTAGCAATTTGCTTTTGTGTTCTAATAGAACAAGATTCTAGTCCTGACTCAATAAACGTATCACCGGGAATTCCAGAAATATGGTCTTCTATTAAAGTTTCTTTATACACTAAAAAATTAATTCTGTTTGGCGACAACAAGTGCTCTAACTCCAAGCCGTAAACCCTAGATGCATCGGCTTTCTTAACATACATATAGGTGTAATTATCATTTAAAACATTTCTTACCTTAATTCTAAATGGTTTAGAGTTTCCAAACGTACAATAATCAACTGCATCAATATTTAAAAAAGGTACAGAGGTGTCAGAACCGTCACCATGAAGGATAGAGTATACTTTTTTTAAATCTCTATCAATTGTAGTTCTTTCGTGTTCAGGATAATACACACGTACCCAAAGTGTATCATCTCCATTATCATCATAAACCTCTATAGCTCCAGAAAAGCGAAGTAAATCATCATAAAAAACAGGAATTAATGCATTTCTATTATAATTTGATAAGTACTTACTTAAAAAAGGCTGAATGGGATAGGTTGGCTTTTTTTTAGATATTTTTTCATATTCAGACTCCTCCATATATTTTATACCTCTCTGTTTTTATCGTAAGTAATTTTAGACAACAAATATTTAATAGCATTTACCCTGGCAAATGTTTTTCTGTTGGCTTTAATAATTTTCCAAGGGGCATAATCTGTATTGGTGTTTGTAAACATTACATTTTTATACTTGGTGTACTCATCCCAAAGTTCTTGAGCTTTTTCATCAACAGGAGTAATTTTCCATTGTTTTAAAGGGTTGTCTTTAATTTCTTCAAAACGTTTGGCTTGCTCATCTTTGGTAATTGACATGTATATTTTTACCAACTTAATCCCAGAAGAAGTAATCATACGTTCAAAATCGTTTACATTATTCATAAAACGAACATATTCTTCTTGAGTACAAAACCCATTTACAGGTTCTACCACAGCACGGTTATACCAGCTTCTATCAAAAAAAACAATTTCTCCTGCTTTGGGAAATTTGTTTATATATCGCTGAAAATACCATTGTGAACGCTCTTCATCTGTTGGTTTTGGCAAGGCTACAATTCTAAAGTGACGAGGATTGATACGCTCAGTCATTCTACGAATGGCTCCCCCTTTTCCAGCAGCATCTCTCCCTTCAAAAACTACAATTACACGTTGGTTCTTTTCAATCACCTCTTCGTGCATTTTTATCAACTCTTTTTGTAGTCTCTTTAAGGATTTAATATAGTTAATACTCCTTATTGCTTTCTGAATATTCACTTCTTTGTCTGTTAACAAAGCTTGTAATCCTTTTTTGGTATTCAGATTTTTTATATCTCTAGGTGTTATATTTTCCATGTAATTAATCTATTTGGTATGATGATCTAAAATAATGCATCACCACATTGGGATCTGGAAATAAATTTGCCACAGCATGTTCTTTTCCTTCATAATCAAACTTAGACAACACATATCTAATACTTTCTAATCTTGCCTCTTGCTTATCATTAGTTCTTACAATTACCCAAGGACTGTAAGTAGTATGTGTTTTGCTAAACATATGCTCTTTAAAAGTAGTGTATCTACTCCATAATTCTTGTCCTTTTTTATCTACTGGACTAAATTTCCATCTTTTTAAAGGATTTTCTTGTCTAGAATCAAAACGAGTTAACTGTTCACTTTTTGAAATTGACAACCAAAATTTGATAATAACCAAACCGTCTTCATACAACATATGTTCAAATTCTGGTACTTGAGCCATAAAAGTATTGTATTGATCATCGGTACAAAACCCCATTACAGGTTCTACCACTGCACGGTTATACCAACTTCTATCAAAAAAAACAATTTCTCCAGGATTAGGTAATTCTTTAATATATCTCATAAAATACCACTGTCCTTTTTCAATATCGGTAGGTTTGTTTAAAGCCACCAAACGTGAAGAACGTGGATTTAAATGTTCCATAAATCTACGGATGGCTCCACCTTTTCCTGCAGCATCTCTTCCTTCAAAAATAATAGCTACACGTTTGTTGTTCTTCTTAATCCACTGCTGTAGTTTAACCAATTCTATTTGCAACAACTTAAGCTCTTCTTCGTATTTAATTTTATTTAAAATATTAGAAACATCTATGTCTTTTTCTTCTAATTTACGTACCAAATCTGCCCTTGTGCTTACCGAAGACAAATCTTCTGCCGTAAGCATTTCTTTTTCACTCATATCTTTTAGGGATTTTTTTATCTTTATGCTGAGTAAATATACATATTCCACTGCTTTTAACATAGTTTAACAAGCCTAATAATTGCAGTTTTTAGGCAACTTTTGACAAGATATTCATGAATTTTAATAAATTATTCTTTCTATTATTTACGAGTATGTATATGTGTATAACAAACACCATAGCCCAAACTAAACACGAAACGGGATTAATTAACGATAATGACTTGTATGTTTCTTTTTATTTAGATGAGTATTACACCAATGGTCTAGAGCTGTTTTACAAAAAAGTAAGCAATACCAACAATACCATTTTTAATAAAAAAATAAGACAATTTACTCTTGGACAAAACATTTACAATCCGCAAGATAGTGATATGCCTCTTGTAAGATTTCAAGAAAGACCTTATGCAGGATATTTATATTTTAATTATTCTGAACATTTAATAAATTCTAAAAATATTTTAAGCTTAGGAGCTACTGTGGGGGTAACCAACACCAAATCTGGGGCAGAATGGGCACAAAATTTTATTCATCGTTTTTATGATATTGAGCCTTCCGAGGGATGGGAAACTCAAGTTACAGAAAAATATGCTGTTGGAGCTTTAGCCAATTACACACGTAGTCTTTTATACAAAGAAAACTTACCTATAGATTTAACTTGGACAAACAAAACTGTATTAAACACTGTTTTTACTAATATTTCTAGCGGATTGGCTATTAGAGTTAACTTTTTAAAGTCTGCTTTGGCTCCCATATCTAACACTACTTTTTTTGGAACTGCTTTACAAAACAACAATGAAAATTGGATAAAAGAAAGCTATTTTGGTATTAGATCCTTTGCTACCTATCAAATTCAGGATTTAACTGTTACTGGTGAGCTAGAAAAAAATCCTACCCAAAAACAATTCCATTTAGAACCGTGGACATGGCAAAATGACTTTGGTTTTTACTGGAACTTTAAACACCTTAATTTTAGTTATCATCTTATTTACAAAACTAGAAAAGTAAAAGAAATGAAAACCAAAATTACCCGATATGGAAGTATTCAAATTAGTTATAAATTCTAAGTGCTATAACTAATTTTCTTGCTGATTATTTTATCAATTCCTGTCAAATGGAGTAGCCATAATATATCAAAAAACAAGGTCAGTTTAAGTAGTGATCGCGTATCGAGAATAACGTCAGTTCGAGTAGCAATAGCGTATCAAGAATAATGTCAGTTCGAGTAGCGATAGCGTATCGAAAACCTAGAACTTATTTTTCTCGGCAATCCATTTAGACAAATACATAGTACTTTTTAACGTATGATGCTGCAACATACTTCCTATAAAATTCTGAGTTCTATATGTGTTTAAATTCAACACCAAATCTTGAAGTTTTTTAGAAAATTCTTTTTGAAATATTGATTTCTCAAACCTAGTCTTTAAAATCTCCTTTCCTTTATTACTTTCAATGTTCCACAGATAGTCATCTGTATATAAATTGACTGCTTTGGTAACAAAATCGTCCTCATCTTTGGCTACAGAATTCTCCATATTTAAATCACCAAACATACCTTCTGCCCCTATCTTGGTTGTTACAAAAGGAGTATTGTTTTGCATAGCATCAATCAACTTTCCTTTTAATCCTGCTCCAAAACGCATAGGTGCCAAACAAACTTTTACTTGCTGCATAACTTTATTTACATCTTTAGCCCTACCATGTACTAAAAACCTATCTTTTTCATTATTTAACTGAAAAACTTTATCTGTAGGGTAACCACCATAAATATGCAGTTTCGCTTTAGGCAATTGTTTTTTTATATGGGGCCAAAGTTGTTGTTTTAATTGTAAAACGGCATCCCAATTAGGAGCGTGAATAAAATTACCGATGAATAAAAAGTCTTGTCTTTCCTTAAATACGGGCTTAGGTAAATTATCTACTTCTACTAAAAACGGTAAATACCACAATAAAGTTTCAGGAATATGGTAAACTTCTTTTAGGTAATTCATTTCAAACTCAGAAATAGTTAAAGTGACATCACATCTATAAATACTCGCTATTTCTCTTTTAGCCTCTTCTGACTGAATTATTCCTTTGGGTAAATCAAATCCTTTTTTAATTGCTTCTTGTCTTGCTTTTCTTAAAAAATGTAAATCTTCAGAATCTAACATTTTAAGTGCATCAGGACAAATTTCTGACACCCTCCAACCAAATTGTTCCTCCATCATAAATCGATCAAACAAAACAACAGTAGGATTCAATTTTACTAAAAACTCATCAAAAGAAACATTATTGAGTTTTATTGCTTTTTCCGCAACATTTATAGTACTTAAATCAAAAGCAGTAGGTGGTTTTTGAGCAGGACTTGCAAAAGTGATTTGATACCCCTCCAAATTAAACTGTTCAATAATTTGTAACATTCTACTACCTGCAGCCGTTGCTGTAGGTTCTGGCCAAACATAACCAATAATTAAAAGTGATTGCATTTAACAAAAATATAGAATTGAATCCACAGCATATTCATTTGGTTTCTTTAAATTTATACCAAACATGGAACCTCTTAAAAACGCATACAATCAAAAATTTTTTAATGCCTTTTTAAATGCATTAGAAAAAATAATTCCAACTATTGACAAAACCGAATTTGTCAATAAAATTTTTATTCCTACATGGGATCAAATGGAATTAAAAGACAGAATGCATCACATTGCAATAACTTTACATGATTTTTTTAATACAGATTTTAGAATAGCCATTAATGAAATAAAATCGCTAATTCCTGTTTTACAAAAACATCAAATTCCTGGAGGTTATGAATATTTGTTTTTACCAGATTATGTGGAAACATACGGACAAAATTATTTGGTAGAAAGCATTGCTAGTTTTGAAACCATTACTCCTTATATTAGTTGTGAATTTGCTATTAGACCTTTTATTATAGCACACCCAAATTATGTAATGGCCAAAATGTTAGAATGGTCTTTTCATCCAAACCAACACATTCGTAGACTAGCTAGCGAAGGTTGTAGACCTCGTTTGCCTTGGGCAATGGCTTTACCAAAATTTAAAAAAGACCCTAGCAGTATTTTACCTATTTTAGAAAACTTACTGAATGACGAAATGCCTTATGTTCGTAAAAGTGTAGCCAATAATTTAAATGATATCTCTAAAGATCATCCTGAAATACTCATTGCCTTTACCCAAAAACACATTGGCGAAACCCATGGAACAGATTGGACTTTAAAACATGCTAATAGAAATTTGCTAAAACAAGCTGAGCCTAGAATTATGAAACTTTTTGGTTTTGGAAACACAGACCAAATTGATGTTCAAAATGTAAAATTAAATGCAACCAACATTCAACTTGGAGACTATTTACATTTTTCTTTTGATATGGTAAACAATAGTAATACTTCAACTTTAATTCGTTTAGAATACGCTATTTATTACCTTAAACAAAACGGAACTTTATCTAAAAAAGTCTTTAAAATTAGCGAAAAAAACTATCCGCCTTATAGTATTAATAAAATAAGACGTAAGCAACATTTTAAACCCATTACCACTCGTAAATACCACTTTGGAATCCATAAAATAGCCATTATTGCCAACGGAAAAGAGTTTGATCAATTAGCTTTTAATTTACATGAATAACCTAAATTTAGACAACATACTCTCTAATCGTTTAGACAAAGACTTTTTAATTCAATTATTTCAAGAACAAAAAGAAGTACATGCCAGTGCCATACAAGTTGCCTTAAGTAATAAGCAACCACAAGCTTGGAGAGCTACATGGATTTTAACACACTGTACCTCTAAAAACGACCCTCGTATCATACCTTATATTTCACATTTTATAGAAAAAATTTCCAAACAAAAAGACGGCCAACAAAGAGAAATCTTAAAAATTTTGGACAAAATGGAACTAGATGAAGAACAAGAAGGGAAACTTTTTGATATTTGTATGTCAATTTGGGAGAACCTAAACAAAGCTTCGGCCGCTAGATATTTAGCTTTTAAGTTTATTTACAAAACCTGTACAAAGTACCCAGACCTAAATGGAGAACTAGCTTTTATTAGTCAAAATCAATATATAGAAACCCTATCACCTGGCATTCAAAAAATTGTAAAAAGAATTATTAAAACAGGAAAATAATTGGGCGTTTCCCTTAAAAGGGTCGGGCTATCACTACTCGCTCTTGTTTTGCACTAAAACAAGTTTAGCACAAAACAAGGAGCTCAAACAAATCGTTCTATCCCTAACGCAACTGTAAAATAAAACACTAAATTTAAACCATATATTAGGCATTATTATTGTTTGATTATCAATATAAATTATCAGATATGAATCTATACAAAATTACCATCGTTTTACTTTTTAGCTTTATTTTTAATCTAAACTCTTTTGCTCAAGACAAGCTAAATCAATATGGATATATATTAATTCCTAAACAATTAGATATTCAAAAAAAACCAAACCAATACAACATCAATACCATATTAAAAGATTATTTAAACAAATATAATTTTACTGCTTTTGTTCAAGGAGACACAATTCCACAACATATAAAGCCATGTGATATGTTGAATGTAAATGCTGATAAATCTGGATTTTTAAGTACAAAAACAACCATTACATTTACAGACTGCTATGGAAACAATATATACACCTCTATAGAAGGTGTTAGTAGAATTAAAGAGTTTAAACCTGCTTACTACGAAGCTTTAAGAGAAGCATTAAAAGACCCTAATATCCAAGAACATCAATTTACTGTTTCTACTGCTAACACAGAAAATATTCCTATTAAAACTATTAAACTTGAACGTTATCCTATAACTAACAAAATAGCTTTTTCTTTAGAGTTTAAAGAAACTGTTTATACTTTTAAGAACACCAAAATAAAAGATGTATTTGTCGTTTTTAAAGAAAATCAAGAAATAGGAACTCTAAAAAAACAAAACGACCTGTATATATTAACAACCAAAAACCTCAATGGAACAGGTACTTTTGATGATTATGGTAACTTTACCTTAACAAGAATAAACCCAATAAATAAAGCAGAAATTACAGATATTATGGCTAGAGTGAATTAATCCAAGTAAAACATTTTTTAGAATTAACAAAGCCAACCAAAAACAACAATACAGAACAAAACACCTAAAACAAATAACATTTATCATATAAAAACCAATAAAGAATAAAATATTAGACTTTTTTTCTAAAAAAGAAGATTATTTTTTTGTTTGCTAAAATCCTATGCTTACATTTAAACCGATTTTTTATTCACACGTTAACTTTATATGAAAAATAAGCAATATAAACCTCAAGGACCAAGTAAAAAATTAATTATAACAGTAACTACTTTATGGGGTTTAGGACAAGTACTTTTAATTTACTTTTTTAAAGATTTATTAAAAAACAACTTGCTTAGTTTTGATTATTTATTATTGGATTTACTTATTATTTCTACAGCTATATTTATTTATAGATTAAACTATAACTACTTTAAAAAAACAAGATCTGCTTATGCACATGTGAGAAGGTATTAAATACTAACTATTCAATATTTTCCAAACCAAAGCTTTGGTGATTTCTTTACCTGCTGCTTTTTCTTTAATGGTAGCAAAATCAACTTTAAAATCACATCCTGATTTATATTCTGAACATCCATAAGCTGAACTTCCTTTTAACACAGTACCTTTTTTACATTTAGGACAGGTTAAAACATCAGGTACTTTGATTGTTTTAGAAGTTGCTTTTTTAGTCTTTAAGATCATCTGATAAGCATCATTAAAAATTACAGATCCATCCACAGTTCCTCCTTCCGATGTAAATCCTTTTAAATTTACCGTACTTCCTTTGCTAATCAATCGTAATAATTGATTGTCCGAAATTTTCTTGCCTTTAAATTCAAACGGTAAAATAAAATCACAGTTCTCGTTATACTTACTACAACCATAAGCTTTGCTCCCTTTTAACAAATGACCGTCTTTGCACTTAGGACAGGTAGAACCTATTACTCCTTTAACTTTCTTTTTAGCTGGACTTTCATCTTTTTTAGAAACAGGGTCTATTACTATAGGTTTATGATTGGATAGTCTTACTTCTACGACCAAATCATCAACCATTTTTTTCATATTTTTTATAAATGTTCCAGCATTGTAAGTTCCCTTTTCAATATCTTTTAACTGCTTTTCCCATTCTCCTGTTAACCTTGCAGATTTTAACAGTCTATTTTGTATGGTAGCAATTAACTGAATTCCCGTAGAGGTTGGCAATATCTGTTTTTTATTACGCTCTATATAAGTACGTTTAAATAACGTTTCTATTATACTAGCTCTTGTTGATGGTCTACCAATTCCATTTTCTTTCATTAAATCTCTTAACTCATCATCCTTCACTTGCTTTCCTGCTGTTTCCATAGCTCGTAACAAAGTAGCTTCGGTATATTGCTTTGGTGGTTTGGTTTCTTTTTCTAAAAATGATGGTTCATGAGGACCAGACTCTCCTTTTACAAAGGTGGGCATTATATTTTCCTCTTCTGTTTTTTTATTGGTTGTCTGATTTTGCTCTGGAGTTTTAAAAACCACTCTCCAACCTTCGGACAAAACTTCTTTACCTGTTGTTTTAAATCCTATTTTAGCAACCTCTGCCAAAACAGTAGTGTTTGACACATTACTATCTGGATAAAAAACAGCTATAAACCTACGGGTAATAATATCATACACCTTTTGAGCATTGGCATGTAAAGGAATTTCTACTCCTGTTGGAATGATTGCATGGTGATCTGTTACTTTTTTATCATTAAAAACCTTGGTTGACTTTTTAATCTTAGCTTCTGCCAAAACAGGCTCTGTTAAACTAGCGTACTTTGTTAGTTTAGATAAAATCCCTCTTACCTTTGGATACACATCATTAGGTAAAAAGGTGGTATCAACACGAGGGTATGTCACCACTTTTTGTTCGTATAAACCTTGAGTTAGCTTTAATGTTTCATCGGCAGTAAATCCAAATTTTTGATTACAATAAACTTGTAATCCTGTCAAATCAAAAAGTTTAGGAGCGTATTCTTTTCCTTTCTTTTTTTCTACTGATATAATTTCTAAAGGTTCATTCTTAATCAATTCCATGGTTTGTTCACCATCTTCTTTTTTTAAGTAACGTCCTTGTTCATTATTAAACACAGTGTCTATATAAGTGGTTTGAATTTCCCAATAAGGTTCTGGTTTAAAATTCTGAATTTCTAAAAACCTATTCACTACCATTGCTAGTGTTGGTGTTTGTACTCGTCCTACAGAAAGTACCTGTCTATCTCTACCATATTTTAAAGTATACAAACGAGTAGCATTCATACCCAACAACCAATCTCCTATTGCTCTAGAACTCCCAGCATAATATAAATTATCATATTTTTCTGCAGGCACCAATTTTTCAAAACCTTCTTTAATAGCCTCGGTTGTTAATGATGAAATCCACAAACGTTCTACTTTTCCTGTATAACCTGCTTGGTTAATTACCCAACGTTGAATTAATTCTCCTTCCGTTCCCGCATCGCCACAGTTTATAACCACATCTGCTTTATCAAACAAAAATTTAATGGTTCTAAATTGTTTTTGTACTCCTTTATCTTCCATCACCTTTACCTCAAACCTATCAGGAAGCATAGGCAAAGTATCTAAATTCCAGCTTTTCCAATGAGGTTTGTATTCGTGAGGAGCATAGAGTCCACATAAATGTCCAAAAGTCCAAGTAACTTGATAACCATTTCCTTCAAAATAGCCATCGCAACGAACATTAGCTCCTAACACAGTAGCTATTTCTTTGGCAACACTTGGCTTTTCGGCAATACAAACTTTCATTTTATTTTTTTAGGCAAATGATAAAACTTATTAGTCTAAGTAGGAAAACAAATATAAAAGAAACTTTTACTACTTTAGAAGAAAGATATCCACAGTTTACCGACTCTATTGTTATAACTTTATTTTATGAATAAAACCTTAGTATTAACTCTGATTGTTTTGAGTCAGTTTTTTGGAACATCTTTGTGGTTTAGTAGCAATGCCATTTTATCTGAAATTGCTAATGCTCATCATTTAGAAAGTACTAATTTACTTGCAAACCTTACCATTGCTACTCAATTAGGATTTATTATTGGTAGTTTGTTTTATGCCTTACTAAATGTAGCAGATCGTTTTTATGCCAATAATGTTTTTAGCTTAAGTATTTTCTTAGCTGCTATGGCTAATGCAGCTATTTTACTTCCTAATTTAAATTATTCGTCTGTATTTTTATTTAGGTTTACTACTGGCTTTTTTTTAGCTGGAGTTTATCCTGTGGGAATGAAAATTGCTGCTCATTTTTTTCCAAAAACGGTGAGCAATGCTTTGGGGGTACTGGTAGGGGCTTTGGTATTAGGAACTGCTCTACCTCATTTTACTGCTAGTTTAAACATCAACCTACCATGGTTTACTGTAATACTAACTAGCACTGGTTTAGCTGTTATTGGAGGAGTCTTAATGTTATTTTTAAAAACACCTCCTAAAGACCGTATTCAAAAAGTAAACCTAAAAATTATTCCTCTTTTGTTTAATCAAAAAGATTTTAAAGCTGCTAGTTATGGATATTTTGGTCATATGTGGGAACTATACACTTTTTGGGCTTTTGTACCTTTGTTGATTACTACTTATAAAACCAATCATCACATTGATTTAAATATTTCTTTATGGAGTTTTATTATTATAAGTTCCGGAGCTTTAGGTTGTGTCATTGCAGGAAAAATAGCCATTAAAAAAGACACTAAAAAAACGGTTAAAATAGCTTTAATTACATCTGCTTTTTGTTGCTTATTAAGTCCTCTAAGTTTCTTATTTTCTACAAATTTATTTATTATCTACTTAATTATTTGGGGGATTAGTGTAGTAGCAGACTCTCCTTTACTCTCTACTTTAATTAATAAAACCAGCATTAAAAACTACAACGGAACCGCTTTAACTATTTCTACAAGTATTGGTTTTTTTATTACTATTATTAGTATTTATCTTTTTAACTTTTTATTGAACTATTTTAGTATTGAATACGTATATAGCATATTAATTATAGGTCCATTAATTAGTATTTTTCATTTGAACAAAAAATGATTATCTTATATAATTGATTCTAATAAAACCATACCATGAAAAAAGCTATTCAACTACTATTATTTTTTACATTTATTTTCTTTAATTCTTGTGGTTCCGATGACACAGATGAAAACATAGAATCTACAATATCAATCAACACCTCTACTTCTTCCATGTCTTTTATAGACACTGAAGTCAACACTAGTAGTACGTTAACTTTTAATATTACCAATACAGGTAATACCTCCATAAACAACGCTAGTATTACAAATACTAATACTGTATTTTCTATAAACCCAAAAACTTTTTCTATATCAGAAAATCAATCTAAAACATTTACCATTACATTTACACCAAGCCAGTCACAAAATTATACAGATGTTTTTGTTTTAAAATTTGGAGAAACTACCTTGGCAAATGTAAATGTATCTGGTAACGGAATTATATCTACCCCAGTAACAAGTATAAATAGCAGTACATCTACTTTAAACTTTAATGATGTTACACTTAATAATAGTAAGCAATTGACTTTTACCATTACGAATAATGGAAATCAAAATATAAATTCTATTACTCTTGATAACAATTCTAATACATTTGTAACAAACCCAAGCACATTCTCTTTAAGTGTAGGAGCTACAAAAACTATTAATGTTAACTTTACTCCTACCCAACAACAAAGTTATAATGATATTATTAATGTTACCGTAGCAGCATCTACCATGGCTAGTATTAGTTTAACCGGAAATGGTGTTGAATCAGTTCCAACTACCTATAACAATCATATTAAATCTATTATGACAGGTAACTGTACCAATTGTCACGGAAATAATGGAGGCGTAAATGTAGAAACGTATCTACAAACTAAAGATGCATTTACCAACCATGGAGCTTTACAAGAAATTGAAAGTGGTAGAATGCCTCAAGGAGCTAGTAAACTATCTCAAGCCAAAATTGATTTAATAAAAAAATGGATTGCTGATGGATATCCTGAGTAAATATTTTAAGAATTTAAATAATCTTACAATAATATTATGCTTTTTTAGTACTTCTGTAGTATTTACTCAAGAACAAAACAAAGACAGCAATAATGTTGCAAGCCTTAAAATTGACAACAGTATTTTTATAAAGCCAAGACAAACCAAAGCCAAAGAAATTAATGATTTTGAAACTATTAAAAGAATGGTTGTTTCTTCTGCTTTTATAAAAGGCTATCATTATTCTTTTAACTTAAACCAGGTTGAAGATATTCTTCCTGTTAAACAAATTAACAACCTTTTACGTATTCCTAATAAATCACTATTTAACAGTAGCCTTTTTAAAAATACTAACACAGACATTCAGTTTAAAAGCTATGTAAACATGAATGGAGCAGCACAAATAATTACGTTTAAAGGAGTTTTTTTTAGTGATTACAATGGTAATTATACCTTGCAAATTAGCTATCGTTTAAGTCCAAACGATTACAACATTAACATTCCTAATTTAATTAAACAAGAGGTACAAAACGGCTTGGCTTTAAAACTAAAAATCAACTTAGAAAATGGGACTAAATAAAAAAACCACCTATTCTAGGTGGTTTTTCCGAAATTGAGAAAATTGATTAATTATTTGTAATAAACTTCCTTAAACTTATTTAATTTTTGATAAATTTTCTAGTAATCCTAACCCCTCCCTCTTCTACTACCAATACATACATACCGCTAGCCAAAGAACTTACATCTATAATATCTACCGCTTTATTAGACGTATAAACTGTAGCTCCAGAAACACTTAGAATAGAAACTCCAGTAGCTTCACTCGCATTGGTTATTGTTAAAATCCCCGCATTACAAGTAGCTGAAAATTCTGGTGAATTTTCTACGTTATTATTAGAAAGTGTTTCCTCTGTCATTTGTAGCGTAAAAGAATCTATCAAATTTGAATACGAACTACCAATAGCAGCTTTTTTCTTTAATGTAAAAACATAATCTCCTGCAACTGTTGGATTAATCGAATTGAAAACTTCGGCAAGATTTAATCCACTAATATTTACAACAGTTACTTCTTGAGTAAAATTATTGGTAGCCAAAGCCGGTACAGAAGTACACTCTAATTTAAATGTCCCTACAACTATTAAACTCGATTGAAATTTAAATCTCACGTCATTCCCTAACGGAGCTTCTACTGTAGATCCTTCTGTTGGTTCAACTGTTGTTGTTGTTTGAGCGAATGCTCCCATCATCCCTACTGTTAATAGTAGGGCTAAAAGTAATTTTTTTCTCATAGCATTTTAATTTTTACTTCTCAATTTCAATCTAAATTTCAAAAAAAAAAAGAAACAAAAATTAACATTTGTTAAAACAGATAACAAATGTTAATGCTATTTTATAGTGTATATTTTGTGTTTTTCCATAAAAAAAATGCTCTAAGTAAATTACTCAGAGCATTTTTTTTATGGAAAGTATGTATATTATTTATTCAAATACATTTTTCTTCTAGAGTATAACTCATAAAAAGCATCGTCTTTTAAACTATCTATAAATAAAATAGATTCACCTGTAGATTTCATTTCAGGCCCTAATGTTTTATCTACATTTGGGAACTTGTTAAATGAGAATACTGGCTGCTTAATAGCAAATCCTTTTAACTGTGGGTTAAAACTAAAGTCAGTTACCTTATTTACTCCTAACATTACTTTAGTTGCATAATTTACATAAGGTTCTCCATATGCTTTTGCTATAAACGGTACCGTTCTAGAAGCTCTAGGGTTGGCTTCAATAATATATACTGTATCATTCTTAACAGCAAACTGAATATTAATCAATCCTACTGTTTTTAATGCTACTGCTATTTTCTTAGTATGATCTTTAATTTGTTGTATTACAAATTCTCCTAAGTTAAACGGTGGTAACGTTGCATTAGAATCTCCAGAGTGTACTCCACAAGGTTCTATGTGCTCCATGATACCAATAATGTAAACATTTCCATCTGCATCACAAATAGCATCTGCTTCTGCCTCTATAGCTCCATCTAAGTAATGGTCTAACAACAATACATTGTTAGGAATACTTCTTAGTAAAGAAACAACGTGTTTTTCTAACTCTTCTTTGTTAATTACAATTTTCATTCCTTGACCTCCTAACACATAAGATGGACGAACTAAGATTGGAAAATCTAAATTATCAGCTATAGCCAAAGCTTCATCAGCATTGGTAGCAGTTCCAAATTGTGGGAAAGGAATCTCTAAATCTGTTAACAATTCAGAAAAACGCCCTCTATCTTCAGCTAAATCTAATGCTTCAAAACTAGTTCCCATGATTTTAACACCATAAGCTTCTAATTTCTCAGCCAATTTTAATGCAGTTTGACCTCCTAACTGTACAATTACTCCTTCTGGTTTTTCATGACGGATGATATCATAAATATGCTCCCAGAATACTGGCTCAAAATATAATTTATCTGCTGTATCAAAATCAGTAGAAACCGTTTCTGGATTACAGTTAATCATAATAGTTTCATAACCAGCTTCTTTAGCAGCTAATACTCCGTGTACACAACAGTAATCAAACTCAATTCCTTGTCCAATTCTGTTAGGTCCAGAACCTAAAACTACTACTTTTTTCTTGTCAGTAACTACAGACTCGTTATGTGCATATGGTTGCCCATTTGCTAAAGTCATAGTGTTTTCAAAAGTTGAGTAGTAATAAGGTGTAGAAGCTTCAAACTCAGCTGCACATGTATCTACCAACTTATAAACTCTATTTATACTTAACTCATCTCTTTTGTTATATACTTCAGATTCTAAACATCCTAACATGTGAGCTATTTGTCTGTCTCCATATCCTTTTTGCTTCGCTTCTAACAACAATTCTTTTGGTAAGGTTGCCAAAGTTTTTGTAGATATTTCTTTTTCTAAAGTATACAACTCTTCGTATTGCTTTAAGTACCACATATCAATTTTTGTGATATCATAAATCTTACGTAAAGAAATTCCTGCCTTAATAGCATCATATATAGTAAATACTCTATCCCAAGATGCATGGGTTAATTTAGAAATAATAGTATCGTAGTCTGTTTCTTCTTTACCATCGGCTCCTAAACCATTACGCTTAATTTCTAATGATTGAGTGGCTTTGTGTAATGCTTCTTGAAAAGAACGTCCAATTCCCATTACCTCACCAACTGCTTTCATTTGCAATCCTAAAGTTCTGTCAGATCCTTCAAACTTATCAAAGTTCCAACGTGGAATTTTAACAATTACGTAATCTAAAGTAGGCTCAAATAAAGCAGAGGTATTTCCTGTTATTTGGTTGTTCAACTCATCTAAATTGTACCCTAAAGCCAATTTTGATGCTATTTTTGCAATTGGATATCCAGTTGCTTTAGATGCTAAGGCTGATGAACGAGATACACGAGGGTTAATTTCAATGGCAATAATTTCTTCTCTTTCATCTGGAGAAACTGCAAACTGAACATTACATCCTCCTGCAAAGTCTCCAATTGAACGCATCATATGAATAGCCATATCACGCATTTTTTGGAAAGTAGAATCACTTAAAGTCATGGCAGGAGCTACGGTAATAGAATCTCCTGTGTGAATTCCCATCGGGTCCATATTTTCAATAGAACACACAATTACTACGTTGTCATTTTTATCACGTAACAATTCTAATTCGTATTCTTTCCATCCCATCATGGCTTTGTCAATCATTACCTCATGGATTGGAGATATTTCTAATCCTCTACGTAATAACTCGTCAAAATCTTCTTCTTCATAAACAATAGCTGCTCCTGCTCCTCCTAAAGTAAACGATGAACGAATACACAATGGAAAACCAAATTCTTGAGCTATTTTTTTACCTTCTAAAAATGAAGTTGCAGTAGCTTGTGGAGCCATTCCAACACCAATTCTACCCATCAACTCTCTAAATTGCTCTCTATCTTCTGTAATATTGATAGCATCAATATCAACTCCAATCATTTCTACATTATGATCCTCCCAAATTCCTTTTTCATCTGCTTCTATACACAAATTTAAAGCTGTTTGACCACCCATTGTTGGCAATACTGCATCAATATTTGGATGTGCCGTTAAAATTTCTCTAATAGAGTTTGTTGTTAAAGGCTTTAAGTAAACGTTATCTGCTAATGACGGGTCTGTCATAATTGTTGCAGGGTTTGAATTGATTAAAGTTACTTCAATTCCTTCTTCTTTTAATGAACGGATAGATTGAGACCCTGAATAATCAAACTCACACGCTTGACCAATTACAATTGGACCTGAACCAATAATTAAGACCGATTTAATTTTAGGATTTTTAGGCATACATTTAATTTTGAGACAAAGATAATAATCTGAATTATCTTTGGGTTGAACTGGATTCTAAAAAAAAAATTCAAAAAAAAGGTGTTACTTAAAAGTAACACCTAAATATTATAATGAAAGTATCATTATTTCTTATGTCTTGGAGACGAAGAAACAGTTACACTTGCTCTACCTTTAGCTCTTCTTCTAGCTAAGACTTTACGTCCATTAGCTGAAGCCATTCTTTCTCTGAAACCATGCTTGTTTCTTCTTTTTCTATTCGATGGTTGATACGTTCTTTTCATTGTATTATATCTTACGTCGTTTGTTGATTGCTATTTAACTGGACACTAATAGGGTTTCCTAAAGCGTGTGCAAATATAAATGATTATTTAAGAACTACAAATGTTTTTTATTTAAAATTAAAGTTTTTTTTTCATTCTAAAATCTTGTTAATATCACAACTTTAATAACTTACCAAAGAGATATTAAATTACTTAAGATATAGTCCCTAAAAATATATGCCTATTTATACAGAAGTTTGTACTTTTGCACAAACAAAATACGAATGGCAAATACGAAATATGTTTTTGTAACCGGTGGTGTTACTTCATCTTTAGGTAAAGGAATTATTGCTGCTTCTTTAGCTAAATTATTACAAGAAAGAGGATACACTGTTACAATACAAAAATTCGATCCTTATATTAATATAGATCCAGGTACTTTAAATCCTTATGAACACGGTGAATGTTTTGTAACTGATGATGGTGCTGAAACTGATTTAGACCTTGGTCACTATGAACGTTTTTTAGACGTAAGAACATCTCAAGCAAACAATGTTACTACAGGTAGAGTATATCAATCTGTAATTGATAAAGAACGTAGAGGAGAGTTTTTAGGTAAAACTGTTCAGGTAATTCCTCATATTACCAACGAAATTAAAGAACGTATCCAAATTTTAGGAGAAACTGGTGATTATGATGTTGTTATTACAGAACTTGGTGGTACTGTAGGTGATATTGAATCTTTACCATATGTAGAATCTGTTCGTCAATTAACATGGGAATTAGGAGAACACAATTCTGTTGTTGTTCATCTTACTTTAATTCCTTTCTTAGCTGCTGCAGGAGAATTAAAAACAAAACCTACGCAACATTCTGTAAAAATGATGATGCAAAATGGTTTAAACCCTGATATTTTAGTTTGTAGATCAGAACATTTTATTTCTGAAGACATCAAACGTAAATTAGCATTGTTTTGTAACGTACAAAAAGAAGATGTAATATCTTCTCTTGATGCAGAAACTATTTATGATGTACCAAACATGATGTTACATGAAGGTTTGGACAGAGTAGTGATGAAAAAATTAGCCATGAATGGAACTAAAGAGCCTAAGCTAATTGAATGGAATAAATTTGTTGAAAAACATAAAAACCCATTACACAAAGTAAAAATTGGAGTAATTGGTAAATATGTTGAATTGCCAGATGCTTATAAATCAATTGCTGAAGCTTTTATTCATGCAGGTTCTTCTCAAAGAATTAAAGTAAAGGTAGAATGGATTCACTCTGAAGATATTACCAAAGATAATATTGCTAGAAAACTACATGGTTTAAGCGGTATTATGGTGGCTCCTGGTTTTGGAAACCGTGGTACAGAAGGAAAAATAGAAACCATTCGCTTTGCTCGTGAAAACAACATTCCTTTTATGGGTATTTGTTTGGGAATGCAAATGGCTGTTATTGAATTTGCAAGAAATGTTTTAGGACTTAAAAAAGCAAACTCTACCGAAATGGACGAGACCGTAAAACATCCGGTAATCAACTTAATGGAAGATCAAAAAGAAGTAACTGATATGGGAGGAACCATGCGTTTAGGTGCTTGGGACTGTCAACTAGAGGTTGGTTCTAAAGCATATCATGCTTACGAAAAAGAAAATATTTCTGAAAGACACAGACATAGATATGAATTTAACAGTGACTATAAGGAACAAATAGAAGCTGCTGGAATGAAAGCTACTGGATTGAATCCTAAAACTGGTTTGGTAGAAGTGGTAGAAATTCCTTCTCACCCATGGTTTGTAGCAGTACAATATCATCCTGAATATAAAAGTACTGTCTTAAACCCTCATCCTTTATTTAAAGACTTTGTAAACGCTAGTTTAGAATATTTAGAATCAAAATAAATCACACAAATAACCCATAAAGTCTGTCATTATATTAAAATGACAGACTTCTATTTTTAAAAACAATGGAAGAAAAAAAGAAATTAGACATTAGCCAATTAATTGGTTTTGCATTAATTGGAGCAGTGTTAGTTTGGTATACCATGACTCAAAAAGACAATGAGCCTGCAAAAGAAACAACCAAAACTGAAATAGTACAAAACAATGAGTTAGACAACACTAATTCTAATGTAGTTGTTACAGATTCACTATTACAAGCAGAAGCTGTAAAAAAATACGGAAACTTTGCATATGCCGTAGCTAGCGGAACTAAAGAAGGAGGTACAACTACTTTAGAAAGTGATATTTTAAAACTTGTGATTGCTAATAAAGGTGGACAAATTGTTGAAGCAAGATTAAAAGAGTATGATGATTATCAAAAAAATCCTTTATACTTAATTAAAGATCAAAATGCTGAATTTAATATTCAATTTGGAACACAAGACAACAAATTAATCAACACCAAAAATTTAGTTTTTGAACCGTCAACTTCTAAAAATGGTCAAAATCAAGTAGCTTCTTTTAAATTAAAAGTATCAAACACTCAATATTTAGAATATAGATACGAGTTAAAGCCTAATGATTATATGATTGACTTTTCTGTAAGATCTGTAGGATTAGAAAATGTCATCAATAGCAACAATCAAATCAACCTTGAGTGGAATTTAACAGCTAAACGTCAAGAGAAGAGTATTAAGTACGAAAATCAAATGACGGCTTTACATTACGAAAAAGAAGATGGAAAATTTGATGATTTATCTGTAGGGTCTGAAGATGAAGAAACTGAAGAAAACATAGACTGGATTGGATACAAACAACACTTTTTCTCTACTATATTATTAACCAATACTCCTTTTGAAAAGGCTACATTAAAATCTGAATCATTAGTAAAAAATGCTTTGGTAGATTCTTTGGTAACTAAAAGTTTTAGCACTACTGCTCCATTAAAATTAACCAATGGTGCTTTAAGCTATAACATGAATCTTTATATTGGACCAAACATTCACAAAAATTTAGCATCTTACAATAAAGGAATTGAAAATGTAATGAACCTTGGTTGGGGAATTTTTGGATGGATTAACAGAAATGTATTCATTCCTATTTTCCATTTCTTAAGTGGTTTTATTGGTAATTACGGATTGGTTATTATTTTAATGACTTTAGTTGTTCGTTTATTGATGTCTCCATTGGTATACAAATCATATGTTTCTAGTGCTAAAATGAAAGTTTTAAAACCAGAAATGGATGCTATCAATGCTAAATTTCCTGGTAAAGAAAACCAAATGAAACGTCAGTCTGAAATTATGGCTTTACAACGTAAATCTGGAGTAAACATGATGGCCGGTTGTATTCCTGCATTATTACAAATGCCAGTTTTCTTTGCTTTGTTTAGATTTTTCCCATCAGAAATAGATTTAAGACAACAACCTTTCTTATGGGCAGATGATTTATCTTCTTATGATAGTGTTTTTGAATGGTCTACTCATATTCCTGTTTTATCAAGCTTTTACGGAAACCACTTTAGTTTGTTCCCTGTATTGGCATCGGTTGCAATTTTCTTTTATATGAGAATGAATCAAGGACAACAAATGAGTATGCAACAACCTGCTCAAGAAGGAATGCCTGATATGCAAAAAATGATGAAGATGATGATGTACTTCTCTCCTATTATGATGTTGTTCTTCTTTAACAACTATGCATCTGGATTGAGTTTGTACTATTTTGTCTCTAACTTATTAACCTTATCAATTATGTTTGTAATTAAAAACTATGTAATTGATGAAGAAAAAATATTGGCTAAAATTCACGAAAACAGAAAAAAGCCTAAAAAGACTAGTAAGTTTAAGCAACGTTTAGATGAGGCTATGAAACAAGCCCAAGCACAACAAGAAGCTCAGAAAAAACGTAAAAAATAACATTTACAGCAACTAAAAAAAGTCGAGGAAAATTCCTCGACTTTTTTTATACTTATTTGTAAAATGATATGATCAGGGAAACCTTAAAGAATTATCAAAGTCAATCTTTATTATTTTAATTCTCTTTTCGACTGTCTTACTTCACAAAATCATACCGAGAAAGACAATAAAAAAGCCAATAGATATTAAATCTATTGGCTTTTTTATATTGTATATTTTGTAGGTTATTTAACCTTGGTTACTTTACCTCTACTCTCTATATCTAGACCTTTGGTTTTAGGATAAAGCAAAACTTTAGTATTGGTATTGTTCACTAATTTGATATCCGTTGCGTGCATGGTTGCTTTAGGATTGTAATTTCCATAACCTTCCCAAACAGAAAACTTAATAGCCATACTTTCTGGAATAAAATCATCATTATTGGTTTTGATGATAATGTTATGACCTGTACCATTAATCTTTGCTAACATATCATTAGCCATTCCATTACGACTATCTAAAATAGTAATATCTACAGAAGCATTTTTTGCATTGGTATAAGGCACACCAAAGGCTTCTCCATACTTAGCATTGGCACTACTGTTAATAACAACATCTTCATTTCCTACATTATAACCTGTAGTTACACAATCTCTTACTTCACAATCAATTACTTTATCTCCTGAACTATTTAAACCTACACAAATCCCTCTTCTCATTTGAAAAACAGTACAAGCTTTTATTGTAGTGTTTATTGTTGGATGTCCGTTGTACTCAGGATACAATCTAATCCCATCTTCGCTTAACGATACAATTTCTCCTGGTAAAATTTTACCATCTAAACCAATAACAGTTCCTTCTACATATCCTTTTTTATGAGCATGCCTAGGTTTTTTAGCATAAAAATCTCTATCAAAACCATATCCTGAAGTTTCTGCTAAAATAGCATCTGTGGTACGTAACAAACCATCTACATGGCAATCTTGTATCAATGTATTTTCTGATCCTTGTAAAAAGATGGCATGCCCCATGGCACGCATATGTACTTTACATCCAATAAGCGTTACATTTTTAGCCGGATATCCCACACGAATACCATTCATTTTTCTTACATCTCCACCGCCTAATCCGTACAAATAACCATATCCCCATGGATTAGAGCCTGCTGTACGAACCTCAACATTTTTAAGAATAATATTTTCTCCTACTACATTAAATATTTTGTTTTTACTTTGTCTCCCAGAATGGTCACCATAAGTTTCTATATACAAACCTTCAAAAACGGTATTGCTTCCAGAAATTTCTATAGCACAATACATGCTGTTTCCATCATCACTTTTGGTTAACTCCTTGCTATAAAAAAGTCTGGTATCAACCATAAACCTAGCACCTGTTAAATCGTAATGAGAATTGCTACCTGTAACTTTTATAAATCTAATATTATCAGCTTCATCAACCTGATAATTTCCAGGAGCTAGTTTTACATAAACATCATCTTTGTTTATGTATTTTTTAAAATCAGCTAAGGTATTTACAGTAATAAATTCTTTTTGAACAATTTGTTTTAACTCGTTCTTTTTTTGATTAGCAACTACTGTAGTAGAGCTTAACAAAATAGTTAAAGAAAATACTGAAAGGCATAATTTGGTAAATTTCATATTAATCATATTTTTATACTTCAAATTTAACCACCATTATAAGTCTACAATATAAATTAAGGTTCATTTTATATAAATTATGAATAATATTAGGAGTTCTACGTTTTAATTTTCTTTAACTATTTAGCTACTAAAGATAAAACACATTCTCATCACCAATGTTAAAAAAGAATTTATCATTATAAATAAAATAATTTCAAAAAAAATCCAGAAAACAATTTAAATTATTCTCTGGATTTAATCTTTTATCGATTATCTTCTACAAAGCTATCTTTCTAAACTTTTTTAATCCGCTACTATTTTCATTAGACTTAAATTGTTTATTCTCATAATGAACTACACTACCATGATATTCAAAACTAAAACTTACATCCTCTACAACTTCTTTTAATTCACTATTTACATAATATTCAGCAGTACCTTTTCCTGTAAAACTTACATGATATACTGTAGAATTATTATGGACTGTGAAAGTCCCAGAGGTTGGTCTAATACTAATTCCTTCTTTTACAGTGACCCCTGTCTTAAATGGACTAACGCCTTCTCCTAACAATGATTGCCCCCATTTTGTATATGTAAAACTATTTTTATCTTGATAATTCCCCAGTAAATACTCTCCTTTTTCGAGTTTCTTTTCTAAAGAAGAAAACAACTCAAAATAAACAATAGCTTCTGTATCTGAAGTATATAAATTAGTAGAACGAGCCGTAAAATCTATATTATAAACATTATCATTACTACCCTCATAATTCTCTAAATAACCTTGAGTAAGTGTTACTGTTTTGTCTCCAATAGTTAAATATCCTTTGTTATTACTATTTATCTCGTTTTCATCATTGCTACACGATATCACAAGAAATAAGCATAACAAGAAAAATATATTGATAATTTTTTTCATAATTTCTAATTTGTTTAAATTGTTTCAAACAATAAGTCTGAGGGAAGTATCCCTCAAACATTATTGTATTTACTTTACTATTATTCTTGTAATCATTCCTGTTTTAATACTTTTTATAAAATAACATCCTGGAGAAAAGTTACTTACAGAGATTTCTGTAAATTCCTCTGATGTGTTTATTTTTTTAACAACATTACCTACTACATTCACTACTACCACGTCATCTTCTACCTCAGAAGATTTTAAAGTTACTTTCGTTGAAGCTAGAGTTGGATATGCGTAAAATTCTCCTAAACGCTTCCATCTTGCATATAAAGAAATATCTTGTGTTTGATTTTCATCCAACATAGTTACTTCGTTAATATAATTAGCCTCTGTAAACCATCCATGAAATCTATATCCTGGGCTTTTTGCTTCTTTCAATAAATAAGACTCTCCTACTTTAATTGTTTTTTCATTAGGATTCATTACTTGATTTGGTAAGTTTAAATAACTGACATTATAATTAACCGGAATCCCATCATCCGAAGTATTACTTCCATTTTCTCCCCAATAAGCATAAAAAATTAAACCTCCCGTAGTATTGGCATTTATTTCTTGAATAGTATTTGCCGATACTTTAGATGTTGACCACCCAAAGAAAGTATAGCCCTCTAAGATTGGAGTTGGTAATGCATAAGAAGTTCCCTCCATATAAGTTGCTAATGATAAACCTAAAATTTCAGCTCCATCAATAGAATTGTAATAGTTAACAGCAGATATTACCGCATTTTGTTTTAACCACCTAGGATCTCCCAAAATATTTTGTGTACTAGAAGCCGATGCCAAAACAGAGTTTTGATTAAAACTAAAATCTCCTTTATTTGGATTCGGAAAATTTAAATTCTCTAAGCCTAAGCTACTTAAATTAAGTGTATTTATTTCTTCAAGAATTATTCCATCACTTACCGATGTTAACATGGCTCCAATTATTAAATTGTTGGTAAAACGAGCTGTTCCTAAGCCATTCAAATCAGAATGATTGAACAAATAAAAATTTGTAACACTTCCTGTATTATACAATATATTGTCTTTAAAAACATAATTAGATAATTCATTATATGGTGTATTTATTAAAACAAAAGCATCATTTTCTTTACTTCCAAAATTATAAATAGTGTTACTTTCTATTTTTAACTGAAGAGTTTCTCCATCTACATTGTTATTTTGAAATTCAACAAAATGTTGGGTATTAGAAAAACCATAAATCGTTGAATTTCTAAGTATAAAAGAACTCACTTTATGACCATTAGGCTGAACAAAACTTTGACCGCTCATAGTTTCTCCATTAACAATACAGTTATCTAACACTATTTTTGAAATTAAAAAATCACTATTCCCTTCTGTACTTAGTAAACTTTGTTTAACACCATTAATAGTCGCATTTTTAAATTCAAAACTTGAGAGCCCGGAACCATTTTTAAACTCCATAAATGTTGTTTCTGAAATCAATTCGATATTGACTCCATCAAAAGTTAAATTTCCACGATACACTTCAGCGTTTTCTGTGTAAAAACCTCCTGACAATACAGGACTTGCATCGTTATCTGCTACAAATCTATAACTGTGATTAGAGATAGGTAATTTTTCAAAATTATAAATACCATCCGCCATTACAAACTTAGTTCCATCTTCTGCCGATAGATACTCTTGCTCAAAAGTATCTGGAGTTACATAAACTTCAAAACTTCCATTTTGGTCATCCGTAGTGTTTGCTACAATGCTATTAAGGTATACTTCAATATTTGTATATCCTTCATCTAAGGTTTTTACATTTCCATCTATAGCATTATTTGGGTTTAATCCCTTGGTAATTTCCCAAGCATCAGGTATTCCATCTTCATCAGTATCTAAAGGAGCTTCTTCAGTAGGCAATTCTGGCCACCCACCTCCTGCCGAAGGAGTATCTATAAACCCATTTGTACTACCGTTTCCTCCATCCATAATGGTTGCCCCCCCTGATCGAGTATCATTTACTGCTCTTAAGTCTACCTCATCTCTATATAAGTTTGCCCCTGCATAATCTAAAACCAATTCATAAGCCTTAGAAGCACTATGAGTAGTAATTTCTCCAGGATTATGAGGTGTACCCATTCTTAACTCACTTTTATCCTCATCTGTTACATCTCCTTGACTACTATGAAACTGATTAAACACACCATATGTCCAATTATCATTAGTAGCTCGTTCAGAACCAACCACAACATTTCCATCAATATAAAACTTACCCCAAATATCATACATTGGTGAGGTTTCATCCATATTTCTTCCTGTAGATACAATACGCTCTTTACGTTTATCTTCTGTAGCAGGTCCTGGTTTGTAATAATTATTTACCATATTTACGTTCATGGCATCTCCTCCATAACAACCTTCACCATTCCAATTATACATTACATTATTACGCATATCTATCAAACCTTCCAAAGGAATTGTTCTTCCTCCATATTCTCCAAATCTAGGTGTTCTACTAGAATGATGCGATAATAAATTATGATGGAAAGATGCTTTTAATCCTCCCCATATACCTCCATAACCATGTGCTCCTTTTGCATGAACCGAATTTGTTAAACTTTCGGTAATAATACACCATTGTAAAGTGAAATTTTTATTTTCATAAAACGACACACATTCATCTGTAGACCAGCTCATAGAACAATGATCAATAATTATATTTTCCTGAAAACGTCCACCAAGTGCATCATCTTCAACATCATAAGTATCTCCCATTCTAAATCTTAGGTAACGAATAATAACATTATTACCTCTAACTTTAACTGGGTAATCTCTTAAAGTAATACCTCCTCCTGGAGCTGTTTGCCCCGCAATAGTAATATCGCTTGTGATAGCTAGTTCACTTTCTAATGCTATAGTACCAGAAACTTTAAACACTACAATACGTGGTCCTGATTGATTAATTGCATCACGTAAAGAACCTGTTCCATTATCATTTAAATTGGTAACATAGATTACACGACCTCCACGTCCTCCTGTTACATATTTACCATGTCCTTCAGCTCCAGGGAAAGCGGGTATTTTAACCCCATCATCTCCTCCATTATATTCCGAAATTACTTGAATACTCCCATCTCCTTCAAACAATTCAGGATGGGTGTTTTTATCATAAGTTCCTTCTTCAAAATCTACATCATTTATAGTTAACGATTGTACATTTAATATAGTTTTTAAAATAATTTTTGAACTAATGGCTGTGTTTACCGTTAAATTTTCTCCAGCCGCTCTTTGGTGATTAATCACCAATTTATTTTGATGACCAATATTAACAGTTCCACTTCCTAAAGCATTTTCAGAAGCAGCTTCTAAATGAGTAACATAACCTAAATCTGGATATTGAGAACTTAACTGGGTTAAATCCCAAGTACCAGTAAACTCACTATTATCTCCTTGTAAAAGTAAAATCCCTTTATTAATAACTTCTCCTCTACCATTATTAATAGGAGTAATAATTCCATTTCCAGAAATTGCACCCGACACTGTCATCATGGTTTCATTTTCAATGCTAGACATCATTTCGCATTTTAAATTTCCATTTACAACCAAAGAAGCCTCTAAAGACATTCCCGCACCACTAGTATAATAATACATACTATTGGTGTTTTGAAATATTAAATTTCCTGTGGCTGCATGAGCCCCTCTTAATCTCAACTTCCCTCCTTCTTCAAATACTAAATCTGCTGCAAAATCACTACCTGTTGTTTCAATTTCAGTTTTACATGATACCTTTTCTCCAGCTAAAGGTTGCCCTGCAGGATTATAGTTAGCAGGATTGTCCCAACTTGAATTTGTTGCTGCTGTAAACTCGTAATCAAAATCTATAGCATTTGTATTTGGCTGATTGTTTCCATTTACTCCCCAAAATGCATAAAAACTTACATCGCCAGTAACAGAAGCATTAATTTCTTTAATGGTATTAGGTTCTGTTTGAGACGTAGACCAACCATAAAAAGTGTATCCTTCTAATGTAGGTATTGGTAAAGTGGTTATGTTACCTTGAATATATTCTGAAGGCGATAAGGTTAATGTTGCTCCATCAATAGCATTAAAATAGCTAACCATAGCGGTAACAGTTTCTCCAACAGTAGACATATTTACTGTACTAGCAGCGCTTAAACCTCCATATTCATTAACCGATTTCACTTTGTATTCGTGTGTTCCTGTACTTGCCATAGTATCTTCAAAACTAGTCTCTGTAGTAATTCCAACTACCTTTCCGTTTCTACTTACTAAGTAACAAATTGCATAAGGATTGTCGTCCCAACTTAACGTATTGTTTTCTCCTGCAACCAAATTTTCAGGAGCTTTAATTTGCTCTACTACCAGTAAAGGATTCCAATTGTCTGTACCTCCAAGAACATTTTCAATTGTATATTCCGCAGCTTCTTCACTAGACAAAACCGGATTGTAATTACCTGTTTTCGAAACACCATCTACAGTAAATACATTGGTTCTATGGTCTGTATTTACCAACACTCCATTTCCATCCACACTGTTGTATTCTGCAAATATTTCTGGATAAGTTCCCATATTGGTCCATCCTTCGGTATGTGGTAATTGTTGCATAACAGTATTTAAATACACTGCTTTTGGACCATTTTTCCAAGGTCTTCCTAAATAATAGGCTGTATTGGCGGTAATGGTATTATTGTTAAATACATATCCGTACGTTTCATTTTCATGGGCAGGAGCTACAATATATCCTGGACTTACAACGTTTAAATTACATTCTTCAAACCAATGTGTTCCTCCTCCAAAAATAAAATCTACATCTCCTTCAATAGTAGATTGATAATAAAAACTTCTATTTCCTCCTGTTAGTTGAGTATCTTGTTTACTTCTTATTCTTACACCATTGTAAACATTTCTATCTCCTTCGGCATTTAATGCTGGCTTTTGACCTGAGTTTACAATTCCATCTATATGTTCTATGGTGATATTTTCCATATACATATTATTTGCCTTGATAGACAATACTGCATTTTTTATACCCAATGGAGGATTTCCTTCAAACACGACACCTCCTTTTGATTGAGCAATAAGCGATACATTGTTTTTTGTAAGTGTTAATAAGTTATTGTGTGGTGCTGTACCATCTCCTCCAAAATTATATGTTCCATTAGTTATAAAAACTAAAAATCTTGTAGCTGCATCTGCAGGAGCTGCTTCAAAAGCCTCAGCAACTGTTTTTACATACCTTCCTGAATTTAGTTGAGTTTCTGTTGCATTGGCATCTACAATCAAATCAAAATTACGTTTTACTGGTATTGGTTTTGCAATGGTTGTAAATGTAATATTCACGGCTTCTGCATGATTATCTGAAAGATCAGTAATTGCACCTGCTGGCAAACTAAAAGTGTATTGGGTATTATAATCTAAACCATAATAACTAAACTTTACAGTTTTATTTATAAATTCTGGACTAATAACTTTACTATTAAGTGTAGCAACCCCACTACCTTGTTTTACTTTTTCATCAAAAGTTAAAATAATACTTCCACTGGCTGTAGCCGATGTTGAGTTGTTAGTAGGCAAAGTAGTTTGTAATACTGGAGCAATATTATCATCAACATGTACTTCATCTGCTTTAACAGATACACTTGCTAACATGGTTGCTGTAACATCTGCAGCATCTCCGTGTTTTGGTCCACTAATATTTGGATACCATCGTATATATACTTTTTCTTTTCCTTCAGCTTCTGTTGGTAACATTCCACCAACATTGGTATAACTACTTCCGTTAATAGTGGTTACACTAGAAACATCTATAAAATTTGTCCCATCTAAAGAATATTGAAATGTCCACTCATCACAACCGTAATAATAAGACAACAAACCTGCTGTTATTTGAATGTTATCATACCCCACAGTTGAAAAATGGGTCATAAAATAAAAAAAATCTCCTCTATTGGTGTTCCATACACTAAAACCTGTTTTTCCTGCTCTGTTATTAGTTCTTACATTATCCGCTAACGAATTATCATTAATATTATAAGCAAACAATTCTGGTTTATTTTCTACACTAGCGTATAGTTCTGCTACTCTAGGATGAGCGTAACGATCGTCTTTAAAAGTCCATCCTGCAATAAATGTCTCATTAGCATACACACCCGTAATGGTCGTATTTTGATTTAATATTGCTGATGTTGTTAAAGCTGTAGAACCATTTGACCAATTACTGAATTTAATAATATCGTTTTCTACGGCTGTAATTGTTACTTCTGTCCCTTCTTCATATTCAGAAAAGTTACCGTCTTTACCTGCTGGTGTTATTTGGTAATCTCCTAAACCATAAGCCCCTTCAGTATTAACGGTCAAAGTATAAGTATTGACTTCTTCGAACTCTGCAATGTAAGTTACATCTCCATTTATTTGAAATGTGATAGGGTTATTTGTGGCAACTTGTGTTCCGTTATCGTCAACCCATCTAACAAAGTTATATCCAAAATAATCTTCAGCAACCAAGGTAATTTCTGTTCCTTGAGCAAACTCAGTTCCAGAGGCATTTGAAGAAATTGTACCAAATGTTTCATTATTTACTCCTGTAGTTAAAGAATAAATTACAGCGTTAGGATCATTCGTTATTTTTTCAAAATAATCTACATTAAACAAATATCCACTCCCCCCGGTAAAAACTAAATAAAGATCGTGTACCCCTATAGTTTTAGTAATATTTGTTGATACTGTTTGATAATCACTCCAATCGGTAGTTCCGGTAACTACTGCAGTACCTATTAAAGAACCATCAACAGCATCTAACCTAAACTCTATATTTCCTCCTGCAGTTCCAGAAGCAGCGATATCAAATCTGCTATCGTATTCACCTAATTCAAAATCACTAAATTTAATCCATGTACCGTTATTTATATAACCTACATTCCCTCCGCCTGAAAGACTTCCGTTAGATTCTGCTCTAGCACCTGATGCTTCATTAAAACTCTCTGCTTCAATTCGCTGAGTAGTTTGAGAAAAACCTATTACCGAAAATATCATCAGTAACAAACAAATCAGTTTTCTTTTCATTATTTATAATTGTTTTGATTAATATTTCTTGAATTTAAAAGCCTCTATTTATATGAAATAAGAGGCTTATAAATTCATTTGTATTGGTGACTATTTTTTAATCACTTTAAAGCTGTAAAAATTTTCAGATGCATCTTTTGCAGTAACTATATATATTCCTGTGACTAGAGATCTTAAACTTAAAACGGCTTGTTTATTTTTAATACTTAAACTTCCGGACAATACCTTATTACCTACAACATTAAATACTTGATAACTTAATTTACCTGAGGTATTAGGTAGCGACAAATAAAGTAAATCGTTTGTTGGATTAGGAAAAGCCGTAATATTAGCAGACAATTCAAAAGCTTTGGTATTTAATGATACTTCATCTGCTTTTACAGAAATATTTGCCAACATTGTTGCTGTAACATCTGCAACATCTCCATGTTTTGGTCCACTGGTGTTTGGATACCATCTAATATAAACAGTACTTTGTCCTTCTGCTTGAGCAGGTAGCGTTCCTCCAATACTGGTATAACTGCTACCATTAATAGTAGTAACACTAGATAAATCTGTAAAATTAGTTCCATCTAAAGAGTACTGAAACGTCCATTCATCACAACCGTAGTAGTAGGCTAATAACTCTGATGTAATTACAATGTTTTCGTAACCCACTGTTGAAAAACTAGTCATAAAATAAAAGAAATCTCCTCTATTGGTATTCCATACACTAAAACCTGTTTTTCCTGCTCTTTCATTGGTTCTAACATTTGCTGTTATTTCATCGTCAGCAATATTATATGCATACAATTCTGGTTTATTACTCACATCAGAAAACAACTCTGCAATTCTAGGGTGTGCATATTTATCCTCTTTAAAAGTCCAACCTGCAATAAAAGAATCGTGTGAATATGTTCCTGTAATTGTTGAATTCTGGTTCATTGTAACAGTTGTTGCCAGCGAAGTTTCTCCAGTTGACCAATTATCAAACTGAATGATATCATTTTCAATTGCCGTAATTGTCACTTCAGTTCCTGCTTCGTAAAAAGAATATGCTCCATCTTTACCTGCTGGAGAAATTTCATAGTCTCCAAAACCAGAAGCTCCACTAGTATTAACTGTTAATTCATACGTATTTACTTGTTGAAATTGTGCCACAAACGTAGTGTCTGAGCTAATACTAAAAGTAACAGGATTGTCTGTAGTTAAAGGTGTTCCACTACCGTTTACCCATTGCACAAAATCATATCCAAAATTATCATTAGCCGTAAGAGTAATACTTGTATTCTCTGCAAACTCAGTTCCAGAAACATTTGACGAAACTGTTCCATATTGTTCATCATTTACTCCTGTTGTTAAACTATAAGTTGTTGCATTAGGATTGTTGGTTATTTTCTCAAAATAATCTACATTAAACAAATATCCTCCACCTCCGGTAAACACCAAATAAAGATCGTGTGTACCTGTAGTTTGAGTAATTGTAGCAGAAACACTTTGGTAGTTACTCCAATCGCCAGTACCAACAACCGTAGCTGTTCCTATGAGTGTACCATCGGTAGCATCTAACCTCAATTCAACATTTCCACCATTGGTATCGGATGAAGCGATGATATCAATACGTTCATCGTATTGACCAAATTCAAAATTGCTGAATTTAATCCATGTATTGTTTTGGATGTATCCAACATTTCCTCCACCTGAAAGACTTCCGTTAGACTCTGCTTTAGCTCCCGAAGCTTCATCAAAGTTTTCAGCTTCAAATCTTTCTGAAGTTTGTGAATATGCTACTACTGTAAATAGCATAAGCACTACATAAATAGATAGTTTTTTTTTCATTTTAATTTAGTTTAGTGATTAGTATTAATTATTGTTGTTTATTCCATAACCTTAACCTCTTTTAGCAACGTTGCTTCTACCTGAAGCTCTTTTTTATTTAATTTTTTACCATGTGTGTTTAAAACAATATTTTTAGTAGTACTTCCTCCTATTAAATACATTTGTTCATGACCAAAACTTGTAAAATTTTCAACGTTTATTTGTTGTGTATTAGACAAACTCATTGAAACATCTGAACTTTCTAGATGTAAATCCACTTGATTAAAGTGAAGATTTGATGCATAATTAACCTGTATCCCTTTTTCTGCTTTTATTTTTAAATTGTGAAACTGTATATTGTCTACAGGCATTTCTGGAATCCCCATAATTTTAATGGCTTGCTGAGCCCCATCTACAAAAATATTTTTGAAATGCAAATTTCTAAAAGCTGGTGTTTCTTCTGTAACAGGCTCCTTGTTCACAATCATTTGACCTGTTAACGGATCTTCAATGGTTGACTTTCCAAAATAGAATAAATTAAAACGAATGGCTTCAGTTGGAATATGATTCATATATATATCTTCCATCCAAATATTCTCTACCACTCCTCCGCGACCACGAGTTGATTTAAATCGTAAACCACAATCAGTTCCATTAAAAATTAGGTTCTTTACAAACAAATTACGAACACCTCCAGACATTTCACTTCCTACAACAAAACCTCCATGTGCATGATATACTACACAATCTTGTATCACAAAAAATTCCGTAGGTTTTCCTCTTTCTCTTCCTTCTTTATCTTTACCTGATTTTATACATATAGCATCATCTCCTACATCAAACCTACAATTTGTAACAGTTCCAATACTACAAGATTCTAAATCTAATCCATCTCCATTTTGTGAATACCAAGGGTTTCTAATGGTTAAATTACTTAAGGTTACGTGCTCACACATTAAAGGGTTTACATTCCAAGCAGGTGAGTTTTGAAAAGTAACTCCATCTAATAATAACTTTTTACAATGAACCAAACTCACCATTACTGGACGTAAGGCTTGTTTATAAGGTTCCATATTCTCAACAGTTTGAGGGGTTGGTAATTTTTCTTTCTCTTCATTACCTATATAAGCTCCATGAGACGGATACCAAACTTTTCCGTTCTTGGAAAGGACTCCTCCAGAATTTACCAAATCTTTCCATTGTCCATCGGTCATCTTTCCAATTTTTACAGGTCTCCACGCTCCACCATTTCCATCAAAAACACCTTGTCCTGTAATTGCAATATTTTCTAAATCTCTACCCATAATAGGAGATTCACATCTCATTACTTTTTTTCCTTCAAAAAAAGAGGTTATCAATTTATATTGAGATACATCACTTGTAAATGAAACAAATGCTCCGTTTGATGTATGTAAGTTGACATTACTCTTTAAATAAATAGGCCCTGTTGTCCACATTCCAGAAGGTATTACAACAACACCTCCGCCTTTAGCAGCTGCATGTTCTATAGCATTATTAATAGCCTTTGTGCTTAAGGCAAAACTATTGGGTTGAGCTCCAAAATCTACAATATTAAAAGTGTCTTTTTTAAAAACAGGAAGTTCTACCTTAGGCATTTTAAAGGGTAAACTTTTAAAATCTATACCTTGAGTCTTATGTAACTCTGCACTTTTATGTTCTTGTTTTTTACAGTTTACCAATGTAAAAAGTGCAAAAACACCTGCTATTATTTTTATTTTATTCATACTTTCAGTAATTATTTATTTAAACTTTTTTGCAAAGCAATTCCCGCCATAATAAATGGCCCTACCGCTTTTGCATCGTTACTTCTTATAGGTTCTGATAAATAATAAGCAAACGAACCATCTCTATCTGTTGGATTTTTTCCTCCCAAACCTGCAACAGCACAACATTTAATAATAGAAATACTATCATCATTATTGGTAACGATAAACTGTTTTAAAATTCCTTGAAATCCTTTTTGTGCTACTTTTAGGTATTTTTTTCCTATATATCCCTTGTTGTATGCTTTAGCCAAAGCATAAACAAACATAGTTGAACATGTTGATTCTAAATAATTACCAGTCCTTTTTGGCTGATCCATTACTTGATACCAAACTCCTGTTTTTTTGTCTTGAGCTTTTGCAACGGCTTTATATACCTTTTTTAAAATTTGAATAATTGTTTCTCTTTTTGGATGATTTTCTGGTATAAAATCCAATACATCCACCAAAGCCATACAATACCAACCTTGTGCTCTCCCCCACACATGTGAAGAACAGCCCGTTGTTTTATCAGCCCAAAACTGTTGACGTTTTTCATCATAACCATGAAAATTTAACCCCGTTGAAGCATCATATGTATGTTTTTGAACCAGTTCTATTTGTAAAATAGCATCTTCTATTGCTGTAGGTGTTTGAAAAGTTGCTCCATATTGTGCTGAAAATGGATCTGCCATATACACTCCATCTAACCACATTTGCCAAGGATAATTACTTTTATGCCAATAACCACCATCGGAATTACGAGGATGTCCTTCCAACTGTTTGTGCAAAGTATCCATGGCTACTTTATATTTAGGACCTTTTGTTTTACGATATAAATCAAAAAGGATTTTACCTGGATTTATCAAATCTAAACTATAACGTTCAACAGAGTATCCTCCTAAAATATTTCCATCATTATCAATCATTTGATCTGCAAAACTCATTACATAATTTAAATACTGCTCTTCTCTTGTTTCGTGATATAATTTTTGATTTGCCAATGCAACCAAACCCTGTGTATAGTTCCATCTGGGATTCTTTGTATGATCTAAAAAAGCAGGATTTGGATTTCTTTGCTGATCGGAATCTGCCATTTTTTTTGCCCATTCAATAGGTTCTAAACTCATATTTACTTGAGTAAACACATTTGTAAGCATCAATAAAAAAATCCAAATTATATTATATTTTATCTTCATCTTATTTATTTTCTTTTACTCTAAACCAATCGATATCAGTATAACTACTATCTTTATTAGGTTGAGTAGAGGTAGCAAACAATCCTATTTTTGCTCCTACCCAACGACCCGCTCTTGGTTGAAATGATGTTCCCAACTGCTTATATTTTTTTCCGTTTGTACTGTAATAAAAAGTTGCTTTTGACTCATATGGTTCCTTGTCTTCTAGCATTTCTACATCAACCCTTAAAAAAACGGTGTTATTCTTTAGTTCTTTATGAGCTATTTCTTCTTCTTCATTTTTAGAAGTACGAGCATTTTTCATCAATCGTTGAACTAACTTTAAATCTCCATCAACACTTTGTTCTATAGACAAGTATGAATAATCTTCTCCAAAAATCATCAAACCAGTACTACATTGACCAGCATCTGGATTGTTGTAAAAAGTTAATTTAGCAGTAGCAGTAAAATTTGCTCCAGGAAACTTTTGCAAAAATAAATTAGGCATCATCCATTTATTTGCTTGTGGCTCTTTTCCATTAGCAAGAGCATTTAAACGCATAAATCCAAGATTTCCAGAAATCCATCCCCATTGTTCTTCATTTTGATTTGCTTGCCATTGCCATTGCAATCCGTACTGGTGTCCATTAAACTCATCTGAAGAAATTAATGGAGTTACTGGATGTGTACCTGCTACAGTTGGTTTTTTCCAAACAGACACTGGTTCTCCTATGCCATCATTATTGGTATCTTTTCCCATAATAGGCCAATTATTTTTCCAAGTGACAGGTTGTAAATGTACAGTTCGTCCATAAGCCCAACGATCTTGAAAATGCATAAACCATCCCTCTCCATTTTGAGTTTCTACATATCCTCCCTGGTGTGGTCCATTAATAGAGCTATCTCCTTGGTGTAACACCACTTTAGATTCATAAGGACCCCATACATTTTTTGATCGCATAGCCAACTGCCAACCTGGCTTCACTCCACCTGCCGGTGCCATGATCCAATAGTAACCTTTTAAAAAATACATTTTTGATCCTTCAACAGTAGTATGTCCGTCATGTCCATCAAAAACAACGGCTGGATTTCCTAACAACTGAGTTCCATCTGGAGACATTTCTGATAGCATTAAAACAGTCTTTACACTAGCCCTACTACCTGCAAAAGCATAAGACAAATACGCTTTCCCATCTTGATCCCAAAACGGACAAGTATCAATAATTCCTTTGGCTTCTTTTACCAAAACAGGGGCTTCCCATCTTCCTGCTGGATTTTTAGTTTTTACCATGTAAATTCCAAAATCAGGATCACCCCAATAAATATAATACTCCCCTTTGTGGTAACGTATTGATGGAGCCCATACTCCATCTCCATGACGTACTGTTTTAAAATGTTCTACAGGATATTGTTTTTCCAAACCATAACCAATCAACTTCCAATTGATTAAATCTTTAGAAAATAAAATAGGAAGTCCTGGTGAAGTATGAAAACTAGAAGCAGTCATATAATATCCATCCTCTCCTTTACATACATCAGGATCTGAGTAATCTACATGTAAAATGGGGTTTTTGTAGTTTCCATTACCTAAATCGGCATTCCAGCCTTGGGCAAACAAGGTAGTTGCTGTAAGTAACATCATACCAATTGATAAGGTGAATTGTTTTAATTTCATGTATAATTATTATTTAATTTATATTTATTTAAAAACAAGCATACTTTTCTAAAAGGGTACAGTAGCTTATCTTTATTTATTACAACTAAAAGGAATGCTTTTTTACAAAGCATTCCTTTTTAGTTGTTTTATTTATTTAAGGCAACCAACGTGTATCACCTACTTGATTGGTAACAACCGGAGAGTTGGTATCTTGTATTGTTAAATCTCCATTTGTAGGATCTGTAAAGAGCTCATTAGCACTAATAGTTAAAGCTGTTCCTTCTATATCTGAAGCTCCTAGTAAATAATCTGTAGTTGTATAATTATTTTCAAAAGCAGTTGTAGTATTAGCGGCAATTCCTCTAATAACTTTACCACTTGCTGAAGCCAATAGTACATTCTTAAAAATCAATGTAGATCCTTCGGCTGCAGGAATATTAATCAACCCTTGATTATAAGCATAATCGTAAATGGTAATATTTTGATACTCTAAGTGTATTGGGTACTCTGAGCTACCATAATCGAATAAATTTCTAAAGTTTCTTGTTTCATCAGCCGTTTTATAATGATCTCTCATAAATGTACAGTTAGAAAAAATGGCACTTTTTATATTATCTGCTCCTCCAGAATTAATGGCAAAAGTTCCATAAGGGCCAGTATGACCACCTACTTCATCTAAAGTTGAATAGCTCATATTAAACGAACCTATCTCTTTGTATTTTCCTCCACCTTGATGTCTCCAGAAACCTCTCATAAAGTGATTAAATACACAGTTGTAAATAGAAATCTCTTCTAAAGTCCAAGAGTTACCACTATTAAAGAAATATCCGTATTCTAATGTTTGATAAAAACGAATGTTTTCAAAAGCCAAAGAAGCGATGTAAGAACCTTCTGCAATGTTCCAATTTCCATTCATTTCAATTTGAGGTCTTTCTCCTTGAGTGCTCCCCACTAACTTAAATCCTTTGTTAACAGAAAAAGGTGTTATTTTAAACAAAGAACCCGACTCTAATAAATACTCTGTTCCTTCTGGCACATCCGGATCTAAATTATTAGCCATTAACAACGAATCTAAATTCATTCCTCTATTTACCAATATAGTAGCTGCAGAAGGTCCTGCAGAACGGAATGTTTCTTGGTTATAAGGTTTATCGTAACGACGAGATTTATTATTGTCAAATACATTAACATTATATAACGTGTTTTTTTCTAAACCAGTAATGGTAGCTTCACCCAAGGTTATTTCGTCTTGATTTAATGAACGTCCTATAGCTGGTAATTCTTTATCTATAGCAGGAGCTACACTAATACTATCTACAGGATTATTTACATCTACCGCCCATGTAACTTTTACATCTGTTTCAGTAATATTTACCTTTTCTACACGATTTAAAATTTGTGCATAAGGAGGTCTCTCTTCTGTTAAAGCACTAGAATAAGCCCACTCTGAATTGTTCTTCTCTTCCTTATGATTAGACCTTATTCTAATATAAAATTGTGTTTTATACGGAATGTCATCCATTAAAATTTGCGTTTCGGTGGTTTCATAACTCTCAAACAAATCTTTGTAATAATTATCTGTAAACAATTCAACAGTATACGATGAAGCCTCGTTTACTCTGTACCAAACCAATGCTATAGAATTACTTTCTACCAAAGGTTCGTCTAACACAAACTTGGGTTGGAATAAATTATCTATTTTGTTGTATATGAACTCATCTTCTTGACAAGCATTTAACATTCCTAAAGACACAAAAGCCAGAAAGAATGATAAAATATGTGTGAATCTTTTTAAGTTTTTCATGCTTTTTAGTTTAATAATTAAACCCGTAATAATTTTCAATTTGCCCTCTATGATCGGTGATTACCTTTGATGGATAAGGACATAAATAACGTACAGGATCATTAGGAGACACAGTACCAGCGTTGTTGTAATTTATAAATCCTCTAAAACTCCATTTGATATCGTTTCTTGGTTCATAAGTTGCTGTTTCACTATTTAACGAATACCAATTAACAGCAAAAGTATGCTCTGTATATCCTGATGGTTTTGCTTGTAAAATCTCATCAATCCCTTTGATATCTAAAACAGTTCGTCCTGAATTGTTAGGGTCTGGTATTTCTTTATAATAAACACTACCTGGAACCTCATCTATACCTGGTACATAGGCTCCGTTTGCTACACGTCCCCAGTCTAACAATGTAAAATACTGGTTGTATATTACCTCACTGTATTTATTCCATCTGGCTAAATCGAATTTTCTTTTGCTTTCTCCTCCAAACTCCCATTTGCGTTCATCCATGATAGCTTGAAAAAAGTCTTCTTGACTGGCAATATTGTCTACGTAATTTTCAACTTTATCTGACCAATTAGAGGAGTCAAAAGCTCTACGTCTTACACGTTTTAAACATTCTTTTGCATCATCTCTTAAGCCATGAATTTCATTCACCGCTTCGGCATACATCAACAGTACATCAGAAAAACGCATCCAAGGAAAATTAACTCCTGTACCTTTTCCACTAGTGCTTCCTAATGGGTTTTCCATGTATAATTTTGACCATTTTGCTACTGCTAATCTTGCTAAGTCTAAACGTATTTCTTGATTTAAATTTTCATCGTATCCGTAAGGAGCACATGTCATATCTCTTCTTAAATCCTCATTGTCAAAAGAGTATAAATAAGTACCCGATAAACTTAAATTTCCTGAAGCACCTCCAAAAGGATGATTTCCCTCTGCAATAGGAATTCCCATGTAATAACCATATTCACCTGAGGAATTTTTTAACATTGGTAACGAAAAAAGAATATCATCATTTACAGGTGTTTCCCAATTGTTTTGTTTAACCCACAAGTCTCTAAAACTTAAATTTAAATCATGCTGTCCTTCTTGAATTACTTTTCCTAAATATTCTATAGCAATATCATAATACATTTGGTAATTATCTCCTCTTACCATTTGACCAATACTTGCTGGATTACCAACATCTGGTTTAAGACTCCAACCTCCACGAGTTAAAGCAATTAACCCAATTAATCCTTGAGCAAAACTTTTAGAGGCTCTTTCTACTCCATAGTCTAGTTGATTTGCATATTGCATTAAAGGTTCGACTGATTTTAAATCATCTATTAAAAATTCTAAAATCTGATCTCTATCGGTAACACCAATTGTAAAATTTTCTTCACCTGATGAGGACTCTGTACGAAACACAACATCACCCCACACACGAACCAAGTCTAAATAGACCATTGCTCTTAATGTTTTTACCTCTCCATATAACTGAGTTACATCAGATGCTTGGTTTTTATTAGCATTGTTATAAATTTCTGAAGCCTCGATTCCTTCTATAATGTCATTTGCCAAATTGATGATTTTATACATGGAATTCCACGTTCCATTTAAAGTTGTCCAATAGGGCTTAGGCTCAAAGCAGGCAATATCAGATCCATTAACACTTACAGCGTTTGTGGAAACTCCCGACATTTCTACATCTGTATTTGTATTAAATACAAACGCCAATCTACTTGTATATGCATCATCACTAAGCATTAGCGTGTAGACTCCAGCCACAGCTGATTGTATTTCTTTGGTCGATTTAAAAACTTCATTTTCAGTAAAACCTGTTGCTGGCTCTACTTCTAAATAATCTTCACAAGAAGTAAACACCAATGATAGGCAGAAAAAGAAACTTAATATGATTGTTTTATTTATCATGTTCTTATTTTTTTAGTTTGATTAATTAAAAAGATACTTGCAAACCGAAAGTGTAATTTCTAGCTCTAGGATATGCGTTATAATCTATGTTAGGAGTCAATCCAGTTTCTAAATTCACTTCTGGATCGTAACCTGAATAATTGGTCCATATAAAAAGATTGGTTCCGGTTACATACAGTCTTATATTATTAAATCCTGCTTTTTGGGTTACTTTTTTAGGAATGGTGTATCCAACAGACAAATTGTTAAGTCTTAAAAAAGAACCATCTTCAATAGCATAAGACATCGCTATTGGACGACCTATAGAGGTAGGGTTCCACATAGTAGCATTTTCATTAAATTTTCCTAAAATTTCAGGTTGATAACGTATTTCATTCCCCATGTCATCAAAGTTTCTCCAACGATTGTTTAATGACACTTCCATTCCTAAGTTATTCTCAGAGTTTTGATACCATGAAGTCATCATTATTTTATTAGCATTATAAACATCAAAACCATACATGAAATTGAAAAAAGCAGATAGATCAAAATTTTTCCACATGGTATTAAATCCAAATCCACCAGAAAAATCTGGATTGGTATTTCCTATTACTTGTCTGTCATTATCTCCTATTACATAAGTATTTGGATCTGTTAAATCTACAGGTGTTAATTTTTTAAATTTGGCATTTCCAGGTCTTGGTGCTCCAGATAAGTTTACCGAGTTTACAACACCGTCTTTTAATGTCCAGCTTCTTGTTTGTGGATCAAAAGATTCAAAATCATCTAAAGTGTAAAATCCATCATTTACAAAACCATAAATTAACCCTTTAGTTCCTCCAACATATGCTCTATAATCGTCATCATTTAACAACTGAGTTCCTGCCCATCCAGAACTTAAAATCCACTCTTGTTCTCCACTTGCTAAATTGTCAATTCTGTTTTTATTGTGTCCAAGATTAAAAGACACTCCTAATTGCCAATCTCTTTTTTCTACAACCGCTGCTTTTATAGCAAACTCTACTCCTGTATTGGTTGTTTGCCCTACATTGGTCATCATTTTAGTATATCCTGAAACTCCTGGAATATCAGATGGAACCAATAAATCTTTTACCGTGTTTTTGTACAGATCTAAATTTCCACTAATTCGTTCATGAAAAAAACCAAAATCAACTCCAAAGTTTCTGGCAATGGTAGTTTCCCATTTAACATTAGGATTTCTTAAAAAGTCTGTATTGTAAAAATTATAGTAATAATGATCTGTTTCACCCCAACCAACAGATCTGTTACGAGACACTCCATAATACTTTGCATATAAATCTCCTTGAATTCTATCGTTTCCTGAAACCCCGTAACTCAACCTCATTTTAAGATTAGAAATTGCTTTGTTGTCCTTTAAAAAATCTTCATTAGAAATTCTCCAAGCCAAAGCTGCTGCTGGGAATACTCCCCATCTGTTTCCAGGTCCAAACTTGGTAGAACCATCGGTACGTATTGTAAAAGTTGCTAAATACTTTTCATTAAATCCATAATTTAAACTTCCAAAAAATGAAGAAATTCTATTAGGAGAACCCGCAGAAGATCCGTTTTCATAAGGTGTTCCTAATGCTAAATTGTCTAACGCTTTAGGACCTGTTACATCTTCTGGAAAATACCTAGATCTGTAGTACTTACTAAAACTACGTTGCTCTTTCATTTCCTGACCTATCATTACCTGAAATTCATGAGCATCTTCTATGGTAAAATTGTAATTTAAAACATTACTTGTTTGCCATCTTGGGCTTTGTGCCATTCCCCAAGAAATTACGGGTTGGTTGTTGTTTGCATTTGCAGTACCAGTATCTACTCCCCAAAAACGTCCGTCTTCACTATACCTATATTCAAACCCAAACAAACTTCTTAAGCTCAACCCTTTCCATATATCCCAAGTAATTGCACCAACGGTATTTAAAGTACGTTCTGTTCTTTTTCTATAATTCTTTTCTGCTTCTTCTTTAGGATTAAAACGAACTCTTTCTTCATAATCTTCAGGATCAAAAAAAGTATTATCCTCAGGCATTGTCATATAATCTTCTAAACCACCTGTTGGAGCTTCTCTTAAAGCATTTAACAAACTTACACCTTCTGTACCCGACCCATTTATAACTCTATTACTCAAACGAGTTCTATATTCAAATGTTATTTTATCAGAAAGTTTAGTGTTTAACGTTAAGTTTAAGTTGGTTTGTTCTAAACCACTACCTAACAAAACTCCTGGCTGATCCTGATTAACAACTGTAAACTTATATTTTGTTTTTTGACTACCTCCACTCACATTTACATGGGTATATTTTGCTACTGGATTGCTTCCAAAAATTTCATCTTGCCAATCTACACCTGCATCTCCTTGATAGATGTAAAGTTCATTTGCTTTTCCATATCTATTAAAAAATCCTGTAGGATTAGAACTTCTTTGTCTAGCATACTCATACTGCATCATTACAAATTCATAAGGATCCATTACCTCTAATTTATTAGACAATGTTTTTATTTGAGAATATGTATTTATGTTTACTGAAATTTTCCCTGCTCTAGGTTTAGAAGTAGTAACCAATACAACTCCATTTGCTCCTCTAGCTCCATAAATAGCAGTAGATGCAGCATCTTTTAACACCTCTACCGATTCAATATCGGTAGGAGGAATATCATTAAGATTTGCTACCTCAAAACCATCTACCAATATTAATGGAGAATTGTCTTCTGTAATAGATCCTCCACCTCTTACACGAATCATAACATCTGCACCAGGAGAACCATCTGCAGTGGTAATTTGCACCCCAGGCATTCTACCCACCATAGCTTCTGCAACAGAAGTAGTGGGTACTTTTGCCAATTCTGTTCCTTTTATGCTTGCAACTGCTCCCGTAATATTTCCTCTTTTTTGGGTACCGTACCCCACTACTACCACTTCGTTTAATTCACTAGCAGATTCTTTTAGAGTAATTTGTATTCCCGAAGTTCTCCCGTTCACAGGTTCATTAACATCGGCCATACCTACATAAGTAATTAACAAAACAGAAGTCTCCGGATTCTTTACTTTTACTGTAAAATTTCCATTAAAATCAGTAACCGTTACTTGATCTTCATTTTCTACAGTAACAGTAGCTCCTGGAACAGGTCCTAACTGATCTGCAACTGTTCCTGTTACAGTTACAAATTCTTGTGCATATGTACTAACTGATAAAATCATAATAATTAATACACCCACAAAGTCTTTTAGTATCTTCATAATTTAGAATATTTCTTAATTTATTTTGTGTTTTTTAATAAGCTGTAACCTTATTCTATCCATCTTGGATCCCCTATTGTGTTGGTGTATACAGCAGAGCTTTTATCTTTTATGATAAGATTTCCTGTAGTGTCATCCTCAAACAAATCAGCTCTGTTACTACTAGCTATAGGTTCTTGGGAAGGATCTACTCCCCAATTGGACATTATAAAGTCTCCTGCCCTATAATTATTTGTTATTGTTTGTGTACCTGCTGTAGTATCATCTACAGTTAACCAAACACCTTGGTTATTAGAAACTCCAGTAAAAAGATTATTTTCAAAATTTAAGTTTAAACTATTGATGTTTTCAGTACTAAAATCAAACGGATTGATAGCTGGGTCACCTAACAAACTAAACGTACAGTTTTGTACATTGATGCTAATATCTGCTCCTGCATGATTTTGTAATCTACCAATAATAGGCCCATGAAAACCTGTTTTTAGAATTTCAAAAGTACTGTTGGTTATAGAAATATTACTAATGGTATTGTTATCAGCAATATTTATAAATGCGTAGTTACGATCTCCATCTGCAAAATTCATAAATACACAATCGTCTATACTAAAATTATCAACCAACTGAAGACTTTCATTCCTATCGTTTCTCCATAGGGCACGAGAAAGATTGTTCATGGTACAATCTTTATATTTTATTTGATTGACATGAAATGGTACTGATAAATCAAAATCATAAGCATACGCATCAGTAATCTCAAAAGTTAAATTTTCAAAGTTGATGAAGTCAATATCTCCTTCAATTCTACTAATTCGTCCCATTGTTAATATTGCTCTTCCATTTGCAGTAACCTGACCTTTAACATCTAAAGGCTTGGTTATATTTATCCTTCCTAACTGATATGTTTCATTTGCTTTTAAAAACAATTTTATTTCTGAGACCGTTGCATCGGCAACCATAGCATTATATACTTCTTGTATGTTTTCCGATGGAGCAACATACCTATAACCATCAGGAATATCAATAGGTGCTTGTGGATTAAAAGACTCATCTGACCAATCTGCTGGTGTTACAGTTACTTGATAATCTTGAATAATAGGTTCATCTGTATTGTTTAATTCAACTGCTACAGCAGTAATAGAATCTGAATAGATATTAAAATTCCCTGCTAATGTTTTGGTTTTTAAGACTACAGAATCTTGATTCATAAAATCAAAACGAACAGTAACAGCATTACTAGGGGTATCGGTCTTAAAAACGAAAAAATCATCAGTATAGTTTATTCCGCCAGAAGTGGTTGCTTTGGCACGACTTAATGTTAATTCTCCTTCTTCAAAAGTTTCATCAACGGCATAATACCCTGTTCTTTTTACTCCTACAGAAGCTTTTATAACACTATAACTTTTGTCTGCTTTAGTGTCTGTTGCATTTAAGCGTAAAATTCCAGTTCTAGTAATTATATCCATTGTTAAAGCATCTTTAAAAGGAGCACTATATGGTACTGCTGCAGATAAATTAACCGCTTGATCTGCTTTTATAGATTGAGGAATAACCAATTCATTTAAATTTGTAGGAGAAGTAATCATGGCTTCTGGAATATCTGTTGCCAAAAAATGATATTTACCATCTTCTAGAATAAATCGGTAATGAGAGCTATAATTTGCAAAAAAAGATCCGTCCTCTTTATAAATAAAAATAGGCTTGGTAGAAATACCTGTATTTAAACTCCATGGTTCACCGTTTAGCTGAATGCTAAAATCACTCACAAAGGAAGTATTATACTTAAGTTCTTCTTTAGCACACGCTGTTAATATCAACAACAAAACGCTATTAATAATAATTTTATAATTATGTTTTATATTTTTCATGGAATACAATTTAGAACTGAAACTCTTTAAGCATTACACCGTTTCTTTTTTGTAATAATTTTGCAGAGGGATCAAATGAAGTGTTTAAGTAATCTTCATCTAACAAAGGCATGTACACAACGCTTCTTTTTGAAGCTTCTATTAAAATAGATACATCTAATGCTCTTTTTGTTTTATTAACCTCTTGTCCATCTTTATAATACACCACTTCCAAAGTCCCTGCATTTCCAGAAAAAGTAGGAAAAGAATAAGCAGCAGCTTTAAAACCATTAGCAGCAGTAGTTCTTATCGCAATGGTATCTTGCACACTTACGTTTTCATTAGGCAAATACCCACTACCGATATTGATAAAAACCACATCAATAGCATCAAATTCTGTAATATTATTTAAAGTAGTTTCGTCTTCAGTAGGTTCAAAAACTACTTGACCTACCATTCTGTTTAATTCAAAATTGACTGTTGGCTCACTATTATCTGAAACTGACTGCACTAACGAAGACATATATACCTCGTTTGTTTTAAAATCATCTATTTCTACTTTTACAGTGGTTATAGAATCTGACTCTGTAATTGTACCCACATTAGCAAAAGCAAATAACTTTACAGACTCATCTAAAGGCAGTTGAATATTCCAATTAGTTTCATTTGAAATTTCTGCAGAAATTGAATTTGTTAAAGTGTCTTTAACATAAGCATAAACACCAAAAGTTGCTACGGTAGTTTCGCTTTGATTTAAAATTCCATTAATTCTAAAATTAACAGGTTTAGATTTTTGTTCTTTTGTGACCAGAGATAGCTCTTCTTCTAAAAAGCTATTCTTTGTACATGAAACAAAAACCGCCCCTACTAATAAAAACAGGAAAATTTTGTTAATTCCTCTCATAAGTTTAGTTTAAATTATTGATTAGTTAAATAAGAAGGTCTTTTCAGGACATATTCTCAAAGTGTAAATTTAAAACTAAGCTATACTGATATGGGTAGATATATTGCTTTTAAGATAGGGGTGTTTTGCTATTTTAATAAAACACCCCCCTGTAAAACACATGTATTATTCACAAAAAACATATTTCACGATATTTATATTAAAAAAACACCACATCTATTAAAAAAATAACATCCTAATTATATTCCATAAAAAAACATACAAAATAGTTTTTGTATGTTTTGATAAATAAGTTTAAGAACAGAAACTAGTTTTTATTCCTTTGTAAATTTCTATATTCTGCAGGAGTACAGTTATAAGTCGCTTTAAAACATTTTCCAAAATATTTTAAATCGTTAAAACCTACTTGAAAACAAACTTCTTTAATTAATAAATCTTCATTCACAATTAATTCAGCAGCTTTCTTCAGTCTCATATTTCTGATAAACTTAACTGGAGATACTCCACTTAAAGCTTTTAATTTATTAAAAAAGCTGGCTCTAGACATGTTCATTAAACTTCCTAATTCTTCTACAGAAAAATCGGTTTTCATAATATGCTCCTCAACCAATTTTATAACATCTAACATAAACTGATGATCTTGATTAGATATTTGTTGTGTTTCTTTTGAAGTTATAGTTGCCTGAATATTCCCACTAGAATAAAGTTTTTGAAGTCTTTTCCTTTGCTCTAAAATATTCTTTACCCTTGCTCTTAAATAACTAACATTAAAAGGTTTTGTTAAATACTCATCTGCCCCATATTCCATTCCTTCTAATCTACTTTCTATAGATGTTTTGGCACTCAGCAAAATAAAAGGGAGATGACTTGTTTCAGGGTGATCTCTAATTATTTTTAAAAGTTCAATTCCATCCATTTTAGGCATCATAATATCACTTACCACAAAATCTGGTATCTTTTCTTTTATTTTATGATAACCATCTAATCCATTTTCAGCTTCATAAATTAAGTAATCTTTATCTAAAACAGCCACCATAAAAGCTCTTAGCTCCTTATCATCTTCTACAACTACTCCTACCTTTTTAGCGTTGTTTTTTTCTATTTCATCATCAATCTCCTTTTCTTCTATTAATAATGTATCTACAACTTCTTCATCAACATTTTTAAATACAATATCAACGTCTTCATTGTAGTGTTCATATCCTTTTATAAAATGTAATTCAAAACAGGTTCCTTTTCCTAATTCACTTTGTACTGATATACTTGCTCCATGTTTATCAACCAACCCTTTAACTATAGACAAACCTATACCTGTACTAGGGTTACTTGGATTGATATTATAGTTAGAAAAACGCATAAATAATCTTTTTTGAACCTCGTTACTAATCCCTGGTCCATTATCTATAATTTTTAAGATTACATTCTTTTCTGTTTCTGCTAAGACAACTTCTATTTGATCTCCTTCTCTACAATATTTAAATGCATTAGACATAAGGTTTACTAATATTTTATCTAAACCATCTATATCTGCCCAAACAATTGTTTTGTTAGATGGAATATTAAAAGACACCCCAATTTTACGCTTTATACTTAACTCCTTAAAGTTTTCACAAATAATGAATACAAAATCATTCAAATCAACTTCCCTTATATCTAGTTTTCTATTTTGAATTCTTCTCAAATCTAGAATTTGATTCACTAAATTCAACAGTCTATTACTATTCCTTTCAATTACTTTTAATTGTTTTTTTACGGATACTGAAACCTCCTCATCGGCAATCATTTTTTCTACAGGAGCAGTAATCATAGTAAGTGGTGTTCTAATTTCATGAGAAATATCTGTAAAAAACTTTAATTTAAGTTCTGCCATTTGTTTTTCCATATGCACATCGTTCCTCAGTTTTAAAATGGTAACTATGGTACGTTGTATTAACACAAACAAAACAACTGCTATTAGTACATAACATAAATATGCAATTCTTGTATTCCATACAGATGGTAAAATGGTAATTTGTAAACGCCTTTCATTATCAACCCATAAATTATGACTATTGGTTGATGATAGTAAAAGTTGATACTTTCCTTTGCTTAAATTGGTATAATTGATTGATTGTGCTCCTTTAAAATAATTCCATTGTTCTTCAACACCTTCTAACTTATATCTATAAACTATATTTTCATTCTTAATAAAATCTAGAGCAGATAAATGAATTCTAAAAAAGTTTTGATCGTGATTTAACGTAATCTCTTGTAACATATCAGGATTTTTTTGAATCTGATTATTTACATCTTGTAACTTTTTATTATTTATCGTAAAATTAGAGATTGATAAGTGTGGCTTAAAATCTAGGGGTTTCATTGTTGTAGGATTAAAACAAATAACTCCATTAGAATATCCTATCACAATTTCTCCATTTTGCAACCTACACTTTGATGCTTCAGAAATAATATCTGTTCCTATAATTGATTTTAGCTCTGGAAAAGTTTCTACTTCTTTTTTTGTAGCGTGATATCTTACAACTTGATTTTCCCCCATCATCCAAAGATTTCCTTTATGATCTTGTTCTATAGCCATAATTCCTTCTATAGGAAAATCTATCATTTCTTCTAAAGGACAATAAATATCAACCTGTTCTTTTTCTTTAATATCTACCAACAATACCCCCCTACCATTTGTTGCCAAAGCCAATTTATTGTCGGCTGTTACCAATGCATCAATAATATCACTTCCTAATACTTGAGGGTATTTAGTAAACTCTAATTGTTTATTTTCTTTCTTTTTTGATGGAAATGAATACAATTCATATGGAGTAATAAAAAAAATGGTGCCCTCTTTATCTTCAACAATAGTTCTTACTCTATCTGCTGAACTTATTGGATATTTTTTTAATTCATTGTTATAATGAATAAATTTATGTTTGCTTCCTTCTTTCTCAACAATATTAATACCTCCTCCCCAAGTAGCTACGTAAACAACACCATTTGATGCTTGAAAAATATTATAAATATGGTTTGAACTAATGCTGTATTTTTTACTCGTAGCTTTGTAATGTTTTACTTTATAATGATATTGTTGTTTTGTTGGTTGCAAACAAAACAAACCATTTCCTCTAGTCCCTATCCATACATTGCCATTTGTATCTTGCATCATATGATAAACATCTGCACCCCAATCAGAGCTATTTTCTCCCACTTTTCCATTGGTTCCTAAAACTCCTATTACATTTTTACGTTCATCTAATAGGGTTATTTTTTTAGACCTACTAGCTACCCATAATGTCTTATTAGCATCTTGCATAATGCTACGTACATTAAATTTTTTTTCAACATCTTGCTGATCTAAATCTAATTTGGTAAAAGTATTATTAAACACTAATAAATCTAAACCCTGTTTAAAAGAACAAAACCACAAATTCCCTAAAGCATCAAACATAGCAGTGTACATCACATCAGAAACTTCTTCGGTATTTCCTTTCATACAAGCTGCTATTGAAGAGAGTTGATTGGTTACAGGATTCCAATAACTCAAAGCTCCATCGTGTGGTTGTATCCATACGGTTCCATTAGGTGCTGTTAACAAAAAAGATTTTCTATGGGTATTATACGTAGAAGCATCTAAAGAAAGAGCTTTTAAATGACTAATTTTCTCTTTCTGAAGATTTAACTGATACACCCCTGTATCAACCGCCTCAAACCATAATTCATTTTTATTGGTTACTCCCATATAAGTAATTTCACCTGCTGGAAATCTAGGAGTATTTCCATGATGGAAAGACTGTAATTTTTCGGTTAAAACATTATAAAAATAAACACCATGATCTTTTGTAAAAATTAATATTTTTTGAGCTGTAATGGGTTCTATCCTAACAATATTACCTTTAATATTAATATTAAAGTCTAAAAAAGTTTTACTTTTTTTAGCGTATCTAACTATTTTTCCTTGAGCTCCTCCAAACCAAATTTCTTGCTTTGTTTCCATTACTGATGAAAACAAATAAGAGGAATTATTTGTTTCCTGTTTATTAAAAAAATAAAAATCACCTATTATTTTATCCCCATCAAGCCTACAAATTCCCGAGGTTGTTAACAACCATATTTTCCCAAAATCATCTTCATAAAAATCAATAACATCTTCACTTTTTAATGCTACTTCAGTTAAGTCAATTTTTTGTAATTCTCCTTTAACCCCATACAAGTAAAGAAAGTTTTTATGCTCTGGTATTAACCACACTTTACCCGAAGGTAGTATCTTAAAATCTTTAAGTACTGAGGTGTTTTGTATATTGCTTTTTTCTAAAGGAGAATGAAAAGTGAAGTTTTTAATGTCAAAAAAATAAATTTCATTATTTTCTGATCGAATCCATATTTTTTGATTCTTATCTATTTCAAAATAAAAAACTCTATTTGATTTTAATTGTAGTGAGTCACTTCTAATAACTTTAAAGTTTCTAAAATCACTACCGTCATAACGAATTAAACCATTAAACGTAGCCAACCATATAAAACCTTCATTGTCTTGTTGGATATCTAAAATTCTTGATTGACTTAAATTTTGATCATGAGAAAAATGTTTTATCACCCCTGAAGGTTGCCCCCACAATAAATGAGTAAACATCACTATAAAACATCCCAAAAACACTTCAAACTTTTGTCTCATAGTTTCTTTAAAATTATTATTTTTTGATGGAAAACGAAGTTACCTAAAAGCTACATCTTTCTTCAAGACACACCTAATCATTAATCAAATACCCCTATACAAATAGCATTATACCCCTAGCCTAAAATACACATATACCAAAAACTAATCATATTTTTAATCAAAACATCAATAAATAATAGTTATTTATCCCTATTACTCAACAGACTTTCATATAGTTTTGTTTAGTACAGCTCTTTAGAGGTATTTCATATCTTGTTCTAAACTCAATTATTTTTTAATCTTATACTATACAATGAAAAAAAAACATTTCTACATTTTACAACTTATCTTATTACTAAATATAAGTATACATGCCCAAACCCCTCTCCCATATAAAAACATAAATCTACCTATAGATAAAAGAGTAAATGATTTGGTATCTAGAATGACTTTAGACGAAAAAATAAGTCAATTAATGGATGCTTCCCCTGCCATTAAGCGTTTGGATATTCCTGAATACAATTGGTGGAATGAATCTTTGCATGGTGTAGCTAGAGCTGGATACGCTACTGTTTTTCCACAATCTATTTCTATTGCAGCTTCTTGGAACAAACAATTAATGTACGAAGTAGCAAATGTAATTTCAAATGAAGCTCGTGCTAAACATCACGAATATTTAAGAAGAGGACAACATGGTATGTACCAAGGTTTAACCTTTTGGTCTCCTAACATTAACATCTTTAGAGACCCTCGTTGGGGTAGAGGTCATGAAACTTACGGAGAAGATCCATATTTAACTAGTCAATTAGGATTGCAGTACGTTAAGGGACTACAAGGTAACAACAACAAGTATTTAAAAGTAATTGCAACTGCAAAGCATTTTGCTGTACATTCTGGTCCAGAACCTTCTCGTCATGAATTTAATGCAAATACAAATGATATAGATTTATACGAAACCTATCTACCCGCCTTTAGAACATTAGTAAAACAAGGTAAGGTGTATTCTGTAATGGGAGCGTACAATCGCTTTAGAGGAGAGTCTGCAAGCGCTAGTCCTTTTTTATTTGATATCCTTCGTAACAAATGGGGATTTCAAGGTTATATAGTTTCTGATTGTGGTGCTGTAGCAGACATTTGGAAATATCATAAAATAACCAATGATGCAGCAAGTGCATCGGCTTTGGCTGTGAAAACAGGGTTAGATTTAAATTGTGGTAGAACCTATGAAAATTTAAAAGAGGCAGTGGATAGAAACTTAGTTGATGAGTTTGACATTGATATTGCCGTTAAAAGATTATTCACAGCTCGTTTTAAATTAGGAATGTTCGACCCAGTAGAAAAAGTTCCATATGCACAAATTCCTTTTTCAGTGAACAATCATAATGCTCATAATCGTTTGGCTAGAAAAGCATCACAAGAAAGTATCGTCTTACTAAAAAACGAAGCTCAATTACTGCCTTTATCCAAAGAACTAAAAAACATTGCCATTATAGGTCCTAATGCAAATGATGTACAATCTTTATGGGGTAATTATAGTGGAAACCCAAGCCATCCTGTAACTATTTTACAAGGTATTAAAAACAAACTTACTCCAAACACCAATGTTCTTTATGCTCAAGGAACACAACTTGCAAAAGGAGTTCCTGCCATGCAAGTAATTCCGTCTATTTACTTTCAAACAGAAAATGGTAAACAAGGTTTAACGGCAGAATATTTCAACAATAAAGATTGGGAAGGGAAACCTCTTTTTACCCGTACTGATGATCAAGTTAACTTCAACTGGGATATTAACACTCCTGATCCGCGTTTAAAAATGGGAAATTACAGTGTTAAATGGTCTGGTTATATAACCGTTCCTAAAACAGGAACATATGAAATTACAGAATGGTCTAAACCCTACATGACAGTTGCTATTGACAATAAAAAAGCTACAGGAGGTAAAAACAAACATCATGCAAGAATACGTCCTCAAAAAATTAATTTAGAAGTAGGTAAAAAATATAAAATTGAAGTTAAATACCAAAATTATTACGGAGATGCAACGGCTAAGCTATTGTGGGCTCCACCAGAAAATAATTTATTAAATAAAGCAATCAATGTTGCTCAACAATCTGATGCTGTTGTTTTAGTTCTTGGTCTTAATGAACGCTTAGAAGGAGAAGAAATGAAAGTTAAAGCAGAGGGCTTTGAAGGAGGTGATAGAACAAGTCTAGATTTACCTGCTAATCAAAAAAACTTAATGCAAACAATCGTTAACACTGGAAAGCCTGTAGTACTAGTATTAATAAACGGAAGTGCACTTTCCATAAATTGGGCATCTAAAAATGTTCCTGCAATTTTAACTGCTGGATATCCTGGTCAACAGGGAGGAAATGCTATTGCTGATGTCCTTTTTGGTGATTACAATCCTGCTGGTCGATTACCTATTACTTACTATAAATCTGTAGATCAACTTCCTCCTTTTGAAAACTACAACATGAAAGGTCGTACCTATAGATATTTTAAAGAAAAACCCTTATATCCATTCGGTTATGGTTTAAGTTACACCACTTTTAAATACAGTAATTTAAAATTACCTAAAAAAACAAATCCAAAGGATACTATACAATTAAGTGTTGACGTTACCAATACAGGAAAATTTGATGGAGATGAAGTTATACAATTATACATTACAGACGAAAAAGCCTCCACACCTAGACCCATCAGACAATTAGAAGGTTTTGAGCGTATTCACTTAAAAAAAGGAGAAACCAAAACTGTATATTTTAACATTTCTCCTAGACAACTTTCTATAATTAATAAAAAAGGCAATCGAGTAATTGAACCAGGATGGTTTACAATTGCTGTTGGTGGACATCAACCCAACAACTCAAAAGACACCTTACATAAAAAAATAAGAGTTAGTGGTAAATTAACAACCTTTAATAAATAATAGTAGTAATTCAATAAATCTCAATGTTTCACAACATTGAGATTTTTACTTTAAAACCTATAACTATAACTCAAATAAAAATTTTCTCCTTGTTTATCAAAAGAAAAACTAGTGTTTGATTGTTGAAGTTTATCAGTAAAAATATAAGAAGATAGAATTCCAAAGGCAGCTCCTGCCAATACATCTTCAACATAATGTTTCTTAGCATATACCCTACTAAAACCAGTAAAACTAGCCAAAACATATGCAGGGACACCATAATCCCACCCATATCTTTTTTGTAAATATGAAGCTGCTTGAAAAGTTGCTGAAGTATGACCTGAAGGAAAGGATTTAAAATCCTCTCCATTGGGTCTTTCTTTATGAGTAATTTCTTTTAACGACATTGTTACAACCACATTAAGAGCAAAACCTTTAGCGTACATATACAATCCTTCTTTGTCTTTTTCCTTAATTGCAGCTCCTAAAACCACTAAAGGTGATGTATACAAAGTAATATCTCCAATTGTTTCTGCTGTTTTCTGAGCATAACTTTCCCCCGTTAAAAAAAGGATGATACCAAAACAAATAATTCTAAGCCTCTCCAACAGGTCCAAAATTTATAGGAAAGTCTTGTTGTTCAAATTCCTTAATTTCTCCTACTTGAGCTTCAAAACGATTGATATTATCTATCAATGCTTTTGCCAAGCGTTTTGCATGTTGTGGTGTTAACACTATTCTTGATTTTACTTTTGCTTTGGGTACACCTGGCATAATATTTACAAAGTCAACCACAAATTCAGAGTTTGAATGGTTAATTATGGCCAAGTTTGAATATGTACCTTCAGCTATTTCTGGTGTTAATTCTATATTAATGTTTCCTTCTTTATTTTTTTCTTCCATGATTATATAATGTTTTATTGAGGACTAAAATAAGACATTTATAGAGCAAAAAAAACGGATTCCAAATGGAATCCGTTTTCTTTATCATTATATAGTTTAAAGACTATGCTTCAAAACTTTCTTCAATTTCCTCTTTAGGACCAACTATTACATTGTTGTAAACTCTCATACCTGTTCCTGCAGGAATCTTTTTACCAACAATAACATTTTCTTTTAATCCTTCTAAGTAATCTACTTTACCACTTACAGCCGCTTCATTTAACACTTTTGTAGTTTCCTGGAACGATGCTGCAGAAATAAACGACTTAGTTTGTAGAGAAGCTCTAGTAATACCTTGTAATATTTGCTCTGCCGTTGCCGGTTTAGCATCTCTTGCTACTACTTCAGCTTTATCTTCACGCTTCAATCTAGAATTTTCATCTCTTAATTGACGAGCAGTAATAATTTGACCAGCTTTGAATGTATCAGATGCTCCTGCATCTTCAACCACTTTCATACCATAGATCTCATCATTCTTTTCAATAAAGTCATTCTTATGCACTAATGAATTCTCTAAGAATAAAGTATCACCAGAATCTATAATTCTAACTTTACGCATCATTTGACGTACTACAACCTCGTAATGCTTATCGTTAATTCTTACCCCTTGTAAACGATATACTTCTTGAATTTCATTTACAATGTACTCTTGTACTTTAGAAGGTCCTTGAATTCTCAAGATATCTTCTGGAGTTACAGAACCATCAGATAAAGGCATACCCGCTTTTACATAATCATTCTCTTGTACTAAAATTTGGTTAGATAACTTAATTAAGTATTTCTTAATATCTCCAAACTTAGACTCTACAATAATTTCACGGTTACCACGCTTAATTTTACCAAAAGATACCACACCATCAGTTTCAGCAACTACAGCTGGGTTAGATGGGTTACGTGCTTCAAATAATTCTGTTACACGTGGTAAACCTCCTGTAATATCCCCAGCCTTACCTGACTTACGAGGAATCTTAACCAACGTTTTACCTGTTTCAATCTCTTCTCCATTGCTTACCATTAAGTGAGCTCCTAAAGGTAGAGAGTATGATCTTAAAGTATTTCCATAAAGATCTTGAATCAATAATGCAGGAATTTTCTTCTTGTCTTTAGATTCAATAATTACTTTTTCTTGGAAACCTGTTTGTTCATCAATTTCTACAGAGTAGTTAATACCTTGCTCTAAATCTTCAAAGGCAATTTTACCTGCAAATTCAGAAACAATAACTCCGTTAAATGGATCCCATTGACAAATAGCATCACCCTTATTAATAGTTGATTGACCATTAACAAATATATAAGATCCATAAGGAATTACAGTATTACTTAATACTGTTCCTATTTTATCATCTAAAATCTTAGCCTCAGCTGTACGAGAAATTACAATCTCAACTGGTTCCCCTTGTGGGTTTTTACCAGGTACTGTTACCAAGTCATCAATAACCAATTTACCACTAAACTTAGCAATCATTTTGTTATCTTCAGAAATGTTTCCGGCTACCCCTCCTACGTGGAATGTACGTAATGTTAACTGTGTACCAGGCTCTCCAATAGACTGTGCAGCAATAACTCCAACAGATTCTCCTATTTGAACCATATTACGTGTAGACATTGATTGTCCATAACACTTAGAACAAATACCTCTCTTAGATTCACATGTTAATGCAGAGCGCACTTCAACACTATCTAATCCAGATTCTTCAATTACAGTAGCTAATTCTTCAGTAATTTCAGATCCTGCAGTTACCAATACTTCGTGGTTTACAGGGTCTTTAACATCATGTAATGCAACACGTCCTACAATACGCTCATGTAAAGCTTCTACAATTTCATCATTTTTCTTTAAAGCAGATACTTCTAATCCTCTTAAAGTACCACAATCAAATTCGTTAATAATTACATCTTGTGCAACATCAACTAAACGACGTGTTAAATATCCTGCATCGGCTGTTTTTAATGCTGTATCGGCAAGACCTTTACGTGCACCGTGCGTAGAGATAAAGTATTCTAAAATTGATAAACCTTCCTTAAAGTTAGATAAAATTGGGTTTTCAATAATCTCTCCTCCTGATGATGTAGATTTTTTAGGTTTTGCCATCAATCCACGCATACCTGTTAACTGACGAATTTGCTCCTTAGAACCACGGGCTCCAGAATCAAGCATCATAAATACCGAGTTAAACCCTTGTTGATCTTCTCTCAAACGTTTCATAGACAATTCTGTCAATTGGTTGTTTGTAGATCCCCAAATATCAATTACCTGATTATAACGCTCTTTGTTTGTTAACATACCCATGTTATAGTTTTGGATAATTACATCCACTTCAACATTGGCATCAGCAATCATTTGCTTCTTTTCAGCAGGAATAATAATATCCCCTAATGAGAATGACAACCCACCTCTAAAGGCAAATTTGAATCCCATATCTTTAATATTATCTAAGAACTCTCCAGTTGTAGGTATATCAGTCGCTTTTAAGACTTTTGCAATAATTCCACGTAAAGATTTCTTAGTTAATACTTCATTTATATATCCTGCTGCAGCTGGTACATGTTCATTAAACAATACTCTACCTACAGTAGTTTCTATAATTCTTGTAACTTGATTTCCGTTTTCATCAACATCTTGCGTTCTTACTTTAATTCCCGCATTTAAGTCTATCGCTTTTTCATTAAAAGCAATAGTTACTTCTTCTGGAGAATAAAAAGTCAACCCTTGACCTTTTACAGTGTACTTTTCATCGGTAACACGTAATTTGGTCATGTAGTAAAGACCTAATACCATATCCTGAGATGGTACGGTAATAGGAGCTCCGTTTGCAGGGTTTAAGATAGAATGAGATCCTAACAATAACATTTGAGCTTCTAAAATAGCTTCTGGACCTAATGGCAAGTGAACCGCCATTTGATCCCCATCAAAATCGGCGTTAAATGCCGAACATACTAATGGATGTAACTGAATTGCTTTTCCTTCAATTAATTTAGGTTGGAAAGCTTGAATACCTAAACGGTGTAACGTAGGGGCACGGTTTAATAAAACAGGGTGTCCTTTAATTACATTTTCCAAGATATCCCAAACTACAGGCTCTTTTTTATCTATTATTTTCTTAGCAGATTTCACTGTTTTAACAACTCCACGCTCAATCAACTTACGGATGATAAATGGTTTGTATAATTCAGCGGCCATATCTTTTGGCAATCCACATTCAGACAATTTCATGGTAGGTCCAACAACAATTACCGAACGAGCAGAATAATCCACACGCTTACCTAGTAAGTTTTGACGGAAACGTCCTTGTTTACCTTTTAATGAATCTGATAAAGATTTTAATGGTCTGTTAGATTCTGTTTTTACTGCTGATGATTTACGAGTGTTATCAAATAATGAATCTACAGATTCTTGTAACATACGTTTTTCGTTACGTAAAATAACTTCAGGAGCCTGAATTTCTACCAAACGTTTTAAACGGTTGTTACGGATGATTACTCTACGGTATAAATCATTTAAATCAGAAGTTGCAAAACGACCTCCATCTAATGGCACCAAAGGACGTAATTCTGGTGGAATCACCGGAATAGCCTTTAAAATCATCCACGATGGATTGTTGTCTCTGTTCTTTTGAGATTCGCGGAAAGCTTCTACAACATTCAAACGCTTTAAAGCCTCTGTTTTACGTTGCTTAGACGTTTCTGTATTTGCTTTGTGTCTTAATTCATAAGATAAAGTTTCTAAATCTATACGATCTAATAACTCTATCAAACACTCAGCTCCCATTTTGGCAATAAATTTATTTGGATCATCATCATCCAAATATCTATTTTCCAAAGGAACAGTTTCTAAAATATCTAAATACTCCTCTTCTGTTAAGAAATCCATTTTTTGTAATGGAGTTCCATCTAATTGAGTTGCATTTCCTGGTTGTATTACCACGTATCTCTCGTAGTAAATAATCATATCTAACTTTTTAGATGGTAACCCTAAAAGGTATCCCATTTTGTTAGGTAATGATCTAAAGTACCAAATGTGAGCAATAGGCACAACTAAGTTGATGTGTCCAACTCTATCTCTACGTACTTTCTTTTCTGTAACCTCTACACCACAACGATCACATACAATACCCTTGTAACGAATTCTTTTGTACTTACCACAAGCACATTCAAAGTCTTTGATAGGTCCAAAAATTCGCTCACAAAATAAACCATCTCTTTCTGGTTTATGTGTACGGTAGTTAATTGTTTCTGGTTTCAATACTTCACCGTGAGAAGCCTCTAAAATAGACTCTGGTGATGCCAAACCAATAGAAATTTTTTCAAATTTCTTTTGTGTAGGGTTTTTATCGTTATTTCTTGCCATGATCTTTTGTTTTTTAGTATCTAGTAATTAGTACAGAGTATTAAGCACAGTAGCTATGCTACTTAAACCAAATGTTATCAACTCAATACTCTATACTCTTTTACTTTATACTTTTTACTTTGTACTCTATACTTTGTACTTTGTACTTAACAACTATTCTTCTAATCTTACGTCTAATCCTAAACCTTTCAATTCGTGCATTAATACGTTGAAAGATTCTGGTAAACCTGGTTCTGGCATCGGTTCTCCTTTTACGATTGCTTCGTATGTTTTCGCTCTACCAATAACATCATCAGATTTTACTGTTAAAATTTCACGTAAGATACTAGATGCTCCATAGGCTTCTAATGCCCATACCTCCATCTCTCCAAAACGCTGACCTCCAAATTGAGCTTTACCTCCTAATGGCTGTTGAGTAATTAAAGAGTATGGTCCAATAGAACGTGCGTGCATCTTATCATCAATCATGTGACCTAACTTAATCATGTAGATAATACCTACAGTTGCTGGTTGGTCAAAACGTTCTCCAGTTCCTCCGTCGTATAAGTAAGTATGTCCAAATCTTGGAATTCCTGCTTCGTCTGTTAAGGCGTTAATTTGGTCTAACTTAGCTCCATCAAAAATTGGTGTTGCATATGTTTGACCTAATTTTTGTCCTGCCCATCCTAATACAGTTTCATAAATCTGTCCAATGTTCATACGAGAGGGTACCCCTAATGGATTCAATACAATATCAACTGGTGTTCCATCTTCTAAGAAAGGCATTTCTTCTTGACGAACAATACGAGCAACAATACCTTTGTTACCGTGACGTCCTGCCATCTTATCTCCTACTTTTAGCTTACGTTTCTTAGCAATATAAATCTTAGCTAATTTTAAAACACCTGCTGGTAATTCATCTCCAATTGTAATGGCAAATTTCTTACGTCTAAGTGCTCCTTGTAAATCACTAACTTTTATTTTGTAGTTGTGAATCAATTCAGCAACCAAATCATTTAAGCTATCATCTGTAGTCCAAGCTCCTTTAGTTAAATGTGTAAAATCTGTAACAGAATTTAACATTTTTAAAGTGTACTTTTTCCCTTTAGGGAATACTTCTTCTCCTAAATCATTCTGAACACCTTGAGATGTTTTTCCTGATATTAAAGTAAACAACTTGTCTATTAAAGTATCTTTTAGTGATTCAAAGTCATGTGTAAATTGTGCTTCTAAAGCTTCAATTTGCTCCTTATCTCTAACTCTCTTAGATTTATCTTTAACTGCTTTCTTAAATAATTTTTTACCAATTACAACTCCTCTTAATGATGGAGAAGCTTTTAAAGAAGCATCTTTTACATCACCTGCCTTGTCTCCAAAGATCGCACGTAATAATTTTTCTTCTGGTGTTGGATCAGATTCTCCTTTTGGAGTAATCTTTCCAATTAAAATATCACCAGGCTTTACTTCAGCTCCAATACGAATCATTCCGTTTTCATCTAAGTCTTTAGTAGCCTCTTCAGAAACGTTAGGAATATCATTGGTCAATTCTTCTGCTCCTAATTTAGTATCTCTTACATCTAAAGAGTACTCATCAATATGAATAGAAGTAAATATATCTTCTCTTACCACTTTTTCAGAAATCACAATCGCATCCTCAAAGTTGTATCCTTGCCAAGGCATGAAGGCTACTTTCATGTTACGTCCTAAGGCCAATTCACCTTTTTGAGTAGCATATCCTTCACACAATACTTGTCCTTCTTCAACAGTATCTCCAACTTTAACAATTGGCTTTAAGTTAATAGAAGTTCCTTGGTTGGTTTTTCTAAACTTGATTAAGTCGTAAGTAATTTCGTTAGAATCAAAACTTACAGAAGCTTCTTCCTCAGTTCTTTCGTAACGAATGGTAATTTTATTTGCATCAACATAAATCACCTCTCCTGTTCCTTCTGCGTTGATTAAGATTCTTGAATCTTTTGCAACTCTACGCTCTAAACCTGTTCCTACAATAGGAGCTTCAGGACGTAATAAAGGTACTGCTTGTCTCATCATGTTAGATCCCATCAATGCACGGTTGGCATCATCATGTTCTAAGAAAGGAATTAACGAAGCAGAAATAGATGCAATCTGGTTTGGAGATACATCCATATAGTCAATATCTTCAGGAGTTACAACAGGATAATCAGCCTCTTCACGAGCAATAACTTTATCCAAGTCTATCTGTCCATCATCTGCTATTGCAATATTTGATTGGGCAAATTTCATTCCTTCTTCCTCCTCAGCACTTAAATAAGTTGGTGCATCAACAATGTTTACTTTTCCGTTATCTACCTTGTGATATGCAGTTTCAATAAAACCTAAATTGTTCACTTTTGCATATACAGCTAAAGATGAAATCAATCCAATGTTTGGACCTTCAGGAGTTTCAATTGGACATAAACGACCGTAGTGAGTATAATGAACGTCACGAACCTCAAATCCTGCTCTTTCTCTAGATAAACCTCCAGGTCCTAAAGCTGATAACCTACGTTTGTGCGTAATCTCTGCTAATGGGTTTGTTTGGTCCATGAACTGAGACAACTGGTTGGTTCCAAAGAAAGAATTAATAACAGAAGATAAAGTCTTCGCGTTAATTAAGTCAATCGGTGTAAACACTTCGTTATCACGTACATTCATTCTTTCTCTAATAGTACGAGCCATACGAGACAATCCAACTCCAAATTGAGCTGCTAATTGTTCACCTACTGTACGCACACGTCTGTTAGATAAGTGGTCAATATCATCAATTTCTGCTTTTGAGTTAACCAACTCAATTAAATTCTTGATAATAGTGATAATATCATTTTTAGTTAAAACTTTCTCATCTAAAGATTCGTTAAGCCCTAACTTCTTGTTCATTCTAAAACGTCCTACTTCACCTAAGTTGTAACGTTGCTCAGAGAAGAATAATTTTTCAATAATTCCTCTTGCAGTTTCCTCATCTGGCGGCTCAGCATTACGTAATTGTCTATAGATATGCTCTACTGCCTCCTTTTCAGAGTTGGTAGGATCCTTTTGTAATGTGTTGTGGATGATTGCATAATCACCACTCTCATTATCTTCTTTGTGTAATAAAATTGTTTTTACTCCTGTATCAACAATCTCATCAATATGTTCTTTATCTAAAATAGTATCACGATCAAAAACAATTTCGTTTCTTTCAATAGATACAACTTCTCCAGTATCCTCATCAACGAAGTCCTCAAACCAAGTTCTTAATACACGAGCAGCTAATTTTCTTCCTAATACTTTCTTTAATCCAGACTTAGAAACTTTAACCTCTTCTGCAAGGTTAAATATTTCTAAAATGTCCTTATCTCTTTCAAATCCAATCGCACGGAATAAAGTAGTAACAGGTAATTTTTTCTTTCTATCAATATAAGCATACATTACTTGATTGATATCGGTAGCAAATTCAATCCAAGATCCTTTAAAAGGAATTACTCTTGCTGAATATAATTTTGTACCGTTTGCATGGAAAGATTGTCCAAAGAATACCCCTGGAGAACGGTGCAACTGAGAAACGATAACACGCTCAGCACCGTTAATAATAAATGTACCAGAATTGGTCATGTAAGGAACTGTACCTAAGTACACGTCTTGCACAATTGTTTCAAAATCCTCATGTTCAGGATCCGTACAGTACAATTTCAATCTTGCCTTTAATGGTAAACTATAAGTCAAACCACGCTCAATACACTCTTCAATTGAGTATCTTGGTGGATCTACAAAATAGTCTAAAAATTCTAACACAAAGTTGTTACGTGTGTCAGTAATTGGAAAATTGTCCATAAAGGTTTTATACAAACCTTCATCGCTTCTTTCGTCAGCCTTAGTTTTCAACTGGAAAAAGTCTTGGAAAGACTTGATCTGAATATCTAAAAAGTCCGGATATTCTGTACTTAGTTTGGCTGAAGCAAAGTTAACTCTTGTATTATTTTTCGTTGCCAAAGGTGAAAAAATTTAGGTGAATTAATAATTCTATTTTCTTTTTAAGCTTTTTTTGACTTGCGATAAATAGGAACTATTTAAACGCAAAAAATGGTTTAGGTCTAACCCGTATGGGAAAGACCTAAACCTATAAGGTTTTGTAGGGTAAAGATTACTTTAACTCAACTACAGCTCCAACTTCTTCTAAAGAAGCTTTAATTCCTTCTGCTTCTTCTTTAGAAATTCCTTCTTTAATGTTAGATGGAGTTCCATCAACTAATTCCTTAGCTTCTTTTAATCCTAATCCAGTTAATTCTTTAACAGCTTTAACTACTTTTAATTTAGATGCTCCAGCTTCTTTTAAAACTACATCAAATTCAGTTTGTGCTTCTGCAGCGTCTCCACCAGCAGCAGCTCCACCTCCTACTACTACTGCAGCAGCTGGCTCAATACCGTACTCATCTTTTAAGATAGTAGCTAATTCATTTACTTCTTTAACTGTTAAGTTAACTAATTGTTCTGCGAAATCTTTTAATTCTGCCATTTTGATTCTGTTTGTACGTTTAAAAAACGTGGTGTATTATAATTTATTTGTGCGCTAATTATTCTGCTGATGCTTCTACAGCCTCAGCAGCTCTGTCTGTACGTTCCTCATTAGTCAACGCTGAAACAACGTTTTTAATAGGAGACTGTAAGATAGTGATGATATCACCAATAACTTCTTCTTTAGATTTAATTGCTACTAAAGCAGGTAATTGATCAGCTCCTACATATACTTCTTCAGCTATGTAAGCTCCTTTCAACAATGGTTTCTCACCTTTAGATTTCTTTAAGAAATCTTGAATTACTTTTGCAGGAGCATTTGCTACTGAAGAATAAAACACAGATGTGTTACCTTTTAAAGTTGATGGTAAATCACCAAAGTCTTTGTCAGACTTTTCCATTGCTTTTTCTAGCAATGTATTTTTAACTACAGATAATTGGATATCTGCTTTAAAACAAGCTCTTCTTAAGTTAGAAGTTGCAGTAGCATTTAAACCTGATATATCGGCTAAATAGATTACTGTATTCTCCGCTAATTGGCTTGTTAAATCTTCAATTACTTGAAATTTTTCTTCTCTTGTCATTGTTTATGAGTTTTAACAGCTAATTAAAGCGATTTAAGGTCTAACTGAACTGAAGGAGACTGAGTAGAAGAGATAAAAGCACTCTTAATGTAAGTTCCTTTAGCCGCAGTAGGCTTTAACTTAATAATTGTTTGAATTAATTCGTTAGCATTTTCTGTTAACTTATCAGCATCGAAAGATACTTTTCCGATTGCAGCGTGTACAATACCAGTTTTATCAACTTTAAAGTCAATTTTACCAGCTTTAACTTCTGCTACTGCTTTTTTAACATCCATTGTAACAGTTCCTGTCTTAGGGTTAGGCATTAAACCTCTTGGTCCTAAAACACGTCCTAATGGTCCTAATTTCCCCATTACAGCTGGCATAGTGATGATCACATCAACATCTGTCCAACCTGCTTTTATTTTTGCTAAGTACTCATCTAAACCAACATAGTCTGCACCCGCTTCTTTAGCTTCTGCTTCCTTGTCTGGTGTAACCAATGCTAATACCTTTACATCTTTTCCAGTTCCGTGAGGTAATGTTACAACTCCACGTACCATTTGATTTGCTTTTCTAGGATCTACTCCTAAACGAATAGCAACATCTACAGATGCGTCAAAATTAGCTAATGTAATTTCTTTTACTAAAGAAGATGCTTCATTCAAAGAATAAACTTTAGAACTGTCAATCTTAGCTTGAGCTTCTTTTTGCTTTTTTGTTAATTTTGCCATGTTTTCTTGTTTATCAATTAAAATGGAGCGTCTCCGCTTACCGTTACTCCCATAGATCTTGCAGTACCTGCAACCATCTTCATTGCCGACTCTACAGTAAATGCATTTAAGTCAGGCATTTTATCTTCTGCAATCGTTTTTACTTGATCCCAAGAGATACTTGCAACTTTCTTACGGTTAGGTTCTCCTGATCCGCTTTTAAGTTTTGCAGCTTCTAAAATTTGAACTGCAGCTGGAGGAGTTTTAACAATAAACTCAAAAGATTTATCAGAATATACAGTAATTGCAACTGGTAAAACCTTTCCTTGTTTATCTTGAGTTCTAGCATTAAATTGCTTACAGAACTCCATAATGTTAACCCCGGCAGCACCTAAAGCAGGACCTACTGGTGGTGAAGGATTTGCTTGTCCTCCCTTAACCTGTAACTTTACAATCTTACTTACTTCTTTTGCCATTTTTAATATAAAATTAAATTAAACCTTGTGCTATTAGTTGGAAGCAAACACAAAATTAATTTGTAACACTCTATTTATTTATGATATTTTATCAACTTGCATATAGTTTAGTTCTAATGGTGTTTTACGACCAAAGATTTTAACCATTACTTCAAGTTTTCTCTTTTCTTCGTGAATATTTTCAATTACACCATCAAAACCATTAAATGGTCCATCAATTACTTTTACTGTTTCTCCAACTGTATAAGGAATTGCGATGTTGTTATCTGGCTGAACAGTTAATTCATCAACCTTACCTAACATTCTATTAATTTCACTCTGTCTCATTGGTACAGGCTCACCTCCTTTAGTTTCACCCAAAAAACCAATAACACCAGTAACTGCCTTTATAACGTGAGGTACTTCTCCTGTTAAATTAGCCTCTACCATGATGTAACCTGGAAAATAAACACGTTCACGTGTAGATTTTTTACCGTTACGAACTTGAACAACTTTTTCTGTTGGCACCAATACCTGATCTACATAATCAGACAAACCTAAACGTGAAATCTCATTTTCTATATAATTTTTCACTTTGTTTTCCTGACCACCAATAGCCCTTACTACATACCATTTCTTTACAGAATCAGCCATAATTTACTTTTACTTTATAATATTAAAAAAACCTTCTAATGTTTTTTGAAACCCTTGATCTACTAAAAACACTGCAATTGCAAATATAATTGTAAACACAGCTACAACAACTGTAGATTTTTGAGCCTCTTCTTTAGAGATCCATGTCATTTCGTCTTTCAACTCTGAAAATGACGATTTTATGTAATTAATAATATTCATAATATTTTCTTAAAAAGCCGTGCAAAGATATAAAATTATTTATTACGTAAATAACTTTATATCCTTTTTTAACTTGTTTGCTAAAAAAAGGAATTATAAAAATTATAATTCCTTTTATTTTGCACGGGCGGAGAGACTCGAACTCCCGACACCTGGTTTTGGAGACCAGTGCTCTACCAACTGAGCTACGCCCGTAAAAAAAGAGCCTGCTCTAAACAAGCTCTTTATATAGTAAATATAATCTTATGATTATAAAATTTCAGTTACCTGACCAGCACCAACTGTTCTACCTCCTTCACGGATAGCGAAACGTAAACCTACGTTCATTGCAATTGGAGAATGTAAATCAACAGTAATAGTTAAGTTATCACCTGGCATTACCATTTCAACTCCATCAGGTAAGTTAATAGTACCTGTTACGTCAGTTGTACGTACGTAAAACTGTGGACGGTAGTTGTTGTGGAATGGAGTATGACGTCCACCTTCTTCTTTTTTCAAGATATAAACCTCAGCTTTAAATTTATCGTGTGGAGTTACAGAACCTGGTTTACAGATTACCATTCCTCTCTTAATATCTTCTTTAGCAATACCTCTTAATAAGATACCTACGTTATCTCCAGCTTCACCTCTATCTAAAATCTTACGGAACATTTCAACTCCAGTAATAGTAGAAGCTAATTTCTCAGCTCCCATACCGATAATATCAACAGTATCTCCTGTGTTAGCAACTCCAGTTTCAATACGTCCTGTAGCTACAGTACCACGTCCTGTAATAGAGAATACATCTTCAATAGGCATTAAGAAATCTTTCTCAACCTCACGAACTGGCTCTTCAATCCAAGCATCAACAGCAGCCATTAATTCCATAATAGAATCAACCCACTTTTGCTCATTGTTCAATCCACCTAAAGCAGATCCTTGAATTACAGGAGTATTATCTCCATCATAGTCATAGAAAGATAATAAATCACGAACCTCCATGTCTACTAACTCTAATAACTCCTCATCATCAACCATATCAACTTTGTTTAAGAAAACAACGATACGTGGAATACCAACCTGACGTCCTAATAAGATGTGCTCACGAGTTTGTGGCATTGGCCCATCAGTTGCAGCAACTACTAATATAGCACCATCCATTTGAGCAGCACCAGTTACCATGTTCTTTACGTAATCCGCGTGACCTGGACAGTCAACGTGAGCGTAGTGACGGTTAGCTGTAGAGTACTCTACGTGAGAAGTGTTAATAGTAATACCTCTTTCTTTCTCCTCTGGAGCGTTATCGATAGAGTCAAAAGATCTCAATTCAGATAAACCAGCATTAGCTAATACAGTAGTAATAGCAGCTGTTAAAGTAGTTTTACCGTGGTCAACGTGTCCGATTGTACCGATATTTAAGTGCGGTTTCGAACGATCAAATGTTGCTTTTGCCATGATTATTGATTTTAATTCTTAGTTATATATTAGTGTTTATTTTAAACTTTTCAATCCTATTTGAGCCAATGACCGGATTTGAACCGGTGACCTCATCCCTACCAAGGATGCGCTCTACCAACTGAGCTACACCGGCTTGGATTTAAATTTGAGCGAAAGACCGGGTTCGAACCGGCGACATTCAGCTTGGAAGGCTGACGCTCTACCAACTGAGCTACTTTCGCATTTTACTGATTTTCATCAGAAGGAACTTAAACCTAAATTTAAGCCTTTTGTGGTGAGAGCAGGATTCGAACCTGCGAAGACGTAGTCAGCGGATTTACAGTCCGCCCTCGTTGGCCACTTGAGTATCTCACCAATCCAATAATTTAAAAGAACGCTTTCTTTTTTTTTGAGCCGATAATAGGACTCGAACCTACGACCTGCTGATTACAAATCAGCTGCTCTAGCCAGCTGAGCTATATCGGCTTTTAGATAGTTGCATAAAAAAACAGCCCGCTATCTTAACGGACTGCAAATTTATAAAGTTTTAGATATCATGCAAAACATTTTAAATTTATTTTACATTTTTTTATTGATGAACGACTCTTTCCTTTTCTTTAGTCTTCATTAACTGTCTTTTCATGGCATCTGCACACAGACTAATTCCCTCTTCAAAGGTCTTAGATTCCTTCTTCACCATTAAATCATGTCCAGGAATATTCAGTTTTAATTCCGTTATTTTATTCTCTTTTTCACTTGTTTGTTGCACTTTTAGAAACACCTCTCCGTCAACAATCTTGTCATGAAACTTTTCTAACCCTTCAACTTTCTTGTTTACAAACTCTACCAAATCCTTATCGGCATTGAAATTTACTGACTGAACATATACTTTCATATCTTTATTTTTTTTTCGCACTTCTAGGGTGTGCTTGGTTATAAACTTGTTTTAACTTATCCAAACTATTATGAGTATAGACTTGAGTTGCCGCTAAACTTGAGTGCCCTAGTAACTCTTTAACTGAATTCAAATCTGCTCCGTTGTTTATTAAATCCGTAGCATAAGAATGCCTTAATACATGGGGACTCTTTTTTTCCTTAGTCGAGACCTTACTAAAATAGGAATTAATAATTCGATAAACAAGAGCTCCATACAATTTTCCTCCTCGTTTGGTTATAAACAAGTTTGAAATTGCAACTTCCATACCATCTCTTTGTTCTAAATATATTTTTAATTCCTCTAAAACATTATTATAAAGTGGGATTTCCCTCTCTTTATTTCTCTTTCCTAAAACTTTTACAGTACCTTTTTCAAAATCAACATCTTGAATTTTCAACTCTATCAATTCAGCCTGCCTCATACCTGTAGCATACAATAGATGTATAATTAATTTATTTCTTAATTGCTCAAAATCCGTATACACATCATCTTGCATTATTAAAGTTTCTTCTATTTCTTTTTCTGAAAACGGAACCATTACTTTTTTTGAAACTTTTAAACTTTTTTGACTAGATAGTGGATTTTTAACTATCATTTCTATTTTTTGCAAGTAACTATAGAAACTTTTTAAAGCTGTTATTTTTCTATTGATAGACCTATTTACTATTCCAGAGACGTTTAATTGAATTACCCATGCCCTTATATAAACGTATTCTACCACACAAGGGTTAGTCTCATGATACTCGATCTTTAAGAAGTCAAAAAAATCACAGATATCTTTTTTATATGCTGTAATAGTATGTGGAGAATATTTTTTCTCTAAAGACAAATACTCTAAAAACTTATCTAACAATTCCATTATTAAATCTTTGTACTAGTAAATTTATGACATAAAAAAACCCTATGAAAATTCATAGGGTTTTTATTACTTGTAAAAGCTAATTAAGCTTGCTCTTCGTTTGTTCTTAAACGCTGAACGTAAGAAGCTTTAATTCTTTGCTTACGGTTTACTACAGAAGGTTTATTGAACTGCTGACGCTCACGTAATTGCTTCATTGTTTTTGTACGGTCAAATTTTCTCTTGAAACGCTTTAAAGCTCTATCAATGTTTTCTCCGTCTTTAACTGGTATAATTAACATAATTTAGCACCTCCCTTCATTGTCGTAATATATTTTAAATGTTTTTTATCTAATTTTTGGATTGCAAATGTAAGAATTTTTTTCAGTTTAAAAATTAAAAGTTTATAAAGTTTACTAAAAGGCTATATGAACCACAATTCTCCTCTTTACAGCCTTCTACTTTCTACCTTTAGAAACTAGTCTTTTAAAATATTTCTTGAAATCACTACTTTTTGAATTTCTGTAGTTCCCTCTCCTATAGTACACAACTTACTATCTCTATAAAATTTTTCTACTGGAAAGTCTTTTGTATAACCATATCCTCCGTGAATTTGCACGGCTTCATTAGCTACTCTTACACAAGTTTCTGAAGCGTACATTTTAGCCATTGCTCCTATAGTGGTCATTTTTTCTCCTAATTCTTTTTTAGCTGCAGCCTTATGTGTTAACAATTCAGATGCTTCAATTTCCGTAGCCATATCAGCTAACTTAAAAGAAACTCCTTGAAAAGCCGAAATAGGTTTTCCAAACTGTACTCTTTCTTTAGAATATTTTAAGGCAGCCTCATATGCTCCTTTAGCAATTCCTAATGATAGAGCTGCTATTGATATTCTACCTCCATCTAATACCTTCATAGACTGAATAAACCCTTCACCTACTTTACCCAACACATTTTCTTTAGGCACTCTACAGTTTGCAAATACAAGCTCTGCTGTTTCAGAAGCTCTCATTCCTAACTTATCTTCTTTTTTACCAGAACCAAAACCTGGTGTTCCTTTTTCTACCACAAAGGCCGTCATTCCATGAGAATCTCCTTTTTCTCCTGTCCTAGCAATTACCACAGCTACATTTCCACTAATGGCATGAGTAATAAAGTTTTTAGCTCCATTTAATACATATTCATCCCCATCTAAAACAGCAGTAGTACTCATTCCTCCGGCATCAGAACCTGTGTTATGCTCTGTTAACCCCCATGCACCTATCCATTCTCCTGTTGCTAATTTTGGCAACCATTTTGCTTTTTGTTCATCACTTCCAAATTGAAGAATATGCCCCGTGCAAAGTGAGTTATGAGCGGCTACAGATAATCCTATGGATGGATCTACCTTAGAAATTTCCTCTATAACCGTAATATATTCATGATATGTTAAAGCCGATCCTCCATAAACTTCGGGCACCAAAACCCCCATAAACCCCATATCACCTAACTTCTTAAATAAATCTACAGGGAACTCCTGTGATTCATCCCATTTTGATACATTGGGAGTAATATGAATCTTTGCAAAATCTTGAATAGATGATGCTATCATTTTTTGGGTTTCATTCGTCTCGAAATTCATTCAAAAAAGTTTTTTTGTTTTAATCAGCGTGCAAATATAAGCTTATTAAGTGGAATTTGTCCTTAGGAAAATCTCTTAATCTTTTAAGCTCCGCTAAGTTCTGTATTTCTGCCACTTCATTTCTATAACTAACGATAGATTTTGACAATTTATAATCGATATAAACAACTTTAGACAACTCATACTCAGTAGCTGTGTTTATATTTATTTTATCAATTTTTGGTTTTGACAAAACTCTAAATTCTTTTTTTAACAACTCCAAAATTTCTGATGGAATTCCCCACACCTCTCTTAATTGGCTATCGTAGGTATAACCCCCTAACAAACTTCTATATTTAATAATGTTTTGAGCTCTTTTTTCTCCAATACCACTGATTTGCGTTAACTCACTAACCGTTGCTTTATTAATATCTTTTAAAACAATCTCTTTTGGTTTTGATTCTTTCTTTAGCGATGTTTTTTTAGATACCCATTCTGGGAATTTAAAATATGGAGAAATTACATTCAGTAGAGAGTCTGAAATTTTAGTTACTTGTTGAAACTGTTTAGAACTATTAATATACTCGTTCTTTAGTCTAAAACTCATCAATCTATCAATCTCATCAATAGACATTCCTAATTGATAAGCTTTATAATCTGACAAGTAATTAGGATTAAAAGGGTATAGTTTAAAAGCATTAGATTTATCTAACAAGACAATAGAATCTAATTCTGATTGTAATTCTATAGAAGAAACTTCTATTCTACTAAACTTACCTAAATTATTGTTAAAAAACAACAAAACACTTTGAAGTGCAATAGCAATAATTATTAATAAAAAAATCCCATTTCGTTGACTTTTTGAGTACTGAAAATGGGATTTTTTAAATTTCATATTTAAGTATTTTTAACTTTCTACTTTGTGCTTAATAGCCGTTAAATACCTTTTAATTTCATGCCTAACTTTTGGAGCTAACAACACCAAACCAATGATATTTGGAAACACCATAGCAAAAATCATAGAATCTGAAAACTCTACCACAGAGTTTAAAGAAGAAGATGCTCCTACAACTATTACAAATAAAAATAATACTTTATATGTAATATCAGCAACTTTTCCTTTTCCAAAAAGATAACTCCATCCTTGAATTCCATAATAAGACCAAGACAACATAGTAGAAAAAGCAAACAGTATAACGGCAATAGTTAAAACTATTGAAAAATTTGGGATGGAAGAATCAAAAGCCGCAGAAGTCAAATCTACTCCACCTAGCTTCTCTCCTGTTCCATTCATAATTACATTACTCCCCTCTAAGTTTGCATACTCAAAAAGTGTGTATTTTAAATTGGTAATTACAATTACCAAAGCAGTCATGGTACAAATAACAACGGTATCTACAAAAGGTCCTATACTTGCTACTATTCCTTCACTTGCAGGAAATTTTGTTTTTACTGCTGCATGGGCAATAGAAGCTGACCCAACACCTGCTTCATTAGAAAAGGCTGCTCTTTGAAAACCAACAATCATAACTCCTATAAAACCTCCTAACATGGCATTATTTCCAAAAGCACCATCTAAAATTTGATAAGCTGCATTAGGAATCATATCAAAGTTTTTAAAAATAATAACTAAAGAAGCCCCCACAAATAAAATCCCCATAAAAGGAACTATTTTTTCTGTTACTTTTCCAATTCTTTTGATTCCACCAATAATAACTACTCCCACCAAAGCCGCCAACACCAATCCGAAAACAAACCCCGATTTCATACCTGTTAAAGACATGAATTGAGCTGTTGCTTGGTTGGCTTGAAACATGTTTCCACCTCCAAAAGAACCTCCTACTACAAAGATAGCATACATAATAGACAACACCTTTCCTAAACCAGCCAAGTTCTTTTCTTTTAATCCCTTTTTAAGATAATACATAGGCCCTCCATAAATATTCCCCTCTGGACTAACCTCTCTATATTTTACTCCTAAAGTAGCTTCTACCAACTTGGTAGACATTCCTAAAAACCCTGCTAATATCATCCAAACAATTGCTCCTGGTCCACCTAAAGCAATGGCCACAGCAACTCCTGCAATATTTCCCAAACCAACAGTTGCAGACAATGCAGCAGTTAAAGCCTGAAAATGAGTAACAACTCCTATTACTGGTGTTGTTTTTCTTTCTTTATCTGCATCAGCTACATCTTTAATTGTTTCAATGTCATCATCTTCTTCAAAAGCATAATCTATTTCATCATAATCACCTTTGGTTGCTTTTACTGCTACTTTTAACAAACGTATGTTTGCAAAATTAAAATACAAGGTAAAAAACAAAGCCCCTCCTAATAAAACAATTAACACAATAGGCACACTCATAGGCCCTATTTGAATAGCATAAAAAACAACTTGTGTTACTACATGTGAAACTGGAGCAAATTTTTCTTCTATCATTTGATCAATGGATGCAAATGATACTGCTGGAAGCATAATTAGTATTAAACTGACGACTTTTTGAATTGTTTTTCTAATAGTTTTACTCATAAATTTCTTTAAATTTTTTAATTTGTTCAGGTCTTCCTAATACAATTAATCTACATTTTGGTTCTAAAATCATTTGAGAAGATGGGTTTACAATATATTCGTCATCTTCTGTAATAAAACCTATTACGTTGCAGCCTGAATTTCTGCGAACGTCTAAATCTTGAATGGATTTCATTAAATACTCTTGAGGCAACTCATCTACCCCAATTTCTTCTAAATTAGCATTAGAGTCTCCCTCCATATTTATTCTATTTACAAACTCCACTAAATCTGGAGTCACTAATAAAGAAGCCATATGATCTCCCCCTAGTTTGTCTGGCATTATAACATGACTAGCTCCAGCTATTTTTAATTTCTTGGTAGCATTTTCATCATTAGCCCTACTAACAATATTTAACTTTTGATTGATTTGTCTTGATGACAAAACCACATATAAATTATTAGCATCAGAAGGCAAAGCAGTAATTAAGCTAGCGGCTTTTTCTATTCCTGCATTTTTTAATACATCATCATTAGTAGCATCACCTTTTACAAATTGAATTTCCTGATAGATAGGGTCATCCATAAAAGCTTCATCTCTTTCTATAACAACACATTTTTTATTAAACCTTTTAAGTTTTTCATAGGCTTGCCTTCCGTTTCTACCAAAACCACAAATAATGGTGTGCTTTTCTAATTTGGCAATTTCCTTTAACTCTTTTTTAACTCGATAAGCATCCATAAGTACATTGTTTGAAAAAAAATCTGAAATAACCGCCACTAAATATCCATAAACCCCAATACTCATTAACACTAGTAAAATAGTAAATAATTTACCCGCATCATCTAAAGGTTTTACTTCTCCAAAACCAACCGTTGTAATCGTAATAATGGTCATAAAAAAAGCATCTAACCAAGAATAGTCAAACGCTAAATAATAGCCCAAAATCCCAATGAACAGAACAATAGCAAATAGAATTAATCCTTTATATATTTTGTTCAGCATAGGTTCTTATAAATCAAAAACAGAGGTTCTTTTTGTCCTGACCATGTCTTTTAATTTTAACAAAAAAGCTAAAGTTAAATATATGGCAAAAGAAAAACCAAAGGTTACAAATGATATATATACAAAAAACAATCGCACATTGGCGGTTCTTATTCCCATACGATCTGCCAATCTTGAAGAAACATCAAAACCATGTTTTTCAAAAAAGTGTCGAATATCATTTATCAAACTCATTTTTAAATTCAATTTAGCGCAAGTTAGCAAAATGTTACTACTTATAATAACTAAGTAACAACATAAGTTTTTATGACTTAAAACATAAATTTAATTACGTATTTTTTTGCGTAATCATAAAACAAATTATTTATTCCAAATAATTTACTAACTATTACCCCACTCCTATTATATTTACAGTTCTTTTTTTAAAACATTTAACTGTGAGTCAAGCCATATTATCTTTACAAATAGCAAACAATACACAATTAGCTCAAAAAAACATTCAAGCGGTTTTAAACTTATTAAATGATGGTGCTACAGTTCCTTTTATTGCTCGTTATAGAAAAGACCAAACAGGAGGTCTAGAAGATCATGAAATTTTTAACATTCAAAAAGAAGCCACTGCCATTGATGAACTGGTTAAAAGAAAAGAATATGTTTTAGAAACCATTAAGGAATTAAACATTAACAACCCACAACTTTTAACCAACATAGAGAATTGTTGGAACAAAAAAGAACTTGAAGATTTATTTGCTCCTTATAAAAGCAAACGTAAAACCAAAGCCAGCGTAGCTAAGGAAAATGGTTTGGAAGGTTTGGCTAAAATAATCATGTCTCAAAAAAGCGATCACATCAACATTCAACCTTTTATAAAAAACAACATCAAAAATCAAGATGAGGCTATTGATGGTGCTTTAGATATTATTTGTGAATGGATTACAGAACACACCTTTAGTAAAAATCAACTAAGAAGATTGTTTAACAGAGAAGGAGTTTTAAAAAGTAAAATTAAAAAAGGGAAAGAAACCGAAGCTCAGATTTACAAAACTTATTTTGATTTTGAGCAAAAAGCAACTAGACTGCCATCACACAGAATATTGGCTATTTTAAGAGGAACTAACGAAGGTCTTCTAAGTTCTGGAATTAGCATAGACAAACAAACGGCTATTGATTTGCTAGAACGAAATTTTATTAAAAGTAAAAACCAAAGTGCAGTTTTATTAAAACAAGCCATTGCCAATGCTTACGGAAAAAGTTTAAAACCTTCTTTAGAAAAAGAACTACTAAATGAACTAAAGCTAAAAGCAGATGTAGAAGCTATAAATGTTTTCTCTAAAAATTTAGAACAACTATTATTGGCTGCTCCTATTGGTAAAAAGAATGTTTTGGCCATAGATCCTGGATTTAAAACAGGTTGTAAAGTAGTGTGTTTAAATAAACAAGGAGATTTGTTAGAAGATACTATTATATATCCTCACCCGCCACAACAACAGCATAATAAAAGCATAGATAAAGTATTACAACTACTAAATAAGCATAAAATAGAGGCTATTGCTATTGGTAACGGAACAGCTGGTAGAGAAACCGAAAAACTTATTAAATCGGCAAATATTGCAAAAAACATAGATGTTTATTTGGTAAACGAAAACGGAGCTTCTATATACTCAGCTTCTGACATAGGGAGAGAAGAATTCCCCAACCACGATATTACAGTACGTGGAGCTGTTAGTATTGGTCGTAGATTAATGGATCCTTTGGCTGAGTTGGTAAAAATAGAGCCTAAGTCTATTGGGGTAGGACAATATCAACATGATGTTGATCAAGCTTTATTAAAAACAGAATTGGATCATGTAGTTGAGCGTTGTGTAAACAAAATAGGTGTACAACTTAATACAGCTAGTAAATATTTACTACAATACATTGCAGGTATTGGTCCTAGTTTGGCAAAAAACATTGTAGAATATCGTTCTAAAAATGGAAAATTTAACAACTTAAACGACCTTAAAAAGGTTCCTAGACTGGGAGATAAAGCTTTTGAACAATGTGCTGGTTTTTTAAGAGTACAAGGAAAACAAATTTTAGACAACACTGGTATACACCCTGAACAATACAAAATTGTAAATCAAATAGCTAAGCAACAAAACTTACCTTTAGAAAACATCATTGGAAATAAAGACATTTTAAGTTTAATAAATCATCAGGACTTACAAGAACAAATTGGAAAACATACTCTTAAAGACATCTTAAACGAATTAGCAAAACCTAATATTGATCCAAGAAAACAAGAAGATCAATTAGAGTTTAGTAAAAACATTACCAATATTGAGCATTTACAAGAAGGGATGGTTTTACAAGGACAGGTAAGCAACATTACCAATTTTGGAGCTTTTATAGATTTGGGAATTAAAGAAAATGGCTTGGTTCACATTTCACAAATCACTCATCAATTTATCAACTCTCCAAACGATGTTTTGCATTTAAACCAGATAGTAACGGTTAAAGTAATTCAATTAGACCTTCACAACAAACGCATTGGCCTAACTATGAAACTTTAAAATGTATAAATCTTTTAGTTATCTTTAAAAATCTTAAAATACATCTGTTAAAAAATACAACCATGATTCCTACTAAGTTATTTAACAAAAGATTACTTCTACTTTTTTTAAGATTATGGTTAGTCTCTTTAGCGGTAATATTAGGAATGTCTTTTTTTATATACAACTCTAAAAAAGAGACTGAAATAAAAAACCTAAAAGAATATGAAGTAAAAAAAACCAAACTTCAGGTAAATGAAATTATCAACGATTTTGTAGCCATAAAAAGAGATCTTTTTTTTATAGCAAGCTTAGTTTCCTCTACCAAACAATTCAATTCTTTAAAAAATAAAGACTATAACACTTTAACAGATGAAATCAAAAGTTTTTCCGAAAACAACAAACTATATGATCAAATTAGAGTTTTAACTCCTAATGGTGATGAAGTTTTAAAATGTGTATACAGTCAAGGACTCCCCATAATAATGGCAGACTCTTTACTAAAAAACAAAGAGGATAGATATTACTTTAAAGAGATTTCTAAAATAGACCAAGGTGATATTTATTTTTCAAAATTTGACTTAAACGTTGAATTTGGAAAAATAGAAATCCCTTACAAACAAGTTCTCCGAGTAGGTTGCAAAGTAACCAATAGCATAGGTGAAACTACAGCTATAGTTATAATAAATTATTTGGGGGTCGATTTGGTTAAAAGAATTGAAGCTTTAAATATTAATAGCCACAGCGAAATTCATTTAATAGATCCTAACGGTTACCTTTTAATATCTCCTAAAAAAGACAATAATTGGGGTTTTATGTTTGATGACAAAAAAGACAAAAACTATCTACAATTTTATCCAAAAGCATGGCAGCAAATAAAAAACACTAGCAAAGGACAACTTTTAACAAACAACGGGCTTTTTACTTATAATACTCTTAATTTTAGAAACGTAGTAAAAACAACCAATAGCAATAGTATTAATTATTTTGCCACTGATGATTTTTGGAAAGTAGTATCAATAGTTCCCTATACCTTTATAAAAAGTATAAAACAAGAGTTGCTCTATTCACTATACTCACCAATTATTTTCTTTATTATACTAGCTTTAATCACCTCCTATGTTTTTGCTTACTATCACGTTAAAAATATTCTTTCTGAAGAGGAAGTTTTTAAACTAGCATCCGTAGTAAAAAGCAGTAGCAATAGTGTTATTATAACGGATGTTTATGGGAATATTGAATGGACAAACGAAGCTTTTGAAAAATATTTTGACAAGCATTTAAAAAACATAACCGGACAAAATATTTTTAAAATACTCACAAGCAAAACCACTCCTAAGCAACAACAAAAAGAGCTTAAAAAGGCTATTTCAAACAAACACAATACCAAAATAGAGATTGTAAACACAAACAAATACAATCAAGAATTTTGGATGAACCTAAATATTAAATTTATTCACCTAGGAAAACATCAAACAGATAATAAATTTATTCTTATTGGTACAGACATCACCAATTTAAAAAACAAAGAAAAAGAAATCTTAAACCTTAATAATGAATTAGAAAAAAAGGTAAAAAACAGAACACAAAAACTAGAAATAGCCAATAAAGATCTTTTAAAAAACAGGGAAAAACTTAAAATAAGTAAAGACCGTTTAGAAACTGCTTTTTCTACTGGAGGATATGCTTGGTGGGAATGGAGTTATGAAACCCAAACAATGTTATACAGTAAGTTAATGTATAAAATGATTGGTATTAATAAAAACGATATAGACACCAATTCTGCCTGGTGGACAGAACGTATTCATCCTGATGATATAGCTCCTTTACACCAAAAAGTAGAAGAACATATAAAAGAAAAAACAGACTCTTATAGCGCAACATATAGAATTAAACATATAAACGGAAACTATATTTGGATTCAAGTTAATGGAAAAATAGAAACCTATAACGAAGACAATACTCCTTTAAAAATGGTAGGAATTTTACAAGATATTTCTATTATTAAAAAAGCAGAAGAAGAGATTACCAAAGCCAAAAATGCTGCAGAAGCAGCCAACAAAGCTAAAAGCGACTTCCTAGCCAATATGAGTCATGAAATTAGAACTCCTATGAATGCCATTATTGGATTTTCTGAACAACTGTCTAACTCTTTAACAAATAGCAAACAACTCTCTCAAATTAATCTGATTAGAACTAGTGGTAAAAACCTATTAAGAATCATCAATGATATTCTAGACCTCTCAAAAATTGAAGCGGGTAAACTAGAAATAGATCCTACTCCCGTAAACTTAAAGGATTTGGGAGCACATATTCAAAGTATTTTTGAACAAACCACTAGCGAAAAAGACATTACATTTACTACAACCTATAACAAAGATATTGCCAACACTGTTGTTATTGACGAAGTTAGAACCAGGCAAATACTCTTTAACCTAGCAAGCAATGCTGTTAAGTTTACAGAAAAAGGAGGGGTACAAATTCATTTTGAAACACAACCTAATAAAGAAAACATTAACCTTATTATTACTGTAAAAGATACTGGTGTTGGAATTCCAGAAGATCAATTAAAACATATTTTTAGTCCATTTATTCAAACAAGAGGACAAAGCGTTATTAAATATGGAGGTACTGGTTTAGGATTATCTATCACTTCTAAATTGGTTGAAAAAATGAAAGGAAAAATTAGCGTTCATAGTCAGGTAAACACTGGTAGTACCTTTACTGTTTTTATACCAAACATTGCTGTTTCTACTGAAACCATCATTTCTGAGAATGCTGCTTTTGACACCTCTAAAATTGTTTTTAACAAAGCCAAAATACTTGTGGCCGATGATGTTACTGAAAACAGAGAACTTATTATTGATTTACTAGAAACTTCTCCTGACATAACCATTATTGAAGCTAGTAATGGTAAAGAAGCCGTAACACTAACCGAAGAACACCTCCCTGATCTTGTTTTAATGGATTTGCGAATGCCAGAAATGAATGGTGTAGAAGCCACTAAGATTCTTAAAAAAACAGAAAACACTAAAAACATTCCTGTTTTTGCTATTACCGCATCAATCAAAAGTAACACAGAAAAAGAAAAGTTAAAAAATATTTTTGACGAGTATGTCATCAAACCTTTAGACATAGAATTGTTTTACAAAGTACTAGCAACACAATTAAGCTACACAAGTCTAGATAAAGAGTTGGAAGAAGCACCTAAAAAACCTCTTATAAAAATAGAAATAGAAGATATTAACAAGCTTCCTGAATTCATCAACATTTTAGAAAATGATTTTTTACCTAAGTACAATTCAATAGTAGAAAAGCAAATTATTAATGAAATAGAAGAGTTTGGTAAAGCACTCTCTATAACCTCTCAAAAACACAAAATAAAATCAGTTGTTAAATACAGTGAGAGTATTTGCGAATATGCAGACAACTTTGAGTTTGATAAACTTATGTTTACTCTAAAGAAATTCCCTAAATTAATTACAGATTTAAAAAAACAATTACAAAACTAATCCTTAATTTCGTTTTATATATCACTATTAAAAGTTGATTATCATTATATACTATCCATGGAAATTTTAAAAACAAAAACCCCAAAAATTTTAATTGTTGACGATCAGCAAAAAAACATTCAAGTATTAGGAAGTCTGCTAAAAGCCGAAAAATACATTATTGGAGTTGCCATGGATGGAAAACAAGCCATTAGTGCTTTATCTAAATCTAAAGATTATGATTTAATTTTATTAGACATTAATATGCCTGTAATGAATGGATATGAAACTTGTTCCATTATTAAAACAGATGAACAACTAAAAGACATCCCTATTATTTTTTTAACTGCTATGGCAGATAAAGAAAGTATTCTTAAAGGATTTGAAGTTGGTGGACAAGATTATATTTCTAAACCTTTTGGTTCCCAAGAATTATTATCAAGAGTAAAAACTCATTTAGAATTAAAAATTAGTAAAGACGAGTTAAAAAACATCAACAGTAAACTAGAAGAAAAAGTTAAATTAAGAACCGAAGAATTAGAAAAAGCAAATAAAGAATTAGAAAGTTTAGATGCTGCAAAAAATGATTTTTTAGCTATTATTAGTCACGAAATAAACACCCCACTTAACGGTATTTTAGGTTTTGTAAACGTATTAAAAGATGAGTTAAGAACTTCTGAACTTATAGAATTTGTAAACCTTTTAGATGAATCTGCAAATCGCCTTTTATCTTTCTCTAAACTTAGCTTAAAAATTACAGAACTAAGAACTAAAAAAGATATTTTTAAAAAATCTACCATTCAGTTAAAACAAGTTTTTGGGTTAACTGAACTTAAATTATCTAAAAAACTACAAGCAAAAAACATCCATTTAAAAATAGATGACAATATTGATAATTTTATTGTAAACGGAGATCCTGCCTTAATCTTATATGCCTTAGAAAACATCATTAAAAATGCTATAGAGTATTCAGAGAAAGACAGTAACATCACTATAAAAACTGAAATAGAAAATAACAAAACCATTTGTTCTATTATAGACAATGGTGAAGGTTTTAGCAAATACGCTCTAAAACATTTATTCCAGTTATTTGCTTCTGGTAAAGAACATAGTGACAAAAAGAAAGGACTTGGTTTAGCTTTGGTTAAACTAATTATGGAAGTACATAATGCCGAAATCAGTGTAGCCAACAACCCCGACAAAGGAGCTACTGTAAAACTAATCTTTGAAACCCCATCTTCTTAACCCCTAAAAACACAGCACTTAAATTATTAAAAAATTTAACGGTAAATTTCATTTTTTTCTTAATTGTATTATTTTTTAATATACATTTATCCCAAAATTAAAATGATATGAACACCCTTAAATGAACAAGTATATTGTTGTAAATCAACCTGAAAAATGGAATTTTTCGATTGACACAATTATTGTTATTTCTCCTCAAGAATACCTTACCAACCCCAAATATGCCTTGCAAAAAAAAGCAAGAATATTTAACCTTTGTAAAGATTACAGCTATCAATCTAAAGGATATTATGTTTCTTTATTAGCAGAGGCTCGTGGACATTTGGTATCGCCAACCGTTAAAAACTTAGTAGATTTAAAAACCTTAAAAATTGTTAGAATTTTATCTGATGAATTTGATAATGTTATTCAACAAAGTTTAAAAAACATTAAATCTAGAGAGTTTACTTTAAGTATTTATTTTGGTCAAAACGTTGCTCAAAAATACAAGGAATTAAGTAGCTTGTTTTACAAGCATTTTCAAATTCCGTTTGTGCGTGTAAACTTTGTTTTTAACAACAAGTGGCAAGTACAAAGCATTAAACCTATTTCCGAGGCAGAAATTCCTTTGGAACACATGGAAGATGTGCAAATTTTTGCCAATCAATATTTTTCTAAAAAACGTTACGATAAACCTAAACTAACCAAATACGATTTTGATTTGGCTATTCTGGTAAATCCTAACGACCCTGCTCCTCCTAGCAATACCAAAGCCATTAAAAAGTTTATGGACATTGCAGAGAAAATGCATATTTATACAGAAGTTATTCAGCCTAAAGATTTGTCTAAACTCACTTCTTTTGATGCTTTGTTTATTAGACAAAGTACCGAGGTAAATAACGAGGCATATATGTTTGCTCGCAAGGCACAACAAGAATCTATGGCCATTGTAGATTATCCTGATGCTATTTTAAAATGCTGTAACAAAGTGTACATGGCAGAAGCTTTACAAAATGCCAACATTGCAACTCCAAAAACAGCTATTATACATAACGATAACAAAGAAAAAGTAATTGATACCATTGGTTTTCCTTGTGTGTTAAAAGCTCCAGATTCTACCTTTTCTTTTGGGGTTAAAAAAGCAACTTCTAAAGAAGAATACAACACCATGGTTGGTGAAATGTTAAAAGAATCTGACTTAATTATTGCACAAGAATTTTGCCCATCAGATTACGATTGGAGAATTGGCGTTTTAGATGGCGAACCATTTTTTGCTTGTAAATATTACATGGCCAAAGGGCACTGGCAAATTTATAACTGGAAAGCCAAAAAGAAAAAGGAACAAGACGGATTATCAGAATGTTTACCTATAGAAAAAGTCCCTAAAAAAGTCATTAACATGGCGGTTAAATCAGCCAAATTAATGGGAAAAGGGTTATATGGAATAGACATCAAAGTAATCAACAATCAACCTATGGTGATTGAAATTAACGACAACCCCAATATTGATGTAGGTGTAGAAGATGAATATTACGGAGATGTAATCTACACCAAAATTTTAACAGCACTTAAAAATCGTTTAGATTAAAAATGAAAAATGCTTATCATTTATTTGAAGTATTCGGTATTGAGCTAGAATACATGATGATTGACAAATCTACCTTTAAAATTACTCCAAAAGTTGCAGATTTACTAACTGCAAAAAACGGAGAGTTAAAAGATGATATTGATAACGGAGCCATTGCTTGGAGTAACGAGCTAGTTGCTCATGTGGTTGAAATTAAAACAAATGGCCCAACTGATGAGTTGAATGGCTTGGCTGATGCATTTCATCAAAATATTATAGAAATCAACAAGCTACTAGAACCTTTGGATAGTGAATTGTTAGGAACTGCTTGTCATCCTTTAATGAATCCTTTTACCGAAACCAAACTTTGGGAACACGGTTCTAATGATATTTACGAACGTTACAACACTATTTTTGATTGCAAGGGTCACGGATGGAGCAACCTACAAAGTATGCACATCAACCTCCCTTTTGCTAATGATGAAGAATTTGAAAAACTACATGCAGCTATTCGTATTTTGCTACCTATTCTTCCTGGATTGTGTGCTAGTTCACCCATTTTAGATGGAAAATTTACAGGTTTTAAGGATAGTAGATTAGAGAGTTATAAAACCAATCAGAAAGAAATTCCTGTAATTGCTGGTAAAGTAATCCCTGAACAAGTTTTTAGTAAAGAAGCTTATGAAATTGGAATTTATCAGCCTGTAAAAAAAGCCATTGAACCTTTTAACGAAGATGGAATTTTAGATGAGCATTTTGTAAACTCAAGAGGTGCTATTGCTAGGTTTGATAGAAATGCCATCGAAATTAGAGTGATTGATATTCAAGAATGTCCAAAAGCCGATATTGCCATTGCCGTATTGGTGATTGAAGTTTTAAAATTATTGGTCTACAATCCTTTTACTTCTTTGTCATCACAAAAAGATTGGCATCAAAATGAGTTGGCTAGTATTCTTAACAGAATTATTAAAGATGGAGAAAATTATGAAATCACCAATTTTGGTTATTTAGAAGAATTAGGTTTAGGAGATCATTCTTTGGTAAAAGATGTTTGGCAACATTTATATGAAGATGTAAAAAACAACATCGCTCCACATTACAGAGAAGCCATAGAAATTATTTTATCTAAAGGAACTTTAGCAACTCGTATAGAAAAAGCTTTGGGAGATGATATCACTCCTGAAAACATTTCTGTTGTTTATAAAAAATTAGCTGATTGTTTACAATCAAACATTTTATTCGATATTTAAAGCATGAAATTAATTCTTTCTTGTGAACACGGAGGAAATCAAATTCCTTTAGCCTATGACAAACTGTTTCAAAAACATGAAACAGTTTTAAAAACGCATAAAGGTTACGATCCTGGAGCTTTAGATTTGTTTAAATTTTTAAGGCCTTTAGCGGTGTATTATAAAAGTAACGAAATCAGTCGTTTGTTAATAGAACTAAATAGGTCTTTACATCATCCTGCTTTGTTTTCGGAATGCACAAAATCTTTGAGTAAAAAGGAAAAACAAGTTTTAATTAAACAATACTATTTGATTTACAGAAGTAAAATCACACAGCAAATAGAAAATATTTTAGATTGTAACAAACCTGTTTTTCATTTATCTATACATACGTTTACTCCTGTTTTTAAAGGAGTTTCTCGTAAATGCGACATTGGTATTTTATACGATCCTGCTAAAGAATTAGAAAAAAATATTGCCAAACAATTAAAAGCAGAACTTAAAAAAAGAGCTCCTGAATTAAATGTACGTTTTAACTATCCTTATAAAGGAGTGAGTGACGGATTTACCAAAACCCTCAGAAAACAATTTCCGGAAAAATATGCTGGAATTGAATTGGAAATCAATCATAAGTTTGCCATTCAAAATCAAATGGGCGATGATTTAAAACAAGTGATGTATGATTCTGTGCAAGAAGTCCTAAAACAAAATATTTCTAAAAGATGAAACTTTAGGAGTTTCATCTTTTTTAATTTAATATCTTCTCATTGTCAGTTCGAGTAGCGTTAGCGTATCGAGAACAAGAATCGGGTTTTTAAATTCCACAAGGAAACTTACATTTGTAAGAACTCATTATAATATCAATGGAAAAGAACAGCAATTATCAAATTATAGAAAAAGCCATTGCTTTTATTGAGCAACATAAAAATGAACAACCAAGTTTAGAAACTATTGCCGATTCGGTAAACCTAAGCCCTTCTCATTTTCAAAAATTATTTACCCAATGGGCAGGAGTAAGTCCAAAAAAGTTTTTGCAATACTTAAACATTCAACATGCAAAAAACTTATTAAAAGAACCTAAACAAACCCTGTTTGACACTGCTATAGATACAGGATTGTCTGGTACAGGAAGATTACATGACTTATTTGTTAATATTGAGGGAATGACACCCGGAGAGTATAAAAACCAAGGACAAAACCTCACTATTTATTACCACGACTACCCTAGCGTTTTCGGAACTATTTTAATTGCCAACACCCACAAAGGAATTTGCCATATTTCTTTTATAGATGATTTAGAAAAAGATATTCAACTTTTAAAAAACAGGCTACCAAACGCAACCTATAAGAACGAAAATCATCCTCTACAAAACCGAGCGGTCGATTTATTTAAACATCCGTTAACAAGTAAAATACCATTACAACTACATATTAAAGGAACAGATTTTCAATTAAAAGTTTGGGAAGCTTTGTTAAAAATCCCTTTAGGAAAATTAAGCACTTACGGAAGTGTTGCAAATCAAATAGAGAAACCCAAAGCTAGTCGAGCCGTAGGAACTGCCATTGGTAATAATCCCATAGCTTTTTTAATTCCTTGCCACAGGGTGATTCAATCCACAGGTGTTTTTGGAAATTATATGTGGGGAGCTACCAGAAAAACTTCTATCATTGGATGGGAAGCTGCTAAAACAGAACCATAAATGGATTTATTCAACCCCACACCTACCAATCTTTTACCTTTTGATGGAGAAGTGTTTTATTACCCAAATATCATCAACTTGGCAAGAGCACAAAAATATTATCAAGATTTATTAGATAATATTGATTGGAAAAATGATGAAGCCATCGTCTTTGGAAAGCATATTATTACAGATAGAAAAGTAGCTTTATACGGAGATACTGATTTTTTATACAAATATTCTAACACTACTAAAAAATCGTTACCATGGACAAAAGAACTTTTAAACCTTAAAAAAATAGCAGAGAAAAAAAGCCATATTTCTTTTAATGCTTGTTTGTTAAATTTATATCACAACGGACATGAAAGCATGGGTTGGCATTCCGACAACGAAAAAACTTTAGGCAAACAACCAGTGATAGCTTCCATTAGTTTAGGAGCAGACAGAAAATTCTCTTTTAAACACAAAATCACCAAACAAACAATTTCTTTGGTCTTAGAAAAAGGAAGTTTGTTAATTATGAAAGGGGATACACAAACAAATTGGTTACACAAACTACCTGCTAGTACTCTTATTAAATCTCCTAGAATTAATTTAACTTTTAGAAACATTGTAATCTAAAACACTTCTCGATACCTCGTTTGTTTCCACTTAGCTCCTACAAACGCTACTCGAAGTGACATTAACATCCCATTGTCAGTTCGAGTAATTTTATGAAGTGGAACGAAATAAAATTGTATCGAGAACCTTGTCAGTTCGAGTAGCGTTAGCTTATCGAGAACCTACTTTTAAACTTTAAATCTTAAACCTTGAACATAAAACTATAAATCTTAACTTCGTGCTTTTGCAAAAAACACATGGCAACAAACGAGTATATAGAAGTTTTAGGAGCTAGAGCTCACAATTTAAAAAATATTGATGTTAAAATTCCACGAGACAAGCTAGTAGTTATTACTGGATTAAGCGGAAGTGGAAAATCATCTTTGGCTTTTGATACCATTTATGCTGAAGGACAACGTAGGTATATTGAAACTTTTTCTGCCTATGCTCGTCAGTTTTTAGGTGGATTAGAAAGACCTGATGTTGATAAAATTGATGGACTTTCTCCTGTGATTGCCATAGAACAAAAAACCACCAACAAAAGTCCACGTTCTACTGTAGGAACCATTACAGAAATTTATGACTTTTTACGTTTGTTATACGCTCGTGTTGCCGATGCTTATTCGTATAACACCAACGAAAAAATGGTGAGTTATTCTGATGAGCAAATCAAAGAATTAATTTTGCAAGATTTTGATGGTGAAAAAACGTTGATTTTAGCTCCTGTAGTAAAATCTAGAAAAGGTCATTATCGTGAATTGTTTGAGCAAATTGCCAAGCAAGGTTTTACCAAAGTTCGTGTTGATGGAATTGTAATAGACATCACCAAAGGCATGAAGGTAGACCGTTACAAAACTCACGATATTGAGATTGTGATTGATAGATTGGTGATTAATGCCGAGCAAGAAAAACGTTTAGAAGAAACCATTAAAACTGCCATGTACGCTGGTGACGGTGTTTTAATGGTGATGAAGTTTAACGAAAAAAATGCTCGTTATTTTAGTAGAGCCCTAATGTGTCCTACTTCTGGTATTTCTTACCCTTTACCAGAACCAAATTCATTTTCTTTTAACTCGCCAAAAGGTGCATGCCCAAAATGTAGTGGTTTAGGACATGTGGCAGAAATTGAACTAAAAAAAGTAATTCCAGACAATAGTATTTCCATTAGAGAGGGTGGAATTATTCCTTTAGGAAAACAACAAAACACTTGGATTTTTAAACAACTACAAACCATTGCCAATGCTTATCAATTTAGTTTAGAAGATCCTATTGCCAACATTCCAGAAACTGCCATGGATATTATTCTAAATGGTGGGAAAGAATTTATACAAGTAAAAGCCAAAGTAGCTGGTGTTACCAAAAGTTACGAAATAGATTTTGAAGGAATTGTTTCCTTTATAGAAAGTCAGCATAAAAACACAGATTCTAAAAGTATTCAGCGTTGGGCTAAAGATTTTATGAATGATGTTGTTTGTAGCGAGTGTAACGGAAGTCGTTTAAAAAAAGAATCTCTTTACTTCAAAATTGATGGTTACGATTTAGGAGATTTAACCTCTATGGACATTAAAGAATTGGCAGATTGGTTTTCTAAAATTGATGCCAAATTAAGCAACAAGCAAAAAACCATTGGAGCAGAAATCACCAAAGAAATAAGAACTAGAATTCAGTTTTTATTAGATGTTGGATTAGATTATTTAACACTAAACAGAACCTCTAAATCTTTATCGGGAGGAGAAGCACAACGTATTCGTTTGGCTACTCAAATAGGATCTCAGCTGGTTGGAGTCCTTTATATTTTAGATGAACCTAGTATTGGATTACATCAACGTGATAACGAAAAACTCATCAACTCTTTAGAACAGTTACGTGATGTAGGAAACTCTGTTTTAGTAGTAGAACACGATAAAGACATTATGGAACGTGCAGACCATGTAATAGATATTGGTCCTGGTGCAGGAGTTCATGGTGGACAAATTGTTAGTCAAGGTTCTTATGATTTATTTTCTAAAGTAGAAACCTTAACTGCTGATTACTTAACAGGAAGAAAAAATATTGAAATTCCTAAAAAACGCAGAGAAGGCAACGGAAAAGAATTGGTGTTAAAAGGAGCTACAGGTAATAATTTAAAAAACGTAACCGCTCATTTTCCATTAGGGAAATTGGTTTGTGTTACAGGAGTGTCTGGTAGCGGAAAATCTACCTTAATTAACGGAACCCTCTACCCTATTTTAAATGCACATATTTACAACGGAGTTAAAAAACCTCAACCCTATAAAAGCATAGAAGGTTTGGAGCATATTGATAAAATTATAGACATCGATCAATCTCCAATTGGTAGAACTCCACGTTCTAACCCAGCAACCTACACCAAAACCTTTGACGAAATCAGAAGTTTATTTGCCAAAACTCCAGAAGCTATGATACGTGGTTACAAACCTGGTCGTTTTTCTTTTAACGTAAAAGGAGGTAGATGTGAAACTTGTGAAGGTGGTGGAATGCGAGTGATAGAAATGAACTTTTTACCCGATGTACATGTAGAATGTGAAACCTGTCAGGGAAAAAGATTCAATAGAGAAACCTTGGAAATTCGTTATAAAGGAAAATCTATTTCCGATATTTTGGAAATGACCATTAACGAAGCAGTGAGCTTTTTTGAGCACATTCCAAAAATTTACAGAAAAATTAAAACCATCAAAGAAGTTGGTTTGGGTTATATTACCCTTGGACAGCAATCTACCACATTATCTGGTGGAGAAGCACAACGTATTAAACTAGCTGCAGAATTATCTAAAAGAGACACTGGAAACACTTTTTACATTTTAGATGAACCTACTACAGGATTACATTTTGAAGATATTAGAGTATTGATGAATGTGATTCAAAAATTAGTAGATAAAGGAAATTCTGTATTGGTCATTGAACACAATATGGATGTGATAAAACTAGCCGATCATATTATTGATATTGGTCCAGAAGGTGGTAAAGGAGGTGGTAAAATTATTTGCACTGGAACCCCAGAAGAAATAGCACAACATAAAAAAAGCTATACGGCTCGATTCTTGAAGAAAGAACTATAACTCATGTACTATTTTTCGTATCTTAACATGAGTTAACTTATTAAAAATATTACAGAATGACCGAAAAGGAAAAAGAAGACGAAAGAATCTATAATAAATTTGAACAAAAAGATTGGAATGAAATAAAAACCAACGACTCTTGGGCAGTATTTAAAATTATGTCTGAGTTTGTTGATGGATACGAAAAACTAGGGAAAATAGGTCCCTGTGTTTCTATTTTTGGATCGGCAAGAACCAAGCACGGAGACAAAAATTACTTACTTGCCGAAGAAATTGCTTTTAAATTAACCAAAAGTGGTTTTGGAGTCATTACAGGTGGTGGACCTGGAATTATGGAAGCGGGTAACAAAGGAGCTAATAAAGGAAATGGGGTTTCAGTTGGGTTAAATATAGACTTGCCTTTTGAACAACACAACAATCCTTGGATAGATAAAGACAAAAGCTTATTTTTTGATTACTTTTTTGTAAGAAAAGTAATGTTTGTAAAATACTCTCAGGGGTTTATTGTAATGCCTGGAGGATTTGGAACATTAGATGAATTGTTTGAGGCCATCACTTTAATTCAAACCAAAAAAATTGGTCGTTTTCCTATTGTATTAGTGGGTACGTCTTATTGGAGTGGATTACTAGACTGGATTAAAGAGCGTTTGTTAGAAGAGTTTAAAACCATTAGTCCAGAAGATTTAAACTTATTTAGATTGGTAGATACTGCCGATGAAGCCGTTGAACACTTAAACAACTTCTACGACAAATATCATTTAAAACCAAACTTTTAATATTGAAAACTCTTTTCCGCATCATCATTTTATTTACAGGATTAAGCATCTATAGTCAAAATAACAAAACGACTATAGATGCTCAATTGTTTACGGAAAAGAATATTTTAAACATCTCTCAAAAAATTACTTATTACAACACAAGTAAAGATACGTTACATGAACTTGTGCTAAGAAACTGGGCTAATAGTTACAAGGATAGTGAAACTCCTTTAGCCAAAAGATTGTTAGAAGATTATAAAACTGATTTTTATTTTTCTAGAGATGAGGACAGAGGATATTCGCAAATAAACAGTATCAAAAACAACAATATAAATCTTACCTACCATTCCCCTCACCATCAAAAAGATTTAATATATGTAAACCTAAAAAATGCTTTAAAACCAAATGATAGCATATCTATTTCTTTAAAATATGTCATTAAAATTCCGAATGCTAAATTTACAGGAAGTGGTAAAAAAGACATGGATTACTATTTACAAGATTGGTATATTTCACCTGCTCCGTATGAAAGCAATTGGATATTAGACTCTCACAACAACCTAAATTATCAATACAACACCCCTACTGATTATAACATCAAATTTAAAGTACCTATTGGTTATCAAGTACACAGTGCTTTTCATCAACAAAAAAACATTGGGAGTGATTATTTAAACTATCATTTAACGGGTAAAAATTTTGTTAATGCAGACATTAGCATCACTTTTTTAAAATCTTACTTAACTATAAAAACCCATAACACAGATGTAGTTACTGATTTTATTTCGGAAAATTTTGACACAGACACTCAGGAAGAAAAAATAAACCGAATGATTACTTTTTTAGAAGAACATATAGGAAAGTTACCACATCATGAAATTTTAATTGAAAAAGCAACTTATAATGAAGACCCTATTTATGAGTTAAAATTTTTGCCTAACTTTTTACATCCTTACAAAGAAGACTTTAAATGGGAAATTAAGTTTTTTAAAACGTTGTGTTCTGAATATATAGATCAACTTATTTTAAACAACAAATACAAATATTATACATTTACGGAGGGTTTAGAGGTTTATTTATTTATTCAATACATCGAAAAGAACTATCCTAATTCAAAAATTATGGGACGTTTAGCTAATATTTGGGGACTTAGGTCAATGAATATTGCTAAAAGTAAATTCACAGATAAATTTTCAATTATACATCAAATTACAGCTAGAGAAAATTTAGACCAAAGTTTAGACACTCCTTTAAAAAACTTATCTAACTATAATCGAAAAATTATTACTCCTTATAAAGCAGGACTGAGTTTTATTTTTTTAGAACGATATCTTGGTAAAGATATTTTACAATCCGCTATCAAAGAATACATCCACCAAAATCTAAATAAGAATAGTGATCCTAATGATTTGATGGAAATTTTGCATCAAAAAAGCAATAAGGATATTTCGTGGTTTATGGACGAATGGGTAAGTTCTAACAAAAAAATAGATCATAAAATAAGTAAAGCCACATTTAAAAAAGATAGTGTTTATATCACTTTAAAAAACAGAAGAAGCATTAAAACACCTGTAGCTATATATGGTTTAAAAAACAATAAAATTAAAAGTAAAACGTGGACTGATGGTTTTTCTGACACTAAAAAAATTGCCATTAAAAACGACAGTTTAGATAAAGTTATATTGAACTACGAAAATGATTATCCTGAAATTAACAACCGAAACAACTGGAAAAATGCCAAACCAAAATTATTTGAACGTCCTTTAAAAATTAAATTACTAAAGGATTTAAACAACCCCAATGCGCATCAAGTTTTTTTAAATCCTGAATTTGCCTATAACTTTTATGATGGGGTTATTTTAGGAGTAGGAATTCAAAACAAAGCCTTTATTCGCAAAAACTTTGAATACAAACTTAAACCCACTTATAGTACAGCTAGTGGAACGTTAACTGGAGGATTTGATTTTTCTTATACTGTTTACCCCGAAAAAACCAATATTTTTGATATTAGCTTTGGTATGAACGGAAGTAATTACCACTACACTAAAGACCTAAACTACAATGTTATTTCTCCATACTTTACCATAGATTTTAAGCAGAAAGACATGAGAGCCTTAGGAACAAATAAAATAATGGCTCGCTTTTTAGGTATTAATAAAGAAGTAGAGTCTGGTATGCAACAAACGGAAGAAGACAGGTATCAACTCTTAAAACTGAGTTATGATTATCGAAAAAACGAATTAATTAACGACTATAAATTAAATGTAAGCACAGAGGTTGCAACCAAGTTTTCTAAACTAACTACCGATTTTAGATACCGACATTTAACCAATAAAAAAAGACCAGTTGAATTTAGATTTTATGGAGGACTCTTTCTAAGAAACACTACTACTTCAGATTATTTTAGTTTTAATCAACATACAGCAAACGACTATTTGTTTGAACTCCCTTACTTAGGAAGATCTGAAACTACAGGAATTCTAACTCAACAATACATAAAAGCTCAAGGAGGTTTTATTTCTCAAAATGAACCTGGTTTTTCTAATCAATGGTTAACTAGTATCAACACCAGCGTAGGAATTGTACGATGGGTAGAAGCCTTTAACAACATTGCCTTATCTAAAAGTAGAAACGAATCTCCTTTTTTAGATTATGAAGGAGGAATTCGCTTAAATTTTATTCCTGATATTTTAGAATTTTACTTACCCGTATACAATAAAGAAGGTTTTATTCCTAAAGATGCTCAGTATTGGAAAAACATTAGGTTTACAATTACTTTAAAAGCACAACCATTGGTTAAGTTCTTTAAACAACAATTGTTTTAAATTTTATAGTTAAAAATATGCCTCTCTACACAAAACAACATAACACACACTATACAAGCAACTTAACACATAAAGAACAAGTAACATATTACCATAAAAGTGAACTTTTTCTTTATCTTTAATATCCCAGTAGAAATACCTAACTTTACACTCTTATAAATAGCTATAAAGATGCCTATAACTGTGGATCCGAAAAACGAGCAAGAACTTACGTTCAATCAATTTAGGGAAGAAATTTTAAATGATTATTACATTGCCGTCCTAAGTCGAGAATGTAGTTTGCTTGGTAGAAAAGAAGTTTTAACAGGAAAAGCAAAATTTGGAATTTTTGGTGATGGTAAAGAATTACCACAAATTGCCATGGCCAAAGCCTTTGAAAAAGGTGATTGGCGTTCAGGTTATTATAGAGATCAAACCTTTATGTTAGCTTTGGGAGAATTAACTCCACAACAATTTTTTGCAGGTTTATACGCTCATACAGACATTAACCACGAACCTTTTGCAGCGGGTAGACAAATGGGAGGGCACTTTGCCTCTCATAGTTTAGACGAAAATGGAGAATGGAAAAACCTAACCCAACAATACAACACGGCTTCAGACGTATCTTGTACAGCAGCACAAATGCCTCGGTTAGTTGGTCTAGCTTACGCTTCAAAATTGTATAGACAAGAAGCATCAGTACAAAATGGTTACGAAAAATTTAGTAAAAACGGAAACGAAGTTGCTTGGGGAACTATTGGAAATGCAAGTACTAGTGAAGGACATTTTTTTGAAGCCATCAATGCTGCTGGAGTTTTACAAATACCTATGGTGGCAAGTATTTGGGATGATGAATACGGAATTTCAGTACATCAAAAACACCATACAACCAAAGAAAACATTTCTGAGGTTTTAAAAGGTTTTCAAAGAGATGATGAAAACAATGGGATAGAAATTTTTAACGTAAAAGGTTGGGATTACTCAAGTTTAATTGATGCTTATACCAAAGCATCACAAATTGCAAGAGAAGAACACGTACCAGTCATGATTCACGTTTCAGAAGTAACACAACCACAAGGACACTCTACTTCTGGCTCTCATGAACGCTACAAAAGTCAAGAACGTTTACAATGGGAAAGAGATTTTGATTGTAACAAAAAAATGCGTGAATGGATTTTAGACTTTGATTTATCTACCGAAGACAGCGTATTAAAATTTGTAGAAAGTGAAGAGGAATTAATAGCTATAGAAAAAAGAGCTAAACAAGAAGTTGCTGCTGCCAAAAGAGCAGCATGGCAAGCGTTTTTACAACCTTTAAAAACTGAAGAGAACAGTCTTATTACCGTTTTAAATAAAGTATGCGAAGAAAGTATTAACAAAAACTTTATTCAGAAATTAAAAAACGACTTAGAGGGAATGACAGAAGTTCACCGTAAAGATATTTACGGTACTGCTAGAAAAGTTCTAAGTTATATCCGTGAAGAAAACATTCCTAGCAAAACTATTTTACAAAAATGGTTACAGAAAAACCTTCCTATTGCTCAGGAAAAATATAGTTCTAAATTATTAAACGATTTGGGTAATGGAGCTTCTTCTATAGACGAAATATTACCTACTTATGCTGAAACCAAAGAAATTGTAGATGCAAGAGTAATTATTCGTGATAATTTTGATGCTTTGTTAAAAAAACATGACAACCTATTTATTTTTGGTGAAGATGCTGGTAAAATTGGAGATGTAAATCAAGGATTAGAAAGCTTACAAGACAAATATGGTGAATTACGTGTAGCCGATACCGGAATTAGAGAAGCTACTATTATGGGACAAGGAATTGGAATGGCTTTAAGAGGTTTACGTCCTATTGCCGAAATTCAATACCTAGATTATATTTTATATGCCGTTCAAACTTTAAGTGATGACTTGGCATGTTTACGTTACAGAACTTTTGGTAAACAAACAGCTCCGTTAATTGTAAGAACAAGAGGACATAGATTAGAAGGAATTTGGCATTCAGGTTCTCCAATGGCATTAATTTTAAGCTGTTTAAGAGGAATGCATTTATTAGTTCCTAGAAACATGACTAAGGCTGCAGGTTTTTACAACACATTATTGCAAACTGATGAACCTGCAATTGTGATAGAAAACTTAAATGGTTACCGTTTAAAAGAAGAAAAACCTAACAATTTAGGAGAATACTGCACGCCTATTGGATATTCTGAAACCATTAAAGAGGGAACAGACATTACTTTGGTTTCTTATGGTTCTACCTTAAAAATTGTATTAGAGGTGGCTCAAAAAGAGTTGGCTCAAGTAGGAATTAATGCAGAAGTTGTAGATGTACAAAGTTTAATGCCTTTTGATTTAGATCACAATATTTCTTACAGTGTTTCTAAAACTAACCGCTTAGCAATTATTGATGAAGATGTTCCTGGAGGAGCCTCTGCTTATATTTTACAAAAAGTGGTAGATGAGCAAAACGCTTATCAATATTTAGACAGCAAACCTATTTGTATTTCTGCTCAAGAACACAGACCTGCTTATGGTAGTGATGGAGATTATTTTTCTAAACCCTCTCACGATGATGTTTTTGAAAAAATATATGCTATTTTTCATGAAACAAACCCAAATAAGTTTCCTAAATTGTATTAACTTATCTTAGAGTATCTATAAACGACGATTATTGACTTTTCATCAACTCAACACCAATAACACACTCAGCACAACGCTCTTTGTCACAATATTCTTTTTTAAGCGTTAACAAAGCTTGTGTTTGCAAGGCTGATGTTGTTTTAACTCCATATTGATGAAATTTTTGAATGATATTGTTTTTCTCTGGTGAAAGCTCGTACATCAACTCTAACAACAGTTCATAATCCTCTCCTCTACTTTTTTGATATAAAAACAAAACGGGTACAACCACATTTATCAATAAAAGATCTACAAAGCCTTTACTTATTTGTTTGGGTGATTTTTTTGAAGGCTTATCAAAGTGATAATGCTCTTGCCAATAATCATCAATCTTAACTTTAAACAAATCTTTATAATCATTTAGTTTATTACCCAAACATAAGACTTTATCAAAAACCGATGAATGTTCTTTATAAAAAGCAATCAATTGAGCCAACCTAATAGTAGGAAAATTCTGAGGTCTACACCCATAAAAATGCAATTGAACCTTTTTTAAATTCCCTAATTGATATTTTTGTTTTTGATAGACAAACTCCTTTTGTAAGTTTTGGTAATAAGCATCTTCTACTTGCTTATTATCTAACAACCCTAATAATCCATATAAAAAGGAATGTATGGTGTTATTAACTATTTGTTTTCTGATGATAGAAAAATCAACCTGAGAAAATGCCTCTAAAAATAGCTGACCGTTTAAGTTTCCTCCAAAATATTTAGCCATGGTTAAAAACAACGTTGCTTCCCAATCTTGACCACTATTTTGATAAATAGTAGCAATATCATCAATCTTTCTTTCCAAACGTTCCACATACACTCGTTCTAGCCAATTGTTGATTTTAAATTCATCTATCTCCTTTAAATTTTGTTCACAAAAAACCCATTGTTGCCTGTTGTTCATCAATATTTTATAATTACTCAACACCCTTTCATGAATAAAATTTTTCAATTCTACAGTCGGAATTTCATTACTATGTAAGTCAAAAACCTCTACATCATGTTCATAAACCACGTGTAAAATTACGTTTTGATAATTTTTATCATTTTGATGTTGATGCGCATACCAATCCGATGATTTTACATGAATCTCTACATTTCCTGCCCATTTTTGACGGTCAATTTCAATCAATCCATTGTTAAAATCTGGCCCTTGCAGCGTATTTAAAAATCCTGTTTTATGAATTTTTAATTTTTCTCCTTTGGTAGTACATAACCTTTTATTATCTAACAACTGTTGTTGCCAAACCAAATGTAAAAAAGACTCTTTCATAGCGTTTTAGAATCTAAAGTTTTGAAGGTTAAGTTAAAAAATAAATACCTTATTTTTGTCATCAGAATCAAGAAGAGAAATATGAATATTATTGAAAGCCTAGAATGGCGATATGCAACCAAAAAATTTGACAACACTAAAAAGTTATCAAAACAGCAACTACAAACCATTAAAGAAGCTTTTAATTTAACGGCAACCTCTTACGGATTACAAACCTTGAGCTTGGTCATTATAGAAAATAAAGAAATAAGAGAAGAATTATTACCATTTGCTTTTAATCAAAAACAAGTAACAGAGGCTTCACATTTACTAGTGCTTTGTTATCCTGATGCTTTTGATGGTGCAAATGTTGAAGAATACTTTAATCGTGTTAAGCAGCAAAGAAACACTCCTGATGAAATTTTAAAACCTTTTAGAGATTTTTTAATGAATGATTTTGATAGCAAATCAGAAGTAGACAAACACAAAGCATTCATTAACCAAACCTACATTGCCTTAGGAAATCTACTAACTGTTTGTGCCTTAGAAAAAATTGATGCTTGCCCAATGGAAGGTTTCAATCCTGCTAAATTTGATGAAATATTAAAATTAAATGACAAAAACTTAAAATCGGCACTTTTATTGCCTGTAGGTTTTAGAGCCAAAGATGATTTTATGGCAAAAGAAAAAAAGGTAAGAAAAACCCTATCAGAAATAATCATAGAAATATAATGAACAACCCTTTACAACATATTGAGCCCAAAGAAATTTGGGCTCATTTTAATTTGATAAATGCCATTCCTAGAGCCTCTAAAAAAGAACAAGCCATTTCTGACTTTATGGTTGCTTTTGGGCAAAAATTAGGTTTAGAAACTGTACAAGACAAAGCCTTAAATGTTTTAATTAAAAAACCTGCTACTGCTGGTTATGAAAACAGAAAAAAAGTGACTTTGCAATCGCATTTAGATATGGTGCATCAAAAAAACAACAACACTCTTTTTAATTTTGATACTCAAGGAATTGAAATGTATGTAGATGGTGATTGGGTAAAAGCCAAAGGAACCACTTTGGGTGCCGATAATGGTTTAGGAGTAGCTGCCATTATGAGTATTTTAGCCGATAAAAACATTAAACACCCTGAATTAGAGGCACTGTTTACCATTGATGAAGAAACAGGAATGACTGGTGCTTTTGAACTACAACCGGGGTTTATTTCTGGTGATATTTTATTAAACTTAGATACCGAAGAAGATGATGAAATTACCATTGGCTGTGCTGGTGGTATTGACATTACTGCAACTAAAAACTACACTCCTGTTCCAACAAAACTAAATGCTTCTTTTTATAAAATTATATTAAATGGTTTAAAAGGAGGACATTCTGGAATGGACATTGTTAAAGGTTTAGGAAATGCTAATAAATTATTAACCCGTGTTTTGTTTGAAATTAACAAAACAGAATCTTTTCAAATAATTACATTACAAGGAGGTAATTTACGTAATGCCATTCCTAGGGAATCAGAATGCATTATAGCTGTTGAAAATTCAGAAACTTTTCAACAAAAATTAGAAGAAGTTTCTACAAATATTAAAAAAGAATGGGCCGTTAAAGAACCTAATTTGGCTATTTCTATTGCTAATACAGAAAACAAAACAGAAGGTTTAAGTCCCAAAGATCAAACTTTATTACTACAAACTATATATGCTTGCCATAACGGAGTATATACCATGGATGCTAATATTACAGATTTAGTAGCTACCTCAAACAATTTGGCATCGGTAAAAGTAGAAAATGGAAATATCACTTTTGCTTGTTTAACAAGATCATCTATAGAAAGTGAAAAAGAAGATTTATCAAACAAGTTATCTTGTATTTTTCAGTTAGGTGGCTTTGCTGTAAAGACAGATGGTTCTTATCCTGGTTGGCAACCCAACCCAAATGCTAGTATTATAACTACTATGGAGAATATTTATCAAAATTTATTTAAAAACAAACCAAACATCAACGCTTGCCATGCCGGACTAGAATGTGGAATTATAGGAGAACATTATCCTACAATGGAAATGGTTTCTTTTGGGCCAACCATCCGTGGAGCACATTCTCCAGAAGAAAGAGTAAGTATTTCATCCACACAAAAATTCTGGACTTTTTTGATTGAAATTTTAAAAAACATTCCTCATAAATAACGATTATATGCACACAAAACTTATTAACAATGGTTGGTCTTTAGTCAAAAAATCAACCATAATTGTTAATATCTTAACTTTCATCAACTCACAAATAATTGTACTTTTACCTACATTATAAACAGCATCTATTACATGGGAAAAATTATTGCTATTGCTAATCAAAAAGGAGGAGTGGGTAAAACAACTACTTCTGTTAATTTGGCAGCCTCTTTAGGGGTTTTAGAAAAAAAGGTTTTGATTATTGATGCTGATCCACAAGCAAATGCTTCGTCTGGTTTAGGAATTGATATTGAAACTGTAGAAAAAGGAACGTATGAAATTTTAGAACATACTTGTACAGCTGCCGAAGCAATTGTACCAACCAACTCTCCTAATGTAGATATTATTCCTGCACATATTGATTTGGTTGCTATTGAAATTGAGTTGGTAGATAAAGAGAATAGAGAATACATGCTTAAGGAAGTATTAAAACCTATTGTTGATTTGTATGATTTTATTATTATAGATTGTGCACCTTCTTTAGGATTGATTACCTTAAACTCTTTAACCGCTGCAAATTCAGTAATTATTCCAATTCAATGCGAATATTTTGCTTTAGAAGGCTTAGGAAAATTATTAAACACCATTAAAAGTGTTCAAAAAATACACAACCCTTCTTTAGATATTGAAGGACTTTTATTAACCATGTACGATTCTCGTTTACGATTGTCTAATCAGGTAGTAGAAGAAGTTAAAAAACACTTTAGTGATATGGTTTTTGAAACCATTATACAACGTAATATTCGTTTAGGAGAAGCTCCAAGTTATGGAGAAAGTATTATAGCTTATGATGCTACTAGTAGAGGTGCCGTAAACTATATAAATCTTGCTCACGAAGTGATTACAAAGAATTAAAACACATGGCAAAAGCAACAAAAAAACAAGCTTTAGGTAGAGGCCTTTCTGCATTATTGAAAGAAAACGATATGACTGTTCGCTCTGCTACGCATGAAAAAGCGACAGAAATTATTGGAAATATTATTGAACTAAAATTAGATCAAATTGAAGTCAATCCTTTTCAACCTAGAACTTATTTTGATGAAGAAGCATTAAAAGAATTAGCAGACTCTATTAAAATATTGGGGGTTATTCAACCTATTACTGTTCGTAGAATAGATGATAAATTTCAACTAGTTTCGGGAGAAAGAAGATTCCGTGCTTCTAAGTTGATAGGAAACAAAACCATTCCTGCATACATCCGTTTGGCTAACGACCAAGAGATGTTAGAAATGGCTTTGGTTGAAAACATTCAACGTAAAAACTTAGACCCTATTGAAGTTGCCTTATCTTACCAACGTTTGATTGATGAAATTAACTTAACTCAAGAAGAATTGGGAGGTCGTGTAGGTAAAAAACGTTCTACTGTAACCAATTATTTACGTTTGTTAAAACTAGATCCAATCATTCAAACAGGAATGAGAGATGGTTTTGTAAGTATGGGGCATGGTAGGGCTTTAATAAACATAGATAACACCTTAATTCAATTAGAGGTTTATGAAAAAATATTAAAAGACGGATTATCTGTTAGACAAACGGAAGCTTTGGTAGCTAATATGAAACAAGAAAAACCAAATAATTCCGTTACCAATACAACTCCTTCTTTTGTAAATGAAAGTCAAGATAAATTTAACCGTTTCTTTGGTCAAAAAGTAGCTATTAGTGCCAATGCCAAAGGAAAGGGAAAAATTGCCATCTCGTTTTCATCAGAAGAAGAATTTAACAAAATTAAAGCTTTATTAAACTTAGGTGATTCGTAATATTCTCATAATAGTTCTATTATTTACAGTGCAGTTCTCTTTTTCGCAAGAAGAAGGACAGTTGTCTGTAGACAGTCAAGCCTTTTTAGAAGATACGGACAGTTACAATCCTTTATCTCCTGCAAAAGCAGCATTCTACTCTGCTGTTTTACCAGGGCTAGGGCAAGCATATAACAAACGTTATTGGAAAATCCCTATTGTTTATGGAGCTTTGGCATCGAGCGTTTATTATTATACCACCAATGCAAAAGCATATAATAAAGTCCGTAGAGCTTTTAAACAAAGGGCTGCTGGAGAAATAGATGAATATTACAACTTATATTCTGATGCAAGTTTAGAAAATGCCCAACAACAATTCAGAAGAAACAGAGATACATCTCTGTTGACCTTTATAGGTTTGTATGCTTTACAAATACTAGAAGCAAGTATAGATGCACACTTGCTACAATTTAACATTACAGATAAAATAACTTTTGACCCAAAATTGATGAGAGACAATGTTTCTAAAGACAATTATGTAGGGTTATCATTAAATCTTAACTTTTAAGAATGAAAATAGCATTATTAGGATACGGAAAAATGGGACAGACTATTGAAAAAATAGCTGTTAGCAGAGGACATGAAATAGTGGTAGTTGTTGATGAAAACACTAAAGAATATGATATTACTTTAGCCGATGTTGCTATTGACTTTAGTATTCCTTCTGTTGCTGTAAGCAACATATCAAACTGTTTTAACAACAATGTTCCTGTAGTTTCTGGAACCACAGGTTGGTTGGCAGATTACCAAAAAATGGTGGATTTGTGTAACGAAAAAAATGGTGGATTTATTTACGCATCTAACTATAGCTTAGGAGTAAACATCTTTTTTGAGCTGAACCAACATTTAGCTAAAATGATGAAAAATCTTACTCAGTACAATGTAACTATGGAAGAAATTCATCACAAACAAAAATTAGACGAACCTAGTGGAACGGCCATTACTTTAGCCGAAGGTGTTATTGAACACACCAAATACAAAGGTTGGGAAGTAGATAAAGCTACTGAAGAGGTAAACATTCCTATTAAAGCCGTCCGTAGTCCTGAAGTACCTGGAACGCACACTGTAGATTACACGTCAGAAGTAGATAGTATAGAAATAAAACACACTGCTCACAATCGTCAGGGGTTTGCTTTAGGAGCTGTAATTGCTGCCGAATGGCTAGTAGGGAAACACGGTGTGTTTTCTATGAGAGACGTGTTAGGGTTATAATAAAAAAACAAAAAAATGAACTGGATTATATTCTTTTTAATAGTACAATTATTACATTTTGCAGGTACTTGGAAATTATACCAAAAAGCAGGCAGAAAATCTTGGGAAGCCGCTATTCCTGTATACAATGCAGTAGTTTTAATGGGAATTATTAACAGACCTAAATGGTGGGTATTGTTATTGTTTATTCCTGTAATTAACTTATTAATATTTCCAGTTATTTGGGTAGAAATTGCTCGTAGCTTTAGAAAATTTGATCCTAAAGATACATGGCTAGCCATTTTAACCTTAGGTTTTTACAATTTTTACTTAAACTACGTTATTTTTGATCAGTTAAAATACAATGCAAATCGTAGTATAAAACCACCAAGTAAAACAGGAGAATGGGTTAGCTCAATTACTTTTGCAGTAGCAGCAGCTACTTTTGTACACACGTACATCATGCAACCGTTTACTATTCCTACCTCATCATTAGAAAAATCTTTATTAATTGGTGATTTTCTTTTTGTAAGTAAGTTTCACTACGGAGCTAGAGTACCTATGAGTCCTATTTCTTTACCAATGGTACACGATTCTATTCCTAAAACCAGTCTGCCATCATACTTAAAGGGAATTGAATTACCTTATATGAGATTACCAGGTTTGCAAAAAATAAAAAGAAATGAAATTGTTGTTTTTAATTGGCCTTCGGACTCATTAGCATTAATGTGGGGAGACACTTCTGATAAGTTTACCTACAAACCTATTGATAAAAAAACCAACTATGTAAAACGTTGCGTTGGGATACCTGGGGATAGTTTAGAAATTAAGAATGGATATATCTACATCAACGGAGAAAGAACTGTTTTGCCAGACAGAGCCAAGCCCCAATTTAATTATTATGTAGATACAAAAACCCCTCTTACTTATGATGAAATTGTACACAAATACAATGTAAATCCATCAGAAGCTTCTCAAATAACCCAAAACAAATACTTTATCAATTTAGATAAAGAACATGCTGAATTGATGCAAAAAGACCCTAAGGTTATTTCTATCAAAAGAAACATTCAAGCCAAAGGGAGTTATCAACCAGACATTTTTCCTCACGACCCACAATACGCATGGAGTCAAGACAATTATGGACCTATTTACATTCCTTCAAAAGGAGATGTGGTTACACTTGATAAAAAATCACTTCCGTTTTACCAAAGAATTATTTCTGAATACGAGAAAAATGATTTTGAAATTAAAAACAATGGAGATGTTTATATCAACGGAATAAAAACTGACAAATACACTTTTAAACAAGATTACTACTGGATGATGGGAGATAACCGTCAACGCTCTTTAGATGCTCGTTATTGGGGATATACACCTTTTGATCATGTGGTTGGTAAACCTGTATTTATATGGATGAGTTTAGATCAGAACGAAACTGCCATCAACAAAAAAGTACGATGGGATAGAGTTTTCACTACAGTTGGAGGAGACGGAGAACCTAAATCTTATTTTATGTATTTCTTAGTGGCTCTTGGACTTTATTACGTAGGAAAAGAAGTTGTTAAACGAAGAAAAAAATAAATATGATTCCAAAACTTTTGGTACAACCTGCATACTTTGCCCCTATAGCACAGTATGCAGCTATTTTACAAGCCAACACTACTGAGTTTGAAACACAAGACAATTTTGTAAAACAAACTTATAGAACACGTTGCTATATATATAGTGCCAATGGTAAATTGCTTTTAAACGTACCTGTAAAAAGTAAAAAAGGACAAAAAACGCAAACGACAAATATAGAATTAAATTACGATGAAGATTGGCAAAAACTTCATTTAAAATCTTTACAGTCTGCTTATAGAACCTCTCCTTTTTACGAATACTACGAAGATGATTTAAGGTCTATTTTTGAGACAAAACATCAATTTCTATGGGAATTGCATCAAAAAACACATGCTTTTGTTATGGATGCGTTACAAGAAGAAAGAGCCTTTTCGGAAACGACTGAATACTTTAAAGATTACACAGAAAAAGTAGATATTAGAAATTGGATTGAAGCTAAAAAAGACCTGTTAATAAATTATCCTCCGTATGTTCAAGTATTTGATGACAAACACGGTTTTATACCTAACTTAAGTATTTTAGATTTACTATTTATGGAAGGTCCAAACGCTAGTTTGTATCTAGAAAACTTAAATTTACAAAATGTTATCACTTAAATTTTGTATTCACTACGGATTACATTTTTTATTTCCTGCCCTTATTGCTTATGCATACAATCCAAAACATTGGAAACGTAATTGGTTAATTCTAATTTCTACCATGTTAATAGATTTAGATCATTTATTAGCCACACCTATTTTCGATCCAAATAGATGTAGTATAGGATTCCATCCTTTACATTCTTTTTATGCCTTTATTATCTATTTAATATTACTATTCCCAAAAAAAACAAATTTAATTGCATTAGGATTTTTATTTCATTTATTCACGGATTACGTGGATTGTTTCCTAAAATAATTTACATTTGTTAATAACATTCTTACTAAATAACTATGGATAGCTTTTTAAATTACATAAACAATATATACCCTTTACCAGAAGAAGTTATAAAAAAACTGCTTGGCTATGCAAAGGTCAGTTCCTATAAATCTGGGGATCATTTATGTGAAACGGGTAATGTAAACAATAAGTTATTTTTTATTATTGATGGTATTACAAGAACCTACATGAAAACAAGTGTAGATGGTCCTGAAATAAACAAATCAATTGCAGCTCCAGGTCAGCTAGCAGGTTCATTAAAATCGGCTATGGATAAAGCTCCAGCTTTAATTGCCTGTCAGGCTTTAACAGATATTGTAGTTGTAGAAATAACAATTGACAATTTAGCCAGCCTTAGACAAGAACACCCCCAGTTTGGTGAATTTATGTACAAAGCAATGGAACAAGAATATATTAAGTTAGAAGTTTCTTTAATAGACTTACTTTCTAAAAACGCTACAGAGCGATATTTAATTTTAAGAAGAAATATAAAAAATATAGATCAATTAATACCTCAGTTTCAAATTGCATCGCATTTAGGTATTACTCCTATTCAGTTAAGTAGAATTAGAAAAAAATTACTTAAACAATAAAAAAACGAGAAGCTTACAGCTTCTCGTTTTTTGTTTTATTGAAATGATTTTAAATATTTCATTTTTTTCTTAGCTAAGAGTAATTTCTCTTTTTCTGTTTCTATAGATTTCATAACAGTATCTAACAAAGGATTACTTTTTTTACTGTTGGTAAAAAAGCCTAAATTATTTTCTAATTGCTTTAAATCTTTAGTAGCATTGTCTACTTCATTTCTAAGCTGATCATATTCTGTATATAACTTCTTACTATCAATAGCCAATAAATAAGCAATTTTTAATTGATATTTTATAAACTCAGCTTCAATCTTTTCTTTAGGTAAAGAAAGTTCGTTTGTTATATAATGTAAAATATCTTGATCTATTTTATTTTTTTGAGGAGGTACCAATCCTAAACCAATCCATTCTTTTAACAACTCTTTATAAGAATCTAAATCAATTTTAGTTTCTGATAATTTAGCTAAAAAGGTTTCTTTTTTAATTAAATTGTCTTGCTCTTCTGGAGTTCCTTCTTTCTTAACATTGTTCAATCTATCAAAATAAGCATCACAAGCGCTTTTAAATTCTTTCCATAAAGCATCTGCTTGTTTTCTTGGAACAAATCCTACCTTTTTCCATGCTGCTTGAATTCTTTTAAATACTTCGGTAGCCTCTACAAAATTATCAGAATCTTTCCATGTTAGTGCTTCTTCTATCAATGCATTTTTAACAGCTATTGCTTCGTTTTGAGCTGCTTTGGTTTCTTTAAAAAAATTATTCTTTGCGTTGTTAAAGGCTCTTGTTGCTTCTTTAAAAGTATCCCAAACTTCTTTATTTTTATTTTTAGGTATTTTACCAATAGCCAAAAACTCTTCTTTTAAAACTTCAAAAGCATCAATACTTTTTTTCCAATCTCCAAAAGATTTATTTTTAGAAAAATCAAAATATTTAATTTCTTGAATTTTAGCTAATTTTAAATCGTAGTTCTGCTCTTCTACTTTTCTTAACGCTTCTAAAAACGTTGTTCTTTTATCGTGAATTGCGTTTGATAAAGCTGAAAATTCTTCCCAAATTGGTTCTCTAAATTCTTTAGCAACGGGTCCTGTTTCTTCTTTCCAAATTTTATGTAAAACTTGTAATTCATTAAAAGCAAACTGAATATCATTATGCTCTAACAATTGTTTTGCCCTTTCAATTACCTGCTGCTTTGCTTCTAAATTATGTTTAAAATCAATAGCCCTTAAATCATTGTTAATGTGTAACAAATCATAATATTGCTCTACATATAAATGGTAATTACCCCAAGTTTCTTGATATTTATCTGAAGTAACTGGACCTATTTCTTTCCAATCAGACATTAACTGTTGAAACTCTTTATATGTTTTAGAAACTTCACCTTGTTCTACTAAAGATTTAATAGAAGCAATAACTTCTTCTCTTTTAGCCAGATTGTCAGCAAGTTCTTTAACCAATTTTTTATAATGGTTATTTTTTTTCTCTACATAAGATTTCCACAAATCCTTAAATTCAATCTGAATAGGCTGAGAGTATTCAAAATCAATTTCATTTCCTCCTTCTTGAATGAACAAATCCTTAGCTTTATCTAACTGTTCATTGTATTGATAATAAAAAGAAGCTCTTATAGCACTTGCTTGTTCTTTTATATCCTGAATAGGATTTTCATCAATCATCTTTTTTAATTCAGCAACCAAAGTTTCTAAAGACATTGTTTTATAGTCTGTTGATTGAGTTTCTTTCTCCATATCTATGGTAATCATTATATTTTAATTTACTCTTATCTTATTTAAACGAAACTAATTAATTAGTTCTATCGCTTTGTGGTGTTATATAGTTGAGGAATTTTAAATTTCCTGTAGATTTTATTTCAAATTCCTTTTCTATACTTTCACCGTTGTTTGTTGCTACTTGTACCTTTACCTTGTTCTCTGTTTGGTTTAAAGGTAATCTAGTATAGTATATTTTACTAGGTAATGTTTGCCAGTTCCTAGTATCTGTTTTTTCTGTCAATGCATTTATCAATCCTAAGACAGCTCCTAAGTTTTCATTCTGATTTCTTACAATATTTTCAGAAAACTTTTTAGCTGCTACACGAATGGCTATTTTACCTATTTCTCTTACTGTTCTATCTCTTAATGTTTGAAAAGCTATAGTTTTATAATCTTCTACCAACTCTAGAGGATAAACTTCTGACAAATTATTATTTAAAACAACTTTTCCGCTAGTAAAATATGGAATTCTATCTTCATATTTTGGAAAAGCTATATTAAAGACACTAATATCCGAAAATTTACCATTATTTGCACTATTACTTGTTGGCACAGGAAAATTAATACCTAAGTCTTCGTTTGCTATGGTAACAAATCCGTTATTATTACCAGGTAAGGTGGTAAAACTAAAATATGTTTGTGATTTGTATGGAACCAATCCACTTTCCCAAAAAACAATTAAATCTCCTTTATTACCAGATAAATTTTCTTTGTATGTTAAATTAAATAATTCCGAATATTTTAATTCTTCATCCTTAAATCCTAACAAATGAGCTGTAGTAATAATGTCTTTTTTTAACTGAGTAGGCATAGAAACCCCAAAGTAAGTTCCATCATTTAATTGATATAACTCTACCGCATTTCTGTAAGAAATAAAAGCATCGTTTAAGTTTCCTGTAGCTTCATATAACAAACCTTGTAAATTTAAAGCAAAAGCATCTGTAGCATACCTGTTTTTTTTACCTGCAGGATACGAATCATTTATTTTTTGTAATTGAAGATTAATTCTTTTTGCCTCAACCAAAGCCTCATCATATAAGCTTAAAAAAATATAGTTCAATGCTTTATAATAATGAATGGCAACCTTTTCAAAATCTTCACTCCTATATGTTGTTTTCTCAGGATTGGTTAAAAACCCTAACACTTCACTTTTTAAGTTTTTTTTATGATCTTCTATTAATAAATCTGCTTTGTTAAAAAGTTCATTGCTTAACTTATAGTCTCCTTTTAAATAAGCTATTTTTCCTTTTTCTAAGCAATACAATAATTCATTCCTGTCTTTTTTTAAAAACCTGTTATTGTCTACACTATTAAGAGCTACCTCAAACTCACCATTTAATACTTCATGCTGATATTTTGCGCTTAACTGATTGTAAGTAGCACAGCTAACAGCACTTATAACAAGTACTGAAAGAGTTAAATATTTTATAATAGACATTAACGTTTTCATGCAAATTATGAATAAAAAAACTGTTTAGAATTCTATAAAAATTCCTAAACAGTTTTTTTTAATATTAAAAGTCAAGATTAGTTTTTAACGTATTTCTTGATTTTCTTCTCTCCAAACCAAACCTTTTCATTTGTTTGGATATTGGTCAATTCTAAATCAATTTGATAATATACAACTTTCTGTTTCTTTAAGGCATCTACCACAGAATTAATTGTTCCTTGCAGCATATAATCAGCTCCCGTTTCTAACCCAAACTTTTTCATGGTAGAAACTGATGCATTTGTTTGTTGATCTGCTCTCTCTGCTCTTAATTCATTCCTCATTTCTCCACCTTGAACAACTCTTGCTTTTTGATATTTTACCAAAGCTTTTTCTACCTCAACAGTAAACACCTCTGCATCTATATGTTCATGTGATTTATTACGAACCAATCCTACAATAACCACTGGTTTTTCACCTGTTTCTACTAAGTGATTACTTATCCAATCACCAGTTACAATTTGTGCACTTAAGTCTTCGGCACTCAATCTTGCATCTGTATCATTCCATCTTCCACTAATATCAATTACTTCATTAGTATCAATTCTTGTTACTTTTCTAGCACACGAAGTAGTAACCAATACAGCTACAAATCCAAGTGCTGCTATAAACAATCTTTTTTTCATTTTATTATATTTTATTTTTTAAAATCTACAACTACCTGCAAAATATCCTAAACCAAAACTGGTAAAAGAACGTCCTAAAACAGGCTGATAAGATGACCATCTATAAGGATTTCCGTAAACATAAGAAGTATGTTTTGCTCTTTCCATACGTTCCTGATGCCTCCATAAAGGCCTCATAGCTCTGTAATCTTTGCGAATATTTTTTCTAATTCTTTTTTCCTCCATAGGATCTATAGCCACATAAGTTTGTTGACTAGTAGTTCCTTGTTTTAAGATATAATCATTGGCAACTACGGCATATTTTTCATACGCAGCTTTTGCATTCGGATTTTGATCTGAAACAATATTTGTTTGTGCATTTAACACTCCAACAAACATGATACTAATAAATATAAAAGTTAAGTTCTTCATAAGTGCATAATTTAAAGGATTATACAAAGGAAAGATACTAAAATTATACCAAAATACTTTTTATAAGCTTCTCCTTTTTAAAAATTAGCTATTCCAAATTTCCCAAGACTTTTCCGCCTGTAACTCTAACATAGACAAACCATTTTTTGTGGTAGCCCCTTGTTCTCTCCCTAAACGCAAAAATGTAGTCTCAGAAGGATTGTATATCAAATCAAACAACAAATGATTAGCACTTAAATACTGATAAGGAATTTCTGGTTTAAGTTCTATACTTGGTGATGTTCCTAAAGGAGAACAGTTTACAATAACGGTATATTCTTTAATAATCTGTTCATTTAATTGCTCATAACTCCATCTTTCTAGAGTAGCAGTTCTTGACACAAATTTAAAATCAATTCCTAATTTCTGAAAGGCATAAGCAACCGCTTTTGAAGCTCCTCCTGTTCCTAATATCAAAGCTTTTGTATGATGAGATTTTAACAAAGGTTCTAATGATTTTTGAAATCCATACACATCTGTATTATAACCAATTGCTGTTCCATCACTATTTAATTTAATTGTATTGATGGCTCCTATTTCTTGAGCATCTGCATCAATATCATCTAAAAAAGGATGAACATCTTGTTTGTATGGAATGGTTACATTTAACCCTTTTAATCCTTCTTCTCTTGCCTTGATAATATCACCCAACACAGAGATTTCTGGCAAATCAAAATTTACATATTGATGATTTTCTAATCCTAATTTCTGAAATTTCTCTCCAAAATATCCTCTAGAAAAAGAATACGAAATATTTTTACCTACCAATCCAAAAGTCACCTTACTCATTTTTAATTTGTTTTTGAAAAACGTTCTACACCCAGTACCAATAATACTCCAACAACTACAAACAAAAGTGCAACCCATGTTTGTTGAATGGTAAAATCTGGCAAATACTTGTGAAAACCTACTACTATTTTATGATTAAAATTATCTTTTAAAAATACACCGTTCTCTTGTGCATATATTTTTTCTTTCCAAGGCCATACCGTTCCTAAAGAACCTAAAATAAATCCTATAATCACTGCATTTACTACCTTGCCCCATCTACCTAAAACAAAAGCCAGTATTTGTGATAAAAATATCAATCCAAAAAGAGATCCTAAAGTAAAAACAGCAATAACCATTAAATATTTTTGATTACTAGCCTCTAAAAACAGGGTTGTATTTCCTGTAAAAATTCCTACCAAAACATCGTTTAAAACATTTACGGAATCCACTAATAGAAAAACATAATTCCCCATCAACATTAATATATAGGAACCTGATAATCCTGGAATCGTCATTCCTGAAACACCAATAACACCACAAAGAAATACAAACCAAAGATTGTCATTTTCTCCACTTGGATGAATAAAAGTAATAGCAAAACCGACTGCAATTCCCAAAACTAAAGAAATATAACTTTTTAGCTCCCAACCTTCATACCTCTTAATTAAATAAATTCCTGAACCGATTATCATTCCAAAAAACAATGCCCAAACTTGTAGTTCATTACGTTCCAAAAAATAATCTAACAATTTTGAAACAGTAAAGTAGCTAAACACCATTCCCCCTACTATATAAATTAGAAATTTAGCATTGATATAATTATAAAGACTTTTAAACCTTCCGTTAACTAAAAGTATTAATGCTTTCCCATTAATTTTTTGAAATGAGTAAATTAATTCATTGTAAAAGCCTAACACATATGCAACTGCTCCACCAGAAACACCAGGAACTTTATTAGCCACCCCCATTAGCATTCCTTTTACAAAGAGCAATATATTATACAGTAAACTTCCTTTTGGAAACATATTTAAGATTTATGACTTGCAAGTTTTTCCAAGCCAATAATTAACAAGAATCCTGCTACTGCTAAAGCTATAGCTATTATTACTTGAGACTCTCCTGAATAATTATTTGGCAAAACACTATTCTGTAATACAGGAACTTGAACTCCTTTAGAATTTATTCTTGTTGTTAAAGTCTCTTTCCATGGCCAAATTTTATTTAATGATCCTATAATAAAACCTGTTAAACCTGCCAACGTTGTATTTTTATAATTTACAAATAACCATTTTAACACTCTAGAAAAACTTAACAATCCTACTACAGCACCTAAACCAACAATGGCTATTATTTGTAAATCTCTTGAATGTACTGCTGTTAAAATAGCTTCATAAGCCCCTAATAACACTAAGATAAAAGCTCCTGAAATACCTGGTAAGATCATAGCACAAATAGCCAATGCTCCTGCTAAAAATAAAAACATAGAAGATGCATCATCACTTACCATAGGTTCTGCAATGGTAATATAATAAGCTACTCCACAAGCTGCTATTAACGATATTATTTGTGCTCCCCCCCATTTATCAATCTGTTTTCCAACGTAAATAACACTTGCTACTACCAATCCAAAAAAGAAAGACCAAACCAAAATAGGTTTGGTAGCCAATAAAAATGATATTCCCTTTGCTAAAGACAATACACTAACAGCAACCCCTACAAGTAAAGCCACCAAAAAATTTGCATTTGCTTTTTTCCAAGCAGCTTTAATTCCGTCTTGTTTTAAAACAGTTAATAATGATAGATTGATATTACTAATAGTTGTTAGCAATTCCTCATATATTCCTGAAATAAAAGCAATGGTTCCTCCTGACACACCTGGTACTACATCTGCTGCTCCCATTGCCATTCCTTTTAAAGAAATAATGGCATAATCTTTAATTGTTCTTTTCATTAAAAGTGTTTTAGAGCAAATGTAATTTTAAATACTAATTTTCCAAAAAGTTTAAAACCATTCTTTTTACTTTCTCATCTTCAAAAACTGTTGGATACAATTCCTGAATAATTAAATGATATTCATAATCTAAACTCAAAGCACTTTTTAAATGAATATATGCTTCTTGTTTTTGGTCTGTAATAAAAAACAAACAACCTAATCTATATTCTATTTCGGCAAAATTATGATGTTGTTTTTTAGCTCTAACCAAAGTATTTAACGCTCTAAAAAAATCACCTGTAAACACCCATATATCGGCCAAAGTAATCCAAACATCTACTCCAGAGTCATCTAAAGAAATACATTTTTCAAAAGCCTCAGCTGCTTCTTCATAAAACTTTAAGCGTAAGTTAATTTCTCCATTATATCTCCAATAAACCACATTGGTTTCATCTAGAGCAATGGCTTTGTTTAAATAATGTAAAGCTTTATCGTAATTTTTCTCTTCATTGTTTATAATAGACAATAACATCCAACCTTTATCTAAAAGTGGATCTTCATGCAATGCTTTTTTATAATAATGAATGGCCTTAGTAGCGTTATTTTTCTTTTTATAACATTCCCCTATTTGTAAATAGGCAAAAGCAGTAGGATCATCTAACTCTAAAGTGATTTGATAGTTTTCTATAGCCTCATCATATCTATCCAACTTTTCTAAAGTTTTGGCTTTTTCTACATATCCACCTATAAAAGCTTCATCAATAATAACAGCATAGTCAAATGCTTTTAGAGCCATTTTATAATCCTTTAACACAAAATATTGACGTCCTAATTGATGCCAAGCTACTTCGCAATATGGATTTTTATTGATGTAATCTTCTAAAAAAGTAATCGCTTCTGTATGAGATGATTCCATCTCAAAACAGTAAATAATATTATATAAAGCTTGATAGTCTTCTATATCATACTCTAAACAAACCGAAAAATGCTCTCTAGATTTTTCATAATCATCTAAATACAAATATTCCATTCCCAACAAAGCTGATACATCAGCCAAATCATCCGTATATTCTTTAGCTTTAACCAAATACTCAATAGCTTCTTTATGCTTATCGTCTTTAGAAAGCATATTTGCTATTTGAATATAAACCTCATCATTATAAGGATAAATGGCCATTAAATTATCTAACAACAATCTTGCTTCTTGTAATTTATCCTCAAACACCATTATTTCAGCCTGTATCAATTTAATATCTGCCGAATCAGGATGTTGCTCCAAAGCCAAAAAAACTGCCTTTTTTGCCATAGAAGTATTTCCATCATCTAAGTAGTAATGGATAATCTCCTCAAACTCAGTTGTATCAAAAAAATACACATCGTTTGTTTTAAGCATTTCCTCAAATTTTGATAATGACATCATCCTCTTTTTCTTTTTAGTAGAGCAAACTCTGTTAGTCTTACATAAATATAAAGCACATTAGTCAATTATCGTGCCTTTGTAACTAAATGTTTTTAACAAATTAATCAACAAAAAACCTATATTTGTACTACTAATTTACTTAGATCTTATGAGTGATAAAATACTTCTAAACTCAAAAAAAATTCAAATAATCCTTCAACGATTGGCTTGTCAGCTAATTGAAAATCACGGTGATTTTTCTAACACTGTTTTGATTGGCCTACAACCTAGAGGTACTTATTTTGCTGAAAGAATAGCCTCTATTTTAAAGAAAGATTACAATATAAAAAACATCAAACTAGGAAAGTTAGATATTACTTTTTATCGTGATGACTTTAGACGTAGAGACGAACCTTTAAATGCAAATTCTACCGAAATTAATTTTTTAGTAGAAAACCAAAAAGTAGTTTTTATAGATGATGTTTTATTTTCAGGAAGAAGTATTAATGCAGCTTTAACTGCCATTCAGTCATATGGTAGGCCTGCCGAAGTAGAACTTTTGGTGTTGATTGACAGACGTTTTAGTAGACACCTGCCTATTCAACCAGACTACAAAGGAGCAACTGTAGATGTAATTAATGAAGAAAAAGTTTTGGTAAACTGGAGTGATGACACTACAAAAGATGCCGTTTATATTATTAATAAGAAAGACAAATAGATGAAGACCTTAAGTGTTCCAAACCTATTAGGGATTAAGCACCTAGTGAAAGAAGATATTGATTTAATTTTTGAAACTGCCGATCATTTTAAAGAGGTGATTAACAGACCTATTAAAAAAGTACCATCACTTAGAGATATTACCATTGCAAACCTATTTTTTGAAAACAGCACCCGTACAAAGTTGTCTTTTGAATTGGCAGAAAAACGTTTGTCTGCAGATGTGCTTAACTTTTCTGCCTCTGGTTCTTCTGTAAAAAAAGGAGAAACATTAATAGATACTGTAAACAATATTTTATCTATGAAAGTAGATATTATTGTAATGAGACACCCTGAAGTGGGTGCTCATGAATTTTTAGCAAAACACGTAAACACCAAAATAATTAATGCTGGTGATGGAACCCACGAACACCCAACCCAAGCCTTATTAGATTCTTTTTCTATTAGAGAACGTTTAGGAAATGTGGCAGGAAAAAAAGTTGTTATTGTAGGAGATATTTTACATTCTCGTGTAGCCTTATCAAATATATATGCGTTAAAATTACAAGGAGCAGAAGTTAAAGTTTGTGGCCCTGTTACCTTAATTCCTAAATACATAGAAAGTTTAGGGGTTGGTGTAGAAACAGATTTACGTAAAGCTTTAGAATGGGCAGATGTTGCTAATATGTTACGTGTACAAAATGAACGTATGGATATTAAATATTTTCCATCAACCAGAGAATACACTCAGTTATACGGAGTAGACAAAAAGTTATTGAACTCTTTAAATTCTGAAGTTACCATTATGCACCCTGGTCCTATAAACCGTGGAGTAGAAATTACTTCTGATGTTGCAGATTCAGACCAAGCCATTATTTTAAATCAAGTAGAAAACGGAGTAGCTGTTCGTATGGCTTGTATATATTTATTAGCTTCACAAATTAAACAATAGTTATGAAAATTACTCCTTCAGATAAATATACCTTATTTTTAGCAGAAACCGACTTTGATTCTTTTTTTGATGAAATATCAAAAGTATTGAGTAAATACAAAAACAGAAACATTGTTTTAGATTTCTCCAGTATTAAAGTAACAGCATCGCAAATAAAATCTTTAAAAGGATTTGCCGAAAACCAAGCTGAAAACGATAAATCTTTTGCAGTAATACTTCCTAGTTTTGATGCAGATGCTTTTGATGAAATATTAAACGTAGTTCCTACCCTAGTAGAAGCCGTTGATATTATTGACATGGATGAAATGACACGTGACTTAGGTTTTTAATGGGGATTCAACTCACCATATTAGGTTGTCACTCAGCCACACCAAGAACCAATGCACATCCTACTGCTCAATATTTAAAAATAAACGAAAGGCATATTTTAATAGACTGTGGAGAAGGAACTCAAGTTTTATTAAGACAACAAAAAGTTCCGTTTGCAAAAATCAAACACATCTTTATTTCTCATTTACACGGTGATCATTTTTTTGGATTGGTAGGTTTAATTTCTACATTTGGATTGTTAGATCGTAGAACAGAACTACATATTTATGGACCAAAGGGGATTAAAGAAATTATTACTCTTCAATTAAAATTATCTAAATCTTGGACTTCTTTTCCTTTGTTGTTTCATGAATTAGATACTAAAGAAAGTATGGTTGTTTTTGAAGATAAAAAAATAACTGTTACCACCATTCCCTTAGACCATAGGGTTTACACAAATGGATTTTTATTTAAAGAAAAACCAAGTTTACGTAAACTAAATATGGAAAATGTAGCCATGGAACCCGAAATTGAAATTTGTGATTATCACAATTTAAAAAACGGAAAAGACTTTGTTAAGCAAGATGGAACTATAATAGAAAATGAAGACTTAACCTTACCTCCTAGAGATACACAAAGCTATGCTTTTTGTAGTGATACTGCTTACAAACCAGACATTGTACCTATTATTAAAGGAGCAAGTTTGTTATATCATGAATCTACTTTTTTAGAAGATAAAAAGAATTTAACAGAACGCACCAAACACAGTACCGCTAAAGAAGCTGGAAAAATAGCTCAACAAGCAAATGTAAAAAAACTTATTCTCGGTCACTACTCCAGTAGATATAACGATCTGAACGACTTTAAACTAGAAGCCGAAACAGAATTCAATAATGTTGAATTGGCAGAAAGCGGAAAAGTTTTTATTATATAATCTTTATCTCAACTTTTCCTCCAAAATTCTCTTGTATAACTCCCTCTAAAATTTCCTTTTCTTTGTTTGATGAAACAATTAAATAATTAATGTCTGATATTTCAAAATCTAATTGATATTTTTCTACTCTTTTATTTGCTTTAGCCAATTCACTAGGAATCTTAAAATCCCAATAACTTAAATTTAAATCATTTTGATTTTCTTTAGTATGATCTGGAATATATCTCCATTCTCTTTCATCATAAAATTTTCGAGTGCTCTTTTCATAAGGCTTAATTGAATGCATTAATGTTAAATAATTGTTTCTCAACATATGCATCTCATATGAAATACTGTTTACACTCTCCATAGACGGCAATAATCTATCAAAAGAGTCTGCCATTTTAGATATAGTATCAGCAATATTTGAATTCTTGTTTATATAAAAAACAGGATTTAATTTTTTCTTATCTCTCCAATTTTCACTCAAAGCTATACCACATTTTCCGTAAATTTTTCTATGTTCAAAGGTCAACTTTAAGGGTATATCACAAAAACAAACCATCGGTACAGCAAACCTAACTATATTTTTATCCAAACTAAAATTTAAATCTGTTTGCTCTAAATTAAACCTCGGATAAAATGACTTCTGTAAAAGAATAGATTTTAAATATTTAAACTTTGTAAAATGGTACAACTCCCTAGAACTAACATCACTCATAACTGTTACTCTTTTTTACTTAATTTCCATTTGAAAAGGTATTCTTGCCTGTACTCCTTTAGATTTTATCAACTCGTTTGTATTTGCCAACCATTTTAAATTGTATTGAGACAAAAACTCATCAACATTGGCTTTTGCAAAAGGATTTAGACTAAACATTTCTTTAAAATTAATTTCATAATTTGGAAGTTCTTCTAAACTAAAATCATTGAGTTCAACCAAACCTGCAGCATAACTAATTGCTTCATCTAAACCTCCTATTTCATCAACCAACCCAATTTCTTTAGCCTGTATTCCTGTCCACACCCTTCCTTGAGCTATCGCATCCACTTGTTCTATAGTCATATTTCTTCCCTGAGAAACACGTTGTAAAAATTCATCATAAATATTCTCTATCCCAATCTCAATTACTTTTTTATACCTGCTATCTACCGGCTGTACCACACTATAATAAGCTCCATTATTATGAGTACTTACCACCTCTGAATTAATCCCTATTTCTTTAGCCAACTCCGATGCATTTGGCAACATTCCAAAAACTCCTATAGAACCAGTAATTGTAGTTGGTTCGGCAAAAATTTTATGAGCTCCACAAGCAATATAATATCCGCCTGATGCAGCATAATTTCCCATGGAAACAACCACTGGTTTTTCCTTTTTAGCTTTTTCTACTGCATTCCAAATTAAATCTGAAGCCATGGCACTCCCTCCAGGAGAATTTACTCTAAACACTATGGCTTTTATCTCTTCATCTTCTGCAGCATCTTCTATAGCTTTGATCATTTTTTTCTGACCAATAATATTTAACTCTCCCTGACCATATTGAATTTCTCCTTGCGCATAAATCACCGCAATTTTATTAGATGACTCCACTAAATCTGTTAAAGAAATCTGAGTCATATAATCTATCATACTCACTTTATTTAATTCCTCAGTATCTAATCTTCCTTTGATATAATTATCGTATTCATCTGCATACATATAGTTATCTACCAATCTATGTTCTAAAGACATTTTTGATGATTGTCCATACATGTTCACTACAGCTTCATCTACATCAATCCCTCTAGAAGTGGCTATTTCATTTCTTATTTCACTCCAAACACTTTTTATTAACTCACTAATTTGTTCTCTATTAGCATCACTCATTTCGTTTGCAATAAATGGCTCAACAGCACTTTTATATTTTCCATGTCTTATAACTTCCATTTTCACTCCGTACTTTTCTTGAAAATCTTTATAAAACATTACTTCTGAATGTAAACCTTTTAATTCAACATATCCTAAAGGTGATATTGCAATCATATCAGCAACAGAACTTAAATAATATTGTTTTTGCGAATAAGTATCATTATACGCATAAATAAACTTATCATGATTTCTAAAGGTTTCAAACATTTTTCTAAGAGCTGTTAGTTGAGCCAACCCCATATTTTCTGGAACATTTTTTAAGCTAATACCTTTTATTTTATCATCATACGTTGCCTTTTCTATAGCCTTACACAAATTATTAAAACCTATGGTTTGTTCTTTTATTCCTAACATTTCCGAAACAGGATCTACTCCAAAAGGACTGTAATCATTTATTTCTCCAGACAAATCTATTTCTAACACAGAGTTTAATTTAACCTCCTTTACCATATCATTACTTATAGAAACCGCTACTCCTAATCCAATTAAAACAACAATAACAATTGCTATCCAAATAGCTAATAACGATGACAGTACATTTTTTATAAAATTCATGCTCTATTTTTTTTTAGTAAAACAAATATAAATGATTTCTTTGCGAAAAGAGATTTACACTCATGAACATTGCTCATTTATCATTAGGGACTAATTTAGGGAACAAACTAGAGAACCTAAACAATGCCATAAAAAAAATTTCCGATTTAGGAAGCGTTACAAAAGTTTCTTCTGTATATCAAACTCCTCCGTGGGGTTTTAAAAGTGATGATTTTTTTAACATTGCACTTACTCTAGAAACATCTTTAAATGCAAATGATTTAATTGATCATTTATTAGCTATTGAATTAAATCTTGGAAGAATAAGAAACACAGCTATCACTGGTTACCAGGCAAGACCCTTAGATATTGATATTGTTTTTTTTAATGATGAAATAATCAATACCGAAAACTTGACTGTTCCACATCCAAGAATGCACGAACGAAACTTTGTGTTAATTCCAATAATTGACATTGTTGCTAATTTTAATCATCCCATATTTAACAAGACTTTAGAAACTTTGTTTGATGAATGTGATGATAAAAGTGAAATTACTAGAACAAAACATCTATTAAACACATAAAAAAGCCTCACAATTGTGAGGCTTTACTTTTTTTAAACGTCATTCTGAATTTATTTCAGAATCACATCAAATTGAGAACCTGAAACAAGTTCGGGTTGACGAATCTTTAATTTTATATTTTACTAAATAGTATTGTTTTATCTAAAAAATCAATTTATTTAATATCTATAATACTCTGGTTTAAAAGGTCCTTCTACCTCTACTCCAATATATTTTGCTTGATCTTCCGATAAAACATCTAATTCAACTCCAATTTTAGCCAAGTGTAAACGAGCTACTTTTTCATCTAAATGTTTAGGCAAAGTATATACATCATTTTTGTATGCTGCTCCATTTTCCCATAACTCTAATTGAGCCAATACTTGGTTAGAAAAAGAATTAGACATTACAAAACTTGGGTGACCTGTAGCACACCCTAAGTTAACCAAACGTCCTTCGGCTAAAACAATAATATCGTTTCCATTTACATTATATAAATCTACCTGAGGTTTGATTTCAATTTTGCTAGCTCCATGGTTTTTGTTTAACCAAGCCATGTCAATTTCATTATCAAAGTGTCCAATATTACAAACAATAGCTTTGTCTTTTAATGCTTCAAAATGACGACCAACAATAATATCTTTGTTACCTGTTGTAGTCACTACAATATCTGCCTCTTTAATAGCATCATCCATTTTCTTTACTGCAAAACCATCCATTGCTGCTTGTAACGCACAAATAGGATCAATTTCTGTTACAATTACTCTTGCTCCAGCTCCTCTTAAAGAGGCTGCAGAACCTTTACCAACATCACCATAACCTGCAACTACAGCTACTTTACCAGCCATCATTACATCTGTTGCTCTACGAATAGCATCTACCAAAGATTCTTTACATCCGTATTTGTTATCAAATTTAGATTTTGTTACAGAATCGTTTACGTTAATTGCTGGCATTGGCAATGTACCTGCCTTTACACGCTCAATTAAACGGTGAACTCCTGTAGTAGTTTCTTCTGATAAACCTTTAATTCCTGAAACCAATTCTGGATATTTATCTAATACCATATTAGTTAAATCTCCACCATCATCTAAAATTAGGTTCAATGGTTTTCTACCTTCACCAAAGAAAATAGTTTGTTCAATACACCAATCAAACTCCTCTTCGTTCATACCTTTCCAAGCATAAACGGGAACACCTGTAGCTGCAATAGCTGCTGCTGCCTGATCTTGTGTAGAAAAAATATTACAAGAAGACCAAGTCACATCAGCTCCTAAATCAACCAAAGTTTCAATTAAAACTGCTGTTTGAATAGTCATGTGTAAACATCCAGCAATTCTTGCACCTGCCAAAGGTTTTTTTCCTTTGTACTCTTCACGAATACTCATTAATCCTGGCATTTCAGATTCTGCCAAACGAATTTCTTTTCTACCCCATTCTGCCAAAGAAATATCTTTTACTTTGTAAGGTACGTATGTTGTTTCTAAACTCATATTACTATCTTTGTTGCTTTTAGACTGCAAATTTACGAAATCCTTACTATAATAAATGCCTTTATTTAAAACAATCCAAATTAGCCCAAACACTACTGTTTACGTTTGGAAAATAACTGAAAGCATTGATGTTTTAAGGGATATTTATTTATCTAAAAACAGTTTAAATAGAGTGAATTCGATGAAATCAACATCTCATCAGAAAGGATTTTTAAGTATTCGTCATTTATTAAACCATATCAACTTAAATGATGATGATTTATATTACAACAATTTTGGAAAGCCTCTTTTAAAAAATAACAAAAACATTTCTATTACTCATTCTTTTGATTTTTCTGCCATTGTTATTTCTAGCAATATAGTTGGTATTGATATTGAAAAAAATAGAGATAAAATAAAAGTAATCAAACATCGTTTTACAGATACTGAACAAGAAAATTTATCTGAGATCGATTTTATTAAAAAATTAACTTTTATTTGGGGAGCTAAAGAATCTATGTTTAAAATTCACCCTAATGGAGGCATGAGTTTTAAAAACGATTTAATTATAAATAATTTTTGTGCTAAAAACGCAAAAGGTTGTATTAACACTCCTGAATTAAAACAAAATTGTGATATTTACTTTTATCAAATAGAGAACTATTCTTTAGCTATAGCTATATCAACTAATGAACTTTCTTAACACCTTACAAACTGCAAGAAAAGAGAACAAAAAACTAATTGCAGTTTTAATAGACCCCGATAAAGTTTCTATTACAGATACTAAAAATATTTGTGCTAGAATTAACAAAGCCCCAGTAGATTATTTATTACTTGGAGGAAGCACAGTGTGTAATAATAAAACTGAAATTATTGCCAAAGAACTACAAAAACACATTAAAATACCTATTATACTTTTTCCTGGAGACTATTCACACCTTACAAATTATGCGGATGCTTTATTATTTTTAAACTTAATTTCTGGAAACAACCCAGAATACTTAATCAATCAACAAGTAAAAGCCATTCCTTTTTTGTCTAAAAGTGATTTAGAAATTGTTTCTACTTCATATATTTTAATTGATGGAAATAAAGAAACTAGTACTATTAAAGTTTCTAAAACCACCCCTATAACCCCTAAAAACACAAACCTGATAAAAGACACAGCACTTGCAGGACAATACATGGGACACCAACTTGTATATTTGGAAGCAGGTAGCGGAGCAAATCTACCTGTAGGAAAACATGTTGTTAACACAGTCTACAATTCAGTAAATATTCCTATTATTGTAGGAGGTGGAATTAACACCCCAAAAAAAATTAATGAAATTCATAATGCAGGAGCTACACTAGTAGTTATTGGTACTGCATTTGAACTTAAAAACATTTTTTAATCATTAAAATTCTATGAGGCTAGAAAGAAAATTAAAAGAAGAAATTGACAAAAGAGGAATATCTAACGATAAATTAACAAGACAATTGGTTGCTTTTGTAAAAGGAACACCAACCTTAGAGTTAGATAGAATTGCAACTATTAACGATGGTATTAAAATTATTGATAGTATAGACCGAAGTAAATTAATGAACATATTTAACATTAAGCAAAGTGACTTGGTTATTTATAAATTTACTCCAGCATCAGGGTTAGCCTCTAGAATGTTTAAAGGTTTGTCAGAGTTCTACAATACTAAGATTAACAATGCAATGTCTCAGTATTTTTTTAACAATCTTCATAAGTTCCCCTTTTATAAAGATATTATTATTGAGTTCAATAAAATTCATCCAAAAATTAAGAAGTTAGACAGCTTAACAAACAAATTATTGTTTCTAGAGTTTATTCTTAATCCAGAATATTTAAACTACCAAAATACTCCTAAAGGACTGATTAAATTTCATCAGTATGATATTGATAATAAATCTGCCCTAGAAGAACAAATTGATGAAAGCGTTCATTATTGTGTAAGCAAAGGTCAAACTGTAAATATTCATTTTACAGTAAATCCAAACTTTATTGAAAAATTTAAAACTTCCACAAAAGAATATTTAGAATCTAATTACGAAGGATCTAACATTAACTTTAATATTACTTTCTCTATTCAAAAAGCAAGTACAGATACCATTGCTGTAAACTATGACAATACTCCTTTTAAAGACGATAATGGAAACTATGTTTTTAGAGCTGGTGGACATGGTGCTTTGATTGAGAATTTAAATGATTTAGATGCTGATATTGTTTTTATTAAAAACATTGACAATGTATCTCATCAAAATCACATGGAAGAAACCATTAGGTACAAACAAATACTTGGAGGTAAGCTTTTATCACTACAAGAAACAATACATGGCTTTTTAACGCAAATAAAAAACAAATCAGAAGATTTAAACCTTCAAGAAATTCGTTTTTTCTTAATAGAAAATTTCTTTATAAATATTACTGATGAAAATTGTACAGAGGAATATTTATATAAATTATTAAACAGACCTATTAGAGTTTGTGGAATGATTAAAAACCAAGGAGATGCTGGTGGTGGTCCTTTTTGGGTAAAAAGAAATTGTGAAGAAACATCTTTACAAATTATAGAAGGGGCACAAATAGACAAAACCAACAAAGAGCAATTAGATATTTTATATCAATCTACGCACTTTAACCCTGTAGATATTGTTTGTTCTATTAAGAATTTTGAAGGCGAAAAATTTGATTTAACTGAATTTGTAGATCATGATGCTGTTTTTGTTACCGATAAAACTGTTGCCGGAAAACCTGTTAAAGGTTTAGAGTTACCTGGATTATGGAATGGTGGAATGGCTGATTGGTTATCTGTTTTTGTAGAAGTACCTATTGAAACTTTTAACCCTGTAAAAACTGTTACAGATTTATTATCTCCAATGCATCAAGCATAAAAACATTAAATGTTGGCTTGACCAATATAATTGGTCAAGTCTTCATTTCTATCTAATTTACCTGTTTTAAAATAAGTTACAGCATCATTGTTATTAATAAAAAACTTTTGTGCTCCCACTTTATCTACAATACCACTCTTGGTAAACATATCTCTTACAGGCCCTTTTACATTAGAAAAGAAAACTTCAATTCCTTTGTCTTTATAAAAATCTATATCAGACTCTATCATTTGTATAGCAGTACTATCAACCCCATTAATACACTCACAGTCTAACAAAATAAGTTTTAACTCTTTACCTTTTCTCTTTACATTAGTTTGCAAAATCTCACTAAAATAATTAGCATTTGCAAAATAAACTCGTGCATCAAACCTAAGAATCAAAATCTCTTTATCAACCTCTACCTTTTCAAATCTATCTATATTTCTAAAAATATTGGTGTTAGGTATTCTACCCAAAACAGCTACGTGAGGTCTAGAAGTTCTAGCAATTAACATGGTTAATGATAATATTACACCTATAATAATTCCTTCTTTAATTCCTAAAAATACTGTTCCAGAAAAAGTAGCAATCAACATCCAAAAATCACTTTTATTCAATTTCCACAAACGTATTGCCTCTTTATAATCTATCAGTTTAATTACAGAAACCATAATAATACCTGCTAAAACTGCTTTGGGTAAGTAATAAAAATATGGAGTTAAAAAAAGTAGTACTGATACTATTACTAACATAGAAAACAATGATGCTAGCCCTGTTCTTGACCCTGCATCTTCATTCACAGCAGATCTAGAAAAACTTGCCGTAGACGGATAAGATTTAAACATTGATCCAAAAACATTCATCATTCCCAATGCAATTAATTCTTTATTGGGTGAAATAAGAACATCATCTGAACTTTTCTCTAAAGCCTTACCTATAGAAATAGTTTCTAAAAAACCTATAATAGCTAAAGTCATTGCAATTGGTAAAATTTCTAGAACCAATGTATAAGTAATAGAAGGTAATTGAAAAGTTGGTAATCCTGAAGGAATATCTTTTAAAACAGAAACATTAGGTAATAAATGATGAAAAAAATAGAGCCCAAAAATTCCTAAAACCACCACCAACAAAGGTCCTGGTATTTTTGATTTTGTTAACTTAATGGTTAACAAAATTGTTATGGTTATCAATCCAACAATAAAAGTTTGGGTATCAATATCCTCAATTTGACTTATTAAAGATTGTAAAATTTCTTGTAATCTGTTACTTTTTACAACAGGTATTCCCGTTAAATTTTTTATTTGATTTATTCCTATTACAATAGCGGCAGCAGAACTAAATCCGCTAATAACAGGTTTGGACAAAAAGTTAACTATGAAACCCAAACGACCTATTCCTAATAACAACTGTATAACCCCTACGCAAAAAGCCAATAAAATAGCCAATGTAATATAAGCATCTGTTCCAGAAACAGCCAATACCGAAATTCCAGCAGCTACAATTAAAGAATCCATCGCTACTGGTCCAACAGCAACTCTTTGTGAAGTTCCAAAAAGTAAATACATCAACTGCGGTAACAAGGCTGTATACAAACCATAAATTGGTGGTAACCCTGCAATTAAAGCATATGCAATCCCTTGAGGAATTAATACAATTCCTACAGTAAGCCCCCCTATTACATCTGCTTTTAAATTTTCTTTTACGTTGTATTTAGGCAACCATTCTAGTATAGGAATCCACTTTTTCATATTGATTTTGCTTTAAAACAATTCGCCCTGATTTCTAGGTTTAGATATTTCTAAATGTTTATAGGCTAAATCTGTAACTTCTCTACCTCTTGGTGTTCTAATTATAAATCCTTGCTGAATTAAAAAGGGTTCATATACTTCTTCTATGGTTTCTGCATTTTCACTTACAGCAGTTGCCAAAGTACTAATTCCTACAGGCCCTCCTTTAAATTTTTGAATAATTGTAGTTAAAATTTTATTATCCATTTCATCCAAACCAAAAGCATCTACATTTAAAGCTTTTAAACCATACTTAGCTATTTCAACAGTAATAGTTCCATCTCCTTTTATTTGAGCAAAATCTCTAACCCTACGTAACAAAGCATTGGCTATACGAGGAGTTCCTCTACTTCTTCCTGCTATTTCTATAGCAGCTTCCATGCTAATTAGTACTTTTAAAATTTGTGCACTACGTTGTACAATGGTACTTAATAATTCTGTATCGTAGTATTGTAATCTGCTAGATATTCCAAACCTAGCACGCATTGGAGCAGTTAGCAAACCAGAACGAGTGGTGGCTCCAATTAAAGTAAAAGGCTCTAAATTAATTTGAACGGTTCTGGCATTAGGTCCAGATTCAATCATAATATCAATCTTAAAGTCTTCCATTGCAGAATATAAATACTCTTCTACAATAGGACTTAATCGATGGATTTCATCAATAAACAACACATCTCTTTCATCTAAACCAGTTAACAAACCTGCTAAATCTCCAGGTTTATCTAGTACAGGACCAGAAGTTACTTTAATTCCCGCATCTAATTCATTCGCTAAAATATGAGCCAAAGTTGTTTTTCCTAAACCTGGAGGGCCATGAAACAAAGTATGATCCAAAGCTTCTCCACGAATATTTGCTGCTTCTACAAAAATCTTAAGATTTTCAATTGCTTGTTCTTGACCCGTAAAATCATTAAACGATAGTGGTCTTAACTTTTTTTCAACATCAAGTTCATCGTTAGAAAAATGATTATTATCTGGATTTAGGTTTTCATTCATGCTTTGCTATTCTAAAAACAAATATAAGCTTTCAGAAGCAATTAAATAAATGTATAAAGCAAGTAAGATATAACCACTAAATACTTAAATAATTCTATATATTTTACAGGTTGTTTTTCTACCATTCTACCAATAGATACTAAAGTTACCAACATATAAAAGGTAACAACCTCTATACCAAAAAATGGAAGTCCCGCTATTTTGTAAGACAGGGTACATAATACAATGGCCACTAAAGCAACATTACCAATAATACATATTTTTTCTAATAAAGAATATGTTTTATACTTATAAGATCCTTTTTCTACATACAAAGGTAAATGTTGTAATTCTCCAGATGCAGGAACCCAATCAGGTCCTCTAAACAAAATATTTAACTTTCCTCCAAGCGTAGGCATTTGCCTCATTAAATGAAGTAAATTGGCATAATAATGAAATACTCCTGTTACAAAATCCCTTGAATTAATATCCATAGTAATTCCGTACTTCACCTCCGCTTCTTCTCTTTGAAAAGTACCAAATATTCTATCCCAAATAATAAAAATACCTCCGTAATTTTTATCTAAATACTCTTGATTACTTCCATGATGTACTCTATGATGAGATGGTGTTACCATAAATTCTTCAATAATCCCAAGCTTAGGAATTAAAGGAGTATGTAATAAAAACTGATACAATCCTAAAACAACATGTGTTGCTAAAACAACTTCTGCCGAAAAACCAATAATTGGCATTACAGACCAAAACATTATTCTAATAAATACTTGGAATGGGGTTAAGTTAAAAGCTACACTATAGTTATAATCTTCACTTTGATGATGGATAATATGTGAACCCCAAAACAAATTAATTCTGTGCCCTGACAAATGATAAAAATACCAAACAATATCTGAGACTAAAATTGCTACAAAAAACCAAATTGTAGTTTGTGGAATATTAAAAATAGCAAAATACTGATGTAAATAATGATAGAAAAAAAAGATAATAGGCACCATAAATACCCCTGCAATCCTATCAAAAATTCCCATTGAAATGTTAGCTATGGTGTTTTCAAACCTAAATATTTTTTTCCCTTTTCTTCTAGCTACTATATATTCTATTGCGAGAACAAACATTACAATGGAGATAACAATAAACAACCCAGCGTTATCACCTTTTGGCATTAGGGTAACTTCTTCTTTCATCTTTTTCTTTTTTACAGAACAAAAATAAAAAATTAATTCTTCTATAACTTATATAAAAAACAAAACACCTCTATGAATTTCATAAAGGTGTTTTGTTTAAAATTAATATTTCTTTAAAGTTATTCTGTTACTAACTTTAAAGACTTCATTCCTTTATCAGTTTTTACTTTAACAATCCATAAACCTGATTTCATTGTAAAAACTACATCTTTATTAGTATCTATTTTTTTAACTAATGCCCCTGTAATAGTATAAATACTTATTTCTGTATCCACTTCCACTTCAGACACATACACTTGATTACCAATTGATTTAACATTGGTTTTTATCGCTTCGTTTAATCTTATTCCTAAGCTCGACTCCTTCACTTCGATTTTATATAAGTTAAAAGAATTAGATGTATAAATATAAATTGTTCCACCTGTACCTGTATAGTTACCTATAATCGTTTCAGCATCAGTATTATCAACAATTGCATCAAAAGAGTTGATTAAACTTGTACCGTCAGATATATACAATGTTCTATCTGCACTACTACTCCCTGATCTAAACCAAACTTTAACCTCTACAGGCCCCGTAACAGGAAATGACAAATAGCTGTAACTAGGCATAAAATCTACTGGCCCCGAACCTCCATTAAACTTAAAACGATTGACTGCTACATACTCATCTGCAGTACCAGCATCCCATGTTTTACCTCCAGAGTTTTCTATTTGTCCAAATTTATCACCAGAACTGTCACCTACTAAAGTTAAACCGTCTTTTACCACTGTTGCACCTTCTGCAGCATTATATGCTGCTACAGGCCACATGGCAATTTGCGATGCACTTGTATAAGCAGCATCTCCTCCAAAATCCCAAACTTTGTTTTGCCCATTTGTGTTACAAATGCCAGCAACTAATAATAGAATAAGTAATCTTTTTTTCATCTTTTTTTTAATTTTAATTGTTAATATAATTGACTAAATAATTTATTTTATTTTTTAAGAAGGAGATACTCTAACAAGTCCCCCTTCTTAAAATCATAATCTCCTTTTTTTTAATACACCAAGACCTTGATTGTTTTTCTCCCATTTACTCCTTCAATTCCTATAATATAAAGTCCTGTTTGAAGGTGAAAATTAGTATCTACTCCTGTTTTTAAAGATTTTATTAGCTCACCTGTAATACTATAAACATTTATTTTTATGTTAGAATTTACCTGAGTTACATATACTCTACTGTTGTAGGCTTTTACAGCAACACCATTTTCATTGTTGTGTAAAGGATCTACATTTAAAAATTTAAGTTGATAAATTGGATCCCAATCATCATTTCCTTTAGTAAAATTAAAAGGTGTAATTTCTGTATTATCTGCTAAAGTAGAGGTTGTTAAAACTGTAGACCAAGAGGCTCTACTTGAGGTATTATTAACACCCGAAGCCTCCTCGGTAGTTCCATATTCATACATAAACTGAGACTCACCTCCCAAAGTATTCTTCCAACCTTCTGCAAAAATCATAGACTCTCCATTATAAGTTGGATTTTGAGAAGCCGCTATTTTTGTATTATAAAATACAACCTCACTTGTTGTGGCTGCCCAAGGACGACCAAAATAACCAGGTTTACCATAATTACTAGATGCAGTTTCAACACCTGGCTCTGCAGATCTAATATTACATTCATACATTAGATATCCTCTACCTCCACTATGTTGTGCTGCTGTTATATAAGCAATATCACTACTAGCATCACTCGTATTTAAAACCAAATCTGATTGATAAAATACTGCAACCATACCACCAAACAAATAATCAACAGCTCCCATAATAGCTCCTTTATACACCGCTATTCTTGCATTGTGCTGACCGTAAAAAGAATCTTGACGTCCTACAATACGACAATTGTTTAAAATAGTTCTATCTCCAACCACACCAATAGCTGCTGCTCTTTCAACATAACCCAAACCTCTATCTTGAACCGATGTATCTCCATATGTTTTTGGTCTTTCACCTCCGCTTGGAGATGCATTAGTTGTTAACACGGTATCTTCAGATTCTTTTTTTGAAATATATTGATTAAATGAATTTTCAATAATAATATTATCAGCAATAAACCCATCACTTAAAACAACCATTGTAGCACACCAATATGATGCATTAGTAGTACCTGATTTATTTTCATATAATTGATATCCATTTTCTGTGTTCACCTCCAAGGCTTTAGCACTCCATTTGTTATTTGTATCTTGACTATAATAATTATATCCTGTTCCATAATACGAGGTAATTCTAACAGCATTCGCATCAATATCAACACCTTTATTTAACAACGCTATACTTGGTGTAGCCGAAGCATTTTTAAGCGTAATATTTGGACTATTAATCACAACCATCTCGTCATAATTCCCTGGATCAATCATTACCGTGACACGCTCATTGTTAGGACGATCCATTTCAGCAATTGCATTTAATGCATCATTAATAGTTTTATAATCTTTATCTACTCCTACCGTTATTAATGAATTGAAAGCAACTACTGACTTTACTTCTATATTAACAAAATAAGAAGAACTGGAGCCTGAACATAAAATAGTTGCTGTTCCCAAGGTATTTCCTTCATAAATATATTCCACAGATTCCAAAGAGGAAGTACTACCGCTTGAAGTTCCTATTGTTTCTCCACCATTTATTGTAAATTCTGCAGCGTAGTAATAGGTCAAAATCATTTTTTGTCCTGGACTTAACGGAACAACTATAGAACTTGCATCAGAACCTATTATATGACCTTTTGCTTTTTCATTTTTTATACCCGATAACACAAGACCTTTATAATGTGTATCTGTATTTAAAATTACTTTATCATCAAAACTCCAATTTGTTACCGGATTAAACTCTAAACCTTTTGAAACGTTTGTTCCCGATATAATTACATTAGATGTTAATGCTAATTTGATTGGATATTCATCTAAACCAGAGTAATCAACTGTATAAACTCCATCTCGTAATGCTATATTTTCAATATCTTCAAAGTGATATTCATATCCCGTTTCATTTAAATTAGAAAATGTCAATTCAAGTTTACTCAGCTGTGTAGCATCCAAACCAGGTGCATTAATGCTTATATCGTGTAACATTTTTGCAGAAAATTCTATATCTACAGATTGATTAGCTGCTCCAATAGTTAATGTATTTGCTAAAATTTCATAATCATTCACCCCTTTTACACCAATAGCGTACTCTACATTTGGTTCTAATTGAACTGTATATGTTGAGTTTTCAACATCAATTACTATTTCTGGTACAAATATTTTATTAGCTGCTGTATCTACAGTATAAGTGATGACTGCATTAGAAATATCAGTACCCAAACCAGTAATACTTCCGCTCACAGTATACAACTCTACTTGTTTAATGTTAACATCTAAAGATTCTGCAGTCTCCTCTAACAAAATAGAATTAGAAGTACTAATTACATAACCATTCGCATCTGTTAAACCTAAATTATAGGTATAGTTTTGTGGTAAATTAATACTGTAAACCCCATTTAATGGAGTTACAGACCATGTTTTACCAGCTTCATTGGTAAACGTAATGGTATAATTATTAGAAATTCCACTTGCTTGACTTACATCAACATTACCTGTTAACGTTTTATAAACTGCATCTTTCCTTTCAACCCTATAGTAACTTGGCTTATCTACACTATCGTATATACGATAAGCCCCTGACTTTTTTGCAACAAATTTAACAAGTGAAACTTCGCTACTTGTTGTTACATTTACCACATCATCTTGAATTTCTGGATCTGCTACATAAACAAAATGAATACTTCCGTTCGCATTTTGTGTAGACATTGCAACAGACACTTCATCATCTTCAGTTAATGTTAAACTCATGTATCTACCCGTGGCACCGGCACCATTTACATAAATTCTACCATTATACCCTTGAACACCACTAGTGTTTTCATCATAACGAGTTAAACTTGTATTACTTGTTCTTAGACGATCATTTGAACCACCTACCCAACTTAACACTCCTTCAGACCATGATGGTAGTGTATTTGATGAGCTACCTACTTCAATAGAAACATCATACCAAGCGTTAATTTTATCTTCATCTAATTTGTTATTATAAAGTTGAACATCTAATTGCTCTGCTCCAAAGTCCCATACATCAATTTTTCCATTGGAAGTTTCAATAGTCGCTGCATTTTCTATAGACATTCCATGTAAGTAAATTTCAGCAGTAGGATAACCTTCACTTACTAGAGTTGCAGAAATTTTACCTGCAGTACCTGTATAACTAAAATTCATTGGAACACCATCAACTGCTTCTGTAATATTCTGTGCTGGGATATTTCCTATTATAGTACCATTAGTATCTCTAAATTCCAAAACAGCATCTGTAGCAGACCCATACTGATCCACTATAAAAGTAATTGTAGCATTACCTGCTACAACAATATCGAATGAGTTTCCAGAAAAGAACACCCCTCCATGAGTAGCATCGTGAAAACCAAATTGCCCTGCTTCTTCTGTAGTGTTACTATTAAAAGTCACTATTCCATCGTTTGTTTTAAACGTGTTGTATCGCAAAGATGTGTAACTAGTTTGTGGCATTTCTGAACCATCTGCAAAGCTATAAATATAGGTTTCTCCAGGTGTTGCACTTACCTCTATTCCACTATCTGCAATATTTATAATATAAGTTTTGGGATCATTTCCATCATCAGTAAAGGTTAATGTAAGTTTATTTCCGTCTATAGACGTTGATGCAATATCTCCAGACACCATTGGTGTAAAAGACATTAAATCAGCACCTCCTAAATCAATTTCAATAGAAGCCTCTGTATTTGTGCTACTGAACACTGTACCATTATTAACAATAACTGTTGCAGCTTCGCTAGCCTCAGTACCCGATGTAAAGTCTATTTGGGTTCCGTTAATTATTATAGAACCTGTTTTTTGAACATATGAACTTAATGAAACCTCATAAGGTACAGGGGCAATTTGCAAATAAGGCACATATGCTGTTCCTCCATCTGTATGTTCTAATACTACCGTACCTGATGTACCTACATATAAAAAATCTACCCATACTTGTGCTCCATCACTATAAGTTGTTCCAACATTGCTTTGAGAAGTTATATCAAATGTACCTGTTGTACTTGTTGCGCTAATTGAACCCGAAGAATATTGATCAGTAGCTACTCTAATTTTACTATTACCTGCTACTTGCAATGTAATAGTATTCCCATCTTTAAAAGTAATTCCATGTTGCGAGCCATTTAAACTTAATGCATTACTACTACCAGAGTCAATAACTATAAGCCCTGCTTCTACATGGTTTCCTGCTCCACTTGCATAAATACTACCATCTCTTAAATCAAAATTGTAAACAATGTTAGTTTCTGCTGTTGTAAAATCTTTACCCAGCTGAACAGGAATAATCTCAATCGTTGGTAAATAAAGATCGTTACCGCTATCGGAAATTGTTGTAAACGTCAATGTGGTAGCTTGTCCAGAATATACAAAATCAAAAGTATCAGTTAAGTCATTCGTTACTTTTGCAACCTGAGTCCCTAAGTCACCATCTGTTATAGCAGTTCCTTTTACATTTAATCCAGAATATTTAGACCCCAAAAACCTTATGGTTGAACTTCCATCTACAACGATAGATATTGTTCCTCCAACTTTCATAGAAAGTCCATATTGGGTGCTATGATGAGAATAATTACCTCCTAAGGTTAGTTTAGTATCGGAACTTTGTTGGTTATTAATAATAGTTCCGTCTCTAAAATCATAGGTAACAGAGTTAGAAATTTGACATTGAGCCCAATGTGAAAAAAAGAGCATAGGTAATAACAGAAAAAAGGATAGTTTTTTCATCATTCTTTTAATTTGTTTAGTTTAGTAAGTTTTTTTTATTTTTTAATCGGCTTGAAAGAATTAAACCGATTGAAAAAAATGTCATCAAAATGCTACTTTATAAGAATCTTCAATCTTTTTTATAAAAACTTTTTTTATAAATCTAGTTTCACATTAAATGGAAATGTAGATACCCCAAAAAACTTGGAAAATCATTTTTCACATAAAATATAGCCGATTATTATATTATAGAATTCTGTTTGGTTTTAAAGAGTAATTTTTAATTCATAGGCTGCCTTATTTTTAATTATTTATCATTTTTTTTATAAATAAATAAAAAAATAACGACAAAAACTATCAAATAACAAAAAAATGTAATCGATTACCTAAAATTCACAAACAACTAATCATCAATTATATAACAAAAATGTAATCGATTGTACTCTACAACAATAAACAATAGGAATTAATGAAATCAACAAACACTATATAAACATTGGGTTTCAAACGAAAAACACACATGAAAAAATAAATTATCCACTAAAAAAACCACAAAAAATAGCACATACAAAAACAAAACTCACGGAAAACAAAAAAAAACATAAAATAAAAAGGTTAAATAAAAAAATAACATAATTTTATGTAATCGATTACAAAAAAAATATCATTATAAAAAACTAAACTAAAAATGAATTATGAAAACAATTATTATTTACCTTTTATTAATACTTACATCAACTTTTTTATGGTCACAATCAGTAACCATAAATGAATCTGGAGGCTGGCTAGAATCAGCTTATGTAAAATGGCAACCAGTTTCAGAAGCAGCAAGTTATAATGTTTATTATTCAGGTGAAGGTGTCAACAATAAAAAGATTGATAATGAACTGATAAGATGTTATAAAGACGGAACTTATCGTGCAGATATATTAGGTTTAAAAGCAGGAGATTATACTATTTCAATTGTACCAGTTGTTAACGGTTCTGAAATTAATACTACCACAACTCAAATATTAACGGTTTTGCCTCACGACCGTGCCGGTTTTGCTTTTTCAGGTAATAGGTTAGCAGGAGCATACAAACTTGATGGAACTCCTCAAGAGGGTGCTGTAATACTTTACATAACCGAAGAAACCAAAAACACTATTGAACTTAATGTTACAGGAGCTAGCCCTACTAAATGTATTGGATTACAAACCATATTAGATGGATTTAAAAAAGGTAACGATACACGTTCTTTAATTATTAGACTAATAGGACAAATTACAGATCCTGAATATTTATTAAATGGTGATATTGTTATTGAAAACAAACAAAACGAAAACAGCCATATTACACTAGAAGGAGTGGGAAATGATGCTGTTGCCGATGGTTGGGGTATTAGAGTTAAAAATGCTACAAACATTGAAATTAGAAATATTGGTTCAATGAACTGTAATAGCAATGAAGGTGACAATATTGGATTACAACAAAATAATGATCATATTTGGGTACACAATGTTGATTTCTTTTATGGAGATGCAGGAGGAGATTCTGATCAAGCAAAAGGAGACGGAGCACTAGATTGTAAAAAATCTACCTATGTAACATTTTCATACAATCATTTTTGGGATAGTGGTAAGTCAAATTTATTAGGATTGAGCGAAGGAGCTGATCCAAACTTATTTATAACTTACCATCATAACTGGTATGACCATTCAGATTCTCGTCACCCTCGTGTTCGCTACTATTCTGCCCACGTGTACAATAATTATTATGATGGTAACTCTAAATACGGAATTGGTTCTACCCTAGGATCATCTGTATTTTCAGAAAATAATTATTTTAGAAATTGTAAATATCCAATGTTAACCTCTTTACAAGGGACTGATAATTTTTATGGATACCCAACTTTTTCTGGTGAAGATGGAGGAACTATAAAAGCATATGGAAACACCATTACAGGTGCAAACAGATTTGTTACTTATGGAGACACTAACTACCCTAATGCAACTGTAGATTTTGATGCTGTTATTACAAGTTCCAAAAACGAAGTAATACCTAATACTATTACTTCTAAAGAAGGGGCTTATACTTATAATAACTTTGACACCAATGGTAGTCTTGATTATACTTATACAGTTGATACTGCTGAAGATGCTAAATTAAAAGTAATGCAATATGCTGGTAGATTAAATGGCGGAGACTTTACTTGGACTTTTAATAATAGTGTTGATGATGTTTCTTCGTCAGTAAATACAGCGTTAAAAGCTGCTTTGATTTCTTATCAAACAAATCTTACTTGCGTACAAGGAATTAGTGAACCGCCAAGTAGTCAAACTTTAACAATTACATCAAATAACGAAGACCAAACTGTTTTAGATGAAACTGCCATAGACCCTATTGTATTTACTTGGGGTGGAGATGCTACCGATGTTACCGTAACAGGAATCCCTGCTTCTGGAATTGATTTCGTTAAAGATAACTCTGCAAAAACAGTAACTATTTCTGGTACTCCAACTGCAGATGTTTCTTACACAATTACTACCACTGGAAGCGCTGGAACGCCAGTTTCAAAATCTGGAACTATTAGTTTAATCACAATAGCTACAGGAGATTTAATTCACAATTTCACCACTTCATCAAAAACAAGTGATTTTTACACAATTACAGGAAATATAAATTCTACTGATGGATCTGTTAGTTATGATGGTTTAACTTTAACCACTCGTTTAAAAATCGAATCTTCTACAAATATCACCTATTCAACAACAGAAACTTCAACCTTAACTTTGGTTTTTGATGCTACTTTTACTGGAAAAATTAAATTAGATGGTATAGATTATACAGCATCTAATGGAGTAGTTATCATTACAGATATTGCTGCAGGATCACATAGTATTACAAAAAACAATACCACAAATCTTTTTTACATCAAAACAACGTACAACACTTTAGTGTTTAACAATCCTAAAAGCTTATCTAAAATAAACCTATATCCTAATCCTACTTCAGACATATTACAAATTGATACTACTCTAAATATAGAAGAAATTCAAATATTAAATATATTAGGATCTCTTGTTAAAAGCATTAAAGGAGACTCAAAATTAATAGATGTTAGTCATTTAAACAGTGGTGGCTATCTTCTATGTGTTAAAACAAACAATGGAATTTATAGACAAATGATTTTAAAAAATTAAAAACGTATTCCATAATTAACAAATATATAAAGCATAAAAAAAAACGCTATCACAATGTGATAGCGTTTTTGGCTCCCCCTCTAGGACTCGAACCTAGGACCCTCTGATTAACAGTCAGATGCTCTAACCAACTGAGCTAAGGAGGAATTTCCATTTTGGAAAAATATGCCTTAATGCTTACTAAGAAATTCTAAATTTAATTAGTGTTGCTTGCTCCCCCTCTAGGACTCGAACCTAGGACCCTCTGATTAACAGTCAGATGCTCTAACCAACTGAGCTAAGGAGGAAGTTGCTATAAGCGACAACATTTCTGTTTTGCGGTTGCAAATATATATCTTTTTCTAAATCTCACATAATTTTTTTTAAAAAAAACAAAAAAAAACAATTTGTTAGAATATTTGGGATTTGGTACATTATATGTGAATAAAGATTTGCGGATGCAACAATTATATTATTTTTGCTTATTCGAACAACGAACATCAAAATAAAAGACAACACATATAACATGGATAAATTTTCTTTTCTTAATGCTGCTCACACAGGATTTATTGCCGATTTATATGAGCAATATCAAAAAAGTCCAGACAGTATTGAGCCTAGTTGGAAAAGTTTTTTTCAAGGGTATGATTTAGCAAATGAATTATACGAAGATGAAACCAATATTGAAGTACCTCAAGAAGTAAAAAAAGAATTTTTAGTTCTTGATTTAATCAATGGTTACAGAACCAGAGGACACTTGTTTACCAAAACAAACCCTGTAAGAGAGCGTAGACATTATGAACCAACCTTAGATATTCAAAACTTTGGTTTGTCTCAAGATGACTTACAAACCGTTTTTAACGCTGGTCAATCTATTGGTATAGGTGCTGCTACTCTTGAAACTATAGTTAATAGATTAAAAGAAATTTATTGCGATTCTATTGGTATCGAATATATGTACATTCGTCAACCAGAAGAAATTAAATGGTGGCAAGATAGATTAAACAAAAATGCTAATCATGCAGATTTTAATATCGATCAAAAAAAGTATATACTTAAAAAATTAACTCAAGCTGTTGGTTTCGAAAGTTTTTTACAAACAAAATATGTAGGTCAAAAACGTTTTTCTGTTGAAGGTGGTGAAACTGTAGTTCCAGCATTAGCAACTGCATTAAAATCTGCTGCTGAAAAATACAACGTTAAAGAATGTGTCTTAGGTATGGCTCACCGTGGTCGTTTAAACACCTTAACAAACATCTTTAAAAAACCAGTTCGTGATTTATTCTCGGAATTTGAAGGAAAAGACTTTGATGAAGAAAACATAGATGGAGATGTTAAATACCACATGGGATTAACTCGTAGCAAAACCTATCAAGATGGTTCCGAAATGAGAATGAACCTATTGCCAAACCCATCTCACTTAGAAACTGTAGGCCCTGTAGCACAAGGAGTTGCTAGAGCAAAAATCGATACACTTTACAATGGTGATGAAAATGCTATATTGCCTATCATCATCCATGGTGATGCTGCCGTTGCAGGACAAGGTGTGGTATACGAGGTTATTCAAATGAGTAAACTAAATGGTTACAAAACAGGTGGTACTTTACACTTAGTAATTAACAACCAAGTTGGTTTTACTACTAACTATTTAGATGCACGTTCTAGTACTTATTGTACAGATGTTGCCAAAGTAACTTTATCACCAGTATTACACGTAAATGCTGATGATGTAGAAGCTGTTTGTCATGCTATTGAATTGGCATTAGAATTCAGAATGACTTTTAAACGTGATATTTTTATTGACTTATTAGGATACCGTAAATATGGTCATAACGAAGGTGATGAACCAAGATTTACACAACCTCAATTATATAAAAACATTGCAAAACATAAAAATCCAAGAGATATTTATGTAGATAAATTGATAGCTGAAAATAGTATTGATACTACTTATGCTCAACAATTACAAGACGAATACAAAAATTTATTAGAAGATAAATTCCTACAAGCTAAAAGCGATGAAACCTCTAGAGTAATTCCTTTTATGGAAGAAACATGGGAAGGATTTGTGAGAGAAGGTTTACAAGAAATGTTAAACGCTACAGACACTACTTATCCAAAAAACAAACTAGAAGACATTACTAGAGTGGTATCTCAAAACCCAGAGGGTGTTAAATTTGTACGTAAAGCACAGCGTATTATAGAAGGTCGTGCTAAAATGGTCTTTGAAGATAATAAATTGGACTGGGGATTAGCCGAAACATTAGCTTACGGTTCTTTACTAGAAGAAGGATTTAACGTTCGTATTTCTGGACAAGATGTAGAACGTGGTACATTTAGCCACCGTCACGCTATTTTAAGAGATGAAGTTTCAGAAGAACGCATCAACTTATTAAACACTAATAAAAATAACAAAGGAGTAATGACTATTTACAACTCTTTGTTATCAGAATATGGAGTCTTAGGTTTTGACTATGGTTATGCCATGGCTCACCCTAACACTTTAACTATTTGGGAAGCTCAATTTGGAGACTTTGGAAACGGAGCTCAAATTATGTTCGACCAATACATTTGTGCTGCAGAAGACAAGTGGAAGTTACAAAACGGAATTGTAATGTTATTACCTCATGGATACGAAGGACAAGGATCTGAGCATTCATCTGCAAGAATCGAAAGATACTTACAGTTGTGTGACTATGATAACATGACTATTGCAAACTGTACAGAACCTGCAAACATGTATCACTTGTTACGTCGTCATATGAAACGTAATCACCGTAAGCCTTTAGTGGTATTTACACCTAAGAGTTTATTACGTCACCCTAAAGCTGTAAACACTATAGAAGAGTTAGCAGAAGGAGGTTTCCAAGAAGTAATAGATGATACAATCATCAACAAAGCAAACGTTAAAAAAGTAGTTTTCTGTTCTGGTAAATTCTACTACGATATGTTAGAAGAAAGAGAAAATTTAGGAAACGAAACTGTTGCTTTGGTACGTATAGAACAATTATTCCCATTACACGAAGAAAAAATTCAAGCTGTAATAGATTCATATCCTAGTGATGTCGAATTTGTATGGGCACAAGAAGAGCCAGAAAACATGGGAGCATGGTCATACATGTTACAACGTTTTAAATTGGTACCTTTAACCGTAGCATCACTTAAATTCTACTCTGTTCCTGCTGCAGGATCTAGTGCAAGATTTAAAAAGAGACATCAAGCCGTATTGGATAATGTATTCCAATCATAATAACAAGAACACTAAATAAACAAATAACATCAAAAATATTATCTAATGGTTTTAGAAATGAAAGTCCCTTCTCCGGGAGAATCAATCACAGAAGTAGAAATCGCAACTTGGTTAGTTGAAGATGGTGATTATGTAGAAAAAGACCAACCAATTGCTGAAGTAGATTCTGATAAAGCAACTTTAGAATTACCTGCAGAAGAAAGTGGTATTATTACTTTAAAAGCAGAAGAAGGTGATGCTGTAGCCGTTGGTGCTGTAGTATGTTTAATTGATATGGATGCTGATAGACCTGATGGTGCTCCTGCTCCAGAGAAAAAAGAGGCAGCTCCTGCTAAAGAAGAAGCCGCTCCTGTAAAAGAAGCTCAAACTGCTCCAAAAGCAGAAAACGCTACTTATGCTACAGGAAGCACATCTCCAGCAGCTAAAAAAATATTAGACGAAAAAGGAATCGATGCTGGTGCTATTCAAGGTACTGGTAAGGATGGTAGAGTTACTAAAGAAGATGCTATCAATGCAGTACCTGCAATGGGAACTACTACAGGTAGTCGTGCTTCTGAAAGTAAAAAAATGTCTATGCTACGTAGAAAAGTAGCACAACGTTTGGTTTCTGTTAAAAACGAAACTGCTATGTTAACTACTTTTAACGAAGTAAACATGCAGCCTGTTTTTGACTTACGTAACCAATACAAAGAAGAGTTTAAAGCAAAACATGGAGTTGGTTTAGGATTTATGTCTTTCTTTACTTTAGCAGTTACTAGAGCTTTAGAATTATACCCAGATGTAAACTCTATGATCGATGGTGATTACCAAATCAAAAACGATTTTGCTGATATTTCTATCGCTGTTTCTGGACCTAAAGGTTTAATGGTTCCTGTAATCAGAAATGCAGAAAACTTATCTTTTAGAGGAGTTGAAGCAGAAGTAAAACGTTTGGCATTAAGAGCTCGTGATGGTCAAATTACTGTTGATGAAATGACAGGTGGTACTTTTACCATCACTAACGGTGGTGTGTTTGGATCTATGTTATCTACACCTATTATCAACCCTCCTCAGTCTGCAATTTTAGGAATGCACAACATCGTTGAACGTCCAATGGCAGTTAACGGTCAAGTGGTTATTCAACCAATTATGTACGTGGCATTGTCTTATGATCACCGTATTGTAGATGGTCGTGAATCAGTTGGTTTCTTAGTAGCAATTAAAGAAGCTATAGAAAACCCAATTGAATTGTTAATGAACAACAATCCTAAAAAAGCGTTAGAGTTATAATCTAATTCTTTTTAAATATTAAAAGAGCATCTTATTCGTTTAAGATGCTCTTTCTTTTTGGGCGTTACCCAAAGGGTCGGGCTTTCGTTACTCGCTTTTTAAAAGGTGTTCAAGTGTAGTCGAGAACCTTTTAAAAGAGCTCAAACAACAATTTATCTTGAGTTTGTCTAAAGACTCAATCCCTAATGCAAAAATTCCTTTATAAATTATATTACTTTTATATACAATTTATCATCATATGAAACTTACTCACACAAATTCTTTACAAGAGATATTAACTAGTCATAACTCTAACGTAAAAAAGAAAGTATTTATAGAAAAAGGAGAAATTCCTCAATTAATGATGTTTGGTTCTGCTACTTTTAAACCAGGAGACAAGGTAGAAGCACATGTGCACAAAACCATGTATGAAGTTTTTTACATACAATCTGGTAAAATAGATTTTATTGTTAACGGAAATAAGACTACAGTAACTACAGGAGATTGTATTACCATAGAACCAGGTGAAAGTCATGCTCAAGAAAACAACTACTTAGAAGACGTTACGTGGATTTATTTTGGTATTGATAGTGAATGACTCAAAAACCGAAATATACTGTCATTTATATCTAATAAGAAAATTAAAAGCCGATACTAAAAAATTAGATTTGGCTTTTTTTATGCTAAAATTTATATAAAAACAAAACGATTAAAAATTAAAATCTATTAACATATATTTTTTGCAATATTTATAAATATTTCAGAACTTATCTAAGAATATAAAAATACCTCTCAGATATTACACATAACTAAAAACTATTACTATATAAAAACTATAGATGAAAACAATTCAATATAAAGAGCTAGATTTGAAAAATAATTAAAAAATTTATTCTTATGGATAACAATAAATCTTCAGGAGACATTTCTAAATGTCCATTTCACGGAGCAAATACTGTCAGTGAAAAATCTCATCAATGGTGGCCAAACACTTTAAATTTGGATATTTTACACCAACATGATGTTAAAGTCAATCCTCTTGGTGAAGACTTTAATTATCATGAAGAATTAAAAAAATTAGATGTGGATACTCTTAAAAAAGACGTCACAAAATTAATGACTGACAGTCAAGATTGGTGGCCTGCAGATTGGGGCACTTATGCTGGATTAATGGTTCGTATGGCCTGGCATGCTGCAGGTTCTTATAGAGCTTTAGACGGACGTGGAGGGGCTTCTACAGGAAATCAACGTTTTGCTCCATTAAACTCCTGGCCAGACAACGCTAGTTTAGATAAAGCCCGAAGATTACTTTGGCCAATTAAGAAAAAATATGGAAATAAAATTAGTTGGGCAGATTTAATTATTCTTGCAGGTAATATTGCGTATGAAACTGTAGGACTAAAAACATTTGGATTTGCTTTTGGTAGAAATGATATCTGGCATCCTGAAAAAGATATCTACTGGGGAGCAGAAAAAGAATGGTTGGCTCCAAGTGAAAATCGCTATGAAAATCTAGAAAGTCCTTCTACCCTAGAAAAACCATTAGCAGCCGTACATATGGGATTAATATATGTAAATCCTGAAGGAGTAAACGGTAATCCAAATCCCGCAAAAACAGCACTTCATATTCGTGAAACTTTTGCTCGTATGGCTATGAATGATGAAGAAACAGCAGCGTTAACAGCTGGTGGTCACACCATAGGTAAAGCACATGGTAATGGTGATGCAAGTATTTTAGGTGCTGAACCAGAAGCTGCCGGAATTGAGGAACAAGGTTTTGGTTGGTCTAACCCTACTGGTAAAGGAAAAGGTCGAGATACCGTAACAAGTGGTATTGAAGGAGCTTGGACAACCCAACCAACAAAATGGGATAATGGTTATTTTGATTTATTATTTGGTTATGAATGGCAGTTAACAAAAAGTCCTGCTGGTGCACACCAATGGGAGCCTATAAATATAAAAGAGGAACACAAACCTGTTGATGTAGAAGATGCCACTATACGTGTAATGCCTATGATGACAGATGCAGATATGGCGATGAAAGTAGATCCCATTTATCGTGAAATTTGTGAAAAATTTAAAAACGATCACGCATATTTCTCTGATACTTTTGCACGTGCTTGGTTTAAACTAACCCATCGTGATATGGGGCCTAAAGCTAGATATTTTGGACCTGATGTTCCTAATGAAGATTTAATATGGCAAGATCCAATTCCTGAGGGAAACAAAAATTATGATGTAAATGCTGTAAAAGAAAAAATAGCAAATTCTGAATTGAGCATCACTGAAATGGTTTCTACTGCTTGGGACAGTGCTAGAACTTACAGAGGTTCTGATATGCGAGGAGGTGCCAATGGATCACGTATTCGTTTATCTCCACAAAAAAATTGGCAAGCAAATGAGCCAGAAAGATTAAAAAAAGTTTTAAATGTTTTGGAGTCTATAGCCAGTCAATTTGGAATTAGTATAGCGGACACAATTGTTTTAGCTGGTAATGTTGGAATTGAAAAAGCTGCAAAAAATGCTGGTCATGAAGTTACAGTACCTTTTAAACCAGGGCGTGGTGATGCTAGCCAAGAAATGACCGAAGTAGAATCTTTTGAATATTTAGAACCTTCTACAGATGGATTTAGAAACTTCCAGAAAAAAGAATATAACAACATTAGTCCAGAAGAAATGTTAGTGGACAAAGCACAGCTGTTAGGATTAACAGCTCCAGAAATGACCGTATTATTAGGAGGTATGCGAGTAATAGGCACAAACTACGAAAATACTCAGTATGGTGTTTTTACAGATAAAAAAGGGGCTTTAACTAATGACTTTTTTGTAAACATAACTGATATGGCAAATGTGTGGAAACCTGTAGGCAAAAATAACTATGAAATTAAAAATCGAAAAACAGGTGAAACAAAATGGACTGCTACACGTGTAGATTTGGTTTTTGGATCTAACTCTATTTTAAGGTCATATGCAGAAGTTTACGCACAAGATGATCACAAAGAAAAATTTCTAAAAGACTTTATAAAAGCATGGACAAAAGTAATGAATGCAGATCGTTTTGATTTGTAATAAATTGCACTTAACTCTAAAAAAGCATCTTAATTACTTAAGATGCTTTTTTATTAAATTAGATTGTATAGAATATCAACGTACACTGATAATACATAGTTTTCAAATAAAGAAAACACGATTAATTATTAAAATAAAAGGTGTTTGAGCTATATTACTAAACTTTTAAACCAACCGAAAAGATAAACCATGCAACAACATATAGGAATTAACATGAACCGTAGTTCATCATTACAAAACAGCTAAAAGCCGATTCTAAATATTATAATAGAATCGGCTTTATTATTTCTTATTCTTTAAGATACATTAGTATATAATTTATAAACAAAAAAAAACCTCATTCAATTACATGAATGAGGTTTTTAAAAAAAGGCGATGACATACTCTCCCACCAATGGTAGTACCATCTGCGCTAATAGGCTTAACTTCTCTGTTCGGAATGGGAAGAGGTGAGCCCTATTGCAATAATCACCTTAAGGTCTTAGTAGTACTGAGTACTCAGTAAAGAGTATTGAGAACTCTTTGTACTTGATACTTTGTACTAACTACTATATGGTTAACATATTGATACCAATATTGTTTGTTTTCTATTACTTTCGTTTTATACTTAAATTAAAGCCCGCAGTACATAAGCCTATGGGTTATTAGTAATACTCGGCTATGACATTACTGCCTTTACACCTATATCCTATCAAGGTCGTAGTCTACAACCACCCTTTAAAGAAATCTCATCTTGTGGTGGGTTTCGCGCTTATATGCTTTCAGCGCTTATCCCTTCCCAACGTAGCTACTCTGCAATGCTCCTGGCGGAACAACAGATACACCAGAGGTTAGTTCAATTCGGTCCTCTCGTACTAGAATCAAATCCACGCAAATTTCTAACGCCCGCTACAGATAGAGACCGAACTGTCTCACGACGTTCTGAACCCAGCTCGCGTGCCACTTTAATGGGCGAACAGCCCAACCCTTGGGACCTTCTCCAGCCCCAGGATGTGACGAGCCGACATCGAGGTGCCAAACCCCCCCGTCGATGTGAGCTCTTGGGGGAGATCAGCCTGTTATCCCCGGAGTACCTTTTATCCTTTGAGCGATGGCCCTTCCATGCGGAACCACCGGATCACTATGCTCTTGTTTCCAACCTGATCGACTTGTAGGTCTCGCAGTCAAGCACCCTTATGCCATTGCACTCTACGTACGGTTACCAAGCGTACTGAGGGTACCTTTAGAAGCCTCCGTTACTCTTTTGGAGGCGACCACCCCAGTCAAACTACCCACCAAGCACTGTCCCCATCTCTGGGTTAGACTCTAGATAAGCAAAGGGTCGTATTTCAACAATGACTCCACAACACCTGGCGATGCTGCTTCAAAGTCTCCGACCTATCCTACACATTACTTATCCAAAGCCAATACTAAGCTATAGTAAAGGTTCACGGGGTCTTTTCGTCCCGTAGCGGGTAATCGGCATCTTCACCGATACTACAATTTCACCGAGCTCATGGCTGAGACAGTGTCCAGATCGTTGCACCATTCGTGCAGGTCGGAACTTACCCGACAAGGAATTTCGCTACCTTAGGACCGTTATAGTTACGGCCGCCGTTTACTGGGGCTTCATTTCAGATCTTCGCTAAAAGCTAAACCCTCCACTTAACCTTCCAGCACCGGGCAGGTGTCAGGCCCTATACATCAACTTTCGTTTTAGCAGAGCCCTGTGTTTTTGATAAACAGTCGCCTGGACCTTTTCACTGCGGCCCCACATAAAGTGGGGCGACCCTTCTCCCGAAGTTACGGGTCTATTTTGCCTAGTTCCTTAGCCATGAATCACTCGAGCTCCTTAGAATACTCATCCCAACTACCTGTGTCGGTTTACGGTACAGGACGCAGCCCTCGCTTTTCTTGGAACCGCTTACTTCTTTTCGCTTCACCCGAAGGTTAGGCTCAACGTACTATTCCGTCAGTACGTAAAGATCTGGGCAATCCGTCACTTTTAATGGGTGCGTGTACAGGAATATTAACCTGTTGTCCATCGACTTCCCCTTTCGGGTGCGCCTTAGGCCCTGACTAACCCTCAGCTGATTAGCATCGCTGAGGAAACCTTAGTCTTTCGGAGGGCGGGTTTCTCACCCGCCTTATCGTTACTTATGCCTACATTTTCTTTTCTAGTCGTTCCAGCATCCCTTACAGAACACCTTCAGCACAACTAGAATGCTCCCCTACCACGTATAGTAAACTATACATCCATAGCTTCGGTAATATGTTTATGCCCGATTATTATCCATGCTCGTTCGCTCGACTAGTGAGCTGTTACGCACTCTTTAAATGAATGGCTGCTTCCAAGCCAACATCCTAGCTGTCTGGGCAAACAAACCTCGTTTATTCAACTTAACATATATTTGGGGACCTTAGCTGATGGTCTGGGTTCTTTCCCTCTCGGACATGGACCTTAGCACCCATGCCCTCACTGCTGTAAATCATTATATAGCATTCGGAGTTTGTCAGGAATTGGTAGGCGATGAAGCCCCCGCATCCAATCAGTAGCTCTACCTCTATATAACTAATACAACGCTGCACCTAAATGCATTTCGGGGAGTACGAGCTATTTCCTGGTTTGATTGGCCTTTCACCCCTACCCACAGGTCATCCCAAGACTTTTCAACGTCAACGGGTTCGGTCCTCCACTCTGTGTTACCAAAGCTTCAACCTGCCCATGGGTAGATCACCAGGTTTCGCGTCTACTCAACCTAACTAAAACGCCCTATTCAGACTCGCTTTCGCTACGGCTCCGGATCTTAAATCCTTAACCTTGCTAGATAAAGTAACTCGTAGGCTCATTATGCAAAAGGCACGCCGTCACCCAGTTAATGGGCTCCGACCGCTTGTAGGTGTACGGTTTCAGGATCTATTTCACTCCCTTACTTAGGGTTCTTTTCACCTTTCCCTCACGGTACTAGTTCACTATCGGTCTCTCAGGAGTATTTAGCCTTACCGGATGGTCCCGGCAGATTCAGACAGGGTTCCTCGTGCCCCGCCCTACTCAGGAATCTGATACAATTACTTCTCTTACTTATACGGGACTATCACCCTCTATGGTTAACCTTTCCAGGTTATTCTAATTCAATTGTTTCTTGATATTTCAGTCCTACAACCCCGATCTTGCCGTAACAAAATCGGTTTGGGCTCTTTCGCGTTCGCTCGCCACTACTAACGAAATCATTATTATTTTCTCTTCCTCCGGTTACTTAGATGTTTCAGTTCACCGGGTTTGCCTTCTTTCGAATACTATGCCTTCAACATAGTGGGTTGCCCCATTCGGAAATCTACGGATATAACTCTTATGTGCAAATCCCCGTAGCTTATCGCAGCTTATCACGTCCTTCTTCGCCTCTGAGAGCCTAGGCATCCGCCATACACCCTTAATTAGCTTATTGTACTTTTGCGTCTTTAATCTATTACAACCTTTCAGTTGTTGTATTTTACAACTTACGTTGTCTTATTATTATTCTATCATTACTGATAGATTCTAATGTCTACTCAAGTAATATTATTTTTTAAACAATATTATTATCAATATGTCAATGAACTGTGGCGAGTCGCCACTGACGTTAATCAGTAGGACTTCTATACATCTTAAGATAAATAATTATCTCAAGGCATAGCCTTGTGGAGAATATCGGAGTCGAACCGATGACCTCTTGCGTGCAAGGCAAGCGCTCTAGCCAGCTGAGCTAATCCCCCATTACTAGTAGTTAGTAATTAGTTTATTAGTCATTAGTAATTACTAATTCGTAATTTGTAATTATTTCTGCTTCTAGAATTTCCTGTTATACAATCTATTGTTATCTTTTTCTGCCTAACTAAACAAGCTAGGCTTGGTAGTCTCGGGCAGACTCGAACTGCCGACCTCTACATTATCAGTGTAGCGCTCTAACCAGCTGAGCTACGAGACTCAATATGTGATTGTATATATTTTATAAAAATTAACAGCTAATTAAAAAGTAAAAAGATTTCTCATAACATTCATCTCTTTTCTCTAGAAAGGAGGTGTTCCAGCCGCACCTTCCGGTACGGCTACCTTGTTACGACTTAGCCCTAGTTACCAGTTTTACCCTAGGCGGCTCCTTGCGGTGACCGACTTCAGGCACCCCCAGCTTCCATGGCTTGACGGGCGGTGTGTACAAGGCCCGGGAACGTATTCACCGGATCATGGCTGATATCCGATTACTAGCGATTCCAGCTTCATGGAGTCGAGTTGCAGACTCCAATCCGAACTGTGATAATGTTTAAAGATTTGCATCCTGTCGCCAGGTAGCTGCCCTCTGTCATTACCATTGTAGCACGTGTGTAGCCCAGGACGTAAGGGCCGTGATGATTTGACGTCATCCCCACCTTCCTCACGGTTTGCACCGGCAGTCTCTCTAGAGTCCTCAGCTTGACCTGTTAGCAACTAAAAATAGGGGTTGCGCTCGTTATAGGACTTAACCTGACACCTCACGGCACGAGCTGACGACAACCATGCAGCACCTTGTAAGAAGTCCGAAGAAATATCTATCTCTAAATAATGCATCCTACATTTAAGCCCTGGTAAGGTTCCTCGCGTATCATCGAATTAAACCACATGCTCCACCGCTTGTGCGGGCCCCCGTCAATTCCTTTGAGTTTCAATCTTGCGACCGTACTCCCCAGGTGGGACACTTATCACTTTCGCTTAGTCACTGAATAATTCCAACAACTAGTGTCCATCGTTTACGGCGTGGACTACCGGGGTATCTAATCCCGTTCGCTCCCCACGCTTTCGTTCATCAGCGTCAGTATATACGTAGTAGACTGCCTTCGCAATCGGTATTCTATGTAATATCTATGCATTTCACCGCTACACTACATATTCTATCTACTTCCATATAACTCAAGACTAACAGTATCAAAGGCAGTTCAACAGTTAAGCTGCTGGATTTCACCTCTGACTGATTAGCCCGCCTACGAACCCTTTAAACCCAATGATTCCGGATAACGCTTGGACCCTCCGTATTACCGCGGCTGCTGGCACGGAGTTAGCCGGTCCTTATTCGTATGGTACCGTCAAATAATTACACGTAACTATAGTTCTTCCCATATAAAAGAAGTTTACAACCCATAGGGCAGTCATCCTTCACGCGGCATGGCTGGTTCAGAGTTGCCTCCATTGACCAATATTCCTCACTGCTGCCTCCCGTAGGAGTCTGGTCCGTGTCTCAGTACCAGTGTGGGGGATCTCCCTCTCAGGACCCCTACCTATCGATGTCTTGGTAAGCCGTTACCTTACCAACTAACTAATAGGACGCATAGCCATCTTAAACCGATAAATCTTTAATCATAAATCCATGCGAATCTATAACACTATGGGATATTAGTCCACGTTTCCATGGGGTATCCCCCTGTTTAAGGTAGGTTCTATACGCGTTACGCACCCGTGCGCCGGTCGTCGGCAAATTGCAAGCAATTCCCGCTACCCCTCGACTTGCATGTGTTAGGCCTGCCGCTAGCGTTCATCCTGAGCCAGGATCAAACTCTTCATCGTTAATATTTTAATATCTTGATGATGCTCAAAAAAATCTCATGATCTAGTCATGTAATTTTACTTTCTAATTTTACGCTGTCAATTTCAATATTCTCAATGAACTTAGTCACATCGTGACTTCTTTACCAATAACTCCTCTCGAAGTTAACTACTTAGCTGCCTCGCTAAGCGGTTGCAAATATAAGAACTTTATTTCTTCTAAAACAAATAAAATTTAAAATATTTTTTAAAAAAATTCTAAACCTTTTTCTATCCTAAAACAGTAGCCTAAACCACCATAAAACCCTTAATGTACCTGAACTTGTTTGCCCCAAACAATCAGTTACCTGATCGCCGTTGCGGGTGCAAAGATACGCACCTTTTTTATTTATTTCCTAATCTTTTTTAAACTATTTTCTATCCTTTTTTATTTTATTATCTAAACGCCTTATTCTTTGCATATTGCACGCTCTAAAATCTTCAAAGTTTTTCAAAATATCTCTTGAATACATCTCTAACCTTTAATATTTTATTGAATTTCCCTTAAAGTGACTTCTCTCAAATCTTTTATAAGCTACATAAATCAACAATTATAATAAAATAAATTCTACACATAATAAAGACTAACAACTAGAAACATCCATAAAATAAAAAAGGCCTTACATAAATTAATATATTATGAGGCCTTTGTAATAATCAAACGACTGCTTGTTTGATGTAATCTTGATATTCGTTCCAAAAAAGTTCGAACTGGTTCATCGTATCGTTAAAGAATGTATAACAATCCAACCATGTGTTTTTGTTATGAATACTGAACTTTTCATTATATATTATATATACACGGCTAATAAGCTTACCATTCTCTAAATAATAGTATTTATCAAAAATGATTTCTGGTAAGTATTCCGTTTTAATAATATTTTTTAAAGCGTACACTTGATCGTATAATAATTCTCTTTGTGTAGCATCTACAGATTCTATATCTAATGTTACTTGGGCTGTTTTTCTATCGGCAACAAATTTAAACCCAAAGTCTTTTATTTTGGTATTATATAAAGTCCATTTTCTAGGAAAAGACTTTCCATAACTCACCCAAAACTCTTTTCTAATTCTTGCTGATTCTTCTTTACTAAACATATTAACCGTGAATAGACTCTTTGGTTCCTAAACCTTTCATCAATTTTGCTTCATACTCTAGTAAATCTTGCCATTTTTGATTGACTTCTTCTTTATCTCCGTACTGACGAGCAAAATTTAAAAACAAAGTATAATGATTGGCTTCTGAAACCATTAAATCTCTATAAAATTTTGCAAGTTCTTTATCTACTAGATTCTCTGACAACAAACGAAACCTTTCACAACTTCTTGCTTCAATTAAAGCAGCATATAAAAGTCTATGTACAAGTTGAGTTGTTCTACTTCCTCCTTTTGGGAAAAATCTAACCAAATTCACAACATATTCATCTTTTCTATCTCTTCCTAGAACAACTCCTTTATTAATAAGTCGGTCGTGAACCAATTTAAAGTGACTCATTTCTTCTTTTACCAAAGCAATCATTTCGGTAACCAAATCTGTATACTCCGGAAAACTTACTATTAAAGAAATAGCAGTTGATGCAGCTTTTTGCTCACAATGTGCATGATCTATTAATATTTCATCGATATTTTTTTCTGCAATATTTACCCATCTTGGGTCTGTTGGTAATTTAAGCCCTAACATATTTATATACTTTATTATATATAACAACTACTATTATTGTTATAACATTTTAAATATCTAATCCAAATTTTGTCTTTAATAATAAAACATTAGGATTAGATTCTACTAACTTTTGAAATTTTTCTTGAGGTGTATAAACATACTTCTTTACCTCTTCTTGAAGTACTTTAGTTATAACCGAAATTCCGTAATTATTTAGTTCAGCTCTTAAAAAATTAAGCAATTTTGTACGAATCATACTAAATTGATCTTCCATTAATTTATTGGGTAAGGCAAAAACTATTTTGAAATTTTCTTTGAGCGCAGGTTTATTTGCATTAATAATAGATGCCATGTTTAACTCCCCTTCTGATTGTAATATGTTTCCAAACTCATTCCATTTTTCAACCAATATAGATTCAGAAAATGGTGTTCTTGGTTTATCTGTTAAATCTTCATCAGTAGCAACAAAATCTAAATCCGTTAACTTTGAATGTATATTTTTTAAAGACAAGGCAGATGCTCTTCTTCTTCTTGCAGCAGCTGCAGCAATATTGGGAGCTGGTTTACGAACTTCACTAGAAGTTACCTCAACTTTTTTTTCTTGTATTTGAATTGTTGATATCTTCTTAGTTTGTTGATTATTTACAGGAATATCAACCCTAAAAAAACGAGCAGGTATTATAAAGTTACTGCTTTTTTTTTTACATCACTAAAAGTAATAGAAGCCAATTGCATTAAGCAAAGCTCAACTAATAATCGTTGATTTTTACTTGCTCTGTATTGTAAATCGCAACTATTTGCTTTTTCTATGGCTGTCATTAAAAATGATAATTCTGCTTTGTTTGCCTGATTTAAATATTGCTTTTTTGCATTATCTCCCACCTCTAACAAAGATATAGTTGAATTGTCTTTTGCCACTAATAAATCTCTAAAATGAGAAGCCAAACCATTAATAAAATGCTGTCCATCAAAACCTTTAGACAAAACAGAATTAAACTCTATTAAAACGTTAGGGATTTTATTATCTATTAACAAATCTGTAACCTTAAAATAAATATCGTAATCTAAGACATTTAGGTTTTCTGTTACTGCAAGTCTTGTTAAATCCTTACCTGCAAAACTGATAACCCTATCATAAATAGAAAGTGCATCTCGCATAGCTCCATCAGCTTTTTGAGCAATTACATGTAACGCATCATCTTCAGCAATGACCCCTTCTTGATCTGCAATTCTTTTTAAATGCTCTTTTGCATCTAAAACAGTAATTCTTTTAAAATCAAAAATTTGACAACGAGACAAAATGGTTGGAATAATTTTATGCTTTTCTGTAGTTGCTAAAATAAAAATTGCATGTGCAGGTGGCTCTTCTAATGTTTTTAAAAAAGCATTAAATGCAGCTTGAGATAACATGTGTACCTCATCAATAATATAAACTTTAAATTTTCCTACTTGAGGAGGAATACGAACTTGATCTATTAAAGACCTTATATCATCTACTGAATTGTTTGATGCAGCATCTAGCTCAAAAACATTAAAAGCAAAATCATCTTCTGCTTCTGTACCCAGTGCTTGTTCATTTATTTTTTTAGCCAGAATACGAGCACATGTAGTTTTACCAACCCCTCTTGGTCCTGTAAACAATAATGCTTGAGCTAAATGATTGTTTTTTATAGCATTCTCTAATGTATTGGTAATAGCCTTTTGACCAACCACATCCTCAAAAGTAAGAGGTCTATATTTTCGAGCAGATACTATAAATGGATTCATAAATATTTTTTAGTGATAGCAAATATACCTATTTGAAATTTTGTGGGCAAAGTAGATTTTAAAGAAACTTTATAAAAAGAAAAAAACCCAGCCATAAGACTAACAAACTTATGAACTGGGTTAACTGTTTGACATTACTTGTTATTTAAAACAACTTTTTAATTTCTACCCCTAAAAATTAAAACGTATAATGCAATTATAAATACCTACCCCTAAATATTTATGCTCCAAATATACAAAGCATTATTTTTATAACAATGAAAAATATAAAAAAAGTTTAAATTTTAACATCATACTTATAACTCCTTGTATTTAAAACACATAAAAATACTATTACAAACGAACTGGCTCTCCATACAAGTCAAAATCTCCAGCTTCAAATATTTTAACATCAATGAATTCTCCTGTTTTGATATAGAATTTACTAGCCTCTACAAGAACTTCATTGTCAACATCTGGAGAATCATGTTCTGTTCTACCAATAAAATATTCACCTTCTTTTCTATCAAAAATACATCTAAAAACTTTTCCTTCTTTCTCTTGATTTAATTCCCAAGAGATTTGAGCTTGTAGTTCCATAATTTCGGCAACCCTTTGTTCTTTTACCTCTTCTGGAACATCATCTACCAAAGTAGCTGCATGTGTATCTTCTTCATGTGAATATGCAAAAACTCCTAAACGTTCAAAACGCATTTCTTGTACCCAAGCTTTTAATTCTTGAAAGATTTCTTCAGTTTCTCCAGGATATCCTACAATTAAAGTAGTTCTGATAGCCATTTGAGGAACGTGATTTCTGAATTCTTTTAACAACTTATTTGTTTTTTCATAAGTTGTACCTCTACGCATAGATTTTAAAATTTCTGTATTAATATGCTGTAAAGGAATATCTAAATAGTTACAAACTTTAGGTTCAGACTTCATCACATCTAACACATCTAATGGAAAACCTGCTGGAAAGGCATAATGTAAACGAATCCATTCAATTCCATCAACCTTTACCAATTCCTTTAACAAATCGGCTAAATTTCTTTTTCCGTATAAATCTAAACCGTAGTAAGTTAAATCTTGAGCTATTAAAATCAATTCTTTAATTCCACTCGCTGCCAATTTTTCAGCCTCTGTAACCAAATCTTCAATGGGAGTAGATTTGTGTTTCCCTCTCATTAAGGGAATTGCACAAAAGGAACAAGGCCTATCACAACCTTCTGCAATTTTTAAATAAGCATAATGTTTCGGAGTAGTTGTTAACCTCTCTCCAATCAACTCATGTTTGTAATCTGCCTCTAAAACCTTTAATAAATTTGGCAAATCTTGAGTTCCAAAATATTGATCTACATTTTTAATTTCTGCTTCTAAATCTGGCTTGTACCTTTCAGACAAACAACCTGTAACATAAACCTTATCTACCAACCCCTGTTCTTTTTGATTGGCATAATGCAAAATTGTGTTAACAGACTCCTCTTTAGCCTTACCAATAAATCCACAAGTATTGATTACTACAATATTTCCTTCATCATTTTCATCTTCATGAACAACATCTTTACCATTGGCTTTTAATTGACCCATTAAGACTTCAGAATCATAAACGTTTTTAGAACACCCTAGAGTTACTACGTTTATTTTATTTTGCTTTATTGTTTTTGTGCGCATTTTATAGTATCAAGTATTCAGTACAAAGTATCTAGTACTGTACACATAAAAAATACACACTACATTTATAAAATAGCTTCTTTTTATGTGTTGCATTTTTTATTATTTAAAGAAAGAGTCTACAAACTCTATCTTGTTAAAAACTTGTAAATCGTCTATTCCCTCACCTACTCCAATATACTTTACTGGAATTTGAAACTGATCAGAAATACCAATAACCACTCCACCTTTTGCAGTTCCGTCTAATTTAGTTACTGCTAAAGCAGTAACTTCTGTAGCTAATGTAAATTGTTTTGCTTGTTCAAATGCATTTTGACCAGTAGAACCATCTAAGACCAATAAAACATCATGAGGAGCATCTGGCACCACTTTTTGCATTACTCGTTTTATTTTGCTTAACTCATTCATCAAATTGACTTTGTTATGTAAACGACCAGCTGTATCGATAATTACAACATCTGCATTTTTAGATATTGCCGATTTTAGTGTATCATAAGCAACTGAAGCAGGATCGGATCCCATATCTTGTCTTACAATAGGAACATCTACTCTATCTGCCCAAACCTGTAATTGATCTATCGCAGCAGCTCTAAAAGTATCAGCTGCCCCAAGAACAACGTTTAAACCTTTCTTTTTAAATTGAGCAGCGAGTTTACCAATAGTAGTGGTTTTACCAACACCATTTACACCAACAACCATTAACACATAAGGTTTTTTGTTTGCAGGAATTACAAAATCTGATGCATCTTCACCACTGGTTTCTGATAATAACGCGGCTATTTCTTCTCTAAGAATTAAGTTTAATTCGTCAGTACCTAAATACTTATCACGCTCTACTCTCTCTTCAATTCTTTCAATAATTTTTAAAGTAGTATCTACCCCAACATCAGAAGAAATTAACACTTCTTCTAAATTATCTAAAACATCATCATCTACTTTAGATTTTCCTGCTACTGCTTTAGACAGTTTAGAAAAAAAACTAGTTTTAGATTTTTCCAAACCTTTATCTAAGGTTTCCTTTTTTTCAGAAGAAAATATTTTCTTAAAAAAACTCATATTTTATTTATTTACACTTATTATCGAACGAAAGCGTTAAAATACAAAAAAAGCTACTCTCGTAACTGAAAGTAGCCTTTGTATATAAATTTTACAAAAAAATTATTTTTTTGCAAAAAAGTCTTTTACTTGCTCTGGGTCCATAATAGCTTCAACGAAAGTATAAGCTCCAGTTTTTGGAGACTTTACCATTTTGATAGCTTTAGACAATCTTTTAGAACCTGTCTGTAACGATGCTACTGATTTCTTTGCCATATCCTATATTATTTAATTTCTTTGTGAACTGTCATTTTCTTCAAGATTGGATTAAACTTTTTAATCTCTAATCTATCTGGAGTATTCTTTTTGTTTTTAGTTGTAATGTACCTAGACGTACCTGGTTGACCAGATGCCTTGTGTTCAGTACACTCTAAAATAACCTGTACTCTGTTTCCTTTTTTTGCCATCTCTATATATGCTTTTAGTAAGAAAAATTATTTAGCTAAAAAACCTTTTTCTTTTGCTTCTTTAATTACAGCAGAAATACCTTTTTTATTGATATTTTTTAACGCAGCAGTAGATATTTTTAATGTAATCCACTTATCCTCTTCAGGGATATAGAAACGCTTTGTAATTAGGTTAGCGTTAAATTTTCTTTTTGTTCTATTTAATGCGTGAGAAACATTGTTCCCAACCATTGCTTTTTTACCAGTAAGTTCACAAACTTTAGACATCTCGTAACAGTTTTAATTTAATTCTAAACGGAGTGCAAATTTAACAACAAATAATGGTACAAACAAAATTAATTTACTGATTTTTTAATATTTCTTTACTAAGCATCTCAAAAGCCTTATTTTTAGCCTGTTCTAGAACTTTTTCTCTTGGCTGTCCGAAATTAAATTGCTCTACAAATACTTGATTTTGTGTAGCTATTGCTATATAAACGATACCTACTTCCTCATTTGTATCATCTGTTAAAGGACCTGCATTTCCCGTAGTTGCAATAGCGTATTTAGAACCTGTTATCTTCTGTATTCCCAAAGCCATTTCTTGAGCTACTTCTTTAGACACTACACTAAACTTAGCAATCGTATTTTTGGAAACTCCTAAAATATTTTGCTTTAACAATGCATTGTAAGCTACAACACCTCCTAAAAAAAAGACTGATGCTCCACTTTTTTCTGTTAAATCACTCGCTATTCTACCTCCTGTACAGCTTTCTGCTACAGACAAAGTTTCTTTATGCTCTGTTAAATATTGATGAAGAAAATCTACATAACTTAAATCTCCTTGAATGATGCTTTCCTCTTTAAACACCATCATCAATTCCTTTCCTAATTGCTTAATAGATTGTTCTAACAACAATTTATCTTGATGAACTCCTGTTAATCTTAGTCTTAAACGTCCTGGACTTGGTAAATATGCCAATTTGATAAAGCTTGGCAAATTATTCTCAAAATCAGAAAGCATATCTGCTGCATTGCTTTCCCCAACTCCATACAACACATAGGTTTCGTATGCCTGAGACGGAAACCCTCCTATATTTTTTAACCTAGGTAACACCTCAGCATCTATCAAACCTTTCATTTCAAAAGGAACTCCAGGTAGACTAATCACAATTTTTCCGTTTTCTTCAAACCACATTCCTGCTGCCGTACCTAGCTTATTAGGTAAAATAGTTGCCTTTTTGGGCAACATGGCTTGCGTTTTATTTAACTCAGAAAAATGAATTCCTCTTTTTTTAAAACGAGCTTTGATATCTTCTAAAACCTCTGGATACAAAACCAATTCATCCTTAAAATAATCTACCAAAGTATATTTAGTTACATCATCTTTAGTAGGTCCTAAACCACCAGTAACAATAATTAAATCTGCAACAGAAAGGGCATGATCTATTCCGTTGACAATGGCTTCTTTGGTATCAGATATAGAAACTGTTTCTACCAACTCTACTCCTAACGCATGTAATTTATTTGCAACCCATTGGCTATTGGTATCTAACACCTGACCAATTAAAATTTCATCTCCTATGGTAATTATACTTGCTTTCATATATACAAAAACAGAGGCTTTTGCCTCTGTTGAAATTATTTAACTTTAATATCTATTACTTTTTCGTCTTCTAAAAAACCTGTAAGCACATCATCTTTAGCAACTGCTCCAACTCCTACAGGCGTTCCTGTAAAAATAATATCTCCTTTTTTTAAGGTAAAGAATTGAGAAACATAAGCAACCAACTCATCAATCTTAAAAATCATGTCTTTGGTGTTTCCTTTTTGTACCTTTTCATCATTTTTAGCTAAAGAAAAATTGATATCATTTAAATCCGAAAAGTTTTCTTTTGAAAAGAAAGGACTAATTACCGCACTACCATCAAATCCTTTTGCTTTTTCCCATGGGTGACCTGCCTTTTTTAACTTGGCTTGCAAATCTCTTGCAGTAAAATCAATACCCAAACCAATTTCATCATAATATTTATGAGCAAATCTTTTACCTATAAATTTTCCTACTTTGTTGATTTTTACCAACACCTCAACTTCGTAATGTACTTCATTAGAAAAAGGCGGAATGATAAAAGGATTTTTTTTAGGTAAAACTGAAGAATCTGGTTTTAAAAAAATCAATGGTTCTTCTGGTCTTTTGGATCCTAATTCTTTTATATGGTCTTCGTAATTTTGACCAATGCAAATGATTTTCATGTTATTTAGTATTAAGTACTGAGTACTGAGTATTTAGTACCATAGCTACGCTAACTATGTACTTCGTACTTTTACTTTGTACTATTTAAATTTTACTCTCCTGTTTCTGGAAATACAATCGCTTTATTGTTATCTACAATTATTTGATTATTTAAATGACATTTAACCGCTCTTGCCAGCACCATGGTTTCAATATCAGCTCCTATAGCTTTTAAAGTAGCTGGTGTACTTTCGTGTGTAACACGCTCAACATCTTGCTCAATAATTGGCCCTTCATCTAAATCTTGTGTAGCGTAATGTGCAGTAGCACCAATTAACTTTACTCCTCTCTCGTAAGCTCTCATATAAGGATTTGCTCCTTGGAAAGCAGGTAAAAAAGAATGATGAATATTGATAATTTTATTTGGGTAATGATTGATGAAATCATTAGATAGAATTTGCATGTAACGAGCCATTACAATTAAATCAATATCATTAGCATCAAATAAATCTATCAATTGTTGTTCTTGTTCCTTTTTAGTTTCCTTAGTTACTGGTAAATGATAAAAAGGAATTTCGAACATATCAGCAATTGGTTTTAATTTGGTGTGATTACTTACCACCATTTTCACATCACAATGTAATTTTTCTTCTTTATTACGTTGCAACAAATCATATAAGTTATGAGTGGTATGAGAAACCATTATGGCTACTTTTTGTTTGGTTGTACCATAATCTACACTCCAAACAATATCATAAGCTGATGCCAAACGAGCAAAACGTTCTTCTAGTTGTTCCTTAGTAATAATAACCGTATCATCTGACTCAATTCGTAAACGCATAAAAAACATTCCGTCTATTGAGTTGGTATATTGCTGTGCACTTACTAAGTTAAATCCTTCTTGATAAAAGAAATGTGTTATTTTAGAGACAATCCCTTTTTGATCGGGACACTTTATTAAAAAAGTTATGATTTGTGGTTTCATCTATGTTGAGTTCGTAAGATTTAGTTGTAAAAGGATATATTGTAAAAGATCTAAGGATTACTTAACTAATCCTAAAATCTTTTTACTTTTTACCTTGTACCTCCAAACAATTATACAATATATTTTTTATCAAAATTTGGTTTACGCTTTTCTAAAAAGGCATTTCTTCCTTCTTTAGCTTCATCTGTCATATAAGCCAAACGAGTTGCTTCTCCTGCAAAAACTTGCTGTCCTACCATTCCATCATCCGTTAAGTTCATGGCAAACTTTAACATTTTTATTGATAAAGGAGATTTTCCTAAAACCTCTTGAGCCCATTCGTAAGCAGTATCTTCTAACTCATCATGAGGAATAACAGCATTTACCATTCCCATTTCAAAAGCTTCTTGAGCAGAGTAATTTCTACCTAAAAAGAAAATTTCTCTAGCTTTTTTCTGCCCTACCATTTTAGCCAAATAAGCAGAACCATAACCACCATCAAAACTAGTTACATCGGCATCTGTTTGTTTAAAAATAGCGTGCTCTTTACTCGCCAAAGTCATATCACATACTACATGTAAACTATGTCCGCCACCAACAGCCCAACCTGGTACAACAGCAATTACTACTTTAGGCATAAAACGGATTAATCGTTGTACTTCTAAAATATTTAAACGGTGCATTCCATCTTCACCCACATATCCTTGATGACCTCTTGCTTTTTGGTCTCCTCCTGAACAGAAAGAATACACTCCATCTTTACTACTAGGCCCTTCTGCAGACAATAAAATAACTCCAATAGAGGTATCTTCTTGTGCATCGTAAAAAGCATCGTATAATTCCGAAGTTGTTTTAGGTCTAAAAGCGTTCCTAACATCAGGTCTATTAAAAGCAATTCTTGCTACCCCATTGCATTTTTTATAAGTAATATCTTCGTATTCCTTAGCTGTTTTCCAGTTGATTGTTGACATGCGCTCTATGTTTCTTTTTGTTTTTAATAACAGCTGGTAAAGTTATCATTTTAATTTTATTTCAATCTGTGTTTTCATCAATCTAAAAACAAAACACAAAATACACTTAAACGTTTGATTATTAATTATTTTACCAACAAAAAACAGTAACTTTGCAATCCCTAATTTTTAAAACTACTAGGACTCTTAGCCTAATTGTTTGATAAAAAGCATTTTATCAATATACTATAGAGTTACTAAACAGGAATATGATTTATGAAACAAAAGGTTGAAATTTTAGCACCTGCCAAAAACTTAGTTCAAGGAATGGCAGCCATTAATGCAGGAGCAGATGCAGTTTATATTGGAGCTCCTCAGTTTGGAGCAAGAACAAATGCAAACAATTCGGTGGCAGATATTGCCGAAATGGTAAGATATGCTCACTTGTTTAAAGCGCAAGTATTTGTAGTAATTAACACCATTTTATATGATGATGAACTTGAAACTTGTGAAAAATTAATTCACGAATTGTACCACATAGGTGTTGATGCTTTAATTGTGCAAGACATGGCCATTTTTGAAATGAACTTGCCTCCTATTGTCATTCACGCAAGTACACAAGCTAACAACAGAGATCCTAAACAAGTGGAGTTTTTACAAAAAGCTGGAATGAAGCGTGTGGTGTTGGCAAGGGAATTAAACCTAGACCAGATTAAAGGAATTAAAGAAGCTTGTGATGTTGAATTAGAATTCTTTGTGTCTGGTGCCTTGTGTGTTTCTTTTAGTGGAAACTGTTATATGAGTGTTGCCGGAGGAGAACGTAGTGCCAACCGTGGTTCTTGCGCACAAAACTGTAGATTGCCATATAACTTAATAGATGGTAATGGCGACACTTTAATTAGCAACAGTCATTTATTATCTATTAAAGATTTAGATTTAAGTGATCAATTACCTCAAATGATTGAAGCTGGGGTGATGTCTTTTAAAATTGAAGGTCGTTTAAAAGATGTTGTATATGTTAAAAACAACGTGTCATACCTAAGAAAGAGATTAGATAATTTCTTAAATGGAGACGGACAAGAAAAATATAAAAAAGCTTCTTCGGGTAGAACTTTCTATACTTTTGATGCCGAAATGGACAGAAGTTTTAACCGTGGATATACCGATTATTTTGTAAACAAACGTATTGCAAAAATAGGATCTTGGGAAAGTCCTAAATCTAAAGGGCAAATTATAGGTAAAGTAGTTGAAGTTAAAAACGGAAAATACCTGATTGAAAACGCTGAAAAACTAAACAACGGTGATGGTCTTTACTTTATTAACGAGGAAAACGAAGCCGATGGAGTACAAATCAACACTGTAGAAAACGGATGGATTACTCCAAACAACTATAAAAACATTCCTGTAGGAACCTTAATTTCTAGAAACTCTGATGCCAACTTTAACAAGCAAGTTGAAAAAGACAACAGTGCTATCAGAAAAATTGGAGTGGAACTAAAATTTGAAGAAACTCAATACGGTTTTTGCTTAACAGCTACCGATGAAGATGGTCACGTTAGCTCCGAAGGATTTAAAATCACCAAAGAACTAGCAAAAAAAGAAGATTTCTTAACAAGCAACTTAAAAAAGAACTTAGCTAAAACAGGAAACACTCCTTTTATTGTTGATGATATCACTATTGAAGTAAAAGACAATTGGTTTGTGCCTATCTCTAAAATCAACGAAATTAGAAGAACTGTTTTAGAAAATCTAATTGATATTAGAATTGAAGAATACCATAGAGAAGAACAAGCTATTGTAAAAACAGATCATCCTTATCCTGAAAAAACATTAGACTTTACTTATAATGTTTCTAACAAATTGGCTAGACAGTTTTACAAAAGACATGGTGTAGAAGAAATTGAAAAAGCTTTTGAATTGCAGTGGGAACCTGGAAAAGCTAGAGTTATGACTACCAAGTATTGCGTAAAATACGAATTAGGTAAATGTGCTAGATATCAACGAGATACCATGGGGGTAAAAGTTAAAGAACCTTTAACCTTAAAACACGGAGAAAACGAATATAAATTAAAGTTTAATTGCAAACCATGCGAAATGGAAATCTGGGAAAAAGATGCAGATCTTAAATATGATGAGGAGGAATTTGAATGGGCAAAATTTGATTAAAAAATCAGCTATTTAAAAATATAATCACTAAAAAAATCAGCTTCATAGCTGATTTTTTTTATTTCCATTTTAAGGAAAATAATTAAATTGAGCGCTAAACAAACACTCAACAGAAATGATTAAACAATACTTTTTATTGATTTCTTTTTTATTGATTACCCAATTCTGTTATTCACAAAACAATGAACAGTTTGATCAACTAAACAATTCTAATAAATGGAATTTAAAGTTTCAAGACAATGGAAACAACAACTGGAAATCAAAATGGTTTTTAGATGGATTACGTGCCCAAGTAAAAAACACTAAAAAAGGAATGATTTTAACAGCTGGTAAAGTTGAAAGAAACGATTCTTGCCATGCTGTTTTGTGGACCAAAAATTCTTTTAAAGGAACTATAAAAATAGAATACAATTACACCCGAAAAGATTCAACAACAAAGTGGGTAAACATTCTTTATATTCAGGCTACAGGAACTGGAAAACCTCCTTACTTAACTGATATTAGCAAATGGAATGATTTAAGGAAAGTTCCGGCCATGAGTACTTACTTTAAAAACATGAAAACTTTACACATTAGCTACGCTGCTTATGGTAGTAAAAATACTACTCCAAATAACGACTACATTAGAACTCGTCAATACCCTGTTTTGGAAGGTAAAAATTTTAATACTTCTACCGAGCTTCCTCCTGCTTTTTTTATGACTGACTTATTTAAGCCTAATAAAACCTATCAAATTACGGTTATCAAAACTGAGGATCAGCTATATTTTAAAGTTGTAGGTAAAAACATCTCTAAATTATTTTCTTGGGCATTACCAGAAAATAAAATTACAGAAGGTAGAATTGGTTTAAGGCATATGTTTACAAGGTCGTCACAATACCAAAACTTTAAAGTTTATACTCAAAACTAACAACAACAACAACATGATAAAGAGAGCACAATTATTGATTGACAAACTAGAGCTTATTCAACACCCGGAAGGTGGATACTTTAAAGAAACGCATAGAAGCGCAGGTAAAATATCTCAAAGCTCGTTGCCCAATAAATTTAATAGTGATAGAAATTACTATACTAGTATTTACTTTCTTTTAACTTCTGATGATTTTTCTGCTTTCCATAAAATCAATCAAGAAGAAACATGGTATTTTCATGAGGGAGCACCTGTAAAAATTCATCAAATTTCACCCAGTGGAGATTATAGCTTTATTATGCTTGGGAATGACGTGCTAAAGGGACAACAATTTCAATATACTGTTCCTGCTGAACATTGGTTTGGAGCTACCGTTGAACAAGAAAACAGTTACACCCTAGTAGGTTGTGCTGTTTCCCCTGGCTTTGATTTTGATGATTTTGTTTTGGCAAAAAGAGAAGAATTAATACAATTGTTTCCTATACATGAAAAAACAATTATTGAACTCTCCAAAAACAACAGCCATGAAAAAAAATAAAATGTTTTTTTTAATTGAGAGAGAGGATTGGTTAAAAGATACAGATTTAAAAAACAAATTATTACATCATCTAAAAGGTCATAAACATAAAATCAAATGGGAAGACCCTGCAGGAAATCTTATCTATAAACTTAGAACTTTTGAAAATAAAAATATTTGGATTCCTTTAGTTATAAAGAAACTTAACCTCAGAGTTCTTCAATCATTTTATGTTATTTTCCATTGGAATTATTTTAAATACTTAGCGAATCGAAATAGTAGAAATAAAGACTCAAAAAAACTATCTACCATAGAGATTCGTATAAAACTATTAAAACAACGTATTTTAAACTATGACAAGAATTATGAACTTTTTATTATCTCTAGATCTGCTGGAGGTAGATTTGCCTCTTTAGTAGCTGACGAACTAAACATAAAACATATTATTTGCTTAAGTTATCCTTTTCAAAATCCACACAACGGAATAGAGCCCGACAGGTATCTTCATTTAGAAAACTTAAAAACACCTATGACTATTTTTCAAGGAGATAAAGATGAATATGGAGGACTAGAAATAAGAGATAAATACAAATTAAGTGATCATATAGATTTACAATTTGTAGATGCCAATCACGATTTCAATCTAAATACTAAAGACTGGGAAAGAGTATTAACCAAAATAGATACTATTCTAAAAACAGCATAAAAAAATCCCCTCTGAATTTTCAGAAGGGATTTTAACTTTTAAATGGATTCCATTTTTTAGATCTCTGCACTACTTCTAGCTACAGATCTATCAATTTTTGCAAACAAACCTTGTAATACTTTACCTGGTCCAACTTCTATCACTTCAGTAGCTCCATCAGCAATCATAGCTTGTGCGCATTGTGTCCATTTTACCGCACCTGTTAACTGAGCTATTAAATTTTCTTTAATCTCTGCTGGATTTGTAACAGCTTTTGCTACCACATTTTGATATACTGGGCAAGAAGGCTCATTAAACTGAGTAGCTTCTATAGCCGCAGCCAACTCTTCTTTTGCAGGTGCCATTAATGGTGAGTGAAATGCTCCTCCTACAGGTAATAACAATGCTCTACGTGCTCCTTTTTCTGTAGCCAACTCGCAAGCTGCTTTTACTGCTTCTAATTCACCTGAAATTACTAATTGACCTGGGCAGTTATAATTTGCGGCTACTACATCTCCATCAATAGCTGCACAAATTTCTTCTACAACAGCATCTTCTAATCCTAAAACTGCGGCCATGGTTCCTGCTTGTAATTCACACGCTTTTTGCATAGCATCGGCACGTTTAGCAACTAATTTTAATCCATCTTCAAAAGATAAAGTTCCGTTGGCAACCAAAGCAGATAATTCTCCTAAAGAATGCCCTGCTACCATGTCAGCCTTAAAATCATCTCCTAAAACTTTTGCCAAAATTACAGAATGTAAAAATACAGCTGGTTGAGTTACGTTGGTTTGCTTTAAATCATCAGCAGAACCTTCAAACATAATTTTAGTAATTTCAAATCCTAAAATCTCATTTGCTTGTTCAAATAATTCTTTAGCCAATGGAGAGTTATCATATAAATCTTTCCCCATTCCTGTAAACTGTGCTCCTTGTCCAGGAAATACATATGCTTTCATAAAAATTAGTTTTTCTAAATTTTGTGGGGCAAAAATAACAAAAAAGCCCTAAAAGAATCTTTGTTTTGTGTAAAGTGTAGTATTTTTAAGGAAGATAACATAAATACTGTATGATTACAAAAAAAGAGAAACTAGCAAGCTCTATTTATTTAATTCTCGCAACCCTTTTTATTACTTCGTTGGTGGTTTCTAATTTAATATTTCAAAAGTTTTTTTATTGGGAACCTTTTGGATGGTATCGATTTGAAATTTCTGTAGGAATATTACCTTACCCTATTACTTTTTTAATTACAGATACTATTTCTGAAATTTACGGAAAGAAAAAAGCCAATCAAGTAGTGATTGTCGGAATTTTTGCTTCCGTATTTTCCATGTTTATTATCTATATAGCTAGTCAAGTACCCGCTATTGAAAGTTCTGCTATTAACGACAATACTTTTAATAAAGTTTTTGGTTTATCTCCCTTAGGTGTATTAGCCTCTATGTTGGCCTATTTAACTGCTCAATTTATTGATATCAAAATTTATCATTTTTGGAAAAACTACACCAAAGGAAAACATTTATGGTTACGTAATAATTTTTCAACTTTTACCTCTCAATTAATAGACACCTCCTTAGTTGTTGGTTTACTTTGCCTCTTTAAAGTTTTCCCATGGAGTTCTTTTATACCTTTTGTAATTAGTGGATTTTTATTTAAAATAATCATCGCTTTATTAGATACGCCTATACTTTATTTAATTGTTTACTACATGAGAAGAAAATTTAATTTAGACGAAAATCAAGAAATAAAAAAATTAGTTCTGTAATGATTTAAGGTAACGCTCAACTAAGCTAGTGTCTAAATTATTATCATTTAACTTTCATGAAACAAATAATACTCCTTTTTATCTTATTTATCAGTTTTACTAGCTTTTCTCAATCAACCCTGTGGAATCAATTATTACAAAAACACGTTGATCAAAAAGGATGGGTAAACTATGATGGTTTTAAAAATGATAGCATAAAACTAAATCAATATTTATCTTATTTAGCAAACACACAACCGGATGATCATTGGAGTCATAATAAACAAAAAGCTTTTTGGATAAATGCTTACAATGCTTACACAATTAAGTTAATTCTAAACCACTATCCATTAAAATCTATTTTAGAAATTAAAAAAGATGATAAAAACGCTTGGGAAATTCCTTTTGTAAAAATTGGAAGTAAAACCTATACTTTAAATGATGTTGAACATAAAATTCTTAGAAAAAAATATAACGATCCTAGAATTCATGTAGGAGTAAATTGTGCTTCTATATCTTGTCCACAACTCTCAAACATTGCTTTTACTGAAAAAAATATAGACTCGCTATTGACCACACAAATGAAGAGTTTTATCAACGATAGTGACCGAAACAATATATCCTTAAACAAAATAGAATTATCTCAGATTTTTAACTGGTTTAAAGATGATTTTACCCAACAAACCGATTTAATTACTTTTATCAACCAATACAGTAACATTACCATAAATAATGGTGCAACTATTGATTATAAAGAATATAATTGGAACTTAAACAATCAAAAATAACAAGCATGCAAAAAACATATTACGATCCAAAAGACTTAAAAGATTTTGGAAAAATTAGCGAATGGGATCAAGAATTAGGAGATAAGTTTTTTGAATACTACGGAAAAGTATTTGAAGAAGGAGCTTTAACTGCTCGTGAAAAATCTTTAATAGCCTTGGCTGTATCCCACACAGTACAATGTGCTTACTGCATTGATGCTTATACATCAGACGGATTAAAACGTGGATTGGAAAGAGAAGAAATGATGGAAGCCGTACATGTAGCTGCTGCTATAAAATCTGGAGCAACTTTGGTTCACGGGGTTCAAATGATGAAAAAATACGATAAACTATCGTTTTAGTACAGAGTACAAAGTAATGAGTACAGAGCTAAAAGTAGCTCCTGTAAAACTCAATACTCAATACTCACTACTTAATACTATAAAAAATGAAATCACTTGCAAAAAGAAAAAATAGTTTAGCAAATCCAAAAAATCAATTAGCCTTATTTAATAATGGGATTTTTGCCAATGGAGAGCTTCCTACTTTTAAACAAAAAGTTTCCGAAAGCAATCAATATCCTTTAAAACCTAATAAACTTGAAATATTCCAAGTGAATTTAGGATATATGTGCAATCAAGTTTGTACACATTGCCATGTAGATGCTGGGCCAGACAGAAAAGAAATTATGACCACAGAAACCATGCAACTGTGTTTAAATAAACTTAAAGAGTCTGGTGCTACAACTCTAGATTTAACTGGTGGTGCACCAGAAATGAATCCAAATTTTAGATGGTTTGTAGAAGAAGCTAGTAAAATTGGGGTACAAGATTTTATTGTTCGTTCTAACTTAACCATTCTTAGAGCCAACAAAAAATATTACGACTTACCTGAGTTTTTTAAAAAACACAACATACATGTAGTCTCTTCTCTACCTTTTTACAAAAAAGGAAAAACAGATAAACAACGAGGTGATGGTGTTTTTGATGCTTCTATCGAAGCTTTGAAAGAACTGAACAAAGTGGGCTACGGAATAGAAGGAACGGGCTTAAAATTAGATTTGGTCTATAACCCTTCTGGTGCTTTTTTACCAGGAAATCAATCGGAACTAGAACAAGAATTTAAAAAAGCACTTAAAGAAGATTTCAACATCACTTTTAACAACTTATTCTCTATTACTAATTTACCTATTAGTCGCTTTTTAGAATTTTTAGTTGCATCAGAAAATTACGAAGATTATATGGATGAATTGGTTGATGCTTACAATCCATCAGCAGTAGCAAACGTAATGTGTAAAAACACCATTTCCATAGACTGGAATGGTAATTTATTCGATTGTGATTTTAATCAACAACTAGATTTAAAAGTAGCAACAAAAGGAAAACATATCTCTGAATTTAATATTAATGAATTAAACAACAGACAAATTGTAGTCTCTCAACATTGTTATGGTTGTACAGCTGGGACTGGAAGCAGCTGCCAAGGAGCGATTAGCGATTAAACAAAAAACAATTCAACAAAAAATATATCATATAAAATGAGCAATCAACTCTTAATTATATTTATACGCAAACCAGAATTAGGAAAAGTAAAAACAAGATTGGCAAAAAACACTTCTGATGAAGTTGCTCTTGCTGTTTATAAAGATTTATTAATTCATACACATCAAATCACCAAAGATTTAGAGGTTGACAAATGGGTCTTTTATACTGATGAAATTGAATTTGATGACATGTGGGATAATGGAGATTACATGAAAATGATTCAAGCTCAAGGTGATTTAGGAAACAAAATGCAAGAAGCCTTTTTTAAAGGGTTTGGAGCAGGATATTTAGAAATTGTTATTATTGGTAGCGATGTAGACAGCCTATCAAAAGAAATTTTAGAAGATGCTTTTGAACAAGTAAAACAACAGCCTGTTATTGGTCCATCGGAAGATGGTGGATACTATTTATTAGGATTAGACGAACCTAGAACAGATGTTTTTACCAATAAAGAATGGGGAACAGACTCAGTACTCAGAGATACTCTTTTAGATTTTGAAAACGAAGAAGTAGCCATTCTAGACGAATTAAATGATATTGATTTATTAGAGGATATAGAAGAAGGTTCTTTTTTATTCCATCATGTAAAAGATTATAAATAATGACCTTACAAAACATACAAGAAAGTGTTGATTTTCTTACAGCAAAAGGAATTAAAGCACCAACAGTTGCTATTGTTTTAGGAACAGGACTAAGTAAGTTAACTGATAAAATTAACATCACACACGAAATTGATTACACTGATATTCCTCACTTTGTAACCGCAACTTTAGAATCTCATGCAGGTAAACTTATTTTTGGAACTCTTGCAGGAAAAGAAGTTGTGGTGATGAATGGTCGTTTTCATTTATATGAAGGATACAACTTTAATGAAATTACCTATGGAATTAGAGTGATGAAAGCTCTTGGTGCAAATCACCTATTAATTTCTAATGCCGCCGGAGCAATCAACTTAAACTTTAACAAGGGAGAGTTAATGCTAATAGATGATCATATCAACCTACAAGGTGGTTCTCCCCTTGCGTTTAAAAATGCTAACGAATTTGGAAATATTTTTGTGGATATGTCTGCTCCTTACAACAAAAACTTAAATTCACAGCTAGAAAGCATTGCAGAACAAAATAACATCAATCTTCACAAAGGAGTTTACGCATCTGTGGTAGGTCCACAACTAGAAACTCGAGCTGAATACAAATACTTAAAAATTATTGGTGCTGATGCAGTAGGTATGAGTACCGTTCCAGAAGTAATTGTGGCCAATCAAATTGCATTACCATGTGTGGCTATTTCTGTTTTAACAGATGAATGTGATCCAGAAAATTTAAAACCAATTGATATTCCTGAAATTTTTGAAATGGCTGCCAAAGCAGAACCTAAGTTAATTACTTTATTCACCAAATTAATTGAGCAGTTATAACTTTAAAACTTTTACACCTAACAAATGAGTTACTTAGAAACCACCAAAAACGTATATAAAGAAGCTGCATTAACCCCAGACGTAGGTTTGTGCTGCACCACCAATCCTATTTGGGAATTGCCTGGACTAACCATTCCAAAAATAATGCAAGAAATGAACTACGGATGTGGTTCTACAGTACATGCTCGTGATTTGTCTCGCAGTCCAAAAATATTGTACGTTGGTGTTGGTGGCGGAATGGAATTGTTACAATTTTCTTATTTCTCTCGTCAAAAACATGGTGTGATTGGTATTGATGTGGTTGATGAAATGTTAGAAGCATCTGCAAAAAACTTTATAGAAGCCGAAGAAAAAAATGATTGGTTTAATAAAGATTTTGTCGATTTAAGAAAAGGAGATGCTCTAAATTTACCTGTTGATGACAACTCTATTGATGTAGCCGCACAAAATTGTTTGTTTAATATTTTTAAAGCAGATGATTTAAAAAAAGCCATTGCAGAAATGTATCGAGTTTTAAAACCGCATGGTCGTTTGGTAATGAGTGACCCTACTTGTGAACAACCTATGAATGATACTTTGCGTAATGATGAACGATTACGTGCTTTGTGCTTAAGTGGTAGTTTACCTATAGCTGAATATGTTAAAATATTAACCGATGCTGGTTTTGGAACTATTGAAATTAGAGCTAGAAAACCATATAGAGTTTTAGATCCTAAAAATTATCCTACAGAGGAATTGATTTATATAGAATCTATTGAAGTGGCTGCTATTAAAGATCCTATGCCAGAAGACGGCCCTTGTATATTTACAGGAAAAGCAGCTATTTATTATGGAGATAAAGACTTTTTTAACGATGGAAAAGGACATACTTTGCTAAAAAATCAACCATTAGCCATTTGCGATAAAACTGCCCAAGCTTTAAAAGATTTAGGCAGAAATGATATTTACTTTTCAAAATCTACCTATCATTACGATGGTGGAGGGTGTTGTTAAGCTTAAAAGAAAAAACCTTATCCTTGGCTGTATTTATAAAGAATAAAAATTATAAAACATAAAACCTCAATAGCTTGCTGAGGTTTTATGCTTTTAAAAATACTGCCCGATACCAAACACCAAACCTTGCTGTTTTTCATTGATGATACCAACTCCATAATCTAATCTAAAAACAGCATTGTATATTTTTTTATGGATAAATCTTAAACCTATTCCTGGGTGAATTTCTAAATCTTTTGAAGATATTATATCTACTAGTTCCCCTCCTGGTTTTCTCCAGTTACCGGCATCAATAAAAACATTAGATTGTAATGCAAACCATTTTTTTTCATAAAGAGTATGCCTATACTCAGCATTTAAAACCAAAGAAGCTGTACCTCTATCAATTACATTTCCAACCCCTCTAATATTTAAATTATTATCTAAGGCAAAAGGAGCAAAAGGAGTATTTACTTCACTTGCCAAACCAACCCTTAACCTAGTTGCAAAGTTACCTCTTAATCCAATTGTTTTATAATACATTAAATCATTCCAAGCAATAATATAACTTGGCCAATCTTGTTTTAATGGAAATATTAACTGCCCATTAAAACTCATTTTTAATCCATTTAAATATTGATATTTATAAGTTAATTTATTGTACTCAAAACCTGTTCTAACCATAAAATTATCAACTTTAGTATCCCCTGGCATCTCTACATTAGTCTCACTAATATTATATACTTTATACTCTTCTTTAAAAAAGTTAACTCCTAGTTTTAGGGTATGATACGGACTTTGTTTTTTTGTACCCAACAACTCAATAGAAGTATTTGAATATTCATAATCTGTTTTATTATCCTTAACAAAAACAGGCTCTAAACTTTTTAAACGTTGTATAACAAATTCAACTCCTGTAGTAGCATTAAACAAAAAAGGATCTTTGTAATTAAATGAATAAGAGTGAAATCCATTATTTCTATAAAAAACACCTATTTGTTTATTTTGTCCTAAAAAATTAAATTCTTTAACACCTAGCTGATAAGCAAATTGCTCATTACTGGCTGTCCATATGCTTATGGTTGGAATAATAGTATTGGTTTCATAGAATAAATAAGTAACACTGTAATTACCACTTTCATTACTTTCTACTCTATAATCCGCATTATTACACACGGCTAATCGGCTCAATAATTTACAATCTTTATTAAGAGTAACACTATCTAGTAACTGTTCTTTTTTAAGAGTAATAATATTGTTTAAAATACTTTCTTTGGTCTTTTTATTTCCTTCATAACTAATACTAGTTACGTATTGAGCATTGGTTTTTAACGCAAAAAATATTATTATTAACAAATAGGTACTTCTTTTTATAATACAGTTCATTTTTAGTGATTAATTTCAAGTATTCCTTTCTGTTGTATAAAAAAGGAATTACTTACTGTATATTACTTAATTTTTATACGTTATAAATAATATAAATTAATTAAGAAATAAGTAACCCTTTCGACAAAGTGATAGAAAAGAAATTTTCTCTATATAATTAAATTATGAAACATATTATTATCATAGGAAATGGGATTGCAGGTGTTACTGCAGCAAGACATATCAGAAAAAATACTGATTACCGTATCACCATTATCTCATCAGAAACCAAATATTTCTTTTCCCGAACTGCGCTGATGTATGTTTTTATGGGACATATGAAGTTTGAACATACCCAACCTTATGAAAACTGGTTTTGGAAAAAAAATAAAATCAATTTAGTTAAAGCTCATGTTCAACAGATAAACACTAATGCTAAAGAACTTTCTTTAGACAGTGGAGAAACTTTAAATTATGATGATTTAATTATTGCTACAGGTTCAAAACCCAACAAATTTGGTTGGCCTGGTCAAGATTTAAAGGCTGTAACAGGCATGTATTCTAAACAAGATTTAGATACTATTACAAAATACTCCAAAGACTGCCACAGAGCAGTAATTGTTGGTGGTGGACTGATTGGAATTGAAATGGCTGAAATGTTAGCTTCTAAAAACATTCCCGTTACTTTCTTAGTAAGAGAGTCTAGTTTTTGGAACAAAATTTTACCTACTGAGGAATCTGCCATGATTAACAATCATATTAAAGAACATCACATAGATTTACGTTTAGAAACCAATTTAGTTAAGATTTTATCAGATGAAAACGGAAGAGCCAAAGCGGTTGTTACTGATAAAGGTGAGACCATTGAGTGCAATTTAGTTGGATTAACTGCCGGAGTGAGTCCTAATATTTCTTTTTTAAAGGATAGTGATATTAAAACAGATAAAGGTATTTTGGTTAATAGAAATTTAGAAACCAACATTCCTAACATTTATGCCATTGGAGACTGTGCTCAACAACTCAATGCTATTAGAGAACGCAGACCTATTGAGGCTGTTTGGTACACGGGTAGAATGATGGGAGAAACTGTGGCCAGAACTATTTGTGGAACTCCTACCACTTACCAACCAGGACATTGGTTTAATTCTGCTAAATTTTTAGATATAGAATATCAAACTTACGGATGGATTACCGCTCAACCCAAAGAAAACGAAACTCGTTTTTATTGGGAACACAAAGACGGTAAAAAATGTATGCACTTTAATTATGATTCAAATTCTAGAAAATTTATAGGAGTCAATACTTTTGGAATTAGATTAAGACATAACGTTTTTGATAAATGGTTAACACAAGAACGCACTATTGAACACGTGTTAGAACATTTAAAAGATGCCAATTTTGATCCTGAATTTTACAATCAACATGAAAGTGAAATAATCTCAAAGTTTAACACTGAGAATGGAACGAATCTAAAATCGAAAAAGAAAAGTTGGAAACGAATTTTCCAAACAAGTTGAATTGTTTGACAGAATCCATAAAATAAATTATACAATTCAACATTACAGAAATGAAAACAATCAAAAACATAGGATATATTTTAACCTTTTTAGGTTTTGCCTTTTTTATAGGTAGTATTTTTATAGGAACCTATAAAGTTACTCCTGAAATCTATACCAAATGGATAGATAGTAAAGGAGTAAAAAGCAAATATTTTATAGAAAACACCAAAAAACAAATAGTTAACAAAGAACTAAGTGCTTGGGAATTATCCTCAAAAATAATTGAGAATGCTAAAGCTTCTAATGAACATCAATATAATCAACCTAAAGTAGATTGGAATAAAATTATTCATTTAAAATGGAGTAAAACTTCTAAAGATTTTGTGTATCCTTTGGTAAGAAGTTCAGCAACGGGTTGGTTTATAAACAACTCAGCTTTATGGTTTTTGCTTACTTTTGGTTTGACTATTATAGGTGGTTTATTAGTGTTTATTCCCGATTATAAATTATTAGGCCCAGCAGGAATTAAAAACAACGGAATTTTTCAACATAGTGCAACCAACAGAGGAATTATTGGTTTTATAACTGCTTTCTTTTTTATTGTTTTTTACATCTTTTTATATTTTTTCCCCAATTACCTTGTCAACCCTATTTTAGCGGTAAATGGTATTAGTAAAGCTTTAAGCGGAAATCCAGCTAGTCAGTGGTTTTTATACGGATTTATGTACTGTTCTGTAATGACTGTTTTTGCAGTAAAAATGTTTATTAAATATCGTCACAACAAATATCAAATGATAAGAACAGCTGTTGTTTTGTTCTTTCAAATTGCCTTTGCTTTTCTAATTCCTGAAATCTTAGTGGCTTTTAACAAACCCTGGTTTGATTTTAAAAATGCATGGCCTTTAAACTATACTTTCTTTTTTGATTGGAACATCAATCAGTTAGTAAACAGTGGAAATCTTGGAATTTTTATGTTTGTTTGGGGTGTTTTATTAACTGTTGTAGTAGTTCCTGTAATGGTCTATTTTTACGGAAAAAGATGGTATTGCTCATGGGTTTGTGGATGCGGTGGTTTGGCCGAAACTTTAGGAGATCCTTATAGACAATTATCAGATAAATCTTTGTTTTCATGGAAAGTAGAACGTTGGTTAATTCATGGTGTATTACTTTTTGCCACTATCATGACAGGATTGACTTTATATGTATACTTTGCTGAAATTCCTAGTTGGAAACAACTTTTTTGGGGAATTTCTGTTTATGATGTACAAACCTGGTACGGATTTTTTATTGGTTCTATATTTTCTGGGGTTATTGGTACAGGTTTTTATCCAATTATGGGGAACAGAGTTTGGTGTAGATTTGGTTGCCCACTAGCCGCTTATTTAGGATTTGTACAACGTTTTAAATCTAGATTTAGAATTACCACCAATGGAGGTCAGTGTATTTCTTGTGGAAATTGCTCTACTTATTGTGAACAAGGAATTGATGTACGTTCTTATGCTCAAAAAGGGCAAAACATTGTACGTTCCTCTTGTGTAGGTTGTGGTATTTGTTCTGCTGTTTGCCCTAGAGGGGTTTTAAAATTAGAAAATGGTTCTAATACGGGAATTAGTAGAACTAAAGTAAATGATATACCTTTGGGTAATGGTATGGATTTATTAGAACTAACAAAAAAGAATCCTACTCCATAAAATTTCAACTATGAAACGCTATGATATCACCCAAAGTAGCAGTAATTATACCTGCTTATAACGAAGAACAAGCCATTGCTCATGTAATACATGATATCCCTAAAAATATTGTTGATTGTTTAATTGTAATCAACAATAATTCTACAGACAACACTCAATATGTAGCACAAAATGCAGGAGCTACAGTACTATTAGAGAAAGAAAGAGGTTATGGATATGCTTGTTTAAAAGGTTTAAATTATATTGCTATGAACAATATCAATCCAGATATTGTTGTGTTTTTAGATGGAGACTATTCTGATTATCCTGAAGAGATTATAAATTTAATCAATCCTATTATTCAACAAGATTATGATTTTGTTCTTGGAGCTAGAACATCAACAGGAAGAGAAAAAAATTCTATGACTCCTCAACAAATCTTTGGAAATTGGTTGGCAACTAGTTTAATGAAAATAATGTTTAATGCAACCTTTACAGACTTAGGTCCTTTTAGAGCTATTAAATACAGTAGTTTACTAAAATTAAATATGCAAGACAAAACCTATGGTTGGACAATTGAAATGCAATTAAAGGTACTTAAACAAAAAATGACTTACTTTGAAGTACCAGTAAAGTATAAAAAAAGAATTGGTGTTTCAAAAGTTTCAGGTACGATAAAAGGAACTATCTTTGCTGGAATTAAAATTTTAAGTTGGATTTTTAAATATAGTTTCAAATAATGTTGCACGGTTTACTATTTGCTCTTATAAAACCTACAGATGATACTCTTTATATTATTAGCTGGATATTGTTGGTTATATACATTGTATCATTAATTATGGTTTTCTTTTATGCCTTGGCTCAACTAAACCTGCTTTCTAATTATTTAAAAGCAAAGAAAAAGGATAAAAAAAATCTTGATAATGCTCCTAAATTTAACTTAAACAATCCAGATGAAGTACCATACGTTACCATTCAGCTTCCTGTTTTTAACGAAAAATATGTAATGAAACGATTGTTGAAAAACATCGCTTTATTAGATTACCCTAAAGAAAAACTAGAAATTCAAGTACTAGATGATTCTACAGATGAAACTGTTATCAAAACAAAAGAACGAGTAAATAAACTTGCAGCTAAAGGGCTAGATATTGTACATATAACCAGAACCAACCGACAAGGATTTAAGGCTGGAGCTTTAAAAGAAGGATTGGCGATTGCTAAAGGAGAATTTATTGCCATTTTTGATTCTGATTTTTTACCACAGCCAGATTGGTTACACAAAACAATTCCTTATTTTAAGGATCAAAAAATTGGAGTTGTACAAACACGTTGGGGACATATTAATAGAAACTTTTCTTTGTTAACTAAAATTCAAGCCTTTGCTCTAGATGCTCATTTTACCCTTGAGCAAATGGGTAGAAACTCTAAAGGGCATTTTATTAATTTTAACGGTACAGCTGGTGTTTGGAGAAAAGAATGTATTTACGATGCTGGTAACTGGGAAGGAGACACTTTAACAGAAGATTTAGATTTAAGTTATAGAGCACAATTAAAAGGTTGGCAGTTTAAATATTTAGTAGATGTTGAAACACCAGCTGAATTACCTGTAGTTATTAGTGCTGCTAGATCTCAACAATTTAGATGGAATAAAGGAGGTGCTGAAAACTTTCAGAAAATGTTTAAAAAAATCCTGAACTCAGATTTACCTTTTAAAACCAAAGCTCACTGTGTATTACACCTTTTAAACAGTACCATGTTTTTAAACGTATTTATTGTTGGGGTATTAAGTGTGCCTATGCTCTACGTTAAAAACTATTTTGATGATTTTAAGGGCTATTTTATTGCCATGAGTTTTTTTGGAATTAGTACTTTAATATTCTTTATTTGCTATTGGTACATGTTTAAACATGTTCAACAAAAATCAGGAATAAAAGGTTTTATTCAATACATAAGAACCTTTTTTACATTCTTTAGTGTTGCTATGGGACTGTCTTTAAATAATTCAGGAGCAGTAATAGAAGGACATAGACGTAAGCGAAGTGAATTTGTTAGAACTCCTAAATTTAATATTAAATCTATTGATGGATGGAAGAAAAACAAATACATTCGTAAAAAACCATCCAAAAACGTTGTATACGAAGGCATTTTATGTCTGTACTTTTTATTTGGAATTACAAGTGCCTGGCTGGTTAGATATATTGGTAGAAATGAACAAAAAGTATACGACAAAGACTGTATGTTCGGTTTAGCTCCATGTGATGCTTGGTACATTCCTTTTGATAGTGGATTAATTATATTTCATATAATGTTATTCTTAGGTTTCGGATTTATATTTTATACCTCTGTATTTAAGAAAGTGTAATGTAAATAAACTCTTCTTGTTTCGACAAATCAGACTCAACATAGCCTAATGATATTATTTATAAAATCTTTTAAAATGACTAACAAACACACTTTGTTAGTCATTTTTATTTCTATTATAGCCTATTATTTATTTGCTTATAACACTCCAAGAACTGATTTTAGTATGGTATTTACTTATTATAGTCTTCTTTTTGTAGGTTTTGGATTGTTATACAAATTTGGTAACCTATCTATAAAATGGTTAATTGCTAGTGGAGTACTTTTTAGATTGATTATTCTTTTTGCCATTCCTAATCTTTCTGATGATTTTTATAGATTTCTATGGGATGGAAGAGCTTTGATAAACGGTATCAATCCATATTTAATATTGCCAGAAAACAACCCTTATCTTGTTGCTAACGGAATAGAGCTCTATAAAGGTATGGGAAGTATGAATGGAAGTCATTTTACCTGTTACCCTCCTTTAAATCAATTTGCCTTTACTATTCCTGCCATCATTTCACAAAACGGTATCCTTATCAGTACTATTGTAATGAGATTGACATTAATTATATCAGACATCGTCACTTTATATTATGGTATCAAAATTTTAGAAATCTTAAATATTGATAAAAAAAGAATCCTTTTATACTTCATTAATCCTTTTATCATTATAGAACTTACAGGAAACTTGCACTATGAAGGAATGATGATTGCCTTTTTAAGTGCTGGTATTTATTACTTACTATCAAATAAAAATTATTTATCGGCTGTGCTTTGGGCTTTTGCTGTTTCAATTAAGTTAATTCCTTTGCTTTTTATTCCTCTTTTCTACAAAAGGTTAGGGTTCAAAAAGTTCTTTGTTTTTGGAATCATTGTTTTAGGAATCAACCTTATTTTATTTGTTCCTTTTATTGATAAAGAATTAATAGCTAATTTTTCATCAAGTATTGAGCTTTATTTTCAAAACTTTGAATTCAATGCTAGTATTTATTACATAGCTAGAGAGATTGGCTTTTGGATTAAAGGCTATAACATTATTGGTTTGATTGGAAAAACAACTCCTTTAATTATTATTAGTATTACGCTCCTTATGTCACTTATTAGAAAAAATCATAAAACAGAAACACTATTCACAAGTATGCTGTTTTTAATTATGTGTTATTATTTATTAGCAAGTATTGTTCACCCATGGTATATTACCATTCCATTATTTTTAAGCATTTTTAGCAAATATAAATTCCCTGTTATTTGGAGTTTTACTATTATACTTAGTTATAGCGCATACGTGCACCATAGCTACAAAGAAAACCTTTGGCTTGTATTTATTGAATATTTAATTGTATTTGTTTTTTTTATATCAGAACAAAGATTAAAACCATCGCTGAAACAAAGCATAATAAAGAGCCATGCTAAAAAAAATTAATACCAAAGAAAAATATATAGCAATAATAATTCTTTGTAAAATATTAAGCACCTTTAGTTGGTTAAGAACATCTTTAAAAATGGTATAGACAAAGTCCAAAAAGACATGATATTTGGCACTCAATCCATCAGTAGTGAAAATAGAATTACTCATGGCAAAATAGTTTTAATGAAACAAAAACATGAAAAGGGGTGAGTATAGCCGTGAACCGAACTAAATTTAACAATTATAATCTTAAAAGACTAATTTTAAGCATTTTATATTTTTACAATCTAACGATATCTGTAAATAAGTTCTAAAAATTCTTTGAAAAAAAAATAGTTATTTATCTTTGAGTACGAAACAATAAAAATCATAACAAAATGGCTTTTGAATTACCAAAATTACCTTATGCATACGATGCATTAGAACCAAACGTAGATGCTAGAACAATGGAAATACACCATAGTAAGCACCACAATGGATATACAACAAACTTAAACGCAGCAATTGCTGGAACTGATTTAGAAGGAAAATCAATTGAAGAGATATTAAACGGATTAGATATGGAAAACAAAGCTGTTAGAAATAACGGTGGAGGTTTTTATAATCACTCATTATTCTGGAACGTAATGTCTCCAAACGGTGGTGGAGAACCAACTGGTGCTTTAGCTACCGCTATTAATGATGCTTTTGGATCTTTTGAAGCTTTTAAAGATGCTTTCTCTAAAGCAGCGGCTACTCAATTCGGATCAGGATGGGCATGGTTATGTGTTGCTAAAGGTGGAGCTGTAAACGTTTGTTCTACTCCTAACCAAGACAACCCATTAATGCCAGGTGTTACTTGTGGTAACCAACCTATTTTAGGTTTAGATGTATGGGAACATGCTTATTACTTAAACTACCAAAACAGAAGACCTGATTATATTAATGCCTTTTTTAATGTAATTAACTGGGATGCTGTTTCTGCAAACTACGAAGCTGCTAAATAATTAGCAACTACTATAATCTAAAATCCCAAAACGTAATGTTTTGGGATTTTTTATTTTTATTAAGTGAGTAAAAAACTAAATAGTATTGATATAATTATTCAATTGCTCATCTGACATTTGTACCACTCTCCAATCATCAAAAACAACAGCTCCTGAATTTTCATAAAATTGAATGGCTGGTGTATTCCAATTTAAAACTGCCCACTCCACTCTTTTTAACTTTTGCTGATAAGCATACTTTAAAACTTCATTGTACAATAATTTTCCTACTCCCTTACCTCTAGCTTCTTTTTGAACAATTAAGTCTTCTAAATGTAATGTTTTACCTTTCCAAGTAGAATATCGATAGTAAAATAAAGCCATACCAACTATATTTCCATTCAATTCTGCTACAAATACTTCAAACTTTGGATGTTCACCAAACCCATCATTTTTTATATCTTTTAAAGTTACTTCAACCGCATCTGGTTCTTTTTCAAATTCAGCCAATTCTTTAATCAACAAAAATACACCACTAGCATCTTTTAACTCCCCTTTTCTAACTATTACATTCATCATAAAAAATTAATAATCTAAGACAAAAATAAACAGTAGTTTTATAATCATCAATATAAGAATTGAATAAGACAAAAAAAGCACCTCAAAGAGGTGCTGCTTTTTTATATTTTTTTTAAGCTAATTAAGCTTTAATTTTAAAAGCTTTAGTTTGAGGAAAATAAGCTACCTCTCCTAATTCTTCTTCAATTCTAATTAATTGGTTGTACTTAGCCATACGGTCAGAACGTGAAGCAGAACCTGTTTTGATTTGACCTGTGTTTAATGCCACAGCTAAATCAGCAATAGTAGTATCTTCAGTTTCTCCAGAACGGTGAGACATTACAGAAGTGTAACCAGCATTGTGTGCCATGTTTACTGCTGCAATAGTTTCGGTTAAAGTACCAATTTGGTTTACTTTAATTAAGATAGAGTTAGCAATACCTTTTTCAATACCTGTAGACAAACGCTCAACGTTAGTTACAAATAAATCATCACCTACTAATTGAACTTTATCTCCAACCAATTCAGTTAAGTATTTCCATCCTTCCCAGTCGTTTTCATCCATACCATCTTCAATAGAAATGATTGGGTACTTATTAGCTAATTCAGCTAAATATTCAGCTTGTTCTTTAGATGAACGTATAGCTCCACCTTCTCCTTCGAATTTAGCATAGTTATATTTCCCATCTTCATAGAACTCAGCAGAAGCACAGTCTAAAGCTAATTTTACTTCTTCTCCTGGCTTGTATCCTGCTTTTTCTATTGCAGATAATACTGTTTCAATTGCATCTTCAGTACCATCAAACGTTGGAGCAAACCCTCCCTCATCACCTACAGCAGTAGATAAGTTACGTCCGTGTAATATTTTTGCCAAGTTGTGGAAAATTTCAGTTCCCATTTTTAAAGCTTCAGTAAAGTTTTTAGCTTTAATAGGCATAATCATAAACTCTTGGAATGCGATAGGAGCATCAGAGTGAGATCCACCATTTACGATGTTCATCATAGGAACAGGTAAAGTATTAGCAGAAACACCACCTACGTAACGATATAAAGGCATGTCTAATTCGTTAGCAGCTGCTTTAGCAACCGCTAAAGAAACACCTAAAATTGCGTTAGCTCCTAATTTAGCTTTGTTAGGAGTTCCGTCTAAATCAATCATTGCTTTGTCAATAGCATTTTGTTCGAAAACAGAAAAACCTATTAATTCTTCAGCAAGTACAGTATTTACGTTTTTAACAGCGTTTAAAACACCTTTCCCCATAAAGTCAGAACCACCATCTCTTAATTCTACTGCTTCATGTTCTCCAGTAGATGCTCCAGAAGGAACTATTGCTCTACCTAAAACTCCATTTTCAGTAACTACATCTACTTCAACAGTTGGATTACCTCTTGAGTCAAAAATTTGTCTTGCGTGAATGTTAACTATAACGCTCATATTTTTAGTATTTAATTATTATAATTTTTATGTTGCGCAAGATACACAACAATTGGATTGAAAAATACAACAAAATAAATAAGTTTCGAAAACCTATTCGTTAAAATTTCGTCATATAAATGCAATAAAAAAGCAGTGCTTTTGGCACTGCTTTTTTATTATTTAAAATTGTTAGACACATCGCCTGTACTAGACGAGTAACTAATTTTTAAAGCCTTTACAGATCTTAATTCATGTTTTATATCTGAAATAGTCCCCACATTGGTTTTCATATCTGCTTTGATAGATGTAACCATTGCTTTCTGCTCTTCAGCATCATGCTTATCTCTTTCAGAATAAATAAAATTCACTACATCATTTACTGTTGAAATTTTGTCGTTTAACTGAATTTTATCTCCTCTTCCTTCTGAAGCATTAATTGCTTTCCCCACATATATGGTACTTACTAAACTTTTTTGTTCTAACTTTTTTACCTCTGTTGCATTAGGCAATTTTGGTTTTTGAATTAACAAAGAAGTCTCACGCATAGTAGTAGAAACCATAAAGAAAAACAATAGCATAAATACAATATCCGGTAATGCTGCAGTGTTTACTGCAGGCACTTCTTTTTTCTTTTTTCCAAACTTTGACATAGTGCTTATTATTTTATTGGTTCAGCATCTGATAATATCTCAGGATATGCTTTTTTAATTTGACTTATTGCAGCATCTAAATCTGGGTTTTCAACATCTCCTTTTTGTAATTTTAACAAATCAGAATATGAAAGTCCTTGATATTTTCCTTGTAGATATTTTTTTGCATATCTATTTCTCAACTCTGTATAAGCAGCTAACAGCTCATTTTGAACAGATATATACATTCCGTAAGAAGTTGTTTGCGCTGTTTGAACTGAAATAATTGCTTTTGCTGGATGTTCAGATGATGATTCTGATTTTTCTCCTTCACAATAATTACATGGTTGTCCTTCTGCACTTTTACCTGCACCATTGTCAATGAAATCAATTGCTAATTGTCTTAAATCACCAATTTTTGCTTCTTCATCTTCAACTAATAATTGATCGAAACGGTTGATATTTACTTCAAATATGTTTCTTTCTTTTACCGGTGGAGCTTCAACATCCTCTGGTTGTTCTTCTGGTAATTTTCTTAAGATACCTGAATCAGTATCCATAGTTGTAGTTACCAAGAAAAAGATAAGCAGCAAGAAAGCAATATCTGCCATTGAACCTGCATTAATTTCACTATTTTCTCTTCTTGCCATAAATCAGGTTTATTTAATTGCTGTTTTAACGGTACCTAAACCAACAGCAGCAATTGCAATTACCCCTAAGTATACACTAAAGTTAATAATTGTACTGATTAATTTTGATACTGATCCAGCTTCACCACCTTCTAATACTTGTCCTTGTACATCTAATACAGCAGCATCAGATGCTGTAAAATATGCTATAAAGTAAACAGCACCTAAAATGGCTAAATTGATGACTATCTTTTTTATTTCTTCTGGGTGTTTAAATATATTCACCACAGAGAACACAGCAGTTATAGCTAGTGTAATGTATAATAACCATGCTGAGAATTCTACTAAAGGATTAACTTTAGAATATAATTCGTCTTCTCCAGCAATAAATACATTAATAAACAATACAGCAGCAATAACAGCAATAACAAAGATTACAGCGGTTAATATTTTTGATAATTTACTACTCATAATGAATATTATTTTTTGTATTTAACTAATAAGTCTATTAAAGAGATAGAAGCATCTTCCATCTTGTTAACAATACTATCTACTTTTGCTACGATAATATTGTAAAATACTTGTAAGATAATTGCTACTACTAATCCAAATACAGTTGTTAATAAGGCTACTTTAATACCTCCTGCAACTACTGCTGGGTTAATATCTCCTGCTACCTGAATTGCATCAAAGGCATCAATCATACCAATTACAGTACCCATAAACCCTAACATTGGTGCTAATGCGATAAATAAAGATAACCAAGAAATGTTTTTCTCTAATAATCCCATTTGTACACCTCCGTAACCAACAACAGCTTTTTCAGCAGCATCAATTCCTTCTGATGATCTATCTAAACCTTGATAGAAGATAGAAGCAATAGGTCCTTTTGTATTTCTACAAACTTCTTTTGCAGCATCTAAACCACCTGAAGCCAATGCTTCATCTACTTTTACTACTAATTTCTTAGTATTTGTAGTAGCTAAGTTTAAATAAATAATTCTTTCAATTGCAATTGCCAATCCTAAGATTAATGCAACTAATACAATTCCCATAAATTCAGCTCCACCTTCAATAAAACGTTGTTTTAATACTTGGTGGAAAGTTGGTTCAGCTTTTGGGGTTGACTCTTCAGTAGTGGTTACCTCTGGAGTAGCTGCCGTCTCTTCCTTTACAACTTCTTCAGTTGCCGCTACATTTGTAGAATCTACAGTAGCTCCTTCTTCTTGTGCAAATGCAGTTGAAGTTCCTAAAAACAATAATCCTGCAACAGCTAGGATACTAAAAACTTTTTTCATTTCTATTTTAATTAATACTATTAATGATAATTGATAAACGATGAGCAAGTAACAAAAAAATGTTTACTTTAAAAAATAATATAATGTTAAATATTATTAACAATTTACTATTCACCACGGATAGAATCCTCAAACATTAGCTTAAAATCTTGAATATTTAGTTTTTTTTCGACCAAGAACATTAATTTCCCTACAATCGCCTCAATTGTCATGCTCCCAGCGTTTAAAAAGCCTAGTGATGAGATATTTAAACTAGATTCATAACGCCCTATTTCTAACCCTCCATACATACATTGAGAGGTTACTACCACCTTTAATCCATCATCAATTCTTTGTTTAAACAACTCTTTTAACATTGTTGATAAGTTTGGCATGTTACCAGAACCAAATATTTCTACTATGATTGCGTTAATTTTTTTATCTCTTAATAGAGTGCATAGTATATTTTCATCATCAAAAGGAGTTATTTTAACCACAGCAATGTTTGTTGAAACTTTTGTAATTACATCAAAATTTTCATGAACATTTGGTGAGTATAAATTATTATTTACTGAAATATAAGCATCAAATTTTTTGGTATGGTGTTTTGTTGTACATACTGCTCTATGCCATTTATTCGAAAAATAAATTCCTACTTCTTTAGGAAATTCATTTTTTAGGACTCCTAAAATAGCTCCTTTTAAATTGTTTATACTATCCGAATTTTCTTCATACAATGTTTTTTGCCCTCCAGTAAAAACAATAGGTTTAAACAAACCTCTAATACAAAAACTTAACAAAGAACTAATATAAGCCATGGTATCTGTTCCCATCAAAACAACAAAAGCATCGTACTTTGGGTAATAATCTCTTATTAAAACGCTTAATTCCTCATAATATTTTTTATTAAAATTAGAAGAATCTATTAAAGTGCTTGTTGTTATTAGATCACAATTGCTTTGCAAAGACTCTTTTTCTAAAAAAAGATGAATTCCATTAGCTTCTCCTGGTGCTAAAGCTCCTGTGTTTTTATCTTTAACCATACCAATGGTTCCTCCTGTATAAATTACTAATATTTTCATTGTAATAAATTTACATAAAAATAAAAGAGAGCGCTTTAAAGCGCTCTCTTAATTATATTAAAAATTATGTTTATACTGGTTTTTCAATTACAAAATCTTCCATAAATTTTGTAGTATAATTTCCAGAAACATAATCCGGATGATCCATTAACTGACGGTGGAAAGGAATGGTTGTTTTAATTCCTTCAATAATGAACTCATCTAAAGCACGTTTCATTTTACCGATAGCTTCTTCACGAGTTTGTGCCGTACAAATTAACTTTGCAATCATTGAATCGTAATTAGGCGGAATTGTATACCCTGCATATACATGAGTATCTAAACGAACTCCATGTCCTCCTGGTGCATGAAATGAAGTTATTTTTCCTGCTGCTGGTCTAAAATTAGCAAAAGGATCTTCTGCATTAATTCTACATTCAATAGAGTGTAACTTTGGCAAGTAATTTCTTCCTGAAATTGGAATCCCTGCTGCTACTGATATTTGTTCACGAATTAAATCATAATCAACAACTTCCTCAGTAATTGGATGCTCTACTTGTATACGAGTATTCATCTCCATAAAGTAGAAATTTCTATGTTTATCTACCAAAAACTCAACAGTTCCTGCTCCTTCATATTTAATATATTCGGCAGCAGCTACAGCAGCTTTCCCCATAGCATCTCTTAATTCATCTGTCATGAATGGAGAAGGTGTTTCTTCTGTTAATTTTTGATGACGTCTTTGTACTGAACAATCTCTTTCTGATAAGTGACATGCTTTTCCATAAGAATCTCCTACAACTTGAATTTCAATATGACGTGGCTCTTCAATAAGTTTTTCCATGTACATATCATCATTTCCAAAAGCAGCTTTAGATTCATGACGAGCAGAATCCCAAGCATCTCTTAAATCTTCGGCTTTCCAAACAGCACGCATACCTTTACCTCCACCTCCTGCAGAAGCTTTTAACATGACTGGGTAACCTGTTTCAATTGCTACTTTTTCACACTGCTCAAAACTTGTAATAACTCCCTCACTACCTGGTACACAAGGTACACCTGCAGCAATCATGGTAGACTTAGCATTTGCTTTGTCTCCCATTCTGTTAATCATTTCTGGACTTGCTCCAATAAATTTAATATCATGATCTTGACAAAGCTTTGAAAACTTTGCATTTTCTGATAAGAAACCATATCCCGGATGAATAGCATCAGCATTGGTAATTTCTGCAGCAGCAATAATATTTACCATTTTTAAATAAGACTCAGAACTAGGTGCTGGTCCAATACATACTGCCTCATCTGCAAAACGCACATGTAAACTATCCTGATCTGCAGTTGAATAAACAGCTACAGTTTTGATTCCCATTTCTCTACATGTTCTAATAACACGTAAAGCAATTTCACCACGATTGGCTATTAATATTTTTTTAAACATCTTTATTAAGTATTTAAGTATTAAGTATTAGGTCCTTAGTATTTAAGAGTTTTATTAAAAACTCTGTACTTTGTACTGTCTACTTTCTTATGATGGATCTACTAAAAATAAAGGTTGTCCAAACTCAACTGGAGTACTATCTTCTACTAATATCTTAACAATTTTACCAGATACTTCTGATTCAATTTCATTGAATAACTTCATTGCTTCAATTACACATACAACAGAGTCAGCTTGTACTGAATCTCCTACTTCAACAAACAAAGGTTTATCTGGTGATGGCTTTCTGTAAAAAGTTCCAATCATTGGTGAAGTAATTGTAATGTATTTTGAATCTTCAGCAGCTGGTGCTTCAGTAGCGACAGGTGCTGCTGGTGCAGGTGCAGCCGGTGCTTGAGCTACAGGTGCAGCCATAGATAATGGTGCTGCATGTTGTAAAATTGTGGTTTCAGTTTTACCTTCTCCTGTTTTAATGGTGATTTTAATATCTTCCATTTCTAATTTTACCTCGTTAGCTCCTGATCTTGCTACGAATTTAATTAAATTCTGAATGTCCTTTAATTCCATAATAGTCTATATTAAGTGCGTATTCTTTAAAGTTAATTAATTATTTTGTTATGAGTTGTAAGCCCACTTTAAGTATGTGGCCCCCCATGTAAATCCACCACCAAAAGCGGCAAAAATTACATTATCTCCTTTTTTAAGTTGTTTTTCGTAATCTGCTAACAACAAAGGTAAAGTTCCTGATGTAGTATTTCCATAATATTGGATATTCATCATTACTTTCTCTTTGTCTAACTCTATTCTATTAGCTGTAGCCTCTATAATTCTAGTATTAGCTTGATGTGCCGCTAACCAATCAACATCATCTTTAGTTAAGTCATTTCTTTCTAACACCTTTACAGCAGCATCTGCCATGTTAGAAACAGCGTATTTAAAAACAGTTCTTCCTTCTTGTCTAATATAATGCTGTTTGTTATCTACAGTCTCATGCGAAGCTGGATTTAAAGATCCACCTGCTTCCATTTTAAGGAATTCTCTTCCAATTCCATCACTTCTTAAATATTCATCTTGCAAACCTAAACCTTCTGTATTAGGCTCAAACAAGGCTGCTCCAGCCCCATCACCAAAAATAATACAAGTAGTTCTATCTTCATAATCTATAATTGAAGACATTTTATCTGCACCAATAATCAATACTTTTTTATATCTCCCTGATTCTATATACGCAGCTGCTGTAGACATCGCATATAAAAAACTAGAACAAGCTGCTTGTAAATCGTAACCAAATGCATTTACTGCACCAATTTGAGTTGCTACATATACTGCTGTAGAAGCTACATTCATATCAGGTGTAGCTGTACCAACCAATACCAAATCAATTTCTTTTGGGTCTAATCCTTTTTTTTGAATCAAATCTTCAGCAGCTTTGATTGCTAAATAAGAAGTTGGTTTGTCTTTATCCTTTAAGATTCTTCTCTCTTTGATTCCTGTACGAGAGGTAATCCACTCGTCATTTGTCTCCACTATCTTCTCTAACTCTTTGTTAGTCAATACATAATCTGGAACATATTTTCCAACAGCTGTGATAGCAGCATTAATCTTTGCCATAAATTGATTGTTAAGAAATCTTTAAACAATATGAAAAGCCAAAGTAATAAAATTTATTTCTAAATCTTGATTAAAAAGGCTCATTTTTTTGTCAATATCCATTCAATTTAACAAAGAAACCCTCATAAAATGAGGGTTTCTTTGTTAATACATGTAAAACGATTAACTATGCTTCAGCTTCAGTCGAGTCGATAACAACCTGACCTCTGTAATATAATTTTCCTTCGTTCCAGTGAGCTCTATGATATAAGTGTGCTTCTCCAGTAGTTGGATCTACAGCAACTTGTGGAGCTACAGCTTTGTAATGAGTTCTTCTTTTATCTCTTCTTGTTTTTGAGATTTTTCTCTTTGGATGTGCCATTGCTATAAATTTTTATTTTTTATCTAATAATTGTTTTAACTGATCCCATCTTGGATCGTTCTGTTCTTTTTTTTCTTCTTTTTTCTTTAATTGCTTGTCTACTTCTTCCTCTCCCTTAATCTCCATACGAGAAATTCCAGGTTTTACTCTTTTTTGAGGTACAGACAACACAATTAACTCATATATATATTGTTGTACTTCTATTTGATAAGCTTCATGTGGCAAAATCAACAATTCTTCATTTTCATCATTATAAGCTTCTCCAAACTTTACAATTAATGAAAGATTACCGTTAACTTCTAAATTAAAATCTTCTCCTGTTACATCACAAGGAACTTTTACAGTACCATTTGCAACAAAACTTAATTCTAACAAAGTTGTTTTTTTGTTTAGCTCCAAGCCAACATTAAAATCAACTTCTTCAAACTCATCATAACCAAAAGCATCAAAGAACTTTCTATCAATTTGAAAATCAAACTGGTGTTTACCTTCTTTCAACCCTACAAAGGGTATCCTAAATTCACTAAGTGTTTTCATATAAAAACATCAATTTGAGCGTGCAAAGATATAAAAACATTTTTATTGATTCAAAAACTAAATGATTAATTTCTTACTTTTTAGTTTTTAAACTGTTGGCCTTTAATTTTTTGTACTCATTCCTCTTTTTAGCAATGGATATTCCTTTATATAATGCTTCTTGAAACGAAGAGGTGTTTGCAACTCCTTTCCCAGCAACATCAAAGGCTGTTCCATGATCTGGAGAGACTCTTACCTTAGACAAACCTGCTGTAAAATTAACACCTTCTCCAAACGAAAGCGCTTTAAAACCAACCAATCCTTGATCGTGATACATTGAAATTACTGCATCAAAATTTAGATATGATCTATTTCCAAAAAATCCATCAGCAGCATATGGCCCATAAACCAACTGACCTTTTTCTTGATATTCTTCTAGTATTGGACGAATTAATTCATCATCTTCTTTTCCTATCACTCCGTGATCTCCACAGTGAGGATTCAATCCTAAAACAGCTATTTTAGGTTTAGGAATAGCAAAATCTTGTAATAAAGACTGATACATAATATCTATCTTTTTACAAATAAGTTCCTTATTTAATGTTTCTGAAACTTTAGCTACAGGAATATGACCTGTTACCAATCCAACTTTTATATCACTAGACATTAATATCATTAAACTCTCTCCCTCTAATTTAGATTCTAAATATTCCGTATGTCCAGGAAAATTAAAATCCTTAGATTGAATATTCTCTTTACTTATAGGGCCGGTTAACAATACATCTATTTCATTTTTATTTAATGCCTCTGTAGCTGCAGCCAATGACTCAAATGCTTTTTGACCTGACAATTGAGTTGGGGTTCCTGGTTGCAGCTCAACCATTTCATCCCACACCTTAATTACATTCAACTTTTCTTCTTCAATGCCTTGTACATTGTCCAAAAAATTTATTGGATAGTTAAATTTTAATTGCTTTTTATAAAAAGATATCACTTTATCTGATGCATATACAACAGGAGTACACAAGTCGTACATTCTTTTATCTTCAAATGTTTTTAAAATCAACTCTATCCCTACACCATTCAAATCACCAACAGAGATTCCTACTCTTATTATACGATTATCACTCATTATATATTACTTTTGGAGTACGAAATTAGTCATTTAAAATCATATACATCATGTTTACAGGAATTATTGAAACCTCCGGTGTTGTTAAAAATTTAGTCTTTAAAAACACCAATTTAGACATCACCATATCTTCTAGCATTACTAATGAACTAAAAATAGATCAAAGTGTTGCTCATAATGGGGTTTGCTTAACCGTTGTTAACATTGATAAGGACGAATATACTGTAACCGCTATTGCAGAAACACTTGAAAAAACAAATATAAACAGCTTAAAGATTGGTGAAAAAGTAAATCTTGAAAGAGCTATGAAACTTGGAGACAGACTAGATGGACACATTGTACAAGGCCATGTAGATCAAACAGCTGTTTGTACAAACATTGAAAATAAAAATGGTAGCTGGGAATTTAGTTTTGAGTACGATAAATCCTTAGGAAATTTAACTATAGAAAAAGGATCTATAACCATAGACGGAACAAGCTTAACAGTAGTAAATTCAGGCAAAAACTCTTTTAGCGTTGCTATTATACCTTATACTTACGAACACACAAGGTTTAAACAATATAAAATTGGTACTATAGTAAACTTAGAATTTGATGTCTTAGGGAAGTATGTAAAAAAAATAGCTCAGTATAATATTTAAAAGAACATTATATTATATAAAAAAAAGAAAAGCCACTTAGAATTAACTCAAGTGGCTTTTATATTTATAATGTTTGCTTTCTCAATTTTGTTATTCCCAAACCTACAGCTGCTAACACCAAAAAAACAACTCCCATATCTATAGGTAAACCTGGTGGTGGTGGTGGTGGCGGTGGTCCTGGTGCAGCACTTGCAACATAAACAACTCCGAACACAAGTAAAATTAATATTTTGTAAGTTTTAATTTTCATCTCTCAAATATATTGATATTTATCAATATTTTATGGTTTTGGTTGAACAAAAGTAGTTGTTTATTTGATGCATACAAACTGATTTATGTTAATATTTCATATTATTTAACATTAGTTAACAATCTGTTATACTGATGTATCAAATAGTATAATTCATTATTTAATTTACGATAAACACATACAATTGGATTTTCTTTTTTTACTCTTTAATCAATACCACAAAGGTATTTAGTAATTAAAATTATATTAACACATATTGGGTCAATAGCCTTTTAGTATCGGTGAACTGTATATTTAGCAGGTTGAATAGAACCTATTAGTTACTAAAAACACTTCCTAGGTTATAAGTAAACCATATTGACAATAACATATATGGTATTTGTACTGCATCTTTCACTCCTAATTTAGAATCATCTACATGTACCCACTTAGTTAATGGTTGTTCATAAATTTTATTCATCACAACTTGTTTTCCATAGAACTTCTTTAATCTTATAAAGATTTCTACATCAAATAACCAACGAGTTAAAAATTTATTTCCGTACGCTACATCAATAACTTCTTTTTTAAACACTTTTGCCCCACACTGTGTATCTTCTATTGGCAAACCAAGAATCATAAAAACAATCATTTTCACCATTTTAGAAAAAATATTTCTAAAGAAACTTCTTTCTATCTGCCCTTCTCCTTTACCTCTTGATCCGTAAACAAAAGTCAATTCGTCTCTAAACTTTAACGTTCTTACTAATTTTTCAAAATCATTAAAATCTGTTGATAGGTCTGCATCCATAAAACCGATATAAGCAATTTCTTCCATTCTGTTTAAGAATTTTACTCCTGTTCTTACGGCTGCTGCTTTTCCTGCATTTATTTTTACATCAATAACAGTTATATTGTCTGATGATTGAATTTGAAGATTTTCTAGAACCTGTAAAGTATGATCTTTACTACCATCATTTACAAAACACAAATGATAGTTTTTATTTTCTTTAGCAAAACGGATGAATTCGTTTACATCTAATCTATTTGCTTCATTATAACAAGGGATGATAATTCCAGTTTTCATAATAGTTTGTTTTTTAATTATACTTCAAAAGTACTCACACATTAGAGCTTAATTTGATATAATTAGTTTAACGGAGCCTTACTATCGGTGAATGAAAAAAAACATAAGTCCACAACCGTTTAACTTCACAAAACTTTACCCTATATTTATGATAAAAACTCAACGTACTTATATATAAATGAAACAAAGCACCAACAAATACCTAATTACTGCTTTATTAATAGGACTTGTTTTTCATGGTACTGCCATGTTTTTTACATTAGAAACCACTTATGATGCTTTAATACATTTGTTTTTTGCCGATCATTATGCTAATAGTTGGTTTGAACCTTGGAGCTTTAAATGGTATACTGGGTTTACCGTAATGAGTTACCCTCCTTTGGTTCATCAAACCATTGCATTGTTTTCTTTAATAGGAGGTTTAAAGTTTGGACTTTTTAGTACAGCACTTATTGCCGTAGTCTTATTTATTACGGGTACTTATAGATTTTCTTTACTAATCACCTCTAACAGAAGTGCAGCAGGTTATGCTGCTATACTAGCCACACTATCCTCTACCTTTATAGAAACATTACATATTTTTGGTCAACTACCTAGTATTGTTGGAGTATCCGTTCTTTTACATGCCATGCCAGAAATTTACCTGTGGATTAAAGAGGGAAAACTAAAATATTTATTTACCTCTCTTTCTTTAATAGCCGTTACAGTAACTTCGCATCATGTCACTCCAATTTTTGGAATGGTATTTTTTATATCTCCTTTAATTGGAACCGCTATCATGGATACTGCAACTCAAAAAGCAAAGGGGCTTAAAAAAGTAACTATTAAAATATTTTTAATAACCTTTAAACACCTTACAAAACGTATTTTTTTATTTGTAGGATTAGCATTAACCATTATAATAAGTTGCTTAATTCCGTATTGGATTAACAGTAAAAACAATCCTATTACCCAAGTCCCAATTCCGCATGGTTCTAGGGACAACTTTACAGAAGTTACCTCATCTGGTTTGGTATTCTTTTTAATCCCTTGGGGAGTGGTTTTATTTATACTACCTTATATTTTTTATAGATTTTACCACAAACGATATATCTTTTTTGGGATATCATTATCTATGCTAACTTTATTAGGAACCGGGGGAACCACTCCTTTACCTAAAATGATTCTAGGAGAAAACGCTTTTAATATTTTAACCCTAGATAGATTTACTTTATGGGCAGCTATTATGTCTATTCCAATGGTGGGAGAATTTGCCCTTAGATTTTCTGAAGGAGATTTAAAACAGCTTATACAAAAAAGATTTTCTCCAATTTATCATAGACTATCAGGTGGATTGTTAGCTTTCTCATTTTTATTTATGAGTGTTTTTACCATAAGCTTAGGATATTTTAGACCTTCACAACCTCAAAAAATAAAAATACTACCCATTGTTAACTTTCTTAATCAGGATCAACATGACCAATGGAGATACCTAACCTTAGGATTTGGCGATCAAATGGCCTGGCTTTCTGCCAATACTAAAGCCATGACTGTTGATGGAAATTATCACTCAGCAAGAAGATTACCAGAACTTACTACTAGAGCAGTAGAACGTTTAGAAAATTCAAAATTTCAAGGAATTGAAGGAATTGGTTCTTTACAGCAATTTTTAACTGTGCCAGAAAAATATAATTTGAAGTATATTTTTTCTAACGACAAATTTTATGATCCTATTTTATATTTCTGCGGATGGCAAAGATTGCGACAATTAGAAAACGGAATTATGGTATGGGAAAAATTAAACATACCTCCTATTAGTGTTATTTTACCAAGAATAGATGTGGCTACCTGGCAAAAAATACACTGGGGAACCGTTCCTTTACTAACAGTAATTCTAGCTTTTTTAATCAATGCTAGAAGTTTATTAACCAGAACATTTAAAACCAAAAAAGATTACAACATTGCATACATCAAAGAAAGTTATCTTTATAAAAAATTTCCATGGAAACTTGTACTCTTTTTACATGCTTGGATTTTATTTATTTTAATAATAGTAGCTGTTACTTGCTATTCATTTTATATTAAAAACGATTCACAAAACTCTCCAGAAAATGCCATTTTAACTTATTATGATGCTTTAGATTTTAAACGTTTTGAAAAAGCTCATAGCTTAATCAATCCAGAAAGTAACATTTCTATTGCACAGTATATGCTACAAGTTTCAGTTACCGATGGCCTTCTAAGTTCTTATGCAAAACTAGACGAAATCAATATTGATATTACTGAAAAAACAGATACAAGCGCTATTGCCTTTGTAAAAACATCTTGGATTACCGCTTTAAAAAAAGTAAACGATAGTTGTGTAAAAACATTGGTTAAGAAAAACGGAAATTGGTTTATAAATCCTGAAAACATTAACAAAGACCTACCTCCAGACCAACTGTTTGTAGAAAACAAACCCATCTATTTTAATCAAGGGAGAAGAAGAATTACTACCGAACAAACCTACCACGAGGATGTTTTAAAACAGCCTGTATTGGAAATTCTTAACGCTAAACTTATCAAAACCAATCATCGATATGCTATTATTGGGGAAGTTCAAAACATAGACAATGTACCAGCAGATGTTGTTTTAAAAGGAACTTTATACAACGAACAAAACAAACTTTTGGCAACCTATAATGCTAAAAACCAAGTAAAACATAAGTTACTGCCTAAAGAAATTACCTCTTTTAAAATAGATTTTGAAGGAATTGCTTGGCTTAACTCCAATGAAAAATCTCCCAAAACCTTTGATCCAGATGAATTTACAGAAGTTAACTTAAGCGACATCCCTACAAAATTTGACTTGCAAATAGCTGGAAATGTATCAGGGTCAGATTTATATAAAAAAGTAGCAATTTCTGATTTAAACATCACCTCATCAGAAATAAATGGATTACTCTTTAATAGCGGTACAGCACAATCAACCATACCACAATTAATTTTCACTTTTTACAACCAAGAAAAAGAACCTATTTATGTAGACGATGTTTATGTTATTGAAGGAATTAGACAACAACGAAAACATTTTTTTGAATATAAAATTCCTCAAAGTTCTACCAAAGTCATCAATAGCAGCATGGAAAATTGTTTTGTAAACGGACTTCCAAACCAATCTATTGCTAATAAAATTACTGAACAACGTAAGGGAAACATCCATAACCCTTTGATTAAAATAGACCATCCCCATTTCTCCTATATTAAAATAGAAATCAACAACTATACTGGTGTTCCATATTAAATGAAAAGACTTTTTTTACATATTATATTTCTACTAGCCATTTGTTCCTATGCACAAAAGAGCAACATGCAACTGCTAAATAAAAAGCTTGACTTTATTGCTGGTAGCCCTATCAATCTTGTTTTTAATAAAACAACAGACAGTATTCCAAATTTATATTGTAGCAGTAGTTATGGAAATATTTTAATTAGCCCCACAATAAAAAACAATGAATTGCAGTACTTAATTCCTAATTTTATCAGTCAAAAATCTGGATATGTTTATTGGCAACTTACTCAAGAATTTCATCACCTTAAAGGAAACTTTTACGTACACCCTACCAACAAGATTAACAATATAGAAACTTATTTAGGACCACCTAGCATTGAAGCTGGAGAAGTAGATTACGCGATGTTGGTTACCATTCCGCTAGACAACTACAATAATCCTGTTGCCAAGAATACTCCTGTTATTATTAACACAAAACACCTAAGTAATACCCAACAAAAAACTATTCCTTTTGATGGCATGATTGCTTATCAAAAAATACACAGTAATAAAACTGCAGGAAGAAGTTTTATTAGCACTAACTGTTTAAATCAAACCTCTAAAGAATATACTTTAGAAATTGTTCCTGCAAGTCCTACAAATTTTAATATTGATGCAAAAAGAGTTCATGATTTTGGAGATGGAAATCAGGTTACTCAATTTTACACTTCAAAAATTAAAGACAGATATAATAATATTGTTGCCGATGGGACTTCTGTTACTTTTAGAATAGAAAATGATAAAAAAATGTACTTGCAAACTTTTGGCACCACTATTAACGGAATTGCCACTGCACAAATGGTTCATCCAGACCATTCAGACACCTGGAATATTCAAGCTTTTGTAGATGGTTTTGCTGTTAGTAACACTATATCTTTAACCTATAAAAATGCTGTTAAAGATTTTAATATTGAGTTTAAAAAAGACTCTAAACATTTTGCGGTAGGCCCTTTTAAAAGCTTTATGCAACAAACTCTTCCTGATGGATTAATGGTAAAAATCTCTTTATTTGAGAATGAAAAAATAATTCAGAAAATCAATTCTCAAACCGAAGATGGATTTGCCATTTTTGACTTACACACGTTTCTTAAAAAGAATAAGAATTATAACGTAAAAATTGAAGCAGCACAAATAAGCAAACAACTAGAAATTAAACTCTAATGACTTTAAGTATTCATAAAAACATATTAAAAATATCATTATTTGTTATTTATATCACTGTAACATTACTTGTAGTGTTTGGACTTAGTGCTGTGTTTACCTATTTAAACACAGGAGCAGATAGAAATTTAATGCTTCATAATAAAATACACGAAACCGTACATTACCAACCCCAAATTAATTGGGATTTATCTAACACAGAAGGGAGACAAGTTAGCAACACCACTTTACAAAACTTAGAAAAAGATTATCTAAACGCATGGTATGTTAAACAAGTGGCTTTTGAAAAAAACACCAATAAAGGATTAAAAGATTATTACACAACAAGTAGTTTAAAAAACATTTTAACCTCTATAGAAAACAATACAAAAAATAATGTACACATTAAAGGAACTACATTAAACCACAATCCTTCTTTAGATTTTTTTAGTGAAGATGGTCAGCTAATTGTAATTACCGACAAAAATGTAAAAGAGTACAAAAGACTATATAAAAACAATATTTTACAATTAGAAACTACAGAAGTTAACAGCTATAAAATACTCCTGTTGCTAGAAGATGGTTTTTGGAGGATTAGACAAATTTTAAGAGTTAATCCTACCAACAACACTTCGCATACACCTTTCATCAATTTAGAACAAGAAATTAAAGGAATTAACTATTATCCACAAAACACCGCATGGGATATGTTTGGTGATGATTTTGACACTCAAATTATAGACAAGGATTTTAAAATTATTAAAGACACAGGATTAAATACCATTCGAATTTTTATTCAGTATGAAGATTTTGGTAAATCGGAAATAAAACAAAATAAATTAGAAAAACTTACGAAAACATTAAACCTAGCTAGTAAAAACAACCTAAAAGTAATCATTACGCTGTTTGATTTTTATGGAGATTATCAGGTGTTAGATTGGACCTTAAACAACAAACACGCAACTACCATCGTCAACCATTGTAAAGAACACCCTGCTTTATTGGCTTGGGATATTAAAAACGAACCCAATTTAGATTTTGATTCTAGAGGAAAACAAAATGTTCTAGCTTGGTTAAAACAAATGATTTATCATGTTAAAACCATAGACAGACATCATCCCGTAACCATAGGATGGTCTAATACAAAAAGTGCCACTTATTTAAGTGATATGGTTGATTTTGTAAGTTTTCATTATTACGAAGATTTACATCAACTAGAAAAAGCTTATCAACAATTAAAGAAAGAGATTCCTACAAAAGAGATTGTGTTAGGAGAATATGGAATATCTTCTTACCGAGGACTCTGGAATCCTTTTGGAAATTCTGAAAAAGATCAAGCTGAATATCATCAGCAATTTCAGGAATTAGCACACAAAAACAAGATTCCTTTTGTTTCTTGGACTTTGTATGATTTTAAAAAAATCCCCAAAGAAGTTGTTGGACAACTTCCTTGGAGAAAATATAATCAAAAGCATTTTGGTTTTATAAATCAATCTGGGGAAAGAAAAGCATCTTTCCAATATATTGCTAAGCCGTAACCGCTTGTGGAGCTTTTCTTGCAAAGATTGATTCAAAGTTGTTAATATACATATCTGCAATAGTACTCATTGGAAATGCTGTTGCAGCTCTGTAATTTGCTTGCCCTAAAGAAGTTCTGTAAGCTTCATTTACCACTATATTTTCTATAGCATTTGCCAAACTATCTACACAAGTAGGATTAAAAAATTCTCCTTTATACCCTTCATCTTGTACTAACAAAGCCAAATCTCCTAAGTCTGGCATTACAACTGCTTTCCCATAACTACCTGCTTGGTGTAATACTCCTGAACTACCTGTTGTTGCTGTGTATGGAAACACAACTACTGCACTATTTTGAAACAATGGAGCTACTTCTTCTTCTTCTACATATCCTGTAAAACGTACACCAGAAACATGCTTATATTGCTCTTGTACTCCTGCTAAATATCCTGGCACATTAGGATTATCAGTTCCAGCAATTACAACTTCTAAATCTAATCCTGTGTTAGTTCTTACTTTTTCTACAGCCTCTATCATAGACTCTACTTTTTTGTAAGTTCCAAACTTACCAAAAGTCATAATTTGTAAAGGCCCTTCGGCTGTTTTAAAACTTGGTCTTTCAGACACCTCAAAAGTACCATGTGGAATTAATACTACATTTTTTGCGTTGTATTTAGACTCTAAAATATCAACATATTTTTGCATGGTTACTGCTACGGTATCTGCTTGTAAAATTAATTTTGTTAAGCTAGTTCCTATAAAACCATATATTTTTTGCATCATTTTGTTTGAGGTAAATCCAGCAGTACCTAAATCTACTTCTTCTAAAATGTTGTGTAATAAAACTACCGTAGGAATTCTTTTAATTCTACAAATTAATGGCAACATTAATCCAAGAGCCGCTGCAACTTTTTTATCTCCAAACTTCATAAATTGTAAGTTGAATAATACTGCATCTGGTTTTACTTCATTAATAGCGCTAGTTACATTAACAATGTTTGTATAGCTATTAAATTTCCAACATTCTTTTACAGTAATTTTACATCCTTGCTCTTCAAAATTTAAATCTTTAGCCTCTGGAGTTTCATCAGTTAATAAAATGATTTCAGAGATTTCTTGTTTTTGTCTAAAGTTTTTAACCAAGTGATATGCATACTCATTTAAAGTTACTTTACTTGGTGGATACGATGTTACGATTGCTAATTTCATAATGCTTTGTGTTTTAATTATGATGTAAAATTGCAACATAATCAGAGTTAAACTCTAGCATTTTAGGCTGTTAGCGGGTTCCTTTAGATGAATGGAAAGAAGTTTTATTTTTTACCATTCATCGACACTTTCTTAGTATCGATGAAAAAGAAAATAACTTGGGTGAATAGTAAAAACACCATTGCAAACATTTGTACATGCACCACTTGAGCCAAAGAAGTATGATAAAAAACTACCAACAAAACTTGTAACGCTCCAAAAACAGCAGAGACCAAAACTGGCACATACTTATCTAAAGACAAAAAGTAATAAGCAAAAATATTGGCCACTGCAAAAACTCCTGTTGCAAAAGCGTATTTCCATAACAAAGGTGCAATTTGTACATAATCTGCTCCAAATAACATTTGTACAATTAACGTTGGAAACATGGCACAAGCCAAAACTATAGCACTCGCAATAACAGCAATGTAAGAAACATATTTCATCAATACTTTTGTTGTGTCTTTTCCTTCTTTTTTAAGCTGAACCACTGTTGGTAATAATAACATCACAAACATCCAAGCTACAAAGTATACAATACGACCTATTAGAGCTAATGAAGCATACAACCCAGCGTTATAAGCATCAAAATAATGTTTTACCAATAAGATATCACTATTATTAATAATGATTTGTGACAATTCATAAAAAGCAGTAATCACAAAAAACTTTTTTACAAGTGATAAATCTTTTTTAGGTAGAGCCGCCTTGCTAGTAAACTGTGATTTGTTAAAATTTAAAGGAAACAACCCTACTATTAAAGAAACCAAAACTCCTACTGCTATGACTACCGAAGATTGGGAATGAAACAATAAAACCAAGATTAAGGTAAGCCCTAACCTTGTAAACATTTCTGCCTGATAAGTAATAGACAACAGCTTAAATTGTTTTTTCCCTTGAAAAAAACCTCTGTTTACACTCATTAAAAAATACAATGGAACCCCAATTCCAAAAATGGTAAACATGGTAGAAGAAGAGGTGTGAAAAATTTCTTGTAAATCTTTAGCAAACACCACTACCATGGCTCCAAAAAAGATTCCTACCACTACAGCGTTTTTGTAAATCTTTTTTACAAAAGCACCAAAAACAGTATCTGGCAAAGTAACTGTGAATTTTGCAGCAGCCAACTGAAAAGTCATGGCCACAAAAGACAACACCAACAGCATTGTGATTAAGATTGCTGCATCAGAAAATTGCTCTGGCCCTAAAATTCGTCCTAATAAAAGATTGTATAAGTAATTTCCTCCGTTAACCGTTAACACGCTTAACATAAATAACTGCTCTTGAGATAGTATTGGTTTTTTGGTGATAGAAATTGATAACATAGCTTTAATCTTTTAGGTTAATTTAGTAGTGACTCATTAAATCTGATACAAATATCATCCAAACCTCTTCCAAAAAGAGGTATATTTCGTTGAATTGCATTTTGATAACGGTGAATAAACAAGGTATTATCCTTAACTTGTAATCACAAAACAAAATGCTAAAAATGAAGAAATTAATCATTCTATTTACTCTTTTATGTTCTACATATTTCTTTGCTCAAGAAATGCAAAAAGGATTTACTTATTTAGAAACAGGAGATTATAAAAATGCAGAAACTTTTTTTGAAAAGACTTTAAAAGAATACCCCAACAACAAAACCGCCAAACTATGTTACGGTAGAGCTGTAGGATTAAATGGAAAACCCGCACAAGCCGTAACTATTTTTACTGAATTACTAGAAACTTATCCTAACGATTTTGAAATTCAGTTAAACTATGCAGAGTCTTTATTATGGAGTAAAAAATTTAACCAAGCAAAAGAATATTACACCAAACTAACCTCAACCAATCCTAAAAGCTTTCCTGCTTTACTAGGATATGCAAATACATTGTCTAATTTAAAAGAATACAATAGTGCTTTAGAATATGTTAACAAAGCTTTAGAAGTATTACCTAACAATGCCAACGCAATGGTTTCTAAAAAATACATATACTTAGGACTGGCCAACCAACAACAACAAAACCAACAATACGGAAAAGCCATTGCTACTTTAAAAACCAATTTAAAGCTGTTCCCTAAAGACAAAGACATCTATTTAAATTTAGCCAACACATATATTATTGCTAAAAAACATCAAGAAGCTGAAGCTTTGTTTGTAGAAATGCAAAAAGATTCAAGCCTCTATTTTCATGCTAAAAACGGTTTGTCTTTAAACGCTCACTTACAAGAAAAAGACAAAAAAGCACTTAAAATTAGTACGGAGACACTTTCTGAAATTGACAAAACAACTACAGATAAAGACATAAAAAGTACTCAAGAAAGATATACTCAAGCACTAATTTGGAATAGAAAATTTGGTGCTGCAAAAAAATACATTGATCTAATTTCTAAAGGTAAAGAAAAAGAAAATTGGATTCTAGGGTTAAAAGCAACACTATACACCTACACAGGAGATTTTAATAAAAGTTTAAATACCTACAATGCCATTTTATCAAATGATGAAACCTCTTTTGATGGAAATTTAGGAAAAGCCAATGCCTTAAAAGCAAACGGACAAATTGATAATGCTTATTTGGCAGCCAAACAAACATTGGTACATTTTCCCAATCAAAAAGATGCACTAAACTTTATTAAAACTTTAAACAGTGCTTATATTCCAACTTTTGAAACAGATGCAAGATACAGTTATGACAATGGTGATAGTGAGGCTTACACGTCCACTTCTCGTGTTATTTTTCCAATGAGTACAAAACTTACCCTGTCTACTCAATATCAATACAAAAGAGCTATCAATGAGGTTACAGACAACAACAGTACCTCTAATTTAATAGGAGCTGGATTAGGGTATCAATTACATCCAAAAATAAATTTCTTAGGAACTGTTGGTATCAATAAAATTAACGGAAACATAAGTAGTTACGATCAGTTTTACACTGACATTCTTTTTAAAACAAAACCTTTTAAATTACAAAGTTTTGATTTTGGTTATAAAAGAGAACTACAAAACTTTAATGCCGAATTATTAAACAGAGAAATTATTCAGAATAATTTTTATGGAAATTACAATTTAAACACCAACTTTAATTTAGGATGGTTTACCCAATATTACTACACTACCCAAAATGACAACAATGCTAGAAATTTGTTATTTACCTCCCTTTACTATAACCTTTTACCCAAACCAGCTTTAAAAACAGGTATTAATTTTCAGTACTTAACCTTTAAAAATCAAGTACCTACTATTTACTTTAGCCCTGCTGAGTTTAAAGCTGTTGAAATTTTTGTAAACCTTATTAAAAACCAAGCTGTAGCCAAAACTCACAATTGGTATTATGGTTTAACTGCTGCCATTGGATATCAATATATTGAACAACAAGCAAAACAAAGTACTTATAGAGTGCAAAGCAATGTAGGATATAAATTTACCGACAGGTGCTATTTAGAAGCTTTTGCCAACCACAGTAACATAGCATCAGCAGCAGCTAGTGGATTTACTTTTACAGAGTTTGGTGTAAAGTTTACTTGGCATTTTCTTAAAAAACCAATTTTTAAAACACCTCTATAAGAGATTTAATCTTTTCATTAACTCAGGTCTGTTAGATCTACTTACTGGCACTACATCTTTTTTAATTAACACACTATTATCCTCAATATCTATAATCATTTTAATATTGATAACGTAAGATCTGTGGATTTTTAGAAAAGTATCTTGTGGTAATTTATCTTCAATTTTTTTCAGAGTTGAATGTACCACGTAGTTCTTTGTTTCCGTTTTTATTTGAATATAATCTCCCTTAGCTTCAATTAAATAAATATCAGGAATATTAATCTTTACTAATCTTCTGTCTATGTTTACATACAAATCTTTACCCGATTCGGATTCTTTTTTAGATTTTGATGGAGCACTAATGCTTTCTTCAACAGGCTTCACTTGGTCTACCATAGCACTTTCAACCTTTTTTATTGCTTTTATAAAACGTGGTAGTGCAATTGGCTTTACTATATAATCTATAATACAATCGTACTCAAAAGCATCAATAGCAAACTGAGCATCAGATGTAATTAACACAATTTTAGGTGGATTTTTTAAGGTTTGAATAAAATCAAAACCAGTAAAATCAGGCATATGTATATCTAAAAATATCAAATCAACATCATGCTGATTTAAATGTTTTATAGCTAAAATAGCATTTTCAAACTCTCCATCAATTTTTAAACCTCCCACTTGACTGCATAACTGACTTATTACCAGCCTAGAAGTAGCTTCATCATCAACAATAATACAATTCATAATAACAATTTATAGCGATGCTAAGAAAGTGGTCATTATAGACAAAGTTTCTTTAAATTCTTTTTCTAAATCTGAACTACCAGCTCTTAAGTTGTTCTCGTAATCCACCGCTGTTTTATAATTCTTTTTCAAACCCAAAATACTAATTTTATGCTTAAGTTTGTGAACTATTTCAATAATAGCTTCTTGGTCTTTTAATTTTAAGCTATTCTCATATGTTTCTTTTTCCTTGGGAAATTCTTTGATAATAATTGCTATTAACTTCTTTTTAAATTGATCGTCGCCTCCAGACAACTCATCAATATAAACAAAATTAGGCTTTTCCATTTCTTTTTTCTTTAATTACAAAATTAAAGGTAGTCCCTTTAGACATTTCAGATTCTACCCAAATTTTACCATTATATATTTCTACAATTTTTTTTACTATTGACAATCCTATACCTATTGATTGTTGATTGTTTTCTAATTTAAAAAAGGCTTTAAAAACTTTTTTAAAATAATTATTATCAATCCCTTTTCCATTATCTTTTACATAAAACTGATGTTCATTGTTTTTTGGACTGTAACCTATTTTAACCCAACCATCAGCTTTATCATTATACGCTACCGCATTTACTATTAAGTTTTGAAAAAGTTGCTGTAACCTATGTTTATCGCCATAAACTACAGGAAGTTTATCTACTACTTTAATTTTTATATGTTCAGGTACATCAATATAATCAATAACTTCTTTAACCAACAAATTTAAATCTACCGGATAAATATTTTCTTCTTTTTTTCCCAAAGTAGAATACTCTAAAATACCCGTTACTAAAGCATCCATTTTTTCTACATTAGCCCTAATAAGCCCTATGGTTTGTTTACCTTGTTCATCTATTTGTTCTTCATAATCTTCTTTTAACCAAGCTGTTAAAGCATCTATGCTTCTTAGTGGAGATTTTAAATCATGCGAAACCATGTGAGCATAGTCACTCAACTCTTTATTTTGATATTCTAATTCTAGTAATAGTTTTTCTCTTTGTTTGTTCATTTCCACAATTTCTTGTGTCTTTAAACTCATTAAATCTATAAACTTTTTACTTTCTTTTTTAACCTCTTTAGCAACTACTTCTTCTATTTCATTGCTACCTCTTAAATTATCTACAACACTTTTAAGTTGAGTAATAATTTCTTGTTGCCTATCAGTATCTTTTCTCAATAATTGATTTGCCTCAAACAACTCATCAGAACTAATCTTCATAGCTCTTTGGAGCATTAAAAATTGTTCGTCAAAATTATTATAAGACCTATCAACGGCATCTAAAAACTTATTTATCTCGGGCTTACTTGCCAATTCTTCGGATAAATACTTTCTAATCTGTCTTTTTAGCAACGAATTCATTATTCACTAATTAAAGTAACTGTAATAGTTTGATTATGTAATCTACATGTATTTTCTCCATTAAAAGGGGCTATTTCTCCGTAAGAATAAAATCCACTAATGGTAGGTTCTTTTCCTAAAACACTAACAACTTCTTCTACTTCTTCTTCTACTCTTTGATCTAAAACTAATTTACGACCTATACAACTAACCAAAATAGCTAATTCTGCTGTATTTTGCCTATTTTTTGTTGCTGATTTAACTGCCATTTCTGAAGCATTGGCTATATTATCAATATTTGTCATCATTAATTGTACCCTTGCTCCTTCTGGAATATCTCCAGCTAAAATCATGGTATTTTTGTCTTCATCAATATTTAAGATGGTTCTCACTATAGATTGTTTTTCTCCTTTAACTTTAACATTTAATGGATATAACAAAGCTGCACTTGGCAACTCTTTAGATTTGTCTCCTAAATATTGTTTGTATAAATCTAGTGCTGGTTTGTTATCTAACTCAAACAACTCGTTTCCTTGAGATTTTGTAACAATTCTATCTGGTCCAAAAGGAGTCCATCCGCCAAAAATAGAAAAAGAAACCTCTAAAGTTTCCCCGTACAATCCTATGGCTATAATTTCTCCTTCTTTGGGTTCTTGATTGTATGATGCTAGTGTTTTTTCAAACCTTTCAGAGTCTCCACACAAACCTCCAGTTATTAAAACATTTTTAGAAACCACACTTTTCATTCCTTCTGTTAGCTGACTTCCGTTGATATAGCTACCTTCGGAAATTACAAAAATAGACTTTAACCCCTCTAAAGGAAACTGTTCTATTAACTCCTTACCAGTTTTAAAACTATCTAAATCTGTATGTAACACATTACTGGTTTTTATAATGTATTCACTTTTTTCAAAATCAATGGCTGTAGCAGTTACACTACTATCTTCTACATATTCTGAGGTAACATTTCCGCAACTTGATCCAATAACAATATGTGCATTTTCAAAAATGTTTTTTAGCTCTTGGTAAACTGGAATAGATTCCAACATCAACCTATTACCAAACACTAAAATCAATGGTTTTTTTAATGGCACTTGTTTACCTATAAAATCCCATTTTCCATTTTCATTTCTTGTTAACTGTACTCTTTTCATAGCGCTTATCATTTTATTTTTTTATAGTAAAATAAAAGGTAGTTCCTTTATCTACCTCACTCTCTAACCATATGTTACCTTGATGTAGTTCTACAATTTTTTTAACTATTGAAAGACCAATACCTGAGGAATCTTTTCTTTTGTTCAAGGAATGAAAAATTTTAAATATTTTATCAAAATATTTCTCTTCTATCCCCATTCCATTATCAGATATAGAGAATTGATAATGTGTACCAATATCTTTAGATGCTACTACTATTTTACCAACTTCTTTATCACAAAACTTAACAGCATTACTCAATAAATTTTGAAAAAGCTGTTGTAATTTCATTTTATCTCCTGTTACATTTGGCAGTCCACTTTCAATATTAATATGAATATTTTTTGGCACATATAGTAACGGCATTACATCTGCTGTTAAATTGTTTATATCTACATTTTGACTTAAATCTACATTTGCCCCAATACTTGAATACTCCAAAACATCAGAAATTAAATTTTCCATTTTTTCTAATGTCTTTTCAATTAACAATAAATTTTGACAACTTAGTTCATCTAAATTTTCTTTATTATCTTCTTTTATCCAACTAACCAAGGCATTAATACTACGTAAAGGAGATTTTAAATCATGAGAAACTACATGTGCATATTCTTGTAAACTTTCATTGCTTTTTGCAAGTTCATTTAAAAGTTCTTCTTTTTGCTTTTCTAATCTTTTAAGGTTTGTAATATCTAAGTGAACCCCTATGGACCCCACAACTTCACCTTTAAGATCATAATTTGGTGCACCACTAATTAACCAATGCTTAGTTTCTCCTGTTTTGGTGCAAACTTCTAATTCATAAGAATTTGAAGTTCCTTTTTTCCTTTTGATATCTTCAGCAGCAAGTTTTTCTTTAGATTCTTTTGACAAAAATATACTTGAACCAGACTTACCTATTAAATCTTGTTTGGCATAACCAGACATTTCTTCAAAACTTTGATTTACAAAAAGGATTTTATCGTCATTATCAACCTCTATCAATCCGAGATTCATATTAGCTATTATATTGCTATATTTTTGTCTTTCTGCTTTTAGTCTTTTCTCGTATATTTTGTGAAGTGTAATATCTCTTATAATACCTTGTGCTGCAATGGGGTGATTATTTTCATCATAAATTATACTAGCATTTATTTGCACTAATTTTATTTCTGATGTTTTGGTTTTTATTTTTATTTCAAAATCTATAATCCCACCGGTTTCGCATAGCGTTTTAAAGGAATTAGAAATATACTCAACATCTTGAGGCAAAGTTAGTTTCATTAAATTTAAGGTTCCCTCAGATAGTTTATAACCTAAAAGTTCTTCGGCTGCTCCATTAATTTTAATAGCGTTTCCTGATAAATCCATCATAACATATGGATCTACCAAATTCTCAAAAAAACCTTTTAACTCAGAGTTCTTTACTTTTAATAAAGCTTCTAACTTATCTTTAGCTTGTTTGTTTTTTTGATTTAAATAATAAAGCTCTTCAGATTTTTTCTCTAAAATTTCTTCTGCTTGTTTTCTAGCAAATTTTTCTCTAGCCAGTGCTCGTTTTAATATTTCAACCTCACGTTGACTCATGATGTTTTAACTATAGTAAATTTTACTTCAGTTCCGTCTTCCTTTAATTTTTCATACTCTATAATTGCATGCTCTCCAAACAATTTAAAAGTTTGCTCCATTAACCCTTTTCCTAAAATATAAAGTGCTTTGTCTGATTTATATACCATAATCATTTTATTCTCTTGGTGTAAAACCAGCTCAAAAGTAGGAAGCTGAGCATCTGGGTATATTTTTTGAACCTCTAAGTGAATATGATTTTCTATAGATGCCAATAAATCCATTGGACCTTTATAATGCTCAACTAAATTAGGATGTGACTTGATTAAGGTTTTAAAAAAGTGTTCAGCAAAAACCATCAACAAATCATCTACAGAAACAGATGTATTTTTACTTAAGTTAGAGATTAACTGAAGCATTTCAGAAAAATCATAAGTTCCTATTGAGGTATAAGCTCCATCTGAAGCTAATGTAGATTGATTAATTATATCATCAACCATTTCTAATCCATACTTCTCCTCTACCAATTCTAAAAAATCTGTAAAAACAATTCCTTTCATCTACAAAGTAATTAACTGGTTTACACACCAATAACTTAATAATTTTTCAATTTTTGTTACATAATCCTCGTACTTAAGAGGTTTTAACACATACCCTGAAACTCCTATTTTATAACACTCTAGCAAATCTTTTTGATTGCTAGAAGTACTTAAAATTACCGTAGGAATATGTCTTAGCTCTGAGTCTTTTTTTAGAATAGACAAAAACTCAATACCGTTTATTTTTGGCATATTTAAATCTAAAAGTATAATATTTGGTAACCTATCTTTTTGTTCCAATACTTTTAACCCCGCTTCACCATTTTCTGCAGTAACTACTTTATGTGACAATTTTAATGATGAAACAGCTCTATTAAACTTCATAACCTCTATAGCATCATCTTCTATCAGCAATATTTTTAAGGATGTATTCATTGTTTAACAATTTAATTTCTAAGAACTAAATTAACCAATCTCTTAAAAGAATATTTTTTATATCGTTAAAACAATGGTTACCTGTAGACGAATGGTCGTTTTTCATCGATGAATAAAAACAGCACTCAAACACAAACACTTAAATATAAATACTTTACTATTAAAACACAATATTTATCACGATATTATTATTTAGTTACTACAATTATTAAACATCCTCTAACCTAAACCTGTTTTTAATGCTATTCTTAGTTTATTAAAACTCTTTAACTGCATAAAAATATCTTCATTGGTTTTCTCTTTAATAGATCATAATTTTATTCTCATTTTAACATTTTACTACCCTAGCATAAAACTCAAGAAATCCTTCATTATGATTTATTTTTCATGATTTGATCATAAAACGTTTGTGCATATACACAACACACAAGATTTGTTTATTTGTATTGATAATTATGAATACTAATAAGCCATGATTTTCAATAAAAAAAGCCATGAACAAAACAACAACGAAAATTTATTTCTTGTTTACACCAAAGGATTTGCAAAAGGTTTTTTTGGCTTGTTAATACTAATAGTAGGATTATTCATGTTTTTAAGTTTATTTAAATAAGCTACCTTATAAATTAAGCAAGTGAAGAATTTTAACTTCCTAAAGCATGAGGAAAAAGAGGGACATTAATTTACATGCAATCTTTACAAGTTCCTGTTAACACACAATTTACACTATCTACCTGATATCCTTTTGCTATGGAAAAATGAACAGGTATAGGCATACATTCAATAGTATCACAGTTTTTACACCTAAAATGAAAATGATGCAAAGGTTGCTTATTTTCATCACATTTTATACACACTGCAAAGTATTGCTTTCCATCATCTGCTACAATTCTATGTAAAACACCATCTTCACAAAATCTATTTAACACCCTATAAATTGTAGCTCTATTAATTTCAATTCCAATTTTATTTTCTATAGCATCTTGACTCATTGCTTTAGAAGATGAATTTAATACTGAAAGTACAGCTTCTTTAGTGGGAGTATTTCTTCTTTTCATTTAAAAATATTTTTATTGCAACACAATTGCAATAATATAAAATATTTCTATATTTGCAAACAACACTAATGCGACTATATCGCATTTAAAATAAGAAGATGATGAAAACTCTAGAAAATCATGATGTTATTATTATAGGAGGGAGTTATGCTGGGCTTTCTGCCGCTATGACTTTGGGTCGCTCTTTAAGAAATGTATTAATTATAGACAGTGGATTACCATGTAATAGACAAACGCCAAAATCTCACAATGTTATTACACTAGACGGCAAAAAACCCAGTGAAATAGCATTACAAGCAAAGGATCAAGTGTTAAAATATAACTCAGTTAATTTTTTAGAAGATGTGGTTACATCAGCAAAAAAAACTAACGAAAACTTTCATATTACAACCAAGTCTGGAAATAAATTTATAGTTAAAAAAATCATTTTTGCTACTGGAATAAAAGACATTATGCCAAATATAAAAGGATTTTCTAATTGTTGGGGAATTTCTGTAGTACATTGCCCTTACTGTCATGGCTATGAAATTAGAAATCAAAAAACAGCAATTATTTCAAATGGCGAACAAGCTATTCATTTAACATCGCTCGTTAGTAATCTTACAGATGATCTTATAATATTAACAAATGGAAAATCTGAATTTGATGAGAATCAAATAAAAAAACTTAAAAAAAATAATATAAGAATTATTGAAAAAGAAATAACAGAAATTGACCATGAAAACGGAAACATTAAAACAATCATTTTTAAAGATGAAAGCAAGGAACATTTTAAAGCAGCCTATGCTTCACTTCCTTTTGTACAACATTCTGATATACCAAAATCTTTAGGGTGTGAACTCACCGATTTGGGACATATAAAAGTAGATCTTTATCACAAAACAACTGTAGAGGGAGTTTATGCATGTGGAGACAATTCTGTTATAATGCGTACCATATCAAACGCATTAAACAGTGGAGTCATATCTGGAGCCATGATAAACAAAGAATTAACACAAGAAAAATGGTAGAAGTTTTTATCACAAATATAAAAAAAGAAAAAGAGGCTAAAAAAATAGTACAGCTACTTGAAAAGAAATTTTTAAATATAATTGTTGATTATGATATGAACGAAACAGGGTTAGATTTTCCTTGTGGGCATACCGTTATTAGAACAGAAAACACACTATTGGATATACATAAAATAATAGCAACCATACAACAGCGAGGTATTATTTGTGAAATTATGAAAGATAAAATTTGCAATTAATGGAAGAGTTTTGGGAAATTAATTTTAACCAAAAACAGGAGATGTGGGGGTTAAAACCAGCTAAATCAGCTGTTATAACAAAAGATTTTTTTGTTAAAAAAGAGCTAAAAAAAATATTAATCCCTGGTATAGGCTATGGGAGAAATGCTCAAGTGTTTATAAATCAAGAAATAGAGGTAACAGGTATTGAAATTTCTAAAACAGCACTTGAGTTAGCCCAAAAACACTATAAAAACAAAATGATTCTTTATCATGGTTCTGTAACCAATATGCCTTTTAATGATGACACATATGATGGAGTTTTTTGTTATGCCTTAATTCATTTATTAAATAAAAAAGAAAGAGCCAAACTAATACAAGATTGTTATCAGCAATTAAATCAAAACGGATATATGTTTTTTACCGCTATTAGTAAAAAAGCTACTAATTATGGTAAGGGTAAACTTATTAGCAAAGACCGTTATGAATTTCATAAGGGAGTTTCTATATTCTATTATGATAAAGAATCCATATTGGAGGAATTTGAAAAATATAACATTTTTGAAATAAGTGAAGTATACGAGGATCAGCCTTTGTTTTTGATAAAATGCAAAAAAATTAATTGATTTTATTAATAGTAAAGAATAAACCTCAGCCTGATATATTCTTTACCTCCCCTATCTAACACCTAAAAATAAAAAACCCCAGTAAAAACTGGGGTTTAAAGCTTTAAGTAGTGGTCCCACATGGGCTCGAACCATGGACCCCCTGATTATGAGTCAGGTGCTCTAACCAGCTGAGCTATGAGACCTAAAGCGGTGGCAAATTTAATATATTTTTATGTTCTCACAAATAAAATCACAAAATTATATTTACACTTTTCTTCCCATTAAATAATTACCAAAGTCTATTAAGTTTTCTTTGGTATTTTGGGAGATAGATATGTCTTTTAAAACATCAAAAGCTTTTTGAGTATAGTCTTTTATTTCTTTCTTTATATCCCTCACAGCCATAGACTTAACAAACATATCTTTTGCTCTTTCTATTTTTAACTCCATATTATCTTGTGGATTTGAAAATAAATCTGATAACTGATGCTTTTCTGCACCTTTTAAATTCTCAAGTGCTTTTAGGTATAAAAATGTTTTTTTATTTTCTATAATATCACCTCCAACCTGCTTTCCAAAAGTTTCTGGATCACCAAAAGCATCTAAATAATCATCTTGTAATTGAAAAGCCAGTCCTAAATTTAAACCGTACTCATACATAGCATCAGCATCTTTATCAGAAGCATTTGCAATTATAACACCCATTTTTAGAGCTGCTGCAACCAATACCGATGTTTTTAATCGAATCATTTCTATATATTCTGCAATAGAAACATCATTTCTATTCTCAAAATCCATATCATATTGTTGCCCCTCACAAACTTCTAAAGCTGTTTTTTGAAACAATTGCATCAGCTTTTTATACACACTACCCTCATAAACCTCTAAGTACTGATTGGCCAATATCATCATAGCATCTCCTGATAGAATGGCTGTGTTTACATTCCATTTTTCGTGAACCGTTGCCTGTCCTCTTCTTAGAGGAGCATCATCCATAATATCATCATGTAGTAAAGTAAAATTATGAAACACCTCTATAGCTAAAGCTGCATGTAAGCCTTTTTTATAATCTATATTAAAAGCATCTACAGCCATTAAGGTTAACAAAGGTCTTATACGTTTTCCCCCTAATGAAAGTATATAATCAATAGGTTTGTATAAACTAACAGGTTCTTTAACTGATGTTTCTTGCTCTAAAAAAGCTATGAACGAATTTCTGTATAATGATAAATCCAATGAATATGTTTTTTGAGGATAAAAGTAATACAATGAAAGACTATACAAAAACCTAATATTAACAAATATTTATATTTTAAAAAACTATGGAAACTAAATTTGTTTTTTTAGTTTCCATGTATATCTTTGCCAACAATTTTAGTATGATTATGAAAGAACAAATATTAAGCACAGCCACTAGTATGTTTTTAGATCTTGGATTTAAAAGTGTTACCATGGATGATATTTCAAACACACTAGGAATTTCAAAAAAAACAGTTTACTCACACTTTAAAAATAAAAACAAATTGGTAGAAGCAACTACCATAAATATTTTCAGTAATATTTTACAAGGCATTAGCGCTATAGAAAACAAAAAACAAAACTCTATAGAAGAATTATTTCAAATTAAAGAACTAATGCTAAACAATATAAAACAACAAAATCCCTCATCTATTTGTCAACTTCAGAAATTTTTCCCCGAAATTCACTGTAACATGAAGAAAAAACACCAGGAAGCCATGACAAAATGTTTTACTAAAAATATAGAACGTGGTATTAAAGAAGGGTATTACAGAAAAAACTTAAATGTTAATTTTGTTGTTAAAATTCATTTCGCTGGAATAGAGGGAGTTAAAGAAATGGATCAACAAAACAACAATAAAGATTATAAGTTTAATTTAGCAACAGAATATTTAGAATATCACACAAGAGCTATTGCCACAGAAAAAGGATTAGAAACATTAAACCAAATACTAAACAACCCTAAAAATTAATTATGAAAAAGAACTTTATTATTTACTTATGTTTTTTAACATACTTAATAGTTCCCGCTCAAGAAAAAGTACAAACTAAGGTACAAGACAGTATCAAAACTCGTTTTTCTTTACAGGAGGCCATTGAGTTTGCTTTAGTAAACAACAGAAATTCTCAGAATGCAACTCATGATATTGAAGCAGCAAAACAACAAAAATGGGAAACCATTGCTATTGGATTACCTCAACTTAATGGAAAAATTGAATATAAAAATTATGTAAAATATCCTATTCCAGGAGATCAAACAGAAGGAGATTCATTTATTAATTTTATTTTTCCAAAACAAAGCCTTACTCCAAGTGTTACTTTAAGTCAACTTGTTTTTGACGGATCGTACATTGTGGGACTACAATCTGCGAAAGTATTTTTAGATATTTCTAAGAATGCCAAAGCAAAAACAGACCAAGAAATCACTAAAGGAGTTACTAGTGCCTACAGTAATGTTTTATTAACTGAAGAAAGCATCAAGCTAATTCATAAAAACATCGAAAGTATAGAAAGCAACTTAAATGAATCAAAAGCCATGTTAGAAAATGGATTTGCAGAAGAAGAAGACATCGAACAACTTCAAATTACTTTAAACAACCTAAATAATAATTTAGAAAGTTTAGAAAGAATACATAGTATCTCTATAAAAATGTTAAGATTAACTCTAGGTTTTATTGATGATGTAAACCTTACTCTTACAGAAGATTTAAAAACTTTAATTACCAAAACCAAAGAACAACCAACCTCTTTTAAGAATTTTTCAGTATTTAATAATATAGACTACAAAATAGCTGAAAATGAAACTACATCTAAAAAATTACTATACAAATTAGAACAATCTAAACTACTACCTAGCATTAGTAGTTTCTTATCTGCAAATTATATTGGTAACAGTCAAGAGTTTACTTTTTTTGACAAAGACCAAACATGGTTGTCTACAGCTCTATTTGGAGTGACTATTGACATCCCAATCTTCTCTTCTTTTGCCAGCACTGCTAAACGTAAAAGAGCCAAAATAGAATGGTTAAAATCTCAAAATAAATTAATAGATACTGAGGAACAAATACAAATCAACTACCAAACCATTCAGTCAGATTTAGATCTAGCAATAAACACTCTTGAAAACAAGAAACGAAACCTAAAACTTGCAGAACGTATAGAAAACAAAAACAATATTAAATATAAAGAAGGAATATCTAGTAGCTTTGATTTAAGACAAGCACAAATGCAACTTTATAGTAGTCAACAAGAATATTTACAAGCCATGGTTAATGTTATTAACAAAAAAGCTGAACTAAACGCATTACAAAATTAAACCGCTCCCAAAAATAAAATTATGAAAAAAATATTATTAGCCATTGCTGCAACTACCATGATTGCATGTGGATCGAAAAAAGAAAAAACAATTGCAGATATTATTGCAAGCAAAGAAATAAAAGAAATAAAAGCTAAAAGAAATACCCTAATAGCAGATGTTAAAGCATTAGAAAAAGCTATTGCAGAACTAGACACTGTTAAAAAAACTACATTGGTCTCTACATTAATGGCAAAAACCTCTGATTTTTACCACTATGTAGAAGTTCAAGGAAATGTAGAAACCAAACAAAACTTAATTCTTTACCCAGAAATTAACGGTACTTTAAAATCTGTATTGGTTAAAGAGGGACAAAAAGTAAACAAAGGACAAACTATTGCTATTATAGACGATTCTGGTTTAAATGATCAATTAGCTCAATTAGAAGCAGATGCAGAATTAGCCAAAACTACTTTTGAAAGACAAGAGCGTTTATGGGATCAAAAAATAGGATCTGAAATCCAATTTTTACAAGCAAAAACAGCTTATGCAGCTAAATCTAAAGCAGTAGATAACCTTAAAGCACAAATTGCTAAAACACAATTAAAAGCTCCGTTTAGTGGAATTGTAGATGATGTGATTACTGATGAAGGTTCATTTGTAATGCCAGGACAATCACCAATTGTTCGTTTAATTAACTTAAGCGATATGACAATTAGTGCCGAAATTCCAGAAACATTTATCAAATACGTAAAAAAAGGAAAAAAAGTAGATTTATTTATTCCTGTACTAAATGCTACGGCAGAAACTACAATTACGCAAGCAGGTAATTACATCAACCCAAACAACAGAAAATTTAAAGTGGAAATGGATATTCCTAATAATATTGAAGCAAAACCAAACATGTCGGTACACTTAAATATTAATGATTATCATAACGAAGCAGCTATTTTAATTCCGCAAAGTATTATCTCAGAAAACGAAAACAACAAAGAATACATTTTTACAGTAGCGAAAAAAGGAAATTCTTACATCGCTCAAAAAACATTTATAGAATTAGGGAAAACTAGCAAAAATGACATTGAAGTTACCAAAGGATTAAAACCAAACACCATGGTAATTGTAGAAGGAGCTAGATCTGTTAAAGAAGGTCAAGAAGTAACTATATTAAACTAAGTTCATTATGTCCGAAAACAACAAAACAAATAAAGAATTTGCATGGTCATCGTGGGCTATTAACAATAAAACCACCATGTATGTATTAGCAGCCTTAATGCTAATACTAGGAATATCTGCCTACAACAATTTACCAAGAGAAAGTTTTCCTGAAGTAAAAGAAACTAAAATATACATTAATGCTATGTATCCTGGAAACACTGCCGAGGATATTGAGCGCTTAATTGTAGACCCTTTAGAGGATCAATTAGAAAACATTAGTAATGTAACCGAAGTTACTTCTACCTCTCAAGAAGATTACGGAATTATAATGGTAGAGTTTGACGAGAAAATTTCCGTTGAAGCTGCCAAACAAAAAGTAAAAGATGAAGTTGATGGAGTAAAAGCTGGTGAAGATTGGCCAACTTTTAATGGTGCCAAGGTAGACCCTTCTGTTTTTGACTTGAATCTTTCTGAAGAAATGCCAATTCTAAACATCAACTTAACAGGAGACTATACTGTAGAAAAACTAAAATCTTTTGCAGAACTTTTAGAAGACGACATAGAAGGCTTATCAGAAATTAAAAAAGTTGATATCCGTGGAGCTCAAGAAAAAGAAGTAGAAATTGCTGTAGATATATACAAAATGTCTGCTGCACAAGTAAGTTTTGATGATATTATCAACGCTATTAAACAAGAAAACATTACCATGTCTGCCGGTAACCTTATTACTAGCGGACAACGTAGAACCATTAGAGTTTTAGGTGAAGTAGAAAACCCTAACGAATTAAAAGACTTTGTAATTAAAAGACAAGGTGGTATTGTTTATCTAAGAGATGTTGCCGATATTTTTTTCCACGAAAAAGAAAAAACTACTTATGCTCGCGAATGGGGAGAAACAGTTGTAATGCTAGACGTTAAAAAACGTGCTGGTAAAAACATGGTAGAAGCTGCTGATAAAATTAAGGCAATTATTAAAAATGCCGAAGAAAATTATTTGCCTAGTGACCTACATATCTCTATTAGTAACGATCAATCTTCAAACACATTAAATCAAGTTGATGACCTAGTAAACAACATCATTTTTGGTATTTTACTAGTAGTAATGGTGTTAATGTTTTTCTTAGGATTTAGAAATGCATTGTTTGTTGGTTTTGCCATTCCAATGTCTATGTTTATGTCTTTTTGGATTATAGATCTTTTAGGATATACCATGAACACCATGATTCTTTTTGGATTAATTATGGGATTAGGAATGTTGGTAGACAACGGTATTGTAGTTGTAGAAAATGTATTCCGTTTAATGGATGAAGAGGGAATGAGCAGAAAAGAAGCTGCTAAAAAAGGAATTGGTGAAATTGCTTTCCCTATTATTATTTCTACTGCAACAACAGTAGCTGCATTTATTCCTCTTGGATTGTGGCCTGGAATTATGGGACAGTTTATGAAATACTTCCCTATTACTTTATCCATCGTATTAGGTTCTTCATTATTTGTAGCCATTTTCTTTAACTCAGTACTAGTATCAGGGTTTATGACTATTGGTGAGAAAAAACTAACCTATAAACAACTAACAAGATTAACTATTATTTTATGTGGATTTGGAATTCCAATCATGTTATTTGGAGGAGCTCTTCATGGATTAGGTAGTTTAATGGTTGTTACTTGTGCTCTATTCTGGCTGTATAGATTATTTATAAAAAATAGTGCTATATTTTTCCAAGAAAGAATGCTTACTGCTTTTGAAAACGCCTATGAAAAAGTATTACGTTTTTCTTTAAGTAGCTGGAGACCTTATGTATTTTTAGGAGGAACTTTTGTTTTATTAATTGCTTCGTTTATGGTTTTTGGTGCCTCTGTAGGCTCTGGAAAAACACAGGTTGAATTTTTCCCAGACAATAAACCAAATCAGATTATTGTCTATTTAGAATATCCACAAGGAACAGATATAGAAAAAACAAACGCTGTTACTAAAGAAATAGAAAATCGTGTTTACAAAATTTTAAATGCCAACGAATATGTAGACAATGGTTATAATTTCTTAGTAGAGTCTGCTGTATCTCAAGTAGGAATGGGTGCTGGTAACCCAAATACAGATGGAGGAGATTCCGAAATGCCACATAGAGGTAAAATTACAGCTACCATGCGAGAATACAAATATCGTAGAGGTGCAGACTCTGAACTTTTAAGACAAAAAGTTCAAGAAGATTTAAAAAACAAATATCCTGGATTGGCAATTTCTGTTGAAAAAGATGCTGCAGGTCCTCCGGCAGGATACCCTATTAACATAGAAATTCAGGGGAAAGATTATAATGAATTGGTTTCTGTTGCTCAAAGAATGCAAAAATTTATTACAGAACGTAGTATTGCAGGAATTGATGAACTTAAAGTAGATGTAAACAAAGCAAAACCGGCTATGGAGGTTTATGTAGACAGAAAAAAAGCAGGGGCATTAGGTGTACCTGTTGGTGCTGTAGCCAATCAACTTAGACGTTCTATTTTTGGAGAAAAAGCAAGTGTTTACAAAGAAGATGGTGAAGATTATGATATGTATGTTCGATTTAAAAAAGAGGATAGAACAAATACTAGTTTATTATTTAATCAAAATGTAATATTCCGTGATGCAACTGATGGTCAATTAAAAGAAGTACCTGTATCTGCCTTAATTTCTCGTAGAAACACTTCTTCTTTTAGTGCTATAAAACATATTAACGGAGAAAGAACCGTTACAGTTTACTCTGCTCTGGCTCCTGGTTATAAAGATGCTGCTGCTGTGGTAAAACAAATTGAGTTAGAAATGGCCGATTTTGATTCTCCTAAAGGAATTTCTTTTGATTTTACAGGACAAATAGAAGAGCAAAACAAACAAATGAGTTTCTTAATGGGAGCCTTAATGACTGGTTTAGGTTTAATTATGTTTATTTTAGTTTTTCAGTTTAACTCTGTTACCAAACCTGCCATAATTATGGTGGCTATTTTCTTGAGCTTTACAGGGGTATTCTTCGGAATTATTGGTATGGGAATGAGCTTTGTAATTATGATGACTATGATGGGTATTATTTCTCTTGCCGGAATTGTTGTAAACAACGGAGTAGTACTATTAGATTACACACAACTATTATTTGATAGAAAAGCCGAAGAATTAAACCTTCCAGAAGATGAAGTGATTTCTATAGAACATGCTTTTGAAGCCATCGTACAAGGAGGTAAAGCACGTTTAAGACCTGTAATTTTAACAGCTATTACCACAGTATTAGGATTAATTCCTTTAGCTATTGGTTTTAACATTGATTTCTTTTCATTGTTTAACACAGGAAATCCAAACATTTATATGGGGGGTGATAACGTAATTTTTTGGGGACCTTTAGCATGGACAGTTATTTTTGGATTGACCTTTGCTACTTTTCTTACCTTAATTATTGTACCAGTAATGTTCTACTTACTACACAGAATTAAAGTGAAAGTAAAGAATAAATAGAAAAAGCATATTATAACAAAAAACGGACTGTGTTTAAACACAGTCCGTTTTTTTATATCCCTAAGTAAACATTGATTATATCATAATTCTTAACTCGAATATTTATGTATTTTTGCCCCATGAAAAAATTGCTATTCATTGCTTTATTGGTACTAGGTACTAATTTTGCAAAAGCCCAAGAAGACAAGACCAGTATTTCTGCTGGATATACATCCGTTAAATTAAAACTAAAACTGAACATCCCAGATTATGATGTAAGTGAAACTGAATCAATGGATGCTACTGGTTTTTTTGTTGGTTTGATGAGAGAAATTCAAATCAACTCTAAATATAGTTTTACACCAGGAGTAATATATACAAACCTATCTTCTGATGAAGACGATGATGATGAAAAAATAGAATATATTCAAATTCCATTTTTATTTAACTATTATCCAAACGAAAAAGTATTTCTATCTGCTGGACCAAAGGTAGACTTTCTTATAGAAGATCAAACGGAAGATGGATTTCATAAAATTTCATTAGCCCTAGGCTTAGGAATAGGATTTGAATTGTCTAGTAAATTAAATATTATTGCTAATTATTCTATTCAGCTGTCTGATAGCTTAGGTGATGAATTTGATGATAATTTATCTAGTGAAGCTAATACAGATGTAAACGCAACATTAAAGCAAAACTTTTTTAATATAGGATTAGCATATAACTTTTAAACTTAACACATAAACATTTTTATAAAGCTACAGATATTTTAAACATCTGTAGCTTTCTTTTTATTTTAGCAGTATGCAAAACAAAAAAACATACACGGTTGAAGAAGCCAAAAGGGCTTTAGAAAATTATTGTGTATATCAGGATAGATGTCATAAAGAAGTAGAAGAAAAACTATATAAAATGGACATGATTCCACAAGCTTGTGAAGTTATTTTACTTCATCTTATGGAACACAACTTTTTAAACGAAGAACGTTTTGCCAAAAGTTTTGCCCGAGGAAAATTCCGAATTAAAAAATATGGAAAAGTAAGAATTACCCAAGAACTAACATTCAGAAACATTTCGGAATATAACATCAAAACAGCTCTAAAAGAAATTGATGAAAAAGAATACATAGAAACACTTTATGCTTTATCAACTCAAAAATGGGAAAACATTAGAGAAGTTAACTTCTATAAAAAAAAGAAAAAAGTAGCAGATTTTTTACTTAGAAAAGGATATGAATCTAATTTGATTTACGAGGCATTGTTGCAATACAAACAGACATAAACAAAGAACTACTCAATAGAATCTAACTTAGAAAAGAAAAAATTATCATCAACCAATTCTTTTTCAAAATTATTTTGCTCATATATTGCATTAATTTTGGTATTAATCATTCTATAAATAGTAAAAAGCCCTTGTGTTTGTTTGGTAATTTCAGGAACAGTAATAGCAGGAATTTCCTTCATTTCTTGTAATCTTAAAGCCTGATTATACAACGTATTCATTCTTGCTCTCATTCCTTTTTCATCTAAAACTTTTACAGTAATAGAATCTCTCATCAACGCAACATCTTTCACCAATTCTTCAGCACTGCTTAACACCTCATTTGGACTTGTTTTTTTAATACGTTCTAAATCATCAGTAACTTCAAAATAGCCTTTCCACCCTACAATAGAATCTTTATAAATGATGTTAACAGGGCTAAGAGAATCAAAAACAATTATTTCATCTTTGGCACTAAAGTACTTTTCATCGTTTTCAGCCTTCACGGTAGTCTCAGATTTTTTTTGCTCACAAGCAATAAAAACGACACAAAATATTACAAATAAGGTGATGTATTTCATATTCACAAATATATAAGAATCTTGTTGATGATGGTCAACTCTATTTTAAGATTTATAAACTCAAATAATTAAAAAAATAAATGATTATTCTGTTGATAGCTAATATATTTGCAATAAACAAAATCATTTATGTTAGTAGATTTTAATCAGCTTGAAAACACCGCTAAAGTATTTTTATATCCTAGCAATAAAAAGTTTCATCCTGAACTGCTTTCAGAAATAGAAACCAAAGTACAAGATTTTACCAAAGAATGGTGTAAAAAAAACAATATTGAAGCTGGATATAATATAAAATACCAACGTTTTATTGTTATTGCCATTAATCCTAACCAAGCTATTACCACTGGTATTATTGATGAATTGGTCACTTTTATTTTTAAACTGCAACTAGAACACGATATTGAATTGCTAGACAAACTAAATGTTTGTTTTAAACAAGGAGAGTTTGTGCAATACAAAGACGTGAAAGAGTTTAAAAAACTAATTAAAAACAAAAGTGTAAATAAAAGTACTATTGTTTTTGACAATTTAATCAACACCAAAGAAGAACTAGAATCTGACTGGGAATTGCCTGCCGAAGATACTTGGTATGCTAGAATGTTTTAAAAAAGTTATCTTTTTAGTAGCCTCTATTACGAGGTTTATAATTGTTCATTTGTAAACGATTGGCTCCTCTATTACAACCAAAACTTACAGGTAAATTAAAACTCAAATTCATCAAACGTCCACAATAAGTAGCAGGAATTAAAACAGGTAATTTTGACATGATATTTTTATAATAGTTTTCTATATCACTATTCTCACTTTTTACTGTAATATTATCCGCCTCTCCTAAACTATTAATCTTAAATGAAATTTTAGCTTTTATAACTTTTCTATTAGTACAATCTTCTACATAATTAGCCAATTCATTTAAGTCTACCATTTTTAATAAAAACTTATTAATTTTTGTAATAAATTCTTTACTATGAAAAGCCATCTCTTTACTTTCCTTGTAATTTTCCATTAAAATCATAGGTGTGGCATATTCCAAACTCAAAGCCGAAGAGAGATAAGGTGGTAAATCAAAAAGAGTTGACTTTTCAAAATATTTTTTATTTTTAGCAGAACCTCTTAACGACTTGTAATCCCTGTCTTTATATCTTTTTTCTCTTGAGATCCATTCTTTCCATTTACCTACTTTTTGTGTTTTATACATTATCCCTGTAGACCACATTTTACCTTTATCATCTAATGTTTTAAAACTCCCATTTGGAATACTATCTTGATATTGAATGGATTTTACTTCAACTATTTTACCTTTATTTAACTGATCTAAATCATATGATAACAAAATACCTGCTCCATTTTTAAAATTAGAAACTTTAATTATTTTTCCATCGGTATCATAAAAATCGGATACCCAATATAATTTTCCTTGATGATATTTTTTCTCTTGATATAATTTTCCATTAGGATGAAATACTTTTAAACTACCATGTAATTTATCCTGATCTAAAGTGGTAGATTCTTCGGTAAATCCATTATAATTTTTTCTCCAATCCACACCCAATTTTTTCTCTTGATTGTAATAGTATTTTCTAGTTAAAGTCCCTTTTAAATTATAATAATACAAACTATCTAACCTAAAATTATCATTATAAAACTCTTTAGACACCATGATTCCTTTTGAGTAAGCTACCCAATACCCTATTTTTTTTCCATCAATAAAACTACCCTTCTGAATATATTTTTCATCTGGTGACTTATAAACCCAATAACTTTCTTTTTTATTTAGTTTATAATTTCCTTCTGCTACAATTTTATTCTTATAAAACTCTTTATAAGCCCCATGTTTAATATTATGATCCTCTTTAAGAACAAAATATCTTTTAATAGTCTTTTTAAATGCAGGGACTTCTTCTTCAATTCCAACTGTTTCAAATTTTTGAGCAAAAGATGAATTCGCAACCAATAGAAATGTTGCTATTATAGTGATTAATTTCATAGTCAATTTTTATAACAAAGTGTTGTGTAGTGGTAATTCTTTTTCAGATAAACAAGAATAACATAATACACATTTAAAACTAACCTGCACTGTCCTGTAACAAAAAAAGCTATCTAATAAGTATTAAAAAACGTCATTCTTAATTTAGTTCAGAATCCCAACCTATTGTTAAACAGTGGTGATGAGAAACTGAAACAAGTTCAGTTTGACGAAGTTTTTACTCTTTAGACAACTTCGTGCTATTTATTATTTGTCCTTAAGCTATTCTGATTTTAATTCCATACCAAAATCTTGTAAAAAGGCTTCTACAGAAACAGCATTGTTCACCTTAAAATCTCCAATTTTAGTTCTTCTTAAAGCAGATAAATGCGAACCTGAGTTTAATGCCTTTCCAAAATCATATGCCAAAGAACGAATATAAGTTCCTTTGCTACATGCTACTCTAAAATGTACGTTAGGAAAATCTATTCCTGTAATTTCAAAGTCGGAAATATTTATTTTTCTTGATTTAATTTCAGTTGTTTTTCCTTCACGAGCTAGTTCATACAAGCGTTTTCCTTCTTTTTTAATGGCCGAGAAAATAGGCGGTTTTTGATCTATTTCTCCCACAAATTGTTTGGTGGCTTCGTAAATCATTTCTGTGCTAATATGACCTGTAGGAAACGTTTCATCAATCTCTGTTTCCAAGTCGTAACTTGGAGTTGTTGCTCCTAACACAATGGTACCTGTGTATTCTTTGTGCTGTGCCTGATAGGTTTCAATTTTTTTAGTAAACTTTCCTGTACACAAAATCAATAAACCAGTAGCTAAAGGATCTAAAGTTCCTGCATGACCTACTTTAATGTTTTTAAGTCCGAAATGCTTTTTAATTACCCATCTTAATTTATTAACTACCTGAAATGATGTCCAATGTAAAGGTTTGTCAATCAACAACACCTGCCCTTCTTTATACTCCTCTAATGTTTTCATTTATGCAAAAAATGTATATGCTATAGCTACTACACCTACAATAGCACAATATATTGAAAAGTAAATCAACTTACTTTTTTTAACCAAAGCAATCATCCATTGACAAGCAAGTAACCCTGCAATAAAAGCAGCAGCAAACCCTGCCCCCATAGGTACTATTTCTTCTGATGCAAAGTGAATATCACCACCTAAAATATCTTTTGCTATTTTTCCTAAAATTAAAGGTACTACCATTAAAAAAGAGAACTTTGCAGCCTTATTTCTATCTACCCCTAAAATAACTGAAGTAGAAATAGTAGCTCCAGATCTAGAAATACCTGGTAACATGGCAATGGCTTGAGAAATTCCTATAATAATTGATCCTATAACAGACACATCTTTATTGGTTGTTTTTGCTCTATCGGCCAATAATAACAATACAGCTGTTACCAACAACATTGCTCCTACAAACAATATTTTCCCTCCAAAAAAAGACTCTAATTCTTCCTCAAACATCAATCCAATCACCACTGCAGGAATCATAGACAATACTATTTTTAAGGAAAACATAAACTCTTCATTTACCTTAAACTGAAATAGCCCTTTTAAAATTTGGGCAACTTCTTTTCTAAAAATAACAATAGTACTTAAAGCAGTAGCAAAATGTAAAACCACTGTATATGTTAAACTCTCTTCTGGCACAGAATTATCTCCTAATATAAACTTAGCTAGTTCTAAATGTCCACTAGACGATACAGGTAAAAATTCTGTTAATCCTTGAATAATACCTAAAATAATTGCTTCTAATAATCCCATGTTATTTTTTTGATGGTTTAGCTAAAATAGCCCAAATTTCAATTCCAAACCCTATTAACACCAAAGTTGGTGCTAGTCTAATTCTTCTAAAATTGTAAATAGCTTCATTAAATACTTCTGGGTTTTCAGAGCCCCCTCCAGACATTAAAATAAATCCTATTCCAATAAAAGCTAAACCAACCAACATAAGTTGATAATTTCTTTTTCCAAACACAAAGTCTGATGCAAATTTTTGTTTCATAACTTAAAAATAAAGTTGATCTGTTTTTAAACGTAAAAATCTTTGAGTAGCCATAAAAGCACTCGCTGCTGTAATAATAATGGCAGAGGCAAAAATTCCGCCAATTACTAACACCAACACTTTTATATCTTCTAACAATGCCAATGCAGGCAATTTATGATTGATTTTATAACAAATACCTAGTAAAATTGCAGAGGCAAAAAATGCTCCTGCCAAGCCTAAACGTACACTCCCTAAAATAAAAGGTTTGCGAATAAAAGCTTTAGTTGCTCCCACCATTTGCATGGTTTTAATGGTAAATCTTTTAGAGTAAATAGACAATCTAATAGAACTGTTTAATAACAACACCGCTATAAATGCTAATACCGATGCTCCTACCACTAACCAAAAACCAATGGTCTTAATATTTTTTGTTAACAAATCTACCAAAGGAGCATCGTAAGCAGCTTCTTCAATAAACTCATTTTTTTCTAATTCTTTTTTAATGTAAACCAACTGAGCAGGACTTACAAAATCTGCTTTTAACCTAATTTCGTAATAACTTTTAAGAGGGTTTTCTCCTAAAAAACTTAAAAAGTCTTCTCCTATATCTTTACTAAACTCTTCAGCAGCTTGTTTTTTAGATACAAATCTAATTCTATTAGTAAAGTCTTTTTCTGTCAAAAACTTTTTTAATTCCGCTTGTTGTTTGTTAGACATGTTGTTTTTTAAGTACAAAGTAATACTTACTTTTTCTTTAAAATAACCACTTAGATTTTGATATTTTAACACCGTTAATCCTAAAAAACCAACCATTAACAGCACCATTGTAATACTTAACACAACAGATAAGTACGAGGCTTGCAAACGTCTTTTCTGATATTTTTCAAAAGATTTTGACATGGTATAATTTCAATAATTTGTCTGCAAGGTACTATCAAAAAATGATTATTAAAAATTTTGTTATCAGTATAAAGTATTAAGTATTGAGTATTAAGTTTATTCCCTAAATAATTCTTAATTCGTAATTGTAAAATCGTAATTCATAATCGTATCTTTGCTGCATGGAAGAAACAAATAGACAAAAGAAAATAGCAGGGGTCATTCAAAAAGATTTGGCCGAGGTTTTACAAGCCGATGCAAGAAATGGTTTACGTGGTGTTATTATTTCTGTATCTAAAGTAAGTGTTACTGCAGATTTAGGACAAGCTAAAGCTTATTTAAGTGTATTTCCATCAGAAAAAAGAGATGAAATCATAAAAGCTGTTACAGCAAATGTAGTTGGAATTAGACATGAGTTGGCTCAACGTACCAAACACCAATTAAGACGTATGCCTAACTTGTTGTTTTTTGGTGATGATTCTTTGGACTATATAGAAAACATAGACGATTCATTAAAAGGAAAAGATGTAAATCCTATTTACAATCCTGAAATTTTAGACAAAAGAAAAAAAACATAAGCTTTTGAAGTTTCCGCTATATATTGCCCAACGCTATTTAAAATCTAAAAGTGGTAACAACATTATAAATTTTGTTACCATTTTGGCTTGTTTAGGTGTTATAGCAGGAACTACTGCTCTATTTGTTGTTTTATCTGTTTTTTCTGGAATTAAAGACTACAGCTTAAGTATCTTAGATATTGACACTCCTGATATACGTATTAGTCCTAGTAAAGGAAAAACTTTTTTAATTGATGATGCTTTTATTCAAAAACTACATCATATTCCCGATTCCATTTATTATACCAAAGTTTTAGAAGAACGTGCTTTTTTTAAAAACAAAGACAAGGAAGAAATTGCTTACATAAAAGGAGTTGATAGCCTGTTTAACAAAGTAACACCATTAGATTCTTTAGTTGTGGTTGGGGCATGGTTTGATGCAACAAGTACCAATGCCTGTATAACGGAATACCAACTAACCAGAAAGTTAGATTTAAACGTATATACCGATTTATTACAAGTATATGTACCAAAGGCTGGAAAAGGATATATTACCAACCCTACTAAAGCCTTTACAACAATTAAACCACAGGTTGTTGGAGTAATTTCTAATCAAAACCAAGAAGACAACAAGTTTGTATATGTACCTTTAAGTTTAAGTCAGCAACTACTAAGCAAAGCTAAAAACGAAGTAAGTTACATTGACATATCCCTTAAAACAAACAGTTCACCTAACAATACTATTACATACCTAACAAAGGCTTTTCCTGATTATAAAATATCTAAACGAGAAGAAATTAACGGCTCTTTTTATAAAATATTAAACTCCGAAAAGCTTATTGCTTATTTGGTTTCTCTTTTGGTGGTGGTAATGGTATTATCTAACACAAGCGGGACTATTATTATGGTGATTGTAGATAAGAAAAATGATATTAAAACCCTTTTAAACATGGGAGCTCCCCTAATTAAAGTAAGACGTATTTTTGGTATCTATGGTTTTCTACTTAACGTATTAGGAATGCTTGTTGGTTTGGCTCTTGGAATTTTAATTGTTTTTACCCAGCTTCACTACGAACTAATAATGATTACTCCAAGTATTGCCTACCCTATAGCTTTTGAGTGGGAAAATGTTTGGGTGGTTTGTATTACCATTATACTTTTTGGTGCCTTGGCCAGCTTATTAGCTAGCGGTAGAATTTCAGAAAAATTTGTAAAGAGAAGGTAATTTTAGATTAGATAGTGGTATTGAGTAGTTAGTACTGAGTTCCGTTCTCGACTTCAATCAAACACCAAAAAGTTCATCGAGCGGAGACGAGATGATATTTTATTCTGAGCAACTATATCTAAGAATTAGTACATCATTAATCGTTAAAAATAAATTTGTTCTCGACTTCGCTCGAACACCGAATAAAATTATCAGGTTAAGTGAAATATCCAATTTACACTCCGGTTCTCGTTAATTTTAGCTGTTGTTATGAGTTTTTTTTTCAAAACCAACTGCTCCAGAATTTATATTTTTTCCTAATAATTTATTTTTTAGAATTTCAAATTCCGAATCTGATATTAAGTTTTTAGTTCTTAAAAAATCAATTCCATTCAACTGATTTTCGAAAGGCAAGTCTTTGTCAATTCTGCTATATTTTTTTAATTAAATACTCTTTAGAATGTTGAATTAATTTATCTGCAAATTCACGTATTTTCCTTTCGTTATTTTTTTTAAAAACTAATACAATTGGAGCGGTTGAATAGCTTTGAATAGTAATTGTTTTTTTTCTAAAAAACAATCCAATAACTGCTATTAACAAACTCACCATCATAATAAAAGAAAACAACATTGTTCCTCCTGCTACCTGTATAATAACTCCACATACAGCAAATAAAAATGCCAAAGCCATTAAGTTATTATTAGATTCGGTTTTTATAGTTTTTTTGGTTTCTAAATCTTCTAGATCAATTTCATATTCAATAAAATCTGTAATTGTCCTTTTAGAAATCAAAACTTTACTAGACATTATCTGAATAATTTGTTTTTTAAAAATTCCTTTAATTTCTATTTTTTCTATTATTTGCTCTATCATAACAACTCCCAGTTATCTGTGCCTTTTTCTTTTGTAATTTAGAAACAATAATAACGTTTTAAAAGTTTTTATTCAAAATCTGTATACCTATAAATAACTCCCAGTAAATAAAGTTTTAATGTGTTTAAGTTATTATTTTATAGAAAAATTCATGCATTAGCTCATTCAATTTTCAAATTGCTTTCAACCGCTTAGACTAGGTGCATTTGTGTGGGAGACTCCTTAACTTTGCGAGTACACACCAAACTCAAAATCAGCGAGGATTTTAAAAGTAGTTGAAAACAAGCAATTACTTTTAGCCAGTGTTGTAGTGTCTTTTTAATATTCATACAGAATGCTATCTTCTATATTTGTGATGTTCAGTTGCACTTTGTTTCCATCTACTTGCAAGTTTGAAATATCAAACGTCAATTCTTTAGTGATATATGCTTCGCATAATTCCTCATTCTTTAATGACAATCTTAAATTTCTTTGTGGTGGATCAGATTCCAAAACATCTTCAGAATCGATAAGTTTTAATTCCCAAGTATTTCCGCTACAACCTCCAGAACTAAAATTAATTTTTAAACAATCTCCATTTATTTCTAAACTATTTATTTTTAATTGGACAGAAGGAGCGGTTTGATATTGTTTGGCACTTATTAATGTTTCATAATCACAGTTAGTTAAATTTCCGTTATTATCATCCGAACAGCTTGAAATCAGAAACCCGATTAATAAAAAAGTTAATCTTTTTCTCATAGTATCTTTTCTTATAGATACACATTTTTTTAATTGGTTGCGTTAAAATACACCACAAATCCGAATAAAATTATCTAAAAAAGCGAAATATCAAGTTTAAAAGTGATAAACTAACAATCAGCCTTAAAAAATTATACTCAAAAGATTCAAATATTAATTTGGTTATATAGCAGCGGGGATATGATATTTTATTCTTAGCAACTATATCTAAGAATTAGCACATTATAATATGTAAAAATAAAATTGTTCTCGACTTCTCTGAAACACCAAAAAGTTCATCGAACGGAGTCGAGATGATGTTTTATTCTTAGCAACTATATCTAAGAATCAGCACATCATTAATCTTTAAAAGTAAATTTGTTCTCAGCTTCGCTCGAACACCAAAAAAGGTCATCGAACGGAGTCGAGATGATATTTTTTTTTAACAAACACACTGTTTTAGAGAGGTATAATTAGAACATCCAATTACAAACTATTGCTCTGTACTTTGTACTCAATACTTGATACTAAGCATTACTTCTGCATCAACTTTTCTTGTGCAACATTTCCAAACCTATCAACAATTTCGTTCATAACATCGTACACTCCTTGTGCTGAATCTTCGGTCACCAAACGAATTCTATATTCTTTAAAATCTCTAATACCTTTAAAGTAATTTGCATAGTGCCTACGAGTTTCCATAACTGCTTGAACTTCATTTTCTTTCCAAGCAATTTCCATTTCTAAATGTCTACGAGCAACCTCAACTCTATCTTCTATAGAAGCTATTGGTAAATGCTCTCCTGTAGCCATAAAGTGTTTAACTTCTTTAAAAAACCAAGGGTTTCCAATAGCAGCACGACCAATCATACAACCATCTAAACCGTAATCGTCTCTCATTTCAATAGCACGTTCAGGAGAAGTAACATCTCCATTTCCAAAAACAGGAATGTGCATACGTTGATTGTTTTTTACCGCCGCAATTCTAGTCCAATCTGCATCTCCTTTATACATTTGAGCACGAGTTCTTCCATGAATAGAAATAGCAGCACAACCAACATCTTGTAAACGCTCTGCAACTTCTTCTATCATAATAGAATTCTCATCCCATCCTAAACGAGTTTTTACCGTAACTGGTAAATGGGTATGTTTAACCATTTCTTTGGTTAAAGAAACCATTAAATCAATATCCTTTAAAATACCTGCTCCAGCACCTTTACTAACTACTTTTTTTACAGGACAACCAAAGTTGATATCAATAATATCTGGTTTAGATTGCTCAACAATTTCTACAGTACGTAGCATTGACTCCAGATTGGCACCAAAAATTTGAATTCCAACTGGACGTTCTTTTTCGTAAATGTCAAGTTTTTTAACACTCTTAGCTGCATCACGAATTAATCCTTCTGATGATATAAACTCAGTATACACCAAATCTGCACCTTGCTCTTTACACAAAGCTCTAAACGGAGGATCACTAACATCTTCCATAGGAGCTAATAATAAAGGAAAGTCGCATAATTCTATATCACCTATTTTTACCATAACGTACTGATTTTAAAGTTCCAAAAAATTTGGACTGCAAAGATACAACATAAGAATTAGCAATTTGCCATAACAAATCAAGAATTTTTACTTACTGTAAATCAATTATCTAAAAACAAAAAACCTGTGATATGTTTATCACAGGTTTGATTCGAGTTCTTGTGGGATAACAGATTTACAATTGAAATATTTTTTCTAAAGCTATCCATTTTTCTCCTGGTTTTGCCCAAGGCAGTCCTTGTTGATATTTCCACATTAACTTTTCCCATTCTTGGACTTTAGGATTATTGGCATCTTTTTCGGCTCTTTTTACAGGATCAAAAGTTTCATCACATTCCATCATCATAAACATTCTGTTTCCTGATAAATAAATTTGCATATCTACAATTCCAGCTTCTTTGATACTCGCTATAATTTCTGGCCAAACATTTTTATGATGTTCTTTATACTCAGCAATTAACTTTTCATCTTCTTTTAAATCACAGGTATAACAATATCTATTCATATTTTAAATTTTATTGTATTTTGAATAAACTAATCTTCCATAAAAAGCAATAATTATAAAGCATATTAGAGTAATTATAAATGAAAGTCTCATCTCTGTAAATCCTAAATAACTCACATCTTCGTATCCTGCTCCTCCTAAATCTAAAAGACGACCTTGTAAAGGAGTTAATAATGCTCCTCCAACAATTGCCATTACTAAAAATGCTGCTCCAAACTTCGCATCTTGACCTTGTCCTTCTAAAGCAATACCATAAATAGTTGGAAACATAATAGACATAAATGCAGATGTAGCTACCAAACTATAAATACCTAACATTCCTGGTAAAATAATGGTTCCAATAGTGGTGATAATTGCACCAAAAGCAAAATACATTAATAACTTACCTGAATCAATATTCTTCATTAAAGCGGTTCCTACAGTTCTTCCTATTAAAAAAACCACATAACCTGCCAAACCAAACCAAACTGCATTTTCACTATCAATTCCTAAGGTTTCTGCATATTGATATACATAAGTCCAACACATAATTTGAGCTCCTATATAAAAAACTTGTGCAATTACCCCAAATGCAAATTTTGGTTGTTTCCACAATCTTTTTACAGAATCTATAAAATTAACTTTTACCTCTTGATCTTTATTTTGTGGCATTTTTAAAACGCTAATCATAACAAGAAAAAACAAGACTACAATTCCTAGTATTACATATGGATTTCTAATAACCTCTAAATCTGATGTTCTAATTACAGATTTTGCAGAATCTGAAAGAGTATCAAAAATAGAAGTTCCATCAGCATTGGTATCATCCGATTTTAATGCATTTAAAACAAAGTTTTGGGCTACCAACAACCCCCCAATAGAACCTACTGGATTAAACATTTGTGCAAAGTTTAAACGTCTTGTAGCTGTTTCTTCAGCTCCCATAGATAAGATGTATGGATTTGAAGTTGTTTCTAAAAAAGCCAATCCAAAAGTTAAAATATAGTACGATAACAAAAAGAAAGTGTAACTCTCATATTGAGCTGCAGGAAAAAACAATAAAGCTCCAATAGCATACAATGCCAAACCAACCAATACTCCTTTTTTATAAGAATATCTATTTACAAATAATGCAGCAGGAATAGCCATACAACCATATCCTCCATAAAATGCAAACTGTACGTAAGATGCTTCTACATTAGACAACTCTAACACCTTTTGAAAGGCTCTTACCATAGGATTGGTTATATCATTTGCAAACCCCCATAAAGCAAAAAGAGAGGTTATTAAAATAAAAGGTACTAAAACCGATTTAGCTACTACTGGTATTTTTATTTTCTCCATAATTATTTAATTAATCTTTTAATTTATTTTACTCTGTTAACAATGATCTATCTAAATGTACATAACCACCATCAACCGTAATAAACTGACCTGTAGTGTGAGATGATTTTTCAGAAATAGTAAATAAACACTGATCTGCTATTTCTTGTGGTGTTGTCATCCTATTTTCTAAAGGAATTTTACTGGTAATAGATTTTAATTTTTCTTCTCCATTCTCCAAAGTCTTTATCCATGTGTCATATGCAGGAGTCCAACTTTCTGCAATTACAATGGCATTAGAACGAATTCCAAACTTAATTAAATCAACAGCCCATTCACGTGTTAACCCAAACACACCTCCTTTTGCAGCTGCATAACCAGAAGTTCCTCCTTGCCCTGTTAAAGCTACTTTAGAACCTATGTTTAAAATATTTCCCTTGGCTTTTTTAAGCATTGGCAAGCAATACTTTGTCATGGCAAAAAAACTGACCATGTTTAATTTTAAAGAATACATAAAATCATCTATAGAAGCATCTAAACCAGCCCCATCGTTTACTCCTACATTGTTAATTAAAGCATCTACTCTGCCATATTTTTCTTCAATAATTTTAGCTGCTTTTTCTATTTGTGTATAATCTGACAAATCTGTTTTTATAAAAGTAGCCGCTATGCCTCTTTCATTCAACTCCTTAGCGTAAGCAGCTCCTCTATCATTTCTGTCTACCAATACAGGAATGGCTCCTTCATTTGCCAACGCTTGTACAATGGTTTCTCCAATGCTTCCTTTAACTCCTGCCGATCCTGTAACTACAACTACTTTGTTCTTAAGTTTTAAATCCATATTATAATTGATAAAATTCAACAGCATTATTTCCCATAATAGCTGCTTGTTCTTGCTTTGTTAATGTTTTTATAAATTCTTGAACTGTATTTTTTACTTGGGTATAATTTCCTGCCACCAAACACACTGGCCAATCTGACCCAAACATAACTCTGTCCGTTCCAAAATCCTGTAACACTAATTGCATATATGGCTCTAATTGCTCATAAGTCCAAGATTTATAATCTGCCTCGGTAATCATTCCTGATAGTTTACAATATACGTTAGGACATTTTGCTATTTCTTTTATGAGCACAGCCCAACCGTGATAAAAACCATCTTTTATATAAGGTTTTGCAATATGATCTATAACAAATTTGATATTTGGAAATTGCTTTACAAACTCTAATACAGCTCCTAATTGATGTGGAAATACCAAAATATCATAAGTGAATCCATAATTTTCTAATTTAGAAATCCCTTTAACAAAGTCAGGTCTTAGTAAAAAATTAGGATCTGGTTCTCCTTGCACTATATGACGAAATCCTTTAACCACCTTGTATTGACTGTAATTTTTTAAAACGTCATCAATATCATCGGCTCTAAAATCTACCCAACCTACAACTCCCTTAATAAAGTTATGCTGAGATGCTAAATCAATTAAAAAATTGGTTTCCTCTAATGTTTGATCTGCTTGAACAGCTATACATCCATCAATATTGTTTTGCTGATAAACAACTTTTAAATCTTCTGGTAAAAAATCTTTTCTAATGACAGCCATTTCATCATCAATCCAACTATGTTTTTCAGCATTATATTTCCAAAAATGCTGATGTGAGTCAATTACTAAATTTTTCATTTTTTATTTTAGTATAAGTAAAACAGAAGGCTCATAAATTTGCCTTATTCTCAATTTTTAAAAATAACTATATATCTCATTTCAACATGATACTTTTTTTGGAAGAAATGATGAAGATTATACATTTATTGAAAAATTAATATCTAAAATATATAACATCAATAAAAACTAAGTTAAAAATTTATCTTTTTAATATCCACAATAAAAAGCTCTTAAATTAATTTAAGAGCCTTTTATAAAATTATTGAGTAACTATTACTTAATAAAAGCCTGTAAGCTAGCTTTCATTCCATTATCTACAATTGCCTGTAAATAAGTTGTTACTGTTGTTTGTAAACCATCTATAGATGATAAGTCTGTTCCCCAGAAATCTGTATTAGATAAAGTTGCTTTTACAATTTCTACAATATCTCCTGTTGCCCATTGAGTAGCGAAAAAGTCTAAAGCAGATTGGTCATCATTTAAAGCAATTTTTTCACCATCTCTATCTCCTTTATAAAAGGCAATTAAAGATGCTAAAGAAAATAATAATCCTTTTGGTAACTCATTCTTTCTTTTGATGTACTCTAATACCGATGGTAAAACTCTTGTTTTAAACTTAGAAGTTGAGTTTAATGAAATACTCATTAAAGCGTGCTCTAAATAAGGATTTCTAAAACGATCTAATACATCATTTGCAAACTGATTTAATTCAGCCTCTGGCAAATCTAAGGTAGGACAGATTTCGTTAAAAATAGTGTTCTTTAAATAAGTTCCCACTACTTCATCTTCTAAAGACTCACGAACTTTGTCAATTCCGTATAAGTAACCAACAGGTACTAAAGTAGTGTGAGCACCGTTTAAAATTCTTACTTTACGAGTTCTGTAAGGCTCCATGTTGTCTGTAAACACAATGTTTAATCCACATGCTTCTGCAGGAATTTCTTCTTTTACTGAAGCTGGTCCTTCAATTACCCATAAGTGGAATTGCTCTCCCTCTACTACTAAATTATCTTTGTATCCTAATTCTTTAGTAATGGCATCCATTTTATCTCTTGGATATCCTGGCACAATTCTATCTACTAAAGAGTTACAGAAAATGTTATCGTTGTTAATCCAATCAACAAAAGCATCTCCTAAGTTCCAATCTGCAGCGTATTGTAAAATAATTCTCTTTAAGTTATCTCCATTTTTATCAATCAACTCACAAGGAATTACAATTAGTCCTTTGTCTGATGCTCCATCAAACGCTTGGAATCTTTTATATAATAAAGCTGTTAATTTTCCTGGGTAGCTAGATTGTGGTGCATCGTCTAATTTATCATTAGCATTGTAAGAAATACCTGCTTCTGTAGTGTTAGAAATCACAAAACGCAATTCAGGATTCTCTGCAACGGCTAAATAATCAGCATAATTTTCATAAGGATCGATTCCTCTTTGGATACAATCTACTATTTGATGTTCACTGATTGCCTGTCCGTTTTTAATACCATTTAAGTACAAAGTGTACAAACCATCTTGGTCATTTAACATTTTAATCAATCCTTGGTCAATTGGCTGAACCGCAACCACACCACCATTAAAGTCTGCTTTTTGGTTCATTTCATGAAACATCCAGTTTACAAAGGCTCTTAAAAAGTTACCTTCTCCAAATTGAATAATTCTTTCTGAGTACGTTTTAACGTCTGCTGTTTTTCTATTTAATGAATTCATTTTTATTAAGTATTGAGTAACGAGTATTGAGTACAAAGTACCACTCATTATTTAATTTTAATTATTTATTGTTTTTACAAAATACTAAATACTTTGTAGTTGATACTATATTACAAAGAAACTCCTCTTTTCCAAGGAATAAAATCATTATTACCATGTAACACCGCTTTTGAAGCAACTTCTCCACTTGCTACTTTAATAATATGGTCTAAGATTTTTTCTCCCATGGTTTCAATAGTATCCTCACCAGTAATTACTGTACCTGCATTGATGTCGATAATATCATTCATACGTTCGTATAAGTTTGTATTACTAGACATTTTTAATACTGGTGCTACAGGATTTCCTGTTGGTGTTCCTAAGCCTGTAGTAAACACGACTACGTTACACCCAGATCCTACCAAACCTGTTGTAGATTCAACATCGTTCCCTGGTGTACACAGCAAATTTAATCCTGGTTTGGTTACTTGCTCTGTATAATCTAACACTTCAACTACTGGAGAAGTTCCTCCTTTTTTAGCTGCTCCAGCAGATTTCATCGCATCGGTAATTAAACCATCTTTAATGTTTCCTGGTGAAGGGTTGTTTTCAAATCCAGAACCTACGGCAACGGCTGCTGCTGAATAAGCTCTCATTAAATTATAGAACTTTTTCGCATCGTTATCGTTAACGCATCGGTTAATAATTTCTTGTTCTACTCCGTTTAACTCAGGGAATTCAGACAATACAGGTGAACCACCTAAAGCCACTAGTAAATCTGAAGCATATCCTAAACCTGGATTTGCTGAAATACCAGAGAATCCATCAGAACCTCCACACTCTAATCCTAAAACCAATTTGCTTAAAGGAGCTGGTTTACGAGTAGTTTTATTTGCTTCTGTTAAACCTATAAAAGTATGTTTTACTGCTTCTTCAATTAAAGCTCGTTCACTTTCACTTTGTTGTTGTTCTAAATAATGAACTGTTTTTTCACAATTAGGAGCAATATCTTTAATTGCTTTTTGTAACATTTCTATTTGTGCATTTTGACATCCTAAACTAAAAACAGTAGCTCCTGCAACATTAGGATTGGTAATATAACCTGCCAACAATTTACACAATGTTTCAGAATCCTGACGAATACCTCCACATCCACCATCGTGCTTTAAAAACTTAATTCCATCTACATTTGGGAATACTCTGTTTTTAGACATTTCTTCTTTGGTAGTAATAATTGGTGTTTTTAAAATATCATCTGCACTAGCTCCCGATTTATATTGCTGAATTAAAGCATCAGTATCTACTGCAAAATCTTTTTTAGTTTCGTACCCTAATTTTTCAGATAGCGCACCTTCTAAAACATCAACATTTCTGTTTTCGCAAAAAGTTAAAGGAATGACCAACCAGTAATTTCCTGTTCCTACTTTACCATCTTTTCTATGGTAACCATTAAAGGTTCTGTTTTTAAACTTAGACACATCTGGTGCTGTCCAAGTAAATTTTTCTTGTGTATCCTTAAACTCTGCTGATGCATGCTTTACATTATCAATAGTAATAGCACATCCAGCCAAAATAGGCTGAACGGCTTTACCAATTAATACTCCGTACATGAATATTTCATCACCTACAGCAAAATCATTCAATGCAAATTTGTGTTTTTGTTTAATATCTTCTTTTAACATTAAACTTTTACCTGCAACCTCTACAAAAGTATCTTTTGTTAAAGCTTGAATTGCCACAATAATATTGTCTCTTGGGTCTATTTGAGCGTATTGAACTGACATAATTGTTTATTTATTAATCTTTATTTGCTTATCCTCTTACTTTTTTGATGGTTTCCAATGCTTTGGCAACCGTCTTTTTTAATCCATCAAAATCTCTATCAGCCAATACTTTTTTACTGATTAATTGAGATCCCATTCCTACACAAACCACACCTGCATCAAACCATCCTTTTAAGTTTTCTTCTTCTGTAGTTACTCCACCTGTTGGCATAATAGAAGTCCATGGTTGTGGTCCTACAATTCCTTTAACAAAATTTGGCCCGTATAAATTCCCTGGAAATAATTTTACAATTTCGCACCCTAACTCTTCTGCTCTAGCAATTTCTGTTAAAGTTCCACACCCTGGGTTCCATGCTACTTTACGTCTGTTACATGCAATGGCAATATCTTCTCTAAATACAGGAGTTACAATAAAATTTGCTCCTAAAGACATATATAATGATGCTGCTGCTGCATCTGTAATAGAACCTACTCCCATAATCATTCCTGGTAATTCTGCCACTGCATATTTGGTTAATGCTGCAAAAACCTCGTGAGCAAAATCTCCTCTTGCTGTAAATTCTAATAAACGTGCTCCACCATCGTAACACGCTTTTAATACTTTTTTACCTAATTCAATATCTGGGTGATAAAACAAAGGAACCATTCCTGTTTCTTTCATTACTTGAGCTACTTCTATTCTTGAATATTGTGCCATTTATTTTTATTGTTTATTCGTTTAATTATTTATTTGTTTGCTATGCTTTACTTGTTTAACTATTTATGATTTGTGCGATTTCATCAAAACTAATTAATAGTTAAAATTAACCGTTACCTATCTACCAAAGCAGAACCATCACTTTCCATAAAATCAATTACTTCTTGTTTAGAGGCTCTGTTTACATCACCAAAAATGGTATGTTTAATAACACAAGCTGCAGTTGCAAATGACACTGCTTTTTGTAAATCATCTTGATAACCTATTAAACCATAAAGCAATCCTCCCATAAAAGCATCTCCAGTTCCAACTCTATCTACTACAGGTGTTATTTCTTTAATACGAGCTCTATAAAGTTCTTTATTTTTATATAACAAACCACCTATTCTTTGATGTGATGCGTTTACAGAGTTCCTAAAAGTCATTCCTATAGTATGCACTTTAGGTAACATTTCCATAATTTTATCAAATTGATGTTTGATATCATTATCATTGCTATAATCTGGATTGATTTTTTCCTTACCTAACATAAACATCGCAGTATCTACATCTGCCAAAACAATATTACTATGTTTTAACAATGCAGGCATTACCTCTTTAGGTTGCTTACCGTACTTCCATAGTTTACTTCTATAGTTTAAATCTGTAGAAATTGTCAATCCTCTTTCAACAGCAGCTTCAATAGCCTCTAAACATACCTCCGCAGCTGTTTGAGATAAAGCTGGTGTAATACCACTCCAATGAAAAATAGTAGCATCTTTAAAAATAGCATCCCAATCAAACTGCCCTAATTTCACTTCTGAAATAGATGAATTTGCTCTATCATAAACCACACTACTGTTACGACCCGAAGCTCCATTCTCTAAAAAGTATAAACCTAATCTTTGTCCTTGTCTAAGAATGTGCTTAGCCCCAACATTTCTACTTCTGATACTTTGAATAACACAATCTCCTATAGCGTTGTCTGGAATAGCTGTTACAAACTGAGTTCTAACTCCGTAGTTAGCTAAAGATCCTGCTACATTAAACTCTCCCCCTCCATAGACAACTTCCAGATTGGTTGCTTGACTAAATCTTAAATTATTTGGTGGAGATAATCTACCTAAAATCTCCCCAAACGTGATTACCTTATGTTCTTCTACCTTCATTTTTGTTAATTAATTCTTGTTAACTAAGTTATTTCTTTATTATTTAAAAATCTACGGTTGCTTTTATAACTCCCGTAGCTGGTTTTGTCCAACTATCAAAATGAGCAATCATTTCTGTAAACGGAACGTTGTGTGTTATAAAAGATTCTGTTGGAAACTGATTTAACACATTAATTACATGCTCAAAATCTTCGGTAGTAGCATTTCTACTACACATAATAGTTGTTTCTTTTGCATGAATTTTTGGGTGATTAAAATTTAGATCACCTTTAGACAACCCTACTAAAACATAACGACCTCCGTGAGACATATAATCTGGCCCAACTTCTAGTGCTCCTTTAAAACCTGTAGCATCAAAAACAGCAGTTGCCATATCTCCATTGGTAATCTCAGCAATTTTCTCTACCGGATTGTTATTTACATTAATTACAAAATCAGCCCCTATCTCTTCCTTGGTATATTTTAACCTGTCATCATTTACATCTAACACAATTACTTTTGCCCCTGCTATTTGAGCCAACTTTACCATTCCAATTCCAATAGGCCCACAACCTACAACCACAACTGTTTCTCCTTTTTGAACATTGGCTCTACGAATGGCATGTGCTCCAATAGCCAAAGGCTCTACAATTGCCATTTGATCATAACTTAAGTGATTTGCAGATAATAACAAATCTTTACGTACCGTAATATATTCCTGCATTCCACCGTCAGAATGAACTCCTAACACACTAATATTTGTACAACAATTGGTTTTTCCATTACAACAAGCTACACATTTGCCACAACTTACATATGGCATTACCACCACTTTGTCTCCTGCTTTTAACCCTCTACTATTCTCTCCTATTTCTACAATTTCTGAAGCCAATTCGTGACCTAAAATTCTAGGATACGTAAAAAATGCTTGATTTCCAGAATATGCATGTAAATCTGTACCACAAATACCAACCTTATTAACTTTTAACAAGGCTTCGTTTTCTTTACGCACAGGTTTTTCCTTTTCTTTTAGTTCAAAAACACCAGGCTCTTTGCAAACAATATATTTCATTTCTTGATTAAATTAGGATTTAGTTCAAACGATTGAACATGTTTTCTAAAAAAATTACCAACCCTAAAAACACTAATTGACATAAAGTTAGAAATTTAAAAATAAAACTTGTAAATATTGAATTAAATTCATTTTATATTTACATTTGTTCAAACGATTGACCAAATATAAGTAATATTTTGAAAAACAAAAGAAAAACTACTATAAAAGATATTGCTAATGTTCTAAAGATTACACCTTCAGCAGTCTCTAGAGCCTTAAACAACAACCCTAGAATAAGCGATAAAACCAAAGCTGCTGTTAAAAAAGTAGCACTAGAACTAGAATATCAACCCAACCAACTAGCTTCTGCATTAAGAAGTGGAAAAAGTAACTTAGTTGGAATTATTGTACCCAAAACAAATAGTTATTTTTTTACAACTGTTGTTGAGAGTATTGAATATGAATTGAACAAAGAAGGATACAATGTAATCATTACTCAATCTAACGAATCTTACGACAAAGAGTGTAGAAATATTCAAACTTTATTACAAATACAAGTAGATGGTATTATTGCTTCATTAGCCAATGAAACTGTTGATTTTAGTCATTATGAAAAAATTAAGTCTAAAGGAATTCCATTAATACTATACGATAGAGGAGAAAATGATATTGGAGTAGATTATGTAGGGATTGATGATTACGAAAGTAGTCATTTGGTCATAGAGCACCTAGTCAATCAAGGATGTAAAAGAATAGCTCATTTAGCTGGGTTAAGCAAAACTAGAATCTATAAAAACAGAATTAGAGGTTATATTGATGCTATAGAAAAATATCATCTTCCACTAGACAACAACCTTATTAAAGAAAGTAATTTAACACTAGAGGATGGCCGAAACAAAACTAAAGAGTTATTAAAACTCCCAAACAAACCCGATGCCATTTATGCTGCTGGAGATTACGCTGCTTTGGGTGCTTTACAAGTATTACAAGAAAACAATATTAGAGTACCTGAAGACATTGCACTTGTTGGATTCAGCAATGAACCTTTCACCTCTTTAATAAGACCTACCATTACAACCATATCTCAACACAACAAAGAAATCGGAAGCTTAGTAGCCAAACAGTTTTTAAAAAGGGTAAATGATAAAAATTGGAAGCCTGTACTTACCAAAACTATATTAAACGCAAAACTAATCATTAGAGAATCTTCTAAAAGGAGATAAAAAAAGCCTCATCAAAATTAATTGACGAGGCTTTGTACTCAAGATGGGACTTGAACCCATACGGGCATTTCTGCCCACTGGATTTTAAGTCCAGCGTGTCTACCAATTCCACCACTTGAGCGTGTGTAAACTTATTTTTTAAAACTTTGTACTCAAGATGGGACTTGAACCCATACGGGCATTTCTGCCCACTGGATTTTAAGTCCAGCGTGTCTACCAATTCCACCACTTGAGCATTTAGTTTACACTAAATATTTGGTATATTATAAAATGTTTCTTTGAACGAATGCATTTCTGTAAATGCGAGTGCAAATATAAGAGATATTTCTGTTCACAAAAAAATAATATTGCTTTTTTTTTATTTTTTTTTCATCCGTATAAATAACTACCAAAACTTAAGTATAATAAAATCTACAAGTTCAATTCCTAAGAAAATAATATCTCTATCTTTGCACAAATTTCTGAAGTACAAAAATCAAATGCCAAATACAGACAAAACCGTGGTAATTAATAAAAGCACTTTTTTGAGTGACTTTAAACAACTTACCAAATTTGGACTTTCATTAAGTGTCGTTTTTTCGGCAATAGCTGGTTATTTACTTGCTGCAAACAGCATTAATTACACCACTGTATCTTTGCTAGCTATTGGAGGTTATTTAATGGTAGGAGCCTCTAATGCATTTAATCAGATTATTGAAAAAGATGCAGACAAACTAATGCAAAGAACCATGGACAGGCCTTTGCCTACTGGTAGATACAATACAACTACAGCAATGATTATTGCTGTTATATTTACTATTTTGGGACTGTACATTCTTTATACTATTAACGAGAAAAGTGCTCTTTTAGGAGCTGTTTCAATATTTTTATACACTTGTGCTTACACTCCACTAAAAGGAGTAACACCTCTTGCTGTTTTTGTAGGTGCATTTCCTGGTGCTATTCCTTTTATGTTAGGATGGGTTGCTGCTACAGATAGATTTGGTATTGAGGCCGGAATCTTTTTTATGATTCAATTCTTTTGGCAATTTCCTCACTTTTGGGCCATTGGCTGGTTGGGTCATGATGAATATTTAAAAGCAGGTTACAATTTATTACCAACAGGTAAAAGAGATAGAAAGACAGTTAAACAAATTTTATTATACACTCTTATTTTAATTTTTGTATCCATTATTCCTGTTTTTAAACGTACAGGACAGTTTTATATTTATCCTATAACAGCTATCATTATTTTTTTAAGCGGAGCCGTAATCTTTTATTACGGAATTCAACTATATAAAGATTTATCTAAAAAAACAGCTAAAAAACTAATGTTGGCTAGTGTCTTTTACATAACAGCAATTCAAATTATATATATAATAGACAAATTTCTCCACTAAATAAGGAAAAGACAATGACTTTAGAAGAAGAATTAAGTATCGGTAGAAAAAAATCAGCAAAACCAATGTTATGGATCTCAATGGTTAGTATGACAATGATGTTTGCTGGTTTGGTTAGTGCTTACGTAATTAGTAGTAATCGTGAAGATTGGGTTAGTTTTGAACTTCCATCTGCATTAGTAATTAGTACGGTTTTTATTTTATTTAGTAGTTTAACCGTTCATGCTGCATTAATTGCTGCTAAAAAACAAAAAAACGTTATTGCTTCTGTATTACTAGGAATAACCTTAATTTTAGCAATCGGATTTGTATTATCTCAAATAAATGGTTTTAGTCAACTTAAAGATGCTGGTTTATTTTTTACTGGACCTAAAAGTTTGATATCATCATCAATGTTAATGGTTATTGTGTTTTTACACCTTGCACATGTTTTTGTTGCATTGATTGTATTAATTGTAATGAACACAAAACAACTATTAGGAAAGTATAATAATGGAAACACCTTAGGGTTAGAATTAGGTGCTATTTTTTGGCACTTTTTAGATTTACTATGGATAGCACTATTTTTATTCTTTTATTTTAATACTTAATGTAAATTTATAAATTTGCCATTCGAACAAAAACCGAACAAAAACAATCAATTATAACACTACTTATGAAAGCAACAACTGCTGATCAGAACACAAATGTATGGGAAGGTGGAGCAACTAGACCATTAGGAGCAAGTTATGGTAAAATGATGATGTGGTTCTTCATTCTATCAGATGCTTTAACTTTTGCAGGTTTCTTAGCCGCTTATGGACTTACTCGTTTTAAATTTATAGACGTATGGCCAATTGCAGATGAAGTATTTACTCACTTTCCAGGAATTCATGGAACTTACCCAATGTACTATGTTGCATTAATGACCTTTATCTTAATCTTTTCATCTGTAACTATGGTATTGGCTGTAGATGCAGGACATCAAATGAAACGTAACAAAGTAATTCTTTACATGTTCTTAACCATTATTGGTGGTATTGTTTTCGTTGGTTCTCAAGCTTGGGAATGGAAAAACTTTATTAGTGGAGAATACGGAGCTGTTCAATTAAAAGATGGTAAAATTGTACAATTTGTAAACCACGAGGGTAAACAAATTGCATTAGCAGATTTTGCAGAAAAGAACAATACTGTTGTAGAACACACTCGTTGGAATGGTCTTTGGAATGAAAAAGGTGCTACAACATCAGAGTTTACTACAGAAGGAATTATTGAATCTTTTAAACACAATCCAGAAATTGGAATTCGTTTAGAGAAAATAAACCCTGAAACCAAACAGAAAATAGTAATCCTTAACAAAGCAGAAGCTTTAAAATATTTAGAAAAATCTGCTAGAGTTGTAGAAGGAGCTAACTTAGAGGTTAACGAATATGGTTCTAGCCAATTTGCAGATTTCTTTTTCTTTATTACTGGTTTCCACGGTTTCCACGTAACATCAGGTATCATCTTAAACATCATTATTTTTGTTAATGTATTATTAGGTACCTACGAAAAAAGAGGACATTATGAAATGGTAGAAAAAGTTGGATTGTACTGGCACTTTGTAGATTTAGTGTGGGTATTTGTATTTACATTCTTCTATTTAGTATAATTTTTTAAAGCAATAGCATTCATATTATAAATTATGGCACAACACGAATCAAACACTAAGTTAATCTGGCAAGTATTCGGATTCTTATCATTAGTAACTATTGTTGAAGTAGCTTTAGGTATTTGGAAACCTCATGGTTTACATTTTACTACCTTTTTAGGAACTTCTTTATTAAACTGGATTTTTATCATTTTAACATTGGTAAAAGCAGCAGGAATTATGTGGTATTTTATGCACATGAATCATGAACGTAAAAACTTTGTTAATTCAATTATATTACCATTAATTATTTTAATTCCTTACTTGGTAACATTATTATTAATTGAAGGTGGTTATTTACACGATACATTAACACCTTACATTAACTGGAAATACTAATTCTTTGGAATTATGTTTATATAAAAAAGGTGGATTTATTCCGCCTTTTTTGGTATTTAAATCTCAATGATTATGAAGAAAAAAATCATTTTAATTTTACTATTTATAGGTCCTCTAGGGTTCTTTATTTTCTTATCACTAGGAGATGTTAACTTTAAACCTTGCGAAACTTTTAACACCAATATTGTTGATGTGGCAACATTTAAAAAAGATACCACCTCTTTTAAAGACAATATTAATGTAATTACCTTTTTAGGAAATAAACCTCTTTTAAAAGAAACTCAAATATTTAACATTAACGAAGTAGTTTTTAAAAAGTTAGCCAAGTACAAAAGATTTCAAATGATTTCTTTGTACACAAGTAAAGACAATTCTGATATTAAAATTATTCAAGAAAAATTAGCAAAAACTTCAGGGGATAAATTTTTTAAATGGAAGTTTATCTGTTTAGATTCTTTGGAAACCGCTACTCTTTATCAATCCTTAAAAACCATTTCTGATTTAGATAAAAACCTAGCATCAAACCAAGCCTTTATTATAGACAAAAACAACAATCAAAGAGGTAGAACAGATGATGACAAAATTGGTGAAGAAGTTTTTGCTTATGATTTATCATCAGTAAACGATTTAAAAAACAAATTACTAACCGACACTGAAAATGTTTTTTATGAACAAGAAGTATCAACCACTTCTAGAAAAGAAAGATTAGGAAAAGATGAAAAATAAATATTCATACATAGGTATTGCAACTGTAGTAGTATTATTTGGTTTTTATGTGTTTCGCAACTGGAACCATCATAAAAACCCTAAAAGCACAAACATATACCAACAAGAAGTTAACTTACCCGATGCAAGTGGATTAAGCTATTTGGTAATTAGTAACGAGGCTAGAAAAATGCCTGATTTTACTTTTACAAATCAAAACAACCAAACAATTTCTAATATAGATTATAAGAACAAAGTTTTTGTGGTTGAATTCTTTTTTACCAGCTGTCCTAGTATTTGTCCTATTATGAACAGGAACATGCTAACTATTGAAGAAGAATTTGGCGATAGAGAAGACTTTGGAATTGCTTCTTTTACCATCAATCCAAGTTTTGACACTCCAATGGTATTAAAACAATATGCTGAAAACTATGGAGTAACAAGTTTAAACTGGCATTTTTTAACAGGTGATAGAGATACTATTTACGAAATGGCCAACAAAGGTTTAAATATTTTTGCTGGCTTAAACCCCGAAGTTGAAGGTGGTTTTGAACATCAAGGATTTTTTGCTTTGGTAGATAAAAATGGATACTTAAGATCTAGAGTTGACAAATTTGGAAACCCTAAAATTTTCTACCAAGGAACAGAAATTAAAGAAGTAGAATTACTAAAAGAAGATATTGATTTACTATTAAACGAATAACATGGAAACCAAAAACTACAAAAAATTAATTACCCTATTGTCTATTGTAATCCCAGTTGCAGTAGCAGTTTTATTTGGAGTTAAATTAGACATTACCTTACCTGTATTCTTACCTCCTATTTACGCAACCATAAACGGAGTTACCGCTATACTATTAGTTGCTGCTGTAATTGCAGTAAAAAAAGGCAATATTAAAAGACACGAGTTTTTAATTAAAACAGCCATGGTTTGTTCTGCCTTGTTTTTGGTAATGTATGTTTTATATCACATGACAAGTAACTCTACAGAGTTTGGAGGTACAGGTGCCATTAGGTCTATTTACTTTTTCATTTTAATTTCTCATATTATTTTATCGATAGCAGTCATTCCATTAGTACTAACTACTTTTGTAAGAGGAATCAATAGAGAGGTTGAAAAACATAAAAAAATAGCAAAGTATACTTTTCCTCTTTGGCTATATGTTGCCGTTACAGGAGTTATTGTTTACTTAATGATTTCCCCTTATTATGTAATCAACTAACAATTGAAAAACACAAAAATGAAAAAACTACAATTCACATTATTCATCTTATTCTTACTCATTAGTTTACAAAACTACGGGCAGTGTGCCATGTGTAAAGCAGTAGTAGAAAATGGTGATAGTTCTTATGCAAAAGGATTAAATGATGGAATTGTAACTTTAATGATTATCCCTTATATTTTAGTAGCTCTAGTTGCTTTCATTATCTTTAGGTATTATAAAAAAAACAAATAACATGTCAGTAAAAGCTAAAAAACATTTAGGTCAACACTTTTTAACCGATGAGAGTATTGCCAAGCAAATTGCTGATATTTTATCAGAAAAAGAATACGATAATGTGTTAGAAATTGGTCCCGGTATGGGAGTAATGACCAAATATTTATTAGAGAAAAAATATACCACTCACGTAATAGAAATAGATGATGAATCTGTAGAATACCTACAAGCCCATTATTTACATTTAGGCCCAAGAATTTACGGAAAAGACTTTTTAAAGGTTGACTTACAAGATATTTTTAAACAACAACAATTTGCAATTATTGGTAACTTTCCTTACAATATTTCTAGTCAAATAGTGTTTAAAACTATTGATTACAGAGAGTTTATACCAGAATTTGGTGGTATGTTTCAAAAAGAAGTGGCTCAAAGAATTTGTGCAGCACCAGGGAGTAAAACTTACGGAATTATATCTGTTTTAACTCAAGCTTATTACGATACTGAATACCTATTTACCGTACCTCCTACCGTTTTTAATCCCCCTCCAAAAGTAGATTCTGGAGTCATGATTATGAAACGTAAAAAAGATTTATTTCTACCTGTACCAGATAAATTATTTAAACAAATAGTAAAAACAGCTTTTGGCCAACGTAGAAAAATGATGCGTAGCAGTCTAAAAAGCTTAAATCTTTCTGATGAATTAAGAAGTCATGAAATATTTAGCAAAAGACCAGAACAAGTATCTGTACAAGGATTTATTGAATTAACCGATTTAATAGAAAAAGATGGAATTTCAAATCAATAAAGATTTTATTAACTACATCACTGAACTTATTGCCGAAAACAATACAGCTCAGATTATTGAAGTTTTTAAAGATGTACATTATGCCGATTTAGCCGAACTATTTGAAGAAATAGATCCTCAATTAGCCATTGCTATCATTAAAATTGTTGATACTGATAAAACATCTGATGCTATTGTTGAGCTAGATGAAGATGTTCGTGAAGAGATTCTAAAAGGAATGTCATCCGAAGAAATTGCCAATGAAATAAATGAGCTAGAATCTGATGATGCTGCCGATATGATTTCGGAGCTTTCAGATGAACAAATGCACGAGGTAATTTCTCAAATTGAAGACATTGAACATGCCAAAGACATTGTTGATCTTTTACGATATGATGAAAACACTGCGGGTGGTTTAATGGGTAAAGAATTAATTAAAGTCAACGAAAAATGGACCTGCATGCAAAGTATTAAAGAAATGCGCTTGCAAGCAGAAGAAATTGAAAAAGTATACACCGTATATGTAGTTGATGATGACGATGTATTAAAAGGGAGATTGTCTTTAAAAAGTTTGTTAACCACTTCTACCAAAACTCCTGTAAGAGATGTTTACAGTCCTTCTATTACTTCTGTAAAAGCAAATGAAGACGGTGAACAAGTTGCTAGAATTATGCAAAAATATGACCTAGTAGTTGTTGCGGTAGTTGATGAAATGGGCCGTTTGGTTGGACAAATTTCTGTTGATGATATTATTGATATTATTAGAGATGAAGCCGAAAAAGATTACCAGTTAGCTTCTGGTTTAACTGATGATGTTGAAGCCGATGCTAGTATTTTAGAACTTACCAAAGCTAGGTTGCCCTGGTTAATTTTGGGATTATTTGGTAGTTTATGTGCTGCTGCTATTATGGGTAGTTTTGATAGTAATTTATTAAAAAAGTTTTCTGAATTATTCTTTTTCACTCCTTTAATTGCAGCCATGGGTGGAAACGTTGGAGTACAATCATCTGCTATTATTGTTCAAGGTTTGGCTAATGATAACATTAAAGGTAGTTTATGGAATCGATTATTTAAAGAAATAGGATTAAGCCTTATAAATGGTATTGTGTTAGGTTGTTTAGTGGTTGCCTATGGTTTTATTCAAAACTCAAACATGCTACTTAGTATTACCATTGCTTCCTCTTTAATTGTAGTTATTATTATGGCCGCTCTTATTGGAACTTTTGTGCCTTTAATTTTACATAAAAGAGGTATTGATCCAGCCTTAGCCACAGGTCCTTTTATTACAACTAGTAATGACATCTTAGGTATTTTTATATACTTTACCATTGCAAAAATTATTTTACCTATTTAAACAAACCTTTTATGTCTATTGTTTACGCTATTTTGGCTATGATTCTTTTTGGCTCTTGTGTATTTTTTTACAAACAAGGAACTCCTTTTTTTTCTACAGGTTTAGGAGCTTCTATATTTATTATGAGCCATATGATTATTTTAACGGTATTGGCTTTGGTTGAAAAAACAAAACTAGATGTAAAACATTTTAAGTTTTTAGTAATTGGTGGAGTGCTTGGAGGACTGGCTCAAGTATGTTGGTTTTTAGCATTAAAGCACGGAAAACTTAGTACTGTAGTTCCTATTAGAAACTTAGCTTTACTAGTAACTATTGCGTTGGGAGTTATCTTTTTAGCAGAAAAACTTACCCTTATAAAAGTTGTTGGCATTATATTAGGCCTAATTGCAGTTATTTTGGTATCTATTTAGCGCTATACATCAAACACAAAACTCCCAAAATAACACCAAACAAAGGAATTAATTTTAACTTTTTATTCTTCTCTTTAAAAAGAAGCCCCCCTATTAAGACCGTAAATAAAATTTGACTTCTTTTTAGTGCAGACATCAACATAATTAATACTTCGGGATCTTGTAAACCTCTAAAGTAAAAATAATCTGCCAACACCATTAAAACTCCTATTGCCAAAATAGACCAGTGCCAAGTAAATTTACCCATTTCTTCTTTTTTAGGTAAATACACAAAATAGACCAACAAAGACATAAATATAGTAACATAACAAAAAAACCACCATTGTACAGTTACTACTTCATATTGCTGATATTGAAATAAAAATTTATCATACAAACCACTACAGGCTCCTAAAAAGGTAGCTCCAATAATAGCAAATATAGCTTTGTTACTTTTAAATATAATTCCTTCCTTTTTTCCTATTCTTGAATAGGCCAACATGGAAATTACAATTAAAAAGAACCCTGTCCACTGAATAAATGTAGGGTTTTCTCTATAGATAAGTATAGCTCCTAAAAAAGTAAAAAAAGGGCCAGCAGCTCTAATAGGTGTAACAATAGTGATAGGTAAATGTTTTAGAGCATAAAAAGTTAACACCCAAGAACAAGTCATAATTAAGGATTTTACACCAATAAAAAAATGATCTTCTACTGCTATGCTAGAAACATACAATCCTATGTTTTTCATATACATTGGATTAATACAAGAAAGTATAAAGACTGGTGCTATTAGTAACAGACTAATTCCATTACTTATTAAAAGCACAGGGAACAACGCATTACCTTTTACACTTCTTTTTCTACAAAGAGCATTTAAACTTAAAAACAATGCAGCTGTTAAACCAAAATAAATCCACATAAACTAAAATTAAGCCACAAAAGTACAATATCAATAGGGCTTTACAGTTAACATAATCTTATGATTTACTTTTATTTTAAGTTTAATCTATAACGTTTTCTCATTAAATAAATAAAAGGAAGCAATACGATAACAAAAACTGGATGAATAATAAATCTGCGAATGTAAAACGGAAATAAATAACCTACATCTATTTTAAATGCCATCAAACTAAAAAGCACCGAAGACAGCAATACAAATGCTAATGCATAAAAAAAGGCAATGGTTCTAATAAAAGATCTATGAGGGAATGCAATTTTTAAGATCGCAAAAGAAATGATAGAGTTGATTAAATATCTAAAAAAATAAGAAATAAAAAGTCGCTTATTATCTATCTCAGGTAAAGGCAAGTATAAATAATCATTTTGAAAATAATGATCTAAAGGGTCATAAAATAAAATTGCTTCATAACCTCTAATAAGTATTAAAACCAAAAACAATAAAACTACTAACACAAATCGCATCCACCTTTTCATATTATTTTTTTTTTAGATTAGAAAAACGATTAACCCAAACTACCCACAGTAAAAAAACATATCCATAAATAAAAGCAGGAAACAATAAATCGTGCAAAATCATTTCGTATTGTTTAAAATAAACCATACCATAAGACAACAAGGTTATTCTGATGATATTTACATAATAAATGGAAATTCCACCAAGTACACAAAATAAAATAGTCTTTTTCCACGCTCCTTTAAAAGCAATAATAAAAGCTACAAATAAAATAATAATGCTCATGGAATTACATCCTTCTATTACCCTAGCTACATAATCATCATTTATAAAAAGTTTAAAAGATAGTTCCGTTGTGTGTTGCTCTACATGTGCTTTTGTGTTAGCAGTATTTAACAACCATTCTGTACTTTTGGCAACATGTTTGGTAATTGGATCTGATTTAAAGTTAGGAGCCTTAATTTCAGTACCTAACAAAAATAAAGAATAGCACAAAAACAATAAAAAATAGGTTCCAAAAAAACGCAATAGAAACCACCAAATTTTTTTATTCTTCATAGCTAAATATCATTATCAACCTCAAATTTAAAATTAAAAAAATGAATACCTAAAAAATAAATAAAAGTTTAGTAATTAAACAGTTCAATAGTTTAGCGTTTGAGGGACTTTTACTAATTTTGCTTTTTTAATCGAAATTCACAAAAATGAGCACTACTAAGCAAGCTAAATCAGCTTTAATTTCAGTATTTCACAAAGATGGTTTAGAGCCAATTGTTAGAAAATTTAACGAGTTAGGAATTACTATTTACACAACTGGTGGAACTGAAAAATTCATTAGAGACTTAGGTATTGATTGTGTGGCTGTTGAAGATATCACTTCATATCCATCAATTTTAGGGGGACGTGTTAAAACTTTACATCCAAAAGTTTTTGGAGGTATTTTAAGCCGTAGAGACAATGAGGGTGATAAAGCTCAGTTAGCTGAGTTTGAAATTCCAGAAATGGATATTGTTATTGTTGATTTATACCCTTTTGAAAAAACAGTAGCAAGTGGAGCTCCTGAACAAGATATTATAGAAAAAATTGATATCGGTGGAATTTCTTTAATTAGAGCGGCTGCTAAAAACTTTAAAGACGTAATTTGTGTTTCTTCTATGGAACAATACGATGAGTTTTTAAATATTATTTCTGCGGATAACGGAAATACAACTATAGAAGATCGTAAGCGTTTTTCTGCAAAAGCATTTGCTGTTTCATCTCACTACGATTCTGCTATTTATAACTACATGAACGAAGAGGAAAACAACTTCCGTCAATCTTTTGACAAAGTAACTCCTTTACGTTATGGAGAAAACCCTCATCAAAAAGGTGCTTTCTATGGTGATTTAGAAGCTATGTTCGAAAAATTACACGGTAAAGAATTATCTTTTAACAACTTATTAGATGTTGATGCTGCTGTAAATTTAATTAACGAATTTAAAGGAGAAGCTCCAACTTTTGCTATTTTAAAACACAACAACGCTTGTGGTTTTGCACAAAGAGACAACTTAAAAGATGCTTATGTTGATGCTTTGGCTGGAGACCCTACTTCTGCTTTTGGTGGAGTATTAATTGCCAACAAAACTATTGATGTAGCTACTGCCGAAGAAATTCACAAATTATTCTGTGAAGTTGTAATTGCTCCAGCTTATGATGCGGATGCTTTAGAGGTATTAAAAGGAAAGAAAAACAGAGTCATCTTAATTTTAAAAGATGTTGAGTTACCAAAAATTTCTTACCGTACTGCATTAAACGGAGTGTTATTCCAAGATGCCAACTTAATTACAGATAAAAAAGAAGATTTGAAAAACGTAACAGAAAAAATAGTTACCGATGCTCAAATTGAAGATTTATTGTTCGCTTCAAAAATTTGTAAACATACCAAGTCTAATACTATAATATTAGTAAAGAATAAAACGTTATGTGCAGGTGGTACCGGACAAACTTCACGTGTAGATGCTTTAGAGCAAGCTATTGCAAAAGCAAATCATTTTAAGTTCGATTTAAAAGGTGCAGTAATGGCAAGTGATGCTTTTTTCCCTTTCCCTGACTGTGTAGAGATTGCTCACAAAGCAGGAATTGAAGCTGTTATTCAGCCTGGAGGATCAATAAAAGATCAATTGTCTATCGACTACTGTAACGAAAATGGAATTGGAATGGTAATGACAGGAACTCGTCATTTCAAACATTAATTTGACTACATTTGTTTAGACTACATAGGAATTAAAAACACAAACTAGAAACATGGGATTTTTTGACTTTTGGACCGAAGACATTGCTATTGATTTAGGGACCGCCAATACACTTATCATTCACGAAGGAAAAGTGGTTATTGACTCTCCTTCTATTGTAGCTAGAGATAGGACCACGGGGAAAATTATCGCAACTGGTAGAGATGCTAGTTTGATGCAAGGAAAAACGCATGAAAATATTAAAACCATCCGTCCGTTAAAAGATGGGGTTATTGCCGATTTCCAAGCATCTGAAGAAATGATTAAAGAGTTTGTAAAAAGCATTCCTTCTATTAAAAAGAAAGTTTTTGCTCCCTCATTAAGAATGGTTATTTGTATTCCATCTGGAATTACAGAAGTTGAAAAAAGAGCCGTAAGAGACTCTGCCATTCATATGAATGCAAAAGAAATATACCTTATCTACGAACCAATGGCTGCGGCCATTGGGGTAGGTATTGACATTATGGAACCACGTGGTAACATGATTATTGATATAGGGGGTGGTACTACAGAAATTGCCGTAATTGCTCTTGCAGGAATTGTTTGCGATAAATCTGTAAAAGTTGCGGGTGATTTATTTACCAATGACATTATGTACTACATGCGTACCCAACACAACTTACACGTTGGAGAAACTACTGCCGAAAAAATTAAAATACAAATTGGTGCTGCTACCGAAGATTTAGAAACTCCGCCAGATGATATGTTGGTACAGGGTCGTGACTTATTAAGTGGTAAGCCAAAACAAGTGCAAGTTTCTTATAGAGAAATTGCCAAAGCCTTAGACAAATCAATTCTTAGAATTGAAGATGCGGTGATGGAGTGTTTATCATCTACTCCCCCAGAATTAGCTGCTGATATTTATAATACTGGTATTTATTTAGCTGGTGGTGGATCTATGCTAAGAGGTTTAGACAAACGTTTATCTAGAAAAACAGACTTACCTGTCTATATTGCCGAAGACCCTTTAAGAGCCGTTGTAAGAGGTACAGGAATCGCTTTAAAAGAATTAGAAAAATATAAATCTGTTTTATTAAGCTAGGCACATGCAATTCATTTTATATTTAATTCAAAAAAACAGGAGCTTCCTCTTATTTTTTGTTTTAGAATTGATTGCATTGTTTTTAACCATTCAATTTCACTCTTATAGAAAAAGTAAGTTTATCAATTCTGCAAACGCAATTTCAGGTGGATTGTACAATAGTGTTACTTCTTTTAGAGATTATTTATATCTAAAAGAAGAGAATGAATTGTTGGCAGAAGAAAACACTAAACTCATCAATTATATTATTGCTAAATCTCCAAATGAAACTATATTTTTAGATAGTTTGGATACTAACAATCAGCAAAAATATAAATACACTCCAGCAAAAATCATCAATAATGATTTTCATAAAAACAACAATTTTATTACCATAGACAAGGGGTTAAATGATAGCGTTAATGTAGATATGGCTGTTGTAAATCCTAAAGGAATTATTGGAATTACTACCAATGTTTCTAATAATTATGTCTCTGCCATTTCAGTATTAAACACCAATTTTAAAGTCAATGCAAAATTAAAAAATGCTGATTATTTTGGTACTTTATCATGGAATGGTAAATCGCACAAACAAGCACAGTTAAAAGACATTCCTAGGCAAGCCGTACTAAAAGTAGGAGACACCATTATTACGGGAGGAAGATCTAGTATTTTTCCGGCTGGAATTTTAATAGGAAGTGTTGCCAAAATAAACTACAAAAACAATAGATACGAACTAATTGATGTAGAACTTTTTAATGATATTAGAAATATAAGCAATGTTTATATAATTAAAAACCTGCATAAAATTGAAATTGAGAACCTAGAAAAAAAGAGAAATGAATAGTGACTTTATTAAAATTGTAGGTCGTTTTTTATTGTTGATTCCTTTACAGGTACTCATAGCAAACCACATGCGTATTTTTGGATATATCAACCCACAAATATGCTTGCTATTTGTTTTGTGGTATCCTTTAAGAAAAGACATCACTGGTTTATTACTTAGTGCTTTTCTTTTTGGAATTATTTTAGATACATTTTCTAATTCAGGAGGGGTTAATACTGCTGCACTTTTATTTGTTTGTTATGTTAGACTACCTATTATTAAATTTATTTTTAATGATAAAGACATCAATTTAAAACTATTTAAATATAGCAACTACGGAACCTTACAAAAAATAATACTAATTCTAACTTTGGCTTTTATTCATCAGTTTATTGTATACGTTTTAGAATATTTTAGCGTTTCATATGCTGGAAGTATCCTCTTGAAAACTTTCACTAATAGTTTATTTACTACCTTTGTCGTCGTAATTTTCTTATCCATATTTACCTCAACCAAAAAACAATGAAAAAAAGAAACCTGTTATTTCCCCTTATTATTGTAATTACAGGATTCATATTTATTACAAGGCTATTTTTCTTACAAATTGTACAGCATGATGAGAATGAAATATCATTAAGTGGGTCTGCAATTAAAAGGATTTACACATACCCAGAACGTGGATTTGTATATGATAGAAATGGAAAATTATTAGTTGCCAACGAACAAACTTATGATGTAAAAGTTATTCCTAACGAAGTAAAACCTTTTGATACAATTGAATTTTGTTCTTTATTAAAAATTGACAAAGATTACTTAACTCATAAATTAGACAGAGCAAGAACATATTCACCATGGTTACCTTCTGTATTTTTAAGTCAACTTTCTAAAGAAGACTACGCTTATTTACAAGAAAAAATTCATAAATACAAAGGATTCTCCATCCAACGAAAATCACTACGAAATTACCCTCATCAATCTGCAGCAAATATTTTAGGTTACATTAATGAGGTAAATGAAGAATTAGCCAGAAAAAACCCCTACTATGAGCAAGGTGAATTAGTAGGTACTCAAGGAATAGAAAAAGAATATGAAGACATACTTAGAGGTACAAAAGGAGTTTCTTACAAACTTAGAAATAGATTAAACAAAGTTATTGGCCCTTATAAAGAAGGTATTTATGATACGCTTCCTAAACCAGGAAATGACCTAACTCTAACTATAGACCTAGATTTGCAGGCTTATGGTGAACTGTTAATGACAAATAAAAGAGGAGGAATTGTAGCCATTGAGCCTAGTTCTGGAGAAATTTTGGCTTTGGTAACTGCTCCTAGTTACGATCCTAATTTAATGGTTGGTAGAGAAAGATCTAAAAACTCTGTAATGCTTTTTAACGATAGCATTAACAAACCTATGCTGGATAGAGCCTTACAGGCCACTTATGCTCCAGGATCCCCTTTTAAATTAATTGAAGGTTTAATTGGTTTGCAAGAAAATGTTATCACTCCAAATACAGGTTTTTACTGTCATCATGGATATAGATATGGAAATAAAGCACATAACTTTATGGGCTGTCACTGTGGAATAACAGGAAGGCCTATTGATTTAAGATTGGGAATAGCTAAGTCTTGTAATAGTTATTTTTCTAATGTTTATAAGTTACTTTTAGAAAAATACGATTCATCACAAGAAAGTTTAACACATTGGGCAGAGCATTTATATAGTTTTGGTTTGGGAGATTTTTTAGGATATGATTTGCCTATTGGACAAAAAGGAAACATTCCTACGGCAGAATATTATGACAGAATTTACCCTAGAAAAACATGGAAATACACCACCACTATTTCCAATGCTATTGGTCAAGGAGAAATAGTAACAACCCCTATACAATTGGCTAACATGATTGCTGCCATTTCTAATAGAGGGTTTTACTACACCCCTCATGTATTAAAAAAAATAAACGGTAAGCCTATTGGTATCGAAAAATTTACTCACAAAAAACAAACCACTATAGATCCTGAAAACTTTAAACCTGTTATAGATGGAATGTATGATGTGTACCAAACAGGAACCGCCAAACATGTAAAAATAAAAGACATTGATATTTGTGGTAAAACAGGAACCGTACAAAACTACATTCGTAAAAATGGAGTAAGATATGAATTGGCTGACCATTCCATATTTGTTGCCTTTGCTCCCAAAGACAATCCTAAAATTGCTTTAGCTATTTTTGTAGAAAATGGAGGTTTTGGTTCTACCATTGCTGCCCCAATAGCAAGTTTAATGATAGAAAAATATCTAAAAGGAACCCCAACAGATTTAAAATGGTGGGAAGATAGAATTATAAACACCTCTTTAGAAGCAGAATATAAAAAACAACTTTCAATACAACTCCTTGAGAAATCACAGAATTAACTTATTACCACATATAGACTGGCCTTTGGTTTTTATATATATTATTCTCATCTGCTTTGGATGGATGAATATTTATGCTGCTTCCAGTTCTGAAAACCATCAAGAAATTTTAGATTTTAGTACTCGCTACGGAAAGCAAATTATTTGGATGGGATTGGCAATACTCATTTCCGTTTTTTTACTTTTTATTGAAAGTAGTTTTTACGAAAAATTTGCCGCCTATATTTATTTAGCTTGTATGGTTTTACTTGCTGGTCTTTTTATTGTAGGTAAAAACATTAACGGAGCTACATCTTGGTATGCCATTGGTAGTTTTAGTATTCAACCCACAGAATTTGCAAAAACAGGAACTGTATTGGCATTAGCCAGACTTTTAAACGAACGTCAGTTTAGTTTTAAACCCTTTAAAAACAAAGTAAAAACCTTTGTTATTATTATAATTCCTGCTGTACTAATCACCCTGCAACCCGATCCTGGTTCTGCTTTGGTATACGTATCTTTTATCTTGTTATTTTACAGAGAAGGTTTACATTCCAACATTTTAATTATTGGTACTTTGGCCATTCTCCTTTTTGTTACTACTTTGGTTTTTGGATACTTATATGTAATTGCTGGAGCTTGTATAACCACCGCTATTATTTTATGGTATATTTCTAAAGTGAGAAAACAAATACTGCGTTTTGTTTGGCCTAAAATTATAGGAATTTTAACACTCGTTAGCGGATATATTTACAGTGTATACTTTTTATTTCACTATGTTTTTCAACAAAGACATAGAGATAGATTTAATATTTTATTAGGACTAAGTGATGATACTAGCGATATAGGATACAACACTTATCAATCTATTAAAACCATTTCTTCAGGTGGCTTTTGGGGTAAAGGATATTTACAAGGAGATAGAACGCAAGGGAAATTTGTTCCAGAACAAGACACCGATTATATTTTTAGTACCATAGGTGAAGAATGGGGTTTTTGGGGTTCTGCTTTAGTGATAGTGTTATTTATGATTTTTATTCTTAGAATTTTATACTTAGCAGAAAAACAAAAATCTAAATTCAGTAGAATTTACGGTTATGGAGTGGCTTGTGTTTTCTTTTTTCATGTATTGATAAACATAGCCATGGTTATTGGTTTGTTTCCAACCATTGGTATTCCACTACCGTTTTTTAGCTACGGAGGTTCATCATTATGGGGATTTACCATGTTACTATTTATTTTTATAAAATTAGATGCTTCTAAGAATTACGAACTATAATTAATCGTGTTTATTTCTAAGGATATCTGTATTTTTACAGCTTAGAAAAACAGTAAAAAATATACAGATGACAATTACAGAATTGGTTGGAGAAATTAAAAAGAAAAAATCTTTTTTATGTGTAGGTTTAGATGTTGATCTCACTAAAATACCATCACATTTATTAAATACAGAAGATCCTATTTTTGAATTCAACAAACAAATTATTGATGCCACTCATCACCTAGCAGTTGCCTACAAACCTAACACTGCTTTTTACGAAGCATATGGAATTAAAGGTTGGCAATCTTTAGACAAAACCATCAATTATATCAACCAAAATTATCCTGAAATTTTTACTATTGCCGATGCTAAACGTGGAGACATTGGAAACACTTCTACCATGTATGCCAAAGCTTTTTTTGAAGATTTAAATTTTGATTCTGTAACTGTTGCCCCATACATGGGAAGCGATTCTGTAGAACCTTTTTTAGCTTTTAAAGATAAATTCACTATTGTGTTGGCTTTAACTTCTAATAAAGGAGGATTAGATTTTCAAGGAAAAGATTTAACCAATAACGAACCTTTGTATAAAGAAGTCATTAAAACCTCTTTAACTTGGAACAACTCAGAAAATTTAATGTTTGTAGTTGGTGCAACCAAGGCAGAATATTTTAAAGGAATTAGAGAAATTGCTCCAAAAAGTTTTTTACTAGTTCCTGGAGTGGGTGCTCAAGGAGGTAGTTTACAAGGAGTTTGTGAGTTTGGTTTAAACAAAGAAAATATAGGATTGTTAATCAACTCATCAAGAGGAATTATTTATGCTAGTAAAGGAGAAGATTTTGCCAATGCTGCACAAATAGAAGCACAAAAACTACAAGCACAAATGGCTAAAATTTTAGCTGATAACAATATTGCCTAATGACTTATTTTGATGATTTAGGAAATGAATTGACGTTTGAAAAAACACCTAAAAAAATTGTTTCTTTAGTACCTTCTATTACCGAAACTTTATACGATTTAAACCTAGAAGAAAACATTGTAGGAATCACAAAATTCTGTGTTCATCCTGTTCATTTTAAACATACAAAAACCATTGTTGGTGGTACTAAAGATGCTAAAATTGAAAAAATAAAAGAGCTTCAACCTGATATTGTTTTTTGTAACAAAGAAGAAAACACTCCCGAAATTGTAAAACAATTACAAGAATTTACCCAAGTTTATGTAACGGTAGTAAACAGTGTTGATGATGCAGTTCGTATGATTCAAAAAATGGGATTGATGTTAAACCGTAGGGTTGATGCACAATTAATCAACCATAAAATCAACTTAAAATTAGACGATTTTAAATGGTTTATTAAAGATTTTGAAGTTAAAAAAGCGGCTTATTTTATTTGGTATAACCCATGGATGGCAGCAGGGAACAACACCTTTATCAACGCTTTGTTAACCCTTAATAAGTTTGATAATATTTATAAAAACAAAAAAGAAATATACCCAACTATAGAGGCCAAAAGAATAAGATTAGAGGGAGATCCTGATTATGTATTCTTTTCTTCGGAACCTTTTCCATTTAAAGACAAACACGTTTTTGAAATGGGACGTTTTACCCACCATGCCAGTGCTGTTTATGTAGATGGTGAAATGTTTAGTTGGTTTGGTTCTAGACTCATTAAATCTTTTGATTACTTTAAATCTTTAAGAGAAAGAATTACAATTAGTACTTTTAAATAAGGAAGACTCTTTATTTAAATTAAAATATAACAAGTTCTCGACTTCGCTCGAACGCCTTAATCTTAAGGTCATCGAGCGGAGTCGAGATGTTTTTTTATCGTTATAAACGACTCTTACTTATTATCCTGTAAAGCAAATACTTTTTTAAGTAAAGTACTAGAACGCTCAGAAATATCTGTTCTAATTTTTTGTTCCTCAATAGCAATCATCGTGTACACACCAACTAAAGCCTGATTGGTAACATAATCTGTTAAATCAGGATTTACTTTGTTAATAAATGGAATTTGATTGTATTTAGTGATGATGGTATTCCAAATATCAGCAGCTCCAACCTTATCAAAAGAATTTTTAATGACAGGACTAAAAGAAGCATATAATTTTTCATTGGTTGTTTTGGTTAAGTAATTAGTTGCTGCATTGTTATCCCCCATTAAAATATTACGAGCATCAGTAAAACTCATATTCTTAATAGCATCAACAAAAATTGGAGTGGCTGTTTTTACCGCATCTTCTGCTGTAGCATTTAAAGCTATCAATCCTTTATCTGCTAAATCACCCAAACCATATTTGCGCATCGCTTCATCAATTTTTTGTAAATCTTCTGGCAAAGCAATACGGACTAATTCATTATTATAAAACCCTCTTTCTTGGGTTAACTTACTTACCTGATCACTTACTCCTTGGTCTAAAGCAGCTTTTAAACCGTTAGCAATATCTAAATTACTAATGTTCTGAGTGCTTATTGGTAAATTATTTACAATATGCGACAACTCTGCACAGCTTGACAAACTAAGGGCTAAAACAAAAGCTATTATTTTTTTCATAATCTATTTATTTTTAAAAGAATCTGTTTTTTTATCATAACCATATGGACAATGTTTACAACCACTTTTACAACAATATCCTCTTTTTAAATGGTATTGCTCTGTAAAAACTCGGTAACCTTGTTCGTTGGTGTAAAAATCTCCCTCTTCGGGCGGTATGTTTAATCTATTCATTAGACCTCAAAAATAGAAAGCTAAACTGATTAAAACGAAAATTTTCTATTAAAAAAGAATCTTTTTACAATCCTTATCGTCTTATATATAAACCATAAATAATATAATCATGAAAAATACTAATTGTACTTGCAACTGCGATAATTGTAAAAAAGGAAACTGCCAACAATGTACTTGCAAAAACTGTACTTGTAACAATTGTAATTGTTAACTTTAATCTCTAGCATGGTTGTGCTAGGGATTAAAATATTTTAGCTATGGATACAAACAAAATTTGGGACTTATACGCTATAGATCTTAAAAAATTTATTTTATCAAAAACCAAAAACATTACTTTAACAGAAGATATTTTACAAGAGGTTTTTATTAAAATTCACACTAAAAAAAATACGTTAAAAAATCAATCTAACATCAAATCATGGATTTTTACCATTGCTAACAACACCATGTTAGATGAGTTTAAAAAGCAATCTAAAGTGATTGCAGAAGAATCTCCAGAGCAATATGTATTAGAAAAAAACGAAGATTTTAATCATCATAAAGCAGAAGATTGTTTGCTTCCATTAATTTTAAGATTGCCTAAAAAATATAGAGATGTTTTATTTTTATCTACCATAAAAAACTTAAAACAACTACAAATTTCCGAAGAATTAAACATTAGTTTGCCCGCAACCAAATCTAGAATTTTAAGAGGTAGAGAACTTTTAAAACACGAATACATGGACTGTTGTGATTATACCTTAGATGAAAATGGGCATTTAAAAGGAGAGAATAAAAATTTTGACGAATGTAAAGTTTGTAGACCTCAGCCTTTGTAACTAACTTTGTAAAAATCATTTATCAATGTCCAAAGACGTTTTAGGTACTGCTTTAAAAGCTTATTATTTTAATAAAAACACCAAAGATAAACTCCTTACCAATTCCTCTATTTCAGAAGAAGATGAACTCCCGCTTGACTATTTATTAAGAGAGTACAAAGACATGCCAATAATTGAGCAAAAAGCTTTGAATTTGGCCAAAGGAAAAACCTTAGATATTGGTTGTGGAGCCGGAAGCCATGCTTTGTATTTACAAAACAAAAACCTAAATGTTACGGCAATTGACATTTCAGAAGGAGCTATAGAGGTTGCTACAGACAGAGGTTTAAAAAATGCCAAAGTTGCGAATATTTACAACTTTAATAGTGATGAAAAATTTGATACCATTTTGGTATTGATGAACGGAACAGGTATTTGTGGAAAACTAAACAACCTTGCCCCTTTTTTAATTCACTTAGCAACTTATTTAACTCCGAACGGACAAATATTAATAGATTCTTCGGACATTATTTATATGTATGAAGATGAAAACGGAGATCATTGGATTGATGCTACCAAAGATTATTATGGAGAAGTTCAATTTTGGATGAATTACAAAGAAGAGCAATCAGACACTTTTGATTGGTTATATGTAGACTACAATACTTTACAAAGATGTGCCGTTTATAATCATCTAAATTGTGAATTGATTGTTGAAGGTGATCATTATGATTATTTAGCAAGAATTACAAAAGCCTAACCATGTACAAAATACTTATCATTTTATTATCTCTAAGCACTTTTTGCATTGCTCAAGACAAAGATTATCAAACTGAAATAAGTTTGCACAGAACGGAGTTAAACAATCATTTTAAAGACAAAAAGGAGAGTCCGCTCCCTTCAAAAAAAATAAAAACATTTACAGGCCTTCCATTTTTTTCTGTAGATGAAAAATATAAAGTTAAAGCCAAACTAAAATTTACCTTTAATACTCCTATACTTTATATTCAAAACACCAAAGGAGGATCAGAAGCTTATCAGCAATATGCCTTGGCTACTTTTAACATTGATGGAAAAGAACATCAACTAAGTATTTATCAAAATTTAGCCTTAAAAAAGAAAAAAGGGTATGAAAACTATTTGTTTATTCCCTTTACTGATTTAACAAACGGAGATACTACTTATGCTGGAGGAAGGTATATAGACACAACTATTCCTGATGAGTATACAGGTTATATAACTTTAGATTTTAACAAAGCTTATAACCCTTATTGTGCTTATAACAAAAATTACATTTGCCCTGTTCCTCCTAAAAACAATCATATAAATGCTAAAATTTTAGCAGGTGTTAAATACTAAAAAAGCTCAAAACCATTTGGTTTTGAGCTTTTAAATAACTTTATCTTTAAACTAGTTTCTTCTAACTATACTTCGCTCTCTGGAGCCAATTCAATTTCCAGTCCGTCTAAATCTTCGGTAATTGGCAATTGACATCCCAAACGAGAATTATCTTCTACATAAAAAGCTTGATCTAACATATCCTCCTCAGCATCTTGCATTTCTGGTAATTCGTGATCCGATAAAATATAACATTGACAAGAAGCACACATAGCCATTCCACCACAAGTTCCTTCTACAGGCAACTCATAAGCCTTACAAAGCTCCATAATGTTCATGGCCATATCTGTTGGGGCTTGTAACTCGTGAACAACTCCTTCTCTATCTTTAATCTTAATGGTAATATCAGACATTCTACTGAATTTTAATTAACTATGATGCTAAAATTGAGGTGCAAAGATACAACCTATCGCTTAATTATTAAAAATATTGTGATAGAAAAGATGTTTTTAGAAAACATTAACTTAAATCAATCTTTTTAGTAAATTTATATCGCTATGTAAAAGAACCTCTTCTTGTATAAGGATTGAGTTTTCTTTTAAACAACCACTAACTTTGAATTTAAAAAAAATGAAATCACACAAAATTGATTACACCATTCACGGAAATGATATGCAAGTTGTTTCTATAGAGTTAGATCCACAAGAAACTGTAATTGCAGAAGCTGGTTCTATGAACTGGATGGATAGAGATATTGCTTTTGAAACAAAAATGGGTGATGGTTCCCAGCCCAACCAAGGAGTCTTAGGAAAATTATTAAATGTTGGTAAAAGGGTACTAACTGGCGAATCTATTTTTTTAACACATTTTACCAATGTGGGTTTTGGGAAAAAAGAAGTTAGTTTTGCTGCTCCTTACCCAGGTGCTATTATTCCTATTGATTTAAGTTCCATAAACAACGAAATTATTTGTCAAAAAGATGCTTTTTTATGTGCTGCACTTGGAACACAAGTAAGCATTACTTTTAATAAAAGATTGGGTGCAGGATTTTTTGGAGGAGAAGGATTTATACTTCAAAAATTAAGAGGAGATGGTTTGGCTTTTTTACATGCAGGCGGAACTATTATAGAAAAAGAATTAAATAACGAATCTATTTTAGTAGATACTGGTTGTTTGGTTGCTTTTACCCAAGGAATAGATTATAATATTGAAAGAGCTGGAAATTTAAAATCGATGTTTTTTGGAGGGGAAGGACTATTTTTAGCAACCTTACAAGGAACAGGAAAAGTGTATTTACAAAGTTTACCATTCTCTAGGTTGGCCGATAGAATTATACAACACGCTCCAAAATTAAGAGGAAACTCAAAAGGAGAAAGTTCTGCCTTTGGTAGTTTTGAAAGATTTATAGATAATTAAAAAACAATACCATGATAAAACAATTACTAACATTATTCTTCTTTTTTACAATACTTTCTTCTTTTGGACAAGATTTAAGTAAAGACGATATTTATGGAGATTGGAAAGTAAACCATATTGTAAGTAGTCCTAATGATGTACAATTTCAAGCCTTATCAGATGGTTTTAAAAATGCTACTTTTAGTTTTCATAACAACGGAAAGTTTAACATCAACACTACCTTTAACACTCCCATGTTTAAGTTATTTACAGAAAAATCCAACAATACCAATTGGATTTTTATAGATAATGAACAACATATTAAAATTGGTCATCAAAACAATCAGTATTCTATTATGGGGATTGTCATCAAACAAAAAAACAACAAAATTTTATTTCACTTAGATGAAACAGAACTCATTATGGAAATGAGTAAACAGTAATTTAGCAATGATTTTTAGAGCAGCTAGACACACAAATAATTTAGAAGTAATATCTAATTTTTACGTAAATATTCTAAATCTTGAAATCTTAGGTAGTTTTAAAAATCATAATGGTTATGATGGTGTATTTATTGGTGAAAAAGAATGTGATTGGCATCTAGAATTCACAGTTTCCAAAAGCAAACCTCAAAACACTTTTGATGAAGATGATTTATTTGTTTTTTACCCACAGAGTAAAAAAGAATATGCTCAAATCTTAAAAAACATCCAACAAAACAACATTTCATTGAATATTGCTAAAAACCCATATTGGGCTAAAAACGGAGTTTTAATTCAAGATCCTGATGGCTATAATATCATTATCTGCAATTTAAAAACATGAAAATTTAATGCAATAAAAAAACCTCAAAAGCTTTCGCTTTTGAGGTTTTTTAAGTTTTATGGTAAGTCTAAAATTACATGCTTTTTACCACTGCTTTTTTAGCTTCTTTCTTTTCTCCATCAAATCCTTCTACTCCGTTTACAGTTGTATATTTCATTACATAACGCTTTCCAGGGTTAATAATGTTATATGCATATTGCACAGCAATTGTAGCCTCGTGGAAACCACAAAGGATTAATTTTAATTTACCAGGATATGTGTTCACATCTCCAATAGCAAAAATACCAGGAATATTAGTTTGATAATCTAATGCATTGTTTACAACAATGGCATTTTTCTCAATTTCTAATCCCCAATTAGCAATAGGTCCTAATTTTGGAGACAATCCAAACAATGGAATAAAGTGATCACATTCTTTAATGATTTCACCTTCTGTTTTATGCTTAATCATTACTGACTCTACTTTTCCATCACCATTAATTCCTTTTACCTCAGCATCAGTAATTAAATTGATTTTTCCTGATTTAGATAATTCAGATACTTTTTCAACAGAATCTAAAGCTCCTCTAAATTCATTTCTTCTGTGTACTAATGATACTTCACTAGCTACATCAGATAAGAAAATAGACCAGTCTAAAGCTGAATCTCCTCCTCCTGAAATGACTACACGCTTATCACGATAAAATTCTGGATCACGAATAATATATTCTACTCCTTTATCTTCGTATTCTGCTAATTCCTTAATAGGCGGTTTACGAGGCTCAAAAGATCCTAATCCACCAGCAATAAATACTGTTGGAGCATAGTGCTCTGTTCCTTTATTGGTTACCACCTTAAAAGTTCCATCTTCTAACTTCTCAATAGTTTCAGCTCTTTCACCTAAAGTATAACCTGGTTCAAAAGGCTTAATTTGCTCTGCTAAATTATCTATCAAATCCCCTGCTAATACTTCAGGATACGCTGGAATATCATAAATAGGTTTTTTTGGATAAATTTCAGAACATTGTCCTCCTGGTTGAGGCAATGCATCAATTAAGTGACAGTGCAACTTTAACAAACCTGCTTCGAATACCGCAAACATACCTACTGGTCCTGCTCCGATGATTAAGATATCTGTTTTAATCATTATCTTACTTTTTTATTTATTATCATTTTAAATAACGACTGCAAAAATCGGAATAATTTTCCAATCAATCACTATTTTTATTCTTTAATCTTATTTTTAACGTTATCTACCAAACCTTTGGTAAACTCGTTCATCTTTTCAACTTTTTCTTCAAAGTCTCCTTTGATTGTATCTCTATACTTATTTAAGTACTCAGCCAAATCATCAATATTTTCAGGTAATACCGATTCAAAAAACTGACGTAAACGTTTTGCCATAGTAGGAGATTTTCCATTGGTAGAAATTCCAATTTTTACATTTCCTTTGGTTACAATTCCACCCATATAAAAATCGCAATACGGAGGATTGTCTGCCAAATTCACCAAAATAGCACGTTCTTTACAGTCGTTGTAAACTTTTAAATTTACTTCGGGTACATCAGTCGTAGCAATTACTATATGCTTTCCTTCTAACATACTCGCATCGTAATTCCCTACAACCATTCTTACTTTTCCTTCATTTGCCTTGGCAATAGTTTCTTCTCTATAAAATGGAGAAATCATGGTTACCTTAGCATCTGGACTAGATTTTAACAAAAAAGACAATTTTTCTAAAGCTACGTTTCCACCTCCTACAATTAAAGTGTTTAGTGCTGTAACTTTTAAGAAAACTGGATATAATTGATTTTTTTCCATTACAATGTTTGTCCTTTTTTGTTTAACAGGTATTTATACAATACTTCGCTTTCTTTTACGGTTTCACCAATTACAATCATAGATGGATTGGTTAACCCTTTTTGATTGATGATATCTAAAATAGTATTGATGGTTCCAATAGCTAAACGTTCAATATCTTTGGTTCCATTTTCTATAATAGCAACAGGAATATCTGTTTTTCCTTGTTTAATGAATGCGTTTACAATTTTTTCTAACTTGCTCATCCCCATTAAAACGACAATGGTTACGTTCGATTTTGCTGCTGCTTCAATATCATTACTCAACTCTAAATCGGAAGTAGTCCCAGTTATTACCCTAAAACTTTCGTTTACACCTCTTTGTGTTAACGATATTCCATAACTAGCGGGTGCTGCAATGGCAGAGGTTACCCCCGACACTATTTCAAAATCAATTCCTTTTTCTAATACATATTTTAATTCTTCTGCACCACGTCCAAAAATAAAAGGATCACCTCCTTTTAACCTTACCACATGTTTTCCTTGTGAAGCGTGCTCTACAATTAATTCTTGTATTTTTTCTTGAATAAATTTGTGCATTCCTCTTCGTTTTCCAACAAAGATTTTCTCTGCATTTTCTGCATGCCTTAACAATTCTTCATTAGCCAAAGCATCGTATAAAATAACATCAGCTTCTTTTAGAGCTCTTACTCCTTTTAGTGTAATTAGTTCCGGATCTCCAGGCCCTGCTCCTACTAATGTTAATTTCCCTTTACTCATATTTTTATTTTAAGATTGAAGATTCAAAATTAATTAAATCTTCAATCTTACTTCTTAATTATTGTAATTATTCTGCCAACTCAGCTTGTCTGTAAGCATCTACCAATCCGTAGAACTTTTCAGCATCAGCAATATAACTCTTTGCAAAAGATGCTGATTGTTCATTTTGGTTAATTTGATAAATGAATGATTCAAAATCAGTCCCTAAATCAATTTTTCCTCCTTGAACAAAAATTTCGTTAAAATCAGAAATAATTTTATTGTGAGTGTTGGTTTTTGTTCCTTCTGCTGTTAAAATTGCTTTAGCAGTATGTACCATTGAGCTATATGCAAAATAAATGGCATCGCTTAATTTACCTGCTTCAAACGTTTCTTTTGCGTTGTTTAATTTTTCTTTAGAATCGTACAATAAAGTAGCAACCAAATCAATAACAACACCAGCACATTCTCCAACTCCTACAGCCTTTTCATACTTCTCTTCGTTCCCCCAATCAATAAAATCAGACTCTACTAAATCATCAGTACTAGACAATGGCTTTAAGAAATCATAGAAATATTTTTGACCTCCTTGAGATTCGTAATACTCAATAAAATCTGCTCCTCCAGAGTTTTCTATATAATCATTTAAGATCAATCTTAATGCTTCTGGTCCTCTTTTAGACGGAACTTTAATTACTTTATCTGCAATTCTTGCTTCTCCATTTCCTAAAGTTCCTCCTCCTAATAAAACTTGTAAGGCTGGAGCTACATATTTACCTGCTTTTACAGACATTCCTTGGAAACCGATGTTACATAAGTTGTGTTGACCACAAGCATTCATACATCCAGAAATTTTAATCACCAAATCAGAATCGTTTGCAAATTCTGGATATTCTGCTCTTAACACTTTCCCTAATTCAACTGCTGCTCCTGTAGAAGAGGCAATTCCTAAGTTACAAGTATCTGTTCCTGGACATGCAGTAACATCTACAATAGATTCGTATCCTAAATCTGTAAATCCTAATTCTTTTAATTTTGTGTAGAAGAATGGTAATAAATCTTCGCGTACGTGACGTACTAATATATTTTGACGTAATGTAAATCTTAATTCATCTGCAGCATACTCTTTAATTAAAGCAGCCAAAGCTCTTGCTTCTGGCAAGTAGAAATCTCCTATATTTACTTTAATTCCAATAGCAAACAACCCTTCTTGCTTTTGAGCAAAAACATTGCTTGCTTTCCATGCTTCATAAGCTTCTACATCATCAATAGTAACTTCTGGAGCTACAATTCCTGATAGATCTGGATTGTTATCAAAACCTTCAGTACTAATTTCTACTGTTTGGTTTGATAATGCTTTTTGCTCTGTAGCAACCAACTCGTTAAAAGCTTCTAAACCTAAATCTTTTACTAAGAATTTTAAACGTGCTTTGGCTCTTTTAGAACGCTCTCCGTATCTATCGAACACACGTAAAATAGATTCCATGTAAGGAATTATTTTATCTGTTTCTAAAAATTCGTGAGCTACATCAGCCAAACGAGGCTGAGAACCTAATCCTCCTGCTAACATTACTTTAAATCCTAATACAGGCTTACCATCTACTACTTTTATTTTAGCAATAAAACCTATATCATGCATATAAGACAACGCTGAATCATCATCTGCAGAAGAGAAAGAAACCTTGAATTTACGTCCTAATTCTTGACAAATTGGGTTACGTAAAAAGAATTTAAATACGGCATGTGCATATGGAGAAACATCAAACGGTTCCTCTGGATTGATCCCTGCATCTGGTGATGCTGTTACGTTACGTACTGCGTTTCCACAAGCTTCACGAATGGTTACATCACTTTTTTCTAGCTCTGCCCATAATTCTGGAGTTCTGTCTAAACTTACATAGTGAATTTGAATATCTTGACGAGTAGTAATATGCAAACGTCCTCTTGAGTATTCCTCAGAAACATCACATATTCTTAATAATTGGTCAGAAGTTACTTTTCCGTATGGTAATTTAATACGAATCATTTGTACTCCAAACTGACGTTGACCGTACACTCCACGTGCTAAACGTAAACTTCTAAATTTTTCTTCATCAATTTTACCATCGTAAAACTGTTGAATTTTATCTCCTAATTCAATAATATCTTTTTGAACAATAGGGTTTTCTATTTCTGATCTAAAACTTTGCATGGTCAAAAACTTTGTTTTTGTAGTCCAAAGTATTAAGTAAAAAGTAAAAGACTAGCTTTTACTAATTTTTAAAACTTTAAAACTTGTTTTATTAATATTTCATTTTTAAATCAAGCACCATTAACTCAGTACTCAATACTATGTACTTATTACTTCAATTACTGAATAAATCCAGCTCCTGAGGTATTGTTTGTTTGAGGATCTATTAAAATAAAAGATCCTGTTGTTTTGTTTTCTGCATACGTATCATAAAACAATGTTTTGGCTAGTTTAAATGATACTTTTCCAATTTCATTGATTTTTAATTCCGTTGCTGCTGTTTCTCCAGAAAAATCTGTTGCAATTACTGCATCTATAGTTGCTACTTTTGCTGCAATTACATTAGCACCTTGTTGTAATAAATATTTTTTACCTACTACTAAATTGGTAGTATCCATCCAACAAACTTTTGCATTTAGTTGCTTTGTTTCTTTTGGCAATTCTGATGCTTTTACAATAATATCTCCACGAGAAATATTAATATCATTTTCTAAAGTTACATTGATAGATGTTCCTCTAGTGGCAATCTCATATTTCTTATCAAAGAAATAAATATCTTTTATTTTAGATACGGTTTTTGATGGTAATACCGTTACCTCATCTCCTACAGCTAAACTACCTCCATATAATTTTCCTGCATATCCTCTAAAATCGTGAAACTGATCTGTTTTAGGACGAATTACTGTTTGTACTGGTAAACGAGCTACAGATTCTTCGTACACATCTTGAGCTTCTAAAGCTTCTAAATGCGCTAATAAAGTTGTTCCACTATACCAAGGTGTATTTTCTGAAGCATCTACCACGTTATCTCCTTGTAATGCCGATACAGGAATAAATGTAATATTTTGGGTTGAACCTGCTCTTTTTGCTAAATCTGTAATTTCTGCTTTGATAGCTTCAAACTTATCTTGAGCAAAATCAACCAAATCCATTTTATTTACAGCCACAATGATATCTTTAACTTTTAATAAGTTATTGATGAAAAAGTGACGGTAAGTTTGTTCTATGACTCCGTTACGAGCATCTACCAAAATAATAGCTGCTTGTGATGTAGAAGCTCCTGTAACCATGTTACGAGTATATTCTACGTGCCCTGGAGTATCTGCAATGATGTAGCTTTTCTTTTTTGTAGAAAAATAAATATGTGCTACATCAATGGTAATTCCTTGTTCTCTTTCTGCAACCAAACCATCCGTAGCTAAAGAAAAATCTAAGTAATCAAATCCTTTTTGCTTACTAGTACGCTCAATTGCTTCTAGTTTATCATCTGTTAAAGAACGTGTATCGTATAAAATACGTCCTATTAACGTACTTTTTCCATCATCTACACTTCCTGCTGTTGCTATTTTTAAAACTTCCATTTTACTTATAGTATTAAGTACTGAGTACTGAATATTAAGTTTCAGTGACTACGTGTACTTTCTGTGTTTTTTTAATTTTATAGTATTAAGTAGTCAGTACTGAGTATTAAGTTTACAGTTGCTTCGTACTTTATGTGTTTTTATCTGCTTTGTACTTTATACTAAGTACTCAGTACTTTTAAAAGTATCCTTGTTGTTTACGTTTTTCCATCGCAGCTTCTGATCTTTTATCATCAATACGAGCACCACGTTCTGAAATTGATGAATCTCTAATTTCTTGAACTACTTTAGAAATAGAAACAGCATCAGACAATACAGCTGCTGTACAACTCATATCTCCTACAGTTCTAAAACGAACCATCATTTCTTCTACTTTTTCATCCTCTTCACGGTAAACTACATCATCTTCAGCAGACCAAATCATTCCGTCTCTTAAGAATACTTTTCGTTTGTGTGCAAAATAGATAGATGGAATTTCAATTTCTTCTCTTTCTATATAAGACCAAACATCTAATTCTGTCCAGTTAGAGATAGGAAAACAACGTACGTTTTGTCCTAATTCTATTTTACCGTTTAACAAATCAAATAATTCTGGACGTTGATTTTTTTCATCCCACTCACCAAAATCACTTCTTACAGAAAAAATACGTTCTTTAGCTCTTGCTTTTTCTTCGTCTCTACGAGCACCTCCAATACAAGCATCAAAACCAAATTCTTCAATAGCATCTAACAATGTTTCAGTTTGTAACATGTTACGAGATGCATATTTTCCAGTTTCTTCTGTTACTTTACCAGCATCAATATTATCTTGTACGTTACGCACAATTAATTCAATTCCTAACTCCTTAGCTAAACGGTCTCTAAATTCAATGGTTTCGGGAAAGTTATGACCAGTATCTACGTGTAAAAACGGGAAAGGAATTTTTGCTGGCCAGAATGCTTTTTGAGCCAATCTTACCAATGTAATAGAATCTTTTCCTCCAGAGAACAATAACACTGGTTTTTCAAATTGCGCTGCTACTTCTCTTAAAATGTAAATGGCTTCGCTTTCTAATGTATTTACTCTTAATTCGTTCATTTCTTGTTTTAGTATTTAGTAGTTAGTACAAAGTACTAAGACTACAACTGCTACGTATATTTATGTTTTATTCTTCTGTAAAACTTAGTACTTTGTACTAAATTAATTATGCAATCCACACTCTCTATTTCCTAATACTTTTGTAGGATCAAAATATTTGTGTTCGTTTGGAATGTTATTTTTTTCTAAATAAGCATCTAACTGCTCATCTGTATAATTATAAAAAGGGCTCACTTTTAAAATCCCATCTTCACCCTGAGAAACTACATTAATAGAATCTCTAAAAGCAGTTTGACCTTTTCTTAAATTAGTGAACCAAACATCTGGTTGATGTGCTGCCATGGCTCTTTTAAAAGGCTCTAGCTTTACTTGCTCTGTAAAGACTTTGTGCATTGGATCATCTATCTGAGGAATTCCCATCACAGCATCACGGTGAGAAGAGGTTTGTTTAGGAACATATAAATCAATATTTAAATCCAATAACTTAATTAAATCTTCTGCATGCTTGTATGTGTTACGAGTATTGTATCCAGTGTCACACCAAACAACATCAATATCTGGTTTTACGCTAGTTACCGCATATAATATAGCTCCCTCGTAAGGTCTAAAATTAGTAGTAACTACGGGCTTTTTAGCTCTAATAACTGCCCAAGCAACTATTTCTTCTGGTGATTTTTCTGCCAACTTAGCATTAAACTCTGCTATTTGCTCCTCTGTGTATTTTTTACTCATTTTATTTACCCCATTTTATTGCATTCCAAATGCGTTCGTGAAAAAAGTACAATATCATTTTTGTAAAAAGATCTATAGAAGCAATTGATGTTGCTGTTGTTATATCATCAGTAGCAATCCAAGATATTACTAAAGTATCTAAACTACCTATCACTCTCCAACTAATAGCTTTTACAACACTACGTATTGGTTTTTCTGAAGACACTGACTTAGCATAACTGCTATCTCCTTCACTATTAAAAACTTTCTCTGTTACCATTCTCTTTTTATTCATTTTACTCATTACCCTACTCATCAAGTAGGAAATAACAACAAGTAGGTCGCAAAGGTATAGTTTTTATTACATGCCCACAACAAAAAAACTAAAAATCTACAAAATTAGTAGGATAATAAATTTTATTTAAAAAAACATCTGTCTAGAATGACCATTTATTTTAGTGAAGAAAGAATCTCTTTGACTTGCTGTTCTTGATCAGAATGAACAAAAACTTCTTTTTCTAGCCTTAAAGTTCCAAAACCAGCAAGCCTCGCAGATTCTGAAATATCTTTTATAATAGGCTCAATGCCCTGTTCTTGAAGGGATAGCTTTACACGTTCAACCTCAAATGAATTTCCTGAAAAAACTTTAATAAAAGCCATATTAATAAGTAATTAAATCTTGTAATGATGTATTTCTAAAAACCTGTAACGAGCTATCTCTTACTTGTATCATTAATTTGTTAACAGCACAAACCTCTTCACTTTTACAATCATCACATTTTTTATAAAAATTTAAAGAGACACAAGGCACCATCGCAATAGGTCCTTCTAAAGTACGAATTATATCTGTCATTGGGATATTTTTAGGTAATCTGGCTAAAAAATACCCACCTCCTTTTCCTTTTTTAGAATCTAACACCCCTGCTTTTCTAAGCTCTAAAAGAATTCTCTCTAAAAATTTTACCGATATGTTTTCATGCTTGGCTATTTCTGAAATTTGCACAGGACAATTTTCTGACCTCTTTGCTAAGTAGGTTAACGCTTTAATTCCGTATTTGGTTTTCTTTGACAACATAACAACAAATATACAATTCCTACCTATATAGTAGATTAATAAGATTTAGAAATTAAAATCCCCACCAAACAACATATCATTCAAAAAAAACTCTAAACCTGACAAAAATCAACTTATTAAATACAATATTTAATTAACTTTGAGAGAACTCTAACTTAACAAACACTCTTTACTATGAAAAAACTCACTTATTCTCAGTACTTTGATTTGATTCTAAAAGCAAAGAAAAACAATCCTTATTTGTACGTTTCCGTTTACAACGAAGCCAAAAGAAACCTAATTCCTAAGCAATTTAGACTGTTACAAGAAAAAATCCTAAAAACAGCTTAAAAACTCTTAAATACCAAAAAAGCTCGATGTAAACATCGAGCTTAGTTGAGTATAAAACAAACTTATTAATAAAAGTACTTTATTAATGAGTACCGATATAAACGAAACCGTCTTCAATTTTTACTGGAAATACAGCTATTGAATAATCTTCTCCGTTTAAATTTTCTCCTGTTTCAAGAGAAAAAGTTTTTTTATGCAATGGACATGCTATTTTAGGAGTACCACAGTCTTCACCAATCATACCTCTAGAAAGTACCATTTCCATTTTATGTGGACATACATTTTGAGATGCATACCATTTTCCTTCTGCTGTAAAATTAAACACAGCAATTTGTTTGTTATTAACTTTTACACAAGCTCCTCCGTTTTCAGGAAACTTAGTTACTGGAGCTGCTTTGAACCATTCTTTTACTTCTGATTCTGATACTGTTTTATATTGTTCTAAAATTGAATTCATTGTTTTCTTTTTTAAGGATTAGATACTTAAACTTAAGACCATAGTTTTGGCATTTTTTGATCTCTTAATGACACAAACTCTATAGTTTCATCACTTTCATCAGAGTTTACAAAATGAGCAAAACGATTGTTTTGTTCATCAATATTCTCTATTGCTTCTTTCCACTCACATTTATAAGCATCAACCAAGCCAGCCATATCTGCATCTAATTGATCACACAATCCTAAAGAATCATTAATCACCACATCTTTTACATGCTCTATTCCTCCCTCAATCTTATCTAACCAAGCAGCTGTTCTTACTAAAGGTCCAGCTGTTTTAATATAATACATTAGGAAACGGTCTGTAAATCTTATCACTTCTTCATTGGTAATTTTCTCTGCCAACAACTCAGCATGTCTTGGAGTAGCTCCTCCATTTCCACCAATATACAAGTTCCATCCTCCTTCTACAGCTATAATTCCAAAATCTTTTCCTCTTGCCTCAGCACACTCACGAATACATCCAGACACCCCTCCTTTTATTTTATGAGGAGAACGCAATCCTTTATACCTGTTTTCTATTTCAATAGCAAAGGACACAGATTCATCCATACCATAACGACACCATGTAGAGCCTACACAAGATTTTACCGTACGTAATGACTTACCATAAGCATGACCTGATTCAAAACCAGCATCAATTAAATCTTTCCAAATCAATGGCAATTCATGTAACTCAGCTCCAAAAAAGTCAATACGAGCTCCTCCAGTAATTTTAGTATATAAATCGTATTTTTTACCTATTTGCCCTAAAACTATTAACTGCTCTGGAGTAATTTCCCCTCCTGCAACTCTTGGTACTACTGAATATGTACCATTACGCTGAATATTAGCTAAAAACTTATCGTTTGAATCTTGAATCACATTGTGATCATTTCCTGTGTCTGCATAAATACTTGCAAACAATGATGCCGCTACAGGCTTACAAGTTTCACAACCCAACTTTCCCTTACCATGAGTTGACAACAATTCTGCGTAAGTTTTAATCCCTTTTAACTTTACAATATCATATAACTCTTGACGAGAATAATCAAAATGCTCACAAACAGTTTCTTTAACAGTAACTCCCTGAGCTTTTAATGACTCATTAATTAAATCTGTAACCATAGGCTTACAACCTCCACAACCTGTTGTTGCTTTAGTTGCTCCTGCAATTTCTTTTAACGAAGTCATTCCTTCATCGACCTTACAACAAATTTGACCTTTTGTTACAGCCTCACAAGAACAAACAACAGCACTATCTGGTAAATCCAACGCAGAACCAAAACTAGCCTCTTCTCCTCCTCTTGCTCCTAAAATTAAGTCTTCAGGATTTTCAGGAATTTTCATTCCATTTAAAAAGATTTGGTGCAACATATTATAATCACTTGCATCTCCCACCAAAATTCCTCCTAACAACTTTTTACCGTCTTTAGAAACATTTATTTTTTTATAAATTCCTTGAAATTTATTTTCATAAACAATAGATTCACTTTCTTTTGCTTCATTTAACGCATCTCCAAAACTAGCAACATCAATTCCACTCAACTTTAACTTGGTAGACATATCAATTGATGTTGGCATTAAACTATCTCCACCTAATATTTGATCTACTGCAATACCCGCCATATCATAACCAGGAGCCACCAAACCATAAATCATATGATTTAACAAAGCACACTCTCCAATAGCAAAAACATTATCGTCAGAAGTTCTCATATCGTTAGACACAACAATACCCCCACGTGTTCCAACCTCTAACCCACAGGTTTTAGCCAATTCATCTCTTGGACGAATTCCTGCAGAAACCAATAACATATCTACAGGCAACACTTCATCTTCAGAAAATCTCATTCCTGTAATAGCATCATCTCCTTCTATATTCTGAGTTCCTTTACTCAACAATATATCAAGACCTATATCTTCTAACTTACGCTGTAAAACTTTACTAGCATCATTATCAAGCTGTCTTGGCATTAATCTAGGAGCAAATTCCACTACTGAAGTTTCAAGCCCCATATCAATAATAGCCTTTCCTGCCTCTAACCCTAAAAGACCTCCACCTAAAATAGCAGCCTTTCCATTTGGTTTATTTTTTTTAATCTCCTCTACATAGGACATAGTAGCATCTAAATCCTCTATAGTCCTATAAACAAATACTCCTTTTTTTTCTACCCCTGGAATAGGAGGCACAAATGCAGAAGAACCTGTAGCCAACACCAAATAATCATAAGTATACTCCTTATCATTAATTGTTGTAATGGTTTTAGTTGCTCTATGAACGTCGGTTACACGTTCATTGGTAATCAACTCAATGTTGTTTTCCTCATACCAAGACCTTGGAGCCATACTCAACCTCTCCGCATCTTGATCTGCAAAATACTCACTTAAGTGTACTCTGTCATAAGCTGGCCTTGGCTCTTCACCAAAAACAACCACCTTATAGTTACTACTCTCAGTCTTAGCCATAAGCTTTTCACAAAACTTATAACCTACCATTCCGTTACCTATTACTAAAATTGTTTTCATATATAAATAAGTTTGTTTTACTTTGTACTACGAGGCAAATATACGTAGTAATACTTAGATTAACAAAATTAATCAATAAATTTGTCGTATAAATACGTAGAAATATGAGTTACAGCTGTACAAACTGCACCAATGAGACGTGCTTAATCAAAAAAAACTTGGGTCACATAAACAATATAAACCCAGAGATTACGGAACAAAAACACACCATACAATGTAAAAAATCTAGACAGTTTATTATGGAAGGAGCTCCTGTAAACGGTTTATATTTTATCTACAGTGGTAAGGTTAAGGTTATCAAAACTGGATACAACGGGAAAGAACAAATACTTAGACTTTCAAAAGATGGAGAAGTAATTGGTCACCGTGGGTTTGGTATGGGAGAAACTTATAAAATTGGAGCAACAGCTCTAGAAGATACTGTTTTATGCAATTTCTCTACCGCACTACTTAAAGACATTTTATTATCAGAACCTAAAGTTACTTTTGATTTTATGCATTTTTATGCAGAAGAACTAAACAGAAGCGAAACCAAGGTAAAAACCATGTCTCAAATGACCGTTAGAGAAAAAGTAATTGACATGCTACTCTACTTATATAGAAAATTTGGAGAAGACAATGGTGTTATAGGGATTGAGTTATCTAGAAAAGAACTTGCAGACTATGCAGGAACTACAGACGAACAAGTAATACGTATTTTATCTGCCTTAAAAAAAGAAGACCTAATCTACACAAAATCTAAACTTATAAAAATACTTGATGTTCCTAAACTTAAGAAAGAAATCTCCGAACACAACTTCTTCTTAGATAGTTAAAAACTACGTAAACACTTAGAAATAAAACAAAAACTGCTAATAGGCAGTTTTTTTTATGTCTAAAAACTTAACTCAATATGCCTAAACAAGGTTTACGTAACTAAACTACGTACATACCTTTGCTAAAACTAAGTATCAATACGTAATTAACTAAATTCAAACAACATGAAAATTACATTTTTTAAAGCCTCTACATTGATTGCAGCAGCGTTTATGATTGCATCTTGCGGAGACAAGAAAAAAAAGGAAACAACATCAACCACCGTTGCTCCTGCAAGCACATCATTAGAAATTGAAAAACCACAGTTAACTTTTGGTTTTATTAAATTAACAGACATGGCTCCTTTAGCTATTGCAAAAGAAAAAGGTTTTTTTGAAGAAGAAGGATTATTTGTTTCTGTAGAAGCACAATCTAACTGGAAAAATATTTTAGATAGAGTAATTGATGGACAATTAGATGGTTCTCACATGTTAGCAGGACAACCTATTGCTGCAGGAGCAGGATTTGGACGTCAGGCAGCTTTGGTTACTCCTTTTTCTATGGACTTAAACGGAAACGGAATTACAGTTTCTAATAAAGTTTGGGAAGGAATGAAACCACATGTTAAAAAAGACAAAGATGGAAAGCCAGTACACCCAATTAGTGCTGATGCATTAAAACCAGTAATTACTCAATACAAAAACGAAGGTAAACCATTTAAAATGGGAATGGTATTCCCTGTATCTACTCACAACTACGAAATTAGATATTGGTTAGCTGCTGCTGGAATTAAACCAGGTATGTATTCTGCTGACAACATTCAAGGACAAATTGATGCAGATGTTTTATTATCTGTAACACCTCCACCACAAATGCCAGCTACATTAGAAGCAGGAACTATTTACGGATACTGTGTAGGAGAACCTTGGAACCAACAAGCGGTTGCTAAAGGAATTGGAGTTCCCGTTACAACAAACTATGATATCTGGAAAAACAACCCAGAAAAAGTATTTGTAATGACAAAGAAATTTGTTGAAGAAAACCCAAACACTGCTGTAGCCGTAACCAAAGCATTAATTAGAGCCGGACAATGGTTAGATGCTCCTGGAAATAGAGCTGAAGCTGTAAAAATACTATCTATGCCACAATATGTTGGAGCTGATGAAGCTGTATTAGCAAACTCTATGACAGGAACTTTTGAATTTGAAAAAGGAGACAAACGTGAAATGCCAGACTTTAACGTATTCTATCGTTACAACGCAACATATCCTTTCTATTCTGATGCAGTTTGGTTCTTAACTCAAATGAGAAGATGGGGACAAATTCCTGAAACAAAACCGGCAGAATGGTACGCTGAAAAAGCAAAAGACATCTACAGACCTGATATTTGGAAAAAAGCAGCTGAATTATTAGTAAAAGAAGGAAAAATTCCAGCAACAGACATTCCAAAAACAGATGGATACAAGCCAGCTACCACTGACTTTATTGATGGAAACAAATATGACGGTAAAGACCCTATAGGTTACATCAACTCATTTAAAATAGGAAACAAAGACTAATCTATACTTAAAAAGATTACAATCGGGGACAACCCATCCCCGATTTACATTACTGAACAACTAAGGAAGCATTAAGGAAAAAAAGTACATCATGAAAGATTCAATCATCAAAGGAGTTAAGTTTATTGGCCTAGGTTTTTTAGAACCACTAATACGTTTGATAAATAAAGAAGAACCAGAAAAAAACACCAAAGCGGTGATGAGAAAAATAGTTGCACCTGTTGCTTCTGTATTCATATTTATAGGGCTTTGGCAAGTAGGATCTAAAACACTTTATAACAAAGAAGCTAATTATAAAATTGAAGCAGCTATTAACAACCAAGGAGAAGCAGAAGCTGCAAAGCTAAAAGCATGTATGGAGTCTGGCGATGCCAATTGTCAACCCAACACCCTACCCTCTCCTTCTCAAGTTTATGAAGCTTATCAAACTTTACTAAAAGACCACAAACAAATTTCAGCAGACAAAAAAGCATTTGCAGAAAAAACTTTTGAGATGAATAAAAAACGTGTAGCACAAGGTAAAAAAGCCATAACCTACACAGGGAGACCTTCATTTGTAGACCAAATAAAAACAAGTTTAAAAACAGTATTCGCTGGTTTTTTACTAGCATTATTTATTGCTGTTCCCATTGGTATTGTACTTGGACTTAGTGAAACCTTAAGAGGATCAATCAACTGGATTATTCAAATTTTTAAACCAGTATCTCCAGTAGTGTGGTTATTATTAGTTTTTATGATTGTAAAAACCTTAACCAAAAATTCTGACAGCGATAGTTCTTTTATTATATCATTTATATCTGTAGGACTTTGTTCTATGTGGGCTACCTTAGTAAACACAGCAATGGGAGTAGCTTCTGTAAACACAGATTATATTAACGTTGCAAAAGTTTTAAGACTAAGACCACTTCAAAAAATATTCAAAGTAATATTACCAGCATCTTTACCCTTAATTTTTACAGGATTAAGAATTACCTTATCAGTAGCTTGGATGGTATTAATTGCTATTGAATTGTTAGCACAATCTCCAGGTTTAGGTTCTTTTGTATGGGAAGAGTTTCAAAACGGAGCTATGGATTCTAACTCTAAAATAATTGTAGCCATGTTTGTTATCGGTTTCATTGGATTTGCATTAGACAGAATCATGTTATTTATACAAAACTTAGTTTCTTTTGAAAAAGAAACCATTTAAGAAACCTTAAAACTAAATATCATGGCTATATTAGAACTCAAAAACATATACAAAACCTACAATCCTGCAAAGGAATATAAGGGTGAAATTCTTAACAACATCAATTTAAATATTGAAGAAGGGGAGTTTGTTGCCATTGTAGGATTTTCAGGAAGTGGAAAAACAACTTTGGTAAACCTAATTAACGGATTATTAAAACCAACCGAAGGTGAAGTTATTTTTAAAGGAAAACCCGTAGAAGACACTAGCCACGAAAGAGGTGTTATTTTTCAAAACTACTCTTTATTACCATGGCTTACCGTGTATCAAAATATTGATATGGCTATTCAAGAAGCTTTTCCAAAAGCCTCTAAACAAGAAAAAGATATTCGTGTAAAAGAACACGTAGAAATGGTAGGATTAACACACGCACTAAACAAATATCCAAAAGAATTATCTGGAGGAATGAGACAACGTGTTTCTGTTGCCAGAGCATTATCCATGAATCCTGAAATGATTATTATGGACGAACCTTTAGGAGCCTTAGATGCCTTAACTCGTGGAAATCTGCAAGATGAAATTCTAAAAATTTGGGAAGTTAACAAACGTACAGCCTTATTAATTACCAATGATGTTGACGAAGCAATGTACATGGCCGATAGGATTATCCCATTAAAACCCGGACCAAAAGCAACTTTAGGACCAGAATTTAAAATAAACATTGAAAGACCTAGAGACAAAACAGCTCTTAACGACAATGAAGAGTACAAAAAAACTCGACTTGAAATTATTGAATATTTAATGGATTTAGGAGAACAACAAGCAGCAAAAAGCACTGTTAACTATGAACTACCAAATATTCAACCTAAAGATTTTAGATGGGATAATAATTAAAACTGACGGACATGAACCAATTAATACACAATCCAAAAATAGAGAAGTTTCCATCTAACGAAGTGATGTTAGATTTGGTAGACCTAAAAAAAGTATACCCAACTCCTAATGGAGATTACGTAGTACTAGAAAACCTTAATCTACAAATAAGAAAAGAAGAATTTATCACCATTATTGGACATTCTGGATGTGGAAAAACAACCATGCTATCTATGATGGCAGGATTGAACGAAATTTCTGGAGGTAAAATATCTGTATTAGGAAGCAGCATCAAAGGACCTGGACCAGACAGAGGAGTTATTTTTCAAGCACCTAGTTTAATGCCATGGCTAACCACTATGGAAAACGTAATGCTAGGGGTAAAAAAAGTATACCCACAAGCTACAAAAAAACAAAAAGAAGACATCTGTAAATATTATTTACACAAAGTAGGAATGGATAGCGCTTTTAACAAAAGAGCATCAGAAATTTCTCAAGGAGAACAACAAAGAGTTGGTATAGCTAGAGCATTCGCTATCAAACCAAAAGTACTATTATTAGACGAACCTTTTGGAATGTTAGATTCTTTAACCAGAGGTCAGCTACAAGATGTTTTGATAGACGTTTGGAACAAAGAAAAAATTACTGCTGTTATGATTACTCATGATGTGGATGAAGCTATCTTTTTAGCAGATCGTGTTGTAATGATGACCAGTGGACCTAAAGCCAAAATAGGTGATGTACTCCCTATTGAATTTGAAAGACCTAGAACAAGAAAAGCCATTTTAGAACATGATGATTACTACAAATACAGAAAACATCTAATTGACTTTTTAGAACATTAAACCATTTTTAACTATTTCGTTTTTAATAGCGAAGAAATAATCAACAAAAACAACTTAATAAACTTAATTATGAAATTCACTAAATCATTATTAATTGCAACATTTGCGTTTACTACTCTTGCTAACGCACAAGAAGAATCAAAATTTTCATTATCTGGAGAATTTAGACCTAGAACAGAATTAGGTGGAAGCGGAGGACCATTTACTGCAACACCTGCAACACCAGGAGGAAGCACTGCTCCTGCAGGATCTGAATCATTTATCAAAACATCAGTAAGAGCAGCTCTTAATGCCACTTACAAAAGCGACTCTTACACATTATACTTAGGTGTACAAGAAGTATTCTTTTATGGAGACAGAACACAAATATCTGCAACAGGAAATGGTAATTTAAGATTTCAAGAAGCTTGGGCTGATATTAATTTATTCGAAGGAGGTAGCCTGAAAGTAGGTCGTCAACCATTATCTTATGACGATCAAAGAATTTTAGGAGGATTAGGTTGGGCTCAACAAGCAAGAACTCACGATGCTGCTGTTTTTAAATACAGCAACGATGGATACAATTTAGACTTAGGAGGTTCTTTAAACACTTATGCAGGTACTATTTACCCATCTGCTACATTATTTTCTTACAGAGATATGGGATTTTTAAGAGTTAACAAAACTTATGGAAGTTTAAACGTTTCTTTATTAGGTTTAGTAACCACTCATCAAGCAGCAACCGAAAACAAATCAACCATAAAAACTGCTGGTGCACATTTAGACTACAAAACAGGGGCTTTTACTGCTAGCGCAAATGCTTATTTACAAAACGGAAACAGAAACGTAGGTGGTGCAGATGTTACTGTTGATGGAGCATATTTAGCTAGTTTAGATCTAGGATACAAATTAGACAAAGTTGCTTTTGGTTTAGGATACGAAACTATTTCTGGAAAAACTGACGATTCTGCTGCATTCTTCCCTTTATATGGAACCAACCACAAATTTAATGGTTTGATGGATAGATTTTACGTAGGAAACCACGGAAATGCTGGAGGTTTAAACGATTTAAATGCTAGTGTATCTAGTAAAATTGCAGGTGCTGCAGTAAGTTTAAAATATCACAACTTTTCTGAAGTAGAAGATTTAGATGGTGCTGGTTCTGAATTAGGATCTGAATTAGACTTAGTAGTTGCTAAAGGATTCAAAGGATTTAAATTAGTTGGAGGTTATTCTCAATTCTTTGAGCCTGATACCGTAACTGGAGCAAAAAGTACTCAAAACTGGGCTTGGATCATGTTAATTATCAAACCTAAGTTCTTATAAAATATTCAGTAATTATTCCTTAATTATTCAGTGTTAAAGGCTCGAGCAATTTGCTCGGGCTTTTTTCATTTATGCCACAACTCTTATTTTTATCTAACCTTATCAGCTTCCCTACAATATCCTATAACCCAAATATTTAAATTTTAAACAAAATCATTTCTTTAAAACTACGTATATATACTTAATATCTACGTAATTTTAGTATATTTGCATGAGTATTCTACAAAAACCGAATCAATATGTCTGCAAATAAATCATACAAAACAACTTGTTCTTACTGTGGAGTAGGTTGCGGAATTATAGTTAATAAAGATAATAACGGAACTTTAAAGGTAACTGGAGATGAAGACCACCCTGTAAACAAAGGAATGCTTTGTTCTAAAGGAATGAATCTTCACTATGTTGCACAAGACACTACGGATAGAATTTTATACCCAGAAATGAAATGGAGTAAAAACCATCCTTTAAAAAGAGTTTCTTGGGATACTGCATTTGAAAGAGCGGCTGCTGTTTTTAAATCAATCATAAAAAAACACGGACCAGACAGCGTAGGTTTTTATGTATCTGGACAATGTTTAACAGAAGAATACTACTTGGTTAACAAATTAGCCAAAGGATTTATTGGAACCAACAATGTAGACACCAATTCTAGATTGTGTATGAGTTCTGCTGTAGTAGGTTATAAAAAAGCATTAGGAGAAGATTCTGTACCCATTGCTTATGCAGATATTGAATTGGCAGATACTTTTTTAATTACTGGAGCAAATCCTGCTTGGTGTCACCCAATCCTATACAGAAGACTGGAAAATCATAAAGAAGCCAATCCCGACACCAAATTTATTGTAGTAGACCCAAGAAAAACACAAACCACTGCCATTGCAGATTTGCACCTACAAATTCAACAAGGAACCGATGTTATTTTAAACAACGCTATTGTTCGTGAATTGATAGAAACGGACAAAATTGATATCGACTTTATTTTAAACCACACCAATAATTTTGAAGATGTTAAAAAGCAAGTCTTTGAAACTTCTCTAGAAGATGCTGCTAAAATTTGTGATGTTGCTTTAGACGACATTAAACTAGCAGCAAAATATATTGGTAATGCCAAAGGATTCATTAGTATGTGGACCATGGGGCTAAACCAAAGTATTATTGGAGTTGACAAAAACGTATCTTTATTAAACATTTCTTTGGTTACCGGGCAAATAGGAAAACCAGGATCTGGACCATTTTCTTTAACAGGACAACCTAACGCTATGGGTGGACGTGAAGTTGGAGGAATGGCTAATTTATTGGCTGTTCACAAAGATTTAATGAACCCTGAACACCGAAAAGAGGTTTCTGATTTTTGGGGGAGTAATCCTATAAACCCTAAGCCTGGCTATACTGCTACCAAAATGTTTGATGCTTTAGACAAAGGTGACTTAAAAGCTATTTGGATTATTTGCACCAATCCTGTAGTGAGTTTACCAAACTCTAATAAAGTAGAAAGAGCTCTTAAAAAAGCAAAGTTTGTAGTAGTTCAAGACATTTCTCACAATTCTGAAACCACCAAATATGCAGATTTATTATTACCTGCAGCAGGTTGGCTAGAAAAAGAAGGAACCATGTCTAACTCAGAACGTAGAATTTCTTATTTAGAAAAAGGAATAGAGCCTCCAGGTGAAGCTTTGCCAGATGCTGAAATTTTATGGCGATTTGCACAGGCTATGAATTATAGAGGTTTTGATTTTAAAAACGCAGAGGAAGTTTACAAGGAATATTGTAAAATGACCAAAGGAACTAATATTGATATCTCTGCCTTAACTTATCAAAAATTAAAAGATTTAGGAACTGTTCAATGGCCATTTCCTACCGAGGATAGTCAAGGAACACCAAGATTATTTACCGACAAACAATTTTACACAAAAGACGGTAAAGCAAACTTTAATATTGCCCAAAACATCTATAACCAATCAGAACAACCAACAGAAGAATTTCCATTAATACTAAACACAGGTCGTATTAGAGACCAATGGCATACCAGAACCAAAACAGGAAAAGTAAAACGTTTACTTACTCATATTAATGGCCCTTATGTTGAAATTAACGAAAAAGATGCTCAAGAAAGAGATATTGAGGAAGGAACAATAGTAGTTGTAAAAAACAACCGTGGTACAGCTAGAGTAAAAGCCGTAATTAACAAAGACATTAAAAAAGGATCTGTTTTTATGCCAATGCACTTTGGAAAAATATCTGGTTCTGATTTTGGCCGTGCAAACAATTTAACCAATGAATTAATTGACCCTATTTCTAGCGAACCCGATTTTAAACACGCTGTTGCACAAGTAACCAAGTTTAAAAAAGAAAAACAAAAAATATGCTTAATTGGTGCTGGGTCTGCTTCCTATAGATTTATTCAAACCTATAGAGAACACAATACCGAAGATGAATTAGATGTTTTCTCTTTAGAACCATACCCTTTCTACAATCGTGTAATGTTACCAGAATACATTAACGAAGAAATGACCTGGGAACAATTACAAAAAATTAAAGAAGGGGAATTAGATAAATTAAAAGTAACCCTACACGCTAGCTGTAGTATTGTAAAAATAAATAGAGAAGAAAAAACAATAACCGACAGTAACGGTAAAACACATCATTACGATATTTTAATTATGGCTACCGGTAGTAGAGCCTTTGTTCCTAAAGATTGCAGATTAGATATGCCTGGAGCATTTACCATGCGTACTAAAAAAGATGCAGATGCTTTAAAAAACCATCTAGAAAAAACAGGACTACCTCAACACAAACAACATGTTACCATTGTAGGTGGTGGATTACTTGGTTTAGAGTTGGCAGCATCACTTTCTAAAATAGACATCAAATCAAGCATTATTCAACGTGCAAACAGATTAATGGAACGTCAATTAGATTTGGTTTCTAGTAGATTGTTAGGTCAAGATGTTTTAGAGAGAGGAATCCAAATACATTATAACAACGAAGTAGATACTGTTTTTGAAACTGAAAAAGAAACCGAGTTAGAGGTAAGATTAAAAACAGGTAAAATTATAAAAACCAATGCTATTGTATATGCTATTGGTACCATTCCAAACATTGAACTTGGTAGAGAAATAAAGCTAAATTGCGGTAGAGGAATTGAAGTAAATCAGCACCTACAATCTAGCGATCCTAACATTTTTGCCTTAGGAGAAATTGCTCAATACAATGGTTGGTTGTTTGGTATTACTTCGGCTGCAGAACAACAAGCAGATGTAGCTGCTAAATTTATTTTAGGAGATTTAGGAAGCCTTTACGATGGATCTGTTTTGATGAACATTTTAAAATTTGAAAATCTTGACTTGTGCAGTATTGGTAATATTGAAATTCCTAAAGGAGACAATTCTTATGAGCAAATTATTTTAACTGATGAACGCAAACGCTACTACAAAAAATGTGTAGTAAAAGACGATATTTTGGTTGGAGCCGTATTAATGGGTGATAAAAATGAATTTGCAGAATTTAAAGCCTTAATAGAGGATCGAGTAGAATTATCTGACAAACGTGATGAATTATTACGAGGTAGCGGTGGTGGAGAACCTGTTATAGGAAAATTAGTTTGTTCTTGTAGTCAAGTTGGTGATGGTAATTTAAAACAAGCCATTACAAATGGATGTAATGACTTTGCCGAACTTTGTAAAACTACTGGTGCAGGTTTAGGGTGTGGAAGTTGTAAACCAGAAGTTAGAGATATTTTAAAAGAATCATTAACCCCTGTAAACGCATAATATAATGATTGAAAAACTAAAAAGAATTTTCATTAAAGGAGGTGTTATCACTCCAAATGAATTAAAGCAAGTAACACAACTAGCTAGAGCATTAAACCTAACATCCATTAGTTTTGGATCTAGACAAGATATATTATTACCCGTTAAAGACAACCAACAACATTTATTAAAAACTTATTTTCCAGAGTTTAAACAAGATGTTGATGATGATACTCATAAATATCAAAACATTGTATCCTCTTACGTTTGTGCCGATGTTTTTCAACAAACATCTTGGCTAAGCGCTACCACGTATTTGTATTTGCATGAAGATTTTAAGTACAACCCTACTCTTAAAATCAACATTGTAGATCCGCAACAAAACTTGGTTCCCATATACGGAGGACACTTAAACTTCATTGCTTCAAAAAGTGAAGATTATTGGTATTTAAACTTAAACTTACCAGGCTGGAAAAAAGACATTAACTATCCTGTTTTGGTGTTTTCTTGGAATATTGCCAAAGTAGCTAAGATTATTGAAGAGGAATACAAAAACTACGACAACGTTCAAGATTTATTTAACCGCGTTACAGAATTAACAGATTCTAACAACAAAGTAGTTCTTGAACCGTTAAAAATTCCTTACAGACCTTTTCCTTATTATGAGGGAATGAACAAAATGGGAATTAGCCAATATTGGTTAGGATTATACTGGAGAAACAACAAATATGACATAAATTTTTTAGATGAATTTTGTGATTTTTGTATGGATTATAAAATCAGTAAAATTTGTATCACACCTTGGAAATCCTTTATTGTAAAAGGAATAGAAAAGGAATATAAATTTATGCTAGAAAAATTTTTAGGACAAAGAGGTATTAACGTTCGTCACTCATCTTTAGAGTTAAACTGGCACCTACCTGTTAACGATCCTGAAGCATTAAAACTAAAAAGATTTATTGTAAAGTCTTTTGATCAAAATGATATTAGTACTTATGGTTTAACCTTTGGATATCATGAAAGAAGTGAACATCCACAGTATTTTACATCTATGATTGTTGAAAAAAACCCTGAACCAAAAATTGCCAATGGTTTTGAAAACATCGCATCATACAATGTTTTGTACTGTAAAAACTTTGACCCTAACACCCGTGAATATATTCCTTATGCACAAAACGTAGAGGAAATTGAACTACCTGGATTATTAATGCAATTAAGTCAACTATACTTTAAACAGCTAGATACCAACACAGAAAACGTTGCCAAACCTAAACAAAATAAAGACTCAGGATTAGCAGAAACTACCATTCACCAATGTAGTAGTTGTATGACTGTTTATGATGATGAATTTGGTGATGAAGAAGCTAATATTCCTGCTGGTGTAGCCTTTAAAGACTTACCAGATAATTATAGTTGTAGCCTTTGTGAAGCTCCCAAAAGTAAGTTTAAAGAAGTGGTTTTAGCAGAATAATCCTACATTCGTCTTCTATTTTATTTATATGGAAAATTATTTAATAAGTATTACAGAAGCGATGAGTTTGGTAAACAACCACACTCAAACATTACCTCCTACAAAAGTTTTATTATCAGAAGCCTTAGATTTATTTTTGGCTGAAGATGTATTTTCGCCTATAAACATGCCTCCTTTTAACCAATCTGCCATGGATGGTTATGCGGTGTTGTTTGATGAAAAACATCAAAATAATTTTGTGTTGGTAGATGAGATAAAAGCTGGAGACAACAATAGAAAAAACTTAAACATTGGCGAAGCAGTAAGAATTTTTACAGGTGCAGCCACTCCTATAAATGCAAATGCAGTTATTATGCAAGAAAACACATCTGTAAAAAATGGTGTTTTAAGTATTGATGACCTGTTAACTAATTATAAAAACATACGATTAGAAGGAGAACAAATAAAACAGCATCAAATTGCATTAAAAAAAGGTGAAAAGCTAAACCCAGCTGCTATTGGTTTTTTAGCCACTTTAGGAATTACAAAAGTTACGGTTTATCCTAAACCCAAAATTAGCATTGTGGTTACTGGTAACGAATTAATTGCTCCCGGTACTGCTTTGGAATTTGGACAAATATACGAGAGCAACGCTATAATGCTACAAACCGCCTTGGCTAAAAAAGGATTTACAAACGTAACCCTTCATAAAGTTAAAGACGATTATAATGCTACAAAAAACACATTAAAGACAGCTATTAACAACAATGACTTGGTTTTAATTTCTGGTGGAATTTCTGTTGGTGATTATGATTTTGTTGGCAAGGCTTTATTAGAACTCAACACCAAACAAATCTTTTATAAAATAAAGCAAAAACCTGGAAAACCTTTGTTTTTTGGGAAAAACAAAAACACAGTAGTATTTGCATTACCTGGTAATCCAGCATCAGCATTAACTTGCTATTATATTTACATCGAATCAGCCTTGCAAAAAATGATTGCCAATCCTAATTATGGAAAACAAACAGTTCCGTTAACACTAGAAAACGAATACATAAAAAAAGGAACCAGAGGAGAGTTTTTAAAAGCAAAAGTTACCGGAAACAATGTCACTATTTTAGGTAGTCAAAGCTCTGCCATGTTAAATAGTTTTGCTCAGGCAAATGCTTTAATATATTTAGAAGATGATGTTAGAATGGTAAAAAAAGGAGAAAAAGTAAACACATATATTATTGATTAAAACCAACTATTGTTATGCAAAAGAACATTACTGGAATTATTCTCGCAGGTGGAAACAGCACAAGAATGGGAACTGACAAAGGAACATTAACGCTTAACAACATCACCTTTACTCAACACATCATTAACAAACTCACTCCTATTGTTGATGAAGTTATTATTGTAAGTAATCATGAAAATTACGATCAATTTGGTGTAAAAAGAATTCCAGATAATGTAAAAAACTACGGTCCAGTAGCCGCTGTTTACACAGGCTTAAAAGCAAGTAAAACAGACTATAGTATTATTGTTAGTTGCGATGCTCCAAAAGTAGATTTAGAAGTTTTTAAACCTTTGTTAGACGAACGAAACAACAAACATGATATTGTTCAATACATTTGTAATAGCAGAACAACTCCTTTAATAGCTTTATACAACAGAAAATGCTTGGGCGTTTTTAAATTAGCACTTAAAAATAAAATTCAGAAATTGCGTTTTGTTATCAAACAACTAGATGCAAAAACCATTGTTGCACCAGACCATATTAGAGACAAAATAGTAAACATTAATACTCCAAAAGATTTAGAAAGATACAACATATGCTAATCACCATTAAATATTTTGGAATATTGGTAGAAACAACCAACACAACTCAAGAATCTTTTTCTATAGAAACCGATACTTGTAGTCTAGAAAATATTGAAAAAGCCATTCTTAACAAATACCCCAACCTAAACAACACCACGTATAATATAGCCGTTAATCAAAAAATAGAAAACAAAACATTCTCTGTAAAAGAGGGAGATGAATTGGCATTTTTACCTCCGTTTGCTGGAGGATGATTATCTTTGCTAGATAAACAGAGGAGAATTATGAAAAAACACAATGTTTTTATTGATGGTGCTATTACTCCAGATTTTATTGCCAACTCTATAGCCAAACACCAAACCAAAACAACCATTGGTGCACATGATATTTTTCTAGGTCAAATAAGAGCTGATGAAATTAATGGAAAAACAGTATCTGCTATTGAGTACACTGCATATGAAGAAATGGCAAACTCAAAATTTAGCGAAATTAGAGAAGCTACTTTTGAAAAGTTTGAACTGACTTGTATGCATATTTATCACAGTTTAGGAGCTGTAAAAGCAGGAGAAATTTGCTTATTTGTTTTTGTATCGTCACCAAGAAGAAAAGAAGCCATGAAAGCTTTAGAATATTTGGTGGAAACCATCAAAGCAGAAAGTCCTATTTTTGGTAAAGAAATTTTTGAAGACGAAACGCATCAGTGGAAAGTAAACTCATAGAGTTTACTGCTATAGGCTATAGGCTTTTAAGCTTTATGCCTTTTTAACAACTAGCCTAAAGCAAATCGCTTATGGCCTAAAGCAACAAAAATGGTCGACATTACACATAAAAGCTCAACCTTAAGAACCGCTACTGCACAAGCCATTGTAAAAGTGAGCAAACAAGAAACTATTGATGCTATTAACAACAAAACTGTACCCAAAGGAGACGTTTTTGAAATGAGTCGTGCTGCAGGTTTGTTAGGTATTAAGCAAACGCCATATTTACTACCAGACTGCCACCCTTTACCAATTGAGTTTACAGGGGTAGAATATCAAATAAATGGTTTAGAGATTACTATTTTAATGACCGTAAAAACCATTTACAAAACAGGTGTAGAGGTAGAAGCCATGCACGGAGCAAGTGTAGTAGCTCTAAACATGTATGATATGCTAAAACCTATTGACAAACATGTTGAGATTGGCAGCATTAAGCTACTAGAAAAAAGAGGAGGAAAATCAACTTTTCATAAAAAATCTGGAGCAGGATTAAAAGCATCGGTTATTGTTTGTTCTGATACTATTTCTGCTGGTAAAAAAGAAGACAAGGCAGGAAAAGCCATCATTAAAAAATTAAAAGAATGTGAAGTCAGTATTGGAGAATACACCATTATTCCTGACGAAAAGGATATCATTACAGACAAAGCCATTACCAACAGTCAAAAAGATTTTGATTTAATTATCTATACTGGTGGAACGGGATTGTCTCCAAGAGATGTGACCCCAGAAACCTTAACCCCTTTATTTGAAAGACAAATTCCTGGAATTGAAGAAGCCATTAGAAGTTACGGACAAACCAGAACTCCATATGCCATGTTATCACGTAGTGTAGCAGGAATTATAAACAACACATTAGTATTGGCTCTACCAGGTTCTACCAAAGGAGCAGAAGAATCTATGGAAGCTATTTTCCCTGCAGTTCTTCATATTTATGGTGTTTTAAAAGGAGAAAGGCATTAATAGTGAATAGTGAATAGTGAATAGTGAATAGTGAAATCTATATATTCTTAACTGCTTAATTTCTGAATTCTCAACTACTTTTACACAAATAAAAATAGGTCTTCGAGCGAAGTCGAGAAGCAATAACTAAAAACAACAGCATATCAAAAAAACAGACAACATATTAATTGATGATTTTAACAGAGAACATACTTATTTGCGAATTTCTATTACGGAAAAGTGCAACTTAAGATGCACTTATTGTATGCCAGCTGAGGGAATTCCTTTATCTCCCAAAAGCCATATCATGAATTATGATGAAGTTTTTGAAATTGCCAAAAAGTTTGTGGATTTAGGAGTTACAAAAATTAGAATTACCGGGGGAGAACCTTTGGTTAGAAAAGATGTAGCTGTCATTTTAAAAAAACTAGCCACCTTACCCGTAGAACTTTCTATTACCACAAACGGAATTATTATAGATAAATTTATAGATATATTTAAAGCATGTAACATCCGTAAAATTAATATTAGCATAGACTCTTTAAACCCTGAAAAGTTTAACAAAATTACCCGCCGTAAAGACTTTGAGCGAGTGTACAAAAACATTATGCTATTTGCCAATGATGATTTTTTTAAGGTAAAATTGAACTGCGTATTAATGAAAGATGTAAATGATGACGAAATCAATAACTTTATTGAATTCACCAAACATCACAATTTAAATCTTCGTTTTATAGAATTTATGCCCTTTAACGGGAATGAATGGAAGCTAGATCAATTGGTTTCTTTACAAACCATTTTAACTACTGCTCAACATCATTTTGGAACTAATAATATTACCAAACTAAAAGATGCTCCAAACGATACTTCTAAAAATTATCAACTAAAAAATGCCAAAGGGAGCTTTGCTATTATTAGCACCGTAACCAATCCTTTTTGCGATAGTTGTAACAGAATTAGATTAACGGCTAACGGAAAACTTAAAAACTGTTTATTTTCTGGTGGTGAAGAAGATATTTTAACCGCTTTAAGAGCAGGAAAAAGTATTGAAAAACCAATTAAAATAGCCATAGCATCAAAAAAGAAAATGCGTGGTGGTATGGATACTCAACAGCAATTTACTTCTGATGAACTACGTTTAGACAACCGTAGTATGATTGCTATTGGTGGATAAATATTATTTTACCAAACCACAATCAAAAGCTTTTTATTTACTTTTATGCAAAAATTAAAAACATGGATGCATTGAATGATTTTATCAATATTGAGATCATAAAAATTGGAGAAAACTCCATTAAAATTTTTAACATTTTATTGGTGCTTGCCATTTTTATAATGACTCGTATTTTGGTTTGGATATTTTCTAAAATTATTCAAAAAAGAAAAGAAACATCAGACCTAGACCATTCAAATGCCTATGCCTTAGTACAAATTTCATCTTACTTTTTGTGGATTATAGGAATTGTTTTCATGCTAGAGGGACTGGGAATTGAAATCACTTTTTTATTAGCTGGTTCAGCTGCATTATTAGTTGGTATTGGTTTGGGGCTACAACAAACTTTTAATGATTTTATTTCTGGATTAATACTTCTTTTTGAAGGAACCACCAAAGTGGGAGATATTCTTGAAGTTGATGGTGATGTAGTTCAAATTAAGAGTATTGGTCTAAGAACCTCTAAAGCTATTAATAGGTTTGATATTTCTGTAATTATTCCCAATTCACTAATTACCACCAATAAAGTAGTCAACTGGAGCCACCACGGTACAACTACTATTTTTACGGTTAAAGTAGGGGTTGCCTATGGAAGTGATGTGGAACAGGTAATAGACATTCTTAAAGAATGTGCCCGCAAACATCCTGAGGTTATTAGAAAACAAGACACCAATGTTCGCTTTACAGATTTTGGTGCATCTTCTTTAGATTTTATGATTATTTTTTATACTGCAAATATTTTTGGTGTTGAAAAAATTAAAAGCGAAATTAGAGTTAACATCGCCAAAGCATTTAAAGAACACAACATTACGGTTCCTTTTAATCAGCTCGATGTGCATTTAATAAAAAATGAAGAATCATAAATTTTACAGCCATGAAAAAAGATTTTTTTAACAGCACCTCTCTTATAGGATACTCCAAAGAGACTTATAGTTGTGATCCTATTACTGCTATTGATCAAATAAATTTTAATAGCGATGATAAAAAAATAAAATGGCTAAACACTTATGGAACTTATCATAAAAACGAATTTAAATCTATTATTACCAATAGCAAACTCGATGACTTTTTATTAAAATTAATTGCCGAAGAAAAACATCCAAACAAAGTTTTAGAACTAGACAACGTATTGTTTGTAACCATAAAAGTTTTAAAAACAGAAACTAAAAACTTTCAAACAGAACAGATGTTTTTTATTTTAACACCACATATTCTATGGAGTATTCAAGAAGAAAAAGGCGATTATTTTGAGTGGATTAGAGAACGTATTAGAGAAAACAAAGGAATTGTTCGTTCTAAAAAAACCGATTATTTGTTATTCTTAATTTTAGAATCTATTATTGATAATTATGAAGAAGCCTATGAAAGTATTTCAGCTTCTATGGAAACTTTAATTAAAGGAAGCGATGTAAAACCCACTCCAGAATTTACTCAAAATATTGAAAAAGAAAAAAACATCCTTATTACTTTTAAAAAAGCAGCCACTAGTTTAAGAGATATCATTACCAAATTAGAAAAAGTAGAGCAACAAAAAATAAATAAAAAGTTTTATAGTGAATTAAGCACTCAAATTCACAACCTACTAAACACTATTGATTTTGATTTACAAGAAATGGAAAGTAAAATAAACTTGATCTTTAGCATACAAGGACATCGTTTAAATGAAGTAATGAAAACTTTAACTATTTTTTCTGTCATTTTTATTCCTTTAACCTTTTTAGCAGGAATTTACGGGATGAATTTTGAGTACATTCCTGAACTAAAACAGCACAACGGATATTTTGTTTTATTGGGCGTTATGGTTTTAGTAACCCTTGGTTCCGTGTATTATTTTAGAAAGAAAAAATGGTTTTAAAAACAACTTTTAATTACCCTACAAACCCTTTGTAAATCTTTTGTAGACATAGAAGAGCCACTAGGCAAACTCAATCCTCTAAAATGCAAATCCTCACTATTACCATTAGTGTAAAAAGCAGTATTCTCGTACATTGTTTGTTGATGCATAGGTTTCCACAAAGACCTACACTCAATTTCATCCTCAAGCAAAGCTATTCTTACCTTTTCTTTAACCTCAAAACTATTGAATAAAATATTAGTCAACCAAAAATTACTTTTGGTTTGGTTATTATCTTCTAAAAAATGAACCTCTAGAGATTGAAGTTCTTTTTTATAAAATTGATGATTTTGCCTCCTTTTAAGTACAAACTCATTTAACAACGCTAACTGAGCTACACCAATAGCTGCCAAAACATTACTCAACCTATAATTAAACCCTATTTGTTTGTGTTGGTATTCTGTATTCATTTCTTTGGCTTGAGTAGCCAAATACAAGGTTTTTTCTGCCAATTCTTTTTGATGAGTAACCAACATTCCACCACCAGAGGTGGTTATAATTTTATTTCCATTAAATGAATACACACCAACATCTCCAAAAACACCACAGTATTTCTCTTTATAAGTACTTCCTAAAGCGGCAGCAGCATCTTCTAACACCAAAATATCATATTTTTTAGTTACTTCTAAAATTTCATCTATTTTAGCAGGCATTCCATAACTATGAACAAGTATTAAAGCTTTAGGCTTATCGCCTTTTTCTATTTCAGATAAAATCGCTTTTTCTAATAAGGTAGGACAAATATTCCACGTGTCTTTTTCTACATCAACCAAAACAGGAATTGCTCCAACATAACTAATAGGATTTACCGATGCCACAAATGTAAATGTGGAGCATAAAACCTTATCACCTTTATGCACTCCTAAAACTTGTAAACCTAAATGAATAGCAGCTGTAGCAGCATTTAGAGCAACAGCATAGGAAGATTTTACAGTTTTACATAAGTTATTTTCAAAAGCAGTAATCATAGGTCCTTGTGGAGCTACCCAATTACTATCAAAAACATTTTTTAACAATGCTTGTTCGTTACCTTTTAAATATGGAGGTGATAAATAAATTTTTTCTTTCAATGATGAAGCTTTTAACGAAGATAACAAAAAACAAAATGTGATAAATCACACAGGAAGGTTTACCTTACAAATAAATCTAAAATGATTAATTTGCAGTACATCATCAAAACAACTTTTTAAACAATAAACTATGGCAACCGAAAATGCTAAACTTATGCAACAAGCCAGAGCTTCTCTAGATTTAAAATGGGGAATGGCTATTATTACCTTTTTAATATATGGACTTATTGTTGGGTCTTTATCTGCAATTCCAGTTTTAGGATCTATCGGTTCTTTTATATTAGGAGGTCCTTTAACCTTTGGACTGGCTACTTTTTCACTTAACATTGCAAGAAACCAAAAAGAAGACATTAAACAACTTTTTGATGGATTTGATAACTTTGCCAACTACTTAGTTGCCTATTTATTAAAAGTTTTATACGTGTTTTTATGGAGCTTACTATTTATCATTCCAGGAATTATAGCAGCTATTTCTTATGCCATGGTTTTCTATATTATGGTTGATGAACCAGAAATTGGACCAGAAGCAGCTCTTAGAAAAAGTAAAGAAATGATGCATGGTTATAAAGGAAAATACTTTGGATTATGTTTAAGATTTTTTGGATGGTCATTATTATGTATTTTAACTTTAGGAATTGGATTTTTATGGCTAATTCCATATATGCACGTAACTTTTGCAAAATTTTATGATGATATTAAAAATGACCCCTTGGCTGAAATAGGAAGTCAATACAGTAAATAAGTTAACTAACAAAAAAACATCATTTTCATGATGTTTTTTTGTTTTATTAGGTCTTTAATTATTTTAATAAAGCCAACGCTTCTGCTCTTATATTTTCATCTTCATCAGTATAAGCAACATGTCTTATATCAGTCTGGTTTGTTAACATTTTTAACGCAGCTAACCTTAATTTAAAATCACTATCAGTATAAGCAACATGTCTTATATCCGTCTGGTTTGTTAACATTTTTAACGCCGCTAACCTTAATTTAAAATCACTATCAGTGTAAGCAACATGTCTTATATCTGTCTGGTTTGTTAACATTTTTAATGCAGCCAACCTCACCTTACTATCTCTATCAGTATAAGCAACATGTCTTATAGAACTTTCATCCTTATTTTTTTGCACAACATTTACCCCTCCATTATTAATATTAATCTTAACATCTTTAGACTCTGCTCTAATTCCATTTTTATCAATTTTTAAACTCCCTTCATCACCATTAATTTCAATACCTTCTTCATCTATTTTTACTTTAGGAGTTTTTACCTCTACTTTAAAATCATCCCCACAATCTATGCATTCAACATCGTCTTTTAATATTTTTAAATAATGATTGGTTAACTTTCTATTTACTATTGAACCTCTAGCATGGTAATCCCAAGTATTTCTTTCGTTATAAACCAATGATTTCTTTGGTAAATAAAGAGTAATTTCTACTTCTTGTTCACAATATTTATTCTCTATACTTGTGGATAAAAAAGAATCTAGTATCAATTTATTATTTTCAAAAGCATAGTTATATGTTATCTTTTTAGCACGATTTAATGCTTGCTCATACCCACCTCCATCTGCTTTTTTCTCAATAACAATACTTGCAAAAGAATCACTAGTAGATTTTATTTTAAATCTTACATCCCTTCTATAAATATCCTTCGTTCCATTTTTATGAGTTACTATTTTAAAATTGTTATTCACATAAAATTGATTTCTATACAAATCATTTGAACGCATTTCTATCCATAAAGTATCATGTTCAGTAAGATTCAACTTATTTTTTTCTGTTACACTTTCAGAAAAAGAATGTTCACTAGCCTCTCTAACCCCCACAACTACTGCTCCTACTACAGAAAACAACCATACTGCTAACAAGGTTAATTTTGCAATTTTTCCTATCGATTTTAAATTGTTTACAAAAATCTTTAACCCTAAATAGAAAAAGAAAAACACAGGAACCCCAACAACAAAAAACACAAGTATAGCCCCTAACCAAATAGGTGTATTTGCAGCATTCATTACGTATAAAAACTCTACTCCTGGAATATTTAAAATATTTTTAAAACCTACAGAGATGAGCCCTAACACTAGAGCAATCAAAATAAATACTGAAAAAATAATGATAATTACTCCTAAAAATTTTGAAAATATTTTTACCATCAACATGATAAAATTAGCAATAGCATCAAAAAAGTTTTTTGATGTTTTTTTTACAGTACCCCCGTGTTTTTTAGCAGTATCTGAAACAGATTTAGACACATTTTTAGCTACTCCCGAAACCGTTTCAAAACTATCTTTTATTTGTTTTTCAATATTATTAATGTTTACCGGTTCTCCCGTCATCATAATTTTATCAGCTGTTGTTTTTGCTGCAGGTATTAATATCCAAAAAAGAATATAAATAACCACAAAGGTTCCAAATGATATCATAACAAGTAGTACCCAAAGCAAACGCATCCATATAGGATCTATTCCTAAATAATGAGCAAAACCAGATGATACTCCACTGATATATGAATTTTCTATATCTCTAAAAAGTTTTTTATTAGGGATTGATTTTTTAGAAGAATTAAAACTAGGTTCATCTTCAAAAATTTCGTCATCAACCAAATAATCTTCGGGTTGTCCCATAATAGTAATAACCTCTTCAACTTCTTTAAGACTTATAACTTGTCTTTCACTCTTTAGGCGTTCATTAAACAGCTCTGAAATTCTAGTTTCAATATCTGCTATAATTTCTTCATACCCTTCTGTATTGCTAAACGATTTTTTTATAGCCGTAAGATACCCTTGCAACTTTAAGTATGCATCTTCATCAATATGAAAAAACATACCGGCTAAATTTATATTAACAGTTTTATTCATCTTTTAGTGGTTTTGGGCTTGTTACTATATTAACTGCATTTTGCAGTTCGTTCCAAGTTGTGTTTAGTTCGTTTAAAAAAAGTTTACCTGTATCGGTTAAACCATAGTATTTTCTAGGTGGACCAGATAAAGATTCTTCCCACCTGTAATTTAAAAGGCCTGCATTTTTAAGTCTTGTTAATAAAGGATATATAGTTCCTTCTACCACAAGTAACTTAGCATCTTTTAAAGTGCTTAGAATTTCTGCCACATATGCATCTTCATCTTTTAAGACTGAGAGTATACAATATTCTAAAACACCTTTACGCATTTGTGCTTTTGTGTTTTCTATCTTCATTTTCTAAAACTTTTTTGTGTTAAAATACTACTACTCATTTTTTAAGTTATTTGATGAAATTTATGGTTAATGGATACTTAAAACTCATGCCATCCTTAGCTTTTAAACTTGCCATAATTACCAACACAAACTCAAATAAAAAACCTACAACTGCTACAACGCCTAAACCACCACCAATAAACATTAATGGAAATGCTTTATTAATATTAAAACTAAAGTGATGATATTCATTAAAATTAAAACCTTGAAAAAAATTAAAAAAGAAAAAAGGAATGGCAATGGTTCCTATTACAATGCCATACAACAACATACTGAGTTGAAAATTAACTGCCTGTTTACCATGATTGTCTATAAACTCTGATTTATCTTTATTTAAAAGCCATAAAATTAAAGGCCCTAAAAAATTACCTAAGGGAATTACAAACCTGCTAAAGCTTGAGAGATGTGTAAAGGCTGCAATGTTTTTATAATGATTGTTTATCATAACTTTTTCATAAAATTAGTAGTTTCTTATGCAAATATACATTTAAAAAAAGGTACTATGCAAAACAAAGTACTATAATTTTAAATAAAAAAAATTAAAACAAAAAAATCCCATCATTTTCATGATGGGATTTTGTACTATTATTTAAGACTTTCTAAGGGTTTGTTGACCAGATTCCTGCATCTTTAATAAAGACTCTTTTATTTAATTTTAATTGAGCTACAATCACCTCAGCAATATCTTCCGGCTGCATAACCGATGCAGGATTACCATCTGTTAATTTTAAATCAATTGCCATATCAGTAGCTACCGTACTAGGAGTTAAAGCCGTAACCCTGATATTATTTTTTCTAACTTCTTGCATTAAGGACTCTGTTAATCCTAAAACAGCAAATTTAGAAGCACTATATGCACTTGTAACCGCTGCTCCACGCAAACCTGCCGTTGATGAAATATTGATTATATCTCCCGAATTTCTTTCAATCATTTGAGGTAAAAAAGCTCGAGTTACATAATAAGTCCCCATTAAGTTTACCTGAATTATTTGTTCCCAATCCTTAATACTTAACTCTAAAAACTTACCAAACTTTCCAATCCCCGCGTTGTTGATTAGAATATCAATAGTATCAAACTTACTAAAAACAACTCCTGTTGCTTTATTCACTTCTTCTATATTGGCTACATCTGCAACAACTGTTACCGCTTTTACTCCCAAAGCAGTTACTTCTTTAGCAGTGGCTAACAAATCTTTTTCAGTTCTTGCCAACAATGCAATATTTACTCCTTCAGCAGCCAATGCTAAGGCAATTGCTTTTCCTATTCCTTTACCAGCTCCAGTAATAAGAGCGTTTTTTCCTTTTAAATCTATCATGGGGTTGTTATTAAAATTTACTCTTCTAAATTAAGCTCTCCTTTTTTAATGAAAAAAAATATTAAGAATAAAAACTAATATTTTTAAGCATAAAAAAACCGAGCTTTTCACAGACTCGGTTTCTATTATTTTATGCTTCTAAAGCTTGTTTAATGTCAGCAATAATATCATCTATATGCTCTAAACCTAAAGAACAACGCACCATTCCATCGGTAATTCCTACAGCTAATTTCACCTCAGCTTCTACCTTGGCATGAGTTGTACTTGCAGGATGCGTTACTATGGTTCTGGTATCTCCTAAATTAGCAGATAAAGAACACATTTTTATGTTGTCAAAAAATTTCCTTCCTCCTTCTACACCCCCTTCAACCTCAAAAGCAACAATACTACCTCCTTTTAACATTTGCTTTTTAGCAATTTCATATTGAGGATGAGATTTTAAGAAAGGATATTTTACCCATTTTACTTTAGGATGACTTTCTAAAAACTCTGCTAATTTTAATGCATTATCACAATGTCTGTCTGCTCTTACTGCTAAAGTTTCTAAAGACTTAGACAACACCCAAGCGTTGAATGGACTCATACAAGGCCCTGTTAAACGAGAGAACAAATAAATTTCCCTAATCAATTCTTTGTTACCTACAGTAATTCCTCCCATTACTCTACCTTGACCATCCATTAATTTAGTTGCAGAATGTATTACCAAATCTGCCCCAAACTTTATAGGCTGCTGTAAATAAGGCGTTGCAAAACAGTTGTCAATAATTAAAAGGATGCCATGTTTTTTGGCAATGCTACTCAACAATTCTAAGTCTAACACATCAACACCTGGGTTGGTTGGTGTTTCTGCATAAATAAACTTTGTTGTTGGCTGAATTAAACTTTCAATTTTATCAACATCTTTTACATCAAAATAAGAACAGTTGATATTCCATTTTGGAAAATATTTGGTAAACAAACCATGTGTTGCTCCAAAAACTGAACTACAAGAAACCACATGATCTCCTGCACTTAACAATGCTCCAAAAGTAGAAAAGATGGCTGCCATTCCACTTGAAAAAGCAAAACCAACTTCGGCACCTTCCATCAAACAAACTTTTTCTATAAATTCATTTGTGTTAGGATTGCTGTATCTACTATATAAATCTCTTTGTTTTTCTTCGGCAAAAGAAGCTCTCATTTCTTCGGCATCGTCAAAAACAAATCCAGATGTTAAATATAAGGGTACTGAATGCTCAGAAAACTGAGTAGTTTCTGATTGCGTTCTTACCGCTAGGGTTTCGAAGTTTTTTTTATTGCTCATTGCTTCGCTTAGTATTTAGTACAAAGTACTGAGTACTGAGTACATAGTTTTACATTCATTTAAACTAATTACTTTGTACCGACTACTCAGTACTAACTTGAATTTACAATTCAAGTTCTGTTAATCTCATAATATCTCCAAAGACACCACGAGCCGTTACATTTGCTCCAGCTCCAGCTCCTTGAATTACTACTGGTTGATCTCCATAAGATTCTGTATAAATTTCAAAAATAGAATCGGCTCCTTTTACTTGTCCTAAAGCAGAATCGCTAGGTACAGAAACTAATTTTACTTCTAAAATTCCTTTATCTGATGCCAAATCACCATGTAAATCACCTATATAACGCAATACGTGATTTGGTTCTTGTTTGTCTTTTATTTCTTGATAAATTGGATCTAACTCCTCCAATTTATTTAAAAAAGAAGCAGTATCACCATCTCTTAAATGTTCAGGAATTAAATTGTGAATTTGCACATCATCAAACTCATTTTGTAAATCTAATTCACGAGCTAAAATCAACAATTTACGTCCAACATCGTTTCCGTTTAAATCTTCTCTAGGATCTGGTTCTGTAAACCCTTGTTCAGCCGCTTCATTCAACACCTCACTAAATTTCACATTTTTAGCAGAGAAATTGTTAAACAAATAACTTAAAGTTCCAGAGAAAACCCCTTTAATTCTTGTGATATTTTCTCCTGATGCATGCATCAACTTAATGGTATCAATTAAAGGTAATCCTGCACCAACATTAGTTTCGTACAAGTATTGTTTTCTGTTTTGCATTAAAGCCAAACGCAACTCATTGTAAAAATCTAAAGACTTTGTGTTTCCAATTTTATTAGAAGAAACTAAGTTAAAACCGTTTTCTATTAAAGGAATATAATTCTCTGTCATTCCTGCACTTGCAGAATTATCAACAGCAATTAAGTTCCCTAAATGATGCTCTTTTGCATAATTTACAATAGCTTCAATTCCTTTATAAGGAACTCCACTTTCTTTTAAATCTTGTTTCCAAGATTCTTGAATTCCCTCAGCATTGAAATACACTTTTTTAGAATTTGCTACTGCAAAAACATTTAAATCAATTCCTTTACGCTTTAAGATATTCTCTTTGCTCTCTAAAATTTGTTTGATTAAAGTTCCTCCAACCAAACCAACACCAAACACTGCTACGTTTATTTTTTTGGCTATACCAAAAATTTCTCCATGCATTACGTTTACTGCTTTTCTTAATTCTTTATTGTCTATCACCAAACAAACATTATTACCCGTTACTGTATTATTAATCAACAACGGTTTGATATTATTATTAACCAACGCAGTATATGACGTATTAAAAGAACTTAATGAATTCCCCAAAATAGACACAACTGCTACTCCTCTTGTAATAGATATTCTATTGATATCATTACTTAAAAAATCTAAATTAAACTCGTTTCCTAAAGCATCTTTTGCCTTATGAGCATCTTTACCATTTACTACAAAACTAATTCCCCTTTCTGAAGAACCTTGAGAAATGATTCCCACACTAACATTTTCCTTTTGCAAAGCAGCAAACAAACGAGCATCAATCCCTACTTTTCCTAACAAACCTCTACCCTCTAAACTTACCAAAGCCATGTTTTCTTGCACAGAAATAGCTTTGATTCCGTTTTTAGAACTCGCTTCAGCATTGATTAAAGTCCCAGGACTTTCTGGCTCAAACGTATTTAAAATTCGCAAAGAAATATTCTTTTTTACCAAAGGAATAATTGCCTTAGCATCTAGTACATTATCTCCCAAGTTTGCCAATTCATTTGCCTCGTTAAAAGACAAGTGATTTATTTTTTGAGCATTAGAAACCAACGCAGGATTAGCGGTATAAATTCCACTAACAATGGTATAATTTTCTAACTCCTCCGCATTTAAATATCCTGCAATTAAAGAAGCTGAATAATTACTTCCATTATTCCCAATAGAAGTTGTTTCCCCCTCTAAACTAGCCCCAACAAAACCAGTTACTACTGGCACTACTGCTGATAAATCTATATTCTGAAAATACTTTTTGGTATTTTCTTCTGTAATTTCTTCTAATAAAGTAGCTTCTCCATAAACATTATCCGTTTTAAAAAGCTCTCTAGAATCTGTATATTGAGCATTCACCTTTTCGGATTTTAACAAAGCTGTAACTGTTTTACCAGCTAACAACTCACCATAAGCTAACACTAAATCTTTTATTTTAGGACTGTAATCACCTAATAAATTTACCCCTTCAAAAATCTTTTCTAGAAAAGAAAATTCTTGAGAAAAATCTACGGTAGAAAAAGGTGCTAATTGATTGTTTTTAAAAGTTTCAAAAGCAGTTTTATAATCTTCTCCTTTTTTAGCTTTTTCTAACAACTCAAACAAATCTTCGGTTGCAGTTCCTCTTGCAGAAACAACTACTACGATTTGTTCTTTGTTTTTTATTTTATTTAAAAGAATGGAAATAACACTTTTAATTCCTTCTCCATTTGCCAATGATTTTCCTCCAAATTTTAATACTTTCATTTTTTGAGGTTTATTTGTTAAATTGTTGATTTGTGTAATTGTTTATACACTACATCAATATTTTTATTTTGATCTTTATGCGTTTGTCTTTGAATTTATCTAACACCTAAACAGTTTATCAAATCAACTTTTTCACATCTGTTCTCGATACTTTTTAATTTCGTTTCTTCATTAAAAACTCGAACTCACATCTACTCTTTTACTTCTCGACCATACTTCGATAAACTCAGCACAGGCTATTCGAAGACCATATATTCTAAAATTCTTAAAACACACCTTTCAACAATTCTTTTAACTGCTCATCTTCTACCAAAAATCCATCGTGTCCATGGATAGAAGTGATTTCTTTATACAAAGCATTTGCTCCTATACTCTCTAAAACTTTTTGAGTTTCTCTATTCTCCTCAGGCACAAAAAAGAAATCTGAATCTATTCCTATTTGAATGACTTTTGCTTTGATGTTTTTAGCCACCTCTTCAAAAGTTCCTCTTTCTGCAGTAATATCTAAAGTACTTAGCAAATGATTTACCATTTGATAAGCCTTTAACTCAAACCTTTGTTCTAATTTATAACCATGATGCAACAACCAGCTTTCTACATTGGCAATTCCTAAAGCTTCGTTTTGTGTTCTATTAAACTTTTCTTTAAAAGATGCTGCTGTTCTATAAAACAACATTGCCATCATACGAGCATCGTGCACAGGTTTTTTAGAATTGGTTAAAATTTGCTCTTGCACTTTGTTATGAGCTAAAATCCAATCTGTAGCTTTCCAATCAGAAGCAATAGGAATAATATAATCTGCTAAATCTGGAAACAACACTGCCATTTCCCAAGCAATTCCACCTCCTAAAGAACCTGCTATAATAGCGTGTAATTTGCTAACTCCTAAATCTTGTAATAACAAACCAAACAACTGAGCTACATCTCTAACGGTAAAACTTTTGTAGTCATCTATTAAATTTTCTGGCTTATTGTCATATCCATTTCCAGGAATGTTTATAGAGATGATTGTATACTTATTAGTATCAACCAAATTCCCTTTAGACACAATTCCTTTCCACCAACCTGTATGCTCTCCTGCCACATCGGAATTCCCTGTAAGTGCATGATTTACTAATACTACAGGTGCTGAGTGCAATGGCTGACCAAAAACTTCGTAAGAAAGTTCTAAGTTAGGATAATGCACTCCTACCAAGGTAGTGTAATCTTTTAGTGTTCTATGTTGTAAACTTTTATTCAATGTCGTAAAATCATTTAAACTCAAATAACCTTCTACCCTAATCTAAATATAGAGTGAATTTGTGAATGTTGTTAAGTTATCGTGATTTTATAAGAGAATTGCTCCTGTGTTATCTATCTAACAAAACTGCTAGTAGAATGTAGCACCTTCATTTCTAACAAAACAGAAAAGGGTTGCTAAGGCTTCAACGGGTCTATTCCCTCTACCTTTCATGATAACTTACTTCAATACATAATGAGCTGTGGCAAAGATATAAAATAAATTGCGAAATAAAAGAAATGTATAAAAGACTTAAAAAAAGAAAAACCATCACTTTAAAGTGATGGTTTTATAGTCTTAAGATACAAACATTAAGTTACGTTTAAATTTTACTAAATGCTTGTGCAATATCTGCTTTTAAATCTTCTATATTTTCTAAACCAACAGACAAACGGATCAAATCTTGCGTTACTCCCGCTCCTGCTTGATCTGCCTCACTTAATTGCTGATGTGTTGTACTTGCCGGATGAATAATCAATGATTTTGTATCTCCAATATTTGCCAATAAAGAAAATATTTGAGTAGCATCCGTAAATTTCTTAGCTGCTTCATAACCTCCTTTTAAACCAAAAGTAACCAAACCGCTTTGTCCATTTGGCAAATATTTTCGTGCCAAATCATAATATTTACTAGATTTTAATCCTGGATAATTTACCCACGCAACCTCTTCTCTTTCTTCTAACCAAGTAGCCAACGCTAATGCACTTGCACTATGTTGTTTAATTCTTACTGGTAAAGTTTCTAAACCTTGAATAATATTAAAAGCATTTGTTGGGCTTAAAGCTCCTCCAAAATCACGCAATCCTTCTAAGATTAATTTAAAAGTGAAAGCCGCTGCACCTAATGCTTCATGATACACCAATCCATGATATCCCGCTGATGGCTCTGTAAATTCTGGGAATTTTCCGTTTGCCCAATTAAAAGTACCTGCATCAATAATAGCGCCTCCTAGAGAGTTTCCTTGTCCACCAATATATTTTGTTAACGAGTGTATTACCAAATTAGCTCCGTGCTTAATAGGATTTAACAACGCTGGTGATGCAACTGTATTGTCTACAATAAAAGGTACCTCAGCTACTTTTGCTTGTTCGGCAATAGCTTCTAAATCTAGCACATCTAATTTTGGATTTCCTAAAGACTCTACAAAAAATGCTCTTGTATTATCTTGTACAGCAGCTTTAAACTCTTCTGGGTTTGATGCATCAACAAAAGTAGTTGTAATCCCTAACCTAGGTAAGGTAACATTTAATAGGTTATAAGTTCCTCCATATAAACTACTAGATGCCACAATATGATCTCCTGATTTTAACAAAGTCATTAATCCTGTTGCAATAGCAGAAGTTCCTGATGCAAAAACAACAGCACCTATTCCTCCTTCTACCGCTGCCAAACGGTCTTGTAAAATTTGATTGGTTGGATTATTTAATCTTGTATAAATAAAACCTAATTCTTTTAACCCAAATAAGTTTGCAGCATGCTCCGTATTATTAAACACATAAGAAGAGGTTTGGTAAATAGGTACCGCTCTTGTTCCTTGTGTTTGGGTTGTATCATGTCCTGCATGTAATGCAGAAGTCTCTAGTCTTTGACCATCCATAACAATTTCTTTTTTAATAATTTCTAATTACGTAACTAACAAATATATAAAACCCTTTTACAAGTCTATAATCTACACACATCAAATCATCTTATAAAAATTCAAAAAAAAGAAAGACAATTTTAACAACTCCTATTCCATTTCTTTTTTATAATTTTGTCGCCACAAAAAGGGGAAAGATTTGAACTGATTGCCACCTCTTTTACAATTATTATTGTAAGAAATAAAGAGCTAAAGCAGTAATTATCTACTTCTTTAGCCGACCAAGGCATTCAGCATAATAAATATTAAATATAAAACACAAATAGATATGTCATATTTATTTACCTCTGAATCCGTTTCAGAAGGACACCCAGATAAGATTGCAGATCAAATTTCTGATGCATTAATTGATCACTTTTTGGCTTATGATCCAGATTCTAAAGTAGCTTGTGAAACTTTAGTAACTACTGGTCAAGTAGTATTGGCTGGAGAAGTAAAATCAAAAGCATATTTAGATGTGCAGCAAATTGCCAGAGACACCATCAACAAAATTGGATACACAAAAGGTGAATATCAATTTGATGGAAATTCTTGTGGAGTATTATCTGCTATCCATGAACAATCTCAAGACATCAACCAAGGAGTTGATAGAGCGAGTAAAGAAGAGCAAGGTGCAGGTGACCAAGGAATGATGTTTGGTTACGCAACTAACGAAACAGAAAACTATATGCCTTTGGCTTTAGAAATTTCTCATCGTTTGTTAAAAGAATTAGCAGCTTTACGTAGAGAAATGAAAGACATTACTTATTTACGTCCTGATGCAAAAGCACAAGTAACATTACAATATTCTGATGATAACAAGCCAGAGCGTATTGATGCTATTGTAGTCTCTACGCAACATGATGATTTTGATGAAGATGAAGCTATGTTAGCCAAAATAAAATCAGACATCATTAATATTTTAATCCCTAGAGTTAAAGCTAGTTTTGATGCAGATACACAAGCTTTATTTGGTGATGATATCAAGTTCCACATCAACCCAACAGGTAAGTTTGTGATTGGAGGACCTCATGGAGATGCTGGTTTAACTGGTCGTAAAATTATTGTTGATACTTACGGTGGAAAAGGAGCTCACGGTGGAGGTGCATTTTCTGGAAAAGACCCTAGTAAGGTAGACCGTTCTGCTGCTTATGCAACTCGTCATATTGCTAAAAACTTGGTTGCTGCTGAAGTAGCTTCTGAAATTTTAGTTCAAGTTTCTTATGCTATTGGAGTTGTTGAACCTATGGGGATTTTTGTAAACACTTACGGAACTAGTAAAGTTGATTTAACAGATGGACAAATTGCAGAAATAGTTTCTTCTATTTTTGACATGAGACCATTTGCTATTGAAAACAGATTAAAATTGCGTAACCCAATTTATACCGAAACTGCAGCTTACGGACACATGGGACGTACTCCAGAAGTAAAAACTGTGGTTTTTGAATCTCCTTATGAAGGAAAAAAAGAAATTGAAGTTGAAACCTTTACTTGGGAAAAACTAGATTATGTTGATGAAGTAAAAAAAGCTTTTAAACTATAGTTTACATCCATAAAACATATTAAAGCCTGCTATATCATAGCAGGCTTTTTATTTTGTTATATTTTCTCTATAGTTACACAAAATTGAGCATAAATTTTCTTAAGTTGTTCTTCGTCAACAAAAAATTATTCAATAATTAGTAATATGCAACCTATGAAAACAAATACTCCAGAAATATTACAGTTAGCAGAAAAATTACAAACAAAACAAACAAACCATGCAGACAATCCTTTTGCAGATCGGTTAAAAACTATTATTGAAGTTCCAGAATCTAAACATTTCCTAATTCAAATGATGGATGTTGCCTTCCGATCAAAAAACTACAAAAAAGTTGCAAACCATGTAATTCATTTATTAAAAACCCATAAAAACTATCAAGCTCTTTTCACGCCCGTAGAAAACCTTTTATTAAAGGCTTTTACTGTAGTTGGTAAAATTACTCCTACTTTTAGCGTATCAATTATGCTTAAAAAAATTCAAGCTACTTCTAGTGATGTTGTCTTTTTTATCAATAGTAAAAAATTTAAAAAACATGCTCAAAAAAGAAAAGAACAAAACATTACCTTAAATGTAAATCTTATTGGTGAAGCACTTATTGGTGAAGATGAGGCACAAAAAAGAATACTAGGATACTTAGCTTTGCTTAATAGAAAAGATGTAAACTATATTTCTATTAAAATCTCTACCATATTTTCTCAAATTTCTTCTTTAGCTCATGATGATACCGTTGAAAAACTATCCACTAGACTATCTATGTTCTACGATGAGATTTTAAAAATTGAAAAAGAAACAGGAATTCAGAAATTCGTGAATTTAGACATGGAGGAATACAAAGATTTAGAAATTACTTTTGATGTTTTTATCAAAACCTTGTCTTTGCCCGAATATAAAAATATTAGAGCAGGAATTGTATTACAAGCCTATATTCCAGAAATGATTCATTACTACAGAAAACTGTACAAATGGGCTAACGAAAGAGTAAACAACGGAGGCTCATCGGTAAAAGTAAGATTGGTAAAAGGGGCTAATATGGAAATGGAAATGACAGAATCTTCTATTGAAGACTGGCCTTTGGCAACTTATAGCACCAAACCAGAAACTGATGCCAATTACAAAAAAATATTATCAGAAATGTTAACACCTCAATCTGCAAGAGTGGTAAATGTAGGAGTTGCATCTCATAATATTTTTGATATTTCATATGCCTTACAATTGGTAAAAGAAAATCAATTAGAAGACTGTGTTGATTTTGAAATGTTAGAAGGAATGGCCAACCAAACAGTAGATAATTTATTAGCAGAAAAAGTAAACCTTTTACTATACACCCCTACTGTTAAAGAAAACCAATACAACGCTGCCATTGCTTACTTAGTTAGAAGACTTGATGAAGGTACTCAAGACGGAAACTTTTTAAAAGAAGGGTATAATCTAGAAATTGGATCGGAAAAGTGGAACTCTTTAAAAGAAGAGTTTTTAAAATCTATTTCTCTAATGGAAAACCTAAACACTGTTGCCAACAGAAAACAAGATAGATACAAAGACGATAGTCCTAAAATTATGCAAGGTTTTCACAATGTTCCTAATACAGATTGGAATTTACCTCAAAACATCGCTTGGGCTCAAAAAATAAGAGAAGATTGGAAAACTCCAGAAAACATTATAGGAACAACCATTCCTGTTGTTGGAGATTTAGACAATAATGAAAGGTACGACATAAAAGTAAATAACTGGTCGGGAACCCCACCATGGAGTTATGAAATGGCTATTAAAGAAGATTATCAAAAAGCTATTGACAGCACAACAGAATGGCAAAATTATTCTGTAGAACAAAGAGCTCACCTGCTAAAAAAAGCTGCCATAGAAATTGAAAAAAACAGGGCTGATTTAATTGGTGTTGCCGTAGCAGAATTAGGTAAAACCGTAAAAGAAGTAGATGTAGAAGTTTCTGAAGCCATTGACTTTGCCAATTTTTATGCAGAAAGCAGTTTAGAAATAGCCAAAGAATTTACAAGTGATGACCAAGGAATCAACTTAGTATTATCTCCATGGAACTTCCCTATTGCCATTCCTATTGGAGGAGCTTTAGCTTCTTTAGCTGCAGGAAAAAAAGTAATATTAAAACCATCAACCAACGCTTCTGCTTGTGCTTATTTAACTTGTAAATGTTTATGGGCTGCAGGAATTCCAAAAGATGCCTTATACTTTTTACCTTGTGAGGAATCTATTCTTGATGATTTTTTAAGCACTGGAAACATTTTTGATGCCGTTATTTTAACTGGTGGTACAGAAACTGCTCATTTCTTATTAGAAAGAAATCCTCAATTAAACCTATATGCAGAAACCGGTGGAAAAAACAGTACCATTGTAACTAGTTTGGCAGATAAAGAACAAGCTGCCATTAATATTGTACAATCTGCTTTTGGAAATGCTGGTCAAAAATGCTCTGCTACTTCTTTGCTCATTTTAACCGAAGATGTTTTTAATGATCAAGAATTTAAAACTCTTTTAAAAGATGCTGCCAAAAGTAAAGTTTTTGGTAACCCATGGGATTTTGCTACAGAAATTGGTCCTTTGGCCGTACCTATATCAGAAAAAATAAAACATGTTATTCAAAACACTCCAGACAATCAATGGTTGGTAAAACCAAGATTGAATGGAAATCACATGTTATCTCCTGGAATTATATGGGATGTAACCACAGATGATTATTCATATCAAAATGAGTTGTTTGGCCCTATTTTGTCTGTATTAAAAGCCACCGATTTAAAAGATGCAGTAAAAATTGCTAACAATGTTGATTATGGTTTAACTGCCGGAATAGAATCTTTAGATGACAATGAAATTGAATATTGGAACAACAATATAGAAGCTGGAAACAAATACGTTAACCGATCTACCACAGGGGCTATTGTACAAAGACAACCTTTTGGTGGAATTAAAGCTTCTTGTTTTGGTTTTGGAATGAAAGCTGGAGGAATTAATTACGTTTTACAATTTACCAACATCAAATCTAAAACCACCGATTGGAAAAAAGATTATCAAAAATGGTATGATGAATTGTTTGTAAAAAAAATAGACTATGTAAACTTACGTGGACAATATAATATTTGTAGTTACATTCCTTATAAAGAAATTTTATTGCTATATGATGTTCACACACCTCAAAAACACATAGACAAAGTAGAATACATTGCAAAACTATTAAACATTCCATTAATTAAAGACACCTGTGGAAATGCCTTAAAACATTATCCTAAAGATTTTACCTGTGTAAGAGCATTAGGAGTGTTATCAGATCATTTCTTAATAAGATGTCATCAAAACGCAATTCCGGTTTATGACAAAGAACCTAGAAATAGTGGTCGTATGGAATTGTTAAATTATTTAATAGAACAAAGTTATTCTCACAACTACCATAGATACGGTAATTTAATGGGGGTTGAATACAACGCAAACGAAAAACCTAAAGTATATTAGTTTATATTTGAATATGAAACTTTTTATATTCACATTTTTTTGTTGCTTAAACTGCTTTTGTCAAAATATATTAACTACAAAAGTAGATCAGTTTATAGGAGTAGATATTTATGAAAATTACTACTATCTAAAAAATGATGCTTTACACAAAAGCAGTTTAAACAACGATTATAAAAATATAGAATTTGGAACTCCTGATGTTGTTGACATTAGCAATCCATTACAAGTTTTACTTTTGTATAAGTTTTTTAATAAAGTAGTTTTATTAGACAACCAACTAAGTTTTATTACACAATTTGAAGTTCCTATTGGTACAGAACTTATTGCCAATGCTAGCAAAGACAAAATTTGGTTATATGACAACATAAACATGATGTTGAAACTTTACAATTTTAAGACCCAAAAAACAGAAATTACTTCAATTCCCTTTAAAGAAAATATTATAGACTTAAAAGGAAATTTAAATCAAGCATTGGTGCTTAACAAGCAAAACCAATTGATTAAATTTAACTTTTTAGCAAGAAAAGAAGCCGTTATTAATATAGAGAATATTATTTTACCCTTATCTCTCATCAATAATTATGTTCTCAAAGACGGAGGACTATATCAAAAAAACAATAAAATACTTTCTACTCTTAACAAAATTGAATCATTTGAGGTAATTAATAACAAAGTGTATTTTTTAAAGGAGAACAACATCTGCATACTTTCTATTCCCAAAAATTAACTATTTTTAGAGTTCAAACAAAAATCCTATGCACATAGCAATTGCCGGTAATATTGGAGCAGGTAAAACTACCTTAACAGAACTTTTAGCCAAACATTATAAATGGGATGCACATTTTGAAAGTGTTGAAGACAATCCGTATTTAGATGATTTTTATAACGAAATGGAACGTTGGTCTTTTAACCTACAAGTCTATTTTTTAAACACTCGTTTTGAACAAATTTTAAAAATTCAAAAAAGTGGTAAAAACATCATTCAGGATAGAACCATTTATGAAGATGCTAAAATTTTTGCTCCCAACTTACATGCTATGGGACTCTTAACAAACAGAGATTTTACTAACTACAGTAAACTTTTTGAACTAATGGAAAATTTGGTGACTCCTCCTGATTTATTGGTTTATTTAAGAGCAGATATAAAAACTTTAGTAGGACAAATTCACAAAAGAGGTCGTGAATATGAAAGCACCATAAATATTGATTATTTAAGTCGTTTAAATGAGAGATATGAAGCTTGGATTTCTACTTACAGCAAAGGAAAAAAATTAATCATAGACATTGACAACCTAGATTATGTTAGCAACCCCGAAGATTTAGGAAAAATTATTGATGCTATTGATGCACAAATACACGGGCTTTTTTAACTCTTAAAAACTAAAAAACACCTCTATCAAAAAAAGATAGAAGTGTTTTTACTCAAGGGGTAAGGTAAGTAAATTATATTTTAGCTATTTCTTTTATTTCATTTACAGCCCTTAAAGCCAAAGCATCTGCTTTTTCTTGTGAGCCACTTTCTGTATAAATTCTAATGATTGGTTCTGTGTTAGATTTACGCAAGTGTAACCACTCATCAGCAAAATCAACTTTTACTCCGTCTATGGTATTCACTTCCTCATTCTTATATTTTTCTGCCATTTGTTCTAAAATAGCATCTACATCTAACGTTGGAGTTAACTGAATTTTATTTTTACTCATGTAATACTCTGGATAAGAATCCCTCAACTCTTTACAAGATTTTCCACTTTTTGCTAAATGAGATAAAAACAAAGCAACTCCTACCAATGAATCTCTACCATAATGAGAAGCAGGAAAAATAATTCCACCATTTCCTTCACCACCAATCACCGTGTTGGTTTCTTTCATGGTAGTAACCACGTTTACTTCACCTACTGCACTTGCTGTGTAAGTTCCTCCGTGTTTTACCGTTACATCTCTCAATGCTCTTGATGAGGATAAGTTAGAAACCGTGTTTCCTCCTCCTAATTGCCCCAGTACATAATCTGCACAAGCTACCAAGGTATATTCTTCTCCAAACATAGAACCATCTTCGCTAATTAAAGCCAATCTATCTACATCTGGATCTACTACAATTCCAAAATCTGCTTTTTCTTTAACTACCAAAGCAGCAATATCTCCTAAATGTTCTTTTAAAGGCTCTGGGTTGTGAGGGAATTGTCCGTTTGGTTCACAGTAAAGTTTTACACACTCTACTCCTAACTTTTCTAGCAAAGCTGGAATAAAAATCCCTCCTGTTGAGTTTACAGCATCTAACACTACTTTAAATCCTGCTTTTTTAATGGCATCAACATCTACCAACTCTAAGTTTAAAACTTCTTGAACGTGTTTTTCTACATAAGAATTGTTTTCTGTATAGGTTCCTAAGTCATCAACCTCAGCAAAAGCATAAGCATCTTTTTCAGCAAAGTCTAAAATTTCTTTTCCATCGGCACCATTTAAAAACTCACCTTTTTCATTCAATAATTTTAAAGCATTCCACTGTTTTGGATTGTGTGATGCTGTTAAAATAATTCCTCCATGTGCTTTTTCTAAAGGCACTGCTACTTCTACAGTTGGTGTGGTAGACAAACCTAAATCAATCACATTAATTCCCAATCCTATTAAAGTATTAGTCACCAAGCTGCTAATCATGGCTCCAGAAACACGAGCATCTCTACCAACAACTACATTGATTTCTTTTGAGTCTTTATTTCTTGCTTTGATCCAAGTTCCATAAGCAGCTGCAAACTTTACTGCATCTAATGGGGTTAAATTATCACCTACACTTCCTCCAATGGTTCCGCGTATTCCTGATATTGATTTGATTAATGACATATTTTATTTTTTTAAATCTTAGATGGGCTACTAGACTATAAAGTAGCCCAAATAAGAAACCTAATAAAACTCAATTTTTCATAAAAAATTGAAAAAACTCCTTTTTTAGTATTCCCACTTAACAAAAGCTTCCATAGCTGCATAAGTAGCCAAACCTAATTTTTGGTACAACTTAGCTGTTTCACTATTTCTATCTTCTGCTCTTTGCCAGAATTCTCTACTATCCGTTCCTTGGAATACAACACCATCTTTTTGAGATTGATGCTTGAAAATTCCATATCTTTTTTCTAATACTTGATCTGGGCTCATAGGTACTGCCATTTCAATTTCATCTACTCCCCACTCTTGCCATGCACCTCTGTACAACCACAACCAACAATCTTTCATAAAATCTTTAGACTTTAATCTTTTCATTGATTCAAAAATAGCATCCAAACAAACTTTATGTGTTCCGTGTGGATCTGCTAAATCTCCCGCTGCGTATACTTGATGAGGCTTAATTTCTTCAATCAATTTCATGGTTAACTGAATATCTGCTTCTCCAATTGGATTTTTTTGAATGGTACCTGTTTCATAAAAAGGCAGATTCATAAAATGAATTTGGTGATCTTTTAATCCTACAAAATGACTTGTTGCACGAGCTTCCCCTTTTCTAATAATTCCTTTTATATATCTTACCTCAGGAATATCAACCTCACTATTCTTTTTTTCTTTTAAGAAGGTTTTAGATTTTTTATAAATGGTCTCTGCCTCTTCACTATTAATTCCAAATTGAGCGTTATAATCCGTTACAAAATTGGCAAAACGCAAAGCTTCATCATCAGCAACTGCAATATTTCCAGATGTTTGATAAGCTACATGTACATCATGACCTTGATCTACCAATCTCTTAAAAGTTCCTCCCATACTAATGATATCATCATCTGGGTGTGGACTAAAAATTAAGACTCTTTTTCTTGATGGCTCAGCTCTTTCTGGTCTTCTGCTATCATCTGCATTAGGTTTTCCTCCTGGCCAACCTGTAATAGTATTTTGTAAGTTGTTAAATATTTTGATATTGATATCATAAGAATTTCCAAACTCTGCCAACAAATCACTCATTCCATTTTCAATATAATCAGCATCTGTTAGCATTAAAATAGGCTTATTTAACTCTAAAGCCAATCCCACTACTGCTTTTTTGGTTAACTGCTCATTCCATTCTACTTTTTCAACCAACCAAGGAGTTTTTACTCTTGTTAACCTTGATGAAGCTTCTCTATCAACCACAAAACTTACATTGTTATGCTCTTGTAAAAAAGAGGCAGGTACTTGGTTTGTTACTGTACCTTCTACTGCTTTGTTTATAATTTCTGATTTTCCTTCTCCCCAAGCCAAAAGCACTACTTTTTTAGCTTCCATTATTTTTTTTACCCCTAAAGTTATTGCTGTTTTAGGTGTATTACTTAATCCTCCAAAATCCTTACTTGCAGCCAAACGAGTTGAGTGATCTAAAGCCACCAATCTTGTTTTTGAGTTTTGTAAAGACCCTGATTCGTTAAAACCAATATGTCCATTAGATCCAATTCCTAATAACTGTAAATCTATACCTCCTAATTTTTCAATTTTAGATTCGTATGCTGCACAATATTCTTGAATTTTATCTTTATTTAAAGATCCATCAGGTACATGACAATTAGCTTTATCTATGTCTACATGATCAAACAATGCTTCATTCATAAAACGTCTGTAACTATTTACAGAGTTTTCATCCATTGGGTAATATTCATCCAAATTAAAGGTTACCACATTTTTAAAACTTAAACCTTCATTTTTGTGCATTTTTACCAACTCGGCATATACATCTCTAGGAGAAGAACCTGTTGCCAAACCTAGCACACAAGTTTCTCCTTTGGCTTGTTTATTCTTAATTTGTTTGGCTATTTTTTGCGCTACAGCTATTGATCCTTTTTTAGCATTTTCAAAAATACTAGTATTTATGTTTTCAAATCTACGTTCAAAACCAGTCGCTTTATCTATACTACTTTTAATCATTTTTTCTAACTTTTAATATTCTATTTTTATTTTTTTGACCAACTTTTATATTTATGTCCCCACAATGCAAAAAACAAGATAATTGCATAACAAGGAATTAAAATCCAATAACTATTTGTTGCAGACATGGCTGTTGCATCCACTTCACTTAAACCCTCTTTTAATAAATCTAACTTGCTAGCATCTACAATTCTACCATACAATGGCGGAATAATTGCTCCTCCAGAAATTGCCATTACCAACAATGCTGAAGCTGTTTTAGTGAACTTCCCTAAACCATCTAAACTCAATGGCCATATTGCTGGCCACACCAATGCATTAGAAATTCCCAAGGCTGCTACAAAAAATACTGAGGTAAGACCAGATGTATTTAGAATTAAAAAACTAAAGACTATACCTAACACAGCACTTGCTTTTAATGCTGTATTTTGACTGATAAATTTTGGAATTAAAACCGCTCCAACCCCATAAGTAACTACCATACATAACAAGGTTAACGTGGTAAAAAACTTAGCTTTTGCTGCTGATATTCCTAATGATATTCCGTAAGCAATAATAGTATCACCTGCAATTACCTCTGCCCCTACATATACAAAAAGAGCTAATACTCCTAACCACAAGTGTGGAAATTGAAAAATACTTGTTTTGCTTGTTTTTTCTGAATCACCTTCCTCCTCTTCAGAAGCTGCCTCTACATTTGGCAAGGGAGCTTTTCTAATTAACACTGCAAAAAGAACCAATACTACAGCCATTACTATATAAGGAGTAACTACACTACCTGCCATAGTACTCAATAAAGTTTCCTTTTCGGAAGCAGATACCGTACTTAATTTTTCATTTACATCATCTATTCCAGACAACAACAATGCTCCAAAAACAATAGAACCTACTGCTCCAGCAACCTTATTACAAATTCCCATAATAGCAATACGCTTTGCTGCACTTTCTATAGGTCCTAAAATGGTGATGTATGGATTTGCTGCTGTTTGTAACAATGTCATCCCTGCTCCTTGTAAGAAAATAGCCAACAAAAACATCCAATAAGTTCTTGCTTCGGCAGCAGGAATAAAAACCAAAGCACCAATAGCCATGATAAATAACCCTAAAGAAATTCCTTTTTTATACCCAATTTTCTCCAATACGTATGAAGAGGGTAATGCCATTACCACAAAAGATATATAAGAGGCCGTGGCCACCAAATAAGATTCTGATGCTGATAACTCATTAATGGTTTTCATAAAAGGAATTAATGCTCCATTAATCCAAGTAACAAAACCAAAAATGGAAAATAACCCTGCAATAATTGCAATAGGTACTAAGTTGCTTTTTTGTGTACTTTCTACTGATGACATATATTAAAATTTAGGTTTATACTATTGTTTTATAATAGGCTATGGTTTCTTCTAAAGCTTGATCAATGGTAAATTGAGGTTTAAACCCTAATTTTTGAAATTTTGATGGATCTGCTTTAGAATGTTTTATATCCCCTGGTCTTTCATCTAAAAATATAATTTCAGATTTAGAATTGGTTATTTTAATTATTTTTTGAGCCAACTCTATAATAGAGGTACTATAACCTAAGGCTACATTATAAACATCATTACCATTTGTAGCTGCAAAAATATTTGCCTGAACCACATCTTTTACATAAATAAAATCTCTTGATTGTTCTCCATCTCCAAAAACCGTAATTGATTCATTTTTTAACGCTTTATAAATAAAAATAGGAACAGCTGCTGCATAGGCAGAGTTTGGATTTTGTCTTGGACCAAATACATTAAAATATCTTAATGATGTGGTGGGTACATTCCATTGATTCTGATACATTTTTAAGTAAAACTCTCCATCTAACTTGGTTACAGAGTATGGAGTCATGGGTTCTGGAATCATGCTTTCTACTTTTGGCAACACAGGATTATCTCCATAATTTGCTGCAGAACTAGACAAGACTACTTTACAATTTGGTGTTTCTTTAGCAGCCTCTAAAACATTTAAAGTTCCAATGGCATTAATTTCTACACACTCATCAATTTTTAATAAAGACTCTGGAACACTTACTAAAGCAGCTAAATGAAAAACGGCACTAGCTCCTTTAATTACTTTTTTTAGTAATTCTTTATCTCTAATATCTCCTTCTACAAATTCAACATCAAAAGGAGCAATGTTTTGTTTAAACCCGGTTCTTAAACTATCTACTACTACAACTTTATGACCTTGCTTACTTAAATATTCTGCAATGTGACCTCCAATAAAACCAGCTCCGCCTGTAATTACATATTTATTCATGATCTTTCCCTTCTATAATTGTTGACTGTTGTATTTGTTTTGAAAAAGAATCTATTAATTTAAACTGATTTTTAGCTCTTACAAAATTGTGTTCTTTATATTCTGTTTTGTAATAAATATCGTTATTTAAATAATCGGTTAAAAACCTTAACCCCATAATAAACATCATTGTTTTGGCCGACAATGGTAAATATTTAATTTCTATAGGTGTTAACACACTTTCCATTTGAGCCAAAAAACCATCTTTATAAGCATTATAAAACTGAATATTAAATTCAACTTTAGTCAAATCTTTTTCATCTTCGGCAGCCGTATTACAAGTTGTTCTAATTGCATCTCCAAAATCATAGTGTACTATACCAGGCATCACAGTATCGGTGTCAATCATACACAAACCTTTGTTATTTTTATCAAACAAGGTATTTGATATTTTGGTATCGTTGTGGGTAACCCTTATTGGAATTTCTCCACTTTCTTTTAAAGTTTGTAGAATATGCATTTCATCCTTTAGCTCTGCTATTTTAGCAATACACTCTTTAGCTTTTATGATACGTTTTTCATTTGCATTTTCTATTGCTTTGCTAAATTGCTCATAACGAAAAGACATATCGTGAAAATTGGGAATGACATCAATTAATTTTGAAGCATCAAAATCACTTGTTAAGTTTAAAAACTCCCCTAGCAATCTACCTCCTTCAAACGCTATTGTTGAATTTGGAACCAAATCGTAGGTAATACTATCATCAATATAAACCATCATATTCCAAAAGTTTCCATCTTCATCTTTATAATAATAACGACTACTTTCTACACACTTTTTAAACTTTACCGTTTTTTTATTTCGCTCTTGTTTAGACAGATGCTTTAGTTTACCAAGAATATGCTTGCTCACTAAAACTTTGTTATTTATTAATCCTGGAACATCCTTAAATACTCCATGGTTAATTTTTTGCAAAACATAATGTGGTGGTTTTTTAGCTTTTATAAAATAAGTATCATTAATGTGTCCTGAAGAAAACTCAGCATAAGATTCTAGCTCAGATTTCTTTTTAAACTTGTTAAAAATACTTTTGATATATGTTGTTTTATCTAAGCCCATAAGTCAATAGGATAAACATGATTATCTTTTAACTTTTTAATTTCACCTTGAGCCATAGCTTTGTCTTCTCCATAAGTTACTCCAAACCATTTTGCTCCAGACTCCAACACTTTTACAGATGCTTGACCAGATTTTAAAATTTCATTTACAATGGTTGGCAAAAAGAATTCTGCTTTTAAATTTTCTGTATTATCAGCTAAAAACTGCTCAAACAACTGACTTCCAAATTCAAAACACTTAGGTGTAAACCCCCAAAAGTTCATTGAAACTACCGTATTTTCATTAATTGGAATCATTTCTCCGTTATCGTTTTCTCTCTTTAGCTCTCCATTAATAGTTTCAATTCTAGTTCTTTCTACTACATCAGTTAAATAACCATTTTCTCCTACACTACATTCTCCTCTAGAAACATAACCATGTTCTGAAACAGTGTTTTTCAACAAATAAGCAATGGTGCTAAAATCATAAGAAGTTTTATCTGTTTCTTTTAAAGTTTTAGCCATCATTTGAAAAGCTTCTCTACCGTAAAAATCATCAGCATTAATAATGGCAAAATTTTCGGTAACCACATCTTTAGTCATTAACAAAGCATGACCTGTTCCCCATGGTTTTGTTCTTTCTGGATTAACATACTTCTGGGGCACTGCATCTAATTCTTGATACACGTAATCTACTTGAGCTTTACCTTCTAATTTTTTATCAAAAATTTCTTTAAACTCTTTTTCAAAACTTTTTCTAATAATGAATACAAATTTTTCAAATCCAGCTTGCAAAGCATCATAAATAGAAAAATCTATAATGGTATCTCCTTGGGGCGAAAAAGTATCAATCTGTTTTAATCCTCCGTAACGACTTCCCATTCCAGCCGCTAACACTACTAAAGTTGGTTTGTTTTCACTCATTATAAACATTTTTAAGGGGGTAAAAATCAGTAATTTAAAAAATCACTATTTGGGTATTTATTATTTTTATACGGCTAAAGTATAGAATGAAAACCATAAAACAAAGAAAAAACACTAAAAATGTGCTCGAACACACTAAAAAAAGTGTTCGAGCACACTAATTCGTGTTCTCGAGCACAAATTATATATGTTTTCGTACACATAAAACTGATAAAAGGTATTTTTTATATCTTTACCAAATGAGAAAAAAATATACTATTAAGGATATTGCAGAACTTGCTGGGGTTTCTAAAGGAACTGTTGATCGTGTGATTCATAAAAGAGGAAAGGTTTCTGAGAAAGCGCTTAATGATGTAAATAAAATATTAGCCGAAATTGATTACAAACCCAATTTAATAGCTCGTAATTTAAAAAACAGCAAAGTATATAGTATATGTGTGTTACTGCCTGATTACAACCTAGACAATTATTGGTTAGCTTGTAAAGAAGGAATTTCTTTGGTTAAAAGCGAGTTTGCTTCTTTTGATATAGACATAAAAACAATCTTATACCGCCCTAAAGATGTAGTCTCTTTTATAAGTAAAAGCAATGATATTATTAATCTAAAACCCGATGCCGTTTTAATGGTTCCTTTGTTTAGAAAAGAATCAGAAGTCATTATAAACTCATTAGCGGAGCAAGATATTACAGTAAGTATAATTAACAACAACATTCCAAACAATCATGTTTTTAATTTTGTAGGACAGGATCTTGTAAAAAGCGGGAGAATTGCAGCAAAACTTTTTGACTTGATTTTAAACAAAGGAAAAGTTGCTATTTTACATATTGGAACTAATTTTAAAAACGCCACTTATTTTCAAGAGAAAGAAAAAGGATTTAAAGAGTTTATAAAACAAAGCAATACTGCAATAGAAACGGTAACAATTACGTACACTTCAGAAGATTTAGAGAAAAATTTAATTGATTTTTTACAAAAAAATCAAGATGTTAAAGGAGTGTTTGTTACCAACTCTAAAACTTATAAAGTAGGTAAAGTATTTAACAAACATAATATTAACCATATAAAATTAATTGGTTATGATTTATTAGAAGAAAACATACATTATTTAAACAACAACACAATACAGTTTTTAATTCATCAAAACGCTAAACACCAAACATTTTTGGGATTATCTAACTTAATAGAACATTTTATTTTTAGTAAAAAAGCTCCAAAACAAAATTTACTTCCTATTAATATTATCAATTCAGAAAACTTAGAGTCTTATACACAAAAAAAAGCTGTTTACGAATAAACAGCAGTTTTTAATTTTCTAACAACCAAAACTCTCCAAAAGAGCTAGCTATATGAAAATTTGGTTCTTTTGTTTTAGGATCTACCCAAGTAAACCAAGTAGGTTCATAGCCTTTCCTTGGCTGTTCCGTATATTTTGCTCTATAAACTCCTATTTGTAATTTATTATCTTTTAACAGATTTAATTCTTTTAATGATTTAATACTAATTACTCCTTCAACTATATACTCATCATGATATGTGTTTGATTTTATTTGAATGTCATTTTCTGGCCATTTCCAATCAAAATTAAAAGCTTTATTAGGCATGGCTTTAAAATCCATTATGCGTGGGGTTGGATCTATTTCTAAGCAATAATATGGAGATAATTTTTCATCTTTTCTAAAAAACAATTCAACCCTATCGGAGTTATTAATGCTAGCTTTAGAATTATCTTTTAGATCTCTATACACACTCGTTTCAGGAACAACAAACGAAAAATAAAAATTTTCATCATCCCAAAGTGCTCTAAAAAGCGTTTTATCATTAAACTCATCATTCCATGGAGATTGTAATCCATCTATTGTATTGGCTTGATGCCACAATACATGATTGGAGTTTCCTGTTATTTTTAATTTATTTACTCTTATTTTATTTACCTGATAAACTTTCATACATCTTCTATTTACTACATCAAAAAAACACTTATTTATTTATACCATAGAGGGGTATATTACCATAATACACGTGGTAAAATGTTCTAAAAACAAAAAACCTAACTTTTACAAGTTAGGCTTTGATGATAAATATTATTACAGCAAACTTACAGCACTGGTATAATTTGTTTTTTACGAGATACTACTCCTGGTAACACTACTAAGTCTGAAGTTACTGTTGCTTTAAACTTAGATTCAGCCACCAATTTAACGGCATCATTAGGCACAAATAAAGTAGCTTCTTCTTTTAAAATATCTATAACAAACAACAAAACATCATCTAATTCTTCTTTAGATTTTATGTCTTGCATGCTATTAAAAATAGAATCTTTTCTTTCTAAAACAATATTTGGAGCTGTAGTTTCTAACACCGAAACTCTGTATTTATTACCACTAGCTTCGTACTTTTTACTATCCATTTTAATCAACTCTTCGTCAGAGAAAGCAGAAATATCAGATTTTGCTTCAAACATTTTTGTAGCATATTCTGTAATATTAATATCTAACTTTTTTGCCAAATGTTGAGCCATTACTTTATCATCCTCCGTAGTTGTTGGACTTCTAAACTCCAAACTATCAGATAAAATACAAGACAACATTAAACCAGCAATATCATTTGGCATGTCTTGAACCTCATCTGGCCCCATTAACAAATACATTACCGATGCTGTAGAGGTTAAAGGTTTTATAGTTATATCAATAGGTTCAGCAGTTTGAATTCCACCAACCAACTTATGATGATCTATAATTTGAAGTATTTTTGATTCATTGATATTTTCAAACAATTCGTCAATATTATTGGTATCTACAATCACTACCTGATCCTCACTATTAATTTCAGTTAGCAAAGCAGGAATTTCTACTTTCCAATAATCTAATACAAATTTTGTTTCGGTATTTAAAGGACCTAAAACATAAGGATTTGCCTCAATCCCTTGTTTACCTAAATACCATGCCCATACAATTGCAGATGCAGTTGCATCAGTATCAGGGGACCTATGTCCAAAAATTTTTAATGCCATATTTAATTCATTGTTTTTTTTCAGAGCACAAAAATACAAATAAAAATATGCATATGTTAAAAAGTAAAACCGAAAGAGCCTTTTATCCCAAACTTATTCGCATTTGGATGATGTAAGTAACTCCCTCTCCAATAAAAATCTAATCTAAAAACTTTAAGAATATTGTCAATCCCTGCATTATATTCATAATAAACCTGACTAGGAGCAATGGTTTTAGCATCTAAGTTTAAAAAAGATAATGATTGAAAAGCTGGCAAATTCCTATCAATATTTGCTTGCGAAATAGTTCCATAAACACCTTTAATTCCAACAACTTCACGTAAGTTTAACTTTCTTAAAAAAGGAATTTTACCAAAAACACGTCCATTAAAATTATGCTCTAAGTGCATAGATGCATAGGTATCTGTAACAAATTCATAATAATTTAGCAGGCCAAAAGTATTTTGAATATTAAAGAAGGATTGATTTCCTGGCACAATATTTAACAAACCTAAAGAAGCTTCTCCAAATGTTTTTCCAACCTCAATAGTAGTTGTTGTTCTACCAATAGAACCTATATAAAATGGTTGTTTGTAATACATTTGTAATTTCTGATAATCAAAATCACTATTAAACAAAGCTCCAAACCCATTGGCATAACTTAAATAAAATACAGGAAAATTATCATTTACATTTTTTCGCTCTACTCCGTTACCAAAAACTTTTCTTCCAGGAGTGTATTTAACTGCAAAACCCAATTCTGTTTGCTGGGTTTCTTGTTGTAAGTTGCCATATTCATCAAAATAAGCCATGCTAAAAGCGTTAGATGCAGACTTTAAGTTTCTTTGAACAAAATTGATTTCAAAATTAATATTATCAACAGGCTCAGCACTAAAAAACACATTGGTCAATTTTACATCCGTTAACAAATTTGATGCTCCAGCAGAAAACAATCCTGAACTAGCAAAACTCCTTCCTAAAACATCGGTACTAGTTGTTAAACCTGCTCCTGTTTGCTCAACATCATCTCTATGCCCAATTCCAAAAATCAATCTATTTTGCTTGTCAAACATATATTTATAAGACAAACCAAACTTTACTCGTTGGTCTTTAAAACCATAAGCAGTATAACCTTGCAGCCTCCACATATCGTTTATACCAAAATAAGTTCTTCCACCTACCCTAATTCTAATCCCCTCTACATCATTAAAATCAAAAGTTGAAAACACAGGACCGTAATCAAAGTTAGGAAACTCAACATATCCTGTTGCTAAAATCACCCCTAAATTGTATATCCGTTTAAATTTTGGAACTGTTTTTAAAGTATCTAACATTGTGTAAATACCTTGTTCGTTTTTGTCTAACTTTTCTAACCTATGATTTTTCCAGTAACTTGGTGGAGCATTATAAATACTATCTTCAAAAATGTCTGATTTTTCTTTGTAAAAACTTTCTTTTTTAGGGTTGTTAAAACTATAGGAATCAAAATAAGTAGTCCTTTTTCCAAAAACTCCCATAGATGATTTTTTCTTTCGAAGACTAAAATCAGCCATCATATAATCTCTTTCGGGCAGAATAACAGAATCATTTTCTACCTTATAGTCACGCTCTAAAAACACCTCTTTTATCCAGTTTATATTAGCACTTTTAGACACCTGCATACTAATATCTTTAACTGCAAAAGTGGTATCTGCAATCCACATATCTCCCTTAAAAGTTAATTCATTTTTACGAATAGGGTAATAAATAATGTTATAACACCATTTACCTGATATAGTAGCACTGTCTGCTAACACATAATTATAGGTGTTTACTCCTGATTTACCAACAGGGCTGGTAAAACTTTTTCCAAACAAACGAATATAATCATCGTAAATATCATAATCTACATATAAATCTTTTATATAAGTTGTAACCCCTTCTCCAGCTCCGATTCCTGAATTTTTATTTGCCACCAAATCTTCTCTAACAGATTTTTTATCTCCTTCATTTTTCCCATAAACATTATAAACAGATTCATTTATATATACAGGCAAAAAGTTTTTTCCTGAAACCTTAGAAGTATCTATTTGATTAAACACAAACTCCATTCCTTTAAATATTTTTTGCTCTGTAAAAGAGGAGTCTATATTATTTAAATCAAACTGAATTTTCTCATATTTTTCGTACTGATAATTCGGAAACATTCTAAGTCCATTGCTCTTTTTTCTAGCCCAAACTTTTTCTAACAAAGCAATGGCCGGATTCCCTTTTTTAGGTACTCTACCGGTAACAATTGTTACTGCTTGTAATTGATTAGAGCTTTCTTTTAAAACAATTTTAAAATATTGATTTTGCTTTTCAATACGTAATACTGTTTTCTCAAAACCTACATAACTTGCTTGCAACTCTGTATATGTTTTGGGAGATGATAAATAGAAAGCACCATCTTCATCTGACACTGTACCTACTGTTGAGTTTTTAAAAATTACACTTGCAAACGCTAGTGGATTTCCATCAACATCAACTACTACTCCTTTTACTTTAGATTGACTAAAAGTTAACAAAGAGATTAGTAAAAAAACAATATTTATTAGGGGCTTATGTATCATATGAATAAAAAAATTCCTTTCTCAAAAGTAAGAAAGGAATTTATAATAAGTTATGTTGTTTCGCAGAAATTACTTTACATATAAAGTTGCTTTTACAGCATCTATTACATCCTGAGCATTTGGCAACCATTCTTCCATTAAAACTGGAGAATATGCTGCTGGAGTATCTGCTGTATTAATTCTTTGAATTGGAGCATCTAAATAATCAAAAGCTTGCTCTTGTACTCTATAAGCAATTTCAGTTGCAACTGAACCAAACGGCCAAGCTTCTTCTAAAATCACCAAACGATTTGTTTTTTTAACTGACTCTAAAATAGCCTTTGTATCCATTGGACGAACAGTACGTAAATCAATAATTTCAATAGAAATTCCTTCTTTTTCTAAAATCTCAGCTGCTTTATAAGCCTCTTTGATAATTTTTCCGAAAGAAACTACAGTTACATCGGTACCTTTTCTTTTCACATCAGCAACTCCTAAAGGAATAATATATTCTCCTTCTGGCACTTCACCTTTGTCTCCATACATTTGCTCAGACTCCATAAAAATAACTGGATCGTTATCTCTAATAGCTGCTTTTAACAATCCTTTTGCATCATATGGATTAGAAGGTACTACCACTTTTAATCCTGGAGTATTTGCAAACCAGTTTTCAAAAGCTTGAGAGTGAGTAGCTCCTAACTGCCCTGCAGATGCAGTAGGCCCTCTAAATACAATAGGACATGGAAATTGCCCTCCAGACATTTGTCTAATTTTTGCTGCGTTGTTTATGATTTGATCAATACCAACCAATGCAAAATTGAAAGTCATATACTCTACAATTGGTCTGTTACCAGTCATAGTAGAACCTACGGCAATACCACCAAAACCTAATTCAGCAATGGGTGCATCAATTACACGTTTGTCTCCAAACTCATCTAACATTCCTTTAGAAGCTTTATATGCTCCGTTATATTCAGCAACCTCTTCTCCAATCAAATAAACGCTTTCATCTAAACGCATTTCTTCGCTCATTGCCTCACAGATTGCCTCTCTAAATTGTATAGTTTTCATGTATTCTATTTTATTTAAACGTTCACAAAAATAACAAAAACGCATCCATATTTTCTAATATTAAAACAAAATATTTACAAAATTTAATTTACATTAGCTTTTACTTATTTAGAAATATATATAAATAGATAAACTTCTCAATATGAAAATATTAGTTTGTATAAGTCACGTTCCAGATACTACTTCTAAAATCAATTTCACAAGTGATTCGACAGAATTTGATACAAATGGGGTACAATTTGTTATAAATCCTTATGATGAATTCGCTTTAACAAGAGCCATCTGGTTTCAAGAAAAACAAGGAGCAAAAGTTACTGTAGTAAATGTAGGAGATGCAAGTACAGAGCCTACTTTAAGAAAAGCATTGGCTATTGGAGCCGACGAAGCAATTCGTATTGATGCAAAACCTACCGATGGTTTTTATGTAGCTCAACAACTTGCCGAAGTATTTAGAAATGGAGAATATGATTTAATTTTAACAGGTAAAGAATCTATTGATTACAATGGAGGAATGGTTCCTGGTTTACTTGCTTCTTTCTTAGATATTGATTATATTAATGCTTGTATAGGTTTAGAAGTTGATGGAGATTCTGTAAAAGCATCTAGAGAAATAGATGGAGGAACTGAAACTTTAAATGCTAAATTACCTATTGTAATTGCAGGGCAAAAAGGATTGGTAGAGGAAAAAGACCTTAAAATTCCTAATATGAGAGGAATTATGATGGCTCGTAAAAAACCATTAACTGTTGTTGCTGCTATAGAAAGCACAACCACCACTCAGATAACAAGCTTTGAAAAAAGTGCAGACAAGAGTGCATGTAAAATGGTTGATGCCGATAATTTAGACGAGCTAATCAACTTACTTCACAACGAAGCAAAAGTAATTTAATTTAAAAACCTTGTGCCTTAAAAAATAGGCAACTAAAAACATACAAACATGTCTGTATTAGTATACGCTGAAAATAGCGAAGGAAAATTTAAGAAAACTGCTTTAGAAGTAGTTTCTTACGGAAAAGCAGTTGCCAAACAATTAGGTACTGAATTAACAGTAATTACAATTAATGCTGCACAACCAGAAGAATTACAAAACTATGGAGCTAACAAAATATTAAATGTTTCTGACGATAGTTTTGTTTTTAACGCAAAAATATTTGCTGGTGTTATTACCGAAGCTGCTTTTACAAGCAACACAAATATTATTATAATTAGCAGCAGCAACGATGGAAAATATCTTGCTCCATTAGTAGCAGCTAAATTTAATGCTGGCTACGCTTCTAACGTAGTAGCCGCTCCAAGCAACACAAGTCCTTTTACCGTAAAACGTAAAGCTTTTTCTAACAAGGCATTTAGCAACATTGTTATAACTGCCGATAGTAAAGTAATTGGATTGGCTAAAAACTCTTTTGAAATAAAAGAAGACCCTACCACTGCAGAGATTGAGCAATTTTCTCCAGCATTATTATCAACAACAGTAACATCAGAATCTATAGACAAAGCTTCTGGTAAAATTGCTATTGCCGATGCTGATATTGTCGTTTCTGGAGGTAGAGGATTAAAAGCTGCAGAAAACTTTAAAATGATTGAAGATTTAGCAGACGTTTTAGGGGCTGCAACAGCATGTTCTAAACCTGTTTCTGACATGGGATGGAGACCACACGGAGAACACGTAGGACAAACAGGAAAACCTGTAGCGGCTAATTTATATATTGCCGTAGCCATTTCTGGAGCCATTCAACATTTAGCAGGAGTTAACGCTTCTAAAACAAAAGTAGTCATTAACACAGATCCTGAAGCTCCATTCTTTAAAGCAGCAGATTATGGAATTGTAGGAGATGCCTTTGAAGTAGTTCCCCAGTTAATTGAAAAATTAAAAGCATTTAAAGCAGAAAACGCATAATAGTTTAAAAATAAAGCATGAGTTTAGTACAATTAGACATCAAAGGAATATCCTACAGCCAAACCCAAACAGGTGCATATGCCTTAGTCTTAAGTGAGGTAAATGGTGAAAGAACCCTTCCGATTGTAATAGGTGCTTTTGAAGCTCAATCTATTGCCATTGCATTAGAAAGTGAAATTACACCGCCAAGACCCCTAACTCATGATTTATTTAAAACATTTGCAGAATCTTATAATGTTCGTGTAAAAGAAGTCATTATTCATAAATTGGTAGACGGAGTTTTTTTTTCTAGCATGATTTGTATTCAAAATGATGAAGAAAAAGTTTTTGATGCCAGAACTTCAGATGCCATTGCTTTGGCCATTCGTTTTAACACCCCCATTTACACCTATCAAAACATATTAGACAAAGCCGGAATTATTCTAAAACAAGAAGATTTTGCTGATTCTGAACAAAATGAGGATGATCATCAAATAGAAGAGGAAGATGATGAAATTACTGATTTATTAAATAGTGCTACCCCTGAAGAGGCTAATAAAGTGTATCAAAATATTTCTACACAAGAATTAGAAAAAAAATTAAACAGCGCTATTGAAAAAGAAGATTACGAAACAGCTGCCAAAATTAGAGATGAACTTAATAAAAGATAATTTGTTAATAATGTCTTTATAAAATATTAAAAGTCGGTACCTAGCGTATCGACTTTTTTCTATTTTTACATCACTCATACACATCATTTATCATGAAACAATATTTAGATTTAATCAAACACATTCAAGAAAACGGAGTCCAAAAAGGAGACCGTACAGGTACAGGAACTAAAAGTGTTTTTGGTTATCAAATGCGTTTTGATTTATCTGAAGGTTTCCCTATGGTTACCACAAAAAAATTACATTTAAAATCTATTATTCACGAATTACTTTGGTTTTTAAAAGGAGATACAAATATTCAATATTTAAAAGATCATAATGTAAAAATATGGGATGCTTGGGCTGATGAAAATGGAGATTTAGGCCCTGTATATGGTCACCAATGGCGTAATTGGAATAGCGAAGAAATTGATCAAATATCTGAACTGATTGAAACCTTAAAAAACAATCCAAACAGTAGACGTATGGTGGTTTCTGCATGGAATCCTAGCGTATTACCAAACACCAGTATTTCTTTTTCAGAAAACGTTGCTAACAATAAAGCTGCACTACCTCCATGCCACGCTTTCTTTCAATTTTACGTTGCTGAGGGTAAATTGTCTTGTCAATTATACCAACGTAGTGCCGATGTATTTTTAGGAGTTCCTTTTAACATTGCCTCTTATGCTTTGTTAGTTTTAATGATTGCTCAAGTTGTTGGACTTGAACCTGGTGAATTTATTCACACTTTTGGTGATGCACATATTTATAACAATCATTTTGAACAAATAGCGTTACAGTTAAGTAGAGACCCTAAACCTTTACCTAAAATGATTTTAAATCCAGAAGTAAAAAATATTTTTGATTTTACTTATGAAGATTTTACGTTGGTAGACTACAATCCACATCCTTTAATTAAAGGAAAAGTATCTGTTTAAAAAATTCATAAATGAAACTTCTTCAACTTTTTACAATATTGAGCTTATGTATTGCTTGCAAAAGTAAAAACCAAGTAGTGAATACTATTGCAAAAGAACACGAAGAGCTACCCTTATTAACCAACGATAGTATTGAGAAGTTTCTTGAAATTGATAAAAAAATAGTAGACAAGGTAGAAGATCACACTAGTTTTTCTAACCCATTTACAGAACATTTTAGAAAACATATCTCAAACAGAGCTCTAAAAAGTGTACAATTTAAAGAATGGAGAAGACAAGTTTATATTGAATTCTCCATCAATAACAGAAAACAAATTACCTATATAGATACCAATACCTCTAGTAAGAAGCTAGACAAACAATTAAAAAAAGCTTTTCATAAGTTAGACTTTAACTTGTTTGAGTTTCCTGAATACGACTCCAGATACAAATATACTTTGGTTGTTATTCAAGAAGACTACAAAGGAGAACCTATTATAAAGTGTAGTGAAAAAGTAATTGGCTACACTCCTCCTGTTTTTGAAATTTGTAACAAAGAAACCACATACCAAGGGCTTAATAACTGTAATTATATATACATTTCTAATTACATGTACAACAAACTAGATCTTACCTTGGCTACCAAAAAAGACATTGATTATAAACACAGAATACTTCCTAAATTTATAATTGATGAAAAAGGAAAAGTAATTGCTGCCAAAATAGAATCGCAAAACAAAGAGTTGATAGAAAACTATTACAAAACCCTTAAAACTTTACCAAAAGCAGAGAGTCCGGCAAAAATAAACGGAGAACCTTATTACTTTGGTTATACATTTCCATCTACCATTGCCAATTTGGTTAGAAATAATGAAGGCTTTAAAAAATACTTCTTATATGAAAAAGACAACGGTAAAACCATGTCCGAAAACATTAAGAATTATATTCAAATGGAAATCCTTAAAAAAGAAAGAGAAAAAATTTACCGTGTAGGTTTTTAAAATTCTATCCTAAAAACCATAAAAACCTATTATATTGCAGCCGATTAAAAAAAGAATATGATTACAATCATTGCTGCTATAGGAGACAACAACGAATTAGGAAAAAACAACGATTTAATTTGGCATTTACCTGCTGATTTAAAAAGGTTTAAAAAAGTTACGACTGGTCACCATATTATTATGGGACGTAAAACATACGAATCTATAGGTAAACCTTTACCCAATAGAACCACCATTATTATTAGCAGAAACACCAACTACAAAGCAGAAGGATGTATTACCACTCACTCTCTTAAAAGTGCCATTGAAATTGCCAAAAATGATGACAATGCCTTTGTTATTGGAGGTGCTAAAATATATTCTGATGCAATCCACTTAGTTGATGAACTTGACATTTGTGAAGTACATCAATCTTTTGATGCAGATGTTTACTTTCCCGAAATTGATAAAAATATTTGGAAAGAAACAAAAAGAAAAAAATTTAAGTCAGACGAAAAGAACATTTACGACTACAGTTTTGTAAAATATAAAAGAAGGAATTAAACCTTTATTAATTTCTTCGGTCTAAATATACCAACCGCGAGAAATAATCAACATGAATAGAATTTTATTAGTACTTACCCTATTTACACAAATTGCTTTTTCACAAACAGATAAAAATATCATTTCAGGTGTTATTATTAACAAAAACACCAAAGATCCGGTACCTTATGTAACTGTATATGCAAAAAATGGATCTGAAATTAAAACCAATTTATCTGATGAATTAGGAGCATTTAGTCTTCAGAACCTTAGTGATAAAACCTATAATTTAACCATTGAAGCCATTGGTTACAAAACCATAAATAAAACAATTAATTTTAACGGCAAGAATTATATTGATCTAAAAAAAATTCTTTTAGAAGAAAATGTAGAAGCTTTAGATGCTGTAGTTCTTAGAGCAGAAACATCAACCGTTACTCAAAAAATTGATAGACTTGTTATTAATGTAGGTAAAGATTTAACTTCTGTGGGAGTTGCTGCTGCAGATGTTTTAAACAATGTACAATCTGTTTCTGTAGACCAACAAACAGGGGAACTTTCATTAAGAGGAAACACCAATGTTAGAGTATTAATTGATGGAAAACCTACCAACATTCCTACAGATCAATTACTACAACAAATTCCCTCAAGTGCCATTAAAAATATTGAGCTAATTACCAATCCATCTGCCAAATACAATCCAGAAGGAAATAGTGGAATTATTAATATAGAATTGGTTAAAAACACACAACTAGGTGCAAATGGTAGTGTAAGTTTAAATAGCCAATATGGTAGAAATTTTAGACATACTGCAGGTGTTAACCTTAATTACAAAACCAAAAACGTTAACTTTTACGGAAACTATAATATTAATGATGGTAAAAAAAATACTCAAGGTAGTTTAGAACGTAAAAGTCCAACAACCAATTATCAAGACATTGACGGAAATGATGATTTTACCAATCAACTTTTTAAGGTTGGAGCTGATATTGATATCACTAAAAAAACAAGTATTGGTATTTCTACCTCTCAAAGTTTTGTTGATTTAGATTACCAAAACAACACTAAAATATCAAATACAAAAAATGCTCCTTTGCTAAGTGACAATCAATTTACCTTTACCAGAAAACCAAGAAACCAAAGTTACAATGCTGGTATTTATCAACAATTTGGAGAAAACAAAGACCATAAATTAAGTCTTGAAGGAATGTACAGTAAAAATGCTCAACCCGAAGATAGCCAATGGGAAGACACTTTAGACCCTGACCCATCAACGAACCCAAGTAGCAATTACACAGAAGAAATTGCCAATAATAACGATTTAACTTTAATCAACTTAGACTATACTTTTCCGTTTGCAAAAGATAGTTATATTGAAACGGGCTTATCTCTTAGAGAAGAAAATACAGATAATTATAATAATTCTACTCAAGAAGTATCGGACAGTAACAATCAAGATGTAACAAGAGGTTTATCAAACTTTACTTATGGTAGAAAAATTTATGCTGCCTATTTTAACTACAAACAACAGTTTAATGCTTTAGGAATCCAGGCTGGTTTAAGAGCAGAATCCTATAACATTGAAGGAGATTTTCATACAGATGTAGACAATCAAGACAGCAGTATTCAACAAAAAGTAAATTCTTTGTACCCATCTTTTTTTGCTACTTATGAGCTGAATGATGATAACCAGCTACAATTTAGTTATTCTCGTAGAGTAGACAGACCTTCTATTAGACAAGTCACCCCTATACGTTCATGGGGAACACCACTTACAACCTCTAGAGGAAATCCAGACTTAAAGCAAGAATTCACCAATTCTTTAGAAGTAAGATACAATCGTGAAGTGGAAATTGGTAGTTTATCTGCAACCGCATTTTTTAGAAACACCAAAGACAATATTAGCCGTACCGTATCGGTAGACCCAACAATGCCAGACAGGGCTGTTTTATCTTATGATAATTTTGATGATACCAATAGCTATGGTTTTGAATTGGCTGCTTATTTACGTATTATTAACTGGTGGCGTTTAAATGCTAGTACAGATTTCTACACTCGTAAAATAAAAGGTTTTGTGGCAAATCAAAATAGAACTGTTACCAACAATCGTTTTAACTTTAGAGCTAATAACACTTTTACTGCTACAGACAAATTATCTATACAGCTATCGGCAATGTATAGAGGAGCTAGTGAAAGCTTACAAAGAGTTAGAAAACCAATGTACCAAGTAAGTACAGGAGCTAGCTATAAAGTATTAAAAGACAAAGGAATCATTTCTTTAGGGGTTTCTGATATTTTTAACACTTTTGGTGTAAAATTTAGTTCTGATGCTCCTTTTGAACAAGACGGGGAGTTTAAATGGGAAACACGTAAAATAACACTTGGGTTTGTTTATAACTTTGGTATCAAACCTAAAGAAAGAGAAAATGGTAGACAAGACCACGGCCAAGAAGGAGATGGTGGTGGAGATATGTTCTAACCACTGACATCCTGTCATTTTTGTTCTTTTGGTACTCTATTTGTTTAAAGCTAAACACAGTTTTTAAACAAATAACATAAATATACTTATTATGGCTAAAGGAAACATTAATGTATCGGTAGAGAATATCTTTCCGTTAATTAAAAAGTTTTTATACTCTGACCACGAAATCTTTTTACGTGAATTAATTTCTAACGGAACAGATGCAACATTAAAATTACAACACTTAATCACTATTGGTGAAGCTGATGGTGTTGAATTAGGAGATGCTAAATTAGAAGTAAAGATTGATAAAGAAGGAAAAAAAATCCATATTATCGATCAAGGTTTAGGAATGACAGAAGATGAGGTTGAAAAATACATCAACCAAATTGCCTTTTCTGGAGCTGAAGAATTTATTGAGAAATACAAAGACAAAGTAGAAGATTCTGGAATTATTGGTCACTTTGGATTAGGGTTCTACTCTGCTTTTATGGTAGCTAGCAAAGTAGAATTAATCACAAAATCTTACAAAGATGCTCCTGCTGTAAAATGGTCTTGTGATGGTTCTCCAAATTACGAATTAGAAGAAGTTGAAAAAGCCGAAAGAGGAACTGAAATTATTTTACATATTGCAGAAGATTCTTTAGACTTTTTAGAAGAATCTAAAATTTCTGGATTGCTTACTAAGTACAACCGCTTTAACCAAGTACCTATTAAATTTGGGACTAAAAAAGTGAACGACCCTAACTTTGAACCAAAAGTTGTAAAAAAAGAAGACGGTACCGAAGAAAAAGAACCTCACAAACAAATTGATGTAGATAACATTATTAACAACACAAATCCTGCTTGGACTAAAAAGCCATCAGATTTAGAAGGTGATGATTATAAAAACTTCTATCGTGAATTGTATCCAATGCAATTTGAAGAGCCTTTGTTTAACATTCACTTAAACGTAGACTACCCATTTAACTTAACAGGTATTTTATACTTTCCTAAGTTGTCTAAAAACATGGACATGCAAAAGGATAGAATTCAATTATACCAAAACCAAGTTTTTGTAACAGACAATGTAGAAGGAATTGTACCTGATTTCTTACAAATGTTAAAAGGGGTGATTGATTCTCCTGACATTCCATTAAACGTATCTCGTTCTTACTTACAAGCCGATGGTGCTGTTAAAAAGATTTCTGGATACATCACTAAAAAAATTGCGGATAAGTTAAGTTCTATCTACAAAAAAGATAGAGAAGCTTTTGAAGGATACTGGGATGACATCAAAGTAATTATTGAGTACGGAATGTTATCTGACGAAAAATTCTTTGACAAAGCTAAAAAGTTTGCACTATATCCAACTACGGACGGAAGCTACTTAACTATTGATGAAATTAAAGAGCAATTTAAAGATGCTCAGACTGACAAAGATGGTAAATTAGTAGTTTTATATGCAGCTAACAAACAAGCACAACACAGTTTTATTCAATCTGCAAACGACAAAGGATACAAAGTATTATTATTAGACTCTCCAATTGTTTCTCACTTAATTCAAAAATTAGAGCAAACTAACGAGAACGTAACTTTTGTACGTGTAGATGCTGACCATATTGATAATTTAATTAAGAAAGACGACAATGTTATTTCTAAATTATCTGATGAGGAAAAAGACAAGTTAAAGCCAATTATTGAAGCAGCTGTACCTAAAGAAAACTATACTGTGCAGTTAGAAGCTATGGACTCTAACGCTTCTCCATTTATAATTACCGTTCCAGAATTTATGCGTAGAATGAAAGAAATGAGTGCTACTGGAGGTGGTGGAATGTTTGGAATGGAAAACATGCCAGAAATGTACAACTTGGTAGTTAATACAAACAACGAATTGGTTGCTGATATTTTAAATGCTGATGAAGAAAAGCAACAAGGATTAATTTCTCAAGCTTTTGACTTGGCTAAATTGTCTCAAAACTTATTACATGGTGAAGATTTAACCAAATTTATCAAACGTAGTTATGAGTTAATCAAATAATATTTTTGATTAAACACAAGCTCAACATACACAAAACAGCCTTTATCTTATAATTTGATAAAGGCTGTTTTTTATTACCCCTATTTTGGCATTATTTACTTTTCATTCTTCATTATTCAATCAAAAAGTTATTTTTGTTTTATCTCAAAATAGATGATATATGGAAATTAAAATTGCTTTTACCGATATTGATGGAACTTTATTAAACTCAGAACGCGAAGTCTCTGAAATGTTAAAAGAACAAGTTGATAGAATTACAGAACAAGGAGTTCCTTTTATTCTAATATCTTCTCGCATGCCAAGTGCTATGACTCATATTCAAAAAGATTTAAACATAGAAGACTTACCATTAATTTGTTATAACGGTGGTTTGGTTTTGGTGGATGGAGAAGTTGTTGACGATATTTCTATTGCTCCAACCATTTTAGAGGATATTCTTGAGCTAAACAAGGATAACAAGTTCCATATCAGCCTATATAATCATGACGACTGGTATGTTCCTGCTATGGATTTTTGGGCAAAAAGAGAAGAAAACAACACCAAAGTAACTCCAATAGTTAAACCAACTAAGGAGGTAATTGATTTATGGATTCGTGAAGAAAAAGGAGCTCATAAAGTAATGTGTATGGGAGACAAAGAACATATGGATTATTTGTATTCTGAATTAGGAAAACTTCACGGTGACAAATTACACTTATACAGATCTAAAGACACTTATATAGAAATTGCTAATAAAAACATCTCTAAACTTACAGGGATTAAAGAATTATTGGCTTGTAAATACCCGCATTTAACTCTTGATAACTGTATTGCTTTTGGAGATAATTATAATGATATTGAAATGTTAGAAGCAGTAAAAATTGGAGTTGCCGTTGGAAACGCAAAGGAAGAAGTTTTGTTAATTTCTGATGCTGTATCAGACACCAACAAAAAAGACGGTGTAGCCAAAGCAATTAAAAACTTTATCTAAAACCTTTTTTGAGTACAGCCCCAACCAGTGGTAAAAAATCATCGAAATTGGTATGTTTTTCATCACTAATACAAAAAAAAAATTATAATGACATTATACAATGTTAAAATCACTAATTTGGCCGCCTATAAAAAAAACTTAATTTAAACTAACTCAATTATGATTTTATCAATTGCATCATTTTTAGGCTTTACCCTATTAGTAGCCTTAATTGCATGGCTTGCAACAAGAAAAAATGTAAACTCCTCTGACGGATATTTCTTAGGAGGAAGAAGTCTAACTGGACCTGTAATTGCAGGTTCTTTATTATTAACCAACTTATCTACTGAACAAATTGTAGGACTAAACGGGGCTGCTTTTGAAGAAGGAGTTGTTGTAATAGCTTGGGAAACTTTGGCAGCAATTGCCATGGTACTTACTGCCATGTTCTTATTGCCTAGATATTTAAAAGGAGGAATTACCACTGTACCTCAATTCCTAGAAAATAGATACGATAAGATGACCAAATCTTGGGTTTCAGGATTGTTCTTAAGTGGATATGTAGTAGTTTTATTACCTATTGTATTATATTCTGGAGCTTTAGCTGTAAACACCATGTTTGATGTTCCAGCCGCTTTAGGGTTAATTATTCCCGAAGATGTAGCCAGCACCTTAAGTGCTACTGAATTGTTAGATGCTCAAAGAGAACTAGATTTTATTGCTCTTTGGCCTACCGTAATTGCTATTGCTTTTATTGGAGTTATTTATGCTGTTTTTGGAGGATTAAAAGCCGTAGCAGTTTCAGACTCTATCAATGCAATTGGACTTTTAATTGGTGGATTAGCCATTCCTTTATTTGGATTGATCGCCATTGGTAACGGTTCTGCTATGACAGGAATAGACAACCTATTTACAGAGTTTCCAGGAAAGTTTAATGCTATAGGTAGCTCAACAGCATCAGTTCCTTTTGCCACTATCTTTACAGGTTTAATGTTGGTACAAATGTTTTATTGGGGAACCAATCAAGCAATTATACAAAGAGCATTAGGTGCAAAAAACTTAGCAGAAGGTCAAAAAGGATTATTAATTGCATCTTTCTTAAAAATACTAGGTCCTTTAATGTTGGTACTACCAGGAATTATCGCTTTTTATATGTCTCAACATCCAGAGTCATTTGATTTCTTTGCAGGAGGAGATAGCATTTACAAAGATCAAGCTTATCCTTTATTGGTAAAACAAGTATTACCTGCTGGAATGGTTGGTTTTTTTGCTGCTGTTTTATTTGGAGCTATTTTAAGTTCTTTTAACGGAGCTTTAAATTCATCAGTAACTATTTTTGGTTTAGATATTTACAAAGCACATATAAACACTGAAGCTTCTGAGGCTAAAGTTGTAAAAGTGGGACAAACTTTTGGTGTTTTCTTAGCTATTGGAGGGGTTTGTATTGCTCCTTTCTTAATTTATGCAAAAGGAGGTTTATTTAACTATTTACAAGAAATTAACGGATGTTACTCTATTCCTATCTTTACGATTATTGTAGTAGGATATGTAACAAAACGTGTACCTGCCATTGCTGCTAAAGTTGGATTGGTTTCTGGTGTAGTTTTATATACCATTAGTCAATTTATATTAAAACCAATGGTTGTAGAATCTGGAGGTACCTACCCTCACTTTTTACATGTAATGGCTATTTTATTTGTATTAAATATTGTTATTATGTTAATCATTGGTAAAATGAAACCAAGAGCAACAGATTTTGTACAAGAATACACAGAACAGGTAGACATTACTCCTTGGAAATATTTAAAACCTGTGAGTATTGTTGTGTTAATTATTGTTATTTCAACATACATCTACTTTAGTTAATTCACTAAAAAAAATCATATATTTGTAAGCCCACTACTCCTTTTGTAGTGGGCTTATTTATTTAAACTACCAACATGAAAAACTTTCTATACTTAATAACAGTCATTATCTTTTGTGCGAGTTGTACAGAAAAAAAACAAGGAAATTTTAATATCCAAGGTAAAATTATTGGGTTAAAGAAAGGAACTATTTACCTAGAAAAAATTGATATTGACAGTACTCAAATACTAGATTCTGTAAGTGTAAATAATGGAACAGAAACCTTTACTTTTTCAGAAGACATCAAAGAAGCAAATCTTTTTTCTATTTCACTAGACAAGTCTTTAACAAGAAAAATATTATTTTTTAGTGAGCCTGGAAACATTAGTATAGAAACAGAATTGAACAAATTTATATCTAAAGCTAAAATTACAGGATCTGTTCAGCAAGATTTGTTAAACAAACATGATGAGTATACCAAACAAATTCAATATCAAAACCTTGACATTATTAAAGAAAAATTCATTGCTCAAAAAGAAGGAGCATTGGATAAAATAGCAGAACTAGATAATAAATACAATCAAAATTTAAAAAGAATTTACTTGTTTTCCGCTAACTATGCCATTAATAACGGTAGTAATGCCGTAGCTCCATATATTGCAATTTCTAGAATGGACAATGCTACTCCAAAGCTAAAAAAACAAATATATGATGCTTTAACTCCAGAAGTTAAAGAAAGTAAATATGGATTGTTGTTAAAAAAGGAATTAGACATTACCCTTTAACTTTAATACTCCAAGAAAACTCAAATCTAGCAACCTCATCACCTTGTTCATCAACACCAATGCTATTTAAAGTAAAAGCAACCCCCTCTTTGGTGGCAATAGCTGTGTTGATGTGATTCTTAATTTCTATACCGTTTTTACAAGTAAAGTGAATTTTCCCTACTGCTTTTTTGGTAAACTGAGCATTCATACCTACTACCAAGGTAGAAAATTTGGTATTGCTCTCTTGTGTTTGTTTTAGCACCAAGGTACCTGTAGACAATTCTGCAGCCATGGCCAATACAGCAAAGTAAATAGATCTAAAAGGGTTTTGATTGATCCACTTAAACTTCACCTTTGCCACAGAAACACTATCATTTAAAGTTACCAACCTAACTCCACAAATATAGGCTGAGGGTAGTTTGAATAAAATAAATCTATTAAATTGTTTTACAGTAAGTTTCATAGTATATTTATCAATAAGGAAAAGATACACAAATAATATTCAAAAAAACAAAGTTATGATGGATGCACGCACAGAAAAAACGTTAGCTATGGTTTTACACTTATCAGCTTTTTTAAGTAGTTTTTTTCCCATTGTTGTTCCATTGGTTATATGGCTTTTAAAAAAAGATGAAAGTCAATTTATAAACGAACACGGAAAATCGGCCTTAAACTTTCAATTAACCATGTTAATTATCGGTGCTGGTGCTGTAGTCTTTTCATTATTTACTTTTGGTATAGGAGCTTTTCTTATGATACCATTGGCTATTATACTCGGAGTATTGTCTATTATTTTTGTAGTAATTGCTACTATTAATGCAAGTGGTGGTCAATTGTACAAATACCCTATTAGTTTAGAACTGATTAAATAACACTAAACAGTAGCTTCTTTAAACAAACTTTCTAAAGTTTTATTTTTAGTATTCATTTGTAATATTTTTAATCCCTGTTCTTGAGCAAAATCAAAAATTTTAGAACGCTGATCTTCTTGAATATTAAAAGTTAATTCCCATTCGTTATCATGATAATTATTCCATTCAAAAAGATTAGGAATTTTTTGTATGAATTGTTCTTCTATTTTAAAATCAAATTCAACTTGAATTACTTGTTGTTGCCCTGCTTTTAAACTTGATAATTTTTCATCTATCTTTAAATTTCCTTTGTTGATGATGATTACTCTATCGCAAACCGCTTCTACTTCTTGCATAATATGAGTAGAAAACAGCACTGTTTTTTCTTTCCCAATTTCTTTAATTAAATCTCTAATTTCTAAAATTTGATTAGGATCTAAACCTGTGGTAGGTTCGTCTAAAATCAACACTTTTGGATTGTGAATTAATGCTGCTGCCAATCCTACTCTTTGTTGATATCCTTTAGATAATTGATGTATTTTTTTTGATGCTTCTGGAGTTAATCCCGTTTTAACAATTACTTTGTCTATTTCTATTTTATCAACTTTATGAATATTTGCAATAAATCTTAAATATTCTTTTACAAACATATCTTTATACAAAGGATTGTGCTCTGGCAAATAGCCTATATGTTTATTCGTTTCTTTTTTATTTGGAATTACAGCAAGTTCATTAATATAAAGTTCCCCTTCTGTTGGTGTTAAAAAACCAGTTAACATTTTCATTAAAGTTGATTTTCCCGCACCATTTGGCCCTAAAAACCCTACAACTTCTCCTTTATTAACCTCAAAACTTAAATTATTTAAAGCAATTTGATCTCCGTATTTTTTTGAAACATGAACAACCTTAATAGACATCTTCTTTCCTTTTATAAAGTTAAAGGTAGTAATTCTAAAAAATTAGTAGTGCATAATTCAATGAATATTCAGAAATTAGCAGAAATGAAAAACAAGCTAGTTACCTACCAAAATATTGGTAAAAAAGGATACAAAGAAACTTGGGATTATCAAGACCAGTTGTTTCAAGAAATCATTCAATCTAAAATGGATAACAGGAGGAATAACACAGAAATTCCGACTAAAAATTATTTTATTTTTGTAGAACATCCTCATGTATACACTTTAGGAAAAAGCGGTGATATTTCTAATTTATTACTAAACGAAAAACAATTAGAAGCCAAAGGAGCTACCTTTTATAAAAGTAACAGAGGTGGGGATATTACTTATCACGGTCCTGGACAAATTGTAGGCTACCCTATTATTGATTTAGACAACTTTTTTACTGATATCCATAAATACTTACGTTTTTTAGAAGAAGCGGTTATTTTAACATTAGCAGAGTACGGAATAAAATCTGACAGAAGTTCTGGTGAAACTGGTGTTTGGTTAGATGTTGGAACCCCTTTTGCTAGAAAAATATGTGCCATGGGTGTTCGCAGCAGTCGTTGGGTAACCATGCACGGATTTGCTTTAAATGTAAATGTAGATTTGGGTTATTTTGATAACATTATCCCTTGTGGAATTAAAGGTAAAGCCGTGACTTCTATGGAAGCTGAACTAGGTAAAAAAACAGACATTAAAGAAGTTCAGGAAAAGTTATTACACCACTTAGGAAAACTTTTTGAGTGGGAATTAACAACTACTTAAACAATTCTAACTGTTCATCTGGCAATAATTTAAATGTTTGCCTGTGATGTTTACAACTCCCAACTTCTCTAATAGCTTGTCTATGCTCTTTGGTGGGATATCCTTTGTTTTTTTTCCAATTATAAGCAGGAAAATCATCGTGAATTTTTTCCATGTATAAATCCCTATACGTTTTTGCTAAAACAGATGCTGCTGCTATAGACAAATATTTACCATCACCCTTAACAATAGTTTCACTAGGTATATTTTTATAGTGTCTAAACTTATTTCCATCAACAATAATAAATGTTGGTTTTATTTTAAGCTCATCAATAGCCCTATGCATAGCAGTAATTGAAGCTTGTAAAATATTTATTTCATCTATTTCTTGTTGAAACACAAAAGAAACTCCAAAAGCAATTGCTTCTTTTTCTATAATAGGCAACAATAGTTTTCGTTGCTTTTCCGTTAACTTTTTAGAATCGTTTAATAATGGATGTTCAAAATTATTGGGTAAAATTACTGCTGCTGCAACCACAGGACCAGACAAACAACCTCTACCTGCCTCATCTGTTCCAGCTTCTAAACTATGTCCTGAAAAATTTAATGCTAATGCCATATTCCTACTTGTACTGCCCAATATTAATCAAACTAATTCGTTTAAAAAAATTACCTTTGTATTGCAATTACTGAATATGAAAAAATACATCTTCCTTTGGATAGTTTTTATAAGTGTACTACCTATATTTTCTCAGGAAAACGAAATAATAGAAACCAACATAAACATACAAAAAGAAAAAAAATCTGAAGACATTCCTTTAGACAGTATTAAAAACATGTACGGAGGTAGGTATGTTGATTATAAAATGATTACTTATGACCTAGACACCATACAAATTGATACTACTTTAACTATAGATAAATATTTCTCTCATAATTTCACCCATCAAGATGATTTTGAATGGCTTGCTTTTGCCAATCAGGGACAAACTTATAATCAACTTGGATATGATTTTATTAACAACAAAATTACTCCAAAACTGGGGGTTACAGCAAAACAATTTGATTTTGTAAAAACAGAAGATGTTCATTATTATCACATTCCAACACCTACTACAATTTTAAATTATAGATCTGGTTTTACTGGGCAATACCTTAACTCTTTATTTACCACCAACTTTGGAAAACATAACAATATAGCTATTAATTACGATGGTTTAAGGTCTCAGGGAGATTACCAACGTGTAAGAGTTAGTCATGTTAATTACAGCTTTATTTACAGCTATTTTAACCCAACAAAAAGATATCAATTTAGAACACACATTACATCACATAAGTATAGTAATTTTGAAAATGGAGGATTGACAGAAAATTCTATTACGGAATTTAAGAATGATAATCCTGACTTTTCTTCAAGAAGTAGAGTAAATGTAAATTTATCTAGTTCAGAAAGTTTATATAAATCAACTAGATATTATTACGAACACGAATTAAGACTTTTAAACTCTAAAGACAGTTTAGAACAACATTTAACCAATTTAAAAATAGGTCATCATATTAGTTACGAAAAATCTAAATATACTTTTGAATCTAGTGACTCTCAGTATTTTGATAACAATGCTAATATTTATGGAACAAGAGCTAATAGCACAACTAATGATAACACCAACTTTAAAGAAACTGAAAATCAGGTTTATTTAAAATTTAACTCTCCTTGGATTTTAGGTAATTTTAAAGTTTTTAGCAGTCTTTACAACTTTAATCAATCTTATGATAGTATTAAAACAGTTAATACCACAATTATTCCTAGAAACAATACTACTAGTTATACTTCTGCTGGGGCAACATGGAACGGAAAACTGAAAGGAATCTTTTTAAACGCATATGCAGAACAAGTAATTAGCGGAGGAGATTTTGGTAGTAATTTACACGTAAATTCCGGATTTAAGCTCAAAAACAACACTTTAGCAAGGGCTGGTATTCAGTTAAAAACAGCTGCTCCTAATACAAACACAATGTTCTATCAATCTAATTTTAGCAACCTTAACTGGAACCAAAATTTTGAAAACATAGTTTATAGAACTCTTTATGGAAATATTAAAACCAAATGGATTGATGTTGATGGTTATATTCATCAAATAAAAAATTACGTGTATTACAATAGCAATAGTGTTGCAAGTCAACATTCCTCAACAATTGATTATTTAAAAATCAAGGTGAATAACGAATTTAAATTTGGACATTTTGCCTTAAATAACACTATTATGTACCAAAAGCTTGCTCGTGGTAGTGACGTTTTTAGAATTCCTGAATTTGTAACTAGAAATACTTTATATTATCAAAACTATTTTTTTAAAGGAGATCCTTTATTGGCACAAATAGGAATTACCTTTAAATATTTCACAAAATATTATGCAAATGAATTTAACCCTGTGTTGAACGAATTTTACATTCAGAATGACACAAAAATTGGTGACTATCCTACATTTGATGTATTTGTAAATGGAGAAGTAAGACGTACTAGAATTTATTTTAAAGTAGAAAATGTAACTGCTGCTTTAACAGGTAGAAATTACTTTGTAACGCCTAATAACCCTGCAAGAGATCTTTCTATTAGACTAGGAATTGTATGGAATTTTTGGAATTAAACTTATTTTGTTTCTCCAACTTTTTTTGAGTTTAACACTTTTTTAAGTGTTTAAGTAAAACAACATCTTTACAGCAAATAATTAGAATTACCTTTTTACTAGTTGATGAATATTTAATTTTACTCCAACATCTAACAAAACAGGAGTAAAATTACCATTAACGGCTCTTACTTGCCCTAAATTGGTTATAAAACTCCAACGCTTGTTAATTTCTTTTTCAACTCCTAAACTATATTGATACAGCATTCCACTACCTAAATCAATATCACCTCCACCTCCAGCACCTAATAATCCTTTAGCTGTAACTCTCCAAGTATCATTTAAATGATAATAATACTGAAGCCCTAACCAACCTTCTGCATAAGCACCATAATTTCCTTGATAAGCCCATACAGTTGCTCCAATAACACTAAAACTATTATTTAATTTCTTTTCAAGTTCAAAACCAATTAAATTAAAAACTTTATCATAAACCCTTCCTAGTTTATCTTTTTTATTTTCAGAAAAATAAGCTCTATTATAGGTACTAAAACTAAAGTTTTCCTTTTTTAAATTACTAGAGGCTACAATTTCTGAAGAACTAATCTCTGGGTTTTTATACAACTTAAATTTCTTACCAATAGAAATATCTAAATGATTAGATTTAAAATTTCCATTAGGAGCATAAGTATTTCCATAACTCACATTTAACAAATAATCTGAAAAGTTAAAACCTATACCTGCTTCTATTTGAGTTGCAAATCCACCTCCAAACTGCACATTTCCACCTCCTGCTCCACCAAGTAAACCTTTAGCATCTACAGACATCCATTCTGTAATAGGTAGCTGATACCCTACACCAGACAAAAGCATCATAAACCCATCTACTTCCCCTATAAAAGCTCCACCTAATTTTAATATTCCATAAAAATTATGATGATATCCACTTTTTACGGTTGCTCCTATTAATGAAATGATTGGTGCGTTTTTATTTACAGTAACATCTGTTTTTAAAGGCCCTTTTTTATAATTAAATAAATTACTAGAAAGAGCATTTATTTCTATATCATTAAAAAAAGAGGTACTTGTTCCTTGTTTAAGAGTTTTAATACTATTTGCTAAATAAGTATTCATATTAATTGTAGCTCCAACATTAAAATTAAAACTATGAATAGCTCCACTAGGAAAATCTACCAAAGAAAATCCAGCTCTTAAAGATATTTTTTTAGTAACAAAAGCTTCTAAATCTACATGAGGTCTTATCATTAAACCACCTCCATCGGCAGCTCCACTACCACCTCCTCCACCTATAAAAAAACCTGTATCATAAAACAACCAGTCTTTTACTAATGGTTTTTGAATTCCTGTACTAATTCCAAAAACAAAAAGTCCAGATCTGATACCTGTTAAAGCAGAATAAGAATTTACTCCAAAATACCATTCAGGAACTTTATATACTAGCCCAAACATTTCGTATCCATGCCCTATAAAACCTAAATCAGGTTCTCCTTGCATTCCTACAATTTCTCCTGACATACGAATTCTAGACGATAGTTTTTCTACTTCATATTTTTCTTGTGAAAAACTCAAAAATGAGCAGAATAATAAAACACTTAATATTTTTCTCATAGCTATTCTTTATTGTGAGAGTCTATCATAATGGTTACAGGTCCATCATTTATTAAACCAACTTTCATGTCAGCACCAAACTCTCCACTTTGAATTTCTTTCTTTAACAGTTCTTGTAAACGTTTTTTAAAACTTTCGTAAAGAGGGATGGCATATTCTGGTCTAGCTGCTTTTATATAACTTGGCCTATTTCCTTTTTTTGTAAGGGCATGTAATGTAAATTGACTTACAACAATTACCTCTCCATCGATATCTTGTAAAGATAAATTCATCAAACCTTTATCATCTCCAAAAATTCTTAATTTGATGATTTTTTGACATAGCCAATCAATATCTTCCTGAGTATCTTCAGGAACAATTCCTACCAACACTACTAATCCTTTAGCTATTTTAGCTACTTTTTGTTGATCAATAGTAACTGATGCTTCACTAACTCGCTGAATAACTACTCTCATTATTTAAATATATCTTGTCTATAATGTTCCTCATCTTCGCTTAATAATTGAAGATAACTTTCATATCTAGTTTCTGATATCTCTCCGTTTTCCAAAGCATCTTTTACAGCACATTTTGGTTCATTAAGGTGCAAACAATTATTAAACTTACAATCGGATTTTAAGGCAAATAATTCTGGAAAATAATCTGTTACTTGATACTTATCAAAATCTACCACACCAAAACCTCTAATTCCTGGTGTATCTATAATATAGCCTCCAAAAGACAAAGGATACATTTCTGCAAAAGTTGTGGTATGCTGGCCTTGTTGATGTTGTTCTGAAATTTCTTTGGTTTTTAAATCTAAGGTTGGTTCTAAAGCATTCACCAAAGTAGATTTCCCAACACCTGAATGGCCTGCAAATAAACTAACATTGTCTTTCATGGTTACTTTAACAAGGTCTAGGTTTGTTTTTTCGGTGGCAGAAACATCTATACACTTATAACCAATACTACTATAAATATATTTAAAAGCCTCTCTATACTCATCCATTTCTTCGTCATGCGTATCAACCTTATTAAACAATAAAATGGTTTTAATACTATAAGCTTCTGCTGTAGCTAAAAATCGATCAATAAAAGTAGTAGTAGTTTCTGGATTGTGAAGGGTTACAATTAAAAAAGCAATATCAATATTAGAAGCTATGATATGCGTTTGTTTAGATAAGTTTACAGATTTACGAACAATAAAATTTCTGCGTTCGTGAATTTCTTTAACAACTCCTGTTTCTTTTTTGGGCTCTAATTCAAAAGTAACCTCATCTCCTACAGCAATAGGATTGGTACTTTTAATTCCCTTCATTCTAAACTTTCCTGGAATTCTACATTGATGTATTTCTCCATAATCAGTTCTTACTGAATACCAACTCCCCGTAGATTTTGTAACAATTCCATTCATATGGTAAAAATAGTTGTTCCTGTTTATTTATGCTATCCGAAATTAAAAAAGTTATTTATCTCTTAAAATAGACAAATAAAAAGCGGGAACAAATAAAATTGTTCCCGCTTTTTAATATTCAGCATGTATTTCTAATTACTTAGAAGTTACAATTGCTTCTTGTTTGTTAATAGATTCTTGGTGAATTGCTTTAAATACAGCCTCAACAAAATCTTCACTTAATCCAGCTTTTTCTCCAATTGTAATTACTGATTTTAAGATTTCTCCCCATCTAGCATCTTGTAATACAGAAATGTTTTGAGCTTTTTTAACTTGACCAATTTGCTCAGCTACTTTCATACGCTCTGCTAAAGTATCAATTAAGTGATTGTCAATAACATCAATCTCAGCTCTTAACTGTTGTAATTGATCTAAAGTTTCTCCTTCAGCCTTAGGTTTACGAACTTTTAAATCGTTCATAATTTCTACCAAACGAGCTGGAGTAATTTGCTGTGCAGCATCAGACCAAGCATCATCTGGAGTTGTGTGAGTTTCAATCATCAATCCTTCAAAGTTCAAATCTAAAGCAATTTGAGAAATTTCTTGGATTCCTGTTCTATTTCCACAAATGTGAGATGGATCGTTGATGATAGGTAAATCTGGGAATTGACGTTTCAATTCAATTGGTAATTGCCATTGAGGAACGTTTCTATAACGAGTTTTCTTGTATGAAGAGAACCCTCTGTGAATAACTCCTAAATTTTTAATATTTGCTTTGTATAAACGCTCAACACCACCTAACCATAAAGCTAAATCTGGGTTAATTGGGTTTTTAATTAAAACAATTTTATCAGTTCCTTCTAAAGCATCAGCAACTTCTTGAACCGCAAATGGGTTTACCGTAGTACGAGCACCTAACCATAAAATATCTACATCAGCTTCTAAAGCTAATTTTACGTGTGCTACGTTTGCAACTTCAACAGCAGTTAACAATCCTGTTTCTTGCTTTACTTTTTTTAACCATGGTAATGCAACAGCACCAACTCCTTCAAAACCTCCTGGTCTTGTTCTAGGTTTCCAAACACCAGCTCTAAATACAGTAACATCAGTATTCTTTAATTCATGAGCAATTTTTAAAACTTGCTCTTCTGTTTCTGCACTACAAGGTCCAGCAATTACTAGAGGATGATCTAATTTCATATCATCCAACCACGTTCTTAATTCTTTTTTGTTTTCCATCTTAGTAATTATATACTTTTATTTTTGAATTCCGTTTAATACTTCTTTTATATGATTGGTTTCTAACATTGTTTGTTTTAAACCCTCACTATTTTCTTCTGTAATTAAATTCTTAAATGTGATTAAATTATCTATATATTCATTTAATGAACTTAATATATTCTCCTTGTTTTCTATAAAAATTGGAGACCACATATTGGGTGAACTTTTTGCCAAACGCACGGTTGATTCAAAACCAGAACCTGCCATGTCAAAAATATTCTTTTCGTTCTTTTCTTTCTCCAATACAGTTTTCCCTAACATGAAAGAACTAATGTGTGATAAGTGAGATACGTATGCAATATGCTTATCGTGCTCTGCACTGTTCATAAAAATAGTTCTCATGTTTAAAGCATTAAAAATCTGTAATACTTTATCTACTGCTTGCTCACTACTTAATTCTTTATCGCAAATGATATTTACCTTATCATCAAACAGATTATAAATAGCTGCTTCTGGTCCAGAATGTTCTGTACCCGCTATTGGATGAACGGCCACAAAATTAGTTCTTTTTTCGTGATTTTCAACTGTTTTACTCAGTTTCTCTTTGGTAGATCCCATATCAAATACAATTGCATCTTTTTTAATTGTATTTAATACATTTATTGCCAAATCTGATAAATAATTTACTGGTACAGCCAACACCACCACATCACTGTGAGCAACTTGGTTAAAGTCTACTATTTTATCAACAATATTTAGGTCTAATGCTTTTTGAGCATTGGTTTCATTAACATCAATTCCGTGGATGGTATAGCCCAAACGCTTCTTTAATTCCAATGCCAAAGAACCTCCTATTAACCCTAAACCAATTACTGTTACTAACATATTTTTAATACTCTATCTATGCTTTATCTATACTCTATCTATGCTTTAACCCTAGCTAAAACTTGTTCCAGATTTTCTTCTAAAACACATAAGGATAATCTTATATATCCTTCTCCATTACTACCAAAAATAGATCCTGGAGTAATGAATACATCTTTTTCGTATAACATTTTATCTGTCATTTGTTCTGATGTAATTCCTTCTGGCAATTTTGCCCACACAAACATTCCAACATGTGTTTTATTATACACACAATTTAAACTGTCTAATATTTGATAAACAATTTCTCTGCGTTTGTGGTAATGTTCATTAATGCTTTTAAACCAATCTTTAGATAAGTGTAAAGCCTCAATAGCTCCTTTTTGAATTCCGTAAAACATTCCAGAATCCATGTTACTTTTAACTTTAAGTATTTGGTCTAAATATTCTTTGGCTCCTACAAACATTCCAACTCTCCAACCTGCCATGTTAAAACTTTTGCTCAAAGAATTTAACTCTAAAGCCACTTCTTTAGCTCCTTTGTAATTTAAAATACTTTCAGGATTATCGTTTAAAACAAAACTATATGGATTGTCGTTTACTAATAAAATTTGATGCTTTTTAGCAAAGGTGATTAAATTTTGATATACTTTATTTTTAGCCGTTGCACCAGTTGGCATGTGTGGATAATTGATCCACATCATTTTTACTTTTGATAAATCTAATTTTTCTAAAGCTTCAAAATTTGGCAACCAATCATTGTCTGCAACTAAATCATAAAAAACAGGTTCTGCCCCTACCAATTTTGTTACCGATGTATAAGTTGGATAACCTGGATTAGGCACTAATACTTGATCTCCTGGATTTAAAAAAGCCATAGACACGTGCATAATTCCCTCTTTAGACCCCATTAAAGGCAACACCTCTGTAGTAGAATTTAAAGACACATTAAAGTTTTCTTTATAAAAAGCAACCATGGCTTCTCTTAGAGTTGGTAGACCTTGGTAAGATTGATATCCATGTGCTGATTTTTCTGTAGCTGCCTCACTTAATGCCGATAAAACTTTAGCATCTGGCATTAAATCTGGACTTCCAATTCCTAAACTAATAATTGGTTTTCCCGCTGCTTTTAGGCTTGCTACTTCTCTTAATTTTTTTGAGAAATAGTATTCTTTTACGTCTTCTAATCTATTTGCTATTGAAACAATCATTACTTATTGTTTTTGTATTCTCCTAATATTTTTAAACTAGACACCTTTGCTCTTATATCTACCAAAGCATTTTTATACTCCTGATAATCTTCAAACACCAAATCTGCAAAAAAAGCATATTCCCAAGGGGTTTCTATAATGGGTAAAGACTGTATTTTAGATAAATTGACTTTATGATTGGCCAATAACATTAACACCTCTCCTAAAGAACCACTTTCATCTTTTAACACAAATTTTAAAGATGCTTTGGTTACTTGTAAATTGTTTAAAGACTCTTTTTTTTGTAAAATGACAAACCTTGTAAAATTATTTTTAATGGTTTGTATTTGTTCTGACACCATGGTTAAACCATAAATTTCTGCCGCTCTATCACTTGCTATTGCTCCCACTTTTTTTAAGTGATTTTCTTGAATTCTCTTTGCTACTTCAGCAGTATCGGCATCTTCAATTAATTTTATGTGTGGATAATTTTTAAAAAAACTTCTACACTGTAACAAAGCCATGGGATGCGAATATACTTTTTTGATATCTTCTATTTGTTGCCCATCTATGACCATAAGATTATGATTAATTCTTAAATAGTATTCCCCAACAATGGCTAAATCATACTCATCAATTAATGTATAATTTGGAAGGATGGCTCCTGCAATAGAATTTTCAATAGCCATCACCAAAAAATCTACCTTATTATTTAACAAAAGATCTGGCATTTCTCCAAATGTCATGCATTCCGTTAACTCAATTTCCTCACCAAAATAATTTTCGGCTACAATATGGTGAAATGATCCTTTTATTCCCTGAATGGCTATTTTCATTTTTCTTTTTTTGACAAAAAAAAAGTCTCGATAAATCGAGACTTTTAGTTATGCTTTATATATATAATTAACACACGAAAAGTCTCCCCTCTCTGCTAAAGAAGAAGAAATAATAAAATCCGTTTGCGTTAAATAATTTCATGTTCGTAATATAATACGGCAAATGTAAAAATTAAATTTACATTGACAAATATAATTTTGTTTTTTTTGAGAATGGAATGCTGAAACCAGTTCAGCATGACGAAACATTTCCTGTAATATAATACCAAAAAGAAGTACTTGTACCTATACTGTGTACTGCATCTCGTCTTCGCTCGATGACTTATTTCAACCTACTTCTCATAAGTTTCGAACAGATTGTTCAATATCTATATTTAGTAGTTTTTGAGGATGAGATGATGAAACCAATTCAGCATGACGAAACATTTTCTATATTAAGTTCTATAATTCGTTTCGAAATTTACTTGGACTTAAAATTTAAGAACTCTAAAAATTGTTAAATACATGTACTTAAAATCATTTTTAAAGCTAAAGCAACGAAGATAATTTAAGTTTAATTCTATTTTTTTCTTCCAAATGACCTCTCTATTGTATTCTTCTTTATTTTGTTGTTTGTTTAACAACGCTTCCTCATTATGATAAAACAGAGAAGCTGGCCCAGTAAGTCCTGGTTTTAAAGTTAAAATTTTTCGTTCTTCCCCTTGTAGTTGATCTGCAAATCCTTTTATATCAGGTCTTGGTCCAACCAAACTCATATCCCCTATAATAACATTCCACAACTGTGGTAATTCATCTAATTTAGATTTTCTTAAGAAAGACGATAAAGACTTAAAATGTTGTTTTCTATAAATTGTTTTTATTTTAACTATGTTAAACATATTCCCATACTGACCTACTCTTTGTTGTATAAACAAACTATTTTCTCTTGTTAACAAACCAATCACTATTAGTAACAACAGGATGAACCAAGCAAGGCAAAATAAAGCTATCGTAGATAAAACAATATCAATGAATCTTTTTAGTACTATTTGTTGTTTTGTTAGCAAGCTTAGAATTGTTAGTAGTTTGTAGTTAAAATTAACTATTTTATAAGAAACATTGATGATTTATAATTGAATACCCTTTATCTACTGAGTTTACTTTTTACCTCTATTTCAAAAGTTATCATGTTTTACTAAAGAAAAACTAAATGATTATTATTAAAGAAATATTATCATAAAAAAAAAGAGACAACTTTCGTTGTCTCTTAAGAGCCGATAATAGGACTCGAACCTACGACCTGCTGATTACAAATCAGCTGCTCTAGCCAGCTGAGCTATATCGGCGTTGCGGGTGCAAATATAGTTGGTTTTTACAATTCTGCAAATATTTTTTTGATAAAAAATTGTATTTTTTTCAACATAAAAATAAATCATTTAAAATCAAATAATTAGCATATATTTTTCTACTATTTGGCTGAGATTTTGTTTGATGGTCGATGGTCGGGATTCGATGTTGGGGTGCTGAAACAGTTAAAAAGTTGCTACGAGCGTTACACCATTGTATCTAGATGATATTGATGGCATCCACTGAAAAGAAATTTCATTTTCTTTGTTTGGCAGTATTCCTCTAGCTTTCCAACTACTTCTTACTACAGATCTTCCTATTACTGTTCCTATGATTCCTCCAGCAACAACGTCTGACACCCAATGTCTATGGCTTCTTATATCTGACATATAAACAGCAGCCATGAAACCATAGGGAATCCAATAATTATCAAATTCCATTTGGAAGACTTTTGCCATGGCAAAAAAAGCGGTCGCATGTAAAGATGGCAAAGCTGTACCTCTTGGGTCACTTAAAATATATTCTCCTCCTCTAGAGTTAAAAAAATCGTAGGGATTGTCTGTGACAGGATGAAATGACGATGTTTTATTTTTTAAATTTTCATAAGGTCTTGCTCTACCAAAAACTGTTTTAAACACTACATGAGTAATTAAAGTTGAATACACCACAGACTTAAAAGCATTAACAGCTGCATACTGTCCCTTTTCGTAGTCCGTAACTAAAGAACCTAAATAAATTAACCCAGTACTGTAACTCATATAAGCGTCATTTCCTTTTAACCAAGGATTGATGCTATTCTTAAATATATTCAATGTTATTTTTGGAAGACTATAATCTATTCTATCCTCAATTTCTTCTTGATAAAACTGTGTAACCGGTTTATCGACCAATATTAATGCCCCCACAACTCCAGTATACAAAGCTGTTCTTCTCCAATCTTCTGATACATTTTTCCCCATGTAGACAAAATCTGAAGGAATGGTTTTAAATGAGGTTTTGATTACCTCCCCTGCTAAGTTTAGAGTTCTTGGAAAATATGATTTTTGTACTTCTTGAGCTTGAATTAGTGACGTAGTTACTAATAGTATGAGTAAAAATCTCTTTTTCATGAGTTTGGTCTTAGTTTATCTTGCTTTTTTAGGGACTAGATACTGAAACAAGTTCAGGATTACGAAATCTGTTTGGAGTCAACAGTTCTCTGTGCTCAGTTGTTTGTTATGGTTTTCTGTTTTGATGTTCATACTTCGACAAGCTCAGTGCCCCATATTCGATGTTTAAATGTATTGTTTTGCTTATATCAAGCAACTATCTTTTAAACAATCTTTGGAAAAAGTTTTTATTTTCTTCCTCATCTGGATATCCATAGCCCCCATATCCATAAACCCCATATCCATAAACTCTTTCATGATCCATCCCGTTGATTAACATGGCCATATTTGGTAAACGTTTTTCTCTATAAAGTTTCTCCGACAACTCTAACATACGCTTGTCAATATAATTAGCTCTAGCTACATAAACAAACATATCAGCATGTTTACTCATCATTAAAGTATCAGTTACTAAATTTACAGGTGCTGTATCTACAATAATGTAATCATACTGTTCTTTTAACTCTTCAAACATTTTATTCAACCTTTTATTTAGTAATAATTCTGCTGGGTTAGGAGGAACAATCCCTGAACTTAAAATTTCCAAATTTTCATAGCCTGGCAACGGAAATACTAAATCTGATATTTTGTCTTCTTGACCTATTAAATAGTTACTTACCCCACTTCTGTTAGGTAATCCTAAATATTGAGTGATTTTTGGAGCTCTCAAATCCATTCCGACTAATAAAACCTTTTTACCAGTCAATGCTATTGAAGAAGCCGTATTTACAGACACAAAAGTTTTTCCTTCTCCAGAAATGGTTGAAGTCACAAAAATAACTTTTGACTTTTCAGTTACTCCTGACAAGATAAAATCTAAATTCGTTCTCAACAATCTAAAAGCTTCTGCAGAACTGGTCCTACTCCCTTGTTTGATTATTACCTTTTCTTCTGATTTATCAAAAGGAATATCTCCTAAAATTGGAATTGATACGTATTTTTCTAACTCAGATCTAGAATGGAACTTAGTGTCCAACAATTCTCTAATATATATTACCAAAAAAGGAAAAATTACACCTATAAACAAACCTATCAAAGCTATAATAGGTTTTCGGGGAGCAATGGCCCCTTTTGAACTGTAAGCATTATCAATTACCTTAGCATTTGACACCGTGACTGCTATCGATATTTCATTTTCTTCTTTTTTTTGTAATAAGTATGAATATAATTGCGCAATAATTTCTTGTCTTCTTAAAATTGACCTATACTCTTTAACTTGCTGAGGTATAGATGTTATTTTATTTGTATATTCAATTTCTTTGTTCTTTAAAGATCTTAAAGATATTTCTAATTGTTCTCTAGTGTTTTTCAAAGAGCTTTTTATATTTTCTCTCAAATTAACTAGTTCACTATTTAGACTTATTACTACTGGATTAGACAAAGAAGAATCTCTTAAAAGTCTATTTCTTTCTAATAAAACCTTATTATAATTAATTACAGACTCACTTAATTGCATACTAGAATTATGACCTATATTAGCTGGTAATAATTCAAAATTATCATTTTGACTTTCAATATTCTTAATCATAAAATCAACTACTCTTAATTCTGTCTCTTTAGAAAATAAACTTTTTTCATTTTCAGATTTGCCGTCTACAAACACCTGAGATTGAAATTCTAAATCTGTAATTTGTTGATTTTTTTTATATCTCTCTTCTAACCTATCTACTTCTTCTAACTCAGTCTTAACAGATGTTAATCTAGCATCTATAAACTCAGCTGTTTTAAGCCCCACTTCATTCTTGTCATCTATAGACATTTGGCTATATAAATTAACTAATGTATTTAGCACCAATTGAGCTTTACTTTTTATTGGATGATTTAGTGTTAACGAGATGATATTAGATCCTTCATTAACGGAGGTTATAATTAAACTCTTTTTATACTTTTCAATAGAAGTATCTATATTTGAAAAAGTAATTTTATAAAAATTATTTTTATCAACACTGTAAACATTATTCGTTGGGACTAATAAAAACTCATATTCACCTAACTTAAGTTTTTGACCAAAATTAGACTCTAACCATTCATCCGATTCTTCTACTTGATACTTAAAACTATATTGATTAATAACTTCAATATCTACTATTGTATCTAATGTATAAAATTCATTCTGATTGGATAATACTTGATGTTTAAACGGTATTGTTTGAAAAACCTCAACCTCCTTTAATCCTTGTTCTTGATAAACTTCAAAATTTAGATTTAACTTTTTTACCATTGCTACTCCTAAGGTTCTCGATTTTAAAATTTCTATTTCATCAAACACATTGCTTTCTGCCCCCATGCCTAAAGAAGTTAAATCTTGAAATACTTTTAAATCGGAAGAAGCTCCACCATCTTGTTTTATTAATATAGCTGCTTTGGTTTCATGTATATTTACCTTAGACTTTGCATATAAAACAGCTATAGACAAACAGATAATTATAGAAACTAAAAACCATTTCCAATGGATTAAATATTTTTCGATTTCAGCTCTGATATTTATCGTATCGTTTTCTTTTGTGTATAAATTATTATTGTTTTCCATGAGAATAACTATCGTGTTAAAAGAGATATTATAGTAATTAACAGACCAGTCGCTGAAATGATATATGAATTGGTGGGTGAACTTATAGAAGCGTTTACTTTAGGTTTGTTAGGCTCTATATACAAAATATCATTTTGTCTTAAATAAAAAGTTGGAGAATTCATTATTTTTTTACTAGTTAAATCTAGGTTATAATACTCTAGTTTATCTCCATTCTCCCTTATTAATTTAATATCATTTCTTTTTCCATGTATAGTTAAATCTCCTGCCAAACCTATGGCTTGTAATATTGATATTTTATCTCTATTAATTGTATAATCACCTGGTTTATTCACTTCTCCTAATACTGATACTCTGAAATTTACTAATTGTACATTTGCTTTTACATCTGGTAAAAAGGGTTTTAATTTTTTTTCTAAATATTGTTCTAGACCAACCCTTGTTTTACCTGTAACAACCAATCTCCCCAACTGAGGAAAACTTATACATCCTTCTCGATCAACCAAATAAGATTGTTGTTGCTGTTGACCATTTGCAGAAACACTACCTGTATTAAATGCAGTAATCGTTAAATTAAAAGGCCTTGCTGCTTCTGGATTTATTGAAGAAATATTGATTGTTATTCTATCATCGGGTTTGAATGTTGGAGCTGAAAAAGTTACCTCTTTTATCTCTACAGGATTAGCACTCCCATCTCCTTGTTGTATATCTTGTAAATAAACAATATCTTTTCTAGAGGCACAAGACACCATTAAAAGAGTTATTAATAATGAACTTAAAAACCAAACATTTGTTTTTTTCATAGAGTAAATTTTATGTCGCTAATATAATTCATCTTGAGTAAAATGGCTTAAGTTCCACGTATTTTTTTGATTAGTTTTTTTTATTTAAATCTAAGACAAAGATTGTGTAAAAAATAAGAAATGAGGTTGAGTATAGTCCATTCGATGTTTGATACGCTAATTTCAATCTTATTGTATTTTTTAGAGTTAGGGTTCAGAAATGAGTTTAGCATGACAAGAAATATCTTCTAAATTTAAGTTTCGTAAAAAATGTGGTCATTGTTATAGTAAGATAAATATATCTCATCTACGCTCTATGTCTGGTCTCAACACACTTCAATAAATTCAACTTAGATTGTTCAATTACATATGGTCTATAATCTAAATTAGAAATCATTTTTTAGTTCAAGTACCTAATAGTGTACCTTCTATTGCTATTTTTTTTAATTCTTTTTTTAACTTCTCCTCACTTAAGCCTTCTACTTTAAAGAATAATTCATTTAAACAAGCTATACTTTGGGAGCTTACTTTTAAATTTCCGCTTAAACAATTTAGTCCTTTGAGAGGTTTAATATTTTCATTTTTGTAAAACAAAAACTCTCTTATTTTATCACCTGGTCTGGATTTAATTGTTATTATATCTGACTCATCTTTTTTGTATTTTTTTAAAAAAGATATGCTCATTTTGTATATACTTACAGGTTCACCCATCTGAGCTACAAACAAAGAATCACTGGAAACATTGACTATTTCTAATAACAGTTTACATACTTCGGTCAAAGAAATAAAATACCTTGACACTTCTTCATCCACCACCTGAATTCTTCCTGTTAGTGCTAATTGTGTTTTCCAAAGAGGTATAATAGAACCCATAGAGTTAGGAATATTACCCAATCTTAAGATTTTTATATTTGTATGTTTTTCTTTTATAAATTGTGATGTGTAAATTTCTGCCAAACGTTTGGTATAGCCCATCACACTTTTAGGATAGACTGCTTTATCTGTAGAAATAAATATAAAATCTTGAGTTTTAAAAATAAGCGCTGCATTTAGCACATTTTTAGTTCCTAACACATTTACTTTAAACGCCTGAAAAGGGAAATCTTCTAGTAGAGGAACGTGTTTATACGCTGCTGCATGGTAAACAATTTCTGGCTGGTGTTTTTTAAATACTGCTGTGATAGTTTTTTCACACGCAACATCAACTAATTCTATAGAAAAATTAAAATATTCTTTTGTTTTTAATATTTGTTGTATTTGAAATAACTGTGCTTCAGAATTGTCTAATAAAGCAACTTTTTTTACTTCTGTTTTTAATAAGATTAATGCTAACTTTTGACCAATAGATCCTGCTGCTCCTGTAATCAGAACTACTTTACCTTTAAAGTATTCTGTATTCTTGATTCCTAAGGATTCATCAAATTGATCTTTTAATATCTCACTTATCTCCATACTCCCTTATCATAAGATGTTTTTAGTTACTTTTTAAAAAGCATTCTCATCTTTCTTAAAAAACATAGACCAGGCAGTGATAAAAATAATTTTAATATCTAAAATAAAACTCCAATTTTCAATATACCAAATATCAGCTTCCGCTCTATTGGCCATATCCCTTACAAATTTGGTTTCACCTCTATACCCATTAATTTGAGCCCATCCAGTAACCCCTGGTTTTGCAAAGTGACGTACCATAAATTTATCTACTAATACTCTATACTCTTCTGTATGCTTTAACATATGAGGTCTTGGCCCTACTAAAGACATGTGATTTAATAAAACATTGATGATTTGTGGCAGTTCATCAATACTCGTTTTACGCATAAACGCTCCAAAAGGGGTAATTCTTTTGTCATCTTTGGTTGCTTGCTTAGCATCAGAGTCTTGATTGACAACCATACTTCTAAATTTTAAACATTTAAAAGATTCTCCATCTTGCCCTGTTCTTAACTGAGAAAAAAACACTGGTCCTTTACTTGTTAATTTTATAATGATAGCAATGACAGGAAACAACCAAGAAAAGATTAATAAAATAACCCCCAATGAAAAAACAATATCAAACAATCTTTTAATCACTCTGTTAGACAAACTTTGCAACGGTTCTTTTCTTAGTTTCATCACTGGTACATTGGCTACATAATTTATGGTAAAAACTTGTGATAGATATTCAGAAAATTCAGGAATGATTCGTACACGAATCATGTTATTATCTGCGTATTGAAATAATTCATTAATTAATTGACTTTGAGAATATGGTAGGGATATGATAATTTCATCTGCCTTATGATCTTTCAAAAAACTAAATACCTCCGATAGCTTTCCTTTATAATCCTCTTTTATTTCTTCTGTAATTTCTGCATCCGTAAACACTCCTAAAATCTTAAAACCATAACTAGGATTTACGTAGACTTTTTTTATTAAGCTGGATACATTTTTATTCATTCCTACCAATATAATTCTACTAGCCTTATTTCCTTTTCTTCGTGTATGTTTTAACCAATACATCATCATCATTCGCCAAATGGCAATAAAAATGATAAAAGAAAGCATGGTAACCAACACAAAATTCCTTGAGAACTTGTAATTGGTTCCTATAAAAATTAATCCTGTACTAATAAAGCCAAACCATATAACAGTTCTAAAGTTTTTCCCTAAGACCTTGTGCATTTGAACAATTCTAGGAACATCGTACAAACCAGCTTTAAGTCCGGCAACGGACCACAAAATTAACCATCCTAATATTAAACTATTGTATAATAATTTATCAGGAATTTCCCAATTAAATACCGTTTGTTTGGCAATAAAAAAAGAAGTTAAAAGTAAAATTAAATCTACTGACAACATTAAAATAGAAATATTTTTGTTCTTTTTTGGGAACATAGCTTTTTTTTGTGAAATTAATTAAACTAATTGAATTAGTTTAATACTAGCATTTTTATTAACATAGTTTAAGCAATGCAAATTTACATATATTTTATGACATATGTTAGCCGATTATTTCTTAGAATAAAAAAATTGCTCTCTTTTTTATCAAAGTTCGAATAGATATTATTGTCCATGTTTATAATATTGGACTATAATTTAATTTGAAGTTAACTTTTCTAATATCACATATATTATAAATTTTGTATTCCCTATGATATATCTTTTCCACAGTCTTTTAGGTTCTTTACATAATCTATACAACCACTCTAATCCAGCGTTAATCATCCACTTTGGAGCTCTGCTCACTTTTCCTGCATAAAAATCGAATACCGCTCCTATGCTGCAAATGTGTGCCATGATGTTTAATTGATCATAGTGAGTATATGCCCATTTTTCTTGTTTGGGTGCTGTCATCCCCACAAATAAAACCGCTGGATTAAAATTATTTACTCTAGTAATCATTTCGTTGTTTTCTTCATCAGAAAATTCAGGTTTGTAGGGAGGGGAGAAAGTTTCTATTTCTACTTTTGGAAATTCTATTTTAGCTTTTGCCACTATTTTATCTAGCGTATCTTGGGAACTTCCTAAAAAAAAACACTTTCCTCCTGTTTTATTTAACTTGTTCATTTCATAATAAAACAAATCAGCTCCTGCAATTTTTTTTATTTTTTTCCCAAATAAAAATTTTACTGCCCACACAATGCTCACCCCATCTGGTATTAATACCTGACACTTTAACAAAGACTCTTTAAACAATACATCTTTTTTAGTCATGACATAAGAATAGGCATTGATGGTATTGATTAGCATTTTTTTGTTTTCTAAAACCTCTAAAGGTTTGTCAAAAATGGTGTATTCTCTTAACATTTGGCAATTGTTTTGTTTAAAATACTTGTTAAATTTTCTTCAAATTTAGTAAGTATAAATTCTTCATTATATTTTTTAAATCCTTCCTGCCCCATCTTTACTCTTAATTCAGGTTGTTCAATTAGTATCTGTAGTTTTTCTGCTAAAACTTTACTGTTTTTCTGAGGAATTAAAAACCCTGTTTTTCCTTCTTCAATTATACTTGATATTCCTCCTTCATTAGTTGATAAGATAGGCAGCGAAACTTGCATCGCCTCTAACAATACCAGAGGGAAACATTCGTTTGAATAATGTGTAGGAAAAGCAAATATATCTGCTTGTTTAAAAATAGTTTCTTTTTCTTTGTCGTATTTTCTCCCTAAATACTCCACTTGATCAGACAAACCTAACTCCTCCTTTTTTCGATTAAATTGAATCGTATTTATATCCCCCTCTCCGCCAACAAATATTCCTTTGAATGCTATTTTTTTTTTCTTTAGTATATGCAAAGCCTCCAACAAAACAAACACCCCTTTGGATTCTATTAAATTTGATAAAAATAATATGACAGGTGTTTTGTCCTCTTTGATTTCTTTTTTATCTGATATGGTACTCTTTGGAATTCCATTTGGACAAATATGGATGTTTTCTATCGACACAAATTCTTGAATATCTTGATATAAATGTTCTGATAATAAAATTACTTTGGCTTTGCTAAACACAAAAGCATACATCCAATGGTTTATTTTATTTTTTGCAGCCTTGGCCACCCCTTTGTTGTGTAAATGATATGTTCTTTTTACTCCAAATATTTTCATGATGGTCACCAACAAAACATCTCGGTAAAAAGCAGGTCCCGTAGTGGTTAGAGCCAAATAACATATGTCTGGTTTTTGTTTTATAAGTTTCTTTATTAACAACCAACCAACCATTACCATTCCCCATAATTTAGCAAAAGTTACTTTTCCACTGTCGCTTACTTTTTTTGAAGCCAATAAATTGATATAAAAACAATTAAAAGTATTGTTTATTACCGTACTGTCTTTGATCCATTTACCCACCATAGAAGAACCATGAACGGGAGGAGGAAGGTGTAGTAAAAACAGTATTTTTGTTTTTTTCATTAAAACCTATCTTTTAATCTATTTATTATTGAAAACTTACTTTTAAATTCCTTCACCAATTTTTTATCAATAATTACTTCATTGTCAAATGAAAAACTCCTTGTATTTGTTTTATCAAAATCCGTAAAAAATCTTTTTGTTACTTTGGTATGTGTTGCTGCTTCACCAAATCCAATACTTTTTAATTTTGATTTCGTAGCGAAAACAGTTAACAAATCATATTTATATTGATGATAGCACCACCTAATAGCCCAAGAATCAATTTTCCCTTTCATTTGATTCCTTAGCATTCTAAACAAATCACTTCCTCCACGTTTAAACTTTTTAATAGCAAAAACATCTTTTTTAAAAGCATCATAATCCTTAACATTCCAATCAATTTTATCCCATCTGTTTTTCCACGTAGCCCATCCCCATGATGAAGCTCTATGCCCTAGATAATAATCTTTGATTGTGGTTTTTAATGTGGGTAAATCCATCGTATATCCTGAAATAGTAAAAATCTGTTCTTTTACTGTATAAAACTCTAAAGCCTGATTCATGAAATCGAGAAAATTAGGCGTAGTGACCAAATCGTCTTCTAAAACAATTACCGTTTCATAATTTTCTAAAATTTTGGTAACTCCTGTTATTATGGAATTTGCTAAACCTTTATTTGTAGGAGACTCTATAATTTCAACTTTCTTAAAACCAGTTATTGTTTTTAAATAAGTCCTTACTTTTTCTACCTTTTCATGAGCTGTTTTATTTTTCCCACCATCTGAAAAAATAAATAACTCACTTTCTTGAGCTAAAAAATTTTGTTGTAATGCTGTTACTGTTTGTTTGGTTTCATCCAAACGATTGTAAGTAAACAAACATATAGGTGCTAGTTTCATATTTTATTTTTTTATCCAAAGAACCGGAAAAACAACTCTTAGGTGATTAGACATATAACTCACAACTGCTTTTAAAAGTCCTCTGTGCCTTTTCTGAAACACAAAAAACTCTTCGGGGTTATTCCCCAAAGGAGACCTAAAAGCTTTTAAACGTTGCTTGAATGTTTTTTTAGGATTACACCAAGTAGCCAAACTGGCATGTACATCACATTTTCCTATAATTCCAGGAGCTATAAAGCTCTGTATCCCTAATTTTGCAGCCCTTAGTCCATAATCAAAATCTCCTAAGGCATGGTGAAACAAAGGATCATGTGTACCTACAATTTTATATACTTCCATAGGTACTAACACTATGTTTCCATTAAAATAATCACATGGAATTGCTTTTTTTTGTGGAGTTAACAACCCTTTCTTTAAAGATCTTCCTCCATAAGTTACTTGCTTGTAATTAGCAGTAGCAGCCGTAGTTCCTATAATAATAGCTTTATTTTCTTTTTCTATGGCTGTTTTTAAAAGTATGTTGATTGCTCCTTCATTTAACATAGTGTCATCATTTAACCATAGGTAATAATCGTAATCATCTTTTGTGGCCGCTGTAGACCATCCCAAGTGCATTCCTCTGTTCCAAAACAAATTCCCATTAGCGTTGATGATATTTACTTGTGGAAAATTATACGCTACTGCTTTTGGGGTTCCATCCGTACATCCATCGTTTACCAAATACACCTCTAGCTTGTATTGATCAAGTAATTCCTGAGCAAATACATTTTTTAAACAGGCTAATGTTTTTTCTTTACGATTGAATACTGTTAATAAAACAGCTATTTTTGAACCTCCTGTTTTCATTAAAAAATGGTTTTATATGTTATATAATCAAACACGTTAAATTTTATTAAATCTTGTATAGAGGCATATGACCATGTACCATGATCTAACCTATAAATAAAAAATAAAAGAAATATTATAGAAATAATGAAATTAAGTTCTTTATAACCTTTAAACGATTTTGTAATTAACATGCTTAGAATTATAGGAAAGAAAAAGAACAAATAGAAAAACATTCTAGCACTTAATTCTGACTGATTTAAGTTTACCAATATAAAAACAGAAAGCACATATATTATTGAAAAAAAATGTCTATTCTCAGAGTAAAATTTTCCTTTCTTTTTCATTATGATAAATGAAGAAAACCACATAAACATCATTAATATGTAATTTACTACATTAAACCCTCCTAAATCAAAAGTGGTATCTGCACTCCCTCTTTGTAAAACATAGCCTAAAAAACCTCCACTCCCAACAACTTTTAATAAGATTGCTGCTACAAATTGATAACATAACAATCCCCCAAACAGTATTGCATTTATTTTAAAATGATTTTTAAAATCCCCTAATTTTTTAAACAGTGCCAAAGGAAAAAGAATGATAGAAGAAGCATGAATTAAGAAACCTATAATAGACAACCACCATTTATTATTTTTAGAATAAATAAAATCTACCGCAAAATATAAAAACAAAGACCCTGCGATGAACTGTCTCACCAAATGGGCCGATAAACTAAACAATTGTGGAAAAAAAACTGCTGTTATTAAGCCTAATAAAATTTGACTTTTGGTAGCCTTCATTTTGGTTAACACTTTTACTACAGCCAGCAAAAACAATAAATACGATGTAAAAGAGATGGTAAACAACCAAACCTTTACACTTCCATTGGTTAAATGGTAACAAATATAATTAAAACTATAAAAAAAAGGTTCTTTAGTCTTGTATGCTAAATAGGCAAAATAATCTAATTTACCTGCAACTAAATATTCATTGGAATGATAATACAAATCATTTTCGGGAATCTTCGTTAAATTTATTAAAGTTATCATTGTGGCCATTAAAAACGCCAAAAATCGATAAGACCTTTGGTTAGATTCTAATAAATAAAACAACCAAATAAACAATGTACCACAAAAAGGATTGATAATGAATATTAGTAAGAAAAAAAAATATAGGATATAATTATTCATTAACTACTCATTTATAAATTTCTTGTTATCTACAAAATTAATTTTGTTCTTGCTAAGCTCTTTTAAATAATTTAAGTAAAACTCCTTTTTTTGACTCTTTTTAAACTCCAAGATATTAATTATAGAAAAGACTTGAATTCCCTCTATAGACGTAGCAAAATTTAGAGCTGTTGATATAATACCTATAGTCATCTGCACATTTATATACGATATAAATTCTGAGGGAACATTGTTAGGTATTACTTCATCAAAATAAGGCACCAATTTAATCGGATTTCCTAATCTTGGATGTCCTTTTAATATTATAAAATAATTTTGAGCTCTTAACTCATTTATAAGATCAATTATTATTCTTAGAGAGCTTTCTCTTAACATTTCCACCTCACCTGGAGATATAAAAAACAAAACTATCTTACGATTACTCGTTTTTACTTTAAACAAAAACTCTTCATCAATAGTAATCTTACTTGGTGGTGTATTTTTTTTTATTTGATATTTATCATAACAAAACTCTAAATTTCTTACTGCGTGCTTTGCCTTAAATGATGCTTTTGAAATAAAAGAATGTATCATTGCTCTACCTCTTAATCTAATCCCTTCTAATGAAAGTATTTTCAAAACTTCATCATTTTTAACAGATGCATCATCGTAATGATCATAATACAAGACCTTAGTTCTTTCTTGTTTTGAAAGCTTAACTATTAAACTTGCCGTAAACCAATCGTAAAATCTAGAAAAAAAATATACCGTATCAAATTCCCTTTCTTCAAAATCGTTTAACCAAATTAATTCTAGTTTTTTTCTAGCTTTTAGATAAGTTAATGGATTTTTAATATTAAATTTAATATATGGGTAAAAAATTAATGTTACATTCATTAACGGTAAAGTCAGTAGATATTCATATACTAATTTAACATTAACCACACATATATAAATATTCTCCCCCTTGTATTTTCCATATATATCCAGTGCATGTTGTAAATCTGCTGCAGCTTGAATAAAAATTAACCTGTTAAATTTCATTAAAAAAACTTTTTATCTTCATACAACCTCATAAAACTTTCTATATCTCTATATTTTATAACTTTAGCTGGATTACCTCCTACAATAGCATAATCAGGAATATCTTTTGTGACAACAGCACCTGCCCCTACAACAACACCTCTTCCTATGGTGACACCTGGAAGGATAGTAACGTTGGCCCCAATCCATACAAAATCGGATATTATTACATCTACTCCCTCAATAACATTATCATAAGGTATCTTTGTTGCATTCTCATAACGATGATTAAAAGCATATATAGACAATCTCATTCCTATGTGGCAGTATTTACCAATAATTACTTTAGCATTACCAGGGTTTATATGACTATTTCTATTTATAACTGTTTTTTCTCCAATGGATATATTTCTTACATTTAGTAAAGTTATTTTTCCAGGAAATTCAGGAGAAAACTTAACTGTATTATCAATATTATCATATTTATAATATTGATTGTTATGTTTTACACTTAAAATTTTATTTATCTTACTAACTAACTTCACAAAAATTCCCATTAAAAAAATGATTTTTTTATTTTCAATTCATTATACTTTTTAGTATCCCTTGAAGATATTAACTTAGCGGGGTTACCACCTACTATTTCAAATTCTGCTACATTTTTCACGACTACAGATCCAGCTGCTATGATAGCTCCTTCACCTATTTCAACTCCAGGTAAGATTGTTACATTTGTGCCAAGCCATACAAAATCATTAATTACAACTTTTTTAGGTATAATTTTCTCATCATACGGTATTTTACATCCATCTTTCCAATTATGACTTGCAGAAAAAACAGTTAAACCTTTACCTGTATGAAAATATTTACCTATTTCAACTCCACCTGAACACTCAATTACAGTATCTGATTTTAAATGACTTGTTTCATGAATCTTAAAATTATTTAAATCACCCAATAAAGAAAGTGTGTACGAACCTTGTGCTATAAAATTTATTTTTTGTTTTGACTGTAGTTCATATCTTCTAATCTTAAATTTAAAAGGAATTTTAACAAATAAAAGGTTAAATATCCTATCTAATTTTAATAGTAATAAAAAATCTATAATAATATTTTTCATGTTTTAATTAACGAGTTTAACTTGCTACTATTCTTTTTATAAAACACTATTAAAACAATTAAACACAATAATATTTTGATTATTAAAAGTGTTAACATATCTATACTTAGATAGTTTATCTCTACAAAAATTAAAGTTCCTAGAAAAAACAGTACAGATATAAATACTTTATAATCTATTTTAACGTAATAGTTTTTAGAGGCATAATATATTTTAAGAAGTAACAATACAATTGCAGATAACACAGCTGCCCATGCAGCTCCATAAGCACCTAGCATAGGCACTAATAAATAATTAAACCCTATACTACATATTGCACCAATAATAGATACCGTCATTATTAATACTGATTTTTTGCTTTGGTAAATCATTAAATTATAAAAAGCAGCAACCTGAATTAACATGTTAGACAGTGTAATAACAGGAATTAAATAAGCTGATTCTGAATACTTCTCATCCAATAAAAAATACACCAACTCTTTAGAAAAAAAAGAAAGCCCAAAACAGATAATAATACTTAGTGTTAAAATTAGGTGGTTTAAATCTGCTATTTTTGCTTTAGAAACGACTTGGTCTTCATTTTTATTATTGGCTAATCTATAAAATACTGGGTTGTATGCTGTAAACACCGCCCCTAGCAACATCCCTACCAAACTACTAATTCTATAGGCCATAGAAAAAATACCAACATCATCTAAGGTAAAATATCGTTCTATAAAAATTCTATTAGACATATTTAACACCCAGGCGGTTAACAACGTAGGCACCATAGGTAAAGAAAAAGAAATTATATTTTTTAAGACTTTTTTACTTATTCTAAAAACACTGTTTTTATATATTAGGTATATATAAACAGGTAACATCACTAAATTACCAATCATTTTCCCTTTTAACAAACCTTCTGCTCCTTGGTTTAACACCACAACATAGTAAAGGATAAAAACAATACCTATAAAAAAAGATGATATTGTTATTAACAAGAATTTTAAAGCTTTTTCTTGCACCTGATACATGGTTTGTGGGATAAATGCAAAGGCCATAAAATATGCATTAATAATTGCGTATACATAATAAGGAGTAAAGCTAATACTTGTATAGATAAGTTCTACATAATCTTTTAATACAAATAGTAGTAATAGCACTATGGAAGAAAAAAGAAATATTAAGAAACTAATATTTGCAATAAAAATTTTTTTTTTAAATAAGCTAGAATAGTCATAATACAATCTAAACATCGATCGCTCCGTTGCCATTGAGAAAAAAATAGTTAAGACCATTCCTAGTGCTAACATAGACTCTACAATACCATATTCTGCGGGAGAAAGATACTTAGTATATAAAGGAAGAAGTACAAACCCCGTAATTTGAGGCAGTACTCTTCCTATTGTATATATAAAAGTGTTTTTTACTATTGATGACATTCTGTTAAAAAATACAATTACTTTCTATTCTTAAGCTTTTCTCTCTGAACAGCTTCAATATCTAAGATATCTGTTTGTTTATATGTCATTGCTTTTTCTACAGCTCTTAAATCTCTAACTAGCTTTCTTAAACCTGCTGGCTCTAAAGATGCAGAATGATCTGTTCCTTTCCAAGTTCTATCTAAAGTATAATGTCTTTCTACCCATGTAGCCCCTAATGTATATGCAGCAATATCTACAGCTATACCTAAGTGGTGTCCAGAAAAACCAATTTCTTTAACTCTATGCCCATATTTCTCTTTTAAAAGAGTGATATCTAACAAACAAACGTCTTCAAACGGTACAGGGTATCCAGAAGTACAATTGTATAATACTAAATCTTTATTCTTTCCTTTGCTTTCAAAAAATGATACTAGGTCTTCTATTTCATCTTTAGTAGTCATACCTGTAGAACAATGAATCTCTCCTTCATAATTATCACATAAATACCCTAACATTTCGTAGTTATTATTACATGCAGAAGGAATCTTAATTAACTCTGGGTTCAAACTCGCTATTTCTTTTGCAGATGTTAAATCCCATGTAGAAGTAGAATAAACAATTCCTAAATCTTCGCAGTACTCTTTTAACTCTCTATTTTGCTCTAAAGAAAACTCTAAAAACTCTCTATGCGCTCCATAAGTCTCTCCATAAGAATTTGCAGGATTTGGATGAGGTGCATTATACTGTTCTTCTGTTAACAACTCTTTATTATGTCTTTTTTGAAATTTTACAACATCAGCATTGCAAAAAATCTTTGCAACTTTGATTAATTCCTTTGCAATATCCATGTCTCCTTTATGGTTACACCCGATTTCAGCAATTACTTTGGCTTTTTTCATTTTTTTTAATATTAATTTGTTTTAATTCTATTATTATACTTTATTATAAACTGACATACTTCACGTATCGCTTGATCTCCTCCTCTATTATTTAGAATAATATCACAATAAGGTTTTAATTCTCCTACTGCATCATTTGGACAAAACCCCCATGCTACAGCACTAAGATTTACTAAATCGTTTACATCATCACCTACATAGGCAATTTCATTTCTACTAATATTTTTTTCTTGTAGAACTTTATCAAGTCTTGAATATTTATCCTTAACTCCCATATACAATTCTAAACCTAATTTATTCATTCTAGATTGAACAATGGGTGATATTTCTGAGGTCATTACAATTACTTGTACTCCACTAATTCTTAGATTTTCTAAGCCCATACCATCACGCAAAGAAAAAACTTTTTCTAATTCTCCGTCATTGGATACCCCAACTGTACCTGGTGTAAAAACACCATCGACATCTAACACTAATAACTTTATTTTATTTAAATTTTCTTTAAAAAAACTAAGTCTGTTTAAAAGTAATTTTTCAATGATAACAACGTCACTAATTTCATCTATTTCAGTTAATGTATCTTCTTCCATTTCAACCAGTGAAATTTTACCTCCTAATCTATTTTTAGATTCTAAAAACTGTTCTTTCGTTGAAGCATAGACAGCTCCATTTTCTATTCTTAACCCATCAAACTCCTGTCTTCTTGGTCTAGACTTATAATTATAATTTAAACTTTCTGCGTTTTCACCCCAAATAAATCTTTTTGTTTTCACAATTGTTAGTGCAGAATCAGCACCCTTTTCATTAACTTCTATCAAAACATTATTTATATCTGTCCTAGATGTTAATGGAGATGTAGCTTGCAACAAGCATATATTGTCAAAGTTCCAGTTTATCTTTTCAGCAAACTCTATCATCGCTGCTTCCGTACTTGCTGTATCATTTGCGTTCTCAGAAGATCTTTTAATAACCTTAACTTTAGAAGTCCATTTATACTCCTTCTCTACTTGATCTATAATCTCTTCATCATCTGTAAAAACATATATTTCATCTAAATTAGAAAAAATAGCTTCCCCTAAACACCATTGATACAACCTTCTTCCTAAGATTTTCATTTTATTTTTTCCAGGTATTCCTTTAGATCCTTTTCTAAGAGGAATAATAGCTATCGATTTGTTATTTGATACTGCCATAAACTTATTATCTAATTAGTGATTAACTTCCTAACTTATTCCACTTGTTTCAAAATCTCATGACCCGCCGCTAACATGTCTTTGTCTTTTTTCATTAACTTCACATCTCCTTCCATCATGTCTTTTACCAAACCTGCTAAATCGTATTCTGGCACCCATCCTAACTTTTCTTTTGCTTTGGTTGGATCTCCTAATAACAAATCAACCTCTGTTGGACGGAAATAAGAAGGATCTACAGACAATACCTCTTTTCCTATTTCAACTTGATATTCTTTGTTGTTACATTTAGTTACATAGGCTTTTTCATCAACTCCTGTTCCTTTAAATTCCAACTCAATTCCTACTTCAGAAAATGCCATACGTACAAAATCACGTACAGTAGTAGTTACTCCAGTAGCAATTACCCAGTCTTCAGCTTTTTCTGCTTGTAAAATCATCCACATCATACGAACATAATCTTTTGCATGTCCCCAATCACGTTTTGCTTCTAAATTCCCTAAGTAGATTTTTTCTTGTAATCCTAAGGCTATTTTAGCAACCGCACGTGTGATTTTACGTGTTACAAATGTTTCTCCTCTTCTTGGAGATTCGTGATTGAATAACAAACCATTACACGCATACATATCATATGCTTCACGATAGTTTTTAGTAATCCAAAAACCATAAATTTTTGCTACTCCATATGGAGAACGAGGATATAAAGGTGAATTTTCATCATAAAAACCTCTTTCATTTTTATTTTCTGGCAACCCTCCAAATAATTCTGAGGTAGAAGCTTGGTAAATTCTTGTTTTTTTAGTCAGCCCTAAAAGTCTTACAGCCTCTAAAATTCTCAACGTTCCTAAACCATCAACATTTCCTACATATTCTGGACAGTCAAATGAGACTTTTACATGAGACATCGCCCCCAAATTGTAAATTTCATCGGGTTGGCACTCTTGGATGATTCTAGTTAAGTTCATAGAATCTGTTAAGTCTCCATAATGTAGCTTTAATCTCTGATCTGGATCATGAGGATCTTGGTATAAATGATCAATTCTATCAGTATTAAATAATGATGATCTTCTTTTTATTCCGTGTACTTCATAGCCTTTCTCTAATAATAATTCTGCTAAGTAAGATCCGTCTTGTCCTGTAATTCCTGTGATTAATGCTACTTTCATATTTTTATAGTTTAATTTTTTTATTCGTTGTTCGGTTCTCGATGGCCGATGATCAGTTATCGGTTGTTTGTTTTCTGTTGTGTGTTTTTTCTTTTAGTTGTTCTCAACACTAATTTCCTCACTGCGTTACAAAATTCACTCGAACTGACAGTGTTTTCGATGGTCGGTTCTCGCCTTTCGGTTCTCGATTTTCTATTTTAATGATTTTATCAACTTATACAACATCATTTTTACTCTTGTACACATTTCATATAATTCGTCATATTCTTTGTTAGATATATAATCTAAATCTCTAGCTAAAAACAATTGGTAATTTGTTTCTTCTAAAGAGCCTTTGGCTATATATAAAAACTGTACAAATTCTTTTTTATATTGTCTTCCATGTCCTTCAACTATATTGGTAGGCACACTACTTGAACTTCTTCTTATTTGACTTGTTAATCCGTACATTTCAGAAGCAGGAAAGTTTTTTGAAACTTTATACACTTTCAATGTTAATTGATGTGCTAACTCCCATACTTCCAGTTTAGATTCCATTTTTATTCGTTTTTCGATGTACGAGGTTCGATAATCGATGGTCGGCTCTCGATAGGCAAAATTCGGTGTTCGTTATTATAATTTTACTTGTTTAAACGTTTCTATATTTTCTAAAAACCAAGCATAGGTTTTTTCAATTCCTTCTTGCAATGCTATTTGATGTTTCCATCCTAGTTGATGCATTTTAGAAATATCCATTAATTTTCTTGGAGTTCCGTCAGGTTTAGAACTATCCCAAACCAATTCTCCTTGATGTCCTACAACTTTCTGAATGGTTTCTGCCAATTCTTTAATGGTTAAATCTTCTCCTGTTCCAACATTATACAAATGCTCAGGCAATACATTTTCTAAGGCAAACACAACTGATCTTGCCATATCATCCACAAATAAAAACTCCCTCATAGGTGTTCCGCTTCCCCACAAAGTAACAGGTGTATGTCCGTTTTCTTTTGCTTCATGGAATTTACGAATCATCGCTGGTAACACATGTGATGTTTCTAAATCAAAATTATCATGTGTACCGTATAAGTTTGTTGGCATTAACGAAACGTAATCTTTTCCAAATTGTTTTCTAATGGCTTGACACAACTTTACTCCTGATATTTTTGCCAATGCATACCATTCATTTGTAGGTTCTAATGAATCTGTTAATAAATACTCTTCCTTTAAAGGTTGAGGAGCAAACTTTGGATAGATACAAGAACTTCCTAAAAACACAAACTTTTTAACATCCTGTTTTAAAGATTGTTCAACCAAATTATTTTGAATTTGCATGTTTTCCATTAAAAACTGATATGGATAATCATTATTCGCCAAAATACCTCCTACTCTAGCAGCAGCATCAATCACCACTTCTGGCTGTTCAGCTTCAAAAAACTCAGCAACTGCTTGTGTATTTTTTAAATCTAACTCTTTACTTGTTCTTCCAATTACATTGGTATAACCTTCATTCTTTAGTATTCTACACACTGCACTTCCCACCATTCCTCGGTGGCCTGCTACATATATTTTAGTATCTTTTCCCATATACTCCTTTATTTAATATATACTTCTAACAACTCAATTTCAGAAGTTTTTATACTTATTTCGCTTGTATTTGCAGGAATTAAAACAGTTTCTCCTCTCTTAATTTCCTCTTTATTTTCTCCTACCTGAATAGTTCCCGAACCGCCTACACAAATATACACAGTAAAGGAAGAAATATCCGTTAAATCTCTTGTAAACAAATCATTAACCTTAATGTAATTTGTTGTAAAGTATTCACAACTTGCAATATTCGAAGGCTGATTTACACCTTGCTCATATACACATTTATTTCCACCAACAGCATTGTAATCTAAAGCTTGTAAAGCCAAATCGGTATGCAACTCTCGTTCGTTTCCTTGATCATCAACACGATCCCAATCATAAATTCTATAAGTAATATCTGATGTTTGTTGAATTTCGGCTATTAAACATCCTGCTCCAATAGCATGTACCAATCCTTCTTTGATAAAAAAAGAATCTCCTTTTTTAACTTTCTCAAAATTCAATTTTTCAAGAATCTTTTTTTCTTCAATAGCTTGTTGGTATTTTTCTGGACTCATTTTTTCAGAAAAACCAACATTCAATTCTGACGATTCATCGGCATCCATCACAAACCACATTTCTGTTTTCCCAAAAGAATTATGCAATTTTGCTGCTATTTCATCATTAGGATGCAATTGTATTGATAAATTCTCTTTGGCATCAATAAACTTAAAAAGTAAAGGAAACTTGTTTCCAAATTCTTGATACACTTTTTCTCCTACCAACTGTTCTTTGTAATCTGCCAATAATTCTGTTAGTAACTTTCCTTTTAAAACTCCATTGGCTACCACAGATATATCTCCATCTACCGAAGAAAGTTCCCAGCTCTCTCCTATGTTATGAAGTGATGATTGTTTATTTAAAACTGTTGTTAATTTTTCTCCTCCCCAGATTTTTTCTTTTAGGATGGGTGTAAATTTTATTGGGTAATTTATCATATCGTTTTTTCGTTGGTCGATGTTCGGTTTTCGGTTTTTATTATTTATTTTCTTAATCTGTTCTCGATATTAATTTCTTCTCTGCGTTACGAAATTCACTCGAACTGACATTATTGTTTTTTCGTTGTCGGTTATTGAAATTCGATGGTCGATATTCGTCTAGGCTTTTCCTATTTGATAATATTCAAATCCTTCTTTTTCAATTTCAAATACTCCGTATTGGTTTCTACCATCAAATACTACAGGAGATTTTAATAACGACTTGATTTCCATAAAATCAGGAGACCTAAACTCCTTCCATTCCGTTAACAAAATCATAGCATCTGCTCCATCTAAAGCTTGATATTTAGAAGAAACATACTCTATACGTTCTACTCCTTTTAAATAAAACTCTTTAGCTTCATGTATCGCTTTAGGATCGTAAGCTTTTACTTTTGCTCCACGTTTTACCAACTCTTTAACCACATATATAGCTGGTGCCTCTCTCATATCATCAGTACCTGGTTTAAAAGACAGTCCCCATAAACCGAATGTTAATCCTGATAAATCTTCTCCAAACCTTGCAATCACTTTATTAGAAATCACAAATTTCTGAGCATCATTTACTTCTTCCACAGAAGTAATTAACTTTGCTTTATATCCATTCTCCTCTGCTATTTTCTTTAAAGCTTTTACATCTTTTGGAAAACAAGATCCACCATATCCAGCTCCTGGATAAATAAAACTATAACCTATTCTATTATCCGATCCAATTCCAATTCTTACCTTATTAGCATCTGCCCCAACTTTTTCACAAATATTTGCAATTTCATTCATAAATGAAATCTTAGTAGCTAACATAGCATTTGCTGCATATTTGGTCATTTCTGCAGAACGAACATCCATTTCAATTAACCTGTCATGGTTGTGGGTAAATGTTGCATACAATTTTCTCATTACTTTAAATGCCTCCTCCGACTCTGCTCCTACCACAACTCTATCAGGCTTCATAAAATCATTTACAGCTGCCCCTTCTTTTAAAAACTCAGGGTTGGAAACTACATGAAAATCAATATTTACCCCTCTTGCATCTAAAGCTTGTTGAATGGTTGCTTTTACTTTATCTGCTGTACCGATAGGCACAGTTGACTTGTCTATAACCACCAAAGGTTTTGTCATTACTTCTCCTATCTTCTTTGCTACTGCTAACACATACTGTAAATCTGCAGAACCATCATCTCCCATAGGAGTTCCGACAGCAATAAAAGCTACTTCAGAATTTTCTAAACCATCTTTAATTTCAGTACTAAAACTAAGGTTTCCTAACTCCACATTTTTAATAACCAAAGGCTCCAAACCTGGCTCATAAATAGGAATAATTCCGTTTTTTAAATTCTCAACTTTTTTTTGATCGATATCAATACAAGTTACTTTGTTTCCCATTTCAGAAAAACATGTTCCCGTTACCAATCCTACGTATCCGGTTCCTACTACTGTAATGTTCATACTTTTATCTTTTTCGACACTCGACTTTCGCTGTTCGGTTGTCAGTTATCGGTTGTCGGTTTTTATTATTTATTTTCGTTATTCGATACTCGAGGTTCGAGTTTCGGCTCTCGTTTTTTATTTTTTATGACTTGTTGTTCGATGGTCGAGTTTCGATAATCGACTTACAATTTCCCATGACTAATTTCCTTCTTCAAGACACCTTTTACATCATAAACAATTCCATTGGTTTTTAAAAAACTTTTCAAACTCAACGCTAACAACTCCTGATGTGCCACTGCTAACACTACAGCACTATATTGCTCTTGTGCCTCTAGTTTTGTTAAAATCTTTATATGGTATTCTTTTTCTACTTCCTCTTGTTTAGCCAACGGATCATATATATCTACGTTCATTCCATAATCTTGCAACTCTCTTACTACATCCACTACCTTGGTATTTCTAACATCAGGACAGTTTTCTTTAAAAGTAATTCCCAACACTAATACTTTAGCTTCTTTTATCTTCAAGTCGTTATGAATCATTAATTTGGCCACCTGAGAAGCTACATAAGCCCCCATGCTATCATTCATTCTTCTTCCTGCTAAGATAATTTCTGGATGATAACCAAATTCTTGTGCTTTTTGAGCTAAATAATAAGGATCTACCCCAATACAATGTCCACCAACCAATCCTGGTTTAAAGGGTAAAAAATTCCATTTTGTACTTGCTGCCTCCAATACATCACTCGTATCAATATTCATTAAATTGAATATTTTAGACAACTCATTTACAAAAGCAATATTGATATCTCTTTGAGAATTTTCTATCACTTTGGCAGCTTCTGCTACTTTTATGGTCGGTGCTAAGTGTGTACCTGCCGTAATTACAGATTTATAGACTTGATCTATTTTAAGCCCTACCTCTGGTGTAGATCCTGATGTTACTTTTAGAATTTTATCAACCGTATGTAATTTGTCTCCTGGATTGATTCTTTCTGGCGAGTAACCTGCAAAAAAATCTTGATTAAACTTTAAGCCTGATACTTCCTCTAATACAGGAATACAATCTTCTTCTGTTGCTCCAGGATATACCGTAGATTCATACACCACTATATCTCCTTTTTTTAAGACTCTCCCTATAAGTTGACTAGCTTTTATTAACGGAGTTAAAACAGGTCTATTATTTTTATCTACTGGAGTTGGCACTGTAACAATATAAAAATTACAGTTTGATAACTCATTTTCATTCGAAGTACAATAAAGCCCTATTGTATCGCTCTCTAGATTTAAAACAGAAGGTGATATTACTTTCTTTAATGTTTCTTTATCAACTTCTAAAGTCGTGTCTAACCCACTATTTAATTCAGACACCCTATCCTGATTGATATCAAAACCAACCGTAGCGTATTTGGTCGAAAAAAGCCTTGCCAATGGCAAACCTACATATCCTAAACCAATTACACCTATTCTCATTCTTTTTCTTTCTTTTTTCAAGGGCAAATATAAATTAAAACTCAATAACAAATGTTAAATTACCTAAGTATTATCTTAAAAACTGACAAAAAACATAAGTAAATCTACGCAAATGGATGTGCTGATTTTGGTTTATAAAACAAGGAATGTACTTTTCCATCTTCAGGAATTTTCATTTCTGCATTTCTTATTTCGTGAACAATCTGAATAGATTTTCTAGCATCCTCCAAACCAAAACCAGTATCTGTTAATATATTTTTATAACTCTCAGTATGCAACTCCGTAAAACCTCCACTAAACTCAACCTCCTCTCCATCAACAGTAATAGATCTATAAGTTCTTTGTCCTTTCTCCTTAATCTCCTCTGGAATTAAATCATAATTAATAGACAAAAACCATTTTACTTTTGCTTTTTCAAAAACCAAATAACCAGATGCTCTGTCATGAGTATGTTCGTAAACTATATTTTCTTTTAAAGCTCCAAACACCCATCCTAACATATCAAAAAAATGAACACCTATATTAGAGGCAATCCCTCCTGATTTTGACTTATCTCCTTTCCATGAAGCATAATACCATTTCCCTCTGGAGGTTAAATACGTTAAATCCACCTCAAAAATCTTATCTACAGGAGCTTTCTCTACTTTCTTCTTTAAATCTAATATTGCTTGATGATGTCTTAACTGAAGAATTGTATATATTTTCTTTCCTGTTTCTTTTTCAATAGCCTGTAAAGCATCAATATTCCAAGGATTCAACACTAATGGTTTTTCGCAAATAGCATTTGCTCCAGACCTCAAAGCCATTCTTATATGAGCATCATGCAAATAATTAGGCGTACAAATACTTACATAATCCAACTGTAAATTCTGCTCTCTTTTTAACTTTTCTATATGTCTATCAAACCTTTCAAACTCCACAAAAAAAGAAGCCTCAGGAAAATACGAATCAATCACCCCTACACTATCATTCTTATCTAAAGCTGCCAACAAAACACTTCCTGTATCTTTAATTGCTTTTAAATGTCTTGGAGCAATATAACCTGCTGCTCCAATTAAGGCAAAATTCTTCATATATTTTCACTGTAGCATTAATAACTATAACCACCAAATATAGAAAAAGAGAAACTAGGAATAAAACTATTCTTATGAAAAGTGAAAAGATGATATTATGACTAAAAAACAAAAAAGCCTATCCGTTTTGGATAGGCTTTTTTGTTAGTGGGCAATAAGGGATTCGAACCCCTGACCCCCTCGGTGTAAACGAGGTGCTCTGAACCAACTGAGCTAATTGCCCTATTTTTTTTTAAAAGGTATTAAGGAAACCTTTAGTGGGCAATAAGGGATTCGAACCCCTGACCCCCTCGGTGTAAACGAGGTGCTCTGAACCAACTGAGCTAATTGCCCTTAGCGGGTGCAAATATAGAACTTTATTCCATTCTGCAAACACTTATTTTAAAAAAATTACAATAAATTTTTATCTCCACATCCTGCAAACTCTCTTATCTGCTTCACTTCTTCACTTTTATCTTTGGTAATCAATAAAATACAATCCTCTGCTTCAATTAATACAATATGATCTATACCTCTAGTTGCATATACAGGTTTTGAACACATTGCATAAGAATTTACAATATTCTCTCCTTTCATCATCTGAAACAATTCATCATTTTGAAAATCTTTTGCATAAGATATCAAAGAATCAAAAGACCCTAAATCAGACCATATAAAATGAGATTTTACCATCTTTATAATTTTTGACTTCTCTAAGACAGCAAAATCAATACTATCTTCTGGAATTTTCTCCATATCTTGTTTCCCCACAAAACCTTCTTTGCTGTTTTGATATGCTACTACAGATGCCTCGTAAATATCTGATTGATATTTTTTAATCTCTGCTAAAAATACCGATGCTTTAAAACAGAACATTCCGCTATTCCAACAAAAATTACCAGATCTAATGTATTTTATTGCTAAATCTTGATTTGGCTTTTCTCTAAAAGACTTCACGTCTTCTGCATCATATTCTATATACCCATACCCTGTCTCAGGTTTTAAAGGCTGAATTCCAAAAGTAGCGATGTTACCATCTTTCGCTAACCTAATAGCATTCTTCACTGCTAATTCATATTCTTTTTCATCTCCAATCATATGATCCGAAGGAGTGATAAACATAATATCATCTGGATCTAAACTTAATGCTGCTAAAGTAATAGCAGGAGCCGTATTTCTCCCTACTGATTCTATTATTTTTTTATCGATAGTTACCCCTAATTCTTTTGACTGATCAATCGCCATTGCTAATTGACTCTCATTTGTTACTAGCATATAATCATCCACCAATTTTTTATTCCTCAACACAGTATACTGGAATAATGATTTTTTTTCAAAAATTTGCAAAAATTGTTTTGGACTTTTTTTTCTAGAAATTGGCCATAATCTTGACCCTACCCCTCCACTTAAAACGACATTGATAACTTTTCCCATAGCTTTATTTTAAATTATTGTATTCTTTGTACCAATCTATAAAATTTTTCACCCCTTGTTCTACAGTAGTACTTGGACTGTATCCATAATCCTGAATCAAAGCTGATACATCTGCCCATGTTTTAGCAACATCACCTGGCTGCATATCCATCATGGTTTTTTCAGCTTTTTTCCCTAAATTTTTCTCTATATTTTCTATGTATTCGGTTAATTTTACAGAATTATTATTCCCTATATTATACACCTTGTACAATTCTCCTTTTTCTTTTCTAGTCTCTACCTCACCTTCAATAATCCTCATGACCCCCTCTACAATATCACCTACATAAGTAAAATCTCTCTCCATATTTCCATGATTAAAAACTTTTATAGGTTGATCATTTCTAATTCCTTCTGCAAACAAATAAGCGGCCATATCTGGTCTTCCCCAAGGCCCATATACTGTAAAGAATCGTAAACCAGTAGTTGCAAAACCAAACAAGTGCGAATAAGTATGAGCCATTAACTCATTACTCTTTTTAGAAGCTGCATATAGACTAATAGGAGTATCTACAGTATCATCTGTAGAAAAAGGAATTTTAGAATTTAACCCATATACACTAGAACTACTTGCATACACCAAATGTTTTACATTATTGGCTCTACAAGCTTCTAATAAATTTACATAACCTACAATATTACTATCCACATATGCTTGTGGGTTTTCAATACTATAACGCACTCCTGCTTGAGCCGCTAAATTACACACCACCTCAAATTGCTCCTTTTCAAAAAGCTGATTGATTGCTTCTCTATTCTCCAAATTCATTCTGACAAATTTAAAGTCTTTCTTACCCTCAGAAATCACCTCATTTGAAAACTTTGAAGCCATGCTTCTATCAATCCCTAATTCTTTTAGTCTAGCATATTTTAAATTAACATCGTAATAATCATTGATATTATCAATTCCTATTACCTGATGCCCTCTACTTAATAATAGCTTTGATAAATGAAAACCTATAAACCCTGCTACTCCTGTTACTAAAACTCTCATTAAAGATGTTTGATATAATTAAAAACAAATATATAATATTGTTTTTTAGGTTTTAGTCTTAAATATTAGGTTTTGATTAAATTCATTGTTTTACACTCGGTTATCAGTTATTGAAAGTAAATAATCTGCAACCACAAAAGTACTTCCACCAATATATATTAAATCTTCTTTAACTGCATTTGACATGGCTTTTTTGATTGCTTCTTCTACCGTAGCAAAACTGACTCCTTTTAAATGGTATTTTTCTGCCTCTTCTTTTAATTTCAGTTCAGACAACCCTCTTGCAAGAGACGGTCTTGTAAAATAATAAATTGCTTTTTGGGGCAACAACGGCAAAACCGCATTCAAATCCTTATCATCTACCACTCCAAAAACAATATGTAACTGTTTAAAATCTTCTTCTAATATTTGAGAAATTACCTGAGAAATTCCTTCTTTATTATGACCTGTATCACAAATTATTTTTGGATCAACTTGTATTTGTTGATATCTCCCTAACAACCCTGTATTTTTAATCACTTTAGACAAACCTGCTTTTAGTGCGTTTTCATTAATGACAACTCCTATTTTATTTAAAACCTCAACTGTTTTTACAACCGTTTTTAAATTGTGTTTTTGATAGACTCCTTTTAACTCACAATCATAACTAACATCCTCCAACTCAAAAGCTTTATATAACCTTGCTTGTTTATTAGTTGCTATTTCATTAAAAACAGGAAATGTATCTATATTGTACTCCCCAATCACTACAGGAGTGCTTGGTTTTATTATCCCTCCTTTTTCGGCAGCTATTAAAGGTAAAGTTGTTCCTAAAAATTGGGTATGATCTAATCCTATATTGGTAATTACAGACACCAATGGACTTATTACATTGGTAGAATCTAATCTTCCTCCCAAGCCAGTTTCTAACACCACATAATCTACTCTGGAATCTTTAAAATACTCAAAAGACAAACCCACTGTCATTTCAAAAAAAGACAAAGCGTTTTGTTCAAAGAAACTTTTGTGCTTTGCTACAAAATCAACAATATAACTTTCTGATATTTCTGTTCCATTAATTTTAATACGCTCTCTAAAATTAATTAAATGTGGAGAAGTATACAAACCGACTTGATACCCCTGCTCCTGTAATATAGAAGCCAACATATGACTAGTAGATCCTTTTCCGTTAGTCCCTGCTACATGAATGGCTTTTATTTGTTGCTCTGGATTCCCTAAGTAATCCATTAGTAAAAGCGTGTTTGATAAATCTTTTTTATAAGCCTTAGCACCGTCTTTTTGATACATTGGCAACTGGTTAAACAACCAATCTAAAGTTTCTTGATAATTCATATATAGCACTAAGTATTGAGTACCGAGTATTTATTTTTCTGTAGCTATTATCTACTTTTGTAGTTATTTATTCCGAAAGAATAAATTTATAACGAATGAGCCCTACTTGTTTGTTAGGAGCGTTGCCATCAGGATTCCACTGAGTAGCCAAAGCTGCTTTTTTTGCAGGCTCTAGTAAACAAGGACTATTATTGGTAGTTCCTTTAACTCCTGGCACAGCGCTAATTACTTTACCATTTACATCAACCTCTATTCTTACTACCACAATACCTTCTTCATTACAATCTGGTTTTCTAATAGGCTTAGACAAAGCTCTTCTACCTTGTAACAAATAGTTTCCATCACCTCCTGAACCATTATTTCCATAATATTTATCACTATTAGGATCTCCAGTTGTACTTCCTTTAACCCCTTGTGTTTTATCATCTCCCTCTCCTTCTACCACTTCACCTTTAGATGGATTTCCAAACAAACTATTTAATGCGTTCTGAATTTCCCTTGTAGGTGTTGGCTCTTTTTTTTCCACAGGCTTCTCTACTTTTTTTTCTTCTGTTTTTTTCTCAGGAGCTTTCACCGTTTTTTCCTCCTTTTTCTCTTTGGGTTTTATAACTGGAGCCTCTACATCTGCCTGTGTAATTACTTTTTCCTCTATAGCACTATTTTCAACTTTCTCCGTTATAGATTCTGCTTGACTTGGTGTTGGATTAGACTGAATACTTTCATTCAATTTAGGAGTTCCTGAGCCTAACTCTGAAGTTCCAAAATTAATTGCCACTCCATATTCTTCTGGTGGATCTAAATACCTTAATCCACAAAAAAACATAAGAAACACAACCAAAACCATAATAATGGCAGTGATGATGACTGACTGCTTTTGATATGTGGTTGTAAACATCATATATTATTGACCTTTTACCGCTAAAATCATTTTGATTTTATTTCTATTTGCAATATCAATGACTTGCATAATGTTTTTATAAGGAGATTCCTGATCCCCTCTAATAACCAATGAACCTTCTTTGATTGAGGATATTTTGGTTAACAATGAATTTTCTAACTGATTAAATTCAACTTTATCTGCATCTATATAATAATCTCCTTGTTTGGTAATAGAAACAGACACAATTCCCTTATTTTCTGTTTTTCCTCCTGCTTTTGGCAACAGTACATCAATAGCATTTACTGTTACTAAAGTAGAAGCTAGCATAAAGAAAATCAACAATAAAAAAACAATATCCGTCATAGAGGACATGTTAAAATCTGCACTTACTTTATTTCTACTTCTGATATTCATGATTCAATGGTTGTTGTTCTATGGTCGATTCTCGGTTATCGTTTTATACTGGTTCGTTTAACAAATCTAAAAACTCTACCGAAGTAGCTTCCATATGATAAACTACCTTATCTGTTCTTACTACTAAGTGATTATAAGCTATATAAGAAATAATTCCAACAATTAATCCTCCAACTGTTGTTGTCATTGCTGTATATAACCCATCTGACAACATTTTAATATCTATTTGTCCACCCGCATTGGCAATTTCATGTATAGAAACAATCATACCTATTACAGTTCCCAAAAACCCAATCATAGGAGCAGCTCCAGAAATAGTAGCCAACACACTTACGTTTTTCTCTAATTTGTAAACCTCTAACTTCCCTGCATTTTCAATAGCTGTATTGATATCCTCTAATGGCTTACCTATTCTTGTAACTCCTTTCTGAATTAAATTTGCTACAGGTAAATCTACTCTTTCACATAACATTTTTGCAGCATCAATATTCCCTATACTGATTTGCTCTTTAATTTGATTCATAAAGTTTTTATCTACTTTATTTGCAGCTTTAATCGCCAAAAATCTTTCAATATATATATAAACAGCCACTATTAAAAGAACAAACAAAATTCCCATAATAATTTGCCCTCCTGTTCCTCCATCTAAAATTAACTGAATGATTGAGATGGTTTTTTCTTGACTTGCCTCTACTACTGGCAATACTTCTTCTTGATTCTGAATCATAATTATAAATGCTTATTTACATTAACGAAAATACAATTTATTATTGCACTTCTACAAACAAAAAAAGGAACCTTATTACTAAGATTCCTTTTTTAAAATTTTATATAAAATGATTATAATATAATTCTAACCATTAAGTAACCTACTCCTCCTAAAACAATAGTATAAGGTAATGCCATTTTCACCATAGTTCCGTAAGACAAATTAATTAACGGTGCCAATGCAGATGTTAATAAGAACAAAAACGCAGCTTGTCCGTTTGGAGTTGCTACACTAGGTAAATTGGTACCCGTGTTAATTGCAATTGCTAAATGTTCAAAATGCTCTTTGTCAATCGCTCCAGATTTAAATGCTGCTTGAACTTCTCCTATGTATACTGTTGCCACAAAAACGTTATCACTAATTGCTGACAACAATCCGTTTGCTATATAAAACAATCCTGGTTGAGATTCTGGACTTTGCTCCAATGCCCAATGAATAATTGGAGAGAATAAATGCTGGTCATGAATCATTGCTACTACCACAAAGAAAACTACTAACAACCCTGTAAATGGTAATGCTTCTTCAAAAGCATGTCCTAACTGGTGCTCTTCTGTAATTCCCATAAAAGCAGTTTGTAAAATAATTAAAGCCAATCCAATAAATCCTACAGGTGCTAAGTGTAAAGCCAAACCTGCAATTAACAAGATAGCTGCAATTCCTTGAACTTTTAACCCATATTTTTCTTTTGCACTTCTTTTTTCATCTTCCTCTTTGGTATACCCTTGTATGATTTGATCTGCTATTTTTGGTAATTTAGCTCCAAAACCAAAAACTCCAGTTACTTCTAACAAAACAGTTGTTAACAAACCACAAACTAAAACAGGCATTGTAATTGGTGCCATTTTTATAAAGAACTCAATAAAGTCCCATCCCATTCTTTCACCAATCAATAAATTCTGAGGTTCTCCTACCAAAGTACAAACCCCTCCTAAAGCAGTACCTACTACTCCGTGCATAATTAAACTTCTTAAAAAACTTCTAAATTGCTCTAGAGTTTCTCCGCTTAACTCATCTTTATCTATAACACCGTCTCCGTTGTAGTCACTAAAATTAGAGTGAATTTTGTGGTAAATACCATAAAAACCAACAGCTACACTAATTAATACAGCTGTTACTGTCAACGCATCTAAGAAAGCAGACAATACCGCTGCCAAAAACACAAACAATAAAGACAATACTATTTTAGATTTTATTTTAGTAAAAATTTTACTAAAGATGTACATCAACAAAGGTTTCATAAAGTAAATTCCTGCTACCATAAAAACCAACAACAATACAACTTCTAAATTTTGATCTACTTCATGGTATGCTTTTTCAGGAGATGTTAATCCTAAAGCAATAATTTCTATCGCCAACAAACCTCCTGACTGAAGTGGGTAACATTTTAAAGCCATTGCCAAGGTAAAAATAAACTCCCCAATAAATAACCATGCACCAACATGAGGAGCATATATTGAAATTGGAATATTTATCAACAAGAAAAATATCATGATAAGCTTGAACCACTTAGGACTAGACCCTAGAAAATATTTCATTTTATTTTGTATTTTAAAATTTCGAAAGCTAAAATAACATTTTAAGATGCTTTAAAACAATACAACTATGTTAATTTTAATGAATAAAACAAAATTCATTAAAATTGTTAAGAATCACATGAAGTCTACTAACATTCATCAACTAAAAACTACCTCCCCTGATGAATGATCTTTTAAAGCTCCTGTTACACTTGACAAACTGTTTACTTTATTCTCTACTCTTAATTTACCCAACAGAGCAAAAACAAGAGCTTCTTTATACTCTACTAGCTGTTTAGAGGGAATTACTAATGTTAAATTAGGGTTTAATTCTTTGATACGCTCAATTAAAAAAGCATGATAAGCCCCTCCACCTGTTATTAAAACCCTTCCTTTTTTTAATTTATTTGTGAGTTGATATGCAACATGCTCAACAAAAGTCCTCATTAAATCTACCTGAGATAATTTATACTCATCCATTAACGGATATATTTCTTTACTTAAAAACTCCACTCCCAAAGATTTAGGATTTGTAGACTGATAAAAAGACAATTCATTAAGTGCTAAAAATAATTGCTGATGAACCTTTCCTTTTTTGGACAATACTCCATCTTTATCATACTCAAACCCTAGTTGATTTGCATAAAAATTTAAAACCGTATTTACCGGACATATATCAAAGGCTTTTCTGATTCCATTTTCATCAAAAGAGACATTAGAAAAACCACCTAAATTTAAACAATAATCATACTCCGAAAACAATAAAGCATCACCTACAGGAACTAAGGGTGCTCCTTGCCCTCCAAAATCAACATCTTGTTTTCTAAAATTATAGACTGTTTTTATTTGGGTAAGATTAAAAATTTCTTTTCCTGAACCTATTTGCAAGGTATACCCTATTTCTGGCTGATGATGAACCGTATGTCCATGAGAAGCTATAAGATCTACTTGCTCAATGTTGTTTTTATTTATAAAATTCAGCAACAAATCTCCATAATACTTTCCTAATTCAATATCTAAAACCTCTAACTCTATAGCTCCTTTGGGGTAACCTGCTATGTTTTTAAGTTTATGCAACCAACCTTCCGAATAAGAAATGGTTTCTGTTTTTAATATCCTAAACTCTTCATCTCCCTTCCACTCAGTATATACGATGTCTACCCCGTCTAAAGATGTTCCAGACATTAACCCTATGATGTGTTTTGTTTGCATCTTTCTATCCAAGCTCAAAAACTAACTTTATTCTTTAAATTTTGATATCCCTTCTGTTAACCAGTTCAAATATTCTGACACCTCTGGAGTGTATCCCACAGGAGTATTTAAGTTTTTTTCGCTGTGATCTATTAATACATAAAAGGGTTGAGAATTGGCATTGTACTTAGATGCTTGCATATCACTCCATTTATCTCCATAATCTTTCCAATACTTACCTGGTCTTGAGACAAATTCTTGAATTTCATCTTTAGGTAATTTCTTTTTATCATCTACATATAAAGAAATTAGAACCACATCATTCTTTAACACTTTTAACACCTCTGGTTTTACCCATACCTGTTGCTCCATTTTTCTACAATTCACACAAGTATATCCTGTAAAATCAATCATCACTGGCTTTCCTACTTTTTTAGCATATGCCAGTCCAGTATCGTAATCATGAAAAGCCATAATATTATCAGGAGCAATTAAATGAGCTCCTTCTGGCAGATCGCTATGATTAAGAGAACCCTCTGTTTTTGTAGCTCCTACACCGTATGGAGATTCACTATAATCGGGTGGAGGTGGAAAGGCACTTATTAAATTTAAAGGAGCCCCCCAAAGTCCCGGAATCATATAAATTGTAAACGATAACACAACAAGTCCTAAACTTAATCTACCTACAGAAATATAAGGCAAAGGACTGTCGTGTGGTAATTTTATTTTTCCAAAAAGATAAAAAGCTAAGGTTCCAAATATAGCAATCCAAATAGCTATAAACACTTCCCTTTCCAATAAATGTAACTGTAATACATAATCTGCATTAGACAAAAACTTAAACGCTAAAGCCAATTCTAAAAATCCTAAAACTACTTTTACCGAATTTAACCAACCTCCAGATTTCGGCAATGAATTTAACCAACCTGGAAAAGCTGCAAATAAAGCAAAAGGCAAAGCAATAGCTAGAGAAAAACCTAGCATCCCTACAACAGGAGCAATTCCCCCTTTAGAAGCCGCCTCTACTAACAAAGTTCCCACTATAGGTCCTGTACAAGAAAACGACACAATTGCTAATGCCAAAGCCATAAAAAAGATCCCTATGAATCCTCCTCTATCCGCTTGAGCATCTACTTTATTTATCCAAGAAGTAGGCAACATTATTTCAAAAGCTCCTAAAAAAGAACATGCAAAAACCACTAATAAAATAAAGAATATGATATTAAACCATGGATTAGATGCCAAGGCATTTAACGCACCTGCTCCAAAAACCCAGGTTACCACAGAGCCTAAAAACACATAAATAACCATGATACAGACTCCATATATAATAGCATTTTTAAGCCCCACTACTTTGTTCTTGCTCTGTTTGGTAAAAAAGCTAACTGTCATAGGAATCATAGGAAACACGCAAGGCGTTAACAAGGCTGCAAATCCTGATAAAAAAGCAACAATAAAAATACTTAACAAACCTTTTTGATTATCATTAGTTTCTTCTAACTCAGCACCTCCTGAAACATTGGTCACCTGGCTAGTTTTAGCTATCTCAAACACTAAATCTACTTCTGTAGGAGCCAAACATTGCTTATCATTACAAGCCATAAATTCCACAAAAGCAGCAATGCTTGCTGTTCCTTTTTCTAGTTTAATTTTTTGAGTAAACACAGCTTGCTCTTTAAAATACTTTACTTGCATTTTAAACTCAGGATCTTGTGCCGTAACACTATTTCCTGTTTCCTCTGTATTTCCTACAATGGTAAACGTACCCTCACTATCATCATAGATAAAAGAAGTTGGAATAGGTCCATTTTCGGGGATGTTTTGGGCATATAAATGCCATCCTTCATCAATAGTAGCTGTGGTAATTAAATTATACTCAGTATCTGATATCTTTTCTACCGAAGTTCCCCATGTTACTGGCTCTAATATTTGTGATTGTACTGCTGTTGATAGTACTAATGCAATAAATGCAAAAAGAAAATTCTTCATTTTTACGTGTCCAAATTTAGTTAACGGCAAACTCTAAATCTACATCCGATGGAGGCAAACATCTACTATCATCACATACCATAAAAGTCACCAATCCTTTTACTACAAATGGAGCAGTAGATTTTAATCTGATTTTTTGTTTAAACTCCGCCTTTTTTTCAAAGTATTTAATTTTCATCTCAAAAATAGGGTCATCAATGGTATGCCCTTTCCCCTCTGTAGTATTTCCTTTTTTTAGATACTTTCCATTTCCTTCAAAAACAAACAACGTTGCTATTGGCCCTCCTTCAGGGACGTGTTGTGAGTATAAATGCCAACCTTCTTCAATAGTAGCTGTAGCGATTAACTCCGCCTCTTTCTCTGAAATTTTATTCACAGAGGTTGACCATTTTACTGGTTTTAATATTTGTGATTGTCCTGCAAAAGAAATTGCCAAGACAAAAAGTAACATCATTTTTTTCACGATAAACTGAGTTTTCATTTTCTATTAATTTTGCTGTTCAGGTTTAAAGACAACTTGATAACTTTTACCCTTCATTATCTTTTTAGCTATTTTTTGAATGTCTTTGGCAGACATTTTACGGACTATATTTTCAAAATTTTTGGGATCGGTTATATCTTCATGATCTCTATAATACTTTGTTAACATTAACACATCATAACTATTACTGTCTTTTGCTTGTTCTCTCTCCTTTATAAAATTGGTTCTTATTTTATTTAAATCCTCTTCATTAATCGTTCCATTTACTATTTTTCTCAACTCTTGTTTTACTATTTCCACTAATTTATCAACCATTTCCGGATTACAATCAAATCTAAACGAAACATAAGCTGTTGGCCTAGGTTCTTTATCAAAACTTGCATTGGCTCTTGGACTATAAGCACCTCCCTCTGCCTCTCTAATAATTTCTGTAACTCTTAATTGAAGCATATCTCCTAGCACATTGGTATAAATTGCATTTTTCTTATGATATGGAAGTTCTTTTTTATACACCATATTTACTGATGCTTTTGGATCTTCCATTTTTAAAAACACTTCTTTTTGTATGTTATCAGCAATCCACGATGCTTTATCATCTTTATACTTTTCTCTTTTTCCTGATGTTGGAATACTTGATAAGTATTGTTCCAATAGTGGTTTTAATTGCTCTTTCTTTACATCTCCCACTATATAAAATTCAAAATCGGCTGCATTTGCAAACCTATCTTTATAAACAGCTTTGATATTTTCAAAAGTAATATCATCTGCATAGGATTGATTAAAAATGCGTTTCTTCGGATGGTTTTTACCATAGACGGCTATAGTTAAACTATCTTTCATTTTTTCTCCTATATCTTTGCTTCTCCTCATTAAATAATTATCAATATTGCTTTGCAACACTTTAAAAGCATCTTCGTCAAAACGAGGTTTTACAAAATAAGCATGAACCATTTGCAACATAGTCTCTACATCTTTGGTATTAGAACTTCCGTGCATAGCTTCTGAAACATCTCCTAAACTTAAATCCACTCTAGCTGTTTTTCCTGCTAATATTTTCTTTAAATCTACTGCTGTAAAATTGACCAAACCTGATCTAGACAGCAAAGCACTTACCAAACTAGCTGAAGGCAAGTCTTTATCTTTCAACAAAGAAGTTCCTCCGTAACTTAAGGCCTGTAAAGACACTTTATCTTTTTGTTTGTTTACAAATTTATAATGAACTTTTATTCCATTACTCAACACAAAAGTAGTAGCTCCTATATTATTATCAATAGTGGTTTTTACAATTTTACCTGGAGTAATTTCTACTTCCGACAACAATGTTTTTCCATCTAAAGCCTCCGTATAAGGTTGTAATGCCTGATTATTTTCTACTGATGTAATAATATTATTTGCTTGATTTTCTGTTAAATTATCTTGCCCTTCCACTCCTGTAACATTTATATACCTATTCTTTTGAGTATATAATTCTTTTAAAGTTTGATGTACTTCTTGCATATTAATGTTCTCTAAAATTTGTTTAGAGATTTCATATTCCTTTTGAATATCCGTCATGGTTCTATTAGACAAATAATTGTTTTGAATTATACGCTCAATACTTTTATGACTCTTATCGTTCTTTTTAGCAATCTGATTTTCATAAGAAGATTTTATAACTGTAATAGCACGATCCATTTCTGACTGAGTAAAGCCAAACTTTACAGCACGCATTAGTTCTGTCATAACCTCTGCAAACGCTTCTTTTTGTTTGTTCGGTTTTGGCACTGTATATACTCCAAAATAATTAGAAGTCAACATTAACTCCCCATAACGAACACTTGCTCCTAAAAAATGAGCTTCTGGTTTTTGAGCTTTTTCTGTTATTCTTGATGACAGCATACTTACAACCATATTTTCCAACAAACTTTGTTTTAAATCTTCCACAGTTTCTGTTTCTAAAGATCTTTTATGACGGATTCCAAAACTAATTGCTGCCGATGAAACTTCTGGATCCTCTCCAAAACTATACATCATTTTTTCGTTATCCAGAATGGTAATATATTTGCGTTCTCTTGGGTTTTCTACAGCAGGTATTTTAGAAAATTTATCTATGATTTTTTGTTCAACTTCTGTTACATCCACATCACCAATTACAACAATAGCTTGCAAATCTGTTCTATACCAATCATGATAAAAACTTCTTAAAGCACCATATTTAAACCCTTCTACTACAGACATCAAACCAATAGGCATTCTATCTGCATATTTTGAGTAATTATATGTTATTGGCATAGAGTTTTTATACAAACGCATTTGCCCGCTTTGACGAGTTCTCCATTCTTCTTTAATCACTCCTCTTTCCGCATCTATTTCTTCATCGGTTAACAATAAATAATTAGACCAATCATGTAGAACCATTAAGCACGTATCAATCAGGTTGTCCTTAGTAGGAATGTTATTTAAATTGTAAACTGTTTCATCAAAAGAGGTATAAGCATTGATGTCTTTCCCAAAAACGGCTCCGTGCTTTTGAAGCGTATTTAAAATTCCTTTTCCTGGGAAATGTGCGGTTCCATTAAAAGCCATATGCTCTAAAAAATGAGCCAATCCACGTTGATTTTCATTTTCTAAAATAGAACCTACATTTTGAATAATATAATATGATGCTGCTTCCTTTAATACATTGGTACTTTTAATATAATAAGTCATTCCATTAGGTAACACTCCTTTTTTAATAGACTCATCAATAGGTAATGTTTTAGTTAAATCTTGGGAATTGACATGTATAGTTACAGCAAGTATTAATAAACAGGAAATAATTGTTTTCATGGACACGCTTTTCTTTAATTAATTTTTCCTCTAAGGTAATAAATATGATTTCTTAATTCTCTTTACTTTATTTTTTAGCTTTAAGAAACATAACTATATCAACCAACATGTCACTAAACATAGACAAAACAACTAACTTAACTAAAAAAGTTTTGCTCTAACAGTAAAACAAAACTCATCAAATAACAATAAATATAAAAAACGCGAAAAAAGCCTTACTGAATACTCAGTAAGGCTTTAGTAGTCCGTAGGGGAATCGAACCCCTGTTACCAGGATGAAAACCTGGCGTCCTAACCCCTAGACGAACGGACCATTATATCTACTTTTATAAAGAAGCTACGTGCTTAGTCAATTTTGACTGTAAGTTAGCTGCCTTATTCTTGTGAATAATATTATTCTTAGCTAACTTTTGCAACATACCCACAACTTTAGACAATTGCCCTTCAGCCTCAGTCTTGTCTGTCATGTTACGTAAAGCTTTAACAGCATTCCTAGTTGTCTTGTGCTGGTACTTGTTTCTTACCTGCTTAGCGCTGTTGCTTCTTATTCTCTTTAATGCTGACTTATGATTTGCCATCTTACTTAATGTGTTATCTTATTCAAAAAAAATTGTAGTCCGTAGGGGAATCGAACCCCTGTTACCAGGATGAAAACCTGGCGTCCTAACCCCTAGACGAACGGACCATTGCATAAAACTAAAAAACTGTAAGCTTTTTGCTTTAGCGGTTGCAAATATACACACGTTTTACAATATCACAAACTTTTTTTAAAACTTTTTTTAAAACTTTTTTACTAATATGCTTTTGCAAACAAAACCCTCTTATTAGATGGGTTTCCAGAAAACACACAAACCCCTTCTTCATCCTTAAACTCTAAAGGAATACATCTAATCGTAGCTTTTGTTAAGTCTTTAATCTTATCCTCTGTAACTTCTGTACCATCCCAATGAGCCGCCACAAAACCACCTTTATTTTCTATCACTTCTTTAAATTCCTCAAAGCTATCTACATATGTAATATGCTCATCTCTATAACTTAGAGCTTTCTTCCAAAGATTTTCTTGAATAGTTTCTAACAATTTAGAAACTATCCCTACAGCCTCAGACTGTTGTACACTTTGTTTTTCTAAAGTATCTCTTCTAGCAATTTCTAAAGTTCCATTTTCTAAATCCCTAGCTCCCATAGCTATCCTTACAGGCACTCCTTTTAATTCGTACTCTGCAAATTTCCATCCTGGTTTATGTGTATCTCTATCATCAAACTTTACAGAAATTCCTTTTGCTCTCAACTGTTTGGTTATTTCATCAACTTTTTCAGTAATAGCTTGTAATTGCTCTTCTGTTTTATAAATAGGCACAATAGCTACTTGTATTGGAGCAAGTTTAGGAGGCAAAACCAATCCCAAATCATCGGAATGTGTCATAATTAAACCACCCATCAAACGAGTAGAGACTCCCCAAGAAGTTGACCAAACATGCTCTTGCTTTCCTTCTTTAGAAGTATATTTTACATCAAATGCTTTTGCAAAATTTTGACCTAAAAAATGAGATGTTCCTGCCTGTAAAGCTTTTCCATCTTGCATTAATGCTTCAATAGTATAAGTATCATCTGCTCCGGCAAACCTTTCACTTTCGGATTTGACTCCTTTTACCACGGGCATTGCCATAAATTTTTCAGCAAAATCTGCATATACTTGCTGCATTAACTGTGACTCTTCAATAGCTTCTTGTTTTGTTGCATGAGCTGTATGTCCTTCTTGCCATAAAAACTCAGCGGTTCTTAAAAACAATCTTGTTCTCATTTCCCAACGCACCACATTAGCCCATTGATTTATTTTAATAGGTAAATCTCTATAAGACTGTACCCATCCTTTATACGTATTCCAAATAATTGCCTCACTTGTGGGACGAACCACTAATTCTTCTTCTAACTTAGCGTTTGGATCTACAATTAACTTACCTGGGTTATTTGGATCTGTTTTTAAGCGATAGTGAGTTACTACTGCACATTCTTTAGCAAAGCCCTCTGCATTTTTTTCTTCCGCTTCAAACAAACTCTTAGGAACAAACAATGGAAAGTAAGCATTTTCATGCCCCGTTTCTTTAAACATTCTATCTAACTCCTTTTGCATGTTTTCCCATATAGCATAGCCATAAGGTTTGATAACCATACATCCTCTAACTGCCGAGTTTTCAGCTAAATCGGCTTTTACAACCAACTCATTATACCACTTTGAGTAATCTGTACTCCTACTTGTTAATTTTGACCCCATATGTATTTTTTTGGCACAAAAATTGTAATTTATATAGAAAAAAAGGCACTAATTACCTACAAGGAGCAAAACTACTATTTTTTGCATTGTTCAACAATAAAAACACAAGTATTATGAATACCTATAAAGTTCTATATTCTGGTTGGATAAAATACCTTTTATTAGGTTTTATTGCTTTTTTATACACTTCTTGCGGGAGCAATCAGTACTACACATATTATGATGGTATTTATGAAGAACCCATACACGTACCCAACACTGTTTTTTCGGAAGAAATGAATCGTGTTAATGGATTAAGCAGTATTGAGTTAGCTCCTATCAACAATTTTTCAAACGACACCTCTCAGAACAACAACATAAACCCTAACGCAACATATCAGGGCTATAACAACACAGACACTTCCAATAATGGTTCAAACGTAACTATTTATATAGACAGCAACATAGATCCATATTGGAATAACGGCTGGTACGATCCTTATTGGGATTGGGGATATGGTAATAGATGGAATTCTTATGGCTGGAACAATTACCGTTGGAATAATTTTTACTGGGGAAACAATTTCTATGATCCATACAACAACTGGGGGTGGAATTGGAATTGGGGATGGAATCACCCATATTATGGTTTTGGTTCACCATATAACAATTGGTATGGCTATGGTTACGGATACAACAGTTGGTGGAGACCTACTTATTATATAGGCAATAGCAGAAATCAATCATACAGAAACAACAGCAACTCTTATAGACAAAACAATCGTAGATCTTCTAATCAAAACTATTATAATACTGCCAACAACAAGAATAGCAACAACAGTAGATATTATAATAACAACAACACCAATACTAATAAATCTTACAGGAGAACCAACACACAAAGCAACAACCAAACACAAAGCAGAAGAAGTTATACTCCACAAACAAATAGTACTCCTAACTACAATAATTCTAGCTCATCAAGAAGCAGTTCTAGTAGTTCCTCAAGTGGTTCATCATATAGAAGTAACAGCAACAGCTACAGGAGACGTTAAAAACAAGCCTTATGAAAAATTACATATACATTTGCCTACTTTCTCTTATTGGTTACCAAGTACAGGCACAGAGCTATAATTATACTGATTTAGGAATTTTATTTTCTACAGACAACAACACAGAAACAGCTAGAGCAACAGCACTTAATGGTTCTTTAGGAGCCGTAGGAGGTGATTTGAGCAGCATCAACATTAACCCAGCAGGTATTGCGGTATTTAACAATGGTGAAGTTAGTGCTACCTTAGGCTCTTATAACTTTAACAACAGCACTAATTATTACAATAATAGTTTAGACAATAGTTCTACCACCTTTAATCTTAACCAAGTAGGTGCGGTATTTGTTTTTAAAGATGCTATTACTACCAATGACTGGTCTAAAGTAAGTTTTGCCGTTAATTATCAAAAAACAGCTAATTACCATACTAGAAATGCTTTTTTTGGTAACAGTGGTTTTGCTAGTTACATTACACACCCTAATGATCCTGACACAAATAACACCTACGAAAATGCTATTAGTCAAGATTTTTACAATTATATAGATGGTACTGCCTCTAAAATTAATTTGGCTTTGGCAGGACAATATGGAAACAACTTTTATGCTGGATTTAGTTTAAATATTCACCACATAAACTTTTCACAATCTACTACTTTAAATGAATTAAGTGAGGATAATAATGGAAATACACTAGATGTATTAGCTACTGAAGACTTAACTGAAAATGCTGATGGTTTTTCTATCAATTTAGGATTTATATACAAACCTATTCAATCTGTTCGTTTAGGATTGGCTTATCAATCTCCTACCTGGTACAACTTTACCGAAGACTATAGTTCTCAGGAATTAATTGCTAGTATTCCCTCAGAAAACATTGATGCAGCAGATCCATTTATCGACAGTTCATATTTAGAATACCGATTAAGAACTCCAGGTAAAATAACAGCTAGTGGAGCATTAGTTATTGGAAAAATGGGATTCATCAACTTAGATTATAAATATGATGTATACAAATCATTAAACCTAAACGGAAGTAGTAATTTTAGGAACGACAATCAATATTACACAAATATTTTACAAAACACTCACAATGTAAATATTGGTGGTGAATTCCGTTTACAAAACTTAAGTTTAAGAGGAGGTTTTGGATATCAACAAAGTCCATTTAAATCAAACTTAGATCCTAGAGACACTGACATTTTAAAATTAGGAGATCAATATAGTGGTTCCTTAGGTGCAGGAATTCGTTTTGGCCCTTCGAGATTAGATATTGCCTACAGAAGAACTGTTCAAGACAACGAATATGATTTTAATGATTTAAACCAACAATTTCAGTATATAGAATCAGCAAAAACAAACAACAAAAACTCAAGAGTTGTTGCCACTTATACATATTCCTTTTAAATAAATATCATTTTTAAAAGAGGAATGTTCTCCTCTAAAAATACGAGTCAATTAAATTTAAATAAACTACTTTTGTATAAATTTTTTTGAGGAATGAGTACACATAAAATAAGCATAGAAGGAACTAACAATGCATCTATAGTGAAGTTTGTTAGTAATGAGCAAGTAACCAAGGGAGGAAGCTATCAATTTAACAATATTGATGAAGCCAAGGAATCTCCTATTTCTCAGCAATTATTTAAACTTCCTTTTGTTAGCAAGGTATTTATCAGTGCTAATTTTATAGCCATAGAAAAATACGATATTGTAGAATGGAGTGATATCCAAAACGACATAAGAGAGTTGATAGAAATCTACTTAAACGAAGGAAATACAATTGTTACTGACAAAGCAGAAACAAGAAAAGTGGCTATTGAAATTTATGCAGAAAGCACCCCAAACCCAATGGTAATGAAATTTGGATGTAACAAAATGTTAACACCCGATGACCATGAATACAAATCTGCCGAAGAAACCAAAAACTCTCCGTTAGCTCAAGTTTTATTTGAATTTCCATTTGTAAAAGAAGTTTATATTTCTGAAAACTACGTATCTATTACCAAAAATGATTTGATTGAATGGGGTGAAATCAACGTACAAATAAGAAGTTTTTTAAAAGACTATATCCAATCTGGAAAAACAATTATAGATACATCTATTGAAAAACCAAAAGTAGAAATTCCTACTACTCCAATTCAAGATTTAGACGGAGTTCCTTTAGAAATAGCCAATATTTTAGAAGAATATGTAAAACCTGCTGTTGCCAATGACGGAGGAAATATTGTTTTTCAATCTTATGACGAAGAAAGCCAAGATGTATATGTTATTTTACAAGGTGCTTGTAGCGGATGTCCATCATCTACCATTACATTAAAAAACGGTATTGAAACCATGCTTAAGGAAATGCTACCTAACAAAGTAAACAACGTTATTGCTGTTAACGGATAATCTTGCCATGTCAAAAATCATCAAACCTTACAAAGATTCAGAAGCTACTAAAAAGACCCAAGTAGCAAATATGTTTAACAATATATCGGAAAATTACGACGGACTTAACAGAGTAATGACCTTTGGTATTGATATTAAATGGCGAAAACAAGTGGTTGCTTTGGTAAAAAACACTCAACCAACAAAAATATTAGACATTGCTACAGGAACTGGAGATTTAGCGATTATGCAAAGTCAAGCCATGCCTAATGCAAAAATTACAGGTCTAGATATTTCATCTGGAATGTTAGAAGTAGGTAAAGAGAAAATAAAATCTTTACACTTAGAGAACAACATTGAAATGGTTTTAGGAGACTCTGAAAACATTCCGTATGAAGACAATTTTTTTGATGCCATAACCGTTTCTTATGGAGTACGAAATTTTGAAGATCTAAACAAAGGACTCCAAGAAATACATAGAGTACTAAAACCAGGAGGTATTTTTGTTGTTTTAGAAACTTCTGTACCTACTAAATTCCCCTTTAAACAAGGATACCAGTTACACAGTAAAATATTACTACCTTTAATAGGTAAATTGTTTTCTAAAGACCAAACTGCTTATTCATATTTATCAGAATCGGCTAATTCTTTTCCTTACGGAGAAGCTTTTAACAATATTTTAAAAGAAAACGGTTTTAAAAACGTTATTGATATACCTGTTACATTAGGAGTCTCAACCATTTACAAAGCCTTTAAATAACATGAAAAAATTAGTTGTATTCTTATTCTTTTGTATTTGCTCCATTTTTTACGGACAAACTGAAAAAGTATCACAACTACAGAGTTTTGATAAAAGACCTATTAGATATGGTTTTTATTTAGGATTGCATCAAAAAGGATATGCTTTAAAAGCATCTAAAGATGTTTCTTTATCAAATGGAGCTGGGTTTCATTTAGGAGTCTTAGCAGATTTAAAAATTTCTGATTTCTTAAGTATTTTAACCGAACCTGGAATTATTAGCAGTACAAACTCTTTAACTTTTGATGGAGAAAAAACAGAGGTTCCCGCTACTTATTTCCATTTACCCGTATCTTTTAAACTAAGCACAAGAAGACTAAACAACGTAAGAGGTTTTATTGTGGGAGGTGCTTCTTATAACTACAATTTTACAGCTCAAAAAAACAATAATGATAATGGTGCAAACCCACGTGACTTTGAATTAAGACAAAGCACCTTTATGGGAGAAATTGGTATTGGAGCTAACTTTTACTTTCCGTATTTTAAATTCTCTCCATCTATTAGAGGAGTTTATGGCTTTCAGAACGAATTTATTGGTTTAGGCGATATAGCAAAAGCTCATGTTAGCGAATTAAAAACCAGAGGTGTTTTCGTTACTTTAACTTTCCAGTAGCACGTCTAAATTCGTTTAACAAAATAGCCGTAGCTGTGGCTACATTTAAACTTTCTGTTGCCTGCAGCTCTCCAAACCTTGGAATTGTTATTTTTTGTTTTATCAATTGTTTAATTTCATTACTGACTCCGTTGGCTTCATTTCCCATGACAATTATTCCGTTTTCTGGTAAATTTGCAGCGTAAATATTCTCCCCTTCCATATCGGTAACATACACAGGTTGTTGATTTTCTTTTAAATAAGGAATCAAATCAACATATTTTACTTCTACTCTAGTTAAAGACCCCATGGTAGACTGCACCACTTTTGTATTGTAACAATCTACCGTTTCTTTACTACAAATTAATTCTTTAACTCCAAACCAATCACACAACCTAATAATGGTTCCTAAATTACCAGGATCATTAACAGTATCTAACACCACCTTTAACCCATTACTTTCGCTTGTTTTCACCGATGGAATTTTAAAAACGCCCAATATTTTATTAGGAGACTTTAATACACTTACTCTTTTTAACTCCAACTCTGAAACAAGACAACTCTTGTATTTGTTATATTCAGAAAGAACATCAACCGTACAAAACAAACTATGTAACTCAATTTCTGAATTCAAAAATTCATTTACTACTTTTATTCCCTCTGCAACAAAAAGCCCCTCTTTAACTCGGTACTTTTTTTGCTGTAAACTCGTTATCAATTTAATTTGATTCTTAGATATTGGCATGTAAATAAATTTTGGATTCAAATTTAAACTAAAAATCAACAAGCATTACTTCTAAACGTATTTAATGCTTATTTTTGACTTATCAATTCATTATTTTTTTGAAACTAAAACAGCATCCTTTTTTATATTATATGTTACTCAGTATATTAATTACTGCATGTAACACTACTAAATACGTTAAAGAGCATGAGCATTTGCTTACCAAAAACACCATTAGAATTGATAATAAAAAAACATCTGACTACACCATTACAGATTATTTAATCCAGAGACCCAACAACAAACCTTTAGGAATACCTCTAGGATTACATATTTATAATTTAGGGAATTTAAACTATGATTCTATTCACCAAAAAAGAATTCAAGACTTTGAAAACAGAAATAATTTTTGGGATCGTTTGTTATCTAAAAAACAAACTTTAAAAAGCATTAATAGAAAAAAGAACTTTAACAACTGGTTATTAACTAAAGGAGAAGAACCCGTTATTGTTGATCCTAAAAAAACAGCCAATACTGCTATAAACTTAAGAACTCATTTTTTTAACAATGGTTATTTTGATACCACTGTAAAAACTGAAGTTATTACCAATTCTAAAAAAGCTGATGTTCTTTATAACGTTAACAAAAGGGAACCTTATTTTATAGGAGACATACATTATTTTATCAAAAACAAAAAAGTAGATTCTATTGTTCAACTAAATAAAAATCAAATTTTTATTAAAAAAGGAGAACAATACAATCAAGATAATTTTCAACAAACAGTTAGTACAATTACTAAAACCTTAAGAAATAATGGATTTTACCATTTTACAGAAAGCCTAATTAGTTTTAGAAACATAGACACATTAGCTCAAGACCACATCACTCCTATTGACATACATATAGACAACCGAAGAGTTAAAAAAGGAAATAGTATTGAAGAAATTCCAACAAACGTACAAACCATAAAAAAACTAAGTGTCTTTACAGATTATAGTTATGAAACACGAAACAACGTTTACGACACAAAAAAAAGCTATAATCATATAGAGTTTTATGCACATGAAAAATTAAAATACAGAGTTAAAACATTAGCAAATTCTATTTTTATTGAACCCAATCAAATATATAATGATGATGCTGTTGAAGCTACCAGACGACATTTAAAATCTTTAAACAACTTTAGAGTTGTAAAAATCAATCAACAAGAACTAGCTAATAACGAGTTAGCAACCACTATTATATTAACTCCTTTAAAAAAATACGGAGTAGGGATTAACTCCGAAATTATACACTCAAACATCAAACAAGTTGGTTTGTCTGGTGGATTTAATTTCATTAACCGAAACCTTTTTAGAGGTGCCGAAATATTTCAACTCTCTTTACAAGGAAGTATTTTTGATACCGCTACCAAAGTAAGCGGAACCAACAATACAAGTTTTGATGCATATGAAATAGGGATAGATGCAACTTTAGAATTCCCTAAATTTATTTTTCCTTTAATCAGTAATTTAATCCCTAGAACCATGACTCCTAGAACCAAAATTACTATTGGTACTAGTTTTCAAAAAAACATAGGATTAGACAAACAAAAAGTTACAGGAATTGTTGATTACACATGGAAACCTTCTTTAAAAAACAAACACACTGTAGAACTATTAAATGCTCAATACATTAAAAACTTAAATATTAATTCTTATTTTAATATATACAGTTCTGAATTCAACCAAATAAAAACCATCCAAGAATCTGAATTTCCCGCATACAACTTAACAACAGACAACGCATCAGCGTTTATTCAAAGCATCCCTACAAGTTTTCAAAACAGCAATCCAACTGAATACAAAACACTTAAAAACATAGAAAAAAGAAGAGGAATTATTACCAGTAATAATATTATTCCAGCAGCTTCTTATGCTTTTGAGCACAATAGTAAAAGAGGCTTATCAGATACTCGATACAATTATTTTAAAGCAAAAGTGACCTCAGCAGGTAATGCCAATGCTTTTTTATTTAAAACAAAAAATGATCAAAAAGTCTTTGAAAACATCCCTGTATCTCAATTTCTTAAATTTGATGTAGATTTTAGAAAATTCTGGAGTAAATCCATCAACAACTCATTGGCCTTTAGAACATTTGTTGGTATTGCAATCCCTACAGGAGAAAACAAAGACATTCCTTTTATTAGTAGTTATTTTGCAGGTGGATCTAATGACATTAGAGCTTGGAAAACCTATGAACTTGGACCAGGTAGTTCTAATTCTGGACTAGAGTTCAACATAGGAAACCTTAAAATTCTTTCTAGTTTAGAATATAGATTTAAAATATTTAACAGTATTCACGGAGCCATTTTTATGGATGCAGGAAATATTTGGAATTTACCAAATGCATCCTCTACAGCATCAAAAGAAGAACTATTTTCTGGATTTAAATCATTAGAAAACATAGCCATTGGAACTGGAACAGGAATAAGATACGACTTTAACTTTTTAGTACTGAGACTAGACTTAGCTTTTAAAACCTACGAACCTTATTTAACTGAAAATAAATGGTTCAGCAACTATTCATTAAGTCAATCAGTATTAAACATTGGTATTAACTATCCTTTTTAGTACGATATCGTTTTCGTACAAACAACTTAATATCACCCCTATAGATTGCATAAAAATGACTATTTTTGTTATCAATCATTCAATAAAACTAATTATATAATGAGTTACAATATCAAACCAGGAGTTGCTACAGGAGATGCAGTTCAAGAAATCTTTAAATTAGCAAAAGAAAAACAATTTGCATTACCAGCTGTAAACGTAACAGGAAGTAATACAATCAACACAGTTTTAGAAACTGCTAAAGAATTAAACTCACCAGTAATTATTCAGTTTTCTAACGGTGGAGCTGTATTTAACGCAGGAAAAGGATTATCTAACGATGGTCAGGCAGCTGCTATTGCTGGAGCTGTTGCTGGAGCAAAACACGTACATGAATTATCTGTAGCTTACGGAGTACCTGTAATTTTACATACAGACCACGCTGCAAAAAACTTACTGCCTTGGATTGATGGTTTATTAGATGCTTCTGAAAAACATTTTGCAGAAACAGGAGCTCCTTTATTCTCTTCTCATATGATTGATTTATCTGAAGAACCATTAGAGGAAAACATTGCTATTTGTAAAGAGTATTTAGCTCGTATGGATAAAATGGGAATGACTTTAGAAATAGAACTAGGAATTACTGGAGGAGAAGAAGATGGTGTTGACAACTCAGATGTTGATGAATCTAAATTATACACTCAACCAGAAGAAGTAAACTACTCTTACGAGCAATTATCTGAAGTTTCTTCAAGATTTACTGTTGCTGCTGCTTTTGGAAATGTTCACGGTGTATATAAGCCAGGAAACGTGAAATTGACTCCAAAAATCTTAGACAACTCACAAAAATTTATTGAGAAAAAACACGGATTAGGACATAACCCAATTGACTTTGTATTCCACGGAGGATCTGGTTCTTCTGTAGAAGAAATTAGAGAAGCTATTGGTTATGGAGCTATTAAAATGAATATTGATACCGACTTACAATATGCATTTATGGAAGGAATTAGAGATTATATGGCTGCAAATGCAGACTTCTTACAATCTCAAATAGGAAACCCAACAGGTCCTGATGCTCCAAACAAGAAATACTACGACCCTAGAGTTTGGTTACGCAAAGGTGAAGAGACTTTAAAAACACGTTTAAAACAAGCTTTTGCTGACTTAAACAACGTAAACACTTTATAATCAAAGAGATTATAATTGTTTTAACAGATACAATAGAGAAACTGATTTTATGCAGTTTCTCTATTTTTTTTAGTAAATTGCCCCTCTATTTAAATGAATAATTATGACAGCTTGGTTTAAAAGAAGTGATAAAGGAATTCAAACACCTACTGAAGCAAAGAAAGATGTGCCTAAAGGTTTATGGTACAAAACTCCTAGTGGAAAAATCATCGATACTGATGAATTAAAAGAAAACTTATATGTTAGCCCAGAAGATGGATACCATGTAAGAATTGGTAGTAATGAATATTTTGAAATATTATTCGACAACAATAAGTACACAGAGCTAGACAAAAACCTAACCTCTGTTGACTCTTTAAATTTTGAAGATACAAAAGCATATCCTGATAGAATTAAAGAAGCACAGGCCAAAACCAAATTAAAAGATGCTGTTAGAACAGCCGTTGGTAACTCTTACGGAAAACCTTTGGTAATTGCCGCTATGGATTTTGCTTTTATTGGAGGCTCAATGGGATCAGTTGTTGGAGAAAAAATAGCTAGAGCTATTGATTATGCTAGAGAAAACAATACTCCTTTTTTAATGATTTCAAAATCAGGAGGTGCTCGTATGCAAGAAGCTCCTTTATCTTTAATGCAATTGGTAAAAACATCAGCTAAATTAACACAATTAGCAGAAGCTAAGATTCCTTACATCTCTTTATGCACAGATCCAACTACAGGAGGAACTACTGCATCATACGCTATGTTAGGAGATATTAATATTGCAGAACCAAATGCCTTGGTTGCATTTGCTGGACCACGTGTTGTAAGAGACACCACAGGACAAGATTTACCTGAAGGTTTTCAACGCTCTGAATTTTTACTAGAGCACGGTTTCTTAGATGCTATTTACGAACGTAAAAACCTAAAGAAACAAATAAACTTATATATTGATTTAATTCAAAACAATAAAATTAGATCAGAGGCTGCAAAATAATAAGTCTTTACATCAAAAAAAATAGCGATACTAAAATTAGTATCGCTATTTTTTTTGATGTAACCTTGATTAAAACCCAACAAACAAAAAAGCCTTCAATTTTATTGAAGACTTTTTTGTGTTCGTAAATATAATTTACAATTATCTGTTTTCTATAGAAACGTATGACCTTAATGTTTCCCCAACATATAACTGACGAGGACGACCAATAGGCTCTTTATTCTCTCTCATTTCTTTCCATTGAGCAATCCAACCTGGTAAACGTCCCATTGCAAATAACACAGTAAACATCTCAACAGGAATTCCTAAAGCACGGTAAATAATACCTGAATAGAAATCTACGTTTGGATATAAGTTTCTAGATTTAAAGTACTCATCACTTAAAGCAGCTTCAGACAATCCTCTTGCTATATCTAATACAGGATCCTCAATATCTAAATCTTTTAAAATTTCTTCTGCTGCTACTTTTATAATCTTAGCACGAGGATCAAAGTTTTTGTAAACTCTATGTCCGAATCCCATTAAACGGAAAGGATCTTGCTTATCTTTTGCTTTAGCTAAATACTTTTCAAAATCTCCACCATCTTCCTTAATAGCTTCTAACATTTCAATCACCGCTTGGTTAGCACCTCCATGTAAAGGTCCCCATAACGCAGAGATACCAGCAGAAATAGATGCAAATAATCCAGCATGTGAAGAACCTACTACTCTTACTGTAGAAGTAGAACAGTTTTGCTCATGATCTGCATGCAAGATTAATAATTTATCTAATGCATCAATAATTGTTTTATTAAACGTATATTCTTTATTCGCTTTTTTAAACATCATCTTAGCAAAATTCTCCGTGTAAGTCAAGTCTACATCTCCATAATCTAAAGGTTCTCCCTTCATCTTACGCATACACCAAGACACTAACACTGGAAATTTACCCATTAAAATAACAATAGCATTGTACATATCTTCTTGAGAAGCAATATCTACTGCTTTTGGGTTAAATGCTGTTAAGGCACTTGTTAAAGACGATAACACTCCCATTGGGTGTGCATTTTTTGGAAAAGCATCTAAAATTTTGTGAATATCTTCATCTACCATAGAGTTATCTTTGATGTCTTGGTCAAATTTCTCTAATTGAACAGCAGTTGGTAACTCACCAAAAATCAATAAATAAGATACTTCTAAGAAAGAAGCTTCATTTGCCAACTCCTCAATAGCATATCCTCTATATCTTAAAATTCCTTTTTCTCCATCTAAAAAGGTAATAGCACTTTTACATGAACCTGTATTTTTAAAACCTGGATCAATTGTCGTAACACCACCAGTAGCTCCTCTAAGCTGCTTGATATCTATTGCTACTTCATTCTCTGAACCACGCTCTAATGGAAGCTCATACTTTTTTCCTTCTATTTCTAGTATTGCTGTGTTTGACATATAAAATTTAATATTTCCTTAATATTTTTATTTGAGATTTCACAAATCTACAAATAAATCTGTTTTTTTAAAAGATTAAACTACTTAATTTTACTACGTAAAAATACGTAGTTTAACAAAACTCTTTATTTCTTTACAATATATAACAAGTATTCTATTTTTAAAGAAAATAAACAAATAGATTATCAACAGGTTAACATCATTTTTTTAACAACACAAACACCTGATTTACAACACAATAAATCATTATTTAAAAACTGAACAACGTAAGTTTTTTCTGATTTTTTTTTTATCCTTAATTACTATTCTAATTTTGTGTGTTCATATAGAAATTTATTGAAACAAAGACCTTTAAAAATGGCATTAAATAAACACAGTAAAAGATTAACTCAGGATCCATCACAACCAGCTTCTCAAGCAATGTTGTATGCAGTAGGTTTAACAGATGAAGACATGAACAAACCACAAATTGGTATTGCAAGTACCGGTTATGATGGAAACCCATGTAACATGCATTTGAATAACTTAGCTCAAGAAATCAAGAAATATACAAACCAAAACGACCAAGTAGGTTTAACTTTTAACACTATTGGTGTTTCTGATGGTATTTCTATGGGAACCTCAGGAATGAATTATTCATTAGCTTCTAGAGACATTATTGCAGATTCTATGGAAACTGTAGTAAACGCACAAAGTTATGATGGATTAATTGGTGTTGTTGGATGTGATAAAAATATGCCAGGGGCTATTATTGCTATGCTACGTTTAAATCGTCCATCTATTATGGTGTACGGAGGAACTATTGCTTCTGGAAAATACAAAGGACGTAAATTAAATATTGTATCTGCCTTTGAAGCTTTAGGACAAAAAGTTGCTGGAGAAATAGACGAGAAAGAATACAGAGAAATTATTAAAGCAGCAATTCCAGGGGCAGGTGCTTGTGGAGGTATGTACACAGCTAACACCATGGCATCTTCTATAGAATGTATGGGATTGGCATTGCCTTTTAACTCATCTATTCCTGCTGAAAACCCTAATAAATTATCAGAAGCTGAGCGTACTGCCCAAGCCATGAAAAACTTATTAGAGTTAGATTTAAAACCTAAAGATATTGTTACCAAAAAGTCTATAGAAAATGCTATTGCTATTGTAAATGCTTTAGGAGGGTCTACTAATGCCGTATTGCATTATTTAGCCATTGCTTATGCTGCTGATATTGAATTTACATTAGAGGATTTCCAAAGAGTTTCAGACAGAACTCCGTTAATTGCAGATTTAAAACCATCTGGAAAATATTTAATGGAAGATGTTCATGGAATTGGAGGTACTCCAGCCATTATGAAATATTTATTAGAACAAGGTTTTTTACATGGAGATTGTATGACTTGTACTGGTAAAACATTAGCAGAAAACTTAGCTGACGTTAAAGCCATGGAGTTTGAAGACCAAGATGTAATTTTCCCTAAAGACAAAGCTTTAAAATCTTCTGGTAACTTACAAATCTTATATGGTAACCTAGCAGAAGAAGGTGCTGTTGCTAAAATTTCTGGAAACGAAGGATTAAAATTTGAAGGAAAAGCCGTTGTTTACGATGGTGAGCAAGCTGCCAATACTGGTATTTCAAACGGAGAAGTCAACAGAGGAGACGTCGTCGTTATTCGTTATGTTGGACCTAAAGGTGGACCTGGTATGCCAGAAATGCTAAAACCAACATCATTAATCATGGGAGCTGGTTTAGGAAAATCAGTAGCTTTAATTACTGACGGACGTTTTTCTGGAGGAACTCACGGTTTTGTAGTTGGTCACATAACGCCAGAAGCACAAACAGGTGGTTTGATTGGATTGGTAGAAACAGGAGATACTATTTCTATTAGTGCAGAAGACAACTCCATTACTTTACAAGTTTCTGAATCAGAAATAGCAGAACGTAAAGCAAAATGGCAACAACCTGCTTTAAAACACAATAAAGGAATCTTATTTAAGTACGCTAAATCAGTTGCTTCGGCTTCTGAAGGATGTGTTACTGATAAATATTAATCAAAGTACCAAGTAAAAAGTATCAAGTACAAAGTTTAAATCAACAACCTATACTCAATACTTAGTACTCAGTACTCAATACTACATACGAAGTATGAAAAAAACAGAAAGAATCATTGGAGCTGAAGCCGTTGTTAAATCACTTCTAGAAGAAGGTGTTGATGTAGCATACGGATACCCAGGTGGAGCTATCATGCCTATCTACGATGAATTATATAAATATCAAGATCAATTGCACCATGTTTTAACAAGACATGAGCAAGGAGCTGCTCACGCTGCTCAAGGATATGCAAGAACCTCAGGTAAGGTTGGAGTCGCTTTGGCTACTTCGGGACCTGGTGCCACCAATTTAATTACTGGAATTGCAGATGCACAAATAGACTCTACTCCTATGGTATGTATTACCGGACAGGTAGCTTCTCATCTTTTAGGAACAGATGCATTTCAGGAAACAGATGTGATAAGTATTTCATCTCCTATTACCAAATGGAACTGTCAGGTAACCAAATCAGAAGATATTCCTGCTGCTATTGCTAAAGCATTTTATATAGCCAAATCTGGTAGACCAGGGCCTGTATTGATTGACATTACCAAGGATGCGCAACAAGGAGAACTTGACTATAGTTACGAAAAATGTACACATGTAAGAAGTTACAAACCTGTACCAGAAACAAATATAGAAAAGGTAAAACAAGCTGCTGATATCATCAATAGTGCAAAAAAACCAATGATTATTTTTGGGCAAGGGGTAATTCTTGGAAGTGCTGAAGCTGAACTAAAAGCTTTTGTAGAAAAATCTGGGATTCCATCTGCATGGACTGTTTTAGGACTTTCTGCACTAGCAACAAACCACCCTTTGAATGTAGGTATGGTAGGAATGCACGGAAACTACGGACCAAACAAATTAACCAACGAATGTGATGTTTTAATTGCTATTGGAATGCGTTTTGATGATCGTGTTACTGGTGATTTAAGTAAATATGCAAAACAGGCAAAAGTAGTTCATTTTGATATAGATCCTGCTGAAATAGATAAAAACGTAAAAACTGATGTTGCTGTAATTGGTGATGCCAAAGACACTTTATCTAAAGTTTTAGATTTTGTAAACAAAAAAGAACACACTGCTTGGTTAAACGAGTTTAGAGCGTTTGATAAAATAGAGTTTGAAAAAGTAATTAATGGTCAGTTAAATCCAACCAAAGAAGGATTGACTATGGGAGAAGTTTTACAAGGTATTAACAAAGCAGCAAAAGACAATGCTGTTATTGTTTCTGATGTAGGACAACACCAAATGATGGCTGTTCGATATGCAAACTTTACCAATACTAGAAGTAATGTAACTTCTGGTGGATTAGGAACTATGGGGTTTGCTTTACCAGCTTCTATTGGAGCTAAAATGGGAGCTCCTGAAAGAGATGTAGTAGCTATTATTGGTGATGGAGGTTATCAAATGACTTGTCAAGAACTAGGTACTATTTTACAAACAGGAACTGCAGTTAAAATTGTGGTTTTAAACAATGAGTTTTTAGGAATGGTACGTCAATGGCAACAATTATTTTTTGATAGACGTTATGCTTCTACAGAAATGATTAATCCTGATTTTATAAAATTAGCCGAAGCTTATAGTATTCCTGCTAAAAAAGTAGTAAAGCGTGAAGATTTACAAAGTGCTATTGATGAAATGATTGCTTGTGAAACCTCTTACTTTTTAGAAGTAATGGTAGAAAAAGAAGACAACGTTTTCCCAATGGTACCTACAGGAGCAAGTGTATCAGACGTAAGATTAAGCTAAAAAAAGAAAGACATGGAAACAAAATCATACACCATATCGGTTTATTCTGAAAACAACTTAGGGTTGCTAAACAGAATTTCAACCATTTTTGTTAAGAGACATATTAATATAGAAAGCTTAACCGTATCTCACTCTGAAATTGAAAACGTTTCTAGGTTTATATTGGTTGTAAACATGACCGAAGATGCAGTTAAAAAGATTATTGGTCAATTAGAGAAACAAGTAGAAGTTATTCAAGCTTACTATCATACTGAGGATGAAATTATTTTTACAGAAACAGCTATGTTCAAATTTAAATCTGAGTTGTTGTTTGAGAATCCACAAATTCAAAACATCATCAAAGAACACAGCATGAATATTGTGACTGTAAACAGAAATTTCTTTGTGGTTGAAAAAGCAGGAAGAAGACATGAAATAGATGCAATTTACGAATCTTTTAAACCTTTTGGCATTGCACAATTTGTAAGATCTGGAAGAGTGGCTATCTCAAAAGAAGCCATGAATATTCGTAAAATTTTAGGAGAGATAACTGAATAGAATTCCCTAAATTTGGCAACGCATTAAAATTAATATTGAGCTTGAAGGAAATAATCATCCATCAAGCTCATTTTTAGCGAAATAACAAGTAACAAATTAGAATAAAAATAAAAGCAAAATGGCAAATTATTTTAACACACTTTCTTTAAGAGAGCAATTAGAGCAATTAGGACAGTGTGAATTTATGGACAGAAGCGAATTCGACAACGGTGTTGAAGCTTTAAAAGGTAAAAAAATCGTAATCATCGGATGTGGTGCTCAAGGATTGAACCAAGGGTTAAACATGCGTGATTCTGGATTAGACGTTTCTTATACTTTAAGAGGTGCTGCTATCGAGGAAAAAAGACAATCTTTTTTAAACGCTACTGAAAATAACTTTGCTGTAGGAACTTATGAAGAAATGATTCCTACTGCTGATTTATTAATCAACTTAACTCCAGACAAACAACACACTGCTGTTGTTACTGCTGTAATGCCATTAATGAAAAAAGGAGCTACATTATCTTACTCTCACGGTTTTAACATCGTAGAAGAAGGAATGGAAGTTCGTAAAGATATTACTGTAATTATGGTAGCACCTAAATCTCCAGGATCTGAAGTTCGTGAAGAATTTAAGAGAGGATTTGGAGTACCTACTTTAATTGCTGTACACCCTGAAAACGATCCAGAAGGAAAGGGATGGGATTATGCTAAAGCTTACGCTGTTGGTACAGGGGGACACACTGCTGGTGTATTAAAGTCTTCTTTTGTTGCTGAGGTTAAGTCTGACTTAATGGGAGAACAAACTATCTTATGTGGATTGTTACAAACTGGATCTATCTTATGTTTCGACAAAATGGTAGCTGAAGGAATTGATGCAGGATATGCTTCTAAATTAATCCAATACGGATGGGAAACTATTACTGAAGGTTTAAAATACGGAGGTATTACAAACATGATGGATAGATTATCTAACCCTGCTAAAATTGAAGCTTTTAAAGTTTCTGAAGAGTTAAAAGACATCATGAGACCATTATTCCAAAAGCACATGGATGATATCATTTCTGGTGAATTCTCATCTACAATGATGGCTGACTGGGCTAATGATGATGTAAACTTATTAACTTGGAGAGCTGCTACAGGAGAAACTAACTTTGAAAAAACTCCTGCTGGAGATTTTGAAATTTCTGAGCAAGAATACTACGACAATGGTACTTTAATGGTTGCTATGGTTAAAGCTGGTGTAGAATTGGCTTTTGAAGCAATGGTTGATTCTGGAATTGTAGAAGAATCTGCATACTACGAATCTTTACACGAGACTCCATTAATAGCAAATACTATTGCTCGTAAAAAATTATTTGAAATGAACCGTGTAATTTCTGATACTGCTGAGTACGGATGTTACTTATTTGACCACGCTTGTAAGCCTTTAATTGCTGAGTATGTTAAAAACGCACCTAGTAACTTAATTGGTAAGCCATTCTCTACAGGAAGTAATGGTGTAGACAATGCTGAATTAATTGCTGTAAACAAAGCTATTCGTGAGCACGAGGTTGAGTTTATTGGTGAAGAATTACGTGAGTCTATGACGGCAATGAAAAAAATCGTTTCATAAAACGAATTTTTTAATATCTCAAAAGCCGTTGCAAATGCAACGGCTTTTTTTATTTTTACTTATCAGCAAATAAACAACACCCATGGTTACTTTAGAATCGGTTCTCAAAGCACAAATGAACATCAAAGGAGTAGTGCAAAATACCCCTTTGTCTTTCATGGATAATTACTCAAAACAATTTGAGGCAAATATCTATTTTAAAAGAGAAGACTTACAACTAGTACGCTCTTATAAAATTAGAGGAGCTTATAACCGAATTAAAAATCTCAGTAAAAAAGAACTAGCAAATGGTGTGGTTTGTGCCAGTGCAGGAAATCATGCACAAGGAGTGGCTTTTGCTTGTAATGCCCTAAAAACAAAAGGAGTCATTTTTATGCCTGTGACCACACCCAAGCAAAAAATTTCTCAGGTTAAAATGTTTGGTGGTGAATTTACTACTGTTAAATTGATTGGAGATACTTTTGATGAAAGTTCTAAAGCTGCAGAAGCCTATCAACAAGAAAACAATGCCATTTACGTACATCCTTTTAATGATTGGGATGTGATGTCTGGACAAGGAACGGTAGGATTAGAAATTTTAGATGCTTTGAACAAACCTATTGATTATTTGTTTTTACCTATTGGAGGAGGTGGATTGGCTTCTGGAATTATTACAGTTTTTAAAAACTTAAGTCCTAACACAAAAATTATTGGTTTAGAACCCAAGGGAGCCCCGTCTCTTAAAACTTCATTAGAAAAAGGAGTAAACACTAAAATATTTGATATTGATAAGTTTGTAGATGGAGCTGCCGTACAAGAAATGGGTAAAAACACTTTTCCTATTTGTAAAGATTATTTACATAATGTTACTTTAATTGATGAAGGACATATCTGTAAAACTATTTTAAAACTTTACAACGAAAATGCCATTGTTGCAGAACCTGCTGGAGCGCTTTCTATTGCTGCTTTAGATAATTATGCAAATGAGATTAAAGGCAAAAATGTTGTATGTGTATTGAGTGGAGGTAATAATGATATTACCAGAATGGAAGAAATGAAGGAACGTGCCTTATTGTACGATGGTTTAAAACATTATTTTATTGTTCGTTTTCCACAAAGAGCAGGAGCTTTAAAAGAATTTGTAGGCGATGTATTGTCTGATACTGACGACATTGTACATTTTGAATACACCAAAAAAAACAGTAGGAGTACTGCTTCTGCTATTGTTGGTATTGAACTTAGTCAAAAAGAAGATTTTGAACCTTTACTTTTTAGAATGAAAGAAAAAGGATTCTTTGGGGAGTATTTAAATGATAACCTGGCCTTATTTAGTCAAATAGTATAAACAAAAAAACGCTCAATTGAGCGTTTTTTTGTTTTATAAATCTATGGTTTTAATAAAAGTCACCTATGACTTCCATCTCTGTTTGAAAAGAAACAGTATCTCCGTTTTCAAATTTAGTTTGCATTTTAGCATTCATTTTTGAAGCATCTTCTAAATAATACTTTTTAAATGTATCTCTATTTTTAATAGCATATTGAACAGAGTATGTTTTTCCTCCCATTTCTTCTTGAATCATTACTCTTGACATTTTTGCTCCAGTAAATTTTCCTGTTGCCAACATTTCTGGTATATAAACTTCTTTCATCCACAACAACCAATCTTCGTGAATAGTATCTGCCACATTTGTAGTTACATTATATATATACATTTCTTAAAATTTGTGCAAAAATACAAGTTTATTTAAAATTAGGCTTTCTCTTTTCTAAAAATGCTGTTACCCCTTCTTTAAATTCATCTGTTCCAAAACAAGAACCAAACAATTCTATTTCTTTTAATAGACCTATGTTTCCATAAGTAGCGTTAATAGCTTGTATACTTTTTCTTACAGCTCTAGGAGAATTTTTAATTATTTTATTTGCAATTTCAATAGCCTTTAATAATAAATCATCTTGAGAGACTACATAATTTACCATTCCTAGTTTTAATGCTTCCTGTGCTGAAATCATTTCTCCTGTAAGAATCAACTCCATGGCTTTCCCTTTTCCTACCAACTGTGTTAATCTTTGAGTTCCTCCATAACCAGGAATTACCCCTAAAGACACTTCTGGCTGCCCCATTTTTGCATTGTCTGAGGCAATTCTTATCTGTGCAGACAAAGCTAGTTCTAACCCGCCTCCTAATGCATAACCATTTATTGCTGCAATAACAGGTTTTGTATAAGTAGCAATTTTATCAAATAAAAGTTCATGACCAAAACGAGACAATTCTGTTCCTTCTCTTCTGTTGTAATTAGAAAACTCTTTAATATCTGCTCCCGCCACAAAAGCTTTATCTCCAGATCCTGTAATAATTAAAACACGAATAGTATCATCAGACTCACATAAACACAATACGTGATTAAGCTCTAAAATGGTTTTTTTATTCAATGCATTGAGATATTTTTCACGATTTATAGTGATATACATAATAGCTCCTTCCTGTTCAAATTGAATGTTTTCTATTTGCATTATAAACTTGTTTTAGAGATTTTAAAATTATGCTGCTTGACTGTTTGTAAAAAACATCCTTAAGATAAAAAAAGCAATCTAAAAATTAGATTGCTTTTTTGTTATTTTAAATACTTTTTAAATTTACTTGGAATTTCATCGATAGATTTAATTTTGATGTCTTTATAAAACACTTCTGCTCCCTCACTCTGTATTTGAATTCTTCCTCTACTTAGTGGTATAAATCCATCTCCTTGTTTTTCTCTAGAGTTATACAAAGTCATCATTACTTTTCCATTTACTATATGAATACTTGTTCCGTTATAGGTAATTAACTCTATAGTATTCCACTTTCCGTTTTTCTTTTCGTTATCATCAAATTTCTTAACATTTCCGGAATAAAACTCTCCATCTAAATCATAAACTCTTACATTCTTTCCATTTCTTATTATCGTTTTACTAGGAACATCAGCAACAGCCCCACCAAGAGCATAATAATCTCCCATATCACCTTCTTGAATTTGGAGTTCTTGAGAACGCATCCAAACGTTCCAAAATTGCCTAAAAGGCCCTACACAATGATACAACAATCCACTATCTCTTATATCTTTTAGTCTAGGCTCCCACTTTTTTTCTCCCCATTTTACTTTTAGTTTTAAATGGTAGTTTTCATACTCTTGTTTAGTAGTTAATGCTCCATATATTTCTCCTGTAATATGTACTGTAGTATTTCCTTTTTTATCTTGAACAAAATCAAATACCTTTTTAGGATCGTTGTTTAACCCTAAAGGCTCTCCTTTTATTCCGTTGCTGTTTGGGTTTACGTTTGGTATACCTTTAATTGTTTTATGAGGCACACCCATATGAACATCCCAATTATGATGAGGATTCCCTTTTAACAACGGAGTCCATTTTTTGGTAAGTGTATTTATGTTTTCATTCCCTGCAGCCCATTCTATTCCGGCTTCTAATTGTTTTAACAAACGCTCATCAGAATAAGACTCAACAGTATGCCCTAATCCTGTATAAAAAACTCTAACCCCATCATAATGATGATACCATGTAATAGGGTGCTCTATTCCCATTCTCTTTCCTGTATAAGTACTTTCATCTAAAGTAGCTAATACGTTTACATGTTGTGCTACAGGGTTTTTAAAATTATACCATTCATCAAAAAACGCTTCACTATCATTTAAATGCGCTACAGCTTTATGTCCATGTGACTTATTAATATGCAATGTTGCTTTTTGTTGTTTTGGATGACTTGCAAAACTAGCCCCTAAAAGATTTACATACCACTCCCAGTCCATTTCAGTATCTGTTGCAGCATGTGTTCCTACAAAACCTTTCCCGTTAGTTAAAAAAGTTTTCATAGCATTTTGTTGTTCTTCATTTAAAATATCACCAGTAGTGTTTAAAAAAAACAAAACATTAAACTGAGATAAATCTTTTGAATTAAACAAATTGGCATCTTCAGAAAAAGTGATTTTCCAATTTTTATCTTTAGCCATTTGCTCCATGGCTTTTTTACCAGATTGAATAGATTCATGTCTAAACCCTGCTGTTTTAGTAAAAACTAGAATAGACGTTTTTTGAGCATTGATATTATTAAATATCAAAACAATTAACAATAGCGCAAACTTTTTTAACATATTTACATCTTTTTAATAGTATTATTAACGAAGATATAAATTTAACTTAGTTTAATAAGAAAACTAACAGGTAATTATTTTGGAAACGTTATTTTAAATTCTGTACCATACCCAACTACAGATGAAAAAGAAACTGTTCCTCCGTAAGTTTCTGCTATGTTTTTTACCATTGGCAACCCTAGTCCCATTCCACTAGTTTTGGTGGTAAACTTAGGTTCAAAAATAAGATCTTTATCTTCTTCCGAAATTCCTTTTCCGTTGTCTTTTACTATTAAAGCAACTTGGCTTTCGGTTTCTACTAGTTTTACTTCAATCTTTGGTTCTTTTACACCATCAGTTGCTTGAGTGGCATTTTTAACCAAATTATTAATAACTCTAGTGATTTGATTTTTATCCAAGTTTAGATAAATCTCCTCTTTTTCAGAATGAAAATCTATATCATTTTCATAAAAAATATCTATGGCAGACTTTACCGTTTTTACCATATCTACTCTTTCTATATTTTTTTGTGGCATTCTAGCAAAATCTGAAAACGAAGTTGCAATAGATGACATCACATCAATTTGTTGTGTTAACATTTGTGCATAATCTTTTACTTTTTCTCTAATTCCCTCTGCATTAGGGTCAAAAGTACGTTCAAAACTCTGCACTGTTAACTTCATTGGAGTTAACGGATTTTTAATTTCGTGAGCTACTTGCTTGGCCATTTCCCTCCAAGCCTGCTCTCTTTCACTTTTTGCCAATTTCTCAGCACTTTCTTCTAATTCATCAATCATTTGATTGTAAGCATCTACAATTGAAGCAATTTCAGGAGTGGAGTCTTTGGTATCAATCTTTTGATTGTTCTGTAATAATTTTGTTTCTTGAATTTTATCTGAAATAGATTTTAACGACCTAGTAATATAACTAGACAAGAAATAAGCAAACGCAACGGCTAACAATAACATAACTCCATACACCACAAAAAGTCTATTTAAAAAAGAGGTTAATTCTTCTTCTTCCTGACTGTTGTCTTGTATATATTCTATTTTAAGAATTCCCACATTATTCATGTTTCTATCATGAATATAAGAATAAGAGGTTTGAGATATCTTTCCATCAACCAAGCTAGCAGACTCTTTATATTCATCTTTATGCTTTAGGTTTTCTAATACTTCAATAGGCATTCTATCCTTAAAAACTCTAAACCAAGGATCAAAAGAGTTTATTTGTAACTTTCCGTTTAAATCATAAATACTCATTTTCATGTCGTGCACAGTAGCAATTTCATGAATTCTTTCTCTAAAAATAAACCCTAAAAACTGTTGATATGCTGGATATATAGTATTTTCTAATTCAAAATTTACGTTTTTTTGTGCAGCTGTTTCTTTTCTTTCAAAACGAGAATCATAATATTCTTTTGTTTGTTTTTTATATTGCTTTACAGTAACTACTGCTATAAATATTGAGGCAAGCCCTACCAAAAGCAACATGGCCAAAAATATTCTGATCCTTAAAGAAACTCTATTCATCTGGAAAACTATTAGTTAAGTGGATTGATATACTTAAATTTTATTATCAAAAGCTAAGCCAATGTAAGAATTTGAGTTTAATTTATAACAAAAGCCCTTTATAAACAAACAAAGGCGATGCTTACACATCGCCTTTGTTGTTTGCTAAACCGTAGAAATTAACCAACAATATTGATGATTTTTCCCGGTACTATAATTACCTTTTTAGGAACTCTACCTTGTAATTGAGCCGTTGTTTTTTCATGAGCCATCACAATGTCTTCTATTTCTTTGGCTGATAAGTCTAATGGTAACTCCAATTTAAACCTCATTTTACCATTAAAAGAAATAGGGTATTCTTTAGCACTTTCTACCAAATAACTTGGTTCGAAAATTGGGAATGGAGCTATTGAAATAGATTCTGAATTTCCTAACTTAGACCATAGCTCTTCGGTAATATGTGGTGCATATGGAGAAATTAAAATCAACAAAGGTTCTAAAATTTCTTTTTTATTACATTTTAAAGAAGTTAATTCGTTTACAGCAATCATAAAAGTACTTACCGATGTATTAAAAGAAAAGTTCTCTATATCTTCTTGTACTTTTTTGATGGTTTTATGTAAAACTTTAAACTCCTCCTTGCTTGGTTCACCTTCTACTCCATTAAAATTGTTGGCATTTGCATACAACCTCCATAACTTTTTTAAGAAAGAGTGAGATCCTGAAATACCTGCTGTGTTCCATGGTTTAGATTGCTCTAAAGGTCCTAAGAACATTTCGAACAAACGCAAACTATCTGCTCCATATTCTTCACAAATACTATCTGGATTGACTACGTTATATTTAGACTTGGACATTTTTTCTACTTCACGTCCTACTTTATAAATTCCATCTTCTAAAACAAACTCAGCATTTTTATATTCCTCTCTCCAGGCTTTAAAAGCTTCTGTGTCTAATTCATCCGAAGCATTTACAAAAGACACATCTACATGAATGGGTTGTACTTTTTGATCTTTAATCAAACCTTTTGAAATATATTTTTGAGTCCCCTCTAATCTATACACAAATGCAGAAGTTCCCAAAATCATTCCTTGATTGATTAACTTTTTTGCAAATTCATCTACAGGAACATAGTCTAAATCATACAAGAATTTTTGCCAAAAACGAGCATATAATAAGTGTCCTGTAGCATGCTCTGATCCTCCTAAATACAAATCAACCTCTTTCCAATAATTTAAAGCTTCTTTGCTTGCAAACTCGTTTGGATTATTCGCATCCATGTAACGATTAAAGTACCAAGAAGAACCTGCCCAACCTGGCATCGTATTAAGCTCTAAAGGAAATACATTTTTATTATCAATCAACTCATTACTCACTACTTTCTTCTCTGTACTACTCCATGCCCAAACCTCAGCATTTCCTAGTGGTGGCTGTCCGTCTTCTGTTGGCAAATATTTTTCTACTTCTGGCAACAAAATTGGCAAGTGTTCAGAAGATATCATCTTAGGCATTCCATCTACATAATACACAGGAAAAGGCTCTCCCCAATAACGCTGACGGCTAAACACAGCATCTCTTAATCTGTAGTTAATTTTTCCTTGTCCAAATCCTGCTTTTTCCATTTCGTATATGGCAAGCTTGGTAGCTTTCTTTACGGTTAATCCTGATAAGAAATCGGAATTGGCAATTTTAGCGGTTTTATCCTCACAAGCTCCTTCAGAGATATCTACTCCTTCAAAAATATTTTTTATAGGAATATCAAAATGTTTTGCGAAATCATAATCACGTTGATCTCCACATGGAACGGCCATTACCGCTCCTGTTCCATAACTAGCCAACACATAATCTCCAATCCAAATAGGAATGTTTTCTCCTGTAAAAGGATGGATAGCATACGCTCCCGTAAAAGCTCCAGAAATGGTTTTTACATCAGCCATTCTATCACGTTCAGAACGTTTTGCTGTAACCTCTATATAAGCTTCCACAGTTTCTTTTTGTTCCTCTGTTACAATTTGTGACACCAACTCATGCTCTGGTGCCAATGTCATAAATGTCACTCCAAAAATAGTATCAGGACGGGTGGTAAACACTTCTATTTCAAAATCTTGCTTCTCGACTTTGCTCGAAGACCCATCTACTTTGAACCTTACACTAGCACCTTGACTTCTCCCAATCCAATTGGTTTGAGCATCTTTTAAAGGTTGTGGCCAATCAATAGTGTTCAACCCATCTAACAAACGTTGTGCATAGGCTGCAATACGCATAGACCACTGCATCATTTTTTTGCGAACTACAGGGTGACCTCCACGTTCTGACAATCCGTTAATAATTTCATCATTTGCTAAAACTGTACCCAATGCAGGACACCAGTTTACTTCTGTTTCAGACAAATAAGTCAATCTATATTTTGACAGCACTTGCTGTTTTTTAAACTCAGGAAAATCACTCCATTCCGATGCTGTAAAATCAACCACGTCTTCATCACAAACTGCTTGCACATTTTCTGTTCCATTTGCCTCAAACAAAGTAATTAACGTTTCAATTTTTTCTGCTTTGTCCGCAGCTTTGTTATACCAAGCATTAAACAATTCTGTAAAAATCCATTGTGTGTGCTTGTAATATTCTGGAGTTGATGTTCTAATTTCACGAGACCAATCAAAAGAAAAACCAATTTTATCTAATTGTTTTCTATAAGTATTGATGTTGGTTTCGGTAGTTATTGCAGGATGTTGCCCTGTTTGAATGGCATATTGTTCTGCTGGCAACCCAAAAGAATCATATCCTTGAGGATGCAACACGTTAAAGCCTTTATGACGTTTATAACGAGCAAAAATATCTGAAGCAATATATCCTAACGGATGACCTACGTGTAAACCTGCTCCCGATGGATAAGGAAACATATCTAAGGCATAAAACTTAGGTTTTTCTGAAGTATTTTCTGCTTTAAAAGTTTTGTTGTCTGCCCAGTATTTTTGCCACTTGGCTTCTATCTCGTTAAAATTATATTCCATTTTTTGCTAAAGTTCTTAATTAAATAAAAACTATTTTTTTGAGTTAAGTCGCAAAAATACAGTTCTTAGACGAAAGAATAAAGAGTTGACGGAAGTAAATTACAGGTATAAAAAAATAGCTGAGCATTTTACCACTCAGCTATTTTAGTCAAATTACTTTAAACTTGTTTTTATTTTTTGATGAATTTTTTAGACAACACTTGGTTGTTCTCATTTTGTAATTTTAACACATATACTCCTAAAGATAACTGAGATACATTTATTTGATTTTTAGATGCACTTGTTAACACTTTTTGTCCTGTAATGTTATATACTTCTATTGCTGTAATAGTTGAATTTCCTGTTATGTTTAACACATCACTAACTGGGTTAGGATATAAACTAAAATCTGCATCTTCAATATTTTCTGAGCTTAAAGTCTCGTTGTTATCAAAAATAATCTGATCAATTTGTATATCTCCAGCCGACGATGCATTTCCTGTATTACCCGTGTTTCTAATTGCTAGTTGAATATCCGTTACATTACCTGTCCACTCTGTTTTTGCGGATGCTAAATCAACAGATAACGTTTCAAAATTAGACATACTTGTATTAATGGTTTCATTTGTACCTACAAAAGCAACATAGTTATCTTCCGATGACCTAAATTGAATTCTCAATTGATTATTATCTGCAGATAAATTTTTATAAACTATATGCATATGGGTATTTGTACTAGCATCTATAGAAAAATTACTATTAGTTACTTTAGCAATTGCTGTCCCAACTGCTGTTGGAGTTATTGACAATACACCTCCACTTACTGTAGTTGTTGCATCATTTAAAGACGACCATCCTTCAACATCTCCATCATTATTGAAATCATATAGTGTTTTTTCTGGTTTTGTGGATATAAACTCAACCTTATCAATTTCTATAGAACCATCAGTATCTATACTATTACTCCCATTAGTTCCTCCAGGCTCTCTAAAAGCAATATCTATAGCATTTTGTGTTCCACCAGATCCATTGTTGTCCCAAGCAGTATCAGTAGATAAATCTACCACATATGTTTTAAAATAATTTGTATTAGGGCTAATAGACACCACCACTCCTGATGTACCTGTACCAGTTTCTAAATCTTCATAAACAAACCTAAATTCAGAGACCGATGAGTTATTTTTTAAAGTAATTGCAACAATTCCGTTTGTTACAGGATCAGTAACTCCTGCAGCTGTATGTCTTAATTTTGGATCTTGATCTACTACAAAATCTAATGTTACACTTGTAGCATTTTGAGTTAAAGTTGACTGAACTCCTGTCCAACCTCCATCTACTCCTGTAAAATCAAAAGTTTGAGAAAACCCTAACATAGGGAATGCTGCTAACAATAATAATGTAATTTTTTTCATGACGTTTTTAGTTTTTAATTAATAATTTATGTTTAGTTATAATTTTGTTTAAAAAGCTAATTTCCAACATATAAGAACCATCTATTAAGTTATTTAAAACAACAGAGTTACCAAAGAAATTAGTGTTTTGTTTTGCTCCTAGAGCATTGTATATTTCTACTTTTTTTATCGTATTTTTTGAGTTTATATAAACTTTATTTTGTGCTGGATTTGGATAAATAGTTGTGTTAAATTCTTCATCTTCAATATTTTTATTACTCAACGTACTTTCTAACAAAGCATTTTTTACATTTTCTACCCAACTTCTGTCTTCAACTTTATAAATGGTTTTACCAGACTTATCGCCAGCATCCCAAGCGGTAAAAGCAAAACCTAATGCTATGGCTTTGTTTGCTACATAACTATGAAATGCTGCTCTAGAATTGGCATCTGGCCCTCCAAAATCGCCAAGGGTATTTTTAGAATAGTTGATACCGCTTTCATTATCAGCTCCAAACTCTCCTAAAAAAACTGGAATATTATTTAGAGTAGCCCAATCTTTTACTTCCTGAAAATGAGTATCTACCGCTTGTTCATCGGCTACTGTTCCCCAATCAAAATCGTTGTGTTCTTCACTGGCAGAAGCTGTAAAATCTCTAGGCAAATAATAATGAAAGGTTGCTATTAAATGGTTATCACTATTTAAAACAGTATTTCCTATTTGCAAAGGAGCTTCGTAAGCATTTTTTGTTCCTCCTGTAATGACAATATTTCTGTTGTTATTGTTTGCTCCAGAATTACGGATGATGTTAATAATATCTGTATTTAAAACATCCATTTCTGCATCGGTAAGAAAAAAATAAGGTTCGTTTACAATTTCAAACAACAAATCGTATGAATGATTTTTAAACCTATTGGCAATTTGTGTCCAAATAGCTCTAAACTTCTGATTATCGGCAGCACGTTTTGCCGAAGTAGGTTCTGTATAATAATCAGTCCATTTGTCTTTTGGACTAAAAGTATGCAGAAACTCATCTTTTAAAGACTTTCCGTGAAAATCTAAAATCACCACTAAATTTTGGTTTAATCCCCAGTTAATAACCTCTTCTACCCTGTTTAAATAAGTAGCATCTATTATATAACCTGAAGCATTTCCTGTGTATAAATGTGAGGTGTTGGCTTGCTTACTGTAAACTGAAGTGTTACCACTGGTTCTTGTTCCTAAAAAATCTATGGGAATTCTTACTGTGGTAAATCCTGCATTTGCAACATCTTGAAAATACGATTCTGTAAATGCAGGAGCCCAATTACCTTCTATTGATGCACTCATTACATTTCCCATATTGATACCTCTTCCCATTTTTTCTACCATTTGCTCAGGAGTTATCTGTGCAAATGCAAAAAAAGGTTGAGTTAACAAGTAAAATATAATGGTTATAGTTCGCATGGTTTATAATTCTAAAAATGAACAATTATTCTTTTTTCTTAGCTTCTCTTCTTGCGTTGATCTGATCTTTAGTTAACACTTCTTTAAATACTTGTTGAAAGTATTTTTTGTTGATTTCTTTTTTCTCTTCTTGTGTTCCTCCTGTTTTATTCAACTCTTTTAATGCTTCCATTCTTTGAGTTTGAATCCCTATTATTTTTTCTGTTTGTTCATCATTTAAAGCCAATGATTGATCTACAGAAATAATTTGCTCGTTTAATTCCTTAGTCCATTGTTCTGCTTTTTTAGTTACTTTTTTAGATTGCGAAAAACCTACAAAAGTAAAAGTCATTAATAATAAACTTAGCGTTAATGTTCTTGTAGTCATTGTTTTGTGTTTTTTAAGTTTAACAATGATGTAAAATTCTAAAAACAATGTCTTTTTTAAGTTTAAAAATCGTCAAATAGGGTTTGTTTAGCGTAAAAACTATTATTAAACATCAAAAAAACACTCAACATTTACTAGTATATAATAAAAAAAGCTTTTTGTTTTTGTGACTATCGCAATAAATCTATTTGTTTTTTAACAAACTACTCTTCCCCTCTTCAATCAATATCAATCAGAATATCTTTTTATGAGTAGTGGAAAAAAAATTAAGAGAAAACTAATCTTATGTAACCGTTATGCATTTGGAGTAATCGTTGTCTGATTGAGTGAGTTTTACGATTGTAAATGAGTGAAATTTGTATCGAAATCTGAATTTGATACTCGTAAAATTTAGTTCTCGATACAATTTTTCCTTCCTCTTCTCAGGAAAAATTACTCGAACTGACATCCGAAATTTATTTTTTACTCCACATGCACAACGGCTATTATGTAATTCAAACTTAGATGATCGTATCTCAAGTTTAAAAATTATCAAACTCCCAATTATAATTTTTGTTTAAAAACCTCGCTTTCTTTATAACCAATTCTTTGAGCAATGGCATATATGTATTGTCCTTTCTTAACATTAAACGGTTTAGTGTATAACCTCCAAGGCAAATCAAAATGAACAGCTGTAATTTCTACATCGCTTACCATATAGGCCACAGAAGCTCCAGAGGTTTTACAGTTTAATTGCACTTGTTCTTTAGCTATTATAATCTCTACCTTTTCTGTTTGTGGTTGTATAAAATTTGGCCACATACTTTCTATCAATTCACTTTCTAGCTGTGCTCCATAATCTTTTCTGTTTTTTTGAAAATCATCTAATGCTGTTCTCATCTTTTTTAATTCAGATGCATAAGCTGTATTTGAGGCTAAATTATATAGGTTGTGTGGATCATTTTCTACATCGTAGAGTTCTTCGGTAGTTTTTGTCTCGAACCAACTTTGCTGAACATCATTTAATTTATTTTCCTTTTCCAATTCTAAAAAAGGCAACATCATTGGTACTTGTTTTCTATACCCAACATCTTTGTATTTAGTTAAGTTTGGATGGTAATTTTTAAGATATAAAAACTTTGAACTTCTTACGGCACGAATTCTATCTGTAAACTCATCAAACCTGTCCGAAGTTCCATAAACATACGCTCTCTCTTTGGTTTTGTATTTTCCTAAAAAGGCTTTTCCTTCCATGTATTTAGGAGACTTTAGACCTGCAAGACTCAGAACAGTAGGAGCTAAGTCTACAAAAGAAATCATACGATTTGTATAGCCACTCTTTGTTTGTATTCCTTTAACCATAAACGGAACTTTTAAACCCGAATCGTAAATTTCTCGTTTTTGTCTTGGTAAAGGCCCTCCATGATCGCTATAGAAAAACACAATGGTATTGTTGTAAAGTCCATCTTTTTTTAACTGACGGATGATATCTCCCACTTTTTTATCCATAATTTCCACATTGCTATAATGTCTGGCAATGGTTAATCGGGTAGCTTCTGTATCGGGTAAATATGGTGGTACTTTAACATCCTTTGGATTTACTGTTAAAGGCAACTTGTTTTTTTTCCACAACTGGCTTTCGTGGGTATCGTTAATATTAAATACCGAAAAGAACGGTTTTCCTTTAGGAGTATTTCTCCAATGAGCGTTGTTGTTATTCTCATCCCAAGAGGTAATAGGGGCAGCAAATTGATAATCGGTTTTGGCATTATTGGTACAATAATACCCCTGTGCTCTTAAATATTCTGTAAAACATTTTACATCTTCTGGTACCACTGCCGAGTATTGTTGTATAGGATTGTTTTCTATATCTAAAATATCAGACTCTTGTCTGTTTTTATACGTTCTGTTTCCCCATGACTGTACATCCATTCCTGTACGCATGTGCATGGTTCCTATACTTGTAGGATACATTCCTGTAATAATTGCGGAACGAGTAGGAGCACAAACTCCCACAGGAGCAAAAGCATTGTTATACACCATACTTTCTTTTGCCAATGCATCTAAATTTGGAGTTTTAGCAATGGAATCTCCATAAAAAGATAAAGTAGGACTAATATCTTCGCAAACAATCCAAAGTATATTAGGTTGCTTATTTGTTTCTTTTTTACTGTTGACATTGTTACTACAAGCAGTGCAATAAATCAATAAAATTAAACTGTAAAACCACTTCATTATAATGATATTTTATAAGTATTATTTTGTCTTGGCAGCACTTTAAAAGTTCCTGTTATTAATTTTCCATCTTCTACAAAAGTGTACTCATACTCTCCATAAAAACCTCTTCCACCAACAAATCCATCGTTATTGGTTGCTCCAATTAAATTTGTTTTCCATTGGTTGTGTACCAAAGAAAAATAGGCTCTCCCCATCACTCCAATATCTCCTTCTTCTGTATAAATATCTACTTTATCTCGTTCATCATCGGTACATCCCCAAAACAAAAACTCCGATACATTTGGATGACTAAAAGCGGCGATCATAAAATCACGTGTGTATTGTTCACGTATTTCCGGATCTTGTACATCCATAGTAAATTCCGAAATTCCTATTTGCTTTCCTAAAGTAGCATAGTAAGACAAAATTTGAAGAACTCTTTCAGGAGAAGTTAAATCTGTCCCTATATGACTTTGTATTCCAATACCATGAACAAGTCTTCCTGTATGCTCATCAATTCTTTTTATAAAATTGTAGTACCATTCTTGCTTTTGAGTGTCAATTCCTCCTTTGCTAATAATTCCATATTCGTTGGTATATCTCAACGCATTTGGCTGAATTTTCTTAGCCAAGGTAAATCCGCTATAAAGTAAATCTTCGGAACCTGTTATGGTTTGTAAATCTTTATTGGTATAAGCTTCGTTTACAACATCCCACTTAATTACCTTATTTTTAGTTTGTTCTAAAACATCTGTTACATGGGAGGTTATTATTTGTTTTACCTTTTCTGGATTGTTTTTATTTTTTCTAATTTCTGGAGTTAAATACTGAAAACCAGGCCAGATAAGCACATGCCCTTTGGCAACAATTCCATCGTTTTTTAATATTGTTAATGCCTCTTTGGTAATTTCTTGTTTTTTAGGTTTTTCCCAAGATTTTATTTTTAAATCGTTAGCCAAAACAGTGTAATTAAAAGCTTTTTTAAAATTTTGATAACGTTTGTTTTGAGCTACAATATCTTGAGCATCCATCGCTGCACCAAAAGGAAAAGCATGTTTGATTAACTTTATTTGTATATTTTGATTTACTACAGGCTTGTCATCTTTATAAAACTGAACTTTAAAATTTCCTTTTCTTAATTGCTCAATACGTTTTAAAGCCTCTTTTCTCCACAAAGCATCGGCCTCCATACCTGCATACGTAATTTTGGTTTTAGGAAGCGAATTGATATCTGTTCCCATAGGAAACATTTGAAATTTGATATCTTTTAACAAAAAAGATTGAGGCTTAAATCCATATTGCAACACCAATCTAAAATCTTTTTTAGAAATATATTTGCTCGCTTTAAAAGGAATATAGTACTCTTGCCAATTGGAAGAAATACTTACTGTGCTGGTAATATTGTCTTTATAAGAATCCGATTGTCTAAAAAGCCACAGCATTTTTGCCTCTCCTGTTTCTAGAGAAGAGGTTTCTGTTTTTGCTCTAAACGACAATAAAAACACCTGACCTTCTTTAAAGTTTTGTGGTTCTGTAGGTAATTTACTTGCCAAATTATATATAAACTGAGGTTGTTGTAATGTGCTTATTTTTAAAAGTTGTTTTTCTTTTACTTCAATCTGTCCATCGGAACCATTGCTTTTTAAAAAACTTAACTTTTGAACCTCCAGAATGTCATTTCCTTGAGGTATTGTTTGAGCAAACAACCCTAAAAACGACAAGCAACCTATAATACAGAATAACTTTTTCATGATACTTTTTAATTTTCAATCATTAAACTTTTTAACCCTTGGTAATTTTCTTGTAAAACTAATTCCGGATCTCCTCCTTTAACATGTCCCAATATTCCAAACGGACCTTTATACCCAATATTTAACAAACTGATTATCATTTCTTTTTCTAGATTTCCTTTTCCTATGGTTATAATTTTAGACCCTTCTTTTTTCATTCCATTAAGATTTACACACCATAAATAAGGCAATAGTTTTTTGATGTTTTCTTGGTAATGTTCTAAATCTTCATGCGCATGATGAAAATTAAAAATCACTCCTAAATCTTCATCGGGTAAAGCTCTTATTATTTTTAATTGATTGTTAGGATTCCCAAACCAACCTCCATGATTGTACAAAGCTATTTTACAACCTAACGCTTGAGCTCTTTGAGACAGATAGGCAATCATTTCTACACTCTTATTCAAAGCTTCTGTATCTGACAAATCTTTAAAATATGTAGGATCAAACCCCACCCATATTTGGGTTTTCAAACCTGTTTTTTCTAAATTTTTAAAAACAGCTTCTGTTAAATCTCTTAAGTGATACGGTTTTTCTTTATTCAGATTGATATACAACCAAACAGCCTTTATAGCAATTCCTTTTTCTTTTGCCAATTTCCATTCTTGCTCCATTGTTGGAATATGCTTGGCTCTATGTCCGTAAGCATATTGTTGATAGCCCAACCTTTCTAACATTTCTAAACGTTCTAATGACGTTCTTTCTTTTACATCAAAACCCACAATAGACCAAGGGATTAAATTGCTTTTATCAGCCACGGCATTCAACTGTTTTTTTGTAGCACAAGAAAACATGAGTAAAGTAAAAAGCAAACAACCTATTTTAATATAAATCCCTCTCAAAATTTTCTTATTTTATAATCACTTTTTTTACTTCATTTAGGCCTTCATCACTTTTTATGTGTAAAAAACAAACCCCGTAAACATTGGCAATCTTAAAACTCATATGATCTGTATGGTTAAAACTTTTTTGATGAATTAACTGTCCCACAACACTATAAACTTGTACACTTATATTTTTATGTGATTTTTTGAGTTTTATATTTATCTCTCCAGTAGTAGGATTTGGCCAAACTAAAGTTTCTGCAATGGTTGTATTTGGAGTTGATAAGCTTTCTGATATTTTTTTTCCTACCACTTCAACCTCAGCTAACTTTATTCTGTTTACTCCCTCTGCCTGAATTCTGACATATCTCCCTTTTACATTGATATTATTAACCGATAATTTTCTTTGAGGCAAAGCATTCATGTGATAAGAAAAATTAGCATGATTTTTTGCATTGCTTAAAGACATTCCTGTAAATGGAGTTTCGGCTATCAGTACATAAAAATTGGTAAAATGATTAGATACCGTTTCTATAGCCGACCCGTTTAACTCTACAGTATTCCAGACATCTATATAATCAATTATTTTTTCCTCTCCTAAATCCATATCAAACCAAGGTTCATTTTCTTGTTTTGTTGATGAAAAACTACCCACAGGCACCAAACCTCTTTGAAAAATTTGAGCATTTACTCTTCCGTTGTTATTTCCGTCTATGGCTTTTTCGGCAGAAGCATCAATATCTTCTCCATCATAAGAAAAAGTATCATCAGTAGAACTTTGAGAAACCGTTGCAAACCTACTCACCAATTGATTTTTGGGTTGTAAGCTACTCATAGACTCTACACTTGCCGATGCAAACACACCAGTACTAAGAGCATTCATAATTTTTACTCTCACTGGAAAAGTGGTATACTGAAAACTACGTCTATTTGGCAAACTTTCTGGCAAAATAAAATACAACTGATCGTTATTATTTTCATCCTTATAAACTCCGTTATTTAATAAGTATTCTTCAAACTTAGCCTGCGATGCAAATTCATAAATTCTTGTTGGATATCCTATGCGTAAATCTCCTTGAGCTGGTGCTTGCTCAATTCCCATATCATAACTTCCAAAATCATCTGTGATAATTCCGTCAATTTCAAAACGAAAATTATTGGTAGCATAGTCAACTTTTAAGGCGGTTGAATCTAACACTGTAAAACTAACATCACGAGAAGTAACATCACTTGAATTTAAATGAATAGCATTATCACTATGTTCATTATACTCAGTAGCTGTACTTTCATCTTCTTTAATTATTTGATAAAAATCCCCTACATTTTCAGTTTGTAAGTTGACAAAAATCCACGGTGTAACCCCATTGTTTCTTGTTTTTAATTGTCCGTTACCGCTTTCTACCAATTTAGAAACTGTTATACCATATCCTAAATCTACCATTTTGATATTTTCAAACGTTTGATTATGGGAGTGCTTCCATAAATAAGCTCCCACAGAATTGTTATTTTTCCCAGAAATAAACACATCTTTAAAAGAATAATCTGCCTGATAGGTAATAGACAACCCTTGATTGACTCCCCAAGCATTGAATCCATTAAAGATAGAACGAGATTCGTGGTTTACTCCCATATCACGTTCAATAGAACGTAACCCTTGGTTACTCCAAATAACCGTAGTATTTTCCATAATTAAAGCAGATTCTACCGGCATTACTCCATCTCCTTCTTTGCTATATCCGTTTACGCTTAAAGGAAAATTATCAACTTCGTACCCTGGTCTTTCTGCCAAAGCTCTAGCATCTAACCTATCTAAATTGGTTACAGATGGATTCATATTGATAACTCCAACTCCTTGCTTGGTATTAGAAATTACATTTCCTCTACAAATTACAGCTCTACCTTTCATAGCCAATCCTTGACCAGAATAAAGATAATCATCATGAAACAACGCTGCTGTATATGGATCTGTTGTGTGACCTTCTTGAATGTTTACCACTAAATTATTATCCCAAAAACCTGTTTCGCTACCTGTCTCTGATACAATTCCTGCTCCCACCACATCATAAACTACGTTGTCTGAAACATTGGCATGAGAATCGTGATGCGTAATTCCCCATCCTGGATTTCCCCAAACCACATTTCCTGTAATATTTGTAATATTATCACCATAAGCCGCCCCTGTTTTGTGTAAATGGAGCGTGTATCTTCCTCTGGGATTTGTCATTTCATCCGTGGGGTTTGCTTTCATTTGAGCGCATTCTTGACCTAAAGCAGATACTTTGGATTTAAAAACCACAGGATCTAACCATTTATCCCAAATAAAATCATCGACAAGTCGAGATTTATCCGTTCTTCCCATATCTTTAAATGATGCATTTCTTATTTGCACATTTTCATTATTGTGCATGGCCATGATATGTGCTCTATGATGAACATTTGCTGTTGAACCTGATGAAAAGCTGATGTTTCTGGTAAGATTTCCTACATAACAATGTAAATTATCTGCTGATCTTCCTTCGTGATTTTTTTCTAAGTTAGAAGTTAACGATATGGTATTTCCGTTGATAGCCGAAATTTCCACCTCATCTTCTCCGTTACTGGACGTGTTTTGATTTCCTCCATGTGTTACAATTAGCTTGTCTCCTATTTTCCATCCTTCGGGAACAGATGCCAATTGTAGTTGACTTTGATTTCTTAAAGCATTAGATGATAATTTGGACATGTTTAATTTCTCTTGTCCAATAATTTCAACTTGCCCCATGGTAACCATTCCAATAGACAATTGTGTAGGATCCCAATGATGCCTACCTGTAACTCCCACTCCATCATCATATAAAACTCTAGAAGTTTCTATTACTTGTGTGTTTCCTGCCAATGCTTCGGCATAAGAATTAAATCTATCATCTGGTCCCACAGACTGAGTAACTTTATAAGTAGTAGCTCCATCTGAAAAATGAGCCATCGCATTAGAGTTCCAGTTGTTGGACTGACCTTTAAAAGCTTCAATATCAAATGGAGTAATGGTTATATTTATTTTTCCATCGGAAACATTACTCGCATGAAACTTTACATAAGAACTCATTGTTCCAATAAAAGTATCAAACGTTATGGTGGTAGTTTGATTGCTATTGGTTTGAGTACAATTAAAATTTCCATCTACTCTAATGGCAAAAATATGAACATTAGAAACTCCTTGATAATTCACTGTAATTCCAGAGGGAATGACCACAATAGCTCCATTTCCAGGAACAGTTCCAACATTCCATGTATTTACATCAAACCAACTTCCGTTTTGTACAGCTGTATGCGTGGCAGTATTTTCTGGTACTAAAGAAGCTAGCATTTGAGACCATCCTATTTGACAATAGGAAAAAAGGAATAAAAACGTATATAGACAGACTCTCATAGTTTAATTAGTTTTATAATAAGGATTAGGTTTAGGGCCTTCATAACCAACTTCCTTTTTCCATTGCTCTAATCTTTTTTTAAGTTTTTTTAATGTTTCTGGTGACTTTGAAGCTATTTCATTAGTTTCAAATGGATCATTTTTTAAATTATATAGATAGTAAGCTTTATTTTCAATATCTTCTGTTAATTTATAACCATCCATTTGAATCACATTTACCCAACTAGAGGCAAACTCTTTTAGTTTTATATTGTAATTTGCGTAATTAGTGTATTCCCAAATCAAGGCATCACGTTTGGTACTGTTCACCTTACCAAAAATTAAGGGTGCTATGTCTTCACCGTCCAAAATATAATTCTTCGGAAATTGGTTATTGGTTAAACCTAAAAGTGTTGGATATAAATCCACATGAATAATAGGAGTAACAACTGATGATTTTTGTATATGTTCTTTCCATTTAAAAATATAAGGCACACGTATACCACCTTCTAAAGTTTGTCCCTTTACTCCTTTATAGGGCTGATTAAAAATATTACTCTCTGTTTTATAATGCCCGTTATCAGAAGTAAAAACAATTAAGGTTTCTTTTTCAACACCTAAATCTGATATTGATTTTATAAGTTCGCCCACACTATCATCTAAACTTTTTATCATTGCCAACACTTTAATTTCATCTGTGCCAACTTGGGTATTCCCTTGAAGTTTCTTTTTAAAATATTTAAGATGTTGTGGTTTAGGCTCAAGTGGTTTATGAACTAAATAATAAGGTACATAAGCAAAAAAAGGAGTATTATTCGCTACCGCTTTTTTCATAAAAGCAATGGTTTTTTCCGTAGTTACATCTGCCGAATATAAATCAGCATCAATATCTTCCTGATGTGGAAAAGTTTTAGAATTATAATGCCCTAATATTTCAAACCCTTCATCAAATCCTTGATTTCTTATGCCTAATTCATTTTTCCCTAAATGCCATTTACCGTAGGCTGCCGTTAAATATCCATTATTTTTAAAGGCTTCGGCAAGAGTTATTTTTTCCAAACCCAAACCAACACCACTACCTTTTACTGTATTGTTTTCTGGTGGAACAAACTTCATTGCAGCTAGGGTCTTTTGGTCTTTTTTAAACCTATCAGCAACACGATAAATTTTATGCCTTGGCACATACTGACCAGACATGATTGATGCCCTTGATGGTGCACAAGTAGGATCATTTGAATAGCCATTAGTAAAATGAACACCTTCATCAAATAATTTATCAATATTTGGTGATTCAACTAAGTTATTACCATAACAGTTTAATGCATTAATACCTAAATCATCAGCCAAAATAAAAAGAACATTAGGTTTTTGCTCTTGACAATACCCTAGGTGTATGTTTAAAAAAACAAAAAGTATTTTAGTATATAGATTATTCATAAACGTTAAAAGCTGTAATTTGTGTTTCATATATAGACTTATTTACTTTAAATCGGATACCATAAACAACATCACCATTAAGTTTTATTCGCAATCCTTCTCCAATAGTTTTCCCGTTGTGTATGGTATGCCATTGTCCATTTTTATCTTGTGTTTCTATATTGAAATCAGTTACCGAATGGGAACGCATATTCTCTGAAAGCAAAACGGTTTTAATCTGTTTTGCTTGTCTGAATATTAAAGTAAGTGATGGGCTTTTATCAGTTTTTAAAGGTTGCCACCATGATTTTAAATGAATACCCTCACTAAACACATTGCCTTTGGTATTATAAATGGCTTCGGCATTGTTTTTTAGTTTAAACGATGATGATTCGCTAACAGTAAACTCGCTTTTAGAAATAGGCTGAGCATCCCAAGTTGAAATACGTTTATAACTTGAAGGAGCTTCAGAAAGTGTCAATTCTACAATATTATCCAAGTTATTATTAAATTCCTCTTTATTAAAATTCAAGTATAATTTGCCTTTCTTTATATTGTAGTTTTTAAAACCTTTTGTAATCCCTTTTGCCGAAACAATGCCCATGGGCAATTGAGGAAGTTCAATAACAGGATCTGCATTATCTGCCAAGGTTTGCAACACATGAATGTAAAGTTTATTACCTGTTTGGGTTGAAGTTCCATAATCACCACCAATGTAAATTCCACGTTCTGTATTTTTAAGAGTATGTCCGTAGGTTTTTATCCATTCCCCAACTTTATAAGCCTGGTCAGCCTCTTGTTCCACAAACTCTCCTTTTCCATTGGGTCCTAAATTCAACAATAAATTACCTCCATTTCCCGCCACTTGTATAAGCATTCCCAAAACGGTTTCTGCCGTTTTAATAGGTCCTTTTGGGCTGTAAAGCCATTTGTCGGTCATAGTTAAACAAGCTTCCCAATAACGATAATGGTTAATAGGACCTAAACTTTGTTCGGGTGTATCAAAATCCCCTCTGTAACTGTCATCTGGCCAACTAAATCCAGTTCTAGAATTTGTTATTAACCAAGGTTGTGTTTCCTTAATTTCTTTTATTACATGATAGCTGTCCCATTGCCAATATTTGGTTGCCAAATGATCCCAAAAAACACCATCTATCCTACCGTATTCGGTAAACAATTGCTTTACGTGTGTTTTCATATATGGCAAATAGTTTTCGTAATGTTTTTCACGTAAACAATCTGGATGACTCCAATCTGGTTGTGAATAGTACCAAAATAATTTTACACCTGCTTTGTGTGCAGCATCTGATAGTTGTTTACAAATATCCTTACCATAAGGAGAATTCATAATAGTGTAATCCGTGTTTTTAGCATCGAAAAAACAAAATCCATCATGGTGTTTTGCCGTAAACACAATGTACTCCGCACCAAAATCCTTAATCTGTTGCATCCATTTATCGGCATCAAAATTTATAGGATTGAATTTTTTATAAAGGTTATCATAAACTTCAGGTGACACTCCTTTTGTTGCTGGTTTTCCTGCTCCTGGTCTCTCACCAAAACGTCCCCAACTCAATACATTGGTTTCTAGCAATGCAGGTCCCCAATGTACAAAAACACCCAACTTAGCATCTTTATACCATTGCATAGTTTCTGGTGAAGCGTATAATTCCTTTTGCTTATTTAAAGACACCAACATAGTGCTGTCCTTGGGTGGAAACTGCCATTGCAATCGGTAAGCCTTATTTTGTGCTAGTAAAATAGTTGTTTGAAAAAATAGAACTATAAAAAATAAACTACGTGTATGTGAACGTATTCTTTTCATATTTATTTACTTTTTGTTCGATGTAATAAAAACATCTACGAGTATTATTTAAAAGTCTTAATTGATTATTTATTGATAACAAAGGAATCTAACTAATATTCTATTTAACTTTAAAATGTAGCTTTCCATTGGTTCAGTTCGTTTAAAAGTTCTTTTGCTAAAAGCTTGTTTTCTTTTGAAATATCGTTACGTTCGTAAGGGTCTAAAGCAATATTGTACAATTCTGTTCTCCCTTCCTCATACCAATTGATTAATTTATAATCTCCTTTTCTAATAGCTGATGATTTGGTATCTCCTGTATTAACAGGTCTGGCTTTAGATGAATGCCAAAACACAGTTCTATTGTTCCATGTTTCCTTTTCTTGTAAAAGTGGAACTAAACTTTTTCCATTTGTGTTTAAAGTTTTTCCTGAGGCTATTTCTAACAAGGTTGGAAAAATATCCATGAGCATTACCACAGATTTTTCATCTTCTTTAGGTTTAAAATGATGAGTCCACTTAACAAACAAAGGCACTTTTATTCCTCCTTCATACAACCAACCTTTTCCTGCTCTTAAAGGAAAATTAGAAGTCGCTAACTGACGTTTTTTTGTTCCATCGTTAGACAAACCTCCGTGATCTGAAGAAAAAACAATAAGGGTATTTTCTGAAATTCCTTCCTCTTTTAACACCTGAAGCAATTTACCTACATTATCATCCATATTTTCTACCATGGCAGCATATACTGGATGATCTTGTCTCATTTTGGCACGTCCTGTTCCTTCTTTAATATATTCTGGTTGCATTCCAAAATCAAAAGCATTGATTTCTTTTCTGTTTCGTTTTATATCCTCTTCTTTAGCCTCTAAAGGTTGATGTACGGCATAAAAAGCCAACACATTTAAAAACGGTTTTGTTTTGTCTCTGTTTTTTATCTGCTCAATCACTTGATTTGTTAACACATCGGTTAAATAATCTCCTTCTTTACTTATTTCATCTAAATGCTTAATAGGAGCTTTATTATTAATTCCTTTGTGTTTTGGAGTATTAAACGGATAAATAAAACTAATAGGAGAGCCTGCATGACCGGCAGCTACACTCATATCAAAACCAAATTCTTTAGGATCATTACCCAAATGCCACTTTCCGAAATATGCAGTTTGATATCCTGATTTTTTTATGTGTTTGATGTAATTTTTAGCATCGGGAATATCGGTCATTTCAAATCCATCATCTGGTACATCTCCATTTTTAACAGGATAACCTGCCGTCATCATCGCATAACGAGAGGGTACACATCGGGGATAATTAGCATAGGCATTGCTAAAACGTACCGATTCTTTTGACAAAGCATCAATATTAGGTGTTTGATATATTTTAGAACCTGTAGCACTTAAATCGTGATAACCCAAATCATCTACATGAATGACTAATATATTGGGTTTATCATTTTTTTTTACTGTGGTTGATTTTGTTTTACAAGCACAGAAAACAAACAAAACCCCTATGCATAAATATCTTAACGGTACCATATAACAAGGAGATTTGATTATTTCTTATCTTTTTTATCCTGCTTTTTCTTTCCTACATCCATTCTTTCAGGTACCATGTATTGTTTTTTCAACGATTTTAGCACCGTTTTCATTTCTGCTAATTTTTTTGAGTTCTTAGCAGACAAATCATTTTCTTCTGAAACATCTTCTTTAAGATTATATAACTCATAAGTATCTGTTTCTTTAAAGAACAATAACTTATAATCTCCAGAACGAACAGCCATTGTCTTTGGGTCTCCAGTACTATGAGGTCTTGCTTTATTAGAATTCCAAAAAACAGTTCTGTCTGACCAACATTCTTTTTCTTTTAAAACGTTTTTATAGCTCATTCCATCTACTCCCTGTACTTGTTTGTCTAGAGCTAAATCTAACAAAGTAGGGAATACATCCATTCCTAAAACTATAGACTTATCATCTACATGAGGTTTTAGCTCATTTCCCCATTTTACAAACAAAGGAACACGAATTCCTCCTTCATATAACCAACCTTTTCCTGCTCTTAAAGGATTGTTTGAAGTTGCTAAATGTCTTTCTCCTTTATTACCATCATTTGAAAGTCCTCCATGATCTGATGAAAAAACAATAATGGTGTTTTTGTCTATTCCTAGTTCTTTTAACTTATTTAGAATTCTACCTACATTTTCATCTACATTCTCTACCATTCCAGCATATGCAGCATCATCTTGTCTCATTTTTCTACGACCAGCTCCTTCTTTAATATATTCTGGAGAATTTCCAAATTCAATAGACTTTAACTGCTCTTTATTTCTTGCCTCATCTTTAGGTTTTGCCTCAATAGGAGTATGTACTGCATAAAAAGCCAATACAGCTAAAAAAGGTTCATTTTTAGGATTTTTCTCTATAAACTCAATTGTAGCATTGGTTAACATATCCGAAGCATAATCTCCTTTTTTTCCATCTTGTTCTAAATTCTCTACTTGCTCCTTGTGTCTTTTCCCTTTTGAATTTATGTTAAACGGATAAAACCTACTCCCAATTCCTCCTGCTCTACCTGCTGCATAAGTGTAATTAAAACCAAAATTTTCAGGATTACTATCTCCTTCTCCTAAATGCCATTTTCCAATATAAGAGGTATGATAACCAGCACTATTAAATTGTTTGATAAAATTTTCATTATCAGGAATTCCTCCTAAATGTCCTTTATTTTCGTTTACAGGATAAGTAGCTGTCATCATTCCATAACGAGAAGGTGTACAACGAGGATAACTACTATAGGCATTGGTAAAACTCACTGCTTCTTTTGCCAAAGCATCAATATTAGGAGTATCGTATAACTCAGAGCCAGTAATACTTAAATCATGATAGCCTAAATCATCAGTATGAATAATTAGAATATTGGGTTTGTTTTGTGAAAACGCGGTTATGCACAAACAAAAAGTTAAAATAAGATGATATATTTTCATAATACTTATGTTCTAAAAAAAATGAAACAAGAAAGAAAAAAGTGATGTGACTAAACATCACTTTTTTTTAAATTAACTGGGCAGGTTTATCAATTATTTGGTTAAGTGATTTTTAAGCTTGGCTTTTAATTCTTTAACAACAGCACTATAAGCAGCATCTTTTACTAAATTTTTAGTTTCTAATGGATCTTTCTCATAATCATATAATTCACGACCTACAATATTTTCTTCTTTATATGGTTGTGTGCTTCTATAATTATTATCGTGCCATTCTGTATAACGGTAACGTTCAGTTCTAATAGCATACCCCATTTTCTTTTGACGAGCATATTGATGATATGCATAATCTTCACTAATTGTGGTAGCTGCATTATTATCTAGCAAAGGCATTAAAGATTTTCCATCTACTTGAGAAGATGGAGTTACGTTTGCCAAATCGAAAACTGTTGGAAATAAATCTACCAAGTTTACTGGATGATGGCTTTTTTGATTTTTAGCAACTCCTGGTCCAGCAAACATAAACGGAATACGGGTAGCCTGTTCAAAGTTTGAATGTTTACACCATTCTGTATGATCTCCTAAGTGCCAACCATGATCTCCCCACAAGGTAATAATGGTATTGTCTAATAAATTTCTTTTTTCTAACTCATCTAACAAAATTCCCAACTGAGCATCTATATAAGAAATACAAGCCATGTATCCATGAATCAATTCTCTTTGTTTTTCTTCTGGCAACTTATCACCCACGTTGTATTTATTATCTATATCACTAAACGCTCTTAACTCTCCAAAAGAATGGTATGCAAACCTAGGTGTTCCTTTAGATAATTCTTGAAATTTTGCCAATTCAATTTTATTTCTATCGTATAAATCCCAATATTTTTTTGGAGCAACAAATGGCAAATGCGGTTTTTGGTACCCAACACCTAAAAACCAAGGTTTTCCTGATTTCTCTAACTTATTTAATTGTTTGATGGCTGTTTGAGTATACAATCCATCTTGATAAGCAGTATCACTTACATCCGCACATTCTGTAGAGGGTTTAAGATGCTTAAACACGTAACTACGTATAGCCCCATTCTTTTTTATTCCTTTGGCTTTTGCCTCTGCTTCTAAACTTGCCAATTTTTTCTTTGTTTCTGGATTTTGATAATATTCAAAAGCAGCATCTCCATAGGTTGGGTCATAATTTTTTGGTAATTGATGAGGAATACTCCAGCTTTTACCATCGTGACCAGTAGAAGAAGAACCTTTATGATATATTTTACCTACTGCTGTAGTTTCGTATCCTTGAGAAATTAAATACTCTGGCATAGAGATTAAATCTGGAGCAGATTCTCTAAAATTGGTGTGTAAATCCCATACTTTAGTTCTATCCGGATTTGTACCCGTCATAATACTTGCTCTTGAAGGTCCACATACTGCATATTGTACGTGAGCATTGGTAAAACTCATTCCCATGTTTGCCAACCTATCAAAATTTGGAGTATGCATTTGGATTTTACCATAGTTAGATAACATAGGTTTTAAATCATCAACCGCTATAAACAATATGTTCTTTTTTTCTTTTCCTATACTATTCACACTGTTATGTTGCTCACTAGTTACTGATTTTTTTTGGGCAGTACATGATGTAAATACTACAATTAAAATAGCTAATACCGAATTTATTTTTTTCATAATTTTAATGCTTTTTTTGGGTTAAAACATCTTGTACAGATGTTTCGTCATCTTTTAAGTCTACTATTGATCCAAAATCTTTATCCGTAATAATTCTAAAATCGTCTAAAGACCTATTGTTTTCATATTTTTTCATCAACCCTTTTAACTGTGTTTTTAAATTAGATATTACGTTGGTGTATTCTGGATTGTTGATTAAATTTTTCATCTGATCCGGATCTTTTTCCAAATCATACAACTCCCAAACATCTATGTTATAATAAAAATGGGCTAAAGTATATTTTGAAGTTCTAACACCATAGTGTGGTTGCACATGGTGCCAATAAGGAAATTCATAATAATGATAATACATTGCTTGTTGCCAATCTTTATCTTTATGTCCTTCTAGAATATTCTTAAAACTTTTACCTTGCATTTTATGATCTGTTTTAATACCTGCAACATCTAACAAAGTTGGAGCAAAATCTATGTTGGTAATAATATCTTCGTTTACACTTCCTGGTTTTATTACTCCTGGATATTTCATAATAAAAGGCATACGCAAAGACTCTTCGTAAATAAACCTTTTATCAAAGAAACCATGATCTCCTAAATAAAATCCTTGATCTGATGTTAACACAATTACAGTATTATCAGCCAATCCGTTATCATCTAAATATTTTAAAACTCGACCTATGTTATCATCAACAGATTTTACACAAGCCAAATAATCTTTTATATAAGTTTGGTAACGCCATTTTTTTCCTTCTTCATTACTCATCCCTTCAGGCTGAACAACTTCTCCTTTTTTAGCTCCGTAAAAAGCCCATTTTATTTTTTCTTTTCCTTTTAACCCTTCTGGTTCTTTAAATTTCATGTCTCTTCTAGAGAAAAAATCCATGGTCATTTCTGTATCACCAGCAGTTAATTCTCGACCCTCATAATCATCGTTAAAAGTTGCTGGATATGGCATTTCAACATCTTCCCATAAATCCTCGTACTTGGTGTCTGGTTCCCATGGTCTGTGAGGAGCTTTGTACTGTAACACCATCATAAAAGGAGCCTCTTTTTTTCTTTCGTCTTTTAACCAATTCAAAGCAAAATCTGTACTTAAGTTGGTTGAATATCCTTTTTCCTTTACATCAACTCCATTTTCATTGTATATTGGATCCCAGTAATGACCTTGTTGTCCTGCAGAATTATGATATTTATACTTATCAAACCCTTGAGGTTCTGTTCCTAAATGCCATTTACCAAACAAACTTGTTTGATATCCGTTTTTCTTAAATTCTTGAGGAAAAGTCCATTTATTTTCATCAAACTTACCTCCACTTTCATTTTTATAATAACCGTTTTTGTTGCTATAATCTCCTGTTAAAATAGCTGCTCTTGAAGGTCCACAAATAGCATTGGTACACAATACATCTTGAAACAACATTCCTTCACTTGCAATTCTATCAATATTTGGTGTTGGAGCAATGTCTTTATAAATATCTCCATAAGCACTTATAGCCTGAGTTGTTAAATCATCTGCCATTATATAAATGATGTTTGGCTGAGATTTAGCTGCTGTAGTTGTTCCGCTTTTTTTATGATTTTTACATGATACCGTGATAACTGAACAAAATACAGCAACAGCTAATATCATTTTTGATTTTAATCTATCCATGACTAATCTAATTTTATATTTTCTGCAACAGACAATGTTGCTTTCTTTACATCTTTATCTGCAGATGAGTTTCCTACCATTACTGTAAACTCTCCAGCTTCTACTACAAATCTGTAATCTGTATCGTAAAAAGCCAAGCTTTCTGCTGTAATATCTATCGCAACCGTTTTGGTTTCTCCTGCATTTAGTTTTACCCTCTTATATCCTTTTAGTTCTTTAACTGGCCTTGTAAACGAGCTGATATTATCTCTTATATACATTTGTACAACTTCTTCTCCCGATACTTTTCCTGTATTGGTAACCTCTACAGTCACAGTAACTTTATCATTTACTCCAGAAAAAGTTGTTTTAGAAAGTGTTGGTTCAGAAATTTCAAAACTTGTATAACTCAACCCATATCCAAAAGGATGTAATGGTACTTTTTTCTCCGTATTGTATTTATGTATATAAGCTGTTGGTTTGTGATTGTAAACCATTTGTAATTGCCCCACGCTTCTTGGAATAGTTAATGGTAACTTACCACTAGGGTTTACTTCTCCCAACAAAATTTCGGCAATAGCCTGACCTCCAAACGCTCCTGGTTCCCATGAATTTACTACAGCTTTCACGTTGTTCTCTAACCAAGGTTCTGCAATTGGGCTCCCACTTACATAAACTACCACTACTGGTTTTCCTGTAGCTTTTATTGCTTTTGCTAATTTTAATTGATTTCCTGACAGGGCTAAAGTTGCTCTATCAATATTTTCTCCTGTTGTTTTGTTTGGCCAATCATGTCTAAAAGAATTTTCTCCTAAAACCAACAATACAACATCTGATTTTTTTGCTTTGTTTTTAGCTATTGCAATATGCTCGTCTGTAATCCATTTAGATCGTTGACCACAGTCGTAATACTCAGTTGTAAAATCATATTTTTTTGCCAGTTTATTTAATCCTTCTACAACAGTTACATAATTTTCTTTAGGCTGAGGAGACGACCAATCCCCTAAAGTTGTCATGTTATTTGCATTAGGCCCTGTGATAAAAATCTTTTTACCAGCTATGTTTTTCAAGGGTAAATAACCATTATTTTTTTGAAGTACAATTCCTTGTCTTGCTTGTTCTAAAGCTGTTTGTTGATGTGCTGGAGTAAATATTTTAGACTTTACTTTTTCTAAATCTACATACGGGTTTTCAAAAAGTCCTAATCTAAACTTAGCCTCTAAAATTTTACGCACCGCATCATTAATACGTTTTTCACTTAATTTTCCTTCTTTAACTAACTCCACTATATAATCTGCAAAATAAGGCCCGTGCATGTTCATATCCATTCCTGCTCCTACAGAAAACAATACAGACTCTTTAAAGTCTTTTGCCACATGATGCCAATGTGCTATTCTAGAAATATCATTCCAATCACTTACATAAAACCCATTGAATCCCCAACGATTACGCATTAAATCCGTCATCATATATTTATCCATGTGACCAGGAACACCATTCACTTCATTATGAGCCGCCATAATAGAAAAGATATTAGCCTCTTGAACCGCTCTTCTGTATGGAGGTAAAAATATTTCGAACAATGTTCTTTTAGACACATCTGTAGGAGATGCATTTAATCCGTTTATTGACTGACTTCCTGCTATTAAGTGCTTTGCACAAGCAATTACATTTTCTTCTCCAGAAAAATCATCACCTTGCAACCCTTTAATAGCTGCCACACCCATATTTCCAACCAAATAAGGATCTTCTCCATAAGTTTCTCCTGTTCTTCCCCAACGAGGATCTCTTAACACATCAATATTAGGAGTAAATGTCCATTGAGTACCCGTAGCCCTCATTTCTATAGCTGTTTGAGCACTAGCCTGTCTCATTAATGCATCATTAAAAGTTGCTGCTTGAGTAATAGGAGTTGGATAAACCGTTGCTCCTCCTCGATAGTATGCATTTCCATGAATGGCATCTATACCAATAATTAAAGGAATTTTTAAAGGAGATTGCTGTGCTAATTTTTGAAGTTTATTAGCTTCTTCTGCCGTTAATACATGAAGAAAAGAACCTATTTTTCCTTCTTTTGTAAGCTTAATAATATCTTCTGTTTTAAAACCAGGATAAAAACCTTGGGCATCATTTTTATCTAAATCATCTTCTGATAAATTACCCAGAGCTTCTTTCATATGCTCTAAACCAACATATTGACTCATCTGTCCTGCTTTATCTTCAATAGTCATTCTATTGATTAAATCATTGACTCTTTCGTCTATTGTTGCTGATGCATCTAAATAAAGAGGGCTATCACTACTAGATTTGCTATTACTTTCTTTACAAGATGTAATAATACTTACCAAAGCAATTAGTATGGTAAAAAACTTTGTTATGGATTTTATATTTTTCATTTGAATATTGATATGTTGATTAGTATCCTGGATTTTGATCTGCTGCTGACAAGGCATTGTTCCCTGTGATTTCAACGGCTGGTATTGGAAATAAATAATTCTTTTCTAACAAAGCTTGATTGGCTCTAATAGCTGTTAAATCGGGATTCCATACTGAATGATAAGCAACTCTATTTTTAGTATCAAACTGATCCATAGTAGGTAACTTAGGTGAATTAGGTTCTTTTTTTGTAAACAACTCCTCTCTTCTTTCTAATCTTTTCTCTAAAAAAGTGATAGTTCCTCCTGTGGTTGTGTACTGTCTTCTTAAATCAAACCATTCCTGACCTTCCCCTAACAATTCATAAACTCTTTCTTTCATAATTCTATCGCGTAAATCATCTCCTTGTGCAATGGCATCAATATTTGCCATTGGATAAAGTACAGGATTAGCCCTATCTAAAACTTCTTTAATATATAGTTTGGACTGAGATCCATTTCCCAACTCATTTTCAATTTCTGCCAACATTAAAATAACATCTGCAAATCTTAGCATGATTCTGTTTTTCTCTGCATTTATATTGGTATTACTAGACTCTGAGAACTTTTTTATATACGCTATAGCAGTTCCACCATTTGTTTTGGCAGGGTATAACACAATATTTTTATAAGGAGGTATCACTTCATCATAAGAATTCACAATATATGTAACCTCAACTCTTGGATCTGGGTGTGTAAGATCATCAGGATCTATTGTTACATTATAATCTAAATAATGATCATGAAAAGCCAACCTATTAACTCTAACTTGTCCTCCTGTGTCTCGTAAATTATACATGGAGTTTTTTGGTGAAAAGGTAATTGCCTGTTGTCCACTTTTTGTTGCAGTTCCTACAGAAGTATATTGTAATTCAAATATAGATTCAACTGAATTCTCAGGCATGTTTTCATCAAATAAATCTGCATAATTTGTTAGCAATGAATATTTTCCAGAGTTGTACACCTCCAAGGCTTTTGTTTTGGCCTCTCCCCAAAAAGTAGCTTCGGTGGTAAAGTCTGCAAAATTGTTAATATCAACATCTTTATCTGTAGCCATGGTCATATATACCTTTGCTAAATATCCAGAGGCTGCATAAGACAAGGGTCTACCTTCTTTATATTCTGTTGTTGGTAACAATACTTTTGCTGTATTTAAATCTGTAAGAATTATCTTATATATTTCTTCTTTAGAAGCTTTTTTTATAAACAGGTTATCTAAACCTGCTGGATTTGTTCTTAAGGGAACTGCTCCAAAAACTCTTACCAAATCAAAATAACACAAAGCTCTTAAAAAATAAACCTGCCCCAGTATAGGCTCTATAAACGGCTCTCTTAAATCTCTTTTTTCTACTTGTTGTAGAAATAAATTTGCATTGTGTATACAAGCATATATTTCATTCCAAGTATCATTTAAGTTTTTAGTAGAAGCAATAATATTAAATTGTGCATACTCCTCTCCTTTAGCCCCTGTACTAGAAAAGTACGGAGTGTTGGCAGTGGTCATTTGCAATAAATTATTTCCGTTATAAAATTCTGAAGCAAATTTTGCATAAATTCCATTCAGTGTATTTTGAATTTCTTCTTCAGAAGAATATAATAACTCATCGTTGATAGCTCCAGCATCAGACAAATCATCAGAATGATCTAATAATGTATCGCATGAAACCAATTGACTGATGATTATTAATGTTATATATATGTATTTCATAATTCTCATTTTTTTAGTTTAAAAAGTGATTCCAACCCCCATAGTAAATGTCTTTTGTGTAGGTGGTGTAGCAATATCTACTCCAGCTACTCCAGGTGTAAATCTTAATGATGACAAGTCTGGATTGTTCCCTGTGTATTTTGTCCAGGTATAAATATTACCTGCCGACACAAATACGTTTACTCCAGTAATTCCTTTAAGTTTTTCAGTGGGTAAATCATATGCTATACTAATATTCTGAAGTCTTAAATAACTTCCATCCTCAACATGAGCATCTAACACTCCAATACCATTGATGTATGATCTTTGAATATTTACGGCTGGATAAATTCCAGTAGGATTTGATGCAGAATACATATTGTTTACATATGTTTTACGTACATTTTCGTAAGCTAAATCTCCACTAAACAACTCTGATGGGCTGTTTGCATTATAAATATCGTTTCCATAAACCCCGTAAAAATTAACTCTTGCAGACCAGTTTTTATAACTAAAATTAGTTCCAAAAGAATACACAAAATCAGGGTTTGGATTTCCAATAACCGTTCTATCTTCACTAGAAATGTTTCCATCTCCATTTAGGTCTTTAACTTTATAAAACCCTTCCACAGCTGGACTTCCATTTATTGTTGGTGCTCCTGCTGTAATATCGGCAGCAGTTAAGATTCCTTCAGTTTGCAAACCATAAATTAATCCTGGTTGATGATCTACTAAATAAATATTGGTAGATACTGTATTGGTTCCTGTTATTTGAATAGGTCTACCGTAATATCCTTCATATGTTCCATAACTATCAAACTGACTTTCTAAAAGACCTAATGATAATATTTTAGTCTTATTGAAATTGATGTTTCCAAACAAATTAAAAGTTGTATGCTCTGTTTTAATAGCATCACCTGCTAAAGAAAATTCTAACCCTGTGTTGGTTAAACTCCCTTGATTAATAGTAATAGACTCATCTCCAGCACTACCTCCAACAGTTAGCTGATTTAATAAATCTGTAGATTTTTTATAATAAACATCTATAGATGATATTAACCTATTATCAAAAAAGACTAAATCTAAACCAGCATTATATTGTGATTGTGTTTCCCATTTTAAATCTTCATTAGCAATGTTAGTAGATTCATAAGCCAAGCCTAGAGTACCCGAAGAGGTTGAATACCCTTCTGGAGAAATTCTATAATTATTAAATGCCAAATTAGTTCCTACTCTTTGGTTTCCTGTTTCTCCATATCCTACTCTAAATTTAAACTCATCTATAAATTTTACACGCTTCATAAATGGTTCTTTTTGCATTTCCCAAGCCAGACTCAAAGCTGGAAACAAACCAAATCTATTGTCTCCTACAAACTTACTTGAACCATCGTACCTTAAAGTTCCTGAAACTTTATATCTGTTTTTGTAGGCATATGTTACTCTAGATAAAAAAGACAACAAAGATTCTATTCTGTAATTATCTACTTGGGTTTCAATTACAGTAGCTCCCAAGAAATCTCGTCCTCTATTGGCTATTCCCTCGGTAGTATAATTTGATGCTCTAGTATAACTATTTACAGCATTTGTATGGTTATATACCACCCCTCCTAACACAGAGTATCTATGATTCTTTTTAGCTCTTGGACTATATTGAATTGTTTGATCTATATTATAAGAATATCTACTAAGCTCAGAATAAGAATACCTTCCATCTCTTGATGAACCTTGATCGGTATTTAATCCCTGCCAAACAACCAAATTTCCCTCTCTATAATCTCCTCCTAATTTTACACTATAGTTAACATCTTTAAGAAACTCATAATCTAAAGATAGATTTGCCAAGAACCTGTTTTCATCAGAAACATTATCATATTCTTCAAACCAACCTCTTGGTGTAATTCTATAACTTTCATCTCCCAATGGAGCAAGATCTAACCTATAGTCTAAAGGCATCCATTCATTTACACTCGTATAAACAGATTTGCTTGCTTGCGCATTTGCACTTGCTCCACCTGTTAAAGAATTTTTAGTATTGGTATATGTTACTTTACCTCCTAATTTTATTTTATCATTTAAATTGTGCTTAATATTTAATCCTAAATCAGCTCTTTTTAAATAAACATTAGATACCACCCCTTCATTTTCTAAATATCCAGCAGAAGCATAGTATTTTGTTTTTTCTGTACCTCCAGAAACCGTAAATCTACTATTTGATGAAATGGTTGCTCTGTAAAAATCACGCCAATTAATAGGTTGATACACTCCAACAGTATCAATTCCATTTTGATTGTCATTATCTTGTTGGTCCATAAAATTGTACAAACCATCAGCTCGTTTTTCAAATGGCAATCTACCAGTAGGGTATTGACCTGTAGATATTGAATTTGGATCTTCTTTAAACTTATCGTTTATAAAAGACACATACTCATCTGTATTTAACATTCTATAAGGAAAAACAGCTTCTCCTATAGTGGTAGATGTGCTAAACTTATATTTTGCAGAACCTGTTTTACCTTGTTTGGTAGTGATTAAAACAACTCCATTAGCTCCTAAAGATCCATAAATAGCTGTTGCTGATGCATCTTTAAGAATTTGAATTGACTCTATATCTTCTGGAGCTACCCCTCCAATACCACTCTTAGGTGTTGCTTGAAAGTTTGAAGGATCTGTTAAAGACTCTTCGGCACTATCTACCACAATTCCATCAATAACATATAATGGTTGATTAGATCCACTTAAACTAGAAGTCCCTCTAATATTAACCGACACTGCAGCTCCTGGCTCTCCACTTGCATTTACTTGAATTCCTGAACCACCCTGTAAAACCGTTTCTAAAGTAGCAACCCCTGCTGTATTATCTACATAAGGTTTTACGGTTGAAATAGCAGCTGTAACATCTGATCTACTAGAACTACCATATCCGATTAATATAACCTCATCTAAATTACTAGTGTCTGATTGTAAAACAATTTTTAATGTATTTTGTTTATTTACAACAACTTCTTGTGTTTTATACCCTAAAAAGCTAAACACTAAAGTAACTGGGGCCTCAGGCAAGGTTATTTTAAAACCTCCATCAAAATCTGTAATAACTCCTTTAGTTGTTCCTTTAATTAATACTGAAGCCCCTGGGAAAGGAACTTTTGAAGTATCTGTTACAGTACCTGTAATTGTTTTTTGTGCTAGTATAGATAGCGGTAATAAAAACAAAATGATGTAAAAACAGCTTTTCATAAATAGTTAATTTAGTTTGTTGCTAAATTATTTTAAGATAAACTTTTTTACGGGCTAAAAAGCATCACAAAAGGTATAAAAATTGTCAAACCCTTAATAAACAGATACTTTTAATGATTTTTACACAAAATAAAGATAGGTTTTTTAAGACTTAACAGTATTCAATAACTAATATTTACAACCACTACTATCAACTTCTTATTACAGAGTCTTTGTGTTTTTAAGAATACTACTCTTCTTTTTCGTTCTTTTTTAAACTATCTAAAAAGGATGTTGGAGTCATTTTATAAAACTTTTTAAAAGATGTACTAAAATATTTAGGGTTTGAAAATCCAGATTGGTAAGCAACTTCTTTTATAGTAGTACTTCCTTCTATCAATAATTTCTTGGCAAATTTTAATTTGGTATGAATAATAAAATCTTGGGGAGATAAATCTACCAAGTTTTTTAGTTTCATATATAAAGAAGTTCTACTCATATTAAAATTACCTGACAAGTCGTGTACAGAAAAGGATTCATTTTCAATGTTTTTAATCACAGTTTCTTCTAACTTTTCTAAAAACTCTTGATCGTTTTTATTTCTAAATAAAGTAGCATTATCTGCCTCATTATCATGCACGTATTTATCACGTATTTTTTGTTGCCATTTTAATGTGTTTATAATTTTAGCAAATAAGAGTTTAATATCTATTGGTTTTTCTATATACTCAGAAATCCCTGTCTCTATACTTTCCAATTTTTGTTCAGAGTTTTGTAAAACTGTAAACATAAAAATAGGAATATGATTAAGGTTAATATCCTCTTTTAATTGTTTAGCCATTTGCATTCCATCCATTTCTGGCATGATAAGATCTGTAAGAATAATATCTGGAAAAACTTTAGAAGCTTGCTTTAACCCCTCTTTTCCGTTACTGGCTTCATAAACTTGAAAATAGACACCTAAGGTTTTAACCACAACATCTCTCAACTCATCATTATCTTCTACTATAAGTATTTTACTATTACTATAAGTATCTATTTCTGATTGATCTTGAAATGCATTTTCTGTATTAACAATAGCATTTTCTTTTTCCTTTAAATTTGCTTTGTATTCCGATTTAAAGTTTTTTAATACTAATGAAAAAGTGGTTCCTTTATTTTCTTCACTATTAAACTCAATAGTTCCTCCTGTTTTTTCAAGTAATTTTTTTACCATCATTAAACCTAGTCCTGTTCCTGGCCTTTGACTATTGATTACATTTCTAGCTCGATAATAACGTTTAAGTATAAACTTTTGTTGATCTTTTGGAATTCCTAAACCTTCATCTATGATTTCTATCTTTAATTCATTATTAGATTGCTTGCTAAGGTTGATATATATTTTTCCGTTTTGAAAAGAATATTTAATGGCATTTGATATTAAATTAAGTATTATTTTATCAAACACATCTTTATCAAAATAAAAGAATTCCTCTCCCCAATTATTTTTAAATAACAACTTAAGATTTCTCTCCTTAGTTAATGGTGAAAAGTTATTAATACGTTTATTAATATGTTCTTCTATCTTAATTTTAGAAAGATCCATCATTAAATTTTCTGTAGAGGTTATTTTCTGAAAATTTAACATTTGCTCAAACAAGGAGTTTATTCTCTTTACTGTGGTTTTAATTCTATTTTTTGAATCTTCTTCATTATCAATATTCTCAGTAACATTATCTAAAGATGATATCAAAATGGTTAATGGCGTTTTTATTTCGTGGGTTATATTATTAAAGAAATCAATTTGTTCATCAGCATTTTTCTTTTTTACAATAACACTAGTTATATGAATAATTAAATAAACCACAAATACCAACAATAAAAAGTATATAAAAAATGCTGTATTGGTTGCCCACCATGGTGGTAAAATTGTAATTTGTAAAGTGCGTGTTTTTCCTGAAACAGAATATTTATTGTAGGCTTTTACTTTAAACGTATAATTACCTGGACTTAAATTATTATAACTTACAGTATTATTTAAACTTGGAATAGTCCAATCATTATCTACCCCCTCTAACTTCCATTCATATTTTACCTTAGATGATGAACTATGAGATATTCCTGTAAAAGACAACTCAATTGAATTTTCATTGTGTTTTAATGTAATTGTATCGGTTTTGTTAATATGTTTTGACAGTGGTTTTTCATTAGGACCAATCAATTTATTTGATAACTTAAAAACATCAAACTCTACTTTTGGTTTATAGTTTTGTGGTTTTACTTCTTTAGGATTGAATAAAGTAACACCGTCTACTCCACCAAAAGCAAACAAACTATCTTTTATTTTTAAATAACTTCCATAATTAAACTCAGTGCTAGATAACCCATCTTTTTTATCATAAACATGGATAATAGTATCTGTTTTTGATGTAATTATGTTTGCCAAACCTTTGGTTGTACTAACCCAAAAAACCGAATCATTTTCGGCAATAATTCCTTGTGCTATGTCTGATGGCATTCCAGATTTTACGGTTAACTTTTTTACAGTTTTATAAATAGGATTATAAAACACCACTCCATTACCGTTGGTAGCAACTACAAAACGATTGTCTCTGGTTTCGTATGCTGAATTGATTGTTGCATATGCTAAATCTGACTTATTAGGTGTTAATCTTTCTATTAAATTAAATTCCTTTTTTGCATGATCTATTCTGTAAATTCCTTTTTTACCCGTAGCTAAAATAAATCCTTTTCTGGTTTCAAAAATAGACTTTATAGGCTGAATTGGATAACGGGTTACTTCATCATTCTTATTTACAACAGCCAAATCTCCTTCAATACCTCCAACCCATAAATTACCTTTAGAATCTTTATAAAGAGCATATATTTTGGAAAGTACGTTTTTATAATGTTTTATTTCTAATGAGTTTATATTCACTTTAAAAAGACCATTACTATAGGTACCTATCCACATATCTTTATCGTCTTCCTGCAAGGTTAAAACAATATCCTGAGTACCAGACCCATTGTTAGACAACCTCTTTAAATGTTTCCAAACATTTGTCTTTTTATTAAAAATACTCACCCCTTTTTTAGTCCCAAACCATAAATTATCATTTTTATCTTTGGCAATTGCCCTAGTAAAATCAGATACTAAACTGTTTTTATTATTAATTTGATGACTAATTTTTGTGAATGGTAATTTGTTGTTATCTAAATAATTTATACCTCCGCCATAAGTAGCTACCCACAAAATATCTTCTACATGATATTCAATATCATATACTCCATTACTAGAAAGTGAACTAGGATTATTTTCATCTTCTTTAAAATGATGAATCAACTCAAAAAGATTATTAAGCTGTAACAATCCATTACCATCGGTGGCAATATAAATTCCTCTATTCTTAGTTTTTAAAATATCTTTTATAGGACTACTATTTTCATCACTATAAACCAATTGAATATTTTTAACTTCTTGGTTTGTGTAAACTTTATAAATCTTTCCATTTTTAGATCCCGCAAACAAAGCATTATTAAAAAAAGCCAAAGCGGTAAATGTATCTGTATTTTTACCCACAGATAATTGTTGAGTCTTTTCGGTTATTCCATTGTAACTATACAGCCCTTGGTTAGATCCAAAAAACACAGTTCCTTTATAACACAACATACTCTCTATATTGTGTTTACTAAGAAACCTTTCCACAGTATTAGATTCTTGATGATACTTCCACAAACCATTATAGCAACCTATCCAAATATCTCCATTATCATCTTCAACAATACTTTTTACCAAAGATGGATTTAAGTCTTTTTTAGCTTTAATAATTTTAAAAACATCTAACTTTTCATCATACTTACATAAACCATTATCTAATCCTATCCAAATTCTAGATTTAGAATCAATAAGCAACTCGGACACCCTATTGTTTAGCACCTGAGGAATTCCTTTGTAATTGTTATAAATTTTGTAAAATTTAGAATTGTGTTTTAACACTCCTTCTTCCGAAGCAATCCATATATTACCATTATTATCTTGTTTTATGGCATAAGTAATACTTTGTGTTGAAATGTTTTCTCCTTTTAACTGATTAAAATCAACATGATTTTGACAAACTAAACTTTGACAAAAAACAAAAAAGGGAATAAGAATGATATATATAGGGTTTCTCAAAACAATATTATAAATATGTCAATAAATTTAGTTAAATATTACAACTAACCTAAAAAACACCCATCAATATACAAAACTTCATTCATAGTCTTTTTTATTTTTATAAAAACAAAAAAGACCGCCTTTACCAGACGGTCTTTAATTTCAATTATTAATCTCTATTTTTTATTCACTCATTGGAATGGTAACAATTTCATTACCCCAAGCTAAGTATAAATTCATTTTATCATCAAAAACAATGGTAAACGCCTCAATAACCTCTTCACTTTTAGACACTTCTCCCTGAACTCTCACCACATCGTTTTCTGCATTATAAGAATAAGATCCCCATACATCTGTATCGCTATTTAAAATTACAGTCCATTCCTTCTCCCCAGGAATAGCAAATAATGAATAAATTCCCGCTTCAACTTTTTCACCTCCAAAAATAACGTCTTTATACAATCTAATTTCGGTTGCCTCATTAGCTCCCATTCTCCAAACCTCTCCTGGTTTAGCCAAACTCTCTACAGATCTTCCTTTTAACTGAGGTCTACTGTAGATGATTTTCACTAATTTATCAGAAGTTTTATGACTCATAGGATAAGACACAGCATCCATTGGACTTTTATCTAATCCTTTAAATTTTTGAGCATTCACAGCTATACTACTCAACATTAGCAATGTTAAAACAAGTACTTTTTTCATTATTTTATTTTTTAAAAATTATTTATTCCTTACAAGCTAATATACAATACTCTTTACTTTAAATAACTATTTATTTAGATGCGATTATAATCCGAACAGAATACTATATCTTTGCGCGTTGAACAAGCTAGCATTTTTAGGATAGATGAAGAATATTAGAAACTTTTGCATTATTGCACATATTGACCACGGTAAAAGTACCTTAGCCGATAGATTATTAAGTTTTACAGGTGCCGTAACCCAACGTGAAGAACAAGCACAGTTATTAGACAATATGGATTTGGAAAGAGAACGTGGTATTACCATTAAGTCTCATGCCATTCAAATGAATTATAATTACGAAGGAGAAGATTATATTTTAAACTTAATAGACACTCCTGGTCACGTAGATTTTTCTTACGAAGTTTCTAGATCTATTGCTGCTTGTGAAGGTGCTTTATTAATTGTAGATGCTGCTCAAAGCATACAAGCACAAACCATTTCTAACCTCTATTTGGCTTTAGAAAATGATTTAGAAATCATCCCTGTTTTAAACAAGGTAGATTTACCTAGTGCCAATCCTGAAGAAGTAACTGATGATATAGTAGACCTATTAGGATGTGAACCCGAAGATGTAATTCATGCAAGTGGTAAAACAGGATTTGGAGTTGACAATATTTTAAAAGCAATTATAGACAAGGTTCCGGCTCCAAAAGGAGACCCAGAAGCCCCTTTAAAAGCCTTAATTTTTGACTCTGTTTACAACTCGTACCGAGGAGTTGAAACCTATTTTAGAATTATTGATGGAACTATAAAAAAAGGACAAAAAATTAAATTCATGGCTACTGGTAAGGATTACTTTGCCGATGAAGTTGGAACATTAAATTTACGTCAAACACCTAAACAAGAAATAAAAACAGGAGATGTAGGATATTTAATTACAGGAATTAAAACTGCCTCTGAAGTAAAAGTAGGTGATACCATTACTAGTCTAGTAAACCCTACCCAAAACAAAATTGAAGGTTTTGAAGACGTTAAACCTATGGTATATGCAGGTATCTACCCTGTAGACACCGAAGATTACGAAGAACTAAGAGCTTCTATGGAAAAACTTCAGTTAAACGATGCTTCTTTGGTATTTCAACCAGAAAGTTCAGCAGCTTTAGGTTTTGGTTTCCGATGTGGATTCTTAGGAATGTTACACATGGAAATTATCCAAGAACGTTTAGAGCGTGAATTTGACATGACCGTAATTACCACCGTACCTAACGTATCATACTACGCGTATACCAAAAAAAATCCTGAAAATATTATTTTGGTGAACAACCCTACAGACTTACCAGATCCATCTAGTATGGATAGAGTTGAAGAACCATACATCAAAGCATCAATTATTACCAAGTCCGATTTTGTTGGACAAGTAATGAGTTTGTGTATAGAAAAACGTGGAGAAATTGTCAATCAAACCTATTTAACTCCTGAAAGAGTCGAGTTAATTTTTGATATGCCTTTGGCCGAAATTGTATTTGATTTTTACGACCGATTAAAAACCGTATCTAAAGGATATGCTTCTTTTGATTATTATCCTATCGGAATGAGGGTTTCTAAATTGGTGAAAGTAGATATTTTATTAAACGGAAGTTCTGTTGATGCACTTTCTGCACTAATACATGCTGATAATGCTTACCATATTGGTAAAAAAATGTGTGAAAAACTAAAAGAATTAATCCCTCGTCAGCAATTTGACATTCCTATTCAAGCTGCCATTGGTGCAAAAATTATTTCTAGAGAAACCACTAAAGCTTTAAGAAAAGATGTAACTGCTAAGTGTTATGGAGGAGATATATCTAGAAAACGTAAACTTTTAGAGAAACAAAAGAAAGGAAAAAAACGAATGAGACAGGTAGGAAATGTAGAAATTCCTCAAGAAGCTTTCATGGCCGTTTTAAAACTAAACGACTAAGTATCAAACACCTTGCAATGCAAGGTGTTTTTTTATACTACTTACATTTAGATAGTTTTTTTCACCAAGTCCAAAAATCCTAGCAATATTTTAAGAATTTACCCTTAAATTAATATATGTTAACAGATTTTTTTACTAAGTTTAGAAAGTGAATTAAATCGATTTTTATGAAAGTAATACACGTTAGTGCAGAATGCTATCCTGCAGCTAAAGTTGGAGGTCTTGCAGATGTTGTAGGAGCCTTACCAAAATACCAAACCAACCTTAATTATGAATCGGCCGTTATTATGCCATACTACGACAACAAGTATGCCAAAAACGCAGAATATACTACCGATTTTAAGTGTAATGTAGATTTAGCTGATAATCAATACAAAGCAACTGTATACAAAGTTAACAACAGTTTTGAAGAATTAGGTTTTCACCTTTACCAAGTGAAAATTAAAAATCTTTTAGACAGAGAAAATGTATATGGATACGCAGATGATACTGAAAGGTTTATTGCATTCCAAAAAGTAGTATTAGACTGGATTCTTCAATTTATTAAAGCCCCAGAAATTATTCACTGTCACGATCATCACACAGGGTTGATTCCTTTTATGCTTACACAGTGTAAAAAATATCACTCTATGCGTGGTATCCCTACAGTGTTTACAATTCATAATGCAGGTTACCAAGGAGAGTTTTCTTTTGAAAAACTATCTTATTTACCTGAGTACGATTTAGAATTTTCTGGTATTTTAGAATGGGACTATACTATTAATCCTATGGCAGCTGCTATAAAAGCATGTTGGCGATACACCACTGTTTCTCCAAACTACATGAACGAGCTTCCATACGCAGCTACAGGATTAGATTGGTTGTTTGATACTGAAAGAGAAAAATCAGTAGGAATATTAAATGGTATTGATGCAGACGTATGGAACCCTGCTACCGATACTATGATTACTAAAAACTTCTCTGAAAAAACAGTAGAGGCAGGTAAAAAAGCCAACAAACAAGCTATTTGCGATAAGTTTGGTTTAGACCCAAACAAACCTCTGGTAGCATTTATTGGTAGATTGGTATATCAAAAAGGAGCTGATATTATGGCTGGAATTTTTGACAGGGCATTAGAAGCCAACGATATTAATGGTTTGGTTTTGGGGTCTGGAGATTCTCATGCTGAGTTTTTACTAAATGAATTAAAAGAAAAATACCCAGATAGATACAATACTTTTATAGGATATGATGAAGAATTATCTCACTTAATTTATGCGGGTGCAGATTTTTTAATTATGCCTTCTAGATTTGAACCTTGTGGTTTAAATCAATTATACGCTTTACGATATGGAACCATTCCTGTAGTAAGAACTACTGGAGGATTAAAAGACACCGTTAAAGATATTGGGGAAAAAGGTGGTTTTGGAATTCGTCATGAACATGTTACAGTAGAAGATGTTGCTCTAGCCATTACCCGTGCCAACAAGTTGTATAATGATACAAATGAATTTAAGAGAATTAGAAAAGAAATTATGAAAATTGACAATTCATGGGAAAATTCAGCTCAAGAATATATCGAATTATATAACCTAATAGCCAAATAAAAATTTATGAAAAAAAAAGTCTTAGGAATTATTTTAGGGGGAGGACAAGGATCTAGATTAAAACCATTAACATCTACAAGGTCTAAACCAGCTGTCCCAATTGCAGGAAAATACAGACTAGTGGATATTCCTATTTCTAACTGTCTACATTCTAACATAGACAGAATTTTTGTACTTACACAATTCAACTCAGCTTCTTTAAACAAGCACATTAAAAACACCTATACCTTTGGAAATTTCTCTGGTGCTTTTGTTGATATTTTAGCGGCAGAGCAAACCCCTGAAAACGATGGTTGGTTTCAAGGAACTGCAGATGCCGTAAGACAATCCATGCAACATTTTGTAGCTTATGAGTGGGATTATGCATTGATTCTATCTGGAGATCAATTATACCAGATGGATTTTAACAAAATGGTTAAAGATCATCAAAAAAGTAAAGCAGACATCTCTATTGCTACTTTACCTGTTAATGCGAAAGATGCTACAGGTTTTGGAATTTTAAAAACCAATGATCAGGAGGAAATTACTTCTTTTATAGAAAAACCATCTTCAGATCAATTATGCGACTGGACCTCTGAAGTTACCGATGAAATGAAATCTCAAGGAAGAGAATATTTAGCCTCTATGGGTATTTATATTTTTAACAGAGAGCTACTTATCGAATTAATGAAAAATAAAGAAACCATGGATTTTGGTGGAGAAATTATTCCACAAGCTATTAAAAACCATAAAGTTTCTAGTTATCAATACGAAGGATATTGGACAGATATTGGAACTATTGGATCTTTCTTTGAAGCTAATTTAGGGCTTACAGATGACATCCCTCAGTTTGATTTATTTGGAAATGACACCAACGTATTAACAAGACCTCGTTTTTTACCTCCCACAAAAATTTCGGGGACTACCTTAGAAAAAACATTAATTGCAGAGGGTGGAATTATCAATGCTAGTAGAATAGAAAGAACCATTATTGGTATTAGAGCTAGAATTGGTATTGGATCTACCATTTCTAACTGCTATGTAATGGGTAATGATAAATATGAAGGAGCAGATGAAATTGCTCACAAAACATATAACAATATCCCTTTAAAGGGAATTGGTGCTCGTTGTTATATTAACAATTGTATTATAGACAAAAACTCTTCTATTGGAGATGATGTTAAAATAAACGGTGGAGACCATTTACAAGATACTGAAACAGATTTATACACTGTTCGAAACGGAATTGTAGTTATAAAAAACGGGGTAACTGTCCCAAGCGGAACTGTAATTATTTAGATTCCAAAAACAAAATTCAACACGCCCAAGTAAATCTACTTGGGCGTGTTACTTAACAAAATAATCATTCAGCTTATGAATCACGTACAAGTACACAGTCTTTTTACAGACTTTGACATATATCTTTTTAAATCTGGTAAACATTATAGACTGTATGAAAAATTTGGAGCACATCCTGCAGTTGTAGATGGTGTTAAAGGAATGTACTTTTCTGTATGGGCTCCCACTGCAAATAGAGTATCTGTTGTAGGCGATTTCAATTTCTGGAATGATAGTGAACATATTTTAAATGTAAGATGGGATAGCTCAGGAATCTGGGAAGGTTTTATTCCAAACGTAAAAGTAGGTGAAGTTTATAAATATAAAATACACTCCAACAACAACGGAATTGTTACTGAAAAATGTGATCCTTATGGATATCATACTGAACATCCGCCTAAAACTGCATCCGTTACTTATGACATTGAAGGTTATAAATGGCAAGACAAAGAATGGATGCAATACAGAAAAGATAAAAACGGTTTAGACAAACCCTACTCTGTATACGAAGTTCACTTTGAGTCTTGGATGAAAAATGTAGACGAAAACAGACCTTTAAGCTATTGGGAAGCTTCACAAAAACTAGTACAATATGTAAAAGAAATGAATTTTACACATGTAGAATTCATGCCTATTATGGAATATCCTTTTGATCAATCATGGGGATATCAAATTACAGGTTATTTTGCACCAAGTTGTAGATTTGGACACCCAAAAGAATTCATGAATCTAGTAGATGAATTTCACAAAAATGATATTGGTGTTATTTTAGACTGGGTACCATCACACTTTCCATCAGATGCACACGGGTTGGGATTTTTTGACGGATCGCACTTATATGAACATCCTGACAAAAGAAGAGGCTATCACAAAGATTGGAAGAGTTTAATTTTTAATTATGGAAGAAATGAAGTTCGTTCGTTCTTAATTTCTAATGCTTGTTTTTGGCTAGACAAATATCATATTGATGGTTTAAGAGTAGATGCTGTAGCTTCTATGCTTTACTTAGACTATTCTAGAGAAGATGGTGAGTGGGAACCTAACAAATTTGGAGGAAATGAAAACCTAGAAGCCATAGAATTTTTAAAAGATTTTAACACTGAAGTTTACAACAGTTTCCCTGGAGTTCAAACCATTGCCGAAGAATCTACAGCCTTTTCAGGAGTTACAAGAGACGTTGAGTATGGTGGTTTAGGCTTTGGTATGAAATGGATGATGGGTTGGATGCACGATACTTTAGGATACTTTAAAAAAGATCCTATTCACAGAAAATATCATCACAATGAAATTACTTTTAGCTTGGCTTATGCTTTTACTGAAAGATACATGCTTCCTCTTTCTCATGATGAAGTTGTTTATGGAAAAAAATCTATTCTAGGTAGAATGCCTGGTGACAAATGGCAAAAACTAGCCAATTTACGTTTGTTATACGGATACATGTTCTCTCACCCAGGAGGAAACTTATTGTTTATGGGAGCTGAATTTGGTCAAGAAAATGAATGGAGTTATGCCCATAGCTTAGACTGGCATTTGCTTGATAATCCAGAACATAAATCTGTTCAAACATATATTAAAGACTTAAACACCTTTTTAAAAGAAACTCCTGCTCTTTACGAAAAAGGTTTTTCACAAGAAGGATACGAATGGATAAACTATGAAGATGGAGAAAAATCTGTATTGAGCTATATTAGAAAAGGACACGAAGATAAAAATGACATCATTGTTGTTTGTAATGCAACACCAAGTGTTCAAGAAAATTATTTAATTGGAGTACACAAAAAAGGAAAATTAAAAGAAGTTTTTAACTCCGATTTGAAGAAATATGGTGGTAGTGGAATTAAAAACAGCAAACAAATTCAGGTTTTAGACAAACCATGGAACTGGAAAGACTACTCTGCTGAAGTTACACTTCCTCCTTTAGGAATTGTCATCTTTCAGATAAAATAAAAGATATAATATTACCACATTTAAAAAAAGACTCTTTATTCACATTATAAGGAGTCTTTTTTTATGAAAACAACAATTTACAAACTTCAACAATCTTCACCCAAACCCTAGTATTTATAAGGGTTTACAGAGAATTAATTTTATGATAAAAAACAGTTTTATTAAAGTTTAATTGTTAACATTTTTCACTAAATTGGAATACTCAGAATCAATAAAGAACTGTATACTATGATATTAAACGAAAGAATCGAACATAAGGGAAATGCGTTTCCTGCAAAAGTGATAGATTTTAAAAAAGACGTAGACACACTGTATTTTCACTCCGAAAATGGTGTAATTCTACAAATGACAGTGCTCAGAGATAGTATGTTACGTTTTAGATTTACTACAGATGCTAAATTTGAACCAGATTTTTCATACGCCATCTCTAAAGATGCTATTAAAGGATATAATAAACTAGAAATTACCGAAGATATAGAAAAGTACATCATTACTACTTCTAAATTAGTGTGCTATATCTCTAAACAAGACTTAAGAACACGTATTTATGATGCCGTTGATGAAACCTTAATCTCTGAAGATGAATTAGGTTTTCACTGGGAAGAAAGCTACGAACTTGGAGGAAACATTGTTAAAATGACCAAAAGTTCTCCTACTGGTGAAAGTTTTTATGGGTTGGGTGATAAACCCGAACACACCAACTTAAAAGGAAAACGTTTTCAAAACTGGGCAACCGACTCTTATGCTTTTGGAAGACACACGGATCCTATATACAAAGCCATTCCTTTTTACACAGCCATTCAAAACAAAAAAGCTTATGGAGTTTTCTTTGACAACTCTTTTAGATCTCATTTTGATTTTTGTTCTGAAAGAAGAAATGTAACAAGTTTTTGGGCTGAAGGTGGTGAAATGAATTATTATTTTATCTATGGACCTAATATGCAAGATGTAGTAGCATCTTACACTAATTTAACTGGAGCTCCTGAACTACCTCCATTATGGGCTTTAGGATATCACCAATGTAAATGGAGTTATTACCCAGAGTCTAATGTTAAAGAAATTACCCAAAAATTTAGAGATTTAAAAATACCTTGTGATGCTATTTATTTAGACATTGATTACATGGAAGGTTTCCGATGTTTTACTTGGAGTAAAGACTATTTTCCAGAACCTAAAAGAATGGTAAAGGAATTGGCTGATGATGGATTTAAAACGGTAGTTATTATTGATCCAGGAATTAAAATTGACATGGATTATGATGTATTCCGTGAAGGTTTAGAAAATGATTATTTCTGTAGAAGAGCAGATGGTCCCTACATGAAAGGTAAAGTTTGGCCGGGAGAATGTTACTTTCCAGATTTTACAAGAAAAGAAGTACGTGATTGGTGGGCTACTTTATTCCAAGAACTAATTGAAGATATTGGAGTAAAAGGTGTTTGGAATGACATGAATGAGCCTGCTGTTATGGACGTTCCTGGAAAATCTTTCCCAGATGATGTTCGTCATGATTATGATGGAAACCCTTGTTCTCACCGTAAAGCACATAATATATATGGAATGCAAATGGCAAAAGCCACCTATAAAGGATTAAAAAAATACAACTACCCTTTAAGGCCTTTTGTTATTACACGTTCTGCATATTCTGGAACGCAAAGATATACCTCAACTTGGCTAGGTGACAACGTAGCCTCTTGGGAACATTTATGGATTGCCAACGTACAGGCACAAAGAATGGCTATGTCTGGTTTCTCATTTGTAGGATCTGACATTGGAGGTTTTGCTCAACAACCAAATGGTGAATTATATGCAAGATGGATACAATTAGGGATTTTTCACCCATTTTGTAGAACACACTCTTCTGGAGACCATGGAGATCAAGAGCCTTGGACTTTTGGTACAGAAATAGCAGATGTTGTTCGTAAATTTATAGAAATTAGATACCAATTACTACCTTATTTATACACTACTTTTTACAAGTATATTGAGGAAGGAATTCCAATGTTAAAATCACTAGTATTGTTTGATCAAGAAGATGCTCAAACACACCACAGAACAGATGAGTTTTTAGCAGGAGAACACATTTTGGCTTGTCCTATTGGGGAACCTAATGCAAAAGGAAGAAGAATGTACATCCCTAGAGGAAACTGGTACAATTTCTGGACACACGAAGTTATTGATGGAGGTAGAGAAATGTGGGTAGATGCCGATATTGATAGCATGCCTATTTTTATTAAAGAAGGAGCTATTATTCCTAAATACCCTATTCAACAATATGTTGGAGAAAAAACCATTGAACAATTAACTCTTGATGTTTATTACAAACAAGGAAAAGAAGAGTCTAGTGTTTATGAAGATGCCAATGATGGTTATGATTACACGAAAGGTCGCTTTAGTTTAAGGCTATTTACCATTACTGGTAAAAAAGATAGCGTTACCATTAAACAGCACAAAACAGGGACTTTTATTACTGAATACGAGACCTTTAAAATTAATTTAATTGGGTTACCATTCCAAATTAAGAACATTAAAATTGACAACGAAGATGTAAATTTAGAAGATGTTAAAATTGGACATAGAGTTTTAGAAATCACTAAAAACTTTAACCAATTGGAAATTTTAGCTTAAAATTTTACTTATAAAATAAAAGCTCGCTAATTTCTTAGCGAGCTTTTTTATGACCTTTTCTATTTTTTCCATTTAATTCCACATCCCATGCTTGGCAATACAATATCTTGATAAGCCTCTCCTTTTAACATCAACTCTAAAGCTTTTTTAATATCTTCTCCTGAAGTTGGAATTCCGTTACCTGGTCTAGATTTGTCTAACTGACCATGATAGTAAGATTTTAAATCTCCATCAAACACATATATATCTGGAGTACAAGTAGCATCATAAGCTTTAGCCACTTCTTGTGACTCATCGTATAAATATGGAAAAGAGTACTCATTTTCTATAGCGTGAATTTTCATTAACTCAGGACGATCTTGTGGATAATTTACTACATCATTACTACTTATAGCTACAAAACCAATTCCTTTTGCTTTATATTCTTTTGCCAAAGAAACCAATAAAGGATTTACGTGAATAACATACGGACAGTGGTTACAAATAAACAGCACTACCGTTCCGTTTTTCCCTTTAACATCTGTTAAACTTACTTGTTTACCAGACACTACATCTGGCAACATAAAATAAGGAGCTTCTACTCCAACCATCATTTCATTTGAAGGTGTTAATGCCATATTTTTACTTTTACCTCAAAGATAAAAAAGCTAACGGACACCAGGAGTAAAATCGATATTTCCTCCTCCAGTATTTAATTGAGGTAGCTCTTTTTTTATGATCCACTCTGTATTATCAAAAGTATTATTTGGCGATATTACTGATGTTTTTCTAACCGCTACTCCATCTTCATATTCCCAGACAGAACCTGTACCGTCAACATTTGGAAACCCATAAACATCCTTCAATTCATTTAAAGGATCTATCAACTCATAAGCATCATCTCCATTTCCATCAATATTGCTATTGGTTAAAGCGGGAGCAAACTCAAAATACGTTTCAAACCACGTTTTGTTAGTAGCAACATCTTTATCATTGGCAGCAACAATTAAAGTTTTGTTTGCTGCAATAGACAAACCATCTAAAGAAATGGTATATGCATTTTCGTTAGCACTTGTTTTATTATAACGAATAACATTCCAACCATTTAAAGAAACTAAACTAGCAGTTGGGTTGTAAATTTCTATATACCTAGCTACTTCACCTGTTCCTACTTTAGGATCGGCTACTTCCGTTATCATTAAATCGGGAGTAACAATATTTGGACAAGCAACATAATTTCCTATTTCTTGTATGTCTTCTATACTATTCATTATTAAAATAGGCTCGTTATCAAAACTAATATTATAAATAGCTGTAATATCTATTTGTTTGTTCGGAATGATATCCTCTGCAAAATCTGCAAAATTACTTGTTTCTAAAAGAATGGTGTCTTTCCTTGTGCTATCGCAAAACTCCAACGTTCTTTTACCATCAAAATCATCCGTAGGTAAACCTGCATAAGGCTCTCCTATATATGATTGTTTAAAATGAATATTTTCAATTTTCACCAATGTATTTAAATCAGCAGTAGTTAAATTTGACAGGGTTGTTATTTTAGGAGTAACTTTCCCTACTTCATTTGTTTTTAGGATATAAGTATCTAATTCAAACTCTGAAATATCTTTAATATAAGTGTTACTTGGTTTCCCTAAAGTTAACAACTCATCACTTGTGGTTCTTTTAAGTCCCTCTAGATTAATTACAACTTTTCTTCCTTTGGCATATTTTGTACTGGTAGTGGTTAAGCCTACTCTAATTCTCATCCCCATTCTAGGGTTATCTATTCCTAAATCGGTATCCTCTAAGGTATTTTGGACAAAAATTTCTTTATAAAAATTCCCTTGCTGATCTGAAGAAACTACATATCCTGTAACAATAGTATCTTTTCCTATTTCATTACTATGCAAATTATACAACTCTTTAAAGGTAATTTCTGTTTTGCTACTAAGGTCTGGGGGAATAATATCGGTATCAATAGCCTTGTGATTAAAATCATCTACACAAGCCATTAACAAAAGTAAAAAAGATAATATGCTATATTTTTTCATGATGTTGTTTTTAGAATGAATAATATAATCCTGTAAAAAAGGTCCTCCCATTTCCTACAAAATAACGGCTACCAAACAATGGTAACTCTCTATTATATTCATTTAACTGTTCGGTATAATTAGCTGCTCTACCACTAGCAAAGCCCCCTGTTCTATAACTGATATCTAGAATGTTTTGAACGTTCCAAAAAACACTTAAATATCCTGTATTTAATCGCCATGATTTACCTCCAGACAAATTGACCAATGTAAAATTATTTAATTGCTCTTGCTGCCTAAACAAACTCACCAAATTGTCTTCTATATTAGCAATTGGGTTTCCGTTAATTTCATGAGTAAAATTGCTGGTATAACGAATAGGAGCAACATCAACATAATTATTTCTAAAATGATTGACACTCACTCTTATCCTCCAATAACTAGGGTCATTATAAGCCAACATTAACGAAAATGCTTGTTGTGGCCCTACCGATAATTTTTTACCCTGAATAGTAGCTGCTCCTAAATTTTTAGCTCCGTTAATAAATCCTAAATTTTGAGCACTTGTATCATCTTCTGTATACAGTAATAAATTAGGGTTATTGTTATAGGTATAATTACCCAAACCAATGACCCCTGTTAACTTTATGGTTGAAGTAACATCGTAAGAAGACCCTAACTCCAAACCAACATATTTTTTTTCAATATCATTTAAAACCTCTTGTACAAACAGGCTATTTTCATCTAACAAATCTCCAGTATTAGGATCGTCATCAGCATCTGTTCCAAAACCTTCAGCAAAATAAAAACCAGTCTCAGTAACATTGTTTTGTAAATTGTAATATCCTGTAAGTTTTATGTTGTAATTAAGCCCCCTATGAATGTAGCTTAATGCATTGCTAAACAAATTCTCTGTTTCTAAATTCTCTAAAGTAGCATTACTTACTCTTGCATTTGGAAACACTTGCCTTACGCTTGGTGATTTTTGAATATAAGCTGTTTTAAAATCGAATAAATTTCTACCAGACAATTTATAAAGCACATTTGCTTTTGCTTGGTGTGCTAACAAGTTTATTTTTTTGCTTTTACCCTCGGCATCGGCATAATTTTCATAATTATACAATCCCTCTCTTTGGTGTGTGGTATAAGAAGCTCCCAAAGCACCAGTCAACTCTATTTTTTTTGCTTTCCAAGCAGTCTGAGCAAACCCGCTTACACTAGAACTGTTGATATTGTAATTGTATTTAAATCTATCCCCCTCGGTAACCACTCTATTCAGATTATTCAAATCGCTTTGCACCAAAGTAAAACTAGCTACATCTAAATAACCATTCCCTCCTAACAAGTCTATTACTTCAGCATAATTTTCTGAGGTTGTATTTCTGTAATCCACACTTGCATTAAATTGCCAATCTTCGTTTATTTTTTGGGTGATATTGGAATTAAATTGAATTCTTTGCTCATCTCTCTTATCGCTATACAACACATACGCAGCATTTTGATTGGTTGCATTCATTTCTGCATTGGCTTTATATAAAAAATCCCAATCTAACTGACCATCATTTAAAAAAGCCTGCTCATATCTATATACATTTTCATAATCAACAGTATTTCTAGACAACCAATAACTTGGTAATTTTTGGTAATAAGCTGCATCGGGGTTTGCTCCACCGTTATAATCTATTCTAGAATACCCAATATTTCCTTTTTGCAACATAAGTGTGTTTTCCCAACGTGTTTTATCATTATTTTCATAAGTATGAGTTAACAAGAATAATGGTTCTTCTACCTCTCTAATTCTAGCGTTTCTTTTTTTTCCATTTTGATATCCCCAATTTCCATTGTAACTATTTCCTTTTAAACCAAACACTTCATTTGTATAAGAACCTGCAGCACCTCTCCTATTTGGTGTGTACATAAAACTTGCTGTTAAACTATTGTTAGTGTTTACATACTTTTCTACACTCAACATTAATGAATTGGCATCGTAAAAAGACCCTTCTCTATAACCTTCATTTCCCCAACGCCTACTTGCAGAAACCACATAATACCATTCATTAGACAAACTCCCTACATGACTTACAGAGGCTTTGTTTTGATAAGACCTATCTGAACGAGCATATGAAACTCTAGTTCCTGTTCTATATTTTGAGGCTCTAGTAGTTAAAGAAGTTACTCCTAAAGCCCTCCCAAATGTTTTTTCAGAAGCTCCTAAAGGCTCTGTAACTTCTTGATTTCTATAAATTCCATCTACCCCTCCCCAATTATTCCATGCAGGTCTATCATCGTACAATCTGTTTTGTTGAACCCCATTTAACAAAAAAGTCACCTGATCTGAACTCAACCCTCTTGCACTGTAAAAAACTCCTTGAAATTCAAAACCTATGGTGTTTAAGTATACATCGTCTGAAGCAGAAAAAATTCCAGCAATATTAGCAACCTCTCCACTTTCATCATCTAATTGGTCATCTGTAAGATTTACCAGACTAAATTCATTCTGAATTTTATCCATAGGTTTTAAAAAAACAACATTACTTTTAAATGAAGTTAAGGTAATTCTCTCCTCCTTATATTCGCTTGCCTTTACTATTATTTGTTTGATATCACTAGATAAACTTACAGAGAAACGACCATTAGCATTGGTATAAAAATATTGTTTGTCTGTGTTTGGAATATCAATTTCAAAAGAAATTACAGGCTCGTTTGTTTTAAAATCTTTTACTATTCCGGTATAAGACACCTGTTGCTGAGCGTATATTGACAAAGAAAACAAACAGCAACAAAAAAATTTATGAATTGATAACATTTCCTTTTTATTTACCTGCCAAAATAAATTTAGTTTTAAAACTCATTCTTAACTAAAAGTTATGTTATTGATAATTAGAGCCTGGTTAATCGTTTTTTTTAGTTTAAATTTTTCTTTGGTTTTTGGTCAAAAATCATATATAGTTCAAACTGTTGCGTTTTACAACTTAGAAAACTTATTTGATACTATTAATGATACCACCAAAATGGACGAACTAAGTCCTATGATGGAAATAAAATCAAATAGAAAAGAAATTTATTTAGATAAGCTTTCTAAACTATCTAATGTTCTTTGTGAAATAGGCAGAGAACAAAACAATTTACCTCCCTCTATTATAGGGGTTGCAGAAGTGGAAAACCGAAAAGTATTAGAAGATTTAATTGCCACACCTCCTTTAGCTAATTACAATTACGGAATTATACATTTTGACTCTCCCGATCAACGAGGAATAGATACCGCTATACTCTATAACAAAGAGGTTTTTAAACCTACTCATAGCGAAGCCATTCCTGCAAATTTATACAACAACAATAAAATAGTTTATACCAGAGATATTCTTTGGGCTACAGGTTTTTTATTAAATGAAAAAATTCACATATTAGTTAACCATTGGCCCTCCAGACGAGGAGGAGCTAAAAAAAGCAGTATTTTAAGAGAACGTGTTGCCAAAAGAAATTTAGACGTTATTGCTAACATACACGAAGATGAGCCCAATGCAAAAATTATTGGCTTGGGAGATTTTAATGATAGCCCTACCGATAAAAGTTTTAAAAAAGTACTAAAAACCAAAGCTTCTAAAAACAAATTACAAAAAGGCGATTTGTACAATCCTTTTGAAGAAATGTTTAAAGAAGGTTTTAACACACTTGTTTATCAGGGAGATTTATTTTTATTTGATCAAATTTTCTTTAGTGATAACTACATCACTTTAAACAAAGATTATAGTGAATTTAGATTTTATAAAGCAGGAATACACAACCCTAGTTATATGACCTTAAAAAACGGAAAATATAAAGGAAGTCCTAAAAGGAGTTTTTCTGGAAGCACTTATATAGGTGGATATAGTGACCACTACCCTGTTTACAGCTATCTTTTAAAAGAAAAAAAAACCAATTAAAAAACTATTGTATCTTTAGTTTAAAACAACAACTAATTTAAAAGATGAAAAAGACAACTATTATATTGTTACTTTTAATACTAAGCTCCTGCCACTATATTAACAATGGAATTATTGTAGAAATAAAAAAAACTACTCAAACTCCTATTTATAACGTTACTTTTTCATCGGACAAAAACACAAAATTAGAGTTTAACATAATAGAGCCTAACAAATCTATTAAGGCTTTTTTGGATATGAAAAATAATGAAAAAAGAGATGGTCAATATACTTTAAAATTTAATTGTGAAAACAACAACAAAGTAGAAATGACTAACGGTTATTATTCTAACGCACAATCCTTAGACAGCAAAATAACCTACAAAATATCAAAAGACACTACTCTTGTTGATTTTAGCAATATTCCTTATTAAAACCTCTACTTTAAAAAAATAAAATAAAAGCCAAGATTTAGCACATGTTATCAAATATGTTTACTTTTCAAGCTTTAAAACAATCCACATAAAATATATTATATGGCTTTGATACTTACCTTAGAAACATCAACTAAAAATTGCTCCGTTGGTTTGGCAAAAGATGGTGTTTGTATTGCTTTAAAAGAAGAAAATAAAGGAGACTATTCCCATGCTGAAAAGCTACACGTTTTTATAGAAGAAATTTTAGCATCTAAAAACATAAAACCTACTGACTTAGATGCTGTAGCTGTAGGAAAAGGTCCTGGTTCTTACACGGGGTTGCGCATAGGTGTTTCCGCTGCCAAAGGGCTTGCTTATGCTATTCAAAAACCATTAATTGCCATAGATACTTTAAAAATATTAGCTAAAACCATAAACATAGAACAAGGATTAATTGTGCCAATGATTGATGCCCGAAGATTAGAAGTTTACAGTGCTATTTTTAAGAAAGACTACACTTATTTAAGAAGTGCCGAAGCAGAAATTATTGACGAAGCTTCTTATCAAGATTTGTTACATGAGCAGCCTGTTTATTTTTTAGGAGATGGTGCTTTTAAGTGCAAAGAAATCATAAAACACAAAAACGCTAATTTTATAGATGATAAGTTCCCATCTGTTAGCGAAATGGCTTTTTTAGCCGAAGAAAAACATCAACAAAACGATTTTGAAGATACTGCATATTTTGAACCATTTTATTTAAAAGACTTTGTAGTAACTCCACAAAAAAAGAAAGTTTAACAATGTGATTCACACACAAATCACAGCTTATTTCATAACATTTAATTAACATTTGAACTTGCTTTTTTTTAGTAATTTTGAGCCCTAATTTAATTATTCCAAATGGAAAATATTTACTTTTTAATGATCATTGCTTTGGCTGTTTTAGCAGCTATTGATCTAGTTGTTGGTGTTAGTAATGATGCCGTAAACTTTTTAAATTCTGCAATTGGATCTAAAGCAATTACTCCCAAAAAAATAATGATGATAGCAAGTATTGGAGTACTTGTTGGTGCCGTTACATCTAGCGGAATGATGGAAGTAGCTAGAAAGGGAATTTTTGTTCCCGGTCAATTTTACTTTGACGAAATCATGTACATCTTTATGGCTGTAATGATTACCGACATTCTATTGCTAGATATTTTTAACACCTTAGGAATGCCAACCTCTACTACAGTTTCTATTGTATTTGAATTGCTTGGAGCTGCCGTTTCTATGGCTTTGATAAAAATATCGGCAGATGACACCAAAACTATTGCAGACATTTGGCAATATATTAATCACGAAAAAGCACTGCTAATTATTTTTGGTATTCTACTTTCGGTGGCTATTTCTTTTACTGTTGGAGCTCTAGTTCAGTTTGTCTCAAGAATAGTTTACTCATTTAACTTAAATGATAAAAAATCTTATATAAACGCTATTTTTGGAGGATTGGCCATTACTGCTATTACCTATTTTATTTTTGTAAAAGGAATGAAAGGAACTCCTTATTACGCTAATACCAAACACTTAATTGAAGGACAAACATTAAACATTCTCCTTATTGGTTTTCTTGGTTGGACATTAATTTCTCAATTGTTGATTAGCTTATTTAAAATAGATATTTTAAAAGTAATTATAGGTATTGGAACCTTTTCTTTAGCCATGGCTTTTTCTGGAAACGATTTGGTAAACTTTGTAGGAGTACCTATAGCAGCATGGAATTCATTTCAAGCATGGTCTGCTTCTGGAGTTGGAGCTAGTGAATTTTCTATGGGAATTTTAGCAGAAAAGGTACCATCTAGTCCAATGCTATTAATATTGGCTGGTGGAATTATGGTCGTTACTTTATGGTTTTCTAAAAAAGCAAAAACGGTTATTGAAACAGGGGTAAATTTATCTAGACAAGGTGATGGACACGAAAAGTTTGAACCAAACCCTGCCTCTAGAGGAATTGTAAGATTTGGAATGTTAATCAATTCAGGTTTAAACTTATTCATTACACCTAAAGCCAAAAAATACATAGACTCAAGATTTGAAAGACCTTCAATTGTCATTTCAAAAAATAAAAGTTATGAAGTACCTGCTTTTGATATGGTGAGAGCCTCTATCAATTTAGTAGTTGCTGGTATTTTAATTTCTATAGGTACTTCTTTAAAACTTCCTTTATCTACCACTTATGTTACCTTTATGGTTGCCATGGGTACTTCTTTAGCAGATAGAGCTTGGGGTAGAGAAAGTGCTGTATATAGAATAGCCGGAGTATTAAGTGTTATTGGAGGTTGGTTTTTAACAGCTTTAGTTGCCTTTACTTTTTCTGCAATTATTGCTTTCTTAATCTATTTAGGAGGGCCTGTAATGGTTGCTGTTTTACTTTTAACAGTTCTTTTCTTAATAGCAAGAAACTATATTATTCATTCTAAAAAAGAGAAAGAAAAAGAAGCTAAAAAAGCCATTAAAAAAGAAACTATTGATACTATTAACGGTGTTATCAACGAAAGTTCAGACCACATTATACAAGTATTAGGAAGAGTACAAAAATTATACTCTAACGTAGTAATTAATTTAGCAGATCAAAACTTAGACAAGCTAAAGAAAAACGACAAACACGTAAATAAACTTAACCAAGAAATTGATGAGTTGCGTAATGATGTTTTCTATTTTATCAAAGGATTAGAAAAAAGCTCTGTAGAAGCTAGTAAATTCTATATTTCTGTATTAGGGTATTTAGAAGATATTTCACAATCTATAAGTTATATTTCTAAAATTAGCTATAAGCACGTAAACAACAACCACAAGTCTCTAAACAAAGAACAAATTGGAGATTTAAAAGCGATTATGAAAGGGTTAGAAACGGTATTAAACGATATTTCTAAGGTCTTAAAAAATCAATCTTTTGAAGATTTGTCTATTATTTTAGAAAAGAAGCAAGCCCTATTAGAAAATGTTTCAGAATCTTTAGGAAAACAAATAGACAGAATTAGAACTGTGGAAACCAGTCCAAAAAACACTACTTTACACTTTGGAATTATTATGGAGTCAAAAGATTTAATTATGGCTTTAATCAACTTAACAGAATTGATTAACGAAATTCAATCTAACGTTATAAAGAAGTAACAAAAACAGATATCATTTTTTCTAAAAGGTCAACTTTATAATACAAAGTTGACCTTTTTGTTAACATTAAATTAACATTAGATTTAAATATCTCAATTTTTTTACAAAGTAAATTATGTAACGCATGAGTCAATTTCATATAAAATCTTATACGCAATAACTTTAAAAACAAAAACAAGTCAAAAAAGTAGTTAACATTAAATTAACACTCATTAACAAATAATTAACGTAAGTTTGCTCCTCATTTAACAAAATTATGAGGACAATTAAACAACTAACGTTATTTATTTCAATCTTAATGTTTTCTTTTTCAAACCTAAATGCACAAACTATAGGGAAAAATACTTTTGGAAAAGGAATTTTTAACACCGTATCTAAAGACAGTACATGGAGTATGAAGTTTGGGTTAAGAATGCAATACCTTACTTCAGTTGGTTTAGATGCTGATAGTCATCAACAATTTAATTTTGATCCTGTTAACTACCAAACAGACACTAAAATTAGAAGATACCGTTTAAAATTTGATGGTTTTGTACTAAGCCCTAAGGTAAAGTATAAAATAGAATTAGGAATGTCTAATAACGACACCGGTTCTGCTAATGAATATACCAAACTTGGTCCTAAATTAATTTTAGATGCCGTTTTAAAATGGAATTTTTATAAAAACTTAGAACTATGGGCTGGTCAAACAAAACTACCTGGTAACCGTGAACGTGTTATTTCATCGGCAAACATGCAATTGGTAGACAGATCTTTATTAAACAAAGAATTTACTTTAGATAGAGATATGGGGTTTCAATTGAGAAATCATCACACTATTGGATCACAGTTTTTAATTAGAGAGGTTTTTGCCATTACGCAAGGAGAGGGAAGAAATATTACTACAGGAAATGTTGGAGGACAACAATATACTAGTAGGATAGAAGTTTTACCTTTTGGGGCTTTTACAAGTAAAGGAGATTATTCTGGTGGAGACTTAAAAAGAGAGGCCAAACCTAAATTATCTGTAGGAGCTACTTACAACCATAATGATAGAGCTTCTAGACAGAGAGGAAGTCAAGGAAGTATTATAGAATTAATTGAAGATAGCGGAAGCGCTGAAGATCATGTTTTTGCCACAACTGATGTAAACACCTCTTTTGTTGATTTTATGTACAAACACAACGGCTATTCAGCCATGGGAGAATTTGCTTATAGATCTGCAGACGACACAACAATAGGAGACAATCCTGTTAAAGTAGGAAGAGCTTATAACTTGGCCACAGGATACTTATTTAGTAACAATTACGAAATATCTGCTAGATATACACAAGTAGATTACAAAGGTGTTTTAAACACTAAAGAACAATACACTATAGGGGTTTCTAAATACATCGTAGGACATGCATTAAAAATTCAATCTGACTTTAGTTACACAACCGTTGCTGGAAATGCTGACGGCTTACAACTTAGGCTACAGTTTGAAGTTCATTTTTAAACAAAACAAAAAAAGCTCCTTAATTATTATGGAGCTTTTTTTATTTAAAAATCTACCTGAACTCTTACCTGAGACACCAATACCTCTCCTTTATCAGCCACATCAGCATATACTTCATTAAACATAAATCTTACATAAGGATTCAAATACCAGTTCACACCAATAGTAACATCTTTTTGACTTCCTTCTTTAATTGCATGGCTGTTTAAATTAACATAAGAATATCGTAAAGCAAGCTCCCAAGCACCACTATAACTATCGTTTAAATTATGCTTAGGAGAAATTCTATTAAACATGCTGTAGGAATTCTTAACACTTTTGTGCTCTCCAGTAATAAACCAACTAGCTTGACCGTAGTAAGTATAAAATAGATTGGTAATTTGAGCTTCGCTATACACATCAGCACACATATACTCCCCTTGTAAATTAAAAGATTTATAGCCATAAGCCATTTCAGAATTATAAATATTTACATGTTTAACATCCGTAAGTCCACTAATAGACAGATAAGAGATCGCGCTTAGATTTACCTCAGGCTTTATATTTACATTATACAATCTATCATCATATTTTCTGTATGAACCTGCAATACCAACATGTAAAAACTGATTGTTTTTAGCAATTGGCATTCCAGTCAATCTAGTTGTAATAACAAAACTATCATCAGCTATTTTATCATTCCCTGTATTAGAATCAGAATTCCTAAATACTCCTAATTGATATGACAATCTATTTTGTACATAATTATTCATCAATAAGACACCACTATTACGAATAGGCATAAAGTCTGTATTAAAAGATCTTTCCATAAAAGTTAAATAGCTACTACTATTTAACACATCTAACCTCATAGGCTCCTTAACCTGGCCAACTCTAATAGTACCTATGAAAGGAACATTTTTAATTCCTATATACGCATCTCTTAATCCTATTTGTTTATTTATAAAATTAAGCTGCAGTTTATATTCTATATTACTATACAAACCCCCTTTTACATATAAAAAGATACGTCTAAATTGTTCACCACTTTTTGCTTGTTTATCTGTATAAGCATTACTTAGTTTATTAGACTCTATAAAATAAGCATTATCAAACATCATTTTTCCTCCTATTTTTAGAGATTCATGTGGAGATAATAATTGTACGGTGTTTTTTTGTGAAAATGAAACGTTAAAAACGAGTAAAAAAAGGAGTTCTAATTTTAAATAGAATTTCATGTTTATTTTTTTAAAAGTAAAAAACCGCTTTTGACATCAAAAGCGGTTTCTATTTTATCTTAAAAAAGATATTGTATTATGATAAAACTGTTTTTATTCTTGCTACAGCCTCTCTTAATTGCGCTTCAGAAGCTGCATAAGAAATACGAATACAGGTTGGAGCACCAAAAGATTCTCCAGATACCGTAGCTACGTTAGCTTCTTCTAATAACAACATAGAAAAATCAGCTGCTGTTTCAATAGTTTTTCCTTTAAATGTTTTACCAAAGAAAGCAGATACATCAGGAAAAATATAAAACGCTCCTTTAGGAACATTTAATTTGAATCCTTCAATTTCTCCTAATAATTCCAACATCATATCTCTACGTTTTTGGAACTCCTCAACCATATAACCTATTTTTGATACAGGTTCTGTTAAAGCAGTAATAGCAGCTCTTTGAGCAATACAGTTGGTACCAGAAGTAATTTGCCCTTGCATTTTAGTACAAGCTTTTGCAATCCATTCAGGAGCACCAATATATCCAATTCTCCATCCTGTCATAGCAAATGCTTTTGCCAATCCATTCACCGTAATGGTTCTATCGTACATAGATGGAATACAAGCAATACTAAAGTTTGGAGTACCGTAGTTAATGTGCTCATAAATTTCATCAGAAATAATATAAATATCAGGATACTTTTCTAACACTGCTGCCAATGCTTTGTAATCTTCCTCTGTATAAACAGTACCACTTGGGTTGTTTGGAGAGTTAAAGAATATCAACTTAGTTTTAGGAGTTATTGCTTCTTCTAACTGAGCTGGAGTGATTTTAAAATCAGTTTCTATGGTAGATGGAATTTCTTTGTAAGTAGCTCCTCCTAAAATACCTAATGCAGAATAAGAAACCCAATATGGTGCTGGTAACAAAACCTCATCTCCTGGGTTTAATAACACTTGAGTAATGTTTGCTAAAGACTGCTTAGCTCCTGTAGAAACTACAATTTGACTTGGCTTGTAGTCTAAGTTATTATCTCTCTTAAATTTTAAAGAAATAGCTTCTTTTAAATCTGCATAACCATCAACGGGACTATAAGAGTTATAGTTATCATTAATTGCCTGTATAGCAGCATCTTTAATATAATCTGGAGTATTAAAATCTGGTTCTCCTAAGCTTAAGCTAATGATGTCTTTTCCAGCTGTTTTTAATTCTCTTGCTTTTGCAGCCATTGCTAATGTAGCCGATGCTGGTAAACTCGTAATTCTGTCTGATAAAACTTGTTTCATTGTATAATTTACTTATTATATTGTACTTATCCCATTTGGGGTTGTTTTCCTAAAATAATTAACTGATTAATATGTGCTGCTAAAGCCTCTTTAATAGTTTCATATTCGTGATATGGCAACTCAAACTCTTTAGCTGTTTTCTTTACTATTTTAGAAATGTCTTTGTAGTGAACATGAGATATTGTTGGAAATATATGATGTTCTATTTGATAATTTAACCCTCCTAAAAAGAAAGAAACTACTTTGTTTTTTGTGGCAAAATTGGCAGTTTCTTGTAATTGATGAGCTGCCCAACTTCTTTTTTCTTTTTCTAATTCTTCGGCTGATATTACTTCTACAGCATCTGTAATATGTGCCAATTGAAATACAACACTCAGTACCAAACCAGCCACATAATGCATCACCATAAAACCGATTAACCATTGATACCAAGCAATATCCATTACTAACAAAGGCAAAGCCAACCAAAACAAGTAATACACAATTTTTGTCATAATTAACAAAGTCCATTCTTTTGTCGGATTCAACTCTCCTTCTGCACTTAATTTATGTTTTATGTATTTTGGAGTTTGTCTAAAATCTACCACCAAAGCCCATTGTATGGTTAATAAACCATATAAAAAGAAAGCATAAAACCTTTGGTACTTATGAAAACGTTTCCATGGTTCATGTTTCGAAAGCCTAATAACTCCCTGTATATCAATATCCTCATCAATTCCTTCAACATTGGTATAGGTATGATGTAACAAATTGTGTTGTACTTTCCAGTTATACACATTTCCTGCTAAAATATAAATACTATTTCCCATCAATTGGTTAACCCACCACTTGCTAGAAAACGATCCATGATTGCTATCATGCATTACATTCATTCCAACTCCTGCCATACCTAAGCCCATAATAATACACATAATAATGCGATATATATTTGCCATAGGAAAAAACATCAATGCTATATAGGGAACAAACAACAAAGAGAACATTAATACAGCTTTAGAGTATAGCACCCAATTCCCTGTACGTTTAAGATCATTGTCCTTAAAGTATTTGTTAACTCTTTGATTAAGAGTTTTAAAAAATTGATTATTGCTTTCTCTCGAAAAACTTACTTGTAACATGTATAAATAATATTCAGCCTACAAAAGTAACTAATTTTTATTCAGTTTATTTCAATAATCGTAGAAGAAATTTAAGATTTAAACGTTTTTTTTATAAATGTAAAGAACATTTAACTAAGTGATTCCTATTTGTTTTCATATGAAATCATTTACTTTTGCATCACCATGATAACAGTAGACATAATTTTAAAATATTTTCCAGATTTAACGGAAACACAAATAGCTCAATTTACAAAGCTAGAAAACCTATACAAAGAGTGGAATGCTCAAATAAATGTAGTTTCTAGAAAAGATATTGATGAACTATATATAAGACACGTATTACATTCTTTAGGAATAGCAAAAGTACAACCTTTTAAACCTGGCTCTAAAATTTTAGATGTTGGTACAGGTGGTGGTTTTCCTGGAATTCCATTGGCAATTTTATTTCCAGAAACAGAATTTATGTTAGTAGATTCTATTGGTAAAAAAATAAAGGTTGTAAACGGTGTGGCACAAGGAATTGGATTGACCAATCTTACAGCAGAACACATGAGAGCTGAAAAAGTAAAAGGAGAGTTCGACTTTGTAGTAAGTAGAGCTGTAACTGCTATGCCCGATTTTGTAAAATGGGTAAAAACCAAATGCTCTAAAAAGCACAACCACTCACTTAAAAACGGAATTTTATACTTAAAAGGAGGTGATTTAACAGAAGAACTAAAAGACTTTCCTAACTGTACCTTATATGATTTACCAAATTATTTTGAAGAAGATTTTTTTGAAACCAAAAAAGTTGTTCACCTGCCACTAAAACACAAACCTGGTAAATAATGAATTTAAAACACTTCATTTTATGGTTATTCGTTTCAAGTTCTCTTTTTGCACAAGAAGAAAACGAAGAAGCGTATATGTATGTTGATGACCACTATCTTGAAGATCAACTATATTTAGGAATACAATACAACTTTTTAACAGCTACCAACAACGGACTTAAAAACACAGGTGTTCCTTTTAGCCTAGAAGCAGGTTTTATTAAAGACATTCCACTAAACAAAAAACGCAACAAAGGCTTAGGAATTGGTATTGGCTATAGCTTTGACGTTTTAAGACCAAACGTTGCCATTACCAAAAACGGAAATGATCTTGTTTTTAATATTGACAATAATTATAGTAGATACGATTACACCAGTCATAATATAGAGTTTCCTATAGAATATAGATGGAGAACTTCAACCGCTACCAACGATAGTTTTTGGAGAATTTACTCTGGAGCATCATTTATTTACAATATAAACAACAGTGCTAGTTTTGATGACAACAATAGCACAACCACAACATTTAATAACATTACCGCATTAAACAACACCAACTTTTCTCTTTATACTTCTATAGGATTTGGAACATGGAATTTTCATATAAAATACTATATAAACCCTATTTTTAAAGAGGGTACCAAAACACAATCCGGAGACTCTTTAAATTTTAATCAATTAAAAATAGGAATGATGTTTTATATTTTATAAAACAAAACTTATTAAGATAGGAAGCAACAATCCTAGAACTGATCCAATAATAATTTCTTTAAAATTATGAGCCTGTAATTTTAATCTTGTCGTGGCTAACAATCCTGTCATTACAAATAACAAAGCAATTATAAGTACAGGGTAATGATATGAAGCACCATAAATTATAGCAAACCCTAACAAGCCAGCCATACCTAACATATGGAGACTCACTTTTATATTTTTAAACAACAAAAACACTGTAATCATTAAACCTATTGCAGTTGCATAAGCCAAAATAGTCAACTCCCTTAATTGCCAAATACGCCCTAACATTAGGGCTAAGAATATATAATCAACAATCATAAAAGCAACTGGCAGCTTTCTTTCATGAGCACTAGTTACCTGAATACTTTTTATTTGTCCCATAAATTTTAGCAAAAAAATGGTTAACAAAGGCACTAAAAACGTCCCCCCAGCTACAATAAAAAAGATCAGATATATTTGCATTTTAGAAATAGGCAAAGGCAATACATTTAAATATACCCAAGCTCCAAACATGGGTAAAAATATAGGATGAAGAATTACTGAAATTGCCTTATATAATTTTTCCATGCTTTAAATTTCCTTTCTCAATCTCGCAACAGGAATATCCAATTGCTCTCTATATTTTGCAACAGTTCTACGCGCAATTAAATATCCTTTTTCTTTTAAGTGAGCAGATAACTTATCATCCGTTAAGGGTTTCTTTTTATCTTCATCTTCAATTACTGTTTTTAAAATACTTTTTATTTCTCTGGTTGAAATATCTTCTCCTTGATCGTTTTTCATAGATTCTGAGAAAAATTCTTTTACCAACTTGGTTCCATAAGGAGTAGCACAATATTTACTATTAGCCACCCTAGAAACGGTAGAAATATCCATATCTATTTTTTCGGCAACATCTTTTAAAATCATTGGCTTTAATTTGCTTTCATCTCCTGTTAGCAAATATTCTTCTTGCATTTTCATAATGGTGCTCATGGTTACCATTAAAGTTTGCTGACGTTGCTTAATGGCATCAATAAACCACTTAGCAGAATCTAATTTTTGCTTGATGAACTGCACAGCATCTTTTTGAGATTTGGTTTTTACTTTTGCTTCTTGATATCCTTTTAACATGTTGTTATATTCTCTAGAAACATGTAATTCTGGAGCATTTCTAGAATTTAACAACAATTCTAATTCTCCATCAGAAATTCTAATAGTAAAATCTGGAACCACTTGTTCTGCAATTTTAGCATTCCCCACCACTGCTCCTCCGGGTTTTGGATTTAGTTTTTCAACTTCTTTTATAGCTTCCTTTAGCTCCTCTTCAGCAATATCAAACTTAACCAATAACTTGCTGTAATGTTTTTTTACAAACGCATCAAAAGCAGTATCTAGTATTTTAACTGCCAACTCTACAGACTTTGTTGGTGTTTTTGCTTCTAATTGAATAATTAAACACTCTTTTAAATCTCTTGCTCCAACCCCTGTTGGTTCTAGTTTCTGAACTACTTCATACAAAACTTCATCTACCTTAGCTTCATCTACAAAAATATTTTGAGTAAAGGCTAAATCATCAACAATATCAATAGTATCTCTTCTTAAATAACCGTTGTCATTAATACTTCCTACCAAAAATTCGGCAATGGTATATTCCTCATCATTCAGTGTAAACGTATTCAATTGATTGATTAAGGATTGATGAAAACTTAGACCTCCTTCATAAGGAACTTCTCTTTCTTCATCATCGGCAGAATAGTTATTGGCTTGCAATTTATAACTAGGAATATCATCATCGCTTAAATACTCATCTATATTAATATCATCGGCAGCAATAGATTCATTTCCTTCATCAGCATAATCGTCATAATTATCTTCGTATGTTTCTTCTTGTTCTTTACCGGACTCTAATGCTGGGTTTTCCTCTATTTCTTGCTCTAATCTTTGTTCAAAAGCTTGAGTTGGCAATTGAATCATCTTCATCAACTGAATTTGTTGAGGAGATAATTTTTGAGATAATTTTAAATTTAAGCTTTGTTTTAACATAATTTTAGTCTGATAGATAGGCTATTTATCTAAGATAGTAAAGTATTTCTTAGAAACAAGACATTCGCTCATCAAATTTAATGCCGAATTTTAAAAACCCTTTTTTTTAACATAGTTTAAGAAACAAAAACATTACAAATCAAATACTTTATTCACTATATTTAACTTAATCAACAAAGAAATAAAATGACTTTATGAACATTGAAGAAATAGATAATATTGAGTTAAAATACTTAGATATAGAAGACTATCAAGAGCTAAAATTAGCCATGATGGAAGCCTATAAATCTCTAGAAAACTCTTATTGGGAAAAATATCAAATACAATCTTTAATAGATAAATTTAAAGAAGGACAAGTTGTAATTAAAGTAAACGGACAATTAGCAGGTTGTGCTTTGTCTATTATTGTGAATTATGAAAAATTTTCGGACAAGCATACTTACGAAGAGATTACTGCCAACTATACTTTTAACTCTCACAGCAATGAGGGAGATATGCTTTACGGAATTGATGTCTTTATAAAACCTGAATTTAGAGGTTTAAGATTAGGAAGACGTTTGTATGATTACCGTAAAGAATTATGCGAAAACTTAAATTTAAAAGGAATTATATTTGGTGGTAGAATTCCAAATTACCACAAACATGCGCACAGAATAAAACCCAAAACTTATATTGAAAAAGTTAAACGTAAAGAAATTAACGATCCGGTTTTAAACTTTCAAATTTCTAATGATTTTCACCCTACCAAAATTATGACAGGGTATTTAGAAGGAGATACAGCTTCTAACGATTTTGCTGTTTTAATGAGATGGGACAATATTTATTACCAAAAACCTAACAAAGTAGCAACTCAAACCAAAGAAGTGGTTCGCTTAGGCTTGGTACAATGGCAAATGAGGCCTTACAAAAACTTAGATGATGTATTGCAACAAGCAGAGTTTTTTATTGATGCCGTTTCTGGCTATCGATCAGACTTTGCTTTGTTTCCCGAGTTTTTTAACGCTCCCTTAATGGCCGAAAACAACCATTTACCCGTTTCTGAAGCTATTAGAGAATTGGCCAAACACACACAAGATATTGTTCAAAAATTCTCTGAACTATCTATTTCTTATAACATTAATATTATTGCAGGGAGCATGCCCGAAATGAAAGGAAGCAAACTTTATAATGTAGGGTATTTGTGTAAAAGAGATGGGTCTGTAGAACGTTATGAAAAAATACACGTTACTCCAGACGAAGAAAAAGTTTGGGGAATGCAAGGAGGAACTCAAGTAAAAACGTTTGATACTGATTGTGGAAAAATTGGAATTTTAATTTGTTATGATTCTGAATTCCCTGAATTAAGTCGATTACTAGCCGATGATGGTATGGATATTTTATTTGTTCCTTTTTTAACAGATACCCAAAATGGATATTCTAGAGTAAGACACTGTGCACAAGCAAGAGCTATAGAAAACGAATGTTATGTAGCCATTGCAGGAAGTGTTGGTAATTTACCAAAAGTAGAAAACATGGATATTCAATACGCACAATCTATGGTATTTACCCCATGCGATTTTGCTTTCCCTACTAATGGAATTAAAGCCGAAGCGACTCCAAACACAGAAATGATTTTAATTGCCGATGTAGATTTAAGCTTACTAAAAGAGCTAAACCAACACGGTAGTGTAAGAAATTTAAAGGATAGAAGAACAGATTTATACGAATTAAGAAAAAAATAAATTCTTCATTTATTTTGATTAATTTTAGATAACTAATTCAAAAACCTAACAAATGGAAAAAGTAAAAAACATAATACTTTTTATATTATGCCTATTATTCGGACTGATGTTTATCAACGCAGGATTAAACAAATTTTTTAATTACATGCCCATGCCAGAAGAAATGCCACAAGCTGTTATGGATGCCATGACCGCCATGCTATCTCTTAAATGGCTAATGCCACTAGTTGCTATTGCAGAAATTGTAGGTGGTGTTTTATTTATATTTAAAAAAACCAGAGCATTAGGTGCATTAATTAATTTTCCTATAATGATTGGAATTGTGCTTTTTCATGCTACAACAGACCATGATTTAATACTACCTATTATTTTTAGTGCAATTTTAATTTGGGCAATGATAGATCATAAAGAAAAATACGCTCCTTTATTCAAGTAGCTAAAAAACTGTAATTCAAACCCTAAATCCGATAATTTAAAAATTATCGGATTTTTTTTGTGCTATTTTCAATAAAAATAAAACCATCCTGATTTCTTTCTCGTAGATATTGCAAACGGAATCATTATGAAGCTTTTGAGTAGCATTTTTTTCTTATTCATCTTTAACATTTCTTTTGCAACTGCAATTGAATGGCAAAAACTAAATGCTAATACCTTTATTAAAGCAAAGAATGAGAACAAAATTATTCTGTTAAACTTAAAAGCAAACTGGTGTCATTGGTGCCATGTAATGAAAAAGAACACTTATGCAAACAATGATATTATTGCTTATTTAAATGAACATTTTATTACCACTGAAGCAGACCAAGATGCCAATCCAGAATTATCTAACAGGTACAAAGACTACGGATGGCCTGCTACTATTTTTATCAATTCAAAAGGACAAGACATTGTAAAAAGAGCAGGATATATTGCTCCCGAAAACTTTTTAAGACTATTAAAAGCCATTGTTAAAGACCCATCACCAGAAGAAACTCAACCTGATTTAACAAACATTACCAACACCACAAATTCCGATGTTGATTTAATATTAAAATTAGAAAACAACTTTATCAACTCTTTAGACATTACAAAGGGGGGCTTTAATCAATCTCAAAAATATATTGAGTACGCTACTTTTGAAAAAGCACTATTAAACCACAACAACACAAACCTTAATACATGGATAAAAAACAGTATTAAAGGAGCAAAAAAATTAAATGATCCTGTTTGGGGAGGTATGTATCAATACTCCACTCACAACGATTGGGAACATGTACATTTTGAGAAATTATTGTCTATCCAAGCTAGATACCTCAACATATTTTTACAATACTATACTTTTTATCAAGATAAAAACTCTTTAACCCAAGCAAAGAAAATCATTCAATACACAAATACTTTTTTAGACAACAAAAACGGATTGTATAGCAATGCCCAAGATGCAGATTTAATACAAGGACAACATGCAGCAAATTATTTTGCTTTAAACAATACCGAAAGAAGAAAATTAGGAATTCCTAACATAGACAAAAACACCTTTACAGACAACAATGCTGCTATGGGTAGTGCCCTATTAAGATTGTATTACGCTACACAAGACAAAGAGCATTTAAACAAAGTTAAAAACATAGAAAATGCTTTGTATAAACGTAAAAAAACATCGGGTTTATATGCGCATGGAAATAAAAAAGAAAACATCACTAGCTTAAAAGATCAAATTGCTATGGCTCATTTTTTCATCAACCTAATTAAAAGTGACATCACCAACAACAAAGCAAAACAAGAGTTACATGTATTATGTTCAACTATAAAAAATACATTTTTATTAAAAAACGGAGCCTTTAAAAGTTTTAAAGGAAACAACGGATTAACAGCTCTGCCATTAAAAGAAGAAAACATTAGCATAGCAAGAATTTTTAACTGGTATGGATGGTACTCTAACAATAAAGAATACATCAATATTGCTAAAAAAACATATCAATTTTTAACCTCAGAGGTTTTAGTAAAAAATTATTACTCAGAAGCATCATTGTTATTACTCCAACAAGAACTGCAAAAAGAACCTAACCAATACATTTACTTAAACACAGGTACAGGAAACAATTTTAGTAATTATTTACAAAGCATTGTTCCTTTTTACAGCCTTGTTTACACAGGAAAACTAGATCTGCTCCCTAAAGAAAAACAAGAATTAATTAAAAGTTTTAACAAGAACGTACTGTTTAGCTGTACCTCAACTTATTGTTCAACACCTATATACTCGGAGGAGACACTCAAAAAAGAATTCAATAAAAATAAATAATTATTAAAATCAAATCTTATGAAAAATTTCACAAAAAACTCATTATTAACAGGAACTTTAGTTGCTGGAGCGTTAATTTCTACAACTGATGTAGCTGCAACAAGCTTAACTGTAGATTATTTAGGAACTGGAGGACAAGTACGTACTCAATTATTATCAACTTCTACAAACCTTTTATCATCTGCTATTGATGGATTAAAATCTATTCAAGGGGCTTGTGGTGAAAAGAAAACTACCGATGCAAAATGTGGTGAGAAAAAAACTACAGAAGCTAAATGCGGTGAAGCAAAAGCTAAGGATGCTAAGTGCGGAGAAGCTAAAACCAAAGATGCAAAATGTGGCGAAGCAAAAGCTAAAGATGCTAAGTGCGGAGAGGCTAAAACCAAAGATGCAAAATGTGGTGAAGCAAAAGCAAAAGATGCTAAGTGTGGAGAAAAGAAATAATCTAAACATTTAATATATAGACGGATTAATACATGTTTAATCCGTCTATTTTAAAAAACTATTATGGTAGGAATTGGATACAGAAAAGACTTTGCAGAAGACTTTGCAGACAACAATATTTTAAAACCTTCTTTTATTGAGGTTGCTCCAGAAAACTGGATGAATGTTGGTGGATATTATAAAAAGCTATTTGACAAAGCTCTAGAAAAACATCCTCTTTTTGTACACGGCCTATCTTTATCGGTTGGTAGTCCAGAGGGTATTGATACTAATTTTGTAAAACAAGTAAAAAAATTCTTAGACGAGACCAATACGGTTGAATATTCTGAACATTTGAGTTTTTCTAAATGCAACAATGCTCATTTGTTTGATTTATTACCCATTCCTTTTACTCAAGATGCAGTAAAACACGTAGCCAAAAACATTCGTTTGGCTCAAGATATTTTAGAAAGAAAAATTGCCATAGAAATTGTAAGTTATTACTCGCCTATTGCTGCAGAAATGACAGAGTTGGAATTTATTAACAACGTAATTAAAGAAGCAGATTGCAATTTATTGCTAGACGTAAATAATATTTATGTTAACAGTTTTAACCACCAATACAACGCTAAAGAATTTTTAGCCAATTTAGATTTAAACAGGGTAAAATACATACACATGGCTGGCCACACTCAAGTTGCTGATGATTTGATTATTGACACCCATGGAGAAAACATTATAGACCCGGTATACGAATTGTTTGGTTTTGCCATGCAACAATTACAACGTGATGTGCCTGTATTGTTAGAACGAGATTTTAATATTCCAGAATTAGACATTTTACAACATGAAATGAATCAGTTACAAAACATTAAAACCAAAAGTCTAAAAAAGCAACACCATGTTATTAGCTAAAACACATCAACACCAAACTAATTTGGCTACTTATTGCAGAACAGGAAATCCTATTGAAATAGAAGGTGCTGTGCAAAAAAACCTAACACATTACAGACGTTTGGTTTTTAACAACGTGCTAGATAGCCTGGAAACAGCCTACCCTCTTACTGAAAAATTATTAGGGAAAGAAAAATGGGAACTACTTGTCAATCGCTTTTTTAGTAATTATGATATACAAAGTCCACAAATTTGGAAAATGCCTGAAGAATTTAAAAACTATATTCTTAAACATGAACCTGAATTAACAATCAAATATCCTTTATTAGAAAATTTATTAAATTTTGAATGGCTTGAGGTTGAAATTTTTATGATGATGGACATTACAGCCCCTAAACCACTCCCCAATACTTTTATTTTAAATCCAGAAATGGATATGATTAGAGTTGACTATCCTGTTCATTTAAAAAATCCAAACCTTATTACCAAAGCAGATATAGGGACGTATTTTATTTGCATGCACAGAAATCCTGATACAGGAAATGTTCAATTCACCAATTTATCTATTCCTTTTGTTGATGTATTAGAAAAATTATCAGCAAAACCTTTAACAGAAACAGAAATTAAAAATATTTTACAAAAATATGCATCGGACGAACTTGTTAACACTGCTTTTAACAATTTCATTCAGCAATCATTATCCACAAAATTGTTGTTTACTTAAACTCGCTACCCCTTAAATATAAAACAGTCTAAGTTATTTGCTTAGGCTGTTTTCCTTTACCAACATAAAAACCTAATCTATATCAATTCAATAAAGTAAAAAAACACCTATGTTTGTTATGCTCAAATAATATTTATTTATTTTTTATAAAATCATGACAGACTTATTATTAGACTTTTTACTACCATTCTCTTTAGCTGTTATCATGTTCGGAATGGGAATGTCTTTAAAAACAAAAGACTTTTCAAGAATTTTTAGACAGCCTAAAGCTGTAATACTAGGAGTTGTTAATCAAGTAATTATACTACCTTTATTTGCATTAACCTTAGCTCTTATATTTAATTTAAACGACACTATGGCTGTTGGGTTAATTATTTTGGCTTCATGCCCTGGAGGAGCAACAAGTAATATTATTACACAAGTTTGTAATGGAAACATAGCTTTATCTGTAACACTAACGGCTGTTACTAGTTTTACTAGTATTTTTTCTGTTCATTTTGTTACTTCTTTTGCCTTGTCTTATTTTAACACACAAACCACCACCACATTTGAACTACCTGTTATAGATACTATAATGCAAATTATGGCTATTACAGTTATTCCTATTTGTATTGGTATGCTAACACTTAAATACAAACCTAATTTTGCCCTAAAAATGGTTAAGCCCATGAGACTAGCTTCTACCGTAATATTTATTTTAATATTAGCTGGACTTATTGCTACCAATTTTAGCCAAGTAAAAGAATCTATTAAGGCTGTTGGACTTGTTACCCTAATACTAAACCTTAGCATTATTGGATTTGGTTTTTTAATGGCTAAACTTTTTAAACTAAACGATAAAGATGCTATTTCTATAGGGGTAGATGGTGGTATCCAAAATGCTACACTCGGAATTGTTATAGCCTCCTCTATGTTAAACAACATAGAAATGGCTATTCCTACAGCTGCTTACTCTATTTGGATGTACATTACAGGAGCACTTTTAATGTGGATTATTAGTAAAAGAAATAAAAATTTACAAAACAATCTATAACTCCTAAACGTCTGGTTCACAAACTTTGTTTTGATTATTTGATTAACATCAACTAAATAAAACCTATCATGGTATCTTTCTTGCCTTTATATCAATAATAAAGACTGGTATTTAACTAGAATAAATACTGCTTTTTTTATTAATCGTAAAAAAATATATTCATGAAAATTTTAGTGATAGGAGCAAGTGGAAGAGTTGGAAAGATTTTAACAGAAAAATTACTAGAAAGCAATCATCAAGTTGTAGGTACTACTAGACAAGACAAACTTCTTTTTAACCACAATTGTTACACACAAATTTCTTTGGATTTACTTGGAGAAATTGAAGACATACAAAAAACAATCCCTAATGACATAGATGCTTTTTATTTTGTTTCTGGATCTAGAGCTAAAAATTTACTTGCTTTAGATTTACATGGAGCTATTAAAACCATGAAAACTGCAGCAAATAAAAACATAAAACAATATATTATGCTTAGTTCTGTGTTTTCTTTAGAAACCCATAAATGGAAAGAAGAAGGGTTTGATGAATTAAAAGATTATTACATAGCCAAACACTATGCAGATGAGTGGTTGGTTAAAAACAGCAACTTAAACTACACTATATTACAACCAAGTGCTTTAACAGAGACTACAGGTACAGGGAAAATTGAAATAAACATTAGACACCCTGGTGAAAATGCTATTGAAGATGTAGCCACCACTTTGGTAGAGCTTTTAAACAACCAAGCAACCTATAAAAGAGTCATTTCCATGCATAGTGGAAAAACTCCTATTAAAGAAGCTATTAATAGCTTAGAGTAGAAATAAAATTTGTCCTGAAATTAGGAATGTCTTGAGTTTATAATTTTATTACATTGTAGCGAATTAAAATTGGCTATGGAAGATATTAATGAATTATATAAAAGACTTGAAATCCTAGAGCAGAAACAACTCTCTTTCCAAAAAGAAATACAAGTTTTAAAACAGGACATTCAACGTTTTCATAAACCAGTAAAAGAACCTATTGCTGTACCCCAAACTCACATCTCTGTTCAGAAAACAAAAATTAAAAAGAAAGAAAAAACACCTGTCTCTTTTAATTTTGAAAAAATAATTGGTGAAAATCTTATCAATAAAATAGGAATTATTATCACCATAATAGGAATTTCTATAGGTGCAAAATATTCTATTGAACATAATTTAATTTCACCAACTACCAGAATCCTCTTGGGTTATTTAGCCGGCTTTATCTTACTAGGTTTAGGACATAAGTTAAAAACAAAATATTTAAACTACGCAGCTGTTTTAACTAGCGGAGCTTTTACAATCCTTTATTTTATTACGTTAATCGCCTATAGTTTTTATCAGTTACTGCCTATGTGGTTTGCTTTTTTAACCATGTGTTCTTTAACAATTTTAACTGTTTTTACCGCTCTAAAACTCAACAAACAAGTCATTGCTCATATCGGATTGGTTGGTGCTTATGCCATCCCTTTACTACTTAGCAGTAACAATGGAAACATAGCTGCTTTGTTTGTTTATGTTGCAATTATAAACATTGGTATTTCATATATTGCCATTAAAAAATATTGGAAGCCTCTGTGTTATAATGCTTTTAGCGTTACATGGGTTTTATTTATTTCTTGGTTTTTTAAAGATTATGAATACGAACAGCATTTTGGAATTGCTTTTGGCTTTTTAAATGTGATTTATATTACCTTTTACAGCATTTCTTTATCTTATAAAATCATTAAAAAAAACACTTTTTTAGCCAGTGATGTTATTTTAATTCTATGCAACACTCTTTTATTTTTCTGTTTAGGATATCTTGTTTTAAACTATCATTCATCTACCAAAAACCTCTCTGGACTATTTACCATTTATATTGCTCTTCTTCATGGTTTGGTAGCCATGCTTTTATACAAACAACCCGTTAAAGACAAAAACCTACAGCAACTTATCATAGGTCTTTGCATTCTATTTATCACCTTAACCTTTCCAATACAATTTAACGGAAGTTGGATTTCTATTTTTTGGATTGGTGAAGCTTCTATTTTATTTTGGATTGGTAGAACTCAACAAAAAGGATTTTACGAAAAACTTTCTTACCCATTAATTGTATTGTCTTTTTATAGTCTGCTTATTTATTGGTTTAAATATTATGATGCTTCTGGTGCTGAAACAAAAATCAACTTGTTTTTAAATCCCTATTTCTTAAGTTCTGCATTATTCATTACTTGCATGTCTTATATTAATTTCATCAATTTAAAACACAAAAGCATTTTAGGTGACAAATCTAATTTATGCTCTATTTTTTCACACATCATTCCTTCTCTTTTAATAGCAAGTACCTATTTGGCATTTTATTTTGAAATTGCTACCTATTGGGAACAACTCTACAAAAACTCTATGATTGATGATAAGTTAATTCTAAATAGAAATATTTTAAAATTTAAAATGATTTGGCTAATTAATTACAGCTTGTTTTTTATGTCTATTTTAAACTATATCAATCATAAAAAGATAAAAAACAATAGTTTAGCAAAGGTTGCAATAATCTTTACTTTTTTGTTTACTCTTATTTATTTAACCTTTGGCCTTTTAAGTTTAAGTGATTTAAGGGATGCTTATCTAGATAATACAAGCTCATATGGCACTTCTTATTTTATTACCATTAGATACATTTCTTATCTATTTATAGGATTATTATTTTACACAGCCTATTCAAATAGAAAATTAGTTTCTATTAAAGTTTTTGATATTTTTTTATATGTTGTACTGTTGTGGATTTTAAGCAGTGAACTTATTAATATATTAGATTTATTTACAACTGTAGCCTCTTATAAATTAAGCCTAAGTATTTTATGGGCGATCTATTCCTTAGGATTGATTTGCTTAGGAATTTGGAAACAAAAACAACATTTAAGAATTGCTGCCATTGTTTTATTTGCAGTTATTTTAATAAAATTATTCTTTTACGACATTTCTCACTTAGATACTATAGCCAAAACCATTGTATTTATTTCTTTAGGAATAATTCTATTGGTGATCTCTTTTTTATATAACAAATACAAAAACATCATCAATACCAAGGAGAGTTAAAAACCAAAACAGCCCAAGCAAATTGCTCGGGCTGTTTTTATATAAATTTTAACGTTGTTTACTTTGTAAGAAACGCTGTTACGTTTTTTTCTATTCTATCTAACACGTTAGAAATATCTGCTTTCACAAAATTCTCTCCTGTAATTTGCTCGTATAACTCAATATATCTGTTAGAAATTTCTTCTATTTTTCCGTCTGTTAATTCAGGAATTTGTTGCCCTTCTTTTCCTTGAAATCCGTTTTCTATTAACCACTGACGAACAAACTCTTTAGACAATTGCTTTTGAGCCTCTCCGTTGTTTTGTCTTTCTTGATACCCATCAGCATAAAAATAGCGAGAAGAATCTGGGGTGTGAATTTCATCAATCACCACAATTTTTCCATCGGCTGTTTTTCCAAATTCATATTTGGTGTCTACCAATATCAATCCTCTTTCTGCAGCCAACTCTGTTCCTTTTTTAAACAAAGCCAAGGTATAAGCCTCTAATTGCTCGTAATCTTCTTGAGATACAATTCCTTTAGCTAAAATATCTTCACGTGAAATATCCTCATCATGATCTCCTAAATCTGCTTTGGTTGTTGGAGTAATAATTGGATTTGGAAACTTATCATTTTCTTTTAATCCCTCTGGCATGGTAATTCCACACAACACTCTTTCTCCACTTTTATAAGTTCTCCAAGCATGACCTGTACAGTAACCACGTACTACCATTTCTACTTTAAAAGGCTCGCAAGCATACCCCACAGTTACATTAGGATCTGGTGTTCCCAATACCCAGTTTGGACATATATCTTTGGTTGCTTCTAACATTTTAGCCGCAATCTGATTCAAAATCTGTCCTTTATAAGGAATTTGTTTTGGCATAATGACATCAAAAGCAGAAAGCCTGTCTGATGCTACCATCACTAATTTTTCGTTTACCGTATATACTTCACGAACTTTTCCTTTATAAATAGCCGTTTGACCAGGAAAATTAAAATTGGTATCGTTAATTGTGTTACTCATCTCGGAATTTAATTTGATGCAAAAGTAGTTAAAGTTTATAAAGTAATTAAAGTTTGTAAAGTTAAAAGTTTGAACCTCATAACACCTCTAACAACTATCTCTATTTTTAAATCCTTTAAAAACTTGCTGACTTTAAAACTTTGATCTTATTCAGTTTCTATACTTTTATAAGCTGTAATTATTTCTTTTACCAAACGGTGGCGAATCACATCTTTTCCATCTAAATATACCTGTGCAATTCCCTTTACTTCCTTTAAAGCCAATAAAGCTTCTTTTAAACCTGATACTTGTTTTCTTGGCAAATCTATTTGCCCAGGATCTCCCGTTATCACAAACTTGGCTCTTTTCCCCATACGGGTTAAAAACATTTTCATTTGACTATGAGTAGTGTTCTGAGCTTCATCTAATATCACAAAAGCATTGTCTAAGGTTCTTCCACGCATAAAAGCCAAAGGAGCAATTTGTATGACTCCTTTTTCCATATGCGATGCCAAACGTTCAGCAGGAATCATATCACGTAAAGCATCGTAAAGTGGTTGCATATACGGATCTAACTTTTCCTTCATGTCTCCTGGTAAAAAACCTAAATTCTCACCAGATTCTACTGCTGGTCTTGTTAAAATAATTCTCTTTACTTCTTTTTCTTTTAAAGCCCTTACCGCCATGGCAACTGCAGTATAAGTTTTACCTGTCCCTGCTGGCCCTACAGCAAACAACATGTCGTTAATTGCCATCGCTTTTACCATGTTTTGTTGATTTTCAGTTTGTGCCTTTATAAAGGTTCCACCAACTCCATGCACTAGCACATCATCGTTCACACGTTTTTTTTGCAATTCTATTTGAGAAGCCAACAACAATTGCTCAATACTGGTTTCATCTAACTTGTTGTATTTAATTAAATAATTAACCAATACCTGAATTCTTTTTTCAAATTCATCTAACAAAATAGGTTCTCCGTAAGCTTTGATAATATTTCCTCTTACCACTAATTTTAATTTAGGATAGTAAGATTTAATCAAATTTAAATGTGAGTTATTAGATCCAAAAAAGTCTATTGGATTGATTTCTTCTAGGGTAATTAAGCGTTCGTTCAAGCTAAAAATCTGTTTATAAATTGCCCTTACAAAGTACATAAATATCATTTACAATTCTGTAAATTTGCTTAGAATAATTATCACAAAAAACTTATTACCACTCCCCTTGTATGGCATTTATTACCTTAACTACAGATTTTGGAAGAAAAGATCATTTTGTATCTGCAGTAAAAGGAGCTATATTTACCTTGTTACCAGATGCTAAAGTGATTGATATTTCGCACGAAATTTCTCCTTTTAACATTACAGAAACAGCCTATATTTTAAAAAATGCTTACAAAAGTTTTCCAAAAGGAACCATTCATATTATTGGGGTAGATTCCGAAATGACACCAGAAAACAAACACATTGCCTTATTGTTAGATGGTCATTATTTTGTTTGTCCAGACAATGGAATTATGTCTATGATTGCCTCGGAAATTAATCCAACAAAAGTGGTAGAAATTAACATTCACGATAGAATTGAAACCAGTTTTTCTGTATTAGATGTTTTTGTGAATGTAGCTTGTCATATTGCCAGAGGAGGAACTTTAGAAGTTATAGGAAAACCGTTGCAAGAAATTACCAAAATGGTAGAATTGCAACCACAAATTGTATCGGAATCTAAAATTATTGGCTCTGTTATTTATATTGATAATTATGGTAATGTCATTTCTAACATTACCAAAGAACTATTTAACCAAGTAGGTAAAGGACGAAAATTTACTTTATCTGCAGGTAGATATAACTTTAAAAAAGTACTAAGCAAATACAGCGATATTGTTGATTTTAACTTACCGGTAAACGAACGAAATTCTGCTGGTAGTAAATTGGCTTTGTTCAACTCTGGTAGTTATTTAGAAATTGCCATTTATAAGAGCAATTTACAAACCGTTGGAGGAGCTTCTAGCTTATTAGGATTAGATTATAGAAGTAGTATTAGTATTGAATTTGAAAAAGAAACTTCTGCCTAATGAAAGCCATTTTTAACAAAGAAATACAATCTTTTTTTAGCAATGCCGTGGGGTATTTATTGGTTGCTTCTTTTTTGTTAATTAACGGATTGTTACTTTGGGTTTTTAAAGGATACAGTAATATTATTTACAGTGGCTTTGCCAATATCAACGCATTTTTTAACAACAGCTCATGGGTTTTGGCTTTTTTAATACCTGCCATTACCATGAAGAGTTTTGCCGATGAATACAACAACGGAACTTTAGAAATTTTAAAAACTTTACCCATTTCTCATTCTAGCATTATTCTTGGAAAGTTTTGGGCTTATGTGGGTATTATTTGTATAACCCTTATACCCTCTTTGGTTTTTGTTTACAGCACCTATCAATTAGGAAACCCTGTTGGAAATATAGATTTAGGGAGCACTTTTGCCTCTTATTTAGGATTGATTTTACTATCCGCTACATATATAGCTATCGGAATTTTTAGTTCAATTGCAACACAAAACAACATCAGTGCTTTTATTTTAAGTATTTTGATTAACATGGTCTTATATTTTGGATTTCCTGCCCTAGAAAACTTATCAGAAACATCTACTTACGGATGGAATACTTTAGGAATTCCAGAACATTTTAATAGCATTAGCAGAGGAGTGATTGACACTACAGACCTTGTTTATTTTATCTCTATCTGTTTTGCTTTTTTAGCTTTTACCAAATTAAAATTAGACAATGACTAAAAAGAAAAAACATATTTTTTTTATTGTTCTGTTGCTTATTTTGGTCAACATTATTGCCGTTAACATTCACTACAGATGGGATGTAACCAACGACCAACGTTATTCTGTTTCTAAACCCACAAAAACACTTTTACAAAACACTAAAAAGCAAATTGTTATTTCTGTTTTTTTAACAGGCGATTTGCCTTTTGATTTTGAAAGACTCAGCAAAGAAACTGCTTATTTTTTAGAAGAACTTAAAAGTAAAAACAGTAGAATTTCTTATAGGTTTATCCATCCACAAGGAAAAGAAGAAAGCCTTATAAAGCAAGGATTGTCTCCAAGTAGATTGACCGTTCAAGAAGATGGAAAAGTATCTGAAAGTGTTATTTTTCCTTATGCTATTGTAAGTAGCGGACAAAAAAAAGCATTGGTCAACTTATTAAAAAATTCTGGTTTTGAAAATCAAGATAGTCAAATAGAAAACTCTATTCAGCATTTAGAATTTGCTTTTGCCAATGCCATTCAAAAAGTAACGGCTATAAAAAAACAAAAAATAGCTGTACTTAAGGGAAATGGAGAACTACAAGATATTTACCAATATGATTGGCTAAAAACTTTAGGAGAAAATTACTACATGGCTCCTTTTACCTTAGACTCAATTGCCAGCAACCCTGAGAAAACATTAAAAGAGTTACAACAGTTTGATTTGACTATTATTAGCAAACCTACTGAAGCTTTTACCGAAGCAGAAAAATTCACATTAGATCAATACACCATAAACGGAGGAAAATCTATTTGGTTGCTAGACATGGTTCACACCCCTAAAGATAGTTTGATGCAAAACGGAAAAGTGTTGGCTTATCAACGTGATTTAAATTTAACCGATTATTTGTTTAACTACGGAGTTCGCTTCAAAAAACATTTGGTAAGAGATTTATATGCTGCTAGTATTCCACTAGCTACTGGAAAAGTAGGCAACAACACTCAGTTTGATGAATTTTTATGGGATTATTATCCGTTAATAAAAAGCAATAACAAGCATGTCATCAGTAAAAATATTGGAGAAATAAAATTAGAATTTGCCAATAGTATAGATACTTTAAATCCAACCATAAAAAAAACGCCTTTATTAGAAAGTTCTAATTTAACCAAAACACTTACCGTTCCAAGTTATGTAGATTTGGCCAGTATTGCCGAAAATGCAAACATCAAATCCTACAATGAAGGTTCTAAAATATTAGGAATTTTGTTAGAAGGAAATTTTAAATCTGCCTACAGAAATAGAATAAAACCTTTTCAAAATAATTTTATCAGCCAAGGAACTCAAAACAAAATGATTGTGATTGCAGATGGAGACATCAGTACAAATCAAATAAGTAAAGGACAACCCTTAGAACTTGGGCTAGACAAATGGAACAATCAGTTTTTCCACAACAAAGAGTTTTTAATGAATGCCGTAAATTATTTATTAAATGACAACGGTTTAATTCAGCTACGCTCAAAAAAACTGGTATTAAACACCATTAACAAACCAAAAGCTTATCAAGAAAAGTTTAAATGGCAATTGATTAATTTAACAATTCCTATTGCATTGTTGAGCTTTTTTGGATTGATTAATTTTTATATTAGAAAGCGTAGGTTTTAGAAGTTGATTGATTAAAGAGTTAAAGAGATTAACAATCCCTTTTTTACCTATCTAGCCAATAATAATATAATTAACAACATTACAATCTACTTTTCTACGACAACTCTTAACTATTTAACAACTCAAAAGGTTATTAACAGTTTACTGAATTATGTTCAAAAGATTTATTGGAATCAACAGGTTTTCAACCTATATTAGCTACTATATTTAAAGTATTATTCCATACAACATAACCATATGAAATTTATAGTATCAAGCTCTCAATTGTTAAAGCAATTGCAAGTTTTAAGCGGTGTTATTAGCGCAAGCAGCACCTTACCTATTTTAGATAATTTCTTATTTGAATTAAGCGAAAACGAATTAAAAATATCTGCTTCGGATTTAGAGACTACTATGTCTACTACTATTGAAGTACAATCTGATAGTGAAGGAGCTATTGCAGTACCCTCAAAAATATTATTAGATACTTTAAAAACACTTCCTAACCAACCTTTAACTTTTAAAATTGAAGGAAATAACGAAGTAGAAATCACTTCAGAACAAGGAAATTATGGAATGCCTTTTTTTGAAGGAAGTGATTTTCCTAAAGCCGTTTCTTTAGAAAACCCAAGTACTACTATTGTACCTGCAAATGTATTAGCAAACGCTATTTCTAAAACTATATTTGCTGCTGGTAATGATGATTTAAGACCTGTAATGAGCGGGGTTTTCTTTCAATTTGGAACCGAAAACTTAACCTTTGTAGCTACAGATGCTCACAAATTGGTAAAATACACTCGTACAGATGTAAAAGCTGATGAAACTGCTGAATTTATTATGCCTAAAAAGCCTTTGAATATTTTAAAAGGAATTTTAGCTACTTCTGATGCAGAAGTTTCTATATCGTACAACGAATCTAACGCTAAGTTTACTTTTGACAATGTAACTTTAACTTGTAGGTTAATTGATGGAAAATACCCTAATTACAATGCCGTAATTCCTAAAGAAAATCCTAATAAATTAACCATTTCAAGAGGATCATTTTTAAACTCAACCAAACGTGTATCAATTTTCTCTAGCAAAACAACACATCAAATTCGTTTAAAAATGGCTGGAACAGAATTAAATATTTCTGCTGAAGATATTGATTTTTCTAACAAAGCCAAAGAACGTTTGCTTTGTGAGTATCAAGGAGATGATTTAGAAATAGGCTTCAATTCTCGTTTTTTAACAGAAATGCTAAACAATTTAGCATCAGACAACGTGCAATTAGAAATGTCTTTACCAAACAGAGCTGGAATTTTAACTCCTGCTGATGGTACAGAAGAGGGAGAAGAAATTACCATGTTGGTAATGCCTGTAATGTTAAGTAACTAACTATACTATCTATATTTAAAAGGCGTTTCGCATTCTTGTGAAACGCCTTTTTTTGTTAACTTCATCTTTTAAAACCTGCCCATGAATTTTCTTGCCCATTTATATCTAGCTGGCTCCAATAAAGAAATTATTATAGGAAACTTTATTGCAGACACTATTAAAGGAAATAAGTTCCAACACTTTTCTCAAGACATACAATTTGGAGTTAAAATGCACAGAGCTATTGATGTTTTTACAGATGAACATCCTATTTTTAGACAAAGCAAAAGAAGATTAGACAACAAATATAGATTGTACAAAGGCGTTATTATAGATTTAATTTACGATCATTTTTTAGCCAAAAACTGGCAACAATACTCAAACATTCCCTTAAATACTTTTAGTCAAGAAGTATATCAATTATTTGATAATTACTTTTCTATTTTACCCGACAGAGCACAACATTTACTCCCCTATATGTCTAAACAAAATTGGCTGTATAAATACAGAACCATACAAGGAATTGGAGAAATTATGCACGATATGAATATTCGCACCAAAGGGATTTCTAAAATGAACGAAGCGATAGTAGACTTAAAAGATAATTACACTATTTTTGAAAAAGATTTCACAGCCTTTTTTAAGGAACTCATGGACTTTTCTAACGAATACTTAAAAAATTATGACCGCAAAAACACTTAGTAACGGACTTTTAAGAACCATTGCCATACTTGTTGGAACTCTTGGTTTATTGTGGTTTTTTGTACAAATACAAACCATTATTATTTACATACTAATTTCCGCTGTCTTATCTTTAATATCTAGACCTTTGGTTAGGTTTTTTAAACAAAAATTAAAGTTTAAAGCTAGTTTGGCCGTTATTACAACCATGCTTATTTACACTTTATTTATAGGAATTGTCATCAACTTATTTGCTCCTTTAATTAGTAAACAAAGTGAAAATATTGCTTTATTAAACTCTGATACTTTTAAACAAAATATTAGTCATATCAGTAATGAAGTAAACGATTATTTATTATTACACAATATTGATATTTTAGAAAAAACCAAGAATATAGATTTTTTGCCAGGCGTTAAAAACATCCCCAATATTATCAACATTATACTAGCAAAATTAGGATCTTTTAGCATGGGATTGTTTTCGGTGTTATTCATCACCTTTTTCTTTATGCAAGATGCTAAAATTCTATCCAAAGGAACCTTTATTTTAATTCCTAAACAACATATTGCACATGCAGCTAGGTCTATGGAAACCATTAAAGATTTATTGTCTCGTTATTTTATTGGTTTGGTTATTCAAATAAGTGTCTTGTTTTGCATCTATACCATACTTTTAACTATTTTTAATATTGACAATCCCATTATTATAGCTCTTCTATGCGCTTTATTTAACCTTATTCCATACATTGGCCCTCTAATTGGAGCAGTTGTAATGTTTATTTTGGCCACTACCAATAATTTAGATTTAGATTTTCAAACAGAAATTTTACCCAATACTTTATATATTATGATAGGGTATGGAATAGCTCAATTAATAGATAACTTTATTAGTCAACCTATTATATTTTCTAAAAGTGTAAAATCTCACCCTTTAGAAATATTTTTGGTTATTATGATTTTTGGAAGCTTATTTGGAATTTTAGGAATGGTAATTTCTATTCCTGTTTACACCGCTTTAAAAGTAATTGCTAAAGAGTTTTTTTACAAATACCAAGCAGTAAAAATACTGACCAAAGATTTTTAGTTTGAATACAGCCATTTTACAAAAAGAAGTTCAGGATTTTATTTCTAAAAACCTACAAACTGACATTACCAAATTGGTCTTAACAGGGAGTCCATTTTCTGATATTCCTACAACAGAACTCATTGAACAAATTGAAGCAAAAAAGAAATGCGAAAAAAAACTACCTAGTTGGTTTCATTCAAAAAACATTTATTACCCTAATAAATTAAATATAGAACAAACCTCATCTGAAGCCACTGCAAAATTTAAAAGTTCTTTAATTAAAGGAAACAGTATTATTGATGTTACTGGTGGTTTTGGAGTAGATGATGTTTCTTTTGCCAAACATTTTAAATCCGTTACACATTGTGAACTTAATAGTAAGTTGTCTAAAATTGTTCATCACAACCTAAAACAACTAAACATTGATAATGTTATTACTGTTGATGGTAATGGTATTGACTACATTATTAATAATACCACAACTTACGATTGGATTTACATAGACCCTTCTAGAAGAAATTACATCAAAGGGAAGGTTTTTTTACTAGAGGATTGTTTACCAAATGTTCCTTTACACTTAAATGATTTGTTTAAAAAGAGTTCTTGTATTTTAATTAAAAACTCTCCTTTAATGGACATTACAAGTTGTATTCAAGAGTTACAATTTGTAAAAGAAATCCACATAATAGCCCTTCAAAACGAAGTGAAAGAAGTATTGGTTTTTATAGAAAAAAATTATTCTGATGAAATTACCATACAAGCAAGCAATATAGGAAAAGAGAATCAACATTTCAGTTATGTCTATCAAAAAGAATATAATTATGAGCTTTCTTTACCTCTAAAATACCTATACGAACCCAATAGTGCTATTTTGAAGTCTGGGGGATTTTCTGCTGTTGCAAACAATTTTAAGTTAGGAAAACTACACCAACATTCTCATTTATATACCTCTAATGATTTGATTTCTTTTCCAGGAAGAACTTTTGAAATTATAGAAGTTTTACCTTATAACAAAAAAACTTTGTTAAAAAAATTACCTCAAAAAAAAGCAAATATTACTACCCGAAACTTTAAAGAAAGTGTAGCCAACATTCGTAAAAAAACAGGTATTAAGGATGGCGGAGATATTTATTTGTTTTTTACCACAAATAAAAAAGAAGAACAAATTGTTCTTCTTTCTAAAAAATTAATCTAACTGATTAATGTAACTATATATTTCATTATATATAAACTTCAATTCACTTTCCGAAATCACATATGGAGGCACAATATATAAAGTATTTCCTAAGGGTCTTAAGTAAATTCCTTTAGACATAAAATGAGTAAATATTTTATTTCTATCCTTTCCATATCTATCAATAGTGATTTTAAGGTCAATGGCTAAAATCACCCCTTTTACCCTTACATTTTCTACCCTGTAATGATTTGTTAACTTCTCAGAAAAACCGATATGATTTTTATGAATCATATTTATTCCTGTTTGAATTTCATCAGACTGAATCAATTCTATACTCGCAATAGCTGCAGCACAAGTAACTGGGTTGGCCGAATATGTATGACCATGAAAAAAACCTTTAGCTATTTCATCTGCATAAAAAGCATCGTATATTTTTTGAGTAAAAGTTGTCAAGCCCATGGGTACCATTCCACCTGTTAATGCCTTAGACAAACACATCACATCTGGTTTGTTTTCCAATTCATCAGAAGCAAATAAGTTACCTGTTTTTCCAAAGCCTGTCATTACCTCATCGGCAATACAAATTACCCCATTTTTTTGGGCAATAGCTATTAACATATCCAAATGCTCTGCTTTGTGCATACGCATACAATTTGCACCTTGCACCAAGGGTTCAAAAATAAAACAAGCAACTTCCCCTGTAGAAACCAAAGTTGTAAACGCTGAAATTACTTGCTCCAAATTCTCTTCATTTGGAACAGCAACTCTATCAATATTTAATACTACATCTTCAAAAGGTCCATTATAAACATCTAATCCAGAAACAGACATAGCTCCAAAAGTATCTCCATGAAAAGCATCTTGAAAAGCAATAATTCTCAACTTCTTTTTTCCTTGATTAAAATGATACTGTAAGCTTGTTTTTAAAGCGATATCTACCGTTGTAGAACCATTATCTGAAAAAAATATTTTTTGTTGATTAGACGGTAATATTTCCATTAATTTTTCGGACAATACTACAGCAGGCTCGTGAGTAAACCCCGCAAAAACTACCTGATCTAATTTAGAAACTTGTTCCGTAACTTTTTGTACCATATGTGGATGACAATGCCCATACACACAAGTATACCAAGATGAAATAGCATCTATATATTTATGCTCTTGCTCATCAAACAAATAAACACCTTTAGCTTTTGCAATTGCCAAATGATCTTTGGTCATTTTATGCTGTGTTAACGGATGCCACAAGTGTTTTTGATCTCTAGTATTTAAGCTCATTCCTTTCTGTTTTGAGCAAAAATAAACAATGTATTATTGACCTTACCTAACTTATAAACACAATTTTTACATTTTATTTTTTAACAATTACAAACTCTGTTCTTCTATTTAATTGATATTCTTCTTCAGTACATTTAACCCCATCTATACAATGATTTACAGGAACAGACTCCCCAAAACCTTTAGAAATTAACCTATTAGAATTAATACCATGTTGCACTAAATAATCTAAGGTAGATTTTGCTCTTTTTACAGATAAAGACTCATTATTTTTTAAACTCCCCCTACTATCTGTATGAGAATCTATTTCCACAACCATTTTAGGATGAACCTTTAAAAAATCAACCACTTGGTTTAAAACTAAGGCAGCTTTTTTATTAATATTCCAATTTCCAGATGTAAAATAAACAGGAGGAATGTTTAAAATTTCATTTCCTAAATGATTTTTTTTATATCTCTCTGTGAGTTTCAAATCTATATTTTTAGATAAATAAAGTTGCTCAAACTCTCCTATAGAAATAGAATCAGGCCAAAAATTATTTTTTATTGCTTTAATCTTATACACATCGTTATGATGAGCTCTTAAATTATATTTAAAAACTCCTTTAGTATTTACTTTTAATGTATCTACAATGTTATCATTTTTTAAAATGATAACATCCGCCTGAGAAACAGGCTGGTTATTTGCTTGATTTATAACTTTTCCAAATATAGAACACAGACTATTTACTGTAAAAGCATAAATATCATCTGCTCCCTTACCAGATATTCTATCAGAAGCCACAAACCCCTGTTTATTAGACATTACAAAACCAAAATCATCTGCAGAAGAATTAATAGGACTTGGCAACTGAAATACTTCCTTACGCTCTTCATTCAATGGTACTCCATAAACATCTAAACCTCCATTGGTTCCTTTTCTGTTTGATGAAAAATAAAGCACATCATTTTGATCTATAAACGTAAACATATCATCAGAAGGACTATTTATTTCTTTACCTAAATTTTTTACTTCACCAAAAAAATTTGGGGCTATAATACTTACCTTATACAAATCCATCCCTCCAAAACCACCAAATCTATCAGAAGAAAAATAAAGTGTTTTGTCGTTATTTGCTAAAAAAGGATAGGCAGTAGATGCCACTGTTTCATTAAATTCTAACAGAGTAATGTTTTCTAATGTATTATTAATTACTTCGGCACCATATAGTTGTAAATGCTTACCATACCTTAACCCTTTCCCCATATTTTGATCTCCAGTAGTAAAATACACATACTTTCCGTCTTGAGTAAAAGCAAAATAAGCTTCATGTAAATTAGAATTAAGATCTAAAGGAAAAGGTTTTGAATTGATAATAGCTCCATCAGAAGTTAAAGTACCTAAAAACAACTGAACATAAGGAATGGTTTTATACTTGTACCGAACTTGTTTACTGGGTGCCGAGTAAACAACTTGGTTGTTTTTATAATAATGAATAGCATATTCACAAAAATCAGTATTAATATCTAATTCTTTTAATTGATAATTTTGATTTTTAAAACTCAAATAATGTTCACTCCCTTGGGCAAACCCTACCGATGATAATGACAACTTAGCCATTAACAAAAAACTTAAAATATTATAAACAATGTGCTTCTTTTCCATAAGACAAAAATACATTTAAGTCTTAAAAAAAGATAACAAATATCAATGTTTAATAATTATAATTCTGATTTTTAACATCTTACAAAAAAACCTAGTTTAAAATTTGTAAAAAACTAAAAATCACCTAATTATCATTAGATTTATTCAAAAAATTCTTCAATAAAGCTTTAAATTAAGGCTAACACTTGTTTTAAATTTTCTTTTATAGAAGAATTTGCAACTTTATAAACATTTTGTTTGTCTACATCTTGCAATTCATCAACCCTACCAACAACCTTTACATCAGACATTTTTTTAATAATCTCTTCCGTTGATTTGTGTTCATTTCCACTAAAAATCAATGCTACTTTAAAACCTTTTTGTTTTAGCAACTCAACAGTCATTAAGGTATGATTGATACTGCCTAAATAATGTCTAGAGACTACTACAACCAAAGCCTCTTTTGGAATAATATCTACAATGGTTTGTTGATGATTGATAGGCACCAAAATACCTCCTGCTCCTTCTATGATTAAATGATTGTCTGTTTTGGGTTTGATAATTTTATCAACTTCTACAGTAACACCATCAATATCTGCTGCTGCATGAGGACTCATAGGCGTTTTTAACGGATAAGTAATAGGATGAAAAACCGATTTAGTATTGGTAATTAAACTTTTAACTTTATCACCATCGGTAAACTCCAACTCCCCTGCTTGTATTGGTTTCCAATAATCTGCTTTTAAAGCTTCTACTAAAATAGCCGATACTAAAGTTTTCCCTACTTCTGTAGAAATACCTGTTACAAAAATTGATTTTGACATTGATTTATATTTCTTCTATTTTTATAAGTGAGCTCAACAACAACAATAAATCGTTTATTTGCTGTTTGGTATTGTGAGCATGTAAACAAATTCTCAATCTTTCCTGTTCTTTTGGAACTGTTGGAGACATGATTGGTTTTACTAAAAATCCTTGTTGTTGAATTTCCGTAGCTACTTTTTTTACATGAGAATTTCCTGAAATCAAACAGCATTGAATAGCACTATGACTCTCTATAAAGTATTTCTCTAATTTATAAGTATATAATTGTTCCTTAAAATAAGTAATGTTCTCTTTTAATAAATCTATTGATTCACCATTATTTAACTCAGAGAAAGCAGCTTTAATAGTAGCCACAGCATGTAGTGGAATAGCAGTGGTATAAATAAAAGCTCTAGAAAAATTAATTAAGTAATTTCTTAATTCTTCGGAACCTAAAACTACTGCTCCATGACAACCAAGTGCTTTTCCAAAGGTATGAACTCTAGCAAAAATTCTAGACTCTACTCCTAATTCGCAAGCCAAACCCCTACCATTATCTCCAAAAACTCCTCCAGAATGGGCTTCATCTACAATTAAGTATGCATTATATTTATCACATAATTCAACCAATTCTTTTAAAGGAGCACTATCACCATCCATTGAATAAATGGTTTCTACAGCAATATATATAGTAGCTTTATTAGATTTAAAACGCATAATTTTAGCTTCTAAATCCACCAAATCATTATGCTTAAATTTATAATTCTTAGAAGGACTTAATCTAATGCCATCTCTAACTGATGCATGAATCAATTCATCAAACAACAAAACATCATTTTTTTGTAGTATTGAAGAAAACAAACCTACATTAGCATCATAACCAGAATTATAGAGCAATCCTGATTCTGCTCTATGATACATTGCCAATTCTTTTTCTACCAATATATGCAACTTATGGGTGCCTGAAATCAATCTAGAACCTGTACTTCCATTCTGGACATCTATTTTGGATAAAATTAAAGAAGTTTTTTGAGCTATATCTAATGATTTAGCAAAGCCTAAATAATCATTAGAATAGAAATCTATTCCAGAAAGATCCGTAATATGCAAACTCCTTAAAGCGTTTTCCTTACGTCTATTCTGTAACTTCTCTTGTAATAAATTAGGTAATTCCTGCATGGTACAAAAGTAAAAAACGCTATCTAGAATTAGATAGCGTTTTTATATATTTTGATTAGATAAATTAATCTGCTAAAATGATAACCTTATTATCTTTCATTTCAATTGTTCCACTTTTGATTTTTAAAGTTAAAACTTTATCATCATCAGCATGTGGTTCAATGTTTCCAGTCAAATCATCTAACTCTAAGTGCTCTTGAGTGTGAACATGTATTTTAATCAATCCCTTTTCTAAAACAGAAACTATTGGGGCGTGATTATTCAACATTTGAAACTCTCCTTGAGTTCCAGGAACCGTAACTGAATCTACTCTTGAAGAAAACAAAACGGCCTCTGGCGATACTATTTCTAAATACATTTTTTATCAATTAATAATTAATAATTAACAATGTTCAATACTTACAAATGGGTCAATTAAAACTTTTGTTAATTGCTCATTGCAAATTGTTCATTGATTATGCTTCTGCTAACATTTTCTCTCCAGCATCAATCGCATCTTGGATAGATCCTTTTAAGTTAAATGCAGCTTCAGGATACTTATCTAATTCACCATTCATAATCATGTTAAATCCTTTGATAGTATCTTTAATATCAACCAATACTCCAGGAATACCTGTAAATTGCTCTGCTACGTGGAAAGGCTGAGACAAGAAACGTTGTGCTCTACGAGCTCTATGAACTACTAATTTATCTTCTTCAGATAATTCTTCCATTCCTAAAATAGCAATGATATCTTGTAATTCTTTATAACGTTGTAACAACTCTTTTACGTTTTGAGCACACTCATAGTGTTCTTTCCCTAAAATGTCAGCTGTTAAAATTCTAGAAGTAGAATCTAACGGGTCAACCGCTGGATAAATACCTAATTCTGCAATTTTACGAGACAATACTGTAGTAGCATCTAAGTGAGCAAACGTTGTTGCTGGTGCAGGGTCTGTTAAATCATCTGCAGGTACGTAAACCGCTTGTACAGATGTAATAGATCCTGTTTTAGTAGAAGTAATTCGCTCCTGCATAGCCCCCATTTCTGTTGCTAATGTTGGTTGGTATCCTACTGCTGATGGCATACGTCCTAATAAGGCAGATACCTCAGATCCAGCTTGTGTAAAACGGAAAATGTTATCAACAAAGAATAACACGTCTTTCCCTTGTCCTTCTCCTGCTCCATCACGGAAGTATTCAGCAATTGTTAAACCAGACAAAGCAACACGAGCACGTGCACCAGGTGGTTCGTTCATTTGTCCAAATACAAATGTTACCTTAGACTCTTTCATTTTTTCTTGGTCAATCTTTTCAAGATCCCAACCACCTTGCTCCATTGAATGCTCAAATGCTTCTCCATAAGAGATAATTCCAGCTTCAATCATTTCACGCATAAGGTCGTTTCCTTCACGAGTTCTTTCACCAACTCCTGCGAATACAGATAATCCTCCGTGTCCTTTTGCAATGTTGTTGATTAACTCCTGAATCAATACTGTTTTACCTACTCCAGCACCTCCAAACAAACCAATTTTACCTCCTTTTGCATAAGGCTCAATTAAGTCAATTACTTTAATACCTGTAAATAAAACTTCTGTAGAAACTGATAAGTCTTCAAATTTTGGTGCAGCACGGTGAATTGGCAAACCGTTATCACCATCAGTTGGTAATTCTGGTAAACCATCAATAGGAGCTCCACTTACGTTAAATAAACGTCCGTAAATGTTATTTCCAACAGGAACTTTAATTGGTTCTCCGGTAACAACTACCTCTTGACCTCTTGACAATCCATCAGAAGAATCCATTGCAATACATCTTACAGTACCCTCCCCTATATGTTGTTCAACCTCTAATACTAATGTAGTCCCATTAGCTCGATTAATTAATAAAGAATCGTAAATTTTTGGAAGCTCAGTCCCAGTTTCGAAAGCAACATCAATTACTGGTCCAATAATTTGAGCGATTTTTCCTGTTGTTTTAGACATTTTTGTACTATTAAAAGAATTTAATTTCTAGTTTTCTCTCAATTCAATTAGTCTGAATTAAGTGATTGCAAAGATAATTTTTTTATCAATGCCTACAACTCATTTGATAAAAAAATAGAAGGGTTTTTAATTATAATATAAATTGGTACAGTGTTTTGCATTTTTATTTTCATTTTTTAGAAATTATATGTCCATGAACCATAAAATTGAGAACCTATTGTTCCTGATCCTGGAGCTGCTTCATATTCGTTCCCTAAAATATTTGCTCCCCCTATTTTAATGTTTGATTTCCAATTTTTAATATCGTACATCAATTGTGCATCTAACAAAGTTCTGGCATCAATACTTCCATCAACGTAAGTAGACTCCCAATAATAAGCATCTTGCCAACGTGCATTGATTCCAAAACCTAATCCCTTATATAAATTAGTGTTTCCAAAAGATACTTTTACTTTGTGTTCAGGTGTATTAAAACTAGTCTCAAAATCTGGATCTTGAGATTGATCAAAATCTTGTTTGGCATAGCTATAATTAATTCCAAAATCAAAATTACCAAAAACCCTAGCTTCTAATCCAATATTAGCTCCATAAGAAGCAATGTCTGCATCTGTGTTTGTATATAAAGAAGTTGGAGTATATTCACCTTCTCCAACAGCATTTAATAACAATTGTGTATTTACATCACCACTTACCTGCGCAGGACCAACAATAGCAGATACATTTCCATAAAGAGGACTAACAGTTGTTACTATAGATATAAAGTCTTTATACTTATTATAATAAGCGCTTAAATCTATAACAATATTTTTACCTAATTTACCTCTATACCCCAATTCGTAAGAAGTTACCTGTTCAGGTTTTACATAATTTACATTAGATTGTTTTAACAAACCTACATTTTCAGCCGCAGCTTGTTTTTTTGCATCACTTGGAGAAACTGAACCTCCTGAATTCACAACTATTTCTGTAGCTCTTTGGGTTACAGCTGCTCCAAATCTTTCTACCGAAGATCTTGTAAAAGAATTACGATACCCCTGCAAACCATTAAAGTTAACAGTAGCTCCACCAACAGCTGCTTGTCCTGCTGATGAACCAACCTCAAATGCTTTGTTATATCTCATCGGATTATCAGAAGCTGAACCTATTAGAATTGTATTCCCTAAGTTTAACCCAACGTATTGATCTTGCGTAGTAGGGTTTCTAAATCCTGTTTGATAAGAGGCTCTAAAAATGTGATTTCTTTCTTCGTCTGGACTAAAGGACACTGATAATCTTGGTGAAAAATTTCCATCAAAATTTTGAGACTTATCGTAACGAATAGACCCTGTTAACTTTAATCTATCTTCCATTAGTTTTCTTTGTAATTGTGTATAAACACCAAACTCATCGTAAGTAATGGTTCCATCTGAAGGGTCTGTAAAAATAGTTCCATCAGAATTTAATACATATCTTCTTGCAGATCCTCCTATTTGCACCTCAGCAAACTCTATTAACTCATGAAAATTGTAATTAATATCTGTATGATACAATCTAGAACTATCTTCAAACTTAGCTCCTTGGGTTAAATCTGGATTTGACACAACTTTATTGAAAGCTATATTAAATTCATCACTTCCTGGAACCAACCTATCTCTATCAGCAAAAGCTCTTGCATCTGCATCATTTCCAGCAGCAACACCTTGAACATACCCCCCATAAGCACCCGCATACTCTGTAAACCATGCTCTATGATCTTTCCATTCATTGTTGATATTAATTCCAGCAAAACGAATATCATAAGAATCTCCAGCATCTTCAATAGTTACATAGCTACGTAACATTAAATGTTTGGATTGAATTTCTAATTTGTGTTGGTGCATCACAAAATTACGCAGTGCATACCTACTTGCTCCTTGATAAATGGTATTCCCTGTTCCAAACTTACTATTGTAAATAATTTCGGTATCATCGTTATTCTTAAAAGGTTTCCAATGCATGGCAATGGCTGCTCTAAAACTATCTGTATTTGGATTTACAACATCTTGCTCATTATAACCTGTTCTAGATATCTTTCCAATTCCAGGTAAATCACTACTCACCTCATCTCCGTAAATATTTATCCCGTTATAATCAATTTTATTATCTCTATTTCCAGAAACAATATTTCCATCCTCATCAATATTTCTTTTATCTGTTGCAAACCAATCTGTTGCTTTTAACAAAGAGGTTGTAAATTTAACCGCAAATTGATCTGTTACTTTTTTAGCTACTCTAACTCCAACATCTACAAATTCATTTGTTCCTGCATTTTCTGAAGAAGTAACTCCTGTTTTACCATACACACTTGTTCCTTCTTGACTAAAAGGACTTTTACTACGCATAAATAAAATTCCATTAAATGCATTTGCTCCATATAAAGCTGAGGAAGCCCCTGGCAATAATTCCACAGACTGTACATCTAACTCATTCAAACCAATTAAATTTCCTAATGGAAAATTTAATCCTGGTGATGAATTATCCATTCCATCTACCAATTGCACAAAACGAGTATTAGAAAAAGTTGCAAAACCACGAGTGTTGATAGATTTAAATGTTAAACTACTTGTGTTTACATCTACTCCTTTTAAGTTTTCTAAACCATCATAAAACGTAGCAGCAGTGGTAGCCTCTATTTGTTTTGTTCCCATACGCTCAATAGACACGGGAGATTCAAAAACACTTTCTGGCGTTCTTGATGCAGAAAGTACAATAGCATCTAAACTAGTAGCTTCTTCTTTTAATTTTACGGTAACATTTTCTTCTCTTTGAGTAATAATATATTTATAGTCGTTAAATCCTAATGCATTGACAACAATTTCAACAGGTAACGACTGAGACAATTCTAAAACAAAACCTCCTTTGTCATCTGCAATCACAACTTCCGAAGACCCCACAACAGTTATAGTTGCCGTGGTAACAGGTTTTCCGTTTTTCTCTTCTAATACCTTTCCTTTTATCTGAATATTCTGCTGAGCATAAAAATTGATGCAAAAAAACATCGTTAAAAAAAGTAAACAATTAGTTTTCATAATATTAATAGTTGAATAGAGTTTAATGTAAAATACAAAAAATAAACATATGTAAATATTATATTTTATTTTCTTATTAAAAATGCCCTAATTATTTATCTATTCATCAATATTAATTTTAAAATAGTATTCTTAAATTTGCCTTTAAATATATTTGAATTTGCAAGTAATTCACAACTACCATAATTTTCCAGAAAACATCCATACTGTAGTTACTATAGGAACTTTTGATGGTGTTCATGTAGGTCATAGAAAAATTTTAGACCAACTAATTTCTGAATCAAAAAAGAAAGGATTAAAATCTGTATTACTCACTTTTTTTCCTCACCCAAGAATGGTTATTCAGGCTAATAACTCTATCAAACTCATCAATACTATTGAAGAACGTATAGAAATATTATCAAAAACAGAATTAGATTATTTAGTGATCCATCCTTTTGATAAAGAATTTTCTAACCTTAGTGCATTTGATTTTGTGCGAGATGTACTGGTAAATCAATTAAATGTAAAAGAATTAGTAGTGGGTTACGATCATCGTTTTGGTAAAAACAGAGAAGGTGATTTTGAACAACTAAAAGAATACAGCCATACTTTTGACTTTAATATTAAAGAAATAAAAGCTCAAGATATTAACAATACTGCTGTTAGTTCTACTAAAATTAGAACTGCATTACAAGCCGGTGATATTAAAACAGCAAATCAATTCTTAACAACTCCTTTCTTTATTCACGGAACAGTTGTTAAAGGTCAGCAACTAGGAAACACTATAGGTTTTCCTACTGCAAATATTGAAATTCCACAAGTCTATAAACTCACTCCAAAAAACGGAGCTTATATTGTTAGAACCACTCACAAAGAAAATATTTACTACGGAATGTTAAACATAGGAAACAGACCTACAGTTAGTGGCAAAAACAAAACCATAGAGGTTCATATTTTTGATTTTAATTTTGACATTTATAATGATGAAATTAAAATTGAATTCCTGCATTTTTTAAGAGAAGAACAAAACTTTTATTCTGTTGATGGCCTAAAAGAACAACTAGAAAAAGACAAAACAGCTAGTTTAAACTACCTTAAAACAATTACATCAAGTAGCGCATCTTAATAAGTAAGTTTATTTCTGTGTTTCAACGGAAAGTTTAACTTTGTTGCAAATATTATTACAGGTATGTTACAAGTCCCTTTTATTAGAGAAAACAAAGAACAAGTTTTGACTGGATTAGCAAAACGTAACTTTAAAAATGCAGAAGCTATTATTGATAAAGTTTTGGCTACTGATGAATTAAAAAGAAACACACAAGTTAAATTAGATACTGTTTTAGCAGAATCTAACTCCTTAAACAAAGAAATAGGACTATTATACAAATCTGGAGAAGCTCAAAAGGCAAATATTTTAAAAGAAAAATCTGCCAAATTAAAAGTTAGCTCTAAAGAATTACAAGAAGAATTTAACAAGGCTGAACAAGACTTGTTAAACCTATTATACACCATTCCTAACGTTCCTAACAATATTGTTCCTGCTGGTTCTACCGAAGATGACAATGAAACCGTGTTTGAAGAAGGTGATATTCCTGCTTTACACACAGAAGCATTACCTCATTGGGAATTGGCAAAAAAATACAATTTAATTGACTTTGAATTAGGTAACAAAATTACTGGAGCTGGTTTCCCTGTGTATCGTGGTAAAGGAGCAAGGCTACAACGTGCTTTAATCAATTACTTTTTAGATAAAAATACAGAGGCAGGTTACGAAGAAACACAAGTTCCACATTTGGTAAACGAAGCCTCTGGAATGGGAACTGGACAATTACCTGATAAAGAAGGACAAATGTACCATGTAGGTATTGATGATTTGTACTTAATTCCTACAGGAGAAGTACCTATGACCAATATTTTTAGAGATGAACTTTTAAAAGAAGATGATTTTCCTATTTGTTTAACAGGTTATACTCCTTGTTTTAGACGTGAAGCTGGTTCTTACGGAGCACATGTTCGCGGATTAAATAGACTACATCAATTTGACAAAGTAGAAATTGTAAGGATTGAACATCCAGACAAATCTACTGAAGCTTTAAACGGAATGGTAGATCATGTAAAAAATATTTTAAGAGAATTAAAATTACCATATAGAATTTTAAATTTGTGTGGAGGTGATTTAGGATTTACTTCAACGCTAACCTATGATTTTGAAGTATTTTCTACAGCACAAGACAGATGGCTAGAAATTAGCTCTGTTTCTAACTTTGAAACTTTCCAAGCCAATAGATTAAAATTACGTTTTAAAAACAGCGAAGGAAAAAGTCAATTAGCACATACTTTAAACGGTAGTTCTTTGGCTTTACCAAGAGTAATGGCCTCTATTTTAGAAAACTACCAAACAGAAGATGGTATTAAAATCCCAGAAGTATTAGTTCCTTACACAGGATTTGATTATATTAGGTAAGAATTACCTGATATAGTCAAAAAAATGCAAACACAATACAAAGACAAACCTATAGTACTATTAGTAATATTTACTATGGTGATTTGTATTGTGTTTGCATCCTCTTTAAAGGTTGCTACAGACCTAGCCAATATGGCTAAAAAAAACACCTCTCTACAACTTTTAGAAGAGGAGCCTAATGAAAAAGACAACAAACTTTGTAAAGAAGTTTACAACAAATACAATTCTTTTTCCGAGTCTATTGAAATGAATAAAATCAACATTTCATCAAATGCTATTTTTCATTCCTTATTAAAACTTAGCTCACCTTATTTTAAAATACACACCCCACCACCAGATTTTCTTATTCTTCTTAATTAGCATTTAACAAATATTAATCGAGTCACAAAATTACACCCAGTTAAACTAAGGTGTATTATTCGTTGTGCTTAAAATCATAAAAGAATGAAATCATCTAATAATTTTAAAAAAAATATTAAAAAAGACTTCTCAGCAAGTATTGTTGTTTTTTTAGTAGCCCTACCTCTATGTTTAGGAATTGCCCTGGCTTCTGGTGCACCTCTGTACTCTGGTATTATTAGTGGTATTATTGGAGGGGTTGTTGTTGGGAGTTTTTCTAATTCCGCCTTAGGAGTTAGTGGTCCTGCTGCAGGGCTTGCTGTAATAGTACTAAATGCCATTACAGATCTTGGCAGTTTTGAAGTATTCCTAGTAGCCGTAATTATTGGGGGATTACTTCAATTAATTATGGGGGTTTTAAAAGCAGGAATTATTGCCTACTACTTTCCTTCTTCAGTTATTAAAGGAATGCTTGCTGGTATTGGAATTTTAATTTCTTACAAACAAATACCCAAAGCTTTTGGAATAGAATCTATTAAAGATATTACCAATGGTATGGACATGAATGTTACCATTATTACTTTTATTTCTTTAGGTATTTTACTCCTATGGCAATCAAAAACGATTCAAAACATTAAATTTTTATCCATAATTCCCGGTGCACTATTAGCGGTTATAGTTGGTATCTTGTTACAATTATATGCTTTACCTATCAACTCAGGTTTTCTAGTTGAAATACCTGTTTCAACCTCACCTACTGAATTTTTTAACAACTTTACTTTTCCTAATTTTAGCGATGGACTAACCAATCCTAAAGTTTATACAACCGCTATTGTTATTGCTGTAGTTGCTAGTTTAGAAACACTACTATGTGTAGAAGCATCAGACAAGCAAGATCCTCAAAAGAGAACTACTTCTACCAATAAAGAATTAATTGCACAAGGAATTGGTAATATGTGTGCAGGACTTATTGGTGGTTTACCAGTAACACAAGTAATTGTTCGTAGTTCTGCCAATCAACAAGCAGGAGGACAAAGTAAAACCTCAACTATATTTCACGGTATATTATTATTCATAAGTATCTTATCAATCCCAACCCTTTTAAATCAAATTCCTTTAGCAACTCTAGCGGCTATTTTATTAATTATAGGGTATAAACTAGCCAACCCTGCTACTTTTAAAAAAATGTACAAAGAGGGATTAGATCAATTTATTCCTTTTGTAGTTACCGTTATTGGTATTGTAGCCACTGACTTACTAATAGGTATAGGCTTAGGTGTTGGTGTTGCTATTTTTATTATTTTAAGAAACAATTACAAAATTCCATATTTTTTAGAACACTCTAAAAATGGAGAAATAGGATCTTACACCATTGAATTGTCTGAAGACGTTACTTTTTTAAACAAAGCATCTGTTTTAAAAATATTAGATAAAATTCCACAAAAAAGTAGGGTAACTATTATTGCAACTAAAACACAATTTATACATTTGGACATTATTGAGATTATTCAAGATTTTGCTATTAAAGCGGCCAATAAAGAAATTGAATTAACCTTGGTAGACTTAGATGTTAACTTACATAAGTACGACCAACCAATGCCTCATTTAAAAGTAGTAAAATCGTAATTTTAAAGAAAATATTAGCATTTAATTAATCTGTTTATCTTATAAAAAACACAAAAAGATGAAAGCTCATACTAAAGAAACGCAAGCAACAATGACTCCTGAAAAGTCGTTGCAATTTTTAAAAGAAGGAAACCAAAGATTTCAAGACAATTTAAAAGCTCATAGAAATTTATTAGAGCAAGTGAATGATACAAGCGAAGGGCAATTTCCTTTTGCTACAATTTTAAGTTGTATAGACTCTAGGGTTTCTGCAGAACTAGTATTTGACCAAGGATTAGGAGATATTTTTAGTATTAGAATTGCTGGTAACTTTGTAAACCAAGATATTCTAGGTTCTATGGAGTTTGCTTGTAAGTTAGCTGGAACAAAACTAGTAGTTGTTTTAGGACACACAAGCTGTGGAGCTATTAAAGGTGCTTGTGACAATGCTAAATTAGGAAACCTAACAGCAATGCTTAACAACATTAAACCTGCTGTAAACTCTATTACAGAACCAAAAGAAGAAAAATTAAGAACTTCATCTAACTTAGATTTTGTTGATAGTGTTGCTGCAAAAAACGTAAAACTTACTATTGAAAGAATTAGAAATGAAAGTGATGTTTTAGCTGACATGGAACAAAAAGGGGAAATTATGATTGTTGGAGCCATGTATGATGTTAACGATGGTTCTGTATCCTTTTTTAATTAAAAATAAAATTACATTAAGTTTTAAAGAGGTCATAAGACCTCTTTTTTAGTATATAATACTATCTTAGAGATAGGAACAACAACACTAAAAGCTCTAAAACATGAAGGTTCAAAAGATATTTAAAAACAATAAACAATGGGTGCAAAATCAATTAGCCATTGATAAAGATTATTTTAAAAACCTATCTAAAGGACAAAACCCCGACATTTTATACATTGGTTGTTCCGACAGTCGTGTTACTGCTGAAGAATTGATGGGAGTTGCTCCTGGTGATGCTTTTGTTCACAGAAATATAGCCAATATGGTTCCTAATACTGATTTAAGTGCCATGTCTGTTATTGATTATGCTTTAACCCATTTAAAAGTAAACCACGTAGTTGTTTGTGGACATTATTATTGTGGAGGGGTAAAAGCAGCTATGCAATCTGAAGATTTAGGAATTTTAAATCCTTGGTTACGTAATATTAGAGATGTGTACAGAATTCATAGAAAAGAATTAAACGCCATTAAAAACGAAGAAGAAAGATACAAAAGACTTGTAGAGTTAAACGTACAAGAACAATGTGTGAATGTGATTAAAACCTCTCAATATCAAAAGGCATTTGCAGATAGAAATGTAACTGTTCATGGTTGGGTGTTTGATATTCACTCTGGTAAATTGATTGATTTAAAAATTAACTTTGAAGAAAAGTTAAAAGACATTCAAGAAATTTATAGAATCTCATAAAACAAAACAGCCTTCTGAAAACTCAAAAGACTGTTTTGTTTTTTAGCGTTAGGGATTGCACCTTTGTTTGAGCTCTTTTGTATACTGAACTTGTTTCAGTATACAAAAAGCGAGTGGTAAAAGCCCGACCGAAGGGAACGTCCTAATTAATAATATCTTTCACAAAAGCATCAATAGTATCTACTCCATTTAATCCAACATGTTTTACAAAAGCAGAACCAATAATAGCCCCGTTTACATGACCGCAAACCGTATTAAACGTTTCCTTGCTCGATATTCCAAACCCTGCAATTAATGTACTTTTTAAATGGTAAGATTTAATTCTGTTAAAGTATGCTATTTGCTCTTCTGAAATAGTTCCTTTGGCTCCTGTAATAGAAGATGATGCTACCACATATATAAACGCATTGGTCATTTCATCTATCTTTTTAATACGCTCCTCTGATGTTTGAGGGGTAATTAAAAACACATTGGTAAGCCCATATTTTGCAAACAAATCTTTATAAATTGTTTCGTACTCAATCATAGGCATATCAGGTAAAATTAAAGTTTCAATACCTACTGATATACATTTTTCACAAAACTTTTCAGTTCCGTAACGCAACATTTGATTTAAATAGCCCATTCCTACTAAAGGAATATTAATTTGCTCTTTTATTGCTGCTAATTGATCAAAAATGATATCTAAATTAACCCCATTTTTTAAGGCAACAGAACTACTTTCTTGAATAGTAGGGCCATCGGCCATAGGGTCTGAATAAGGAAAACCTACTTCTAAAAAATCTACTCCTGCAGCTTCTAAATTCTTTACTACGGTTGCAGTATCATTTAATTTTGGATATCCTGATGTGAAATATACCGAACAAAGTCTGTTTGGTTTTTCTTTAAATAATTGATTTAACTTACTCATGATTTCTAGCTTCTCTTTTTTCTAATTCGTTGATATAAGTTTCTAAATCCTTATCTCCTCTTCCTGATAAATTAACCACAACTACTTGATCTTTGCTTAAATCCATCTTACCTAACACCGCCAAGGCATGAGAACTTTCTAAAGCAGGAATAATTCCTTCTAACTTTGTTAATTCAAAAGCCGCATCTAAAGCTTCTTGATCGGTAGCATTCATAAAAGTTCCTCTACCACTTTCAAATAAATGTGCGTGTAAAGGCCCAACTCCTGGGTAATCTAATCCTGCAGAAATGGAGTAAGGCTCAATAATTTGCCCGTACTCATCTTGCATTAAAATGGTTTTAGAACCGTGAATTACCCCTACTTCTCCCAATTGAGAAGTTGCAGCACTTTCCCCTGAATTAATCCCTAACCCAGCAGCTTCTACCGCTACCAAATCTACCTCTTCATCATCCATATAATGATAAAAAGCTCCAGCCGCATTAGAACCTCCACCAACACAAGCTATAATTGTATCTGGATTTTCTTTTCCTGTTTGTTCTTTTAATTGCCATTTAATTTCTTCGGAAATAATAGCTTGTAAACGTGCCACCATATCTGGATATGGATGTGGCCCCACCACAGAACCTATTAAATAATAAGTTTCTTCGGGGTGTTGAATCCAATCACGAATCGCTTCGTTAGTTGCATCTTTTAAAGTTTTAGAACCACTGGTTGCTGCTACTACTTTTGCCCCTAACATTTTCATACGCGCTACGTTTGGAGCCTGACGTTTGATGTCTACCTCTCCCATAAACACAATACATTCCAAGTTCATTAAAGCACAAACAGTTGCTGTAGCCACTCCGTGCTGACCTGCACCTGTTTCGGCAATAATTCTCTTTTTACCTAAATGCTTAGCAATTAAAATTTGCCCAATAGTATTGTTTACTTTGTGCGCACCTGTATGGTTTAAATCTTCTCTTTTTAAATAAATATGTGCTCCGTATTTATCGGATAAATTTGGAGCATAATACAATGGTGTTGGTCTTCCAACATATTGTTTTAACAAGTATAAATACTCTTTTTGAAAAGCTTCAGAGTTGATAATATCTAAATAATTATCTTCTAATTCTTTTACGTTTGGATACAACAATTCTGGAATATAAGCTCCTCCAAATTGTCCGTAATAACCATTTTTGTCTACTTGAAATTTTGACATCTCTTTATATTTATTTATCGAACTGTTTATTTGTTAAACCGACTTAACGATTACTCACTAAAACAAATCAACATTTTTTTAATCCTTATTTCTAAACCGTTCTCGACTACGCTCGAACACCTCTTTCGTAATTAGGTCATCGAGCGGAGTCGAGATGTTATTATTTTAAACACACTACCCTTTAATTTCTTTAAAAAACTGATGTAACAAATGTACATCCTTTTTTACCCCATCAACCTCAAACTTGCTATTGATGTCTAGTGCGTAAATAGGCAATTCTGTTTTTAAAATTTCTTTTACTTTTTCTATTTCTGCAATTCCAATTCCGCCACTTAAAATAAAAGGCTTTTTTGATGGATAGTCTTTTAACACTGACCAATCAAAAGTATAGCCGTTTCCTCCTTTATCTTTCCCTTTAGTATCAAACAGAAAGTAATCTACAAAAGATTCGTAAGATGCTAATACAGAAAAATCGAACTTTTCTTTAATTGAAAAGACTTTAAATAACTCAATATCTAAATCGTGACTATTTAATTCTTGACAATATTCTACAGATTCTGAACCGTGTAGTTGAATTGCTTTAAATCCGTATTGATTTATTTTTTCAACAACAAAATCAATTGGAGCATTTACAAACACTCCTGTTTTTTTGATGTTTTCATCAATCTCTGGAATTTCTCCTTCAAAATTTCTTGGAGATTTTGGATAGAATATAAACCCTAGATAGTCTGGCTTTAAGGCAGACACCTCTTGGATATTCTCTCTATATTTCATTCCACAAACTTTGATTTTCATTTTTTTCTAGTTCCGGGTACAGAGTATTAAGTATAGAGTACCGTAGCAATGCTATCTTTGTACTTTTTACCACTACTTTGTACTATTTTACAATTGCCCTACAAACTCTTTACAAGCTTGTCCCGGATTATCTGTTTTCATAAAGTTTTCACCAATTAAAAATCCTTGAAAACCATATTGTTTTAATCCCATAATAATTTTAGGATCGCTAATTCCACTCTCAGAAACTTTGATACAGCTATCTGGAATTTTAGAAGCTAATTCTATAGAATGCTCTAAATCTACCTTAAACGTGTTTAAGTTTCTGTTGTTAATTCCGATGATTTTATCGTGAGCATCAATTTTATCAAGCTCTTCTTGAGTATGAATTTCATACAACACATCCATTCCTAAATCTGTTGCTAACTGTCCGTAGTTTTTTAACTCTTCTTTGGTTAAACAAGCTGCTATTAACAAAATAACATCAGCACCAATCGCTTTGGCTTCTACAATTTGAAAACCATCAACAATAAAATCTTTTCTAAGGATTGGCTTTACTTCGTTAATGCTACGTGCTTTCATTAGATCTACCATAGTCCCTCCAAAGAAATGAGTATCAGTTAAAATAGATTGCGCAGCAACATTGGCATCTAAGTAACCATTGGTTACTTCTAAAATATCGGCCTTATCATTAATAATTCCTTTAGACGGAGATTGTCTTTTAAACTCAGCTATAATTCCAGTTGACCCCACCTCTAACAAAGATCTTTTTAATGAAAGTGGTGTTCTTTTAAAATTTGGACTTTCTACCAATTTTTGAACCGTAACTTCACTTTTTATTTTAGCTACTTCCTTTTTTTTATGTGCGATTATTTTTTCTAAAATTGTCATCATATTATAATTACGAATTTTTAATTACGAATTACGCTAATCGTTTTGTTTTAACGTTTTTTGAATACTTCCAATAATTCGTAACAACTCATCTATATCTTTAATTAAACTTTTGGCTTCTGGTTCTTTTAAATACTCTGCATCAGATAACAGTCTTAATCTATATTTAGTCTCTCTAGCCTCTTTGTAGGCAATGGTTAATTTTGCATAAAAATCCTTTTTACTCTGTCCTCCTATGGCCTCTTCAATATTAGCTCCAATTGATGTAGCAGACCTCAACAGTTGTTTACTTAAAACAAATTCTCTTTCTCTTTCACAAATTATTTTATATAATTTTACTATTCTGAATGCAAATTTATAACTCTTTATTTGAACAATGTTATCGGATTTCACAACTCGTAATTTTAAATTCTTAATTCGTAATTACAGAAAGAACTTATAGTTCAATTAATATTTTTAAACATTCTTTTGCTTTACCTCCCATTAAAGAATCTTTTGCTTGATTAAAAGCTTCTTTAAAGGCTTTGGTATGATCAAAAGTCATTAATGCATAAGCGGCATTTGTTAACACCACATTGTTTTGTGCATCGGTTCCATTTCCATCTAAAATAGAGGTAAAAATTTCTGCAGCTTCGGGTACACTATTTCCTCCAAAAATATCTGAGGGTTTTATCACATCCATTCCTATTTCATGAGGTCTAATAATTTGTTCTTTTTCTTTAGTGTACATTTTAAAGTTACCTGTTAAAGAAATTTCATCATAACCATCTAAAGCATGAACTACGGCAAAATTATCTGAAGATTTACTCAACACTTCTTTAAATAACCTACCTACATACAAATTATACACTCCTACCATTTGATTTTGTGGCATACTTGGATTTACCAAAGGCCCTAACATATTAAAAAAGGTTTTCATTCCTAACTCTTTTCTAACAGGTCCAACGGCTGCCATGGCTGGATGAAAAAGTGGAGCATGTAAAAAACAAATATTTGCTTTATCTATTTGGTTTTTAAGCACACTCTCATTATTGGTAAATTTATACCCTAAATGCTCTAACATGTTTGATGAACCAGAAGCTGAAGAAACTCCATAATTACCATGTTTAGCTACTTTGTTTCCTGTTCCTGCAACTATAAAAGAGGTTAATGTAGAAATATTAAATGTATTTTTTCCATCACCACCTGTTCCACATAAATCTATTGTATTGAACTCAGACAAATCAATTTTTAAAGCCAACTCTAATAAAGCTTCTCTAAATCCAGAAAGTTCTGATACTGTAATAGGTCTCATTAAAAAAACCGTTACAAATGATGCTATTTGAGAGTGATTACAATCTCCATTGGCAATCTTTATCAACACTTCTTTAGCTTCTTGCTGACTTAAATGTTCATACTCAAATAATCTCTCTAATATTTTCTTCATTTTTTAATATTGGGTATTTAGCAGTACATATATTACACTAGTGATTAAACATTTAATATTGTTTACTAGCCTGTAACTACTTATTACTCATTTCTTTTTTTGCGTTTTCTATAAATTCTCTCACCATTGCTTCTCCATCAGGTGTTAAAATAGATTCTGGATGAAATTGTACTGCACTAATATTATACTTTTTATGCTCAATAGCCATGACTCCACCATCTTCATCTAAACAAGTAATTTTTAAGTCTTTTGGCATGTTTTCACCATCTGCAATCCAAGAATGATAACGTGCTGCAGTAAAGAATGTTGGAATTTGCTTAAAAATTAACGCTTCATCATCTACTACTTTCATTTCAGTAGCAACTCCATGGAACACATTGTCCATATTAATGATTTTTCCTCCAAACACCTCTGTTATGGCTTGCAAGCCTAAACACACTCCAAAAATAGGCTTCTTACCTGCATACTCAGCAATTACCTCTTTTAAAATCCCTGCTTCATCTGGAATTCCTGGTCCTGGTGACAACATAATTAGATCATAATCTCCCACTACTTCTAACGGAATCTCATCATTTCTAAAAACATCTGGTGTTTCTCCTGTAATTTCTTCTACCATATGAACTAAGTTGTAGGTAAAAGAATCGTAGTTATCTAATATTAATATTTTCATATTCTTTTAGTACTGAGTACTGAGTATAGAGTATTAAGTACCGTAGCTACGCTAACTTTGCACTTTGTACTTTTTACTCGGTACTAATTTATATTTTCTCTGCCAACACTAAAGCTTTCTTTAATGCTGCTAACTTGTTATTTACTTCTTGTAACTCTCCTTCTTCTGTAGAATCTGTAACAATTCCTGCTCCAGCTTGGTAGTACAATGTATTGTTTTTACTTACAAAAGATCTAATGGCAATGGCTAAATTTACTTCTCCAGAAAGTCCAATAACCCCTACAGCTCCACCATAAAAACCTCTTGCTTGTGCTTCGTAAGTATCTATTAATTGCATTGCTTTGTATTTTGGAGCACCACTTAACGTTCCTGCCGGAAAAGTATCTCCCACAATTTTTAAAGGATTTCCTTTGATTTTACCTTCTACTGTGGAAACTAAATGAATTACATGACTAAAGTATTGTACTTCTTTAAAAACCTCAACCGTTACATTGTTGGCATGTTTACTTAAATCATTACGAGCTAAATCTACCAACATTACGTGTTCTGCTGTTTCTTTTTTATCGTTTGATAACTTTTCTCCTAACAAATGGTCTTCTCTTGCATTTCCTGTTCTTCTAAACGTTCCTGCAATTGGATTGATGGTTGCCACACCTTTTTGAACTTTTATCTGTGCTTCTGGTGATGACCCCATTAAACGGAAACTTCCGTAATCAAAATAGAATAAATATGGAGATGGATTGATAGAACGTAAGGCTCTATACAAGTTAAAATCGTCTCCTTTGTATTTTTGTTGAAATTGTCTAGACAATACTATTTGAAAAACATCTCCTCGTTTACAATGAGCTTTTCCTTTTCTTACATATTCTTTAAACTCTTCATCTGTACAGCTTGATGTTTCACTATCACTATCGTATGAAAAACTTTGTGTTTGGTACGTAGGATTGTTAATAATAGTAATAATTTCATCAATATTAGACTCCTCTCCTTCTGGCACATTTTCTATCACAACCATTTCATCATTAAAGTGATTGATAGCTATAATATATCTGTAAAAACTGTATTGTAATAACGGAATGGCAGATGCTGCTGGTTTTGCATTTAATTTAATATTTTCAAAATATTGAACTGCATCATAAGTAGAATATCCATACAAACCATTATAGGCCTTGTGAGCATCATCACAATCTGTTTGAATTAAATCACTATAATATTGAAAAACTTCGTGAAAATTTCTTTGTAAAGGAGCGCTTGTTAACAATTCTCCTTTATAAACAAGGTTTAAAGCTTCTTTTTCTACTTTAATATTTACCAAAGGATCTATGGCCATAAAAGAATAACTATCTTCTTTAGAATGATAATCAGACCCTTCTAACAACACCGTATTTGCAAAACGATCTCTAAATCTTAAATAAAGTGACACAGGTGTAACTGTATCAGCCATTTGTTCTTTAATAACGGTCTTAAACTGTAATTTTTTCATACGTTATAACTATAAAAAAAGGCTTATCGTGAGATAAGCCTTTATATATTTATTTTTTTAAAATACACATTGATACTCACGCTTAATTAATTAAGAGTGTACCACCACCAAGTATTTTTTCTATCTAATTTCATTGACACAAATTTAACATTCATTTTTAATAATGCAAATTATTTGAGTTGTAATTTTTTACCACCAAAAACCTATAAAATCAACTTAAATTCTTAGTTTTTAAAAGTTTTTTTGATACTTTAACATAAAATTTAAAACTATAAAAAAGATGAATTGGTACATTAAAGTATTAAAACAATACACTGATTTTAATGGAAGAGCTAGAAGAAAAGAATATTGGATGTTCTATTTATTTAACGTTATTATTTCCTTTATATTAGGTCTTATAGGAGGCTTAATTAATTTTGAATATCTTGGAAATATATATTCTTTGGCTGTTATAGTTCCTGGTATTGCTGTTGGTGTTAGAAGAATGCATGATATTGGAAAATCAGGATGGTACATTTTAATCCCTATTTATAACCTTATTTTATTATGCACTAATGGAGATGAAGGACCTAATGAATATGGACCTGACCCTAAAAACCCAATGGATGAATTAGAAGAAATTGGAACTGCACAAGCATAAAGATTACAACATAAAAAAAGCCTCTTTAAATATTATTAAAGAGGCTTTTTTGTATTACATATTCTGAGTGTAGTAATTATAATCTTTAATTACAGTATCTAAAAACTGCTCCGTAGTTTGCTCCGGCAAAGGTTCTGTATTTATTACTGCTACAATTTTTTCTCTTAGTTTTAAGAACAACCCGTAATCTTTCTTTGCTTTTGCTCTGATAAAATTCTCTTTAATAATTCTTACATCATTATCAGACAATCTTACTACAGAAGGATAAGTAGCCTGATAATTTTGAGTAGTGACACTTTCATCTAAAATAGTATGACTAATATTTACTTTGTTCCTTAAACTCACCACAGCAGTTCCCGATGCCATTCCCCCCAAACGTTGTGCTTTTTTAGAACTTCCTATAAAAATTAAGGCAATCATACCTGACAACATATTTACATCTACAATACGCATTACCCATCTAATAAAAAAATCTATAAAACCTGTTTGGTAACCATCAATTTTTAAAACTTTAAGTTTCATTACTTTTTTACCAACTGTTTGTCCTCCTAGTAAAGTTTCCAAAGTAAGAGTATAAAATATAACAGGAATTAACAATGCAATAACTATAGCTGAAATAGACCACTGGTCTAGCCCTTTAAAATATTTATCTAAATTTAACAATCCAAATAAAACATATCCAAGAACACTTATGTATGCTAGTTTTATGAGCACATCAATAAACCAAGCTAAAATACGATGATTAAGCTCTGCAGACTTAAAATCTAAGTTTACATTTTGCGTAGTGGTTATTTGTATTTCTGCCATTTTATCTAGTTATTTGTTTCACTATGAGAGAGATTGCATTTATCAAACAAAATAAAGAAAAATGGTTGCGGTTTGAAAGCGCAATCAAAGAAAAAAACATATCGCATCCAGAAGAGTTATCAAAACTTTACTTACACTTAATTAACGACTTAGCTTTTGCTCAAACTTATTACAAAAAAAGCAAGTTGGTGGTGTACTTAAATCACTTGACTATTTTGGCCTTCCAAAAAATTTACAAATCTAAAAAGGAAGATAAAAATAGAATTTTACAGTTTTTTATGCTAGACATTCCTTTACTACTTTATTCCTATAAAAAATATATTTATTACGCATTTATCATTTTTGGGGTTTCGGTAGGAATCGGATTGATTTCTGCTATGTATGACGATAGTTTTGTGAGACTTATTCTATCGGATGGCTATGTAAATCAAACCTTAGAAAACATAAAAGACGGAAACCCTACTGCTGTTTACAAATCAGGTTCTAATTGGGGGAGTTTTATTGGTATTACTTTTAACAATTTATATGTTGGGTTAAAAGCTTTTGTTTTTGGAATTACTGGTGGTGTTGGCACAGCTTATGTAATGTTGCAAAACGGAATTATGCTTGGATCTTTTCAATATTTTTTTGCCAAGCATGGGGTTTTACTACAAAGTGTAAAAGGAATTTGGATTCACGGAGCTATGGAAATTTTTGCTATTGTTATTGAAGGAGCTATTGGTTTGATGTTAGGAGCTAGCATTATTTTTCCTAAAACATATAAAAGATTAGATTCTTTTAAAAGAGGAATGAGAGACGGTATTAAATTAATGATTAGCACTTTTCCGTTTACCATTGCTGCTGGTTTTTTAGAAGGTTTTGTGTCTAGATACGGAAATGATATGCCTACATTTTTAGCATTGTTTATCATTTTAAGCACTTTGAGTTTTATATCATATTACTTTTTAATTTACCCTCATAAAGTAGTTACCAAAATAACTTCTGATTCTTCTTTAGCATGATATTAAAACACTTAAAAAAAACAACTCCTGTTTTGCTATTGATGAGTAGTCACTTATTAATTGCTGCTAACGACACTATTGTAAAAGCAAACCGATTTATTCCTAAAAACTATAAAGAAAACTACACAGCTGATGAGTATATTTACACTATTCAGGAACCAGGTTTTTTACTTGCCTTAAAAATATGGTTTAAGGAACTTATTTTATCATTACTTAACAATGTAGGTGTTGGCATGAATACCGATGCTTTTAAATACCTTAAACTCGTATTTTACTTTTTAATTTTTGTTGCAGCAGTTTACATAATAGTTAGAATGTTTTTTTACAAAGAAGGAAACTGGATTTTCAGAAAAAACAAACATCAAAATAATTTAACTTATGAAAACGAAGTTGAAATTATTGAAACAGCAAACTTTAAAACTTTAATAGAAAAAGCCATTAAAAAAGAGGATTACAGACTTGCTGTTAAATTTAATTACTTATGGATATTACAAAAACTTGCAGAAAACAAAATAATAGAACTGAGTAATTTAAAAACCAATGCAGATTATCAATTAGAAACTGAAGAAACTCCATACGCTAAAGAATTTAACAGTATTTCATATTACTATAATTACATTTGGTATGGAGAATTTATGATAGACAAAACAGCTTATGAAAAAATAGAGGCTACCTACAATGAACTATTAAACAATATAAAGTCATGAAAAAGAAAGGATTTATTATTCTTGGGATTGTTATTGTTCTAATAATAGTATTAATAGATAGCATTAGCCCTAAAGATATTGATTGGTCTCCAACTTATCACGAAAAACACACCCAGCCATTTGGCTTAAAAGTTTTTCACGATCAGTTAAACAGTATTTTTAAGCTAGAAAATGTATTAACACTTAAAAACACTTTCTACGAATATCAACAAGAACACTCTTTAAGCACGCTAACACCAAACAATATTTATATTAATATAGATTTGCAATATGCTCCAGACCCCACTTCTGAAAACAGCTTGTTAAAGTTTATTGCTAAAGGAAACACCGCTTTTATTAGTGCCAATAGTTTTTCTAAAAATCTGTTAGACAGTTTAAAAATTCAAAAAAACTTTCACACAAAATCTTTATACAAAGTTGATTCTATAAAAGTTAGCTTGCAACAAAAAAGTTTAACGTTTGATAACAAATTAAAATTTCAACAATCTTTTTTTAAAGACAGTACCAATGTAAAATCCTTAGGAAAAATTATAGGTAAAAGTAAAGATAGTATAAAGGTAAACGAGACTAATTTTGTGAAAATAAATTATAAAAAAGGCTTTTTTTACCTACACACTCAACCAGAAATTTTTACAAACTACCACTTGCTACAAGCAAAAAACACCAATTACATAAATGCTGTTTTATCATGTTTACCAACAGCTATCATCAATCAAAAAAACAAAGAAAACATACTAATCAACACAAAAAACTTTGTCTATTTTGAAAGCAATTATAAAACAGATGATGAACTTATAAACGATCCTTTAAGATTTATAAAAAAACAAAAAGAATTATACGCTGCTTGGATTCTTTTGTTAGTAGCCATTGGAATTTATCTGTTTATTAATGCCAAAAGAAAACAAAGAATTATACCTATTATTCCCAAAGTAAAAAACACTAGTTTAAATTTTGTAGAAACCATTGCTACGCTTTATGAAGAAGCTGATAACTTTCAACCTATTATACATCATAAAATCAATATTTTTTACAAAAACATTAGAAACACTTATAATATAATTACAGACAAAACCAATCTTAAATTGGCAGAACAACTCAGTTTAAAATCGGGGTACGATTTACAAAAAACCAAAGAACTTATTCGTTTTATAAATACTTTAAAAAACAGAGAAAGCTCATCATTTACCCTTTTAAAAAAGCTAAATAAAGAAATAGAAGATTTTAATAAAAACACAAACGCATGGAAGAATTAGAGTTTACAAATAGAATAGATTTAACCGAATTACACCAAGGAATAAACACCATTAAAAAAGAAATATCTAAAGTAATTGTAGGTCAAAAAAACATGGTTAACCTACTATTAACTGCTCTTTTATGCGAAGGACACGTGTTGATAGAAGGGGTGCCAGGAGTTGCCAAAACAGTTACTGCAAAATTATTAGCAAAAACTTTATCTATAGGATATCAAAGAATTCAGTTTACTCCAGATTTAATGCCTTCTGATGTATTAGGTACTTCTATTTTTGATTTAAAAAAATCTGAATTTGAATTTAAAAAAGGACCTATATTTTCTAACCTAATTTTAATTGATGAAATTAACAGAGCTCCAGCCAAAACACAAGCAGCTTTGTTTGAAGTAATGGAAGAACGTCAAATTACTATTGATGGACATAAATTTAATTTAGAAGCTCCTTATATAGTGGTAGCCACTCAAAACCCTGTAGATCAAGAAGGAACCTATAGATTACCCGAAGCACAATTAGACCGTTTTCTTTTTAAAATTACAGTAGAATATCCAAACTTAAATGATGAAGTAGAAATTATAAGTAGAGAGCATTTAGCCACGCAACCAAAACTAGATTTTATTACAGAAAGTATTAGTAAAGAACAAATTTTAGCCTATCAAGAACTTACCAAGAAAGTAATAGTAGAACCTAATTTAATTAAATACATTGCAGATATTGTAGTAAGCACTCGTAGCAATTCCTTTTTATATTTAGGAGCATCACCTAGAGCCTCCATTGCACTATTAAAAGCATCTAAAGCATTTGCAGCCATTAACGGAAGAGATTTTGTTACTCCTGAAGACATTAAGCAAATAGCCGTACCGGTATTACAACACAGAGTTATTGTTACTCCCGAAAAAGAAATGGAAGGAATTACGGCCGCACAAATTATTAACGACAGCATTCAATCTACCGAAATTCCTAGCTAAGGACTATGCAAGAAAAAAACATCATTCACCATTTAAAAAGAGCTTATCAAAGTATCTACGTAAACAATTTGTTTTTTTACATTTTGTTTGCTCATATTTTTTTGTTTGTCTTGAGTTTTTTCATCAAAGAACTATACCTACTTATGTTATTACTAACAGCTGTTTTTATAGGTGTTTTTTGTTTTGATATTTTTATACTTTTTAGGTTAAAAAACGGAATTACAGCTAAAAGGTCTCTACCCGAAAAGTTCTCTAATAGTGATGATAATGAAATAAGTATTGAAATAAAAAATCAATACCCTATAGAGCTTTCAATAGAAATAATTGACGAGATTCCCGATCAGTTTCAAATTAGAGATTTTAGCATTAAAGCAATATTAAAAGCACAGACTTCTAAAATATTTCCTTACAAATTAAAACCAACAGAACGTGGAGAATACCATTTTGGCAATATTAATATTTACATACATTCTGTTTTAAATTTAGTAACCAAAAGATACATTTTAGGAAAACCAAGTATGGTAAAAACATATCCGTCTTTTTTAAAACTAAAACAATTTGATTTAAAAACCATTAACAGTATGAGTTCAGTTTACGGACTTAAAAAAGTTCGTAGAATTGGAAATTCTTTTGAGTTTGAACAAATAAAAGAATACGTTCAAGGTGATAATATTAGAGATATTAATTGGAAAGCTACTGCTAAAAAAAATCAATTAATGGTCAACCAATTTGTAGATGAAAAAGCACAAAACATTTACATGTTAATTGACAGAGGAAGAACCATGAAAATGCCCTTTGAAGGATTGAGTTTGTTAGATTATGCCATCAATGCTTCTTTAATTGTGAGCAATGTTGTTATTCAAAAACAAGACAAAGTAGGGTTATTTTCTTTTTCTAAAAACGTAAATGACTACGTAGCAGCCGAAAGAAGAAACCATCAAATGGGTCTAATTTTAGAGTCTTTATACAATGTAAAAACAAATTTTGAGGAAACAGATTTTGGAGTTTTGTACAGTGCTGTAAAACACAATATCAAACAAAGAAGTTTACTTTTATTGTACACCAATTTTGATAGTATGGATGCGCTAGAAAGACAAATGAAAACTCTTAGAGCTATTAATAAAAATCACTTGCTAATTGTCATATTTTTTAAGAATAGTGAAATTTTAGATCTTGCTAGCCAAAAAACACATTCCGAACAAGATATTATTAAAAAAACTGTTGCCGAAAAATTTATTTACGACAAAGAACAAATGGTACTAGAGTTGAGTAAATACGGAGTCAATTCCATTTTAACTACTCCTAAAAACTTAACTATTGATGCCATTAACAAGTATATAGAAATAAAATCCAAAGGTTTAATATAATAATTTAGTGATTACCTAACTCTATTTCTGTTTGTTTACAAAAAAACAATCTAGGAGTTATTTTATGACTACTCTATTCTAAATCCTAAAGAAACTCCTCCCCAATAATGATTTTTTTTACCACCTTTAAACTCCTGACTTCTACCACTTACCACTGCTCCTAGATAAATTACATCCCAAAAAGAAATATTTATTCCAGTATTAAACTCTAACTGATATCTACGTATGTCTGAATGATCAATAACATACACACTATTGTCTCCCCAAAAAGAACCTTCTAAAGTACTATTGTATAATACGTGTCTTAATTTGGGTTCTATAAATGCATTTAACCTAAATTTTCTTTTTTTCTGCACTACAACATCATCTATATCGTTTTGATTTAATAACGTTCCTCTTTTATTATATTTTTTTTTAACAGGAATTTGAGCCCCTACAAAAGGAGATGTGTGTAAATTATACGCAAGATTTAATCCAAGTTCTGCATCAATCATATAATTTCCTAAGCTAGCATTTAAACGTAATGCCGAGATAAAGTCTTTGTAACTAATCTTATCAATATGTTTTAAATAGCTTACTGAATAATTAAAAGCAAAAACCCCTGATTCCCCAATTTGATGATCCCAACCATTAGGAACATCTCTAGTAGTTCCAAACCAATGATTGTCATGTATATAACTCTGCCCTTTCTTTGCCAAATCCAAACCTAAAAAACCTAGATATAATTCTGACTTTAAAAAACTTTTTTCACTATAGTATTCTTTTCCCAAACTCAAAGCTGTAAAGGATGCATAAGGCCGATCTCCATATTGAATATTATGCGAACCCAGATTAGTAGGTGTAAATGCTACAACACTAAAAGCAAATGTACTCCTTACATCTAAAGCATTTTTGAGAGGAATAAAAAAGTTCCACTTTTTTATTCCTGGTGTAAACAATTCTAATTTAACCCCTCCTGTATAGTTATCATCATCATTAGGTAGATTAATAAAATCTACAAAAAGTTCGTTTTCGTGAGTAATCATAAATTGATAACCATCTCTGTCTTGAGAAAAGCAAAATAACGGAAACAAAACTAAAAAGAACTTATTCATCTTTTAACTTTGTTAAATCAACAATCCCCCCAACTATATCATCTTTATTATCTTTTAAAACTTTCATCAACTTAACAACTTCATTTTCGCAACCGTCAATTTCATTTACGTCTGCTTTAATTTGTAAAACCACTCCCTTAGGATCTTCATTTCCATTTTTATAAGACATTTTTGGTATTGGCTTAATAATATCACTTTCTACTACCTTATCAAGCTTCACTACTCCCTCTGAATTATTTTCGTTTCTTAAATTTTGTATGAATCCAAAATTAGTTACTGTAAGTTTTTCAAGATGCTTTTCTCCCATTTTATCTTCCCAAGCAGCCATGATAGTAATAGTTACAGTTATTAAAACTTTAGACTCATTTATTTTTTTACATACACACGATTTCTCTGTAACTTTTGCTTTTGAATAATTAAACAACAAGCTTTTAGGAACCAAGTTAAAATAATTACTATTATTTTTTATCCCTATTTTTAACTCCATAGCCTTTTTTTCACCATGATCTAAGGTTCTCTTAACTAATATTGTATTATCTTTTTCTATATCAAAACCATCTTGCTTTAAAACAGCTCCATAACTGGCTGAATATTTAGCTGTCTCTTTATTTAACAAACCTACCAATCTATCAAATCCAATATTTAACAATTCTGTTACAATTATCCCCCCTAAAACAGCTGGTACAGCTTTCTGTTCTTTAGAAATATCCTGTTCATCTATTAAATCCACAACAACCATTGATTGATTATTCTGAAATGATCTTTCGTGTACAGAACAACTGGATATTATTAAACCAATTACTGCAAATACTATATTCATCTTTTTCATTCTTTTATTTTTAGATTGTTTACTTGTCCTCTATTACTTTGTACACCTTTTTTTCTAAATGATTACTTTCTATACATTTTTTAAATGTTTTTGATATTTTTTTAAATTCTTTAGAAGTTGGATGCAATTCATTATACCATCCTTTGTACTTATTTACAGCCCCTCTAGAATCTATGTGATAAACATTTTTATAATTCTCTGCCAACGCAACTAACACTTCATTGAATTTTTCAATTAAACTATATGCAATAGCTTCTTTTTCAGCACTATTAACATATCCCCTTAGAAGTAAAGGTTCGTTTAGCCACCTTCCGTTTCTCATAAAAACATTAGTCAATGGCTTAAATAATTGTAAGGGATTTAAGCCAAATCCTTTTTTTGAGCTAGGAATAGGATAATCATACCCTTGGGTTATTATTTTTAAATTTAAAAACTTAGAATTATCACCTAACACATCCTTAAACAACAACTTATATTGAATTTTAAACAACTTTAGCAATCCAAAAAATTCTTTATTCAAAGCAACTTCACTAAACTTCATTTTATCCTCATGCTTAGTTAAATCTAAGTTTTTAGGAACAACAATCTCATTTCTTTTATTTAATAATTGAGCTAATCTATGCCCTCCTACAATATCATTTCCTCCTCCACTTATTAAAAAAACATCTGGCTTAATTAAAGACAAGTCTTCAATATATTCGTTCTCAAATAAAATATTAGATATCCAATCCCCTCCATAACCATGACTCTTAATAGCATACGAACTTCCTTTATTTAAATGATCTATAATGTCGGTAATAAATTTAGGATACTGAAACCAAGAATCTCCTTCTGACAAAATGATTTTGGTATAATTTCCTTTATTTATTTTTTTCCAAAACAATTTTTCTCTCCTACGTTTAAACTTTCTATTTAAACTTCCCATTTTACCTAATTCAGCTTCAGAATTATTTAATATGATATCATCATTTTTATCAAAAAGTCTTAGTAAAATATTTTTTAAATCTTCCCTTGTAAATTCTTCATGATTTAGTAACTCATCTAATCTAGACTCTGAAAATTCTTCTGGATTTTTTAGAAAAACATCTATTAAATCTTGTTTACTCATCTATATATATATTTTTTAAAAAAAGGTTCTAAGATTTATTTTCTTAGAACCTTTTGTCTATTAAAGAGAATCCTCTATATAGTTACATATTGCAGTTGGATCAAAATCTATAGTAAGATCTTTACCTTTAACGGTAGGAGAAACACGCCACTCTCTATCGTAATAAACTCTAAATTGATATTCAGACTCATCATCGAAACAAGTTCCGTATCCTCTTAAATACCCTCTGTATATGTATTGATAATATCTAAAGTATGGATCTCCTACTTTTTTATAATAAACTGGAGTATAATTTAACGCTACATTTACTTTTTCACAATTAAAATTCAAATCTAAATTATAATAAGTAGCACATTCACTGGTTTTTACATCAATTGTTTGATTGTCTATATCACACCAACTTACTTCTTTATCATAAACTTTTTCATACCTATAGCTAGAATAATTATACCCATAAATAGTCAATTTTAAACCGCTATTTAACAAAGGCCTTAACCTATTATAGTAATAATAATTTAACCAACTTCCGTAAAAATTAAATTCGCCACCAATGTAACTACTAAAACTACTTACATACCTTCCTGTAGGGCTTGTTAACATAAAATAATAATAAGTAGGCCTTCCTTCGTTCTTAAAAGTAACTTTATTAAAACTGTTACAAGTATTGGCTCCACCTCCAGTAAACCCAAAGTAATGCACTCCTGTGTATCTTGTTTTATATTCAGCATACAACCTACCTCTATCACTCTTAATTATTCCTTTTGTTGGTAGTTTATAATACCTACCATAATAATCTCGTCTATAAACATCTACAACATCTCCAGCAGCTACTGGTTGACCTGTTGATGGATTTCTTACATATCTATAATAAACATAAGTTCTTACTGTTGTTTCTCTAGACAGCCAATACACTTTACGTCCATTTACATAAATATAAAAACAGTATGGATTCCCTAAAGACACCAAATAAGTATTGTTATAATTATTTGTAGCACTTAACTTATATGTTTTTGCTGTACTTGTAGGATCTTCTTCTACTGCCTCAAGTGAAAACCCTCCATCTGGCACAGATTCAAAAGCCGTTTGTTCAGGTGCAGGAATTTCTTCTTCTTCAAGGTTTATTTCCGTATCAAAAGTTTGTGCATCTACAACTATATCTCCTCCTTCAATAGCCATTCCATCTTCATCTAAAAATCCTGTATCTGCTTCAATTGTTAAAACAGACTCTTCTACTTCTTCACTTACTCCTTCTTCTTCGCTTTCATTTGTATTGGTTATTTCTATAGACGAGGTTGTCTTATTATCATTCAAAGCAACTGTTTTACTTACCACTTGTATTCCTGGTGCCTCTTCTCCTGTTTTATTTAGTGTAACGGTTAATAATTGTGATTGATTTGTTCCATCAAACACTATAGTTTGTGACTTAGTATCGTAACCTAAAGCTTCAACTGTCATTGTAATATTAATTGGGTTTTCAAAACTTGGTGAAAGACTAGACAAAAGACCAAAACTTAGTACTCCATCACTTGCAACAAATTCCTTTTTCCCTTCGGGAGTATATATTTTATCTGAGGCTTCACCTGAAAACGAAATATTAGCTGTAGGAATGGGTTTACTTGCATCTCCTACATCAACCAAATTTAAATTTACCTTACTAACTACAGCATCTGGAGTTACTGATATTTTAAATTCATTTTCAAATTTTTTATCTATACATCTTACTTGAGTTATAAGTAAAACCGCTATTATTATGTATTTTATTGTCTTCATAATTTTCATGTTTATTTGTTATTAAAAAGAAAAAGCAAACCTAAGCGCTGCATAAGGCAAAAATTTATTTTCTTTAAAACTTTCTTGTAATAAAGCTTCTTGATTTTTTGTGTTTTCAATTAAACCTGTTGCATCCAAAGACATAGACGGTCCATCTGCATCATAATAAACACCTAATTCTAGCCCAAACCCAAATCCTGTTTTAGGTACTGGTCTTCCAAAAGAGATTCCCGCATAAGGCAACAGGCCATCCCACTCTGCGTTGATGAAAAGATTCCCTACATCATCCGAAGTAAACACTACCTCCCCAATAACAACTTCATCTTTAAAGGCCATAGTAACATCTACATCACTACTTGTAAAATACCCTGCTCCCAAAACAAACCTAAAAGCTTTACCAAATGGAGCTATACTAATTAGTGCATCTATATGGCTAAAATCAAACTCTGCATCAACCAACATATCTTCTCCATCAATCTCATAATCAAACCCTTCTTGTTTAATTGGCAGTATACTATACCTTGTACTTACGTAAAAATACTTGTTGATTTTATAAGAATAATCTATTCCTAAACCAGAACCCACTCCCAAAGACAACGCATGTTTCTTTTCTTTTGTTTCTTGTGCAGTTATGAGCCCCGTAGCAAACAACATACAAATTGTAAAAAGCAATTTTCTCATATATTATAGTTTTTATAGTTAATTCTTACTTATTTTAGTTAACTCCCTCCTATACCACAACAAGGAGGGATACAACTATACCAAACATTTAATGGCTACAAACCATCTTTATTGTTTTATGTAAAGTAATAGACATTTTGAAAAGCTGTTTTCATACTAAAGTATGATTTTGACTAAAACCTGTTAAAAAACAAGTTTCTTGATTATTTAAGTAGTACTTTAGTATGAAGCTACATACAATAACAGTTCTTAATATTGTTGTTATGAAAAAGACTCACAAAATTATTATTGCTGATGACAATAAATTTTTCTTGGATGCACTTCAAAATTACCTAGAAAACTATAATGATTTTAAAGTGATTGCATGTTGTAAAACAATTCATGAGATTATTTCACATACCAATAACACCAATTTTGACTTACTTATTTTAGATCTGAGTTTTAAAGGAGAAAGATCGTTAGATTCCATTCATAAAATAAGACCTAACAAGAGTAGTTTTAAAATTATATGCTTAACTAGCTTTAACAACTGTATTGTAAAAGACGAAGCGATTACTTACGGAATTGATTTTTTTATGGGTAAAGATACCGATCTTATAAACTTTCCTAAGATCATTAGAAACTTGTTAAACAACTCAGAGCTAAATAACAATGAAAACAAAAACAATACACAACAAAAATTAACATTAAGGCAAATAGAAATAATTAAAGCTTGTTTTGAATTTAGCACTGAAAAAGAAATAGCAAACTATTTAGATATAAGTATTAACACATTAAAAACCCATAAGCAACACTTATTTAACAAAACCTGTACAAAAAACAACTTAGAATTAATTAAATATGGTATAAAGGAAGGTATTATTATTATTTGATAGCCTAACTTTATAAAATGAAAAAAAATTGCCTCCTACTTATATTCTTAATAAGCAGTTTTGCTTTTACTCAAAAAAACAACATTTACAAACAGTGTTATTTTTTAAATGACACTATTGAATGTAACTCAATTACAAGTGCCATATATCATTTAGAAAAAGGAAATTTTAACAAACCTTTTGGAGATAATATTTATCATAAAATACCTAGTAAAAAAACAGTTTGGTTTCACTTTAAGCTTCCTCCTAACAATAAGAATTTATATTTTACAATAGCCAACTCTTACTTGCATCATGGTAAAATTTACACTTATAATTCCAAAAACATTGACAGCCTAGCAACAATAAACTATTATAATGAATTTGGATTTAAAAATGTTTTTTATAGACACCCCACATGGGAACTTAAAGCCGCTGAATTAAGTACTAGTTATTTTATTCAATTAAGAGATGACGAACCAAAAGCTAGGTTAGAGTTAATACTAAACAGCCCTAATGACTTTATAAAAAGAAATCAAATAGAATATTTTTTATTAGGCACAACACTCACTTTTTTATGTTCTTTAATTTTAATTATTCTTTGTCTATTTGCAACGCAAAAACAATTTAGTTTACTTTGGTACGGAGGTTTTATCTTTTTCTTAATAACGGCTATTTTAGCAAACAAAGGTATTGGTGTTCAATACATATGGAGCAATTCTGACTTTTTAATACAATCTGCAAAAAGTTTTTCTCACACCTTAGCAACCATGTGTGCTGCTTTTTTTTATGCTAATTTTTACCCGTTAAAAAGCAAACATTATTTTATCAGAAAAGTATTTCTATGTATAGGATACTGTTGTCTATTACTATCCTGTGTTTATTTTTATAAACTTTTTTTTGGTGGATTACCTTATTGGTATTTGTTTGTGTGGGCTATTCTAAAAATATCTTTAATAACAATAGGTATCATTCACTTGTATTTGTTAATTAAGAAAATAATTCCATCCTATTTAGCAATTGGTTTTATATTTTCTATTCTAGGTACATTTACCTATCAATTTTACAATCCTACACAAAATTTATCTTTATTAAAAAGCTATTTTTTTACAGACATTTTCTACCTAACTGTAGTCTTAGAACTAACTTTAGTGATGTACTATATTATTTCAGAAATTGTAAAAGGTAAACTTTTATCTATTTCTTTAGAAAAAGAAAATCTTACATTGAAAAGTTCTTTACAAAGTATTGAAGACAAACAAAAACAAAAATTTTCTAGTAATATACACGATACTTTTGGAAGCTATATAGAGGCTTTAAGTCTTCAAGTTTTAACCAATCCTGACACTAAAAAATTAAACAATATTATTAACTCCTTTAGAAAAGAATATCATCTTTTATTAACCAACATGTTTACACCTAACTTAAATGAAGAAAATTTTATAAGGGGAATTAAAAATTACTGCAATAAAATGAACAAATTAAGTTCTTTAAGCATTCAATTTTCATACACAAACAATGATGAAATTTCTATTTCAAAAATACACGCACAAGAAGTATATAAAATAATTACAGAACTCACTACCAATGTTATTAAACACTCCAAAGCCAGTAAACTTACTATTAAAATTATTTACAATCTTGATCACTTTTTTCTAGAAGTAAAAGATAACGGAATTGGCTTTTCAATAAATGATAGCAACAAGGGAATTGGTATTGAAAGCATATACAATAGAGCTCAATTATTAAAAGGAGAACTAACCATAAATTCTCAATTAAAAGAAGGCACTATTGTTACATTAATTTTGCCTTTATAACAAAAAAGCCGATGTTAAAACATCGGCTTTTTTGTTATATAAACTTCTCATTTAATAAGCTCTCTTATTATTTCCTTCATAAAAATTAATAAAAGCTTCATTTACTACTCTTTTACCTCCATCTGTAGGGTAATCACCGGTAAAATACCAGTCTCCTGTATGATTTGGGCAAGCAGCATGCAATCCTTCTATTTTTTGGAAGATAATCTGAACATCTGCATTGATTTCTGATGTTTTTAGCATTTCAGAAATTTTAGCTGATATTTGCTCTGGAGTAAAAGGCTTATAAATTTCTTTTACATAGTTTTTAATTCCAGCATCTTGATTGCTACGTTGTTTTATACATTTATTATAAACATCTGTTACAATTTGATATTGACCTGTTTCTTTTAACAATTCAATAGCCGCTCTAAAGGCAATAAAATCACCTAGCTTAGCCATATCAATACCGTAACAATCAGGATAACGTATTTGTGGAGCAGAAGAAACTACTACTATTTTTTTAGGTTCTGTTCTATCTAAAATCTTAATAATACTTTTCTTTAAAGTAGTTCCTCTAACAATACTATCATCAATAATAACAATGTTGTCATCTTTTTTAACCACCCCATAAGTCACATCATAAACATGAGCAACCAAATCATCACGACTATCATCCGAAGTAATAAACGTTCTTAGTTTAGCATCTTTAATGGCTAATTTTTCAAAACGAGGTCTAATGGCTAAAATATCGCTCACTTCTTGAGCACTTAAATTTTTACCGCCTGATAGTATTTTTTCTGTTTTTTGAGTGTTTAAAAAATCCTCTGCAGCTTCGCACATTCCATAGTAAGATGTTTCTGCTGTGTTTGGAATATAAGAAAAAACGGTGTTTTCAATATCTCCATCAATACTATCAATAATTTGAGGGAATACACGAACTCCTAAATCTTTTCTTTCTTGATAAATATCTGCATCTCCTCCTCTTGAGAAATAAATACGCTCAAAAGAACAAGCTTTTTTCTCTAAAGGCTCTAAGATTTTCTCTATAGAAACTTTTCCATTTTTTTTAGCAATAATAGCATGACCTGGCTCTAACTCCTTAACTTTTTCCATTTTAAGGTTAAAAGCTGTTTGAATTACAGGTCTTTCTGATGCTACTACTAAAACCTCATCATCTTTATAATAAAAAGTAGGACGAATTCCTGCAGGATCTCTCATTACAAAAGCATCTCCATGGCCTAATAACCCAGCCATAGCATATCCTCCATCAAAACTACGAGTAGCTCTTTTTAAAATTCTAACAATATCTACTTTTTCTGCAATTACCGGAGAAGCCTCCTTTTTTGTGTAGTCTGCTTTAATGTCTTGGTAAATAGACTCTACTTGGTCATCTAAAAAATGCCCTATTTTTTCCATTACCGTAACAGTATCTGTACTTTCTTTTGGGTGTTGCCCTAACTCTATCAACTCATCTAATAATTGCTTAGAGTTGGTCATATTAAAGTTTCCTGCTACAATTAAATTTTTATGTCTCCAGTTACTCTGACGTAAAAAAGGATGCACATTTTCTATAGAGTTCCCTCCAAAAGTTCCATATCTGGCGTGACCTAAAAATAAATTACCAATAAAAGGTGTATTTTCTTCTAACCATGCTACATCGTCCTTTTTTTCAGGATTTGCATCAATCGTTTCGCTAATACGTTGGTTTATTTTTTTAAAAATATGTTGAATAGGTTGCTGTTTGTTAGAACGTATTCTACTAATGTATCTGCTTCCAGGATTCACATTAAATTTAATGCTTGCAAAACCTGCTCCGTCTTGTCCACGGTTATGTTGCTTTTCCATTAATAAGTACATCTTGTTTACTCCGTAAAAAGCCGTACCATATTTTTCCTTATAATACTCTAAAGGTTTTAGCAACCTCACCATTGCAATACCACACATATTGTATCTTTTATTGATTAAGTTTTACATCAGTCGTAAAACCATTAATTTTTTGCAAAATTACAAAGAAAATTTCGTTAACTCCTTAAATTTCGACAAACGCTCATCAACCTCAGCATAAGTAACACCTGCAATGCGTTCTACCCCAAATTTTTCAACGGTAAAAGAAGCTAAATTAGACCCCCAAATCACTGCATTTTTAATATTTTCAAAAGACAAATCTTCTTGTTGTGCCAAATATCCTGTAAATCCACCTGCAAAAGTATCTCCAGCACCAGTAGGATCAAAAACATCAGCTAATGGCAATGCTGGAGCAAAAAACATATTGTCTTTATGGAATAATAAAGCTCCGTGCTCTCCCTTCTTAATAATTACGTATTCTGGCCCCATTTTATGAATAATTGCTGCTGCTTTTACCAAAGAATACTCACCACTTAATTGTTGAGCTTCTTCATCATTTATGGTAATTACATCTACCTTTTTTAATAAAGTTTTTAAATCATCTAAAGCAATATCCATCCAAAAATTCATGGTATCTAAAACCACCATTTTTGGTTTTTTACTCATTTGTTCTAAAGCTGCATTTTGTACTAAAGGATGTAAATTTCCTAACATAACAATTTCAGCATCTTTATACTTTTCTGGTACTACAGGATTAAAATGCTCTAATACATTTAATTCTGTAATTAGAGTATCTCTCTTGTTCATATTGTCATGATACTTTCCTCCCCAAAAAAAAGTTTTTCCGTCTTTTACAACTTCTATTCCCTCTGTATTGATGTTTTTACTGTGTAACAAATCAAAATACTCTTGAGGAAAATCGTTACCAACAATAGACACCAAAGCAGTATCTACATTTTTAAAATTACTAGCAGACAACCCAATATAAGTTCCTGCTCCTCCTAAAATTTTATCTGTTTTTCCAAAAGGAGTTTCAATAGCATCAAAAGCTACCGTTCCTATAACCAATAATTTACTCATTTATTTTTATTTCAATAATTACACAAGCTAGAATCAATCTTGTTTGCAGTTGTATGCTAGCTTTATACTCAGTATCTTTGTGGCTGCAAAAATAAGTTTAAAATATGACTATCAAAGAAATACAAGAGGAAATTGTAGAGGAGTTTACAATGTTTGATGATTGGATGCAACGTTACGAGTATATGATAGAATTGGGTAAATCTGTACCTGTAATTGATGAACAATATAAAACAGATAACAACCTTATTAAAGGATGCCAGTCTAAAGTTTGGTTGCACTCAGAATTAGCAGGAGAGAAAATACAATTTACTGCCGATAGTGATGCTATTATTACCAAAGGAATTGTAGCTGTATTGTTACGTGTTTTTAACGACCAATCTCCTAAAGACATTCTTGAAGCTGAAATGGATTTTATTGATGAAATTGGTTTAAAAGAACATTTATCACCAACTAGAGCCAATGGTTTGGTTTCAATGATCAAACAAATAAAACTATACGCATTAGGAATGCAAAGTAAATTAAATGCCTAACTGCCAAAAACAAAAAAAATGAACCACGAAGAAACCGTAGAAATAGGAGATAAAATTGTAAATGTGCTAAAAACCATTTACGATCCAGAAATACCTGTAGACATTTACGAATTAGGGTTGATATATGATGTGCTTGTAAACGATCAAAAACAAGCCAAAATATTAATGACCTTAACCTCTCCTAACTGTCCTGTAGCAGAAACTTTACCTAAAGAAGTTGAAGAAAAAGTTTGTGCCTTAGAAGAAATTGAAAGTGCAGAAGTTGAATTGACTTTTGATCCAACATGGACACAAGACATGATGAGCGAGGAAGCAAAGTTAGAATTAGGATTTCTATAATTAGTACTGAGTCATCAGTACTAAAGTACATAAATAATGTTAGGTTATTGGTCATCATAAAACTATTTACTAACAACTGTGTGCTAAATACTAATTAATTATGGATGAAATTGTAAACAGAGTAGCCAACAGCAGCCTTAAAAACATTGATCTAGAAGATTTTTACCTTCCTGGAGAGCGTGTTTTGTTTGATATTAAAGACTGGCTCTACGAAGGAATTATTTTAAGAGAAAAAGACTTTAGAGAACAAGTAGCCTCATACAACTGGCAAAGTTTAGAAAACAAGTACGTTGCTTTTACTTGTAGTGCAGATGCTATTATTCCATCTTGGGCATACTTATTACTAGCTAGTAATGCCAGTAACTATGCTAAAAAATGTGTAGTAGGTGATTTAAATATTTTAGAAACTGTTTTATACACTGAAATCATTTCTAAATTTGACATCAATCCGTTTGAAGACAAACCTGTTATTATTAAGGGGTGTGCTAACAAACCTATACCAGAATCTGCCTACACTTTATTAATTAGCAAACTGCTTCCTGTAGCTAAAAACATTATGTATGGTGAAGCTTGCTCTACAGTACCACTATTTAAAAAAACTAAAAAAAAATAAAATTATTATGAAAAGAATTTCAGCATTAGCTCTATTATTGTGCGCAACGATCACTTTTGCTCAAGAAAAAGAAAGTAACTGGAAAAAAGGAGGTGTATTTACCTTATTATTTAATCAATCTGCCTATAATAATGATTGGCAAGGAGGAGGTGTAAATAACATAGCAACCAACGCAAATGTTAATTATAACTTTAACTACAAAAAAGATAATATTGTTTGGGATAACAAAATTATTCTTGCTTATGGTTTAACCAAAACAGATGGAAATAACGGAATACAAAAAACTGATGATCGTATAGAATTTTCATCTCTATGGGGAAAACAAGCTACCAAATATTGGTACTATTCTGCTTATGCCAATTTAAAAACCCAGTTTGCTGAGGGATTCAATAAAAATGGAGACAGAATTTCTGATTTCTTTTCTCCAGCCTACTTACAAGCAGATCCTGGTGCATTGTGGAAAAAATCTGACAACCTAAAAGTAAACATCACTCCTGCATCTGCTAGAGCTATTTTTGTAAACAGTGAATTTACAACACTAGCAAGTGCTTTTGGTGTTGAACAAGGAGAAACTAGCCGTTTTGAATTGGGTGCTAACATTGCTGCTTACTATAAATTTGAGGCTTTTGAAAACGTTAGTTTTGAAAACATATTAAACATGTATGCTAACTATTTAGAAGATGTTGGAAACGTTGATATTGACTACACTTTAAATGTAGCTATGAAGGTAAATGATTACTTATCAGCAAACATTGCTTTACAAGCTATTTACGATGACAATGCAGTGCGTGCAGTACAAGTTAGAGAAGTGTTTGGTTTAGGATTTAACTACAAGTTCTAACACCGTATCACTTTTTTTATACATTTAAAACCTCTAGTACTACTAGAGGTTTTTTTTATTAGTTCTATTCATAAAATTTCATCAACTGTGTATAATTAAGTAATTTAACACTTGTTATTCACCCTATAGCATTCATACTATGAAAAATATATTTTTACTGGTTTTTACAACTATATTAATAATCTCTTGTAAAGAAGAAAAAGAAATCAGTTCTATAAACCCTGTCAACTGGGAAAAAAGAATTACGAACATAAACAGAGATTCTCTATTACCAGGAACTACTCATTTATCTGTTTACTCACAAATTTACAGCTACACAGAACACAAAAAACACAGCTTAACTGTTACTGTAAGCATGAGGAACACAGATAGGAATGATACCATATATATTAAAAAAGCAGACTACTATGATACTCATGGAAAATTAATAAGATCGTACTTTAAACATCCTATTTTTTTAGCTCCTATGGAAACAGTAGAAGTTGTAATTGATGAAACTGACAAAGAAGGAGGAACAGGTGGTAACTTTATGTTTGATTGGATTATAAAACCAACAAGCAATCAACCTTTATTTGAAGCCATTATGATTTCCACCTCTGGACAACAGGGATTGTCTTTTACTACAACAGGAATTAAAGTACACTAACTTATGAAAGAAATTATTACCTCTATATTTTTTATGATTGCTGTAATAGACCCTATTGGTTCTGTTCCTGTATATTTAGAAGCCACCAAACATTTTGATGAAAAACACAAAAGAAAAATAGCAATTAGGGCAGCTTTGGTAGCTTTTGCTATTTTATTGTTTTTTATTCTGATAGGGCAGCTTATTTTAGAAGGTATGAATATCACCCTCTACGCATTTCAAATTTCGGGTGGTCTTATTCTATTTCTATTTGCTCTTACCATGATTTTTGGAAGTGGAAAACCTGCATCAGAAAAAGACCTAATTAACGACTATAAACATGTTACTATATTTCCTGTCGCCATTCCTTCAATAGCTTCTCCAGGAGCAATAATGGCTGTGGTTTTAATGACAGACAATCATATATACTCATTGCAACAACAAGCAACAACAACCTTTTTAGTTGCCGTTGTTATAGGATTAACAGCCTTATTGTTACTAGCTGCCAACGTGGTACAAAAAAAGATTGGAGATTACGGAATTACCGTCATTAGTAAAATAATGGGATTGATTTTAGCTTCTTATGCTATACAAAGTGTATTAAGCGGCATGAAAGATTTTATTCATATATTATAAAAAATCCCGAGTGTTTAACTCGGGATTTTTTTTATTGAATTTTATTTCCATCTTCATCATACTCCGTATACAAATAGTTGTTATAAGGAAAACGTTTTACATGAATTTCTTTAACCATTTCAAAAACTTTATCTTTAAAGTCCTCTAAATTATCTTTATTCAAAGCTGAAATAAACACACACTCATCTTCTATTTTAGACATCCAAGAATTTTTTAACTCTTCTAATGAGTAATGTTTCTCCGTTTTTTCTGTCACCAAATCATCTTCATCAATAGTTTCGTGCGTATAACTATCAATTTTATTAAACACCATTAGTGTTGGCTTGTTAGCACTTTCTATTTCTTCTAAAATAGTATTTACTGAATTGATGTGATCTTCAAAAGTAGGATGAGAAATATCAACCACATGTAACAATAAATCTGCCTCACGAACTTCATCCAAAGTAGATTTAAAAGATTCTACCAATTGTGTAGGTAATTTTCTAATAAACCCAACCGTATCTGTCATTAAAAAAGGAATATTCTTAATAACAACTTTGCGAACTGTGGTATCTAAAGTTGCAAACAGTTTATCTTCGGCAAACACTTCACTTTTACTAATTACATTCATCAAGGTAGATTTACCTACGTTGGTATACCCTACCAAAGCCACACGAACCATTTTACCACGGTTTTTACGCTGCACAGCCATTTGCCTATCAATAGTCTCCAATTTCTTTTTTAACAAAGAAATCTGATCTCTTACAATACGTCTATCTGTTTCAATTTCTGTTTCTCCAGGACCACGCATTCCAATCCCTCCTTTTTGTTTATCTAAGTGAGACCAAAGTTTTGTTAGTCTTGGTAATAAATATTGACATTGGGCCAAAGCAACTTGCGTTCTTGCATAACTAGTTTCGGCACGTTGCGCAAAAATATCTAAGATCAACGTAGTTCTATCTAAAATCTTAGTATCTAAAATCTTTTCTACATTTCGTAATTGTGCAGGAGACAACTCATCATCAAAAATAACGGTTCCAATATCATGCGAATCAATGTATGCTTTAACGTCTTCTAACTTTCCAGTTCCTATAAAAGTCTTAGGATGAGGTTTTTCTAACTTCTGAACAAATCTTTTTACGGCAGTTCCACCAGCTGTGGTTACCAAAAATTCTAATTCATCTAAATATTCCGTAGACTTAGCCTCATCTTGATGCTGTGTAATTACACCCACCAATACTGTTTTTTCTGAGGTTACTTTCTTTTCTTCTATCATGCTACAAATGTACATAATTCCCACAGTTTCAACACAAAGAGATTTTACCGAAAACACCTCTTTTTTATCTCCATATTAAACAAGCTTTCTTTGATATTTTTAACGAATAAAGATATCTTTACCATTCCAAAAAATACTTCAAGTGACTAAAGAAAACTTATTCTCTATTGCTTTTTACAACACCGAAAACTTATTTGATTATAAGGATGATGCCCATACATTAGACACAGATTACACCCCTAGTGGTCGTAAAAAATGGGGACATTACAGATACCAACATAAAGTAAATAAAATAGCAAAAGTTATTTCTAAAATAGGAACTAAAAATTGTGTTTTCCCTCCTGTGCTCATTGGTTTGGCAGAGGTAGAAACCAAGCAAGTTGCTTTAGATATTATTCATTCAGAAGTATTGCGTTATTTAAACTACGATTGTGTTCACTACGATTCTCCCGATGAAAGAGGTATTGATGTAGCACTTTTATACCATAAAGATTTTTTTGAGTTAATTTCATCTGAAGCCATTCCTGTACAAGTTTTTGAAACCAACGGAGTTAAAGATGACACAAGAGATATTCTTTACGTACAAGGCAATTTATATGGAGAGCTTACGCATGTTTTTGTAAACCACTGGCCTTCTAGAAGAAAAGGTGTGGATAAAACACATTTAAAAAGAATTGCTTTAGCCAATATTTTAAATTACAGAATTGATCAAATTTTAGCAGACAATTCAGAGGCTAAAATTATTATAATGGGAGATTTTAATGATGATCCTACCTCTGAAAGCATAGCCAAACATTTGGTTTCGGAACACATTCACAATCCTATGACCAATCTTTTAACACCTAAACAAGGAACTTTAATTCACAATGGTGTTTGGCATTTGTTCGATCAAATTTTATACAGCAATGCTTTTAAAGAAAACAAAGGAAACCAATTTAAAAAAGCAGCCATTTACAACGAAGACTTTTTAACTGATTGGACAGGCAGAAACAAAGGAGAGCCTTTAAGAACTTATATTGGTAAGTTTTATAGAGGTGGTTTTAGCGATCATTTTCCGGTCTATGCTATTTTTAAAAAATAGCGTACTTTTAAGACAAACCATTTAGTTTGATTAGTGAACTTGTAAAGAACTTAGAAAAACAACAAAAAGAAGGAGAGTCTAAAGGCTATCTTAAAGGGATTTTTACATCACAAAGATTTCATTCTTTTATACCATATACTAGAGAAGATGAAAACATTTTTTTCTCTAGCACTATTACTTACACCCTACAGGAATATTATCATTTATTACCTGAAAACACAAAAAGCTCTGCTGATAAAATTACAGAGAACATCATTAATTGTTACCCTTATTTTAAAAATTTCAAAGGCAAAAAAACTTATAATTTTTTTAAAACCAATCCTATGGATTTTTTCCCTAATGGGAAAATAATGAAATATTTTAATTTTTTTAAACTAGCCGATGATGCGGATGATACTGTTTACATCTATTTAACAGATTCCCAAAAGAAAAAGCACGAGTGGCTAAAAGAAAAACTCATCAAACATGCTAATGGAACCCTACAATGGAACTTTCATAAAAGAACTCAATACAAAAACCTAAGAACCTATGGTGTGTATTTTGGTAAAAACATGCCAATAGAAATTGATGCCTGCGTTCTTACAAATATTCTTTTATGGTCTTCTAAAAACAACCTTAAAATCTGTAAACAGGATAAGGATTCTATTAATTACATTATAAAAACTGTAACTTCAAAAGACTATATCAATTATCCTTATTTGATATCTCCATGCTACCCAACCACAGCACAAATTTGCTATCATTACAGTAGATTAATTAAAAAAACAGGCAACAACAATGCCTTGTCTATTTTAAGAATTATTATAGTTGATGATATTAAAAACATTCTTAAAAAACCTCAATCTTTTATTGATGAGTTATTATTTCATATTTCATTGTTAAATCTTGATATAAAACCACCTAGAAAACTTCGTTACAAATTACAAGATATACTTAAAGACACCGATTATTTTTACACCTCTATTCCTTTAATGATTCCAAAACTGTGGATAAGAAAACTACAAAAACACAAATGGATTCAGTACTTTGGACTTAGAACTAAATGTGATGGTTATACTACCGCATTTTTATTAGAGTATGAAGTGTTGTACAAAAACATCATTCAATTAACGCTAGACACAACCAAATAAACTCATAAAAAAAGGCTTTCTAAAATGTTTTAGAAAGCCTTTTTTACTTTATTAATAAAGTTGATTAGATATTAGCAGCTAACCAATCTCCAACTTCTTTAGTTCCGTAAGATTTACCTCCTTCAGCTAAATCTTCAGTTACCACACCTTCAGTTAACGCTTTGTTTACAGCCTCTCTAATAGCTGTACCTTCTTCTTGTAAACCAAAGTTTTCAAACATCATCGCTGCAGATAAAATAGTTGCCATTGGATTGGCAATATTCAATCCTGTTGCTTGTGGATAAGAACCGTGAATAGGCTCAAACAAAGCAATATCTGACCCCATAGAAGCAGATGGCATTAATCCCATTGATCCAGAAATTACAGAAGCTTCATCAGTTAAAATATCTCCAAATAAGTTTTCAGTAATCAATACATCATAAGAATTTGGCCATTGTACCAAACGCATTGCTACAGCATCTACAAATTCGTAAGCTACTTCTACTTCTGGATATTCTTTTTCTAAACCTTGAACAGTTTCTCTCCATAAACGAGAAGTTTCTAAAACGTTAGCTTTATCAACACAACATAATTTTTTAGAACGAGTCATTGCCAACTCAAACCCTTTACGTGCCAAACGAGTTACCTCTTCTTTTGTATATACACAGTTATCAAAAGCAGTATCTCCACCATCTCTTCTTCCTTTTTCACCAAAGTAAATTCCTCCAGTTAATTCACGTAAGAAAACCAAATCAGTTCCTTCAATACGCTCTCTTTTTAAAGGAGATTTATCTAACAAAGACGGGAAAGTAAAAGTAGGACGTACGTTTGCAAACAATCCTAATTTTTTTCTCATTTTTAACAACCCTTGCTCTGGACGAACTGGTGCAGAAGGATCATTATCATATTTTGGATGACCAATAGCTCCAAATAAAACAGCATCAGAAGAAGCACAAATTTCGTGAGTTTCATCTGGATAAGGTTCTCCAACTGCATCAATAGCAGCAGCCCCTGTTAAAGCTGGTTTCCAAGTTATTTCATGTCCAAATTTTACCGCAATTGCATCAGAAACTTTTACAGCCTGATCAATTACTTCTGGTCCAATTCCGTCACCAGCTAATAATGCAATGTTTAATTTCATTTTATTTATTTTATTAAAGTTTGCAAGTTTATAAAGTTTTGTAAAGTCTATCAAGTTTTGGGCTTAACTTAGTCACACCCTTTTTAACTTTAGGACTTTTAACTTTAAGAACTTATATAATATTCAACATTTTTTCGGTAGCCATAATTGCAGATACTGTTTGATCCGAATCTAAACCACGTGTTTTGTATTCTTTTCCGTTTAGCTCCCAACTAATAACTGTTTCGCACAATGCATCTGAGTTAGAACCTGGTGGAATACGAACAGCATAATCTGTTAACGTTGGTAAAACTAAGCCTTTTTTGTTATAAATTTTACCAAGTGCTTTAATAAAGGCATCATATTGACCATCTCCACTAGCACTCTCTTCTACTATTTCTCCTTCAAAAGAAACAGCTACAGTTGTAGAGGGTTTTAAACCTTTTGCATGAGTTAACACATAAGATTCTACCTTTACTTTTTCTGCAATGGTGTTAGAGTTTAACACATCAGAAATAATGTATGGCAAATCATTTTGTGTAACCAATTCTTTTTTGTCTCCTAATTCAATTACTCTTTGAGTAACCAATTTTAACTCTTCATCATTTAAACTTAAACCTAAGTCTTGTAAGTTTTTTTGAATATTGGCTTTTCCAGATGTTTTTCCTAAAGCATATTTACGCTTACGTCCAAAACGCTTAGGTAACAAATCATTGTAATATAAATTCTTTTTATTGTCACCATCGGCATGAATTCCAGCGGTTTGAGTAAATACATTCTCTCCTACAATAGGTTTGCTTTCTGGAATTTTAAACCCTGAAAAGGCCTCAACCATTTTACTTACTTTATACAGAGCTTTTTCATTTACCTCAACCTTATAATTTGGTAAAAAATCATTTACAACTGCAACCACACTTGCCAAAGGAGCGTTACCAGCACGCTCTCCCATTCCGTTTAATGTTAAATGCAAACCATCTGTTCCTCCTTTGATGGCTTCCATAGCATTGGCAACACTTAAATCATAATCATTATGACAGTGAAAATCTACCTGTAATTCTGGATATTTATCTTTAATTTCCTTGATGTATTCAAAAGATTCTTGCGGAGTTAAAATTCCTAAAGTATCTGGAAGCATTACTCTTTTTACAGGCTGAGTTACAATAAAATCTAAATACTGATATACATACTCTTTAGAGTTACGCATTCCATTAGACCAGTCTTCTAAATACACATTGGTTTCAATACCTTTTTCATTAGCCAATTTAACCGACTCTGCTATTTCTACAAAATGTTGTTCTGGTGTTTTACGCAATTGATGTTCCAAATGATTCATTGAACCCTTGGTTAATAAGTTTTGCACTTTTGCTCCAGCTTCAATCATCCACTGAATGGAGGTTCCTTTGTCTACAAAAGTTAACACTTCAATTTTATGAATGTGTCCGTTTTCTGTAGCCCAATCTGTAATATTTTTAACAGCATTAAATTCTCCTTGAGACACACGTGCCGAGGCAATTTCTATACGATCTACTTTTAATTCCTCTAATAATAACTGAGCAATGGTTAGTTTTTCGTTTGCTGCAAAAGACACTCCTGAGGTTTGTTCACCATCACGAAGTGTAGTATCCATTATTTCTATCTTCTTTCTGCCCATGATATAAAGCTAATTTTTAGGATATTTATTTTTTAAACTCTGATTTACAATCATTTTATTTTAAATAAGCCCCTAAAAAACACGAAAGGCAAAGATAAAAAAAGCGTTTCACAATTAAGTGAAACGCTTTTAAAAATATCTAATAAAGTCTCTTTCTCAATTTCCCAAACATATACCCTAAACCAACTCCATAAAAGCTCTTTTTCTGACTTAATATAACTTTTGGTGAAATATATAACCCCACCATAGAAAAAATGCTTATCTCCAACCTTGGATTTAAAATCAAACCAATTGTTTGATAACTATTTATATCATAATCATAATAATACCCACGATCTGTTTGTTGGCCTCTTATATAATTTTCCTCAATATCACTCCACATCATGACTAAACCTCCAGACAAATTTAACCTAACTCTGTTAGATTTTTTAAATTGCACAATTTTACCAGCAGTTAAATATGCATATACTGATCCATCAACACCCCCAAAACCGATTTTGTCAGAATCATCTATATCATTAGGGTAATTTTCATTTTCATAAAGCATCCATCCAGCACCTGCAGAAACCGATAATTTATTTTTACTGATGAATGTTAAATTTCCATCCATCCCTGCATAGTTCCCAAGCTCTAAAGCACTAGATAAATACAATGAATTTACTTCTTGCGCATATCCATATTGCATGAACATGAGCAAGACAATTACTATTCTTTTCATTTTCTTTTTCAAACAAATGTAAACTTTTATCTATAACAGCTATTAAAACCTTTTTCTTCCTAATAAAAAAAGCGTTTCACTTAATTGTGAAACGCTTTTTTTATTAGGAAGAATGTTCTCCACTACGCTCGAACACCTTTGTTTTAGAAAGGTCTTGTTGCTGCAAATTCAGTAATTTCTTCTTCTATGTTTTTTAAGTAATCAATATCATCAAATCCGTTTAACATGTTCCCTTTTTTGTAACCGTTAATATCAAAAGACTCAGACTCTCCAGTAGCTACTAAAGTAACTGTTTCTGCTGGTAAATCTACTTTGATTTCTGTTTTAGGATCTGCCTCAATTGCTTTGAACAACTTATCAGCAAACCCTGCCGATACTTGTACTGGTAACACACCAATATTTAAACAGTTGTTCTTAAAAATATCTGCAAATGCTGATGAAATTACACAACGTAATCCAAAATCGTACACAGACCAAGCTGCATGCTCTCTAGAAGAACCTGAACCAAAGTTACGTCCCCCTACTAAAATTTTAGATCCTGCATATTTTTCTTGATTTAAAGGAAAATCTGCCTTAGGTGTTCCATCTGCATTAAATCTCCAGTCACGGAAAAAATTGATATCAAAATCTTTACGCTCAGTTGCTTTTAAGAAACGAGCAGGAATGATTTGATCTGTATCCACGTTCTCAATTGGTAATGGATAAGCTGTACTTGTTAATACTTCAAATTTATCGTAAGCCATTGTATTCTATTTTTTAAGCGTTAGCAGTTAAGATTGTTCTTGGGTCCGTAACCACACCTTCTACTGCAGAAGCCGCAGCTACTAAAGGAGAAGCTAATAAAGTTCTAGATCCTGGTCCTTGACGTCCCTCGAAGTTACGGTTAGAGGTAGATACTGATAATTTTCCTGCTGGAATTTTATCATCGTTCATCGCTAAACAAGCTGAACAACCTGGCTCTCTTAACACAAAACCTGCTTCTGCAATAATTTGATCTAATCCCTCTGCTTTAATTTGATCTACTACTTTGTGAGATCCTGGTACTAACCATGCAGTTACATGATCTGCCTTTTTACGTCCTTTTACTACAGAACAGAAAGCTCTAAAGTCTTCTATACGTCCGTTAGTACAAGATCCTAAGAATACAAAATCAATCTTTTTACCAATCATAGATTCCCCTTCGTTGAAATCCATATACCCTAATGATTTACGGTAAGTTTCTACACCACCTTCTACAGACTCTGCATTAGGGATATCTTTTGTTACTCCCATTCCCATTCCTGGGTTTGTTCCATAAGTAATCATTGGTTCAATATCCGCTGCATCATAAGTAAACTCAGTATCAAACTCAGCACCTTCATCGGTTTTTAAAGTTTCCCAGTAAGTCATTGCTTTGTCCCAATCAGCTCCTTTTGGAGTTTGAGAACGACCTTTAATGTACTCAAAAGTTTTTTCATCTGGAGCAATCATACCACCACGAGCACCCATCTCAATAGACAAGTTACAAACAGTCATACGACCTTCCATTGTCATGTTTTCAAAAACATCTCCTGCATACTCTACAAAGTAACCGGTAGCTCCAGAAGTAGTTTGCTTAGAAATAATATACAAAGCAACATCTTTAGGAGTTACTCCTAAACCTAACTTACCATTTACGTTAATACGCATAGCTTTAGGCTTAGATTGCATAATACATTGAGTAGACAATACCATTTCTACCTCAGAAGTACCAATACCAAAAGCAATAGCTCCAAAAGCACCGTGAGTTGATGTATGTGAATCTCCACAAACAATAGTTGCACCAGGTAAAGTAATTCCATTTTCAGGACCTACTACGTGTACAATTCCGTTGTTTACATCTCCTAATCCCCAGTGAGAAATTCCGTGTTTCTTAGCATTTCTTTCCAAAGCATTTAACTGATTTGCAGATAAAGCATCTTCTACAGGTAAATGTTGGTTAATAGTTGGAGTGTTGTGATCTGCCGTAGCAAATGTACGGTTAGGATACAATACATTGTTTCCTCTACTTTCTAATCCTAAGAATGCTACTGGACTTGTAACTTCGTGGATAAAATGACGGTCGATAAAGAATACATCTGGTCCGTCTTCTACGTGACGGACTACATGTGAATCCCAAACTTTGTCAAATAATGTTGTTGCCATATTGATTTCGACTTATTTATTGTTTTCTGTTATGGTTGCAATTCAATGAATTACAGGTCGGCAAATTTACAAAAAAAGGGTCTATAACCAATTAGACTGTCTCTAAATTATTACGATACCCAAAACATTAATTACTGCGTATGTAACAAAAATATTACGTTCATATTTACAGTTATATTATTAAAAAACACTATTATTTTATAGAACTTTAACCTATATATTGAATGATTTTAAAAATTCTGTTTCTACATCTTCTTGCAATGCTTATCTTTATCATACCCAAACCAACATCATGAAATTTATACAGTGTAAAAATTGTTCTCATTTTAATCCTATCAAATCTGAATATCAGATATTTTGCGATGCTTGTGGTAAAAAAAATCCAGATAATTTTAAGGCTTGGCAACAAAAAAATCCCAATAAAAATTTTGAAGATTTTAAAACCATTGTAGGAGTTGATAAAACCAAGCCCAAAAAGATTAAAAAAAAGTTAACACCTAAACAATTTTTACAAAGATTAACTTTAGGACTTATGTTTGCAGCTCTTTTCTTTGTAGCCAATAAATATAGTTCTAAACTTTATTCCTATTTTCATGAATTAGCCTTTCCTGTTTCGGAATTACTTGATAAAGAGTGGGAAAGACAATATTTTTCTAACAAAACGGTTTCATTTGAATCTCCTTATCTTTTAAAAGAGAACAAATCGGAATTGCCTTTAGCCGATGAAGTAAAAAACCTTGTGGTAGAAATGAACAATTATCTTTATAATGAGAATCCTCTTTTTAACATTGTAATGTCCTCAGTTAAATACCATGAATCTGTTGGAGTAGTTAGTATAAAAGGTGCTTCTGATGGATCTATTCAACAGGCAATGCAACAAGCAAATGGTGATAACCTCTACTATTCTGACACCGATACTTATATAAATCAATATCCTGCTATTATCAAGAAAGGGAATTTTACCAGTGATGGCAATACGGTTTATTTTAAAAGCATTACCTGTATTAAAAATAATTTTGATATGGTTTTTTTAGTTGCAATATGGATAGGCGAAAACGAAAGTTATGAATTACTAACAGATAGAATTATTAATTCTTTTGACATGAGATAAACTAAATAGTCACAGAATCAAATATTTGAACTTTTTCCCACAAATGAGAAGCTTCTTTTAAAAATAATTGATGTGCTGGTTCGTTTTGATATAGTTCGTGTTTTTCTTGATTATCAAAACTCACTAACAATCCGTATGTATAACTATTATCTACTACCTCTCTATTGGTATGAGCAGGTTTTGTAATAACAGCCGTTTTTGTGTATACAGATGCGTGTAAAAACTCTTGTAAAGCTGTTGTAAACTGCAAACAGTGTTCCTTATTACTTGGTTCTTTTAACCAAAAAAAAACATTGTGATAAAAATTATTTTCTTTCATTTTTTTATTTTCCTGCTACCACCAAAACAATTTCTCCTTTAGGTGGTTTGTTTGTATAATGTTCTGCTAACTCTTTTAAGGTTCCTCTTTGGGTTTCCTCAAACATTTTAGTCAACTCTCTAGACACGGATGCTTGTCTGTCTGCCCCCAAGTATTCTGACAAATGTGTTAACGTTTTCACTAATTTATGTGGAGATTCGTATAAAATAATAGTTCTATCTTCTTCCGCCAACCTCAATAACCTTGTTTGACGTCCTTTTTTTACGGGTAAAAAACCTTCAAATACAAATTTTTCATTAGGCAAACCTGAATTTACCAAAGCAGGAACAAAAGCAGTTGCTCCTGGCAAACAATCTACTTCAATACCGTTTTGAATGCAAGCCCTTGTTAACAAAAATCCAGGGTCTGAAATAGCTGGAGTTCCTGCATCAGAAATTAAAGCTACCGAAGTTCCTCCTTTTATTTTCTGAATAATTTGCTCTACAGTCTTATGCTCATTATGCATATGATGACTTTGCATATGAGTATTAATCTCAAAATGCTTCATTAACTTTCCACTAGTACGGGTATCTTCAGCCAAAACCAAATCAACCTCTTTTAAAACTTTAATAGCTCTAAAAGTCATATCTTCTAAATTACCAATAGGAGTGGGAACCAAATATAATTTCATATTTTAAATTGCATTAAGCGAATAATAACTCGTTTTTTAATTGAATAACTTAAGTAAATATAAAACATTAAAAGAAGAGTACGCTCCAACAGTCTATAATCGTTATCAAACATTGTTATTACAACACTTTAAACGAACTTTTTACTTTTGCTTTCTCTCCCCAATACCTATAATACCAAAAATGATAATTATTTAAAACAGAGTCATTTCTAACATTAGACAACTGTATATAATTATTTTCCGTTTTTTTGAAATTTGCATCATAACCTCTGGTTGGTTCAAATTTAACCCAACCAACATCTTGTAAATAAACTTCTGCCCAACTATGCCTTGGGGTTATTTTATATTGTGTTAATGCTAAATACCCTTCTATGGTTCTGGCAGGAATGCCATTGGCTCTACATAACGCCACAAACAAATCTGAATACTCTGTACAATCGCCTGATTTTATTGATAGTGCTTTTAAGGCTCCTAGCTCTTTTGTATTAAATGAATATTCAAATTTATTCCTAACATATTTAAATATTTTTTTAATAGTTTTAACATCATTCTTACCTTTTAAACTTAGGGCTACTTCTTTAATTTTAGGATTATTGCTTTCTAAATATTTTTCATGTATTAAATATCTATTATAGTCTATTAATTTAAACGGGGCTGTTTTTCTACTAGACAACAAACTGTTTGAAGATAGTTGTATTTTAGTAGAAATAATTATTCTTTCCACCAGTAACGGTTGATTAATTACAAACTCAGCATATTTATTTTCATCCTTTACAAACACTCTATTTGGATGCCTAGAAAACTGCAAAGACATGACATGCTGAGAATTTTGCACTTCATTAGGTATAAGACAGACTAATCTTATTTTACTTGTATTTGGATGAGAAAATACATCATAGATAAACTGACAATCTACCGTTTGTTTTTCTTGACTGTATAATACACAACAACTTATTAATAAAAAAAATAAAATATTGTTTTTCATTGTATAACTACACTAGATTGCTTTTGTTTAATAATTATTTTTTAATAATTCTCTTTACAATCTTTTTACCTTCATTTTCTATCAAAACAATATAAACACCCGATGCTAATTCGTTTAAGTTTAAGTCTTGAGAAAAAACAGTATCTACTTCATAGTATCTTTCAGAAAATACAACTTTACCATAAACATCAAATATAGAAAGTTTTACAAATCCATCGGCAGAACCAACAATTGTAACCTCATTTTCAATAGGGTTTGGATCAACCAAAAACTGATCTAAATCATCACTGCTATACTTTGGAGGATTACAACCAGGAGAATTTAACAGTTCCATTCTTCTTGGAGAATTTTCCATAACAGCAATCATTCTTTCTTTTTGATTTTGTGTAAAGGTATCCATACAAGGATCTGCTGTATAATCCATGTAATTCTGCACCATATCATTCCCTAATCCATCATTTACACAAGTATCATAAAAAAGATTACAATCTGTATGTTCTTCCGTAGCATCGGGAGTATCTGCACAATAATCTCCATTGCTACAATCATCATTATCTCCCCAAATATGTCTTAACCCTAACCAATGCCCTACCTCATGCGTAGTTGTTCTTCCTTCGTTATAACGGTTATTCATAATAAAAGATCCATCACTCTTTGTACTATCTCCAAAAGCATGAAATGAAATCACAACACCATCTGTATCTTCGGCACCCCCAACAACATCTAAGCCTTGTAAACCTGAATAACTTGGAAATTGTGCAAAGCCTAACAAATCAGACAATCCATTATCTTCTACACTTTCTCCACCTGTTCTGATTGTCCAAATATTTAAATATTTTGTAGGATCCCACTGGGTTTCTCTTTTCATTTTTTGGACATCAGTATATATTTCCCAATCAACACCTCCACCTCCTACATTATCCGTAGGTTCGTTTGCAACATCATCACTATAAGGAGTAATCTCGTGTCTAATAATTCCCGTGGTTTCTAAACCATTTGGATCTTGTTGTGCCAAGCAAAAATTAATTTCAACATCTACAGCAACTCCCGTAGAATTAACACCTCCTGGTGTTCCTTGCATTCTTCTAAAATCTTGATTTAGCACGTTTATTTGAGAAATTGCCTGAGCATCTGAAATATTTTCTCCAACCACATTACCATCTGTATTTATCTCATCTCCATTGTGAATAATGTGAATTACAACAGGAATATTATAAACTTGAGCCGCAATTTTACCATTAGCTCTGCTCTTTTTTACTTGAGATATTTTTGCAGACATCCAAGATTCAAACTCAGCTTCTGATGTTCTATTAGGATTTTCTTCAGCTAATTTCTCTTCATATTCTACTGTAGCACATCTAACAAAACCTGTAGATTGAATAGTTCTTATATTGGCCTGAGTAAGCTTAAACCCTTTTGATTGTTTTTGGGAAAACACAGTAGTTACACAAACCAAAACAAACAATAAGCTTGTTTTAATAGCTACCTTTTGATGATTTATATTCATAGTCATGTTTTTATTTTAGAAGATAGCTATTGTTTATTTACGATACCTTAAAGTTTTGCAAAACATCTGCAATCTTTCGATTGTCAGATAATTGAGGAATTTTATTTTGCCCTCCAAACTTACCTATAGATTTCATATACTCATGAAAACCTCCTTTTTTAACCTTTGTAATTACCAAAGGTTTTAATACGCTTCCTGTAATTAAATCAAAATAGTAAATATTTTGTTCTTGCATAGACTTATCAATCTTAGCAGCAAAATCGTCTAAATTTTCTGGTTCATTAACAAACTCTATAAACCACTCGTGGTATGGTAATCCACTTGCTGGAGTTACTTGTGGAGCTACCGTAAACTCGCTTACAGTAACATTTGTTCCCTCTATAGCATCATTTAATGCTTTTTCTACTTCTTTACCAATTACATGTTCTCCAAAAGCAGAAATAAAATGCTTAATTCTACCTGTTACTTTAATTCTATAAGGAGCTAAAGTTGTAAACTCAACAGTATCACCAATATTGTATCCCCAAAGCCCCGCTGTAGTATTCAATATAATTACATAATTTACTCCCAACTTAACTTCTCCAATAGACAATCGTGGTGGATTTTCATCAAAAAATTGATCTGCAGGAATAAATTCATAAAAGATTCCGCTATTTAATTGTAGCAACATTCCTTTTTCAGTTTGAGAATCTTGATATGCAATAAACCCCTCTGATGCAGGATACAACTCTACATAATCTATTTTTTTTCCTATGAGGCTTTCAAACTTGTGTTTGTAAGGTTCAAAATTAACGCCACCGTACACAAAGAAATTAAATTTAGGAAATAGCTCTGCAACTGTTTTTCCTGTTTTTTCCTGTAATTTTTCAAAATACATTTGTACCCATGATGGAATTCCACTAATTACAGACATATCTTCATTCACCGTTTCTTCAACTACCGCATCTACCTTAGTTTCCCAATCTTCAATACAATTAGTTTCCCAACTTGGCAATCTGTTTTTTTGCAAATAAGAAGGAACATAGTGAGCTGCAATTCCACTTAAACGCCCTAATTTAACTCCTTTTAAATCTTTAAGGACCGGGCTTCCTTGTAAAAACATCATTTTTCCATCTACAAAAGAAGCATCTCCAGTTTCTGTAATATAAAACAACAAAGCATTTCTTGCTGCCTTTACATGTGTAGGCATAGATTCTTTGGTAATAGGAATATATTTTGCTCCTGAAGTTGTTCCCGATGTTTTGGCATAATATAAAGGCCTTCCTTTCCACAACACATCTGCTTCTCCATCAACCATTCTATCTACATAAGCTCTAATCCCTTCATAATCTTGTACAGGAACTTGCTTTTTAAAATCCTCATAATTTTTAATACTTTCAAAATTATGATCTTTTCCAAAAGCTGTATTTTTTGCATTTTTAATCAAATACTGAAACACTTTATCTTGTGTTTCTATAGGGTTATTAGCCCATTTATATACTTGTTTGCGAATAGCCTTAGCAAAAGGCAACGCTATTTTTGATTTGATACTCATTTTTAAAATTTCACAAAATTTGTTGGATCTACTGGGTAACCATCTTTCCACATTTCAAAATGAAGATGTGGTCCCGTACTCAACTCTCCTGTTGAGCCTACATTAGCTATTACCTGACCAGCTTTTACTAACGCCCCTTGAGATACACTTATTCTACTATTATGTTTATATACCGACACGTAATTACTTTCGTGCATAATAACTATTACATATCCTGTTTCTATAGACCATTCAGCAAAAACAACAGTACCATCTGCAATAGACTTTACTGGAGCTTCTTTTTCAGCCGCAATATCTATAGCAAAATGATGTTCTACAGCATTGTATTCCTGTGTTATATTTCCTTTAATTGGCACTGCAAAAACACGACCTGTTTTGTTAAACTCGTATCCAAAAATACTAAATCGTTCTTCTCTTTCTACTTTTTCTCTAAAAACAGAATCTAAAATAGATGATTCTAAGGACTCTAATTCCTCTTCAGACAAACTTTCCTTTTCAGATAAATTCTCTTCATCAACATGATTTTCATCACCTAACTCAACTCCTTTATATTTTTCTCTAAGAGACCCTATAATACTATTTTTTTCCTGCAACAAGGTATATAACTTTTCTAATTTATGATGAATAGAATCATTATTTACAATACCTGATTGATACACAGACTCTCCCTCTTTAGTTACAAAAGGCAACACATCCATTTCCATTGCTTTTTCTCCCAACAAAGCAGGCTTCATAGATTCTGTATACAATTCTAAAGCATACATATTTTGCTCTAAAGAATCTAACTTAAAATTTAGGTTGATGGCATTCTTTTTTAATTCTGGAGATTCAAAACCTGGAATATATTCTTTTAATGAAGTGTAAACAATTAACCCCGAAGTAAAAATGATTAGAAAAACACTAAACAAACCTCCAAAAACAAAAACATTTAAACGTGTTAGTTTAAAGGAGAATTTCTCTTCAAAAGACTCTTCAGTTAAAACTACCAAACGGTATTTTTTAACCAATTTTCTTTTAATACGTTTACCTTTTTCTGCCATTTAAAAAAATTATTGTTTTGTGATTTATCAAAAACCAAACCACAACTCTCAAATATATTCTTTCCTTTTTATTTATAAAAATTCATCAAATCTATATACTCCCAAACTCTTGGCAATAACAAATGTTGTACACTTTTTTTATCTTTTATGGAACTTCTTATAAATGTAGATGATATTTCTACAATAGGAGCTTCTACAAAATGTATTTTAGGATGATTTTTTAAACTATCTACTTGTTGTATTTCTGAAATTCTTGGATACACAAAAACCTCATATTCTTCTAAAATCACCTCGTAATTTTTCCATTTATGAAAAGATTTTAAATTATCCTCCCCCATAATAATGGCAAATTCATGTGTTGGAAATTTTTCAGAAATATGCACCAAAGTATCAACCGTATAATTAGGTTGATTTAACTTAAACTCAATATCTGACGGATGAATATGTTCGTAATCTTCTGTTGCTTTATACACCATTTCTAATCTGTGATGATTGTCTAACAATGTATTTTTTTTCTTGTGAGGATTGTGAGGAGTTACCACCATCCATACCTCATCCATGTCTGTATAATGTAGCATATGGTTCGCTAAAATAATATGCCCCACATGTACCGGATTAAAAGTTCCAAAATACAAACCTACTTTCATGCTACACCAATTCTAATTGTATTCCAGACCAAAGTCCAATTCTTTTTTCAATAGCTTGTTCAGAAACTATTAGTACCTCTTCCCATTTTTGTTCATTAACTCCACATAATTCCTCTATCATCCTTAATGATAAAGGACCATGCTCATCACCATCTAACTCAATATGTCTTTCTAAATAATACAACAACTTTGTATAAGCCTTATCTCGATTTTGTTTTTTTGTTTCTTTTACAATTTCCAAAAACATTTCAGGAATTACATCTTCTCTACCAAAAGTAAAAGCTGCTGCAATTTCATGTACATTCCCTCTCTCTATAACCTCAAAAGTATAAGACACAAAGTCGTAAACTGATGGAGAAACCTCAACTTCTTTTAAGGCATCTAACACAGAAACTCCTTGCTTTATTAAGTTGACAAACAACTCAACTTTAGCTGTACTAGCTCCTACTTCTTTCATAGCATCTAAGTACATTTCAAAATGACTCATGGGTACTCCCAATTCATTTACATCGGTTTCCTCTCCATGTACAATTTCATTGATAAACCTAGCTGTTACAGGGTTCTCTACAGGAATCCATACTTTAGAAACACAAGTTAATTTTAATTGTAAATTTTTTAACAAAGACATAAAATCCCAAACAGCAAACACATGGCTCTCCATAAATTGTTTAACATCATCAATACTATTTAAATCCTTGTACAAATTATGAGAATTCAGCTTATTTATAGCTGAATGAATTTTATTCTGAACATCTTCAATCTTCATCTAACCTTACTTATTTATAAATTCTAAAACCATTTTATATGCATCTTCTTTTGCCACAGACAAATCGTTATTTACCAAAACGGTATCAAACTTTTTAGCAAAATCCATTTCTTGCTCAGCCTTGGCTACACGCATTTTAATTTTTTCTTCCGTTTCTGTTGCTCTACCACGTAATCTTCGCTCCATTTCTTCAATAGAAGGTGGTTGTACAAAAATGGCCAAAGTCTCTTCTGGAAATTGTTTTTTAATATTTAATCCTCCAACTACATCAATATCAAAAACCACATGTTTTCCTTCTTTCCAAATACGAGTGATTTCTGATTTTAAAGTACCGTAAAAATTATCTTTATAAACTTCTTCCCACTCCAAAAACGCATCTTCATCCACTTTATTTCTAAACTCTTTGGCTGATAAAAAATAATAATCTTTTCCATCAACTTCTCCAACCCTAGGTTCACGTGAAGCCGCTGAAATAGAAAAATCTAAAGGTAAATCTGTTTCTCCTAATAAATGACGTACAATGGTGGTTTTTCCAGAACCCGATGGAGCAGAAAAAACGATTAATTTTCCTGATGACATATTATAAAACGTTTAATATCTGTTCTTTAATTTTTTCTAACTCATTCTTCATTTGCACCACAACTTGTTGCATTGGAGCGTAGTTAGATTTTGATCCTGTAGTATTAATTTCTCTACCAATTTCTTGAACAATAAATCCTAGTTTTTTACCATCAGAAACTTGGTTATTTAACTCTTTGATAAAATATTCTAAGTGATTTGCCAAACGTACTTTTTCTTCGTTAATATCTAATTTTTCTAGATAGTAAATCAATTCTTGCTCAAATCTATTTTCATCAACTGTTACTTGTAAATCATCAATGGCTTTGCGTAATTTTAATTTTACAGCTTCCATTCTAGCATCATCATGTTGATTAACTTCAATGGCTAAATTCTGAATATTTTGAATACGCTCTCTAAAATCTATCTCCAAAGACTCTGCTTCATCTTTACGGAATTGCACCAAAGCAGCAATGGCTTCTTCTACCCCTTTTTCAATCAACACCCATTCTTCTGGGTCTAATTCTTCGCGTTCCGTTTTTAAAGTATCTGGCAATCTCATCGCCATATCTAGCAACTCAACATCTGTACCTGTAGCTATTTGTTTTAACTGATTCATATAATCAGCCACCACATTTACATTTACTTTAGTTTGAGAAACTTCTGCAGTCATTTCTACATAAATAGAAAAATCAACTTTACCTCTAACAACTGAATTTGCTATCGTTTTACGAACATCAATTTCTTTTTCTCTGTAATATTGAGGTATACGAACGTTTAAATCTAAATTTTTACTATTTAAAGATTTAATTTCTATAGTAACCTTTTTGGTAGGCAATTGTACTATTGCTTTCCCATACCCTGTCATCGACTGTATCATGTATCCAAAAAATTTGGCTGTAAAAATACGGATTTTACATGGGATAGACTTCTCTACTTAGCAGTAACTTTATTCTGGACCTTATAAGGCCTTGAGGTAACCAAATAAACACCTATAAAAATAAGCACAGTACAAGCTACTTTTACCCAAGAAAGTTCATCACTCCCAACCAATAAAGCAAACAAACTTGCTATTACAGGTTGGGTATAAATAAAAGCGCTTACTGTAGTGGGTTTTAATTGCTTTAAGCCATAAAGATTGAATAAAAAATTACAATAAGTAGCAAACACAACCACATAAGCAATAATTAAATAAATATCTATAGGAATATGCTGCCAGGCTACCGCCAAAACCTCGTTAAAAACCACAGGAGTCATAAACAACAATCCAAAAGTATACAGCCACTTTACAAAAACAACTGGATGGTATTTTGCAATCATTTGTTTTGCTAAAATTAAATACAACGCATAGCCAGATGCATTTACAAACACCAATAAGTTACCCAACGGAATATTTACGGCATTAAAAGCTTCTTTTTTATCTGCTGTGGTTAACAAAAAAGCCCCTAACAATCCAATAACAATTCCTAAACCACGTTTTATTTCTAATTTTTCTTTTAAAATAATTAATGAAAACACAAATACTAGAATGGGAGTGGTTACCATTATAACAGCTCCGTTAATAGGAGTTGTTAGACTAAGCCCTTTAAAAAAAGATAAAATATTAACAACAATAGCCAAAATTGACAGCAATGCTATTTTTGGAAAATCCTTTTTTTCTAAAGCTGGTGGCTTTACAATAAATGAGGTCATCCAAAATAAAATGGTGGCGGCAAAAATTCTAACCCACACCAATGCAAATGGACTCATATAAGTAGGCATTACCCTTTTTACCAAAGTATAATTAATTCCGTAAAAAACAGCTGTACTAAAAACAGCTAATAATGCTAAGTTTCTTTTACTCATGGTCATTTTTTATCATTCAAATATCCGTAGAATATCTATTTTAGCAATATGAACAGACTTAAATTATTTCTTTTTTTTACCTGTATGGGTATTTTATTTACTTCGTGTAAATCGGTCTCTTACATGCAAAATAAAAAAGTTGATAAAATTATAGCTACTGCTAAAAAGTTTGAAGGCACCAAATACAAAAGAGGAGGTATAGATGAACAAGGAATGGATTGTTCTGGACTGGTTTATACTAGCTTTTTAAAAAATGATATTAAACTCCCTAGAACCTCTTTAGCACAATCTGCACTAGGACAATCCATTCCTTACAATAATATTTCCACAGGAGATCTTTTGTTTTTTAAAACACTTAATTCCAATCGCATCAATCATGTAGGAATAGTAATCTCTAAAACTCGAAAAAACATAAACTTTATTCATGCTTCTTTCGAAGGAGTCATCACCTCATCTATAAAAGAACCCTACTGGGAAAAAGCTTTTGTAACAGGAAAAAGAATTGTAAACCCGCCTACTCACCCAAGTAATAACTTACAACTATATAAAGTAAAATCTGGCGATACGCTTTATGGAATAGCCAAAAAACACCACACTAGCATACAATCCATAAAAGAATTAAACCATTTAACAAGTGATAACATTGCTATTGGAATGATTTTGAAAATTTTATAAGTACTATTTCTTTACTATCTTTCAACAAAAGTTTACTCTATTAAACACTATGAATCAAAAACATATTTTAGTGATTAGAATGTCGGCTATGGGTGATGTTGCTATGACCGTACCTGTCATCAAAACCATGATTACTCAAAACCCAAACATTAAAATTACTATCGTTTCTAAAGCATTTTTAAAACCTCTTTTTGATGATCTTGAGCAAGTGTCTTTTTTTGCTGCAGATGTAAAAGGAAAACATAGAGGTTTTAAAGGTATTTATAAATTATACAAAGAACTAAAAACATTAAAATTTGATGCCGTTGCCGATTTACACAATGTGTTGCGCTCTAAAATTTTAAGAACTTTTTTTAAATTAGACGGAACAAAAGTTGCTTTTATTAACAAAGGAAGGGCTGAAAAAAAAGCCCTAACTTCTTTAAAAAACAAAGTATTTAGACCTTTAACAAGCACGCATCAACGTTATGCAGATGTCTTTGCTTTATTAGGAATTTCTATAAATTTAGAAACCCCATCATTAAAAGAAAAAGAACCACTTACCAATCAGTTAAAAATATTATTTGGCTATCAGCCTAATGAAAAAATAATTGGAATAGCACCTTTTGCTGCTCACCGAGGAAAAAAATACCCTATAGAATTAATGGAACAAGTAATTGCAGAGCTAAGCAAACAATATAAAATTTTATTGTTTGGCGGTGGTCAATACGAAATTAATGCCTTAAACAATATCACAAAAAAATACCATAACACTTATTCCATTGCTGGTAAAGTAAAATTAAAAGAAGAACTTACCATTATTAGTAACTTAGCTGCTATGATTAGTATGGATAGTGGTAACGGGCATTTTTCTGCTTTGTTTGGTGTTCCAACCATTACTATTTGGGGAGCTACACATCCTTACGCTGGTTTTGCTCCTTTTAATCAGGAAATGAATTGTTTAACAGCCGATAGAAAAAAGTTTCCTCTTTTACCAACTTCTGTTTATGGAAACAAAACAATATCAGGTTACGAGCAAGTAATGGAAACCATTAGTCCTAAAGCTATTATTCACAAAGCTTTATCAACAATTAAATAGATTTGTTAATAAGTTTAAAGAGTTTATATTCTAGTTTCTTAACATTCTAATTATTTTTGATATTCAATAAATAAATGAAGAACATGCAAGTATCAGGAAAAATTAAGTTAATTAACGACACGCAAACATTTGGAGCGAGCGGATTTAGAAAGAGAGAAGTAGTTATTACTACTGATGAGCAGTACCCACAAATGTTAATGATTGAGTTTGTACAAGACAAAGTAGATATTTTAGATGCTTACAAAGTAGGACAAGATGTAACTATTTCTATCAACTTAAGAGGTCGTGAGTGGATCAATCCAGAGGGAGTTGCAAAATACTTCAACTCTATTACAGGTTGGAGAATTGAAGCCAACACACCAGCTGCTCAAGGAGGTGAAGCTCCTGCAACTTTTGAAACTACTTCTATTGCTCAAAACGAAGAACCAGATGATTTACCTTTTTAATTAAGAAAATCATCTTAAAGAATATTAAAAACGCTTTCAATTTTATTGAAAGCGTTTTTACATTAAGCTTTATAGAAACATTACCTTATGTATTTATTAGACAAAAACACTGTAAAATTCCCTCATCCCAATTTAGCCAATAAAGATGATATTCTAGCTATAGGTGGAGATTTATCTACAGAACGTTTACTAGCAGCTTACAAGCAAGGTATTTTTCCATGGTATTGTGATGGAGAACCAATTATTTGGTACAGTCCAGCATGGAGAATGGTTTTAGACCCTAGACATTACAAACCTTCAAAGAGTTTAAAGCAAATCATTAAAAAAAACACTTTTACGGTTACTTTTAATCAAAATTTTAAAGAAGTAATTTACAACTGTAAAACCATTAATAGATACGATGGATTGGGTACTTGGATTACGGATGACATGCAACAAGCATATATTAAACTTCATGAATTAGGTATTGCCAAATCTGTAGAGGTTTGGTTAAATAATGAAATGGTTGGTGGTTTGTACGGCATAGATCAAAATCATGTTTTTTGTGGCGAAAGTATGTTTAGTAAAGTTAGCAATGCCTCCAAAATTGCTTTTGCTTGGCTCAATGATTATTTAGTTAAAAACAATTATAATTTATTAGATTGCCAAGTACACAACGATCACTTAGAGAGTTTAGGGGCTTATGAAATTCCGAGACAAGAATTTTTAGACATTTTAACAAAAAAAAAGCTTTAATACTTTCCAACTTATATCTTTTTAACTTGATGAACAAACCCTTATCTTTGAGCCGTTTTAACCCCAAAGGGTCATTTTAAATTAAACCATCAACAATGGATATTAAAAACGCACAACTTGATGTTGACAAATGGATAAAAGAACATGGTGTTCGTTACTTTAACGAACTAACAAACATGGCTCAATTAACCGAAGAAGTTGGAGAAGTTGCCAGAATTATTGCTCGCCGATACGGTGAACAATCAGAAAAAGAAAGCGACAAAAACAAAGATTTAGGAGAAGAGTTATCCGATGTTTTGTTCGTTCTTTTATGCTTAGCAAATCAAACAGGAGTAGATTTACAAGCTGCTTTTGATGCTAAATTAGATTTAAAAACCAAACGTGATCACGATCGTCATCACAACAACAAAAAACTACAATAATGGCCAATCAAAAAGTAAAAAAAATAGCAAGTACACCTTTGTGGAAATTAGCTATTAGATTCATGATTTCTTTCGGATTTATTTTAGCCATTGTTTTTACAGCAGCAGAATTGTTTAAAAACGGAAACTTAAATGCTATTTCGGAAAGTTTTGAAGATGGTACCTGGATTCCTTTTGTAGCAACAAGAGCAGCAATTATTGTAGGGTACGGATTTGTAATGGCTTTTTTAACCAAAAGCAAAGCTAAAAACACTTTATAATGGCACATGCAGATATAGGAACAAAATTCCTTAAAAAATATAATGGAACGGTAAACGATGCTTTTCAAATTACCGGTTCTAAAAGTGAAAGTAATCGTTTGTTAATTTTACAAGCGTTATACCCAAGTATCAACATTAGTAACTTATCTAATTCTGATGACACCAATTTGATGCAAAACGCATTAAAATCAAAAGAAAAAGAAATCAATATTGGACACGCAGGAACTACCATGCGTTTTTTAACTAGTTATTTTGCAGTAAAACCAAATTCAGAAATTATTTTAACAGGATCTGCAAGAATGCAAGAACGTCCTATTAAAATTTTAGTAGATGCTTTGCGTTCTTTGGGAGCAAATATTGAATATGTTAAAAATGATGGATTTCCTCCTTTAAAAATTACAGGAACTACTTTAACAGCTAACAAAGTTAAAATTGATGGTAGTGTAAGTAGTCAATACATTTCATCTTTATTATTGATTGCTCCTACTTTACCAGAGGGACTAACCATCGAATTTGAAGGAAAAATCACTTCTATCCCATATATTCAAATGACTTTAAGCTTGTTGAATGATTTAGGAGTTTCTACAAATTTTGAAGGACAATTTATTACCGTTAAGCCAACTCAAGAAATTAAAAACACTGAGTTTACTGTGGAGTCAGATTGGAGTTCTGCTTCTTATTCTTACGGATTGGTCGCTTTAACAGAAAATGGAAAACTAAACATTTCATCATATAAAGAAAACAGTTTACAAGGAGATTCTGTTTTACAAGATATTTACAAAGAATTTGGAGTAAAAACTACTTTTAAAGAACATACAATTTCTTTAGAAAAAACACCAACCGTTACTTTACCTAAACGAGTTGAGTTCAATTTGGTACAAGCTCCAGACATTGCACAAACCATTGCTGTTACTGCTTTTGGATTAGGGGTAGAATGCCACATGACAGGTTTACACACCTTAAAAATTAAAGAAACCGATAGAATTATTGCTTTGTACAATGAGTTAACAAAGCTTGGTGCTACCATAGAATATACAGATGAAACTTTAACTGTAAAAGCTTTTAACGGAACTATTAATAGTGATGTTCACATTGCCACTTATAACGATCACCGTATGGCTATGGCTTTTGCTCCGTTGTTATTAAAAACAAATATCAATATTGATGATGCTGGAGTAGTTTCTAAATCTTACCCTAGTTTTTGGGATGATTTTGGAAGATTTCAATAACTTATGCAGTAGTAAGTATTGAGTAATCAGTACAAAGTTTAGAAAAATGCTCAAAATTGAATTCAATTTTTGAGCATTTTTTTTAGGTTACAAAACACCGCTACCACATATAAACACTCACTCTCAGTACTCTGTACTCAATACTGATTACTAGTCAAAACAAAAATAAACCTCAATATGCTTGACAACCCCTATTCCCAGATTGTATATTTGCATCCTATTTAAAAACAACACATACATGAAGTTATCTGCTTTTCACTTTGATTTACCTGATGAATTGATTGCACAGCACCCAGCTGAATACAGAGATGAATCTCGTTTAATGGTCTTGAACAGAAAAGAACAAACCATAGAACACAAACAGTTTAAAGATGTTATAGATTACTTTGATGATGGTGATTTAATGATTTTAAACAACACCAAAGTTTTTCCTGCCCGTATGTATGGGAACAAAGAAAAAACAGGTGCTAGAATTGAAGTTTTCTTGTTACGTGAATTAAATGCTGAAAACCGCTTATGGGATGTTTTGGTAGATCCTGCTCGTAAAATTAGAATTGGAAACAAATTGTTTTTTGGTGAAGATGATTCTTTAGTAGCTGAAGTAATTGACAATACAACTTCTAGAGGACGTACCTTACGTTTTTTATATGATGGTTCTTATGAAGAATTTAGACAAAAATTAGAAGACCTTGGAGAAACACCAATTCCAAAGCATTTAAATAGAGATGTTGAGGAGGAAGATGCTGAACGTTTTCAAACCATTTATGCAAAAGAAGAAGGTGCAGTGGCAGCTCCAACAGCTGGATTACACTTTTCTAAACATTTAATGAAACGTTTAGAAATTAAAGGAGTAGATTTTTCTGAATTAACTTTGCATATTGGTTTAGGAACTTTTAACCCAGTAGAAGTTGAAGATTTATCTAAACACAAAATGGATTCTGAGCAAATGTTAGTTTCAGAAAAAACTTGTGAAGAAGTGAATAATGCAATTGACAACAAACGTAGAGTTTGTGCAGTAGGTACAACTGTTATGCGTGCTATTGAATCTACAGTTTCTTCAAACGGAAGATTAAATCCTTATGACGGATGGACAAATAAATTTATTTTCCCTCCTTATGATTTTAGTATTGCCAATGCAATGATTACTAACTTCCACCCTTCTAAATCAACCTTAATGATGCAGGTAGCTGCCTTTGCAGGTTATGATTTTTTAATGAAAGCTTACAAAGAAGCTATTAAAGAAGGATATAAATTTAGTACTTACGGAGATGCAATGTTGATTATCTAATCAACCTTATCGATAATAAAGTTAAAGTCCCGAAGTTTTCCACTTCGGGATTTTTCTTTTCACAGAGTTACGTACCTTTGCAAAACAGTTTTACACCAAACATCATGTCTAAAAAAGATATCAGAGCCCTTAGCAAAGATCAATTAAGGGAATTTTTTGTAACAAACGGAGACAAGGCCTTTAGAGGAAACCAAGTCTACGAGTGGTTGTGGTCTAAATCTGCCCATACTTTTGATGACATGACCAACCTATCTAAACAAACTAGAGATATGTTAGATAGCAACTTTACCATTAACCATATTGAAGTAGACAATATGCAACGTAGTAAAGATGGTACTGTTAAAAATGCTGTAAAACTACACGATGGTTTAATTGTAGAATCTGTATTAATTCCTACCGATTCTAGAACCACCGCTTGTGTATCTAGCCAAGTAGGATGTAGTTTAGATTGTGAATTCTGTGCTACTGCTCGTTTAAAAAGAATGAGAAATTTAAATGCTGATGAAATTTTTGATCAAGTAGCGGCCATCAACAAAGAAAGTCTTAAAACTCACAAACACAAACTATCTAATATTGTGTATATGGGAATGGGAGAACCTTTAATGAACTACAACAACGTACTAAAATCTATAGAAATGATTACTAGTGATGAAGGTTTAGGAATGTCTCCTAAACGTATCACTGTTTCTACTTCTGGATTGCCAAAAATGATTAAAAAACTAGCTGACGATGAAGTAAAATTTAATTTAGCAGTTTCATTACACTCTGCAATTGAAGAAACTAGAAATAAAATCATGCCTTTTTCTAAAAACTTTCCGTTAACAGACTTACGTGAATCATTAGAATATTGGTACGCAAAAACACAAAGCAGAATTACTTATGAATATGTTGTTTGGAGAGATATTAACGACAAGCAAGAAGACATTAATGCTTTGGTAAAATTCTGTTCTTATGTTCCTTGTAAAGTGAATTTAATAGAATACAACCCTATTGATGACGGAAAATATCAACAAGCAAGTAATAAAGCTATTGATGATTATGTTTACACTTTAGAAAAAAATGGAATTGTAGTCAATGTTCGTAGATCTAGAGGAAAAGACATTGATGCTGCATGTGGACAGTTGGCGAATAAAAGCTAATTTTAAATCCTGTTAAAACTCACAAATCACTAACATTCGTTTATTTACAACACTATAAATTGTGTTGTAAAAATATTTTTATACATTCGCATAAGATAAGCTTTAGGGGTGTCTTTTATAAAAAGGCTGAGATTTACCCTTTGAACCTGAATAAGTTAAGACTTACGTAGGGAAAAGTGAGGTCGCAGACCTCTTTTGTTTTTTATTGTAAGAGTGCATTCATTGTACTCCACTTTATTCAGCTTCAAGCAGAGTCCTTCTGCAAAGGTTATCGCCAAAATATTTTTAACAATGATAACCGTAAAAGTAAACAATCAATCTAAAGAAATTTCAGAAAATAGTTCTGTTAGCCAATTGATGCATCAATTAGATCAACCAGAACATGGAATTGCTGTAGCCATCAACCAACAAATTATTTCAAAATCTAATTGGAACCAACATTTTCTTAACCAGGAAGATGATGTTTTAATTATACAAGCTACACAGGGAGGATAAACTCAATTAGCAATCAATCAATTACGAATTAACAATTATACGTAGCTACGATAAGTCCTTATACTTTCTACCTACTACCAAATACCACAATAAAAATGAAAAACAAAGACACTGCACCAAAAGAAGGGCAAATTACAAGAAAGCCTTTTCCAAATTCTAAAAAGATTTACGTACCAGGAAAAATCCATCCACAAATTAAAGTGGCTATGCGTGAAATTTCTTTGGCTGACACAACGGATTCGATGACCAAAAAGAAAACACCAAACGAGCCAGTTACTGTGTACGATACCTCTGGACCTTATACAGATCCTAACAAAGAAATTAACGTACATAACGGAATAGAAAGAATTAGAGAACAGTGGATTTTAGATCGTGGAGATGTTGAAGAATTAGACTCTTTTACATCTAAATATTGTAACGAGCGTTTAAACGATAAAAGTTTAGACCACATGCGTTTTGATTTAAAACACAAACCAAAACGTGCTAAAAAAGGAAAAAATGTAACGCAGTTACACTACGCTAAGCAAGGAATTATTACTCCAGAAATGGAATACATCGCCATTCGTGAAAACCAACGAATTGATGAAATGACCGAAATTAGAAAACAACACAAAGGAGAACATTTTGGAGCTGCCATTCCAGAAAAAATTACGGCAGAATTTGTTCGTGAAGAAGTTGCTAGAGGTCGTGCTGTAATTCCATCAAACATCAATCACCCAGAAGCAGAACCTATGATTTTAGGTAGAAACTTCTTAGTAAAAATAAACGCAAATATTGGAAACTCTGCTACCACATCATCTATAGAAGAAGAAGTAGAAAAAGCTGTTTGGGCTTGCCGTTGGGGAGCAGACAATATTATGGATTTATCTACAGGACAAAACATTCACGAAACTCGTGAGTGGATTATCCGTAACTCTCCAGTACCAGTAGGTACCGTACCTATTTACCAAGCTTTAGAAAAAGTAAACGGGGTTGCAGAAGACTTAACATGGGAAATTTTCCGTGATACTTTAATTGAACAAGCAGAACAAGGAGTAGATTATTTTACTATTCACGCCGGAGTTTTATTACGCTATGTTCCTATGACTGCTAATCGTGTTACAGGAATTGTATCTCGTGGAGGATCTATCATGGCAAAATGGTGTTTGGCACATCATAAAGAAAGTTTCTTGTACACTCATTTCGAAGAAATTTGTGAAATCTTAAAACAATACGATGTTGCTTTTTCTTTAGGAGATGGTTTACGTCCGGGTTCTATAGCCGATGCAAATGATGAAGCTCAGTTTGCTGAATTGGAAACTTTGGGTGAATTAACACAAATTGCTCGTAAGCACGAAGTACAGTGTTTTATAGAAGGACCAGGTCACGTGCCAATGCACATGATTAAAGAAAACATGGAGAAACAAATTAAAGTTTGTGACGAAGCTCCTTTTTACACATTAGGACCTTTAACTACAGATATTGCTCCAGGTTATGACCACATTACATCGGGTATTGGTGCTGCTATGATTGGTTGGTACGGATGTGCAATGTTGTGTTACGTAACCCCAAAAGAACACTTAGGATTGCCTAATAAAGAAGACGTTCGTGTGGGAGTGGTTACTTATAAATTAGCGGCTCATGCTGCCGATTTAGCCAAAGGTCACCCAGGTGCGCAACACAGAGACAACGCTTTAAGTATGGCTCGTTTTGAATTCCGTTGGGAAGATCAGTTCAACTTAGGTTTAGACCCAGAACGTGCGTTGGAATATCACGATGAAACCTTGCCTGCTGATGGTGCAAAAGTGGCTCATTTCTGCTCTATGTGTGGACCAAAATTCTGTTCTATGAAAATTTCTCAGGAAGTACGTGATTTTGCTGCCGAAAACGATATTGATGAGAACAATGAAGTATTCCAAAAAGGAATGGAAGAAAAGTCTCAAGAGTTTAAAGAAAAAGGATCAGAGGTTTACCTTTAAAATAATTAGGAAGTTCCCCCGAACAAGTTTCGGGGTCGGGCTTTCGGCACTCGCTTTTTATATACAGAAACAAGTTCAGTATATAAAAGAGCTCAAACAAAGCTTCAATCCCTAACTCGAGTTCTCGATACATTTTGCTACACAGTGTTTCACAAAACACTCGAACTGACCACAAAAAACAATGTCACATCGAGTAAATTTCTGTAATGAAATAAAAGAAATTTTTATCGAGAAGTAATTTTACTAAAAATGATAGTTTTAATCGCACCAGAAAACGACATTCCAAACGAACTTGAAATACTACATCAATTATTTCAAAACGGATTGGAGTATTATCACTTAAGAAAGCCTAACAAAAATTATCAAGAACATTGTGAGTATTTAAATCAGATTGATAAACAATATCACCACAAAATTGTAGTTCATTATTTTCATGAATTGATAAACGAATACCATTTAAAAGGAATTCATTTTCAAGAGCAAAAACGAAGAGATTGTTTAGACACTCCAACAGATTACTTTGTAAAGTTGAATAACATGTATGGTAAAACTATCAGTTCTTCTTTTCACGAACCAGAAGAATTACAAAATTGTACGTTTGAGTTTGATTATCATTTACTAAGTCCTGTTTTCTCTTCTATTTCAAAACAAGGTTACAATGGCCGTGGTTTTGATGTCAATCACATCCATAAAACCATTGTAGGTATGGGAGGTGTAACAACAGAAAACTTAGCCGAATTTAACAAACTAGGCTTTAAAGGAGTTGGAGTATTAGGTGGAATTTGGAATAGTGAAAAACCAGTGGAAGATTTTAAAAAAATGAAAAGTCATTTTGAGTAATTTATCTAGTTAATATCAAACTAACAATAAAAAATACAAAAGTCACTTCGAGTGATTTTGGTCCCAAAGTTTCGGGAGAGAAATAATATCAAGAAGTAATTATAGTATAAAGTTCTCGATACAAATTTCTTCCATTTCATTACAGAAATTCACTCGAACTGACAATAATTAAACTAAAATGCAAAAAGATAAAAAATACATATTAACCATCGCCGGCCACGATCCTTCAGGAGGTGCTGGATTAACGTCAGATATTAAAACATTTGATGCTCATGGTTTTTATGGCTTATCTGTTTGTACTGCTATTACTGTTCAGAATGATATTGATTTTAAAGAGTGTGTTTGGACAGAACCTAAAGTGATTCTTTCACAAATTGAAACTTTATTCGAACGTTTTGAAATTGCTATTGTTAAAATCGGAATCATCCAATCCTGGCGAACATTGCTCGATATTTTATTACAACTGAAACGCTTAAATCCTGAAGTAAAAATTGTTTTAGATCCAATCATCAAAGCCACTGCAGGTTTTGATTTTCATACAGAAGAAAATCAAGATTTGTTGAATAAAATTTGGGAACAATGTTATATCATCACTCCCAACTATGATGAAATTCAGTTACTATACCCAGAAAAAGACATAGAAGAAACGACAGAACATATTGCCAGCAAAACCAACATTTACTTAAAAGGTGGACATAGAAAAGACAAAAAAGGTTGGGACGAATTATACCATAGTGGAATTGTAATGGTAAACATTCCTCCAAACGCTACTAAAGTTTCAGAAAAACACGGAAGCGGTTGTGTATTGTCATCTGCCTTAGCTTGTAATATTGGCTTAGAACAAGAGTTGGAAGATGCTTGTAAAGCTGCAAAATATTATACAGAAAGGTTTTTAAATTCAAATGATTCTTTGTTGGGAACGCATAAAAGAATGGAGAATACAGAAGTTAGTAACTAGAATAAATCACTATGAAAAAAAACACTTTTGAAGATTTAATCATGTGGCAAAAAGCTCATCAATTTGTGCTTTTGGTATATTCTATAACAATGTCTTTTCCAAAAGAAGAAACTTATGGATTGACTTCTCAATTTAGGAGAGCTGCTACATCAATTGCTGCAAATATAGCCGAAGGATATAAAAAGAAAGGATTAAAAGATAAAGTGAGATTCTTTAATATTTCACATGGCTCATTAGAAGAGTGTAGGTATTACATAATACTTTCAAAAGATTTGGGTTACATAAATGACACTAAAAAATTAAACAACCTGATCAATGAAACTGGCAAACTAATTAATGCCTACTCAAAGTCTGTTCTAAATTCTAACTCCTAATTTCTACATTCTAAAACAAAAAACAATGACCATCAACAAATTACATTATATATCGCAAGGAGCTACGCCAAAAGAGCATTTAGAAAACATCCAAAAAGCTTGTGCTTCGGGAGCTGAATTGGTACAACTTCGTTTGAAAAATTTATCCGATAAAAAGATATTAAAAACAGCTTTAGAAGCCAGAGAAATCACCAATCATTTTCAGACAAGATTAATCATCAACGACCATTACAAAATTGCCAAAGAGGTAAAAGCAGATGGAGTTCATTTGGGAAAAACAGATACTTGTCCAACCATTGTTAGAAAAGAACTGGCTACTTGGCAAATTATTGGAGGTACGGCAAACACACTTGAAGACTGCAAAAATTTGTTAGATAAAAATATAGATTATATTGGTTTGGGACCTTTTAGATTTACCACCACCAAAGAAAATTTAAGTCCTGTTTTAGGTCTAGATGGATACACCGTAATTTTAGAAGAACTACAAACAGAAACTCCCATTATTGCCATTGGTGGAATTACAGAAAACGACATCGCTGAACTTTTAAAAACAGGAGTTTCGGGGATTGCCATGTCTGGAGAAATTACTCGTGATTTTAATAAAATCAGAATCTTTAATAAACTATTACAAGCAGGAAATAGCGAAGAACAAAAATACGATATCAATAACTTATAACCCCAGAAAATGGCCAACAAAACACAACCTACCAACGCAAGTGTTATTGACTTTATCAACAATATTGAAAAAGAACAAAAACGTACTGATAGTTTTGAAATCTTAAAAATGATGGAAGAATTAAGTGGAGAAAAACCGGTAATGTGGGGAGATAGTATTATTGGATTTGGTCAATATAGATACAAAACAAAATCTGGAATAGAAGACAATTGGTTTACCTGTGGTTTCTCTCCAAGAAAAGCAAATATATCCTTATACCTAATGGGGTGTGATATTAAACAAGCTCATGACCTTTTAGATAAATTAGGGAAACACAAAACAGGTGTTGGATGTTTATACATTAATAAATTAACTGATATTGACACCCAAGTTTTAAAAGAAATAATTAAGAGAACAATAGAAATTAGTAGATAACGTATAAGAATCTAGAAGCAAGAATTCAGGAGTTAGTACAGCTGGATTCTATATTCTAAATTCTACATTCTAAAAAATATGGACACATTAAAAATAGCCGATAAAGAATTTACATCAAGATTGTTTACAGGAACAGGAAAATTTAGTTCTAATGATTTAATGGCAAAAGCTATTTTAGCATCAGAAAGTGAATTGGTAACCGTGGCCTTAAAACGAGTTGATGTTGACAATGAGCAAGACAAAATGCTGCAAAGCATTAACCAACCACATGTAAATTTATTACCCAATACATCTGGAGTAAGAGATGCAAAAGAAGCTGTTTTTGCAGCGCAATTAGCAAGAGAAGCTTTGGAAACCAATTGGATTAAATTAGAAATTCATCCCGATCCTAAGTATTTATTACCCGATCCTATAGAAACGCTAAAAGCTGCCGAGGAATTGGTAAAACTAGGTTTTGTTGTGATGCCATATATTCACGCGGATCCTGTTTTATGCAAAAGATTAGAAGAAGTAGGAGCACAATGCGTAATGCCTTTAGGAGCTCCTATAGGAACTAATAAAGGATTAAAAACAAGTGACTTTTTAGAAATTATTATAGAACAAAGCAATGTTCCTGTAATTGTAGATGCTGGAATTGGAAGCCCATCTCACGCTGCTTATGCTATGGAATTAGGTGCCGATGCTGTTTTGGTAAACACAGCCATTGCGGTTTCTCAAAACCCAGTAGAAATGGCCAAAGCATTTAAAATGGCGGTGGAAGCAGGTAGAATGGCTTACAATGCAAAATTAGCGAGTATTAAAAAACATGCGGAAGCTAGTAGTCCGTTAACTAGTTTTTTGAACTAGAATTTAGAACCAAGAATATAGAGATTAGGTTTTAACCAAATCCTAACTTCTATATTCTACATTCTTAAAAACATGAACAAAACATTTCAAACCTTATTCGACACCTACAATTGGGATGAAACTTTAGCGAGTATCAACTCAAAAACAGCTCAAGATGTTGAGTATGCACTTTCTAAAACCAAAAGAGATTTAGAGGATTTTAAAGCATTGGTATCTCCTGCTGCAGCTCCCTATTTAGAACAAATGGCTCATTTGAGTAAGATGACTACAAAAAAACGTTTTGGAAACACCATTCAAATGTACATTCCCATGTATTTATCTAACGAGTGCCAAAATATTTGTACTTATTGCGGATTTAGCATGACCAATAAAATTCCTCGTAGGACTTTAACTGATGAAGAAATTTTAAAGGAAGTTGCTTTTTTAAAAGCCAAAGGATATGATCATATTTTGTTGGTGACTGGAGAAGCCAATAAAACCGTTGGAGTTCCATACATTAAACATGCCATGGAATTAATTAAAGATCAGTTTTCTAATATTACCATAGAAGTACAACCTTTAGACCAACATGAATATGAGGAATTGATTGAAGCCAACTTATATGCAGTTTTGGTGTATCAAGAAACATATCATAGAGATGAGTATAAAAAACATCATCCTAAAGGGAAAAAATCTAATTTTGATTATCGATTAGATACTGCAGATAGATTAGGTAAAGCAGGAGTTCATAAAATTGGTATTGGGGCTTTATTTGGTTTGGAAGACTGGAGAGCTGATAGCTTCTTTACTGCTTTACATCTTAAATATTTACAAAAGACCTATTGGAAAACAAAATATTCTATTTCTTTCCCAAGATTACGTCCACACAGCGGAGGTTTAGAACCAAAAGTAGAAATGACCGATAGAGATTTGGCACAAACTATTTGTGCTTTTAGATTGTTGGATGAAGACGTAGAATTGTCTATGAGTACCAGAGAAAGTGAGGTATTTAGAAATAACATTGTACATTTGGGTATTACCTCTTTAAGTGCAGAATCTAAAACAAATCCGGGTGGCTACACAGTAGATCCACAAACTTTAGAACAATTTGAAATTTCTGATGAACGCTCAACAGAACTCATTGCAGAAATGTTAAAAGAAAGCGGATTAGAACCTGTATGGAAAGATTGGGAAACTTTTAATTAGTATTTAGTATTAAGTGATGAGTACTAAGAACAGTAGCTACTCAATACTTTGTACTTTGTACTCAATACTTTGTACTTGTGAAACTAAACAACAACGAAAAAACACTATACAGCCGTCATTTATTATTAAATGAAATTGGACTAGAAGGACAAGAAAAAATAAAAGCAGCCAAAGTTTTAGTGGTTGGAGCTGGCGGATTAGGCTGTCCTATTATTCAGTATTTAACCGCTGCTGGAGTAGGAACTATTGGTATTGTTGATGGTGATACTGTTGATGTAACCAATTTACAACGTCAAATTTTGTTTACTGTTGATGATATTGGAAAATCTAAAGCTAGAGCAGTAGCAAACCGAATGAAACAATTAAATCCGTATGTAAAATTTAATATTGTTCATGAGTTTTTAAACAAAGACAATGCACTAGCTCTTTTTAATCAATACGACATAGTTGTTGATGGTTCCGACAATTTCCAAACCAGATATTTATGCAATGATGCTGCTGTACTTACCAACAAACCATTGGTTTTTGGATCTATTTTTAAGTTTGAAGGACAAGTTTCTGTTTTTAACTACAACAATGGACCAACTTACCGATGTTTATACCCTACTCCACCAAAAGCTGGTTCTATACCATCTTGTTCAGAAATTGGAGTTTTGGGAGTTTTACCTGGAATTATAGGAAGTTATCAAGCCAATGAAGTCATTAAAATTATTTGTGGAATTGGAGAGGTTTTATCTGGAAAACTATTGACGATTAACACCCTTAACAATCAACATTTTGTTTTAGGGTTTGAGAAAAATAACGACCTAAGTATTACTGAATTAATAGACTATGATTTCTTTTGTGGTGTTGAAGAATTTGAACATGAAATTGAATTTTCAGAACTTACCTCAACACATGAATTAATAGATATTAGAACAAGTTTAGAAAGAGATATTCAGAACATTGGTGGAATTCATATACCCGAAGAAAAGATTAGAAATAATCCGAACTTATTAAACTCCAATAAAAAAATTGTGTTGTATTGTGAATCGGGAACAAGAAGTAATCAACTCATAAAAGATTTAAATTTGAATATTCAATCCTTAAAAGGAGGTATTAAGAATATTCTATAATTGAGATAGGGGAGTAAAACCTTCTATCATTTTTTGTTCATGAATTTTATCTTTATTCAAAAAAATTTTAAAAGTATTAATTAACTCATTTTTATCATCATTATTATAATGGATTCCATATAAGTTTTTATTTTCTAATTCATCGATATACTCCACAAAAACAACATGATAAATACTTGTAGTTCCAAATTTTCTAGAAAAAGGTTCTGAGGTATTTTTCTTTGTGGTTGGAGCTCTACCTGTGCGAATTCTAACAATATTTTGACGACAGTCTATTGAAATATTATTGTATAAAACCTTAGACTTATAATCATTAGTTAAAAAATAACCACTATACTCTTCAAACACACTTACAAATACAATTTTCTCTATTTTTTTCCAATCAACAACAATTGATTCGTTAGTAGAAAGAGTAACTAAAATTCCGTCTTTATAATATGTCAAATATTTTTTCTTGTGTGTAAATGAAAACCAACTCATAGCTAAAACCAAATTTATTTTATCTATATACGACAAAATAAATCATATGGTTTTATAATATTACACATAAAAAAAGCATCACAATTGTGATGCTTTTGATTAATATTCAGACAAAGGAGTAAATCCTTCTATTTTCTTTTTCTGACGAATTTTATCTTTAGGCAAAAAGGCTTCAAATTGTTTTACAACCTCATCTTTTTTACCATTATTATAATGTGTTGCAAATAAATTTTTATTACCAAATTCATCTATATATTCAATAAAAACTGGATAATATATACTTGTTGTTCCAAAATTTCTAGAAAAAGGATCTGAGGTATTTTTCTTAACTGTTGGAGATCCTCCTGTACGTATTTTAACAATATTTTGACTACACTCTATACATATATCATTATATATTGATTTAGAAAGGTAATCGTCTGTTAAAAAGTAACCACTATATTCTTCAAAAGTATCTAACAATACAACTTTATTAATATTGGCCCATTTTACAACAACCTTTTCTCCATTTGATATAGACATAGAAACTCCTTGTTCATCAAATGACAACATTTTTTTCTTTCTTATTTTAGCAAAAAACTTCTTCATTCCGCAAAGATACACATTATCCTTTTTTATAAAACACTATAATTACAAACCTGTGAAATAACACAACCTGTGTTAACACTTCTTATTTTTTTGTAATAACTCTAACATTCATTTCTTCTACTTTTTTAGTAGAAAGCTTAGATGGTGATTTAAACAACAAGTCCTCAGAACTTCCTGTTTTAGGGAAAGCCATCACCTCTCTAATAGAGGCTTTTTTCTCTAAAATCATCATCAACCTATCTACTCCCCATGCAATTCCTCCATGTGGTGGTGCACCGTAATGGAAAGCTTCATACATCGTACCAACGCTCTTTAACATTTCTTCTTTATTGTAACCCATATTCTTATAGGTTGCTTCTAAAATTTCTGGCTTATGAGCACGTACAGATCCTCCACCTATTTCATAACCATTTAAGATTAAATCATATTGCTGCGCAATAATAGTACCTATTTCATCTTCTTTACCATTCATATGTTTATCTAAATCATAGATAGCAGGCATAGAAAATGGGTTATGGGTAAATGTCCAACGTCCTTCATCTGTTTTCTCAAACATAGGGAAATCAACTACCCATGCTGGTCTTAGCTCTTTAGGATTGATTAATTTTAACATCGCTCCTAATTCTTGACGAACCGCATCTAAAGCTTTGTTAGCTGTAGCATAATCCGCTGCCGAAAAATAAACAATATCTCCTACCTGTGCCCCACACTTTAGTATGATATTTTGAGCAATTTCTTCTCCTAAAAACTTAATAATAGGAGATTGTAAGTCGTTTTCATTTACAATAATATATGCCAACCCTCCTAAACCATGTTGCTGAGCAGTAGCCGTTAATTTTTCTATTTGTCCTTTAGACATACGTTTTCCTCCTTGCTCTTCTGCAGAAACCTTGATACATTTTACAATTCCACCCTCATCAATTGGCTTAGAGAATACTTGGAAAGTAGTTCCTTTTACAATTTCTGTAATATCTTGCATTTGCAATCCAAAACGTAAATCTGGTCTATCACAACCATACTTGTCCATAGCATCTTTGTAAGTAATCACTTCAAAAGGATGTAAAATCCATTTGTTTCCATAGATTTTCTTTACAATAGTATTGAACATATTGGTGTTTAAATCAATGATTTGCTGCATAGATGCATAAGCCATTTCAATATCTAATTGTGTAAATTCTGGTTGACGATCTCCACGAGAGTCCTCATCACGGAAACAACGAGCAATTTGAAAATATTTTTCAAAACCACCTACCATCAACATTTGTTTGAATTGTTGTGGAGCTTGTGGCAAAGTATAAAACGCTCCTGGCTCTTTACGAGAAGGCACAATAAATTCTCTTGCTCCTTCATCAGTCCCAGCAGTTAAAATAGGAGTCTCTACTTCTAAAAACTCTTGCTCATCTAACATATCACGAAGTAATTTAATTACTTTATGACGGTTGATGACCGCTTTACGAACTTCTTGATTTCTATGATCTAAGAATTTATATTTAAAACGTGTTGATTCGTTAGTTCTGGTAGCTTTTTTAATTTCAAAAGGTAAAGTCCTAGATAAGTTCAAAATATCTAAATCCAAAGCTTCTAATTCAACTTTTCCTGTTCTTAATCCAGCATTGTAATCACTCTCACTACGCTGCACTATTTTTCCTGTAACAGTAATGACAGACTCTGGCTTTAACTTTACCAACTCATCTAAGTTAGGGAAAGATTCTCTACTTAAACGAACTTGAATGATTTCGTAAGAAGAATCACGTAAATCAATAAAAATCAATTCTCCATGATCACGCACACTAGATACCCATCCTGCCAAACCTACTGTAGTATCAATAGTTTCTTCGGTGATATCTGTAATAACATGTGTTCTATACTCTTCTTTTATTACTAAAGGAATCTCAGGCAACACCTCTTTTGTACTTAGTACTGAGTCCTCAGTATTCAGTTTTTCATTACTAGCCCCTTGCTCTGTACTTTGTACTTGAGACTTTATACTACCCGACAGGGTATCCAAAATCATTTCACGAACTACATTCCCAGGAGCTCCTTTACCTATTTTAGCAATTACTTTACCAACTAAAACTCCTGCTTTTCCTTGATTTCCTCCTTTGATGTCATTTGCAATCGCTTCGTTTTCTGATATAGCAGCATTTACTGCTTCTTGAATTTGTTCTTCAGAAATGGTATTATCAGCAAAGTATTTTTTATAATCAAATTTAGGGTTTACCAACAATTCTTCAATCGCTTTTTGAACTAATACGTTGGTTACTTTTCCATCCTTAAAAGATTTAAAAATAGAAATTAAATCATCTATATTTTCAATCTTATCGTAATCCTCTGCTTTGATGTTATTGGTTAATGTTTTGGCTACAAAAGCAACATCACCAATCGCATCAATTAAAGACATTACTGTTTTAGAACGTAAAGCATCTGCGGTAAAAAACTTAGCATCTTGAGGTTTTACTTTTCCTTCAATTAACTTAGATTCTACGTAATAAGGCAATACTTTTGGATCTACAGTAATTCCTTCTACTACATTCTTAATAGCTACAAAAGGTAAATCTGGTTCAGAAATATAACGATAATCTGCATCGTATTCTTTCTTACGCATTACCTTAGTTTGCTTTAAAGCTTCATCCCATAAAACCGTAGTTTGATCTGGTCTAAATTCTTTATTTTCTAAAAAGTAATTTAATTGTTTTTCTATTTCTTCTTTTAAAGCCTCTACCATAAACTTAAATGAGTTTAAGTTTTTAATTTCGGTACGAGGGTTTAACACATCTGTTCCTTTGATTCTTAACGATACAGAAACATCTGATTTAAATTGTCCTTTTTCTAAGTTCGCTTCTGAAACTCCTAAATTTTGAACAATACGTTGAACATATTGTGCATAAGTAGAAGCATCTTCTATATTTCTAATACAAGGTTTGGTTACAATTTCAATTAACGGAACTCCCGCTTTGTTAAAATCTACCAAAGAAATGGTTTTCTCGTGTACCAATTTAGCAGCATCTTCTTCTACATGTACTTGCTCTATTTGTACCGTAAACTGAGAACCATCATTACGATAACAAGCTACTTCTCCATCTGGAATGATTGGATTGTGAAACTGTGTAATCTGAATGTTTTTTGGGTTATCAGGATATTCGTAATGTTTACGATCCCAGGAAGTTATTTCGTTAGAAAATGTAGAATTAATCGCTTTACCAAAATATATAGCCTTAGTAACAGCTTCTTTGTTGATGGCTGGTAACACTCCCATTTGACCTGTACATACAGGACAAATATTTACGTTTGCTTGCTCACTTTCTTCGTTGGCACAACCACAAAACAACTTAGATTTTGTATTTAAACGTACATGTGTTTCTAAACCAATTACTAATTCTATTCCGTTTTCTTCTATTAGAGAATTTAATCTTTCTAATTCCATTATTGCATTTGGTTTAAAAAGTTAGCAAACTGTAAAATTGTTTGTTCTTTATTTTTTGCTCCTGTAACCTGAATTCCTGTTTCTGTTCCAAATGGGCAAGTCAATGTTGGTAACTGTCCTAAACTGAACCCAACCGTATAAGCATCTGACAAATACATCGCATGCGGGTTGCTTAATACTTCTCCAATTTTAGGTACAGGACCAGGAGTTACGGGTGATAAAATAATATCTACCTTGTTAAAATCAGCTTCAAAAGCAGCCTCTATTTCTTTTCTTAATTCCTGACCTTTTAAATAAATAGCATCAGAAAAGCCTTGAGATAACACTTGATTTCCCCCTACAATTCTACGTTTTGTTTCCTCAGTAAAATTTTCAGAACGAGTAACCATGTAAGTTTCTTTCAAGTTTTTATCCTCAATTCTATTTCCATAGTTAGTCCCATCTAACCTAGATAAGTTCGATGCTGTTTCTGCCATCGCTAAGGTATAGTAAGTAGAAACCAATGTATCTGCATTGAAAAAGTCCAATTCTTGAATCTCGTATCCTGCTGATTTTATTTTTTCAATCGTTGCTAAAAAGTCAGCTTTTACTTTTGGGTCGATGGCATCATTCTCAATAAAGTTCTTAAAATATCCTATTTTAATTCCTTCTGGTTTTGATGCAATTACCTCAGCATTAATTTCTTCAGATATAATGGTTGTTTGATCTTTTGGATCTTTACCACTCATCACATTCATTACAATAGCAACATCTTCTATAGATTTTGCCAAAGGTCCAACTGTATCGGTAGACGATGCATAAGCCATTAAACCATAACGAGACACACGTCCGTAGGTAGGTTTTAATCCATAAATTTTATTATATCCTGCAGGCTGACGGATAGAACCTCCTGTATCTCCACCAATTGAAAAAACTGTATAATCTGCAGCCACGTTAACAGCAGAACCTCCAGAAGAACCTCCTGCTACCAATTCTTGATTGATAGCATTTTTAACACTTCCAAACACTGTGTTTTCAGAAGAAGAACCGTGACCAAAACTGTCACAATTTTCTTTAGCCATAGGAATGGCTCCAGCATCTAACAATTTTTGAATAGCAGTTGCAGTATAGGCAGATTTGTAATTTTTTAACAAATCTGAGCTAGCAGAAGTATAAGTTCCTTGAACCATGTATACATCTTTAATTCCAAAAGGAATTCCTTCTAACAATCCTATTTCTTCTCCTTTAACAATTTTAGCATCTACTTTTGCAGCAGCTTCTAAAGCCAAGTCTTCTAAAACAGTGTTTACAGAATTGTATTTATTTTCTTTTAGTAACGCTAATTTTTCTTGCACTAAAGCCGTACAAGTAATTTCTTTGTTTACTAACTGATTGTGTATTTTTTTTATCAAACTCATTGTATTCGTTTTGGGTAAAAAGATTTTGAGTAAAAAGTCAAAAGAAAAAGTCTTTCTACTTTACGTCTTTTTACGTTTTACCCTTCTATTACTTTAGACACCACTAAATACCCATCCTTCTCTTTTGGAAAATTTTCTTTAATGATTTGTTTGGTAATTTCTGAACTATTTTCCACAACATCAGCACGTAAATCATCTATAGGCACAGCATTCTTTCCGTTTTGATTTGATGAATTTGAATTGATTTCAGCATTTTTAATTACATCAAATAATTTATCCACCGCCTCAGAAGACTTTGCTCCTTTGATGCTAGACAAAATGTCTACAGGCATTATTTTACTCATTTCTACTAGTTTTATGTTCAGACTTCAAGTTTGCGAAATTACAAAAGTTTTTGCGGAGTAAGAAGGTATACTAAATAAAAGTAAAAGGCTATAAAATGGAACATACATCTAACTTTTTGACGTTTTTTTTAAATTTAAAATGCCATATAAACAATTATTCATTTTTTGAACATCTTAAAAAACATTAAAAAACATTAAATCAAAAATAAAGGCATTTACAAAGCTTTTAAGACACTTTCTTATTTACATAGCAAAACAACATTTTTTACACAACTTAAGCACAGGTCTATCATATTTATTATATTTGGTAGCATTCGATTTGAAACATTCAATTATCGAAACCAAAAATCAAAAACAATTAATAATATAAATATGAGCGAAGAAAAATTACCTGGCTATTCGGCCGATAGTATTCAAGCCCTAGAAGGAATGGAGCATGTACGTATGCGACCTTCTATGTATATTGGTGATGTAGGTGTTAGAGGTTTACACCACTTAGTATATGAAGTAGTAGACAACTCTATTGATGAAGCTTTAGCAGGACACTGTGACACTATTAAAGTTGCTATTAATGAAGACAACTCTGTAACTGTTGAAGATAATGGTCGTGGTATTCCTGTTGGAATGCATAAAAAAGAAGGTGTTTCTGCCCTAGAGGTAGTAATGACTAAGATTGGTGCTGGAGGTAAATTTGATAAAGACTCATATAAAGTATCTGGAGGACTACATGGTGTAGGGGTTTCTTGTGTAAATGCATTATCAGACCATGTAAAAGCAACTGTATACAGAGAAGGAAAAGTTTGGGAACAAGAATACGCAAGAGGTAAAGCTTTGTACCCTGTAAAAACTGTTGGAGATTCTGATTTAACAGGAACCATGGTTACTTTTACTCCAGATAAATCTATTTTTCAACAAACTACAGAATACAATTACGACACTTTAGCTGCTCGTATGCGTGAGCTTGCTTTCTTAAACAAAGGAATTACAGTTACCTTAACAGATAAACGAAATAAAGATGATGAAGGAAATTTTATTTCTGAAGAATTCCATTCTACCGAAGGTTTATCAGAATTTGTAAGATACTTAGATGGAACTCGTGAGCAATTAACAGCTGGAGTCATTGCCATGGAAGGTGAAAAAAATGGCATTCCTGTAGAAGTGGCTATGGTTTACAACACTTCTTATTCAGAAAACCTACATTCATACGTTAACAACATTAACACTCACGAAGGAGGTACTCATTTATCTGGATTTCGTAGAGGACTAACCACTACTTTAAAAAAGTATGCGGATGCTTCTGGAATGTTATCAAAATTAAAATTTGACATTGCTGGAGATGATTTTCGTGAAGGACTAACAGCCATTGTATCTGTTAAAGTTCAAGAACCTCAATTTGAAGGACAGACCAAAACAAAACTAGGAAACCGTGAAGTATCTGCTGCCGTAAGTCAAGCAGTATCTGAAATGTTAACGGATTACTTAGAAGAAAATCCTGAAGATGCAAAAACCATTGTACAAAAAGTAATTTTAGCAGCACAAGCCCGTCATGCAGCAACCAAAGCTCGTGAAATGGTGCAACGTAAAACAGTAATGTCTATTGGTGGTTTACCTGGTAAATTATCTGACTGTTCTGAAACAGATCCCGAAAAATGCGAAATTTTCTTAGTCGAGGGAGATTCTGCAGGGGGAACAGCCAAGCAAGGTCGTGATCGTGAATTCCAAGCTATTTTACCTTTAAGAGGAAAAATCTTAAACGTAGAAAAAGCAATGCAACACAAAGTTTTTGAAAACGAAGAAATCAAAAACATGTTTACAGCCCTAGGTGTTACTATTGGAACTGAAGAAGACAGCAAGGCCTTAAACTTGTCTAAAGTTCGTTATCATAAAGTAGTAATTATGTGTGATGCCGATGTAGATGGATCTCATATTGCTACCTTAATTTTAACTTTCTTTTTTAGATACATGAGAGAAATGGTTGAACAAGGTTATATTTATATTGCCACTCCTCCGTTATACCTAGTTAAAAAGGGAGCTAAAAAAGAATATGCTTGGTCTGATGATCAACGTGATATTATTAACAAAAACTTTGGCGGATCGGCAACTATTCAACGTTATAAAGGTTTAGGAGAAATGAATGCAGAACAATTATGGGACACTACCATGAATCCTGAATTTAGAACCTTAAGAAAGGTAACAATTGATAGTGAAGTAGAGGCTGATAGAGTTTTTTCTATGTTAATGGGAGATGAGGTTCCACCTCGTAGAGAATTTATAGAAAAAAATGCAAAGTATGCCAATATTGATGCTTAACAAAAAACAATCATAACATAAAATTAAAGGAGTTGAAGTTGTATTCAACTCCTTTTTTTATTGCTTTGTTGTACAAAAACAGTTACTAGTATTTTTTGTACATTCGTATATAACATATTTTAAACAAAACTTTATGAAAAAAATAGCTTTACTAATAGCTTTGTCAACAGGAATGTTTACAGCTAAAGCCCAAGAAATTGAACAATTTTTAGTTCTTGGAGAAGATGCAGGAACTTTAATGCAATCATACTTGCAACCTGCCTTTGAAGGAACCATTTACAACTTAAATAGCGGTTGGTATAGAACTGCAAAACCTCATAGATTATTAGGGTTTGACGTTACTTTAAACGCAACACTTTCTGCTGTACCTAGTAACAGAAAAAAATTCACTTTTGATGTTAACGACTATAATAATGTTCGTTTAGAAAGCGGAGCAAGTCAGGCCGAATTACCAACAGCTTTTGGAGGTAGTTCTAATGAAGTTCTAATTGTATCCAAAGATGTTGACACCCCTCTTGGTCCACAAACAGCAGAGTTTGAAATGGATGCCTTAAATGGAATTGGAGATGAAATTGGTTTTGATCAAGTTCCTGCTGCTATGATTCAAGCAGGAATAGGTTTACCTTTTAAAACCGATGTAACTTTTAGATTTTTACCTAAAGTAGGTAGTGACTCTTTTAAAACAAACTTGTTTGGTGTTGGTGTAAAACACAATATTTTACAATACTTTCCTATTGCAAAAAGAATTCCATTGGTTGATATTTCTGTTTTTGGAGGATATACTAAATTATCATCTGAATACATTCCAGGAGAAAACCAAAGTATTGACATGGAAGTAAACAGTTTAACTGGACAACTATTAGGTTCTGTTGACTTAAAAATTGTAAACTTTTTTGTTGGATTAGGATACTCAACAGGAAAATCTAGTTTAGTTGTTAACGGTGAATATGAGTTCCAATATAGAGACCCAAATACAGGTTTACCACTTGGGGAACCTCAAAAAATTGATGAAGCTGACTTACCAAATATTAAAAATGATGTTAACAGCTTTATGACCACAGCAGGTATGAGTATCAACTTAGCTTTCTTTAAAATTTATGGAAGCTATACTTTACAAGAATATAACGCTATTAATGCTGGTGTTGCTTTTAGCTTTAGATAATCATAAAAACTACAATATTTAAAAAGCGCACTGTGTCATCACACAGTGCGCTTTTTTATTTTATTTAACTATTTTTAAAGTTCTAATTAAAACCAGGCAACATGAAAAAGATTTTTACATTCCTATTATTTGTAACACTAACAATCAATGCTCAAGCTCCTAAAGAAAAGGTCTTAGAATTGATTAATGTAATGCAAGCAGACAAAATGATTAGTCAAATGATGGATCAAATGATTCCTATGATGCAACAACAAATAAAATCTAATTTAAAAACGGAAGAAGAAAAGCAAAAATTAGAAAAAGTGAACGGAATTGTTCTAGAAGAATCTAAAATATTTACAAGTAATATTGTTAATGGTTCTATGGTAGATATTTACGCAAAATACTTTAATGAAAAAGACATTAACTACATGATCTCTTTTTACAAAAGCGAAACAGGATCTAAATTATTAGAACTAACACCTACAATTACAAAAGAACTAATGGAAAAAATGATGCAAAATGAAATGCCCAAGTTCCAAGAAAAAATAAAAAAAAGAATTGAAGAGCTATAATGTATAATATTCTACAACTAGCATATTACAAAACATAAAAACGCTAAAGTTCATCATTCTTGTTATTTTTAATTTATTCATGACTTAAATTATGCTATGAATCAATTCAAATCCTTATTTTTAGGTAATCATAAAGAATTGTATCACACTAAAAATAATATAAAATGAAAGTAACTGTAGTTGGAGCTGGTGCCGTTGGAGCATCATGCGCAGAATACATCGCTATTAAAAATTTTGCATCAGAAGTTGTTATTGTAGACATTAAAGAAAACTTTGCCGAGGGAAAAGCCATGGATTTAATGCAAACAGCTTCTTTAAACGGTTTTGATACTAAAATTATAGGCTCTACAAATGATTATTCTAAATCCGCTGGATCTGATGTTGCAGTTATTACTTCGGGTATTCCAAGAAAACCAGGAATGACAAGAGAAGAGTTAATTGGTATTAATGCTGGAATTGTAAAACAAGTTTCTGAAAGCCTAATTAAATACTCACCTAACGTTATTATTATTGTAGTATCTAACCCTATGGACACTATGACATATTTAGCTCACAAAGCAACAGGATTACCTAAAAATAAAATTATTGGAATGGGTGGAGCCTTAGACTCTGGACGTTTTAAATATCGTTTAGCCGAAGCTTTAGAAGCTCCTTTATCTGATGTTGATGGAATGGTTATTGGAGGACATTCTGATACAGGAATGATTCCTTTAACTCGTTACGCTACTCGTAACTCTATTCCGGTAACTCAATTTCTATCAAATGAAAGGTTAGAAGAAGTTGCCCAAGCTACCATGGTTGGTGGAGCTACCTTAACAAAAATGTTAGGAACTTCTGCATGGTATGCACCTGGTGCAGCTGTCTCTGCCATGGTACAAGCCATTGCTACTGATGCTAAAAAAATATTTCCTTGTTCTGCATATTTAGAAGGAGAATACGGCCAGTCAGATATTTGCATAGGGGTTCCTTGTGTATTAGGAGCTAACGGTATAGAAAAAATTGTTGATATTGATTTAAATGAAGCAGAATCTACAAAATTTGCAGCCTCTGCCGATGCCGTTAGAAAAACAAACGGATTGTTAGAAATTTAAATAACACTAAATGAGCTCGAAATTTTATCGAGCTCATTTTTTTTTACACAATCAAAGCAACATAACTAGTAACTTATTTGTTATGTGAAATTAAACAGATCACAAATAAACACTCCTTCTAACTATAATCTTCACTTAAAATTAATAAATTGGGATTTTTTTAACAAAAATACTCAGTTGTTTAATTTTTATATTCTTGTCTAAATATCACTATCTTAAGCAAAATCTTACACATTTATGTTATTATAATCTATTACCTTTGTAGCGATCAAAAAAATAACAAATAAATTTCCATAATGTCTAAGAATACAACCATAAAACATGCTGATTTTGTATTGATTGGTGGAGGAATTATGAGTGCCACTTTGGCTATATTACTTTACGAAAAGTTTCCCGGTAAAAAAATTACCATTATTGAAAAACTTCCTAAAATGGCAGAAGAAAGTTCTGAAGCCTGGAACAATGCAGGAACAGGACATGCAGGTAATTGTGAGTTAAACTACACACCTGAAAAAAATGGAACCATAGATCCTACTAAAGCCTTAAAAACAGCTAAACAATTTTATGACACCTTAGAGTTTTGGAAAGATTGTGCAGAAAAAGGATACATTCAAAATATTAAAAAATGTATTTCCTCCGTACCTCACATTAGTTTTGTTCAAGGAAAAAAAGATGTTGATTTTTTAGAAAAAAGATGGAATGTTTTAAAAGAAACTGAATTCTTTAAAGATATGGTTTTTTCTAAAGACCGAGATCAAATAAAAGAATGGCTACCCTTAATGATGGAAGGACGTAGCAAAAAATCTAATGTTGCTGCCACTTACATGAAAGATGGTTATGATGTTAACTTTGGAGAAATTGCTGAACAAATTTTCCGCTACCTATCTAAACAACCAAATGTAGAATTAATTAACGACAGCAATGTTCTTAACCTACAAAAAACAGACAACAAACGTTGGCTATTAAGTGTTAAAGGGCAAAATGTTGGTAGACATTGGAAAATTGTATCTAACTATGTATTTATTGGTGCTGGTGGGGGTGCATTATCATTATTAGAAAAATCTGGAATTAGAGAAGCTAGAGGATATGGAGGGTTCCCTATTAGTGGACTATGGCTACGCTGTACCAACCCAGAAATTATTGACAGACATGAAGCTAAAGTATATGGTAAAGCAAAAAAAGGAGCTCCACCAATGTCTGTTCCTCATATGGACACTAGAATGATTAACGGTAGAAAAGAATTATTATTTGGACCTTATGCAGGTTTCACTACTAAATTCTTAAAGCACGGTTCTCACTTTGACTTACCAAAATCAGTAGAATTTGATAATATTATGAGCCTGTTGGGAGCTGGATATCACAACTTACCTCTTGTTGGATATTTGGTTAAACAAGTAAAATTAAAATTTGAAGATAGAATGGAAATGTTACGTGAGTTCTATCCTGATGCTAAAGATGAAGATTGGAAAGTTGTGGTTGCTGGACAACGTGTACAAATTATTAAAAAACACAAAAGAAGTGGAAAGCTTGAATTTGGAACAGAAATTATTGTTGCCAAAGACAAATCTATAGCTGCTTTACTAGGAGCTTCTCCAGGAGCTTCAACATCATATTCTGTTATGCAAGATGTTATGACTAAATGTTTTGGATAAAGAAACTTTCTCAATAATAAAAAAATCCCAAAAAACACTATATGTATTTTTTGGGATTTTTTTATTGACCAATAACTTTTGCTTCAAACATCAAAAGCTCTTCTCCACTCCATTCAGTTTTTATTTCTATAGGATTGCAACAAACTTCACAATCTTGAATATAGGTTTCACTTATTGAAAACTCTAAAACCATACTAATGTTTTCCCAGCAATAAGGACAAGTGAAAAAATACTCTAACATCTTAAACTACTTTAGCTTTAAATTTAGTAAAATTAAGATGAAATACTAAATGATAAGGAAACAATAATATTAAAACAACTACCGGTGCTATACTAAAGATAACATTGTTGCAAAAAGTATTAAATAAATGAAAAGAAATAATTACAATCATTACTAGAGTAGCATATTTTCTATTAAAAACAGCTAACACAGCTGTTAATTGAACTAAAAACACTAAAACGGTTGCTACCTCCCATATATAAGGAATTCCATAAAGCTTCATCATAAACTCTGAAACAGAATTTCCTAAATCCATTTTACCTACAATCGCATTTAATTCCACAGCATCTTCATGCAACCAACTAACCTTATCTAACTCTCCTTTATAAATAGTAAACATTAAAGATGCAAACTTCCAAAAACCAGCCATAGAATAGGTAACTAAAACCCCTAACAAGGAAATCTTTACAACATTGACATCATAAATAGTTATTTTTCTATCTAAGTTAAAATAATTGGGTATTATAATTGAAAACAAATGTGTTAAAACAAATATATGCCCAGCATGAGAAACTGTACCATAATTCCATTTTACAGCATTTAACCACAATACCATAAAAAATATAAATATTGAACATATAATTTTTTTAAACAAAAAATTATAGACACAAAGTGCAAACACAACAATAACAACACTATAAAAAAACCATGCAGATGCCAACTTAGGCATAAATATTTTTTGAAACCCCCAAATTGGCTGATACAAAACATTTGGTCGCTGACTAATTATACTATAATCATAAGCCACAGAACAAAGCCATCCAACAGTAAAAATAATTAATAAGCGATATGCAATAGCATAATTATATACCCACAGTATATTTTCATCATTATTTTTCATTTGTAGAAAATATAATTTTAGTAAAACTCTTATAATCTTTTTTATACAAATCAAGAGGATTAAATTCTTCTTCTACAATAAAATATTCATCATAATTAATCTCAAGTGAGTTTGTAAAAGCTTCTAATCTATCTATATAGTGCTTTTTAGGATGTTCACCTATTAAAATACTTTGAGATTCCTTTACAAGAAAACAATAGTAATCATCTTTATCAAACAAACGGTATCCATTATTTTCAATTCTAACGGTATCAGATGCTTCAGTAACCCCATACAAGCGATAATATTTATATGTATATTCCCACCCTGCAGGTTTTGTATATAATTTCCAGTAAAAAAAAGGATAAAACTCTTTGCCTCCCTTCATCTCATTAATAAATGACAAACAAGACATTATTACCGTAAAAAGTAATAACATTAATTGAAATTTATATTTTCTTTTAACTCCCATTACAAAACAACCTTAATTACTTTTCCAAAAATAAGGAGTTAGTACAATTAAAACTGTAAACAATTCTAAACGACCTATCAGCATTAAAAAAGAACAAAATACTTTAGCTATATCTGATAAATGGGCATAATTATCTACAGGACCTAGTCTCCCTAATCCTGGCCCAATATTTCCTAAACAAGAAGCAGCAGCTCCAATAGCAGAGTTAAAATCTAATCCCAAAAGTGTTAACACAACCGTACTTAGAATAAAAATCAACATATAAATAACAAAGAAAGATAGAATATTAAATATAATCACTCTAGAAACTCTATCGCCGTTATATCTTACCGAAATAATTGCTTTGGGATGCAATTGTTTTTTTAATTCTAAAATGGAATTTTTAATCATAATTACATGTCTCACCACCTTAACCCCACCACTAGTAGAACCTGCTGACCCTCCAATAAAAAATAAAGAAAAAATCAAGGCAGTAGCCAAAGAATTCCACATGGTGTAATCAGCAGTTACAAATCCTGTTGTAGTCAAAACACTTACTACTTGAAAAGCTGCATGTCTAAAAGCACTCTCTACTCTTCCCCATATCATTGGATGTTGAATACTAGTAAACAAAGTAGGATCTTGAAAACCTACAATTAATACTGTAATTGTAACTGTTACCAAAAGTGTTAACACAAAATAATACCTAAACTCTTCGTTTTTAAAAATTTTTAGTGTTTTTCCTTTTAAAGCATAGTAACTCAATACAAAATTAGCCCCTGACACAAACATAAATCCAATTATAATGTACTGAATAAAAGGGTTATGATTCCAATAAGCAATACTGGCGTTTTTAGTTGAAAATCCTCCTGTACTCAATGTTGCCATGGCATGATTGATTGCATCAAACCAACTCATTCCCGCAATTTTTAACAAAAGAAATTCAGACATTGTTAAGCTAAAATATATCAACCATAAACGCTTTGCTGTTTGCGTTATTCTTGGATGAAGTTTATCTGTAGAAGGACCAGGAGCTTCGGCAACAAAAAGCTGCATTCCTCCAATTCCCAACAAGGGTAAAATAGCAACGGTTAGTACAATAATTCCCATTCCACCAATCCAATGTGTAGCACTTCTCCAAAACAACACTCCTTTGGGCACACTTTCTATATCGGTTAAAATAGAAGCACCTGTAGTAGAATAACCTGAAATGGTTTCAAAAATAGCATCAGGAAAAGAAGTAATTGTTCCTGTCATTAAATAAGGTAATGTTCCTGTAAAAGTTAACATTAACCACCCAGAAGTTACAATTAAGTACCCTTCTCTTTTTTGAATATCTTTATTCGCTTTTCTATTAAAAAACCAAAGTACAAACCCCAAAGCGATGGTTAACAACCCTGCCGATAGGATTCCGTAACTAGCCTGCTCATGATGATACCAACTAAAAGGCTCTGAAAGCAACATAAAAAAACCATTCATCATTGAGGTCAACCCTAAAAAACTTAAAATGATTTTATAATTTAATCCTCTCATGCCTTAATTGTTAAAAAACTTTTCTACTTGTGGAATGGCATCTGGTAAGCAAAAAACCAAAGCCCTATCACCTGGTTGGATTATAAAATCTCCAAAAGTCATTAGAGCTTTTCCTGCTCTTACCACCCCTCCTAAAACTGTATTTTCTGGTAAGTTTAAATCTTTTATTTTACGTTCAGTAATCTTTGTGTTTCTTCTTACAAAAAACTCCAACACCTCAGCCTCTACATTGTGTAAATTAGCTAAAGCCAACACTCTACCTTTACGAACATGTCTAAAAATAACACTTGCAGCTAGTATTTTTTTATTAATTAAAGTATCTACACCAATGGTTTGAGAAATATCCATATAATTCATATTCTCTACCAAAGCAATGGTTTTTTTAACCCCTCTAGATTTGGCAACCAAACTAGTCATAATATTAGTTTCAGAATTCCCTGTTACTGCTATAAAAGCATCCATGTTATTTAAAGATTCTTCTTCTAACAATTCAATATCTCTTCCGTCACCATTAATGACTAAAGTGTTTTTTAACTCATCAGATAGTTCAAAACACTTTTCTCTATCTTGCTCAATAACTTTTACTCTAAGATTTTTGTGGCAAAGTCTACGAGCCATCTTTCTACCAATTCTACCTCCACCAATAATCATTACATCTTTAATTCCTATTTTTTGAACGTCAACCAATAAGTGAATTTTATCTAAACTTTCTCTAGGGACAGAAAAATATACTTGATCATTCGCTTCAAAAACAGTATCTCCTTTAGGAATAACGATGTTAGATGAATGCTCTCTTTTTACTGCAATTACTACAAAATCGAAAGCATATTTTAAATTTATTTCTTGTACAGATAAACCCACAATGGCAGATTCAGATGTTAATTTTGCACCTAAAACACTCAGCTCTCCTTTTTCGAATTCAAACTTATCATTAAAAGCTGTCTCTTTAATTAAAACCTCAATTTCTTTGGCAGCCAATTCTTCAGGAGAAATCATATAATCTATTCCTACATCAGAAAAATTAATCTCTTTGGTTGTTAAATATTCTGTGTTAGATATTCTAGCAATGGTCTTTTTAACACCTAAAGTTTTACCAATTCCTGCAATAGTTAAATTAGTATTTTGAGACTCTGTTACTGCCACCAACAAATCAGCATCGCTAATTCCAACCTCTTTTAAAACAGCTATAGATGCTGCATCACCTTTTTTAGTAAAGACATCAATATGGGTGTTTAAATGATTTAGTCTTTGTGTGTTCTGGTCAATCACATATATATCATGTGACTCCATTGACAATAGTTTAGCCAAATGGTAGCCGATTTCGCCCGCACCAGCAATAATGATTTTCATAGGTTAGAATAGTTTGCTACAAATATATTATATTTAGTTAGCATCTGTTAATAAATATAAAGCTATGAAAAACAGTACTAAATCGCTAACGATTAAAGAGTGGAATGAAGAAGACAGGCCTAGAGAAAAATTAATTTTAAAAGGAGTAAACTCCTTATCTAATGCAGAGTTAATTGCTATTTTAATTGGTTCGGGAAACAGAACCGATTCAGCTGTAGAATTATCAAAGAAAATATTAAATAGGTTTAACAACAACTTAAATCAACTAGCAAAAGCAGGTATACACGAATTACAAAAATTTAATGGTATTGGAGAGGCCAAAGCTATTAGTATTGTTACTGCTTTGGAAGTAGGAAAACGAAGACGTTTGGCCGAAGCTTTATCTGTTCCTAAAATTACTTGTAGTAAAGATGCTTATGAAATTTTTCAGCCTATTATAGGTGACATTCCCCATGAAGAGTTTTGGATTTTACACCTTAACAACAGTAATAAAGTAATAGAAAAGCAATTGATTAGCAAAGGTGGATTGACTGGTACTTTAGTTGATTTAAGAATTGTATTTAAAAAAAGTTTAGAACTATTGTCTACCGCCATGATTTTAGGACACAATCACCCATCTGAAAAAACACAACCTAGTTTAGCAGACAAACAATTAACCTCTAAAATTAAAAATGCTGCTGCCACATTAGATATAAAAGTATTAGACCATTTAATAGTCACTCAAAAAGCTTATTTTAGCTTTGCAGACGAGGGAATTTTATAAACTTATGGCAGACGAATTATTAATATACACACAAAAAACAACTCCTAGAGTAAGTTATATTTTTAAGCATATTTTTGTTCGTATTCTTAATATCCCTATCAAATTCACCTCAAAAATTGAAGAATTTGTAGCTCACGATGACTTAAAAATGAGTTATGGAAAATCGCCATTAGGAAGCGAATTTTTTATTCAAAGTCATGGCCTTTTGTTTGAACAAGGAATTAATGACATAGAAATTAACGTATCGCAATGGGACAGTACTCCTTGTTTTTTTGGTACAGGAAAAAAATCTACCATTCCTTTTGATATTTTTGCTGCAAGTTTTTACTTATTAAGCAGGTACGAAGAATATTTACCATGTGTTTTAGATGAAAACGATTGTTTTCCTGCCGAAGAAAGTATTGCTTTTAAACACAATTTTTTAGACAAACCTATTATTGATGTTTGGGCTTATAAATTACTAAAAGCTCTAAAAGATCAATATCCTGAATTTGAACATGTTTCTAACCAATACAAGTACATTTCTACCTTTAGCGTTAATCAAACTTTTTTATATAGAGGAAAAGGAATTATTAGAACCATTATTGGAGGGTTTCATGATTTATTTACCATTAAATTATATGCTGTTTGGGTTAGAATTGCAACCTTATTAACTATTAAAACTGATCCGTACGATACATTTGATAAAATTATTTATCTCCAAAAAAAATACAACGTTAAAACCATTTTCTTTTTTCTTTTAAGTAATTACACAACCTACGACAACAATATTGCTTATACCAAAAGAAAATATCACCTGCTTATAAAATCTATTGCCGATCATGCTCGTGTAGGGTTGCTTAGCTCATATTTTACCATGGAAGATGAAGATAGTTTAATAAAGGAAACAAATAGATTAGAAAAAATAATTAACACTCCCACAAAACTATCAAGACAACATTATGGTAGAAACAAACTACCCGATACGTATCATAAATTAATTGATTTAGATATTCAGGAAGACTACACCATGGGCTATCCAAAACACATGGGATTTAAAGCCAGTACTTGTACTCCTTTTTATTTTTATGATTTAGATTTTGAGATTCAGACCCCTCTAAAAGTATTTCCTTATGCTTTTAACGATACTGTTTTACGTTTTGAAATGCAATTAAGTCCAAAACAAGCTTTAATGAGAATTAATCATATTGCTAATTTGGTAAAGCAAGTTAACGGAACCTTAATTTCTATTTTTCACAACGACTGTTTGTCAAATTTTGAGGAGTGGAAATACTGGGATAATTTTTACGAAGATGTTTTAAAGTGTGTAAAGGAATCATGATTCGTTATTTTAAAAGAAAAGATTTAGATATTATAAAATATAATGCCTGTATTCAAAACGCAGTAAATTCAAGAATTTATGCCTTGAGTTATTATTTGGATATTGTGGCAGACAATTGGGATGCATTGGTACTTGACGACTACAAAGCAGTTATGCCATTGCCTTGGAGAAGTAAATATTATATTAAATATATTTATCCACCTTGTTGGACTCAACAATTAGGTGTTTTTTCTACTCAAAAGTTTAGCACAACATTGGTTGATGAATTTCTTAAAAGCATTCCTAAAAAGTTTTTAAAAACAACTCTTCAACTAAACAGTCACTGTAATTCTAATTTGTTTTCTAACAAAAATAACTTTACACTAGCTTTAAGTCAACCTTATCAACACCTCCACAAAAACTACAGAAAAGATAGAAAGGACAGGTTAAAAAAATTCTTAAAAACCGAATTTAAAATAGAAAAAAACGTATCTATTAATGATGTGATTACAATCTTTAAAGAAAATTATAAAGAAGAACTAAACATTAATTCATCTGATTATTTAAAACTTAAAAAATTAGCTTTAGAAAAAAAACTAAATCCAATGATTATTGGAGTATCTAACGAAAACCATAATCTTGTTTCTGGCTCCTTATTTTTTAAGGATAAACATCGAATTTACTATGTTTTTTCAGCCAACAATAAAGAAGGCAATAAAATACAAGGAAATACCGCTATTTTAAATTTTGTTATACAATCCTATTCAAACACAAATTACACTTTAGACTTTGAAGGTTCAATGCACCCAGGAATTGCTTCTTTCTTTAAAAGTTTTGGAAGTGAGTTGGAGACTTATTACTTGTATGCTAAGAAGTTTTAATTACTTTTTTTTATCTGCCAAGTAAAACCCAAATAAAGTTAGAGAAGACCCCAAGTAGCCTAAAAGCATTGCCGAAACCACTCCAATCATTCCAAACTTAGGAGTTAAAAAATAAGCAGCTGTAATCATCAATAAAAAACCAACCAATGACTTTAGGTTATTTATTTGATATTTTCCTCTACCTGAAAAATAATGTCCCCAAACATTAGAAACCGCAATCATTAAAACCCCAGGACAAAGAATCCATATAATTTCCTGAATATTAGAAAGGTCTTTTTTTATTATTAAACTTAAAAATTCTTTTGGTACTACTACTAACAACAAAACAGCCCCTAAAGTCATTACAAATGATAAAATTGCGCTTTTATTGGTAATTATCCTTTGCTTTAATTTATCTGTAGTATTTAAAATTTTTGAATATTGATTAACGGTAATACTTCTAGAAATAATCCAAAGTGATTCTGCTACAGAAACAGCTACAGAAAACCACCCAAGCTCTACAGATCCTAATTGATAAAAAACCACGTAAAAGAGTAACCTATAATTAAAAAACTGAATAAAGGAACTCAACTCAGTACCCATTCCATATTTAAAAACTTCTTTAGATTTTATTTCAATCTTTCTTACATCGTGATAAACAATTTTAAAAACAAACATCGTAGAAACAACTAAACTCAACCCCAATGCAATATAAAGAGCTGTTAAAAAAACCGTTAACGATTCTATTTTAAATGCATAAAAACCAACCAAAAGAACCAACAATCTTAAAAAAGGATCTAAAACAAAAACAATATTATACTCTTTTATTTTTTCTTTCCCTATCAAAATCATTTGATTCATTGTAATCAACCCCGTAAGCAATGAAATTGGAAACAAATGTTTTTGTAAATACTCCCTGTGTAAAAAGCTTAAAACAACTCCCATTGCTAATGAAATCATTAAAACCCACAATAATCCTGTTTTCACTAAAGGCTTAATATTGGTTTTAGGCACATGATATGAAACCGTGCTATTTGCAAGTACACTTGTAACCATAGAAATTAACATAATATCCGTTAAAAAAAGACTTATTTTACCTCTTCCATCAGCCCCCAATACATTTAATGTTAAAAAAACAACAGCCATGTTAATAACCGCAACACCACCTCTTACAACTAAGGTTTGAAATATGTTTTTACTTATTTTCACCCTTTTATTTTTTTAATAAAACCAAACAAATCTTCTTCTATATGTTCCCACAAATAACCCTTTTCAATTTCTTTTACTGCTTTTTTTGATGTTTGTTTGTAAAAATCTGGTTGATCTATAAATTTTTGAAGATAAAAACCTATTTCATCAATATCATCAGGAAGTAATAACTTACAAAAATCCGCTTGAACATATCCCTTTTTAATAGCCTTTAGACTGCTATAAACCACAGGTATTCCACATGCATTATAATGAAAAACCTTGATAGGTAAACATCTAGTATTTTCAAAATCATTATCTCTTAAATCCAAAGCAACATCAAACACAACAATTGCATTGCTAAACCTATCAAAAGACACCTTATTATGAATCTCTACTTTTAATAGCGGGTATTTTTGTAGCAGCTCTTTAAAAAAAAGTTTATCATGTTCAGAATATGCCTCTCCAATCAAGATTAGTACAATATCTATATTAGGATTATTTTTCCTTAAAAAATCAGCAACTTTAAAAACCCTATGCAACCCTTTTTCTTGACTAAACTTACCTGTATAACCAATTTTAAAAACACCTTTGGTTAGTGTTTTTTCTTTTAGTGTTACGTACTTTTTCTTGGTATAATACGAAATAATTTTTTTAGATTTTAAAGGAAAAAGAACATCGTATAATTTTTTCTTATAATATTCCCCAACTATAAAACCATCTACAAAACAGGAAGCATATATGTTAAAAAAAAACAAAACCAATCCTTTTATAATTTTGCTTACAAAAGACAAACCCTGTAAATTCTTTTTTGAAGGATACCATTCTGTAACATCGTAAATAATTTTGCAAGAATATTCCTTCTTGTACTTTTTAGCTGCTATAATAGGCAAGGGCTCTGCACAAATAACAACCTTTGGTTTTAACAAAACTAACTGCTGATAAAACCAATTGATTTTATCTTTTTTTGATAGATTACTACCATTAACAGTATATCCGTTCTTTATTTTGTTTTCAGTAACTCCATAAGACGAACAAACACTAACCTCACAACCTTTTGTCTCTAAAGTTTCTTTGATATGATAATAAATCCTATCATCATTTACATAATGACTAGAAGTTAAGTAAGTAACTTTTATACTAGTTTCCATTACCTACTTCTTTTCATATTTATCACCCCACCTATCTTTCATCACTTTTCTAAATTCATTTTCACGAGCATTTACCCCAGGACTGTATAATGATAGTCCTTTTAACTCCTCTGGTAAAAATTCTTGATCCACAAAATTACCTGGATAAGCATGAGCATATTTATATTCTTTACCATAGTTCATGTCCTTCATTAGTTTGGTAGGGGCATTTCTTAAATGCAAAGGAACGGGTAAATCTCCTGTTTGTTTAACAACTTGTATGGCTTTGTTAATAGCCTCGTAACTTGTGTTACTTTTTGCCGAATTTGCCAAATAAATAGCACATTGACTTAATAAAATTCTAGCTTCTGGATACCCAATAGTTGTTACTGCCTGAAATGTATTGGTTGCCATAATTAAAGCTGTTGGGTTCGCATTACCAATATCTTCTGATGCCGATATTAACATTCTACGAGCAATAAACTTTACATCTTCTCCACCTTCTACCATCCTTGCCAGCCAATATACCGCTCCGTTAGGATCAGACCCTCTGATGGATTTTATAAACGCTGAAACAATATCGTAATGCTGTTCTCCTGTCTTGTCATATCGTACTACATTTCGTTGTACTTTTTCTAAAACCAAATCATTGGTAATTTCAACTCCTTCTTCCTCAGAAGCGACTATCAACTCAAAAACATTTAGCAGTTTTCTAGCATCACCGCTAGACACTTGTAACAAGGCATCAATTTCTTTTAAAACCACCTTCTTTTTAGCAATTACCTCATCTTTTTCCATGGCTCTTTGCAGCAAAGCCTCCATATCACTCTTATCAAACGGGTTTAGAATATAAACTTGGCAACGAGACAGCAAAGCCGGAATCACTTCAAAACTCGGATTTTCGGTAGTAGCTCCAATCAACGTTACCCAACCTTTTTCTACAGCTGCTAACAAAGAATCTTGTTGAGACTTACTAAATCTATGAATCTCATCAATAAACAAAATAGGATTTTTTGTTGTAAACAAACCTCCACTTTGCTTGGCTTTATCTATTACCTCTCTAACATCTTTTACTCCCGAATTAATCGCACTTAAAGTAAAAAAAGGTCGTTTAGAGGTTTCTGCAATAATATTAGCCAACGTTGTTTTTCCAATTCCTGGAGGTCCCCATAAAATTAATGAGGGTATTATACCTTTATTGATATGATTGGTTAACACTCCTGTTTTTCCTACAAGGTGTTGCTGACTGATATAATCTTCTAATGTTTTAGGACGAATGCGTTCTGCCAAAGGTTGATTCATATTGTAAATATACGAGTTACAACTAGCAATTAACAATTGATGATTGGCAATTATTTTTAACTTTTAAACTGCTTTCATGCTACTTTTCAATACGTCAATTACTTTACTTATTTTTGACCTCATAAAAATACAGAAACATGGCAACACAAAAAATAAGTTTAAATTGGAAAGAAGGGGTACATTTTGAATCTGAAGGACCAGGAGGAATGATTCCTATTGATGGTTCCGAAGAAGTAGGTGGACAAGGAAAAGGGTTAAGGCCAAAAGCATTAATGTTATCTGCTTTAGCGGGTTGTTCTGGAATTGATGTAGCCTCTTTAATAAAAAAAATGCGTATTGATGTAGATACTTTTGATATTGATGTGGAAGCAGAATTAACAGAAGAACATCCTAAATTCTACCACAAAGTATGGGTAAACTTTAATTTTTACGGAGATAATTTAAACGAAAAGAAAATAGAAAAAGCAGTTACTTTATCTGTGGACACTTATTGTGGTGTGATGGAAATGTTTAGACAATTTGCTACTGTGGAAACTAATATTAATTATTTTCCTAAGAAATAATACATCCCAACTACGCTAGATGGTCTAAATATTCATAAACCATATTAGTAGTCAATAACTTATAACAAAACAAAACGGGAAGCTAAAAGCTTCCCGTTTTGTTTTGTTATAGATTTTTATCAAACCATTTATTCATTAAATATTTCGCTAGTTTTAAATATAAAATAGCTTCTATAACTCCTAAAGTATATCCACATAAAATATCAGCAGGATAATGTTTCCCCATGTATATTCTACTATAAGCAAAAAGTAATGGATAAATGTAAAATAAAATTGTCCATTTAAATTTATCCTTAAACAATAAGTATACAAGAGTAGTTACTGCCATAGAAGTGGTTGCGTGTCCTGAGACAAAGCTAAAACTTTTTGAACATTTTAAGATCCTAATCTGTTCCATGACTCCAACTTGCCAACAAGGTCTTGGTCTTTCAAAAGTATGCTTGATGATATTTACCAAAACATCAGACAAACCAGCCATAATACAAATAAACAAGAACATAAATAATCCTTGTCTCCAAGTAAAGTTTTTTATTAGTAAAAAAAGCCAAAAAAGAAAAAGAGGAATCCAATTTAAAGGCTTGGTAATTGCCAACCAAAAAGCATCATAAGGTTCACTCCCAAATTGGTTAAAATATATCAACAATTGTTCATCTGCATGAATAACGGCATCTATAAAACTCATTACTTCATTCGTTTTATAGGCCCTGTAAAGTCATCAATACTAGATTTCACATCATCAACGGCATCTTTTACATCTTTGGTTACATCTAAATCTAACCCATTTTTTGTAGCAGAAGTATTGATTTCTCTTTTGATATCATTTGTAGCATTTTTAACCTGATTGATTCCTTTGGCCAACCCTCTTGCTATTTCAGGAATTTTATCTGCACCAAAAAGCATTACTACAAGTAGCAAAATGATAAAAACTTCTGGACCTCCAATAAATAAAAACATATAGTTCAAATTTTGTGTTACAAAGATAGTAGGAATAAATGACTTTTTATGAATTTATAATGCCACAAAAAAAGGTCTCAAAAATGAGACCTTTTTAAAAACTAACTTTACAATTAGCTTAGTTTTATTTGGTTTTGTTCCATTAAAATATGGATATCTTCATCAATTACTTCTTTTTTAGTATCTGCATAATCTAAAAACTTAGGATACACAGCATCTAACTCTAACTTAGTCAATTCATAACCTACATTTTTAGCTCTGTATGCTAAGGCTGCTCTACCACTACGCGCTGTTAACACAATAGCAGATTCTGTAACTCCAACATCGGCAGGATCCATAATTTCGTAAGTTTCTCTGTTTTTAATCACTCCATCTTGATGAATTCCTGATGAGTGAGCAAAGGCATTAGAACCAACTACAGCTTTGTTTGCTTGTACAAACATTCCCATATGCTCTTGTACCATTTGAGAAGTACTATATAAAAGTTTAGTATTTACTCCTGTGTCTAAATTTAAGTCTGGGTGTTGCTTCATAATCATCACCACTTCTTCTAGTGATGTATTTCCTGCTCTTTCTCCAATACCATTAATAGTACACTCAATTTGACGAGCTCCATTAATAGCTCCTTCAATAGAGTTTGCAGTTGCCAAACCTAAATCGTTATGACAGTGACAAGACAATACTGCCTTTTCAATCCCTTTAACATTTTCTTTTAAATATTTAATTTTTGCTCCATATTCGTGAGGCAAACAATAACCTGTAGTATCAGGAATGTTTAGTACTGTTGCTCCAGCTTTAATAACTGCCTCGCAAACTCTTGCTAAATATTCATTATCAGTACGTCCTGCATCCTCAGCGTAAAACTCAACATCTTGCACAAAAGTTTTAGCAAACTTAACCGCTGCTACGGCTCTTTCTATAATGGCATCTCTGTTAGAGTTAAACTTAAATTTAATATGAGAATCAGAAGTACCAATTCCTGTATGAATTCTTGGTCTAATAGCATGCTTTAAAGCTTCTGCAGCAACTTTAATATCATTTTCTACAGAACGAGTTAATCCACAGACTGTTGCATTTTTCACCAATCTAGCAATCGCATCTACAGATTTAAAATCTCCTGGACTAGAAACTGGAAAACCTGCTTCAATGATATCTACTCCTAATAAATCTAAACGCTCTGCAATAATTAGTTTTTGCTCTGTGTTTAGTTTACATCCTGGAACTTGCTCTCCATCTCTAAGAGTAGTATCAAATATCTGTACGTGATCCTTAGCCATTTTAGTTGTCTTTTTTACTTTAAGCAAACAAAAATAAGGTTCTCATAAGGCGGGCAAAATCCCTATTAAATAACCTTTCCCTAAGCCAAAACACGCATTAAACCACAAACCCTAACAAAAACAAGGGAATACAAGCCATAAGTTTACGACATCCAACGCTTAAAATCTGAATATTTTTGTATTTTTGAGATGTCTAACACGGTAAACATCAACATGAAAAAAGAAAAAAAAGACCCATTATTTTCTCTTATCAAATCATTAAGTAAGTCTGAAAAAAGACAATTTAAATTATATGCCGGTAGATTAGAAGGAAATACCCAATCCAACTTTATGGCTCTATTTGTCCTTATGGATAAATTAACCGTATACAATGAAAAACTAATTCTTGTAAAAACAGGGATTAAAAAACAACAAATTTCTAATACTAAGGCTCATTTATACAGGCAAATTTTAATTAGTTTAAGATTGAGTCCTATACACCAAAACAGCATTACACACATTAGAGAACAAATAGATTTTGCTACCATTTTATACACCAAAGGCTTATACAAACAAAGTTTACGTTTGTTAGACAAAACAAAATGTGTAGCTGTTAACAAAGAACAATTTAACCTTGCTTATGAAATTATTGAGTTAGAAAAAGTAATTGAATCACAATACATTACCCGAAGTATGAGTGATCGTGCAGATACTTTAGCTGTTGAAGCTAAAAACATTAACCAAAAAAATGTAATAACCTCTAAATTATCTAACCTATCTCTGCAATTATATAGTTGGTTTTTAAAACACGGGTATGCTAGAAATGATAAAGACACCCATACTGTAGAGAAGTATTACAAAGATAGAATTCCTAAATACGTTTTTTCAGAATTAGGATTTACTAGTAAAATGTATTTGTATCAGGCCAATTTATGGCAAGGATTTATTACACAAGATTTTTTATCCTGTTACCGTAATTCTCAAAAACTAGTACAGCTTTTTCATGATTTGCCAGACATGAAAAAACTACATCCTGTATTTTATCTAAAAGCTGTTAATTATTTATTAGAATCTCTTTTTTACCTGCAAAAGAAAGATAAGTTTCAGGAAATTTTAGATGATTTAACCAAAGAGATTAACGAAGAGAAAATATTCTCCTCAGAAAACACCCAAAACCTATGTTTTCTATACCTATATCAACATAAAATAAATTCTTTTTATCTAACAGGAGAATTTGTAAAAGGAACTGAATTTGTAAAAGATGTATTGATTGAATTAGAAAAAACCGACAAAAAAATTGATGCCCATCACGTTATGTTATTTTACTACAAAATAGCTTGTATGTATTTTGGTGCAGGAGATTATGAGCGCTGTATTTTTTACTTAAACAAGATTATTAAAAACAAAGACTTAAAAATGCGTGAAGATTTACTTTGTTACACGCGTGTTTTAAATTTAGTAGCACATTACGAATCTGGTGATGATGAATACATTGAAGAGTTAATTAAATCTACCTACAAGTTTTTACTAAAAATGAACAACTTATATGAGGTGCAACGAAAAATGATTAAATTCCTTAGAAACTTAAGCAACTTGTACCCTCATGAATTAAGAAAAGCATTTAAAGAACTGTATGAAGAATTAAAGGTCTACGAAGACCACCCGTATGAAAAACGTTCTTTCTTATACCTTGATATTTTGTCTTGGCTAGAATCTAATATTAAAGGAGTACCTGTAGAAGATATTGTAAAGCAAAAAATTTTAAAATCTAGACATTGAAATACTTAGACGATCATTATTATTTAGTTCAACTACAATATTTAGGATTTAGATTGCATGGCTGGCAAGAACAACCAAAAGTTAAAACCGTTCAAGGAATTATTAACAAAACTTTTAGATTTATTTTTAAACACGATGCGTTTAAAATTTTAGCTTCTGGTAGAACAGATGCTATGGTATCTGCTAACGATGCTTATTTTCACTTAACCACCAAACAATTTTATGATCTTGATTGGATCCTAGAAAACCTAAACAAAAACCTGCCTCAAGACATTAGAATTTTAAACATTCAAAAAGTAGATGCTAATTTTAACATCTTAGAAAACGGAAAGTTAAAGGAATATCATTATTTATTTTCGCATGGTCAAAGAAACCATCCTTTTTGTGCCCCTATATTAACAGGTAAATTACAGCCTCTAAACATTGACCTGATGCAAAAAGGAGCTAAATTATTTGAGGGAAATCATAATTTTAAAAAATACACAGTTAGAGCCTCTGAAAAAACACAATTTAATCGTGAAGTTATTTCATCAGAAATTATAAAAAACAACATCTATACAGCTAATTTTTTTCCTAAAGAGAGTTTTATCTACAAAGTAATAGGACCTGGATTTATGCGTTATCAAATTAGAATGATGATGGGACAATTATTCTTATTAGGAGCTGAAGAAATTAAATTATCTGATATTCAAAACTCTTTAAGCAATTGGAATGACAATAAAAAACTAACTGAAATTGCTCCCGCAAGCGGATTAATTTTGCATAAAAACATATTAAAGAATCATCTTTAATTTTTTTACTAGTACTAACACCATTTCCTTCTCCGTAATAACACCTATTTTACCTAATTATCAATAAATTAAGCATACTTCTATGTTTTGCTTTTGTACTTTCGGGGTTCATATCTTTAAAATATTCACCCCAAGAATCAACAAATGAAAATTACAAAACTTTACAAAGAATTTTTTAATAGTGAAAAAACTAGTGGACTTATTCTTATCATCTGTACTATTATATCCTTAAGCATTGCTAATTCAAATTTAGGAGAAGTCTATAATGAATTTTGGAATATTCAATTTGCCAATCATAGTATTACCCATTGGATTAATGACGGATTAATGACTATTTTCTTTTTGTTAATAGGACTAGAACTTGAACGAGAAATATATCACGGAGAACTTTCTAACATAAAAGATGCTTTACTCCCTATTTTTGCTGCTTTAGGAGGAATTATTGTACCCGCTGGTATTTATATCTTTTTAAATTATGGCACCTCAACACAATCTGGTGCAGGAATTCCCATGGCAACAGATATTGCCTTTGCTTTGGGAATATTATCATTGCTAGGAAACAAAGTGCCAACCTCATTAAAAATATTTTTAACCGCCTTAGCTGTGATAGATGATTTAGGAGCCATTTTAATTATTGCCGTTTTTTACACAAAAACCATCTTTTGGACCAACTTAATTATTGCTTTGGCAATTTTTGGTTTGTTATTAATATTTAACAAAATGAAAATCAAAAACATCATAATCTATATTATAGGAGGTATAGCTATGTGGTATTTTATGTTAAATTCAGGAGTACATGCAACAATTACTGGTGTTTTATTAGCTTTTGCTATTCCTTATAGAGATGGCGGAAAAAACTCTACATCATACAGACTACAACATTTTTTACACAAACCTGTTGCTTTTTTAATCTTACCTGTATTCGCTTTAGCAAACACTTCTATTATGATAGACAGTAATATTGGTGAAATTTTATCACAAAACTACAGCTTAGGAATTGCTTTTGGTTTGGTAATAGGAAAACCATTAGGTATTTTTCTTCTAACATTTATTGCTGTTACACTAGGGTTTTGTAAACTCCCAAACGATTTAAGCTGGAAATCTATCATAAGTGTTAGCTTTTTAGGAGGTATTGGTTTTACGATGTCTATCTTTATTACTTTACTTGCTTTTGATAATGTAGACATTATTAACAAAGCTAAATTTGTTATTCTAACCGCATCATTACTGGCTGGACTTATTGGTTACATTAGTTTAAAACTAATATTGCTTAAAGAACATAAGGAAGAACTTTTAGATAAATAACAAACTGTTTTACAGACATATATTTTTTACATAAAAATATTAAACTAAAACAAAAAACATGTATATTTGCCGTCCGATTACCAAGGAGGTAATCCGCATAATAATCATTTACAAAAATATTAGCATGTATTTAACACAAGAGAAAAAAGCGGAAATTTTCGCTAAACACGGAAAATCAGCAACTGACACTGGTTCTGCTGAAGGACAAATTGCATTATTCACTTACAGAATTGCACATTTAACAGGACACTTAAAAGCTAACAAAAAAGACTATAACACTCAACGTTCATTAGTAAAGTTAGTTGGTAAGCGTAGAGCTTTATTAGATTACTTAACAAAAGTAGATGTCTTAAGATATCGTGCAATTGTTAAAGAATTAGGATTAAGAAAATAATTCAACATATAAAAAGAGGCTTAATCGCCTCTTTTTTTTATTTTAGACACTTCGCTAGGATTTAATCCTAGTGTCACAAAATAAGAGGTCAGAGCATAGACTCTGAGTCCATTGTTAACAAAAAAACCCTACAACAACACAACATTTTTGTTAAACAATAACCGTTGAAATTTCTTATTTATTTCAACATTTAAAACATTTTATTTATGATACCTAAGGTATTTAAAGAAGTTATCGAATTAGGAGATGGGAGAACCGTATCTATCGAAACTGGAAAATTAGCAAAACAAGCTCATGGTAGCGTTGTTGTGCAAATGGGTAACGCTATGTTACTATGTACCGTAGTTTCTAACTACAAACAATCAGATGTAGACTTTTTACCATTAACAGTAGATTACCGTGAAAAATTTGCGGCTGCAGGTAAATATCCTGGAGGTTTCTTTAAAAGAGAAGCTAGACCAAGTGATGATGAAGTATTAACCATGCGTTTAATAGACCGTGTATTACGTCCTTTATTCCCTAAAGATTACCACGCAGAAACTCAGGTAATGATTCAATTAATGTCTCATGACCCTGAAGTTATGCCAGATGCATTAGCAGGATTAGGTGCTTCTGCAGCAATTCAATTATCAGACATTCCTTTTGAAACTCCAATTTCAGAAGCTCGTGTAGGTAGAATTAACGGAGAATTCGTAATCAACCCAACTAGAGCACAATTGGCGGAATCTGACATCGATATGATGATTGGTGCTTCTGCTGATTCTGTAATGATGGTTGAAGGAGAAATGGATGAGATTTCTGAAGAAGAAATGGCTGATGCCATTAAATTTGCTCACGAAGCGATTAAAGTACAATGTGCTGCCCAAGTTAAATTAGCAGAAGCATTTGGAAAGAAAGAAACTCGTGAATACGCTCAAGCTGAAGAAAACGAAGAATTAGCTGCACGTATCAAAGAATTAACTTACGATAAATGTTACGCTATTGCTGCGAAAGGAACTTCTAAGGTTGAAAGAACTGATGCTTTTGAAGCTGTTAAGGAAGAAGTTTTAGCTACATTTTCTGATGAAGAAAAAGAGGAGTATGGAGATTTAATTGGAAAATACTTTAACAAATCTCAAAAAGAAGCTGTTCGTGAATTAACATTGGCAGAAGGTTTACGTTTAGATGGTCGTAAGACTACTGAAATTAGACCAATTTGGGGAGAGGTAGATTATTTACCTTCTACTCACGGATCTTCTATTTTTACACGTGGAGAAACACAAGCTTTAGCAACTGTAACTTTAGGAACATCTAGAGATGCAAATATTATTGACTCACCTACTCACGAAGGAGAAGAAAAATTCTATTTACATTACAACTTCCCTCCATTCTGTACTGGTGAAGCTAGACCTTTAAGAGGTACTTCTCGTAGAGAAGTTGGACATGGAAACTTAGCACAAAGAGCATTAAAAGGAATGATTCCTGTTGAATGCCCTTACACCGTAAGAGTTGTTTCAGAAGTATTAGAATCTAACGGTTCTTCTTCTATGGCTACTGTTTGTGCAGGTACTATGGCTTTAATGGATGCTGGAGTTCAAATTACAAAACCAGTTTCTGGTATTGCAATGGGATTGATTTCTGATGGTAGTCGTTACGCTGTATTGTCTGATATTTTAGGTGATGAAGATCACTTAGGAGATATGGACTTTAAAGTAACTGGTACTGCTGATGGTATTACTGCTTGTCAAATGGATATTAAAGTAAAAGGATTGTCTTACGAAATTTTAGTAAATGCTTTAAAGCAAGCTAGAGAAGGACGTTTACATATTTTAGGAAAAATTACAGAAGTAATTGAAACTCCTAACGCTGATGTAAAAGCACACTCTCCTAAAATGATTACTAGAGTAATTCCTAACGATTATATTGGTGCATTAATTGGACCTGGAGGTAAAAACATTCAAGAATTACAAAAAGAAACAGGATGTACTATTGTAATTAATGAAGACCCTAAAACAACTGAAGGAATTGTTGAAATTTTAGGAACTAACCAAGAAGGAATAGACAAAGTATTAGCTAATATTGAGTCTATGTTATTCAAACCTGAAGTAGGTGAAAAATACGAAGTAAAAGTAATTAAAATGTTAGATTTTGGAGCAGTAGTAGAATATACTCAAGCACCAGGAAACGAAGTTTTATTACACGTAAGTGAATTGGCTTGGGAACGTACAGAAAATGTTACGGATGTAGTAAACATGGGTGATGTATTCGAAGTAAAATACTTTGGTAAAGATCCTAAAACTCGTAAAGAAAAAGTTTCTAGAAAAGCTTTATTACCAAAACCTGAAGGTTTTAAACCAAGACCTCCAAGAGAAAACAATGACCGTGGTGGACGTGACAACAGAGGGAAAGATAATCGTAGAGACGATAGAAAACCTAGAGAAGAAAAAAAAGCTGAATAAGTTTTTTCTAAACAAACAAAAAGCACCTCAAACGAGGTGCTTTTTACTTATATACTTTTAGTGTACAATTCTCTATTCTTCAATAATTATAAAGTCTGTTCTTCTGTTTTGTTCATGTTCTTGGTCAGTACAATTTACCCCATCACTACAATCATTTATAAGTTTTGTTTCTCCAAATCCTTTTGCAGAAAGAATTCTACTAGCCTGTATACCTTTGGTTAAAAGATATTTATTTACTGATTTTGCTCTTTTATCAGACAATTTTAAATTATAATTTTTACTTCCTCTAGCATCGGTATGTGCTTCAAGTTTGATTTTGGTATCAGGATATTTTAACAAAAAATCTATAGCAAATTTTAATTGTTTTTCAGCAATTGGAGTAATATCTGCTTTATCATATTCAAAATAAACAGGCTCTAAATTTATTTTAATATTTCCATACTTATCTTCTACCAACTCTTTTTCTAAATAAAAGTTTTTATCAATAGGATTGACGTCATTTAAAGTAGTTAAATCTATCTCTGCAACATCATTTACATGTCCTTCTTTAGATGCTTTCAACATATATTTACTGTCAATAGGCAACAATAAATCATAAGCACCTAAAGCATCTGTTTTTATATTTTCTATTTTATTTCCTTGAGCATCAACCACATCAATCAATGCATTTTGCAGTGGCAACATTGTTTTTTTCTCTTTGGCATATCCACTTATTTTTACTTTTTTTAAAGTGATGTTTTTTACAAAATAATAAATATCGTCTTCTCCTTTTCCTCCTTTTCTATTGGATGATAAATACCCTGTTTGTTGCTCACTGCTTGTGGTTGCTACTTGATAATAAAAATCATCATCTATAGAATTTATTTCCATCCCCATATTTTTAGGCAATTCAAATCCTTTTGGTAAAATGTTAGATTGATAAACATCTAAACCTCCATTTCCTATAAAAATATTAGATGAAAAATAAAGTACTCCATCATGTATTACAGGAAACATTTCATTGGCTATGGTATTTATTTTAGGACCTAAATTAATAGGTTCTGAAGTAATTAAACCTCCTTTTAAATTGACATAGTAAATATCTGTACCTCCATAACCACCTGGTTTGTCAGACACAAAATACAAACGCTCCATTTGTTCATCATAATAAGGTTGACCATAAGAATACCCATCTATTTTAGCTGGATAATGATATTCTTCTCTAATTTTTTTCTGATCATCTATAAACCCGTAAAGAATTCTGAAAGTATTTTTATTGTTCACAAAAATCAACCCTTTTTTACTCTCAACAGATTCAGTATAAAAAAACCTACGATACTTATCATCATAAGCAGGGGAAGAAAAATGTAAATTATCTTCCTTTTGATATCTCTTAATAGCCACAGTATCTATTTCTCCATTAGCCATTATTTTGGACTGATACATATGAATAAATTCCTGATTAATGGATTTGTATATTTTACTATATCCATTATTTTCTCTGGTAGAAGAAAACATTACGCTTTGGTCTGGAAACAAACAAACACTAAAATCTGAAAATGCAGTATTTACATTCATATTTTTTAACTGATAGGATGTTTCTGTTTTAGAAAAAACTGGCTCTTTTTCATTATTCATACGATAGCGTTGTTGAATTTCATCAGAAAACAAACTTAATTCACTCGCAATGGCATCATCTACAACAGCTTTTTTATATACTCCCCTTTTTAAAGACTGAATGTATCTATTAAAATCTTCTAAACTTAACTCTTGTTTTTGATAAAAATAAGTTCTGTATTTTTCGGCAGCAGACTTAAACTCATTCATATAATAATAACTATTAGCTAAGTTGAGCAATTGTTTAGGTGCTAGATCCTGTTTTTTATCTAACTCTAAATATTCTTTAATTGCTACTTTATAATTCATTCTTAAAAAAGCCTTATCTGCTCTTTTTTGAGTAGCTGTTTGTGCATACATAAAATGTATACAACTAAGCGATAGACATAAAATTAATACGTTCTTTATCATAATTTATTTTTTAAAAAAATCTTGGAGACTGAATGGTTCTAAGTTTATTTGGCAAGGTAAAACGAAGCATAATTTCGTGAGACCCATCATCTGTTGTAGACAATTCATTAAGCGTATAATCATAGGCATAACCCACATATAAAGTAGAACTTAAATGGATTCCTGCTAAAAAACTAACAATATTAGTAGATCTATAAGAGGCTCCTAACCTAACCACATCACTTATTAAAAAGTTAGCAGAATAATCTACCACCAAAGGAGATTCTTGAGCAAACCTAGCCAAGACAGCAGGCTTAAATTTTAATGAAGAAGAAAGATCAAAAACATAACCTCCTATTAACAAAAACTGAAAATTATGATCAACCATTCCTCCTTCATCAGAGGAATAATATTTGTTTTTTAATAAATTAGGAACAGATAAGCCTATGTACCATTTATCGGTATACGTCATAATTCCAGCCCCCAACAACGGATCAAACTCATTTTTTCTATTGTTTAACAATGGATCATTTTCTTGAACTGCAGATCCTCTATTAAAATCTACATTTAATAAAGATCCACCTCCGCTAAGTCCAAAGGAAGTAAACACGTTGGTGGCTAATTTAATTTCATAAGATAAATTAGCCGTAAAATGAGTATGACTTGTTGGTCCAATTTTATCGTGAATAATATTTAAACCCGACCCTATTCCACTATAACCTCCAGGAAGTAAAGCCGAAAAAGTTAATGTTTGTGGTGCTCCTTGTACTCCAGACCATTGGCTACGACCTAAAGCGGTAAATGTAACCTCATCTTGAGTGCTAATATAGGCAGGATTATAAGCCATAGTGTTATTTACATACTGGGTGTACTGTGGTTCTTCTTGTCCGTATACGCTAACTACCATAATTAAAGTAATTAACAAGAAAATGTTCTTTATATAATTTCTTTCTTTTTTCATCATTTTAATTATTTAGTTATTTGAATCCATCCTGTTTTTGGCTTACTTCCATTGTTTAATTCTAAATGATAGAAATAAGTTCCGTTTGCCAATTGCTCACCTCTATTTACTATGGTACTGGTTTTATTAGCTACCCCATCCCAATTGTTTTTGTAATTCTTTTGTTCATAAACAATTGCACCATATCTATCAAAAATTCGCAATACCGTATTATTATAATTTTCAATACAGGATATCGTTAAATAATCATTAATACCATCTCCATTAGGAGTCATATGATTGTATATTTTTAAACAAGTTGGCTCTACCAATATTTGCACGGTATTGTTTCCACTACTAGCATCTTGTGGAGTAGAACCTGTTAATGAAGCGGTGTTTAAATAATTCCCTGATGAATTTACACTCACCGTTAAAGTCAACTGTGCACCACCTCTACCAATCATAGATGGAATACTCCATATTCCTGTAGAAGGACTATATGTTCCCATAGTGCTTGTATTACTTACATACGTAAATCCACTTGTTAAAATTTCAGACACCGTAATATTCATAAAAGCAGATGTGTTTGATGTATTTACAACCGTAACTGTAAATGTTATTTCCTCTCCAATTTCTGGGTTTATATTATCTACCGTTGCATTGATAATTAAATCATCACTACTTCTTGTTTGACAATTACCTGTAACTCCTATTGGAAAAGATTTTGAACTTGTTAAATAACATCCACCAGAAACAGAAACATCTATTTTGGTATTAATCAAACTTGTCCACTGTACCTCTATAGTATGGTCATTAGTAGTTCCACCAGAAACAATCATTCCTCCTTCTACATTCCAACTATAAGGAGCCAAGCCAGATGGAAGTTCGTATGTTTTAGTTGTTCCTAAACACACATCGGCAACTTCACCTGTTAACAATAATTCTTCTCCAAGAATTACTTCTACTTCTAATCTAGAAGTACCTTCACAACCTGTATCGACATTCGCTGCATAATACAGTCCTCCATCAATTAACAAATCAGTATCTGTATAGGCTGTTCCTCCTGTAGCTTGGCTATACCAAACAATAGTTCCTGATGCTGTTGCACTTAAATTGGCAATAGTAGGGGTTGCTGTAGTACAAAAACTCTGGATATTATTGGTTGTGGTTGGAATAGAAGGGTTACTTACTACTGCTGTTACTTCTAATCGGTTGCTACTTTCGCATGTCCCATCATTATTTGCAGCATAGTATGTTGTTCCATCACTTAAAGCATCGGTACTTGCATAAGCTGTTCCTCCGCTAGCTTGGTTATACCAAACCAATGTTCCGGAAGATGTTGCACTCAAATCGGCAATGGTTGGATTGGCTACTGCACAAAAACTTTGCGTTCCATTGACTGTGGTTGGGGTTGTAGCATCATTCATAGCTACAGTTACTTCCAACCTACTACTACTTTCACAACCTCCATCATTATTTGCAGCATAATATTTGATTCCATCGCTTAAAGCATCGGTACTCGCATAAGCTGTTCCTCCACTAGGCTGATTATACCAAACCAATGTTCCAGAAGCTGTAGCACTTAAATCGGCAATGGTTGGATTGTCCACTACACAAAAACTTTGCGTTGCATTGGCTGTGGTTGGGACTGATGGATTACTTACCTGAGCGGTAACCTCTAATCGACTACTACTTTCACAACCTCTATCTAAGTTTACTGCATAATATTTGATTCCATTACTCAAAACATCTGTACTTGCATAAACAGTTCCGCCTGTTGCTTGATTATACCACACTAATGTTCCTGATGCTGTTGCGTTTAAATCTGCTATGGTTGGATTGTCCACTGCACAAAAACTTTGCGTTGTATTGGCTGTGGTTGGGACTGATGGATTACTTACCTGAGCGGTAACCTCTAATCGACTACTACTTTCACAACCTCCATCATTATTCGCAGCATAGTATTTTGTATCATCACTTAAAGCATCGGTACTCGCATAAGCCGTTCCTCCACTTGGCTGATTATACCACACTAATGTTCCTGATGCTGTTGCGTTTAAATCTGCTATGGTTGGATTGTCCACTGTACAAAAACTTTGCATTGTGTTAGCTGTTGTTGGAGTTGTAGCATCATTCACAGTTGCTGTTACTTCCAATCGATTACTACTTTCACAACCTCCATCATTATTAGCTGCATAATATTTGGTTCCATCACTTAAAGCATCGGTACTCGCATAAGCTGTTCCTCCACTTGGCTGATTATACCAAACCAATGTTCCAGAAGCTGTAGCACTCAAATCAGCAACAGTAGGATTGTCTACAGCACAAAAACTTTGCGTTGCATTGGCTGTACTTGGAGTTGTAGTATCGTTAACAACCACCGTAACCTCTAATCGGGTACTGCTTTCGCAAGTTCCTACCACATTTGCTGCATAATATTTGATTCCATCACTCAAAGCATCTGTATTATTATATGCTGTTCCTCCTGTTGATTGATTATACCAAACAATAGTTCCTGTTGCTATTGTTGCAGATAAATTAGCTATTGTTGGATTATCTACAGCACAAAAACTTTGTGTTGCATTGACTGTGGTTGGAATTGAAGGATCGTCTATTTCCACCACTACTTCTAAACGAGTATCACTTTCACAACCACCATCACTATTAGCCGCATAATAAGTAATTCCATTTGCCAAAGCATCTGTGTTATTGTATGCCGTTCCTCCTGTTGATTGATTGTACCAAACCACAGTTCCTGATGCCGTAACATTTAAATCGGCTATTGTTGGATTATCAACCGTACAAAAACTCTGTGTTGCATTAGTTGTAGTAGGGGTTGATGGATTGTTCACAACTACAGTAATTCCTAATCGAGTGCTACTCTCACAACCACCATCACTATTAGTTGCATAATAAGTAGTTCCATCTACCAAAGCATCGGTGTTATTATATGCAGTACCTCCAATAGCTTGATTGTACCAAATTAACGTTCCTGAGGCAGTAGCATTTAAATTTGCTATTGTTGGATTGTTTATAGCACAAAATGATTGATTGATACTTGTTGTGGTTGGAACTGATGGATTGTTTACCTCTACAGTTATCTCTAATCGAGTACTACTTTCACAACTACCCACGGTATTTGCAGCATAGTATTTTGTCCCATTCACTAAAGCATCGGTATTACTATATACAGTTCCCCCAGTAGCTTGATTGTACCATGTTATATCACCAGAATCAACATTCACAGATAAATTAGCAATGGTTGGATTATCTACAGCACAAAAACTTTGTGTGATGTTTGTTGTTGTAGGGACTGCTGTATCTGAAATAACAACCGTAACTGCTACTCTTGAAAGACTTTCGCAACTACCATCCAAAGTTGCAGCATAATATACCGTTCCATCTACCAAAGCATCGGTAGCATTGTAAGCTGTTCCTCCTGTTTCTTGGTTATACCAAACTACCGAACCTGTTGTTACCGTAGCCTGTAAATTTGCCACTGTAGCATTTTGAACAGTACAAAAAGACTGTGTTTCTTGAGCAGGAGTTAGTGCTGGAGGAGCAGGAGTTACTTGAGCACCAAACAAATCTACTTGCTGTGCTATATTCACTCCTAATGGAGATACTAAAGTTACACGTAACGCATCAAAAGCTACTCCTGGAGTCACCGATATTCTTCGAACATCTCCACCTGCTGAAGGAAGAATAGTTAACAAACTAGCTGCATCTGCAGTAGTAGTATAAACTACAATCCCATCATTTAAAAGCTCTATATTAACATTTTGTAGTACCGCTACATTTACCAAAACCCCTTCTCTCCCTCTAATATTTAACTCTAACCTGTCTGTAGTTTTAGCCTCTGTAGCAAACTCTATGTTTTGAGACATAGAAGCCAATGCACTTACCACTCCAACACTAATTTCAGAATAAGTATTTGCATCGTTATCTATAGCATGTTCTGGATTATTTACTCCAAACCCACCTAAATTCAATAAATCTAGGGTAATGCCACTTCCGTCATACGAAGTAAAAACCCCTTGTGGGTTACAAATAACTGAACTTGGATCTAAATAAAAAGCATGATGTACATTGATAAAATTAGTAGTTCCTAGTAACAATGCGTTTGTATTGTCTTTAATAACCACTGATTTATAATCTGCTATAGGAGTAATGGCAAAAAACACTTCTCCAGCTTGATTTCTAACAACTTTTAAATAGGAGGAAGAATTGATATTGTCAGATCTTCCTGTAAGCAAATTATTATTGGAAGCATCTAAGGCAGATACCTCCACATAATGATCACCCAGAACAATTGTTCCAACTACATTAGCCAATGCTGTTCCCAAAGAACCACCTAGCAATAAATCTAACAATCCAGTGCCACCATCATCAACCCTAATATAAGTTGTAGTATTTGCAGGAACAACACTAGAAAACTCTAATTTAAGCTCTCCTGCATAGGCTCCACCGCCGAGTAAAAAACCACCATAGGATTTTACCGTAGCAAAACTATCATTATTTGCAGTTGCATTGGTTTCGTTATCTACTCGATTTCCCGTAGACAACTCGCTAGCAGATGTAGCGTAAATTTCTTGAGCATACAAAGAAGTTCTTCCAAACAATGTAAACAAGCACATTAGAATGATTGTGTAGAAGTAATTTTTCTTTCTCATAATTAAAATTTAAATGATATCACTATTTAATATCACTCGGTATCAAAATTCAATGACAGAATTATAACACAAGTGATGTGTTCACAAAAATGTTGATGTAAAATTTTAACAATGCTTAAAACGGGGTAACAACAGACTAGTAATAAAAACTAGTTAAACGTAGTTCATTTTGAAGATTCTCTTTTTCATGGGTATTTTTTTAGCAACTACTTAAAATTAACAAATGTTTATTTATAAAACAAAATTACAATACAATAAAATTAACAAATGTTTATTTGTAACAACGAGCAAAAAAACATAGATCACTAATAATCAGATAAATAAATTTAAACAAAAATAAATCTTAAATAAGTACGTTGCTTTTGTAACAAAAAACACTTTATACTCGTATTTAGAAAGACATATAAAAGTTTAACAAGTAAAATTCAATGAGACAACTTAAAATCACCAAGCAGGTTACCAATCGTGAAACAGCTTCTTTAGATAAATACTTACAAGAAATTGGAAAAGTAGATTTGATTACTGCCGACATGGAGGTAGAATTAGCACAGAGAATTAAAGCTGGAGACCAAGCTGCTTTAGAGCGTTTAACCAAAGCCAATTTACGTTTCGTAGTATCGGTAGCTAAGCAGTACCAAAACCAAGGATTGACTTTACCAGATTTAATTAACGAAGGAAACTTAGGGTTAATTAAAGCTGCTAAACGTTTTGATGAAACTCGTGGTTTTAAATTTATCTCTTATGCTGTTTGGTGGATTCGTCAATCTATTTTACAAGCATTGGCAGAACAATCTCGTATTGTACGTTTACCGTTAAACAAAATTGGTTCTATTAATAAAATCAATAAAATGTATGCCTTCTTAGAGCAAGAAAATGAACGCCCACCCTCTGCAGAAGAAATAGCTAAGAAATTAGATATGACTGTAAATGATGTAAAAGAGTCTATGAAAAACTCTGGACGTCATGTATCTATGGATGCTCCTTTAATTGAAGGTGAAGACTCTAACTTATATGATGTATTAAATTCAGGAGAATCTCCAAACCCTGACAGAACTTTATTACACGAATCTTTAAAAGTTGAAATTGAAAGAGCTTTAGAAACCTTAACACCTAGAGAGGCTGATGTGGTTCGTTTATACTTTGGTTTAGGAGAACACCAACCTATGACTTTAGAAGAAATTGGAGAAACTTTTGATTTAACTCGTGAACGTGTTCGTCAGATTAAAGAAAAGGCTATTCGTAGATTAAAGCATACATCAAGAAGTAAAATTTTAATGACTTACCTAGGTTAGTCTAACCTATCATACAAAAACAAAGATGAGTAAATTAGTCGCTCCATCGGTATTAGCAGCCGATTTTGCAAACATCCAACGTGATGTAGAAATGATTAACAGTAGTGAAGCTGATTGGTTTCACATTGATATTATGGATGGGGTTTTTGTACCTAACATTTCTTTTGGAATGCCAGTAGTACAAGCCATTAAAAAACATGCTACCAAACCTTTAGATGTACATTTAATGATTGTGAATCCTGATCAATACATTAAAACATTTAAAGAAATTGGAGCTGATATTTTAACTGTTCACTACGAAGCTTGTACTCATTTACACAGAACCATTCAATCAATTAAAGCCGAAGGAATGCAAGCAGGTGTGGCTTTAAATCCACATACTCCAATTGCTGTATTAGAAGATATTATACAAGAATTAGATTTAGTGTGTATTATGAGTGTAAATCCTGGTTTTGGAGGACAATCATTTATAGAAAACACCTACACCAAAATACAGCAATTAAAAAACTTAATCACTTTTAAAGGTTGTAATACCAAAATTGAAATTGATGGAGGAGTAACCAATAAAAATGCAAATAATTTAATTGAAGTTGGTGCAGATGTATTAGTAGCTGGTAGTTTTGTTTTTGGAGCTAAAGATCCAATTGCAACAGTAAAAGAATTAAAAGAAATGATTAACTAATCACATAAAATTAAAACAAATGAAATTTTTTATTGACACTGCGGATTTAGAACAAATTAAAGAAGCACAAGCATTAGGTGTTTTAGATGGTGTTACTACCAATCCATCATTGATGGCTAAAATCGGAGTAAAAGGACAAGAGAACATTATCAACCATTACAAAGCTATTTGCGAAATTGTTGATGGTGATGTAAGTGCTGAGGTTATTTCTACTGACTTTGACGGAATGGTTAAAGAAGGAGAAGCTCTAGCTGCCTTAAACCCACAAATTGTAGTAAAATTACCTATGATTAAAGATGGTATCAAGGCTTGTAAATACTTTAGCTCTAAAGGAATTAGAACTAATGTTACTTTGGTGTTCTCTGTAGGTCAAGCAATTTTAGCTGCCAAAGCAGGTGCTACTTATGTATCTCCTTTTATTGGTCGTTTGGATGATATTTCTACTGACGGTTTACATTTGATTAATGAAATTAGAGAAGTTTACGACAATTATATGTTTGAAACTGAAATATTAGCTGCATCTGTAAGACACACTATGCATATTGTAGATTGTGCTAAGATTGGTGCAGATGTAATGACAGGGCCATTGTCTGCTATTGAAGGATTAATGAAGCACCCTTTAACTGATAGTGGATTGGCTACATTTTTAGAAGATGCGAAAAAATTTCAATAAGAAATTTTAAAACTACAATAAAAAAAACCGAGACACTGTCTCGGTTTTTTTATGCTATATCTAAACTTACTTTGTACCCTTCATAAGATCTAATGTTAAATACTTTTCCATCTTCAAATATTAAATATTGACCTTTAATTCCTTTTAAAACTCCCTCGTAAAAATTTTCCTTATCTAAGTTTAAACTCCCTACCTTAATCGGGTAATTTTCTACAGGATAATTCAACTCTAAAACTTCATTTTCCTCAACATAATACTCTTTGGTTTCTTCAGGTAAGTACTGTTTTAATTCTTTTTTTACTTTGATCAAATCCTCATCAGCAACATTGTTTTTTAACATTTTTTGCCAACTGGTTTTATCGCTTACATATTCTTTTAAGGCAACTTCGGTAATTCCTGCTAAGTATCTATTTGGTACTTCGACAAAAGGAATAGCTTTGTTTGCTCCTTGATCTATCCAACGGGTTGGAATTTGAGTTTTTCTGGTAACTCCTACTTTAATGTTGCTAGACAAAGCCAAATAAACAATATGTGGTTGTAACTGTGCTTTCTCTTCATAAGCCAAATTTCTATCTTCAATCCCTAAATGAGCAGTACTTAATTCTGGTTTCATTACCCAATCAGCCACATTAGGTTGCTCATAAAAACACTCATAACAGTGCCCTTGTCTAAAAATCTTTTTTTCTTTACCACAACACAAACATTGGTATCCTTGAAAAGTAATAGCAATAGATTTGTTTAACAATTGATTTAAATTCAATACATGACTATCTGTAGACAAATAATACTGAACTTGATCCTTATTTTCTGTAGTCATTTTAGTTAATACACCGTGGAATTTCATAGAAAAAAGTTATTTTAGAGGCTCAAAGATATTCATTTTTAATTGTATTAAGTACTTTTACTTCTATGACATTACCCATATTAAACTCAATTATTTCATGGTTTCTTAAAAAAAGAAAGCATCAAGTAGAGCTTTTTTTAAAATATCCTGTAGAAGTTCAAAATGAACAATTACTTAAATTATTAGAAGCTGCAGCTAAAACAAGCTACGGTAAAAAATATCGTTTTAAAAGAATAAATAGTTACCAAGCTTTTCAAAATAGTGTTCCACTAATGAACTACGAAGCTTTAAGTCCTTATATAGAAGAACAAAGAAATACTGGAAAAAGTATTTTATGGGACAATAAAATAAAGTGGTATGCAAAATCTAGTGGAACTACCAATGCAAAAAGCAAATTTATTCCTGTAAGTGAAGATGCCATCAAACTATGTCATTTTAAAGGAGGAAAAGACATGCTTACTTTGTTCTATAATAATAACGAAGATGCTAAACTTTTTACTGGTAAAAATTTGCGACTAGGAGGAAGTAGTGCTGTATATGAAAACAATGAATCCTATTTTGGTGATTTATCGGCAATTATAATAGAAAATCTCCCTCTTTGGGCGGATATGAGTAGTGCTCCTAAACAAGAGGTGGCTTTAATGAGTGAATGGGAAGCCAAAATGGATGCCATTATTAAAGAAACTGTTCATGAAAACATTACTAGTTTGGCTGGTGTTCCTTCTTGGATGTTGGTTTTATTAGAACGAGTATTAAAGCACACAGGTAAAAATAATATTTTAGAAGTGTGGCCTAATTTGGAGGTTTACTTTCACGGAGGTGTAAATTTTTCTCCGTATAAAGAACAATACAAAAAACTAATTCCATCAGACACTTTTAAATATTACGAAACCTACAATGCTTCTGAAGGATTTTTTGCCATTCAAGATCAAAATGATAGTGATGAACTTTTATTAATGTTAGACTACGGAATTTTTTATGAATTTATACCAATGGACGAGTACAAAAGTATATACTCTAAAGCCATTCCGTTATCAGAAGTTGAAATAAATAAAAATTATGCTTTGGTAATTACCACCAACGCTGGTTTGTGGAGATATATTATTGGAGACACTATTAAATTTACCTCTACCTTTCCTCACAGAATTAAAATTACTGGTAGAACCAAACACTTTATCAATGCGTTTGGAGAAGAATTGATTATAGAAAATGCAGAACAAGCTTTAGAAGTAGCCTGTAAAACAACCCACTCAACAATTAAAGAATATACTGTTGCTCCTGTTTTTATGGAAGCTAATACCAAAGGAAGTCACGAATGGTTGATTGAATTTGATAATCAACCTAATGATATTGAAATCTTTAAACAAGCATTAGACAATGCCTTAAAAGAAATTAATTCTGATTACGAGGCCAAAAGATATAAAGATATGACTTTAACAAGTCCAATTATTAGTCTTGCTCACAAAAACCAATTTCACAATTGGTTAAAAAGCAAAAACAAATTAGGAGGACAACACAAGGTTCCAAGACTACTTAATGATAGATCTTTTATTGAAGAAATAAAACAATATACTTTAGAAGGAAATTTTAATTTTCTAAGGTAACATCTTTTAAAATAGGCTCAATAGTCTCTTTAGGAATGTCTTTTATCCTCATAAAAATTAAGGCATCAATAGCATCGTTAAAATCATTATCTACATTATAGGCTACAAACTTTGCATTTTGTTTGATGTATTGTTTAATCAACACAGGCAAACGCAACTTATCCCCTTCTACTTCTTTAATAATACTGTCTAACTTTTTAACATCTCCATTGATAAAATTACTCATGTAATCAAACTCATTTGTAGTTAAATCAATTTTAAACGGATTTTTAGAAGATATAAAACCAGCTACCTCATCATTTCTATAATACGTATCTAAAAAGCTCATCATTACAGATTTTGAGTAATTGGTAAATAAATTACTAATGGTTGCTCCCCCCATTAAATATTCGTACTGTGGATATTTTACTGTAACTGCTGCAATTCCTCTCCATAGTAAAAATAAGGACATGGGTTTTTGCTGATATTCTGGCACAATAAAAGCCCTACCCATTTCAATAGTTTTGGGTAATTTTTCATCCATTTCTGAAGTGAATCTAAAAAACGTAGACACATAAAAACTTTTAAAACCATTACGTTTAAAAATTTCCTCACCTAACCCCATTCTATAAGCCCCAACAAAACGTTGATCTGTGGTATTCCACAAAATTAAATGATGGTAATAATCATCATATTTATCCAAATCACATTTTTTGTTAGTTCCTTCACCAATCAATCTAAAAGTCATTTCTCTTAACCTACCTATTTCTTCCATTAAATTTGGAATTACATCTGCTTTGGTTAAATAAACTTCGTATTCATTAGAAACAAACAGTCTTTTTTTATTTTCTCTAATAGCATCAATTTCTTTACAAATATCATCGTGATTTTTAGGCAAAGCTATCTCTTTGGCTTTTTTCATCAAACGATTTCTGTACTCTAAAATCTGTTTTCTTTTTCTTAAAAAGGATTTAGACAACAAATATGTTTTTCCTCTTAAAAAGCTATTTAAAGTAGCAATATCATGTAATTGTTGTATTTCTTTTTCTCTAATAGGAGTTCCTATTTTTATATGGATAACTTGTTTACTTTTGTTATTTAATTCTGATGGCAGTTTTAACGTTCTTAACACACCACTAATTTTTGCCAATCTATAAAACCAAAGACTATTTTTAGCATGAAAATATATTGGCACTACAGGAACATTGGCTTTTTTTATCAATTTTATAGCTCCTTCTTCCCAAACATTGTCCACATAAATATTTCTTTCCTTAATGGTAGAAACTTCTCCTGCTGGAAAAATACCTAAAGGATTTCCTTCCTTAAGATGTTTTAAGGCAGCTATTAATCCTTTTACGCTTGATATATCATCCTTTCTATCTTCAAAAGGATTTACGGGTAATACATAAGGTTTTATCGGTTCAATTTTATGCAATAAAAAATTCGCTATAATTTTATAATCTGGTCTAGCCTCTAATAAAATTCTAAGTAATAAAACACCATCTATTCCTCCTAACGGATGGTTAGATACAGAAACAAACGCTCCCTCTTTGGGAATTTTAGCCAAATCTGTTTCCGAAATATGATAAGTAATACCATACTCATTTAACAAACCATCTAAAAAAGAAATTCCTTCTTTGTGTTTGTGTTTGTCATAAACCTTATTGGCTTTATTCAATCTTGTAGCAAACAGAAAAAAACGTCCAACCAAATTACCCAACACAGGTATTTTGTTTAGTTTTAGCAATGCAGAAAAATCCTTAGAACTCACTAACGGCATAATCAAACTTTAATTCATAGCTTACAAGAATAAAAAAAAACTTTCACAAATCGTGAAAGTTTTTTTTTATTCTTGTATTAATAATTTGATATGCTTAATAAGTCCACATATCAGATTCTAAATCTCTTATCTCGTTTTTAATATTTTGAGCTTCTCTTAACTGAAATAAAGAATTACCTCTTATATACTCGTTAATACTTCTATTCCCAAACATGTTTTCTTCTCTAATAATTACCGAAGCAAAATCTCTAATATTTAATAAATAATCAAAAGATTCTGTGTATGCAGCAAAGCCTCCTTTTACAGGACGAGCATGGTGTAATACGTTTCTAGCATCAGGATAAAACACCCAAAATAAAGGATAAATTTCATCATCTACCACATCATCTCTACCAATTGTTTGTACATCTGGAGCCAATGGTGCTATAGCTAACAAACGATAGTTCATTTGTCCTGTACGCTTATTAAAGTACCAAATTCCTTTAATTTGGAAAGCTTTAATATCTCTTGATTTGATATAGTTTCTGTCTATGTATTCATCAATATTGGTTTCTCCTTGATTTAACATATCGTAACCATAACTAGCGGTATCAACTCTAACTAATTTTTTTTCTATCTCAGAAACTGGTAATTTGTTAATAAACTGTGAATCTTCATAAACCTCAACAATATTTCCGTTTCTAATGTTTTCTAACAAATTAGTAAATAACGATTTTGATGTTGGGGAATTATTATCATCGTTTACAGGATAATACAAACGATAATTTGCTTTTTGATATAAATCAATAGTTTCCCAAACTACTTTAGACCACAAGATATCTCTTTCATCAACATATTCATATGGTAATGGTTTGTCTTGATCTATCCTTACTCGGTCATCAGGCTTTACTCCTATTTCTGAAACTTTCTTAGCATTTAACAATCCATAATTAGATTGAGAAAAAGCCACAGACACTGTTGCAAAAAACAGGAACAAAAAGCTATTTATTAATTTATTATTTTTCATTCTAGTTATTAATTAGAAATTTCTACGCTTATTGGCAATACCTCTTTAAGCTTATATGATGAGTTTCCTACTATTCCGGCTCTAATACCAAAGATAGTAACAATATCTCCTCTACCAGCAGATGCTATTGCTTTTTGTGCTTGAGCATTCATTCTGTTACCATTTACAATTACAGTTGTTTTTCCTGGTACTTTTACTTTAAAACTCAACACATTTAAATTTAAATCAAATTCAAAATCAGGTAAGGCAGCCGCTATAGACGATTTTGCCAAACTTGACTTAGGCATGCTAATAGACCCAAATTCTCCTCGAATACTTGCTTGTGGAGCAGGAATATCTTTAATTCTAAACGTTACTGGAGCAGATTTAATACTTTCTCCAGCATCTGTAGTTCCTGTTACATTTATTTGAACAGAAGTTCCACCTCCTGGTCTTAACACATAGCTAGAACCATTTACTCTTCTTAAACCAGCTGCACTAGCATTTATTTTATTAGCATTAATACCCGCCATAGAAATGGTAATAGGGTTGTCTATTCCTCTATAAACCACATTCATTTTATCAGCAGAAATAACCGCTCCACTTGGTTTTGGTACTACTGCATAATTACTTTCTACAGGAATTTTAACTTCTTTTCCGTTTTCTATAAACGTAAATTCTCCCGTAATCGTATTTTCTCCAACTTTACCCGAAGGCAACGCTAACGAAACAACTCCGTTGTTAAAAATTTTATTGTCGTTTAAATCTAATGTTTTACCATTAATTACAACTTTATTAGGCACTTTAGAATCATCTCTACTTGCCAATAATACTTCTCCTACAAATTTTTCACCTTCAAAAAAGGCTGTTTTGCTAGGAATAACCAATGCTTTTAAATTGTTAGCAGAAGTTGCTTTTTTTAACCTTCCTGAAACAAAATTTGTTAAAGCTTCATTTTCTATATTTAGCACCGCACTTTCCATACTCGATAAAATAGCAATGGTACCAATAGCAGGAATTCCTTTAAAGTTATACTCTAACCACTCTTTTTTGGTAACAGCGTTTATTTTTACAGGTTCGGTGTTAAAACTAGCGTTTATTTGATTTACAATATTTGGATATGCTGAAATTAACTTTAACATTTCCTCTCTATATACATTAACTGCCGCTACAAATTTCTCTCCAGCCTTACTATTTTTATCTCCTGCAAAAAGAAATTCATCCATTAAATCTCCTTTATCCATTTCCGTTGCAGGTAATTTATCTGTTTCCGGATCTATAGGATTGGCTTCTTTAATTTTATTTTTTAAAACAGCTATTTCTTCAATAAAACTTTTAGAAATAACATCTACTTTAAGAGCTGTTTGATATATTTCTGCATACTGTGCCGCATTTTCTTTACTTAATTGACCTAAATCTCCTAAGGTTATTTTATTTTTTTCAATCCCTTGTTCAATTGCATCTTCAGATCTCTCATACATTTTAGCAAATGCTTCCATTACCTCAACTGATACCTGCATTGCTAATAAGGCTAGCAATACCAGATACATAAGGTTTATCATTTTCTGCCTAGGGCTTAATTTTGCTCCTGCCATAAAGACTTTAGTTTTTTAATTTAGTACTATAATTTATTATGATCTGAGCTTATTTACTTCCTCCCATTGCAGTTAACATACCTCCATATACATTGTTTAAAGAAGCTATGTTTTTAGATAATGTTTCCATTTGCTTGGTTAATTCCTCTGATTTTTCTGAAACAGAACTAACCAACTTAGATTGATTGTTTAGCACTTCCATTTGAGCAGATTGTACTTTGTTCATGCTATCTTCTTGAGTAGCATACATAGCATTGATCTTTTCTAAATGATTTGCTGCTGCATTTATTTCTTTATTGTATTTACTAGTATCTGCAACAGAACCTGAACTTTCTCCTATTTGCTTTGCAGCATCAGAAAGGTTGTTCATACTTGTTGTTAATTTGTTGATGACATTTGCATCTAAATTAGAAGCAGCCAACATTTCATCTATCTTTTTAGTCAACACCCCCTCCGGAGTTTCTTCTTTTTTCTTTTTTGATGAACTTGTTCCACTTCCTGTTAACTCTGGATATACCAATGCCCAATCTAATTCTTCTTTAGGTAATGGTTCAAAAGCAGAAATCACAAATATTAAAGCTTCAGTACCTAGACCAATAATCAACATTTCACTAGCAAAATCCCAGTGCATTAATTTAAACAATGCTCCCAAAATAACAATTGCCCCTCCTAATCCATAAGCCATTGCCATAAATTTCTTAAATCCTGTTGAGTTTAAATCCATAAGTGTAAAAAATAGTGTTTGTGTTAATTTTTATTGTTGCTTTTTTGTTTAATAATTAAGTCCTCCCCATTTAGCATCACCTAAGTAATCCTGTACGGTTCTAAACCCAATATAACTTTTTGTAGAGTCTGCATATTCATAATCTCTAGTACCTACCTCTAAAAAGTATGCAATGTCTTTCCACGACCCACCTTTAATAACTTTTCTTTTATTAGAAGGATCGTCCACATCTGTATTTAAAGAACTTGTAATATAAGCAGCTGTAGTATTATAGGCAGTTGATGTCCATTCTGAAACATTTCCAGCCATATTATACAACCCATAATCATTGGCTTTAAAAGATTTTGCCTCTACTGTGTAGGTAAATCCATCGGCGGCAAAATTGTTTCTTTTTGGTTTAAAATTGGCTAGGTAATACCCGTTTCTATCTGTTACATAGGGACCTCCCCAAGGGAATTTTCCATTTTCTATTCCTCCACGAGCAGCAAACTCCCACTCCGCTTCAGTAGGCAACCTAAAATCTGGCACTTGTACTCCAGAACCAATAGCTCTTAAAAAATCATCTTTCTTTTTAGTTCTCCAATTACAAAATGCTTTGGCTTGATTCCATGATACTCCAACCACTGGGTAAGCCTCAAATGCAGCATGCCAAAAATAATTATCAACCATTACATCATTATGCGAATATTCAAAATCTTTAGCCCAAACTGTGGTATCTGGATATACATTTATATCTACCTCGGCATAATTATTTTTCTTTGCAATATTTGTCTTATTTTGTTTTGTATTAGCTATGTAAGAATATTTTAATAAAGTAATATCAAATACCTTCATACCTCCAACATCTTCTTGTGGTAAATACAATTGATCCATTACTTCGGCATATCCTTCATCAGGATACTCATCAGCTCTCCAATACAAGGGTAATTTCCAATTTAAAGGTAATGTCCCTTTATGGTTTTGTTGAATAGTTCCATATGTTTTTAACATATAATTTTGATATGGAGTATACTTATCTGGATCTGCAGTTGCATCAGCATCTAAATATTTATAATCTCCTATTCCAAAATCAGATTTATCATCTAAAGTAGAAAATCCTTCGGCATAATTAGCCAACTCAGACCTAACGATGGAATCCCTTACCCAATACACAAATTCTTTATATTCACTATTGGTAATTTCAGTATCATCCATAAAAAACTCTTTTACAGCAACACTTCTAGGAGGCATTTCAAAACCACCCCACCTATTTTCTTCTGTTTTTCCCATGGTAAAAGAACCTCCAGGAACCAATACCATTCCAAAAGGTTTTTCTGCAAACCACGGGTTTTCAGATGTTGCTCCTACAAGTTCTCCTTTATCTCCAAAACCACTACAACTTATTAGTGTAATGTATGCTATGGATAAGAACAGTAATTTTTTCATATTATCTCTTTGCATCTTTTATAGAATTGCGTAAACTTAGAAAAAAAATCCAAATCAACAATGAAAGACCTTGCCATATTCTTTCATTATAAACTTATGATATTTTCCTGTGAACGTTAAACCATCTTTCTGGCACTTTTTGCTCTATAGTGTTTAAATAATCATCATAAGAACAAGGCACTAAAACATGTCGTTTATATTTGGATTCTGTAGGTATGTCTACCTGCATCCACCACCTTTGACTTTTATCACTTTGATAAAAACTAATTGTTTCATTTTCAAACGGAACCAAATACTTTAAATAATTATCTTTTGATCCGTATGGGTAATCATTTGTTCGTAAACAGTAACCTTCTACAAAATACCATATTACTTGAGAAATTAGCTTACTTGTTTGGCTATTAATATCAAACAACTTATTGTATTCGTAAATTCCAAATGATGTTACTTTATCGCTAATACCTGCATATCTTGCAATGGCACATAAATCATCACCATATATTCCGTTTGGATTGGCATTTCCATTAGCTGGAGCTTCACCACACCTAACAACTCCCATATCAATTGCCACAATATCTGCATCTCTCATTACAGGTTCTACTATGGTTATGTCTTTTAATGCTCCTACTCTATAAGCTTCAAAACTCAACCCTTCTATCAAAGCAATTTCTTCTTGAGAATTGTAATAAGTTTGATATCCTAAATTTGCATAATTAAACAAGTTACAAGGCTGTTCTAAAATAATTTTACTTAAATAAGATGTGGAATTTAAATGATCTTCTACTTTACCAAAACTAAACTTTGGACTTGCTACAGCCAAGTTTACTGCCTGATCTAACTGATTATACCCTCTATAATTGGCATAAATTAAATCTTGACCACCCCCAATAATAATTGGCAAAATATTCTTTTTTAACAAAAAAGCCACTGTTTCTTGAACGGCATAATAGGTATCTTTGATTTCATTTCCTGCTCTGATGGAACCTAAATCTGCAATTGAAACTTTCCAGTTACCATGATGTAGTTTATAAAACTCTTTACGAATTTCATCTCCACCAATTCCAGTTCCTTCATTATCTATGGCTCCTCTTCCTTCTCTAACATCAAAAAAAGCAAGATTGATTTGATCTAATACTGGAAAGCCTTGTGCCAATGTATGTTTGATTAGCTGAGTTCCTAAAACGCCCTCTTTACCTTCAATGCTTGTAAGCACCTCAGTGCTAATAGGAACAAAAAAATCTTGAATCATGATTTAGATAATACTATTTTTTCTTAGTCGTTTTTTTAGCTGCTGTTTTTTTTGCAGGAGCTTTTTTTGCTCTTGTTTTCTTTTTGGGAGCATTTTTCTCAATAATGTCCTGTACTTCTTCTAACGTAAGAGCAGGTGCATCTATTGTTTTGGCTAGTTCAATTTTTGTTTTTCCTTTAATAATATTGTGTCTTCCCCAACGAGCTTTCTCTACTCTAATTCCTTCTTCTTCCCAGTTATGAACAACTTTATCAATCTCTTTTTGTTTCTTGGTTTCAATTAATTCAACAATATCATCATTAGATAAATTATCAAAATCGTATTTTTTATTTACGTTGATAAACATTCCGTTCCACTTGATAAAAGGCCCAAAACGCCCCACTCCTTTTTGCACAGGTAAGTTTTCATACTCAGCAATTGGTGCATCTGCTTTTATTTTTGCTTCAATTAACTCTACAGCTCTGTCAAAATCTACAGACATAGGATCTTCTCCTCTATCTAAAGAAACATACATAGCACCGTATTTAATATAGGGTCCAAAACGTCCATTAGAAACTACGGCTTCTTCCCCTTTATAGTCTCCTAAATTTTTAGGCAATAAAAATAAATCTAATACCTCTTCTAAAGTAACTGTTCCAAGGTTTTGCTCCTTTAACAAACTTGCAAATTCCTTTTCTTCATCATCGGGATCTCCAATTTGAGCCAAAGGCCCAAACTTACCTAAACGTACTAAAACAGTTTTTCCAGACTCTGGATGCTTTCCTAAAATACGCTCTCCACTCTCTCTATCGGCATTTTCGGCAACATCTTTTACATTGGTATGAAAACCTTTGTAAAAATCTTTAATCATACCAATCCATTCCTCATTTCCTTCCGCAATTTCATCAAAATGAGCTTCTACTTTTGCTGTAAACCCATAATCTAAAATTTTATCAAAATGAGCTACTAAAAAGTCGTTTACAATATTTCCAATATCCGTTGGAACCAACTTTCCTTTGTCTGAACCTACTTTTTCTGTTAAAGTTTTTGATGCTACTTTATTGTTTTTTAAAACAAATTGCTCATAAGCCCTTTCTTCTCCCTCAACAGTTCCTTTTTCTACATAACCTCTACGTAAAACTGTAGAAATGGTTGGAGCGTACGTTGATGGACGTCCAATTCCTAACTCTTCTAACTGCTTTACCAAAGATGCTTCTGTAAATCGGTAAGGTGCTTTTGAAAAACGCTGTGTAGCGGTAATATATTCATGCTCTAAAACATCACCAACCGTTAAACGTGGTAACATTCCGTCTTGCTCTTCATCTTCGTTATCTGTTCCTTCTAAATACACTTTTAAGAACCCTTCAAACTTTATCATTTCACCATTTGCAGTAAAAACTTTGTCATTTTGATTGTTCTCAATTTTAACATTGGTACGCTCTAATTGTGCATCGCTCATTTGCGAAGCCAAAGTTCTCTTCCAAATCAAATCATACAATCTATTTTGATCGTATTCTTGATTGATTTCATGGTTTGTCATATCTGTAGGACGAATGGCCTCGTGTGCCTCTTGTGCTCCTTTAGATTTGTTATTGTAATTTCTAGGCTTACTAAACTCTTTTCCATAAGAAGCTGTAATTTCATCTGCTGCTGCTTTTTTTGCTTCTTCAGATAAGTTTACACTATCAGTTCTCATGTAAGTTATAATCCCTGCTTCATACAAACGTTGAGCAACAGTCATGGTTTTTGATACTGAAAAACCTAACTTTCTTGCTGCCTCTTGTTGTAAAGTTGAAGTAGTAAAAGGTGCTGCCGGAGATTTTTTGGCTGGTTTGGTTATTAAATCTGCAATTTTAAATTCCGCTCCTACACATTCATTTAAAAAAGCTTCTGCCTCTTCACGTGTATCAAATGCCTTTGGAATGCTTGCTTTAAAACTTTTTCCTTCATCATTATAAAACTCAGCCACTACTTTGTAACTGGCTTCGCTCACAAAATCTAAAATACTACGCTCTCTTTCTACAATTAAACGTACTGCTACAGATTGAACTCTACCTGCAGACAAACCTGCTTTTACTTTTCTCCATAAAACTGGAGACAATTCATATCCAACAATTCTATCTAAAACCCTACGTGCTTGTTGAGCATCAACCAAATTATAGTTAATTTTTCTTGGGTTCTCCACTGCTTTTAAAATAGCAGATTTGGTAATTTCATGAAAAACAATACGTTTGGTATTCTCTTCCTTAAGTTTTAACTGTTCTTTTAAATGCCAAGCAATTGCCTCCCCTTCACGGTCCTCATCACTTGCTAGCCAAACAGTTTCTGCTTTTTTTGCCAAAGATTTTAATTTCCTAACGACTGCTTTTTTATCATCGGACACTAAATATGTTGGAGAAAAATCGCCATCAACATCAATTCCCAATCCGTTTGACGGTAAATCTGCAATGTGTCCAAAACTAGACTCCACTTGAAAATCCTTCCCTAAAAACTTCTCTATTGTCTTTGCCTTTGCAGGTGACTCTACTATTACCAGATTATTCGCCATAAATAAATTACCCCTTTTTAAATCTATAATTCTTCACAAAAGTAGGGAGAAAAATTAAAACCTATATTCTAATTTCATCTTTTAAGATTTTCTTATTCACATCTCTTATGACAAGATGTCACAAATCGTAAATTTTATTGTAAATTTGCATCCTTAGAAAATCACAAAAAATGAGTAGAGTTACAACAGAAGAAAAGATTATTGATGCAAACAAGCAGGGGCATCCTCTTTCTACTGACTTTAAGGAAGGTAACACCAAAAAACTTTATATAGAAAGTTATGGTTGCCAAATGAATATGAACGATAGTGAAATTGTTGCTTCTATCTTATCCGAAACAGGATACAATACCACTTTAAACCTAGAAGAGGCTGATTTGGTAATGGTAAACACTTGTTCTATTCGTGAAAAAGCAGAACAAACCATTAGAAAACGTTTGCAAAAATACAATGCCATTAAAAAAATAAACCCTAGCATGAAGGTTGGTGTTCTGGGTTGTATGGCTGAACGTTTAAAATCTAAGTTTTTAGAGGAAGAAAAAATTGTAGACTTAGTCGTTGGACCTGATGCTTATAGAGATTTACCAAACTTATTAGAAGAAGTAAACGAAGGTAGAAACGCTGTAAATGTAATTTTATCTAAAGAAGAAACCTATGCTGATGTTTCTCCTGTTCGTTTAAATTCTAACGGAGTTTCTGCATTTGTAACCATTACCCGTGGTTGTGATAATATGTGTACTTTTTGTGTAGTTCCTTTTACTCGTGGAAGAGAAAGATCTAGAGATCCACAAAGTATTATTTCTGAAATTAAAGATTTACAAGCCAAAGGATATAAAGAAGTAACCCTATTGGGTCAGAACGTTGATAGTTATCTTTGGTACGGTGGTGGATTAAAAAAAGATTTTAGCAAAGCAAGTGATATTGCCAAAGCGACTGCTGTTGGATTTGCCGATTTGTTAAAAATGGTTGCAAGTACTTTTCCAGAAATGTGGGTAAGATTTTTCACCAACAATCCACAAGATATGGACATCAATGTACTTCATACCATGGTTAAATATCCAAATATTTGTAGGTACTTACATTTACCTGTCCAATCTGGAAGTACTACTGTGCTAGAAAGAATGAATCGTCAACATACTCGTGAAGAATACATGGAGTTAATTGATAATATTAAAACTTTGTTACCCGACTGTGCTATTTCTCAAGATATGATTGTTGGTTTTTGTGGTGAAACAGAAGAAGAACATAAAGATACTTTGTCATTAATGGAATATGTAAATTATGATTATGGATTTATGTTTGCTTATTCGGAAAGACCAGGAACATTGGCCGAGAAAAAATTTCCAGATGATGTACCTGCTGAAGATAAAAAGAGACGTTTACAAGAGGTAATAGATTTACAAAGAAAAATGAGCCTTGCTAACACTGAAGCTTATTTAGGAAAAACCGTTGTTGCTTTAATAGAAGGAAATTCTAAAAAATCAGACCAACATTGGATGGCTAGAAACTCGCAAAACTATGCCATTGTTTTCCCTAAAGGAGATCAAAAAGTAGGAGATTTTGTAAAAGTTAAAATTACAGATTGTACTTCGGCAACATTATTGGGAGAATACATAAGTCACTCTTAAAATTATCATCAAAAAAACAATTATGGAATCTGTTCAAGTAATTAAACAGCGTTTTGGAATTATAGGAAACGATCCCAAATTAAATAGATCAATAGAAAAAGCAACTCGTGTTGCCCCTACTGATATTTCTGTATTGGTAGCAGGTGAAAGTGGTGTAGGAAAAGAAAGTATTCCTAAAATTATTCATTCATTATCACAAAGAAAACACAACAATTACATTGCTGTAAACTGTGGTGCCATTCCTGAAGGAACTATTGATAGTGAATTGTTTGGTCACGAAAAAGGAGCTTTTACCGGAGCAACCAACACTCGTAAAGGTTATTTTGAAGTTGCCAATGGTGGAACTATTTTTTTAGATGAAGTAGGTGAATTGCCTTTAACAACACAAGTACGCTTGTTACGTGTTTTAGAAAATGGCGAATTTATAAAAGTGGGTTCTTCGGAAGTTCAAAAAACAGATGTTAGAATCGTTGCAGCCACCAATGTAAAAATGATGGAAGCTATAAAAAAAGGAAAATTTAGAGAAGATTTATACTATAGACTAAGTACTATAGAAATTGAATTACCTCCTTTAAGAAACAGAAACGAAGACATTCACCTATTATTTAGAAAATTCGCATCGGACTTTGCTCAAAAATATAAAATGCCAACAGTAAGATTAACAAATGATGCTGTGGAACTATTATTGAGATATCATTTTCCTGGAAATATCCGTCAATTAAGAAATATTGCTGAACAAATTTCTGTAATTGAAGAAAACAGAAGTGTTGATGCTAACAAACTAAAACAATATTTACCTAATTTAAGTTCATCATCATTACCAATGATTATTGATGAGAACAACTCATTTAACGAAGAAAAGTCAGGATTATTAAAAATGATATACGACTTAAAAGCTGAATTAAACGAACTTAAAAAAGTAACATTAAACATTATGCATGGTAGCAAAGTTAAAGAAGCAGAAGCTTTTTTAGAAACCTCTACCACCAAAGCATTGGCTCCTGCTAACAGCATAAGAAATAATAATTCAAACTTGGTTTCTTTTCATCATGAAAACGAGATTCACGAAGATGATGATCATGATGAAGATTATTACAATATAGAAACTGTTGAAGAAGATGAGAATTTATCTTTACAAGACAAAGAAATAGAAATGATTAAAAAATCTTTGGAGCGCAATAGCAACAAACGTAAGTTAGCTGCCAAAGAATTAGGAATTTCTGAAAGAACCTTATATCGAAAAATAAAACAGTATAATTTATAAACTATATTTGTTTAACAACCCTTACATTATGTTTAAAAAAATCTTTCCTAAAATATTAATCATCAGTGCATTTTGCAGTATTGTTAGTTGTGGTATATATAGCTTTACTGGAGGTGATGTTGGGAATGCTAAAACCATTCAGGTAGATTTTTTTAACAACAATGCTAATTTGGTTGAGCCTAGCTTAAGTCAGGCTTTTACTTTGGCCTTACAAGATTTCTTTATTACCCAAACCAATCTTGATTTGGTTAAAAGCAGTGGTGATTTACAATTTGAAGGGGAAATAACAAGATATAGCATTACCCCTATGACCGCTACAGCCGACCAAACGGCAGCACAAAACAGGTTAACAGTTGAAGTTAATGTTCGTTTTTATAACAGAACAGATGAAAAGAAGAATTTTGAAAAAAGATTTAGCCACTTTTATGATTATGATGCCAATGCTATATTACAAGGAGCGAGTTTAGAAACGGCTTATGAAGAAATTTTTGAAAGAATTACTCAAAATATTTTTAACGCATCTGTAGCCAACTGGTAAAATTATGCAAGAATTTACACAAGCAATAAAAAACAACAATATAGAGACTCTTAGCATAGAGACTTTAGAAAACATTGCCGATAAATTCCCTTTTTTTCAATTAAATAAAACAGTTTTATTAAAAAAATACCACCAACAAGAACATTTTAAATACAACAATGCACTAAAAAACGTTGCCGCGCATACAGTAAACAGAGAAATTCTTTTTGATTTTATTACCCACATCCAAACAACAACCCAAAAAAAAGAAACTTCGGTAAATACTATAGAAAAAGAATCTACTAAAGTTTATATTGAGCAAACCAATCCTCTAGACGAAAACATTACTGAACACGTTTCTAAACCTTTTGAATTCACAAATACCGAAAAGCACAGTTTTAATCAGTGGTTACAAATTTCTAAACCAACCCCTATAAAACGTGAAGTTCCTAAGACAGAAACAAAAGAAAAAAAGATTGCAAACCCTAAACTAAAAATCATCAATCAGTTTATTAATAACAACCCAAAAATAAATCCTGTTAAAAAAAATATACCTATTGATAATACTAACACAATAAACACCAGTTCGGACATTTCTAATGAATTGATGACAGAAACTTTAGCCAAAGTTTATCTTGCTCAAAAAAAATATGAAAACGCAATTCAGGCCTACAAGATTTTAAGTTTGAAATATCCAGAAAAAAGTAGTTTATTTGCAGACCAAATACAAAGAATCAAAATATTACAAAATAATAAATTATGACTTACAACCTATTGTTAATAGTAATCATGGTAGTTGCTGTACTACTTATTTTAATTGTACTAGTTCAAAACCCTAAAGGAGGAGGATTGTCTTCTTCATTAACTGGAGGTTCTGGAGGTACTATTGGTGGTGTTCAAAGCACCAACAATTTTTTAGACAAAGCAACTTGGACTTTGGCTATTGCTTTATTAGCATTAATCTTATTATCTAGCATAGCAATTCCTAGAGATGAAGCTAGTAAATCTGAATTACAAAACACTATTCAACAAAGAGACGAAGTTGCTCCTGCTATAGATGATGAAGCTGCTGATATTGAAGATATCATTAATGACAACTCTACTACTGAAGAAACAACTGAAGAGTAAATCTTAGTCTTTTATACCATATAAAAATGTCATCATGTCACAACATGATGACATTTTTTTTAGTATGATGCCAATACATCAATTGGCATACTTTTCGAATAACAAACAATCAGTAATAACTTTATAAATTAAATAACAATGAGCATAAACATTAAACCATTAGCTGATAGAGTTTTGGTAGAGCCAGCTCCAGCAGAAACAAAAACTGCTTCTGGATTAATTATTCCAGACTCTGCAAAAGAAAAACCTTTAACTGGTACTGTTGTAGCAGCAGGTAAAGGAACAAAAGATGAGCCTATTACTGTAAAAGTTGGTGATACCGTTTTGTACGGTAAATATGCAGGAACTGAATTAGCTTACGAAGGAAAAGATTATTTAATCATGAGAGAGAGCGATATTTTCGCAATCATATAGTAGCACAACACATTAGGCTAAAACCCTTTTATATTAAACTATTATACTCACTAATTTAAAAATAGAGCTATTGGTATTACCATTAGCTAAAAACTTAAAAAAATGGCAAAAGACATTATTTTTGATATTGAAGCACGTGACGGTTTAAAACGCGGAGTAGATGCATTAGCAAATGCAGTAAAAGTAACTTTAGGTCCAAAAGGACGTAATGTAGTTATTGGAAAAGCTTTTGGAGGACCACATATTACTAAAGATGGAGTTTCAGTTGCTAAAGAAATTGAATTATCAGATCCTTTAGAAAACATGGGAGCTCAAATGGTAAAAGAAGTTGCATCTAAAACCAACGATTTGGCTGGAGATGGAACAACTACAGCTACCGTATTAGCACAAGCAATTGTACAAGAAGGTTTAAAGAACGTAGCCGCTGGTGCAAACCCTTTAGACTTAAAAAAAGGGATTGATAAAGCTGTAGCATCTATAATAGCTGGATTGGCAGAACAATCTAAAGAAGTAGGATCTGACTCGAGTCAAATTCAACAAGTAGCTGCTATTTCAGCAAATAACGACAACTCTATTGGTGATTTAATTGCCGAAGCCTTTGGAAAAGTAGGTAAAGAAGGGGTAATTACTGTAGAAGAAGCTAAAGGAACTGAAACTTATGTTGATATTGTAGAAGGAATGCAATTTGACAGAGGATATTTATCTCCTTACTTTGTAACCAATTCAGAAAAAATGTTGGCTGAATTAGACAATCCTTATATTTTATTATACGACAAGAAAATATCTAACTTAAAAGAATTATTACCAATTTTAGAACCTATTTCTCAAAGTGGTAAACCTTTACTAATTATTGCCGAAGATGTTGACGGTGAAGCGTTAGCAACTTTAGTAATGAACAAGTTACGTGGTGCTTTAAAAATTGCTGCTGTAAAAGCTCCTGGTTTTGGAGATAGACGTAAAGCCATGTTAGAAGATATTGCTGTGTTAACAGGAGGTACGGTTATTTCTGAAGAAATGGGATTAACCTTAGAAAACGCTACTTTAGATTCTCTAGGAACTGCAGAAAACATTACTATAGATAAGGACAATACAACTGTTGTGAACGGTGCAGGAACTACAGAAGCTATTGAAGCTAGAGTAAACCAAATTAAAGCGCAAATTGAAACTACTACTTCTGATTATGATAAAGAAAAGCTACAAGAGCGTTTGGCTAAATTAGCTGGTGGTGTTGCCGTATTGTACGTAGGTGCTGCTTCTGAAGTAGAAATGAAAGAAAAGAAAGACAGAGTTGATGATGCTTTACATGCAACAAGAGCTGCTGTAGAAGAAGGTATTGTTGCTGGTGGTGGTGTTGCTCTTGTTAGGGCTAAAGCTGCTTTAGCTAACATTGCAACAGATAATGCTGATGAAAAAACTGGAATAGCCATTGTTAACAGAGCTATTGAAGAACCATTAAGACAAATTGTAAGCAATGCTGGTGGTGAAGGATCTGTAGTGGTTGCTAAAGTAATTGAAGGTTCTGCTGATTTTGGATACAATGCTAAAACAGAAGAATACGTACAAATGTTTGCTGCTGGTATTATTGATCCTACCAAAGTAACTCGTGTGGCTTTAGAAAATGCCGCATCGGTTTCTGGAATGATTTTAACAACTGCATGTACGTTAATCGACATTAAAGAAGATACTCCTGCAATGCCTCCAATGGGTGGTGGTATGCCAGGAATGATGTAAAATCACACATCTAGCTAAAATAAAAATCCCAACTCATATTTGAGTTGGGATTTTTTATATAATATCTTTTTAAAACTATTCAATTTTAGAATAAATAACTTCTAATTTAGGAGCTTTACTAGTTGTTAAATCATTCAACAACAAAGCTCCATTGGGAATTGATGAAGACAAGCTTAAACTTGTACTTTCTGATGCCTCTCTAGCTTTAATTCTTAATTCTGCTATTTCTCCATTTGCCAAAGCAGCTTTTATAAAATCGGTAATAAAAAACTGAATATAAGGATCTTCCAAATTCTCCAAATCATCATACCCTACTATTCCATTAATATCACCAACTCCTAGAGTAATGTAATCATCTACTATAGCTAAGCTACCATCACTTTTAATTCCATATAAATAAAAACTCTGTAAAGTTTGATCATTTACTTCATCTAAATAAATTTTTAACTTAGCTTGATTGATTAACCAATTTTCATCTTGAGAAGCAACACTATTAGCTGTTATTAAACTAGAAATATCTACAGATGTTTCGTAACCTCCTGTTCCTTGAACATACACTTTATCAGCTTCATTACTATTTGCATGATCATGATCATACAAATCATAAACAGCTCCTTGAAATTTAAAAATTAATAATCTCTCTGTTGTATTGTCTTCCTCCTCGGTGTTGTTATTCGTGTTTAAATACGATATTTTAAGTCGAGCTGTAGACAAATCAAGAGGAACTGCAAACCCATTGCCATTTTTAGTAGCAGTCACTTTTAACCCTCTAAAGAAGTCTTTAAAATCATCATCATTTACAATTGTTAAATTGTCAATTTCGTTTAATTTCGATTCAAAATAAGCAGCATCCAACGGAATTCTTAAGGTATCTGCTTCTACGTAAGTAGTCTTAAGCTGAACACCTGTACTTCCTCCAATTACAGTCTCAGTACCTAAATTCTCTTTACTACCGGCATTGTTGGTTCCATCGGAATAATACACTCTTGAAGCACCATTAGCATTTACTTGTTCTAAATACGTTGTAAAAGTACTTACTTGAACATCTATAGTCGTTGCTATGTCTCCAACCATCTTTGCTATTTCAAACTCCTCTGCATTGTCTTCTTTGCTTATCAAAGACAAAGGAAACTCTAAAGTAACTTCTACATCGGAAGTAGTAATATCGGTTGGAGTTTCTGCAGTAGTTCTTTTTAATGGATAGGAATTTGGTACTATTTGCCCTACAATAGAAGCTTTTAAAGTTCCTAACTTAGCATCTGTATACTCTCCCAATAAATAAGTACTCAATAAGTTTGTTCTTACTGTATCTATATTTACTGTTGTAAGTACAGGCTCTACATTAATAGTATCTTTAACAAAGTTATTATTATTAACTAACCCACCTGTTGTAGTTGCAAGTTCATCTGTACAACTCATAAAAAAAACCATAGTACCAAGAGCTGCTATGGTTTTAAAATTTTTAAGATTCAAAAGTCTCATATATGGCTTTTAGTTTAAAACTTTTTCTGTGTAAAACTCTAAATATGCTTCTGCAAAAGTATCTTCAGTTTGATAATCTAAAAATGGTTTTTCTAAATCATCTAAATAATCTTCTAAATCATCATTAACAAATCTACTTGCTTTGATTACCGCATCAGAGTTATCTATAGCACTTTTTATAATATTTGCAAATGTTGGATTTTCTAGCACTTTTGATTTTTCATCAGAAATTTCATCATAACGTACTTTGTTAGCTAAACCTTCATCTAAAGTCCCTTCAAATTCATTATCATAAACAGAAGTTACAATTTTGGTGTTGGCAAACAAAGCATCGTCTTTATAATATTCTTTTAAATATAATGGCAATAAGCATGCCATCCAACCGTGTACGTGAATAATATCTGGAGCCCAATTTAACTTCTTTACTGTTTCTACCACCCCTTTTGCAAAAAAGATAGCTCTTTCATCATTATCAACAAACATATTATCATGCTCATCAGTAAAAGTAGCCTTTCTTTTAAAGTACTCATCATTATCAATAAAATAAACTTGCATTCTTTCCTTAGGAATAGATGCTACCTTAATAATTAAAGGCATGTCCATATCATTAACAATTAAGTTCATTCCTGAAAGTCTTATTACTTCGTGTAATTGATGTCTTCTTTCATTAATCAAACCGAATCTCGGCATAAAAATTCTTGTTTGCACCCCTTTGTGATGGGCTTTTTTTGCCGCCTCGAAAGACATTTCTGACATTTCTGTTAATGGTGTATAAGGGGTCACCTCGCTAGAAACGTATAAAACTCTCTTGTTCTTCATAAATCATTCAATTATTGAATATAATTTTGCAAAAATACGAAAAAATACCCAATATACAGGTATTTATAGTAAGTTTGCAGTTGCTTAAATGTAAACGTAACGAATGAAAGTATTCTCTGTCAAAGAATTAGCTAATTCTTATATTACAGACCTCAAATCTAAAGGGGTTACTGTTGGTTTGGTTCCTACCATGGGAGCTTTACACAAAGGTCATTTATCACTTATAAAAAGTGCTAAAAAAGACAATGATATTGTAGTAGTTAGTATTTTTGTAAATCCTACTCAGTTTAACAATCCTGCTGATTTAGAAAAATACCCACGTACCCTAGAACAAGATTTGGAAAAACTAAAAAGTGTAAACTGTGATATGGTTTTTACTCCCACTACTAGTGAGATGTATAAAGAAAATGAAGTAGTTGAAATTTTTGATTTTCAGGGATTAGACAAAGAAATGGAAGGCAAGTTTAGAGACAACCACTTTAATGGAGTTGGAACTATTGTTAAAAAACTATTTCATATTATTCAACCCAATTGTGCTTATTTTGGCGAAAAAGATTTTCAACAATTACAAATTATTAAAAAACTGGTAAGTATTACCAAACAACCCGTAAAAGTAATTGGCTGTGCTATTGATAGAGAAGAAGATGGATTGGCTGGTAGCTCTAGAAATATGCGATTATCAAAAGAACACAGAGCAAGTGCACCTTTTATTTACAAGACTATTTGTAAAGCCAAGGAAATGGTAAGTAAAACTAATCCATCGGAGATTGAAAAATGGGTTGAGAACGAATTTAAAAATCATCATAATCTAGAATTAGAATATTTTTCTATAGCAGATGAAAACACTCTAAAAAGTGTTAATTCCTTTAGCAAAAACATACAATACAGAGCATTTATTGCCGTTTTTGCAGGAGATATAAGATTGATAGACAACATAGCTCTATAAATTAATTATAAAAAGTTATAGCGTAAATTCAGATATAAATAATTAATTTTGCACCATGCAAATTGAAGTAGTAAAATCTAAAATACACAGGGTTAAAGTTACTGGAGCCGATTTAAACTATATTGGTAGTATTACTATTGATAAAGCTTTAATGGAAGCCGCCAACATGATTGAAGGCGAAAAAGTATCTATTGTAAACGTAAACAACGGTGAACGTTTAGACACTTACATTATTCCAGGAGAAAGAAATAGCGGAGAAATAACTCTAAACGGACCCGCCGCAAGACGTGTAGCTCCTGGAGATATTATTATTATAATTTCTTACGGATTGATGGATTTTGAAGAGGCTAAAAACTTTAGTCCAGCCATTGTCTTTCCTAATGAAGAAACCAATACTCTTACCTAAAATTGAAGGCTAGCGTAAAAAAAACATTAAAAACAGCACTGCCTCTATTATTTGGTGCTTTTTTAATTTGGCTATCCCTTTCTAAGTTTACACAAGAAGAATTAAACGAAATTAAAAACTCCTTTTTAAACGCCAATTATTGGTGGGTAGGTTTTTCTTTATTTTTAGGTTTTTTAAGCCACGTATGTAGAGCTTATAGATGGAAATTTATGCTAAAGCCTTTAGGATATCAGCCAAAGTTCTACAACAATGCCATGGCTGTTTTTGTTGCTTACCTAGTCAATTTAGGAATTCCTAGAGCTGGAGAATTTACTCGTGCTGCTACTATCAATCAATATGAAAATGTTCCTTTTGAAAAGGCTTTTGGAACTATTGTAGCCGAAAGATTGGCAGACATGGTGGTTTATTTACTTTTAATTGTTTTGGCCTTTTTTGCCCAGTACGAATTGATTAAAAAACTAATTATAGATAGAATTCCCCCTAACCCAATATTACTCGCTTTCATAGGGGTATCTATTTTAGGGATTGTTTATTTACTTTTTAATACAATCAAAAAATCAAAAAAACATTTTTTTGTAAAAATAAGAACTTTTGTAATTGGGTTAATTGAAGGAATTCAAACTCTTTTTACGATGAAAAAAAAGTGGACCTACATATTCTACACTTTTTTAATATGGATTCTTTACGTATTAATGTTATACGTGGTAATCTTTGCATTTCCAGAAACAAGTCACTTAGGACTAGATGCTATTTTGATTTGTTTTATTATGGGTACTTTTAGCTTTGCTACCACTAACGGAGGAATTGGAGCTTATCCATACGTAATACAACAAGCCTTATTATTATATGCTATTCCTGAAACCATTGGAGCAAGTTTTGGATGGATTGCATGGACATCTCAAACAGTATTAGTAATTGTTTTAGGAGGTTTGTCTTTTTTATTCTTGCCTATTTTAAATAAAAATAAGTAATGAGTACAAAGTATTAAGTTACGAGAAAAACTTAATATTTCATTTTTATTACATTTACAGCTTTCAACTTTTACCTACTTTACAAACTACTTAATAATGGCTAAAACAAAAACAGCATACTTTTGTCAAAATTGTGGTTCTCAGCACTCAAAATGGATGGGACAATGTGGAACTTGTAAAGAATGGAACACCATTGTAGAAGAAGTAATTGCCAAAGAAGAAAAAGCAGATTGGGTTATTGATAACAAACCAAGAAAAAACAATACAGCTCTTAAGGTAAAAGACATAGAAATTAAAAACGAAACCAGATACAATGCTGTTAGTACAGAACTAAACAATGTTTTAGGAGGTGGAATTGTACCAGGATCTATTATTTTGTTGGGAGGAGAACCCGGAATAGGAAAATCTACCTTAATGCTCCAAGTAGCTTTAAGCATGAAACATAAAGTACTCTATGTATCGGGAGAAGAAAGCCAAACACAAATAAAATTAAGAGCAGAACGTGTACAAAATTTAAATCACGATTGTTTAATTTTAACAGAAACCAACACTCAAAAAATATTTAAGTCAATACAAATAGAACAACCTGAAGTATTGGTTATAGACTCTATTCAAACACTACACACAGATTATGTTGAAAGTTCTGCTGGTTCTATTTCACAAATAAAAGAAACCACCACAGAACTTATAAAATTTGCCAAAGAAACTGGAGTTCCTGTTTTGGTTATAGGTCACATTAACAAAGAAGGAAGTATTGCTGGTCCTAAAATTTTAGAACACATGGTTGATGTAGTTTTACAGTTTGAAGGAGACAGAAATCATACCTACAGAATTTTAAGAGCTTTAAAAAACAGATTTGGATCTACACAAGAATTAGGAATTTTTGAAATGAGAGCTGGCGGATTAAGAGAGGTTAAAAACCCATCAGAAATATTAATCTCTAAAAAAGATGGAGATTTAAGTGGAACCTCTATTGCTGCTACGCTAGAAGGTATGAGACCTTTAATGATAGAAGTCCAAGCTTTGGTTAGCACAGCTGTTTATGGAACTCCTCAACGTTCTGCCACAGGCTACAATCTAAAACGATTAAACATGATTTTAGCCGTTTTAGAAAAAAGAGCTGGATTTAGATTAGGGGCAAAAGATGTGTTTTTAAACATTACAGGAGGTATTTCTGTAGATGATCCTGCTATTGATTTGGCTGTAGTTGTAGCTGTTTTATCTAGTAATGAAGACGAACCTATTCCTCAAAATTATGCTTTTGCTGCGGAGGTAGGCTTAACAGGAGAAATAAGACCTATTAACCGTGTTGAGCAAAGAATTACAGAGGCCGAAAAACTTGGTTTTGAAAAAATATTCATCTCAAAATTCTGCAAAGTATCTCAGAAAGAAAGCAATATAGAAATTATAAAAATATCTAAAATTGAAGACTTGGTAGATTTATTGTTTTAGTTTCAATTAAAATTAAATACTATTTTAAAAAACAAAAAAATCACACACTAAAAATTCAAAATCATTTACACAGGTCAAGTACAATATTTGATATAAATTCTTTTTTAACTGACTTGGCAAATACCCTAACTTCTTTTTAAAAGCGACAGTAAAATGTTGAGGATTTTTATAACCAACCTCATAAGAAGCTTGTGAAATGGTATAGTTTTCTTTCTGAATCAAGTCTTTAGCTTTATCTATTCTCAACGAAGTAATGTACTTAAAAATGGTTGTACCATAAACAGCTTTAAATGCTTTTTTTAGTTTAGACGTATTTAAACCTGCCAAAATAGCCAACTCAACAATTGGCATTTCTTCTTTCAGATGTTTCTTTATGTGCTCTTCTACTTGTTTTAAAGATTTTACATCGTAAGCATCCATGCTTTCTGTAACAGAAGTAGCAACGTAATGACTCATTGCCACAATAAGCAGTTCTTTTATTTTTAATTCTAAAAAAACTCTACGCTTAACTCCTTCATAATTACAATACAGAATATCATTAATAATACTTAGCATTTCTTCAGAAATAAACAACCCCTTGGTCAGAACATCCAAATTCTTTTTATAACTCTTTTGTTCTAACATCTCCAAAACATGAATAAACTCTTTTCCTGTAATTTCTTCTAAAAAAGCTTTGGTAAAAAACAACTCTATCGATTTGCTATTGTTTTTTGTATTTACAATTTGTTCATCGTGTTGTGTAACATACAACAAATTGTACATTCCTTTTGTTAACTCTAAACACTTTGCAAATTTTTTATCAAACCTATATGTAGCTGTTCCTCCAACTTCAAAATGCAACTTAAAAGCAGGTTCACCATGGAAAACCAAAGTTAAATCTTCTTCTGCAACCTTTAATTCGTTAGCAAAAAAACACAGTCCATTTAACCTAATATGCTGTATAATTCCCTGAACTTGATCTTCTTTAATCTGCATACTACGTTCCATTACATTTACTTGTGCATAAGGAACCGTTTTTAACACCTTTTCTTCTTTAGCAATTATATTATTTAGATTAAGTCTCATTAATTCCTTTTGCGTTATTATAAATTCCTTTTGCGTTATCTAGACTAGTTAAACACAAGGTACTTTTGCAAAAGTAAATTATTTTTATCAAATCTAAATAGAAGTGAAGATTAAATTATTTTTGATTGCTCTAATCACAACCTCAGTATTTTATGCTCAAGGAATACAGCACGTAATTTCTGGGAAAGTAATGGATCAAACAGGTTTTCCACTATTAGGTGCAACTATTTTAATGGATAACAATAAATACACCGCTATAACTAACCATGAAGGTGAATATCTATTACCTAATATTCCTATAGGAAAACACACCATAGAAGCAATATACATTGGATATTCTATTGAAAAGAAAGAGATTTTTGTAAAGAAGAAAAACAGAAACACGTGCAATTTCACCTTAAAAGAAAACTCAGAATCTTTACAACAAGTTAACCTACATAGTAAAACAGAAAAAACAAAAATAGAAACTGAAGGTTTTGCTGTAAATGTAATTGAAACAAAAGAAGCATCATTAAGAAACTTAACTACCAATGAATTATTAGATAGATCTGTAGGTGTACGAATCAGACAAAACGGAGGAATTGGGGCTAACGTAGAATATAACCTAAATGGTATGTCTGGAAGTACTGTCGGAATATTTCTTGATGGTTTAGAGATTTCAACATATGGTCAATCTTTTAATCTTAATAACATCCCAACTTCTATGATTGAGCGTATAGAGGTATATAAAGGTGTATTACCATCACACCTTACAGGTGATTATGCAGGTGGAGCTATCAATGTAGTATTAAAAAAAGATGTTTCTATCAATAATGTCACTTTAGCTTCATCATACGGATCGTTCAACACTTCTCAATCTGATATTGGAGCAATGCTTCGTGATAAAAAAACAGGACTTGCATTTAGAGGTTCTGCATTTCATATATATACAGATAACAGCTATGAAACCTGGGGAGAATCCACAACTTATGTAAATCATTTAGGACAAATTACCAAAAACTATCGTGCCAAACGATTTAACAATACTTATAAATCCTTTGGGGGGCGTTTTGAATTTGGAATTACAGACAAAAAATGGACAGATCAATTTTTTATAGGATATAATGGTTCTAGCAACTACAGAGAAATACCACATGGTGTAACCATGGCCGTTCCATATGTAGGTAGATATAGCGAAGCTAAAGCTCATGTATTATTGCTTAATTATAGTAAAGATGATTTTTTAACAAAAGATCTATCTCTTAAAGTTAATGCTGCAAGAAGTTACAGAAGCACTTATCTACAAGACACTGTGGGCATAGCTTACAACTGGGACGGTAAACCAAGAGAAGTAGTTGAATATGGAGAAAGAGTACCTCTTAAAGCACTTAATGGTGGTCAACAGGGAGATAAAGTTATTTCAAATACCGATAGAGAAATTACCAATATGCGTTCTAACTTAGGTTATACATTAACTGATGGGCATAAAATATCCATAAACCATAAATACGAAGCAACAGATAGAGAAGACAAAGACTTATTGAACTCTACCATAACTGATTACGCAACAATTAGTACTATTTCTCAACATATATTATCGTTTAATTACGAGGCGGAAACCTTTAACAAAAAGTTACTAACAAACTTGTTAGGTAAATATACATACAATCATACAAGTCAAACAGAATACGATATTATCGCAAATAATGGGGTTAATTCAATTGTAAAAAAAGATACTGTTTCTAGTAATGATAACTTTGGGTATGGAGCTACTATATCATATAACGTTATTCCTCACTTATATATTATTGCTTCTACAGAAAACACTTACATAGCACCTACAGACAATCAATTGTTTGGAGCACCAGATCTAAATATACTACCAAACACAAAATTAAAACCAGAAAAAAACATCAATTACAATTTAGGTTTTCGTGTAAAAACATTAAAGTTAAACAAGCACAAAATATCTATTTATGCAAATCTTTTTTTACGTAATGGATATGACAAAATTGCTCAAAAAGCTGTAGATGTAACTGAAATTGAAGTAGAAGAAGATGCCGATATTCAAGTCACCAAATATGTAAACCTAGGAAAAACACAAGCAAAAGGGTATGAGGCAGAAATTATATACATCTATAATAATCGATTAAATACTTCTTTAAATTTTTCAAAATTTATCAATGCGCATAAAGAAGCACCATATTACAACCAACAACTAATTAACGAACCTTTTTTTACAATCAATGCAAATTTACAATATAGGTTCAATAATATCTTTCAAAAAAAATCCATCCTAAACACTTATTACACTATTGGCTATGTAGGTGAATATTATACCGTATGGGGAGAGCCAGAATGGTCTAAAACCCCAAGTCAATTATCACATGACATGGGATTGAGTTATCGTTTTCCTTCTAAAAAATTAGTGGCAAGCCTAGATGTTAAAAACATATTTAATGCGGAAGTCTACGACAACTTCAGAATACAAAAACCAGGTAGAGGAATCTACTTCAAATTAAATTATACAATCAATAAATTTTAATAATTAAAACCATGAAAAAAAATCTATTCAAAATAGGAATAATGAGTATTGCATTAGCTTTTACAAGCTGTGACGATAACACAACAACAGAAATTGAAAATCCAGTAGAAGATACTACACGCTACATTACCTTAACAGCATCTTTCCCAGACGATGAAGGAACTGGAGGTAATGGAGGGACTCGTGCATATGGTATTACTGTAGAAAATGCAGAGGATCCAAATTATATTGTAGACCTTTTAAAATATGAAGGTGGAGTATTTGTAGAAGGAATTGGATTAAAATCTAGCCGTACAGCTCGTGTACAAGCTTCTGCGGATGGTAAATATTTATACAACATACAATATACAGGTACAGAAGGTGGTGTGTTTAACAAATACTTAGTTGGTGAAGGTGGTAACTTTGAAGAGGTAGGGTATGAATTAAATACTGCAGCTATTTTAGGTACAGCTCCACGTTGGATGAAAGCAGCAGAAGGAACTGGTATTGGAGTTTATGCAAGCTCACATGACGTAGCATATGAAGGAGAAGAAGGAAATTATAGCTTTTTAAGTGCTGATAGTGAAATAAAAATAGCTGTTTTAGATTTAGACCAGACAGCTATTATTAACACAGCTATATTTGATTTTCCATGGTCAGATGAAGATAAAGCAGCAGGTTACAACGTAGGACGTGTAGATGTTCCTATCTTAAACGCTGCTAAAACCAAGCTTTTTATCGGATGTAGAACAAGAAAATATGATGTTACAGCAACTCCTACTTTAAATGACGATGGTATCCCGGTATGGCCTTATGGTGAAATTGACGGTACAAAAACTTTAGTACTAGACTACCCTTCATTAAAAAACCCTACAGTAATTACTTCTACCAACTCAACAGAAGTTAACAATTCTTACCGTACTATGACTCAATACGTAGGTACAGATGGACACGTTTATCAAGCTACAGCTACATCAGGTGCAGATATTTTACGTATTAGCAGTACAACTAATGACTATGACCAAAGCTATCATTTTGATTTAAACGATGCAATTGGTGTTACTGGAGCACAAATTAAAGCTTGGAGATACATTAAAGACGGAATTGGTGTTGTGTTATACACTTCAGATGATGCAGATGGAGGTTATATTGCTTTAATTGACTTAAACACCCCATCAAACTCAGTGAAATTAGCTACAGATGTTGAAGCAGATGCAGACTTAGAATCAACATTCCGTCAATTCCAAAACATTGGTTTAGTTGGAGACAACGCTTATGTTCCATTGACTCCTTCAGGTAAAGAGGGTAATATTTATGTTATCAACACTGTAACTAAAGAGATTACAAAAGGAGCTCAGTTAAAAACTATTTCTGGTAGTTACTACTTAGGAGCTTACTAAGAGTAAAAACAACTATAATTTAGCAAGCTACATTCCTTGCTAAACCTTATAAAATTTTAAGTCCCTTTTTAACCTTTGTTAGAAAGGGGCTTTCCTAATAAAAACAAGTATGAAGAAAATAAAATTGTTGAGCTTATCATTGTTGGCCGTATCACAATTTACCTTTGCTCAAAGAGGAGGACCTCAAAGTAAAAATGCATTTCACAATCGTTCGTTTTGGCAAACACAACCTAACGTTGAAACTGTAAAACAAAAAATTAAAGAAGGAAACGATGCCGTTACACCAAACGGAGCTGCATTTGATGCCTTAAGCTATGCCATTATGGCCAAAGCACCTGTAAAAACTATTGAATATTTATTGTCTTTACCAGGAAATAACATCAACAAACCTACACACGATGGTAGAAGTTACTTAATGTGGGCAGGATATTCAGGAGACATTCCTACCATGGAGTTATTATTAAAAAAAGGAGCAGATATTAACATTGCTGGTAGCCATGGTTTTACTTGGTTTACTTTTACTTTAAATGCAGGTCATGAAAACACTAAAATTTATGATTTAATGGCAGCAAATGGTGTAGATTTAAAAAGCACTACCAGAACAGGGGCCAATGCAATTATGTTATTAGCAGCCCACTCTAAAGATGGAAAAATTATTGATTATTTTCAACAAAAGGGAGTAGATGCACGTGCGAAGGATAACAATGGAAATAATGTTTTATTTTACGCTGCACAACGTGGTAATTTAAGTCTAATTAAAAACTTTATTAACAAAGGGTTTGATTATAAACAACTAAATAACAAAGGAGAAAATCTTGCTCTTTATGCTAGCCACGGAGGAAGAGGTTCTAGCAATTCTATAGAAGTATTTGAATATTTTGACAGCTTAGGTTTAAGCATGAATCTTAGTAATCCAGAAAATCAAAATGCCTTACATTTTGTTTGTAGCAACACCAAAGATGTTAAAATTATTGACTATTTTATCAACAAAGGGGCTAATGTACGTCAAAAAGATACACAAGGAAACACTCCTTTTTTAAATGCTTGTAGAGGAGGAAACATCTTAGCAGTAAACAAGTTATTACCACAGATTAAAGACATCAATCAAAAAAACAACGAAGGGATCTCTGCTGTTATTTATGCAACGCAACGTATTAACAAAGAGTTGTTAGATATTTTATTAGCAAACAATGTACAGTTAGATGTAGTGGATAAAGACGGAAACAATTTATATTATTATTTATTTAATGCTTATAACAACCGATCTAAAGCTCATTTTAACGATTTTGTAAACGTTTTAAAACAAAACAACATTTCATTTGCAAAAGCTGCATCAAACACAACTCCGTTGCATATTGCCATAGAAAAAGGACAGGAAGACTTAATTTTAACAGCTATTGAATTGGGAGCTAACATTAACCAAAAAAATAGCGATGGATTAACTCCGTTACATTTATCAGCAATGAAAGCAACCAATGATAAAACTTTAAAATTATTATTAAGCAAAGGAGCTGATAAAAGTATTTTAACAGATTTTGAAGAAAGTGCTTATGATTTGGCTACAGAAAACGAATTGTTAAAAAACACTGATATTACTTTTTTAAAATAAATTTAATTTGATATGAAAGCATTTAAATATATCTTTCTTGTAGCATGCTTATCTTTAATGGCATTTACTACTTTAAAAACGACTGAAGCCACACAAAAATATAAGTGTATGGTTCAGTTAAAAAACTATCAAGGTGAAGGGGCTTATGTAATTGTTTCTTTAGTTGATAAAAACGGCAAGTATTTAAAAACCTTACAAGTTTTAGGAGATGACACAAAATGGTATGCAGATATCACTTCTTGGTGGTCTTTCTTTGAACCTAAAGAAAAAACAACAAATATTGATGCTATTACTGGAGCAACAATTGCTGGTGGAGAACGTGCTGTTTTTGTTATAGAAGTAAACCAAAATGACATTAACAAAGGAAATAAAATCCGTTTTGAAACTTCTGTAGAGCAACAAGAATATCATATTAAAGATTTAGAAATTGCATTAGACTCTGAGATGCAAAAAAAATATGAAGGAACGGGATACATTCGTTATGTTAGAATTATGCCTAACTAAATTACTTTCTTTAAAAGTTATTTTTAAAACCAAAAAAGCTCAACAATTTACTTTGTTGAGCTTTTTTTAAAATATTTTAATTCCTTTACACCAAAGGAAATCTTGTCATTTCTTCTGGTTGATCTACACCAATTAATTTTAAAATAGTTGGAGCTACATCTCCCAAAACACCATCTTTTATTTCCTTTAATTCTTTATCTACTAAAATCATAGGAACTGGGTTGGTCGTATGTGCTGTGTTTGGAGATCCATCAGGATTCATCATTACCTCACAATTACCATGATCGGCAATTAATAATGTTGAATATCCATTTTCTAAACCTGTTTCTATTACAGCCTTAGCACATTCATCCACCGCTTCACAAGCTTTAATAGCTGCATCCATCATTCCAGTATGCCCCACCATATCACCATTAGCAAAGTTTAAGCAAACAAAGTCTGCTTCTCCCTTTTTTAAATCTTCACATAAAGCATCTTTTAATTCGTAAGCACTCATTTCTGGTTTTAAATCATAAGTAGCAACCTTGGGTGAGTTTCGTAAAATTCTTGACTCTCCCTCGAATGGTTCTTCTTGACCTCCAGAGAAAAAGAAAGTTACGTGAGGATATTTTTCTGTTTCTGCAATACGAATTTGTTTTTTTCCTGCTTTAGATAAAACCTCTCCAATGGTATTTTTAATATTATCGTTATTATAAATTACGTTAATTCCTTTAAACGTTTCATCGTATAAAGTAATAGTGGTAAAGTATAAATCTAGCTTTTTTGTTTCTTGCTCAGGGAAATCATTCTGAGATAACATATTGGTTAACTCTCTACCTCTATCAGTTCTATAATTAAAGAAAATAACAGCATCGCCTTCTTCTATCTTAGCTTTTGGAGCTCCATCTGCATGGGTCATAATTACTGGCTTTATAAACTCATCAGTAATATCATTTGCATAGTTTTCTTTTAAGGTAGCTACCGCATCAGTAGATTTTGTACCTTCAGCTTTTACCACTGCATCATAAGCTAACTTTACTCTCTCCCAACGATTATCTCTATCCATTGCATAATAACGACCAGTCATTGAAGCCAATTCACCAGTAGTTTCCGCCATGTATTCTTGAATTTCATTAATGAAATGTGCTCCAGATTTTGGATCACAATCACGTCCATCTGTAAAGGCGTGTAAAAATAAATTATCTACCTGGTTGTCTTTAGCTACATCAAGTAATCCTTTAATATGGTCTATGTGAGCGTGAATTCCACCATTAGAAACCAACCCTAATAAATGAACTTTTTTATTGTTTTCTTTTGCGTATTTATAAGTATCAACCAAAACTTTTTCTTGACCTAAAGTTTTGTCTCTTACCGCCATATTAATCTTAGTTAAATTCTGATATACAATTCTACCAGCTCCTAAATTCATATGTCCAACCTCAGAATTCCCCATTTGTCCATCAGGCAAACCAACAAACTCTCCATCAGTACGCAAACTAGCATTTGGATATTTATCATACAAAGAATCAATATAAGATGTGTTTGCATTAAATACTGCAGATACTTTTGGGTCTTGAGTAATTCCCCACCCATCAAGAATCATTAAGATTACTTTTTTGTTCATTTTAGTTGAATTTTATTTCTATTTACAAATATAAACAGAAGCATTTAGTTTTATAGCTTAAAGAGTTAATAAACATAGAAAAGGTTTTCGAACACAAATCTTCTATAATTCATTTATCAAACAAACGCTTTTATTCCATTTTTTGATGAAAATTAACACTTATTTCAAATGTATTTTACTTAAATTTATTGCCAATATTTAAAGTTTATATTTAAAAATATGACGATTATACACAATACTGTGTAGTTTATATAAAAAAATGTAATAGACTTAAAAAAACTTCTAAATTTAAAAAACCAACAAATATATTATTATAATGAAAATTAAATCTTATAGACAATACAAAGAAGACTATAAAGAAAGCATACAAAGCCCCGAAGTATTTTGGGCAGACATAGCTAAACAATTTACTTGGCGAAAAAAATGGGACAAAGTTGTTGAAGCTGATTTTAACAAACCAGAAGTAAAATGGTTTGTTGGCGGAAAACTAAACATCACCGAGAACTGTTTAGACAGACATTTAGAAAAAAATGGAAATAAAACAGCTATTATTTGGGAACCTAATAATCCAAAAGAAGAATCTAGACATATTACCTACAAACAATTATACCACAAAGTATCTGCATTTGCCAATGTTTTAAAAAACAAAGGAATTCAAAAAGGAGATAAAGTTTGCTTATACATGCCTATGATTCCTGAACTAGCTATTGCCATGTTGGCTTGTGCTAGAATTGGAGCTGTTCACTCTATTGTATTTGCAGGGTTTTCTGCATCAGCCTTGGCTAGTAGAATTAACGATTCTGAATGTAAATTATTAATCACCGCTAATGAGGTTTACAGAGGTACAAAACCTATTAACCTAAAAGCTGTTTGTGATGAAGCTTTAGAAAAAACACCTTCTATTAAAAATGTAATTGTATATCGTAGAACAGTAGAGCCAACTACTATGAAAGAAGGTAGAGATACTTTTTGGTTTGATGAGTTACAAAAAATAGAAGACGATTACTGTCCTGCTGTAGATATGGATGCAGAAGATATGTTATTTATTTTATACACCTCTGGTTCTACAGGAACTCCAAAAGGAATGGTTCATACCTGTGGAGGTTATATGGTAGGAACTACCTACACTTTCCAAAATGTTTTCCAAACCAAAAAGAACGATGTTTATTGGTGTACGGCAGATATTGGTTGGATTACTGGACACTCTTATATTATATACGGACCTTTGGCTTCTGGGGCAACTACCGTGATGTTCGAGGGAGTTCCATCTTATCCAGATTACGGTCGTTTTTGGGAGATTGTTGAAAAATTAAAAGTAACTCATTTTTACACAGCTCCAACAGCTATTAGAGCCTTAGCAAAACAACCATTACACTACGTAGAAAAATATAATTTAGACAGCTTAAAAGTATTAGGGTCGGTAGGAGAACCTATTAATGAAGAAGCTTGGCACTGGTACAACGATAATATTGGTAAAGGAACTTGTCCTATTGTAGATACTTGGTGGCAAACAGAAACAGGGGGAATTATGATTTCTGCCATGGCAGGAATAACCCCTTTAAGACCTACTTTTGCTACACAACCTTTACCTGGTGTTCAACCTGTTTTATTAGATCCAGAAGGGAATGAATTAACGGATTCTCCAGCAGAAGGAAGTTTAGCCATTAAAGGAGCTTGGCCATCTATGGCTAGAACTATTTACGGAAATCACCAACGTTATAAGGAAACATATTTCTCTGCATTTCCTGGTAAGTACTTTACAGGTGATGGTGCCTACCGTGATGCCATGGGGAACTACAGAATTACAGGTCGTATGGATGATGTTATTATTGTTTCTGGTCACAACTTAGGTACTGCTCCTATTGAAAATGCCATTAATGAACACGATGATATTGTAGAATGTGCCATTGTTGGTTTCCCTCATGATATTAAAGGAAATGCTTTATACGCTTATGTTACCAAGTATGATAACGTTACTACTGATGAAGACGTATTACGCAAAGAAATTAATCAGGTTATTACCAAAACTGTTGGTGCCATTGCCAAATTAGACAAAATTCAATTTGTTAGTGGGTTGCCTAAAACACGTTCTGGTAAAATAATGAGAAGAATTTTAAGAAAAATAGCCTCTAACGATGCTGAAAACTTAGGAGATATTTCTACATTATTAAACCCTGAAGTGGTAGAAGAAATAAAACAAAATGTATTATAAAAAACATAAAAACCCCAAAATCATTGATTTTGGGGTTTTTCATTATGCTTATATTTTAAAAATACTACAATAATTCTCTTAATCTTTGTGCTGCACCTTCGGCAGTAATATCACGTTGTGGGGTTCCAAACATTTCGTAACCTACCATAAACTTTTTAACCGTTGCACTTCTTAACAATGGCGGATAAAAACTCATGTGCCAATGCCAGTGACTATTATCACCTCCATCGGTTGGAGCTTGGTGAATTCCACTAGAATATGGGAAAGATGTATTAAACAATTTATCATACACTTTTGTTAACACAGAAATAGCTTCGGCATATAACTCTGCTTCTTTTTCTGTTATATCCAAAATACTATTTTGTTGATTTTTAGGAGCAATCATCGCCTCAAAAGGCCAAACAGCCCAGAAAGGAATTAAGACTACAAATGCATCATTTTCAAAAATAACACGTTCTCTATCTCCATTTAATTCTTGTTTTAAATAATCTCCCAATAAACTAGATTTTTTATCAGCAAAGTAACTTTTTTGAGTCGCATCTTTTTTAGAAACCTCATTTGGCAAGCTAGATTGTGACCAAATTTGTCCGTGTGGATGTGGATTACTACAACCCATTACCGCTCCTTTGTTTTCAAAAATCTGCACGTATTTAATCGCATCATTAGACCCGATTTCTTTATACTCATGTTGCCATGTTTTTACCACTTCTGTAATTCCTGGAACATCCATATCTGCCAAACTTTTTGAGTGATCAGGACTAAAACAAATTACTTTACAAATTCCTGTTTCACTTTGTGCTTGCAACAAACCATCATTTACCTCAAACGAAGGAGAATCACTTTGCAAAGCAGCAAAATCGTTGGTAAAAACATAAGTACCCGTATATTTAGGGTTTACATCTCCACTAATTCTTGTGTTTCCTGCACACAAATAACAAGACTCGTCATATTCTGGTCTTTTTTCGTTATTTACGGCTTCGTTTTGACCTTGCCAAGGACGTTTAGATCTGTGTGGAGAAACCAATACCCACTCTCCTGTTAAGATGTTAAACCTCTTATGTGAATAATCTTCTAAATTCTTATCCATTTTTAATATCTTTTCTTGATTAAATTAATTTTGTTCCATCAGACAATCCTACCTCATAAGGAGAACATTCGTGACCAAATTTTTTTGTATACGCTTCAATGGCTGTTTTCTTAAAACTTTCAACAGCTGTTTTTTTGATTAAATTAATCGTACAACCTCCAAAACCACCACCCATCATTCTTGCTCCAAGTACGTCTGAGTTTTCTTTTGCCAAATCGACCAAAAAGTCTAACTCCTCACAACTCACTTTGTATTGATGTTGTAATCCATTATGAGATCCGTAGATAAGATTTCCTAAACCAACCAAATCATCACTCTTAATAGCAATGGCAGCAGCTTCGGCTCTTGCATTTTCTTGTACTACATATAATACTTTTTGATAATCTTCTGCAGATAGTTGCTCTTTTACTTTATCTAAATCGGTAATTGTAGCATCTCTTAAAGCCTCTATTTCTAACATTTCTGCTGTTTTTTCACAAACGGCACGTCTATCATTATAAGCACTATCAGACAATTTGTGTTTTACATTGGTATTAAACAACAAGAGTTGATAATCTTTAAAATCAATAGTAAAAGGTTCTGCTTGTGCCGTTCTACAATCTAACAACAAAGCACTATTTTCTATTCCGAACATAGAAGCATATTGATCCATAATTCCACATTTTACCCCAACATAATTATGTTCGGCTGCTTGTGAAATTAAAATCATTTGATATTTGGTTAAGTTAAGAGCAAACAACTCATTAATTCCAAAAACAACACTATTTTCAAGAGCTGCAGATGATGACATTCCAGCACCATCGGGAATATTCCCTCCAAACACAATATCAAAATTCCCTACTGTTTTTCCTAATTTTTGAGTTTCTGCAACCACACCAACCACATAAGCATGCCAACTAGATAAGTTTTTAGTATCTAAATTATTAACATCAAATTGATAAGTTTCATCCATATCAATAGCAACAGCAGTAGAAACTGCTGCATCTGTTTTTTGAATAGCAGCTACAATTCCTTTATCAATTGCTGCAGGAAAAACAAACCCTGCATTATAATCTGTATGCTCTCCAATTAAGTTGATACGACCTGGTGAATAAATAAGTACAGGCTCTGATGTAAATTTTTTAGCAAAGCTTTGTGTTACTTTTTGAACTAATTTAGTATCCATATTTTATGAATTTAAACATGATTAAGAACTTAACCATTTATTAAAAGTTAAGTTTGATTTATTATTTTATTAGCTACTCTATAGTAACTGTCCAATTGATTTTATATTCCTCATTCGCTTTTAACTCCTGCAAACCAATTCTGTTATTAAAACTATTAGAAATACCAGTTACAGGTTCTAATGCAATTACATTCTTTTTTGGAGGTGTGTACATTTGAAAGAAATTTTCTTGAGCAGAAGATTCAATTACCATTTTGTATTTAGGCGTATTAAAAACAATTGTTCCGTTTGTTAAGGCATAACAATTATCTAACTGTTTATTTTCAATCTCAAAAGGCAATGTCACTTCTTTTAACTCTTCTCCTTTGGTTATCATTCTTTCATCAAACTCATACTCTTTAGAAGTAGAAAACTCTAAGCTAGAGTTACACAAGTCATCACTCAAAAAATAAGGATGCCAACCAATAGTAAAAGGAAAAGTAATATCGTCATTGTTTTTTACCTCAACATTTACACTAATAGTTTTATCAGTTAAAGTATATGTTAAAGCAATACTAAAAATATAAGGGAATGCTTTGTTTTTTGTAGTTGCGGTGTAAGCTACTGTTACAGAAGCTTTAATATCTGACACTTCAGAGTCAATTACCTCAAATGTTTTATCAAACACCAATCCATGTAAAGCATTGTTATTGTTCGCTTCATTACAATCGAACTTATAATCTACTTCATCATAGGTATATGCTCCATCTTTGATTCTATTCGCAAATGGAAATAAAATAGATGATGCATAAGTATTTTTGTATTCTAACGGATGTAAATCTACAATAACCGGTATGGAATTTAACGTTAAAGTTTCTAAAGCAGCTCCTCTATCTAAGCATATTTTAGCCGAAGAAATATGATCAGCTTTAACTATTTGTATATAGTTTAATCCGTTTTCTTGTAATTTATTTATTTTAAACACTGTAAATTATTTTATAATGATTGCCTTATAATAAGGTGATTTTTATTTTCTACCTGCACTTGCTCTTTGTAATTTATCATTTGAGCTAAGCGTTTTCCCATTTCGTTAAAATCAGTAGAAATGGTGGTAATTCCTCCTTCTACAACTTCTTTAAGCAAAGTCTCATTGTATGAAATTATTCCAAGATCTTGAGATACCTTTAAACCTTGTTCTCTCATTTTTTTAATGATTCTAATTAAGTTTTTATCATCTGGAATAATATAAGCCTCTCCTTTTTGTAAAATCCTATCTTGCAACGAACTAATCACTTCCCCATTCACATTTTTTTCATCGCAAAAAAGTTGAAATCCTTTTAACATTCCAGAAGGTTGAATTTCCTCATCAAACAAAAACACCAACTTATTATATTTTTGAATTAATGGCAAACCTTTAGTTAGGTTAGAAAAAATATCTTTTTCAAAATTTTGATATATAGCCGCATACGAAGAAAGCTCTTCATGCATTTGATCTAAAACATATACTTTTTCTTTAGGTAATTTTTCAATCACCTGTAATGTGTTGCCCAAATTAGCTGGCATTATAATATAAGAATGATAACTACCAATATTATCGTATATTAATTTACTAAACACATTATGGTTAAAGTGATGAAAGTATATATCTACCTTTGTATTCTCTTCTAAATTGTTTAAAAAAGAATTATACAACTCTTCTTTAAAACCATTTAATTCATCAAACAGTAAAAAAACTTTTTTTTCAACATTAATATCTTCAGACAAAACATAATACCCTTTACCTGCAATAGACTGTACAATACCTCTTGTTTTTAATTCATTTAAAGCAGTTAAAACAGTATCTCTAGAAACTTTATTCTCTTTTTGAATTCGACTAATAGATGGTAACTTATCACCTTTAACCATTACCCTATCAGCAATAGCTTTTTCTACAGATTCTATAATCTGTTTATACTTAGGCACTCCCAATTGTTTTTTTATAGGTTCCATGTTCATGCTACAAAGATAAACAAAAACTGGTATGCACTAGTATGGTTTTATGAGAATTTTATTTTAACCCTCTAAAAACTATAGATATGTAAAATTTAAAGACCTAGATAAGGATAAAATTGAAAGAAATAAAAAAGCCCAACTCGTGCGAGTTGGGCTTTGTACCTAGGGCGGGAATCGAACCCGCACTTCCGAAGAAACTGGATTTTGAATCCAGCGCGTCTACCAATTCCGCCACCTAGGCGTTTTATCGGTGGTGCAAATGTAAAAAAATATCAATGTATTCACACTAATCAAACGAAAAAAAATTTCTACTTTTGCCATCAAACTAAACCAACAACAACAACAATCATACAAATGTCTGTTAATCAACTAACTCCAAAAGTATTTGCATGCTCTCAGAGCACAGAATTAGCACAATCTATTGCTAAACATTACGGAACTGAACTAGGCGATTTAACCGTATCTAGATTTAGTGACGGTGAATTTCAACCTGTAATTAATGAAACTGTTCGTGGTAGAAGAGTTTTTATTATTGGTTCAACTTTTCCAAATGCTGACAATTTAATGGAATTGTTACTAATTTTAGATGCTTGTAAAAGAGCTTCTGCAAAACACATAACAGCTGTAATTCCTTATTTTGGTTATGCTCGTCAAGACAGAAAAGACCAACCTCGTGTAGCTATTGGTGCTAAAATGGTCGCTAATTTATTAGAGGCTTCTGGTGCTACTCGTGTAATGACTATGGATTTACACGCTGGTCAAATTCAAGGTTTCTTTGAAAAACCAGTAGACCATTTATACGGTTCAACTATTTTCTTACCCTACTTAGAAAGCTTAGGATTAGACAACTTAACTATTGCCTCTCCAGATATGGGAGGTTCTAAAAGAGCTTATGCCTACGCTAAATATCTAAACAGCAACGTAGTTATATGCTACAAACAAAGAATTAAAGCCAATGAAATTTCTCACATGGAATTAATTGGACAAGTAGAAGGACAGCACGTTGTATTAGTTGATGATATGGCAGATACAGCTGGTACTCTAACAAAAGCTGCTGATTTAATGATAGAAAGAGGTGCACTAAGTGTAAGAGCTATTGTAACCCACTCTATTTTATCAGGAGATGCATATGAAAAAATTGAAAACTCTAAATTAACAGAGTTTATCACCTCTGACACTATTCCACTAAAAAAGCAGAGTTCTAAAATAAAAGTGTTATCTTGCGCTCCCTTATTTGCTGAGGTAATGGAAAAAGTTCAGAACTTCAAGTCAATTACGGATAAATTTATCATTTAATATATATTATGAAATCAATCACAATCAAAGGATCTCAAAGAGAAAGCGTAGGTAAGTCAGCGACTAAAGCCTTACGTAATGCTGGACAGGTACCTTGCGTTATATACGGAGGGGACAAAGTTTTACACTTTTCAGCAGAAGAAAAAGCATTTAAAAACTTAGTTTACACTCCAAACGTATATACTGCTACGATTGAAGTAAACGGAGAAAAAATTGAAACTATCTTACAAGATATTCAATTCCACCCAATTCATGACCAAATTATTCATGCAGATTTCTACCAGTTACAAGCTGACAAAGAAATTTCTATGAATATTCCTGTAAAAGTTGTAGGAAAATCTAAAGGTGTTGCTATGGGAGGTGCTTTACGTCAAAACTTACGTAAGTTAAAAGTAAAAGCTATTCCTGCAAACTTACCTGATTTTGTAGAAGTTGATGTTACTGAATTACAAATTGGTAACAAATTTTACGCTTCTAAATTAAGAAACGATCAGTACCAAATCTTACACAATGACAACACTGTTGTTGCTCAAGTAAGAATGTCTCGTAACGCTGCTAAAGCTGCTGCAGAGACTAAATAATTTTAAAAAACTCTAAAGTTTAAAGAGCGTTACTATAGTAACGCTCTTTTTTTATACAATAGAATCTTATCTTTGCTCAAAAAATAATGATTGCATTGTTTTCCAAATGGTTTCAACCTTCACAAATTTCTAACGAAGATCCCATGAAAAAATTCTTAATTGTTGGACTTGGTAATATTGGTCCTAAATATGAAAACACCAGACACAATATTGGCTTTAAAGTATTAGACGAATTGAGTAAACAACAAGAAACTTCTTTTACAACCGATAAGCTAGGTGATGTTGCTACATTTAAATTTAAAGGTAGAGCTTTTATTTTGCTTAAACCTTCTACTTACATGAACTTAAGTGGTAAATCAGTAAAATACTGGATGGATAAAGAAAAAATCCCTCAAGAAAACATATTGGTAATTTCTGATGATTTAAATATTGATTTTGGTACGTTTAGACTTAAAGCCAAAGGGAGTGCTGGAGGGCATAATGGACTAAAAGACATTAACGAAAAACTAGGAAATCAAAATTATGCTCGTTTTAGATTTGGAATTAGTGCTATGTTTGGAAAAGGAAAACAGGTTGATTATGTATTGGGAGAATGGGACAAGGATGAAAAAAAATATCTACCTGAATTATTAGATAAGGGAGCCAAACTTATTTTATCTTTTGGAACTGCTGGTATTGGAAACACCATGAATCAATACAATGGTAAACAAATTGACGATATAAAGTGATATGGTAATTATTAATTATTTAAAAAACATAAGAACTCAAAAAATCATTTTATGGTGCTATTTAATCTGGTATATCACCGTTATTAGCATATACTTTACTCCTTCTTTAAAACTTTGGTCTAGCGCTATAGGTATTTCCAGTATTATTGGATTCGCCCTTGTTCTATCAACAAATCAACAAGGTGCAAAACAAGATACTTGGAGTAAAATAAGACTCTTTGTGTTTCCTTTTTGTGTATCTAGTTACTCGGCTACTATAAAAGATTATGATTTTATTCTACTTTTTCCAAGCAATACGCATCATTTACTAATTGCTTCTTTGGCTTGTTTACTATTTTTAACCATTGTTTTTTGTGTAAAGATGTACTTTTCAACATCCTATAAAAAATCCAAAAAACCAACAACAAGAAATCCTTAACTATTTATTGATCACTAGCATACCATTCTGCAAAAGAACTACTAGTTTCTTGTAGTTTTAAAGAAAACAACTCAATATGTTCTGGTAATCTCTTTTTAATTTTATCTGCAAAATCTAAAATCATCATTTCACTTGTTGGCTGATAGTCTACTAAAATAACATTATGACCTCTATCTTGCAATTCCTTAGCCAATTCTACATGAGGTGTATTTTTATTAAAAACTGTTGCATGATCAAAAACATCTTCTACTTCTGATTTTACAATTTCTTTTAAATCTGTAAAATCAATAACCATCCCGTTTTTTACATGATTTGCATCTTGAATAGGTGTTCCTATTACTGTTACATATAATTTATAACTGTGTCCATGAACATTTCTACATTTTCCATCGTATCCGTGTAAAGCATGACCTGTTTCAAAATCAAACTTTTTTGTAATTCTTATCCTCTTGTTCATTTTACTTTCTTTTAAATTTATGTAAAGCTTCTTTGGTTTCAGTAGACAATACTAACTTACCACTAACACCGGCTCTTTCTTGTAGCAATTTATCCCAATGCTCCGTTCCTTGCCACATTGCTTTTTTCATTTCTTGTAATGCGCTAGAACTGTAAGTTACCATTTGACTTAAAAATGCTGCTAAACTAGTATTTAATTCTGAAATACTGGTATAAACTTCGTGATATAGATTTACCTCTTCAGCCCATTTTGCTGTTCGCCATGTAGTAGCGTTTAACGATAATTTAGCTGTATTTGAAAGCCCTATTTTTCTTGTTATTGCTGGTTCAATTACAAAAGGACCTATTCCTATACTAAGTTCCGATAGTTTAATGGATGCCGAATGTGTTGCAAAAACATAATCACTAGCAGCAGCAATTCCTACACCACCACCAACTGTTTTTCCTTGTACAGTTGTAACAACTATTTTTCCACATGTTCTGATAGCATTAATTACATTAGCAAAACCCATAAAAAAAGTCGTTCCATTTTCTAAATTATCTATAGCCAATAATTCATCAAAAGAAGCTCCAGCACAAAATACTTTATCACCTGCACTTTTAAGATGAATGACAACAACCTCTTCATTTTGTCCCCAAATTTTAATAGCATTACTTAGCTGACTTAGTTGGTTACTTGCTAATGAATTGCTAGCGGGACTAAAAAATTCTATCTCTGCTATTTTATCTTTTACCGTAGTTTTTACATATGCTTCCATAATAGACACAATTTTTAAAGGTTTAATTTAAGAAGTTTTACAAATTTATAACGCAATATTATCACCCTAAACAACATCCAAACCATAAATGCTATCCAAATACCTAACATTTTATAATTAAGATAATCCATTATTAACAATGTAGGAACAAAGCCTAAAAAGGTAGCTATTAACAATGTATTTCTTAGTGTTACAGCTTCAGCCATTCCTTTAAACACATCATCATAAACAAAACCAATTGCATTTAAGGGTTGCATGCACAGCACCATCCAAAAGAACGAGTTAAAAGTTTTTATAACCTCTCTATCTTTAATAAAAATAGTTCCTATATTGGCATAAGCTACACCAAAAATTAAAGCCAACAACAAAGCTACACTTAAAGCATATATAGTGATTGTTTTTACCAAAAGAGCTAGATCCTTATAATTATTTTCGCCTTTTAATTTTCCAGAAACAATTGCCGAAACACTAGCATAACCATCCATAAAGAAAGCAAAAAACAACCATATTTGAAATGCTATGGTAAAAGCTGCAATATAATTAGACCCATATTTTGTAGCGTAAGCATTAGCCATGACCAAACTTGTATTTAAAGCAATTGTTCTAATTAACATATTTAAACTAATACCAATGGTTCTCTTAAGCTCTGGGTGTACTGTAAAAATAATTTTAAGCCTAAAAGGAGTTTTTACAAATAACAAAACCAAGGCAAAGACAAACATAACCATTTGTGATATTAAACTAGCCCAAGCAGCTCCCTCTACATGCATTGCTGGAATTACATCCTTAATTCCATAAACCAATACAAAGTCTAATAAAATATTTAAAACAGCTCCTGTAGCACTAACGACCATTGGCCAAAAAGTGTTCTGCAACCCTCTAAAAATTGAAAACACAGAGACTATAAAAAGCAACAAAGGAAACCCTAAAGCTCTAATTCTATAATAAGAAACGGTGTAATCTAAAACCAATCCATCTGCATTATATAATTGAAAAATAGCAACCGTTAAAGCATAAGAAACAATATAAACCACAAAACCTAAAATCATATTTATACCTATCATTTGAGCAGGTAAACCTATAATTTTATCTAGTTGATTTTTTCCTAAATACTCTGCTACTAATGCTGCTATAGCCACCTTGCTTTGTGTAAAAATCCAGCCAAGAGTAGCAATAAAAGAGCCAGCCAAACCAACTGCAGCCAATGCTTCTGTTGCATTTATATTTACGTTTCCTACAATAGCAGTATCGGTTAAAGATAAAATGGGCTCAATTACTCCTGAAACAATTGCAGGAACCGCAATGCTATTGATATATTTAAAAGAAAACTTATTTCTGCTCATTTATAAAAGCTATAGATTTTGATACCACTTGCTGTAAATCTTGTGGCATTTCTTTTTCGGTATAGGGCTGACTACAGCCTAGAGCATGGTTCATGTTTTCTATCCAAAGTAGTTGACTATTTGGATTCCATTTTACTACATCTTCAGATTCTATAGGTTTTACCACTACATCATTTGTTCCGTGAATTAATAAGTGATTTGCTTTTAAACTCTTAACTGCTGATTGAATATTTAATCGGTTTTTATTCTGAACAAAATCATGATAAAAAGAAATATAATGAGGCATTTTCTGTTTGGTTCTAGCATTTTTTATATGTGCTACTCCTCTTAACTTCCACCATAACAATTTAAACCCAGTAGGGAATCTTGCTTCAAAATCTGACACACCTGCCCATGAAATAACATTTTTTACTCTACTATCTTCACTTGCTTTTAGCGTTACAATTCCCCCTCCTCTAGAATGGCCTATTAAAGTAATATTATCAATATCTATTTCGTTAGCAAAAGATGAATTGTTTGTTATTTCATCTAAAACAGATTCTAGATCATCTAATTCTTTGGTTAACGTGTTTTGTCCAAAAGCTTTTAAATCTGGAAAATCTATGGGCTGTGCAACAGTTCCTCCATTATAAGCAAAACTAAACTTTACAAAAAAGAAACCTTGTTTGGCAAATTCAGTAGCCATTAAATTCCAAGCCCCCCAATCTTTATACCCCTTATAACCATGACAAAAAATAACTACAGGCTTTTTAGTCTTGTTTTTAGTAAAATGAAAATCCGTTAAAATAGGTTTTTGATGTTTACCAGGTATTTGAATATTTTTTTGAACCATTACGCTTCTAATTTATAGGGGTTGTCTAAATTCTCTACAAAGGTAGTTTTGTTATCTAGAATTTCATCAATTAAAGCCAATAAACTCTGCTTAAACTCTTCTAAAGATGCTTTTGTTACTCTATAATCTTTAACTCTAGAATTAGTAGAAAAATTCATTCCTAAAAAACCTTCTTTAAAATTTTTGAAAGAATAAATCCCTGTTTGTAATTCCTGTTTATCTAAATCAAACTGATGCTTGCTTGTATACAACAAAACATAAGTCATTACCTGAACAATTTTATTGTATTTCGCATCGGTTGTTACCAGAGTTAAATCGCCCAATTTTAAATCTGTAGCCATTACTTTTCCTGTTTTATAATCTACAATTCTCCTTACACCATCTACCTCATCAACCCTATCTATTTTTCCTTTTAAACTTATTTGATGTCCCATAGGAGTGGTGATAGACACGTTATAATCTCCCTCCAAATCTTTTACTATAATTTCTTTACCTGTGTTGATTTCATTTAACTCTTTGTTTAAAAAATTAAGCACAAACTGTTTAGCCACTTCACTTATCAGTTTGTTTTTTCCAACACGAATATCACCCTCTTTAAAATACTCTTTAAACTTTAACTCAACGGTAGCATTTGACTCACTTTTCATTTTTTTTAGATCTTCCGCTATCAGTATTTTACCAATGTAAGGGGTATATAACAACTCCAAAGAATCGTGAACTACAGTTCCTAAAGTATTATGAGCTACTTCCTCTTCTACTTTATCGGTTTCTTTAATTTTTAAAACCATTTTATTATAAAAGGTCAACGGATCATTAATATAGTCTGCAATTCTACTAGGCGATGCACCTTTTTTAAAATAAGATTGTAATAGCTCCATGACTCTTGGAGTTTTTTCAATTTCAACAGCCACTTTATTGGTATTGTGAATGGCAGCTACTATATTTCTATGATGAACACTTTCTTCCTTATCAATCATTAATTGCGTTAAGAATCTACTCATTTCTCCACCTCCAAAATCATCAGATTTAGTATTATACAGTAAATAAACATTTTCTGCTCGTTGAATTAATCTATAAAAGTGATATGAAAAAATAGCATCTTTAGCCAAGTAAGTTGGCATATTAAATTGCTTTTTTACCTCAAAAGAAATAAAAGAACGTTCACTACTTCCTGTGGGCAAAACACCTTCGTTAACAGAGGTTATAATTACATTTTTAAAATCTAAACAACGGGTTTCTAACATTCCCATTAACTGCATTCCTTCTAAAGCCTCTCCTCTAAAATCTATGCTTTCTAAAGGGAGTATTTTTTTAAAAATTTTATATAAAACTTTAACATTATTAATGTATTCATAGGTTGCGTTTAAAGTTTCTATTTCTTGAAAAACTTTTCTAAAACCTTCTACATACAACAATTCAATTCCGTCTAACTCTTGATCTAAATAGTGAATAAACTGAATAATTTTTTCAACAAACACAGAAATAACATGCACTTCATCAAACAAAAGAAACACATTACTTGTAATATTTGATTCAACTAAAAAAGACTGTATTTGTTCTTTAGAAAGAAAAACCAAATTATTATTTGTGATGGTTTTAATAACTTTTTCGCTGTTATTTTTAGTGATTTTAGTAATATAAGGATGTCTTAAAAAAGACATAATATCTTTATAATAAAAAGTGTTTTTCCCTAATTTTTCTTTGTTTAAATGCAATTCAAAAACCGATTGGAATAAACCTGACAAAGGAATATTACTCAATTGATACCCCATAGTAATGTTTACTTTATTTACTGATGGAGGAATTGAATTTAACACTACAGGCAAAATAGTTTCTTCAGCCAAAACCAAAGCTGTTTCCTTAGGATTCATATCGGTTTCTAACAAACTTGTAACAGCTTTAATTCCTGTAACATTTAAAGGACTCCCTAGTATTTGTATATTTTTTTTATGTTTAAAATGATGATTAATCCAGCTTTTCCTATTATTTACCTGTAAACAATCCCATTCCTTAAAAAACTTTCGCATAAAGGTGCCTGCTTCATGTTCACTGTTTATATAATAATCATCCGCATCCCAATAAATATGGTTTTGTTCTAATGATAAAAAACTCTTAAAAATTTCTTCTTCTGCTTTATTTAAAGCATTAAACCCTATAAAATGAAAATTATTATACTGATGTTCTTTTAAATATTCTTGATGATTTAAGTAAGCCTGTTTATACACCAACCCTTGATAACCTGCTTTTTTTGTTAGTAATACTTTATTCAATTCTTGATAATAAGGATACAAATCTCCAACAAAACTCATATAATTCTTTACCGTATCCGTTACTTCTTCTTCTGTTGGAGACCAATCTTTAATCTTTTGAATGTCTGTTAAATAAGAAAAAATATGCTCTGCATTTACAAGATGTCTATCTATTTCGTTAAAATCTTGAATAATAATAGTAGCCCAACTAATAAATTGTTCAAATGTATCGGCATCCTTTTTTTTATTTTCCTGTTTATAAATTTTAAAAAACTCAAAAAGTAAAGAAACTTGATCCATGGCTTCAAACCCAGAAATTTCTTTAATAAATTTTTCTATACTAATAATCTTTGGTAAAAAAGAAACAGTACCTACCAACTTTTCTTTAAATGCATTTTTTAAATAAATTCCTGCACGCTCGCTAGGCACTACACATACTGTATTCTTGTAATTATTGGTTGTGTTTACAATGGCTTGAGCCGTTTCTTGTAAAAATGTTTTCATAAAATAAAATAAAAAAAGCCGTTCCTTAAAGGAACGGCTTTTTAAAGTATTATAAAAAGTTTTTATTATTCTGTTGCATCCTCAGACTCAATGGCTGCAATTATTACTCGCCTATTTAAAGATCTTCCTAAAGCTGTTTTGTTAGTAGCCACAGGCTTAGTTTCCCCATAACCTTCTGCATGTAATCTCCAATCTTCAATTCCATGAGCTATAAAATAATCTACAACTGCTTGAGCTCTTTCTCTAGAAAGTTTTAAATTATAAGCTTCATTTCCTTGGCTATCTGAATGTCCTTCAACATTAAAACGTACACCATCAAATTTCTTCATTACTGCAACAACTAAGTCTAAAGTTTTAGGAACCTCTTTTTTAAACTCTGTGCTATTTACATTAAACTGAATAATTTTTGCATATTCTCCTAATTGTTTTTTTGCTTTTTCTGTTAACTTAACAGGACAACCTACATTAGATTTTGGTCCTCTTTCGTTAATACAGTTATCTAAATTATCTGTTACTCCATCTCCATCAGTATCTGGCCAAGGACACCCATTGTTTTTAATTGCTCCAAATTCCTCTGGACAATCATCAACGGTATCAATAACCCCATCTCTATCACTATCAGGACATCCACCATCATCAATAGAACCAGCCAACTCAGGACATTTATCTTTACTGTCCTCTATTAAATCTCCATCCGTATCAGGACAACCTCCAAACCTTATAGAACCAGCATCATTAGGACATTTATCATCTTTATCTGCAACACCATCACCATCAGTATCTACACATCCAAAAAGCTTAGGATCTCCTTTTATAGTTGGACATAAATCTTTAGAGTCTACAACACCATCACCATCTTGATCGTTGTTACCAAACCTAAATACTACAGATACAGAATGTTGAAAATGATACCCTGGAATGTATTTTACTTTACCTAGTTGTGAACTACCAAAAGCTGCATTTGAACGGTATGAAGTTTCAAAATTTAAACCTACAGATTCATTAAACCAAGTATTAAAACCTAGTGCTGGAGACAATACTCCTCCCATATCTTTATCTACCCAAATAGCTCCAATACTAAATTTTGCATAAGGATCAAACCAACCTGATTTACCCCAAAGTTTATTAATATCATACCTAATTCCTAAATCTGCCGAGTAATAATTTTCTTTAGCAACAGAACCATTAGCTCCTTTATCTATTTCATTAAAAGAACCTGTTAAATCTGCACTAAATCCGTTTTTTAAATATCTAGCAACATAAAGCCTAGTGGGCAAGGGCACATTATTTAAATCTTTATCTATTCTAAAATAATCTTTTACCTGTGTTCCTAGCTTTCCAATTCCCGCATTAGAGATGTCAATAAAATTGGTTCCTACTCCAATAGCCCAAGGATGTTTTTCATTTTGAGAAAAAGATTTTAGACTAAATGTTATGCATGTTACTAATAGTAGTAGTGTAATTTTTTTCATAATAATTAAAATTTTGTTTCCTCAAAACTACTAATTATCAACGCTCAAAAAACCAAATTGACGGATATCAACCTACATCATTTTTATTTGTTATTTTAAAAACAAAACAGAAAACAAACAAATAAACTACTGTATAACAACACATTAAACCCTTTACAAAATCTCATAAAAGCATAGAAAAACCTAAGAACATTGATTAACATCAATATTTAAGTTGATTGTACACAAAAAGGGTGTTTCTATGTAGAAACACCCTTTTTTAACCTGAGTTTAATAACTCTTATTTCTCTATAGCTGTTAAAACCACACGTCTATTTAAGGCTCTACCTGTTGCTGTTTTATTACTAGCTATAGGTTTTGTTTCTCCATAACCCACAGCATGTAAACGCCAGTCATCAATTCCATGAGACTTTAAATAATCTACCACAGCTTGAGCTCTTTCTTTAGACAACTTTAAATTAGCAGCATCATTTCCAGAACTATCAGAATGCCCTTCAACATCAAAACGAACACTATCAAATTCTTTCATTACTTCTACAATAATATCTAAAGTTTTTGTTACTCCTGGCTTAAACTCTGCTTTACCTGAATTAAATTGAATGGTTTTTGCATAAGTACCTAACTTTGTTTTTGCTTCTTCAGTTAACTTAACAGGACACCCATTATTTGTTTTTGGACCTCTTTCATTAATACAATTATCTAAGTTATCTGTAACACCATCACCATCGGTATCTGGCCAAGGACATCCATTGTTCTTAATAGGCCCAAACGTATTAGGACATTTATCATTATTATCAGACAATCCGTCTTTATCAGAATCGGGACATCCTCCATCTTTTGCCGTTCCCGCCAAGTCTGGACATGCATCTTCAGTATCAATAACACCGTCACCATCTGTATCAGGACACCCATTTGTAGCTTCTGTACCTGCTAAATCAGGACACGCATCATCTTTATCAGCAATTCCATCATTATCAATATCAGAACATCCAAATAGTTCTGGCTTACCAGCTATTTGAGGACATAAGTCATCTGCATCTATAACTCCGTCACCATCTGTATCTTTAGCCCCAAATCTTAACACTAAAGAAATTGAATGTTGAAAATGATATCCTGTAATATAAGCTGTATTTCCTAAATCAGAATCCCCAAAAACAGCATCGGACTTATATGAAGTCTCAAAATTTAAACCTACAGAATCATTAAACCATGTATTAAATCCTAATGACGGAGAGACTGCAGCAGCCATATCACCATCAACCCAAAAAGTACCTACAGCAAATTTTGCATAAGGATCGAACCAACCTGATTCACCAAAAAGTCTATTTAAATCATATCTTAACCCTAAGTCTAAAGAGTAATATGATTTTTCTGAAACTTCTCCTGAAGGGATTTCATCAATTGAGTTAATTGCTCCAGCAAAATCTGCTGTAAATCCATTGTCTAGATATCTTGCAACATATGCTCTAGATAGCACTGGCAAGGCATTAACATCGGTAAGTCCCACATAATCTTTAACCTGGCTTCCTAATTTAGATATACCGTATTGGCTAACATCTACTAAATTAAGACCAACCCCAAGAGCCCATGGGTGTTTTTCGTCTTGTGCATTTGTTGTTATTGTTGTAAAAATTAATAGCACAACAATTGAGAGTGTTTTTAAATTTTTCATTTTCCTTAATTTTTGTTTCTAATAAATATAGTGAAAAAATAACATAAGTTAAATTCCAAAAGTAAATATCTAAAAAAAGCCCCTCTTTCTTTAGCTAAAGAAAGAGGGGCTTTTTTAAAATTTAATGTTTTTTTAATTTTCGTTAAACTTAAATACTAACGATAAAGAATGTTGAAAATGATAACCTGTAGGAATTGCATTTGTTGTATTTCCTACCAAAGAAGAGGCTTTATATGCAGATTCAAAATTTAAACCTACAGTATCATTAAACCATGTATTAAATCCGTAGCTAGGTGAAATAACCAAGCCTAAACTATCACCATCAGTCCAAGCAGAACCTAACCCTAATCTTACATAAGGATCAAACCAACCTGTGTGACCAAGCAGGTTATTTAAATCATAACGCGCACCAAAATCAATAGAATAATATGGAGTATCACCTGAGTTATTAGCATCTATAATATTAATTGTCCCTGCAGCATCTACTACAATTCCGTGATCTAAATACCTTGCAACATACACTCTAGACAGCAATGATAGAGTTTGCCAATCCTTTGTATCAAAATAATCACTTACCTGACCTCCAATATCATCTAAACCAGAAGGAGAAACATCAACAATGTTTACCCCGAAACCTGCCGCCCAAACATTCTCTTCATCTTGAGCATTTGCTTTAAATGACCATAAGGAAACCATTAAAGCCAATAATAATAGTTTTGAATTTTTCATATTTTTACATTTTTATTTTTATCAAATATAAAAAAATAAACACTCTTTATAGATAATATCGCATTTTACACATTTCTAACCTCTATTAATTCGTTACAATAAACCAATATTTTTTTATCAATAAAATAACCTAAGCCCTCTAGAACATTTGCATAATTCTCAATTTGTAACTCGTGAGATTTATTAAAAACTCCTGTTTTATAATCAATAATAACTGTCTTGTTTTTGTTAAAAATCACTCTATCCATAATATTTACTTCTCCGCTTGAGGTTAAAAAAGATCTTTCTGTATGCACCTCTATTCCTTCTTTATAATACTCTAATAATTGTGGATGATTTACTACATTTTTAATTAACTGTTTTGCTTTTATAGAAACCGCTATAGGTAAACCCTGCTGATTAATAAAAATATTCGCTAATTCCAAATCTTTTACAGATTGTATTTTTTCAAAAGCATTATGGATTAAATTTCCATACAACCTTGCCTCATCATCTTCTCCATCATTTTGTACTACAAAAATTTGATTGTCTTTTTTATCTATGCTAAAGAATTCTTTTAACAGATAATCATCTTTTGGCTTTTTAAGCCTTGATAACCTTTCATTATTTCCAATTTCATATAGTGTCTCTGTATTTTTTTGAGACATGTATTCTTTAAAATAATCTGAAAATTGTTTTGGCGAACTAACATTCCCATTTTTGGTATCGCATAAAATATACAATTGTTCTTCTGCCCTAGTTAAGGCAACATATAAAAGATTAAAATTGTCTAATTGAATTTCTGCATTAATTTTTTTTAACTGTTCTTCTCCTTGATTTCCATATAAAGACAATTTACCTGAAGCTTTTATTTGAAAACTTTCAAAACCATTAAACAAATTACTTTCCTCGGTTTTATACCATATTTTTTCTCTGCTAACATCTTCTGTATTTAAATCAAAAGGAAAAATAACAACCGGAAACTCCAACCCTTTTGATTTATGAATTGTCATAATTTGTACTGCATTTTCACTTGGAGCTACTTCTACCTTTAAATTCTTTTTTTTCTTATCCCAATAAGACAAAAACATTTGTAAACTACCCGATTCTTTTAATTGATATTGTAGTAACACATCTAAAAACGCTTGTACAAAAACATCAGAAATATGTTGGAAATTAAAAACACGGATTAAATATTCTACTCCATCATATAAAGACAAACAGAAAAAATCAGTTAAACTAAAATCAACCTGTAAGTACCTAAACAGTTCTTCTGGACTGGTTTTAGTCAAACAGTTTTCATAAAACTCATGTTCTGAAACAACAATATTTAAATGATGGTATAAATAATAAAGTAACTGTATTAATACCTCTTTATCATTGGGGTTTTCTATCCATCTTAACAAAAAAACAAAAGTCTGAACCGTCTTGTTGTTTTTTAACAACAAACTATCTGGGGAAATTACTTCAATTCCTTTAGAGACCAAATAATCAGCAACTACAATTCCGTTATTTTTGTTTCTTGTTAATACACAAATATCACCATAATTAAAACCATTAGATTTTATATCTAAAATCATTTGATGAATTTTATTAGGATATACTTCTTCTGACACAAAGTCTTCATCTCGTTCAAAAACTTCTAATCGAACATAACCACCTTCTTTAGAATTTGTTTTTTGATTTTTTTCTTGAACATATATATCTTGATATGCCGGATCTTTTATATAAGATGATAAAAAAGAAAAAAAATCGTTATTAAAATTGATGACATTACTATAACTTCTATAGTTTGTTCCCAAAGTCATCACTTTTTTATTTACATGAAATAAATTACTATTTGTTTCTTCGGACAACTCTACAAACTGAGATGCCTTTCCACCTCTCCACCTATAAATAGATTGCTTAGCATCACCCACTAACATTAGCTGACCATTAGCCTGTGAAAGTGCATTAGATATTAACGGAATTAAATTTTCCCATTGTAATTGAGAGGTATCTTGCATTTCATCAATAAAAAAATACTGAAATTTTTCTCCCAAACGTTCATAAATAAAAGGAACAGGTTCATTTTTAATTTGCTTACTAATTACACGATTAAACTCCGCATTTACACAAATATTATTTTCCTGTTTTAACTTTACATATTCTTTGTTAATGTGACTTAACACCGCTAAAGGAACTAATGATTTTAATATTTTTTTAACTAAAAAGTATTGACCTAAATGGTCTTGACATAATTTTTGAGAAATAGCATATACTGCAAATAACTCATCTTTAATTAAATCAATCTTATCTCTATCTGCTATTTTTTTAGGATCCTTTGGTTTTGTTTTAGCATACAAAATTCCAGACTCCATATTTCCAATTAATCTTTTCCCAACTAACTCCTCTTCTTTTAACATCCAACTCCCTAAAAACTTTTTAAAATAATTAGGCAAGTCTCCACTTGCAAAAGAACTATGCAAAATATCATGCTCATCAATTAAGCCAATGGCTTGTTCTCCTAACTGCTTAAATGCTTGCTCAGTATCTAGTAAATATTTTTTTAATCTCTTTTCTAATTTCTGAAAATCTGAAAGATGTGTATTTACCAGTTTAGAAACCTCTATTTCATTTTCTTCATTTAACAAAAGCTTAGCGATGTCTATTAAAGATGTATTTATATTCCAAGACTTATCATCTTCTACTTGCTCAAGCGTATATTTTATTAAAACTTCTGTTAAATCTTTATCTTTTCCAATTCTAGAAACCATTAAATCAATTGTCTCTTCTAACAAAGGATCTGTATCCATTTCCACTTCAAAATCTAATGGCAAACCTAGATCTAAAGAAAACGTTCTAATTAATTTATGCGTAAAACTATCAATAGTATTAATGTGAAAACTAGCATAATTGTATAGTATGTTTTTTAAAATTCTACTAGATTTTTCTTTAACCTCTTCTGCCTCCAACCCAGTTTCTTGCAGCAATCCTTTTACAATATCATTGTCTTGATTTTGTGAAGCATCCTTCAACGTTTTTAACACACGTTGTTTCATTTCTGCTGCTGCTTTATTGGTAAAAGTAATGGCTAAAATTTTCTGAAATTCAAACTCACTTTTAGCCTGTAAAAGAATTTTTAAATATTCTTTTACCAACGTAAATGTTTTACCACTACCGGCTGATGCATTATAAACTTTAAAGGGACTTTCTGAAATCATAGCATAAAAAAAAGAGATTGTCTAAAATAAACAATCTCTCTATAATATATGGTTAAAATAAAAATTACTCTTTGGTTCCGTTTGCTTGTCTAATTGCTTTGGCAAAGGTTTCTATATCAGCATTAGAAGCAGCTAATTCTACAGCCGTTCTCACAACTTCTTGATGTGTTTTTAATGGAAATCCAATTCCGACCGCTAATTTTTCTAATAATTTTAAAGACAAATCATAAGATTCTTTGTCTACGTGTAACATATTTGCCAAGGCATATAACCTTTCTATTCGCTCTTCATAATCGGAAGGAGGATTGATTGGATATTGTTCAGGATTTCTAATAATACTTCTAAAAGCTAAATCACTAATTCCTAAATCCTTTTTTATTTTCTTTAATAAAGTAATTTCTTCTCTAGATAATTTATTGTTAGACCTTGCTATTTTAACAATGCTTGCTAAGTGACCTCTATTTGTTCTTTGAGTACCACTCAAAAATATATTTAAAATTGACATATACTGTATTTGTTTTAATGGTTATCTACTAAAGTTAGTATTTAATACATAATAATACAATATTTAAGCCAAATTAATCTAACCTCTAAACAGGAAAAAGTTTTGTTTGACACCTTCTAATTCTGAATTTTTATTATCCGAAATATACGAAACCGCCTTTTCTGTAAATTGCAAACCTTTATTTGTTAGATTAACAATTCCGTTTTCAATTTCAATCATGTTATTCTGACTAGCCAACTTCAACACTTTTTTAGCTCTTTGTTTGGTCCAATTAATATGCTCTTGTAGGTGATTGATGTTTCTTTCTTTTTCCTCATCATGATTGGCTATATGCAACATAAACACCAACAAGGCCACTTCGGTTCTTTGTTGCTTGGTTTTATACCATTGAGAAAAATAGCCCTTATTAGGAGCAAATAAATATACTAGAAAGAAAATAACACCTAACACAGTAGCAATGGTTCCAGCAATAGAAGCATCTAAAAAATGAGCAAGCCAATAACCTGTAACCGATGCAAACACACCTAACAAAGAAGACCACACAAGCATTTTCTTTAAATTAGTTGTTAATAAATATACACAAGCAGCAGGCACAATCATAAAAGCCACTACTAAAATAGCTCCAATAGCATCAAAAGCACCTACAGTAGTTACCGATGAAACAGTCATTAATCCATAGTGAATTCCTACAGGTGTAAAACCTAAGGAAGCAGCCAAACCTGCATCAAACGTAGCCACTTTTAATTCTTTATAAAACATTACCAACATAATAATAGAAACTGACAAAATAGTTCCAATCATCCAAAGTGATTTTGGTCCCATATCTATTCCACTGTACATCCATCTATCAAAAGGAGCAAAAGCAACTTCACCTAACAAAACAGCATCTACGTCTAAATGGACATCTCCTGCATTTCTAGCAATTAAAATAACCCCTAAACTGAAGAGTGCCGGAAACACCAACCCAATAGCCGTATCTTCTTTTACCAAACCTGTTTTCTGTATATACTCTACCAAGACCACCGTTAACACTCCTGTTAAACTAGCCATTAAAATTAATAAAGGAGAAGCAAGATCTTGTGTAATAAAAAACCCGATAACAATTCCTGGTAAAATGGAATGACTAATAGCATCGCTAATTAATGCCATTTTTCTGAGCACCAAAAATACTCCTGGTAATGCACAAGCTATAGCTACCAAGCTTAATATAATTTGTATTTCTAATTGTGTACTCATTAATATTGATTTGTATATAAATTTTTAGCCGTATGAAAACCCTTTTCTGTTAGAGCCCAATCATCTCTATCTAACATAATTAATTGTTCACTTTCCAAACTTTTTAAACTTTTACGAGTATAGCCTTGAAAATTATTTAACAACTGTATTTTATGTGGATGAGAGATATTATTATGATTTTTAGCTATATTATACATAAACAACAAGGTTTTCATCAACTTTAAATCATTTCTATTTTTCCACAATTTAATCTGCCTAAACAACAAACCCCTAATAGGTGAAAACACAAATGAAATCATTACAAAAACTGTCGCAATCAACACAATTACTGGACCGGTAGACAAATTATTGGCACTGGCACTTATAGCGGTTCCTAAAATTCCTGAGGTTGCCCCAAAAACCCCTGCTAAAAACACCATTTTAGACAAACTATTTGTCCATTGCCTTGCTGCTGCTGCCGGAGCCAACAACATAGCACTCATTAACACTACCCCTACGGTTTGTAACCCCATTACAATAGCAATTACAATAAAAGAAGTCATTAAAGTATCTATAAACTTTACATGAAAGCCTAATGTTTTAGTATAATCTGCATCAAACAAAACCATTTTAAACTCCTTCCAAAAGAGTAAAACAACCAACAGCGCAATTCCTGTAATAGTAGCCATTAACCAAACATCACTTGCTAATAATGTAGCCGCCTGACCAAACAAATATTTTTCTAAACCAGACTGATTGGCATTGGGTAATTTTTGAATATAAGTAAGTAACAACATTCCAAACCCAAAAAATGTAGACAATACAATACCCAATGCTGTATCGGATTTTAAATGTGTTTTTGAAATAATTCCTTTGATAAAAACTGCACTCACCAAACCACTTAGTAAAGCTCCCAACAACAATCCATTATTACTTTTTACACCTAAAACTAAAAACACAATGGCAATTCCTGGTAACGATGCATGAGAAATGGCATCTCCTAACAAACTTTGTTTACGCAACACAGCAAAACTCCCTAACATACCACACAAAGCACCTAATAAAGCGGTTCCTAAGGTGATTATTTGTAGTGTATAATCAGTCGTTAATAAATCAAAATATTCTTTCATCCTTTTAGTTTGTCTAGTCATAAAGTAGAAAGTTATCAAGTTATCTCACTAACTTTTCCACTTTTAAACTTTTCACTTTATAACTACTCTACAATACTTGTTTTATAATTAATTCCGTAAGTCTTAGTTAAATTGTCATCATTAAAAATCTGAGCAACAGGCCCTGTGGCAATTTTCTTCACATTTAAAAAAGTAACCCAATCAAAATATTCAGGTACCGTTTGTAAATCATGATGTACTACTACAACCGTTTTTCCTGCTTTCCTTAATTCTTTTAAAATTTGTATGATGGCTTTTTCTGTAGTAGCATCTACTCCCTGAAAAGGCTCATCCATAAAATAAATAGCTGCATTTTGCACCAAAGCCCTAGCCAGAAAAATTCGTTGTTGTTGCCCACCAGATAACTGAGAAATTTGTCGATCTTGAAACGTTAACATTCCTACTTTTTCCAATGCTTCCAAAGCTGCTTTTTTTTCAGCTTTTCCTGGTCTTTTAATCCATCCCAAAGAACCATACGTTCCCATCATAACTACATCTAAAGCCGTAGTAGGAAAATCCCAATCCACACTTCCTTTTTGAGGCACATAAGCCACCAAGGAACGTTGTTTTTTATATGGTTTACCATACACCGTAACAGAACCTGCCAAGGGTTTTATTATATCTAAAATAGACTTTAACAAGGTAGATTTTCCTGCTCCGTTAGGGCCAACAATAGCCATTAACACCCCTTCTGGAATTTGTAAATCAATATCCCAAAGTACTGGTTTGTAATTATACGCTACTGTTAAATCATCAATAGCTATGGCTATTTTTTGTTCCATTGTTTTATTTATTTTGGGTGTTACCCTATCGGGTCGTGCTTTCCTTACTCGCTTTTAAAGACTCTCGATTCCGCTCGAGCATCTTTAAAGAGCTCAAACAGGCCAGTCAATCACTAACACAGTTTGTAAAAGAATTTAATATTCATAGAATCATCTCAGTTCTCGACTTCGCTCGAACACCTCTATACTTACTTCAATGCTTCTACAATCGTATTCACATTGTAACGATACATCCCTATATATTTTCCTGTTTCCTCTGTTGGATTCCCTAAAGCATCCGAGAATAACTGACCTCCAATTTTAACTATATGCCCTTTTGATGTTACAGAAGCTTGCAAAGCCTCTACTGTTCTTTTAGGCACAGAACTTTCTACAAAAATGGCTTTTACTTTATTTTCTATAATAAAATCAGAAATGCGTTGTACATCTCTAACACCGGCTTCCGTAGCTGTTGATAAACCTTGCAATCCCACTACCTGAAAATCGAACTCCTTTCCAAAATAAGAAAAAGCATCGTGAGCAGTTACTAAAATTCTTTTTTCCCTAGGTAACTCAGCTACTTTTGTTTTTAAATCAGTCTGCAATAAACTTAACTCTGCTAAATAATCTAAGCCATTTTTTTGATAAACAGCTTTATTCTCAGGATTCGATTTTGATAAAGCAACAATCAATTTTTCAGTAATCGTTTTCCAATTATCAATAGAAAACCAAATATGTGGATCGTGAGAACTTGCGAACAACTCTGAATTGATAATTTGATCATCACTTAAATAATCTCCAATAGCCAATGTTTTTTTACCTATCTGATTCATTTTTTCAAACACATCTACCAATTTCCCTTCTAAATGCAATCCGTTATAAACAATTAAATCGGCACTAGACAATTTAGAAACATCTCCTTCTGAGGCTTTATACAAATGTGGATCTACCCCTGCCCCCATCATTCCTTTAACAACAATAGCATCACCTCCTAAAGTCTTTACCAAATCTGTAATCATGGTAGTAGTAGTCACAACTGTAAATTTTTCATTTTCTTTTTTTACTGATGGTTTACATGCCATTAAACTCAACATTAATAAAAAAAGAATCTTTATTTTTTTCATATTTAATCGTTTTGCTTTACATACAAATTGCTAGAAATTTGTTGTGATATTGATATTTTTTGACCGTCAATTAGCAACATCATAGAGTTGTCAAAACTTTCTTTATGTAATACTTTAATTTCTGCTCCTAATTTAATTTCTGCATTGTCCAAATACTTTAAAAAAGCACTAGAACTGTCTTTTACTCCTACTATTTTACTTTCTTCATTTATTTTTAAAGTAGACAAAACAGTAATATTTCTTTTAATAAAATTCCCCTCCTTATCTGGAATAGGATCTCCATGTGGATCATATCTAGGAAAATCTAAAAAAGCATCTAAACCATTGGTTAATTTTATAGATTTTACATGTTCTAATTGTTCGGCAACTTCGTGCACCTCATCCCACTTAAAACCTAAATGACGAACCAAAAAAACTTCCCACAGCCTATGTTTTCTAATAACATGTACTGCTAACTCCTTTCCTTCAGCTGTTAATGAAACCCCTTGATATTTTACATAATTCACCAACTCTTTTTCCGATAACTTTTTAACCATATCGGTTACCGATGAGGCTTTAGTTTCTAACTTTTCAGCAATTTTATTGGTACTCACAGCTTTGTTTGCCACAACAAACAAACTATATATAGCCTTTAAATAATTTTCTTCTGCTTGTGATAATTCTAATTCCATTAAGACAAAGGTAAACAAATTTAAAATACAACTTTAAAATATTTTTTAGACAAGTCTAAAAAATTTATATAGATTTGCATAAAAATAATATAACTAAACGCTAAAAAACAATCAATGAAAACAATACACTCAATTATCTTACTATTTAGTTGCTACATTTTAAATGCTCAGCAGGCTTACTTAGAGGGAAAAATTGAAAGCAACGGAATTCCTGTCTTAGCAAATATTACCATTAAAGAGAACAACAAAACACTAAATACAGATCTTAACGGAAACTACTCTATAAAAACAGACTCTGGTTTAAAAACTTTTATTGTATCTGCTATAGGGTATAAAACTCAAGAACTACAAATTACACTTAAAGAGAATAAAATTCATAAACAAAACTTTGAATTAAAAGAAGATGTACTGGGATTAGACAAAGTGGTAGTCACTGCTACAAGAGGATATTTAAACCGAAAAAAAGCTCCTGTAATTGTTACCGTTACCGATGCAAAGGTATTAGAAGCCACCCAAGCCGTGAGTTTATCAGAAGGATTAAACTTTCAACCTGGTTTAAGAATGGAAACCAATTGCCAAAACTGTGGAACATCCGAAGTAAAAATGAATGGACTTGGAGGTTCTTACTCACAAATTTTAATTGACAGTCGCCCTATTTTTAGTGCATTAAATAGTGTTTATGGATTAGATCAAATTCCCGCTAACATCATCAAACAAATAGAAGTAGTTCGTGGTGGTGGTTCTGCTTTGTATGGATCTAATGCCATTGCTGGAACTATTAATATCATTACCAAAGATCCATCAGAAAACAGTTTTAACATTGGAAGTAACATAGCCTTAATAGATGGTAAATCTCAAGACAAAACTTTAATGTTTAACGGTACTGTAATTAATGAAGATTTTGATACTGGAATTGCCCTTTTTGGTATGAAACGTAACAGAAATGCTTATGATGCAGACAACGATGGTTTTACAGAAATCACCGAAATGGAAAACACTTCGTTTGGTTTAAAAGCCTTTACTAGACCTAACCATAGAAAAAAAATAACCATTGAATTTAATGCCAATAACGAATTTAGACGAGGTGGAAACAACTTATATTTACTTCCTTTTTTAGCCGATGTTACAGAACAAATAGAATCTACTGTTGTGTCAGGAGGATTGACTTACGAATATTTAAATCCAAACTTAAAAGACAACTACTCTGTTTACGCTTCTACTTCTATATCTAAAAACAAAAACTTTTACGGAGGATTGGCAGGTAATACTCCAACTGAAGAAAATATTAAAGAGAGTATAGAAGGTTTTGGAAAATCAAAAGACATCACTTTTGTTACAGGAACTCAATACGCTCATAAATTCGACAAATTTTTAAACAACACAGGAACTTTTACAGGAGGAATAGAATACAAATACAATGACATTGATGACCGAAAAGAAAATCCAGATTTTGAACCTATTTTACAAACGACTCATATTTTAGGGGTTTATGCACAACAGGAATGGGTGGTAAATGACAAACTTAGACTTTTGGGGGGACTTAGAGGTGATATACATAATTTAGCAGAAGAGTTTGTAGTATTTAACCCAAGAGCTAATATTTTATACAGCATTAACAAAAATTTAAGATGGAGAACTAGTTATGCCAAAGGTTTTAGAGCTCCACAAATTTATGGAGAAGATGTACATGCTGGTTTGGCTGCTGGAGAAATTAGTAGAATTAGAAATTCCGATGGATTAAAATCAGAAACTTCTCATAGCTTTTTAACTTCTTTAGACTGGACAAAAGAATTAACAAATGGTGATTTTTCTTTGGTTACAGAATTGTTTTACACCAAACTAAACAGTGCTTTTGCTCTGGAACAAGGAACAGAAACTGCTCCTGATTCTGAAATTTTTGAATGGGTTAGGTCTAACTCTTCTGGTGCTAAAGTTTATGGTGCTAATATAGAAGCCAAATATGCTCCAAACATAAAATGGTTGTTCCAAGCAGGAGGAACCATTCAGCGCTCTTTATACAATGAAAAAGTTGCATGGTCTGAAGATGAATTAGACCAAGCCACCAAAGAGTTTAACAAAACACCAAATGTATATGCAAATTTTGTAGCCACTTTTGCTCCTACCAAAACTTTTCAGAACAACTTATCTGGAGTATTTACGGGTCCAATGTATGTGCAACATTTAGCAGGATTTATTCCAACAGATAAATTAGAAAATTCTCCTTCTTTTTTTGAATTAAACTGGAAATCTTCCTATCGATTTTTTATTGATGACCATAAACACACTTACTTTGAAATATCTGGAGGAATTCAAAATATGTTTAATGCTTATCAAAAAGATTTTGACCAAGGAGTAGATAGAGATGTAACTTATATTTATGGACCTCAAAGACCAAGAACATTTTTTATAGGGTTAAAATTTGGGATTTAAACACCTAATCAAACACAAATCATCCATCTAAAAATTAAAATCTGCTTTCAAAAGTCTTAAATATGTGCTATATACTTGCACACTTTATTTGATAAATAGATAATTGACAAAAAACTTTATACTTATCAAATTTAAAAAAAGTTATGAACCCCAATAAAACAAGTAATTACACGAGGATATTTCATTTATAATATCCTCATATTTTAAATCATAAACTAGTGCACTAAAAAAGTTATGATTCGTTTTTTTACGTTGATAAATTCGTATTTTAGCATCAATCAAAATAACAAAACAGAGAGTCAAAATGGCAAAAGAGACGAACGAAAAAGATGCAAAACTAAAAGCATTACAGCTTACCTTAGATAAATTAGACAAAACTTATGGTAAAGGTGCCGTAATGAAAATGGGAGATATGGCTGTACAAGATGTAGAAGTTATTTCTTCTGGATCTTTAGGTTTAGATTTGGCTTTAGGTGTAGGAGGTTATCCTAGAGGACGTATTATTGAAATTTACGGACCTGAATCTTCGGGTAAAACTACTTTAACTATTCACGCTATTGCAGAGGCTCAAAAAGCCGGTGGAATTGCTGCTTTTATTGATGCTGAACATGCCTTTGACCGTTTTTATGCTGAAAACTTAGGGGTTGATGTAGATAACTTAATTATTTCTCAACCAGACCACGGAGAGCAAGCTTTAGAAATTGCCGAAAACTTAATCCGTTCTGGTGCTATTGATATTATTGTAATTGACTCTGTTGCTGCCTTAACTCCAAAAAGTGAGATTGAAGGAGAAATGGGGGATTCTAAAATGGGATTACATGCCCGCTTAATGTCTCAAGCATTAAGAAAGCTAACAGGAACCATTAGCAAAACCAAGTGTACGGTAATATTCATCAACCAATTACGTGATAAAATTGGAGTAATGTTTGGAAACCCTGAAACAACTACAGGAGGTAATGCTTTAAAATTCTACTCTTCTATTCGTGTAGATATTAGAAGAAGAACGCAATTAAAAGACGGAGATACTGTAATAGGAAACTCTACCAAAGTTAAAATTGTAAAAAACAAAGTAGCACCACCATTTCAACAAGCAGAATTCGACATTATGTACGGTGAAGGAATATCTAAAGTTGGAGAAATTTTAGATATTGGGGTAAACTACGGAATTATTAAAAAGAGTGGTTCTTGGTTTAGCTATGGTGAAACCAAGTTAGGACAAGGAAGAGATGCTGTAAAAGGATTGATTAAAGATAATCCTGAATTGGCCGAAGAATTAGAAGCTAAAATTATTGATGCTATTAAAAATCCAGAAGGAGAAGAATAAAGATCTTTATTTTATATCATAAAAAAACCGATAGTAATTGCTATCGGTTTTTTTATGATATTCATTTAAGCTGATTTAAATCTAACTCAAGTTAAATAAAACTAGTTCTTTTTACTCTTGTCTTCCAACTCTAATTTTTCTGCAAAATATTCACAAAAATCTCTCATGGTTGCAGACATTTTTTCATCATTGGTAGCTCTTTCAAAAGTATCTGCCATTTGCACTAATGTCTGATGAAAAAACACCTTCATTTCATCAACAGGCATCTTCTTTGTCCACAAAGGCAAATACAATGTTTCTTTTTCTTTGCTATCCCAAACAGAAATTAAAGTTGCTTTTGATGCATCTTTGGTAACACCACCATCTGTTGCAGACCAGTGAATAGTTTCTGGAATTTTATTTTCATCAAGCCCTATTTCAAACTCTATTTTTGATTTATGTGCTACTGCCATCTTCTTAAAATTTTAGATTGCAAAGATATAGAATTTGTTTTCGATAGCATGATGATGAAAATCATTCTTAAAACAATATCATAATTCTTTATAACCTCTATTCACAACACCTCAAAGAAAACACAACAGACTCTAAAAACCCCTCTTATAAACAATAACAAATCACCATCAAAACATATGAAAAAATGAATAATTACATTTTTAAAGATTATAAAAATGTAATATAACCAACAAAAACTTAAAAAATTAAATAAAATTTAAAAACAACAGGATAGTACAGGATGATATTTGCTCATTACATTAAATATCTTTAAATCATTAATAAACAAACTACACATTTTATGAAAAAAACTACTATTTTATTTACAGCTGCAACACTTTTATTAAGCAGCTACAATGCAAAAGCTCAAGATTATGATAATGACGGAACTCCTGATTCCGAAGACACAGAAATTTACTGGACAGGTACAACCTCTTCTAATTTTACAGACGCTACAAACTGGGCAGGTAAAACACCAGATTTTGGAACACATTATAATGGTGACTACTACATAGGTTCTGGAGCTAATGAATGTACAATAGGAAATGCTAGTAGAATCTATCTATATTACATAACAGAAGGAGGTGTTTTAAACGTAAATGGTTTTGTTAATGCAGATCGTTTTAAAAGTACCGCTGGTGAAAGTTCTGACGTATACATTAACGATGGAGGTACCATTGACGTAAGAAATGGAAGTGAAGACAATCAATATAATGGTGGTAATATTCACGTTCTAACAGGAGGAACACTTCAAGCTAAATCAAATTGGAGATGGGGTCGTGAACCTGTGTCTGAAGCTAAAATGTATGTTAAAGGAGGAACCGTAAAACTAGCTGGTATTATACCTTGGCGACTTGGTGTAAGTAGTAATACTGCACGTATTATTGTAAGTAACAATGGAGTAATAGAGCACCCTACTGCTGCCACATTAGAAGGCTGGGCTAACGACAAAGGTATTTACCCAGCAGAAGGTTCTTTATTAACTCACAAAAAAGATTCTTTAAAAATAGGTTCTGTAGACGTAACACTACCTTCTTCATATGAAGTTACTTCTGAAACTACAACATACACCGTTCCTGACTTCTCTAGCATGTTTGCAAATTATTCAACTGGAGATACTTACGCTAACGCAACAATTACCGTTACACAAGATGTAGCTGCTGGAACTGAATTAACCACACAAATTGTTGTAAATGTTACTGCTACAGATTACTTTAACAACACTGTTACAAAAGCAATTGACGTAGCTCAAGAAGGGCAATTAAGTGTTGAGGATAATCAAATTAGCCAAACAAATTTAACTACTACCAATAGCCATGTTTATGTTACAAATGTAAATGAAGTAACAAAAGTCTCTGTTTATAGTTTAACGGGAGCTCTTGTAAAATCTGTTACAACATCAACAAACACAAACTTTACACTTAACTCGGGAATTTATATAGCTAAAATAGAATCTGAAAAAACAGGTGCTAAAAAAACTGTTAAGTTCATAGTAAAATAATAACAGGAATTTATTAATAGATTTAAAAGGAGGTGTTTTAAAAACACCTCCTTTTTTTATAATATCCATTTTTCAAAATCTTATTCTAGATTTCGAAAAAATAATCAGATTGCCATTTCTGTGTAAACAATGCTTGTTTGCTTGTAAGTTCATCACTAGGCACATACACTCTAAAAGCTCTTTTTCCTTCTTTTTCAAGCGTAGAAAGTATTCCTTTTTCTATTAATACTTGTTTAGGAAAAAGAAAGAATCCTTTGTTATTCTGAATTGTTACTAAAAAGTAATCAAGATGATCCTGCTCATGTAATGGTTCAATAACACCATTTTTATTTCTTTGATAAAACGTTACAAACTGACCTTTTTTCTTTGGCGTTATTTTAGAAGTTCTACTAATGATTCGCTTTCCTTTTAACGAAAACCGACAGGCATTATAATCTTTGCTTTCAGTTTCTAGAACAACATCAGTAACTTTTACATCAACACCATTAAAAACTTTTGATTTTACTTCTTTTAATATCTCTTCCATTATTTCTTAGGCTTATACCCTGATTGATTTAAAATAGTTTGCGCATCTAAATCAATTAACTCCTGTGGAGAAATTTGATATTTATCCATATATGATTTTACTATTTGCAACCCCAGATATTTACCAATAGCTCCCGGAGAATCTCTATCAATGGAGGTGTAAAATTTTGAAAAAGGAGCAACTTCTAAAAAACGTTGTTTTAGCTTTACATCGTTACTATACAGCATTTCGTTTTTAATAAAAAAAGCCCAAACCATTGCCTCATTTAATTCTGCCCAAGCAAGTTTTTTTGGTGTATATCCTAGCTTTATTTCATCGTTTACTTTAGGCAAAAACAAATCTAACAAATAAGCTTTTTTACCCTCAAAAATCATTTGTCCTAAAAAAGTACGATCTCTCTCCACAGGATATTTTGTTTCAATAATTTTTTGAGCAATAACAGAGGTCATATGTTTTGATGTAAATGTTTCTGATAAGTATTTAGCATACCCTCCATAAACTTTGTTGTCTTTACCTAAAAACATATCTAAAGACACCAACAATAATGTATCGGCATACAAAACCCTATCTTGATAAGAAACTCCTGTAATATCTGTTACTACTGTAGGAACTTTAAAATCATTAAAATAATACTTGATATGTTTAAACAATTCATCAATCTTCTTTTTCTGAGGCTTAAAATCTCCATAAACTTTTTTTACCTCTTTGTATAAAAATTGCTGATTTGTATCTTTCATTCTTTCCACCACCAGCTCATCAGGCATTTGATTTGGAAACATATAAGGAAATTCAGATTTTAACTTAGGTAAGTCATTTGAATCTGCAGTAAACAGAGCTTCGTGAAACAATGCAAACTGAGTATCTATTTTAACCTTTGCAATTTCTTGTTCTGTTTCATTAGTTGATGTACAAGCAACTAAAGTAAAGAATATTAAAGATAAGCAAAGCCACTTTTTCATGCTATGGTATATTTTGATTAAGTTTGTAGTAACCTCAACAAAAATAAGAAATAAGCAACATGGAAACTCAAAAGATCGCAGAACATATTATTGGTTGGCTAAAAGATTATGCTACCAAAGCAGGAGTAAAAGGATTTGTAGTAGGTGTTTCTGGGGGAATTGACTCAGCCGTAACCTCTACTTTATGTGCTAACACAGGACTACCAACTGTTTGTGTAGAAATGCCAATTCATCAACATCCAGACCAAGTCAACAGAGCTCAAGAACATATTACACAATTATCAAAACGTTTTGGCAATGTTTCTAGTCAACGAGTAGATTTAACCGAAAGTTTTGAAACTTTTAAAAAATCCGTTCCTACTACAGATAACGAAGCTATTCTTAATTTAACCTTAGCCAATACTAGAGCTAGACTTAGAATGACAACTTTATACTACATTGCAGGACTACACAGTAGTTTAGTTGCAGGTACTGGAAACAAAGTAGAAGATTTTGGTGTTGGTTTCTATACAAAATACGGAGATGGTGGTGTTGATGTAAGCCCTATTGCGGATTTGGTTAAAAGTGAGGTTTTTACTTTGGGTAAATACTTAAAAGTTCCAACAGCCATACAAACTGCCGCTCCAACCGATGGATTGTTTGGAGATAGCCGTACTGATGAAGATCAATTAGGTGCTAGTTATGATGAACTTGAATGGGCTATGAAACAACAAGATGCAGGTAAAACAGCCTATAATTTTGTAGATAGAGAAAAAGAAGTTTTTAACATTTACAACCAGTTAAACACTGCCAATCAACATAAAATGCAACCAATTCCTGTTTGTGATATTCCAAAAGAATGGAAATCTTAAACGCTATATAAAAGAAAACACCAAGTGGTTAATGAGTTAAAACAACTAACTTATTAATCACTAAATCTTTAAACTGAAACAATATTAACATCTTATATACTAATACTATCAAATGCTTTATTCAGCCCAAATATATAGTGTTAAGTCTCAAATATAATTTATAAAGCAGTCATTTTTAACTAATAAAACTAGATTTAACCTTTCTTTCGTTCACTATTTAATATCTTTGCCTTCTATTGAATAATCAATAGACAACATTAAATACAACTTATGGCGGATAGCTTTGAAAAAAAAGAAAGAGAAAAGAAAAAAGCAAAAAAACGTAAAGAAAAAGCGCTTCGTAAAGAGCAGTTAAAGGAATCTGGAGAAAAAACTGCAGAATTCATGTACATGGGAGCTGACGGACAATTAACTACAGAAAAACCAGACCCTACACATGTTAAAGAAGAAATATCTTTAAGCGACATCCACATAAGCACTCCTAAAAAAGAAGATTTAGTACAAGAAGACCCTGTTAAAATAGGAATTGTAAATCACTTTAACAACGATAAAGGATACGGATTTATTGATCAAAAGGAAACTGGAGAAAGTTTTTTTGTACACGTAAATAATATTGAAGGTGTTATTAAAGAGGGAAATAAAGTCTCTTTTGAAACAGAAAAAGGACCGAAAGGTTTGGTAGCTGTAAAGGTTAAGTTATTTGTAGCTTAACTAAAACCTCTTGAAAAAAAAGCCCATACTATTTTTAGCATGGGCTTTTTTTGTGGAGACGCCGAGAATCGAACTCGGGTCCAAACGAGCAATCGCGTAGCTTTCTACATGCTTAGTTTTTATCAAATTGTCGGCAAAAAGCTAGTCAAAAACAACTTACTCTAAGCTTAACTTATTGAGTTTCGGAAAAGCAGCTAAGTAATACTTTTCCTATCTAGACTTTTACGACATCTCTAAATTGCACGCGGTCTATCAGCGCTGGCATGAGATGCATAGCTTGCTCACCTTGTGAGCCTAGGCCTTATCGTACTATTAATTCGGATAATTAGGCAGCCATGGCGAAAGATTCTTCACCGTTTATTGTTTTGGAACCTCGATTTACGAGAATGAGTTCCATCTCTCGGCATGCTTACTAGTTAATTGACCTCGCTGTCAAAACCAGTCGTCCCCATATTGTCAAAGAAGTTTGCAAATGTATATATTTATACGCTCAAAACATATACCAATATACAAATAATGAATAATTTGTTAAACAAAGAATACTTAATCAAGTTAGCCAACACCAAAATGCCTTTTGGGAAGTATAAGGGTTATGATTTAATAAATCTTCCCGAACATTATATTGTTTGGTACAAACAAAAAGGGTTTCCTACTGGTACATTAGGTAAAATGATGGCAGAAGTATACGAACTAAAGCTAAATGGTTTGGAAGATATAATTCAAAAATTGAAACAATAACTTTGAGTTAACGAACGAAACTGACACATTATAGTTCTCGACTGCGCTCGAACACCAATAACATAAGGTCATCGAGCGGAGTCGAGATGAATTATTCTATATTCTATTTACAACGTATTAATAACTTTTCTAATGGCTGTTAAATCTGTCAATAGCTTTTCTAGGTAAGCAATACTCAACATATTTGCTCCGTCAGATTTTGCATTTGCAGGATCAAAATGAGTTTCTATAAACAAACCATCTACTCCTGCAGCAATTCCTGCTCTAGCAATAGTTCCAATCATATCAGGCCTACCTCCTGTTACACCACTAGTTTGATTTGGTTGTTGTAACGAGTGAGTTACATCTAAAACAGTTGGTGCAAAGGCTTTCATTTCTGGAATTCCTCTAAAATCTACAATCATATCTTGGTATCCAAACATGGTTCCTCTATCTGTAATCCAAGCTTTCTCAGAACCAGCATCTTTTACTTTCTGCACTGCATGTTGCATAGCACCAGGACTCATAAATTGTCCTTTCTTTAAATTTACTACTTTTCCTGTTTTAGCAGCAGCTACCACTAAATCTGTTTGACGAACCAAAAAAGCAGGAATCTGCAACACATCAACATATTCTGCTGCCATCTCTGCATCAGAAATTTCATGAATATCTGTTACAGTTGGTACATCAAAAGTTTCTGAAACTTTACGTAATATTTTTAAAGCTTTTTCATCACCTATCCCCGTAAAACTATCAATTCTAGATCTATTTGCTTTTTTAAAACTCCCTTTAAAAACATAAGGAATATTTAATTTATCTGTAATTTCAACTACTTTTTCTGCAATTCTAAGTGCCATTTCTTCGCCTTCTATAGCACAAGGCCCTGCTAATAAAAAGAAATTGTCACTAGTTGTATGTTTAATTTTTGGGATTACGTTTAAGTTCATTATTTATGTATTTCTATAATTCAAAGATAGCCATTCTTATAAAGTTCATCACAATTATTTTATTCAGATATTGTGAACAAAAAAACCTCTGTAAAAACAGAGGCTTTGTTTATTTTAAGAATAATAAATAAACATTAGAATTTATAACGTACTCCTAATGCTATTTCTAAACCTAAATCACTATCACCATTAATAATTCCAATTTCTGGTCTTGTGTCTAATGACAATTGTAATGGAAAATCAAAATTGTACTCAATACCAACATTACCGTCAGCATTTACAAAAGTTTCACTTCCGCCAGGGTAATCAAAAGACCCTACTCCAGCACCTGCACCCGCAAACCAATTAAAACCAGGAGCCAACGCACTTAAGTCCCAAACCCACTGATAAATACCTGTAAGCTTATAAGCATCAACATCGTTCTTGCTTCTTAAACCTAAATCAAACTGAAGCCTATTAGCATCAGACAAAGCATGTTGGTAAGAAATTTCATACCCCAAACCATCATTATCTCCCAAACGTAAACCAATAGCATGTTTGGATAAATCTTGAGCCTGAGATGCTACACCGACCAACAACAACCCTAATGTGAACATTAATTTTTTCATAATTTTTCCTTATTTGTAATTATTCATTAATACTATTAAATATACAAAAACAAGGCCACTAATTATATGGTTTTACTAATTTTACCATACGAAACAGTAAGTGATTTAGAAACAACAAGATACATGAATATACATTTTATTGCCATTGGAGGAAGTGCTATGCACAACTTAGCTATTGCATTACACAATAAAGGATACAACGTAACAGGAAGTGATGATACTATTTTTGAACCATCAAAATCTAGACTTGCAAATAAAGGTTTATTACCCCTTACTTTTGGTTGGTATCCTGAAAAAATAAGCAACAATTTAGATGCCGTTATTTTAGGAATGCATGCAAAACCTGACAACACAGAACTATTGAAAGCGCAAGAGTTAGATTTAAAAATATATTCTTATCCTGAATTCTTATACGAACAATCCAAACAAAAAACCAGAGTCGTAATTGGAGGTTCTCATGGAAAAACAACCATCACCTCTATGATTCTACATGTATTAAACTATCACAATATCAACGTTGATTACATGGTAGGAGCACAATTAGAAGGCTTTGACACCATGGTACATTTGACTGAAGAAAACGAGTTTATGGTTTTAGAAGGAGATGAATATTTATCTAGCCCTATTGATAGACGACCTAAATTCCATTTATACAAACCCAATATTGCTTTATTAAGCGGAATTGCTTGGGACCACATCAACGTATTTCCAACATTTGAAAATTATGTTGAGCAATTTTCAATATTTACAAACTCTCTTACTCCAGGAGGAATTATGGTTTATAATGAAGAAGACATACATGTAAAAAATGTAGTTGAAAATTCTGAAAACCAAATTAAGAAATACCCATATTTCACTCCAAAATACAATATAGAAGACGGGACAACTCTTTTAGACACCCCTGAAGGAGATTTGCCTTTGGAAATTTTTGGAAAACACAACCTACAAAATTTGGCTGGAGCAAAATGGATTTGCCAACATATGGGTGTAGGTGAAGAAGAATTCTATGAAGCTATTGAAAGTTTTAAAGGAGCGAGCAAACGTTTAGAAAAAATAGCAGAAAACAAATCTTCTGTTATTTTTAAAGATTTTGCGCACTCTCCAAGTAAAGTACAGGCAACCACTACTGCTGTTAAAAACCAATATAAGAATCGAACTGTTTTGGCTTGTTTAGAGCTACATACCTACAGTAGCTTAAATGCTGATTTTTTAAAAGAATATAAAGGAGCTTTAAATGGAGCTGACAAAGCAGTTGTTTTTTATTCTCCTGATGCTGTAGCTATTAAACAATTAAATGAAGTTTCTGAACAACAAATTAAAAATGCTTTTGATAGAGAGGACATCATTATTTATACAAACCCTAACGATTTTAAAAACTTTTTATTTGAACAAGATTTTAACAATTCTGCCACCTTATTAATGAGCTCTGGAAATTATGGAGGTTTAGACTTTGAAGAAGTAAAAAACTTACTTTCTTAAGTAAAAACATTAAAATAAAAAATGCCGTATTACAAAATTGCAATACGGCATTTTCACTTAAAAACAAATAAAACTACTACTCAATTTTCTATTTCCATCCACCTCCTAAAGCTTTATAAATATTTACAAAAGCATTCATTTGGTTCTTTTTGGTTTCAATCAACTCAAACTTAGATTCTAAAGCATCACGCTGCGTTAACAACACTTCCATATAATCTGCTCTTGCTGACCTAAACAAATTGTTTGAAATATTAATTGACTCCGTTAATGCCTCAACTTCTTTTTGTTTTAAATCAAAACTGTTTTCTAGATTAGAAATTTTAGAAAGCTTATTCACCACTTCTACATAAGCATTTAAAATAGTTTGCTCATAATTATAAATAGCCTGAATTTGCTTTGCATTGGCACTGTAATAAGTAGCTTTAATAGCTCTTCTATTAATTAATGGTGCTGTTAAATCTCCCCCTATAGAATACAATAAAGACTCTGGAGTACTCAGTAAATACTTTGCATTAAAAGCTTGGTATCCTATTCCTGCAGAAATCCCTAAAGAAGGATAAAACCTAGCTTTTGCAACCTTAACATCTAATTTAGCTGCCGCCAATTCTAACTCAGCCTGCTTAATATCTGGTCTATTTGCTAATAATTCTGATGGAATTCCTGAGTGAACAACATCAGGCGTTAAATCAACAAAATTTTGACCATCTCTTTTAATAGCTCCAGCATAGCCTCCTACTAAAAATCGGATTTTATTTTCTGTTTCTAATACTTTTTGCTGAATATCAAACTGAATACTTTTGGTACTATACACCTGAGCCTCAAAACGCTTGACTGCTAATTCGGTTACACGAGCAGATTGTTTTTGCAGTTTTACAATTTCAAGCGCATTGCTTTGTAGTTTAATATTTCTTTTTAAAATTTCTAATTGATTATCTAAAGCCAACAATTCATAATAAGAATTTGCAATCTCAGCTATTAAATTGGTCACCATAAAGTTTTTACCCTCTACGGTTGCCAAATACCTGCTTACCGCTGCTTTTTTAGCATTATGCAATTTATTCCAAATATCAATTTCCCATGTAGCATAAGCTCCAACCATAAAATCTGGCAAAAATTCAGGATTTTCTTTATTTCCTTTAAATGGTGTTGTAGCATCATTTGCTCCTTGACTGGTATACCTACCTACTTTTTCGGCTCCAGCCCCTGCTTGCAAACCTACAAAAGGCAGGTACTCCCCTTTTTTTGCCTGAATTTCATTTCTTGCAATTTCTATTTCTTGAAGCGTAATATTTAATTCCTGATTATTTACTAAAGCCGTATCAATCAACTTTACCAAATAAGGATCCTTAAAATATTCTTGCCACTGAACTTTCACCACATTTACAGTGTCCTTAACTCCATTATAAGCTTCTGGTAGTGTTGTGTTTTCAGTCTTCTGAACCAAAGCAGGAGTTTTACATGCCGTAAAACTTAATAGTACTAAAACTATTCCTGCATATTTATATTTTTTAACGTTATTCATTTTCTTTCGTTTCTTTAAAATCATCTAATTGATGTACAAAATCATCAGACAAAGAAGTATCTTCTTCATCTTTAATTAATTTTCTACCATCGGCCAAACTTCCAAAAATATAATACAATCCCGGAACGATAATCACACCGAAAATAGTTCCAAACAACATTCCTCCAAGAGCAGAAGCTCCAATAGTATGATTCCCTATAGCTCCTGCTCCAGATGCCAACAACAATGGAATTAACCCTGCAATAAATGCAAATGATGTCATTAAAATGGGTCTAAAACGTACTTTTGCTCCTTCTATGGCAGCCTCTAAAATAGTTGCTCCTTCATGACGTTTTAACACCGCAAATTCCACAATTAGCACCGCATTTTTACCCAATAAACCAACCAACATAATCAGTCCAATTTGCGCATAAATATCATTCTGTAACCCCATTAACTTCAGAAGCAAGAAAGATCCAAACACCCCAACTGGTAAAGAAAAAATAACGGATAATGGAATGATAAAACTTTCGTATTGTGCAGCCAACACAAAGTAGACAAACACCAACACAATTAAGAAAATATAAAGCGATTCGTTTCCTCTATTAGATTCATCATAAGAAAGACCTTCCCAAGCAATGTCATAATCTTTTGGTAAACTTACCTCTGCAACTTCTCTAATGGCTTGAATGGCATCTGCAGTAGTATATCCTTTTGCAGGTAGTCCACGTATAGCTGCAGAATTATACATATTAAAACGTGTTACCTCATTGGGCCCTTGAGTTTTCTTTAACTTCATAAATGCTGAATATGGCACCATTTCTCCGTGATCGTTTTTAACATATAGATTTAACACATCTGACGGCAACCTTCTATATTTTGGATCGGACTGTACATAAACTTTAAAGAAACGACCAAACTTTACAAATCCTTGTTCATAAGTACTACCAATTAAAATATTAAGATTTTCCATAGCTTTACCTATGGACACCCCTTTTTGCATAGCCAAATCGTTGTTAAACTCTAACTCGTATTGAGGGTAATTTGCTGCAAAGAAGGTAAACAAACCTGTTAATTCTTTACGTTTGCTTAAATCATCCATAAATTGCTTGTTAATCTTATCAAATTCTTGATAATCTGTAGTGGTTGTTTTATCTAACAAACGCATAGAAAAACCTCCAGAAGATCCAAATCCTGGAATTGCTGGCGGTTCAAAAAATTCGATTACCGCACCCAATCCTTTAGATTTTTCTTCTAACTCTTCCATAATCTCTGTAACAGAATGTTCGCGCTCAGACCATGCTTTTAAATTAATTAAACAAGTACCTGCATTAGAACCTCTTCCTTCTGTCATAATTTCATATCCTGCTAAGGACGATACAGACTCTACTCCTTCTATTTCTTCACAAATTTTTTGTAGTTTATGTGATACTTCATTTGTTCTTTCTAAGGTTGCTCCTGGAGGTGTTTGTACAATGGCATAAATAGTTCCTTGATCTTCACTAGGAATAAATCCTGATGGTAAAATCTGACTTTCAAAATAAATTCCGGCACAGAAGGCTATTAAAATTCCGAATGTTAACCATCTTCTACTTACTATTCTTTTTAACACAGCAACATACCTACCTGTTAACCTATCAAACAATTCATTGAATTTATCAAAAGCTCTAGTAAATGCATTTGATTTGACATCTTTTCCATGGTTATTTTTTAACAACATAGCACACAAAACAGGTGTTAATGTTAAAGCGATTAAAGCAGAAATTACAATTGAACTTGCCATGGTAATAGAAAACTGTCTGTAAAAAGTACCCACTGGACCAGACATAAAAGAAATTGGTAAAAACACAGATACCATTACCGCCGTAATTGCAATAATAGCCCCGCTAATTTCTCCTAATACTTTTTTAACTGCTTTGTATGGTGTAATGTGTGGGTCTTCTTCAAACTTAGCATGTACAGCTTCTACCACCACAATGGCATCGTCTACCACAATACCAATAGCTAACACCAATGCAAATAAAGTTACCAAGTTAATAGACATTCCAAAGGCACTAATAATAAAGAAAGCTCCAACCAAAGATACCGGAACAGCTAAAATTGGAATTAAGGTAGAACGCCAATCTCCTAAAAACACAAATACTACCAAAGCAACCAATATAAAGGCATCTCTTAAAGTATCTATCACTTGCTCTATAGAAGCATCTAAGAATTTAGAAACATCATAACTAATTTTATAATCCATTCCAGGAGGAAAAGTTTCTCTCATTTCCTCTAACTTTTCTTTTACAGCTTCAATAACATCACTTGCATTACTTCCATAATTTTGCTTTAACACAATTGAAGCAGATGGATGCCCATCTAAATTTGAATAAATATCAAAAAACTCACTTCCTAATTCTACATTGGCCACATCTTTTAAATGAATACTTTCTCCTTCTGCATTGGCACGAATAATTACATTCCCATATTGTTCAGGTTCATTAAACCTACCTTTATATGTTAATACATATTCTAAAGATTGTGCCTCAATACCAGAGCTCCTACCAATTCTACCTGGACGACCAACAATACTCTGCTCTTTTAATGCATCCATTACTTCATCAATAGAAATATTATACGCTCTCATTCTATCTGGCTTTAACCAAATACGCATAGCATACCTTCTACTTCCTAAAATTTGAGACCTAGCAACACCTTTTACCCTATTGATTTCAGGAATCATTTTTACATTGGCATAGTTGTACAAAAACTTTTCATCCATGTTTTTATCTTTGGCATAAAGGTTTACGTACATAAGCATACTTGGCTGAATTGGAGTAATTACAACTCCCTCCCTCTGCACCAGTTCTGGCAAGAGAGGCATAACCTGATCTACACGAGTTTTTACTCTAATTACAGCTTGATTAGGATCTGTCCCTGGCTCAAAAATGACTCTTAAAGTAGCTTCACCAGCACTGGTAGCATCAGTGGCTAAATACCTCATTCCTTGAACCCCGTTAATTGAATTCTCTAAGGTTACAAGGGTTGATTTTACTAATACATCCGCACTTGCTCCTGGATAGGCAATAAAAATATTTACCGTTGTGGGAGCAATTTGTGGGAATTGCGATATGGGTAACTGCTTAATGGATAAAGATCCTATAAAAACAATAATTATAGAAATTACAATAGCAAATACCGGTCTATGTATAAATTTATTAAACATCTTTTTTTATTTTAAAACTACTCTGCATATAAATCTAAATGCGAAATAACATAGTCTGGTTTTACAAATTCTGATTCGATTTTGTCATTTTCTCTCACCAATCTTAATCCTTCAATTAGCACCCTATCTTTTTCAGACAAACCACTGGTAATAGCATATAAGTGAGGCATTTCTTGACCTACAGTAACTTCTCTAGACTTAATAACATTGTCTTTATCTACTACATACACATATTTTTTATCTAACACTTCATAGGTAGCTTTTTGTGGAATTAACAAAGCATTATTTACAGCAATAGTCGATAGAATATTTCCTGTTTCACCATGTCTTAACAATCCTTCTGGATTTGGAAAAGTAGCTCTAAAAGAAATATTTCCTGTTTCGTTATTAAACTCCGCTTCAATGGTTTCTACAACTCCTGAATGACCAAATACTCTATTATTTGGCATTAAAAGATCTACCTTAATTGGATTGTCTTTTTTTATTTGAGTTTTAATTTCTAAATACTCGGCTTCTGGAACATTGTAATACACCCACATTTTGCTGTTGTCAGAAAGACTAGATAGCAACTCTCCTTCATCTACCAAACTCCCTAACCTTACATGGAAACGATCAATAATTCCATCAAAAGGAGCTTTTATTAAGGTAAAATCTAAATGCACTTGAGCCAATGCTAATTCTGCTTTTGCTTTTGCTAATTTTGCTTTTGCCATGGCTAACTCATTTGGAGCTACCACGTTTTGATCGGCCAATTGTTTTGTGTTTTGATATTCTATATCAGCAAAACTTACTTCTGCTTTTGCACTTTCTAATTCAGCTTCGTATAGTTTTGGCATAATTTGAAATAAAGGCTGTCCTTTTTTTACAAAATCTCCTTCATCTACATAAATTTTCTCTAAGTAACCTCTTTCTTGAGCTCTTAACTCAATATGTTGAATAGAATGTATTTGACAGACATAATCTTGAACAACAGATGTATCCTTTTTTATAGGATTTGTTACCAAAAACTTAGTTTCTTCTTCTTTCTTTTCTTTTTCTTTTTTGCAGCTTGTATAAGACAATAGAGTACACAAACTAGCGAGCATAAGAACTCTCTTCATGATTAAATTATTTTAATTGAGTAATAAATTTGTTGATGTTTTATTTGAAATAAGTGTGTACAACAACACACAAAACCTCTACTCGTTAGTATCAATTACCAACAAATAAAGACGGAAGATTTTAAGCATTGCATATGAATACAACACTTAATTAAGTTTTAGAAATCAAATTCTGATTACACGGAGTAAGATGTATCTTTTACAAGATATTAAATGAGAAAACTTCTTAATAAAAGAAGCTTGTTGAATGTGATCAATAATGTAATCACTTTGAGGAGTAGCTGTACTTTTAGCAAAGTAAGGACTTGCTTTAAAGCTCTTTTTTAATGATGTAACTTCATCATCCTCACTGTCTGTGATTTCAATTTCACAATTTAATTTTTCAAAATGAGAAAGTGTAGATTTTGCTATGTAGGTATCATTTTTACCATGAGCAACACAGCTTGTATTTACTGTTTTAAATAAATTATCATTATTACCTACATGAGTATTAGCTCCAATTAAGTGTGCATAACCACTCAGGAGAATTATACTTAAAAATAAATATTTAACAAATAATTTTTTCATTTCGGAGCGAAATTACACAAAGTTGATTATTGAACCAAATATTCGCAAGTAAAAAACAATTTTAAAGAACCATAAAACACTCAAATAAAAACACTTATACACATTCCTTTTAGCAATTCTGTAATAGTCCTTAAAACTCATAAAAACCTATAACTATTATTATACCAAAACGGAAACCAACGTTTAAAAAGTTAAAATCGTATGCATAAATCATTAAGTTTTACGAATATGCTAAGAATTAATATATTAAAATTCGACTTTATTAAGTTGAAATATTATATTTGCACACTTACATAAAAAATACGTAGAGAAAACACATATAAAAAATGCAAAACAAAGGACTTATCAGACTATTTGCCATCCTTTTTGGATTAGTGAGTTTGTACTCTTTATCTTTTACTTTTTTCGCAAATAAAGTAGAAAAAGAGGCTCTTACTTACGCAACAGCAAATGCACAGGAAAACGACGGGAGAGAAATTGCTAAACTAGAAAAGAAATATCTTGATTCTGTTGCCAATATACCAGGAGTATTAGGATTTGGTGATTACACTTACAACGACATTAAAGACAAAGAAATTAACCTAGGTCTTGATTTAAAAGGTGGTATTAATGCTACTTTACAAGTATCTGTTAAAGATATTTTAATTGGGTTGTCTAACGAGTCTAAAAATCCTGTTTTTAACAAAGCTTTAGATGCTGCTACTGCTGCTCAAAAAAATTCATCAGATAGTTATTTTGAATTGTTTTACCAAGAATTTGAAAAAATTGCTGGTGATACCAAATTAAGTGATCCGTCAATTTTTGGAACCAAAAACTTAAGAGAAAAAATTACTTTTAACACTTCTGATGCAGAAGCAAAAGCCATTTTAGCTAGTGAAATTGATGCTTCTATTTCTACTGCTTTTCAAGTTTTACGTTCTCGTATAGATAAGTTTGGAGTAACTCAACCAAACATTCAAAGAATTGGTGCTTCTGGAAGAATTTTAATTGAACTACCTGGAGCTAAAGATGTAGAACGTGTTAAAAAATTATTACAATCTACAGCTGAACTACAATTTTGGGAAGTATACACAGGACAAGAATTGGTTCAATTCTTAGTAGCTGCAAACCAAAAAGTTTCTGAAATTATTGCTGAAGAAACTCCTGCTGAAAAAACAGTTGAGACTAAGAAAGACACAAATAGTGATGACTCTATTGATGCCCTATTAGGAGATGCTGAAACAGAAAACGACTCTATTGCAGCTAACAACAAAACAAGTTTATTTAGCTTTTTACAACCAACTGGTCAGGCATCATCTGTAATTGGATATGCTGCTGTTAAAGATACTGCTAAAGTAAACGAGTACTTAAACAACAAACAAGTTAGAGCTTTGTTAACTGGCGACTATAAATATGCTAAATTCTTATGGGATGCCAAGGCAACTAACGATATTTTACCTTTATACGCTATCAAATCTAACAGAAACGATAAAGCTCCTATTGAAGGAGATGTTATTTCTGATGCAAGTCAACAATTTGACCAACTAGGAGCCAACCCTGAAGTTAGCATGACCATGAATGGAAATGGATCTAAATTATGGGCTAAAATGACTGCAGAAAATAAAGGTAAATTTGTAGCCGTAGTTTTAGACAACTATGTATATACTGCTCCAAGAGTAAACGATGCTATTACAGGAGGAAGAACTTCTATTTCTGGAAACTTTACTGTTGAAGAAGCTACGGATTTAGCTAATGTATTAAAAGCTGGTAAATTACCTGCTGCTGCTCATATAATTCAATCTGAAGTAGTTGGTCCATCATTAGGGCAAGAAGCTATTAACGCATCATTAATCTCTTTTGCCATCGCTATTGTATTGGTATTAGGTTGGATGATTTTATACTACGGAAAAGCAGGTTGGTTTGCTGATGTTGCTTTGTTGGTAAACATTTTATTCATCTTTGGAATTTTAACTTCTTTTGGAGCCGTGTTAACATTGCCTGGTATTGCAGGTATTATTTTAACCATTGGTATGTCTGTAGATGCTAACGTAATTATATTCGAAAGTATTAAAGAAAACCTACAAGCTGGTAAAGGAATTACTGCTGCTATTGATGGAGGATTTAGTATTAAAGGAGCCTTGTCTGCCATTATAGATGCTAACATTACTACTTTATTAACAGGAGGAATTCTATATGTATTTGGAACAGGACCTATTCAAGGATTTGCATTTACATTAATTGTAGGTATTTTAACCTCTTTATTTACAGCTATTTTTATTACAAGATTGTTATTAGATGCTGCTACAGGAAAAGGAAAAACTTTGGCTTTTACTACTGCAACAACTAAAAAATGGTTTACAGGAATTGAAATTGAATTTTTACAAAAACGTAAAAAAGCATATATCCTTTCAGGAATTATCATCATTATTGGTTTAGGATCATTATTTACAAATGGATTAAACTACGGAGTTGATTTTATTGGAGGTAGAACTTATACTGTTCGTTTTGCCGAAACTGTAAAGTCTAATGATGTTGCTGCTTCTTTAAAAGAGCAATTTGAATCTGCTCCGGAAGTAAAAACTTATGGAAATGACAATCAATTAAAAATTACCACAAAATATTTAATTAACGAAGAAGGAGCTGCTACTGATGCAAAAGTAGAAACTGCTTTATTCAATGGATTAAAACAATACTTACCAGAAGGAACTACTCTTGAAGATTTTAAAGGTGGATTTACTGGTCAAACTATTGGAATTCTATCTTATGCTAAAGTAGAACCTACCATTGCAGATGACATTAAAGAAGCTGCTGGATGGGCTATTTTTGGATCTTTATTAGGAGTATTCTTATACATCTTATTAAGATTTAAAAAGTGGGAATACTCATTAGGAGCAGTAGTTGCTGTTTTCCATGATGTATTGGTAGTATTATCTGTATTCTCTATCACGTATAAATTAATGCCATTTGACATGGAAATTGACCAAGCATTTATTGCTGCTATCTTAACAGTAGTTGGTTACTCATTAAACGATACAGTGGTTATTTTTGATAAAATTAGAGAGTTTACAGAAACACATACTAAATGGTCTTTTACAGATGTTGTTAACAAAGGATTAAGTTCTACTTTAGGACGTACCATTAACACTTCTATTACTACATTGGTGGTATTAATTGCTATCTTCTTATTTGGAGGTGATAGTATTAAAGGATTTATGTTTGCTTTAATTATTGGAGTTGTTGTAGGTACTTATTCTTCTCTATTTATTGCATCACCAATTATGTATGATACTGTAAATAAAAAAGCAGCTAAAATAAAAGAATAAACATCTTGTTATTAAATTATACAAACCGTTCTATTAAATAGAACGGTTTTTTTATACAAATAATTCAATAAAATATTATGCTCAAAATACAAGACAAAACTTTTGTTCCCTACATTTCTATAAAAGCAATTAGCAGTGCTGTTAATAAAATAGCTGATGATATTTATTTAGATCATAAAAACGAAACGCCTTTATTTTTAGGTATTCTCAATGGCTCTTTTATGTTCTGTAGTGATGTATTAAAAGCCTACAATAGTACTTGTGAAATTAGTTTTATAAAACTAGCATCTTATCAACAAACACAATCTACAGGAAAAGTAAATGAGTTAATTGGACTCAATGAGGACCTAACCAACAGAACAGTAATAGTTCTTGAAGATATTATAGACACAGGAAATACCTTAGAAAAAATTGTAGCATTACTTAAACAAACCTCAGCAAAAGAAGTTAAAATAGCTACACTTTTCTTAAAACCAAGTGTATACAAAAAGAATATTAAAGTTAATTATGTGGGCTTAGAAATACCTAATAAATTTATTTTAGGTTACGGAATGGATTACGATGGTTTGGGTAGAAACTTACCTGAAGTATATGTTTTAAAAGACTAGATAAGTTTATTTCAACAATTCAACAGATATCCGTACATTTGCTTTCTTTAACAAATTATTATTTTCTGATATACAGGAATTTAAACAAATCTAGATGAAAAACATTGTTTTATTTGGCCCTCCGGGAGCAGGAAAAGGAACTCAAGCAGAAGTTTTAAAAGATAAATACAATTTAGTACACATTTCTACAGGAGATGTATTCCGTTTTAATATGAAAAACGATACTGAATTAGGAATACTAGCAAAGTCTTATATTGAAAAAGGACAACTAGTGCCTGATGAAGTAACCATTAATATGTTAGAAGCAGAAGTAGAAAAAAATCCACAAGCTAACGGATTTATTTTTGATGGGTTTCCTAGAACAGAATCTCAAGCAGCAGCTTTAGATGCATTTTTAGCTAAAAAAGAAGCTGGAATTAATGGAATGATTGCTTTAGAGGTAAACGAAGACGAATTAAAAACTCGTTTAGCTGAAAGAGCAAAAACCAGTGGTCGTGCTGATGATGCTGACCCTGTTGTGATTCAAAAAAGAATTGATACCTACAATGCTGAAACAGCACCTGTAAAAGGTTATTACGAAAAACAAAACAAGTACTACGGAATTAACGGTGTTGGTTCTATTGAAGGAATTACTGAATTAATTTCTAAAGTAGTAGATTCATTATAATTGGCAATTTGCCATAAGCTCTAGGCTATAAGCATATTTGCTTATAGCCTTTTTATTATTTTTGCAACAAATGTTTTAAACAACAGCTTATAGCATAAAGCTTTAAGCCTAAAGCACCAAAAAAATGACTGACGGGAATTTTATAGATTATATTAAAATATACGCTGCCTCTGGAAAAGGAGGGCAAGGTTCTATGCACTTACACAGAGAAAAGTATATTGAAAAAGGAGGACCTGATGGTGGTGATGGTGGACGTGGTGGTCACGTAATTTTACGTGGAAACAAGGAAATGTGGACCTTGCATCATTTACGTTTTTTAAAACACACTAGAGCTGGCCACGGAGGTGCTGGTAGCGCTAGTAGAAGTACTGGTGCAGATGGTGAAGACAAATATTTAGAAGTACCTTTAGGAACCATTGTACGTGATGCAGATACCCAAGATATTTTATTTGAAATTACCGAAGACAAACAAGAAATTATCTTATGCGAAGGAGGTAAAGGAGGTTTAGGAAACTGGCACTTTAAAAGTTCTACCAACCAAACGCCAAGATATGCACAACCAGGTATGCCAATTGTTGATGGATGGTTTCAAATAGAGTTAAAAATATTAGCTGATGTTGGTTTGGTAGGGTTCCCTAATGCAGGTAAATCAACGTTACTTTCAGTAGTAACTGCCGCCAAACCAAAAATTGCAGATTATGCTTTTACTACCTTAAAACCCAATGTTGGTATTGTAGGCTATAGAGATTACCAAAGTTTTGTAATGGCCGATATTCCTGGAATTATTGAGGGTGCTAACGAAGGAAAAGGTTTAGGACATTATTTTTTACGTCATATTGAACGTAATTCTACTTTGTTATTTATGATTCCTGCAGATTCTGATGACATTAGAACGGATTATAAAATTCTTTTAAACGAATTAGAACTACACAATCCAGAATTGCTTCATAAAGACCGATTACTAGCGATAACTAAGTCAGACATGCTAGATGAGGAATTAAAAGCAGAAATGGAACAGGAGCTTCCTGAAGGCATTAAAACACTTTTTATTTCATCAGTAGCAAACATTGGTATTACAGAGTTAAAAGATGAACTTTGGAAAATGTTAAATAAAGAAGTATAAACTTAGTTACATAAACCTAAAAAGGTCGATTTAGAAATATCTAAATCGACCTTTTTTTATAAACATGATTTTGATAAAATTCTAAATTTCTTCCAAATTGATGTGTTATTTTGCAATATGAAAATCCTGATCATAGAAGACGAAATAGAACTGGCTAAAGATATTATGAATTATCTTTCTAGCGAACAGTACCTATGTGAGTGGGTGACAAACTACAACAATGCCATAGAAAAAATATTTACTCATGAGTATGATTGTATTCTGTTAGATTTAATGTTACCTGGAGGCAATGGAATCTCTATACTTGAAACGTTAAAACAACAAAGAAAGCAAGAAGGAGTAATTATTATCTCGGCAAAAAACTCACTAGAAGATAAAATTAAAGGGTTAAAATTAGGAGCTGATGATTATTTAGCCAAACCTTTCCATCAGGCTGAATTGGCAGCAAGAATTGAATCTTTAATTAGAAGAAAGCAATTTGACAGCAACAATATCATCACCCAAAAAGAATTATCTATAGATATTCATTCTAAAACAGTTACAATAAACAATCAACTTGTTAACCTTACCAAAAAGGAATTTGACCTTTTGTTATTTTTTATCGGAAATAAAAACAAAGTACTATCAAAAAGCACATTAGCAGAACATTTATCTGGTGATTTTGCTGATATGTTTGACAATCACGATTTTGTTTATGCTCATGTAAAAAACCTAAAAAGAAAATTAAAAGAAAGTAACTGCAACGATTATCTTAAAACAATTTACGGAACAGGTTATAAATGGGAACAATGACAAAATTACTAAACAGGCCACTTAAAGCCTTTACTATTTATTCATTAATAATCTTAATTATTAGCATTCCAGTATATGTGTTAGTAGTAGATCGTATTTGGGTTGAAGAACTTGATGAAAACAATTGGTTAACTTTAGAACACACCAAAAAAAGACTAAAAGCAAAGGCATTTACTATAGAAGATATTGAAAAAATCAATCAAATTTGGGGTGAGTTACAACCTGGTGTTTCAATTTTAAAAAGTAATGATCAAGAAAAATTTAAAGACAGTGTTTACGAAGTAATTAGACCAAACTCTTATGATTTAGATGATGGAGAAGATCGCTTTAGAGGATTAAAATCATACTTAAACATTAATGGAGAACCTTATGAAATTACCATTGAAACCAATGTTGAAGAAGCTGACCAAACGCTAATAGCAATAGCATTGGTTACTTTATGTTTCTTTTTATTGTTAATTATTGGTTTTATATTACTCAACCGAAAAATCGCCATCAATAGCTGGAAACCTTTTTACAAAACATTACAATCTTTAAAACTATTTGACATTACTAAAGACACCAGTATTAAATTGGTTAAAACGGACATTCAAGAGTTTCAAGAACTAAATTATTCATTAGAAAAATTAGTAAAAAACAATAGTAACGCCTATCAACAGCAAAAGTTATTTATAGAAAATGCCTCACATGAACTGCAAACTCCTATTGCATTGTTAAAATCTAAATTAGATTTGCTAATTCAAGAAAAAGAAGTTACTCCTAAAATAGCTGAAATAATCAATAACATAGAAATTCCTTTATCGAGGTTGTCTAGAATTAATAAAAATTTATTGATTCTTGCCAAAGTAGAAAATCGACAATACAATGAATTAGAAAGCTTACATGTTGACCATTTTATCAATACCTCTTTTTTATTGTTAAGTGATTACATCAATAGCAAAAACATAACTGTAACTCAAAATATCAAAAGCACTATTGAGGTACAGGCAAATTATTTTTTGCTAGAAACACTAATCAACAACTTATTATCTAACGCCATTAGGTATACTCTTGTTGATGGAGAAATTAAAATAACACTAGAAAACAATACTCTGTTTATTAGCAACTCAGGAAAAACTGCTTTACATAAAGAACAGTTATTTGAGCGTTTTTCTAGCTTGTCTCAAGAAAAATCAAGTAGTGGATTAGGGCTTGCTATTATTAAAGAGATTGTAAACAAATACAAATGGAGCATTAATTATCATTATCAAAACGGTTTCCATACATTTTATATTCAATTCTAAAAAATTCTAAATTTCTTCTAATTTGAATTAGACATTTGTCTTGTAAATAATTTTACCAAAAAGTATCAAATGAAAAAAATAAAATCAATAATAGCGTTGTGTTTAATGCTATTGTCTGTGAGCTTAATCGCTCAGAAATCATCTGTAAACATCTCTGGAACTATAAAAAATAAAGTTTCAGGAGAAACACTCCCTTTTGTAAGCGTTTCTTTAAAAACATCTCTGCAAGAGAAACTTATAGACGGAACTATTTCTGACGAGAATGGTTTATTTGTTCTTAAAAATATAAAACCTGGAGACTATATTTTAGAAGTAAGTTATGTAGGATATCAAAAATATTCATCACCATTATTTATTGGTTCAAAATCTGAGTTTATCAATATTGGGGTTGTCAATATCAAAGAAAACATAGAGCAATTAAATCAAGTTGAGTTAACTGCAAAACGAAATGCCGTTAATAGTGCTATGGATAAAAAAACATATGCTTTAGACAACAATGTAAGTCAAAGCGGAGGAAGCGTATTACAATCTATGAGTAATTTACCTGGAATTACTACACAAGATGGTCAAGTTCAGTTGAGAGGTAACCCAAAAGTAATGGTGTTAATTGATGGAAAACAAACAGCTATTACAGGCTTTGGAAATCAAAATGGATTAGACAACATTCCTGCTTCTGCTGTTGATAAAATTGAAATCATCAACAATCCATCAGCAAAATACGATGCAAATGGAAATGCAGGAATCATTAACATTAAACTTAAAAAAGAAGACAAAAAAGGGTTTAACGGAAAAGTTGGTTTGTCTACTGGATTGGGAGCTTTATGGGTGCGTAAAGAAAATTTACCCGGAATTAGACCACAATACCAAGCAACACCTAAAATAAATCCATCGGTATTATTAAACTACAGAAAAGAAAAAGTTAATTTCTTTTTACAAGTAGACAACCTTTATACAGAAACACTAAACAAAAATGAATTTGTTACCAGAACTTATACTGATGGTAGTATTATAAATCAACAAACAAAAAGAAACAGAAACACTAATTTCTTAAATTCTAAATTTGGAGTAGATTGGTTTATGGATGATTTTAATACGCTAACCATATCGGGGCTTTATAGTCAAGAATCTATTAAAGATTATGGAGATCAACCTTTTTTTAATGGCAGTACAAATCAAAACACAAGACTTTGGCAATTTTTAGAAGATGAAGTATTAACCGCTGCAATGGCTTCTGTTGTCTATGAGCATAAATATCAACAACCAGGTCACAAATTAAATGTTGGGGTTAATTATACGTTTGACAGAGAAGATGAAAAATACTTTTTTGACAATACAGTTCCAGGAAGTTATCAAGAAAAAGAGTCCTTCTTTTTAATTGCTGATCAAAAAGTATTAGATGTAAATATTGATTATACAAAACCTTTAAAGCATGGTCTTTTAGAAACTGGAATTAAATTTAGACGTAGAGAAATCCCTACCAATATGCAATTCAACCCATCGGCAAACAATTCTGTATTAGATACTGGAGCTGATGGAAAAGCCACTTATAAAGAAATTATTCCAGCAGTTTATGGAAACTTACTTTATGAGGTAAAAAAGTTTGAAGCAGAAGTTGGATTAAGAGTAGAATATATGGATTTAAACTATGATGTAGACCCAAATCATAACACTTATAAAAGCAACGGATATCATTATTTTCAACCATTTCCAAACGCTAGAATTTCATATAAAATGGACAATCGTAGTAAAATATCTGCTTTTTACAACAGAAGAGTTGATAGACCTGACGAGGGAGATATTAGAATTTTTCCAAAATACGATGATGCAGAAATTATCAAAGTTGGGAATCCTGCTTTAAATCCACAGTTTACTAATAGTTTTGAATTGGGATATAAAAACAATTGGAACAGAGGATATTTTTATGGAGCTACCTATCATAAAATTTCGGAAGGAACTATTTCAAGAGTAGCCACTGCTATTAACAATGGAACGCTTATTTATAACACATCACAAAACATAGGAAAAAGCTACAATACAGGTATTGAAGTTGTAATTAGCCAAGAGTTTAGCAATAAAATAAATATGAATTTAAACCTAAACGGTTATTATAATAAAATAGATGCTTTTACTATTTCTAATTTATACCCAAGTCCTCATACCTTTACTTCAGAAGAGCAAGATGTGTATTCTGGAAACATTAAATGGAATACAAATTATAAGTTCTTAAAAAACACCAATGCACAAATCACCGCTATTTATTTAGCTCCGGACATTATTCCACAAGGAACTATTGATGCTAGATTTTCTTTAGACTTTGGAGTAAAAACTACCATTCAAAAAGGAAAAGGAGAATTGTTTTTTAACGCTACAGATTTGTTAAACACCATGGTTATCCGTCAAAAAATTACAGGAAGCAATTTTAACTACACTAGTGATAATTATTACGAAACACAAGTATTAGGATTAGGATACAGTTATAAATTTTAAATTTACTGTCTATTCATTTCATTAAAAAAGCTCAAGATTAATTTAATCTTGAGCTTTTTATTTAATTTTTTGTGTGTGACATCTTATAAATTAATCCCTACAAAAACCTGATATAAAGTATTAAATTCATCAGCATCTTTATAAGCACTACTTAATCCATGGTAGTATCTTACACCTAAAGTAATTCCTGGATTAATGGCAAAACCAACACCTCCGTTTATTCCCCAATCAAAAGTATTAGGTTCGGTAGTTTTTGTTGAAGTACCAAAGACAAGATTTGTTTCTTCTTTTTTACTAATATTCACCCCAAACTGAGGCCCTAATTCCACATATAAAGGTTTAAAAATATAGCCTTTAAACATTAAAGGTATTTGGATGTAATCCATTTTTACAGTTTCATTTGCACCATCTTTAAACCCTAACTGAGAATAGATTACCTCTGGCTGAAAAGAAGTGTGTTCACTTATTTCATGTTCTCCATAGATACCTATATGGAATCCATTTCTATTGTCTACATCACCATTTCTTAATGATGAAAGATTATAACCCGCCTTAATACCAAAATATGATTTGTTTTCTTGTGAAAAAGCAACAACAGAAAACAACGCTGCAACAACTAAAAATTTAAATTTCATAATTTTCGTTTTTTATGTTAATACTTAACTTCCTTTACAAAGAACGCACCAATTTATTAATTATTTTTCTGTGGGCACAACAATATGTACCGTAGTACCTTGTTTTTCTTCCGATAAAATTCTTAATTCCCCTCCAATATAATTCACTCTTTCTCTCATAAACCTAAGACCATTTCCTGTTCCTTTATAAGTATCTGTTTTCTTAGGATTAAAACCAATTCCATCATCTTCAACCTTAATTTTTAAATAAGAATCTGTATGATCTAAGGTGATTAATATATATTCCGACTTAGAATATTTTAAAGCATTGTTTACTGCTTCTTGAACAACTCTGTAAATATTTACTTCAACATTATTATCTAAGCGTTTATCAAACTCTGAAATATTTTCATATAAAACCTTGTGACCAGTAAAATTCCCCACCATGTTGCTCATTTTACGAATGGCAGATGCTACTCCATGATCTGTTAACTCTGGTGGAGCCAAACTAAAAGTTACAGCTCTTACATCTTTAATTAATTGACCAAAAACTTCTTTTACAGAGTGTAAACTTTCTTCGGCTTTGTTCGTATTAGAAAAATCAATACCATCAATACTAAAACGCAAAGCAGTTAACATTTGTCCAATTCCATCGTGAATATCTTTTGCTATACGTTTACGTTCATCTTCTTGAGCTGTCATAATTTGTTGAGACAAATCTTTTTGAGATTGCACCTCTGCTACAAACTTATTTCTATTAGCTCGTTGCATTTCCATACCCGCATGCTTACGCTTGGTAATATCGTGACAAACAATTAATCTACGTTGAGAATTCTTTAGATTATCCATGTTAATAATAGACATTTCAATCCAAAAAATATCTCCTGCATGGTTGGTTAACCTTAATTCTTTATTTACCAATTCACCAGTAGCCGTACTTAATACTTTTCTAATTTTATGATGTTGATTGTGTTTATAAGTTAACACTTCTTCAAACTTTCTAAATGTTAAATCTTCTTTATGCCCTAAATATTCCTCAAATTTTTTACTGATGTATGCAATTCTATTTTCATCAGTAATGGTAGCATATAAAACAGCATTATTTACAGCAAAATTAAGTTCTCTAAATCTTAACAAAGTATTTTCTCTAGATGATAAAGGCCTGTCATTGGTATTAACATTGTTTTTAATAGCTAATAAATCCGTAATCAAATCCAAATAAGTAATATAGGTAGGTCTAATTAATTTAAACAAAATCCAACCTAAATAACTTAAAATAAAAACTGATATAAATCCTAAGGTAATTTTTAAATCATTAATGTCGTCTTTGGTCATTAGAACGGTATTCTCTTCAGATAGTTGGTTTTGTACAATATAACTCATCACAATAACCACCACAAAAAGCAAAAAGAATGCTCCTGATATTTTTGACCTCCTTCTTTGTAAAAGCGATCGTTCTCTATCTGATAAATACGTATCTAATAATCCCATATTATGCCAATGCTTTTTGCACTAAAGCCAAGCCTGATGCAGAAAAAGATAATTGCAAAGCGGCATTGTGACCTTTTTCGGACATTTTAGCCCAAGTCTTTTGTACAATATCTATTATTTTTTCCTCGCTATGTTTTTCTGCAAACTCATCAAAATAAAACTCTAAAAACACCAAACAAATTACATCTTCTAGCGCTTGTGTTAATTCGTTTTTCTTTAATTGTTTTTTTAACAACATAAACTGAACCTCATCTATCACCTCTTGATCATAGCCAACTGAGCTTAAAATTTCTGCTGCTTTATTGGCGTGTAATTTTTTTAAATCATTTCTCCATGTTAAATACCCAACTCTATCCATAGGATAGGTATCTCTAGGAATTTCCCATCTACAAATATGCTGACATCTTGCTGCTAATTTTAAAGACTCAGGAGCATCGGGCATAAAAACATCTAAACGTTCAGACATACGAACTCCGTAAATGTATTCTTTAGCATAAGTTACTCCCTTATACTCCTCTGTGTTTGGGTCTTGTTTATTGGCTTGATCCATTAAATCAATAGCTTGGTCAAATTTCATGATTTGTTGTTTTTTGGTTTTATAAAGCTAATCATATTGTTTTTATTTAAACAATCTAATTATTTACAAAGTTCGTAAAAATGGTACAATTATCGCTGTGTACTAGGTAATAATACGTATTTTTAAAAATTACGTAGATTTTTCTGTGTAATTACGTATTTTCGTTGTAATTTTACGTATTATATAGTTAAGTATCTGATTTTACAATAATTATCCTTAAAATGAGCCAAATAAACATTTTATTAGTAGACGACCACTTGCTTGTTAGAAATGGTTTAAGATCACTTTTAGAAAGTGAACCTAACTTTACTGTAGTTGGGGAAGGTACCAATGGACAAGAAGGTGTGGATATGACAATAAAATTAAATCCAGATATTTTAATTATTGACGTTAGAATGCCCGTAATGAATGGTATTGATGCTGTTGCCAAACTAACTGAATTGGGAACAAGCACAAAATCTATCATTCTTTCTATGCATGACTCAGAGGAATATATTTTAAAAGCAATATCTGCTGGTGCTAGCGGATACTTGCTAAAAGACACCAATAAAGATGAGTTTGTTAAAGCTATTACCAACGTGTACAATGGTGGTAAATACTTTAGTGGTGATACAACAGATGCTATTGTTAAAAGCTTAATAAACGGGGCAGCTACTCCAAAATCTACTCCTTTTAACAACAATTCCGAAGCCTCTAAATTAACCCGTAAAGAATCTGAAATTTTAGAATTTATCTTAAACGGATTTACCAATTTAGAAATTGCAGACAAACTAGGAAAAAGTAAACGTACTATAGAAACACATCGATTTAACTTAATGAAAAAATTAGATGTTAAAAACCTAGTAGAACTCTCTAAAAAAGCACAAGAATTAGGTTTCCAATAAAACTTTTTTAAACTATATATTTTTTAACTTTAGCAGAAAAGAAATTAATTTTGCTATGTTAGAAAAAGTTTATGCCGCTTCCTTTTTAGGAGTCGATGCTACTATTATTACCATTGAAGTTAATATTGATGCTGGTATTGGCTATCATTTAGTCGGTTTGCCAGACAATGCAGTCAAGGAAAGTAATTTTAGAATTCATGCTGCCCTAAAAAACAACAACCTACATTTTCCAGGAAAAAAAATCACCATCAATATGGCTCCTGCAGATATGCGCAAAGAAGGAACTGCTTATGACATCTCTTTAGCCATTGGAATTTTAGCCGCTTCTAAACAAATAAACAACTCAAAATTACAAGACTATATCATTATGGGAGAACTTTCTTTAGATGGAAGTTTACAACCCATTAAAGGTGTTTTACCTATTGCCATTGAAGCCCAAAAACAAGGTTTTAAAGGAATGATACTTCCTGTAGAAAACGCAAAAGAAGCTGCTTTAATAGATGATTTTGAGGTATACGGTTTACAAAACTTAAGTGATGTAATCGATTTTTTAGATGATAACAAAACTTTTGAACCTTTACTTTTTGATACTCAAAAATACTTGGAGGAAATAGAAAACAAATTCTCTTTTGATTTTATGGATGTAAAAGGACAAGAATCTGTAAAACGTGCTTTAGAAATTGCAGCATCGGGCGGACATAATATTTTACTAATTGGCCCTCCAGGATCTGGAAAAACCATGCTTGCCAAAAGATTGCCAAGTATTTTACCCTCTATGTCTTTACACGAAGCCATAGAAACCACCAAAATTCATTCTGTAGCTGGTAACACCAAAAACAAAGAAGGATTAATCTTAGAACGCCCTTTTAGATCTCCCCACCATACAGTTTCCGATGTAGCACTTGTGGGTGGAGGTCAATACCCACAACCTGGTGAAATATCATTAGCTCACAATGGAGTTTTGTTTTTGGATGAATTACCCGAATTTAAAAGAAGTGTTTTAGAAGTAATGAGGCAACCTCTAGAAGACAGAGAAGTAACCATTTCTAGAGCCAAATTCACCATTACTTACCCAAGCAGTTTTATGCTAATTGCTAGCATGAATCCATCTCCGAGCGGTGATTTTATTAATGATGATAATAAAATACAATCATCATCTTTAGAAGTTAAAAAATATCTTAATAAAATTTCAGGTCCCTTATTAGATAGAATAGATTTACACATAGAAGTAAACCCTGTTCCTTTTGATAAATTGAGTAATGAAATTCCTGCTGAACCTAGCAAATCTATCAAAGAAAGAGTACAACAAGCCAGAAACATTCAAACAAAAAGATATGAACAAGAAAACAACATTCATTACAATGCACAAATGGATGTTAAGCATATTAAAAAATATTGCAAACTAAATCAAGACACTAAAAACTTGCTTAAAAAAGCCATGGAATCTTTAAACTTATCTGCCAGAGCTTATGATAGAATTTTAAAAGTAAGCAGAACTATTGCTGATTTAGACAATGCCGAAAATATAGAATCGCAACACATTGCAGAAGCTATTCAATACAGAAGTTTAGACAGAGAGCACTGGATATAATATTAACTTTTTTTACTTTTTAGGTAAACATTATAAATCAACCCAAACATAATTAAAAACACACCTAAAAGAGTCCACAAGTTATATATTTCTCCATACCAAAAAGCTCCAATTACAATCATAAAAACTACCTCTAAATATTTTAAAGGAGCTATTACATTTGTTTCATAAAACTGTAACGCTTTTGTTAAATACAATTGACCAACATAACCAAAAACACCTAAACTCAGTAAAAGTAACCATTCTATAAGATCTGGATTTTTCCAATGATTGATAGACATTACTCCTCCAAAAACAAATGCCATTACCATAAAATAATTAATGATTACTAGTGAGTTTTCCGAATCGCCAATTTTACGAATTAAAACAAAAATGATTCCTAAAAAAATTGCAGATAAAAGCACTAAAATAATACCTGTAGAACTTACATCTACTCCAAATCCTTTAATAATTAAAACCCCTGAAAATGCTATTAAAAATAATATCCACTGTACTGGCTTAATTTTTTCTTTTAAAAAAGCATAGGCAAAAATTGCAGCAAAAATTGGTGATGTATATCTTAATGAAACAGCTGTACCAAGAGCTAAGTAATTTAATGATTGAAAAAAACAGGTTAAAGAAATAACTCCTGCAGCTCCTCTTAACAACAACCATTTTTTATGAGTACCTAGTATTGGAATTTTGCGTTTTATAATTAATGGTATTGTAAAGCACAAAGTACCAATAGATCTAAAAAAAACGATTTGATAGGCATTAAAATCATTTAAATATTTTACTACTGTATTCATTAGCGAAAATGCTACAACACTAAGAATCATATATAAAATGGCTCTAGAACTTTTCATAAAAACTTTCTATTTAAATGATTTAAAAGCTGTAAAAGTAGTATTAATAGATTTTAAATTACTTTACAATAAAACAAATATTTAAACCTGTGTAATATTAAACAAGGAATGCAGTATCCATTTATATCTTGACAAATACAATCCTTTTTATTAACTTAGGAATGACCTACTTGATACAAAAACTTTAAAAATATATTATTATGCTGCCATTTAGAACCGAAATACGAAACAGTCCAAAATGTCAAACCTTAAAAGTTTATATTAACGACACTAGTTGTGACATGGAATGTAAAGATTTATTAAAAAACATTAGTGGAATTGAATCTATAGAAATTCAAAAATCTATAAGCCGAGATAGAGTTGAAGAAAACTTAACTATTTACGTTCACGATCATGCAGATGTAAACAGAGTACAAAAACTAGTTGAAAATAAATTAGACGAACATTTTGCTTTTGATTAAATCCATTAAAAACATCAGCATAAAAAAAAGCGTTCCAAAATTGGAACGCTTTTTTATTTATAAGATTTAAAGATTATTTGTAAACTTCTTTCACAAAATCTTCATAAGTAACTTCTTTTTCATCAAAAGAAATTTTCTCTTTATATAAGTCTAATAATTTGTTGCTAATTAATTGAGTTTGTAATCTCTTAGCCTCATCTTGGTTTTGTAACACACGCATTGCAATATCTTCTAACTCTTTATCCTCAGGGTTCATTTGACCAAATTGAGCCATTTGTTGTCTAATAAATCCAATAGCATAATCTTTCAACTCTTGGAAATCAACTTTTACATCGTTATCCGCCATTACTTTACCTTCAATTAATTGGTAACGTAAACCTTTTTCAGACTTTTCGTATTCAGCAGCAGCTTCTTCTTCTGTTAATGGCTTTTCTCCAGCTGTTCCTAACCACTTAATTAAAAATTCTTTAGGTAAATCAAAAGAAGTATTTTCAATTAAATTTTCAGTAATAGCATTTAATAAGTGCTGATCTGCTTGTTGTGCAAATTGTCCTTCGGCATCTTCTTTAATTTTATTTCTTAATTCTGTAACAGAACTAACAACTCCTTCTCCAAAAATTTTATCAAAAAATTCTTGATCTAATTCAGAAGGCTCAGTATAGCTAATTTCTTCAATTTTAAAAGTTAAAGCAATTGCTAAATCAGCAACCTCTTCTACTTTTAAACCTAAAGATGCAGCCAACTTGGTGTCTTCGTTAAATAAATTTTTAGATTTTAATTCTAAAACATCACCAACTTTAGATCCAATGAATTTCTTTGCGTTTAATTTTCCTTTGATATCTTCTAAAGTAACTGAAGCCTTAGTTTCAATTCCTTCTTCTTCATTCGCAAACACTCCAGCAACTGTTGAGTTTTCAGCAACTTCTTCTTGAGAAATTACATTTCCAAAACGGTTTTGTAAGTTTTCAACCTCTTTGTCAATTAACTCATCGTTAGCAACAATGTTAAATTTTTTAATTTTTGCTTTCGCTAAATCAACATTGATTTCAGGAGCCAAACCTAATTCAAATTCAAAAGAGAAGTTTTCAGCATCCCAGTTAAAATCCTCATTCATTTTTGGAATAGGATTTCCTAAAATATCTAATTTTTCTTCAGTCAAAAAGTTATTTAAAGACTCTTGTAACAACTTGTTTACCTCATCTACCATTACTGACTTTCCGTACTGCTTTTTTACCAATCCCATTGGCACTTGTCCTTGTCTAAACCCAGGAATATTTGCCTTTTTACGATAATCTTTTAATACAGAAGCAACTTTATCTTGATAATCCTCTGCTGTAATATCAACTTTAACTACTGCATTTAATGCATCGATATTCTCTTTAGTAATGTTCATTTGACTATTTTATTTAAAATCTCTAAAAAATTGGGTGCAAAAATACGATTTTTTTATTAAGCTACAAAAGGTATAATTAATTCATGCTCAATTGCTTTAATTCTTAATTATCTTATTTTAAAAACAAAATCAACTTATTATAAAATTCTACTGGATTTTCTGCATGCAACCAATGTCCTGCATTAGATACTGTTTCTATTTTTGCATGTTCAAAATGTGCTGTAATCAAACCAAAGTCATCATCTAAAATATAGTTTGATTTTTCTCCTCTTAAAAACAACACTTCTCCGCTATAAGTAGTAAAAGACGGTAAAGCCTCTCCTACTTCAGGATTATTTTCTGTTAAACTTTGTAAATTAAAACGAAAAGCCATTTCCGTTTTGGTTTTTCTGTACACGTTTTTTAATAAAAACTGACGAACACCTTCTTCTGGAATTCTTTGCTTTAAAATATCATCAATTTCAGATCTTAATTTTATTTGTGAAAAATCAATACTATTTAACGCATCAATAATAGTATGATGGTGCGGAGCGTAATATTTTGGAGCAATATCTACTACAATTAATTTCTCTACCAATTCTGGATATTCCACAGCAAATAACATAGCTGTTTTCCCTCCCATGGAATGACCTAAAACAATGGCTTTATCAATATTTTTTACCTCAAAATACTGTTTTAAATCTTGCACCATTAACTCATAACTAAAATCATCCGTATGAAAACTACGTCCGTGGTTACGTTGGTCTACCATGTGAACTTCAAAATCTTCAGCTAATTTATTAGCATGAGACTTCCAATTGTCTCCCATTCCAAAATATCCGTGAAGAATTATTAACGGAAAACCTGACCCTACAATATTTGAATGTAAAACTTCCATTTAATATATGTCTTGTAATTTATATAAATACATATTTACTACGTTTTGTAAACCGTAGTACAATGCTTCTGATATTAAAGCGTGTCCTATAGAAACCTCATCTAACTCAGGAATATTTTTTGCGAAAAAATTGATGTTTTTTAAACTTAAATCATGCCCTGCATTTACTCCCATTCCTAATTGCTTGGCCAATTTAGCAGCTTCGGCATATTCGGTAATCACCCCTATGTTTCCTTTTCCGTATTCCACAGCAAATTTTTCGGTATACAACTCTACCCTATCAGCACCTGTAGTAGCGGCAGCTTCAATCAACGCAGGATTTCCTGTATCAATAAAAATAGAGGTTCTAATACCAGCTTCTTTAAACTCTGCAATAACATCGGTTAAAAAAGATTGATGGGTAATGGTATCCCAACCCGCATCTGAAGTAATATTATCATCTCCATCGGGCACCAATGTTACTTGTTTTGGTTGTACATCTAAAACCAATTTTTTAAACTTTGGTATTGGATTTCCTTCTATATTTAATTCCGTAGTTACTATTTCCTTTAAGTCAAAAGCATCTTGATAACGGATATGACGTTCATCTGGCCTTGGGTGAATGGTAATTCCTTGCCCTCCAAACTCTTCAATATCCTTTGCCACTTGTACTAAATTAGGCACATCACCTCCTCTTGAATTTCTTAATGTAGCTATTTTATTAACATTTACGCTTAATACCGCCATATTCTGTATTTTTATGTTGGCAAAAATATTCAAAATAGAACGAACAACTAACAATTTTCATTAATTTGAACCTTATGGAGCTTATCAATTACATATCTCAAGACAAAATATCGATAGATAATCAAAAAACTGTAGAAAAAATTCTACAAATTTTTAACACTATCTCTTATTCACACATACCAATAGTTAAGGATCAAAAACTAGTGGCAGTTGTATCAAAAGAAGACCTAAGCAGTGTGGATAATAAAAAACAAAAATTAGCAGAACTAGAATACTTATATGAATTCTTTTTTGCCAAACAGGAAGATACTTTACTAGAAGTATTTTCTAATTTTGCCGTTAACAACACCAATTTACTACCCATAACAGATAACGATAACAATTATATAGGTTATTTAGACCTAAATGATACTTTAGATTGTTTTGCCGATACTGAATTTTTAAACACAGAAGGAAACATACTGTTATTACAAAAAAACACCAATGAATACTCTATGTCCGAAATTTGTCAGATTGTAGAATCTAACAACAACAGCGTTTTAGGGACTTTTGTAACAGTAAAAAATGATGATTTAACACAAATTACCTTAAAAGTAAAACCCATTAATATTAACGAATTGGTACAATCTTTTAGAAGATATGACTATACCATTATGAACACTTTAACTGAAGATTCTTACTTAGAAAGCTTAAAAAAACGCTCAGAATACTTTATTAAATATTTAAACATCTAAATTCGCAGAACAAAATCTTTTACTATGAAAAAAGTAGCCATTTTTGGACAAGTTTATAAAGATGCTGATGAGGCTTATGTTTCTACGTTAATTAATGTTTTAAACAAAGCTAAAACTCCTGTATTTATCAATCAAGATTATGCAGAATCTATAAAAGAAACAGGACTTAAATTTGTAGATCATTTAGACACTTATGATGGAGAGTCTGGATTAGATAGTTCTTTTACAGCATTGATAACACTTGGTGGAGATGGAACCATTTTAAGAGCCTTTAATCAAATTAAAGATTTAAACATTCCAATATTAGGAATCAATCTAGGAAGGCTTGGGTTTTTAGCAACCGTTCAAAAACAAGAAATAAACAAAGCCATTAAAGAATTCTTAAAAGGAGAATATATTGTTGATGAGCGTGTAATGCTAAAAGTTACCAGCAACACAAACGGACCTGAATTCACCAATTTAGGCTATGCTCTAAATGATTTAACCATTGCAAAAAAAGACACCAATTCTATGATTGGAGTTGATGCATATATAAACAACGAGTATTTAACCACTTATTGGGCAGATGGTTTAATTATTTCTACTCCAACGGGCTCTACAGGTTATTCATTAAGTTGTCAAGGACCTGTAATTATGCCAAACACCAATAATTTTTTAATTACTCCTGTAGCTCCTCACAATTTAAACGCAAGACCCATTGTAATTTCAGATACTACCGAAGTAAAACTAAAAGTTTTAAGAAGAGAAGATCAATTTTTAGCCTCTTTAGACTCCCGAGTTAGTACCCTAGATGTGGAAACAGAAATTATTGTAACCAAAGCTAATTTTACCGCCAAAATAATTCTTTTAAAAGATCATACATTTATAAACACCCTTAGAGATAAACTATTATGGGGGTACGATACAAGAAATAAATCTACACACAAACAATAAATCATTAGGATTAATGGTTATTACTTCAACATTTCATCATCGTTTAATTATATTTGCCCTGTTTTTATCATGAATATGAGAAAGTTAGTGTACATCTTTACTTTTTTAATTGCCAACATTGGCTTTTCTCAGGTTTACGAAGCTGGTCTTACGTACAACCTTGGGAATGTTATGGGCGAACGCAATAATGCCTTTCCAATAACTACATCAAATAAAAATTGGGGAGTAATTATTAAAAAAAACATGAATCCTAGAATTGCGTATAGAGTTGCTGTTAACCTAATGGAAAGTCACAACACGCAATTAGCAGAGCTTACTGGAGGAATAGATTTTAATTTTACAAAATACAACTTAATAAGAACGGGAAATATAAAAAAAAGCTCAGCTTATCTAATTTTTGAAGCCGCTACCATGTTTTACAACACAGGCGGAAACACAAAGTTCTCCATGGCTCTACCTATGGGAATTGGTTATAAACAAGCACTTACAAAACATATTGTATGTTCTTTAGAAACAAAAGCTAGAGTTTCTTTTTCTGATGTATTAGATAATATTACAACAAATAAAAGCACTTTGGATGCTTATTACTATATTGGGGCCTCAATATATTATACATTTGGATGGCCTAGAGGTAGTAAAAACCAAATACGATTTTAATGAGTTTATTAGAAAAACTAAAACAAAATAAAGTACCTAAACACATCGCTATTATTATGGATGGTAATGGTCGTTGGGCAAAGAAAAAAGGAATGGCCAGGATTTTTGGTCACAGAAATGCATTAACTGCTGTAAGAGAATCTGTAATTGGTGCTTCTGAAATTGGTACAGAAGCTATTTCCTTATATGCTTTTTCTACCGAAAACTGGAACAGACCAAAATTAGAAGTTGATGCATTAATGAGTTTACTTATTAACTCTTTAAAAAAAGAATTACCCGATTTTCAAAAAAATAAAGTAAAAGTAAATGCCATTGGTAGATTGTCTGATTTACCCAAAAAAGCACAACAAACTTTAGAAGACGTAATGAACGCTACTAAAACCAACTCAAAAATAACTTTAACCTTTTGTTTAAGTTATGGTAGTAGAGAAGAAATTACTACATGTGTTAAAAAAATTGCAGAAGAGGTTAAAAACGGAACACTAAATAGTCAAGATATTTCAGAAGCTATTATTCAACAAAACCTATACACGCATAACCTACCAGATGTAGATTTAATGATTAGAACAAGTGGTGAGCAAAGACTAAGTAACTACTTGCTTTGGCAATTGGCTTATGCTGAATTATATTTTACTGACACACTTTGGCCTGATTTTAGAAGAGAGGATTTGTTCAAAGCAGTAGAAACATATCAAAACAGAGAAAGAAGGTTTGGAAAAACCAGTGAACAATTAGAAGGAGAACATGAACAAACTATTTAAAAATTACCTTTTTACATTTATAATTTTCATTACAAATCTTGTATGTGCTCAAGAAGAAAACAAACAAGATTTATCTGATAAAGAAAATAATACTTCTACAGAAGTAAACGTAAATAAACCTAATACTTTTTCTGATCCTAATCAGCCAGATTTTTCAGTTCCAAAAAACTATTTATTAGGAGGAATTACAGTAACAGGAACCAATGCTTTTTCCGAAGCTTCTGTAATTTCCTACTCAGGTCTTAAAACTGGACAAGAATTAAAAATACCTGGTGATAAATTAACAAGTGCTATTAAAAAACTTCATAAATCAGATAGATTTAGCGATGTAGAAGTATTTATAACCAAAATAGAAGGAAACACAGTTTACCTAGAAATTGCTATTAAAGAACTACCTCAATTAAACGAAATTAAATTTATAGGAGTAAGCAAATCTAAAGCAAAAACATTTAAAAAAGATACCGGACTTACCACAGGTAAAATGCTTACCGAAAACTTAATTACTTCTACCGAAAACTATATCAAACAATTTTATATAGATAAAGGATATTTAAAAGCAAAAGTTAATATTTCTGCTCAAGACAACCCAACTAATGCCAATCAAAAAAATGCAATTGTCTATATAGACAAAGGTAAATTGGTAAAAATTAAAGACATTGATATTTCAGGAAATGAGCAATTTAGCGACAGAGATGTAAGAAAAGCTCTTAAAGACACCAAGAAAAAGTTTTGGGGTAGGTTTTGGAAACGCTCAAAATATGTTGAAGACAACTACGAAGAAGACAAGAAAAAATTAATTGAAAAGTACCGCCGTAAAGGTTTCCGTGATGCTAGAATTGTTGCAGATAGTATTACATGGAACGAAGGTAAAAAAACAGTTGATTTACATTTAGATATTGAAGAAGGAAGAAAATATTTTTATAAAGACATTAAGTTTTTAGGAAACAAAACTTATAAAAGTGAAGACCTTCAAAGAATGTTAAGAATTGAAAAAGGAGATGTTTACGATTCTAAAACTCTAGAAGAAAGAGTAAATGGTGACGGAACTCCTGATTCTGATGACATTGCTACTTGGTATCAAAATAACGGATATTTATTCTCTCAAATCAACCTGGTAGAAACAAATGTTGAAAACGATTCTATTACAGTAGAAATTAGAATTCACGAAGATGATCCCGCAACTATTAGTCATGTTTCTGTAGTCGGAAACGACAAAACCAATGACCATGTAATTTATAGAGAATTACGTACTGTACCTGGAGATTTATATGGAAAAGACAAAATTATCCGTTCTATTAGAGAATTAGGTCAAATGGGATTCTTTGATGCTGAAAACATTACTCCCGATTTACAACCTAATTATGCTGATAAAACCGTTGGGATAGAATACAACCTTACAGAAAAAGGGTCTAGCCAAATTGAATTACAAGGAGGTTATGGTAGTGGATCTTTTATAGGAACACTAGGTTTGTCATTTAACAATTTCTCACTTCGTAATATTTTCAACAAAGAAGAATACAAACCTTTACCTCTAGGTGATGGTCAACAATTATCATTAAGACTACAAGCAAGTAGATTCTCTACCACCAATAGTTTATCATTTACCGAACCATGGTTAGGAGGTAAAAAACCAAGGTCTTTAAGTTTTTCTATTTACAACACCAAACAATACGGATATGGAGACTCTTATTACGATGTAGACAAAAATCAACAATTAAACATATTTGGAGCTTCAATCGGAATTGGAGAGCGCTTAAAATGGCCAGATGACTTTTTCTCAATTTCTAACACCATTAGCTATAGGAGATATACTGTAAATCAATTTAACTTTGGTACTGCTTTAGATTTTGACAATGGTACTGGAGTTTCCAACAACTTATCTTACAATATTACCCTACAACGTAACTCTGCAGGGCCAAGTTTAATTTTCCCAACATATGGATCTACATTTTCTATTGAAGGTAAATTTACACCACCATTTTCTATGTTTACTAACAAGAAATATGACACCAATAACGAAAGGTTTAAATGGTTAGAATACTACAAAATAAACTTAAAAGCAAAATGGTATACTGCTTTGGTTGATAAATTTGTATTAATGACCAACGTTCAATTTGGATATTTAGGTAACTACAACGACAAACTAGGAGAAATTCCTTTTGAAAGATACTTTGTAGGAGGTGATGGATTAAACACAAACAGTTTTGATGGTAGAGAAGTCATTGGACTAAGAGGATATCCTAACAGTACTTTATCTAACTTTGGAGGAAACACAATTAACAATTCAGAATTTCTTGGAGCAACCGTTTACGATAAGTTTTCTATGGAGGTTCGTTACCCTATTACATTAAACCCATCAGCATCTATATACGGTTTAGGGTTTATAGAAGCAGGTAATGCTTATAGCGGATTTAACGATTTTAACCCTTTTGATGTTAAAAAATCTGCTGGATTAGGAATTCGTATATTTATGCCAGCATTTGGATTATTAGGGATTGATTTTGGACATGGATTTGATAATGTTCCTGGTGAAACTGAGAAATCTGGATGGCAAACACATTTCATTATCGGACAACAATTTTAAAAATGGCATGATTATTTCTAACTACATATATAAGTTCATTCAAAAAATATTTTTATTTTCACTTTTTTTTGGATTTAGTGCCAATGCACAACAACAATTACAAAGAATTGGTTTTGTTGACATAGAATATGTATTAGGTAAAATACCTTCATATGCAGAAGCACAATCTAAATTAGATGCAGAAACAACCACATGGAAAACCAACTTAGATAAAATGTATCTAAAGTTAAACACCATGAAAGAAGAGTTTTTAAATGAAAAACCTCTGCTAACAGAAGATTTAATTAAAGAAAGAGAGTTAGAAATAAAAACCTATGAAGATGAAATAACCAGTACAGAAAACACCTATTTTGGTACAGAAGGAAAATTATTTGAATTGAGAAAACAATTAGTTACCCCATACCAAGATTTGGTTTACAATGCAGTTCAAACAATTGCTCAGCTTCGAAAATATGACATGATTTTTGAAAAATCTTCATCAATAGTAATGTTATATACCAATAATAATTACGATATTAGCGAGCTTGTATTAAAATACATACAAAAATCGAAAAAAGAGATTGAAGAAGAAGAGGCTGCTATTAAAAGAGAAATTGCCCGAAAAGCAAGAGAAAAAAGAATAGAAGAACAAAGAAAAAAACGAGAAGAAGACAGACTCAAAAGAGAAGAAGAACGAAAAAAACGAAACGATTAAACAATTAACCAAAATGAAACAAGTAAAAACTACATTTTTAATTGCAATTATAGCTTTAGGATTCACTCAATTTGCTAATGCACAAAAAATTGCACACATTAATTTAGACGAAGTTGTAGCTTCTATGCCTGAAGCTAAAGCTATGCAAGCTGATATGGAAAAATTAGGAAAGACTTACGAGTCTGAAATTAAATCTGCATCAACTGCATTAACAGCTAAGTATGAAAAATATACTGCTGAAGAAAAATCTAAAACTCCAGAAGAAAACCAAGCTAGAGCTGTTGAAGTACAACAAGAACAAGCTAAAATTCAACAATTACAACAAGCTGCTTCTCAAGAGTTACAGAAAAAGCAAAACGAAATGCTAGAGCCTATTGTAAAAAAAGCTCAAGATGCTATTAAAGCTTATGCTAAAGAAAAAGGTATTCAATATATCTTAGATGCAAGAACATTAATTTATGCTGAAGGTGAAGATATTTCAGGAGCAATAAAAACAAGATTAGGGATTAAATAATATTTATTTCTCTTTTAAAAATTACAAAGCGCTATTATAAATTTATAATAGCGCTTTTATTTTGATATGCTTTTATCGAGATTTGCAATACATTAAAAAAACATGAAAGAAAATCCTATTGGCATTTTTGATTCTGGAGTAGGTGGAACCTCCATTTGGAAAGAAATCATTCATAGATTACCCTATGAACACACCCTCTATTTAGCCGATAGTAAAAATGCTCCTTATGGACACAAATCAAAACAAGAAATTATAGACATCTGTCTTAAAAATTCAGAAATCTTAATTAACAAAGGAGCTAAAATAATTGTGGTCGCTTGTAATACTGCCACTACCAACGCTATTGATGTTTTAAGAGAAACTTTTAGCGTACCTTTTATTGGAATTGAACCAGCCATTAAACCTGCAGCATTAGCCACACAAACAAAAGCTATTGGTATTTTAGCCACTAGAGGAACGCTAACCAGTGATTTGTTTCATAAAACAGCTAAAGAATTTGCCTCTAACATTTCAGTTATTGAACAAGAAGGAACCGGCTTGGTACCATTGATAGAAAATAATTTGATAGATTCTTTAGAAATGGAATTGCTTTTACAAAAGTATTTAACCCCTATGATGGTTCATCATATTGATTATTTGGTCTTAGGATGTTCACACTACCCATACTTAATCCCTAAAATCAAAGAAATTATAGGGAATAATGTAACCATTATAGATTCTGGTTTTGCCGTGGCAAAACAAACAGAAAAAATACTCTCCGAAAAACTATTGCTAAATAGCAACAGTACTCCTGGAGAGCATTATTTAATGAGTAACAGTAATATCAATACATTACATCAACTAGTAAAAGAAATCAAGCATATTACTGTTGAACAAATAGATTTTTAATCTTTGTACCAACCAGAATATTTTACATAAGCATCAGCAATTCTATTCACCTCTCCTTGCAAAAGTTCCTCGCTCAAATCTTTTATTTTTTTAGCAGGAGTTCCTGCATATACACTTCCAGATTTTACAGTAGTTCCTTTGGTAACCACTGCTCCTGCCGCTACAATACAATTAGATTCTAACACACAATCATCCATTACAATGGCTCCCATTCCTATCAACACATTGTCGTGAATAGTACAACCATGTACAATAGCATTATGCCCAACAGAAACTGAGTTACCTATGGTAGTTGGCGATTTTTGATACGTAGCATGTACTACTGCACCATCTTGAATATTTACTTTATTTCCCATGGTAATTCTATGTACATCTCCCCTAATTACAGCATTGTACCAAACACTGCAATCATCACCCATGCTTACTTCACCTATCACCACACAATTCTCCGCCAAAAAGCAATTTTGTCCAAATTGAGGTTTATTTCCGTTTAATTCTTTGATAATCATCTTTAAAGTTTTAATCAAAAATAATATAATTGTAATATTGCAAAAAAGATTAGCCGTGCCAATTCCAACACATCAAAAAATAATTGCTGTAGATTTTGACGGAACCATTGTAAAAGATGAGTATCCTAAAATTGGAACGCCTCAGTTATTTGCTTTTGAAACCTTAAAAAAACTTCAAGAAAATGGGTATAGACTCATTCTTTGGACTTTAAGGGATGGTAAAAAATTAGAAGAGGCCGTTGCTTTTTGTAAAGAACACGGCATTGAATTTTATGCTGTTAACAAAAATTATCCTGATGAAACTATGGATGATAGGACCATCCGTAAACTCCATGCTGATCTTTTTATTGATGACCGTAATATAGGAGGCTTTTTAGGTTGGGGGAAAATTCATCAACTTTTGTTTGATGATGAATTAGAAATAAAATCAAACAAAAAGAGAGGCTTTTTAGGATTCTTTAAATAAATAGTATCTTTGCACTCCATAAAATAGGAATATGATTACCATTAAAACCCTTGAAGAAATTGAATTAATGCGTGAAAGTGCGCTTATAGTTTCTAAAACTTTAGGAATGCTTGCCAAAGAAGTAAAACCAGGAGTAACTACTCTTGAGTTAGATAAGATGGCGGAAACTTTTATTAGAGATCATGGAGCTGAACCAGGATTTTTAGGAATGTATGATTTTCCTAACTCTCTTTGTATGAGTCCAAATGAACAAGTAGTTCACGGAATTCCAAACAACGAACCTTTAAAAGAAGGTGATATTATATCTATTGATTGCGGGGCATATAAAAATGGTTTTTATGGAGACCATGCTTATACTTTTGAAGTAGGAGAAGTAACTCCAGAAATAAAGCGACTTTTAGATATTACCAAGCAAAGTTTATATGTAGGTATTGAGCAATTTAAAGCAGGAAACAGGGTTGGAGATGTTGGATATGCTATTCAGAAATTTACAGAAGACCATGGTTATGGTGTGGTAAGAGAATTGGTTGGGCACGGATTGGGTAGAGAAATGCACGAAGATCCACAAATGCCAAATTACGGAAAACGTGGTAGAGGTAAAAAATTTGTTGATGGAATGGTAGTTGCTATTGAGCCTATGACAAACATGGGAACCAAAGATATTGTTCAATTGAACGATGGCTGGTCTATTTTAACAAAAGATGGAAAACCATCTGCTCATTTTGAACATGACATAGCCATTGTAAACGGTAAACCTGAAATATTATCTACTTTTAAATATATTAATGATGCTTTAGGTATTGTTACAGATATAGAAGATAAATTTAGAGCTAAGCCATACGGAGCTTAACAATGAGTCTCTTTAAAACCATACTAAACACTATTCCTAGACCTTGGCTTATTAAACTTAGTTTAGTAGCCAAGCCTATTTTAGCTATTTATTACAAAGGAAACCAATATACCGATCCTATTGATGGTAAATCTTACCGAAAGTTTCTTCCTTACGGTTATGAACATCAAAGAGAAAATGTATTAGCCCCTGGAACTTTATCATTAGAAAGACATAGACTGTTGTGGCTTTACTTAAACTATCATTCTGATTTTTTTAAAAATTCTCAAAAAGTACTACACGTTGCACCAGAACAATGTTTTTATCCGCTTTTTAAAAAACAACAAAATTTAGATTACACCACTACTGATTTATTTTCACCTTTGGCAGATGTAAAAGCAGATATTTGTGATTTGCCTTTTGAAGACAACACCTACGATGTTATTTTTTGTAATCATGTATTAGAACATATTATAGACGATGCTAAAGCGATGTCTGAATTATACAGAGTGTTAAAACCTGGTGGATGGGGAATATTTCAAATCCCTCAAGACGTAAACAAAACCAATACTTACGAAGATTTTAGCATCACTACTCCAGAAGAACGCAGAAAACACTTTGGACAATATGACCATGTAAGAATTTATGGTTTAGATTATTTTGATAGATTAACCAAAGTTGGTTTTAATGTAAAGCCTTTTAAAGTCACAGATCATTTTTCGGAAAAAGAAATAAAAAAATATGCCTTAATGAAAAGTGAAATTTTACCCATATGTGTAAAAGCTGTGTAAGTTTTACTCAACAAACTTTAAGTGGTCACTTGCATAAGTTTTTAATTGGTCGTCTTCTATGTATATAAAGTAAACCTTCATGTTTTTATGCACGCTTGCCAAAGCTTTCGCTTTTTTAAATCCCATAGCCATAAAAGCAGTAGCATAAGCATCAACCTCACCACAAGTAACAGGAGCTATTACAGAAACAGATAATAAATCTGTATGTGCAGGACTACCTGTTTTTGGATTAAATGTATGAGCTATTTTTTTACCAGTAATACTATCAATTCTAAATTTCCTATAATTACCAGATGTTGCAATAGCTTCATTATTTAATTGTGTAACTTTTTGCAAACTCCTAGTTCCATCAAAATTAGGTTCTTCAATTCCAACAGACCATAGTTTTTTATTCTCATTAACACCCCTCGCTCTGATTTCTCCTCCAATTTCTATCAAATAATTTTTAACTCCTTTACTTTCTAAGAACTCACCAACTAGATCTACTCCATACCCTTTAGCTGTAGCATTAAAGTCAAAAGTAATATTAGGATTTTGTTTAACAATAGTATCATTTTTTAGTATCACTTTATCAAAACCAACATATTGCATTAAACTGTCTATTTCTTGTTTAGAAGGATCTTTGTCTGATTTGTGTGGTCCAAAACCCCATGCATTTACCATTTTCCCAACTGTGGGGTCAAAATATCCATTGGTCTCTTTAAATATTTTTTTTGATAATTTAAAAACATTTACAAAATCACCATCCACCTTAAGTACTGATAATCCATTGTTTAGCTCACTAATTAAAGAATGACTGTGATATGTTGATAAAGAATTATTCATTTTATCAAACAAAGATGTAATATCGGCACTAAAATTGCCGTTAGTAGTATCAGAGTATTGAATATGAAATGTAGTGCCGAACACGCTACCTTCCAATTTTTGATACTTAGCTTGCTTTTGTGTACAAGCAACCGTTGAAAAAACAATTAAAGCGTAAAAAAATAATGTTTTTAACAAGTTATCAACAATTGTTTGCTTCATTAGAGTAGGTTTTTATTAGAAAGTTTTTATATTTGTTCAAAAATAATACATTTTATAGACCATGAAAAAAGTTTTGATATTAATCGTGTCAGTTTCATTATTAGCTACTTCTTGTGTATCTAAGAAAAAGTATACTGATTTACAAACAGAATTAGGAGACAAATTAGCAACAACTGAAAAAGAATTAGCAGATTCTAAAACAGATTTGAGTGCTGCTGAAAACAAAGTAGCTTCTTTAGAAGACAGAATTGCCTTTTTAGAAAAAGGGAATGAAAAATACTTAGAAAACGTTGACAATTTAATTGCAATGTCTAAGTCAGCAACAGAAAACATGAGATCTACTTTATCTCAATTACAACAAAAAGACGAATACATTAAGTACATTCAAGAAGCAAACTCTAAGAAAGATTCTATCAACTTAGCTGTAGCTTTCAACTTAAAGAAAATCTTACCTAACGGTTTAAACGACGAAGATATTTCTGTTAACATTGAAGGAACTAAAGTATTTATTTCTATTGCAGATAAATTATTGTTTAACTCTGGATCTTACAGAATTTCTAAAAGAGCTGAATCTATCTTAGAAAAAGTTGGTAAAGTAGTAAATGAATACCCTAACATGGATGTTATGGTAGAAGGACACACTGATAACCAAACTGTAAAAGAAGGTGCTGCAGTTAAAGATAACTGGGACTTATCTGTACAACGTTCTGCTGCTGTAGTTCGTGAATTACAAACTAAGTACGATGTTTTACCTGCTAGATTAATTGCTGCTGGTAGAGCTGAATACGCTCCAGTTGTAGAAAATAGTTCTGCTGAAAACAGATCTAAAAACAGAAGAACAAAAATTATCATCATGCCTAAGTTAGATGAGTTCTTTGAATTATTAGATGACTCTGCTGCTAAATAATTGCAAGTAAAAAACATAAAACAATTTAAAAACCTGCTTATTCAAGCAGGTTTTTTTATATCTATTACTTTCTTAAAAACATATTGACAGTATAAAACATCATATATTTACATACTACTTTTTAAGCATATTTTAAAAACAACTTAAAACTTATCTTTTAACAACAAAGTCAGTACTATAATTACTGAGAAAACATCAATCTACCTTATCAAAAAACTTATACGGATGATTTTATATATTATAAGACAATAAAAAAGATTATATAAAAACATTTGTAAACATCATTCTGAATTCATGTCAGAATTACAAAATGTTATACAATGACTATGATAATTTTAAGCAAGTTCTGTTTAACAAAATTATCACTTTTAAAACCGCCTTATTTGTTAGAATTTAATACTAACTCCTATGTAAGGCCTTACTTGATGAATAGCTCTAAACGAACCATCTTCTTTTTCAGCAAAAGTCCATTGATAATCAACACCGGTTTCCATAAATCTATTAAGTCTATAAGTCACTAATATATTTGCTAACGAACGTTGATCTAACTTAAAAGCATCTCCTAAATCACTCAATTGAGCTTTTAAGTACTTACCTCTTGCTCTAAATTTTCCTATTTCTTTGGTTTGTAAATTAAGGCCTACTATAGCTCCTCTATTGCTATTTTTCAAATCATCTGGCAACAAGAGCTCACCTTCAATTTTAACAATTCCTAAAATTTCACTTCCCAACTTACCATAAATACCTTGAGATTTTTCTGCACCTACAAGCTCCATCAATCTAGCATCTTTATTAATTTCATAAGCAAAATTAAAAAACTGTGGAATATAATGGTCTCCATACCATTGCCTTTCAATTCTTGCATTTACATGAAAAACATTCGCTACAAACTTAAACTGAGCTTCTAACCCCGTAGCAAAACCACTTCCACTTCCATAACTAACTCCAGTACCATAATTAAGTGGATTATTACTAATATCTTTTGCTAAAGCATCGTTTTCATTCAGCTTGGTATACTGCATATCCCAAGTTAGCTTTAATAGCATATTTTGTAATAATACAGCTCCCATATCAAAACCAAAAGCACTATTTCCATCTCTTGTAAACTGAGTTGATGGAATTGTAGTCCCTGAAGAACTCTCTTGATAATTATCTTTATCACTAGCAAAGCTCACCCCAAATTCTATAGTTTTTACAATAGGAATACTTAACTGACCAAAAGGTTTATAATAAGGTCTTATAGCAAATAATTTTTGAGAGCCATTAAAATTTAAATCACTATAAATAGCCTCTAATCCTACAATTTCTTTAAATGTTATATCTGCACTCACTCCAACTTTTCTTCGCTCAAAAGACACTGCATTGCTATAATTTCCTAACATTGCTCCATATCCAAGCTGTTCACCAGTCATATCTCCCAATTTTACATAAACTGGATCTTGTTTCTTTTTTCCATAACTTAAATACCTTACCAAACGCAAAAGACCAACTCCATTATTAAATTCTTCTGTTCTCATTTCTCCATTACTTACATCAAACAATAAAGGCACATCTAAACCAAGACCGAATTTTCCAAATGAAAATTCGGGTTGAACCCTCATTCCTACAAAAGTTTGATCTCCAATAGTAGTAACTCCAAGATTTGCAGAAAGGCTGTTTTCGTCTTCAAATGCACTTTCAAAACCATCTTGTGAATATGTAAAATGAGAACAGATTAATAACATTAACAAAACTCTAAACGAATATTTCATAGCTTCTTATTTTAATTTAACATATGTTAAATTAACAGAAACAAATCATAAAAACAAAAGAATTAGATTATTTACCCGTAAATAAAATCAACTATATAAACCTTATATTTGCCTTTCAACTTATATTTATGTTAGAAATTAAAAATGTTTCTTACGCTTATACAGCCAAAAAAACGATTTTAAAAAATATTGATTTCAATGTACAAAAAGGGAAATACATTGCTCTTTTAGGTGAAAGTGGATGCGGAAAAAGCACATTACTTGAACTTATTTATGGGTTGATGGATATTGAACAAGGTGAAATTCTGTATGATGGAAAAAAATTATTAGGGCCTAAATATCATTTAATTCCTGGACACCCGTTTATGAAATACTTGGCTCAAGACTTTAGTTTAATGCCTTATACAACTGCTGCAGAAAATGTAGGAGAATTTTTATCAAACATTTATAAAGACAAAAAAAACGCAAGAATACAAGAACTCTTAAAAGTAGTAGACATGGTTGATTTTGCCCATATAAAAGTTAAAAACTTAAGTGGTGGACAAAAACAAAGAGTTGCCATAGCTCGTGTTTTAGCAAAAGAGCCAGAGGTTTTACTACTAGATGAACCTTTTAGTCACATAGATAACTTTAGAAAAAACAACCTAAGAAGAAGTCTATTTAATTATTTAAAAAAACAACAAATTACTTGTATAGTAGCTACACACGATAGCACAGATGCTTTGTCTTTTGCCGATGAATTATACATGATAAGAGACACTAAAATAATTGCTAACGGAACTCCAGAAGAGTTATATAAACAGCCTAAAAACAAATATGTTGCTTCTTTTTTTAGTGAGGTAAACGAAATACCTAACAAAGATCTTGTAATTGATAAAGAAGGAACTTCTATACTTTACCCAGAACAAATATATATTGTAGATAAATCCAACATTAAAGCATTTGTTAAACAAAGCTACTATATAGGTGCTTACTATTTAATAGAAGCTGTTTTAAACCAAACAACAATTATTATTAAGAGTAATAAATCTTATAATGAAAAAGAAGAAATATATATTACTATTTAAAACTAGTTGATTTTTACCGTTTTTAAAATAGCTTCCAACTCAAAAACAAAATCTCTTTTATTCACAGATGGTGCATAATTAAAACCTTCTATGACAACAAGTCTATTGTGTTTTTCATCAACAATAGAATAATTTAAAAAAGGACCAGCATTAAAGGCTCCAAAAACCTCCCAAGTACCTCTACTCTCATATGCCTTTTTACCATCAATAGTTGTTAAAGCCATGCTTGGTGTTCTAGCAGCTTCAGTAATCATGTACATTTTATCAACATCATTTCCTCTAATAAATGCTTTACCAATACTGTCTCTATTTTTTATCATTTGATCTAAAATAGGTTTGTTTTCATCAAACAAAGGAGCTTGGTAAACAATAATATTGTTGTTTTGATCTCCTGAGGCAATACCTCCAGCAATATGGCTACGCATCCACATAAAAGAACCTAAAGTATCTATAACCATTCTGTATTTACTAGGAATATCCATGCTTATTCCTAATTTAGATAAAGCATTTATTTTTTGAGAATATTTACCTTTAGCAATATCCTCTTGTATAGATTTTAGATCACCATTTCTAAAAGTATTTACTATTTCTGATGATTTTGCATATATCAGAGCTATTAATTCCTGTTGTGTTGGAGCTTTAACCTCTAGAATTGTTTGTGGTTGTGCATATTTATCTGTAGAAGATTTTAATACCTCTTGATCTGCCAACTGTAAAAACAATAAATTTCTACTATTCTTAAACATTTTAGCAAAGGCATTAGGGGGAATGGTAGATATATTAAACTGGTATTCTGTTTGTGGCAAACCTACAATTGGTTTTTTTATTACTTCTCTAAGAGCATTACCAACTTGTCCTTTCCATAAATCATCTTCAACTACAACTACAACATGATTAATTCTACCTGTAGAACTAGGTTTCATATAATCATTATTACTACTTTTTTTATCACCTTTATTTCCACAGGCCACTATTAATATCAATGCAAATAATGTAAATAACTTTTTCATCATAATGTGTTTTTATTGTAGTTGATGGACTTATCAATTTTATTCTAATACTCCAAAAATTGTTCCAATGTTCTTAAAAGAACTTTTACAATCGTTTAGGATATATGGTTAATCGTTGACCTATTTTTAAATTGGTAGACGATAAATTATTCCATTTTTTTATGTCTCGAACATAAACTCCATGTTTTTCTGCAATGAGCCCTAAATAATCTCCCGATTTTACTTTGTAACGAATACGTTGATTCATTTCAAAATATTTTGGCAACGGTTTTTCTCTTTCATTGGCCTGAGCTGTTGCATAATCATATATATCTTGTTCATGATCTACAAAAGATAAAGCATCTCTTAAGGGCAAAACCAATTTATAATTTCTTCCTTCAACATAAGGCACAATGTTTAACTTATATGATGGGTTTAAAAATTCCAACATTTCAATATCGGTACCTATTTTATCATGTATTTGCTGAAAAGTAAGCAACTGTTTCACTTGAATGCTATCTACATCAAAACGATGAATTCTAGGTTCTTCGGTTACAATATGATGTTCTTTTGCATATTCAAAAATATACATGGTTGCATAAAATGCAGGTAAATAATCTGCTGTTTCTTTTGGTAAATAAGGTCTAATATTCCAATAATTAGTTCTATTTCCTGATCTTCTAATAGCTTTAGATACGTTTCCTGGTCCAGAGTTATAGGCTGCCAAAGCCAAATCCCAATCATTAAAACTATGATACAGTCTCTCTAAGTATTCACAAGCTGCTTTTGTTGCTTTTACAGGGTCTTGTCTTTCATCTACATATGAACTTACCTTTAAATTGTACATTTTACCTGTTTGATACATAAACTGCCACAATCCTGTTGCTCCTACTCTAGATTTTGCTCTTGGTTTTAAGGCAGATTCTACAATAGCTAAATATTTAATTTCCAAGGGAATTTCATAATTTGCTAATTGAGCTTCAAACAACGGAAAATAATATTCGGCTCTAGCCATCATATCTGGATAATATCTCCTTCTGTATTTTAAATAACTTTTAATTACCCTTTCTAGCTCAATATTATATTCTAAATGAAAAGGAGTTTTAGAATTAATAACTGACAAACGTTTTTTTAAAGTATCGGTTGGCAAATCATCCCAAACAATAATTTGTTCATCTTCTATTGGCTGTAAGCTGTTAAAAACACTGTCTATTAATGACGATTTATAGATATTTTGAATCCATAAACTATCTATTTTAGCTAACTCCTTTTCTCCAATAGTATCGTTTACATATGGATTTGCAAACGTTATTTTATCAAACTTCTTATCTATTCTGGACAGGGAATCCTTTTGTGCTTGTACAACAAAAAAAGAAAAACCCATTAAAAACAACACAACCCCTAACCTCATCTGTCTACCTATCAACAATTTATTCATTTAATAATTTTGTAACCTCATCTAAATTTGGAGACAAAATTATTTCTATACGTCTATTTTTTGCCTTTCCTTCTGGTGTTTCATTAGAAGCAACTGGCATATATTCTCCATGACCTGCAGCTGTAATTTGTTTAGGAGACACATTATTGTCTTGTAAAATTCTTACAATAGCTGTTGCTCTTTTTGCAGACAAATCCCAGTTGTCTTGAATTACACCTCCACTTCTATATGGATCATCATCGGTGTGACCTTCTATCAATACATCAATAGTAGGGTTTTGAACCAATACTCTTGCCAACTCTACTACAGCAGATTTTCCGTTTGCTCCCACAGCCCATTGTCCAGAACCGAACAACAATTTGTTTTCCATGGAAACATATACTTTTCCATTTCTTTGCTCTACGGTTAATCCTTTTCCTTCAAATCCTTTTAAAGCATTACTAATAGCACTTTTTAATTGTTGCATTGCTGCTTCTTTACTAGCTATTAAAGCCTCTAAATCTTGAATACGTTTAGATCTTGCATCTAATGCAGATGTTAATTTTGCTAAATTGGCTTCTTTTTCAAACAAACTAGTTTCTTTTGCTCCTAATTCATTTAAAAGTTTTTGATTTTCTTGTGCTTTGGCACTAATTGTAGAAGAACTATTTGAAGCTAAAGCATCATAAGCTTCTTGTAGTTTTCCGTATTTTTTTAAAGTAGCATCAATTTCTTTATTTAATATTTTAGATTGATTGGTATAGTACAGCTTTAAATCTTGTAAATCTCTTATTTTTTTATTCTGCTCTATTTCATTTTTTATCAACTTGTCATTACGAGCAATTAAATCTGCATTGGTATCAGCTAACTCATCATACCTATCTGCCAATTCGGTAAATCTTTGTTTGGTTACACAACCTGTTAATAACGATGCTACAACGATTGAAAATATTACTTTTTTCATGTGATTTAATTTCTATTTTGATATTTCTAAAACAATTGGACAATGATCTGAATGCTTGGCTTCTGGTAAAATATAAGCTCTCTCTATTCTACCTAACATATTTTCTGTAACCATATGATAATCTATTCTCCAACCTTTATTATTATTTCTTGCATTAGCCCTGTAGCTCCACCAAGAATAATGGTGAGGTTCTTTATTAAGATGTCTAAAACTATCTACAAAACCAGTATTAATGAATTTGGTTAACCATTCACGTTCAACCGGTAAAAATCCTGATGTGTTTTTATTTTGTTTAGGATTATGAATATCTATTTCTTCATGACAAATATTATAATCTCCACAAATAATTAAATTTGGAACTTCTTTTCTAACCTCAGATATATAGTCAAGAAATTCATCCATATAATTTAGCTTAAAATCTAAACGAGCATCATTTGTTCCTGATGGCAAATACAAGCTCATTACAGAAAAAGTATCATAATCTACACGTAAATTTCTACCTTCAAAATCCATACTTTCTATACCCGTTCCATATTCAACATGGTTTGGTTCTTCTTTACACAAAACCGCCACACTGCTGTACCCTTTTTTTTGAGCAGAAAACCAATAATGATATTTATATCCTAAATTTTCAAAAGCCAATAAATCTAATTGTTCTTTATGTGCTTTGGTTTCTTGCAAACAAATAATATCTGGATTGGCTACTTGTAGCCAGTCTAAAAATCCTTTTTTAATGGCTGCTCTAATACCATTTACGTTGTAGGAAATAATCTTCATATACTTTCTTTAAAAATCTGGATTTGTTTCTATTAATGATGTTTCATCCACTTCATCTTCAGACGAACCACAATCAATTGCGATGCCAAAATTCTCAGGCATTTCAAAATCTTCTTGACTAACCGATAAAGTTTCATCGGCATAACATTTTTTCATAAATAATGCCCAAGTAGGTAAAGACATACTTGCTCCTTGTCCAAAAGTAATGCCTTTAAAATGTGTAGCTCTTTCCTCTGCACCTGTCCAAACTCCTACAGCTAAGTTTGGTACTACTCCCATAAACCAACCGTCTGATTGATTTTGTGTAGTTCCTGTTTTTCCTGCAATAGGATTGGTAAATAAATAAGGCCAACCTGTGGCAACACTTCTAGTGCTAGGACTTGCCCATTTACTACGTAACCTTACTCCAGACCCTTCTAAGGTTACTCCTTTTAGCAAATCTAACACTGCATAGGCAGCTTCTTCACTCATCACTTCTTCAGACTCTGGTACAAAACGTTGCAACACACTTCCGTTTTTATCTTCAATACGCATCACCATTGTTTGATGCACTCTAAATCCTTTGTTAGCAAACATGGCATAAGCTCCTACCATATCGTACAAACTAGCATCAATAGTTCCTAAAGCAATAGATGGGTATGCAGGAATATCTGAAGTAATTCCAGATTTTTTAGCTAATTGTACTACGGTTGATGGTCCTACTCTATCAATCATTCTTGCCGTAATTACATTGATAGATTTGGCCAAAGCTTGTTTTAAAGTCAACTCTCCACCGTACTCATCACCTGCATTTTTTGGAGTCCAATCTTCTGGCAAACCATATTTTTCTGCTGGAATTGTAAAAGGTGTATTAGGATATTTTTCACAAGGAGAAATTCTAAACTGATTGATGGCAGATGCATAAACAAAGGGTTTAAAAGTAGACCCAACCTGTCTTTTTCCTTGCTTTACATGATCGTATTTAAAATACTTATGGTTTATTCCACCTACCCAAGCTTTAATATGCCCTGTTTGAGGCTCTAAGGCTAACAAACCTGAATGTAGAAATGTTTTGTAATACTTTATAGAATCATAAGGAGACATTACAGTATCTTTACTCCCTTTTTTCCAATCAAAAACATTCATTTTTCTTTTTTCTTTAAAATTTTCAAGGATTTGTTTTTTGTTCAATCCTTTAGCTTTTAAAGTTTTATATCTGTCTGTGGTACGCACTGCATTCCACATAGTTTTAGCAATTTGTGTATTGTCTAAATCGTAAAAAGGAGCTGTTTTGTTCCTTGCTTGTTCTTTAAAAAAGATACGTTGCAGATTTGACATGTGTTCATCTACAGCCTGTTCTGCATAATTTTGCATTCGTGAATCTAAAGTCACATAAATTTTTAATCCATCTGAATATATATCATAATAACTTCCATCTGGTTTTGGGTGATTTTTTATCCAACTTTTTAAGTAGTCTCTTAAATATTCTCTAAAATAAGTAGCATGACCATCACTGTGTCCTTCTGGAGTATAGTCTATTTCTAATGGTAATGCGTTTAAAGAATCTTTTTCTACTTCTGTAATAAATCCGTTTCTTTCTAATTGACCAAAAACGGTAGCACGTCTTTTTGTTGCATTTTCAGGAAATCTTCTAGGATTGTACAAAGATGGATTTTTTGCCATTCCAACTAAAATAGCCGATTGCTCAATTGTTAATTCACTCGGCTCTTTATTAAAGTAAATTCTTGAAGCTGAGCGAATTCCAATAGCATTATACAAGAAATCGTACTTGTTTAAGTACATAGTTATGATTTCGTTTTTAGTATATTGCTTTTCTAATTTTACAGCAATTACCCATTCTTTTAATTTTTGGGCAATACGTTTTACAATATTTCTAGTTCCATAGTTTTCAGTAAACAGTTGTTTTGCCAATTGTTGTGTAATGGTACTTCCTCCTCCATCTTGTCCTAATTTTGCAATGGCTCTAGCCAAACTAAAAAAGTCTATCCCGGAGTGTTCAAAAAAACGTTCATCTTCTGTAGCTACCAAAGCATCTACCAAACTTTTTGGCAATTCATCAAAGCTAACAGGTGTTCGGTTTTCTCTAAAATATTTTCCTAAGGTTACACCATCTGATGATATAATTTCTGAGGCAAAATTTTTCTCTGGACTTTCTAATTCCTCAAAAGTTGGCAATTTTCCAAAAGCTCCCATACTTACCAATAAAAAAATGATAAATACGCTTAATATAGAAAATGAAAACAAAGCCCAAAATACCTTTAAATAAAAAGCGTTATTCGGTTTAGTTGTTTTTTTCTTATCCATGCTATAACTATTATTCTTGTATTTTTTCTATTCTAAGGCCAACATCTGTAACCCCTTTTAATTCTTGAAGTCCTTCTATCTCTCCTCTTTTTCTCATAGCTTGATAGAATTCAAACGTATAAGTTCCTTTTTTTGTAAACCTATATTTCTCCAAATAATAAAGTTTATTTTCTTTTACATCCGTCATTCCATCTCCTAAACTATTCCCAAAAGCATCTGCCATTTCATACTCTAAAGTATCTTGTAAAATGGCTCCGTTTGGCAAAATCATTTTACTTATCACATATAAATTTCTATACTGATACTGACTATCTGTACGAACGTTTAAAAACACATTTTGTTGTGATTTGGTGTCTTCTATATCAACTTCAAAAATTACAGGTTCTTCTAAATTCCACAAACCGTTTTTCATAGATTGGTAAGAATCGTATTCCTTATTGGCATCACAAGAAATACAACTAATAAAGAATATTAAATAAATAATTTTATTCACTCTTAGCAGGCCCATTATTTGGTTTGTTAGGTCTTTTTCTGTTATTTCTACGTCTAGGTTTATTCGTATTTGGAGCTCCTTCACCAGTTTTTGCTGCATTATTAGCAACCTGATTTGGATTTACTGCCTTTTTAGGAGTTCCTTCTCCTTGAGGTTTTTTCCTTTGAGGTTTTCTCTGTGGCCTAGGTTTGTTTGACTGATTTGTATCTGTAACTGCTTTACCCTCTACTCTTGTATTTGGATTTTCTCCTTTAGGTTTATTAGCATTGTTCTTTCTACGGTTATTTGGCTTTCTTGTAGGTTGTTTATTAGGTAATCCCCCCTCTGCAGTATTTTCTTTAGGATTATTTGTTCTTGGAGTTCCTCCTTTTGCAGCTGGTTTATTATTATTTCTAGAACGATTGTTTTTTCTACGTCTAGATTTTTGCTTAGGCTCATCAAAACGAGTTAAACTATCTTGACCAACCACATTTTCAAAATCGACTTTGGTTTCTTCAATGTTTTCAGCATCATACTCTTCAAGACCATCAACTGAATTCCCTTGTTTATTTTCCTCTAAAATTTCTTGAACCTGCTCTAAAGTAAGCTTAAACCATTTAGATTTGTCATCTTTATAAGTATACCATAAGGTTTCTTTAAAAATATCCATTTTTACAAAAACAGCCAATCCTTTTACTGTTTTTAACATCGTACTCTGAGATGGAAATCCTTTTAAAGCATCTAAATAAGTATCTAATTCATAATTTAAACAACACTTTAATTTTCCACATTGTCCGGCAAGTTTTTGAGGGTTTAAAGACAATTGTTGATATCTTGCTGCTGCTGTATTTACTTTTCTAAAATCTGTTAACCAAGTAGAACAGCATAGTTCCCTACCACAAGAACCTACTCCTCCTAAACGTGCTGCTTCTTGACGTAAACCAACTTGCCTCATTTCTACTCTAATAGAAAATGCCGAAGCCAATTCTCTAATCAACTGTCTAAAATCAACACGATCATCTGCTGTGTAGTAAAAAGTAGCTTTGTTTCCATCTCCTTGATACTCAACATCAGAAAGTTTCATTTTAAGACCTAACCTAATAATGATTTCTCTTCCTCTTTTTTGAGTTTCAATCTCTCTATTTCTAGCTGTTTCCCATGTTTCAATGTCCTTAACAGTAGCTTTTCTATATATTTTCTTTACCTCTTCGCTATCAATAGCCACTTTTTTCTTTTTCATTTGAATTTTAACCAATTCTCCTGTTAAAGAAACCGTACCTATATCGTGACCTGGATTTCCTTCTACAGCCACTACTTCACCAATTGTTAATTGAAAATTTTTCTCGTTTTTATAAAAATGTTTACGTCCGTTTTTAAAACGGATTTCAACAATATCAAATGGTTTTTGACCTGTGGGCAATTCCATGTTAGAAAGCCAGTCAAAAACTGTTAATTTATCACAACTTCCGGTACCACAACTCCCATTGCTTTTGCAGCCATTAGGTACACCACCGTCTTTAGTTGAGCAACTAGTACAGCTCATATTATTTATATATTATTCACACTAAGTGTAAGATTAGTAATTTAACTAAAAACCAACAATATTGTTGGTTTTTATCAATTTTTAAAGATAGAATTATTCTAACAGAAAGTAAAACTAATCTTATACTATCGTCTTTTTTATTGTTTTAAAAAGTCTTATTTTTTAAACTTTAAAACTTCTGATCGACCTTTTTTAAATATTTTATTACTGTTAGATTTTCCTTTTCTTAGTTCTTTTTGCTCTTCGTACGGTAAAGCATTAATTTCTTTACATTCATCAGAACAACACTCTTCCATTTTTTTATTACAAGAGTCGCACTGAATAAACAACAAATGACAAGCCTCATTAGCACAGTTTACATGAGTATCACAAGGCTCTCCACACTGATGACAATTAGAAACTACATCTTCTGATATTCTTTCTGATTTTCTGTGATCAAACACAAAGTTTTTTCCTTTAAACTTGTTTTCTAATCCTTTTTCATTTACCTGACGAGTGTATTCTATAATTCCACCTTCTAGTTGAAATACATTTTTAAAACCTTTGTGTTTGTAATAAGCACTTGCTTTTTCACAACGAATACCTCCTGTACAATACATTAACAAGTTCTTATCTTCTTTATGATCTTTTAAATCTGCTTCTATAATATCTAAGGAATCTCTAAATGTGTCTACATCTGGAGTAATAGCTCCATCAAAATGACCTATTTCACTTTCGTAATGGTTACGCATATCTACACAAATGGTATTAGGATCTTCTAATAATTTATTAAATCCTTCGGCATCTAGGTGAACTCCTTTATTGGTAACATCAAACAAATCATCATTTAAACCATCGGCTACAATTTTATCTCTTACCTTCACTTTTAATTTTAAGAAAGATTTATTGTCTTGTTCAATGGCTACATTTAATCTTATATCTTTTAAAAAGGAAATACTATCAAGATGGGCTTTAAATTCGTGAAACCTATCTGCAGGCACAGATAATTGAGCATTTATTCCTTCTTTGGCTACATATATTCTTCCTAGCACCTCCAATTTATCCCAGGTGATAAACAAATGATCTCTAAAAACTTGTGGATTTCCAATATGATGATATTGGTAAAATGAAATAGTTAAACGGTCTTTTCCCGCTTCATCAATTAATTGCGCACGTTCTTCTGCGCTTAACTTATTATACAGTTGCATGCTATATGAATTTAGTTAAACATAAAATTAGCTGCAAAGATAGGGAAAGTATTTAAACCTTTAAGAATGCATTATTATTAACTAAAAAAAGAATTCCCTTTAGAAGATAAACTGCTAAAGGGAATTCTTGAAAAACTAAACTATAAAAAACTATGTTAAATTAATTACAAAGCCCATGCCAAAGCATGACTTAAAAAAAGAATTCCCCTTAGAAATTTTCTAAGGGGAATTCTTAAACTAAAACTATGAAAAACTATATTCTAAACTAGTTATTGTTTTACAAATGGTATGCCAAAAACAAAACATTCTACCTAAATAAATAAAGTTTTTTAATTTATTTATTATTAACTAAAAGGCAATTTTATAGTTAGCCTCTACAGCTCCTTTTTTTACCACCACAACATATAGTCCTTTAGATAAATTTTGATTTACTACTTCTCTCCCTAAGACATTATAAACACTTATGATTTCGCCTATGTTTGATCTTATTTTTCCATTATTTACAGACAATAACAACCCTTCTAAAACCTGTGTTGAAGTTGATAATGTTGTAAAAGTAAAAGCAGTGGTGTCAAATGGAAGAAGTGTCTCTCCATCTGAGTTATGGTAAGTCCAGTTATCTGCATGATCTACATTAATCAAAGATTTGTATTCATTAACCGTTTTATTAACCCTTGTTCCAGTATATTTACAAGCATCAACACTTGCAAACCTGTCCATCACAAAATAATCAGTACCTGGTGTTAATCCTGTTGTACTAAAATTTTCGGGTCTACCATCATCGTGAACTTCAATTCCAGTTAACCAAACCGTTACCTCATTATTAGCAGGATTACCCAAAGTAGCAAAAAGTTCTTCTCCAGTTGCAGCAAAACTAAAACCAGTACTTCTACTAATAACACCTACTGAAACTCCAAAAGACGGATTTGACTCACTATCAACATCTGTAAACACAACAACAGTTCCTGCATTTATTACTGAAGCCCCTGTACTCCACGTAACAACTCCTTCGGCCTCATCATTCATTCCCGTACCTGCTGCATTTGGCTCACTATCCGTAAAATAAATTGTGCTATTAGAAGGTATATCTGTTAAAGCTACTATTGCAAAATCATCATCTCCATCTGAATTATAACCTACAAAGGCGATATCTCCTTGTGAAATTTGAGCAAACAAAGAACCTGTTAGCAATGTCATTAATCCTAAAGTAATTTTTTTCATATCTATATATTTTTTTATTTAAATCAAAAAAACAAAAGACATGTAACCTACTAGTTTACTTTATGTTAAAATATTATTATTTACGCAAAAAAAAGCGTAACAATTATGTTACGCTTTTTTTTAATATCTATGTTAAACTTTAACTATTCTACTCTAAAAACTAAAGGTAAAGAGAATAATAAGTTTACTTTTCTACCATTTTGACTTGCAGGTACCATTTGCGGCAATCCTTTTAAAGTTCTTTCGAACTCTTTTTGCAACTCTGGGTTTTGTGCTCTTACTCTAATTTCAGAAACATTTCCATTAATGTCAATTTTAAACATAGCTGCCATTCTCTGAACTCCACTTAGTCCTAATTCTTCTGCCAAACCAATGTCAAAGTTTCTACTAATATACTTGTTTACTTTTTCACTAAAACAAGCTTTTTTATCTTTTGCTTTTTCACACCCTGGGAAAATTGCAGGATTTTGAATTGCAGCAAAAGGGACATCTTCATATGTTACTTCTTCACCTTCATCACTATATTCTACAGCCTCAATATCAATAACATCTTCAACCTCTACATCAGTAGTTTGGATAACGACTTCTTCAATCTCAACATCATCTTCAACTTTTTCAAATTGTTCTGGTGTTGGTGGTGGCGGTGGTGGCGGTGGTGGTGGCGGTGCTGATGGTGGTTTAATTTGTGTCATCACCATGGTCTCCACCTCATCAGATTGTAAGGTTACTGATTGTAGTTCCTCTACAACTCTGTCATAGGTCTTGCTCTCAATAGCCACATAGACTATATATAAAGCCAAAACCAATCCTAGCAAGGTAAAAACTTTGCTAAAATTTTCAAGATTAGATTTTGGATTCTTTTTAACTTCCATTGTTTATTCAGTTGAATTGAATTTTAGTTTGCTAAAATAACGAAATTAGAATTAGACTTGCAAATATATACGACTAAGGATTTTTAAAAATATATATCCTAAAATTACACCTATAGAATTTGCCATAACATCAAGCAAATCACCTGTTCTATGACTCGTTATGCTCATTTGTAATATCTCAATAATTATACCATATCCTATAATTATTAACAACAAACTTAAAAAACTTAAGTTTATTTTGCCTAATTTACAGGATAACATCCAAAAGAACGAAATTACTGCATAAGCCAATACATGTTCAAATTTATCGGTATATGAAACTGAAAAGTTTGGAACATTTTCCATATTTATCAAACTTAACACTAAAACCAATAAACTAGAACATATAGCAAAAAACAAGCTGTTACGCTCCAATAATTTCTTTATACGCTGTAGCATCTAATAAAGATTGAACATCTTTAATATTATTTGGTTTTACTTTAATCATCCATCCTTTTCCATAAGGATCAGAATTTACCAATTCTGGCTCGTCTTCTAAGTCTTCATTAAACTCAATTACCTCTCCTGTAATGGGCATAAACAAATCTGAAACTGTTTTAACAGCTTCTATAGAACCAAACACTTCATTTTCTTCTATTGTTTCATCTAATGTATCTACATCAACATATACAATGTCTCCTAATTCACTTTGAGCAAAATCTGTAACCCCAATTACAATTACATCTCCCTCAATTTTTACCCATTCGTGATCTTTTGTGTACTTTAATTCTTCTGGAAAGTTCATTTCTTTATTTTTTAATTTCCTAGGTTATATACTATACTTAATCCTGCATTAATTGATTGTCTAGGATACAATGTTGATATTGCATAACTAGATACGTTTTGATCATAATACAAGCTCGCCGTAAAACTACGACTTAAATTGTAATCCGCCGCAACTTTAATTCCTAATAAATTTTGCCCTCCTACTGGCTGACTTGCAGATGCATCAATACTTCTTACTGTGGTAACATCGGTTCTGTAAGAAACATCTGCTTTAATATTAACATCGCCTTTTAGGGTTTTTCTTTGTTTTAAAAATCTTGTTTTAACAGCAACATCTTTAATTCTGTAACCTATTCCAAAAACATATTCATTTCCTAAAACTTCGGATAAAGTGGTGTTGTTTAAGTTTAAAGACAAGGTTCTATTTGTGTTAACAGTTCCTCTAAAAGACAATGAGTTTTTTAATTTCACATCTAATTTTATCAAAGGTGAAAAGGCATCGACCAAAGTAACACCAGAATAAATATAATTAGACTGAAATGGGTTGGTTGTATCGGAATTTAAATTACTTGAAAAATTATTAATGGTATAGGATGAATTATATCCGTGTGTTATGGTAAAGTTGCTAAAGTTATCTTTAATAAAACCTACTTTCATGAATCCTCTATAAGTTAACTGCCAATTTGGAATTGGTACACTTTTAAAAATAGTTTTACTACTACTCTGTACATCATTACCACTGTATGCTGATATAAAAGAATGAATTAATACTTCTTGACTGTTTAGTGCCTGATCTAAAGTTCCTGTTCCTGCATTTACATCTGCCTGATAGGTTGGATGAATTTGACCAACCACTTTTGCTCTATTATTAACAAAGTTCCCAAACAACTCATCTGCATTTGAGTTTACAGCTGTTTTTATTAAAGAATACGATATGTTAAAATTACCATATTTATTTACTTGAGAAGCTTCAATGTTATTTTTACCAGTTATATAATCTACCTGTTGTTGAGAACTGCTTGAATAGGTTCTATTTCCTGTAAGCTGAATATTTAAATCATTTATAGGCTTAATAGTAACATCGTAATTTGTACTTGTTACTAAGTTTTCTGCATAATTTTTATTGTAAATCACATCTGTTGTAGCTCCAGACCTACCTAATAACCAATTGTTAGTCACAGCGTTTTGAAGTATATTAGTTTGCTGTCCAAAAACATAAGCCAAGCTAGGTGCATAACCACCATTGTATTTGTTTCTACCCAAAAATCCTATTTCCGGAACATATCCGTTTAAAGAACTACCTGTATTTCTATTATAACTAAATTTTGCTGTTTTGATAGCGCTTAATAAATCGTAAATAAAACCACCTACAGATACTCCATTAGACTTTTTTCCTCTACCTACGGATGGCATTTTTGCTTTCTTTTTAGAAGATGAAAACAGTTTTTCTAACCCAATTTCTGAATATAGTTTAGAAAAATTTAAATTACTAGTAAAGTTATGTGTTTGACTGTTCTGAATAGTATTCCCCACTTTTTCTACAAATGAGGGTGAAGCAGCTTGCCAATTAAAGTTTCCTGAATAAGAATAATCTGCCGTAACAAAACTCATCAACGGAAGTTTATCAATAGGAATTTTATAACTAGCAGATAAACTCTGTGCATAGTTACTTGGTCTACCAATATTAAAGAAATCAGAATACAAATCCATGTTTTCAATTACATCGTCTGAGGTTCCATCACGTTCATAAGTATCGTATATATAATTATTACTCGCCTCAAAAGCTACATTAATAGCACTGGTTAATTGGTAACCAATATTATAGTTCCAATCAAATAAAAAGTTACGCTGTTTTAAAGTTGGAATTGGAATACTACCAGGAACATTAGTGGTATTTAACAAATCTCTAGTTTTGTACTCACTATAATTTCTTTTAATTGCACTGTTTACTCCAATAGAAGATGGTAATAAATTAAAATTAAAGTCTTTGATTAGTTTTAAATTTTTGTTTTCAAACAAATCTGTATTTTTAAACGGAGTTACTTCAATTTGCTTAAACTTAAACGCATAATTAGCAGATGCATTTACACTTTGTTTGATGTCTTTTTCAATGGTATAACTTTCGTTAACAGCATCACTATAACTATAGGAAACACTAAAATTTTCTATATCGTATACCTGAGGTTTTCGCAAACTACCATCGGCCCTATCTTTTTTAACATTGATTAAACTAATGCTTCGTCTTTTACTCTTAACATCAATACTATTACTATTTGGATTAACATCTCTAGTATCTTTAGACAATACATCTTCGTATTTAGGATCAAATTTCGGGGTTCTTATTTCCTCTGAAACAGTATAGTTTACAGGAATTTTAACATTCCAATCGTTAGGTAGTAACTGACCAACATTTACGCTTGTGTTAACGCTATAATTTTTAATTTCTTCTTGGCTTCTTTCGTTTACACTCTGATCTATACTACCAAATCCTATAGACTGATATCCTCCATTTAAAGCTATTTTAGCAAAATCTGCAATATTTGCATCGGCAGAAACTTTGGTTGCCCATCCTCCTTGATTATCAAAACCTGACATTCTTAGTTCATTGAACCAAACCTCAGCAGATTTTTGAGTAACATCTTTATTTTTAACCCCCATAAAAATGGTTCGTACGTTAGATAAATTTGGATTTCCTTTTACCCTTAACACCACAACAGAATTGTTTACCGTGGCAGGGTATACATTTAAAGAACTTGCCCCAACATCATCTCTCTCTAACTTTAGACTGGTTAAATCTGTTAAAGAAACATCTAAGTTATTCGCCTCTGGCCAAACAGCATAAGCTCCCAAAGCATTACTTGTTCCAAAATTTGGAACATCTGTCATTTTTAAAGGAATTTCTATTTGGTAATAGTTGTCATTGGTATCACTTCCTAAACGAATTACAGCTATTAAATCATCATCATTTACGGTGTTAGCAGCCAATTCTTCGGCATGAATAAACATTTTTAAACGCTTAAACATACGCATATCTACATTTACATTTTTATAAACTCCAATAGTATTGTCTTGCTCAAGTTGATCTACTGTTACACTTAAAGATTGTTCGTTTTGTTGTAATACATTAGATGTACCTTGTAAGTTTTCTCTGGTAATGGTAGGCGGTAAAATATAGTTGATAGGAACTCTATTTTCATTCTCCTCAATATTTACCGTTCCGGTTTCTACTAAATTTTCGGTATCGGTTAAATCTCTTGGGGTTAAATTGTCATTTTCATCAATAATCTGATCGTAAATTCTCCAATCTCCCCTAACCAATTGCAATTCTGCAAAACGTAGGGCAACAGGAATTTCAAAATCGGTTAAGAACATACGCATAAAACGTATTGATTGAAAACTATTAATCCCTCCAATAGACCTACCATTAGCAATAGGCACTCTAAACAAATACCATTTAAATTGTCTATCTGTCCCGTTTTCTAAAGTTACCGTTGTGGTTCTCTCATCAAAAATATAAGGGTTTGTGGTTTTACTTAAATTATTTTGAGACAAATCTATTTTATACTGCCAGTAAGCATTTAAAGTGTTCATGGTTTGATCTCTATCTGCATCTTCTACATCGGGATTATTGGTAGCCGATGTAGGATAAGATTCTTGAGACAACGTTGCGGTTGGCGAGTTTCCTTGGGTGTTATTGTAGTTCTTATATCTTTTTAAAATAGAAGCATTTTGACTATCTAAATCACTTCCTCTAAAGAAATGGTAGTTATCTGATGAAGGATCTTCTAAACTCGCTAAATCTGGAAATCTATTTCTTTCCTCAGCATCACTCATTCCATCTAAACCAACATCTTGATTTCTTCTGGTTTCATCACCTGTATCAAATGCATATAACAATGATTTTTCTGTAGGAACATTGGCCAAATTTGTTTGATCTATTCCCGATGAAGTACTCCCATCTTCTGGCAATCCGTTTTCAAAAACTTTTCTATTATCCTTTAAAATATCTTCGGATATACTTCCTAAATTAATGTATAATGTTCCGTTTTGATTGGTTGGGTTTGGGTTGGTTACAATACCTTCAGCATTTGTTATGCTATAGTTTTGATATGGATCTTGCACCCAAAACTCTATATACTGAACATTAGATCTTTGGAAATCTGTAGTAGTTAATCCCCTAGTAATACCAGCCCAACGTTGCTCAGGATTGTTGAGTTCTTCTGGTCTTGATGAATTAGAAACAGCCTCATAATTATAAGGACCACGTTCATTAGGATAATAAGTAAGGTCAAATGTTTGGAGATTGGTTCTTTGTGTAATGTCTAAATTTCTTTCAGGAAACAACTCAAGACTTTGCACAGGTCTTACTTCTGCTCTGGAGATTTCATTAGGATCTATATTACTCGGTTTTAATGAGGTGTTGCTATAAAATAATTGATCAATGGTATACCAAGCTAATTTTGCTCGTTGTTTTCCATAATCTACACTATTATCATTGGCTTCTCCAAAATCCAATCCGTCAAAACTAACTGGTGCACTTGCCAACGACCAACTTTGTGCCGTTCCTATATTAATAGGTATTTGAGCTCCTTCAAAATCATCTACATAAGTAGTCGCTTCTCCTCCAATATCTATACTGCTTGGAGTATTAGGTCTTAAATAAGCTATATCTCCTCTTACAGAAATATTAGAAGGGGCATCTGTATCAACATTTGGTAAATAATTAACCAAATCTGTAAGCAATGGAGCCTCTGTACTGTAATTAAAATTTAACCCATACATAGAGTTATTAATAGGATCTTGCCCAAACTGTACCTTATTACTTATAGGTCTTTCACTAATGTTTAAATAAGTGGCTCCAAGCACAAAATCATCACTAAACTTATGCTCTACATCAAATCCAACAAATGTTTTTCTTTGCTGATTAAAAAAAGTATTGTTTTCTAAAGATACATTAACCGCTTGACCCGAAGCTTCTATTGATGGATTGATGATTTTTACCCTACCTGCAAAATAATCAACGGTATAATCTATTCCTTCTACCAACACAATTCCTCCTGCTGTTACGGTAACCGACCCTCTTGGCACATTAAAAGCTCCTAAAGAAATTCCATCTGAAGCACTAGATTTATATTGTCCTTTAATTAAAAACTTATCTTTATTTTGATTGTCATTTTCTGCCACAGAAGCTGTTGTGGTATACAGTTCGTTAAACACATATTTATCTATATCTTCTTGATCTGTTAAAATTGCTTCTAAATCTCTACCAAAAGGCTCAATGGTTGGAAAAATAATACTTCCGTTTTTAGAATCTACTGTTAAGTTTTCTACATAATCAAAAAAACCATCTCCTTTATAATTATTACCACTCTGTCTTGTTAAATTGTTATTGGCATCTAACCTATCTAAATTGGTAATATTTAAGATAGTTCTATTTTTTATTTCTTCTTTTGCTCTTAATAAGTTATTTGTAGCTTGACCAGTGGCATCATCTCTGTATAATAAATCTAAACGGAAACCATCTCTTTGCATATCATATGCTCCTAAAGAATAAATATTCTTCATCATTAAATTCCATACAATAGCTTGGGTATCTATCAATTGTGGTCTAATTAATTTTACCACAATATTTTTATCACTTTCAATTCCATCGGTAGATAATTCTCCTACTCTATACGCTTGTCCGTTATAAGTATATTCATAGGCAATAGCCATAACATCCCCATCGTTTAAACGAGAATTTAATGATACATACCCCAACTGTGGATGGTATGTAAATTCGTTAGCAGTTAATTTTCTAGCATTTTCTACAATGGCATATTCTGCACCTTGGTTAAACCCCGACAACTCTCCAGGAACATTTTGCACATCTCTTAACTGATTGTTTTGTGTACCCACGTATTGGTTTAAACTATTTTCCTCATTTCTAGGAATTAATTGTGCTGTAGGAGATTGTGTTACTTGAGTAGTATTGGTTATGTTAGATTGAGATGAATTGTATTTATCTGTTCCAGACTCTCCCAAATCTACCAAACCAACAATATTTCTAACATCTTGTGTATTGGTATTTCTGTTGGTTACCCAAACCTCAACCTTTGTAATTTGCACGGCTGAATTAATTAAGGGTAATTCAGACAAGGCATCATTATATCTATTTCTAAAGTATTGTGCTATAAAAAAGTGTCTGTTATTATCGTACTGGGTAGTCCTTAGCTCAAACTGAGACAAGGCAGAACCACCTTCTGCCATTACATTTTTAGTTTGAGATTGTTGTTGAGAAAAAACTCCTGTAATTGATGTTGCCCCAAACTGCAACTTTGTTTTTACTCCAAACAGACTTTGTGAACCACTAATTAAGTTGTTCTTTACATCCATGTTTACATTTCCCACCTCTATACTTCTGATGACATCATCTTCGGTAGGTTCGTAAGCTAATTTTACTTGATTTTGAAATGAAAAAGTAGACTGTGTATCGTAATTAATATCAGCCGTTAACCTTTCTCCAACTTTAGCTGTTAAACTAGCTCTAATTTGTTGATCAAACTCTGGAGTATAACTTTTTCTATTTTCTTCTGACAACAAAGGATTTTCAACATTTTGATATAACAAACCAAAACGAAGTGTAATAGAACCTCTAGGAATTAATTTAATTTCTGAACCTCCAAAAACAGATTGAAAAAAGCTATTATTTACGTAAAATGTAGGCAGTAAATCTTTTTGATTTTCTTGAGAATCATCTCTAAGACCATCAACAGCTCTAGCTTTGGATTTAAAATAATCTTGAATATCTTTTTTTAACCTATAGTCTTGATATTCTTTTTCTGTTAAGTATTTTGGAGTGGTAAAACTAGTATTTCCTATTTTTTCTCTAACAATATATCTCCCAATCTTAGGATCGTATTCTACTTGTTTTTCTGTGGGATTGTTTAGGTATAACACCCCTTCAGAATGATTATTAAAAGAATAAGCTCTTTTTTTATTTTCTGTATTAATGGTGTCATTTTCCTTTTCTTGTCCGTAACTATTGTATGTTACCACAAGACCTAATAATAAAAATATTATTCGGGAAAAGCTTTTCAATGTTTTGTTTTAGTTTAGTTTTTATAGTTTTTTCAAAGCTAGTTTTATCAATTTCTCCACATCTAAATCTGGCGATTCTTTTAAAATAGCTGTGACTGTTTTTTCTGCTTGACGTTTGACAAAACCTAATACTTCTAAAGCAGATAACGCTTCTTCTTTAATACTATTGTTTGCAGAAACAACAATATTTTCCATATCGTAAGTTTTGACTATTTTGTCTTTTAATTCAATAATCACTTTTTGTGCAGTTTTGGCCCCAATTCCTTTAACTGACTGTATTACGGCTACATTTTCTGTAGCCAATGCTTTTTGTATTTCTTCGGTTGTTAATGATGACAACATAGTCCTTGCAATGCTTGGACCAATACCAGAAACAGATATTAACAATTTAAAAATTTCTCGCTCTAATATAGAAATAAATCCATACAATGTATGCGCATCTTCCCTAACAATTAACTGTGTATAGAGCATTACAGACTCCATGTCTGGTATTTGAGAAAATGTATTTAATGATATATTTAAAAAATAACCAACGCCATTGCATTCTACAATGGCGTAAGTTGGATTTTTTTCTACAAGTTTACCTTTTAAATGGGTAATCATTTATTATTGATTTTGTGCATCAATTACCGCAACGGCAGTAATATTAACAATTTCTTCTACACTTGCTCCTAACTGAACTACATGTGCAGGCTTATTAAGTCCCATTAACACTGGTCCAATTGATGTAGCATCCGTTAATTCCTTAATCATTTTATAAGAAATATTAGCTGCATCTAAACTAGGAAAAATAAATGTATTTGTTTCCTTTCCCATTAAATCAGAAAAAGAAAATTGTTTTTCTAACAAATCATGGTTTAAAGCAAAATCAGCCTGAATAGGACCATCTACCGTTAAATCTGGTCTTTTATCTTTTAAAATCTCTACTGCTTTTTGCACTTTAGCAACCCCTGTACTTTCTACTCCTCCAAAATTTGTATAAGACAACATGGCTATATGAGGTTCAATGGCAAATATTTGTGCCATACCACTTGCCAATTCTGCAATATTTGCCAAAACTTCAGAGCTAGGATCTATATTTACAGTTGTATCAGTAAAAATTAACGGTCCTTTTTCAGTAATCATAATATTGGCAGCTGCAATTCTAGAAGCTTCAGGTCTTTTCCCGATAGTTTCAAAAATTGGCTTTACTGTAGATGGATAATTTCTAGAATAACCTGATACCATTGCATCAGCATCACCTACATTTACCATCATAGCTGCAAAATAATTACGAGTAACCATATGTTTTTGAGCATCTAACAAACGTATTCCTTTTCGCTGACGTTTTGCCCAATACTTTTCTGCATATAACTCTACTTTATCACTGTACTCCTCGCTTTTAGGATCAATGATTTCAACCTCAGTATCAAAACCAATCTCTTCTTTTAAAGCCTTAATCAACTCAACATTTCCTAATAAAATAGGTCTTGCTATTCCTTCATCAGAAACAATTTGAGCCGCTTTTAACACGTTCATATGTTCTGCTTCTGGGAACACAACTCGCTTAGGATCTTTTTGAGATCTAGAAACCAACATACGTTCAAATTTACTTCCAGAACCTGAACGCTCCATTAATTCATGCACATAAGCATCCCAATCTTTAATAGGTTTTTTTGCCACTCCACTATCCATTGCTGCTTTGGCAATAGCAGGAGGTAACTCATAGATTAATCTAGGATCAAAAGGTTTAGGAATGATATATTCTCTACCATATTGTAAATTCTTTTCTCCGTAAACTATATTTACTTGTTCTGGTACATTTTTCTTAGCTAAGTCTGCCAAAGCATGCACTGCTGCCATTTTCATTTCTTCGTTAATAGCAGTAGCTCTAACATCTAAAGCTCCTCTAAAAATAAATGGAAAACCTAGTACATTGTTCACCTGGTTAGGAAAATCTGAACGACCTGTTCCCATAATTACATCTTCACGAGTTGCCAATGCTAAATCGTAATCAATTTCTGGAGTAGGGTTTGCCATGGCTAAAACAATTGGGTCTGCTGCCATTGTTTTTAACATTTCTGGAGTTAAAGCACCTGCTACAGACAACCCAATAAACACATCTGCTCCATTTACTACTTCTTCTAAAGTTGTAAATTCTGTATCTACAGCAAATTCTTGTTTTTGCTCATTTAAATCATCTCGTTTGGTACTAATAACACCTTTACTATCGCACATTAAGATGTTTTGTTCAGAAACTCCTAAGGCTTTATATAATTTTGTACAAGAAATAGCTGCAGCTCCCGCTCCATTTACTACTACTTTTATTTTTGTAATGTCTTTTCCAGTAATTTCAACTGCATTTTTTAAGGCAGCTGCAGAAATAATAGCAGTTCCATGTTGGTCATCGTGCATTACAGGAATATCCAACTCTTCTTTTAATCTTCTTTCAATTTCAAATGCTTCTGGAGCTTTGATGTCTTCTAAATTAATTCCTCCAAAAGTTGGAGCAATAGCTTTTACTGTTTCAATAAATTTATCAACATCTTCGGTATCAACTTCAATATCAAAAACATCTATATCAGCAAAAATTTTAAACAACAATCCTTTTCCTTCCATTACAGGTTTCCCTGCCAAAGCCCCAATATTTCCCAAACCTAAAACTGCTGTTCCGTTTGAAATTACAGCCACTAAATTTCCTTTTGATGTATACTTATAAGCATCTTCTGGATTTTTTTCAATAGCCAAACACGGAGTAGCTACTCCTGGAGAGTAAGCCAAAGCTAAATCTCTTTGTGTTGCATATTTTTTAGTAGGGACTACCTTTATTTTACCAGGTTGTGGTTTTTCATGATAATCTAAAGCTTCTTGTTCTTTTTTTGTATAACTCATATTCAATAATTATATGGACAAATATACTATTTGTTTTATGAAGCCTCCTAAATTAGGACATTTTTGACTTTAATATAAATTAATTAGGACTCCCGATGAATTTTATACAAAAATCACATCAATTTTGACATATTACTATAAATTTTACAACAAAATAAATTGATTTTAACGCTAAGTAAGTCATCTATTAAAACCCCATTCCGTTTAAACCTTAGCACCAATGTATATTACACAGTATTAAAGACCATATATTTCATGTATCTTATTTTTTTTCAATTTGTAATACTTCTAATATTTTATGAAAAATTTCATTGTTTTCATAAACTCCTCTAAATTTATCTGATTGTGGACCATAAGAAAAAACAGGAACCATTGTAGCAGTATGATCGTGTGTAATAAAACCTCCTTCTATTTGATGTTCTTCTACGTTTCCGCTAGAAACGCTAAACCCCGAGGTTTCATGATCAGCAGTAATTATGACTAAAGTTTCTCCATCTGTATCAGCAAATTTAATCGCTTCGGTAATTGCTCTATCAAAATCAATCCCTTCGTTTATAATTCCTTCTGTATCATTAAAATGTCCAAAAGTATCTATTTGAGCTCCTTCTATCATTATAAAAAAAGGCTGTTCTTTTTTATTTAAAAATGCTAAGGCATCTTTTGTTGTTTCTGCCAATAGATTACCTCTTCCTTCTACTATAGAAGGAACTCCTTTTTTTGAAAAAAAGACTCCAACCCTAGAGTTTTTACTGGTGTTTTGTAACTGACTTGTTTTTGTTATTACTTTAAAAACTTTATCTATTTCTAAGTCTTTAAACTTATTGTAACCTCCTCCTGCAAAAAAATCTAATTTACTTGTTAACAAATCTTTGGCAATCTCTTGTTCTAAACCCCTATCTTTTTGATGAGCATAAAATGTAGAAGGAGTTGCTCCTGTAATTTCATCTGTAGTAATACAGCCTGTTGCAAAATTATACGCGTGTAAAACTTCTGTAATATTAGGGATTTTACTTCCATTTGTATCTACCCCAATGGCTCTGTTATATGATTTTTTACCAGTAGCAAAAGCAGTTCCTCCTGCTGCTGAATCTGTAGTAAAATCATCTGTAGATTGGGTTTTAATAAATCCAATATTTTTTATTTGTGTAAGGGTTAATTCTTTATTATTTGCCAGTGTAGCCGATGAAATTTGTGACAATCCATTTCCATCACCTATCATTAGAATAATATTTTTAACCTTTTTTAGTTGCTTTATTTCATGATCAAAGGTAGGGTGATAAACTTCTGATTTTATAATTGATTTTGCAGTTCTATGCTCTAACGTGTTAATATATTCGGTACATTTTTGAGGCTGATCTGTATTGATGATATCTACCCCTAAACCTACAAAGGTTTTCCAAGCTGTTTTAGAATCTGGTGTTGCCCAAAAACGAATTGGTTTGTTAAATGTTTTTAACCTTTTAATCACTGCCATTACTTTATCAAAATCATCATGTGTCAATCTCCCTTTTCCATTCCACACTGAATAATCTTTAAAACTAGTACTAACCATGGCTACTTTAGCTAAGTTTTTTAATGATAATGATGTGTTGATTTCTTGATAATCAAAATTTATATACGATGGGTATTTAAAGTATGTTTCTGGCTTAGGCCTATTTCCTGAAATAACAATTTTGATATTAGAGTGATTGATTATTTTAGGATACTTTTTTAATATATTTTCAATTTTTTTTATGGTTTTTACCGCATCAGATTTAACATCAATTACCAACTGTAAATTTTTAAATTCTATTTTTTTTTCTAAAACCTCCATAATAGGTTTTAGATACAAAGTTTCTAAAGTTTTATCTTTTTGAATTTCATTTTCTGAATGGGTTACATATAATCTTCCTTTTTTTAAAAACACATCTGCTTCTATGGAATTAACACCTACAGAAAAAGCATTCCAAAACGGAACTTTTTGACTATAATTATTGTGTGAATGTATTTGTGATGATTGCGCATATACAGCAGTCACACTGCAAATAAACACACACACAATTAATTTGTGCAAGCTATAAAACATATTAAAATAATTTGTAAAGATGCCACCATGAGAAATAGATGGCATCTGCTTTTAAACAAAAACAAAAGGCTACTTAGTTACCAATAGCCTTTATAAATTTGTGGTAAATTTCATTGTTTTCATAAACACCTCTAAACAATTCTTCACCTTTACCCATAGCAAATACAGGTACTAATTCCGTACTATGCTGATCGGTATTAAAATACACCTGAACTTTATTTGGTACTTCTATTTTTTTACCATTTTTATCCTCTTCATAAAACTTTCCAATACTAGTACCTCCCGTTTCATGATCTGCTGTTACAACAACTAAAGTATTAGGATGTGTTTTAACAAAATTTAAAACTACTCCAATTGTTTTATCAAAATCTAAGACTTCTTCAATCATCATTTTGTCATCTTTGGCATGACCTCCCCAATCTATAAAAGAACCTTCTACCATAAAAAAGAATGGCTTTTTGTTAGCAGAAAAATAATCCAATCCTTTTTGAGTTGCTTCTGGTAAAAAATCTTTTCTTCCTTGAATTTTATTAGGCAATTCATTATCCGAAAGTAAAAAAGCATTAGGTCTTGTAGTATCAATATCTGACAAAGTCAAAGTATCTAACTTATAATTTTGTTTGATTAAAGTATCATACAGATTTCTCCCATCTTTTCTTTGTGATAAAAACTTTTTTCCTCCTCCAGCTAAAAAATCAACATGAGCATTGACCAAGTAATCTGCAATTTCTTCGTGCATATCTCTATCTTTTACATGTGCATAAAAAGCAGCAGGTGTGGCATGGGTTAAAGATGTTAAACTTACCAAACCTGTTTGATATCCTTTAGCTTGTAACTGCTCTAATATAGTAGGTAAAGAAATGGTGTCTTTAGAAACACCAATGGCTCTTTTGTATGTTTTTTCTCCTGTAGAAAAGGCTGTTGCTCCTGCAGCAGAATCGGTAATTAAATGACTAGCACTTGAGGTTCTACTTAAACCTATAGATTTAAATTGTTTAAAATTTGGTATTTCTTTACCAAAATAAAAAGCACTAGATACTTGTGGAATTCCCATTCCATCTCCCACCATAAAAATGATGTTTAGCGACTCTTGTGGTTCTGTTTTTATTTGTTGTTTTTTAGAGCATGATGCCAAAAACAATATTGCCATAAATACAGGGGATAATTTTATAATTTTATTCATTTTGTACATTGTATGAAGTTAAAAAGCCAAAAAGGAAACCTCTTTGGCTTTTGTAATAAGCTTTGGGTTTAACTATTTATTAGTAACCTGAATTTTGTTCTAAGTATCCAGGAACATTTGTAGCTCCATCCACAGCATTTTGGGGTATTGGAAACAATCTCTTTTTAGGATCAGCATCTGTTTTTTCTGTCCACGTATCTTCATAATGTCCAAAACGAATCATGTCTGTTCTTCTGGCCATTTCCCAATAAAATTCAAAACCACGTTCACGATAAAGAACTTCTAAATCTAATGATGATAACGCTGGTGGTGTTTGATCAGGACGAGCTGTTCTTTCACTTCTTACAAAGTTTACATCTGTAAGAGCACTAGCTGCATCACCATTTCTAAGTTTTGCTTCAGCACGCATTAAATAAATATCTGCATAACGTAACAATACAAGATCTACACTACTATAAGTATTTCCGTTTTCAGAGGTTTTACTAAACTGCCATTTAGCCACACGATATCCACTTGCATAACCAATGGTTGGCGAAAAGTTAATTTCCTCTGTATGGTCTACATAATAAGCCACTCCACCTGTTCCATTTTCTCTAATTTCTGCCAATGGATAAATTCTATATCCCTCATCGCAAGTCATGGCTCCGTTAGATTTGTTAAAGTCTATTTTTCTAGGAGCCCAAATAGTACCACGTAAAATACCCCTATCCATTTCAAAATCATTTACACCATCTCCATCTTCATCACCCACACAGTAATAATGATCTGCATCGTTTGTTGGGTTTAAGCCTGTTAAATCTTCTAACCCAGTAGGAACCTCAGCATTTTTTTGATAGAATCTTGCATCTCTAGCAGGATCTTCATTACCATAAGCATCTACCCAAGTTTGATAAAAATCTGAGGTAATAGCAGGTCCATCAGTTCCATCCATTCCAATATAAAAATCATCAGGTCTTGGAAACAAAGAACCAGACATAGACCAATAAGCCCAACGGTTTTGATCATTTTTTAACACTCCTCTTTGGTCTACAGCAAAAATAATTTCAGGATTATCGTGATTTTCATCATTAAACAAATCAAAATACTCTGGAGATATAGAAAATTTTCCAGAATTAATAACATTGTCGGTGTACTCTATAACTTTATCCATATCCTCCTTTTTAAAGTCTGGCGTTCCATATGGATCACGATACACGGCTGCATTTAAATGCAACTTTGCTAAAAAACCATAAACTGCTGATTGAGTTATTCTCCCTGGTCCAATATTATCACTCATTAGAGTCACTACAGAAGTAAATTCATTTTCAATATACTCTATTGCTTCTTGACCTCGAAGAATTTGTGAAGTTTCATTAGATGTTTCTTTTTTAAAAACAATTCCCCAACTATCTAAAACCAACATATTATAATATGCTCTTAAAGCTCTCATTTCATACACTGCTAACTGTGCTTCGTTGTCACCAACTTGTGCAAGTGCCGATAAAGATTCAATAGCTGTTACAGTTCTAGAGATATCTGTTGTAAGATAGTCCCAAGACTCTGTAATTAAACTGTTTGCTGTTGGAAAATTGTGTGTATGTAATCCTACATATCTATCACCATCTTGCCACTGTGTACCCGCTCCATTTTTACCATTACGAGGAGGTAAAATAGCTTCATCGGTAGCCAATTCTACCAAACCAAAATACCTTGTATGTCTAAAAGTTTGTGACATATTACCGTATGCAGCAGACAATGCTCCACTAACAGGTTGTGTTGCCCCTGTGGTTCCTTTTAAAGACTCATCTAAAACTTGTTCTTCTAAATCTGTACAACTCCAATTCATTAACAAACTGATACTGAAAATTGCTGTTATAATTTTATTTTTCATTTTAAAAATGTTTTTTTATTAGAATGATACGTTTAACCCAAATAAGAAAGTTCTGGCTTTTGGATATGAGTAATAATCAATTCCAAATGTTTTAATACCTCCTGATTGACTCCCTGTATTCACCTCTGGATCAAATCCTTTATAATCTGTAATTACAAATAAATTTTGTCCTGTTAATGAAAGCCTAATGTTTTTTACCCATTGACCAATTCCTATAGCTTTAGGACTTAAATTATATCCTAATGTTGCATTGTTTAATCTTAAGAAATCACCATCTTCTAAATAACGAGTAGAAACTGAATTTGCATTTTGAGGAGATTCATTTAAAAACTCAACTGCCTGACTAGTGGTGTTAGAAGACCCTTGAATATTTCCAATATTGAAAGAAGACATTCTTGTATGGTTGTATATTTTATTACCTCCTGCTCCATTAAAGTTTAATCCTAAATCAAAGTTTTTATATACCAAGTTTAGGTAAAAAGCATACATATAATCTGGTAAAGCACTTCCTGCTGCTGCTCTGTCTCTATCATCTATACTACCATCATTATTCATGTCTTTATACGCACTAAAACCTTGATCATCAATTCCAGTAAATTCACGCATATAAAATGTACCTATAGACTCTCCATTAATATATCCGTTAATAGTTGCTCCACTTTGTCCTGACCCTTGTGCTGCACCAGTTGCAAATACCTGATAAGGTGAATTTTCAACTTCATTTTTTGTGTATGAAAAGTTTCCTCCAACATTATAAGAAAAGTCTTTTCTTCTATCGCTTTGATAATCTAAAGACAATTCTACTCCTGTGTTTTTAATTTCCATATTTGGAATATTAATCCAATAAGTTGGTGTTGGATTAATTGGATCTGTAGTAATGGCATTTAAAATAATGTTGTCTGAAATTTTATTAAAAACATCTAACGTACCAGACAGCTTATTGTTCATCAATCCAAAATCTAATCCTAAGTTGGTTTGTGTAGAAACCTCCCATTGAAGATCTGGGTTTGCAGTACGGCTATACACCAATCCTAATGGGTAATCACTCTGATTTACAACACTTCCATCTAAAGGATAAATGTCATTATCTTCACCACTTTCACCATAACTTGCTTTGGTAATTTTTGATGGAATTTCTTGATTTCCTGTTTGTCCCCAACTAAATCTTAATTTTAAATTATTGATAGAGCTATCTTTCATAAAATCTTCTTTAGCAATATTCCATCCAACAGCTACAGAAGGAAAGTATCCATACTTATTGTTTTCTCCAAATTTTGAAGAACCATCAGCACGCATAGTTGCTGTAAACAAATACTTGTTATTGTATCCATAATTTAACCTACCAAAAAACGATTGTAATTGATTGGTATCTGCTGATGAAGAGTCACTTATTAAATTCCCTAAACTCATTTGATACCTTGGCTCTACACCATTTTCTGGATACCCATTATAAGACCATCCTTTAGAAGTATTAAAATTTTCTTGAAAAGAATGTCCTGCTAAAAGAGTAAAATCATGTTTGTCTTTTTTAAGAACATAGGTTAAAGTATTTTCTACTTGTGTATTTCTGTTTGTATTTACATATGTATCTAAAAATCCTTGAGTAACTCCAGCCTCTTTATATGGCAACGTTTGTATATCTCTATTGGTTGTAGAATAATCTACTCCTAAATTTAATTTATACGTTAACCCTTTTACAATTTCAAAAGAAGGAGCAATGTTTGCCAATATACGGTTGTTATAAGAATAGTCTCCGTAAATAGCCTCTGTTACCTTAGGGTTTGTTCTATCTCCCAAATCTGTTGGCACTCCATTTGTATAAACAGGTACCGTAGGATTCAATTCTAACATACTTGCTACCATTGATGATGCATCAGATCTTTGGTTCTCTGTTCTAGAAGCTGTTAAATTAAAGTCTATTTTTAAACGATTATCTATTGCTTTTTGTGATAAGTTTACTTTAGCAGAATATCTTTTTAAATTATTATTATTTAAAATTCCTTGAATATCTTCTACTCCTACAGATCCAAAATATGAAGATTGATCTGAACCTCCACTCATGGATAAATTGGTTTTGTTAGACACTGCCATTCGTGTTAATTCATCTTGCCAATCTGTATTTGCACCACCATCAGAAAGTTGACCTCCAACAGCAACTACTTGCTTACGAAATTCATCAGCTCCAAAAACATCTACCTTGTTTGCTATTGAAGACAAAGCTGTAGACATTGTTAAATTTATTTGAGAAACTCCAGACTTTCCTTTTTTTGTTGTAATTACAATTACACCATTTGCTGCTCTTGCTCCATAAATTGCTGCTGCCGATGCATCTTTTAACACATCAATACTTGCAATATCTTGAGGATTGATAAAATTTAATGGGTTGGTTGGAACTCCATTACCTGCGTTGTCTATAGCAAAACCATCGACCACATAAAGCGGTGTTGTACCAGAACGCAAACTACCTACTCCACGAACCACAATATCTTGACCAGAACCTGGTTCACCACTTGCACTAGAAACATTTACACCTGCTACTTTACCCTGTAACAACTGTCCTGCATTGGCAACAACTCCTTTGTTAAAATCTTCACTTTTTACAGAAGCTATTGAACCGGTAACATCAGATTTTTTTTGTGAACCATATCCAACAATTACTACCTCATCTAAACCACTAGCCTCTTCTTTTAAAAAGATTTTTAAGTTTTGACTTCCTGAAAAGTTTATACTTTTAGCAGCATATCCTAAATATGAAACCTCTATAATTCCTTTGTTAGTCTTTGTATTTAAAACAAAATTTCCATCAAAATCTGTAATGGTTGATGTTCCCGTTTGTCCTTTTAAAACAACATATGCACCTGGTATAGGTGTTTTATCTGTTTGGGAAACTACCGTTCCGCTAACAGATGTTTGAGCCATAGAAATAGATATGCATCCTATAGTCATCAATAAAAATAAATACGCTTTTTTCATTTAGAAATTAATTTAATAATTGGTGCTCAAATGTAGATTTAAGCTCTTGTACAAGGGGGTAATTTTATATTCCAAAGGAGTAAAATTTGATCTAAATAGTGGTAATAAAAGGTTAAAAAGGTGGAATTTAGTTACACTAACATTGCGTTAACACTAGGTTAATCCTACAGTAATACTTACTTCTTTAAATTTTGCTCTTTGTATACCTTTGGACTTACTCCAAATTGTTTTTTAAAAGTCTTTCCAAAATACTTAGGATCATTAAAACCACATTCAAAACTTATTTCTGAAATGTTTAATTTTTTATTCATTAGTAAATATTCTGCTTTTTGAAACCTAAGAGAGGTAATAACATCTGAAGGAGATTGCTGCAATACTTCCTTAAACAGTCTGTAACATTTTACCCTAGAAATGCCTAAATGATCTATTAACATCTCTACATTAAAACTTGGGTTGGCCAATTGGTTTTTTATAACCTCTAATGCTTTTTTTAATAATTTGTCATTAGGAGTTTGTTGATTATTATCTTCTACAAGAATTTCATAAATCTCTTTTTGGAGTTTACTTTCTTGTTTTTCTTTTTTGGGCTTTAAAAGAGCATATATTTTCTTTTTTACAAAAGAATCACTAGCTGGTAGCTGTATTACCACATCTATTCCAAACTCTAAAGACTGTTCATTTAACATGTAATTTATTTCTTCTGATATATATACAAAAGGAATATTGCTGTTTTTAATATCTTGTTTACGTAAATTAAAAAATGAAACCAATTCTTTGGTAAATGTTGTTTGATAAAAAACCACTACATCAATATTTATTTGTTGCAAAGCCGAAGACAAATCGGACACCGAAGACTCAAAAAACAAATTACTTTGTTCACCAGACAATAGGTGTTTTGTAATTTCTACGTTTTTAGGATCTGAAAAAACAAGAACATTATAATGACTATTATTTAATATTTGACTTGTATTTAAGTGCTTCCAAGAAATGGTTTTTACCTGATAGTCTTTATCATTTTTTACACTATTCATCGGCAAAAATATTTCTATTTTAAACTCTTCATCTTCTATCTTTTTTATACTTCCATTTAAATGACTTAGTAAGGTTTTTACAGATTTATGATATGGACTATAATGAGAAATATTATTCCAATTATTTATAAGCAGATCACTATTAGACGACAAACAAAACTTAAAGACATTTTTGGCATGGCTAATAACTACTTTTAAACTACTCTGTTTGTTGGAATATTTAATAACATCGTTAAAAAAATATTGTAGTAATAACTTAAACCTTAATAAATCTACCTCAACCCAGTGAATGTTTTTGTCTATTTCGGTAATAAAGTGAACGTTGTTTTTTTGAAGTGTTTCCCTAGTTTTTTCAACAATATCAGTTAGAACAGGAAATAGGTTTATGGTACTTTTTTGTTGATTTCCTATGTCTTTAACATGATCTAAATAATTCCACTCCGAAAGCATGTTAATTAACATTACTGCATTTTTTAATAATTTTTGCTGAACAACCGTATCACCTTTAATTTTATTGGCTTGCTGAATTATTTTGGTTATTGGTTCTTGGAAATCTGATAAAATAAAGGTTTTGAACTTTTCTAATTCAAAATCTTCATTTTTTAAACTACTATGTAGTTCTAACAACTTTTCTTGTTGCTTGTAAATTTCTTTATTTTTTTCATCTAATTTTTTATTTACCAGTAGTAAATCTTGTTTTTGAGTTTCAATAACCTTGGTTCTATTAATAATTTTTTGCTCCAATTTTACTTTTTGTTTTTTAGCGTTTTTATCCTTTACATAAAAAATAAAAATCAAGACAAGTGCTAATAAAAAAATGCTCATTATATTAAACCAAGCCGTTTCATAAAAAGCTTTATTTATTTGAACTGTAAAGTATTTTTGCTCTAGTTCATTTGCTGAAGTCTTTATTAAAAACTCATAGTTACCTGAAGGTAAATTATTGTATATAACTTTTTGACTTTTAGGTAGCAACATCCAATCATCATCAATTCCTTTTAACCTATAAAAAACTTTAAATTCACTTTTATAGCTTTCAGGAAAAACAATAGTTTTTACATTAATTTTTAAGTAATTATTTGAATGACTACAACTTAAACTATCTTTATAATTTTCGTTTTCATTAACTTCAATGTTAATTTTAGGAATCTGATTAGTTACACTAAACATATTAGGACTAAAGTAATTTAGACCATTTACTCCTCCAAAATATAAAATACCTTTAGGGTCTTTATAATATGCACCTTCGGAAAATTCAGAAGCCTGCCACCCTTCAACAGGGTTTATAGCATTTAACTTAAAACTGTTTTTGTTTACAACCACCAAGCCCTTTGTAGTGCTTAACCAAACTTTGTCATCTTGCTTAAGTAATCCATAAACCATGTGGCTTAACAAACCATTCTCTTCGGTAATATTTTTCACCAAACCTTTTGCTTTGTTATAGACACTAATTCCTCCAAGTGATGCTATCCAATAATTTTGATGCTCTTCATCATAAATTGAAGCATAAATACTATTGCCTAGAATACCATTACTTAAAGTAACACTCTCTACTTTACTGGTCTTTAAATTAAAAAGAACTAGTCCATTGTTTTCCGTACTAAGAATTAACTCCGAATTTACTTTTTTTACGTTCCTAACATGATATGTTTGTAATTTCTCTTGTCCGTTAAAACTCTCAAACTTATTTTTATTTAAATTAAACTTGGCCACTCCACCCCAGCAAGAAATCCATAAATTATGATTGTTGTCTTCATAAATAGAATAAGATCTGTTATTTGGTAATTCTTTAATGTCCTCGGCTTTGTAAAGCAAATACTTATCTTTAAAAACACGAATAATTCCTGCATAAGTACCAATCCATATAGTTCCGTCTGAAGCCGTAAACAAAGACCTTACTCTTTGCCAATCTATATTCTGATCAGATTCTTTAATCTTATATTTTTGATAACATTTTGTATTATTATCATAATAATAAGCACCATTATTATAATACCCTAACCATAAACAGCCCTTAAAATCTTTAGTTATTGCTCTAATGGTTTCCGTTGGTAAATGTGGATATTTGTTAGGATGTGGCCCAACATAAGAAATAAACTCTGATCCTTGATAGGCCATACTCAAACCACCATCTTTTTGCCCTAACCAAACATTATTAAAACTATCTAAATGTAATTTTTCAATTTCATTACTCCCAAAGGTATAGGGAGAATACATATCAACCGTGTAATGGTCTATTTGTGTATTTTGAATATTATTAGAATTATTAGGTATTATATACAAACCATTCCTACGAGTGGCAAACCAAATATTTCCCTTCTTATCTTTTAAAACATCGTTGATAATTAATTTAGGATATTTTGCTAATAAAATATTTTTAAAAACAATAGCATTATCAACATCAATCGCGGGTGTTTTTTTCTTTACAAAATGATTTTCAATAAACTCCCATACCATTGTTGATGTAAATACAACAACATTTCCTTCTTCAGATATTTTAATATTTGTGACTTCTTTATCAAAAACAAAGTTCTTAAAACGATTATTGCCTAAGTATTTACTAACCTTTCCGTTTTTTGTAAGAATCCATATAACACCATCGTTATCTTTTTCAATCTTAATAATATAGTTCCCAGAAATAGATTCCTTATTATCAATACTATGTTTAAACACTACAAAGTCAGCTCCATCAAAATAATTTAATCCATCCCAGGTAGCAATCCACAACCCACCATCTGTATCATTTTCAATATCAATAACCGAATTATTAGAAAGCCCCTGATTGGTAGTATAGTTTTTAAACTTAATATTTTGAGACCAAGCAAAAAATGAAATAAAACAGAATAACAAAAAAAGATAAAGCCGCATAATCACCCATATTAGTAACTTGCAAGCTTACAACAACAACGTTACCTTAGTGTCAATTATACATTAAACTCTTGTAACTATTTTTGATCTAGGGTTACCAATTGTTTAAATGCAGAAAAGAAAAACAAGAATAAATACGATTGATAAACCACCCAAAAGAAAATATTTTTTAAGTTTATTTGGAAAGTTTCCTGTGGTGTAGATAGAATATTACCTCCATTTATTTTCCATATAGAAAAACCAAAAGACAACAACGAAACAATTCCTATCCCTCCTAAAATAATAATCAATATTTTTTGAATTGTTTTAAGTTTGGTTTTAAAAGCTATAGAAAAATACCAACTACTTAAAAAATAAAATCCATACAGAGGAAACGCCCATAAAAAATTAGGAATTAAATAAACTGTTTCTAAAAGCCTAAAATCAGATAAAAATAAAACTGTTAAAACAGTCATCAAAATTGCTATAATGCTATACTTTTTCATTTGATAAAATAGGTTTTACTTTTTGCATTATTTTTTTAGTAGCTCCTAAATTATTTGCTACATATTTTTGGGTAATTTTTTGTTTTTCAATCCTTAAAGCATCATTATCACGGAACAACATTAGAAGTGATATTAAATCAGACTCGTTGCCAACACTTACAACACCATTTAAAGAAACCAAATCATTTACTTCTTTAAATTTTTTAAAATTAGGCCCTATAACAATAGGCAGTCCATAAGTTGCAGCCTCTAAAGTATTATGTACTCCGCTTTTGGTATAACCACCACCAATATAAGCCACGTTTGCATAAGCATATATTTTTGATAAAATTCCAACAGTATCAATAATCATTACCTGATAATCATGTAAATTTTTTCCCTCTTTTTGAGTAAACAGTACTGTTGATTTTTTAATACTTTTCTCTAACCTGTTAATACCTTCTGATTTAATATTGTGTGGGGCAATGATAAATTTTTCGTTTGCTTTTGAAACATTATTGATATAGGCCACCAATTTTTCTTCATCTTCCAACCACGTACTTCCTGCAACCAACAAATAGGATTCATTTTTAAAGTCGTTTACAAACGGTAATTTTTCATTAGCCTCCACCAATTTTTGAACTCTATCAAACCTGGTATCTCCAGCAATGGTAACATTATTAATTCCGGCTGAATTTAATAAAGTCTTAGAAACTTCATCTTGTACAAAAAAAGAACTAAATCCTTTTAAAGATTTTCGCATCCAGACCCCATAAGGCTTAAAGAAAATCTGATTTTTTCTAAAAATTCCTGAAATCAATAAAGTTGGAATTTTATCTTTTTTTAATTGCATTAAATAATTTGGCCAAATTTCATATTTAATAAAAACAGCAACAGAAGGTTGAACAAGTTTGATGAATTTTTTGGCATTAGTTGCAGTATCCATTGGTAAATAACAAACCACATTGGCCAATTCATAATTTTTTCTAACTTCATAACCCGAAGGAGAAAAAAAGGTTATTAAAATCTGGAAATCTGGAAATTCTTTTTTTATTTCTTCTATTACAGGTCTTCCTTGCTCAAACTCTCCTAAAGAAGCAGCATGAATCCATACTGTTTTTTGTAAAGGATTTAGATTTTTTTTTATTTCCTGAAATACTTGTTGTCTTCCTACGACAAACAACTTGATTTTAGTGCTAAAAAAAGAAATCACTTTTAGTACTAAAACCGATAAATAAACAAGTGTGTTATATAAATATCGCATAGCGCAAAGCTAAAAAAATACCATGGTCAATGCTTGTGTTCTATTTAATTTTTTTAATTTGGAATAAGGTTTGATTTACCTTTACAAAGAAATCACTAATCAGCATGAAAAACTTACAATACTGCCTTATATTCTTACTCGGTGTTTTAACCAATAACACCTCCGCTCAAATAAAAAACGCGTACAAGCATGGAGAATGGATTCAGTTTAGAGTTCACTACGGAATTATTAATGCTGGTTATGCAACCATGGAAGTGAAAGAAGAAACAATTCATCAAAAAAAAATACAGCATGTTATTGGAAAAGGATGGAGTACAGGCATGTTAAACTGGGTGTTTCCTGTTGAAGATAGATATGAATCTTATATCAACCCAAAAACAGGATATCCAACCAAAGCTATTAGAAAAGTTAAAGAAGGTAAACACACCAAAAATGTTGAATTATTTTTTGAAAAAGACAGTGTTTTAACCATTGACCATAAAAGAAAGGAACAAGAAAGAGTAGCAGCCAAAAATGTACAGGATATGATTGCTGCTTTTTATTACTTGCGAAACAATGTTTCTGACACCCTAAAAACAAACGAACATGTAGAAATTGATATGTTTTTTGATGGAAAAAAATTCCCTTTCAAATTAGTTAAATTAGGAGAAGAAACCATTAGAACCAAATTCGGAAAAATAGCATGTATTAAGTTTAGACCTTTGGTACAATCAGGTAGGGTTTTTAAAGAACAAGAAAGTTTAACGCTTTGGATTACAGCAGATAAAAACAAAATACCTGTTAGAATTCAAGCCGATTTAGCTGTAGGGGCTTTAAAAGCGGATATTGATCAATACAAGGGACTTTCTCACCCGCTTAATATTATTATAGATTGATAAAAAATTGTACTTTTGATCGGTGAAAATAAACCCTAGAATATTGAAAAAAATCACCATACTTGCCTTCTCAATTTTTACTTTACTTTCCTGTAACAACAAATCTAAAACAGAAGAAAAGAAAGAAAAAACCCCAATTAAAGAAATAGTTAAAGTTTCTAAAAAGTTATTTGGTTACGATTTAGACACTTTTAAAGTTGTTAAAAAGAAAATAGAAAAAGGGGAAACATTTGGAACCATTTTAGACCAACATCATGTTTGGACTCCAAAAATATATGAAATTGCCAATACTGTAAAACCAGAATTTGATGTTCGTAGATTAAGAGCAGGAAAAAACTATACCGTTTTAGCTGCTAAAGATTCTACAGAACAAGCTCAAGTTTTTATTTATCAACACGATTTAATTAATTACTCTATTGTTGATTTTAGAGATTCTATTTACATTAAAAACGTAAAAAAGAAAGTAACTGTTAAAATTGAAGAAGCTTCAGGAATAATAACAAGCTCCCTTTCTCAATCTTTAGATGCAAAACACGTAAGCCCTGTTGTTGCTAATGATTTATCTGATATTTATGCTTGGACTATAGATTTTTTTAGACTTCAAAAAAACGATAGATTTAAAGTTTTATACGAGCAAAAATATATTAATGATACTATTCCTGCAGGTATAGGTAAAATTAAAGCTGCTTATTTTGAACATGTAGGAAAACCTTTTTATGCCTTTAATTACGTTCCAGATTCTATCACAGGTATTCAAGAATATTTTGATGATCAAACCAATAACTTAAGACGTGCTTTTTTAAAAGCCCCATTAAAATTTAGTAGAATTTCATCAAGATATAACTTAAAAAGATATATCGCTTTTTACGGTAGAGTAAAACCACATTTAGGAACTGATTTTGCTGCCCCTGTAGGCACACCGATCCTAAGCACCGCAAATGGACAAGTAATTGAATCTAAATACCGAGGAGGAAATGGTAACTACGTTAAAATTCGTCATAACGGAACATACACTACCCAATATTTACACATGAAAAAACGTAATGTTAAAGTAGGTCAATATGTAAAGCAAGGAGATATTATAGGTTGGGTAGGAATGACAGGAAACACCTCTGGACCACATGTTTGTTATCGTTTCTGGAAACATGGTAAACAAGTAGATCCCTTAAAAGAAGAACTACCTGCCGCCAAACCTATGAAAAAAGAAATTCAAGAAAAATACTTAAGCTATATTGCTCCAATAAAAAAGGAGCTTGATGCTATACCATACTAAACTATAAACTCAATCAACATGGCCTTAAAAAACATCAATCCAACCGAAACCAATGCTTGGCAAAAGTTAACCAAACACTTTAAAGAAGCTAAAAACTTAGAGCTACAAAACTTATTTGCTAATGACAGCAATAGAAATAGTGATTACCAAGTTTCTTTAGGAGATTTAAAGCTAAACTATGCTAAAAACAGAATCAATAAAGAAACCTTAAACTTGTTGGTTGATTTAGCCAAAGAAGCAGAGTTAGAAGATGCCATTCAGCAATACTTTAACGGAGAAATTATAAACGCTACAGAAGGAAGAGCTGTACTACATACTGCTTTAAGAAACAACAGTGGAAATGCTGTATATACTGAAGGAGTAGATGTGATGCCTGAAGTAAATACTGCTAAAGAAAATATTAAAGCGTTTACTGAAAAAGTAATTTCTGGACACTGGAAAGGTTATACTGGTAAAGCAATTACTGATATTGTAAATATTGGAATTGGTGGTTCTGATTTGGGACCTAACATGGTTGTTGATGGTTTACAATACTACAAAAACCACTTAACCACTCATTTTGTATCTAATATTGATGGAGATCATGTTTCTGAAGTGATTAAAAAGTTAAATCCAGAAACTACTTTATTTGTAATTGTTTCTAAAACATTTACAACTCAAGAAACTATAGGAAACGCCATTACCATTAAAGAATGGTTTTTACAATCTGCTCAAGCATCTGATGTTGCTAAACATTTTGTAGCTGTATCTACCAACTTAGAAGCAGTTGCTAACTTTGGAATTGCATCAGAAAACGTATTTCCAATGTGGAATTGGGTTGGAGGTCGTTTTTCTTTATGGTCAGCCGTTGGTTTGTCTATTGCATTGTCTGTAGGATATGAAAATTATGCGGAATTATTAAATGGAGCTTATCAAATGGACAACCATTTTAAAACGGCTAAGTTTGAAGAAAACATTCCTGTAATTTTAGCATTGTTAAGTATTTGGTACAATAATTTTTATGGTGCCGAAAGCGAAGCCGTGTTACCATATACACAATACTTAAATACTTTACCTGCTTATTTACAACAAGCTTTTATGGAAAGTAATGGAAAGTCTATAGATAGAGATGGAAATCCTGTAGATTATCAAACGGGAACTATCATTTGGGGAGCCGCTGGAACCAATATGCAACATGCATTTATGCAACTGGTACACCAAGGAACAAAATTAATCCCATGTGATTTTATTGGATTTAATGAATCACTTTATGGAAAAACAGATCATCATAAAAAATTAATGGCAAACTTTTATGGTCAACAAGATGCATTGTGTTTTGGTAAAACAAAAGAACAAGTATTAGAAACTGTTGCCCCAAATGCTATTGAATTACCATTTAAGATATTTACAGGTAATAGACCTAGCAACTGTATTACAGCTGATAAATTAACCCCTAATAGCTTAGGAAAAATTATTGCTATGTACGAGCACAAAATTTTTACACAAGGAATTATTTGGAACATTTTTAGCTTTGATCAATTTGGTGTAGAACTAGGAAAAGAAATGGCAAATAAACTTTTAAAATAAAAAAGAATTCCATATTTTATAAAAGCCTAACAATCAATTGTTAGGCTTTTTTTGGCATTTATATTGATGTGTAAAATTTAGAACTTAAACTTTATCCGTCATGAAAATCAAAAAAAATCCCAAGCAAAACCTTGAAAACTACAGCAATGTTTTTACTCTTTTAGGATTGGTACTCTCTCTTTTTATCACCCTAATTTTTATTGAGCAAAAAACCTATGCTTCTGAAAAACCTCATGTAACTTACAATCCTTCCACCCTTAAAATAGATGAAGTCACCAGTATGGTAAATGTTATTAAGGAAAAGAAAAAACAACCCAAAACTGAAAAACCTAAAGATATTATAGAGCCCAAAGAAACTCAAACAAAACCTGTAGATCTTATAGACCCTACGAAATTTAAAAAAACTGATAACAATACTGATATCATTGAAAAACCAATAATTTCTACCGATGTACCCGTAGATATTCCAAGTGATTTAGAGGGGGTTGAATTTATTGATATTCCCGAAGATGCGGGAGTAGAAACCATCCCTTTTATGAGTGTAGACAACATTCCTGTTTTTCCAGGTTGCGAAAAATACATAAACAACAATGAAAAATCTAAAAAATGCTTTAATAAAAATATGGCTAAATTTTTTGGAAAAAACTTTGACCTTGGAATTGCAGAAGAATTAAACTTATACGGAATGCAAAAAATTAACTGTCAGTTCATCATCAATTCAAAAGGTGAAATAAGCCCTGATATTCAAACTACAAAAACACATCCAGAACTTGCAAAAGAAATAAAAGATGTGATTAAAAAACTACCCAAAATGATTCCTGCAAAGCAAAATGGGAAACCTGTTAACTTAATTTATATGTTACCTGTTAGGTTTCATGCTGAATAACAAAAAAGCCCTGTTCATAAATTGAACAGGGCTTTTTAAATTTTATATGCTATAAAGCTTACTTTAACTTGCTTAAATCAACTTTAGAAATACGTAAAGTATTTACATCACCTTTTTCCATGATTGGAGTAGAGTTAATATTTATTACAATATCACCTTCAGCTAAATAACCACTTTCTAAAGCAATATTGTTAACATCTCTAATTACATCTGTAGAAAAGTGTGTTTTAGGCTCGTAATATCTACCTTTTACCCCCCACATAATATTCATCATTCCCAATGTTCTTCTATCAGAACAGAATGCTAAAATTTGTGATTTTGGTCTTAAAGCTGAAATTTGTTGAGCTGTATAACCTGTATCAGTAATGGTTGAAATTACTTTAGCATTCACATCCTCAGCAACCAATGCCGCTTGATGACAAATAGCATTAGAAATAGCTTTATCTGCATCTGGATCTAATTTTGGAGATTCTCTAGGAACTTCAATTAAACTAGAATTTTCTACATCTAAAATAATTTGTCTCATTACCTGAATTACTTCATTTGGAAATGCTCCTACAGAAGTTTCTCCAGACAACATTACAGCATCAGCACCATCCATAATAGAGTTAGCAACGTCATTTACCTCAGCACGAGTTGGTACAGAGTTCTCAATCATTGTCTCCATCATTTGTGTAGCGATTACTACAGGAATCTTAGCTTCTTTACACTTTCTTACCAACATTTTTTGAGCTAATGGCACCTCAGACATAGGAATTTCCACACCCAAATCTCCACGAGCTACCATAATTGCATCGGTATTAGCAATAATAGCATCAATATTTTTTAATGCTTCTGGTTTCTCAATTTTTGATATTACTCTAGTTCTGTAAACAGAAGTATCAGAGTTTTCTTTAATTAATTTATGAATATCATCTAAATCTGCAGGATTACGTACAAAAGACAAAGCCATCCAATCTACTTCTAAACCAAGAGCAAATTTTGCATCTTTAATATCCTTTTCAGTCAATGCTGGTAAAGAAACGTTTGTATTTGGTAAATTAACTCCTTTTTTTGATTTTAATGGACCACCTCTTAAAACCTTAGTTGTTACTAAATCTTCGTTATTAGTATCTGTAACTTCAAATAATAATTTTCCATCATCTACTAAAATCTTTTCACCAACTTTAACATCTTTAGGAAATTGCTTATAAGTCATAAATGCTTTTTCCTGTGTTCCTTCACACTTTTCAGTAGTAAATTTAAACACATCTCCAGGAGCTAATTCAACTCCTTCAGCCATGACACCAACACGTAACTTAGGTCCTTGTAAATCTGCTAAAATAGCAACGTTAAAATCTAACTCTTCGTTTAATTCTCTAATTAATCTAACATTAGTTCTTACATCATCCTCATCGGCATGAGAAAAATTAATTCTGAAAACGTTTACTCCAGAGATCATTAGTTCCTTTAACTTAGCTTTGTTACCTGTTAAAGCAGGTCCTAACGTAGCAACAATCTTGGTTTTTTTAGTTTGTGACATATTTAAAAAATTAAGTATTCTTTATGGTTTAATTTATCAGTATCTACTACATAAGCAGTAACAATACCTTCTATTTTATTTATTTGTTGTATTAGATTTTTTAGTTTTGATGCTACAAAATCACCTTGAACTTTTACTATAAAATCTGCCTCTTTTACCTCAGGCTGTAAATAAACATAAGAACTCGTAAAAGAATCTTCTGTTTGAAACAATCCTAAAGACTCTTTATTAAAACTTTTAACTTTATATTTATTTTTAACTAAATACCAGTCGATTAAGTTTTTTGAGTCTTCAAATTCAAATGATGAAAAAAAAGCTTTTTTACCTTCTATAACATAATCTAAATCTGGTACAGTTCTTTTCAACTTAAATCCTAAATCATTATTTAGAAGATAAGCTACTTTATAATCTTGTAATGCTGTATGCACAGCAATTATTTGATAATCTTGCTCATCTAAATCACAAAATGTTAAATAATTAGCCGCCATACAAAACTACGTATTTATACGTAAAAACTCACAAACGAAGTTAGTAATAGTTATTAATATAAAATTACAATTCTTAGAATAAAACGCAAACGTTATAGTAACATTTCTATCTCCGATTGAAACACATAATAAGCTCTTTTAGCAGCCATTTCTTCTGCCCTTTTTTTAGAAGTAGCTCTTCCTTTTGAAATCACTTTTTTATCTACAAACAACCTAACACTAAAATGTTTTACATTCTGATTACCTGTATCTTCATATACTTCAAATTTTAAGCTTCTTTTGTTTTTTTGCGACCACTCAATTAGCAAGCCTTTATAACTAGTAATTTTACCTTCTAGTTTCTCTATATCAACATATATAGAGAGTACTTTTTTATTGATAAACTTTGAGCAATAATTAAACCCTCTATCCAAATAAATAGCTCCAACCAAAGCCTCAAATAAATTACCGTGTATATTTGTTCCTATTTTAGCTTTAGAGGTTTTAGTGATTAAATATTTTAACAAATCTAAATCCTTACCTAACTCATTTAAATGTTCTCTACTTACAATTTTAGAACGCATTTGCGTTAAATACCCTTCATTAGCATCTGGTACTTCATTAAACAAATAAGAAGCAACAATAGATCCTAACATAGCATCTCCTAAATATTCTAACCTTTCAAAATTTAAAGGATTTCCCTTCTCATCTTTTAATTGTAAAGAGGTATGAGTAAAGGCTTGCTTATATACAGATAAGTTTTTAGGAGTAAACCCTATAATTTTTTTTATTTGAGCATAAAAAATCTCGTCCGAAGCCGGACGAGATTTTTTTATATTTTTAAAGAATTTCAAAATTCCTAAGCTTCTAATTTTTTAAACAACACGCAAGCATTGTGTCCACCAAATCCAAAAGTATTACTCATAGCCACTTTAATATCTCTCTTTTGAGCTTTATTAAGCGTTAAGTTCAACTTAGAATCTATGTTTTCATCTAAAACAGAATGGTTAATAGTAGGTGGTACCATTCCGTGCTCCATTGCTAATACCGAAGCAATAGCCTCAATAGCTCCAGCAGCTCCTAACAAGTGACCTGTCATAGATTTAGTAGAATTAATATTCACGTTATAAGCATGCTCTCCAAATACTTTTTGAATAGCCTTTAACTCTGCAACATCACCTAATGGGGTTGATGTTCCGTGCATATTTACAGCATCTACATCTTCAGGATTTAAACCTGCATTTTGTAAACAATTCTGCATTACTTTTGTTGCTCCTAATCCTTCAGGATGTGGTGCTGTTAAGTGATAAGCATCGGCAGATAAACCTCCTCCTGCAACTTCACAATAAATTTTTGCACCTCTAGCTACAGCGTGCTCATATTCTTCTAAAATAAGAGCTCCTCCACCTTCACCCATTACAAAACCATCACGGTCTTTATCAAACGGACGAGATGCAGTAGCAGGATCATCATTTCTTTGAGACAAAGCATGTAAAGCGTTAAAACCTCCCATAGCCGCTCCTGTAACAGAAGCCTCAGAACCACCTGTAACAATTACATCAGCATGACCTAAACGAATGTAGTTTAAGGCATCTATAATTGCATTTGCAGAAGATGCACATGCAGATACTGTTGTAAAGTTAGGTCCTCTAAAACCATACTTCATAGAAATGTGACCTGGAGCAATATCAGCAATCATTTTTGGAATAAAGAATGGATTGTACTTTGGAGTACCATCACCATTAGCAAAATTTACAACTTCTTGTTCAAAAGTGTCAATTCCACCAATTCCACATCCCCAGATTACCCCAACTCTATCAGGATCTACATTTTCAACATCTAACTTTGAATTTGTAATTGCTTCATCGGCAACTACCATGGCAAACTGTGTAAATTTGTCCATTTTACGAGCCTCTTTTCTGTGAATAAAGTCATTCACATCAAAATTTTTAACCTCGCATGCAAAACGAGTTTTGAACTTGGCAGCATCAAAGTGTGTTATAGGAGCAGCTCCGCTTTTCCCATTCACTAAACCATCCCAATACTCTTCTATATTGTTTCCGATTGGTGTCAATGCACCAAGTCCAGTAACTACAACTCGTTTCAATTTCATAAATAGATAATTTTCTAATTACTTTGCTGCCTCAATAAAGCTTACAGCCTGACCTACTGTTCCAATGTTTTCAGCTTGATCGTCTGGAATTTGAATATCAAATTCTTTTTCGAATTCCATGATTAATTCAACAGTATCTAAAGAATCTGCTCCTAAATCGTTTGTGAAGCTTGCCTCAGCAGTTACTTCGTTTTCGTCAACTCCTAACTTATCAACGATAATTGCTTTTACTCTTGATGCAATGTCTGACATAATATTATTATTTAATTAAGTTTAAAACCGGGACAAAAATAAAAAACTTTTGTTTCTGCGAACAATGTTTGTAGAAAATATATTCACTAAGATATAAAAAATTATCACATCTTTGTACTAAGTTTTTGTGCACTTAACACACATCAAGAAAATTAAAAACCGCTCTAAAGTCAATAAAATATGATTAAAATAGCCATTCTAGCATCCGGATCTGGATCAAATGCAGAGAACATTGTTAACTACTTTTCGTCCAATAAAAATGTTAAAATCACCTACATTTTAAGCAATAAAAAGGATGCTTTTGTACTAGAAAGAGCAAAAAAACTAGGAATTAAGAGCAAAGTTTTCTCTAATAAAGAGATGAAAGAGCAAGTTGAGCTATTAAACTTGTTAAAAGTTGAAGCTGATTTTATTATTCTAGCAGGGTTTTTATTAAAAGTTCCCGAAAATATTATTGAGGCTTTTCCTAATAAAATTATCAACATACATCCTGCCCTACTGCCTAATTATGGAGGAAAAGGAATGTATGGAATGCACGTACACAGGGCTGTAAAAGAAAACAATGAACCCGAAACAGGAATTACCATTCATTTTGTAAACGAAAATTATGATGAAGGAGCTATTATCTTTCAGGCTAAAACGGTCTTAACTGCTGAGGACACGCCAGAAAGCATTGCCGATAAAATTCATTTACTAGAACAAGAACATTTTCCTAGAGTTATTGATGAAGTAATAAACGCTTAAACTAAAATGGCTAAAGACATAAAATATTATGTAGTATGGAACGGAAAAACCAAAGGTGTTTTTAACAGTTGGAACGACTGTAAAAAACAAATTGATGGTTACCAAGGAGCACAATACAAATCTTTTACCTCTAAAGAAGAAGCCAAAATTGCTTTTACCAAAACCTATGAAGAATACAAAGGGAAAGACACCAAAAAACCTATAATTGATAAAAATGCCTTGGCTAAAGTTGGAAAACCTAACTTAACATCTATTAGTGTAGATGCTGCCTGTAGTGGAAATCCAGGTTTAATGGAATACCGAGGAGTAAACACCAAAACCAAACAACAACTTTTTATTCAAGGTCCTTTTAAAGATGGAACCAATAATATTGGTGAATTTTTAGCTTTGGTACACGGATTGGCTTATTTGCAAAAAATAAATCAACCCACCTTACCGATTTATTCAGATTCTAGAACTGCTATTGCTTGGATAAAAGCAAAACAGTGTAGAACCAAAATAATGCCTAATAAAGAAAATAAAATAATGTTTGACTTGATTAAACGTGGTGAAAAATGGTTACAAGAAAATACTTTTAAAAACCCCATATTAAAATGGGAAACCAAAGTGTGGGGAGAAATTCCAGCGGATTTTGGAAGAAAGTAATTAATCCTACTATTTACTTTTATCTAAAAGACCTTTGCTTATTTTTGTAATATATATAAAAGCATGCAACAGTTTGATTTTTTATCAGTCACCCCACAAAACTTTGAAGAACAAGCACTAGCCGTTTTTCAACATCAAGCAGAGCACTGTAAGGTTTATAGAGATTTTTTAGGTTACTTAAATATAGTACCAAAAAAAATTACCTCAACACAAAAAATTCCATTTCTTCCTATTCAGTTTTTTAAAAGTCATCAAATTCTTAGCAATAAGAATCCCATACAAGAAACTTTTTTAAGTAGTGGAACTACAGGAATGAGTCAGAGCAAACATTTGGTAACAGATGTTTCTTTGTACGAAAAAAGTTATTTAAAAGCTTTTGAGCAATTTTATGGAGATATTAAGCAATATACTGTTTTAGCTTTGCTTCCTTCTTATTTAGAACGCAACGGGTCTTCACTCATCTATATGATAGAAGATTTAATCAATAAATCACAAAACCCAAATAGCGGATTTTATCTACACAATCATCAAGAGTTATATGATAAATTACAGGAGCAAGAAAAACATCAAAAAAAGACTTTATTGATTGGCGTTTCTTTTGCCTTATTAGATTTTATTGAAAAATTTCCTTGCAACCTAAAACACACCATTGTGATGGAAACGGGTGGTATGAAAGGAAAACGTAAAGAAATGATTCGTGAAGAGCTACACCATGAACTAAAAAAAGGCTTTGGAGTTGATAACATTCACTCAGAATACGGAATGACAGAATTGTTGAGTCAGGCTTATTTTAATGATTCTCAAAAATTTAATTGTCCTCCCTGGATGAAAATCCTCATTAGAGACACCGAAGATGCATTATCTTTATTACCTATTGAAAAAAGTGGCGGAATTAACGTTATAGATTTAGCCAACATTAACTCATGTTCTTTTATTGCCACGCAAGATTTAGGAAAAGTGTATCATGATGGTTCTTTTGATGTTTTAGGAAGATTTGATAACTCTGATATTAGAGGGTGTAATCTTCTTATTCAATAACTTATCTATATAAATTTGTAATCCCCTCTTTTTTACATCGACTACATAGCCATATAAACAATATATAGTTATGAAACAGATAGTCATTTTATTTACTTTATTATTTACCACCATTTTTTATGGTCAAAAAAAGGATTACAATCTTAAAAAGGGATATATAGCCGAAGGATATGATGTGGTTTCTTATTTTGAAAACAAAGCCGAAGAAGGAAAAAAAGAATTTACCATCACTTATGATGGAGCTAAATATAAGTTTATAAGTAAAGAACATTTAGAAACTTTTAAAAAAAATCCTAAAAAATACATTCCACAATATGGAGGATGGTGTGCCTATGCCATTGGAGCCAACAACACCAAATACGACATCAATCCAAAAACTTTTGAAATTAGAGATAAAAAACTTTACCTGTTTTACAATTCTTGGGGTACAAATACGTTATCTAAATGGAAGGAAGAAGGTGCAGAACAATTAAAAGAAAAAGCAGACCAAAATTGGTCACAATATAAATAGTTTTAAGTATAGTTTAGTTTTAGTTCAAAGACCCTCTCATTTCTTTATTAGGTTTGAGAGGTTTTTTATGTTTAATCTTGGTTGATAAAATACATTTCTTCTGTAGAAGTCGCTTTTGCCAAAATGGTTTTATAAATATACTCTGCAACCATTTTTTCTCCTTTTAAATTTATAAACTCTAAAGTATCTTCTGGGGTATGATATTGATTGTGACCACCTGTATGCATTCCCATTACGGAAACTCCTTTTTTATAAAAAGACACATGATCTGATCCTCCAACAGAACCCGCATGAACCACAGGATTCAAACCTAGGGAATGACCTAGTGTTTTCATAAATTCTACACCTCCCGGAAAAGTTCCCGCTCCTCCCATATACACTTGTTTTTCTGTGTTCAATCTCCCAACCATATCCATATTAATCATCAACTTTATAGTATTTAAAGACACCAACGGATTTTCTACAAAATATTTACTACCCAACAAGCCTTGCTCTTCGGCTCCAAAAGCAATAAAAACAACACTGCGTTTTAACTGTTTTTTATTTGCAGCTAACTTTTCTGCAATTTCTAACAAAGCAGATGTTCCACTTGCATTGTCATCTGCTCCATGATAGACCACATTTCTTTTATCAGATTTTGCTGTAGGCCCTCCTAAACCTAAATGATCATAATGAGCTCCCAATACAATATATTCATTTTTTAAACCAGGATCATTTCCTTCTAAAAACCCAATGACATTACAAGTTTTTACAGCTGGTTTTTCTTTTAGCCCCTCATCTACTCTTAAAGCGGCTTTAAACTCTTGCTTATAATTTTTATCAAAAGCAACGAGTCCTATTTTTTTAAATTCCTTTATAATGTATTTTACCACTCTCTTGTTTTCTTTTCCTCCAGGAATTCTACCTGCATTTTTATCAGAAGTTAAAAACTGAATGTGATTTTTAATTTCCTGAGTAGTGATTTCTTGTTGAGCGTAAACTTGAACACTAAAAATGGCCATCAATATTAACAAAGCATTTTTCATAATAGTATAACTTAAATAATTAAAGTATCTACTCAAATTTAACAAACAACACTTGTGACACATGTTTTATTCGACCAAGGAAGTATTTACATACCTAAAAGTCAAATTTATAATACAAAAAAAGACCTTTCACAAAATTGTGAAAGGTCTTTTTTATCATCTTTATTATTATTTATACAAAGTTTACCAAATAGTAATTCTTTTTACCTCTTTGTAACAATACATATTTATTAGCTATTAAATCTAAAGCAGTAATTTTGTAATCTTCCTTTACTTTTTCTTTATTTACAGAAATTGCATTTTCTTTTAAAGCACGTCTAGCATCAGAATTAGAACCTAAAAAGTTTGTTTTGGCAGCCAAAGCTCCAATCATATCCAAACCTTCCGCTAACTCATCTTTGCTTAATTCTGCTTGTGGAACTCCTTCAAATACATCTAAAAAGGTTTGTTCGTCTAAAGATTTTAAATCTTCAGATGTAGATTTTCCAAACAAAATAGACGATGCTTTTACAGCATTATCTAAATCTTCTTGAGAATGTACCATTACAGTAACTTCTTCTGCCAATCTTTTTTGTAACAAACGTAAATGCGGAGCCTCGTTGTGCTCAGCAATTAATGCTTCTACTTCTTCTTTAGTTAAGAAAGTAAACTTTTTAATAAAGTTTTCAGAATCTTCATCAGAAGAATTTAACCAATATTGGTAAAATTTATAAGCCGATGTTCTGTTTTTGTCTAACCAAATATTTCCTCCTTCAGATTTTCCAAACTTGGTTCCATCAGCTTTGGTAATTAACGGACAAGTCATAGCATATGCCTTTCCTTGTGCCTTACGCCTTACCAATTCTGTACCCGTGGTAATATTCCCCCATTGGTCAGAACCTCCCATTTGTAATTTACAATTTTTGTTTTGGTACAAATGCAAGAAATCATACCCTTGGAATAACTGATAGGTAAACTCTGTAAAACTCATTCCATCAGCACCACCTTCTCCTGTAAAACGTTTTTTTACAGAATCTTTGGCCATCATATAATTTACCGTTAAGTGCTTTCCAATATCACGAACAAAATCTAATAAGGTAAAATCTTTCATCCAGTTGTAATTGTTTACCAATTCCGCTGCATTTTCACCCTCCGAATTAAAATCTAAAAAACGTTCTAACTGACTTTTAATTCCAGCTACGTTTTTTGCTAAAGATTCCTCATCTAACATATTACGCTCTGCCGATTTCCCTGATGGATCACCAATCATACCTGTAGCTCCTCCAATTAAAGCAATCGGTTTATGCCCTGCTTTTTGGAAATGCATTAACACAATAATCGGAATTAAACTCCCTATATGTAAAGAATCTGCAGTAGGATCAAAACCAATATATCCTGCAGTTACCTCTTCTGCTAATTGTTCTTCAGTTCCAGGCATAATGTCGTGCATCATCCCTCTCCACTTTAATTCCTCTACAAAGTTGTAAGCCATTTTAAAAAAATTTTGAGCAAAGATACTTTTTCAAATCACAATTAGCAATGTACAATTCATTAATATTTTGGGCATTCCCTTATCGGGTCGGGCTGTCGCTACTCCCTTTCTGTTTTTTTTAGAATACGAGTAGTTAAGAAGCTTCTAAAAATAGCTAACTACTCTATTCCTAACTCCTGAATTCTAAATTCTGTATTCTGAAAAAAACAAAAGAGCTCAAACAAAGAGTCTATCATGAGGAGTTCGAAAGACTCCACCCCCTAACGCAAAAACCTCAACTATCAAATATTTATTCCTTAAATTTGATGCGTGAATCAAGACATCAAACTTAAAATAACCGTTTTACCTTCAACCCCTGGAGTTTATCAATATTTTGATAAAGACGGAACTATTATTTATGTAGGTAAAGCCATTAATTTAAAAAAGCGAGTAAGTAGCTACTTTACCAAAACACATGACGATGCTAAAACACGAATTTTAGTTTCTAAAATTGTAGATATTAAACACATTGTGGTTGCTACAGAAACCGATGCTTTACTGTTAGAAAACAACTTAATAAAAAAGTACAAACCCAAATACAACGTACTTTTAAAAGACGATAAAAGTTACCCTTGGATTTGTATAAAAAAAGAACGCTTTCCTAGAATTTTTGTCACTAGAAAAATGATTCGTGATGGATCGGAATATTTTGGTCCTTACACCAGTGTAAAAACTGCCTATGCCTTGTTAGATTTAATTAAAGAACTCTATCAAATTCGTAGTTGTGTTTTTGATTTAAGTTATGAAAACATCAACACAGGTAAGTTTAAAGTTTGTTTAGACTATCATATCAAAAAATGCAAAGGCCCTTGCGAAGGTTTGCAAACAGAAAGTGCTTACAACAATCAGATTACTGCCATCAGAAACATTATTAAAGGAAACTTTAAAGATTCTTTAAAAGCTTTTGAAAGCATGATGCATGAATTTGCTAGCAAAATGGAATTTGAGGAAGCCCAAAAAATTAAAGAAAAAATGGATTTGTTGGCTAACTACCAAGCAAAATCTACCATTATAAGTCCAACTATTAACAATGTAGATGTTTTTTCTATTTTATCTGATGAAACGGCTGGATATGTTAATTTCTTTAAAATTTCTAACGGATCTATCATTCAATCTCACACCATAGAGATTAAGAAAAAATTAGACGAAACAGATAAAGAATTACTAGAACTAGCCATTATAGAACTTAGAGAAAGATTCAATTCTATAAGCCCAGAAATCTTAGTTCCTTTTAAGGTAAATGTTGGAGAAAACATAAAAGTAACCGTTCCTAAACAAGGAGATAAATTACGTGTGGTAGAGCTTTCTTTACGCAACGCAAAATATTACAGGCAAGAACAATTTAAACAAGTACAAATTGTAGATCCGGAGAGGCATACCAAAAGAATTATGGCTCAAATGAAAACCGATTTACATTTAAGTGCAGAACCAAGACATATAGAATGTTTTGACAACTCCAACATCCAAGGAACCAATCCTGTTGCTGCTTGCGTGGTTTTTAAAGACGGAAAACCAAGCAAAAAAGACTACAGACATTTTAACATAAAAACCGTAGAAGGTCCCGATGATTTTGCTTCTATGGAAGAAGCTGTTTACAGACGTTATAAGAGACTTGTAGACGAAGACCAGCCATTGCCTCAATTAATTTTAATTGATGGTGGTAAAGGACAATTATCATCAGCCTTAAAAAGTTTAGATATCTTAGGCTTGCGAAATAAAATCGCCATCATAGGAATTGCAAAAAGGTTGGAAGAATTATTTTTTCCAGACGACCCTATTCCTTTGTATTTAGATAAAAAATCGGAAACACTTAAAATTTTACAACAACTAAGAAATGAAGCACACCGTTTTGGAATTACTCATCACCGAAACAGACGTAGCAATACTGCTTTAAATTCTGAGTTAGAAACTATTCCTGGAATTGGCAAACAAAGTGTAGAAAGTTTGCTACAGTACTTTAAATCTGTAAAAAGAATAAAATCTGCAACAATTGAACAATTAAGTGTTGTTTTAGGCAATTCTAGAGCTAAAAAATTACATAATTTCTATCATAAAAAAGAGTAACTTTATGGAGCATTATGAAAACCAAAACACTCCTTTTTTTCGCATTATTCTGCCAGCTCATTTATAGCCAAGAATTTAAAATTGACTCTGTTTTTACACGACCTAAGGTTGGCTTGGTATTGAGTGGTGGTGGTGCCAAAGGCTTTGCACATATTGGTGTTTTAAAAGCCATTGAAAAGGCAAACTTAAAAATAGATTATATTGGAGGAACCAGTATGGGAGCTGCTGTGGGAGCTTTATATGCTACAGGATACACTGCAAATCAAATAGATTCTATTATCACTTCTATTGATTTTATGACCATGTTATCTGACAAAATTGACAGAAAATACGCTTCTTTTTTTGATAAAAAACATACCGAAAAATATCTCCTATCACTCCCTATTAAAAACGGAAAAATAGGATTACCTTTGGCTTTATCTAAAGGACAAAGTACCTACAACAAATTAAGTGAGCTATACTTTCCTGTTAAAGACATTCAAGATTTTTCTAAATACCCTATTCCTTTTTTCTGTATGGCTACCAATATAGAAAACGGAAAAGGAATTGAAATAAATTACGGTTCTTTACCCGAAGCTATTAGGTCTAGTGCTTCACTACCCACATTACTTTCTCCTTATAAAATGGATTCCTTGGCAACTGTTATTGATGGTGGAATTGCAAATAACTTCCCTATTGATATTATGAAGAAAAAAGGAGTTGATATTATTATTGGTGTTGATGTACAGGGAGTTTTGCAAAAACCAGAAAACATTGATTCTGCTTTAAAAGTAATTGATCAAATTATAAACTATCAATTATATGGTGAAGAACACAACAAAACAGATGATGTTGATATTTATATACACCCAGATGTTTTTAAATATGGAATGGTTGATTTTGACAAGACAAGACAAATTATTAACGAAGGTGAAAAATCAGCAAACGAGTTTTTAAATACTTTTAAAAAATTAGCCCAACAGCAAGACTTTGTATCTAAAAAAAAGATTTTATTAAAAACCAACCAAAAAAAATACACAATTAATGAAATCAATTTTAATGGAGCTAATAATTATACAAGAAGATATTTAAGAGGTAAACTAGACATTAAACCAAACGATAAAATATCTAATGTTGAATTAAGCAATAGAATTAGTTATTTAACTCAAACCAAAAACTTTAACAGTGTACGTTATGCGTTTAAAGAACAAGATAGCATTGTAAACTTAGACTTTAACATTGAAGAAAACCCTCAATCTTTATATTTAAAGTTAGGTGCTCACTACGATACTACTTACAAACTTGCTGGACTAGTTAACCTTACAGAAAAACACCTTTTTTTACGAAATGATATTCTTTCTGTAGATTTGGCTTTTGGTGATAATATTAGAGCTGAATTAAATTATTTTATAGACAACGGACATTTCTTAAGTTATGGTTTTAATTCAAAATTTAACCAACTAGAAACCTCGGTACACCTAAACGGAGATAATAATAGCAACATTAATTTAGAGTTTAGCAACGTATACAATTATTTATATTCCCAAATTAATTTTAAAAATAGATTTACCATATCTCTAGGTTTAGAACATCAATACTTACGTTTTTATACACGTAGTATTATACCAAACCCTAATGCCGATAGAACCTATTTTGACCGATCTAATTATTTTAATTTTTTAGGAAAAATAGAATTAGACACCTATGACAAAAAAAGTTTTCCTAACAATGGATACTTAATCAAATCGAGCTTTAGAACTTATTTATCTTCTAGTGATTACAACAATAACTTTGCTCCCATATCTCAGGCTAGAGTTTTATTAGAAGGAATTAAAACAATATCTAACACTGTTTCTTTGTTTCTTCAAGCAGATGGAGGAATGTCTATTACTAACGATACTCAAGAAAATTTAAGTTATGCTATTGGAGGTTATGGAAATAATTTCATCAACAATTTTGTATCTTTTCAGGGGTATACTTTTTCAGAACTTATCGGAAATTCTTACATCAAAACAGCCGCTTCACTACGTTATCGTTTTTACAAAAAAAATTATGTTGACTTTTATGCAAATTATGCCATTGTAACAGATGATGTATTTGATTTTATTGAGCATCAGCCATTTTTTAAAAATGCCAAAACAGGTTATTCTGTTGGATATAGTGCTGATAGTTTTTTAGGCCCTATAGATTTAAGATATGCTTGGTCTCCCGAAAACAGAAACAATGCCATTTACGTAAGTGTTGGATTTTGGTTTTAAAACATAAAAAAACCCCATCAAAAATAATTTGATAGGGTTTTATGATATGATTTTACTTTTTAAAAGAAAACTTATATTGCAAATACATATAAGCATCTCTTGGAATAATACGAATCCATTTTTTGTGTTCTGCAAACCAAGTCCTTTGTTGAGACTTTAGTTTTCTTCTTAAATATGCAGCTACAAAAGGATGTACATGTAAAAAGATTTTTTCGTTACGTTTATTAGTCGATAAGATTTTTCTTAGTTCTACATCAATCTTACTAACCAGCACTATAGGTGCCTCTACTTCTCCGTTTTTATTCGGATTAGGTTCTCGTGTTTTAATATTCGTTTCAGGACGAACTCTTTGACGAGTAATTTGCACTAAACCAAACTTACTTGGAGGTAAAATTTTGTGTTTGGTTCTGTCTGATGCCATTTCATTTTTTAGATGTTCATATAATTGCTGTCTGTTTTCATTGCTATTCATATCAATAAAATCGACCACAATAATTCCACCCATATCTCTTAATCTTAGCTGACGTGCAATTTCTGTTGCTGCAATTAAGTTGACTTCAAGCGCTGTGTCTTGTTGAGAATTGGCCTTGTTAGATCTGTTTCCGCTATTTACATCAATAACGTGCAAGGCTTCGGTATGCTCAATAACCAAATACGCACCTTTACTCATAGATACGGTTTCTCCAAAGGCAGCTTTAATCTGTCTTTCAATTCCGTATTTTTCAAATATTGGAGTATTACCGTTATAGTCATTCACTATACCGACTTTTTTAGGATCTATTTCTTGAATGTAATCTCGTATTTCTGTTGCTAACTGTTCGTCATCAACAACAATGCTTGTAAAAGAATCATTCAAAACATCTCTAAGTATAGAAGATGCTCTGTTTAACTCACTTAAAACCTTGGTTGGAGTGTTTGTATTTGGAATACGTTTACACATTTCCACCCACCTTTCTAGTGAATTTTGTAAATCTTTGTCTAATTCTGCAACTTTTTTTCCTTGTGCTACTGTGCGCAGAATTAGTCCAAACCCTTTGGGCTTGATACTTTTTGCCAACTTTTTTAGTCTCTCTTTCTCCTTTGGATCTTCAATCTTTTGAGAAACAGAAACTCTGTTAGAAAATGGCACTAAAACTAAATACCTACCAGCAATGGACAACTCAGAACTAATTCGTGGTCCTTTAGTAGATATAGGTTCTTTTACAATTTGAACAAGAATATTTTGCTTTGGTTTTAAAACCTTGTCAATAGTACCTCCTTTGTCAATATCTTTTTCAAATTGAAATTTGCTTAACGTAAAATCTTTGTAATTACCTGTACTTATTTTCTTTAAAAAACTATTTAGAGAATTTACTTGAGCTCCTAAATCATGATAATGTAAAAAACCATCTTTAGCATAACCAACATCAACAAAAGAGGCATTTAAACCTTTTAAAACTTTTCCTGCTTTGGCTAAAAATATATCACCTACCGATATTTTATTATCGTTAGACTCGTTATTTAACTCAATTAATCTACCATCTCTAAGTAATGCAAAATCTATATCAGAAGAATTGGAACGAATAATTAATTCTAATTTCATCCTGATTTTGTATTAAGTGCTACCTGTGCAACACGATTAAAAATAAGTGAATTGATAATTAAGACTAGTGTCTTAATGTCAATGAACGTGTAATGGTTTTTACGAAACCATAAAAAACAAGAAAAAGTAAGTTTTAAAAACTTACTTTTTCTTATGTCTGTTAGCTCTTGATCTTTTTTTACGTTTGTGCGTAGAGATCTTTGCTCTCTTTCTTTTTTTACCGCTTGGCATAATGTTATAATTTAAATGTCTCCTTTATTGGAGATTGTTAATATTCTATTGTTAGCAAAAGTACTATTTTACTTCTACTTTAGCTTTTACTCCTTCTGTAAATGTCTTAGCAGGTTTAAATGCTGGGATATTATGAGCTGGAATTTTAATTGTGGTGTTTTTAGAAATGTTTCTTCCTGTTTTTTCAGCTCTAGTTTTGATTACAAAACTTCCGAAACCTCTTAAGTAAACATTGTCTCCGTTTTCTAAAGCATTTTTTACTTCATCCATAAACGCTTCAACAGTTGCTAAAACATCAGCTTTTTCAATTCCTGATTTATCTGCAATTGTCGTAACTAAATCTGCTTTCGTCATTTCTTATTAAATTTATTGTTTCTAGAAAAAAATTGAGGATGCAAATATATGATAATTAATTAATTCTAAAAAGATTAACCATCTATTTTTAATAGAAGTTTTATGTAAGTTTGCAATCCCAACTACAAAGATATGGAATTTTATAAGATACTAGAAATGTGGTATTTAAATAATAAAAGGGATTTGCCTTGGCGAAAATCATCCAATCCTTATTTTGTTTGGCTATCAGAAATTATACTACAACAAACCAGAATTCAGCAAGGATTGGACTATTACAAGGTCTTTACAGAGCATTATCCTACGGTTCAAGACTTAGCAAATGCTAGTGAAGATGAGGTTTTAAAAGACTGGCAAGGTTTGGGATATTATTCAAGGGCAAGAAATTTACATTTTTCGGCAAAATATATTTGCCAAGAACTTAACGGAGTTTTCCCAAACACTTATAAAGAATTATTAAAACTTAAAGGTGTTGGTGATTATACAGCCTCTGCCATAGCTTCTATTTGTTTTAATGAAAAAACAGCCGTGGTTGATGGAAATGTTTATAGGGTTTTAGCCCGATATTTTAACATCAGCCTCCCAATTAACTCACCTAAAGGAATTAAATATTTTAAAGAACTTGCTCAAGAGTTAATTAAAAATGCCAATCCAAAAGATTACAACCAAGCCATTATGGATTTTGGCTCTATGGTTTGCAAACCTCAAAACCCTATTTGTAATGAATGTGTATTGGCTAATGGCTGTATTGCTAAAGCCAAAAAACTCATTAACACCCTACCCGTAAAAGAAAAAAAACTAAAGGTTAAAGACAAGTTTTTTAATTTTATTGTGTTTGATAATAATGATGTAACCCTTCTAGAAAAAAGAACAGGCAATGGTATATGGAAAAACTTATATCAATTTCCATTAATAGAAACCAACCAACCTATAAATCATAAAGATTTAATTAAACATAGTTTTTTTAAAGAAAATCAAATCAAAAACCCTAACCTAATCCTATACAACTCAGAACCTTGGATACATAAACTAACGCATCAACATTTGCACACACATTTTTGGATATTAAACACCAATCCTCCAAACAAATCTGAAGAAACTCCATGGGAAAATGTAGAAAATTTTGCGGTTCCTAAACTGATACACAAATTTTTAGAAGAGTACCAAAGCAAATAAATTTTCATTATTTTTGATTGAAATTTTTAACTATGGCAGGTTCGTTAAATAAAGTAATGCTTATTGGTCACTTAGGCGATAATGTAAAAACACACTATTTTGATGGTGGTAATTGTATTGCTCGTTTTCCTTTAGCAACTAACGAAACCTACACAAACAAAACAACCGGTGAAAAAACCACCACAACCGAATGGCACAACATTGTAGTTAAAAATAAATTAGCTGAAATTTGTGATAAATTTTTAAACAAAGGTGACAAGGTTTATTGCGAAGGAAAAATTAAAACTCGCGAATGGGAGTTAGAGGGTGTAAAAAAATACACTACAGAAATTCATGTTTTTGATATGAATTTTTTAACTTCAAAAAACGATAACAAACAAGAAAATTCCTCTTCAGAAAAACCTGATTCAGGAAATATTATAGACGATTTACCATTTTAAAACACATAAAAATTGCCTGAGCCCATACACAGTACCGGAATACCTATAGAAACCATTATAAATTGTTTTATTACAATAGGTTTATTAATCTGCTCCGCATTAATTTCTGGCTCCGAAGTTGCCTTTTTTTCTTTAACCAAATCAGAATTAGATCAATTAGAAAGCTTAGATAACGGAAACGCAAAAAAATTAACCAAACTAATTTCCAAGCCAAAAAGACTACTGGCAAACGTTTTAGTTGCCAACAATGCCATTAACATTTTAATTGTATTATTATTTGCTAGTTTAGGAGAAGTTTTTTTTGGCAACTTAACTTTAAAAATTGATCTTTTATTATTCAAAGTAAATATTCGTTTTTTCATAGAGGTTATCCTCATCACCTTTATCATTTTAATTTTTGGAGAGGTACTGCCTAAAATATATGCCACCAGAAATGCCAAAGAATTCGCTCTTTTAATGAGTCCTGTTTTATTGTTTTTAGACAAAGTATTTATACTTATTACAGGTCCATTAACCAGCTTATCTAACCTTATTGAAAAAAGATTAAGAAGCAGTAAAAGCAATTTTTCTGTTGATGATTTATCCCAAGCACTAGAGCTTACCTCAGAAGAGGAAACCACTGCTGAACAAAAAAACATATTAGAAGGGATTGTAAACTTTGGAAATACAGAAACCGTGCAAATTATGAATCCAAGAATGGATATTTGTGCCATTTCTAAAAAAGCAAGCTTTGCCGAAGTTTTAGAAATTATTACTGACAAAGGCTTTTCTAGAAACCCCGTTTATGACAATAACATAGATGAAATTGTTGGAATTCTTTACACCAAAGATTTATTATCACATTTACATAAAAAAACATACAACTGGGTTCCTTTAGTAAGAGAACCTTTCTTTGTTCCTGAAAACAAAAAACTAGATGATTTATTAATTGATTTTCAGGAGCGTAAAAACCATTTAGCTATTGTTGTAGATGAATATGGTGGAACTAGCGGATTGGTTACTCTAGAAGACGTTATTGAAGAAATTGTAGGAGATATTAGTGATGAGTTTGATGAAGTTGATTTATCATATTCTAAAATTGATGAAAACAATTATGTTTTTGACGGAAAAATAAATCTAAAAGATTTTTGTAAAGTTTTAGAACTTGATGAAATTTCCTTTGAAAAAGACAAAGGAGAATCTGAAACATTAGCTGGATTGCTACTTGAACTTTCTGGACGTTTTCCAAGGAAATTTGAAAAAATAAATTATCAAAACCTTACTTTCACTGTAGAAGCTATTGACCGAAAACGAATTAAACAAATAAAAGTAGCCATTGCCTAAAGCACTTTTTTAAATGAAATTATTGCCTGTATTTTTAAGCTTTTCATTTTTTATTACAAGTTGTAACAACAACGTTGTGCCTAAACCTAATGGATATTTAAAACTTAACTACCCAAAGGCTACTTATCAAAAAAGCAACAGCCAATTACCTTATTCTTTTAAGTATTCTACCCAAGCCATTTTTAATCTTCAACATAATTTATGGTCCGATTTACATTACCCTAAACTAAAAGCAGATATTAATATGACCTACCAAAAGGTAGACAACAACATAAAAGACCTTATTTCTGATGCTGAAAAACTAACATACAAACATGCTTTAAAAGCAGATAATATTGAAATGCATCCTTATGAAAACACTCATAAAAAAGTATACGCTAAGCTTTTTGAAGTTTCTGGAAATGCAGCCTCTAGCATTCAATTTCAGGTAACAGATTCTACCAAACACTTTTTAAGCGGGGCTTTATATTTTAACACAAGTCCTAATTACGATTCCATTCTACCTGCTATAAATTATATTAAAAAAGATATTGAAATGTTAATAGAAACTTTAGAGTGGAAAAACTAAGAAGAAAATCTTTTTAATCTACTAGAAGTAAAAAGCATATACAGTAACACTCCAAACAAAATTGCCCCAGTTAATAAATGTACTGCTTGTGTTCCAAAAGGAAAATTAACATAATACATTAAAATTCCTGAAAAAGCTTCAAAAAACAACAAGAACACAACATATTTAACCCCCTTAAATCCTAAATTATATTTCTGATTTATCCAATATAACAATGCGTTTACCAAAACAATTGCAATGGTAAAAGATCTATGAAAATAGAATTTAAAACTAGGGTTTAACAATCGGAATTCTTTCTGTTCAAAACCAAATAACTTTACTTGCTCATCAACATACTGTCTTACTTGTGTTCCTAAAAGAACCTGACCAATCATCATTAATAATGATATTAATAATAACCTATGAAAGGTTTTACTATATTTATTACTAAATGAAGGTATTACCTCCAATAAAAATTTAGCCCTTAACAAAAGCCCTATTATTAGCAACCCTCCAATCATATGAAAAGTAATAATATAAGGTGTTAAAAAACTATCTACCACAATTTTCCCTAACCAAGCTTCAAACAGCATTCCTAAAAAAGCTATATAAACCAAGGGTGCTACTCCTCTTCTCTTTAAAGGAGCAAATGTAACTTTCCATAATAATATTAGAAATACAAAACCAGAAAGCACAGATGCCAATCTATTTATATATTCTGTATATGTATGATAAACATTAAATTTAGCGTACTCATGTTTGGTATAAGCCGTCCAATTGTTTGGATTAAATTCTGATAAAGTTTTTAAATTGCTATTAGCAACAAAAAGGGCATCGTTATAAATAATAATATAACCCTTTTTAAAAGAAGTCTCTGGTTTCCATGTAATCTGTTTTTCGGAAGTAGGAGGAATATAATGTCCAAAACATTTAGGCCAATCCGGACACCCCATACCAGACCCAGTCATCCTAACAACTGAACCTGCTAAAAAAATTAAATAAACAGATACAATAGCAATATTTAACGTTTTGGATAAACTCAACTTCATTTATTTGGCATTACAACTTTTATGACTTTCTTTAACCCCAAAAATCATTCCTTATCGTAGCAATCAAGAAAAAATTTATTTACTCTCTGTTAAAGAACAGCAGGGTTTTTCGCAATTAGGCTTACAAGTATCTTTCTTAGCAGAACTCTTTACACATGTGTCACCCGGTTTATGCTCAAATTTTTCTACACATTCCTTTGAACATTCTTTATTCTTATCTAGAGTACAACACCCTTCTTGATGATGAGAAGTACATTTTTCACAAACTTCTCCAACTTTGTGACCACATTTTTCTGCACAATCCTGAGTACAAGTTTTGATTTCCTTAGTAGTACAACAAGTTTTTACATTAGTAGCTTTGTATGTTTTCCCATCTAATAAACTATTGATTGTAGTTACAATAACAGCCTTAGAAGTTTTATTAATATCATAAGTAAAGGTTCCTTTATTTACCTCAAAATCTACTTTAGACTCAGCAACTCCTTCTAATTTAGACACCTTAGATTCAATAATTTTAGCACAACCTATTTCACAAGTCATCCCTTCAATATTCAAAGAAATTGTTTCTAGTTTTACTGGCAAGTTTGTTTGCGTTTGAGAAGTATTACTTGTAGAAGAAGGTTTACAAGACCATAATGTGATAATTGCCAAAAAAGCAATACACATATATTTTATTAGAATTTTCATTTATTAGAATTTCTTTAATAGATAAACCAAAGGTACAAAAGTTTACAAACCTTAGCTATTCAAAATCAGAGATACTTACTTCTTTGTTTAAAGAAATTGATCTTACATTGTAAACTATTTCTTTATCCTTTATAATACTCCTAAAAATTACAGGAAACTTTATTCCTTTAACCTCTTTGTAATCTATATAATAAATCTCTTGTAAAATTCTTTGTCCCGCTATGAGCTTAATATTACTTGCTTTTAACTTTAAACCAGAAAGCACGTCATAATATATTCTTTTGTCTCCTAAACCTAATACATTACAAATTCTACCCATCACCTCTTTTTTACCCAAAAAAACAGCTTTTGTTAAATACAGAAATTCAGGAAAAATAGAAATCTGATCCTGTTTACTTTGAATTTCTGCTTTAGTATAATTTTTTTTTGTTTTTCCTAAAACCTCATATCCTATTTCTCCATTATAAATCTTTTTAGACAAAAACTTATTGTTTTTATGTATAACTATAGATCTTAAATTGGGTTTTTGTTGCTTATTATATATAATTAACTGATCTCCATTAATTTCAGTTTCGGAAACAGAATAAAAAGTATTTACCTGATTTATCAATTCAACTCCTCCTATGGCATTAAAATAAGTATCCACAACCTCCTTTACACTTGATTGTGCAGATAGCATTATAGGAAAACAACAGCTTAAAAATAATATTTTAAAAATACTTTTCAACAAATACAATGGTTTATAGCTATGTGTAAATATATAAAAACCAGCATAATAAAGATTAAAAAAATATTTTTTTACCTGTGTTTTGTTGAAAAATAAAATGTATATTTGCATCCATTATTTTAACAAGCATTTTAAATATTTAAGTATGTACGCAATTGTAGAGATAGCAGGGCAGCAATTTAAAGTAGCGCAAGATCAAAAAGTATACGTTCACCGTTTACAAAACGAAGAAGGAGATTCAGTTTCTTTTGACAACGTTTTATTAGTAGACAACAATGGTGATGTTACTATTGGCGCCCCAGCTATAGAAGGAGCTTCAGTAAAAGCTAAAGTTTTAGGTCACTTAAAAGGTGATAAAGTAATCGTCTTCAAAAAGAAAAGAAGAAAAGGTTACAAAAAGAAAAACGGACACCGTCAGTATTTAACTGAAATCCAAATTGAAGCTATTAACGCTTAATTTGAGTGTCTCAATTTAATTATTAAAGAAAAAATAACCTTATAAAAACACAATATTATGGCTCATAAGAAAGGTGTCGGAAGTTCGAAGAACGGTAGAGAATCAGAATCGAAACGATTAGGTGTAAAGATTTTTGGTGGACAAGCTGCATTGGCTGGTAACATCTTAGTACGTCAAAGAGGTACTACTCACAACCCAGGTGAAAATGTTTACATGGGTAAAGATCATACTTTACATGCAAAAGTTGACGGAATTGTAGAATTCCAAAAGAAAAGAAACAACAAATCTTATGTTTCTATTATTCCTGTTGAGGCATAATAAAAACAAGATTAACTTATAAAAAACCCGAATACAATTTAAATTGTATTCGGGTTTTTTATGTTTTGTAGCTAAATGTTTTCTAAAAAAGAATCAACCCACTTAGAGTTTTCTTTAAAAATTTCATTAAGTATTATTGCTAACCTAATTCCTCCTTTTTCTAATTGTTTTCTAACAACAGGAAAATTATGGTACATATATTCATACCCTAAATAATCACTGTCTTTTACTTCTTTATAAACTTTTAAAGCTAAAATTCTAGATTCATGTGCCCAACTCACTAATGAACCTTGACCCACTTTATCAATTTCGGCTTTAGAAATAATATCAATATTACTAGCCAACTCTGTATAACTCATTTGGTAATTGTCTATCATATCGGAATCCCATACTCTATGTAGATTAGATTTTGCACCAAACCATTTTACCTTGATTTCATTACCTCCTTTGTCATCTTTATTTCCTGCATGTAAAGGCATATGTAAATCTCCTATAAAATGGACTAACATTTTAAGGTAAAAAGCTTTATCTTCTTTGCTAACTTTATCTGTTCTAATTTTTAAAATACAAGTTTTTATTCCTTGAACAATATCTCCTTCTGGATTGATAGGCTCCTCTTTATATTTTTTATCACCATTAAAATTTACATAATGCCAAGGCACAAAAGCATCGTATTTATCGTCACTTCTAATTTCATCAGCGTAAATAGATACAAAAGCCAAAGACCGACCATTTAACAAGTCTTTTACTTTTTTTGTTGTTTGATTTGTTAAATGCTTACTTGCAATTTCACCAACTGTTCTGTGCCCTGTTTTTCCCCAATCATTATTAGCAAAGGAATGCAGAGAAATAAAAATAATTAAAATGTATTTGTTCATTTTTATAATATTAAAAGTTAAGGAACAATAATACCAATCAAATATGTTGTACAACCTTATTAAACATTAACATATAGCTTTTTAAAGACTTTAAAAGTTAACTAAATATTAAGAGATAGCTATAAAATGATTCCAGCAATACAAGCAGTAATCCAACTTGCCAAAGCTCCTCCAATCATGGCTTTAAAAGCAAGTTTTGCTACAGCATTTTTTTGATTGGGTGCTATTCCTGCAATCCCACCAATCTGAATACCTATTGATGCGAAATTGGCAAAACCACACAAGGCATAACTTGCAATTTGGGCGGTCCTAGTACTTATTTGATTGTTTTCTATCATAATACTTAAATCTTTGTAAGCTATTAATTCTGTTAATGCTATTTTCTCACCTAACAAAGTCCCAAATGCTCCAGCTTCTTCCCATGGCACTCCCATTAAATAAGCCAATGGATGAAAAACATACCCCATAATTTGAGCTAAAGAAAGATCTATTAAAGCTAATAACCCATCGGCTAAAGCAACCATCCCCACAATAGCAATTAACATAGCCGCAATATTAGCAGCAAGTTTTAAACCATCAATAGCACCATCAGCAACCGCCTCTACCATGTTTTTATCAGTGTCATCATCTTCCATCATCACCTTTCCTTTGGTTAATGATTTTTCTGTTTCAGGACATATAATTTTAGCTATCATAATAGCAGCTGGGGCACTCATAATAGATGCTGCCATTAAATGACCTGCAATCCCAGGAATATTCGCTAACATTTTAACATATATAGCCATAACACCACCAGCCACAGTAGCAAACCCCCCCACCATTATAGTCATTAATTCTGATTTTGTCATAGATTTTACAAAAGGTTTTACTAATAAAGGAGCTTCGGTTTGCCCCACAAAAATACTCCCCACCACACTCAAAGTTTCTCCTCCACTTGTTCCTAAAACTTTTTGAACAAATTTTGAAATTCCTTTAATAATATACTGCATTACCCCTAAATGATATAACAAAGCCATAAAAGCAGAAAAGAAAATAATAGTAGGCAATACCCTAACAGCAAAATTTATGATTGGAGATTCTACCTGTCCTGTTAAAAAAGAAGCGAACAAAAAATCCCCTCCTTTATCTGCATAAGACAGTAATTTATTAATAGCCATGTCAAAAAACTTAAAAAAAGGCAGTCCTATAGGCGTTTTAAGGATGATAAAAGCAAATGCTATTTGCAAACCAAACCCCTTTAAAATAATTTTATAATTAATTTTTTTTCGATTGTTACTCAATAGATAAGCAACAACTAATAAAACAAGAACACCTAAAACACCAATAAATCTTTCCATAAGGTTTTGTGATTAAAAACCAGTAAGATAAGTATTTTGAAAAAAAAATAATCTTCACAATTGCTCGTGAAGATTATTAAATTATTATGATTTGATAAATTCTATATTTTAAATTTCATCAAACTGAATATTTACCTCTAATTTATCAGCCACCATTTGGTTGATTTTTCTTTTTAAAGCAGGAATTTTAACATCTTTAATAGCATCAGAACAAAAAGCAAACATTAACAACGCTTCTGCTTCTGCTTTAGGAATACCTCTTTGTTGCATATAAAACAATGCAGATTTATCTAACTGACCTATAGTACATCCGTGAGAACATTTTACATCATCTGCAAAAATTTCTAACTGAGGCTTAGAGTTAATTGTTGCGGTATCTGTTAATAAAACAGAATCGTTTTGTTGATAAGCATTAATTCTTTGGGCAGCTTGATCTACAATTACTTTTCCGTTAAAAACTCCTGTTGATTTTCCTCCGTAGATTCCTTTATATGTTTCGTTAGATTGACAGTCTGGTGATTTATGAGCCACCAGAGTATGATTATCGACTAACTGATCTTCTTTTAAAATAGTCACTCCATTTAAAATAGAATCACATCCTGATCCATTTTGATAGAATGACAAGTTGTTTCTTGTAATATTTCCTCCAAAAGAAAAAGTATAAACAGAAGCTACTGTATCTTTCTCTTGCGCTATAAAAGTAGCATCGACCAAAGAAGCATCGTTTTTATCATTTTGAATTTTATACAAATCAAAAATTCCATTTTTTGCCACAAAAACCTCAGTTACCACATTGTTAAAAGTAGCTACATTTGCTAAAGATTGATGGCGTTCTATAAACTTAACCTCAGCATTTTCGCCAACAATAATTAAATTTCTCGGTTGTAACAACATTGCCATTGTTTCACCAGAAGCAAAATAAACCAATTCTATTGGCTTTAAAACAGCTTTGCTTTTAGCAACTTCAATAATTACTCCTTCGTTTGTAAAAGCAGTGTTTAAATCCGTTAAACTAGTTTGTCCTTTTGCTAAGCTATTGTATTTATTTTTAAAAATATCTTGGTACGCTGCATCTTCAATAGCTTCTGATAATAATTTAACAGAAACCTCATCAATAGCATCAGATAATGAAGCATTAAAAACACCATCTACAAAAACCATTTTGTAAGAATCTACTCCATCTACCAAATAAGGGGCAATAGCATCAGCAGTTACCGAATTTGCCTTTGCAGACTCAATTCCGTACTCGTTTTTTAATATACTTCTTAAGCTAGTGTACTTCCATTCCTCATCTTTGGTTGTTGGAAACCCTTTTTGAGAAAAAGCCTCAAAAGCTTCTTTTTTATAATTTTCTACAGTTGCATTGTTGGTTGCTACCTTAAATGCTTCTGTTAATTTATTTTGTAAACTCATATTGTTTAGTTTATAAAGTTGAAAGTTAAAAAGTAGAAAAGTAGAAAAGTAGGCCTTTAATATCTTTGTACTTTATGAACTTTATAACACATCTTACTTTAACCAGTCGTAACCTTTAGCTTCTAATTCTAAAGCCAATTCTTTACCTCCTGATTTTACTATTTTACCATCTGCTAAAACATGTACAAAATCTGGAACGATATAATCTAACAAACGTTGGTAGTGAGTAATAACCACTACTGCATTGTCTTTAGATTTTAACTTATTAACTCCGTTTGCTACAATTCTTAAAGCATCAATATCTAACCCTGAATCTGTTTCATCTAAAATTGCCAGTTTAGGCTCTAACATTGCCATTTGGAAAATTTCGTTACGCTTTTTTTCTCCTCCAGAAAATCCTTCGTTTAAAGAACGAGAAAGGAAAGTCTTATCAATTTCTAACAAGGCTGCTTTTTCTTTAATTTTCTTTAACATTTCAGCTGCAGGCATATCTTCTAAACCTTGAGCTTTACGCTTAGCATTAATAGCAGTTTTGATAAAGTTTGTAACCGTTACACCTGGAATTTCTACTGGATATTGAAAAGATAAAAACACACCTTTATGAGCTCTTTCATCTGGAGATAAATCTTCTAAATCTTCACCTTCTAATGTAATAGTACCTTCTGTTACTTCGTAATTTTCATTTCCTGCTACCACAGAAGCCAAAGTACTTTTCCCAGCTCCGTTTGGCCCCATAATAGCGTGAACCTCCCCTGGTTTTACTTCAATATTTAATCCTTTTAAGATATCGTTATCTTCTACTTTTGCGTGTAAGTTTTCTATTTTTAACATGTCTAATTGATGTTTATCAAGTTGTAAAGTTGAAAGTTTATAAAGTAACTTTTGAACTTTTTTTACTTCAATATTTTATTTAATGTTGTGCAGTATTTACCAACTCACACAACTTTTTACTTTTATCTTTTTAACTTTAGAAACTAGTGTTATCCTACAGATCCTTCTAAACTGATTTCTAATAATTTTTGTGCTTCTACTGCAAACTCCATTGGTAATTTATTTAGTACATCTTTACTAAACCCGTTTACAATTAATGCAATGGCTTTTTCGGTATCGATTCCACGTTGGTTACAGTAAAACAATTGATCTTCTCCAATTTTACTGGTAGTTGCCTCGTGTTCTATTTGTGCTGATTTATTTTTTACTTCTATGTATGGAAAAGTATGAGCCCCACACAAATCTCCCATTAATAAAGAATCACACTGAGAAAAGTTACGAGCATTTTGTGCCTTTGAATTTACTTTTACCAATCCACGGTAACTGTTGTGAGAATGCCCAGCAGAAATACCTTTAGAAATAATGGTACTCTTAGTATTATTTCCTAAGTGAATCATTTTTGTTCCTGTATCTGCTTGCTGATAGTTATTAGTCACAGCAATTGAGTAAAACTCTCCTACGGAATTATCTCCTTTTAAAATACATGATGGATATTTCCAAGTAACCGCTGAACCTGTTTCTACTTGAGTCCAAGAAATTTTTGAATTCTTTTCACAAAGTCCTCTTTTGGTTACAAAATTGTAAACTCCTCCTTTTCCTTGAGCATCACCAGGGAACCAGTTTTGAACTGTAGAATATTTAATTTCAGCATCATCTAAAGCAATTAGCTCTACTACCGCAGCGTGTAATTGATTTTCATCTCTACTTGGTGCTGTACATCCTTCTAAATAACTTACAAAAGAACCTTCATCGGCAATAACCAATGTACGCTCAAACTGTCCTGTACCACTTTCGTTGATACGGAAATAAGTTGATAATTCCATTGGACAGGTTACTCCTTTTGGAATGTAGCAAAAAGATCCATCGGTAAATACCGCAGAGTTTAATGCTGCATAAAAATTATCTGTTTTTGGAACTACTGTACCCATGTATTTTTTTACCAATTCTGGATGCTCTTTAATAGCTTCGGAAATTGGACAAAAAATAATTCCTTTTTCGTTTAGGGTCTTTTTAAAGGTGGTAGCTACCGAAACAGAGTCCACCACAATATCTACAGCAATGTTTTGTAATTTCTTTTGCTCATCAACAGAAATTCCTAATTTTTTATACATTTCTAATAACTCAGGATCTACATCATCTAAGCTTTTGTTAGGATCTGCTTTTTTAGGTGCTGAATAATAACTAATGTCCTGGAAATTTGGTTTTTCATAACGCACATTAGCCCATTCAGGCTCTTCCATAGCTTCCCACTTACGAAAAGCATCTAAACGCCATTCGGTCATCCATTCTGGCTCTTCCTTTTTTAAAGAAATTGCTCTAATTACATCTTCATTCAATCCTTTAGGAAATGTTTCTGCATCTAAATAAGTGTAGAATCCATATTCATACTCTTTAGTTTTTAACTCTTCCCTTAAGTCGTCTTCTGTATATTTACTCATTACTTCGTAATTAAAAATTGAATATTCTAAACTCAAGTGCTAAACTTAAATTTATCCTATTTCTCTCTTTTCTTATTTTTTAAATAAAACTTGTTTATAGTGAAAAACTTTCACCGCAGCCACATGTTCTATTGGCATTAGGATTGTTAAAAACGAATCCTGTACCATTTAACCCGCCAGAATATTCTAACGTAGTTCCCACTAGGTATAAAAAGCTTTTTTTGTCTACAATAATCTTAACACCATTGTCTTCAAAAACTTTATCACCTTCTTGTTGTTCTTTATCAAACTTTAAATCGTACGATAACCCTGAACATCCTCCACTCTTAACTCCTACTCTAACAAAATCATTAGCAGCATTATAACCATCATCGGTCATTAATTCTACTACTTTTTTCTTAGCTATATCCGATACTTTTATCATAACTTAAATAGTTTAAACTAAAACGTCCGCAAATTTACCATTTTTAAACTGATTTTTATCATACGAATAATGAATAATATTTATTACGTAATAGACTGCATCAATCTAAAATGTATCTTTGCAAAACTTTTAGTAGTTAACACTACTTTATTAGTTGTTATAATTAACAAACCTTTCAAACTAAAAGCTATATGTTAGAAGATAAAACACCACAAAAAACAGATATTGCAAGTCTAGGAGAATTTGGTTTAATTTCTCACTTAACGCAATATTTTAACATTACACAAAATACAACCATAAAAGGTGTGGGTGATGATTGTGCTGTATTAGATGCAAAAGGATTAAAAACATTAGTAAGTACCGATTTATTGGTAGAAGGAGTTCACTTTAATTTATCTTATATGCCCTTAAAACATTTAGGATATAAAGCGGTAATGGTAAACCTATCTGATGTATATGCTATGAATGCCGAAGCTAGCCAGATAACTGTTTCTATTGCTTTGTCTAATAGATTTCCTTTAGAAGCTGTAGAGGAGTTATACAGTGGAATTCAATTGGCTTGTGAAAAATACAATGTTGATTTAATAGGTGGAGACACTACCTCATCAACCAAAGGACTGTTAATTAGTGTAACTGCTATTGGGCATACCGAGGAACAAAAAATTACTTATAGAAATACTGCTAAAGAAAATGATTTATTAGTGGTTACTGGTGATTTAGGTGCTGCCTATTTAGGTTTTCAGGTATTAGAACGTGAAAAGCAAGTTTTTGAAGTGGATCCAAACAACCAACCTGATTTAGATGCTTATACTTATTTAATTGAACGTCAATTAAAGCCAGAAGCTAGAAAAGATATTGTTAGAATTTTAAATGATTTAGAGGTAATCCCAACTTCAATGATTGATATTTCTGATGGTTTATCATCCGAAGCCATTCATATTTGTACACAATCTAAAGTAGGTTGTAATATTTATGAGGATAAAATTCCTTTAGATCCTCAGGTAATTTCTACTTGTGAAGAATTTGATTTAAACAGTACCACTGTTGCTTTAAGTGGTGGAGAAGATTATGAATTACTATTCACAATTGCTCAAAACGATTACGATAAAATTAAAGGAAATCCACATTTAACTGTTATTGGTCACATGACTGATGAAGCTAGTGGAATGAACTTAATTACTCGTGGTGCCAATCAATCTGTTCCTTTAACAGCACAAGGATGGAATGCTTTGTTAGATAAAAATACTGATTTGTAAACAATAATGATGATTTACATCTACATCATCTAATAAATAAAAAAGTCCAAACTGATAAAGTTTGGACTTTTTTTATGAAGTTCATCGAACGGAGTCCAGATGAAATATTTTTCTGATAAAAATAAATAACTAAAATATAGTTCTCAACCGTGCTTGAATACCTAAAAACTATATACGGTCATCGAGCGAAGTCGAGGTGAAAATGTTTTTACAGATAAAAATTAATGACACAAAAAAAGGTTCTCGACTTCGCTCGAACATCTTGTTTTATACAAAAACCACATTCTCATCACCAACAATTTCTTCATTGTTAAAACGCAAATACACCCTTGCCAAAGCCAACACGTCTTGTTCACAATAACGTACAATTCTAGGTAAGTTATCTTCTTGGTAAAACACCTTTCCTACTTGGCTACCATCTATATCTCCTTTTGGACTTGGAACCCCTAATAAATGTGTTAATAGCTTTAAAGAGGTATAATGTTTGTAATCACCAAACTTCCACAATTCTAAAGTATCTAAATGTGGGATTTCCCATGGTTTTTTACCGAACAGATTTAATTTTATTGGTAAATCTAACCCGTGTACAATCATTCTACGAGCAATAAACGGAAAGTCGAACTCTTTAGCGTTATGACCACATAAAAGCTGTTGTCGTTGATTAAAATGAACTTCTAACAACTTTTTAAAGCCCCTTAAAATTTCTTTTTCATCTTTAGAAGCAAAAGACGTGATTCTTAATTCTTGATTGACAAAATATCCTACAGAAATACAGACAATTTTTCCGAACTCTGCCCAAATTCCAGCATTACTATAAAACGCTTCTACACTTATTTCTTCTCCTCTTTTATAGGCGGTTTTGTTGGCAAACAGTTCTTTTTCAATATCTGGAACTTCAGAAAACGTTTTGTACAATGGAACAGTTTCAATATCTAAAAAGAGAATGTTTTCTTTTTGGGTTTTAAAATTCATAGCTTTTATTCCTAAAGTTAAAAAAGTAATGGGAATAAAAAAACCCACCTCTTTCGAGGTGGATTTTGAGAATATTTTTCTTAATCTTAATTACTTCTTACAAGGCATATCCAGTCCAAGAGAATACAGAAAAATCAGCTCCTCTACTTACTTTAACAGCAGAACCAACATATAAATCAGCCTCAACAGTTACAGTACCTGTAATTGTTCCTCCGACTTTGTTATCTCCTACAGCACCTTGTGAGTATGCATTTGTAACAGTAACAGATCCATTTCCATTATCATCTTTTGTATCAATTAAGTTATCAAAAGTAGCAGCTCCAGCAGCAATAAAAGCAGCATTGTTAATAGTAGCTTCTGTTCCTCTACGGATTTCAGCACCAGCTTTTAAAGCAACAGTTTGATTTAGATTTAAAATTGTAACTCCGTTAAAAGTTGGAGTAGAAATTGGAGTTGCTGTTGCATCAGAAGAGTTAGAGTCTCCTTCAATACCTCTTGGGTCTTCAGTAGCCAAATCAAAATCAGCTTCTCTTACACCAAAAGCATTTGTAATAGTTCCTGTGTATCCTCCTGTAAAGTCAAACATATCATCCGCAATGTTAACACACAAAATGTTATCAACATCTACAGTAGATCCAAAAAATTCAACACCGTCATCAGCACCATACTTTACAACTAAGTTGTTAATTGTAGTTCCAGAACCTACTGTGTAAAAAGAGAATCCATTAAATTCCGCATCACCATTAATTTTAGCACCAGTATACTCAGCAATAACATACGTTAAAACTCCAGAGTTATCAGCAGGAATAGCTTGAGCAGCTGGCATACCATAATTTAACCCAGCAACCTCAGACTGTACAGAATCTCCTTTGTTTGTTTGTGTTTTACCAGCAATAACAATTCCTCCCCAGTCTCCTGCTTTTGGATTTGTAGCATTAGAAGTAAAAGTAATAGGTTCTGAAGCTGTACCAGCAGCCATAATTTTTGCACCTTGCTCTACCGCTACATAAGTATCGGTACGCCCAGCATCAACCTTTATTACTGCTCCTTTTTCAATTGTTAAAGTATAACCATCTTTTACTAATAAAGAACCAGTCAAAAGATAATCAACTCCTTTTTTCAAAGTAATGTTAGCCTCTACAGTTCCTTGTAAATCTCCAATAACTATATCTGATTCAGATTTAATTACACCTTCTTCCGTAACAATATCATTATTGTCATCAGAAGTACAACTTGTAAAAGTTAAAGCAGCAATTGCTAACATTGATAAAATTAATTTTTTCATCTTAATAAAATTTTGTTTTGTTTTTGTTTCAAATTTTGTTGACACAAAGAAACAACAGGTTCCTCTTACTTTGAGTTAAGAACTTATTAAGTTCTTGTTAAGTCTATTTGTATTTTTGTAAACTTATTGTTAATAAAAAAGGCACGCTTAAAGCGTGCCTTGTAAATTTTGACTTTGATTGATTTAAAATTTATATCCTAATGATACTCCCAAATCGACTCCTCTTTTAAAAGAGGTATTAGTTAACGGATTATTTAAATCTCTTACCCTCTTTATTGATGGATTTAAAATATTTTTTACCGAAACCTTTAAACTCATTTTTTTATTAAATTGATGTTTTGCTACAAAATCTAAAGTAGTAATAGATTTCTGAACAATATTTTGTAACCCCGCACCTCCAGCATTATTACCAATACTATATAATTTATCATCTTGATAATTTAAAACTAATGTAGCCACAGACTCCTTATCTCCACTTGTTAAATTATATGAAACATCCGCATTTACAATAATTGGTGATGCTCCTTCTAACTGTGAACTGTTGTTTGTAGGATTAAATAAACCTGTTGGGTTAAAATCTTGATTAGTGTACATGTATGTACCATTAGCTCCGAATTTAATTTTACTATAATCTTCAGTCGTATCGTCCCCAAAAGATATTAAGTCAGTTTTATATTCTACTTCCATACCATAAACTTGAGCATCTCCTGTATTTTCATACGAAAAAATATTGTCAGAGGCAGCGTTTAACTCGATACGGTTAATTGAATTCTGAATTAATTTACCAAAAACCGTTGCTGATATTAAACCTCCTTTTTCAGGAAAAAATTCATATTTAATATCTAAATTATAGTTATCCGATGGTAGTAAATTTTTATTCCCTTGCTCTTGATAATTTACCCCCTCGTAAACAAATTCAGCAATTTCTTTAAACTGAGGGAATGTGTAAGTTTTACTTACAGAGAACCTAAATTGATTTTCGCTGTTTAAAGCATATTTTAAATTTAAAGAAGGTAGAATGTACTGCTCATTTATGTTTGTATTTCCTTTAGTTAAGTTAGTTTTCCAATCTACATCCATATTAATTTTTTCAAAACGTCCACCAACACTAAAAAAGAATTTTTCTGTTAAATTATAATCAAAATTAGCACTAAAAGCATTTATTGTTTTTGTTCCACCATATGTAAAAGGATCTAATGCAATACTTGCGTTTGTTCCGTATCCTGTTTGTAAATAAAAATCGTTATTATCTAACCCATCTTGATTTAAAACATCACTTACATTATTTCTATCAACAGCAATATTTGGGCTTTGAATGTTATGGTCAAAATAAAATGCTTGAAAATCTCTAGTTGTATTTCTTAAAGCATAAGCTAAACCTATAGAACCTTTAGTCTCTTCGCCTCCTCTTACCCCTAAATAAATTTTACCTTCTACCTTAGCAGCAAAATCATTTTCATTTAAGTTTTGGTAATATCTACTATTATTTCTTGCAGTACCTGTAGAAAATCTCGCAGCTCCTGTAGTAGGATCGACAAGAAAAATATTTTTCTTTCTGTTAGGCTCATCATTCTTGATATTATTATAAGCAACACCTAAATCTAAATCTAGATAATCTCCAAAAACATTTTTAGAAATCAACTGATTTACTAATAGTTTATTTTGATTTTGAGTCTGTAATACAACATTTACATTATCATTGTCTGGAGTGTCTCCAAAATAATCTTGAATTTTTTGACTATTCGTGTGAATAAAAATTGAATTGAATAAAATCTTATGATCTGGATTAAAAGCAAATTCAAAATTCCCCATTGCTAACTTAGAAGCTGAGTAACTATATTCTTTAGCATCATAATAATCAGAACCTTTACTTGTTTCGGTTTGGTTATTTGTATTAAAACCTTGTTGAAATCTATAGCTATTCCCAAATGAACCAACTAAAAAATAAGAAAAAGAAGAACCATTATCAAATCTAACTTTTCTTCCTCCATTTAAAGAAACACCACCTTTAGGCATTGCTGTATTTGTTTTTGGAGAAAAATTATCATCAAAGGCATATTTATTTAAAGAAGTTACAGGGTGATCCGTGTGATTAGCAATACCTAAATAATTTGCTCCATCGATCGTTTTAAAATCTTTAAAAGTTGTTTGCGAGTTAAGTCCTGTCGAAATTCCTATTTCAAAATTAGGTTTTGTAGAAGGTTGCTTTGTTTCAATATTAATATTTGCTCCTCCTAAATCTCCAGTTACTCCAGATGAAAAAGTTTTACTAATTCCTACATTTTGTAAAACGTCTGTAGAAAACAAATCTAAAGATATATTTTTACTTGAAGGATCATTAGATGGCAATGGTAAACCATTTAAAGTTGTATTGTTGTATCTATCTCCTAATCCACGAACATAAACTTTACCAGACCCCTGTTGTTTAGATACTCCTGTAACTTTAGTTGTTGCAGCAGCAGCATCAGAAACTCCTTGAGAAGACAATTGCTCCGCTCCAACGCTTTCAATTACTACCACAGACTCTTTCTGAACCTCCATTAAAGCAGCCTCACTTTCTTTATTAATAACAGCTGTTAAAACTACTGCATCTAAAGCATCCGCAGCTGAAGCCATTACAATAGTGGCATTTTGAGTTGCTCCTGCCTTTACTGTAAATTGTTTTTTAACGGTCTCATATCCTACAAACTCAAACACAAGTGTGTGAACACCTGCTGATAACTGAATGCTGTAATTTCCATCAAAATCAGATGTAGTTCCAACCGTATTATTGTTGTTGTCATAAATACTTACAAAAGGTAATGGCTCTAATCCCATATCTTTGTCTTGTACTTTTCCTGAAATAGTTCCTTTTGATTGTGCAAACACTGCCACACTCATCAAAGTAAAAAATGTAACTAATAAATTTCTCATTATCAATGCTATATTTGTTTAAAAGCGGTGCAAAAGTCTATAAATAATACCTTAAAGAACGTAATATATCATTACCTTTATGTTAACATACTGTTAACAACTCTCAATGCTTTTGTTAAGTTAAGCCTACTGTTAAATGATTGTTAACAAACTCTTTTGTATCTTGTAAAAGAGTAATTTTGCAAAGATTAACAACACATAATAATGGATACAAATCAGATTAAAATACTTTTAGTAGACGACGAACCAGACATCTTAGAAATTGTTGGTTACAATCTTAAAAAAGAAGGGTACGATATTTATACTGCCGAAAACGGCTTAGAAGCTGTAAGTCAGGCAAAAAAAATACAACCTCATTTAATTTTATTAGATGTAATGATGCCCGGAATGGATGGTGTAGAAGCTTGTGAAAAAATTAGAGAAATTCCTGATTTAGGCGATGTAATTATCTCTTTTTTTACTGCTAGAGGAGAAGATTATAGTCAGGTTGCTGGGTTTGATGCTGGTGCTGATGACTATATCACCAAACCTATTAAACCAAAATTATTAATTAGCAAGATTAAATCTTTATTAAGAAGAATAAAAGAAGAAGATAGCAACAACAATACAGAACTAGGAGGTATTACTATAGACCGAGATGAATACTTAATTATTAAAGACGGTGATAAAATTATATTACCAAGAAAAGAATTTGAACTTTTTTCTTTATTAACCTCTAAACCAGGTAAAGTATTTAACAGAGAATCTATCATGAAAAAAGTTTGGGGTAGTGATGTAGTTGTTGGAGATAGAACGATTGATGTACACATTAGAAAACTTCGTGAAAAAATTGGTGACGATCACTTTAAAACCGTTAAAGGAGTAGGATATAAGTTTATTTTGCATGAAAATTAAAAACTTTTTACTTTTTTCTATTCTCATCTCTTTTATACTAGTTGCTTGCATTAATATTGTTATTATCTTTTTTATGTACAACACACTAGAAAAGATAAATGTAAATGCATTGCTTATTTTTTCTGGAATTGTATTTGTGCTATTATCCATAATACTTAATAGCGGAATTAATAACTACATAAATTACAGAATAGACAAAATATACAACCAAGTAAATACACTAAAAAAGAGAAGAATTTCTAGGATTAACGTAAATGCTGATGAGTTTGATTTTTTAGCTAGAGACATTTTAAAATACTCTTACAAAAAGAAAAGAGAAATTAGTAAATTAAACTATCGTGAAAATTACAGACGTGATTTTTTAGGAAATGTTGCTCATGAACTAAAAACACCTTTATTTACTGTTCAAGGTTATTTATTAACCCTAATTGAGGGAGCTGCCGAAAATAGAGAAATAAGAGAAAAATACTTAAAAAGAGCCAATTTTGCCATAGAAAGACTTAGTGAAATTGTTGGCGACCTAGACTTAATTACAAAACTAGAAACCAACGATTTAAAACTAAAAATAGATACTTTTAACATTTTAAAAGTCATTCAAAAAGTATTTGAATTGCTAGAAATGCAAGCTAAAAAAAGGAACATAAAACTTAGTTTAGATAAATTTTATGATATTCCTGAGTTTGTTTTAGCCGATGAAACTAAAATTGAACAAGTATTAATTAACCTTGTTATGAACTCCATTAAATATGGAAAAATAGGTGGAACAACTATTGTTTCTGTTGATTATGAAGACGAGGACAAATTAATTATTAAAGTTACCGATAATGGTGAAGGAATTTCTGAAGCTGATGTTCCTAGATTGTTTGAACGTTTTTATAGAGTAGACAAAAGCAGATCTAGAGACCAAGGTGGTTCTGGACTAGGGTTATCTATTGTAAAACATATAATAGAAGCACATGAACAAACCATTGATGTAATAAGTAAAGTTGGTGAAGGTTCTACTTTTTACTTTACACTTGAAAAGGCTTAAAAGCATTTTTTAAATAAACAGAAATATGATGTTGAGAAACCTTTTTAAAGGATTTCTCAACATTTTTTTTGCTTAATAATGCTATCTTAAAATCCTTTTCACAACTAGAATTGGCCATCTCTTTTTCTCTTAAATACTCAGCCAAATACTCTTGTTCGGTTTGACCTGGAGTCGGAATATAAAACGCCGATTTTTCTAAAATCAACAAATCCATTACCGTACTATAACCCGATCTTGATATCACTTGCTCAGAAGTATTAATAGCTGTTTGTAACTCATCAGACAACAAATAATCAACTACCTCAACATTGGATAGAAAAACCCTGTTAGAAGCTTCTAAACTCCCTCTTACCAACAACACCTTTCCTTTAAAATGTTTTAATTCATTATACATTAAATTTTCCAAAGCTTTTCTTTGACCTTCTACACCAGACAACAAGACCAATAAATTGTATTTAATTGGAATATCTTGTTTTTTAAACCTAGATAAAATTCCAATATATTGAACGTTTAAGTTTGATGTGTTTTTTGATAAATCTCCCGAAAACAAACTATTTTCTTCATCAGGAACCCAACATTCTTTATGTTTTTTAATAAAATAATGATGCGTTTTATTTACCCATTTAGAAAAAAAACCCGCTTTAATATTTAATTGATGAGTGATATAAACCGATGAAATTTGAGGATGATAAACCCCTAATCTATTATCTGATATTATTCCAACTATTTGCTTTTTATTTAAAGAGATGTATTGTTTAATAACTGAATGCTCTCTAATAATTCCAGCAAGTATTTTAGGTAAGTTTAAACACATTGATAAGCTAAAACTTTTTCCGTATTTAATTCCATAAGAAGGTAACTCTATATATTCTAGTGTTGGAAATTCTTTTTGCAAAAAAGCCAAAGCAGCACCATCTGATGCAATAACAGGTACATAATCTAAATTGATAATTTCTCTAATAATAGGAATACAACGACTTGCGTGTCCCCAACCCCAGTTTAATGGAGCTACTATTATTTTTTTAGAAACTATTTTATTTGACATGCTTAAAAGTAAGAAAAGTAGCTAGAAAGAATCTTTTAGAAACTAAAAAATCGCTTTGTCTAATTAATAAACAAAGCGATTTTTAAATTTTATAGTTATAAAAATTACATCAAATCAAAACCGATGTCTTTTCTATAATTCATTTTATCAAAAGAAATTTTATCAATAGTTCTGTAAGATTTTGCCAAAGCAGAAGGAATATCATTTCCAAAAGAAGTAACCGCTAAAACACGACCTCCGTTTGTAACAATTTTTCCATCTTTTACAGTAGTTCCTGCATGATAAACAATAGACTCTTCTTCGTTTTCTGTTCCTGTGATTACATCTCCTTTTCCATAAGCTTCTGGATAACCACCGGCAACCACCACTACTGTTGTAGCAGTTCTAGCATCTACTTCATAAGATTTAGATTCTAAGGTTTGAGTAGCTACTCCCTCAAATAAATCTAACAAATCAGAAGTAATACGTGGTAAAACAGCTTCCGTTTCTGGATCTCCCATACGTACATTGTATTCAATTACATAAGGATCTCCACCAATATTCATCAACCCAATAAAGATAAATCCACGGTAATCTATACCATCTTTTTGTAAACCTTCTACAGTAGGTTTAACCACTCTATCTTCAACTTTTTTAATAAACGCTTCATCAGCAAATGGTACTGGAGAAATAGCTCCCATACCTCCTGTGTTTAAACCAGTATCTCCTTCTCCAATTCTTTTATAATCTTTAGCCGATGGCAATACTTTGTATCCTTTTCCATCAGTTAAAACAAAAACAGATAATTCAATTCCGTCTAAATATTCTTCAATCACAACTTTAGAAGAAGCTGCTCCAAATTTTTCGTTGGTTAACATATCTGCTAACTCCTCTTTAGCCTCTTGTAAGTTGTCAATAATTAACACTCCTTTACCGGCAGCCAATCCATCTGCTTTTAATACAAATGGTGGTTTTAACGTTTCTAAAAATGCTTGTCCCTCGGCAACTGTATCTTTTGTAAAAGCTTCGTATTTTGCAGTAGGAACTCCATGTTTAAACATGAATTTTTTAGAAAATTCTTTAGAACCTTCTAATTCTGCTCCATCTTTTTTAGGTCCAATAACAGGAATCTCTTTTAAATCCTCATCTGCTAAGAAAAAGTCGTGAACCCCAGCAACTAAAGGAGCTTCTGGTCCAACTACCACCATGTTGATGTTATTTTCTAACACGGCTTTTTTAACCGCTGGAAAATCAGTTGGATCTATGGCAATATTATTTGCAATTTTAGCCGTTCCTGCATTACCTGGGGCTAAAAACAATTTAGACAACTTTTTACTTTCCACTAATTTTTTTGCAAATGCGTGTTCTCTTCCTCCAGAACCTAAAATAAGAATATTCATAATTTATTTACCTTTTCCTTTAATAACCACTACAATGGTGTATAAGATGATTTTAATATCAGTCCACAAAGATAGGTTATCTAAATAAACTAAATCGTACCTAGCTCTAATTTTCATTTGTGCAAATGTATCGGCATAACCAAAACGAATTTGACCTAATGAAGTAATTCCTGGTTTTAAACATTGTAAAGCAGAATATTGAGGAATTTCTCTAATAATATCATCTAAAAACTCCTGTCTTTCAGGTCTTGGTCCCACAATGCTCATATTCCCTATTAATACGTTAATAAATTGTGGAAATTCATCAATTCTATATTTACGTAGTATTTTCCCTAATTTGGTTATCCTAATTGTTTCTTCTGCCGAGAGCAAAGGATCGTTTACTGGTGGAAAACCTTTCATGGTTCTAAACTTAAAAATGTTAAAATGTTTTCCCTTTTTACCTACTCTTTCTTGAAAAAAGAAAGGTCGCTCACCCGTGGTAATTAAAATTAAGAAAGCAATGATTGGAACCAACCAAATTAAGATAGTTACAATAATTGTAAGAGAAAATAGAATATCGAATATTCGTTTTAACATGAATATGTGTTAATCATTAAAAATTTGTCCCAAAATAGCTTCTGTTATGGCATATGTTGGTTTAACACCTTTCATTCCTAATCCTCCAGAAGCTAATGTGCTTCCTGAGTGTAAAGGATTGTCTGATGCATAGTAAGCATATCTTACTTTTACATTTTTTGAAATATGATTTCTTACCTGTGAAGCTATTTGAATAGCTTTTTGGTAATGTGCTCCTTCCATTTCTAGCCCAACAGTGTTCCAACTAGTACTTTTAAAGTAGTTAAGAATAGATTTGTTTTGCAATGATGTTCCTAACACAGTTATCATATTTCCTGTATAAGTGTTCAAATTTAATTTTTTGAATTGATTTTCTTCTAATTCGTTATTAAAAAAATAATTATCTGCTGTTCCTTCTAAAATATGGGCTCTTGGAATCATAATATCACCTTTATCTCCAAACAAAATCCCGGCTTTACCCATTATTGAAACAGATTCTACATCTAAATGAATAGCATCTTCTAATCCATGGTTATATGGTTTTAGCAATTCATCCATTGTTTCGTATGCTTGTTCTCCAAAAGCATAATCCATTACTATAATTATTGGAGCAATTTCTTTTGGTTTTTTATTGATATAAGAGGTATCTATAATTTGCACATCTATATTGGCACCAGAAGTATCATCAACTTCCGTTAAACCATTTTTAATAGCGTATTGCAACACTTTATTTCTTTTATCAATATTTTTAACTTCGCTTAACTGTTTGTATAACACAAATACATCTTCGCTTTTATAATCTAATGCTTTTTTAGCATATAAAACATTTAGAACAGAGTGCATATTTGAACTAATAATATGGATAGGTCTGTTTAACATGCCTTTATTAAAGAGTACTTTTTTTATATTTCTTGCCCAAATATTTCCGTAAATGTGTTGCCCTATTTGATCTATTAGACTATCACTAAAACGAATTAACCTGTATTGATTATCCGTTTTTTCATTGGCCGCTAAACTTCCCAAACCATAAATGATGTGAAAAAATCTATCTGGATTTTTTTTGGTTGATAACTGTTTGTAAACACTTTTTACTTCCTCAAAACTTCTTCCCAACAAGTTAGATAAATACACAAAAAGTACTTCTCTATCAGCTTGAATAATTTCATCATTAGACAATACTAATTCCTGTAACTTTTCCCATTCGTGAGAAATTTCATTTTTACTCCCCACAAACATTCTGTTTAACAATTTGTGAGATTCTAAATACATAAAAGTTAAATGAGTTAACACATCATAAATATCAGATTTACCACGGGTAATTTCAATATTCATTTGTTCCCCATCAATTCTATAACAATTACGTCTTCTTTTTGGTGGGACTATTTTAGTAAAATGTCCTTCATCTAAACCTTCGGTAGCTGTTAAATTTATAAACCGACAACTTTCTATACCGTCAGGCAAACGATCTAGTACGTATAACAATCCTTGTAATTCAAATTTTTTTGAGTCTGATATAGATCCATATATTTCGGGTTCTAGTTCTAACAAAGCTTTTCTTAATGAGGAACCAGATATTCCCATAGGCTTGTAGTGTCCTCTATTAAACAAATGTAACATAGTAATATACATTGTTTCTATGGCTCTTTTAGATTTTTGAGCCAGTATTCTTTCTTGTTGCTCCATAGATATGGAAGATATGAATTCTGTTTAAGATTCTGAAGTAGAAAGAGAAGATTTAAACTTTAAGAAAAGTTTTTTTAACTTGGACTCAACCTCAACATAATCAGGCATTTTATTACCCATATAAATAAACATAATGTTATAGGTTTTATCATTTCCTTCAAAAAACTCATGTTGATGTAATCTATAGGCTTCTCTTAACAGTCTTTTTACTCTATTTCTATGAACAGCAAGTTTAAAATTACGTTTAGGAACAGAAAAGGCCACTTTAGTCTGGTTAGTTTCGCAATTGTTTACCGGAAAATAAATCATTTTTATAGGAAAACTTTTTACAGATTGCCCCTCTACAAATAACTGAGCAATTGCTTTTCTACTTTTTAATTTTTGATTTTTACCTAAAGTGAATTTCATAGAGTGCAAAAATACACAAACAAGTGTTTACAAACTCATTTTTAAAATGAATATGCTACTGCAGCAGAAAAATTTCTTCCGGGAGCACTTATAGAAGAAGCAAATTCTTTATAATGAGCATCTAAAATATTCTGAATTTGAAATTGAACTCTAAGACTTTTACTAAAGTAATAATTGCTATTAAAATTTAGCACTGACCAATTTGGTGTTCCCTCTTCATTAGGCGTTTCATCAATATTATCAATTCCCTCTGTTAAGTTATAATCTTGTAATGTTTTTGCCATTGAAAAACGATAATCTAAAGCCATATTAAATAATCGTTTGTAAACCCCTAAAGAAATATTTCCAAACAAAGGTGGAATAGAAGATAAAGGCTCGTTATTTTCATAAGAAATTCCTTTTGTGTAAGTAATTCCTCCATTGGTTTTAACATTATTAAACAACTTCCAGCTGGCACTTATAGTAGCTCCATAAATAGCTGCTTTACCCAAATTTGTATTTGCTAAAATATTTTCATTTTCAAAATCTTCTCCATCATAAGTAATTGAGGTTCCAAACTCTGCTGATGGTGCTCTACCAATATAATTATTTAACAACGTATAATAAACATTACTATTAAAATAAAGCTTATATACTGGTAAATTTTTAGCAAAACCTATTTCTGAACTATACAAATGCTCTGGTGCTAACCTAGAATTAGGTACGGTTAATTTTCCTGATTTAGATCTAATTTTTCCAATATCATCAACATTTGGAGCCCTAAAACCTTTTGAAAAAACCACACTAATTTTATCTGTTGGGTAGGGTTTAAAAATGTATCCTAAAGAACCTGTTAATGCTGTATTACTTAATTTTAATTCATTATTTGGAATGTTAATAGATACATTTTGATTCCAATTTGCCGTTAACAAAGTTGATGTTAATCTTAATCCTGCATTTATAATATGCTTTTTACTTAATTCTTGTCTATAAGACGTATATATTGCTGCACTGCTGTAAGTACTTACTCCATCTGGATAACGAGTATCTACCATATAGTTGTTATTTACTCCTGTAACTTTATTTCCCATAACAGAAAGAGTTTCTCCTTTAGCAGTTGAGTTTACTTGGTTATGAACCAACTCTAATCCATAAAATAGTTTGTTCTTTTTAGAGACTCCAATGGGAATAAAAAAATCGCTGTTTAAGGAGTACACATCAACCTCTTCAAAACGAGAAGTTCTATTTAAAGAACCAAAATCTCTATTAATTCTAGATTCTAATATATTTTGATAAGCCAATGTAATGGCTCCGTTTTTTAATATCGATTTATAATCTTTAAACTTGGCTTGAGCAGAAACCAACAATCTTTGTTGAGGCCCGTAATACCACTCTGCAAATTTTAAATCTCCATTTTTATAATCGTTTAGTTTTCCAAAATTTGGAATATTATTGGTTGTACTAAATTGTCCATTTACCACCAAATCTATATCTTGACGAATAGGAAACATCAATTTTTGCAATATATCTAGCTGATGATATCCTGTATTTTTTTGAATATTGGGATTAGGGTTGTTAGTGCTTGACTCATAATAATTACTATCTGTATTTTTAGAATATTGATATACTTTTCCCCAATCATCATAACCATGAGTTCGGTTTTTCCCCATTTTTAAATCGCCAAAACTACTAAAAGAAACGTTGGTAAAAGAAGCCCATTTTTGATGTGAAAGCTGGCTGCTAAAACTAGTACTATGTTCGTTATTTACCGTGCTATGTCTATAAAAAGCTTGATTTTTAAGACTAAGATTTTTACTGTAGTTTAAGTTTTTGGTATAGTAATGAACAACTCCTCCTAAGGCATCGGAACCATAACTTACCGAGGCTGGTCCAAAAACGACTTCGGTTCTTTCTAAAACAAAAGGACTTACCGAAATGGCGTTTTGTAAATGTCCGTTTCTATAAATGGCATTGTTCATTCTCACCCCATCAACAACCAACAATACTCTGTTAGATTCCATTCCTCTAATTACTGGAGATCCACCTCCAAATTGAGATTTTTGAACTCTAATCCCTGGAATATTTCCTAATAAATCTGCCGAAGTTTGTGGGGATATGTAATCAATCTCTTTTCTGGCAACAATTTCTATATGTTCAGGAATACTTTGTTTTTTTTCTGCTACTCTAGAAACAGATAAGACTACACTTTCTAAACCTTCTGATGTTGGTTCTAAATAAATAACCTCTTCTATATTTTCATAAACAACTTCTAAATTGTTATAGTTTTGGTGTTCTAAACTTAATATGTTTTTTGATTGAAGATTACTAAATACAGCCAAGCCATATTTATTGGTAACTCTCTTTATATTTAATGTTTTGTTTATAACCTCTACTCCTTCTATTTCGTCTTGAGTATAAGCATCTACTACTCTTATTTGTTGTGCAAATGAGCTTATAGAGAAAAAACAGAATAAAAGTATTTTCCTTAGCATTATTCTAAAACTTTTGAAAGTATATCTAAAGACTTAGGTCTCCTAAAAGAGGATAAATGTAATTGATAGTATTTTAGTAAAACATCTAATACAATGGCTCTCTGGTTTTTACTAAACAACTTTGTTTCTAAATCATCAAATTTTATGCCCAATGCTTTATTAAATAAACTTAAAGGATCTCCTTGAATAATATTTGCTCCATTCCTAGCAACGTATTTGCCTCCACTTAAATCAAAAAAATAACCTTTTTCTTGATGATTTGTATCTGGATAAAATCCTAAACATTTTGTTAACTGAATTAAAAAAATTAAATGGAAGTTGGCTACTTGATTATGATGATCTAGCCAAACAATTGTATTTTCTAAAAAATCGAACAAAACCTCATTCTCTCCTTCTTCTTCTCCTAAAACTGAACTTAAAAATTCAGATAAAAAAAAGACGATTGATTGTTTAATTAAATCAACATGTAAAGTTAAAAAAGGGTGTAATGTCCTTGCTTCAGAAATACTATTTAAACTTCCTTTATTATTGTGAGATGCGTTAATTTGAAGGATTGAAAGCGGAAAAAAGGAAGACTTGTTTACCTTGCCTTTTTTACGTTTTAAAACACCTTGTAATAAATACGATTTTAGTCCATCTTGTTGGGTATAGCATCGTACAATAAGACTGCTATCTCCATATTTAACAGCACTAATAACTATTGCTTTGGTATTTACTTGCATTAATTAACAACAGCAATTTTAGTAGTAGTGGTTTCGGAACCATCGGCACTTGACAACAACACTATATAAACACCAGAAACAACAAAATTACCTCTAAGGTTGGTTTTATCCCACACTACTTTCCCTCCTAAAGAACCATTAGCACTATTTACATTGGTTTCATAAACCAGTTTACCTGACACATCCATAATTTTTACATTGGTTCCATCGGGAATTCCGTTTCCATCTTTAGCCACAATGGTAATATTTTCATGACCTATTTGATTTCTAATAGCAGGATTAGGATATGCAATAACATCACTAATTTCGGTTCCAAATGGTTCATTTTTACCATCATAGGACAACATTCCTTTTTCAGTGACCATATAAATTTCCCCTGTAATTTCATCTAACTCTAAATCTATTACTGTATTATCAGGTAATGGTGAGTTTGATGTATTAAAAATATTATAAGTTGTTTGTCCATCAGATGAGGTTTGCAACACCCCTGCTCCTTCGGTAGCAAACCATTTATTGCCCGCTAAATCTATAATAATATCGTTTACTTGAGTATTTGCTAAAAGCTCCCTAGCAGCACCATTTTCTTCAATAATTAAAGTTGTTGCTGGTCTTTTTGTTGTGTTATATAAATTATCATAGTCATCAAAAACCAATAAACCAACGCTAGTACCTATCCATATTCTGTTGTTTTCATCTGCAACGACAGAAGACACATAATTTGAGTTCAGCTGCCCATTATTTGCTGAATCATTTAAAACCGTTATTTGTCTATCATTTTCATCAGAAACAGAATTGGCATTAAAAACAAATAGTCCTGTCCTTGCTGTAGCTGCATAAACATTATTATTATGATCTACATACATTTTATTAAAACCTCTAACATACCCTTCACTACCTCCAATATCGGGAAAAGTAATTTTTAACTCCCACCTATCTGCATCTGTTTTTTCACCATTATATTTTGAAAAAAAATTATTGTCTTTTGCTCTTGAATTTGCAGTCCATATCATATTATTTTTATCAATAACCATACTACCCACAAAGGCTTCACCAGTAGTTAAATGACCTGGTAAAATATCATTTGTATTTGTTTTTACCCATCGTTTAACGAAATTAAAATCATTTAACTCTGTAACTCCATCTCTTAAACTTGCTATTAAAACTTTAGAACTGTCAAATGGATCCACAATTATTTTTAAATAATCTTTTTTTCTATCTATTTGGTTATTCTTTAAATAATTCCATTTACCATCTACATAATAATCTACACCTCTATATCTATTCAATCCATTGTAAGATGGGTTAAAACCCCCATAAACTACCCATTTTTGATTTCCACTTATTGTAACACCAAAAATATCATTTGCTGATGGTCCATCTGGATGTAATTCAACATAGTTTACCTTATCTGACAAAACCGTTTTTAGAACTCCATAGTTAGAAGTATTTACAAAAATTTCATTATTGTTAACAATGGCTTTTGTTGTTGTAAAAGTATAATTTGTTGCCGTAGAAAAATTAACCTGATCCGTTTTAGTAAATGTTGACGTTTCGTACACATCAACAAAATTAGATGTAGTAAGAACTAGCTCATCTGTAGATATTATTATGTTTAAATTTAAAATGTTAGCTGTTGTTGTAATAACTGCTACTGATGGATTCGTGATTTCATAAACACCAGTATCTTTAGTAAAGTAAATTTCACCTTTTAAGCTAATTAAATTGGTTATGTTCCCCGAAGAAATTTGATTCCAATTATTAAAATCTATTGGGTTTAAAGATGCATCTACAGCATATAATCCATTATTTGTTGCTGCATAAATAATATTATTTTCGATTATCATTTTATTAACCGAATATGAACTACTACTACCGTTACTCAACTTATAAATATCTCCAAACTCAAGGTTGTTAAGATTGATTTCTACAATTCCAAAATCTCCAAAAGCATAAGATTGATTTTGAGAACTATAAACTCCTTTAACAATTTTATTCACTAAAATAAGATTGTTTTTTATTCCGGTAATAGGTACTACATTATTATCTGTGTCTATAATTTCAATTAAACCACTTTCATAACCAATAATAATATTTTCAGTACTTTCATCAAAAGAAATACTAGAGGTAGTTGTCCCTGATAAGCCGTTTACAGAAGATATTTTTTTTACATCATCTGAATTAATATCATAAACAAACATTGAATTCTCTGTTATTGCATATAAATTATTATTAATAATTGTAAAATCTTTTACATCATTATATGAATACATATCTTTCCATTGATTTGCATAATCTTTTTGACTCATTACTAATTGAAAAGATAGTAATAGATATAAATAAATATATTTCATATTTTACTTAAATGTTTATATTGTATTTTGTTTATCAAAGCTACGGATTAATACTAAATATACTTTTATTTGTATTATATTTAAACTCTTGCACCTCTATAATATCTAATATACTATGATATAAAAAGTCTGTAGTTACTTGACTTTTTAAATTTGATTTTAAATTGTCTATTTTATACTTATACTTTTCTTCAAAAGTTTTAGAGTACCAAATTAAACATGCTGGATTTTTACTAGCCTCATGATCTTGAGCATGTAACCATTTTCCATCTTCTCCTAAGATTTCTCCATGATCTGATAAATAAATTAAAATAGTATTATCTTGTTTCTTTTCTAAAAAAGAAATTATATTCTCTAGAAAATAATCTAAATATACAATAGTATTATCATAAGAGTTAATCATTTCTTCTTTGGTATTTGATGGCAAATACTTTGTTTTTACAATAGGTTTAAATTTTTGAAACTCTTTTGGATACCTACTTTCATACCACCAATGACTACCAATCATATGAATGGTATAAAAATTAGCTTGATTCTTTTTATATCTATTTTTAAATATAGTTAACAATTCTCCATCTAATTTTTTATTATAACTAAGCACAGAATGTTCAACATCAATAAGACTGATTTCTTTATTTTGGTTGATTAAATCTCTATAGCTTATTTCTGGTGTTTGATTGCCTATCCAAATAGTATTATAGTTGGCTTTATTTAAAACAGTATATATTGAATATATATCTTTATTAACTGAGTTATTTATGCTTTGACTTGTTAAAATTTGCGGAACACTTTTGGCAGTATAAGTATTTGGAGTGTATAAATTATTAATGGAAGAGACACCTGTTCTTTTAGAAAGTAAAGGGTTTGTTTCTCTTTGATAACCATTTAACTGCATATTTTTTGCCCTTACAGATTCTCCTAAAACAAAAACAATATTTACTTTATTATTTGTCTTTAAATTTTGTTCAACACTTACATATTTAAACGGTTCTTTATTAAAGTACTTGGTTGCTTCAAAAACAGCTATATAAGGCATTCTTCTTTTAAAAACTCCATATTTTACTTGCTCTAAAATAAAAAACAAAAGAATTGACAATACTGCTAATGCCAAACCTTTATATCTTTTCTTAAAGGTCAAATTTAGTTTCGAATAAAAAATATTTATGCTTAACGTCACCAATAAAAGAAATATTAAAAATATAATAAATGGAACAGATATTAAATCAAAAAAAATGTCTGGTTTAGATTCTAAGGACAGTTGAATTAAATCAACAGATATGGTAATATCTAATGTATAAACCCAAAAAGACATCAAAGAAAAAAGGATAAATAAAAGATTAAAACCGATTTTAAACAACCATTTATTTAAAGTTAAAATGTAAGTAAATCCATAAAGAGTTATCTGTAATAAAAGAAAGTGTACTGCATAAATAAAATACTCTTTAATAGACTGTAACGGCACATGTACATAAGATGACAAGCTTATAAAGAGACCTATACATATATTAACATATAGCTGAAACCATATTTTGTTATTTATTTTTTTTAGTAAAATCATATAAAAAAGTAATCCGTAAAATCAACAAAACATTCCATTTCTTAGAGTATATATTTACTTCCTAATTATGTTATAAAGTAACAATAAAAATCAGTAAATTCTTGCAATTATAAATTCAATAATTAATTTAGAAAATCCTTTTTTTAAGTAATTTTACCTACAAACATAAACCTAAATATTTTTTATGAATTCTATTGAAATTGAACGCAAATTTTTAGTCAAAAATCTAGACTTTATAAAAGTTAGTTATGATAATAATAGAATTGAACAAGGTTACTTAAACTCAAACAAAGATAGAGCCGTTAGGGTTAGAATTAAAAACAATGAAGGTTTTTTAACCATTAAAGGTGCTTCTAACGAAAGTGGTACGACACGTTTTGAATGGGAAAAACAAATTTCAATAGAAGAAGCCATTAAATTGTTAGCCATTTGTGAACCAGGTGTTATTAGTAAAACAAGATATTTAGTTAAAGTAAATCAACATACTTTTGAAGTTGATGTTTTTGATGGTGACAACAAAGGGTTAATGGTTGCCGAAGTAGAATTAACTTCAGAAAACGAAACTTTTAAAAAACCCAATTGGCTAGGAAATGAAGTGACTGGAGAAATAAAATATTACAACTCTCAACTAAGTAAAAACCCTTATAAAAACTGGTAATTATTTTATGGTATGGTAATAAATTACAATAAAATGACACAAACTACCTAATAACACCAAAATGTGAAAAATAGCATGGTTGTATTTTATTTTATTGGCTGCATAAAAATACGCTCCTATGGAATAAAAAATACCTCCCCATAACAACCATCGTTGTCCCCATATAGGTAAATTGTGAATTAACGGTTTTAAGAAAAACAAAATAATCCAACCCATAAAAACATAGGACAAAACAGAAATTACTTTGTATCTGCCTATAAAATAAATTTTATAAACAATTCCTAAAATAGCCACTATCCAAGAAATAATAAACACCAACCAACCTACTTTTCCTTCAAGTACCACTAAAGAAATAGGAGCATAAGAACCCGCTATTAAAACATATACTGCAGAATGGTCAAAAATATTTAAATAATAACGTATTCTTTGGTTTACTGCACTATGATACAAGGTAGAAGCTGCATATAAAACCATCATACTAATTCCGTAAATAGCATAACTTAAAATAGCAGTTCCACTACCAGAAGCAATAGCTTTGTACATTAAAAGGGGAAACACCAAAACGCTCAAAAAAAATCCGATTGCATGAGACCATACATTCCATTTTTCTTCTAAAGCATCATAATATGTTACACTAAAGTCCATTTTAATCATTTCTATATAATATACAAAAAAACATATTGATTAACAATTGTTAAGTCTCATCATTTATAAATAAATTACACGCTTTTCTATTTATATTTTTATGAAAGTGTACTTTTGCAACAAACATTATTTTTTAGATTAAATGGCAAGAATTTTAACAGGTGTACAAAGCACAGGAACTCCTCATTTAGGAAATTTATTAGGAGCAATTATCCCAGCTATAGAAATGGCAAATAATCCTGCAAACGAATCTTTTTTGTTTATTGCTAATTTGCACTCTTTAACACAAATTAAAAATAGCGAAACGCTTAAACAAAACACTTATAGCACTGCAGCTGCTTGGCTAGCTTTTGGTGTTGATGTTAATAAAACAGTTTTTTATAGACAAAGTGATGTACCACAAACTACAGAATTAACTTGGTATTTAAACTGTTATTTTCCATATCAAAGATTAACTTTAGCACATTCTTTTAAAGATAAGGCCGATAGATTAGAAGATGTAAATGCTGGATTGTTTGATTACCCAATGCTAATGGCTGCTGATATTTTATTATACGATGCAGAAATTGTTCCTGTAGGAAAAGACCAATTACAACATTTAGAAATTACCAGAGATGTTGCTAGCAGATTTAATCATCAAATGGGAGAAACATTTGTGTTGCCTGATGCTAAAATTCAAGAAAGCAGCATGTATGTTCCTGGAACCAACGGAGGTAAAATGAGTAAATCTCAAGGAAATATTATTGATATTTTTCAAGATGATAAAAAATTGCGCAAGCAAGTCATGAAAATAGAAACCGATAGTACTCCTTTAGAAGAACCTAAAAATCCTGATACCTGTAATTTATTTGCCTTGTACAAAATATTGGCTTCTGAAGAACAAATTGCTGAAATGAGAGCCAATTACGAAGGTGGTAACTACGGATACGGACATGCTAAACAAGCTTTTTACGAATTGTTAATTGATAAATTCTCTGAACAACGTGCTAAGTATAATTATTACATGGAAAATATAGAAGAAATTGACAAAGTTTTGGCTATTGGAGCAAAAAAAGCAAGTAATATTGCTAACGAAGTTTTAAAAAGAGTAAGAACCAAAATTGGTTATTAGATACTTAGAGTAAAAGGTAAAAAGTAAATGGATAAATATCCTTATACTTTTTACCTTTTACTTATTTTACTTTTCCCTACGGAGCTGGATTGGGTTGTAATTTCTGAATTTCATCAATTTTAGTCAACACCTCTTCTGATAGGTCAACATCTATAGAAGCTATATTTTCTTTTAATTGTTCCATTTTTGTAGCTCCAATAATATTAGCCGTTACCCAAGGTTGATGATTTACAAATGCCAAAGCCAAATGTGTTAAACTCAGATCTAATTCTTTGGCTAAATTTGCATATTGCTGCGTTAAAAAAGCCGACTGCTCACTATTGTATCTAGAGAACTGAGGATACTTATTAACTCTATCGTTTTCTGTAGCATTTCCGCCCTCTAAATACTTTCCTGATAAAACACCAAAAGCCAAAGGAGAATAGGCTAATAAACCTACTTCTTCTCTCATTCCAACCTCAGCCAAACCAACTTCATAGGTTCTGTTTAACAAAGAATATGGATTCTGAATGGTTTTGCATCTGGTCAAATTATGTTGATCTGATTCTTGTAAATGCCTCATCACACCCCAAGGTGTTTCGTTAGACAATCCGTAGTGACGAATTTTTCCTTGTTTTACCAAATCATCTAAAGCAGAAACAGCAATATTTATATTGTCAACCCACTTATTATCAGCATCATGTTTATAGTTTAGTTTTCCAAAAAAATTAGTATTTCTATCAGGCCAATGCAATTGATAAATATCTATATAATCCGTTTGTAAACGCTTAAGGTTTTGTTCTATAGCACCATGAATCATTTCTTTAGAAAATTGCTGAGGTTCTCTAATATATGATAAACCAGGATTAGGACCTGTAACCTTTGTAGCCACTACTAAATCTTCTCTTTTTTGATCTTTTAACCAAGAACCTATAAATCTTTCTGTGCTTCCTTGGGTATCTTTTCTACCAGGAACCGAATACATTTCTGCTGTATCAATAAAATTAACCCCTTTAGAAACTGCAAAATTTAATTGTTCATGTGCTTCTGCCTCGGTGTTTTGTTCTCCAAAAGTCATGGTTCCTAAGCATATTTTAGAAACTTTAATATCTGTTTTGGGGATGTTAGTATACTTCATATTAATTATTCATTTTAAGTCATTAAAACTACATAAAAAAAAGCGCTTCGAAAATTCGAAGCGCTTTAGATTTTATTCCTAAAAGTATGTTAACTTTTCTTAAGCATCTTGCAAAGCTGCAATACCTGGTAAGGTTTTTCCTTCCATATATTCTAATAATGCTCCACCTCCTGTAGAAACATAAGATACATCATCACCAAATCCTAAATTATTAATTGCTGCAGCAGAATCACCACCTCCAATTAAAGAGAAAGCACCACCTTCTGTAGCTTCTTTTACTGCTTTAGCTACCTCTATAGTACCTGTTGCATATAAAGGGATTTCTGACACTCCCATAGGTCCATTCCAAATAACTGTTTTAGAGTTTTTAATAATTTCTGAGAATTTCTCAATAGTTTTTGGTCCAATATCAAAACCTTCCCAATCATCAGGAATTTGTCCTCTTAACACTACTTGAGTATTTGCATCGTTAGAGAAAGCATCTCCTAATAAGTTATCAATAGGGAAAATTAACTTAACTCCTTTTGCTTTTGCTTTTTCTTCTAATTCTAAAACGTAGTCTAATAAATCATTTTGACAAAGTGATTTACCAATGTTTCCACCTTCTGCTTTTGCAAAAGTATAAGACATTCCTCCACCAATAATAATGTTATCAGCAACGTCTAATAATTTTTCAATAATTAAAATCTTATCAGAAACTTTTGCTCCACCCATAATAGCAGTAACAGGTTTTACACCACCTTTTAATACTTTATCAGCGTTTACTAATTCAGCTTCAATAACCAAACCAGCTAATTTATCTTTAAAGAATTGAGCAACAATTGTAGTAGATGCGTGAGCACGGTGAGCTGTACCAAATGCATCGTTTACATAAACATCACCTAATTTAGATAATTGCTCAGAGAACGCTAAATCTCCTTTGGTTTCTTCAGCAAAGAAACGTAAGTTTTCTAATAATAAAACTTCCCCTGGCTGTAAAGCAGCTACAGCAGCTTCAGCCTCTGCACCTACAGTAGCAGCAACAAATTTAACTTCTACTCCAATAATTTCTGAAGCAGTTTTTACAATATGTCTTAAAGAGAATTGATCTTCTACTCCTTTTGGACGTCCTAAATGAGACATTAAAACTGCCGCTCCTCCATCTTCTAAAATCTTGATGATAGTAGGCTTTGCCGCTTTTAATCTTGTTGTATCTGTTACATTAAACTCAGCGTCTAAAGGAACATTAAAATCTACTCTTATTAAGGCTTTTTTATCCTTAAAATTAAAATCATTGATTGTTTTCATATGTCAAATCTAAGTTGATGTATTGCAAATATAATGGTTGATGCCTATATTAAATATAGGAAAACATGAAATTAACTAAAACGTTTTAAATATTATAAATTTATAAGTGCTGATTATTAAAATTGTAAATTTGAAATTCTTTTAACCGATTGAAATCTTATGCTATTTAATCATCTTATTGGGCAACAACACATTATTAATCACCTAAAAAGAACTGCCGATACGGGTAGAATTGCACATGCACAGTTATTTGTTGGTGCTAATGGTGTAGGAACTTTGGCTGCTGCCATTGCTTATGCGCAATATATTCTTTGTAAAAACGATGAAGCTTGCGATGTTAGGGTTTCTAAACTACAACACCCCGATTTACATTTTGCTTTTCCTACAGCCGTAAATGAAAATGTAAAAAAACACCCTGTAAGTAAACTGTTTTTAAACGAATGGAGAACTTTTATAAAAGACCATCCTTATGGTAGTTTATATCAATGGTATCAACAATTAGGAATTGAAAATAAACAAGGACAAATTGGAGTTGATGAAGCTGAAGAAATTGTAAAATCTTTAAAATTAAAATCTTACGAAGGAGGGTATAAGATTATGATTATTTGGATGGCAGAAAAAATGAACAATGCTGCTGCAAATAAATTATTAAAGTTGATTGAAGAACCACCTGCTAAAACCATATTCTTATTAGTTGTAGAACATCCGGAGCAATTGATTAACACGATTTTATCTCGTTGCCAAATTTTAGATTTTCCTTTATTAAGCGAAGAAAACATTGCCGAAGCTTTAATTGAACGTGAAAATTCTTTTCCAGCCGAAGCACAAAAAATAGCCCATAGGGCCGAAGGAAGTTATCAAAAAGCATTGGATCTTTTAAAAAGTGAGGGAAATGATTTAGAGTATGAACAACTTTTTATTACTTGGGTACGTGCTGCTTTTAAAGCCAAAGGAAACGCTAGTGTTATTCAAGATTTAATTGCTTGGTCCGATACTATTGGTGCTATGGGACGTGAAAAACAAAAACAGTTTTTAAACTTTTGTTTACAATTTTTTAGACAAGCACTTTTGTTTAATTATGGAGCCAAAGACCTAGTTTTTTACCAACCACAAACCAAAGGTTTTAGCATAGAAAAATTTGCTCCGTTTATACACAGTGCCAATATTGAAGCCATTAACAGCGAGTTAAATGATGCTATTTACCACATTGAAAGAAATGGAAATGCCAAACTAATTTTACTAGATACCTCTATTAAATTAACAAGATTATTACATGCTAAAGAACAAGAACTAGGGGCTTAATTTTGAGCTTGTTTAATAGGGTGAACCCCAAATCTTTTTTTATACTGTGTAGCAAAATAAGAAGTGTGTAAGTACCCTACTTTTAAAGACAGTTCTTTTAAAGAAATATCACTTTGTTTTTCAACAATTTTTCTTGCTTGTAAAAGCTTTATTTCATTAATGAACTCATTAGGTGTTAACCCTGTTTCCATTTTTACTTTACGATAAAATGTGCTTTTAGAGACATTAAAATGTTCAGCAATTTCAACCTGATTTAACTTAGGATTATGACATTTTTTTATAATACAATTCTTTAATTTTACAAGCCATTCTGTATTTTCATTGATTTCTTCATCTGATATTTCTTCTTTAAGAACAAACTTTTCTCTATTGTATTGATTCTTTAAAATGTTATGGATTCTAATTAATAGTTCATTTTTATCAAAAGGTTTACTTAAATAATCATTTATACCTAACCTTAATACTTGTAATTTACTATCGTTATCACTTCTAGCTGTTAGCATTAATGTTGGAATGAACATGTTATTGTTTTTCATATAAGTAATGAGCTCAAAACCATTCATTTTTGGCATCATATAATCAGTTACTATAAAATCTACCTTTTTTTCTTTTAACAGTTCCAAAGCCTCTATTCCATTATCTGCTTCAATACACTTATATTCCTGTAATAATTCTTTTAAATAAGATCTCATTTCAACAGAATCGTCTACAATTAATATTGTAATACTTTTATCAAACACTACGTCTGTTAAATCATTTTTTGAAGAAACGCTAGTGGATATATTTTCAGTCTTAATTTTATTTTTTAAATTATTTACTACCGGAAAAAGCACCTTAAATGTAGTACCTATATTAGGTTTACTTTCTACAATTATTTCTCCTTCTAATAAGGTTATAATTTCTTTTGTAAAAGCCAATCCTATTCCGCTACCTCCTGTTTGGTTAAAGTCATTGTTTACTTGATAAAATCTATTAAAAATTTTATCTACATTCTTTTTATCAATACCTATTCCTGTGTCAGATATACTTAATTGAATAGTATCTTCTATTTTGTTTAGTTTAATAATTACTTTTCCTTTTTTATCGGTGTATTTATAGGCATTTAACATTAAATTATTAATGGCTCTTTCTAAATACAAAGCATCGGCTAGAATAAAAAAATCATGCTCAGAATTTATAAATGTAAAAGTGATTTTTTTTTGAGCAAACAAAGATTCAAATGAAATATGAATTTTATATACCAACGATTTTAAATCTACAACCTCTTTATGCAAACTAAAGGAGTTATTACTCATTTTTGAAAGGTCAATTACATCATCTACAATTTTTTGGATGTTGTTAATTTGTACATCTATTTTACGTTTAACCTTTGTTTCTTTTATTTTATCTGCTTGCCCTCTTATTAATGTTAAAGGAGTTTTTATTTCATGAGATATATTGATGAAAAACTGCGATTGAAACTGATTTAACTCTTCTAATTCTTTTGTTTTTATTTCTAATAACTTTTCATTTTTAGAGTTGATAGATTTAAAATAATAAACCAGAAAAAAGACAATTATAAACAAGATAAAAGCAAAATAATCATCTTGATAATATTCATCTGGATAAATATGATAGAATTTGTTTGGTATAATAAAGGCTAAATAAGAAACAATAAAACCAAAGTAAATAAGAACTTTTTTTTCGGTAAAAATTAAAATTAAAGGAGCCACAAAAATATAAAAGTATTCTGCGTATTTGGCGGGTGAAAGTACGTTTGTAAATAAGATGGTTGTTATTAAAACCAAACTTATAAATAAAACCAATGCTGCAGTTTGTTGTCTTTTATACAGAAAATAAAACACCAGTAAAATTCCTACAAAGTCAAATAAATGACCCGCTAGCATTAAGTTACTATTGTACTTAATTACACTAACAAAAATGGAAAAAATTGTTTGAATGATCCAAACTAGGCTAAATGTTAGCATTAATCTTGCCCTTTTTTTATCTATACCAGATAATCCATCAAAATTAAGTAAGGAAGAAATAAAGGGAGGTTTTTTAAAAATCATTTCTTAATAGGTGTAAATAATCTGCAAAAATAACATTTATCATTAAAAATTGATTCGTTTGTGAGTGTAATTGAATCAATTTTGACAAAAAGATACAGTTTATTTGTTCTATTATTGAGAAATATAAATGTTTGTACCAAAAAATTTCCTTTATACTAATTAGGTAAGAATGCTAAGGTTGTTAAAAAGGAGGTTTTAAACTTTTATTGTTTTATTATTTGTACAACTAATAGGCAATACAAACATAGATTCTTATATTTAAAGATACTTAACAAGAGTTATTGATAATATTTGAAAAAGAGAAATTTTTAGCCCCAATCGGTTGACTTTAATAGTTTTCTTTAATAGGTTATTCTTTATAAAAGTTTAGATTGGGGCCTTTAAAAATTTACTCTTAAAGATATATTAGGTACAAAACCTAATGATATTTTATCTGTTTCTACTAAAATTTCTTTGTCTGTATTATTTTGTCCTTCATTATTTACAATTGTTTGAATTTCATAATCTCTGCTTAAAATGTTTTTTCTGTTAAAAATGTTTTGCAACGTAAGCCCTAACTGACCTTTTATATTTTTGTCTTTATTAAAACAAAACTTATATCGGGTAGAAAAATCTAACCTTTTATAATTAGGTAACCTCTCTGTATTTAAATTTTTAAATACAACTTTTAGTTTATTGTTATTATTTAATTCTGCAGTTTTAACAGTATAAGGAATTCCTGAACGAAACCTCCATCCTAAAGAAAATTCTACTTTTTTAATACTATAATTATGTGACCATATAAAATTATGAGGAGCATCATATGAACCATTAAACTCATTTCCGTCATTCAAATCTTTAAACTGATAAATGCTTTTTGATAAAGAATAACTAACCCAAGTATTATAATTATTCCATTCTTTTTTAATTAATACATCAATTCCCTTTATGTAATTATCACCATTAAAATATTTTTGTCCTCTGGTTTTTTCATCAAATAAAAATAAAATGCCTGCAATTTTTTTATGATAAAGTTCTACATCAAAAACCCAATTATTTTTTTGATAATCTGCACCAATACTGGTTTGAAAACTTTGTAAAACAGGAAATTGTTTGTGATTAGATAAAGTCCAAAAACGATCAAACAAGCCGCCTAATCCATCATTTCTAAAATCTACTACCTGAGCAACTGATTGATGTTTTAATTCTGTAGAGAACTTTAAATTTAAAGCTGAATTGGCTTTGTAATTTAAATTAAACCTTGGTTCTATATAATTTTTATCAATCCCCTTAAAATGTTGCCATCTTAGTCCTACATTAATTAACCATTTGTTTTTTAAATCTATTTGATATTCTGAGAAAACTGCATGGTTAGTAGCTTTTCCATCAATTTCATCATTCACCAAATCTGCTTGTTGCGGGGTAATTCTATTAAAATTATAAGTCAAATTGTTATAACTAAACTGATATCCAAATTCCCACTTATTATATTGATTGAGTTTTTTTGTAAATAAATATTCTGCACTGGTCTCTTTTACATTGTTTGATTTGTAAAAAAAAACACTTTCATTACTTCCATTGGCTCTTGTTAATACTCTAGATCCATCATAATTTTTTATAAAACCTGTTTTACCAAAAGCAATTTTGTGCATTCCTTTATTTACATTTCCCAATGACCAATCTACATGAAAGCCCGTGTTTTCTATAAATATATCATCCATAAATTTTACTCGACCTCTTAAGTTGTTTCCTGTAAAATTTAAATCGTTTAAATTGTATAAATAGCTAAATGATATTTTGTTATTTGTATTAGGTTCTACAATAATTTTAGAATGGTAATCTTCGTAAAAAAAATTATTATCGGCATTGGTAATTTTTAAATTTTCTGAATCTAGTCCATCAGAAATTTTACTGTTTTGAAAAGCAACTTTTGCATATTGTTGATTGGTGTAACTATTAAAAATATCGGTAATAGATCTACGAGCAGAAAACACAAAACCTACCTTATTATTAAAAAAAGGAGCTTTTATAAAAAAATCTGAATGTGTTAGTGTAGTTCCTAAACCTACAGATAATTTATTTGGAGCATAATTATCTGTACTAATATCTAAAACCCCTCCAACATTGTTACCATATTTAGCGTGAGTTCCAGAACGATATAGCTTTATGTTATTAGTGATGTAAGGATTAAAAGCAGATATCAACCCAAAATAATGTGAAAAATGATACATTTTCATTCCATCAAAAACCACTAAATTTTGGTCGGGAGTGCTCCCTCTAATATGGATACCCGAAGCGGTTTCATCTGGGCTTTGCACACCAGGAATTAATTGTAAAGATTGTAAAACATCTGGCTCTATAACTCCTGGTAATATCCCTGAATTTTTAGGATTTAAAACAATACTTCCATCGTTCTTTTTAGAAAAACCTGTTGTTAAATAATCAGTAATTACAACCTCTGTTAGTTGATGTATTTCTTCTTTTAAAAAAATGCTTTTACAATTTGTATTAAAATCTTTAACAGCAATATTAATTTGTTGATATCCTAGTACTTTAATAGTGATTATATCTTCTTTTAAAACATCCTTTAATTTAAACATTCCATTACTATTTGCAAGGATATTTATATCACCTAAATAAACGTTTGCAATCGGTAATTTTTCATTGTTTGTAGCGCTAAAAACTTGTCCACAAATATTAATTTTTTCTTCTGATTTATTTCTGATGATATAGTTCTCATCATCAATTTTCTCAAACACTAACTGGGTTTGTAAAGACAAACTAATTAAAGAAGCCTTTAAACCTGTTTCAGAATCCAACTGTATATGGTTAAACTGCCGAACTTGATTTTCGTTATAAGAAAAATCAATATTATATGTTTTAGACAATTGATTTAATACTTGCTTTAAACTTCTGTTTTCTTGAGAAAAAACAGCAACTGTAAACAGATAAAAAATCAATAAAAACTTTTTCATATTATTCAGAAATCGTGATAATATCTTTGTTTATAACGTAATTAATATTCATAGGTTTACAAATTACTTTTATCGCTTTTTCTAAATTATTTATAACTAGTTTTCCTGAGTAAAGTTGTGACAAATCAATTCCATTATTTTTAACTTTTACTTTGTAAACATTTTCTAAATCTTTAAAAACAACACTTAAAGGCACTGCATTGTATTGATAATTATTTGTTACCCAATTAGGTTCTGTACTGTTGATTTGATAATTCTCTTTTTTATTTTCTAAAAACTTTACTCCTTTACCTGGAGTTAATACAGATTCGTACTTGCTGTTTTTAACATTTACTTTTCCTTCGTAACACTCTACAGCCAAATATTTTTTTAAAGTTTGTACATTAAATTGGGTTCCTAAAACGGTTACAGTTCCTTGATTTGTACAAACAGAAAAATTAGATCCTTTTTTTACTTTAAAATATCCTTCACCCTCTAAATCTAAAGTTCTGTTTCCTTTTTGCCATTGCTTTTCATTAAAAAAAAGCGTTGAATTTCCGTTTAATCTAACTTCAGATCCATCTGGCAACACATAAGCCAATTGCTCTGCTGTATTACAAATAATTTCTGTTTTGGAAGTCATAAAATAAGACAAACCAAACATTATTAAAATTGCGGCTGCCACACCATAAACCCAATTAGACACAAGCTTACGTACTTTTTGTTTTTGGTTTTTAATTTTTTCTTGAAGATTTTTAAAAGATTGTTCTTCATTAAAATTTGGAACACTAAACAAAGTGCTTTTCTTAGCTATTTTTTGATACAAAGGATAATCTTCCGATTGTTTAAAATCGGCCAACTCCTCATCGGTCAATTCGTTATTTAACCATCTGGCTAAAAAAGTATCGTCTATTTTATAATTTTGTTTCATCTAGTTTCTTTATATATATAACCAAATACTTAGTTTATACCCTACTCTATTTTTTGATTTATAGGGATTTAAATATTTTTTCCGATACTTTTTCTAAGTTTTACCAAAGCACCATGCATTCTTTTTTCTACCGCTTTAACAGAAATCCCTAACATTTCTGCTATTTCTCTATATTTTTTGCTTTCTATTCTATTTAATAAAAAAACCTCTCTTTCACCCGGAGTTAAATCATCAATAGCCAATTGGAGTTTATCCATAAACTCTTTTTCTTCTAACAAAAAATCTGGACTTTCTATATTGCTATCATCTTTACTGTTGTGTTGCTCGTATTTTAATTTTACTTTAAAATGAGCCACTTCATTTAAAAACTGATGATTGGCAATGGTATATAAATAAGATTTTGCTTTTTCAAAAATCACCTTTGCACAATTGTTCCAAAGTTTAATAAAAGATTCTTGAACTAAATCATTTGCTCTATCGGCATCACCACATTTAAAGTACATAAAACTGTAAAGGGATTTGCTGTACTTTTTATATATGGATTCATATATTTTAGCTTCGCAAACAGATATTTTTTTAGACATTTAGTAAAATAATTTGCTTTAAAGGTAGGGTAATTGTAAAAATAGCGGTTTCAGTTATATAAACCTTAAAAAAATTAAATATCATGAAAATCACAAAAACATTAGTTGCAATACTTTTTTCGGCTAGCATCATGGTTAGCTGTTCTGAAAGTGCATCAGACATTAGTACTGAAGACAGCTCTATAACATCATCAGAGGAGTTAACGTCAGAAGAATTATCAACAGCATTAAAAACGGTTATTATTAATTACCCAGTAACGGCCGTTAATGATGATGATACTACCCAAGAAGTTAATTCGGATGAAGAATTAGAAGAAGTTATTACTAGAAATAAAAGACCTACTATTGAATTCCCTTTTGATATTACTATTGATGGAGAAATTATTACCATTGAAAATATTAGAGATTTAAAAGAACTTGTTAAAAGGCCAGTACGCAGAAGACCTCCTTTTAAATTAGTGTTTCCTGTAACAGTTATTAACGAAGATTTATCTACTACAGAAATTGCTGATAGCGAAGCGATGAAAGCTTACAAAAATGATTTAGAAGAAGGAGTAAAACCAATTTTACAATTCCCTATTTCTATTGAAGAAAAAGACGGAACTATTATAGAAATGGCTGATGAAGAGGCTTTAGCTACTTATATTAAAGAAGCCCGTGAAGAACGTAAAAACAATGACAGAGCAGAACACAAAAGACCTCCTTTTAAAATTGTTTTTCCAGTAACTGTAATTAATGAAGATGAAACAACTACAGAAATAACCAACCAAGAAGAAATGAAAACGTATACTGAAAGCCTAGAAAAAGGAACAAGACCAACTTTTAAATATCCTTTTTCTTTTGAAGCAAATGATGGAACTCTTATAACTATTTCAAGTGATGAAGATTTGGAAAACTTTTTAAAAGAAAACAAACCTACTCGTAAAAAGTAATTTATACTTAAACATAGTTATAGTAAACACCTTGCAAAATTAGTTTGCAGGGTGTTTTGTTTTTAATGACCTTTGAGTAAAAACACATTTTTTATGACCTTAGCTATTTTAAGTTTTTTACTCATTTCTTTTGGATATTCTTTATTTGAAAAACTAAAAGATAAAAAAGGATATACCTCTTTTTTAGCACATCACTTAAAACAAGAAAAATTGGCCAATTTCTTTTGGTGGTTTTTAGTATTTATAAACAGCATTACTACTCTATTTTTAATTTTAGGAATTTTCTCTTTGATTTTTAATTTTAAGCTATTCCCAATTCTTATTGTTTTTAAAATTTGTGTTCTTAATATTCTAATTTTACTAATTGGTCAAAGAATAGCAGGAGATTTTCAGGGAGCAGCCAATTTGGGTGTTTATTTTTTAATTTGTTTGTTTGGATGGTATTTACAAACCTTGTAAAATTGCTAAATTCTCATTAAACATGGTTAAATTCTAATTTCAAGTATTTACTTTTAGTAAAGTATAGTAGTTTTGATACAAACATTTTTAACATATGAAAGCGCAATTTTTTTTTATTCTTGGTTTGTTATTCATTTTTAAAAATGCTCAGGCTCAAAAAATTATCAACAATCCAGATCATTTAATAAACAATACCAACGCTGCTGTTACTAAAATAGAACTTACTACTAACGAAACCATTATTCATTTTCATATTAGAGGTTTTAAAGGACATTGGATTTCTATTCCTAAAGAAACCTATATAGAAGATTCTTCTGGAAAAGGAGAAAAATTGTATGTAACCAAAACTGATGGAATTTCTTTAACTGGAAAAAACTATTTTAAAGAATCAGAAGAAATACGATTTAAGGTTTTTTTTCCTCCTTTAGCAAAAGATACCAAAAGAATAAATTATGGAGAGTCTAACGCTGGAGGAAATTGGTTTATTTATAAATTAGATTTAAGAAAAGATGGAACCAATTTTATAAACAACCTAATCGATAAAAAAACATTTACAGTTAACAAATTCACTACCGAAAACAAACTAAAAAACAAGGTAGTTAACTACAATATTAATCAACTTAATTTAACAGGAAACACCATTTTTCCAGAACAGTTACCTAAAGATTTTTTTGGAAATTGGTATGATAAATATGGAACTTTATTACTAATTGCTACTCCCGATTTTTTGGTTTCTGATCAAATATTAAAACATTATTTACACATTCAAAAAATAGGAACTAATAAATTTAAAATATACACATCCTCTAATCTTTTTGAAATTTTAAATTTAGAGAACGATGAAATGACCATTAGAACCAATAGATTGATTAAATTACACAAAAAATCTAGCTATAAAAAAATTCCTAAATTTTTACAAGGCAAGTGGCTACATAACAACCAAGAAAATGAAATTACTGTAACTGATCATTCTTTTTTTTACTATAATAAACAACCTAAACAATCCTACAACCAAGCAGAAAAAAGTAAAGTTATCTATGTAGCTTCATCTAACAACGATAATTTAATTTGGATTGTTTTATACCAAAGTGGCAACTATCAAATATATCAAGCAAAAAAAATAAACAATGAGTATTTTTTGCAACCTAGAGGACATGCTGATGACACATTTAGTAAACTTAATTAAGCCTTTTGTTACATGCTAAAAAAAACAATTTATCTACTTTTTTTATGTACATCTTTAATGTCTTTTGCACAAGAAATGAGTGTGTATCCTACCCAATTCCCAAATTATATTTATGGAACTTGGGTAAATAGCAAAAATGAAATAACTCTTATTATTACAGAAGAATACATGGTGGTAGACAACGAATTGTTTGGCTACAACAACATAACAAAACTAAATGATGAGTTATTTTTTACTTGTGTTAACTATTACAATAATGATATTAAATACGTAAATATTAATAGAATAAACACAGCTACCATTATTTTAGATGAGGGTTTTAAAATTACCGAACTCACCAAACTATCTAAAAATCATTTAAAACACATGCCTAACTCACTTATTGATGTTTGGCGTGCAGATAACAATCAATTAAAAATTAATAAAAAAGAAGTTGTTTATCAAGATTGTATTTACAAAATAGACTATGTAACTACGGCCGATGGTATCAATCATCATATTGTAATTTATAATAACAGTGAGTATACTTTGTTACGTAATTACAAAAGTAACAACACCCATTATTTAAACGCACATTTTTTTAAAACCACAGCTTTTAAAAAAGCTAGTTTTTATCAAAAACACAAAAAAGAATTTATTATTGGTTACTGCCTTGTTTTTTTACTTATAGGATATATAATTATACATTGGAGTATTAATAGTTCTCGAAAAAAAGAAATAAACAAACGTTTATTTGTAGAAATGCAGTTAAAAAGCATTCGTTCTCAAATGAATCCTCACTTTTTATTTAATGCCTTAAGTGCTATTCAAAACCTAATTAACAAAGGTGATAACGAAAAAGCCAATCATTATTTAACTGAATTTTCGCAATTAATGAGACTTACCTTAGATAAAAGCGAAAAAGGGTTGGTTCCTCTAGACGATGAAATAAAATCCATTAAAAAATACTTAGAAATAGAAAAATTACGTTTTCATTTTAATTATGAAATTAATACCGAAACAAGCGTAAATATCCATCAAACAGAAATTCCTGCCATGCTTATTCAGCCTATTGTAGAAAATGCTATTATACATGGGTTACATCAAAAAAAGGGAAATAAAAATTTATGGATTACTTTTAGCATAAAAGACAACTGTTTTATTTGTACTGTTACCGATAATGGTGTAGGAATTAAGGCAACCAAAATAAAAGAATCTATACATACAAATAGACAAAAATACGGACTAAAATTAGCTCAGGATCGCATGGATTTAATCAACAAAAATTACCATACAAAAACCGCCATACACATAACCGATATATCGGATAAAGATCCCGAAAAAACAGGAACTGAAGTAAAAATTATCATGCCTTTAAAATATTAATGCTATGGCTATTAACGCACTTATTATTGATGATGAAATTCACAATTTAGAAAACTTAGAATATTTATTGCTAAAACATTGTGCTAATATTCACATTATAGCCAAAACAAACGATGTAGATAAAGGTATTGCATTGATTAAACAACATAAACCCGATTTGGTTTTTTTAGACATTGAAATGCCTGGAAAAAATGGATTTGAGGTTTTAGAAAATATAAATCCCATTCATTTTGAAGTTATTTTTGTGACTGCTTACAATCAATACGCTTTAAAGGCTATTAAATTTTGTGCTTTAGATTATTTAATGAAACCAGTATCTGTTAGCGAATTAAAAGAAGCTGTTAACAAAGTAACAGAAATTTTAGATAAAAAAATAGCAAACAAAAAACTAGAACATTTGGTTAGTAATTACAACAACCAACAACTACCTAAAAAAATAGCTTTACCTACTTCTGATGAATTATTTTTTGTAGCCATTGATGATATTATAAGGTGCAAAAGCGAAAATAATTACACTATTTTTCATTTGGTAAATGAAACAACAATATTAGTATCTAAAACCTTAAAAGAATGGGATGAATTGCTATCAGCACATCATTTTATAAGAACTCATCAATCACATTTGGTAAATAGTATACACGTAAAATCTTATGTAAAAAAAGACGGTGGATATATTTTAATGAACGATGGAAGTAATGTAGTGGTGTCTAGACATAAAAAAGAAGAGATTTTAAATAAACTGGCTAGTTTTCATAAATTCTAATGAAAAAAAGCGAAATACTCATTAACAATTACCTCATACTCATTTACACTGTTGTTTTTATACATTTCTTTTACTTTAGCTTGTAAAAAAATTGCATGAAAAAGTTTATAACGCTATTGCTATTAGCGGTATCTAGTATTGCCTATACTCAATCAATATCTTTTGAAATATCGGGAATTTTAAAATCTAAAAATGAGAAAACTCCCATAGAATCTGCCACTGTTTATTTACAACGTGTTAAAGACAGCACCATTATTAGTTACACCATAACCAATCAAAAAGGAGAATTTGCACTAGAAAACAAAACAACCGATAAAAAAGCCCATTTGTTCATTTCTTATATAGGATATAAAACCTACAAAAAACAAATTAACATCAGTACTAAAAAACAAAACTTTAACACCATTCTATTAGAAGAAAACGCTAATATTTTAAACGAAGTAGTCATCAGAGCACAAGCTCCACCTATAACTGTTAAAAAAGATACGTTGGAATTTAACGTAAAATCTTTTAAAACTAAAAAAGATGCCAATGTAGAAGATTTACTTAAAAAGTTACCTGGTGTTGAAGTAGATGATGACGGAAAAATAAAAATAAACGGAAAAGAAGTCAACAAAATTTTAGTGAATGGAAAACCGTTTTTTTCTAATGATGTTACCATTGCAACAAAAAATTTAACCAAAGATATTATAGAAAAAATTCAAGTATCAGACACCAAAAGCGATGAAGAAGGTTTTACAGGAGAAGAAGGTAGTAAAACCAACAAAACCATTAATTTGGTCATTAAAAAAGAAAACAACAAAGGTAATTTTGGACGATTGGCTGCAGGATCAGGAACAGATGAACGTTATGAATATGCAGGAATGTACAACTATTTTAACAACGATTTACGTGTAAGTGTACTGGCTGGAGGAAACAATATTAACTCACCTGGTTTTAGTTACGGAGAAATTAACAAAATGTTTGGAGGATCGTCTTCTAGAACCATTAACCGACAAATAAATAATTGGGGAAGTAACGGAATTATTACCTCTAACAATTACGGTTTAAATTATGTAGATACTTATAGTAAAAAACTAGATGTTTCTACCAACTATTTTGGATCAGACACTGAAACCATAAATTTAAATAAAAGTAAAACCGAAAATCTTACTCCAAACAACACGTTTTTTACCAATGCTAGCACCAATTCTAACAGACAAGCTACCAACCATAGTTCTGATACCAAATTAACCATTAAACCCGATTCTACCCTACTAATTACCATTACTCCAAAATTTCGTCAAACAAAAACTACAAATGCTTATGAAAGTAATGCTTCTTCTTTAGATATTAATAACGATTCTATTAACAAATCTTATTCAAACAACTTGAGTAAAACCACCAATAATAATTTTACAAACAACTTAAGTGCTACCAAACGCATTGGCAATAAAGGTTCTTATTTAAAATTTAATTGGTACTATCAAACGGTAAAAAACATCTCTTTAGATAGAATTCAAAATCAATTAATAAAGTTTAACAATCCTTCGGAGAACTCAGACATCAACCAATTAAGAAATGGGGATAATAATACCAAGACACTTATTTTAGAGCCTAAATATCAATGGGCAATTATTAAGAAAAAATTATCGTTAAATATGGGTGTTACTTATAGAAAAGTTACTCAAAAAAACATCAGAAATTCTTATGATTTTGATGAGAACAATAATCGTTTTAAAACGGATATAAATACAGATTTTAGTTCCGATTTTGTATATGATAACATCAGCACCTCTCCTACAGCTCAATTAGAATACAGAGGTAAAAAATGGTCATCATCTATAAAAACAGAATACCTTTTTAGAACCTTAAACAATTCCGATAATTTAAGACCACATCTTAGTTTAAAAAGAAGATTTAATGCCACACAAATAAATTACAGATTAAACTATCACAATCCTAAAACAAATTTTGGACTGTACTATAACTTAAATAATAATGCTCCAAATATTAATCAAATACAACCCTTTGTTAACATTACCAATCCTACCAATACAATTATTGGAAACCCTAACTTAGTCCCTACCAAAAGACATACATTAAATGCTAATTTTAGTAAAAACAACTTTCAAAAAGGGATTAATTTTTACAGTTATATTTATGCTACTTATACCAAAGATCAAATTATTAGTAAAAGTACCATTAATAGTGATTTAACTAGAGAAACTACCTATGCCAATGTAGATGGAACATCTTCTATATATATGTATGCAGATTATAACAAAAGAATAAAATTAGACACCTTAAAAAGTATTAAAATAGGACTAGGATTTAATACTAATTTTAGCAAAAATATTAACTATGTAAACAATTTACAATACACTAGTTTTTATAATAATTTAGGGCCTAGCATTTGGACAGAATTTAATTGGGACAAAATTGCCAATATAAATATTCGATACAACCCTTATTACACCAAAAACTCGTTTGACACACATAACCAAAACATTAATAATTTAGTAGCTCAAGAATTTACAAATCATAGAATACGTATAAGTACCACTAATTATTTCTTAAAAAAATTAGAATTAAGAAATGAAATTAATTATACCTACAATCCAAATATTAGTGATGGTTTTGATAAAAGCTCCTGGTTTTGGAATGCCACTATAGCTTATAGCTTATTTAAAGATTCTGCTACTTTAAGTTTAAAAGCTTATGATGTATTAAATCAAAATATAAATGTTTATAAATACAGTTATCAAAATGTTGTGGTTGATAGACAAAGCACCGTATTACAACAATATTTTATGTTGAGCTTTAGTTGGAAATTTAATAGTCTTAAAAAAAAGAAGAAATAAATTTTAGATAAAATTAATATTCAAAACAACTATAAATTATTTTTATTAATAACAATTTTAATATAGATAATTTATTTAAAACAAAACCCTTTTAAATCAAATTTAAAAGGGTTTTATGATTTCAATAAGGTACTTTACCAAAAAACGACCTAAACCTGCTTAAACGCCTTAATTATTCGTTTTTCATGTTTTTTAACACATAAATTAATGAAGAATACTCTCCTGTTCGTTTTGCAGCTTTATTTGACTTAATTCCGTTAATAATTGCTTTGATAAAATTCTTTTTTCCTGTTTTGTATTGTTCACTTAATAAAGAAACATAAAACGCATCAAATTTCATAGGAATGGTTTTTACCACTTTCATTAATTCTGTAGCAAACAACCTATGAATAGAAGTTTGAGAAAAATGCCATAAATGTCTTGGTACATCAAAAGCTGCCCAATGCTCTTTATAATATTCAGCATCGTAACTTTTGTAATTTGGAACTGCAATAACCAAAACACCATCTGGTTTTAATAATTGTTTCAATCTATAAATATACATATCTAAATCGTGTACATGTTCTAAAACATGCCACATGGTAATTACATCAAATTTATAAGGTTTCTTTTCTGGAGTATAATCATCCTCAAATTTTAAAACTTCTTTTTCTATGTTTTTTGTTTCATGTTCTGCATGATGATATAATTTGGTTTGCTTATAACTTTGTTTATAATCTAAATCTTTTTCTGCTCCAGCAAAATCATCCTCAAAAAAAGCATGAAGGTCTGAATAAATATAAGTTCCTTTATTTAATTTTTCTAAACCTTTTTCTCTTGCTTTTTCACTAGGTTCTATTCCTGTTACCTTCCACTCTGCTTGTTGGCATACTTTTAAAAAATCTCCTGTACCACAACCAATATCTAAAACATTTTTTTCTTCAACAAGAAAAGAATTTAAAAGTTCTAATTTTTTGTTTAACGTATATTTTTTAACCAAACTATATACAATTTCTGTTACAGATTTTTTACGATCTGTATGAGATATATAATTTTCAGTTTCGTAATACTTAGCTAAATTTTCTTTTTTTGGCCTTGGATTGGTAATTAACAAATCAATTCTATCATCCAACAGCAATTCAAAATTTTCTTTAGAAACAGAATAATCTTTAGTGTTTAAATATTTTTCTAATGCCATTTATTTTATTTCAATTTTAGGTCCTAAAAATTTAGATTGTACATTAAATAATATATCTACAAAAACTTTAGTTCTTGCTAAATACTCACGCAAATATACTTTAAAACCATAAGCATCACTTACATCTTTTGCATTAAATCCTATGGCATTTATATTATTTAAAGAAGCAATGTAAACAGCTCTTTTATTATGAAATTCTTGAGAAATAACGGTGTAAGATTGTTGATTAAAAACTTTATATGCTCTAATTACAGAATCTAATGTTCTAAACCCTGCATAGTCTAAAAATATTTTTTCTTTAGGAATTCCTCTTTTTATTAATGCCTTTTTAAAAAACTCAGGTTCATTATATGCAATAGTAGAATTATCTCCACTAACCAAAATAAACTCAATTTTTCCATTGTTATACAATTCAACAACGGCATCAATTCTATATTTAAAAAACAAATTTACACCTCCTTTTCTATTCCATTTAGAAGTTCCCAAAACCAATCCAACTTTATTTTTAGGGATTTCATTTACATTGTTATATACCTTATTTTCTGTTTTTACACTAATAATATAATTAGGCAACAGTATAGAGATTCCCAAAAGAATAGATATAATTATGAGTATTTTTTTCATTCTTTTTATTTAAACAACAAGCTTAACATAAACGAAAAACCGATACTTTAGTATTAAAATATCGGTTTTTATTTTGATTTGTTCCACGTGGAACTTTTATTTTATCTTCCCATATAAACTAACAAAACAGAAACATCTGATGGAGAAACTCCACTAATTCTACTTGCTTGAGAAATGGTTACGGGTTGAATTTTAGTTAATTTTTGTTGAGCTTCTATAGATAAAGATTTTACTTTATAATAATCAAAACTTTTAGGAATAGATATATTTTCTAAACGTTGAAGTTTATCAGCATTATTCTTTTCTTTTTCTATATAACCAGCATATTTAACTTTTACCTCAGCTTGTTCAATCGATTCTGCATCTATATTATTTTCTTCAACAAATTGAGCTACACCAGGAAAAGTTACAACATCTTTAAAATCAATTTGTGGTCTAGAAGCAACCTTAAACATCTTTACAGATTGGTTTATAGTAGCAGAACCTTTAGCTTCTAAAATAGGATTTATATCAGAAGGTTTAATACTTCTTTCTTCTAAAAACCGAACCAATAAATCAGATTTTTTTACCTTTTCTTTTACTCTTTCTAAACGCTCATCGGAAGCCAATCCAATAGCATTTGAAATTGGAGTTAAACGAATATCAGCATTATCTTGTCTTAATAAAGTTCTGTACTCTGCTCTAGAAGTAAACATTCTATAAGGCTCTTCTGTTCCTTTAGTAATTAAATCATCTATTAAAACTCCAATATAAGCCTCATCTCTTTTTAAAATAAAAGGAGGTCTTTGTTGCACTTTTAAAACAGCATTAATACCTGCCATTAATCCTTGCGAAGCTGCTTCTTCATAACCAGTAGTACCATTAATTTGTCCGGCAAAAAACAAATTCTTTACCAACTTAGTTTCTAAAGTATGTGTTAATTGTGTTGGTGGAAAATAATCATACTCTATTGCATAACCATAACGTAAAAATTTTACATTTTCAAAACCAGCAACTTTTCGCAAAGCTTTATCTTGAACATCTTCTGGTAAAGATGTAGAAAAGCCATTTACATAAATTTCAACTGTATTCCATCCTTCAGGTTCTACAAAAATTTGATGTCTATCTTTAGTAGCAAAACGATCAATTTTATCTTCTATTGAAGGACAATATCTTGGACCTGTAGATTTTATTCTACCATTAAACATTGGTGATCTATCAAAACCAGAACGTAACAAATCATGAACCTCTTGAGAAGTATAACTCATATAACAAGAACGTTGTTCTGTTAATGGTTTGGTAGTTGATAAATAAGAAAACTTTTCAGGATTTTCATCCCCAGGTTGTTCTATCATTTTAGAAAAATCTAAAGAACGAGCATCTACTCTTGGAGGTGTTCCTGTTTTCATTCTTCCGGCTTCAAAACCAACTTTTACCAAATCTTCGGTAATTCCTGTAGAAGCACTTTCACCAGATCTTCCTCCTCCAAAAGATTTTTCACCAATATGAATCAATCCATTTAAAAAAGTACCTGCAGTAATAATTACAGATTTTGCTTTTATCTCAAAACCTAAACCAGTTTTTACACCTTTAATTTCTCCATCTTCAATAATCAAACCTTTGATCATATCCTGATAAAAATCTAAATTATCAGTTTGCTCAAGCATATTTCTCCACTCCTCTGCAAAACGCATTCTGTCAGATTGAGCTCTTGGACTCCACATAGCAGGTCCTTTAGATTTGTTAAGCATCTTAAATTGTATAGCAGTTTTATCGGTAACAATTCCACTATACCCACCTAACGCATCAATTTCTCTAACAATTTGTCCTTTAGCAATTCCTCCCATTGCAGGATTACAACTCATTTGCGCAATATTTTGCAAACTCATAGTAACCAACAAAGTTTTAGAACCCATGTTAGCAGCAGCAGCAGCAGCTTCTGAACCAGCATGTCCAGCTCCAACAACAATTACATCGTAAGTATCGGTAAATAAACTCATATATTTATTCAATTTAATATTGATAAAAAAATCAATATTGATTTTTGTTCCACGTGGAACAATAAATTTATTTTTCTAAAACAGTTATATATTGCTCCTCTTTTAAACGCATCTGTTTAGCATCTTCATCAGTCTTATCTTTAAAACCACAATAATGCAAAATACCATGAATAATAACTCTAGGTAATTCCTCATCAAAAGAAATTTTTAAATCCTTGGCATTATCTTTTACCCTTTCTACAGAAATAAAAATATCACCAGAAATTAGTTTACCCATAGTATAATCAAAACTAATAATATCTGTTAAAGTGTCGTGATCTAAGAATTCTACATTCAATTTATGTAAATATTCATCATCACAAAAAATATAATTAATATCTCCTTCTTCAAAGCCTTCGTTAGCAATGGTTTCAGAGATCCAATAACTATATTTTTCTTCATTAACTAATTCAAAATCAGTTTCATAATTAAAAACAATCATATACCAAATTTAGTTTTGCAAAGGTAGTAAAAAGGATAATACCATAATACACAATAAAATAAAGTATATATAATTAATAATATAAGAGATAAAGTATATTTGCAAACAATAAAAACAACCAAACAATTCTAAAAATCACCATCATGGAAAATGTACGTGTACGCTTTGCACCAAGTCCAACAGGACCTTTACATATTGGAGGAGTAAGAACAGCATTATTTAATTATTTATTTGCTAAAAAAAACAATGGAACATTTGTATTAAGAATTGAAGATACAGACCAAACTAGGTATGTAGCAAATGCAGAAAAATATATTATTGATGCTTTAGATTGGTGTGGAATTCCTTTTGATGAAGGTCCAGGAAAAAACGAAAAATTTGGTCCATACAGACAATCAGAAAGAAAAAATCTTTATAAAAAATATGCTGATGCTTTGGTAGCAAGTAACCAAGCATATTATGCTTTTGATACTGCAGAAGAATTAGATGCTTTAAGAAAAGAAGCTGAAGAAAATAAATCGGTTTTTATTTATAACAACGTTTCACGTGAAACGTTAAACAATTCTATCCATTTATCTAAAGAGGAAGTAGATCAAAAATTGGCTAATGGAGATAAATATGTAATACGTTTTAAAACTCCAAAAGATCAAAAATTGATTTTGGATGATATGATTCGTGGAGAAATAATTATTGATACCAATACTTTAGATGATAAAATTTTGTTTAAATCTGATGGGATGCCAACCTATCATTTAGCAAATATTGTAGATGATCATTTAATGAAAATAAGTCATGTAATTCGTGGTGAAGAATGGTTACCTTCTCTTCCACTTCATAGTTTATTGTACGAAGCTTTTGGTTGGATTGCTCCAAAATTTGCACACTTACCGTTAATTTTAAAACCAGTTGGTAAAGGAAAATTAAGTAAAAGAGATGGAGATAAATTAGGATTCCCAGTATTTCCATTAGAATATACAAACCAAGAAACCAATGAAGTTTCTAGAGGATACAAAGAAGATGGGTATTTTAACGATGCTTTTATAAACATGTTAGCCTTATTGGGATGGAATCCTGGAACAGAGCAAGAAATCTTTTCTTTAGAAGAATTGATAAAAGAATTTGATATCAAACGTGTTTCTAAATCGGGAGCTAAATTTAGTGCAGATAAAACCAAGTGGTTTAATCAGCAATACATGCAAGAGAAAAATGATGATGAAATAGCAAGTGAATTTGTAAAATTATATCAAAATGAATTAAAAGATTTTGATTTAAGCTTTGTTAGAAAAGTGGTTTCTCAAGTAAAGGAAAGAGCAGTTTTTACAAAAGATTTATGGGATTTAGCAGATTACTATTTTGTGAATCCAACATCATATGATGAAAAAGCAGCCAAAAAACAATGGAAGCCAGATACCAAAGATATTATGTTAGAGGTAAAAGAAATCATTAAAGAAATTGAAGATTTTTCAAGTTTAACCATTGAAACAAAAGTTAAAGAATATTTAACCGAAAAAGAATTTGGATTTGGAAAAGTAATGCCTCCTTTAAGATTATGTATTGTTGGAGAAATGAAAGGTCCTCACCTATTTGATATTATTGAAATGATAGGTAAAGAAAAAAGCTTATTAAGAATTGATAATGCAATTGAAAAATTAGCTTAACTACAACATTGAAAAATTAAAAGCCCTGAGTTAAAACTCAGGGCTTTTTTGTTTATAAAACAGTATCTTTAAAAGAAAAAAATCATGATATCAACTTATACAATAATAGCACTAATCGTAATTATATTAGTGTTAGGAATTTTTACAGTAAAACAACAAACCACAGCTATTGTAGAAAGGTTTGGAAAATTTGTAGGAACGAGACAAGCAGGACTTAATTTAAAAATTCCATTTATAGATAAAATTGCCGGAAGAGTAAGTTTAAAAATTCAACAATTAGATGTATTGGTAGAAACCAAAACTAAGGATGATGTATTTGTACAAATGAAAATATCTGTACAATTTCAAATTTTAAGAGAGAAAGTAGAAGATGCTTTCTACAAATTACAGAATCCACATGATCAAATCACCGCTTATATTTTTGATGTAGTTCGTGCAGAAGTTCCTAAAATGAAGTTAGACGATGTTTTTGAGAAAAAAGATGATATTGCCTTAGCCATACAAAGAGAACTTAAAGACGCCATGTTAAACTATGGATACGACATTGTAAAAGCTTTGGTAACAGATATAGATCCTGATGCACAAGTAAAAGCAGCAATGAATAGAATTAATGCTGCCGAACGAGAAAAAATTGCCGCTCAATTTGAAGGAGATGCACAACGTATTTCTATAGTAGAAAGAGCCCGTGGTGAAGCTGAAAGTAAACGTTTACAAGGAAAAGGAATTGCAGATCAACGTAGAGAAATTGCTCGTGGTTTAGAAGAATCTGTAGATGTGTTAAATAAAGCTGGAATTAACAGTCAAGAAGCTTCTGCATTAATTGTTATCACCCAACATTACGATACATTACAATCTATAGGATCTGAAAGTAACAGTAATTTAATTTTATTACCTAACAACCCAAATGCAGCTAGCAGTATGTTAAATGATATGGTTACAAGTTTGGTTGCTGCCAATAAAATTCAGGAAAATTCTAATTCACAAAAAGATGGATAATATCTTATTAATTCCTCTCTCTTAATTTTAATTTTGGAGGGGGGATTAATTGATGCTCTAACGAATTTTTATATTCTGAAATCTTCTTTTTATTATAGATTGGAATCTTAAAACCAAATGAAATATCACCTTCTTTAGAATAATTAGACAAATTGGTAAAAAGTGAAGAACTACCTATAAAAAAATAACCTGTTCTAAAACCAATTCCAGCTTTTACAATACCAAATTGATTGATGCTTGCAGGTAAAAAGGCAGAAAAATGTAGAGATTCATAACGAGCACTTAATGTGAAATTAGATTTATATTGAATATTTTTTCTAGTAGATGTACTTAATAAATACATATCTAAATTTGAATTTAAAAACCAATGATTTTTAAAATTATAATCAAAATTAATTCTAGAAGTAGTTGGTAAATAATAAGTTTTTTTCTCTTCTTTAAAGGAATTGATTGCTAAATAATTCTCAACAGCAAAATTGTAGTTAGTAGAAGTTAAATCTATATTTATTTTATTAGGATTATCAATATTAGAACGAGTATTATTATATGATAAAAAGCCTATATCAGTAATAGAAACCCCTAATTTATAACGGTAAGGAGCTTTACTAAAATAAATATTTCCTTTATTATCTCTTAAATTGATAGGAAAAGTTCTATTTCTTTTTTCATAAACAAAACCTAAATCTATTCCCATTCCAAAATTTGCACCCAATCTTGAATATAAGTTGATAACATTTCCTGTAAAATTTAATAAGTATTTATCTTCATTGGTTTTATCATTTTCATCATAATCAAATTTTATTTTTAAATTATCAGAATAAACAGCACCTGTTCTAATTCCTCTTAAAAATTTTAAACTAATACCAAATTTTAAATAATCATTAGCAGTTTGCAATACCAAACCTGCATAAGAAAAAGCTACTTCTGCCCATAAATGAGCTTGAGAAGAATTATTTGAATTTGTTTGTAAACTTTTTAATCTATTAATAGAATTATCTAGTTCTTCTTCTGTTTCAGGAGTATTTTCATTATATACTGATTTATCTATTAACTTATGATACAAATTAGTATCTAAATTATTTGCATGACCGTAACTACGGTAACTAGTAGTAAAAGCAACTGCATTATAATAATTTATATTCCATAAAAAAGAAGGTCCTAAAGCAATTGCATTAGCATATAATGAACTATTTGTTGAAGATGATTTGTAATTGGTGTAATTAGATAAATTTCTCATCCCAAAACTAGAATTCAAAGACCTGTTATATCTAAATGCTTTAATAGTTGGTTGAATATCATTTAAACCAAAATTTAAATCAGAAAGAATATTTTTAGGATTTATAGAATAATAATTATTACTAGCAGTACCACTAAAGGAAAGTACATTAATATCAATTTTATAAGGACTATCTAAAATTGAAGCTGGATTATAATGTACAGCTTGAACACCAGAATAATTATCTATAAAACCAATTGAATTTTGACCAAATAAAAACGTATAAAAAAGACTAATGAAAATATATAAGAGGTGTTTCATTAGTATATAAAACTAAATAAAAAATTAATACTTAATTGATATTTTTCTGTAAAAATTAGCAAAAAAAGTATATTCTATTGGAAGTAATAAAAAACTAAGAAAAGGTAATTTTAACCAAATACATATTAAAGAAACACTAATAAAACCAATAAAAAATAGGAAATAATAAAATTCATACCCTTTCATTAATTCTTTACTCTTTTTAAAAACTTCCAAGGGCTCTATTTCAGGATGCTCTACTAAAATAAAAAAGGATTGAGATAACCAAATAAGAATAATAATTCCAGGGATAATAAATAATAGTAATCCTATAGCAATAAATACCATAGATAATAAAAATACTCCTAAAGCATTTTTAAATTGATTAAAACCATTAAAAATTTGATGCATTTTAACAGTTTTGCCATCGGTAACTGCTAAAACAACTTTTGATAAACACAACCTAAGTACTCCAGTAAAAATCAATATTAAAAGCAAACCAAGATTTTTATTGTAAACTAAAAAATTGGGTAATAAAGTCAAAGGCATAGAAGCTAAAAAAACAATACTCCATCCATTTTTTAAATCTTGAAAAGATTTTTTTAAAATATCAATATTACTCATAGGCATAAACAAAAAAACCTACTCAAATAAATGAGCAGGTGTATTTTTTAAAAACAATTTTTATTTATTGTTTCTCTTCTTCTTTTTTAGATTCTTCTTCTTTAGTAGCTTTCTTAAATTCTTTAATTCCACCACCAAGTCCTTTCATTAATTCAGGAATTTTTCTACCTCCAAATAATAACAATACAATAACTGCTATAATTACCCATTCATTCATTCCCATTATTCCAAGGGATATATTTAAAACATTCATTTTAATTAAATTTTAAATCGTCAGCAAATATACAACAAATTATAATCATACAATTTATCCTATTTTTTTTTATGTATAACTTTTCCTAAAAAGGTTTTCTCGTTTACAGAATAAGGATCACCCATATAAATAATTTCTCCTTTATATTTTGCATTTGCATCTAAAAACTGATTTACATAAACAGCAACATTAGATGTTTTAGCTTCTACATAAGCTTTTTCGCTAATTAAATTAAAAGCATCGTAAAAACTTTTGGTACTAGCATTAATTTTTTGACTTTCTGTAATTCCTTCTAAAGCAATTTTACTACCTAAGCTTAGTATTGATACCAAATCTTTAGTTTTAACGCTTAAATTAGCTTTAACGCCGTTAACTGCCTCTAACTCTAAAAATTTTTCATTAATAACATTTCTAGAAGTAATCTTTACTTGATTAGCCAATTTTATGTTTCTTAATCCTGGCATATAATAAATAATAACTTTTAAATCACTCTTAAATTTTTTATCTAATGAAGTAGATAATTTTAATTCATTATTATCATCACTAATATTTAATTTCTCAAGATCATTTCCAGTCACTTCAATTTTAGCACTATCAGATGAAACTAATTCTACATCCATAGCACTATTTATATGAATAGATTTAAAACTTTTTAAATTTTGTAATAAATCTTGTGAAAAAGATATGTTACAAACAAACAAGACAAATAAAAATAAATTCTTCATAAAGTAAATTCTGTTTTTTTATAGATAACGATAATTAACAAAAATTATTCCTCTATTAAATAAAAGTCTAAATGTTTACGTTCTAAATCGGCATTTTTTACTTTAATCCAAACTTCATCTCCTAATCTATACATATCACCATACTTACGTCCTACCAATGCATATTCATCTTGATCAAAAACAAAATGGTCGCTAGTAATATCTCTAGTTCTTACCATACCTTCACACTTATTTTCCATCACTTCTACATAAATCCCCCACTCTGTAACACCAGAAATAACTCCTTTAAAAGCTTTTCCTGTAAAGTTTTGCATGTATTTTATTTGCATGTATTTAATAGAATCTCGTTCTGCTTTGGCAGCTAACATTTCCATTTCAGATGAATGTCCACATTTTTCTTCATATTCTTCTGCAGATACAGATTTTCCTTTATCTAAATAATGTTGTAATAATCTATGTGCCATCACATCAGGATAACGTCTAATAGGCGATGTAAAATGACTGTAATAATCAAAAGCCAAACCGTAATGACCAATATTTTCTGTAGTATATTCTGCCTTACTCATAGTACGTATGGTTAAGGTTTCTACCATGTTAGATTCTGCTTTACCATGCACATCACTCAACAATTTATTTAAAGATGCTGTTGTGGATTTTCTAGATTTGGTATTGATTGCATATCCAAATTTTTGAACCAAATTTCCTAATGCTTCTAGTTTATCTACATTAGGCTCATCGTGTGTTCTATAAATAAAAGTTTTTTTAGCAGCACCAGCTTTGGTTTTTCCTACAAACTCGGCTACTTTTCTGTTAGCCAACAACATAAATTCTTCTATTAATTTGTTTGCATCTTTAGATTCTTTAAAGAAAACACCTATAGGATTTGCAGCTTCATCTAAATTAAATTTAGTTTCAATTTTGTCAAAAGCCAAGGCACCAGATTTCATACGTTTACCACGCATAATTTTTGCCAAAACATCCATTTTTAAAATAGCTTCGGATATACTAGCATCTACTTCGTAAGCTTCATCAGTAATAGAAATTTCTGCCGGAATGGTATGATTTTTTTCTTCGGGCTGTTCAATAATTACTTGTGCTTCTTCATAAGCAAAACGTTTGTCAGAATACGTAACAGTTCTACCGTACCATTCTTTTTTAATTTCTGCTTTATCATTCAACTCAAACACAGCAGAAAACGTTAATTTTTCTTCGTTCGGACGTAAAGAACAAACTCCATTTGATAACATTTCTGGCAACATAGGCACTACCCTATCTACCAAATAAACAGAGGTAGCACGGTTATAAGCTTCTTCATCTAAAATTGAATTTTCGGCAACATAATGAGAAACATCAGCAATGTGAATTCCTATCTCATAATTTCCATTTTCTAATTTTTGAAAAGACAAAGCATCATCAAAATCTTTGGCATCACGTGGATCAATGGTAAATGTTAACACATCTCGCATATCTCTACGTTTGCTAATTTCTTCTTCGGTAATGGTTACATCTAATTTTTCTGCTGCGGCTTCTACTTCTTCTGGGAATTCATAAGGCAAATCATATTCCGCTAAAATGGCATGAATTTCTGTATTGTGTTCACCAGCTTGTCCTAAAACTCTGATAATTTCTCCAAAAGGATTTTTAGCATCTCCAGACCAATCGGTAATTTTAGCTACCACTTTATCACCATCAACAGCCGTTCCTATTTTATCTTTTGGTATAAAAATATCATTATTCATAGATCTATCATCAGCCACTACAAAACCAAATCTGGCACTTAACTGTAAAGTTCCTACAAATTCAGATTTTTTACGCTCTAAAACCTCTACAACTTCTGCTTCTAATTTATTACGTTGTTTACGTTTATAAACATAAGCTTTAACAGTATCTCCATTTAAACCTCCGTTAACACTACTTTTATTAATGAAAGCATCAGTCTCAAAATCATCACAAATAAAATAAGCGTTTCCAGAACTAGTAACATCTAAAGTACCTATGTGATAGTTTTTAGAAGCATCTAAAATATATTTACCTCTGTCTTCTTCTTTTATTTTTTTCTGAGCTTTTAACTCTTCTAATTTTAACAACAATTGTTGTTTAGCAGCATGATCTTCTAAACCAAGCTTAGCAGCAATTTGTTTATAGTTTAAAGGGTTTCCACTATTTTCATTCAACACTTTAAAAACCTTACGTGTAAGATCTTTAACCACTCCTCCTTTTTTCTTAAAAATACCTTTTTTATTACTTCTTGGCATATAGTTTTATTTTCTAGGTTAAAGGTACAGCAAATAACAAGAAGTGTTGTTCTTGCTTTTTAAAATTTCTGTAAAGCTTATCAACACTTATATAATATCTAATTTTTTCTTTTTTAAAATTTATAAAACAAATGATAGGGTATTATTAGCTGTTGATTTATACAATAAATAGATTTAATTTAATTTTGAGTTCACATTAATTTAACTTTATTAACAAGTTATTAAAGTTATAAGGAGTTTATAAATAAGGAATTAGTAGTAGTTATTCACAGTTGTTAATATCCATTTTTTTGAGTAGATAGAGAATAAAAACTGTTTTATAAATTTTTAATAAGTGGTGAATAAATTGTTAATAACCGTTTATAACTTTTTAGTAAATAAATTTGCTTTGTATTACACCTCTCTTGTATTGTTTTTTAAAGCTTAAAATCAAAATTTACTTTGCTTTTTTTAACCACATGTTATTAACATTTTGATGTTTTTTATAATTGCTTGATTTATAAGGTTTTTATAAATAGTTATTATTTATTATGTTAATAACGTTTTGTATTGTGAATAATATAAAAATATATCAATTTTATTATAAATATAATAAAGTATGAAGTATCAATATTTTGATTTTCAATGCTTTAACTTTTAGCTAAAAATGATGATGTACAAATCATTCCATTTATTATAAAATACATGATATTTTTTCTTTTTGTAAAATTAAAGATTGTTGTTTTAAGATAGGTATTATGGTAAAATTTGATATCATTATATATAAACACTTATTATCAACATTTGTAGATATTTATTTTTTACACTTTATATATTGAAAGTTAGTCCTCTAATTATAGGTTTTTGTAAATTTGCAAAAAATATAAAACAACCATTATGAAAATAGCTATCGGAAACGATCACGCTGGTCCAGATTACAAACAAGCCATTGTAAAATTATTAGAAGCAAAAGGAATTGAAGTAGTAAACTACGGAACTGATACTTTTGATAGTGTTGATTATCCAGATCATGCGCATAAAGTTTCTAATGCTGTAGATACCAATGCTGTAGATTTTGGAATTTTAATTTGTGGATCTGCAAATGGTGTTGCTATGACTGCTAATAAATATAAAAATGTTAGAGCTGGTTTGTGTTGGTCTAAAGAAATTGTGTTGTTAGTAAGACAACATAACAATGCAAATATTTTGTGTATTCCTGCTCGTTTTACTGCTATTCCTCAAGTATTAGAAATGGTTGAAACTTTTTTAAATACTGAGTTTGAAGGTGGTCGTCATCAAAATAGAATTGATAAAATACCTTGTTTATAAAACAGGTATTAAAGTGATAAAAGCTGTATTGAAACCTCAATACAGTTTTTTTATTTTGTCCTTAAAATAAATTCTCTTATTTAAATAAAAAAAATGAATATCCCTAAAGTTGATTTACCTAGAGTTGTAGTAATTGGTGGTGGTTTTGCTGGTTTAAACTTGGTAAAAAAATTAAGAAAATTACCTATTCAATTGGTTATGGTTAACAAGCATAATTATCATGCCTTTCAACCATTATTATATCAAATATCTACCAGTGGATTAGAATCTGATTCTATTGCATATCCATTAAGGATGTTTATAAAAAAGCAACAGAATTTTTATTTTAGAATGGCTGATGTTAAAGAAGTTGATCCTCAAAATAAAATTATAAAATCAGATATTGGAGACTTGTCTTATGATTATTTAATCATTAACACAGGTACTAAAACCAATTATTTTGGTAATAAAGAAATAAAAAAACACGCAATGCCTATGAAAACTATTCCTCAGGCATTGAATTTACGTAGTTTAATTTTACAAAATTTTGAAAGAGCTAGTGTAGAAACTAATGAAGAAACTATAAAGTTTTTATTAAATTTTGTTATTGTTGGGGCGGGGCCTACAGGGGTAGAATTAGCAGGAGCTATTGCAGAATTTAAAAAGAGCGTACTTCCTTTAGATTATCCAGATTTAGATGCTAGTTTAATGCAAATTAATATTTTAGAGGGAGCTCCAAAAGTGTTACCTCCTATGAGTGATAATGCTTCAAAAAAATCTACACAATTTTTAGAAGAATTAGGAGTAAAAATTCACACCAATACTATTGTAACAGCATACGATGGAAAATTAGCAAAAACCAAAGATGGAAAAGAATTTCCTACACGTACTTTAATTTGGTCTGCAGGAGTTATAGCAAATAGAATTAATGGTTTTGCAGATGAATGTTCTGAACCAAGAAGTAGAAGATATTTTGTAAATGAATTTAATCAAATAAAAGGATTTAAAGATGTTTTTGCTTTAGGTGATGTTGCACTAATGATTTCTGATGATTATCCAAGAGGACATCCGCAAGTAGCACAACCAGCCATACAGCAAGCAAATAATTTGGCTAAGAATTTTCCTAAAATATTAAAAGGAGATGCTAAATTAAAACCATTTATATATAATGATAAAGGTTCTATGGCTACTATTGGTAGAAACAAAGCTGTGGTAGATTTAAGAAACTTAAAGTTTGGAGGTTTTTTTGCTTGGCTTATATGGATGTTTATTCACTTAATTTCTTTAGTAGGTTTTAAAAACCGATTGGTGATTTTATTAAGTTGGATATTTAATTACACCAACTATAACAAAGGTTCTCGTTTAATTGTAAGACGTTTTAGCGTTAGTAAACGTAGGGTTAGAACCAATGCAGAATTGTAAGAATATATTATATACATAAAAAAGCCTCTAAATTTTCAGAGGCTTTTTTTGTTTAAAACTTATGTTTTTTCAAAATCCTAAACCAAGGATTGTGTTGGTTTTTGTTCATGTAATTTATGGCATTCATTCTTTTTCTGGCAAACCAAACAAAGGCTTTTGTAGAACAAAAAACAATTCCTAAAACCAAAAAAGTAAATAACAATTCAAGTAACATTCTTATTGATTTAAAATATTGTAAAAGTTTTGATATTGCTGATTATTTGGTGCTAGGTCTAAAAGCTGTTTAGCATATTTTTTAGCCTTTACTTTTTGATTGGTTTCATTGTGTATATAAGCCATTAAATAAATTAAATCAGCATTGTTTTCACTTCTTTTTAATTGTGTGTCTAACACTGTAATTGCTTTTTTAGTTTGCTTATTTTTATAATATAACAATGATAAATTATAAGCAATTCTATCATTTTCAGGCATAAATTTAAGTCCTTGCTCTAATTGAATAATAGCTTCTTTAGGTCGTCCTAATTCATTTAACAACAAACCGTAATTATAATTGGTTAAACCATAACCAGGTTCTTGTTTTAAAATGGTTTTATAAGCTTCTTCAGACTTTTTATAATCCTTTACTTGATAATATAAATTAGCCAAAGTAGTTCGTACAATATTATTAATAGGATCTAATTTTAAAGCATCTTCTAAAGTATGAATTGCATTTTCTGTTTTTCCTTTGTTTAAATAATATTGAGCACGTTTCATTCTACCACCAGAAAACTCTCCTGTAGCTTTTAAATAATTGGCAAATTCAATCTTTACTTTGTTGTAAAAATCTTTATACTCTTCTGGAATTTTAGAATAAGGAACACTACTTAAAGTAAAAAAAGATTTTACTCTAACAGATCTTTTAGCATCTTTTAATAAAGGTAATACAGCTCTGTAATGCTCTGTACCTAAGTTTAAATCAGCTAATAAATCTACAGTGGCAGCTTTTACTATAGGAGAATCATCTTTTAAAAATTTTAATACTTCAGATACATTTATTTGTCCTCCATAATTTCTAAGGTTTGATACTGCCGAAGCTCTAGCTATGTTAGGATAAATAGTATCGTGAGCTAAAATCATCAAACTATCTCTTCCCCCTACTTCACCTTTAATTCCTGGTGCTAGTTTATCAGAAAAATGATTCTTTTTAGGTTCTCCATATAATTTTACAAAATTATCATAGGCCCACTGATCATCTTTATCTTTATGACATCCTGCACATGCATTTGGAGTTCTATACTTTAAACTTAAATCCGGTCTAGGAATTCTAAAACTATGATCTCTTCTAAAATCATTACCCATATAATATTTTCCAGGCATATGGCAGTTAATACACATAGCTTCTTCGGTTCCCATTTTGTGTTTGTGATGACTTTCTACATTAAAAGTAGTTCCATCATGGCATTGCATACACAATCTGTTATCATCAAATTTACGTTTGGTAGAATGTGGGTTATGACAATCTTTACAACTAACACCATTGTGATACATTTTACTTTGTACAAAAGAACCATACACATAATCTTCATCTAAAATTTGACCATCGGCATGATAAATAGGCTCGGTAATTAATTGAGGAAAATAATGATCTAAAAATGTTCCTTGTGGTGTGTGGTGTAAAGTAATGTTTTCTCTTCTGGCATGGCAACGTGCACAAGCATCTACCAATTCTTTAGAGTCTAAACCAACCATTTGCATAGTACCATCGTTTTTGTAATTGTTTCCGTTTTTAAGAGCGTGTTCTACATGGTCTTTTCCTGGTCCATGACAAGCCTCACAACTTACATTAATAATGGCATAATTGGTATTGTAGCTATGGTCTTTTTCATTGTAATTTTTCTTTACATTGGTGCTGTGGCAATCGGCACACATGGTATTCCAATTTAGTCCTCCTCTACTCCAATGCAACCATTCTTTATGGACTACTTTAAAGTCTGGATACAAATCAAACCATTTATTTTTTTGTACATCAAAAGCAGTTCTTAAACATTGATAATGTCCATCGGGAAATAAAACAATATATTGTTGAAGAGGTGTTAGTCCAAAGGTGTAAATAATTTCAAAATCATGATTGTTTCCATCACGTCCTTCGGTGTTTACATAAAATTTTCCCTCTTTTTGAAAAAAGGTAGAAGTAACACCTTGACTTTTATATACTTCTCCATTAAAAGGTGCAACAATACTTTGTCTATTGGCTTTTTGCATAGACTTGTCATGATCAGATCCTTCCCAATATTTAAATTGATTAGGATGACATTCTTTACATTTTTGACTTCCTACATAATGTTTATTAGGAATACTATCTGTATTGGTAAAAATAGCATTAGAATCTATTTTTTGATAAGAACTTTCCTCCTTTTGTTTACAAGAAACAAGGATAATTGTAAATGTTAAAAGTAAAAATAAATGCTTCAAGTTTTTTGATGATTTTTTTTAATAGTTTTAGTTCTTGGTCTTTAAACAGTTGAACCTGAAACTTTACAATTATTTTATTATTCTGCAGATTTTGCACATCTAAATCCCATATTGAATATAGAAGAATCTACAGTGTTTTGACCTCTAAAAGTAGTAGTGTAACTTAATTCTAAAGCTTCATCATACATAAAAGAACCCCCTCTAGTAACTTTCGTTTGCTCACTTTTATTGTATGGAATTTCATTACTATAAGGAGTAAAAGTTGTAGTTGTCCATTGCCAAACATTTCCTACCATATCATAAAGTCCACTTTTACTTTTAGGAAAACTTCCAACAGGAGAAGTGTAAAAATATCCATCAAGTACTTTTTGATCTTGTATGGTTTTACCATTCCAAACATTGGTCATGTATTTACCGTTAACAGTGGTAGTATTTCCCCATGGGTATTTAATATTTTCTCCGTTTTTAGCAGCATATTCCCACTCGTATTCTGTGGGTAATCTTTTACCAGCCCAACTGGCATAAGCAGTAGCATCGTTCCAACTTACTTGCGTTACAGGATGATTGTCAATAGCTTTTTCTCCATTAGGTCCTAGAGGATATTCCCATGTGGTTCCAGGTAATAAATTCCATTTAAATTCTTTAAAATCATAAACTCCAGAATCTCCATAATTTTCAGCTTCAGTAACATAATTTGTTGCTTTTACAAAGGCTCTAAAATCAGCAACAGTTACTAAATAAGTATCTAAATAAAATGGAGCAATTTCTTTATCAAAAGACGGAGCTTCTATAGGAGTTCTATTATTAGCACCTATGGTAATATTTCCCCCTTTAAAATAAACCATATCAGAAGTATCATTTTTTGTTTTTAATTCGGTATTGGCAATTTCTTTTATTTGCTCTATAGATTCAGAAGTTTTTATTTCTTCTTTTTTATTTTTGGGTTGGTTGTTGCAAGAAAATAAAAAAGTAATAGACAAAAGGGATAAGAAATATTTCATGTAGTAAAAATTAATTGCTATTGCAATATTATCTATTTATATCTAAATTTTTGTTAAGATGTAGTAATAAGATACTACTTTTGTCCAAAAGGTTACAAAAAATAGGTCAATATGATTTCTATGATAGATGAAAAACAATTAAAATACGATACTGCATATTTAAGAATGGCTTATGAATGGGCTAAATTATCTCATTGTAAAAGAAAGCAAGTAGGAGCATTAATTGTAAAAGACCGTATGATTATTTCTGATGGATATAATGGTACTCCAACAGGTTTTGAAAATTGTTGCGAAGATGATAATTACGATACTCTATGGACAGTTTTACATGCCGAAGCCAACGCTATTTTAAAAGTTGCTTCTTCTACACAATCTACTAAAAATGCTACTCTATATATTACGTTATCTCCCTGTAAAGATTGTAGTAAATTAATACATCAATCTGGAATTAAAAGAGTAGTTTATGCAAAGGAATATAAAGACACTACTGGAATAGATTTTTTAAGAAAAGCAGGTGTTGAATTATTGAAATTAGATATTGATGAAACAAAATAACAATCTTCCATTATTTATAGGAATTTCTATTGCCTTAGGAATTATTATAGGTAGTTTTTTTAACGTTAAAAATACAGGTACTTTTTATCCAGTAAGTTCTAACACATCAAACAGTAAATTAAACACAGTTTTAAAATTTATTGAAAGTGAATATGTTGATGATATTGATGCTGAAAAAATTACTGATGAAGTAATTTCTGATATTTTAGACAGATTAGACCCCCACTCTACTTACATTCCTAGAGAAATACAAGCATATACCAAAGAAACCATGGATGGTAATTTTGTAGGAATTGGAGTTCAGTTTGATGTAAAAAAAGATACCATTGTAGTGGTAAAAGTTATTCCAGACGGACCAAGTTTAAAAGCTGGTTTAAGAGCTGGAGATAGAATTTTAATGGCCGATAAAGATACTTTGTTCAATAAAGGAATTTCTAGTTTAGATGTAGTAGCTAAATTAAAAGGAGAAGAAAACAGCCAAGTAAAAGTAAAAGTTTATCGTCCTGGAAGTCAAAAAACAATTGATTTTAATATTACCAGAGGTAAAGTTGCCATAAAAAGTGTACCTGTATCTTATAAAATTAACGATAGTTTGGGCTACATCAAACTTATTCGTTTTGCCATGACTTCTTATGATGAGTTTAAAACTGCTTTAGACAAATTACAAGAACAAGGAATTAAAGATTTGGTCTTAGATTTAAGAGGAAACCCAGGAGGATTTATGCATATTGCCGATCAAATTTCGGATGAATTTTTAGCCGATGGAAAACTAATTGTTTACACAAAAAACAAAAAAGGACGTCAGAAAAACGAAGTTGCTACCAGCAAAGGTTCTTTTGAAAACGGACATATTTATGTGTTGGTTGATGAAAATTCTGCATCGGCAAGTGAAATAGTTTCAGGAGCTTTACAAGATAATGACAGAGGAACTATTATAGGTCGTAGAACTTTTGGAAAAGGATTGGTACAGCAAGAATTAGATTTTAACGATGGTTCCGCTATGAGGTTGACCATTGCTAGGTACTACACTCCTACTGGTCGTTCTATTCAAAAACCTTATGGTAATACTGATGGTTACGACAACGAAATTATGAATCGTTACAAAAGTGGAGAGTTGTTTCATAAAGATAGTATAAAAGTAATAGATTCACTTAAGTATACCACTCCTAAAGGAAAAGTAGTCTATGGTGGTGGTGGAATTACACCCGATATTTTTATTCCTTTAGACACAGTAAATGGAGTTAAATTTTTTGAAATAAATATGATTAACAATTTTGTGTATACTTATGTAGATCAGCACAGAGAAGATTTACAAAAGTACACTGCACAAAATTTTGTAAGTGATTTTGAAATTACCAATGAAATTAAACAAGAGTTTTTTAAATACATCGGTACCAATCAATTTAGTAATCAGGAGTTGTTAGATGATTTGTTAAAAGAAAATTTTGCAAGTAGTTTGTTAACAGATGATGTATATTATCAGTTGGTACAAAAAAGAGATCCTTATATTTTAAAAGTTAAATCCTTAGTAGAAAACCAATAGTTTTGAGTACTAAAAAAATATATTTTGCTTCAGATCAACATTTTGGAGCCGTAAGTTCAGAAAAAAGTTTACCAAGAGAAAAAGTATTTGTTTCTTGGCTAGATGCTATTAAGAATGATGCTGAGACCTTATTTTTATTAGGTGATTTGTTCGATTTTTGGTTTGAATATAAATATGTAGTCCCAAAAGGATTTGTTAGAGTTTTAGGAAAATTAGCAGAATTAAAAGAAGCAGGAGTAGATATTCATTTTTTTGTAGGAAATCATGATTTATGGATGAGTGATTATTTTGAAAAAGAATTAAATATTTCTGTGTATCATGAGCCTAAAGAATTTACCTTACAAGGAAAAACATTTTTAATGGGGCATGGAGATGGTTTAGGACCAGGTGATAATGGTTATAAATTCATCAAAAAAATATTTACAAATCCAGTATGTAAATGGCTTTTTAAGTGGCTACATCCAGATATTGGAATGTCTTTTGGAATGTATTTATCTAGAGAAAATAAATCGGTTTCTGGAGCAGAAGATGTTCACTTTTTAGGAGAAGAAAAAGAGTTTTTAATCCTTTATTGTAAAGAAGTTTTGGAGCAAAAACACTATGATTATTTTGTGTTTGGTCACCGTCACTTACCTATGGTTTTTAATTTATCACAAAATTCTAAATATGTAAACACCGGAGATTGGATTATATACAATACATATGGAGAATTGGTAAATGGTGAACTTGAAATTAAGGAGTATAAAGAATAATATAAAATTGAGATTAAACATTTTAAAGAGTTCAAAAAAAATATGAACTCTTTTTTGTTTTATATACAGTCATTTTTTCATATTCCAAACAATATTGTATTTTGGTACACAAATTGATTACAAACACCCTGTATTAAGAATAAAACCTTATAAAACAATGGAAGTAGACGTAAGAGCTATCAGCGAAAAAATTGAAAAAGAAAGTGCATTTGTGGATTTATTGTCCATGGAAATGAACAAAGTTATTGTAGGTCAAAAACACATGGTTGACCGGTTGTTGATTGGTTTGCTAGGGAACGGACATATTTTATTAGAAGGAGTTCCTGGTTTGGCAAAAACATTAGCCATTAACACACTTGCAAAAGCGGTTGATGGTGCGTTTAGTAGAATTCAGTTTACACCAGACTTATTACCTGCTGATGTGGTTGGAACCATGATATACAATATGAAAGAAAACGACTTTTCTATTAAGAAAGGACCAATTTTTGCAAATTTTGTATTGGCAGATGAAATTAACCGTGCTCCAGCAAAAGTGCAATCAGCATTGTTAGAAGCCATGCAAGAACGTCAAATTACTATTGGTGATGAAACTTTTAAGTTAGATGAACCTTTTTTGGTAATGGCCACGCAAAACCCAGTTGATCAAGAAGGAACTTATACCTTACCAGAAGCACAGGTAGACCGTTTTATGCTTAAAGTAGTGATTGATTATCCTAAGTTAGAAGAGGAGCAAATCATTATGAGAGCAAACTTATCGGGGGCATATGAAAAAGTAAATCCAGTAGTTTCTCTAGAGCAAATTATCAATGCTCGTAAAGTGGTAAACGAAGTTTATATGGATGAAAAAATTGAGAAATACATTCTTGATTTAATTTTTGCTACTCGTTACCCAGAAAAATACGGATTAGAAAACTTAAAAGGATTAATTTCTTTTGGAGCCTCTCCTCGTGGTAGTATTTCTTTAGCCAAAGCCGCTAAATGTCATGCTTTTATCAAACGTAGAGGATATGTAATTCCAGAAGATGTAAGAGCAGTTGTGTTAGATATTTTACGTCACCGTATTGGAATTACGTACGAAGCAGAAGCAGAAAATGTAACTGCAGAAGACATTGTAAACCAAATAGTAAACGTAGTAGAAGTACCTTAAATCTAGTACAGAGTATATAGTATTAAGTACAAAGTAAGGTACTCAATATTCGTTACTCAGTACTCAGTACTAAAAATATATGGATACCAAAGAAATCTTAAAAAAAGTAAGAAAAATAGAAATCAAGACACGTCGTTTGTCCGATCATATTTTTTCAGGAGAATATCACAGTTCTTTTAAAGGACGTGGTATGACTTTTAGTGAGGTAAAACAATATCAATTTGGTGATGATATCCGTAGCATAGATTGGAATGTAACAGCACGTTATAATGAGCCTTATGTAAAAGTTTTTGAAGAGGAACGAGAGCTAACCATGATGTTAATGGTTGATATTAGTGGTTCTGGAAACTTTGGAACCAAAGAGCAATTTAAAAGAGAAACACTTACTGAAATTGCTGCTACTATGGCTTTTTCGGCCATTCAAAATAACGATAAAGTAGGTTTGTTGTTGTTCTCTGATGAGGTTGAATTGTACATTCCTCCAAAAAAGGGAAAAAGTCACGTGTTACGTATCATTAGAGAAATGATAGAGTTTGAGCCTAAAAGCAATAAAACAAACATCAACACGGCATTAAAATACATGTCTAATGTATTAAAGAAAAAAGCCATTGTTTTTATACTGTCAGATTTTATGGATGATGGATACGAACAAACCTTAAAAATTGTAGCTAATAAACACGATGTTACCGGAATTAGAATTTACGATCAGTTTGATGAAGCTTTACCAAAAATAGGATTGGTACCTATGGTAGATGCGGAAACAGGAAAAACTACTTTGGTAAACACATCATCAAAAAAAGTAAGAAACCAATATCAGCAACAATTTTTACATTGGAAACACAATTTTGAAACTTCTTTTAAAAAGAGTGGAGCTGGAGTGTTAAGTAGTCGTGTAGAAGAAAATTACGTAAAAAAATTATTGACGTATTTTAAACAGAGAGGGTAAAATGAAATATATCATTACAAGTCTTTTTTTATGGATGGGTTTGGCCGTAATGGCACAAAATAATCCATCTATAAGTGTAAAAATAGATACCACAAATATTAAAATTGGAGAGCAAATTACTTATACAATTACAGCTCCAAATACTAAAAAGGTTATTTTTCCAAAAATAGAAAATCTAGATAGTTTAGTAGTTGCAGATGAATTTCCAGTAGATACACTTCAGAATCAACTACAAAAAAAGTATTTAATTACGGGTTTTGATAAAGGATCTTTTTACATTAAAAAGCAACAAGTTTTTGTAGATACCAAAGCATATTTTACCGATTCTTTATTGGTTAACGTGGCAACTATTTCTGTAGATACAGTAAAATTAGCAAAACATTACACGGTTAAAGATTTAGAAGAAGAAGAATATACATTTGCAGAATGGTGGTATAGAAACAAAAATTACATTTATGTTGGCTTGGCGGTAATTGCCTTTATGATTGGTTTGTACTTTTTGTTTCGCAATAAAAAAGAACCTAAAAAGGAAAAGAAAATTATGATTCCTCCTTATATAGAGGCGACTAGAGAATTAAAAAGTTTAGAACAAAAACAACTTTGGCAAAATAATCAAGTAAAAGAATATTATTCTGAATTAACCGATATTGTTAGAAAATATATTGGAAATGAATTGTTTATTCAAGCATTAGAAACTACTACTGATGAAATGATGAGTTTGTTAAAAACTGAAAACAAACAACAAAAACTAGGATTAGACAAAGAGATTTTAGAAACATTAAGAGATTTATTATCTCAAGCAGATTTTGTAAAGTTTGCCAAACAAAAGCCTGTAGAAATAGAAATTAAAGGTCATCAATCTAATGCAATTAGAATTATAGAAACCATTCATAAAATTGTTGAATCTAAAAAGAAAGAAGTAAAAGATGATGAGCAACAATAATTTTGAATTCACACAACCTGAATTTTTATGGTTACTGATTATCATTCCTTTTTTAGGAATTTGGTTGTATATCAGTAGAAATAGAAATCAGGCAAAATTGTCTATATCAACAACAAAATCTATCCAAGTTCCAGGTATTTACAATTAT